>CAWCKY010000007.1:0-1071382 GCA_963796275.1 uncultured Acidobacteriota bacterium | reverse complement strand
CCCGAGAGTGAGGTGGAGAGTGTGCTGGCGGAGATATGGTCGGAGGTGTTGAAGGTGGAGAGGATCGGCCGGCACGACAACTTCTTTGAGCTGGGGGGCCATTCGCTGCTGGCAGTGACGCTGATCGAGCGCATGCGGCGGAGAGGACTGCAGGTTGACGTGCGTGCGCTGTTCAACAGCCCGACGCCGGCCGGGCTAGCCGAGGTTGTGAGCTGGGACGCCGGAAGGGTGGAGGTGCCGCCAAATGGCATCCCGCTCGATTGCGGGGAGATCAGGCCCGAGATGCTGCCGCTGGTCGACCTGTCGATGGCGGAGATCGAGAGGATCGTGAGAGTGGTGTCTGGAGGAGCAGCCAATGTGCAGGACATCTATCCGCTGACGCCGTTGCAGGAAGGGATTCTCTTTCATCACCTTATGGCCTCCGAGGGAGATACCTACCTACTGTCGTGTCTCTATAGCTTCGATAGCCGGGAGAGGCTGGATAGGTATGTGAGCGCGTTGCAGGCGGTGGTGGATCGGCACGACATTCTGCGCACAGCGGTGGTCTGGGAAGGGCTGAGCGAGCCGGTGCAGGTGGTCTGGCGGAAGGCGAGTCTGCCTGTGGAGGAGGTGAGGCTGGAGGAGGCGAAGGGCGATCCGGCCGAACAGTTGTACCGAAGCTACGATCCGCGACAGACGAGGATCGAGGTGAGCCGTGCGCCGTTGATGCGAG
Organism: uncultured Acidobacteriota bacterium; assembly: GCA_963796275.1. Lineage (GTDB taxonomy): Bacteria > Acidobacteriota > Blastocatellia > RBC074 > RBC074 > JAKEHZ01. The sequence goes on along the minus strand of CAWCKY010000007.1, from coordinate 1,070,670 downwards.
TGTACCTGGCGCGGGATGAGGCGAGAGGGCGATGGTTGATGCTGTTGTTGCTGCATCACCTGGCCGGAGATCACACCACGCTGGAGGTAATGCAGGAGGAGATTCGAGCGCATCTGCAGGGAGAGAGCGATCGACTGGCGGCGCCGCAGCCGTTCCGCAACTTTGTGGGGCAGGCGCGGATGGGAGTGAGTCGTGAAGAGCACGAGGTCTACTTCCGGCGCTTGCTGGGAGAGGTCGAGGAGGCGACGGCGCCGTTCGGACTGCTGGAGGTGAGAGGAGAGGGGCGAGGGATCGAGGAGGCGAGGCTGGAGTTGGAGGAGGGATTGTAGCAGAGAGTGAGAGAGCGTGGCCCGCAAGCTTGGAGTGAGCGCTGCGAGTGTGTTTCACGTGGCGTGGGCACAGGTGCTGGGGCGAGCCTCTGGGCGAGAGGATGTGGTCTTCGGGACGGTGCTGTTTGGGAGGATGCAGGGAGGAGAAGGGGCGGATCGAGTGATGGGACTGTTGATCAACACGCTGCCGGTGAGGATCGGTGTGGGGGAGGAGGGAGCGGAGGAGAGTGTAAGGAGGACGCACGGGCAGCTGGGAGAGCTGATGCGGCATGAGCACGCCTCGCTGGCCCTGGCGCAGCGATGCAGCGGAGTGGCGGCTCCGGCGCCGTTGTTCACGGCACTGCTGAATTACCGCCATAGTCAGAATTTGGTGCAAACTCGATCGGTTGAGGAAGAGAGTGCGTGGGAAGGGATAGAGGTGCTGCGCGGGGAAGAGAGGACGAACTATCCGCTGACCTTGTCGGTGGACGATCTGGGAGAAGAGTTCGTATTGACTGCACAGGTGGAGGCTCCGATCGATCCGAGACGGGTCTGCGGTTTTATGCAGAGAGCGGTGGAGGGATTGGTGGAAGCGCTGGAGAGAGAGCCCGGCAAGGCGATAAGAAGCATTGATGTGCTGCCGGAATGGGAGCGGCGACAGGTGGTGGAGGAATGGAACCGGACGGAAGCGGAGTATCCGAGCGAAGAGTGCATCCACGAGCTGTTTGAGAGGCAGGCGGAGAGGACGCCGCAGGCAGTGGCGGTGGTCTGTGAAGGGAATCATCTGAGTTATGGAGAGCTCAACGCCCGAGCCAACCGTCTAGCGCACTACCTGAGAGAGAAGGGAGTCAGGGCCGGGCGCGCGAGCAGCCATCTGCTTGAGCGAGGGCCGGAGATGGTGGTGGCTGAACTGGCGATCTTGAAGGCTGGAGGAGCATATGTGCCGCTGGATCCTGCTTCCGCCTGCGAGATTGAGTTACATGCTGGGAGACAGCACCCCATCGGTTCTGCTGACACAAAAGAGTCTGATCGGGATTGTTTGCCGCAGTGAACTCGGAAATCGAGATGATTGAGTTGTCGGCGGAGTCTTCTGGTGTGGCGGACCGGCCTGAAGCCAACCCGATCGCAGAAGTGTGAGACTCGGCCGGAGCATCTGGCCTATGTGATCTACACCTCAGGCTCCACCGGGCAGCCGAAGGGAGTGGTGATACAGCATCGGAGCGGTGGCGCGATGGTAAGCACAACGGATATGTGCAATTAATGCTGAGGACACGGTGGCTTTCGCAGCCATCCGGCGTTTGATGCCAGGACGTGGAGGTGTGGGAGCCGTTGCTCAATGGGGGCCGCATCGTGGTTATCGAGCAGGCGGTATTGCTTGAGCCCCGACGGTTCAGGGAAATGCTGAGGCGGCAAGGGGTCAATGTTTTATGGTTGACCGTTGGATTATTCAATCAGTATGCGGACGAATTGAGCGAAGATATTGTCAACCTGCGTTACATGATTATCGGAGGAGATGTGGTCGATCCGAAGGTGATTGCGCGGGTGTTGCTCAGCAATCCGCCGAAACACCTGATCAACGGGTATGGACCGACCGAAACGACGACTTTCGCTACCACCTACGAAATCAGTGTGATAAGGAGAGATGAGCGGAGTATTCCAATCGGCCGTCCGATCGCCAACACTCGGGTCTACATTTTGAATGTCGATGGGGAGCCGGCGCCGATAGGAGTGATGGGAGAACTGTACATCGGAGGAGCGGGAGTAGCGCTGGGCTATCTGAACCGGCCGGAGTTGACGGCGGAGAGATTCGTGGCTGATTCCTTCGCTGGAGAGGGCGGAGGTCGGATGTATAGAACTGGCGATCTTGGAAGATGGCTACCGGATGGAACGATTGAGTTCGCGGGCCGCAACGACTGCCAGGTGAAGGTGCGAGGGTTCCGGATCGAACTGGGAGAGATCGAGGCACAGTTGGAAAGGCACCCGGGGATACGAGAGGGGGTGGTGGTAGCCAGGGAGGAGAGTCCTGGGAATCAACGGCTAGTGGCCTACTACACCGGTGCGGAAATGGGTGAAGACACAGTAGGCGCGGAGGTCCTGCGGACGTATCTGGCGGCAAACCTGCCTGACTATATGGTGCCGGCAGCGTATGTGCGACTGGAGTCGTTGCCGCTGACGCCGAATGGGAAGCTGGACCGCAAGGCCCTGCCGATACCGGAAGCAGATGCCTATGCTGTGCGCGGATATGTCGCGCCCGAGAGTGAGGTGGAGAGTGTGCTGGCGGAGATATGGTCGGAGGTGTTGAAGGTGGAGAGGATCGGCCGGCACGACAACTTCTTTGAGCTGGGGGGCCATTCGCTGCTGGCAGTGACGCTGATCGAGCGCATGCGGCGGAGAGGACTGCAGGTTGACGTGCGTGCGCTGTTCAACAGCCCGACGCCGGCCGGGCTAGCCGAGGTTGTGAGCTGGGACGCCGGAAGGGTGGAGGTGCCGCCAAATGGCATCCCGCTCGATTGCGGGGAGATCAGGCCCGAGATGCTGCCGCTGGTCGACCTGTCGATGGCGGAGATCGAGAGGATCGTGAGAGTGGTGTCTGGAGGAGCAGCCAATGTGCAGGACATCTATCCGCTGACGCCGTTGCAGGAAGGGATTCTCTTTCATCACCTTATGGCCTCCGAGGGAGATACCTACCTACTGTCGTGTCTCTATAGCTTCGATAGCCGGGAGAGGCTGGATAGGTATGTGAGCGCGTTGCAGGCGGTGGTGGATCGGCACGACATTCTGCGCACAGCGGTGGTCTGGGAAGGGCTGAGCGAGCCGGTGCAGGTGGTCTGGCGGAAGGCGAGTCTGCCTGTGGAGGAGGTGAGGCTGGAGGAGGCGAAGGGCGATCCGGCCGAACAGTTGTACCGAAGCTACGATCCGCGACAGACGAGGATCGAGGTGAGCCGTGCGCCGTTGATGCGAGTGTACCTGGCGCGGGATGAGGCGAGAGGGCGATGGTTGATGCTGTTGTTGCTGCATCACCTGGCCGGAGATCACACCACGGTGGAGGTGATGCAGGAGGAGATTCGAGCGCATCTGCAGGGAGAGAGCGATCGACTGGCGGCGCCGCAGCCGTTCCGCAACTTTGTGGGGCAGGCGCGGATGGGAGTGAGTCGTGAAGAGCACGAGGTCTTCTTCCGGCGCTTGCTGGGAGAGGTCGAGGAGGCGACGGCGCCGTTCGGACTGCTGGAGGTGAGAGGAGAGGGGCGCGGGATCGAGGAGGCGAGGCTGGAGTTGGAGGAGGGATTGTCGCAGCGAGTGAGAGAACGTGCACGCAAGCTTGGAGTGAGCGCTGCGAGTGTGTTTCACGTGGCGTGGGCACAGGTGCTGGGACGAGTCTCTGGGCGAGAGGATGTGGTCTTCGGGACGGTGCTGTTTGGGAGGATGCAGGGAGGAGAAGGGGCAGATCGAGTGATGGGGCTGTTGATCAACACGCTGCCGGTGAGGATCGGTATGGGGGAGGAGGGAGCGGAGGAGAGTGTAAGGAGGACGCACGGGCAGCTGGGAGAGCTGATGCGGCATGAGCACGCCTCGCTGGCCCTGGCGCAGCGATGCAGCGGAGTGGCGGCTCCGGCGCCGTTGTTCACGGCACTACTGAATTACCGCCATAGTCAGAATTTGGTGCAAACTCGATCGGTTGAGGAAGAGAGGGTGTGGGAAGGGATAGAGGTGCTGCGCGGGGAAGAGAGGACGAACTATCCGCTGGCCTTGTCGGTGGACGATCTGGGAGAAGAGTTCGTGTTGACGGCACAGGTGGAGGCTCCGATCGATCCGAGACGGGTCTGCGGTTTTATGCAGAGAGCGGTGGAGGGATTGGTGGAAGCGCTGGAAAGAGAGCCCGGCAAGGCGATAAGAAGCATCGATGTGCTGCCGGAATGGGAGCGACGACAGGTGGTGGAGGAATGGAACCGGACGGAAGCGGAGTATCCGAGCGAAGAGTGCATCCACGAGCTGTTTGAGAGACAGGCGGAGAGGACGCCGCAGGCAGTGGCGGTGGTCTGTGAAGGGAATCATCTGAGTTATGGAGAGCTCAATGCCCGAGCTAACCGTGTAGCACACTACCTGAGAGAGAGAGGTCTAGGACCGGGGGGCCGAGCGGTGATTCTACTGGAGCGCTCGATTGAGCTGGTGGTCGCTGAACTTGCCATTCTCAAGTGTGGTGCTGCCTATGTGCCGATCGATCCGAGCTTCCCCCGCGAGCGGATTCGATTCATTGTCGGAGATAGCGGAGCCAGGATCGTGCTCACAATCGAGAGTGTAGAGCTGGTCGAGATGCCTGCCACAGAGAGAGTCAATCTGGATGAGGAGAGGCTGATTGATGGTGTGGCGGAAAATCTGGACCAGCCGCTCGATAGTGGGGCAATGGCCTACATCATGTACACATCTGGTTCGACGGGCCAGCCGAAGGGAGTGGTGATACCGCATCGAGCGGTGGCGCGAGTGGTAATCAACAACGGGTATGCGCAATTCAATGCTGAGGACGCGGTGGCTTTCGCGGCCAATCCGGCGTTTGATGCCACGACGTTGGAGGTGTGGGCGCCGTTGCTCAATGGGGGGCGCATCGTGGTTATCGAGCAGGCCGTACTGGTCGATCCAGAACTACTTGAGGAAATTCTTGAGCGAGAAGGTGTCACGACGCTATTCATCACCACAGCGGTCTTTAATCAATGTGCGGCGATCAAACCAGGGATATTTGCCGGGTTGCGCTTTCTGCTCACCGGTGGTGAGAGGAGTAATCCAGCCGCTTTCGAGCAAGTGCTTAAAGATGGAGAGCCAAAACATCTGATCCACTGTTACGGGCCGACCGAAACGACGACCTTTGCTACCACCTACGAAATCAGTGAGGTAAGGGAAGATGAGCGGAGTATTCCAATAGGTCGTTCAATCGCCAACACACGGGTCTACATTTTGGATGCCTGTGGAGAGCCGGCGCCGATAGGAGTGATGGGAGAGTTGTACATCGGAGGAGCGGGAGTAGCGCTGGGCTATCTGAACCGGCCGGAGTTGACGGCGGAGAGATTCGTGGCTGATTCCTTCGCTGGAGAGGGCGGAGGTCGGATGTATAGGACCGGCGATCTTGGAAGATGGCTACCGGATGGAACAATCGAGTTCGTGGGCCGCAACGACTACCAGGTGAAGGTGCGAGGGTTCCGGATCGAACTGGGAGAGATCGAGGCACAGTTGGGAAGTCACCCGGGAATACGAGAGGCGGTGGTGGTAGCCAGGGAGGAGAGTCCTGGGGATCAACGGCTCGTGGCCTACTACACCGGTGCGGAAATGGGTGAAGACACAATAGGCGCGGAGGTCCTGCGGACGTATTTGGCGGCAAACCTGCCTGACTATATGGTGCCGGCAGCGTATGTGCGGCTGGAGTCGTTGCCGCTGACGCCGAATGGGAAGCTGGACCGCAAGGCCCTGCCGATACCGGAAGCAGATGCCTATGCTATGCGCGGATATGTCGCGCCCGAGAGTGAGGTGGAGAGTGTGCTGGCGGAGATATGGTCGGAGGTGTTGAAGGTGGAGAGGATCGGCCGGCACGACAACTTCTTTGAGCTGGGGGGCCATTCGCTGCTGGCAGTGACGCTGATCGAGCGCATGCGGCGGAGAGGACTGCAGGTTGACGTGCGTGCGCTGTTCAACAGCCCGACGCCGGCCGGGCTAGCCGAGGTTGTGAGCTGGGACGCCGGAAGGGTGGAGGTGCCGCCAAATGGCATCCCGCTCGATTGCGGGGAGATCAGGCCCGAGATGCTGCCGCTGGTCGACCTGTCGATGGCGGAGATCGAGAGGATCGTGAGAGTGGTGTCTGGAGGAGCAGCCAATGTGCAGGACATCTATCCGCTGACGCCGTTGCAGGAAGGGATTCTCTTTCATCACCTTATGGCCTCCGAGGGAGATACCTACCTACTGTCGTGTCTCTATAGCTTCGATAGCCGGGAGAGGCTGGATAGGTATGTGAGCGCGTTGCAGGCGGTGGTGGATCGGCACGACATTCTGCGCACAGCGGTGGTCTGGGAAGGGCTGAGCGAGCCGGTGCAGGTGGTCTGGCGGAAGGCGAGTCTGCCTGTGGAGGAGGTGAGGCTGGAGGAGGCGAAGGGCGATCCGGCCGAACAGTTGTACCGAAGCTACGATCCGCGACAGACGAGGATCGAGGTGAGCCGTGCGCCGTTGATGCGAGTGTACCTGGCGCGGGATGAGGCGAGAGGGCGATGGTTGATGCTGTTGTTGCTGCATCACCTGGCCGGAGATCACACCACGCTGGAGGTAATGCAGGAGGAGATTCGAGCGCATCTGCAGGGAGAGAGCGATCGACTGGCGGCGCCGCAGCCGTTCCGCAACTTTGTGGGGCAGGCGCGGATGGGAGTGAGTCGTGAAGAGCACGAGGTCTACTTCCGGCGCTTGCTGGGAGAGGTCGAGGAGGCGACGGCGCCGTTCGGGCTACTCAACGTGCAGGGCGATGGAGGAGGCATAGGAGAATCTCGTCTCCAACTAGAGGAGGGATTGTCGCAGCGAGTGAGAGAACGTGCACGCAAGCTTGGAGTGAGCGCTGCGAGTGTGTTTCACGTGGCGTGGGCACAGGTGCTGGGACGAGTCTCTGGGCGAGAGGATGTGGTCTTCGGGACGGTGTTGTTTGGAAGGATGCAGGGAGGAGAAGGGGCAGATCGAGTGATGGGACTGTTGATCAACACGCTGCCGGTGAGGATCGGTATGGGGGAGGAGGGAGCGGAGGAGAGTGTAAGGAGGACGCACGGGCAGCTGGGAGAGCTGATGCGGCATGAGCACGCCTCGCTGGCCCTGGCGCAGCGATGCAGCGGAGTGGCGGCTCCGGCGCCGTTGTTCACGGCACTGCTGAATTACCGCCATAGTCAGAACTTGGCGCAAACTCGATCGGTTGAGGAAGAGAGGGTGTGGGAAGGGATAGAGGTGCTGCGCGGGGAAGAGAGGACGAACTATCCGCTGACCTTGTCGGTAGACGATCTGGGGGAAGAGTTCGTATTGACGGCACAGGTGGAGGCTCCGATCGATCCGAGACGGATCTGCGGTTTTATGCAGAGAGCGGTGGAGGGATTAGTGGAAGCGCTGGAAAGAGAGCCCGGCAAGGCGATAAGAAGCATCGATGTGCTGCCGGAATGGGAGCGGCGACAGGTGGTGGAGGAATGGAACCGGACGGAAGCGGAGTATCCGAGCGAAGAGTGCATCCACGAGCTGTTTGAGAGACAGGCGGAGAGGACGCCGCAGGCAGTGGCGGTAGTCTATGAAGATGAATTACCTTACATACCAAGAGTTGAATAAACGAGCCAATCGGATAGCGCATTACCTGAGGGAGAGGGGAGTGAGACCCGATACCCGTGTGGCGATCTGCGCGGAGCGAGGGCTGGAGATGATGGTGGGACTGCTGGCGATCTTGAAAGCAGGAGGAGCATACGTGCCGCTGGATCCGACCTATCCGCCAGAGCGATTGAGGTATATGTTGGAGGACAGCACGCCGACGACCCTCCTGACAGAGGAAAGTCTAGCCGGAATGTTTGCCGGAGTAAGAACTGAGCTGGAGGTGATTGAGCTGGGGGCGGAGACTCCCGAGTGGGCAGACAGGCCTGAAGTCAACCCTGAACGCAGGAGTGTGGGACTCAGGCCGGAGCATCTGGCCTATGTGATCTATACCTCAGGCTCCACCGGGATGCCAAAGGGGGCAATGAACGAGCATCGTGGTGTGGTCAATCGACTTGCCTGGATGCAACGCGCATATGGGCTCGATCAGCAGGACTCGGTGTTGCAGAAGACGCCGTTCAGCTTTGATGTATCGGTGTGGGAATTCTTCTGGCCGTTACAGGTCGGCGCCAGACTGGTGATGGCGCGACCGGGAGGACAGAAGGATCCAGCCTATCTTATCGAGACCATCCAGCGAGAGAAAATCAGCACTATCCATTTCGTTCCCTCGATGCTGCAGGCCTTCCTTGAGCCTCTTGAGGTCGGGAAGTGCTCCAGCCTGGAGCGAGTGATTTGCAGTGGAGAGACTCTACAGGCCACTCTCGCCCGAAGATTCCAAGAGCGGTTAATGAGGGCAGGGCTTCACAACCTGTACGGACCGACGGAAGCAGCGGTGGATGTGACCGCCGGGGTGTATCGCACGGAGTTGTCAAAGGTGAGTGTGTCAATCGGAAGCCCGATCGCCAACACCCGGATATACATTCTCGACGAAGCAGGACGACCAGCACCCGTTGGTGTGGCTGGCGAAATCCATATTGGCGGAGTGCAGGTTGGGCGCGGTTATCGGAACCGGCCGGAGTTGACGGCGGAGAGATTCGTGGCTGATCCCTTCGCTGGAGAGGGCGGAGGTCGGATGTATAGAACTGGCGATCTTGGGAGATGGCTGCCGGATGGAACGATTGAGTTCGCGGGCCGCAATGACTACCAGGTGAAGGTGCGAGGGTTCCGGATCGAACTGGGAGAGATCGAGGCACAGTTGGAAAAGCACCCGGGGATACGAGAGGGGGTGGTGGTAGCCAGGGAGGAGAGTCCTGGGGATCAACGGCTAGTGGCCTACTACACCGGTGCGGAAATGGGTGAAGACACAGTAGGCGCGGAGGTCTTGCGGATGTATCTGGCGGCGAGCCTGCCTGAGCATATGGTGCCGGCAGCGTATGTGCGACTGGAGTCGTTGCCGCTGACGCCGAATGGGAAGCTGGACCGCAAGGCCCTGCCGGCACCGGAAGCAGATGCCTATGCTGTGCGCGGATATGTCGCGCCCGAGAGTGAGGTGGAGAGTGTGCTGGCGGAGATATGGTCGGAGGTGTTGAAGGTGGAGAGGATCGGCCGGCACGACAACTTCTTTGAGCTGGGGGGCCATTCGCTGCTGGCAGTGACGCTGATCGAGCGCATGCGGCGGAGAGGACTGCAGGCTGACGTGCGTGCGCTGTTCAACAGCCCGACGCCGGCCGGGCTAGCCGAGGTTGTGAGCTGGGACGCCGGAAGGGTGGAGGTGCCGCCAAATGGCATCCCGCTCGATTGCGGGGAGATCAGGCCCGAGATGCTGCCGCTGGTCGACCTGTCGATGGCGGAGATCGAGAGGATCGTGAGAGTGGTGTCTGGAGGAGCAGCCAATGTGCAGGACATCTATCCGCTGACGCCGTTGCAGGAAGGGATTCTCTTTCATCACCTTATGGCCTCCGAGGGAGATACCTACCTACTGTCGTGTCTCTATAGCTTTGATAGCCGGGAGAGGCTGGATAGGTATGTGAGCGCGTTGCAGGCGGTGGTGGATCGGCACGACATTCTGCGCACAGCGGTGGTCTGGGAAGGGCTGAGCGAGCCGGTGCAGGTGGTCTGGCGGAAGGCGAGTCTGCCTGTGGAGGAGGTGAGGCTGGAGGAGGCGAAGGGCGATCCGGCCGAACAGTTGTACCGAAGCTACGATCCGCGACAGACGAGGATCGAGGTGAGCCGTGCGCCGTTGATGCGAGTGTACCTGGCGCGGGATGAGGCGAGAGGGCGATGGTTGATGCTGTTGTTGCTGCATCACCTGGCCGGAGATCACACCACGGTGGAGGTGATGCAGGAGGAGATTCGAGCGCATCTGCAGGGAGAGAGCGATCGACTGGCGGCGCCGCAGCCGTTCCGCAACTTTGTGGGGCAGGCGCGGATGGGAGTGAGTCGTGAAGAGCACGAGGTCTACTTCCGGCGCTTGCTGGGAGAGGTCGAGGAGGCGACGGCGCCGTTCGGACTGCTGGAGGTGAGAGGAGAGGGGCGCGGGATCGAGGAGGCGAGGCTGGAGTTGGAGGAGGGATTGTCGCAGCGAGTGAGAGAACGTGCACGCAAGCTTGGAGTGAGCGCTGCGAGTGTGTTTCACGTGGCGTGGGCACAGGTGCTGGGGCGAGCCTCTGGGCGAGAGGATGTGGTCTTCGGGACGGTGCTGTTTGGGAGGATGCAGGGAGGAGAAGGGGCGGATCGAGTGATGGGACTGTTGATCAACACGCTGCCGGTGAGGATCGGTATGGGGGAGGAGGGAGCGGAGGAGAGTGTAAGGAGGACGCACGGGCAGCTGGGAGAGCTGATGCGGCATGAGCACGCCTCGCTGGCCCTGGCGCAGCGAGGCAGCGGAGTGGCGGCTCCGGCGCCGTTGTTCACGGCACTACTGAATTACCGCCATAGTCAGAATTTGGTGCAAACTCGATCGGTTGAGGAAGAGAGTGCGTGGGAAGGGATAGAGGTGCTGCGCGGGGAAGAGAGGACGAACTATCCGCTGGCGTTGTCGGTGGACGATCTGGGAGAAGGGTTCGTGCTGACTGCACAGGTGGAGGCATCGATCGATCCGAGGCGGGTCTGCGGTTTTATGCAGAGAGCGGTGGAGGGATTAGTGGAAGCGCTGGAAAGAGAGCCCGGCAAGGCGATAAGAAGCATCGATGTGTTGCCGGAGTGGGAGCGACGACAGGTGGTGGAGGAATGGAACCGGACGGAAGCGGAGTATCCGAGCGAAGAGTGCATCCACGAGCTGTTTGAGAGACAGGCGGAGAGGACGCCGCAGGCAGTGGCGGTAGTCTATGAAGATGATTGCCTTACATACCAAGAGTTGAATAAACGAGCCAATCGGATGGCGCATTACCTGAGGGAGAGGGGAGTGAGACCCGATGCCCGTGTGGCGATCTGCGCGGAGCGAGGGCTGGAGATGATGGTGGGACTGCTGGCGATCTTGAAAGCAGGAGGAGCATACGTGCCGCTGGATCCGACCTATCCGCCAGAGCGATTGAGGTATATGTTGGAGGACAGCACGCCGACGACCCTCCTGACAGAGGAAAGTCTAGCCGGAATGTTTGCCGGAGTAAGAACTGAGCTGGAGGTGATTAAGCTGGGGGCGGAGACTCCCGAGTGGGCAGACAGGCCTGAAGTCAACCCTGAACGCAGGAGTGTGGGACTCAGGCCGGAGCATCTGGCCTATGTGATCTATACCTCAGGCTCCACCGGGATGCCAAAGGGGGCAATGAACGAGCATCGTGGTGTGGTCAATCGACTTGCCTGGATGCAACGCGCATATGGGCTCGATCAGCAGGACTCGGTGTTGCAGAAGACGCCGTTCAGCTTTGATGTATCGGTGTGGGAATTCTTCTGGCCGTTACAGGTCGGCGCCAGACTGGTGATGGCGCGACCGGGAGGACAGAAGGATCCAGCCTATCTTATCGAGACCATCCAGCGAGAGAAAATCAGCACTATCCATTTCGTTCCCTCGATGCTGCAGGCCTTCCTTGAGCCTCTTGAGGTCGGGAAGTGCTCCAGCCTGGAGCGAGTGATTTGCAGTGGAGAGACTCTACAGGCCACTCTCGCCCGAAGATTCCAAGAGCGGTTAATGAGGGCAGGACTTCACAACCTGTACGGACCGACGGAAGCAGCGGTGGATGTGACCGCCGGGGTGTATCGCACGGAGTTGTCAAAGGTGAGTGTGTCAATCGGAAGCCCGATCGCCAACACCTGGATATACATTCTCGACGAAGCAGGACGACCAGCACCCGTTGGTGTGGCTGGCGAAATCCATATTGGCGGAGTGCAGGTTGGGCGCGGTTATCGGAACCGGCCGGAGTTGACGGCGGAGAGGTTCGTGGCTGATCCCTTCGCTGGAGAGGGCGGAGGTCGGATGTATAGAACTGGCGATCTTGGAAGATGGCTACCGGATGGAACGATTGAGTTCGCGGGCCGCAACGACTACCAGGTGAAGGTGCGAGGGTTCCGGATCGAACTGGGAGAGATCGAGGCACAGTTGGAAAAGCACCCGGGGATACGAGAGGGGGTGGTGGTAGCCAGGGAGGAGAGTCCTGGGGATCAACGGCTAGTGGCCTACTACACCGGTGCGCAGATGGGTGAAGACACAGTAGGCGCGGAGGTCTTGCGGACGTATCTGGCGGCGAGCCTGCCTGAGCATATGGTGCCGGCAGCGTATGTGCGACTGGAGTCGTTGCCGCTGACGCCGAATGGGAAGCTGGACCGCAGGGCACTGCCGGCGCCAGAATCCGGCGCCTACGCAACGCGAAGCTATGAACAACCAGTGGGAGAAGTCGAGCGAGCGCTGGCGGATATCTGGTCGGAGGTGTTGAAGGTGGAGAGGATCGGCCGGCACGACAACTTCTTTGAGCTGGGGGGCCATTCGCTGCTGGCAGTGACACTGATCGAGCGCATGCGGCGGAGAGGACTGCAGGCTGACGTGCGTGCGCTGTTCAACAGCCCGACGCCGGCCGGGCTAGCCGAGGTTGTGAGCTGGGACGCCGGAAGGGTGGAGGTGCCGCCAAATGGCATCCCGCTCGATTGCGGGGAGATCAGGCCCGAGATGCTGCCGCTGGTCGACCTGTCGATGGCGGAGATCGAGAGGATCGTGAGAGTGGTGTCTGGAGGAGCAGCCAATGTGCAGGACATCTATCCGCTGACGCCGTTGCAGGAAGGGATTCTCTTTCATCACCTTATGGCCTCCGAGGGAGATACCTACCTACTGTCGTGTCTCTATAGCTTCGATAGCCGGGAGAGGCTGGATAGGTATGTGAGCGCGTTGCAGGCGGTGGTGGATCGGCACGACATTCTGCGCACAGCGGTGGTCTGGGAAGGGCTGAGCGAGCCGGTGCAGGTGGTCTGGCGGAAGGCGAGTCTGCCTGTGGAGGAGGTGAGGCTGGAGGAGGCGAAGGGCGATCCGGCCGAACAGTTGTACCGAAGCTACGATCCGCGACAGACGAGGATCGAGGTGAGCCGTGCGCCGTTGATGCGAGTGTACCTGGCGCGGGATGAGGCGAGAGGGCGATGGTTGATGCTGTTGTTGCTGCATCACCTGGCCGGAGATCACACCACGGTGGAGGTGATGCAGGAGGAGATTCGAGCGCATCTGCAGGGAGAGAACGATCGACTGGCGGCGCCGCAGCCGTTCCGCAACTTTGTGGGGCAGGCGCGGATGGGAGTGAGTCGTGAAGAGCACGAGGTCTACTTCCGGCGCTTGCTGGGAGAGGTCGAGGAGGCGACGGCGCCGTTCGGACTGCTGGAGGTGAGAGGAGAGGGGCGCGGGATCGAGGAGGCGAGGCTGGAGTTGGAGGAGGGATTGTCGCAGCGAGTGAGAGAACGTGCACGCAAGCTTGGAGTGAGCGCTGCGAGTGTGTTTCACGTGGCGTGGGCACAGGTGCTGGGACGAGTCTCTGGGCGAGAGGATGTGGTCTTCGGGACGGTGCTGTTTGGGAGGATGCAGGGAGGAGAAGGGGCAGATCGAGTGATGGGACTGTTGATCAACACGCTGCCGGTGAGGATCGGTGTGGGGGAGGAGGGAGCGGAGGAGAGTGTAAGGAGAACGCACGGGCAGCTGGGAGAGCTGATGCGGCATGAGCACGCCTCGCTGGCCCTGGCGCAGCGATGCAGCGGAGTGGCGGCTCCGGCGCCGTTGTTCACGGCGCTGCTGAATTACCGCCATAGTCAGAATTTGGCGCAAACTCGATCGGTCGAGGAAGAGAGGGTGTGGGAAGGGATAGAGGTGCTGCGCGGGGAAGAGCGGACGAACTATCCGCTGACCTTGTCGGTAGACGATCTGGGGGAAGAGTTCGTATTGACGGCACAGGTGGAGGCTCCGATCGATCCGAGACGGATCTGCGGTTTTATGCAGAGAGCGGTGGAGGGATTAGTGGAAGCGCTGGAAAGAGAGCCCGGCAAGGCGATAAGAAGCATCGATGTGCTGCCGGAGTGGGAGCGACGACAGGTGGTGGAGGAATGGAACCGGACGGAAGCGGAGTATCCGAGCGAAGAGTGCATCCACGAGCTGTTTGAGAGACAGGCGGAGAGGACGCCGCAGGCAGTGGCGGTAGTCTATGAAGATGATTGCCTTACATACCAAGAGTTGAATAAACGAGCCAATCGGATGGCGCATTACCTGAGGGAGAGGGGAGTGAGACCCGATGCCCGTGTGGCGATCTGCGCGGAGCGAGGGCTGGAGATGATGGTGGGACTGCTGGCGATCTTGAAAGCAGGAGGAGCATACGTGCCGCTGGATCCGACCTATCCGCCAGAGCGATTGAGGTATATGTTGGAGGACAGCACGCCGACGACCCTCCTGACAGAGGAAAGTCTAGCCGGAATGTTTGCCGGAGTAAGAACTGAGCTGGAGGTGATTAAGCTGGGGGCGGAGACTCCCGAGTGGGCAGACAGGCCTGAAGTCAACCCTGAACGCAGGAGTGTGGGACTCAGGCCGGAGCATCTGGCCTATGTGATCTATACCTCAGGCTCCACCGGGATGCCAAAGGGGGCAATGAACGAGCATCGTGGTGTGGTCAATCGACTTGCCTGGATGCAACGCGCATATGGGCTCGATCAGCAGGACTCGGTGTTGCAGAAGACGCCGTTCAGCTTTGATGTATCGGTGTGGGAATTCTTCTGGCCGTTACAGGTCGGCGCCAGACTGGTGATGGCGCGACCGGGAGGACAGAAGGATCCAGCCTATCTTATCGAGACCATCCAGCGAGAGAAAATCAGCACTATCCATTTCGTTCCCTCGATGCTGCAGGCCTTCCTTGAGCCTCTTGAGGTCGGGAAGTGCTCCAGCCTGGAGCGAGTGATTTGCAGTGGAGAGACTCTACAGGCCACTCTCGCCCGAAGATTCCAAGAGCGGTTAATGAGGGCAGGGCTTCACAACCTGTACGGACCGACGGAAGCAGCGGTGGATGTGACCGCCGGGGTGTATCGCACAGAGTTGTCAAAGGTGAGTGTGTCAATCGGAAGCCCGATCGCCAACACCCGGATATACATTCTCGACGAAGCAGGACGACCAGCACCCGTTGGTGTGGCTGGCGAAATCCATATTGGCGGAGTGCAGGTTGGGCGCGGTTATCGGAACCGGCCGGAGTTGACGGCGGAGAGATTCGTGGCTGATCCCTTCGCTGGAGAGGGCGGAGGTCGGATGTATAGGACTGGCGATCTTGGAAGATGGCTACCGGATGGAACGATTGAGTTCGCGGGCCGCAACGACTACCAGGTGAAGGTGCGAGGGTTCCGGATCGAACTGGGAGAGATCGAGGCACAGTTGGAAAAGCACCCGGGGATACGAGAGGGGGTGGTGGTAGCCAGGGAGGAGAGTCCTGGGGATCAACGGCTAGTGGCCTACTACACCGGTGCGGAGATGGGTGAAGACACAGTAGGCGCGGAGGTCTTGCGGACGTATTTGGCGGCGAGCCTGCCTGAGCATATGGTGCCGGCAGCGTATGTGCGACTGGAGTCGTTGCCGCTGACGCCGAATGGGAAGCTGGACCGCAGGGCACTGCCGGCGCCAGAATCCGGCGCCTACGCAACGCGAAGCTATGAACAACCAGTGGGAGAAGTCGAGCGAGCGCTGGCGGATATATGGTCGGAGGTGTTGAAGGTGGAGAGGATCGGCCGGCACGACAACTTCTTTGAACTGGGGGGCCATTCGCTGCTGGCGATGCAGGTCATCTCACGCCTGCGGGATGCATTGAGTGTGGAAGTCCCATTTGGTGACCTATTCGCCCATCCGGTGCTCTCCGATTTCGCCAGTGGCCTTGAGATCGCTGCACACACTGAACTGCCCTCGATCACGCCTGTCGAAGGTCCGGAACGGCTTGCCCTCTCATTCGCTCAACAGCGCCTGTGGTTTATATCCCAACTGGGAAGAGCCAGCAAAGCCTATCACATTCCAATTGGCCTGCGACTGGTGGGAGACCTTGATCGCACCGCCCTCCGCAAGGCGCTGGATCGGATCGTGGCCCGACACGAAATCTTACGCACCACCTTCGGCCAAATCGATGGGCAACCCGTGCAGCGAATCGCCACCGAGGAGGAGAGCCGCTTTCATCTGCTCGAACACGACTTGCGGCACAAGGCCGATGCTGAGGGTGAAATCTGCCATTTGATTGGTCAGGAAGCGCTGGCCACTTTCGATCTGGAACAGGGCCCGCTGATCCGGGGGCGACTCATCCGGCAGGAGGAAGATGTATACACACTACTGATCACCATGCACCACATCGTTTCGGATGGATGGTCGATAGGTGTGTTGATGGGGGAATTGGGGGTGCTCTACGATGCATATCGGAACGGAGAAGCTGATCCCTTACCGAGCTTGAGGGTGCAGTACGCCGATTACGCCGTGTGGCAGCGGGGCTGGATGGGCGGGGACATTCTGAAACGGCAAGCCGATTACTGGAGAGAAACTCTGGAGGGAGCCCCGGCATTGCTGGAGTTGGCGCCAGATCAGGAACGTCCTGCCGAGCAGGACTACGCCGGATCCTTGATCAAAGTCGAGTTGGAGCCGGAATTGACGGAGGGGCTAAAAGCCCTCAGCCAACGCCATGGCACGACCCTGTTTATGACCCTGCTGGCGGGGTGGGGGGCGTTGCTGGGGCGGCTGGCTGGTCAGGAGGAGGTGGTGATCGGCACTCCGGTGGCCAATCGAGGGCGGACAGAGATCGAAGGACTGATTGGATTCTTCGTCAACACGCTGGCGCTGCGGCTGGATGTCTTGGGTACACGCAGTGTGGGTGAGGTACTGGAGAGGGTAAAGGCGCAGGTTGTAGCGGCGCAACAACATCAAGACATTCCATTTGAGCAGGTAGTGGAGATGGTAGGGCCGGTGCGCAGTCTAGCTCACAGTCCACTGTTCCAGGCGATGTTCGCCTGGCAGAGCGCCTCCAAAGATGTCTTCAAACTGCCCGGACTGGAAGTTGCTCCTCTGGGTACCAGTCCTCACGTTACTACAAGATTTGATCTGACGCTGGTGCTGCAGGAAGCTGAAGAGACGGTCATTGGTGGACTTGAGTACGCCACTTCGCTGTTCGAAAGCTCCACGGTGGAACGCTATCTGGGGTATTGGCGCGCGCTGCTGAGAGGGATGGTGGCCGACGAGACAGAGATGATCGGCCGGTTGCCGTTGTTGTCGGAATGTGAACGGCGACAGGTGGTGGAGGAATGGAACCGGACGGAAGCAGAGTATCCGAGCGAAGAGTGCATCCACGAGCTGTTTGAGAGACAGGCGGAGAGGACGCCGCAGGCAGTGGCGGTGGTCTGTGAAGGGAATCATCTGAGTTATGGAGAGCTCAATGCCCGAGCCAACTGTCTAGCACACCACCTGAGAGAGAGAGGTCTAGGACCGGGGGGCCGAGCGGTGATTCTACTGGAGCGCTCGATTGAGCTGGTGGTCGCTGAACTTGCCATTCTCAAGTGTGGTGCTGCCTATGTGCCGATCGATCCGAGCTTCCCCCGCGAGCGGATTCGATTCATTGTCGGAGATAGCGGAGCCAGGATCGTGCTCACAATGGAGAGTATGGAGCTGGTCGAGATGCCTGCTACAGAGAGAGTCAATCTGGATGAGGAGAGGCTGATTGATGGTGTGGCGGAAAATCTGGACCAGCCGCTCGATAGTGGGGCAATGGCCTACATCATGTACACATCTGGTTCGACGGGCCAGCCGAAGGGAGTGGTGATACCGCATCGAGCGGTGGCGCGAGTGGTAATCAACAACGGGTATGCGCAATTCAATGCTGAGGACGCGGTGGCTTTCGCAGCCAATCCGGCGTTTGATGCCACGACGTTGGAGGTGTGGGCGCCGTTGCTCAATGGGGGCCGCATCGTGGTTATCGAGCAGGCGGTATTGCTTGAGCCCCGACGGTTCAGGGAAATGCTGAGGCGGCAAGGGGTCAATGTTTTATGGTTGACCGTTGGATTATTCAATCAGTATGCGGACGAATTGAGCGAAGATATTGTCAACCTGCGTTACATGATTATCGGAGGAGATGTGGTCGATCCGAAGGTGATTGCGCGGGTGTTGCTCAGCAATCCGCCGAAACACCTGATCAACGGGTATGGACCGACCGAAACGACGACTTTCGCTACCACCTACGAAATCAGTGAGATAAGGAGAGATGAGCGGAGTATTCCAATAGGTCGTCCGATCACCAACACACGGATCTATATTTTGAATGTCGATGGAGAGCCGGCGCCGATAGGAGTGATGGGAGAACTGTACATCGGAGGAGCGGGAGTAGCGCTGGGCTATCTGAACCGGCCGGAGTTGACGGCGGAGAGATTCGTGGCTGATCCCTTCGCTGGAGAGGGCGGAGGTCGGATGTATAGGACCGGCGATCTTGGAAGATGGCTGCCGGATGGAACGATTGAGTTCGCGGGCCGCAACGACTACCAGGTGAAGGTGCGAGGGTTCCGGATCGAACTGGGAGAGATCGAGGCACAGTTGGAAAGGCACCCGGGGATACGAGAGGGGGTGGTGGTAGCCAGGGAGGAGAGTCCTGGGGATCAACGGCTCGTGGCCTACTACACCGGTGCGGAAATGGGTGAAGACACAGTAGGCGCGGAGGTCTTGCGGACGTATCTGGCGGCAAACCTGCCTGACTATATGGTGCCGGCAGCGTATGTGCGGCTGGAGTCGTTGCCGCTGACGCCGAATGGGAAGCTGGACCGCAAGGCCCTGCCGGCACCGGAAGCAGATGCCTATGCCGTGCGCGGATATGTTGCGCCCAAAGGCGAGATGGAGAGTGTGCTGGCGGGCATCTGGTCGGAGGTGCTGAAGGTGGAGAGGATCGGCCGGCACGACAACTTCTTCGAACTCGGGGGGCATTCGTTGCTTACCTTGCAATTGGTAAGTTCTCTCAAGCGCATAGGTATCTGCATTTCTATAGCGGATGTGTTAATGCATCCGACGATTGAGTCTCTTGCACAGCAAATCTTGCAGCAAGACGGCGGGACCTGGGATTACATGGCGATACCTATACGAGCAGGAAGTGGGAGCCCACCTCTATTCTTGATTCATGAGGGTGCTGGTTTGCTGCTGTACGCACTTAAGCTCACGCCCTATATAGATGCAGATATCCCCATTTATGGGTTGCCACCGAAGCCACTGGCCGAAGCTCAGTTTCGTACTATTGAGGGAATGGCGGCGCGCATGGTGCGAATGATCCGTGCCGTCCAGCCAATTGGGCCTTACTTTATTGCCGGTTGGTCTTTTGGGGGGACACTAGCCTATGAAATCGCCACGCAACTCATTGGCGAGGATCAGATAGTTCAGTTCCTTGGACTCTTCGATACGAACTATGGATATTGCGCTGATGCTTTCATGCCCGAGCAAGCACTAGACGATAAGAATTGGCTTTTCCACAGGCTCTATCTCGAATCGGGCTCAAATGAGAGCTTGCAATCGAGGATCGAGGAACTGAAGTGCTTAGAGCTAGAGGTGGATTTCGGGACCTTAGTGAGAAAGTGCCATGATATGTCGATATTACCTCGACATATCATGGGGTTTACGACCGAGGAGGTCGCTCACTATTTGAGTCGTGAGCGAATGTTCTATCTGGCAAATTTGCAGTATATTGCGCAACCAATTCCAATTCCAATCTATCTCTTTACTGCACAGTGCGAGGAGATTGCCAATCCTCTGCGGCACTGGGACGCGGTTTTGCCCACGGAGCAAATCCGCGTGATACCAGTGCCAGGAACCCACCAATCAATGGTGAAACCCCCAAACATCGAACTACTTGGTAGAGCTCTATCAGACGCCATCCGCAATGCGAGCGAGGAAAGTCAAAGTTTGAAAGAGCGAAGCTATTCACCCCTTGTAACGCTTCATACCGAGCGACGCAGTGATACAGCACTCTTCTGTGTGCCTGGCGCTGGTGATAGTGTGTCCAGCTTTGCACAATTGGCTCACTCTCTGGATAAGATACAGCTGATTTACGGACTTCAACCGCGTGGATTGGACGGCGTGCTTGTTCCTCATTCGACTGTTTCCGCTGCCGCAAAATTATATCTGCAAACGGTCAACGAGATACATCCCCAAGGTCCGGTGCATCTATTGGGGCATTCTTTTGGTGGTTGGGTAGTATTCGAGATGGCCCAACGGATGCGCGCAGCCGGACGCGTTATTGCGTCGCTTACCATTCTTGATAGCGAGGCCCCGGATACTGATGACACTTTCGTCCGGGAATACAATCGCACCGAAGTGGTCATGAAGTTGATCGAAATTTACGAGCAGGTTGCCGGATGCCAGCTCGAAATCACCTCAAGCGATCTCGAGTCTTGCGATGCCGCGGCACAAGGGGAGCTTATTCATGAGCGTCTAGTGGCGATTGGCCTTCTGCCCCGGCGCTCAGAGCCTGAAATCCTAGGTGGTCCATTGCGTACCTTCGCTGCTTGCTTGCGCACTCATTACCAGCCCGATAAGGTTTACCCAGAGCTCGTTCGGTTGGTGCTCCTGGATGATCCGAAACTCGATGAAGAAACCAACTGGAATCAACACGGACAGCGCGTCGCAGGATGGAGGCGCTGGGCGCCTAATCTCTCCTTTTGGCATGGTCCCGGTAATCATATGAGCGCTCTCAGACCGCCATATATTCAGGCATTAGCTACTTGGTTTAGCTTAGTTCTCCAATCCAATGTATTGACAGAGCCAATTGAGGAAGACTGTCGCCGTATTTGTGTCAATGCTGAATAAGGAAGGAGACGGGCAAATTGTTTAAAAGCGCTTGGCACGCTGGCTGCTGAACGCGCAGGATCGCGTCTCTTCCTGCATCTTCCGACTCGATGATTCTCACACATGACAAACTGAGATAGATGCTCTGAGTTTCCCGCTGTCAGCCTGGCTGCAGGGCGCACTTCAGAGTAGAGGACTGATTCACTATGTGCGCGGGCATATCCTGAGTTGAGAAGAGCTCGAAGTCGCCGTGTGCGAATGCTGCCAGGCGATCAGCCGGGCGATCGGGTATTTTCTCTCACCAGAGGCAGGGTATGCTCCTGACTGAATCAGCCATTCACAGAGTCAATTACAAACCGACAAACGGTAGATATTCGTGTAGGATCACTGCGTCGTTTGTGCGATAAGGCTGAATGCCCTTTGAAATTGAGCAGTTCCTGACAGGTGATTGCATCCCACAACCTGACTGTGCTATCGCGACATCCGGTCGCCAGCCTCTTCCCGTCAGGCGAGAAGGCCACTGATAAGACACTATTCGAATGACTCTTGAATGTGAGGAGTTCCTGGTGGGTGACAGTGTCTAACAACCTGGCTGTGCTATCGGCGCTCCCGGTCGCAAGCCGCTTTCCGTCGGGTGAGCCGTGCCCATTCTTCTCCTGCTTCCATAAGTGCATATCCTACGCAGGCAGAAGCTCATCAGATCCCGCCACGAAAAGTTTATGAGAGGCTAGCTCCGCGCGGCTCGGATCCAACGTGGGTTAGGCTCGATCACAGGTACTGCACACATTCGCATTGCGGTTACAAGGAGCAATATCACGCATCACTTTCCACGTTTCGCTAAGAACTTGGAACTATCTCCCAACTGAAACTTGATCTTCCCTTCAATGATGAACAGCAGATGCCCCTGATCGATTAGTCTCCCTCTGATATCGTCTCCGCGTCGCCGTGCGAGGAAAAAACCGTGATTGTCGAGATATAGTGAACTGGCTTTGCCCCGATCCGGCTCGACACCCCTATTACCTCAGTATTTCTTTCACACATAGTTCGGTGTATATTAGGCGACGTCTTGATAGAACAGTTTTGGCTTCAGGTGCCTGTTGCCTTTTCTCAGGTAGCAGGAGAATAGGGAAGCGGGTGAAACTCCCGCACGGTCCCGCCACTGTGAAAGCCTTCGATTCTTTTCCTTGCCTACTTTCTGCCACTGCGCAAGAGCGTGGGAAGGCTTCCAAGGAAAAGAGACGTCGTTCGTTATCGACGTCGAGGCTTAAGTCAGGAGACCTGCCTGAAGTTCGGTCGGTATCGATGGACTCTTCGTGGATTGAGAGTGCGGCTTTGGTGTCAACTCAAGTGTTCCCGCCGGTATATATCTCATTCCACTCTCCAAATTTCAGTTCATCCACATCCGATCTTCAAAACCCGAGCGGCAGCGCCCGTGGCCTGAATAACGAAACCGGATTCAGGAGGAACTGCCGCCGAACCATTCATGCCGGAGCCGGCTCCGGTTCACCATTAACCACCGAGTGCTGAAAGTGAACGGGAAGCGCGGTGTAAATCCGCCACTGCCCACGCAACTGTAACGGCGACTGACTCCGCATTCAGCCACTGTTCGTCACCAACGGGAAGGCGCGGAGGAAGGGATGTCGGTGATCGATCTTCGACCGGTCATCGACGGAAAACCGCAAGTCAGGAGACCGATTTTGAGCACTGGCCTCACCGACTTTCGATGGGAAAAAGAGGAGGTTTTATCGATGAGTAGATTTCTGGCGATTATCGCCCTCGCCGTTTCCTTCATCTCATGGCCGGGAGTTGGGCCTATACCGGCTTTCGCACAAACCGCCGGTAGCCTGAGCGGACGGATTACAGATTCTCAGGGCGCGGCTATTCCAGGCACCGAATTGACTATTATCTCCAGGGCGGGCACCCCCGCCGTCACGCTAAGGGTGGTCAGCGACACCGACGGTTCTTACCGGTTCAGTCAGTTGCCATGGAGCAGCTATCGCCTGACGGTTGAAAAAGTCGGGTTTCAATCGATCACCCGCGAATTGAATCATTCCTCTTCGACTTCGGGCGAGTCTCTTGACTTCAAACTTGCCGTCAGCGAAGTCAGCGAAACGGTCAACATTGTGGCCGATGCGGGAGTGCTGACGGCCTCCAAACTCGATGTGCCCTTACGTGAGCTACCGATCTCGCTCAACCGGATCGACCGTCAGACGCTGGAGGTGCAGGGACAGAACGATTTGGTCTCCGCGCTGCGCAATGTCAGTAGCCTCAATTCTTATACCGGTTATGGGGTCTATGAGTACTACCGGGTTCGCGGTTTTGCCGATGCCGTCCAGTTACTCGACGGCGTGCGGAATGAAGGCAACCGCATGAACACGCAACTCAACAGCATCGAGTCGGTCGAGGTTCTCAAGGGGCCGGCTTCGGTGCTCTATGGCGGCGGTGCCATAGGGGGCGCGATCAACCTGGTGCGTAAGAAACCGCAATCCAATCCGGCTTATGATTTCACCCTGGCCGGCGGCAGTTTCGGCACCAAGCGCTTCGCCGGCGGCGCGACCGGCCAGCTCTTCAGTGAACACCTGCTTGGCCGGGCCGATTTTGGTTTTGAAGACGCCGAGGGCTGGCGCCACAATCTCGCGCGGCGATTCAACTTCACGCCTTCCGTGTTGTGGCTGGTCACGCCCCGAGATCAGATCAATTTTCATCTGACGATCAACCGCGACCGGTTTGCGACCGATGCCGGGATTCCCGTGGTTGATAACCAGGTGCCGAACATCCCGCTCGATCGCCGTTTCAATACGCCGCAGGATTTCGCGCTCTCCGAGGATTACAACGGGCGGATCTATTACACCCATCTCTTCTCCGACCACCTCCAACTGCGAAACACGTTGTCCTACCGGTATTTCAACGACGAGTATTTCAGCGCGGAGACGCTCAGCGTTGAACAGCAGAGCCTCAATCTAGTCGATCGCCAGTTCCTATATTTCAAGCATCACCGCCGCCCGGTCTTCAATCAGGCGGAGGCCAGTTGGCGATTCAGCACCGGCTTTCAGCATCAACTCATCGGCGGCTGGGAGTACCAGCGGTTCTTCAATTTTTCCAATCGCAGCGCCGCCGCATCCACCGCGACGACTCCCATCGACCTCTTCAATCCGGTGGAGACGCACGTCAATCGCGACTTTCCGCTCTCCCGCATCGACTACTTCGCTAACACATTCAATGCTTTTTACTTCCAGGATCAATTGAACCTGACCCGGCGGCTGAAAACGATGCTCGGGGTGCGGATGGACATCTACCGCCGTTGGAGCCGCAACGATCCGGTCACGAACGGCGTGCAATTCTCCGGAGAGCGAATCGAGCTCGCCAGGAATGCGCCGACCTACCGGGCCGGTGCGGTCTATCAGGCCAGCGATTGGTGGACGCTCTATGGATCGTTCGCGACCTCGTTCACGCCGGTCAATGTCGTCCCGTTCAATCAGATCACGTTGCAGCCGGAGGAGGGCCGGCAGTTCGAGATCGGACAGCGATTCGATCTCCTCAATGGGCGGATGAATTTGACGATGGCCGGGTATGAGATCGAACGCCGGAACCTGGCGGTCTTCGTGAGAAGCGTCCCGATCATCGATCCTCAAACCGGCCAATCACAGGGCACCGGACATATCTACGAGCAGGCCGCGAAGCAGCGTTCACGAGGTTTTGAATTCGACTTGATGGGGCAGCCTCTGAAACGTCTGCCGAATTTGCAGGTTATGATGAATTACGGTTTCACCGACACCAAATTTCTGGACTACTTTTCGCCGAGCAACAACTTCGTCTACACGGGTAAAGTCCCGAACTTCGTCCCGCGCCAGGTCGGCAACCTGTGGGCGACCTATCAATGGAAGAACGGTTTCGGCGGAGGCGTCGGCGGGCGCTATCTCAGCAGCGTCTTCACGAGCAACGAAAACGACATCCGCCTGGGCGGGTATGCCACCTGGGATGCGACGGCTTGTTACCGGCGCGAGCGGTGGGAGTTCAATATCAATATTTATAACGCGCTCAATAAAGAAAGGTACTTCGTCGGCGGCATCTACCGCACGCAGTTGTATCCCGGCAAGCCTTTCAATTGGCTGATGACCTTACGTTTTCGATCGAAATAGAGGTTCCATGCAAAAGCTGAAGAAATATTTGATATACATGCATCGCTACCTCGGCCTGGCCTTCTGCCTGCTGTTCGCGCTCTGGTTCATCTCGGGCGTCATCATGATGTACAAGCGGATGCCCCGGCTCTCATCGGAAGAGCGATTGATGCGCTTGCCCGCCCTCGACTTCTCACGTGCCGCGCTGACGCCGGAGCAGGCGTATCAACGTCTCGGCTGGATCGATGCGCCGGGGAAAGTCCGGCTGGGGATGGTCAATGGGCGCCCGGTCTATCGGTTCCTCTCGGACCGAGGCTGGGTGACGATTTTTGCCGACGACGGCGGGCGACTCGAACCGGTAACCCCCGCGCAAGGGCTGGAGCTCGCCGGGGCTTTCGTGCCGGAACACCTCGGCGGTGTGAAGTACATCGAGACGATCGAGATCGCCGATCAATGGACGCTCAGCGGCGCGCTCCGGCCGTTCAAGCCATTGCATAAGTTCGCACTGGATGACGAGCCGGGCACGCATCTATATGTCTCGCAGGTGACTGGTGAAGTCGTCATGAAGACGACGCACGCGAGCCGCTTCTGGGGTTGGATCGGGGCGGTGATTCACTGGATCTACTTCACCCCGCTGCGGCAGCGTCCCGACCTCTGGCACGACGTGATCGTGTACGGCTCGGGCGCCGGCTGCGTCATGTGTTTGAGCGGCATCATCGCCGGGCTCTGGCGGTACCGATTCAGAAAACAGTACCGCCTCAGGGGCGAACTGAGCGGCACGCCCTACGCGGGAATGATGCGCTGGCATCATTACTTCGGGCTGTTCTTCGGGCTGATTACGTTCACCTGGATTCTGAGCGGGCTCTTCTCGATGAATCCCGGCAAGTGGTCGCCCGGCAGCAGTCCGACCGAGGCCCAGGTCAACGCCGTGGCGGGCGGGGCGCTCGATCCGCGGCTGTTCAACCTGAGCCCGGCCAAAGCCCTGCGCGAGTTTCAGACCGAGTTTCAACCAAAGGAGATCGAACTCGCGCAATTTCGCGGGTGGCCGTATTACCTTGCCCTTCAATCGCCGGATCAACTGAAGACCGGTTCGAACACTGATTCGTCGGCGATTCTCGCTGCCGAAGCGCCGTTGCCGCACCTGCTGATCGCGGCTGACGAGACGAAGACGAGGCTGCACGAGTTCGCCCGCGACGAGGTGATGGCTGCAGCCCGGGAAGCAATGCCCGGGGTTGAAATTAGAGACGCGGCCTGGCTCGACCGGTATGACGCTTACTATTATCACCGGGCGCGAGGCCGCCGCCTTCCGGTGCTGCGAGTGAAATACGAGGACCCGCAACAGACCTGGCTCTATCTCGACCCACAACTGGGCGCGGTGGTTCAGAAGGAAGAGGCTCGCAGCCGGATCGAACGCTGGCTATACAACGGGCTCCACAGCCTCGATTTCCCTTATCTTTATCAGAGCCGCCCGGCGTGGGACTTGACGGTGATCGCTTTGAGCCTGGGCGGATGCGCTTTGAGTTTGACGGCGGTTTGGTTGACCTGGCGCCGAACGGCGCGCAACTTTAAACGGCGGCGCGCTTCCCGCCTGGCGGTTGTGCCCGGTCAAATCGATCTCCAACCGTCGCCGGTCAGCATCTCCGATCGGGAAGGCAGGCGAGCGGCGTTACCGCCGGCGAACTGAACGAGGTCCAGATGGACGGTCTTGATCGATTGCGAGATTGAATTTGCGTTATTAATATCCCCTGGCATATATTCAACAACGCTTTGATCTAACAGTTTTGGCTTCAGGTGCCTGTTGCCGTTTCTATGGTAACGGGAGAATAGGGAAGCGGGTGAAACTCCCGCACGGTCCCGCCACTGTGAAGGCCCTTTGATACTTTTCCTCTCCTACTTTATGCCACTGCGCGAGCGCGTGGGAAGGCGACGAGGAAAAGAGAAGCCGCCAGCATTCAATTGCTTTCGACTTCGGGGGCTTAAGTCAGGAGACCTACCTGAAGTTCGGTCGTGCAGATGAACTCTTCGGGGATTAAGAGTGCGGCTTGGGTTCGGGTCTCTATTTTCCAGCTTTTCAGCAATCACTCCACTCTAAATTTCCCGCTTCAGATGCGATTGTCGGCCGGGAATTCGGTGCCACGCGGCTCGGATGTCTAAGCTCATATGAAAACAGGGAAAGTCTATTTGATCGGCGCCGGTCCCGGTGATATCGAGCTATTGACGCTCAAAGCGGTGAGGGTTCTCGGGGAGGCGGATGTCGTGCTGCTCGACGATCTGGTCAGTCGCGAAGTCCTGTGTTTCGCCCGGCCCGATGCGCAGATCATGGAGGTCGGCAAGCGCGGCGGCTGCCGATCGACCTCACAGATCACGATTCACGAACTCATGCTCAAGCATGCCGACTAACGGCAAGATTGTGGCGCGACTCAAGGGGGGCGATCCATTCGTCTTCGGTCGGGGCGGTGAAGAGATGCAGTGCCTGCTGGTAGCCGGGGTGCCGGTCGAGGTTGTCAGCGGAGTGACGGCCGGTGTGGCCGTGCCCGCGGCCTTGGGCATTCCCCTGTCGCATCGCGATTACTCGCGCAGCATCACCTTTGTGACCGGGCATTCCCGCCCGGATGGATCGGTGAATTGGCGAAGGTTGGCCGAGGTTGGAGAGACGCTGGTGATCTATATGGGCATGGCCAACCTGCCGCAGATCGTCGCCGAATTATTGGCCGCAGGCGCATCGCCAACCCGGCCTGCAGCGGCGATACAGCATGGCACCTTGCCCCACCAGCGCAGCGTCATGACGACCCTGGTCGAGTTGCCGGCGGCAGTCAGTGCGCAGGGGCTCGGCAGCCCGGCCATCGTGGTGGTCGGTGACGTGGTGGGTTTGGCCGCCGGTTTTTCGAGCACAATGAAAACAACCGAGGAAAAATGATGATCATTTGTATCGGCGCTGGACCGGGCGACATCGGTTACCTAACCCAGCGCGGCGCGGAGTTGATTCGCTCGGCCGATGTAGTGGCCGGGTTCGACGCCGTGGTTAAGATCGTGCGCGATCTGATTCCAGCGACGGCGGAGGTGGTGACCATGGGATATCGCGATCAGGTCGACCAGCTGGCGCGAGTGGCGCGGGCGCATCATGCCGGTCAACGTTGTGTCGTGGTCTTCATGGGCGATCTCCATTTCAGCGGCTTTCAATATCTGGAGCGGGTTGAACGGGCCTGCGGCCATGCGGTGGAGAGTCTGCCGGGGATATCCTCGGCGCAGATTCTCGCTTCACGGAGCAAAGTCTGCTTCGACGAGACGACCTTCATCACCTTTCATCGACGCGGCGATCTCACGCCGTTCAAACGTCATCTGGTCCATGTGCTGCAAGACCGGCGGAATGCGATTGTGATCCCTTGCCCATGGGATGCCGAACGCTCGTTCATGCCCGCATGAGATCGCTGCCTATTTGATCGAGAACGAGATATCGCCCGACCATCCGGCCGAGGTCTGGGAGAATCTGACCGGCGCCGAGGCGGCCTGGCGCGGCACTCTGGCCGAGTGTCTGGGACAACGCGAGTTCAGCAAGATGAGCATTATGCTGATCCGCACCCGTCATCCGATGCCGAGCCAGATCGAACCGCCGGAGGGAGCATGATGCCGATTGTTCAAGCTGATCAGTTCGGACAGTTCGGAATCGTGGTTGCCGGTCATGGGAGCCGGGATTCAGACGGGGTCCGGGAGTTTGAGGCGCTGGTCGAATTGATCCGGATGCGTGCCCCACAGCATGTGGTCACCCACGGCTATCTGGAGTTCGCCAGTCCGACGATTGCCGAAGCGGTCGCCGCGAACCTCGCCGCCGGTGTGCGGCAGGTGGCGGTAGTGCCGGGTGTGCTGTTGGCGGCGCGCCATGCGAAGAACGATCTGCCGAGCGAATTGCTGGCGCTGGCACGCGAGCATCCCGGGATCGATTTTCACTTCGGCACCCCGCTCAATCTACATCCGCAACTATTGCAACTCGCTCAGGAACGGATCGTCGCCGCCGAATCGACCTCACCGCGCATCGTGAGGCGCGACGAGACCTGTCTGGTGCTGGTCGGCCGCGGCACCAGCGACCCGGACGCCAATGGCGAGATCGCCAAGCTGGCGCGGATGCTGGAGGAGGGAATGGGATTCGGCGGAGCCGTCGTCTGTTATTCGGGTACCGCCAAACCGCTGGTCGCCGACGGTTTGCGCTCCGCCGCCCGACTGGGATCTGCGCGACTCATAGTCTTGCCGTTCATGCTCTTTGACGGCGTTCTGGTCAAGCGGATTTACGCGGCAGCCGATCTATTGCAGGAAGGCGAACCGGAACTGGAGGTCCTCAAAGCCGGTTATCTCGGCGTGCATCCGCACGTGGCCGACGTAATGATCGAACGTGCACGCGAGGCGGTAGCCGGGCGTGCGGCGATGAACTGCTCGTTATGTAAATACCGGGTGCAGATCGTCGGTTTCGAGGAGCAGGTCGGCGAGCCGCAGCGGGCGCATCATCTGCGAGTGCGAGGATTGCTGGAAAAGGAGGGAACTGTCGAGGCGCGGCCGATCGAACCCGAACCTGAATTCAGGCCCTACCAGCCGCATCCGATCGAGGCCGAGAGCTTCCGCCTGATCGCCGCCAGGCGCGACTGGTCGGCTTTCCCAGCCGCGCACCTTTCAGTATTACAACGGCTGGTCCACACGAGCGGCGATCTCGATGCGGTTGATGATCTCTACCTGTCGCCGGGAGCCGTCGAGACCGGCTTCCGTGCGCTGTTACGCTGCAAGCGCATCGTTACCGATGTCACCATGGTGCAGGCCGGCTTGAAACGTGCGCTGCTTACACAGCTTGGCATTGAAACCTGGTGCGGAGTCCACGACCGCGAGACGCAGCTCATGGCACAAATGCATGTGGTCACTCGCTCGGCCGCAGGCATCCGGCGGGCCTGGGAGAAGTTCGGTAACGACATCGTGTTGGCGATCGGCGATGCGCCGACCGCTTTGGCGGAAGCGACTCGCCTGATCCGCGAAAACGGTTGGAGGCCGCAATTGGTAATCGGACTGCCCGTCGGTTTCGTCGGGACCCGGGAGAGCAA
Source organism: uncultured Acidobacteriota bacterium (assembly GCA_963796275.1). Taxonomy (GTDB): domain Bacteria; phylum Acidobacteriota; class Blastocatellia; order RBC074; family RBC074; genus JAKEHZ01. Next base: position 1,040,702 of record CAWCKY010000007.1, on the reverse strand, counting down.
GGATGATCTGCGACGCTGTCTGCAAGTACCACGCATTACCAATCGCGGCACCCGCGGCGGTTCGCCATGGGCGGCGAGCGTAGTCAATGCCTTGATGATCGAGGCGGTCAACTGGCTGGCCGGGCATCCGGAAATATGAGCAAGATTGAACTCGCAGAATTCGATCTCGGTCTTTTGGCGCCCAATGGTCTGCGGCGCGGGCGCACGACCGGCAGTTGCGCCACGGCGGCGGTCAAGACCGCACTCAGTCTGCTGTTGCGCGGCGAACAACCCGAACGTGTGGCAGTGTCGTTGCCGGACGGCACCCAATATCTAATGGTGCCGATTCAGGATGCGCGGTGGCTCGATCGTGGCTTGGTCCGCGCTGAGGTGCTCAAAGACGGCGGCGATGATCCGGACGGCACGCATGGCGCAACCATCTTCGCCGAGGTCCGGCGGAATGACCTGGGACTGATTCGTTTTATCGCCGGGAGCGGTGTCGGCATCGCGACCAAGCCTGGGTTGCGCGTGGCGGTGGGAGAGCCCGCGATCAACCCGGTGCCGCGCCGAATGATGCGGCAGGCGGTCGCCGAAGTGCTGGCGGTAGGAAGACCAATCGGATTTGAAACTAGTGAAGAGGGCTTCGATCTGACCATCGGTTGTGAAAATGGCGAGGTGATCGCTAGAAAGACCTTCAACCCTCGACTCGGTATCCTGGGCGGCATCTCGATCCTCGGGACGACCGGGATCGTCGAGCCGATGTCGCTGGCGGCCTGGATCGCTTCGGTCGAAGTCTATATCCGGGTCGCGCTCGGCGGCGGAGCGCCAAGCGTCGCCTACCTGCCGGGCAAGATCGGCCGTGACTATGTCCGAGAGGTTCTGGGGTTACCCGAAGAGCGCATGGTCCAGATTGCCAACTTTCTGGGCGATGCGCTCGACTTCACGCAGCGGGCGCTGGAAGAAGACGGACGTCGGTTGGATGTGCTCTGGCTCCTGGGGCACCCCGGTAAACTGGCCAAGGTGCTGGACGGAGTATGGGACACACATTCGAGCAAGAGCGGAATGGCGATGGTCGGTGTGGCGCGGGTGGCGGCGGAGTGTGGATTCGCGCCAGGCCTGGTGAAAGAGATCGAGAACGCCAACACTGTGGAAGCGGCGATCGAACGAATGAAGAGTGACCCCGACTGGCAGGAATTGTGGATTGAAATTGAGCGGCGGATCGCGGAGCGAGTGTGCGATCGGGTACCGGCGGTGGCGCGGGTAGAAGTCCGGTTATTCGATCTATCCGGTAATCTGTTGAGGAAGGACGCATGAGGGAACAGGCATCGCTTGGCACGTTCTGGGGAATTGGGGTCGGCCCGGGGCCGGCCGGTTATCTTCCGCTGGCGGCTCTTGAAGTCTTGCGGCGAGCTGAGGTGGTATTCGCTCCTCGTGTGCGCGGCGCCGAGACCTCGGTTGCCCTGCAATGTCTGGAAGGGATCGACATTCCGCCGGAACGATTAAGAGAGATCGAGTTCAATATGGATCCGGACCGAACGGTATTGCGCGAGCATTACGGGCAGTTGGCCGGGACGATCGCTGCCGAACTCTGCGCCGGGCGCAACGTTGCCTACCTGACGATCGGCGATTCGCTGACCTACTCCACCTATGGCTATGTGCTGGCCGCGCTGCGCGAGCGACTGCCGGTATTGCGGTACCGGACCTTTCCCGGGATTACCAGTTACGCCGCCGCCGCCGCCGCTCTGAGCTGGCCGTTGGGCGAGGGCAAGGAGCGAGTGCTGATCCTGCCTTGCCCGGACGATCCCCTGACGTTGCGGAGTGAGATCGAGACGCATGACATCGTGGTCTTGATGAAAGTCGGCGCGCGCTTGCCCTGGATACTCGATCTGCTGTGCGAAATGGGGATTGCCGAAAATTGCGCGTTCGCACGCCGCATCGGGTTGCCGGGTGAGTTGTTGTCGGCCGAAGTCGGAACGCTCTCCGCGACCGGGGCCATGGGTTATCTCGCCACACTGCTGATTCGCAAGACACCGAGGAGGAGTCATTTATGAAGGTCTATTTCATCGGCGCCGGTCCCGGCGCGGCCGACCTGATCACGATTCGCGGCGCCCGGATACTGGGCTGCGTCGACCTGGTGTTGTATGCCGGTTCGCTGGTGCCGACCGATCTGCTGCAGCACTGCCGACCGGGCGCCGAGTTGATCGATACCGCCGGGCTCGACCTCGAACAGCAAGAGGCCTGCTACCGGAGCGCCCAGGCGGCCGACCGCGACGTAGCTCGGCTGCACTCGGGCGACCCGGCGATCTACGGCGCGACGGCCGAGCAGATGCGGCGGCTCGCGGCGCTGGGCATCGAATATGAAGTGGTCCCCGGGGTCTCATCATTCTGCGCCGCCGCCGCTGAGGTCAAGACTGAGCTGACCAGGCCGGAAGTGTCGCAGACCATTATCCTTACCCGCGTCTCGGGCCGAGCTTCGGCGGTGCCGGAAGCGGAAGCCCTCGCCAAATTGGCTGAGCACCGTGCGACCATGTGCATCTTCTTATCGGGGCCGCATCTGAAAAAGATCGTCGCCGACCTGTCCCGGCACTACCCTGAAGAGACGCCGTTGACGCTCGTCTACCGGGCTAGTTGGCCCGAACAACGGATATATCAAGGGACGCTGGGCACCGTGCTGCAGGAGACCCGGCGCGACGATTGGAATCTCACGACCATGCTGCTGGTCGGCGCGGCGTTGGGGCACGACCTGGTGACCGAATCGAGGCTCTACGCTCAAGACTTCAAGCATCTATTTCGCGGAGTGAGGCCGAACGAACGAAAGAGGGAGGCATGACCAAATCACTGGATGAATCGCTCGGGATTTGGTCGGTGCGGGCGGAGAGCGAGGCTCTCGCGGATTGGCTGCAATCACGACTCGGCGGCCGGCGATATCGGCCCTGGTTGCAGGTGGCTGGTTCGCAGCGAGAACAGTTTGCCGCAGCTTATCATGAGCACTCACAGTGGGTGATGATCGCGGCGAGCGGCATCGCGGTGCGCTTTCTCGACGGTTTGACGATGGACAAGCATCACGATCCGGCGGTCGTCGTGCTCGACGAGGCAGGCCGCTATGCCGTGGCACTGTTGGCCGGTCACGAAGGCGGAGCCAACCGCCTGGCTTATCGCGTGGCCAACGCTATCGGCGCGGTCCCGGTCATCACTACGGCCACCGAGGCCCTGAAACCGCTGGTGATGGGGGTCGGCTGTCGCAAAGGAGTGACCGCCGAACGGATCGAGGCGGCGGTCAGCCAGGCCCTGAACGGGCGTCTTCTGAGCGAGGTACGGGAGGTGGCGACCATTGACTTGAAGGCTGAAGAAGCGGGATTGATTGAATTTTGTGAACGGAACGGCTTGCCGTTGCGTGGGGTGGCGCGTGAAACCGTGGCGGCGCGGTCCTGGGTGACGCAGCCATCGGAATGGGTTCGGCAGAACGTGGGGCTGGCTGGTGTCTGCGAACCGTGCGCCCTGATCGCCTGCCCGCGCGGAAAACTTGTGGTACCAAAGACGGCCCTGAACGGCGTGGCCGTGGCCGTTGTGGAAGATCTAATCTGGGTGAAAGCATGAGCGGAATTCTGAACCTGGTTTCAGTCGGGCCTGGATTTAGCGACCTGATCGTTCCGCGTGCCGAAGCGGCGCTGCGCGAGAGTGAGGTGATCGTGGCCTACAAGTTCTACTTGCATTGGATCGAGCCGTGGCTCGCGGGCAAGGAGATTCACACGCCGCCACTGACGCAGGAGCGAGAACGCGCCCGGCTGGCTATTGATCACGCTCGCCATGGCGCCAAAGTCGCCTTAATCTCCGGCGGAGACATCGGCATCTATGCCATGGCGGCGCTGGCCTTCGAGGAGATGAAGGAAGACGAGCCATATGAGGTGAACGTGGTGCCCGGCATCACCTCGGCGAACGCCTGCGCCTCATTGCTGGGCTCGCCGCTGTCGCACGATTTCGCCACCCTCAGCTTGTCCGATCTGCTCTGCCCATGGGAATGGATCGAGGAGCGCGCCCGGTGCATCGCCGAGGCCGATCTGGCCTGCGTCTTGTATAACGTGCAGAGCGCCGGACGGCAAACCGGCGTCTACCGGATACTGAACATTATGCTTCGATCCAAGGCGCCGCAGACTTGGTGCGGCGTGGTGAAGAACGCTTATCGGCCTGGCCAGCAGATCGGCATCCACCGCCTGGAAGAGTTACCGGCGCTGCGATTCGATATGCTCACCACGATCGTGATCGGTAACCGATTCACCCAGCGCAAGCGCGGTTACATCTTTACGCCCCGGGGATACCACGGCTGGCGGCCGGCTGATGAGACTGTCGGCGATCAATCACTGCCTGAGCGGGCGGTCTGGGTCTTCTCCGGCACCGGCGATGGCAATGCGCTGGCGAGCAGGCTGGCGGCGCGAGGGGCTCAGGTGGTGATCTCCGCCGCGACCGAATATGGCGGCGAGGTGGCGGTCAAAGACTGCCCCGGCGTTTCTGTCTGGGCTGGATGTCGAGGTGTCGATGCGCGCCGGGAGGCGCTGACCCTCAGTCGGGCGCGGGTTCTGGTCGATGCGACTCATCCCTATGCTGCCATCATCTCCGAACAATTAATCGGTCTGTCGCGTGAGATCGGCATTCCGTACTTGCGCTATGAACGGCCCGGCGCGCTGGCCCCGGATCACGGCGAGGTCTGCGAATCGATGGAGCAGGCGGCTGAACGTGCCATTGCGCTCGGGCGGCGTATTTTTTTGGCGACGGGATCCAAGGACCTGGCGACTTTTCTGCACGCGCCAGGAGCAGCCGAACGGCAGTGGTTCGTCCGGATCACCCCAGAGCCAGCGTTCGTTCAACGAGCGATCGATCTGGGCGTGCCACGCAGTCATCTCTGCGCGATGCAGGGGCCGTTCTCGCAGGCATTCAATGAAGCGATGTGGCGCGATTGGCAGATCGACTGCGTGGTGACCAAGGACTCCGGCGACGCCGGCGGCTATTGCGCCAAAGCGGCGGCGGCGCAGGCCCTCGGAATCCCATTGCTGGTGATTCAACGGCCCAAGCTGGCTTATCCAATGGTCGTCTCGACCTTCAATGCAGTTTTAGAGCAACTGACAAAATGGGAGATATTATGAATCAATTGATCCCGGTCACCATCGTCACCGGTTTTTTGGGCTCGGGTAAGACCACCTTGCTGAGCCGGTTGATTAATCCTGTCTCTACCAAACGCGAACCGGCCCGCCGGCTCGCGCTCGTGATCAACGAATTCGGCGAAGTCTCAATCGATGGCATGTTGCTGCGCGGCCAGGCTGAAGATCATGGCCGGATCCGGATTCACGATCTCCCGCACGGTCTGATCGCTTATGGCGATGATGAACTTTTTATCCCGACTATGCGGGCCATAGCCGTGCGCCGTTCCCAGGTCGACCAGGTGCTGATCGAGACCTCGGGCCTGGCTTTGCCGACAGCCGTCATGGAGAGACTCCAGGGACCCGAACTGGCCGCCGATTTTATTCTGGATGCCACGCTGGCAGTGGTGGACACTCCATTGTTATTAGCCGATCAATTCGACCGAGCCGGGGGAGTCGAGGGTACGCAGATCGAGGCCTCGAACTCCGTGGCGGCCTTGTTCGAGCGGCAGCTCGAATCCGCCGACGTCGTGGTGCTGAACAAGATCGACGGGCTCGATGAAGACGCGCTCTTACAGGCTGAGACCCGGATCCGTCAGCGCGCCTCGAACGTGCGCTTCCTTGAACTCGCCTATCACGCACAGCTCGATCTGAGGCTCGCTCTGGGATTACGGCTACACCAGCCGACCCTGGCGGTACAGGATCACGATCAATCACAAACGGCGGCGATCCCGGATTCCGGCTCACCGTTACCTGGCAATCAGGACCGCTTGAACGGTCATGCGCATTCCGGTCTGCGAGCGCACGGTCATGGTCTGGCCACGCACCAGCATTTCCACGAGCAGGATCCGGGATGGATGTCGTTCACTCTGCATAGCCATGCTCCGCAGCTTATTGAACGACTGAAGGCCGCGCTGGTCGAATTAGCTGGAGAACACCCGATCTTGCGAATCAAGGGATTTGTCTGCACAACCGATTTTGCACGCCCGGTGCTGGTGCAGGGGGTGCGCTCGCGCGTGACGATCGGCGACCGTGCCGTTCAGGTATCAGTGAACAGATCGGAGCTGGTATTTATCGGCTATCATCCGAACCGCGCCAGGGTCGCGGCGCTCTTATCCGAATCGACGGGCACACCCTGGAGCTGATCGCCATGCAAAACCTACCAACGCGACGCTGCCCGGCGCTCTTCATCAGCGCTCCCGGTTCCGATCATGGTAAAACGACCGTGACGGCCGCGCTCGCTCGCTTCCACGCCGATCGAAGCCGCAAGGTCAGAGTCTTCAAGACCGGCCCGGATTTTCTCGATCCCATGATCCTGGAGCGTGCCTGCGGCAGGCCGGTCTACCAACTCGACCTCTGGCTGGCGGGCGAGGCCGAATGCCGGCGCCAGGTCTATGACGCCACGCAAGAGGCGGACCTGATTCTGATCGAGGGCGTCATGGGCCTCTACGACGGCGATCCATGCAGCGCCGATCTGGCCGAAAAACTGGGAGTGCCAGTGCTGGCAGTGATCGATGCAGGCGGCACCGCGCAAACTCTGGGCGCGATCGCGCTCGGACTTGCCAACTATCGTTCCGAACTGCCGTTCGCCGGTGTAGTGGCCAATTCGATTGCGAGTCCGCGCCATGCCGAAATGATCGCGAAGGGCGTGCCCGCGGACATTCGTTATCTTGGCGGATTGCCGCGTTCGACTCAGTTTGCTATGCCGTCGCGGCATCTGGGTCTGGTTCAGGCTGCGGAAGTGAACGATCTCGAACCCCGGTTGTCGGCCGCCGCTGCTTCAATTGGCTCGACCGCTCTGGCCGCTTTGCCGGAGGCCGTCGAATTCATTTGCTCCGCTCCCGAGCCGGCACCGCCGCTACTGGGTGGCATTCGGATCGGTGTCGCTCGTGATCCGGCGTTCTCTTTTATCTATCCGGCCAACCTGGATATATTGCGAGGGATGGGCGCCGAACTGGTCTTCTTTTCGCCGCTCATCGATCGACAGTTGCCGGCGGTCGACAGTCTTTACCTGCCGGGAGGCTATCCGGAGTTGCATCTGCAGCAATTGCAGGAGAACGTAGCATTGAAGGCCGCGCTGCAAGATCACTTTCGAGCCGGCAAACCGATCTATGCGGAATGCGGGGGGATGCTCTATCTGCTCGAGTCGCTGAGCGACCAGGCCGGAGCGCGCGGCGAGATGGTCGGCCTGTTGCCGGGGAGTGCTGCCATGAAATCGCGGCTCCAAGGCTTGGGTTATCAAACGGCGTTGATGCCAGGCGGTGCCTTGCGCAGTCACACCTTTCACCATTCCGTGATCGATACGCCGCTCTCCCCGATTGCATCCGGTGAGCGTTTGTTCAAGACCTCGCCAGGGGAAGGAATTTATCAACTGGAGCGACTGACCGCGAGTTACCTTCACTGCTACTTCGCTTCAAATCCAGAGGCCGCCGCCATGCTCTTTTTGCCATGAATCATTAAGGTCATCCGTATTGGCTCGCTCAAGCGTCTCTTTCAATGCGAGAGCTTGCTCTTTCGTCGGATTCAATTTCAATCCTATCGTCAATTTCACGGAACGAATGATACTACAATACGTTCTATACTTGAAGTGATTTACCGTGCTAAGTCGCGCGGTCTCAAAATGCCTCTCCATCCAAGCTCGCCCTGAAGCCGCATCATTCGTGTCGAAGAGCCTGTAGCGGATCGACCTTCGTTGCGCGCCGCGCCGGAATGTAGCTGGCAATCAGCGCGACACCGACCAGCAGCAAAGCAATGACCACGAAGGTTGCCGGATCAGTCGCGCTCACTTGGACTATAATCCGGCGTAGAGGTACATTGAGAGGTACATTGAGCTGGAGAATGCAATATATTATGCGAGATCATCAGAACAAAGCGCGGGAACTTGAGATGATCAAAGAGTACGATACATCAACGGAATATCAGGACGGCCACTGAATCTATCTCACTTCCCTAAATCCGATAATCTAAAATTGCTGGCCGCATCGGATTTTGTGAGTCAATCCCGGAGGGGAGGTATGTTTATAGTTAAAGCCCTGCAGCCCCAGCGGGGCGGCGTATCTATACTGATATGTTGCTCCGTCGGAGCTTGCGAGATACTTTGTTGCCAGAGCTATAAACATTGGGCGCCTCTGATGCTTGCGTGATTGCCTGATTCACAAATCCGGCAGGATCAAGAAAACTAATACTAAAAATTGAAAACTTATGCATCACTGAATTCTGAATTACTACTATCTCAAATCCCGAATCCGACCAACTATATTGAGGAGCTGTTTTATGAAAAATAGTATCTCTCTCAGCCTTTATTTTCTCGTTCTACTGGCGCTTCTATTGCAGGTAGCACCGACAGGCAATATTTCCGCACAGTTGCGCCAATCGGGCGAGGTCAAGCTGTCTCCCGATGCCTGGCCGCAAGGCGAGCTGGAAAAGTATTGGCAATTACAAAATATCTACATGAAGCCGCATCCGGCGGCTGAAAGCAGCAAGGGGATGGTCGCGGTAACCTCTGATGCATTAGCCGCGCGTGTTGGGCTGGAAGCACTGCAGCAGGGCGGCAGCGCAGTCGATGCCGCATTGACCACCGCGCTCGCACAGGTGGCACTGAAAGCGGGCGCCACGATCAGCTACGCCGGAATTCTGACGATGGTCTACTATGACGCAGCTAGCAAAAAGGTCTACTCGCTCAATGCCGGCTACAACACGCTGCTGGAGGAGAAAGACCCGCTCACCATTCCGGGGGGAGGTATGTCGAGCGGACGCACCGCGCTCGTGCCTGGATTTTTCGCCGGAGTGCAGGCTGCGCACGATCGTTTCGGCAAGCTCCCTTTCACCAGCCTGTTCGACCCGGCTATCTATCTGGCAGAAAAAGGCGTCATTGTGGACCGCCTTCTTAGTTACTACATCAGCCAGGAAAAGAAGGTCATCACCCGGCGGCCTGAGACGATGCGGATCTTCACCAAAGAGAACGGCGAATTCTACGAAACGGGCGATCTTTTCAAACAGCCGCAATTGGCGGAGACACTGCGAAAGGTAGCCGCAAAAGGGGCTGATTATATCTACCAGGGAGAATGGGCGAAGAAGTTGGTGGCCGCGGTGCAGAGCGAGGGTGGCAAGATTACGCTCACAGACCTGAAGGCATATCGGGCCATTTGGTCCGAACCTGTGCAAACCAGCTATCACGGCTATCAGGTATACTCACTCGGTCTTCCTAGTCTTGGCGGCGTACAAACGATTGAGGCATTCAATCTGCTGGAGGCGGCTGATCTGAAACGGCATGGTCATTACACAACCTCATCCGAATCGTTGTATCACTTTATTCAGATCTGTCGTGCGGGTATTGCACTTTCTTTTTGGCAACCGGCGTTCATCAAGACGTATGTGCCCGAGATCGATCCTTCACCTGAGTCCCGAGTGAAGAAGGAGAGCGCCCGGCTCCTCTGGCGGAAGATGAATGAATCGGCCTGGCAAAAGATGTTATCGGCAAGAGAGTCGAAGACCGGCAACAACCACTCAGCCGGAGTCGTTGCCATGGATGCACAAGGCAACGTTGCCGCCCTTCTCCATTCGATAAACACAATTAATTGGGGGGCCACCGGGATATTCGTCGATGGGATCTCGATCCCCGATTCGGCCACGTTTCAGCAATCAGCGATCGCCAAACTCAAACCGGGCGACCGATTGGCTGAAACGACCAACCCAGTGATTGTGCTGAAAAACAACAAGCCTTACCTGGTTTCAAGCTGTATTGGCGGCCCGGCACTACACACAACGATGCTGAATAACCTAGTCAATGTGCTCGATTTCGACATGGATCCTGAAAAGGTCAATCGATACTCCCAATTTCAGGGGACCGTTTTTAGAAATAGACCCCGCTGGCGGGTCAACAACTCCGCAAGCCTACCGGGAGGCGATGGCGGAGGGCGACTTTTCGGAAAAATTGGTCGGAGCTGTCATCGCCAAAGGACAGGCCATTAAGCTTCTCTCGAAGACAGAGGCGAGGGCCCAGCTCGGTTATTGGGTTGCGATTCAAATCGATCCGAAGACGGGTAAACGGATCGGGGCCGCGCCCTCAGGGCTTAACGGGTGTGCCGTAGGTTACTGACGTCACAAAAAAACAGAAGATAAAAGGAATAAAAGGTACAAAGAAGTCAACTTTGCGCCTTTTGTTCCGTTTGTGATTTTTGTAGTGATTCTTTCCGAAGCAGATTCTCAATCTCCTGCAAGGTCGGCATGCTCGGCTGCGCGCCTTTGCGCGTGACTGAATATGCCGCTGCCACTGCGGCAAACTCTCCCGCCTCGATCTCAGATTTCCCGGCGGCCAAGGCGACGGCTAAAGCGGCGTTGAACGCGTCTCCGGCAGCTGCCGTATCGACCGCTACGACTGACACGGCCGGCCAAAAGTGCTCGTAGTCTTCTCCTACCAGCAGAGCGCCCTGTGACCCCAATTTGACGATCACTCGCTTCGCGCCTCGTGATAACGATCGGCGAGCCATCTGCGAAGCATCATTGCAATCGAGACTGCCCTCGCGTGTGACACCATTCAGCATCGCGAGATCTGTCTCGTTGGGAGTGATGTAATCCACGAGCGTGAGAAGCTCGTCGGGAATCGCCTGTGCGGACGCCGGGTCGAGGATGACGATCGCTTTCCCCAATGTCAGATAGTTCTTCCACAAAAAACCGAGATAGTTGTGCCTGGTCAGGGCTTCATGCAGACGGCAAAGCTCGATCAATGACTCGGCCTGGTGATTGAGAATCGATTCCAAAGCCGTATGCTTTTGGTTAACGGAGGTCCCCTCCACCCAAACCGAGAGGACCTGGAAAAGGCGCTGATGAGTTGATCGGTCTGCGTCTGTCGCTCGAGCAACGCCTGCTGAAATTCTTCATGCGCCTGGCGGTGCATCTTACGAACCTTCTGATCAGCATCTCCCCAAGATCGTCGAGACATTGCGCAATCTGTCGGGACACCAATGCCGCCGCCAACGTATAACGCTTGTGCGATTCCATTTCGAGCATTCGCGCGGCGTTCAAACTGCGGGCTTCCAAAGCAAATGATTGCATTCTGACGGCGGGAACGCCGGCAAAGAATTTTGCCGAATGCATATCCAAAGACTTGAGCCAGGAAAGCCGCTTCACCCACCCACGTATTTGTTTGAGTGTCGGCGCGCCCGGATCCGCTTTCAATGATTGCCATAATGATCTTCTCTCGACCCCATCCACTTCGGCCAACCGATCGATTGTCTGGCATCGATCTATTCCCAAGGATTGAGAGACTCGCTCGAAAAATTCGCGATTGGTCGCCGTCCGTGCTCTTTGCGATTACGCCTGCAGGGTGGGGAAAGGCGGCAACTCGTAACGGCGACGCACAAGCTCCTCAATAACAATATTGATGATATCAACGAGATCTTCGCGTAACAGTGCGGCTTGGCGCACAGTCGCCGATAAAATCGAGTGCGCTGTTTCATCGAACTTCTTCACCCCGAGATATTCGCGAATTCGGGCGATATGTCGATGGCGAGCCCCGGAACCGTCGTAAGCTTCCCACTCCATATGGATCTCTTCGAGATTAGAGAAGTGGAGAATTTTTAGGCGAATCGTTCTCGAACCCGAAGATCGGCGACATCCATTTTGCATCAATTGCGCCATTCCTTCGCGCGCATGGTGGCGGAGGGCAGCGGCAGCTTGAGCGAGACACAGGAGGCGCTCGGCCACAAGCACGCGGCGACGACGCGCGTATACGTGCAACGGATCGCCGTCAGGCGCGACAAGTTCGGTAAGGAGATCGCCAGACGTTTGAAGAGATAAACGCGACTCCGTTGGCGGTCGAGCCGATTAGCGGATATCGATAGATGGACTAAAAATTGCGGAAGGAGACTTCGATGAACTATCTGAAGACTACATTGATTCGAGACTTCAGAAACCCTAAGAAAAGCGATAGAAAACCTGGACCAACGGAACGGTAGACCGCCTCACCGGAGTCGTAAAGTGAATAACTTCCAAATCGAGTTTTCAGCTTGGTTAGAGCTACGAAGAAGGTGGTCCTACTCGCGCCGCAATGTAGCTATCGGATCAACTTTCGCTGCTCTCCGGGCAGGTATATAGCTAGCGAATAGCGCTACTACAATCAATCCTACTGAACTAACTACGAACGTTACCGGGTCAGTGACACTGATATCGTAAAGCAGGGTCTTGAGAAAACGAGTCATGAGCAACGCAGCAACCACACCGAGGGTAATACCAATCAATACCGTCCCCATTCCCCGTTTGATAATTAAACTGATCACCTCGCGCTTATTCGCGCCGAGGGCCATGCGGATGCCGATCTCACGTTCGCGCTGATTTACCGAATAGGACATCACACCGTAGAGTCCCAGTATTGCTAATAGCAACGCCAGGAGACTAAAACCGGTTGAGAATATCGCCGCCGTCCGTTGAGGCTCGAGCAATTTGGCAATCTCCTCTTTTAGTTCCGTAGCCTTCGCCAACGGCACATTCTTATCAAACTCATGAACTTCTCGCGCCAATACAGTCAGAGTATGCCTCGGGTCACCACTCGTGCGCACAAGGAAATTCATCCTGGAGCTGTAGAGTTGGAGAAACGGCACATAATACAGGGGTTGAGGGTCTGTCCAGAGATAGCGATACTTGCTGTCACTTGCTAACCCGACGATCCGATATCTAGTTCCTCGGATGGTGGTGAATTCCTTACCGATCGGATCTTCATGGGGCCAAAAACTACGGGCCATTGCCTGATTAATAATGACCACCAGCGGAGTGTCTTGTACGTCTTGTAAGGTGAAATCACGCCCTTTGAGCAGAGGTATGCCCATCGTCTGAAAATACTTCGGCCCTACAATCACGTTCTCGATTGTAAAGTAGTCCTTGCCCTGAGGTGGAGTAACGCCTGGAACAAGTATGCCGGACTGACTCCCGCTTCCGCTAAGTGGAACAATGCTGGCAAGGCTCAAAGATTCTACGCCAGGCAGAGACTCCAGGCGCTCTACCATTCGCCGATAGAGCAGTTTGCCCTCGTCAGGAGCATATCCGTTCAGGCGGAGCTCAAGTGGTATGACTGTCACTTTTTCTGTATCGAAGCCGAGTATGATAGCTTGCGCGTGGCGAAAGCTTCTGACAAATAAACCGGCTGCAATCAGCAAGACTAATGAAAGTGCGATCTGGAAAGCTACGATTAAGGTGTTGAGACGATATTTGCCTATATGGCGTATTTGCACATCATCTTTAAGCGCGGTTACCACATCTGGGTGCATGAATTGCAGTGCTGGAGCTAACCCAAAGATTATGCCGCTCACAATCGAAATAACTAATGAAAAGGTAAACACTCTCCAATCCAATCCTACGTCGAACGTGTTAGGATTGAAGTAAGGAAGAGGGAAGGTCAGCAATATCTTGCTGAGCCAGAGCGCCAGCAACAGACCCAGGGAGCCACCGATTAACGAGATCATGATGCTTTCAGTGAGCAACTGTCGCACAAGGCGAGCGGAACCAGCACCCATTGCCGACCTGATTGCGATCTCTTTCCGACGCGCGATGGATCGTGATAGTAGTAAGCTCGCTACATTTGCGCAGGCGATGAGCAACACCAGGGCCACTACGCCCATGGCGATTCTCACGCTTTTAAGAAACGCCGCCCGACTTGCCGGTGGAATTCCAGCGCTATCGGATGGCGCCAGAGTGACAACCTTCCCCTTGTTAGTTTTGGGATAGGCTTGCGTCAATTGATTCGCAAGGAATGCCAAATTAGACTGCGCCTGCTCGAGAGTTGTGCCGGGCTTGAGACGTCCCGTTACTCTGAGCCAGTTCGCGCCACGATGTTCCAAAACCTTGCTTCCGGGCAGCGCCTGCTCCTGCATCATCATTGGAACCCAAAGTTGCCGAGTGAATCCAAGATTTATGCCGACGAAGCCTTTCGGAGCAACTCCAACAATATTAAAGGAGCGCCCGTTGAGAGAAATTGACCTTCCAGTTATGTTTGGATCGGAGCCGAAGCGATTCTGCCAAAGATCGTAATTGATAACTGCCACCGGGCTTCCGCCAGGAGTCTGGTCATCTTCGGGTAGTAAGGTCCGACCAATGGCTGCGTTCACACCTAATACCTGAAAATAGTTGCCGGTAACGAGTTCACCCAGGATCATCTCACTTGAGCCGTCAGTATTCAGAATTAATTGCACCGGAGCGTGAGCGAAGAGTCCGGAGAGCACCTGGTTTTGATTCCTATAATCAACGTAATCGGGATATGAAGTGGTGGCGTCCCTAGTGAAGACTTCTACAAGTTGATTAGGCTCACGTACGACTGGCAGCGGCCGGATTAGAGCAGCATTGACGAGACTGAAGATCGCCGTGTTCGCCCCGACGCCCAGCGCCAGGGTGAGTACGGCGACGCAAGTGAATCCGGGATTCCTCCTCAGCATCCAGAGTACGTACCGAACATCCTGAAAGATCGTCTCTATGAATCTGATTCCACGCATCTCGCGATTGACCTCCTTTAGCAAGGTTACGTTTCCGAACTGGCGGCGGGCGGCTTGGGCGGCCTCGGCCTCACTCATCCCCTGGCGGACATACCGCTCAGCGAGCAGGCGCATGTGCGTTTCGATCTCGTCGTTGAGTTCTCGCTCCGTTCCTCGATATCCGAACAATCCTCGCAGTCTCGTCAATAGAGTGCGCAAGTAATGGGTCATCTTTACTCCTGGCCTTCCAGCCTCAATAGGTGCCTGATCACTCCTGCGATCCGCTCCCAATTCTCCGTCTCTCTCGCAAGCTGTTTTCGGCCGTTCTTTGTGATCGAATAGTATTTCGCCTGCGATCGTCCCCAGTCTGAAGCGATCCATCCCCGCTGTTGGAGCCGCAAGAGCGTGGTGTAGACCGTTCCTTCATTCAATTGCAGAACCTGCTCGCTCACTTGCTCGATCCGGCGGGCGATGCCATACACATCTGCGAACCGAGCGCATCGAGAACTTTCAGGACCATCAGGTTGAGCGTACCCTGGAGAACTTCCGATTTCTCTGTAGTTTTCCCTTTGGACATACCAAGGAAGATACCCCTCTCTCATTGCAATGTCCATAGGTGAATGACAGAAGGCTGTCAATCAATCAGGCAAATCGGAATCTCGGTGATCCTCTCAGAAGGTGGCTTTGGATCACGCAGTACGTTGCGGCCGAGTCTACCGGACAGCTTCTCCCGAAATGGTCCATATTCAGAATGCCAAAATCACCTGCTGTGAAACATCGTGGAACGCTGACCTTACATCTTTCAAGAGAGCTATTTCGGGTGGCCTTCTGGACATAAACCTTGAATCGTGAAACGCCGTGGAACGTTGGTAGATGACCAGCATATACTTCAAACTGATTTCCGATGTGATGGGGCACAAGTCAGCACATGGAAGGAGTCAGGCCCTCAGGAGAAACGCAGGAGCAGTCTTGAAAGATAAAAAATTCGATGAATTCAAGACCAATATCGGAATTGTAGCAACAAGCCTGGTGCTTGAAAAACCGATGATTTTCAAATCCTCAGTGGCACAGGCGCATGGCCTTAAGAGCACGTTTGTCCCTGGTTTCGGCTGCACGATTACCGATGCTCTAATGGCATCCACTGCGGCTTTTCCATTCTTCAAAAGACAGCACGTTGATACGGTGAACCAGAGAAGACAAGAGGTGATTGATGGCGGTTTCGTGGCCAACAACCCCACTCTGTTTGCCATCGCAGATGCAGCAGTACACGCCTACAAAATCCCAAAAGAGCAAATCAAAGTTCTGAGCATCGGCGTGGGAATCTATAATGAGCCGCGGCGTAACCTTATTGTTCGGTTTGTGCTCGGCCTGTGGCCGTTTTACCTCACGTTAAAGATTCCTTAAGGAAACTGGTCAACAGGTAAAAGCCAAAGCTCTTTTGAAACGTGTAATCAATAATGATCCAGCCAATAATCGAGCAGGCATTATCTGATCTGGGTTAGCCGTTAAACATACGGTGGATATATGTGCGTGTCCTTGGCGGTGAAGGAAAGTCTTCTGATCTGATTTAACAAACATTGTCGGTTCCTTCTTAATTTCTTCCGGTGACAGACTAAGCGCTCCGAAATATCCCAATCCGCCAAAGTTGGATTGATAAGCGACAATCGCTCCTCCCGTTTGAATGATCGGGTAGTCGATGCCGAGTTTTTCAGTCAGTCGATTTCGATTCCAAGTCATCCTTACACCTCATCGTCGGTCAGTGTCCGGCCATTGTGACATCATTAAAATGCAGCTGCGCCAGCTGTCGCGACGGCAAGGTCCTGATCGCCGCTACCACCGCTGACACCAATTGCACCTACTACTTTGCCCTCGCGCTTCAGCGGGATGCCGCCAGCGAAAATCATGATCTTGCCATCGTTTGACGCGTGAATGCCGAAAGCTTACGGATGATCAGCATGGTCACAATCGAAGCTCAAAATCGATGAGGAGATAGGAAAAAGCATAAGAACCAGCAAAAAGAGCGAGGCCGGCGAAAGTTCAGGATTTTCGCCGGCCTCGCTTTTGTTTTGAACTTGTCGCTTGTTTTGTCAGGGCTTTTTCCCTTCGACGGGCGTCGCAAATTTCCGGAGAAGGTCGGAGGGAGATTTGCTTTTTTCGGCGCCCTCACTCGATTGTAATTGGAATGGAAGCTTTGGTTGCAACGTACCTGATCCACCCGACGGCGGCGTCCACTGCGGAGACGGAAACCTCGGTTCGAAAGAACGAGTCCCTGGCCCGATTCCTGGCGTTGTCAGACGTGGATTCAGACCAAAGCCACGATTCGGCGGCGGCGTCAAATTTCCAGCGAGCGTATCCATTGGGCAAGGATTAATGACGATCATTTTATAATCGATCCCCTCGGGAGGTTTCCGAACCGGCGTCTTATAGTCGATGCTTTCATCCGGCTTGATGATCGGCATCTTATAGCCTTTGCAGGCGCCTGTTTCGGGCTGCGTCTGCGGATTCGGAGTTACCTGTGCAATGACGGAAGCTTCAACGGACAAACCGAACACAGCAAAAAGAAGGAGTGAGACTCGAGTTTTTATCATATACACCTCTAGGACTGGGGAGCGCCGAGTATACTCTGATTGAGTGCGTCGAAGGAAGAGCTGGCGTCTGATCCAAATCGAAATTACCTGGATCGGGGCAAGTGCGGCAGTCTTCGATTGGCGCGGGGTTGGTGAGATTGCAGGTCGTTGCACTTTCATGCCTGACTCCCCGGCGCGTCGCGCTCGATATATCGAAGAACTGGCCTCCTGACTGAGAATGCTTTGCCAAATCTATAGTTTCAATATCGAATGCGCGCGACATGTAAGCCTTCTTCAGGTAGCCTGGGAGAAGTAAGACGGAACGATTTTTTACCCTTCGGCGAACAGCTCGGAAACGGAGTTGAGCTCAGAAGCGCAGAGCTCGGTTATGGCGACAATTCGGTGCGGCAGAAGTTTACCGGGTATGAGAGAGATGATGAGACGGGGCTCGATTTCGCTCAGGCACGTTATTTTGCTTCATTTCAGGGAAGCTTCACGAGTCCAGATCCCTTTCAATAGATAATGAAGATGATTTTGAAGAATACTTAAGCCAACCACAAAACTGGAACCGATATACCTATGTCTGGAACAATCCGCTGAAATATGTTGATCCCTATGGAGAAGATATTTACGTTGTTTCTTACACCACAGGAAATAGTAGTGGAGATGATGAACTGCGACGTGCGGCAGAAACCAGAGCACAAGAAACCCAGAAGATTGATTCCGATACTCTAAATCGGCCCACTTCGATCATCTCATTTGGCCCACCCCTTAAGCCACAACCCATCTATCCTGTGTTGGATTTAGATACGTCCAACAAGGGGAGGATGGGATGGATAGGAGAGCCAAAGTGGAACTATTCGAAGCAATACGCCGCGAATATCAGTACGGAATAGGAACCATTAAAGGTGTTGCAGAGAAATTCGGAGTGCATCGACGGATGGTCCGGCAAGCGCTCCAGGATGCCTTGCCGCCGGAGCGCAAGAACCCAGTCCGCAATCGCCCAATTCTTGGTCCGGTACAAGCCTTCATCGATGAGATATTGGAGAGTGATCGCAGAGCGCCACGGAAACAACCGCACGCGGCACATCGAATCTATGTCGGGATCGATCAGGAACTAAAAGTGGAGATCGGTGAATCGACTGTGCGCCGCTACGTGCGGGAGAAAAAACGGGCGATGGGTTTGGGGAGAGGTGAAATCTATATCCCATCGCATTCGCTCTTACTCTCGTGGATGGAAAGGTAGCCGTGTGAAAATAATTGAGTTTGAATAGATAGCAAATCTGATGGGAAAGCTCTCTCGTAACGAAAGGTGAAGACAATGTTACCGGAGGATGAAGATGAACACCATATTTCTGCCCAAAGTAAGCTTGCTCGTAATGTCACTATTGCTGGCGGTGGCGCCAGGACTCGCGCAAACGAAACAGAAGCCGCTGGAAGACAAAGAAAATCCGCTCTTGATCGGCAAGCGGAATATCAACAAGGGTCAGATCGATTTTTACTCGATCGATAAAGAGGTCACCCTCGGTCGGCAGCTCGCCGCAGAGATCGACCGGGAATCAAAGTTCGTCACCGACCCTCTGGTGACTGAGTATGTTAACCGCGTCGGGCAGAACATAGCCCTCCACTCAGACTCCAAAGTACCGTTCGCAATCAAGGTGATCGATTCTAACGAGATCAATGCCTTCGCGCTGCCGGGCGGCTTTCTCTATATCAACCGCGGTGTTCTCGAAGCCGCCGACAATGAAGCTGAGCTGGCTGGGGTGATCGCGCACGAGACCGCGCACGTGGCAGCACGTCATGGTGTCGAGCAGGCATCCAAAAGCAGCCTGATCAATTATGCCTCGCTTCCGCTGATCTTCCTGGGCGGGATCGGTGGTTACGCGATTCAGCAGGCCGCCGGATTGGCGATTCCGCTGGGCTTTCTCAAATTCTCGCGCGGCGCCGAGGAAGAGGCCGACCGGCTTGGTGCTCAATATATGTGGGCTACCGGATATGATCCGCAGGCGATGGTCAGCTTCTTCGAAAAGCTTGAGGCCAAAGAGAAGAAGAAACCGGGCACTATCTCCAAGCTCTTCAGCACTCATCCGCTGACCGGTGATCGGATCAAAGAAGTGAGCGAGCTTGTCATCCGTTTCCCGGAGAGGAATGAGTATGAGGTCAGCTCTTCCGATTTCAGCACCGTCAAGGCACGGCTGGTCGCGATCAACACGTCACGGCGTTCGGAGAGCGTACAGAACGAGCGCGAACGCCCGACGCTCAAGCGTCGTCCAGCTCCGGCCACCGATAGCATCAATTCCACACAGCTGCAAACAGAGCGGCCGACTCTTAAACGCAATGATTAGTCGAGCACGCCCATAGGCTCCAATCCGGAATCAAGAACTGCTGACGAGCCCGAGTTAGAGCGAAACACCAGTTTTGTCAGTTATCCTTCTCGATGTAATCTTCGACGTTCAGGCCCTCAGGGTCCGAGTAGTAAGTTTTTGCTGTGATCTTCGTGTCGCTGTGCCCAAGAAGGTTGGATACTTTGGAGAGCGGCGCACCAGCGTCGAGGAGTTCAGTCGCAATCGTATGACGCCAAGTATGGGGAGAAATGTTTTGGTGATGTCGGTCTCATCAGCCAGGCGGACTGACCAAATATAACCGGACTGTGCGAGAACTACCCAAGGCCCACTGGACCGACGCAGCCTGCGTCGGGAAGTCTACGCCGCACAGGTCGCTGTCGACGGAGTTATCCCATTTGAGATCAAGGCGACAGGGCATAACACTCGCCAGATGTGTCGGATGGACAAGTACGGGTTTCCGCGCACATCAGCCAAAGGACCGCGTACTGTCAAAGGCTTCAGAACCGGAGATATCATTAAGGCAATCGTCAGATCTGGCCAAAAGATCGGCTGTTATGTAGGGCGAGTCGCAGTACGTAGCAGCGGCTCATTCAATGTGGTAACTGGGGCAGCACAGTCCAGGGGATCAGCCATCGATACTGCCGGGTGTTGTAGAAGGCGAACGGCTACAGAATTAATCGTACTGGAGCACGATCTCAAAATTCTTTCTCCCTCCAAGCTCACCCAGATGTTCGCTATGGATGGGGTATCTTTTTGAGGTTTTTAGATGATTTATGGCAAGGATCCGAGCACTAAGATTATGGATAATTTGATTCAGCGAATCCAAAGATCGATAACGACTCTATTTCTGATGATACTGTCAGCTGGCATTCAGGCACAGGTTCCTGTCTTGCCAACAGAAGCCGAAACTTGAGGTGGTTTCAACAGTAGCCTTCACGGAAGGGCCGGTGTATCACGCGGATGGCAGCGTCTATTTTACCGATGTCAGCAATAATCGAATTATGCGCTCGGCGCCGGGCCCGGACCCCGTCCCCCGTCGACTGATTGAGGTCTATCGCCAGCCTTCAGGTCGCGCCAACGGATTGGTCTTCGATCTCGAAGGGCGACTCGTGGCTTGCGAAGGAGGTAGCCGCAGAGTTACGCGAACGGAGCATAACGGCAGTCTCACCGTGTTGGCAGCCTCGTACCAGGGCAAGCCATTCAACAGCCCCAATGATATTGATGTGGATGCTCAGGGCCGGCTCTACTTCACCGACCCACGCTATGGCGATAGGTCGGGAATGGAGATGGATAAGGAAGCGGTTTACCGCATTGATCCGGATGGAAAGATAAACCGGGTGATCGATGACCTAGAACGTCCGAACGGGATCGCTGTCTCCCCTGATCAGAAGACGCTCTATGTGATAGACAACAACAACCTGGCGGGTGGCTCGCGCCAAGTCATTGCTTATGAATTGAGCGCCGATGGCTCAACAGGCAAACGCCGTGTCATTCACGACTTTGGTGTGAGTCGCGGCGGTGATGGGATGTGTCTCGACAGCCGTGGGAATCTCTATGTGACCGCCGGGCTCAATACGCCGAATCCTCCATCGGAGAGCGGGCTGGCCAAGGCAGGCGTCTACATATTTTCTCCCGCAGGGAGGCAGATCGGCGTAATTCCCGTCCCGGAAGATATGGTAACCAACTGCACATTCGGCGATCCGGACTTGAAAACACTCTACATCACGGCGGGAAAGACGCTGTTTCGCATCCGCCTGAATATAACGGGCCATCTGCTATGGCCGAAGGCCAAATAAAAAGAATGCCGCGATATGCGACGAGTAAATCTTATCGAAAACACGCTACGCGATACGAAGTGCAGTGCGATATCCTGCGGTCAGCCGTCGCGTTCGACCGCTCGTCTCTCCCGCAACGGCTAGCTGACTGGATTTCATAGTAGCGGGGGCCGCCGAACGCGGACATGAGCCTGTTCCGAAGTTCGCCATATTCATTCTTAGGGAGGCTGAAGGGTTGATGTTCTGCATGCAAGAAAAGTGGGTGATCGAATATTCCTCCGCGCGGTGGATTGAAGCGCGAAATTTGAGGTACGTCCAACCCGCGCTCACCCTTTCGATCGTGTGGCGAATGACCCGAGAATAGCGTCCATGCGTTACGGCTTACAGGTGGCGGTTGACGATTCGATATCTACGGCTTTCGCTGCATGCGGGAGAGTGATAGCGGAACAAGCTCCGGTACTGTAGGTAGTGTTGCCATGGTTATAGGTGCCGCAGATCAATCGTGAGCTTTCGGTGCGTTGGTACGACAAGGTACCAGCGCACCGAAGGCTCACACAGCCTCCGAAAGGGGCGTAGGTGAGGCTCCCAACCAGAGAGCAATCAAGATACCGAAGTGCCGAGACAAGCTTCTTCACAGCAGGGACACGATGCTCCGCATGCATTCCAGATCGCAGTACGATTTAGATTCGAAGGATGCAATAATCCGAAATGGAAAGTACCCATCTAAATAGAAAGGCCTGGCCTGTAGTGGCGGCCTCGGTTATTGGACTGTTTTTCAGTTATGGATCGTTGCTGGTAGTTACCAACCGCATGTTTATCGTGCCGCTGAGTGAGCAATTCAGTTGGACAAATATACAAGTCACACTGGCATTCTCGATGGGCAGCCTGGGGACGATCTGCGGCATGCTGGTGGTTGGCCGGTTAACCGATCACTTCGGAGCGCAGCGGCTGATCATTATCTCTATGTCGCTTTACGGCACGCTCTTCGCGGCGCTTTCATTGTTCACACACCATCTCTGGGTTCTTTATCTTCTCCTCGTCATTCTCGGGTTGCTCGGCGCGGGAACTTCAGCTGTGCCGCATGCCAGCCTGATATCCCGCTGGTTTACTACACGGCGCGGGCTAGCACTTGGTGTCATATTATGCGCTACGGGAATCGGAGGAATTGTCTGGCCGATAGTAGTGCACGGCCTGATCGACAGATTCGACTGGCGAATCTCATATGCGCTGCTCGGCGGCGCTGTGCTGCTGGTTGCAATACCGGTCTTGCTGTACTTTCTCAAAGAGCCCCCTCCGCAGGAAGCCTCATCGATAAAGGACCGAACCTCAGGAATCGGCCGCCGCGAAGCCCTTCTTAGTGGGACCTTTTGGCTTATGATGTTCGCCTTTATCCTGGTTTCAGCCATAATACGGTCCTGCATGTTCTACCTGGAATACTTAATGACGGATCATGGTATCTCGGCTCAGACCGCTGAATTTGCTCTCTCCTTGCTGGTGCCAGCGGGCCTGATCGGGTGTTTAGTTACGGGGTGGTTGCTAGACCTATTTCCAGCGATTCGCGTGGTGGGCCTCACATTCGCTGCGGTAACACTGGGGGTTGCCCTACTTCTCGTTGGTGTGACCAGCGTGAGCGCCTGCCTTGCTGCCGCGCTGATCGGTTTCAGTTACGGCGCCATTATGAGCGCGGTGCCATATCTCATATGCCTCTTTTTTGGTATACGCTCTTTCGGAGAGATTTATGGCTATCTATTCTTCACTACGCGATTAGGTAGCGTGCTCGCCCCAGTGCTGTTGTGGCTTGGTCGAACTCATTCCTATCGACTGGCATTCTCTCTTTTTCTTGTGGTCATGCTGGTAGCCGCCGTGTTGTTGTTGCGGCTCCGGTTGTCCCCGACTTTCAAAGAATAGTCGCGTGAGATGCCCGGTTTGAGGAGGTGCCAGAGGATTCGCCCCTTCAAGAAAACGCAACAACAGTGGGCAAATGTGAAGGCCGATTCTAGCGCGTGACCAGCTCAACCGCCAGGAAACGCTTGACGACTTGCTGAAGATAGATAATGAATTGGCGTCTGATCTCAATTTGGAAACCACGTGGAAGCCGCCCCTGAGAACAACGTCAATGTATTTGTAGTTGGCATACCAGAGTGCGCTCTGAATAGCTACCGTAACGCGCCAGATTACGATAATTGAAGCGCTCACTCAGGGCCAGAATCGTGGCCAACAGCGCGGCGACGAATTTGCGTTGCGGCTTGGAGATCGCCGACAGCTGATTTAAGGTTGCCGTGACAATCGTCACGGGTCGTGCGGTTAGAAAACGGAGTTGTTGCCACAACCCCATCCTGCTAAACGGCCCGTTTTATTGCAATGCCAAGTCAAAAGGTGTTAACAGTATTGTGAGTTAGGCGCTAAGAAAATATGAAACCACCAATTTGCGAACTTTGCGGGAAAGACTTCAGGTCGGAGCACTTCCATACCAACAAGGGTGGGGAACTCATTTTATTTTCGGACTACGAGCCACTGCCGGAGAATATGGTAGGTGGTCATCCTCGGGGGGCTGGGTGGTTCTGCGCTCAGCACGCTAAGGAAGCCAAATTATGTAAAGGCATGACACTCGATCAGGCTGTAGGGGCTCTTCGTACGAAACTGAATGTAGTTCTGTCGCACCGTGAGTATGGTCTCGTCACAGATCCAACGCTCTGGGTTACAAATGTGGGCCCCAATAGAGCAAAAGTGTTTGCGGTTATACGGGCTTCAACTAATGCGGCCCCAAGTGCCGTTCAAGATTTGTTAAATCAAAACGTGTTTCAAATAGCTCAAGGTTGGCCAATGCAATTTGCTGCGTTAGAAAAAGCGTTGCGTGAGGCGGGCGCAACAGTGGAAATACGGTATGACGATTGGGATAGAAACTGGGCGCATAGCACCTTAGGAGGGGAGTGACCGATCTCCACTCTTTCGATCTGTGGAACGGGAACCTAATTCCTCCATAGTCTATGTTTCCCAGAGCCCCCCTATAATCCCGGACGGTCGGTTTTCCCGAGTCCAGTTTCAAGTCGCAGCCGAGGTACCCTATTCCCCCTTCACCTGTGAGCCTTCCCCCATCGAGTTGAGCTTTAGTTGTGGTCAACATTCCCTCTTCCCTGTGAGGTTTGCTCACAGCCTTTCTAACTTCCGTCTCCCTGAGATTGTCTGGCTCTGTGTCCAGTCTCTGGTTCGTTAAAGTAGTAGCTACGTACCCAGAGGCCCTTCGCTCAGGAAGCGTTGCCTTCCCTTCATCGCTACTACGGCCTCATGTGCCAGTCCTGTTGCCTCTCGATCACTTCGCTTTTCGGCTATTGATCAAGTCTTTGCCGCTTGGACCACCCGCGGCTGGTCACCAGGACCTTCCCGACCTTATCTCTGCGAATCCTTCCCCGGATGCTTGGTCTTCTACCCCGGCGGGTCTGGCGGTGCACTTACCCGTTTCTTCCCGCCAGTCATCGGCCTTCCCTACGTTAGGCTATGTCGGCTTTCCCAACCACTATCCATGCGGCGACTTCAGCACGGGAACTCTATTTCGGAGCGGCAGACATTTCTTGATGTTCAGGCCTCCAGGTTTGCTTGCCACCCAGGTCGCTCCCACCGATAACGCTCTATGTCGTTATGGCAGCTGTGGCGTTTACTTCCGAGCACCGTAGAGTTCGTTACCTTGCTCCACGTCGGATATGCTTGCCGTCTGAATCGGAACTCCAGCTGCGTCATAGAGGCAGCTGGAGCATACCACATCGGAACCATCCCAGACCTTTGCGATGATCGCCTCAACGCGATCGTCCTCTTGTTCACTTGATGACTTTTCTCCCGAGCGCGGTAGGTCATGCATTTGGAGTTCATTAGTGCAATTCGGGCAGAAATATAGTTCAATTCCAATCCCACCCGTAAATTCGAAGTGCCAATATTGAATTTCCGAGATTGCCTCATTGGAGATCACGGCTCTTCTTACGTGCGAACATACGAAGGCAATGCCTGATTCGCCATGCTTGGAACATAAGATACGGCCCATGTGGTTTCCCTCTTACTACGCTGCCGGTATCCAAATTCTCCACCGCTGCTGCCGAACGCCAGGTCCAATGAGCCCGCGCGACGGCACCGGATTGCCACCTGAGGAAGCGCCGGATACCGCTTATTCTTGCAGCAAAACATAGAGGATGTTACCAAAATGCAAGTACGGCCAACCCCTATAGCGTTCCTAAGTGTACTGTATCTTGGAGCTAATGAAACTTTGTTCCCGAGTAAGCGCCAAACCGGACTTACAACCTATTATCTCGCTTACCGAAGGAAATAATTGGTACGCCCGGCCTGAAGATTATTGAACCCATAAATACTCTGGCCTGACCTTAGCATATTTTGACGAGTATACTCTAAACTGTATACTTTCTTTTGTAGAGTTCGGTCAGTTGGAGGATTATGAACCGATTAGAATTTACAGCTAGTGTCTCACTGGAAGGTGATTGGTTTGTTGCCAATGTCTCGAAGTAGATATAGCCAGTCAGGGACATAGTGAAGAAGAGGCATTAAACAATTTACGTGAAGCACTTGAATATTGCATTTCGAACCACCTGTCGCTACCGTCACACCGACGATTCACAAACTAGAGATTGAAGTGCGTGCCGCTTAAGCCTCACCCCTATCGTGAAGTCAAAAGATGCCTGATTATGTCGAGCTTCGATGAGTACACCCAAAAAGGCAGCACGTCAATTCGTGACGGCGATAATTACCTCTGGCAGCGTTTGGCTGAGATGGCGCGCAGAACCCTAGTCTTTTATCTATGAACTGGATATCTCCGAAAGTCTCTTGCTACGAGATCACGCCGGTCAATCAACACTTGAATCTTAAGAAGATATGGCTATAATAGCTATGTATGTATGACTATGATAGCCGCAAAGATTATGGATGCTTGGATAAAGAGGTTGTCACTCACCCGCCACTAAGTTGCTTTGCAACTATAGTGGGGGCTTGTCGGGTAACCGATGAGCCCGGTTGACCAGACTAAGCTGGGGGCAAAAGGCTTGCAGCTACGATGTTTGAGTTAGGTTTAAACCGAGACACCCACGGATGCGATAGCCAGTTCGTGGCCACTGTCGTTTAGCGTTAAACAGCGGTTACGGGTAATCGCCAGTGCGTTGAACTAAGAAGCTCAGACATCATTGTCGAGGCTAACTTAACGGCAGCAATGCCAGCGGCTCGAAAGGGCCATTCTCACAATGCAAGTAGCAGTCATCGATAAAAACAAAAAACCTCTGGCGCTGCGGGCCTGATCCAGGGGATCAGCCATCGATACTGCCGGGTGATTCATAAGGCTGATGGCTATGGAATTAATTGTGCTAGCGCACGATCTCAAAATTCCTCCCCATCCAAGCCGCCCAGGATGGCTGCTATGGATGGGGTATCCTTTTGAGGTTTCTGATGAAGAGCGTAAACATTGCTGAACTCAAAAATCGCCTGAGTTGGTATCTCAATGAGGTCAGGGCCGGAGAGGAAATCTTGGTCCGTGATCGCAATCTGCCTATTGCTCGCATCGTGCCTCTGCAACTCGTTCATGATCAAGACGCAGAGCTGCTCGCATTGGCAGCACAAGGAAAGTTGCGCCTTGGTGAAGGGGAACTCGATGAATCATTCTGGGACTTGCCTGCACCGCGCATCTCATCTGAAGCTCTACACCGGACCATAGAACAAGAGCGCGATGAAGACTAAAAAGAAACGACAATCTGCTTCTGTGGCCATTCTAACGGCTTTCTGGGATACGAGCGGGATTACACCTTTGTGTTGTTTTCAGTCGCAAACTACGCAGGCTAGACAAGCTGCTCGCCTTTATGCTCGGCAAGTAGTTTGGTGGGCAGCCCCGATCGAAGCGATCAGTTCTTTCAATCGGCTGATTCGTGAAGGTTATATCACAGGCCGAGACGGCAAACAGGCCTGCGCTCGGCTGGATCACCTGCGCCGTCGCTGGAATGAAGTCCAACCGTCGGAAGAAGTGCGAGAGAAGGCGGAGCGACTGTTGGGGAGACATAAACTACGGGCCGCGGATGCGCTTCAATTGGCTGCGGCATTGATTTGGTGTTCTGACCGACCGCGCGGACGCCATTTCATTGGCGCTGATGGAAATCTCTCGGATGCCGCGGAAGCCGAAGGCTTCACGGTGATTCGTTTGTTGTAATCAGATGGTGGTCGCAGACTTCAATTTCTCGTGGGGGTGGTCCGGCAGGAGTTGGGACATCAGCCAGCAATGTTGAGACGTGGGTCAATCGGCTGGCTCGGCGCTATCCGATTAACGTCTTCGCTCGGGGCACCGACAACGCAATCTGGACACGTTGGCAAACATCCCCTAATTGTAACTGGTTCCAGACAGTTGAGTAGTCTTTGCCAAACATTCGCGTGCAGCAGAAGCCCGCTTGCGG
This sequence comes from uncultured Acidobacteriota bacterium, assembly GCA_963796275.1. Lineage (GTDB taxonomy): Bacteria > Acidobacteriota > Blastocatellia > RBC074 > RBC074 > JAKEHZ01. The sequence continues at coordinate 1,013,018 of CAWCKY010000007.1, read as the reverse complement.
GCGCCGCTGACGCGAACCGTTATGCTGCAAAACATCCACTATAGGATACCGTCCAATGGAACAATCGGTTGGAGTTGTTATATCTGCCGGAATAGCTGCATCGGTGGCTCTTGTAACCGCATTGATCACAACGCGTTCTCAAATCAAACGTTTGGAGTACGAACAACTCGCCGAAAGAGAGCGGGAGCGTGAAAAGAAACGGATTCAATATCTCGATCCATTTGTTATTTCTGCTACAGATATGCTTGCAAAGGTCAGCAGGCTGAAGAAGAGTTGGGGGCTAAAGAGGAGTTCTGGAAAAGCACTTTCCAGTGCCGACAGCATCACAGAGTAGAACACGATGGCAGTCACTAAAACAAAAGAGGCGCTCAGGTAGTTAATTTACCAAAGCGCCTCTTTTTATCAGCTCCGGGACTAGGGGTCGAACCTAGACTCTCTCGGTTCAGAGCCGAGCGTGTTGCCAATTACACCATCCCGGAATATCAAAAATCCCACTCAAAATTACTGCGGCATTCTACATCATTTGCACACATCCTACATCACTCCTACATCACTTACACACAGAATGCACTCTATTTGAGTTGTCGTTATCACCACTACACCTGTAAGTCCTTCAAATTCAACTTGCAGCCATGCCTGCGGCCTTATCAGGCGGATCCAGAGTCCGCAGTCTTACCTTAGACGACCTCCCAAAAGTTGTCCCACTATATGAACCAGCCGTAAATCTGTCAAGCTCCCTTCAGGTGGGCAATTAGTTTTGAGATTCTACTGGAACCGTGCAGTGTGATCGATTGTGGATAATAACGAATCAGATAGCACAAATCGCGGATTGTTCGTCTCCAGTTCCCGATATCCCGCAGTCTTCTCGATGTTTGATTATAAAGAGGCTCGCCATATAATTCCCGCCAGAACTTCAAACCCATCTTATATGCTCGTTCGCGCTCAACTTCACCCTTCACGTATCTTTGTTGCAATCGCAATGAAATGATGACAGAACGCAGCATCAATCCCATATCCGCGGACATACTCGAATCATATACGCGGTATTCGGCAACAATTTCATCATATCTGTGAGTAGGAAAGCTGCTCGATATCCGCAGATATATGTCATAGTCCGATGCAGAATTTATGCTCGTATCGAACCCTCCTACTTTGTCGAAGACGCGTCGACGGAACATCACCGGGGCCAAAGGGCCAATACAGTTTCTGGCCAGAAGCCCCAAATAGATGTTCTCGTCGCTCAATTTCGAAATTACACCTGTCGGTGCACCATCTATTTTGATCCCCCGGTAGCGGCCAAAGACGAATTCCGATTCAGGGCTCCGTGCCATACAGACCAAACCCGATTCAAGCGCTCCCGGCAACAGACGATCATCCGCGTCCAGACAGACCAGAAACTCCCCATGACTCTCACTGATTCCTTTATTGCGCGCGGCAGAAAGGCCTTGGTTCTCCTGGCGTATGACCCTCACCTCGGCATAGCGTGATGCGACTTGCGCGGTATTGTCCGGAGAGCCGTCGTCGATGACTATGATTTCGTAGTTCTGGTATGTCTGCGAGAGGATGCTCTCGATCGATTCGGCTAGAAAATGCCCTTGCTTATAACAGGGGATTACAATCGATACCAATGCGGAATTATATGGATTTTCTCGCCTCTCGATCATTGAAAATTTCATATTGGAGGATTTTCAGCTAGAATATAACCCCAACCGGATCGAGAATCCAACTCCATTCCAAACATAACCTCCATCTCCTCTGAAGGGCAGAGAAGTGGATCATATGGCCACTGCGGTTTTAGACTTTGATCTTCAGCAGCTACCTTATGAGATCAACGGGCTCGACAATTACGACAAGGCTCTCATTCTGATTCGCTGGCGCCGGCAACCGATAGACAAATTCACGTTGCCGGTCATCGACGGCCACCTGGACCCCGTGATGCTCCATAGCGCGGTCCTCAGAACCGTCTCCGAACAGCATCTGTGGGATAACTGGATAAAAGATTATTTGGGATGGGATGAACTGCCATCGTTGGATGACAAGCCGTCGAGCACATCAACCATTGCAATTTGCACGCGCGATCGTACAGAGGATCTGCGACGATGCATTCAAGCTATCCGCGAGCTTCCGGATGACCAGCAGGAGATACTCATCATCGATAACTGTCCCTCCACTACCGATACATTCGATCTGGTGAAGTTACACAGGCGGATACGCTACATCTACGAGGAGCGCCCGGGTCTGAACATCGCTCGCAACCGAGCGCTGCGCGAAGCCAACGGTGAAATCGTTGTCTTCTGCGATGACGACGCCTCCCCTGATCGGTATTGGCTCAGAGCGCATCTCAGGAATTTCGACGATCCCATGGTGATGTGCGTTACCGGTTTGACCATGCCGCTCGAGTTGGAGACCGAGGCTCAGGAAATATTCGAGCGCTACAGCCCATTCGGTCGAGGATTCAAGCGAGTGGTTTTTGACAATTGCAATCTTTGCCCGTGGGAGGCAGGCCGAGCAGGCGCCGGAGCCAATATGTCGCTGCGGCGAAGCGCGCTGGAGCATATCGGGGACTTTGACGAGGCGCTAGACGCCGGGACACTGACCTGTTCGGGAGGAGACACCGAATACATTGCGCGCATCCTTGGCCGGGGGTTTCGTATCGTATACGAACCTGCCGCCCTGAGCTGGCATCGCCACCGCCGAACCTTGGAAGAACTGCGCAGAACATATTACGGATACGGAGTCGGAGCATATGCAGCCTGGACGCGCAGCATAATGCGCGAGGGTGAAATAGATGTGATGAAGGGGCCGTGGGCATGGTTTCGCCACCAACAGCTTGCGACCCTCATTCGCTCGCTGCTGGGACGCCCCGGGGGATTGCCGCCCGATCTGATTCTGGCCGAGTTGCGCGGTTGTCTCTTCGGTCCATGGGCTTATTTCATATCGCGGATCCGCCGCTCGAGAGAAGAAAGGCGGAGGAAATAACGATTTCCTCTATATTCTTATGACACACAGTCCAAAAATCAGCATCATCATTCCCACCCATAACCGGAGCGATGCCTTGAAGCGCACGCTCGACGCCTTATGCTCTCAAGACTATCCGATGCATCAGCTGGAAGTTATTGTAGCGGCTGACCGTTGTATCGATGATACCATCGCTATGGCTCAGGACTACACAGCTCCATTCAAGATGAAAGTTTTTGAGGTGCCTGGGAGGGGGGCGGCCGACGCACGCAACTTTGGAGCAGCCGGAGCTGAAGGCCGACTGCTCATCTTCATCGATGACGATATCGTGCCCGCGCCCGGTTTCATAAGAGCTCACGAGCGTCTTCAGAAACCGGATCGAGTTGTGGTTGGATACTCACGTCCGGTTATCCCTGATCACACTGATTTATATTGGATAGAGCTGCGGAGATGGTGGATGGGCATGTTCTATCGTATGTGCGAACAGGGCCATCGCTTCACATTTCGCGACTTTCTGAGCGGCAACTTCTCAATCCGGGCCGAACTCTTTGCAAGCACCGGCGGATTTGACACAGGATTCTCCGCAAGCCACGCGCATGAAGATTACGAATTGGGCGTGCGCCTCATCAAAGCGGGCGCCGAGTTAATATTCGCCGCCGATGCTATGGCCGACCATTACGAATGCCGTGACCTCAATGGCTCATTCAGGCGTAAACAGGACGAGGGAAGAGGGGACGTCCTGCTCGGCATCCGCCACCCCGAAATTATCCCCGCACTCCCCTTGATCCATTACAACCTGCCTTTCTCAAATCTGACGCGCATCCTGCGGCCCTTAGTATTCCAGAGCCCCAGAGCCGCCCGTACCATCGTCTTCATCCTCCGTCTGCATCTGAGATTGCTAAAACTGGCGCGCCGGCGATATCGCTGGCGATCGTTGGTAGACATCGTGCTCGATTATTTTTATTGGGTCGGTGTGGCCAGCGAATTGAAGACGAAACAGGAGTTGAGTGGATTTCAGGCGCGCGGATCGACAAAGGCGAATGCGGGAAGGGGCGAAGTTGAAATAGACCTATACGATGGGTTGGAGGCTGCTGAAAGATTACTCGACGAGAATCGGCCGGAGAGCGTCCGGCTCAGGTATCGGAAGCATCTGATCGGCCGTATACCGGCGAAACCGGGAGCCGAGCTGCTGCGCGGCGTTCACCTGCGTTCGATCGTCGCTAAGGAATTCGGCAGGCTGCTGTACAAGGTCCTGATTCTGGAGAACGTGGTAGAAGATCGATCTTCCTTCTCAAACAAGATCGACCTCAAGTCAACTTTACCGATATCAGTTTTGACACACCAGGTATCTTCCATCGTTACGCCATAAAGAACCTTCGCCGCTTCCATAGTCCTCTTGCTGTGGGTGATGACCATAAACTGAGTATTTGTGCTCATCTCGAGTATCTTGTCGGCGAACCGCCCAATATTCATGTCATCGAGTGGCGCATCGACCTCATCGAGCAGGCAGAACGGGCTAGGGCGATACTTGAAAATCGCCATCACCAGTGAGAGCGCGGCCATCGCTTTTTCTCCGCCGGATAGCAGAAGGACATTCTGCAGCCGCTTCCCGGGCGGCTGCGCGATTATCTCGATCCCGCTTTCGAGGACATCGGTCTCGTCGATCAGTCGCATCTCGCCATGCCCGCCGCCGAATAGTTCCTCAAACATTCGTTTGAAGTACTCATTGATCGCGTGGAAGGCCTCCACAAATTTTTCCCGCGACCGGCGTTTGATCTCCGCAATGGCAGCTTGTGTGTCGGAAATCGCTTTCTCTATGTCCTCTTTTTGTGTGATGAGGAAAAGGTAGCGCTCTTCGACCTCAGTCAGTTCCTCGAGAGCCATCATATTGACTGGTCCCAGTCCATCGATCTTTGAACGCAACTCATCAAGCCGCGCCTTTGCTTCCTCGAGGTTGAAGTCTTCCGGAACGTTCCAGAAAGAGACCGATATCTCTCCCACATCTTCCTGGTCTTCCTGATCTGCATCGCCGGCAGGGAATTGAGCCGTCTCGGGCATCTGCTCGTCAGTACCTGCTTCCAGTCGTTCAGATACCTCGGCGATATTCTCGCCCAATTCCATCTGGCAGGAATGCATGAGGTGCTCGAGATTGCTGGACAAGCGAGTCATCTCGATCTCCCTCTGCGCGCGCTCCTCGCGGGATTGAGTTGCAGCCTCGCGGGCGGAGCGCAAGGCGAGATCGATCGATTCGAGGCTTTCGCGAGCCGCGGCCAAAGCCGCGCCGCGCTGTTCCAGCTCTGCGGCCTGGAGCTGCTGATCAGCCATCAGCTTCTGCATCTGCTCGGCCATGTTGTGAATAGACGACTGTATCGCGTTCGTTTGATCGTCAGCCTCGACGGCCTCCATGCGCGAACGCGCCAATCGATTTTCCAGATCGTTCGCCTCGGACTCGAGCCTGCGGATGTCGTTCTGGACGCCTCTACGGCGCTCGGTTTTCGCGGCAAATTCAGCGCGGCGCCGCGATAGTTCCTGTAAGCGTTGCTCGGCATCCCGGCGAAGTTCAGCGATCTCCGCCTGAGCGACTTCGACGACCTTTTCAGCATCGGCTCGCGACTGCTCGGCTTCATCGGTCTGGGAGGCTGCCTGTTGCAGCTTCGTTTCGGATTCCAGCAACTCTTCTTCAGCCTGCAGCGTCTCCCCCTCGACTACACGAATGTGAGTCGAAGTCCGCTCGATCTCACGATCGCATTGCTGCAATTGTTCCCGGAGGACTGCGATCCTTTTGTCGATGCGGCGCCCCTCTTCATTCAACTGCCGCTCGTTTTCCTCGAACTCGACGATCTGGGATTTCACCGAAGTTAATGCCGCCTCGGCTGCAGCCCGATCGGCCGCCAGCGATTCAAGACGATCGGACAATTCCCCAATCTCGCGCTTGAGCGCCAGCACCCCTACACCTTTCTCCGATACGCTCCCGCCTGTAATTAGCCGCCCCGCAACGACACGCTCACCCGAAAGAGTGAGCGCAATATTACTCACCGGCCATCCGGCGCCGTTGCCCCCATTATTATCACCATTACCCCCATGACCCCGGGGTCCATCATTGCTCCAATCCTTCTTATCGTCACGATCATCACGACCATCACTATCATCCAAACTAAACCCATTGCTTAAATTTACACCGTTGCCCCCGTTGCCTCCGTTAGTAACGATGGAAGCGTCAATCGCTAATGCCGCATCCTCGACTATCCGCGCACCCGCTAACCCAGGCAACGCCAGCCTGAACGCATCGGCAAACTCCGTTCGAAGCCCAAGTGCCGCTCCCAGCGTCTGATAACGGAATGTGTGACCATCGCCATTTTGAGTAAACTCAATAGGCTCACTGCCATGGAGCCCAAGAACGAGGAAAGTGGCTCTTCCCGCGCCTTCAGATTTAAGAAAATCAATGGCTCCCAATGCATCATCGAATGTCGGCACGACGACGTACTGGAGTTCGTCGCGCATTGCCGTCTCGATCATCGTCTCGTGCTCAGGGGCGACTTGCACGAAATCGGCTAGTGTCCCGAGCGTCTTAAATCCATTTAATGACGAATGGGGCAAGTTGGGCAGATTCATCAACGCCTGAACGGCCTCTGAAAAATAGGCGTGTCTCTGGTCCAGTTCGTTAAGAGACATCAGGCGGTGCTCAGTAGCGGTGAGGTCGTGCTGAAGCGCGGACAACTTTTGTTCGCGCTCATCGCGGGTCTGGCGCAATTCTGCGAGGCCGTCCGTAACCTCTGAGAGTTCGGCGTTAATTCGCCCTTGCCTGTGTGTCGTCTCCTCCAGTTCCTCGGTTTGTCCGGCGTGTTGTTCCCGGGCGGCGAGCGCTTGCGCCATCGCACGCTGGCCCTCTGAGCTCAATCCGGCCAATCTGGATTGGCTGCGATCGACCGAGTCTGTAAATTGTCGCTTGAGCTGTCGCCATCGTTCGAGATGGGTAACGCTCTCATAAACCTTCTTCCGCGCCACCTCGAGCCGGCCCTCCGATTCGGCATCCTTCTCCAGCCTGAGCCGATATTCGTCCTCGGCGTCGGCGAGCGTCTTGCTCTCACTATTGATCTCAGATTCGAGCCTGTGCTGCTCCTCTCGAAGTCGCGCCGTCTCCTGCTCGATCAAATGCCGCCTCTCGGTGATCGATGACTGATCCTGTGCAAACTGCGCGGACCGGCGGCCGAGCGCATGTAATTGCTCGCTTAGATAGGTGTGTTGCTGGCGTGCGCGATCGGTCTCCAGGTCAGTCTTTGTGGAAATCTGCCTGGTATCGTTCAAGGCGCTTTCGGTAGCTCGGGCATCCTGCGCCGCCTTACTATGATCCTCCTCGAGCGTTGCTATCGATGCGGCTACATCGGACTCGCGCGTCGATATCTGGCCTAGCGTTGATTCCAGGTCTGAGAGCGTAGTCCTGGTCGCGCGGTAATCCAGAAGATAGACGGCGCGCATCAGGTCGCGCGACTCCTGTTTCAATCGCTGGTAGCGACGCGCGCGGGCGGCCTGGCGTTTGAGGCTATTCTGCTGGCGTTCGATCTCCGCCAGGATATCGGAGACGCGCGAGAGATTCTGTTTGGACGCGTCGAGTTTAACTTCGGCCGTGTGCTGGCGCATCTTGAACTTCGAAATGCCCGCCGCTTCTTCGATCAGCGCCCTGCGGTCCATCGGTTTGGCCGAGAGCACCTGGCCGATCCGTCCCTGCTCGATGATCGCGTAATGCGCGCCGCCCAGGCCGGTTCCCGCGAACAGGTCCTGAATGTCACGCAGGCGACAGGCGCGCCCGTCCATCTCATACTCGCTCTCTCCGGTGCGGTACAGCCTGCGGCCAATGGTTATGCGCTCGCCTTCGTGAAAAACCCTGGTGGTTCCCGGGATCGCGTGTCTGCGGCGCTTCTTGGCCGCCTGGGTAGATTGCGGATTGGCTTGTTTCTCGGATTGCTCTGCTCCCGCTCCTTCCGGAACGGCGGCGCCTTCGAGCGGTGTGATATCACCGGCGCCTTCAACTACCGCGGTTGATGCTTCAATCGCAGCATCAGCCTGTTCGAGCGATTCTTCTGCCTGCCTCAGCGCCTCTGTTTCAGGCTGGCTGGCTTCCCCCTGAATCTCAAAGGACTGGTGAACGACGAGAGTCAGAATGACCTCGGCCAGTCCGGAGGGTTGGCGGTTTCGGCTGCCCTGGAAGATCACATCTTCCATCTTACCGCCGCGCAGCGCCTTCGCGCGCTGTTCGCCGATCACCCAACTCAGCCCATCCGCGACATTCGACTTACCGCATCCATTGGGGCCGACCACCGCGGTAATGCCTTCGTTATCGAATATGACCTCGGTAGGATCACAGAAAGACTTAAATCCTTGAAGAAAGAGTTTCTCGATTCTGAGCATTTAAAATACTTGGTAATCTAGGGGGGGATCACCGGGTAACCACAATTTATTGCGTTGTTTAATTACGAATGCACACTATACGGTGGCATCAGTATGTTGTCAAACGCGGCATCGAGGAGAGGGAAGAAAAATCAAAGAGGGTGGGTAGGAAGTTACACCCCTCCTACCCATCGCCGGCTGATTCACTTCTTTTTGTGCTGATCGACGTAGGTGCGCGCGAATTCGTTAAGGTGTGGAGCATTGACCAGACCAATTTTCTTCGCCTCTTCTTCGGCTTTTTCAAAGGTCCAGCCGTCGCGCAGGACGCGGCGGATCATCCAGAATGCACCCACTCGGATCGCCGCCGTGCAATGAATAAAAGCGGGCCGATTCGCCGGATCATCCGTAATCTTGAGAAACTCGTCGACCTGCTCGGTTTTCGGGCTCCCGAAGACGACCGGGATATTGAAATACTTCAATCCGACTTTTTTCGCCTCAGCCTCTTCTTCTTCAGCCCTGTGTTCGCTGGGCTGCCTCAGATTGATAATCGCCTTTACCCCATCGGCCTTGAGTTTGGTCAGATGTTCAGGACGAGGTTGACCGCCCGTGCAGAATTGTTCATTGACCTGCAAAAAATTTCTGATCGGCGGAACATCCTGCGCAATTGAGGCCGAACATAAAATCAGTAATAAAAATGCGATTCTCGTATACATAGGATTTTCTTTCGATAAGGAAGCAAAAGGAGAAAGCAGCAAATATTGTTTGCCACCTTCCGCCTTTCGCTTCTCGGATTACTCCTCTTCATCACGTAGTTTGGCGAGCACCGTATAGTCTTCCAGAGTCGTCGTGTCGCCCACGGTTTGCGCGCCGGAAGCTATGTCACGCAGGAGACGGCGCATGATCTTCCCGGAACGCGTCTTCGGCAGCGCGTCCGTGAAGCGGATATCATCCGGTTTAGCCATCGCGCCTATCTCCTTCTGCACATGCCGCCGCAACTCATCTTTTAACTCGGCGGTGGGATTATGGCCCGACTCGAGGGTCACGAATGCCGAAACGGCCTGACCTTTGAGCTCATCGGGACGCCCCACGACGGCCGCTTCAGCTACCATCGGGTGCGATACGAGTGCGCTTTCGATCTCCATCGTTCCTAGCCGGTGACCGCTCACATTGATGACATCGTCGACGCGGCCCATCAGCCAGTAATATCCTTCCTCATCGCGCCGTGCGCCGTCCCCCGTGAAATAGCGCCCGGGAATGTCGGTCCAGTACTGTTTTTTATAGCGCTCCGGGTCGCCGTAGATCGTTCTCAGCATTCCCGGCCAGGGTCTGGTGATCACCAGATAACCGCCCTGATTAGGTCCGACAGACTTTCCGTCTCTCGTCTGAATATCGGGGACTATGCCGGGGAAGGGAAATGTCGCAGATCCGGGTTTGGTCGTGACCGCGCCCGGAATCGGTGCGATCATAATTGCGCCGGTCTCGGTCTGCCACCACGTATCGACTATCGGGCAGCGCTCTTTCCCGATCACCCTGTGGTACCAGATCCACGCCTCCGGATTGATCGGTTCTCCCACGGTGCCGAGCAATCGCAGTGAAGAAAGATCGTATTTCAGCGGCCACTCCTCGCCCCACTTAACGAATGTGCGGATTGCTGTCGGAGCCGTGTATAAGATATTGACCTTATGGCGTTCGACGATCGACCAGAAGCGGCCGAAGTCGGGGCTGTTTGGAGCCCCTTCGTACATAACCGTCGTCGCGCCGTTCTGCAGTGGTCCGTAAACAATGTAGCTGTGGCCGGTAACCCAGCCGATGTCCGCCGTGCACCAGTACGTGTCGTCGTCGTGCAGATCGAAGACCCACTTCGTGGTAATGTAAGTCTGAACTGAGTAACCGCCAGTGGTGTGGACGATCCCTTTGGGTTTACCGGTCGTCCCCGAGGTATAGAGGGTATAGAGCAGATGTTCGGAATCCAACGGTTCGGCATCGCATTTATCCGAAGCGTTCTCCATCAACTTGTGATACCAGTGGTCGCGTCCCTCCTTCATCGCTATCTCGTTTTTACAACGCTGCACTACGACGACCTGAGTCACGCTCGGGCAGGAATTGAGCGCTTCGTCGACGGCCGGTTTCAGTTGCACTACCCCGCCGCGACGAAACCCTCCATCCGCCGTGACGACGGCCTTGGCCTGTGCGTCATTAATCCTGTCTTTCAGCGCTTCCGCGGAAAATCCCCCGAAAATCACCGAGTGAGCCGCACCTATGCGCGCGCAGGCCAGCATCGCGACCGGCAATTCCGGTATCATCGGCATATAGATCGCAACACGGTCACCCTGCTGTATTCCAAGCGATTTGAGCACATTTGCGAACCGGCAGACCTCGCTATGCAGCTGTTGATAGGTCAGCGTCCGCGTATCACCGGGCTCCCCTTCCCAGATGATGGCAGCTTTGTTCTTGCGCCAGCTCGAGAGATGGCGGTCCAGGCAATTGTACGAGATGTTGATTCGTCCGCCCGTGAACCATTTGGAAAACGGTTCATTCCATTCCAATACTTTGTCCCATTTTTTGAACCAGTGCAGATCACTCGCTATCTCAGACCAAAATCCATCCGGTATCTTCTATGGAACGTTGGTAAACTCGATCGTAATCCGCGCGGCTCTTGATATGAGCGGCGGCGGAGAATGAAGCTGGTGGCGCGAAGGCGCGTTCTTCTCTGAGTAATGAATTGATGTCAGGTTGCGACATTTCTTCCTCCGTACAGTGATGATAACGCGGCCAAATAATAAACGTGCGAGTCGGCAAAACCAAGGTGTAATCTATAAAATCGGTTTCACTGCGCCGCCGCGTTTATTATCAGAGCCCTGTATGTGAGAATTCTGACGAAATTCAAATCTTACTTTGCTTGACTCTGGTATAAAGTGATGACATTCTTTCCCGCTTTGATGCCTATCATCTACGTGCAATCATATGAGCCAAGGAGGGCTAAGTGAAACAACATGGTAAGTTCCTGTTCACCTCTGAATCCGTGACGGAAGGACATCCGGATAAGATATGCGATCAGGTTTCAGATGCGATTCTCGACGAGGTAATGCGGCAAGACCCGACGGGAAGGGTTGCCTGCGAAACGATGGCAATGACCGGCCTCATCATCGTCGGCGGAGAGATCACGACCAAAGCGCAGATCGACTATTCACGAGTCGCTCGCGAAACGGTGAAGGAGATCGGATACACGAGGGCTAAATTCGGGTTCGATGCGGAGACCTGCTCGGTAATATCCGCGATCAACACGCAATCACCTGATATCGCCATGGGCGTCGATACGGGAGGAGCGGGTGACCAGGGCCTCATGTTCGGCTACGCCTGTAATGAGACGCCTGAGTTGATGCCGCTGCCGATACAGCTCGCGCATCAACTCGTTCACCGGCTGAGCAGAGTACGGCGCGATCAGAAGCTGACCTATCTTCGACCCGACGGGAAATCACAGGTGACCGTCGAATACGAGAATGGGAAACCGGTGCGAGTCGATGCAGTTGTCATCTCGACCCAGCATGGTCCGGAGGTCGGCGCCGATCAAATTCGTGAAGATATCATCGACCTCGTCATCAAGCCGACGGTCCCCGCTCAATTTCTGGAGAACACCAAATTCTATGTCAATCCGACCGGGCGTTTCGTGGTGGGCGGACCGCAAGGCGACACGGGTTTGACCGGGCGCAAGATCATAGTCGATACGTACGGCGGAGCGGCTCCCCACGGAGGCGGCGCGTTCTCCGGTAAAGATCCGACGAAAGTGGACCGTTCGGCGTGCTATATGGCGCGATACATCGCCAAAAACGTCGTGGCTGCCGGCATCGCCGATCTTTGTCAGGTGCAGCTTGCCTATGCCATCGGGATCGCCGAGCCGGTCTCCGTTTACGTCGATTGCGGCGGAACATCGAAGATCGACGAAGAGAAGCTCTCGGATCTGATCCGCGCCAATTTTCAACTCACGCCTAAGGGAATCATCGAATCGCTCGATCTGCGCCGCCCGATCTACAGGCGTACCGCCGCCTTCGGGCATTTCGGACGCAATGAAGAAGGGTTCACCTGGGAGCAAACCAATCGTGCCGAGCGTCTGCGCCAGGAAGCAGGATTGAGTTAAAGTCGGTAGCCGGTATACGGCTGGCATACCGAGATAGTTACCGGCAAAGGGTCACCGGCTCCCGATTACCGGCAACCATCCAACAACGAGGTAAATAAAAAATGGAAGGTACGAAAGAAGTGCGATGTGACGTGAAAGATCTGGCTCTTGCCGACGAGGGTAAGAAGCGTATCGAGTGGGCTGAGCGAGAGATGCCCGTGCTGCGTGCGATTCGACAACGCTTCGAACAGGAGAAACCGCTCGCAGGTTTGCGGCTGGTAGCTTGCGCACACGTCACTACCGAGACGGCCAACCTGGCGCGCGCCCTCAGCGCAGCCGGCGTCGATGCGGTCATCATCGCTTCAAACCCGCTCAGCACTCAGGATGATGTGGCCGCCGCTCTGGTTAAGCATTACGGCATCTCTGTCTATGCGCACAAAGGCGAATCGATCGAGACCTACAATCAGCACGTCCACATTGCGCTGGATCACAAACCACAGCTCATCATCGACGATGGTTCGGATGTCGTCGCTACTATGATCAGCGAACGACCGGAGCTGATCTCCGATATCATCGGCAGCACGGAAGAGACGACGACCGGTATAACCCGTCTCAAGGCGATGCTTCGGGATGGTAAACTGACTTTCCCGGCCGTCGCCGTCAACGATGCGCAAACGAAACACTTCTTCGATAATCGTTATGGCACAGGCCAGAGCACGCTCGACGGCATCATCCGAGCGACCAACATCCTGTTTGCCGGGAAGAACGTCGTTGTCGTCGGTTACGGCTGGTGCGGCAAAGGCGTGTCTATGCGTGCGCGTGGTATGGGCGCCAATGTCATCGTCACCGAAGTCAATCCGATCAAGGCCCTCGAGGCGACGATGGACGGGTTTCGCGTTATGCCGATGGATCAGGCCGCGGCACTCGGCGATATCTTCATCACGGTGACCGGCAGTCGCCACGTCATTGACGGACCGCATTTCAAGAAGATGAAAGACGGAGCCATCGTGTGCAACTCGGGTCACTTTGACCTCGAACTCAACCTCGTCGCCTTGAAAGAGATGTCATCCGACATCAGGAACTTAAGGCCGTGGGTAGAGGAATATAGACTGCGGGATGGCCGCGGAATTATGGTGCTCGGCGAAGGCCGATTGATAAATTTAGCTGCCGCCGAAGGGCATCCGGCCAGCGTCATGGATATGAGTTTCGCCAATCAAGCGCTCTCAGTTGAGTACCTGGTGAAGAACAAAGGAAAGCTCGAGGCCAATATTCACCTGCTACCTGAGGAAGTAGATTCCGAGATCGCTCACCTTAAATTGACCTCGATGAAAGTTGCGATCGATGAACAGACGCCAGAGCAGATCGAATATCTGAATAGCTGGCAGAGCGGTACCTGAGAAAATGCCGGATTCCGGAATCTGTGTTCTTGATCCACGACTGTTTCTGACCTTCTGCGATTAAATAAGACCCGCGCGAGAACACAGACCCGGACTCCGGGCCTCTTCCCTCAAGCCTTGTCTTTGCGTTAAATTCTCAGTATGGGATCGCGGATTCTACTCACAATCATCGCGTCATTAGTTATCGGAGTGATCCAGTTCGTAGTCGGATTGACGACGAACGGTGGGGCGATCCTTGTGTGCGGAGGTTTGATGGGATTGCTGGCGTATGGGTTGTGGGGGCTGCGCGGCACTACGGGCTACTCGTCGCTGGACCTCTATCTTCCTGTTTGCGCCGCGGGAATCGGGATCGCGACAGGGGGCATCCTGAGCAGATATATGCGGCTGTCGGGCAACTCAGTGCCGATCAGCGCGGGTGACTCGGGAATGATAGAGACCTGGTCCGTCGTGTTGGGGGTGGCTGTCGGCGGCGCCGTGATTCTCTGGCGTTTGCGCAGTCGCGCGTCGCGCTGTCAGCTCTGCCGAAGGATACTGAGGAGTTCATCGCAGCAAGACTGCCCGCGCTGCGGCAATTCGGTTTGCCTGAATTGCTGGAATGATGATTCATTTCGTTGCGCCGGCTGCGTAAGCACCCGAATGCCTCTGCTCTCGATCGAAGAAGATGATTGGTGGGAGCAGCGATTGGGCAGTCGGCAATCGGTCGGCCGCTGCGTTCGCTGCCGCCGCGAAGCTGACGAGAGGGATCTGCGGAAATGCGGAAACTGCCCGCGCGCTATGTGCACTCATTGCTGGGACATGGAGAACGGCCGTTGTATCGGTTGTGCCTGGGTGATCCCTCACTTGCCTCAACCTTTGGAAATTTATCACTTGTCTCAAGCCCGGATATTGGAAGAAGGGTAATTGATAGTTGATAGTTGGCAATTGAAGGTAAGAGGCTGCCCTAACGACCGATTTTTTACTATTTATTATCAAGTCTCAACTATCAACCAATTCTCAAAATGCCAAAATACCAGATTTATTTCGATACCCAGGAAGGCGAAATTCATCGCACGGTCACGATCGATGAGAACGAAGTTTTGGATGATCTATTGGGAGATATCCTGGCGGAGTTCGAGGAGCGGGATGGCTTTGTTCTGAGGGGGTGGCGCGAAGGATTGGGAAATCCCGCCTGCCGGTGGGAGGGGAAAGAGCTGAACGGCTCGCGGACCTTGCCCGAACAAGGCGTCAGACCGAATGATGTCATTCGGGTGTCGATCAAACGTCCATCGCTCGAATTGAACCGCGATGGCGAGCTCTACGAGGTAACCGAGAGAACTGAGTTGCGCAGCGGCGATGACATCCTCGTCGGCCGGACAACGCTGCGCTTCAATATCAAAAATCAGCAGCGCCGGGTCGACCAGAGCAAGACCTTCATCGAGCGCGTACAGCAGGGGCGCAGCTTTCAGCAAACGATATGGGAGATGGCGCTGATCGGCGCGCTGGCCGGAGTCATCTGCTGGTTCATCTGGTCGCTGATACAGATACCGCTCGCCGTAGATGTGGAATACTACGATATGATCGCCTTCACTCTGCTCGGGGCCTTGATCGGCGGATTGAGTGTCGGCATCAATGATCGTCGGCTCGGAGACGCAATCGTTCCTCTCTGGATCTTGATCGGCGCGGTTGGAGGCGCCGTTGCGGGTGCGGCCGGTGGGTGGATCGCACGGTTCATCAGGGAAGCGATGCTCGACGCCCAGTTCATCGCCGATGTGCTCTCCTGGTTGATCACGGGTGCGCTCATCGGATTCGGCATCAGCCTGCGCTGGTGGCAGGTCAACCGCTCGCGCGTCTTCAATGGTTTGCTGGGCGGGATGGCCGGCGGGGTGACGGGCGGCCTGGCCTACCTCATGCTGGCAAATCTCATCGGCGGCAGCAATTCACAGGCGATTGGGATGGCGCTGGCCGGACTCGGCATTACGACCTTCATCAGCCTCGCGCCGATACTCACCCGTCAGGGAGTGCTAGAGTTCATCAACAGTAGCGACCCGGCGACGCAGAAGAGGTACAAGCAAAGCCACAAACAATGGGAGATACATAGTGGTGAGAAATATGTGATCGGCCGGTTGAGCGCCAGCCAATCGACGACGATGCTCTCTCCCGAACTCCAGATATACATCCCCGACAGCCTGGTCGAGCAACGGCACGCCATACTTATATCGAGAGACCGCCGTTTCTACATTGAACCGCACCCATCAATAATGTTCTCCGGTGGGAAAGGAGGCAGACCCTGATGTTTGACAAATATACGAGAAAATTGCTGATCTTCCACATTTGCCTCATCGCCCTCTGTTCTTTTGGGTGTCGAACCGAAAAAGCGCAGGACATTCGACCGGCTGAAAGGGTCGAACTGCTCGTGCAGGATGAGAACGATCCACGGCCGTACTTTCACGCGGAACTCAAGTTTGCGAACGCCGACCAGATCAGACTGCCCGGCAGTGCCGCGGAGCTTCAGCAAAGGATCAAAGTTCGCGAAGCCAGCTCGCTTTTCATCCGCGAAGGCAGAGACTTCATTCCGTTCAAAGTTTCAAACCGTGCGACTGAGGGCAAGCTGGATGTAATGATGGTGTTCGATCTCAGCGGCAGCATGATTTCCAACAACCTGGGAGGACGAACCCGTCTCGATGCGGCAAAGGAGGCCGCGCGCGTTCTGGTTGACAGGTTCCGTCCCGGCGACCGAATCGCTATCGCTCCGTTCGAAAGCCACGATGTTAAAGCGAAGATCGATGGCGCGACTTTCGCGGAGACGCGCGAAGAGGTGGAGGCTCAGATCGACCGGCTCCAGGCTCGGCGCGACGGAAATACGGCGCTCTACAGCGCAACCATTTTCGCGCTGAACCGGCTGCAAAGGCTGAAAAATACGGATCGGCAATACATGCTCGTCGTTCTGACCGATGGGAAGAATGAAGTCAAACCGGGAGATGACCCCGAAGTGTTGCAGAGGAAAGATGAGCTGGATGACGTCATCGAGAAACTCAACGAGACCAACATTCAGACATTCACTATCGGCGTAGGCGACGGGATAGACGCCAGCGCGCTGAGGGAAATGGTCTTTCCGCGAGAGAACAAAGAGCAGTATTCGAGTACCGATGATACTCAGTCGCTGGTCAAATTTCTGGCGGGAGCGAAGCAGTCGCTGACCGAACAGATTGGCATCATGTTCTTCACCCGGCGCCGCGACTATCGCGAGCTGAAATCGCTCAATTTCAAGGTCCAGATCGAGACGCTCGACGGGAAACTCCTGCAAGGCATCATTCCCTGGAATTGCCGCGCCGCGGCCGGTTGCGCCCCGGACAAGCCCATGGCGAGAGAGGAGATGAGGCTGGTGACGGAACGCGCGGATGCCCCACAGCCGCCAAGCGCGCAATGGAAAGAGTTGTTGTGGCTGATGGCCCGGTTTGCTATAGCGCTTGCGATACTGGCAGGGCTTTGGTGGGGCATCCCGAAAATAGTCTGGCCGGTGACGCCGTTGCCACAGATTCCCAATCGAAAAGGGATAAAGCTGCCGCCATCGCGCAGCAATCAAAAGTCGCGATTTTCACCAGCAGCGTCGGGAGAATCGCGCGAAGCGGGAAGAGCCGGTAGCGGCTCAAAGCCCAGGCAGGGATTCGAAGAGACGCGCATCTACGAAAATAAAAACAGTAAATTGCGCAATCGAGACGAGTAATCAAGAAAATACTAACCGCATAATGCCGGAAAACGGGCATTATTGTTCTTCGGGAATTTTTTGTTGAATTCCGAGGCGTGCTTTCTCTTCGTCATTTGCCTTTCTTCCCATTGACTTCATACCGATGGGTGGATAAATTCACGCCAGCACAAGAAACAAATAGGTACTCAATTTAAAATATAGCTTCAATTGCTGTAACTCTGGACACGTTGACCGGCGTAAAAGCGAGTGCCTCCGTGTAATCTGAAGGGAGTCCCCAAGTGAACTATCGAATATCAGCTAAAGTCATCGGACTGTTGCTGTTGTTACTAGGATGCATAGCGGTCTGGAACCAACCTCATCTGGCGCAAGGCGGAAAAATCGCTGATTGGCTCACCGACGGCGGAGACACGCAGCGGACCGCCTGGCAAAAGGAGGAAAAGATCCTGACCACAGCCAATGTCAAAAGCATGAAGTTGCTATGGAAGCTCAAGCTGGACAACGAGCCTCGACAAATGCACAACTTGTTGCCGGTGCTCATTGCCGGCCGCGTCGAAACCAAAGATGGCCCGAAACAGATCGCCATCGTGACGGGCGTCTCGGACAACATTTACGCGATAGATGCCGATACCGGCCAGCTTCTCTGGAAAAAGCATTTCGAGAGTACCTGGACTCCACCGGTTGGCGGCAGGGCTCCGTATGTGCTGTGTCCAGGCGGCATCACCGCGACGCCTGTAATTGGCCCTGCGGGCACACCGGGCAAATATACGATCTACGCTGCCGCATGGGACGGGACCTTGCGACGGTTGAACATCGCCGACGGAGAAGAGATCGCGCCGCCCGCGAAATTCATGCCGCCGAATGGGAAGCCATACGCGCTGAATCTGCTCAACAACGTGATCTATACGCACACCGCGCAGGGCTGCGGCGGGAATCCGAACATGGTCTACATCTACGATCTGGCCACGGATAAGGTCGGTTCCTGGGGACCGGCGGGCGGGGGGATGTGGGGACGGACAGGCCCCGCGATCAGCAGCCAGGGCGTAATGTACACAGGCACAGGCGATGGGCGGTGGGATCCCGAGAACGGGATTTTCGGAAATGGAATCATCGGGGTAAAACAGGATTCCGAGACGAAAGCAGCGAAACTGGTCGATTATTATGGGCCTTCCAATGCCGAGTGGCTCTTCAAGCGCGATCTGGATATGCAAGTCACGCCTGCGATATTCAATTACAAGGGTAGGGAACTGATGGTTGATGCGGGCAAGGAGTGCGTGGTCTATCTGATGGATACGGAATCGATCGGAGGAGATGACCACCGCTCGCCTCTGCACCGCACGCCGCTGATCTGCAATGAGGAGGTCAACTTCGCGTCGGCGGGCATCTGGGGATCGATGGCGACCTGGGAAGATGCGAGAGGGACGCGCTGGGTGCTGACGCCATTCTGGGGGCCGAAGCATTCGAAGTTCAAGGCCCCGATCGAACACGGTCCGATCAAGTATGGTGCGATAGCCGCCTTCAAAGTCGACGAGAAGAACGGCAAGTTGAATCTGGCTCCGGCGTGGCTCTCGCGCGACATGAATCATGCTGAGCCGCCGGTGATCGCCAATGGAATCGTGTTTGCCTACGGCAATGGGGAAGACACGGATCAGGCCGCTTTCGACATCGGACTCGCCTACAACTCCGCGGAAAACCGCATCAAGAACTCGTCTCACGCGATTTTGTATGCGCTGGATGCCCAGACCGGCAAGGAGCTGTGGTCGAGCGGCGATGACATCGCGTCCTGGAGTCACTGGGGTGGACTCTCTATGGCAAACGGTAAGGTCTACCTCAACACGTTCGACGGGATGCAGTATTGTTTCGGCATAAAGAGCGCCGCCGATAGTTCAGCCCAGTAGCAGTTAAAATGCTAGCCCTCAGTTTCCAGTCAAGCTCACCCTAAACTGGAAACTAGGCGGACCTGGATGCAGCGAGGTCTTCGCTGAACGATCTCAACAATCGCCTGGATGCGCTGGAGCGTGAAATCACAACAAACGATTAAACAACGTTGGATAGAAATTATACCGAAGGAGTTCCTTGAGATGAGGAGACTTACTGAAATCATTATCTGTGCCGTCTGTGTAATTGCAGGGACGAGTGATGCAAAAGCGCAGGGACGTGGTCCCACCGACTGGATGACGAGCAATGGCGATGCGCAGCGTTCTTCCTGGGTCAGGGCGGACGCGAAGATTTCAAGAGAGAGCATGCAGAAACCGGGTTTCAAGTTTCTTTGGAAGCTCAAGCTAAAAAACGACTCGAAACAGTTGAACTCGCTGACGCCCCCTGCACTTCTCGATCTTCTGATCGGATATCGCGGATTTCGGGCCCTGGCATTCGTCGGAGGCAGTGCCGATGGCATCTTTGTAATAGATAGCGATCTCGGACGGTTGGAGTGGCAGAAGCTTTTATCTTCGGGTGGCGGGCAAGGCGTCCCGTCGCAAGTCGGCACTCCGGGTTGTCCCGGGGGTATGACTGCCAATGTAACGCGACCCACCGGTACCGCTATTCTATCCATGCCTGCCGGAGGTGGAGGACAAGGCGGGCGTAGAAATCCTGCGCGCAGCGCCGTCGGTGAAGCGGGTCAGGGAGCGGTAACTCTTGCACTCGTTCCACCTCCAGCACCACGGCCACCCACACCACAGCGGCCCCCAACACCCCCGCGGACACGCACAACACCACCGGCGCCGAGTAGTAACCCTTTAGGGGCAGGACCTTTTCTAATCTACGCTCTGTCGAGCGATGGGATGCTGCACGCAATGCATCTGTCGAATGGCGCAAATTACCAACCGCCGGTGAAATTCCTCCCGCCCAATGCCAACGCTTATGGCCTTACGGTCATCGATAATTTCGCTTACGTCGTAACCAGCCAGAACTGCGGTGGCGTACCGAACGGCGTGTGGTCGCTCGACCTCGCTACGAAGGAGGTTACCTCCTGGAAAGCCGACGTATCCGGTTCAGCTGGTCCCGCATTCGGCGCCGATGGAACGATCTACGTAACGACGGGAGCCGGTGAAGAGTCGCCCGTATCGCTGGTAGCGCTTGAACCGGGGACGCTCAAGGTGAAGGGGAAATACAGTCCGGGTTCTGATGAATTCACCTCCACGCCGGTAATCTTCGCATATAAAGGAAGAGTCCTGATCGCCGCGACCACCAAAGATGGTCGTGTCCATCTGCTGGATAGTTCGACCCTGGAGGATGGCGCCGATCTGAAGACGCCACTCTACCAAACGCCGGCTTATTCGCCGGCGTCGCCGGCGGCTCCGAAGGGTGCTGACGTCGCCCCACGCGCACTTTCAAGCTGGCAGTCTTCCGACGGTACTCGTTGGCTGCTTGCGCCGATAGCGGGCCCGGTGGCCGCTGATGCGGGTTTCTCGCCGGCTAACGGCACCGTTACGAATGGTGCGATTCTGACCTGGAAGGTAGTGGAGCAGGATGGCGCCCCGACGTTGCAGCCCGGATGGGTATCGCGCGATCTTACATCGCCTCTGCCTCCGACGATAATCAACGGTATTGTATTCGCGGTCTCCAGCGGCGAGTTCCGTCCCAACGACAGCAAAATAACAGCGGCACAGCGCGCGAGGCGGTCGACGCCCGCGGTTTTATACGCCCTGGACGGTATGACGGGTAAACAGTTGTGGAGCAGCGGCAGGACGATAACATCATTCGTGCGCGGCAGTGCGTTGTCAGGCGGCGGCGGGCAGCTTTATGTGGGGACGTACGACGGCACTCTGTATGCTTTCGGGTTTCCCATGGAACACTGAGGAAAGATTTTCACCAGGCATATATAAAGCAAACGTGTAACTCAGATTATGTATTCACTTACTACTTCTCTCAAAGGAAATTTAGGTAGAGCTCTGTTTCTTGCGGTCATCACGTTTTTCACGGTCGCGGCGTGGACGCCTTCTGCGGCATGGCAGGGTAGGCCTATACCGGACGGTCCCGGTAAGGAAGCGACGCAGAAAATCTGCGCTAGATGCCACGAGCTGGAAAAGTCTTTCTCCGTTAATCAGGATCGGGTAGGCTGGCAGCGGACCGTGGACAAGATGGTGGCCCTTGGCGCGAAAGGCACCGATGAGGAATTGAATGCAGTCATCGAGTATCTGGTAAAGAACTTCCCAGCTGATGACGTTCCGAAGATCAACGTAAACAAAGCGGATGCTATCGACCTCGAGAGCGGATTGTCGCTCAAGCGCTCACAAGCTGCGATGATCATTCAGTACCGCAAAAAACACGGTGATTTCCAATCGATCGAAGATTTAAAAAAGGTCCCCGGCGTCGACACGGCAAAGATCGAGGCGAAGAAGGATCGCATCACTTTTTAAAATGAAGATACGGGTTATCAATCTCCTGCTCGGTCTGGGGGTTATTTTCACTTCCTCGCAATCCGCTTCGGACTGCACTTCAACCATCACAGCGCTAGAACAGCGGATGGCCGCACAAAGGCATTTGTTGGTCGATTGGGCCGGCTTGATTCGGTACGGCAGCGAGAATACTGAGCTTCCCTCGCCGGCGAGCGGAGAAGCAAGGGTGGTATTTTTAGGAGACGAGATCACGGAATTTTGGGGGCGCGGCGACGCAAAGTTCTTTCCGGGAAAGCCTTATTTTAACCGCGGCATCCAGGGCCAGACCACTCCACAGCTGCTCGTACGCTTCCGCCAGGACGTGATTGCATTGAAACCTAAGGTGGTGGTGATCCTGGCGGGCACAAACGATCTGGCGAGCGTCACCGGCCCGATCACACAGGGGATGATGGCGGAAAACTTTATGTCGATAGTTGAACTCGCAAAAGCGAACGGTATCAAAGTTATCCTGTCATCTCTCACTCCGGTCTGCGACTGCTTTTCAAAACAGACGGCCCTCCGGCCGCAGGGAAAAATTATCGGGATCAACGGATGGTTGAAAGAGTATGCAGCGCAGAGCGACTCAGTATATCTCGATTACTATTCGGCCATGGCAGACGGACGAAATCTGAAGAGGGAGCTTACCAGTGATGGAGTGCTGCCGAATGCTGCCGGCTATGCTGTTATGGCTCCACTCGCGGAAAAGGCGATCGCCCAGGCCCTGGGTGAGAAGTGACAAAGATTCCCGTTTTAGTAATCAGACGCCGATATTTATTGAAGTATAAAAACTGAAAACTATTATCAGGAACATATCAATGAGCACTGAAAACAAATACGCATATCCTAAATTACATAATGCAACCTGGCCGGGACTCGTCGGAAAAGGCGGCCCGGGTGCTGAACCCTTTATCGAATTGGAGACGATGCTCGACCTCACAGCGGCCGCGGAAGTGGACGGCATCCGTTTTGACGGCGTAGACATTTTCCTCTCCTTGCCGCACACGGACATCGATTCTACCGATGACGATTTGAAACTGCTGGCTGATCAGGTTGCGGCGCGAAACCTGGTCATCGGCTCGCTCGTCGCACCGGTATGGCCTCCCACAGGCGGAGGTTCGGCGATGGGATCAACCGATGAGCGCAAAAGCTTTCTCACACAGGTTCGTAAATCCTGCGCGATCGGCAGGAAGCTCCGCGAGATGGGCATCCGCCGCTACGGTATAGTGCGGATCGATTCGGCGTGCAGCCCGGCCGATTGGGCTGCGGATCCGGAAGGAAATACCAGGTTGATAGCCGACACTTTCCGCGAAGCCTGCAATATAGCGGAGAGTTATGGCGAGAAGCTTGCGGCGGAGGGCGAAATCTGCTGGGGCGGGATGCACAGCTGGAAACGGATGGCCGAACTGCTCGAGATGGTAGACCGCCCGCAGACGCTGGGTATGCAGGCTGATATGGCGCACACGCTCCTCTTCACTCTCGGTTACAACGCGCCGGCTGATCGCATTCTCCCGGAAAACCACGATTGGTCCGATGATGGGACGCTTTATGAAGCGCTGGGCCAGATGACGAGCCGGCTCCGCCCGTGGGTGAAAGATTTTCACGTAGCGCAGAACGATGCCACGGTAAAAGGATCGGGTTCACACGATAAGACCGGACGGCACTGTCTGCCGAACGATCCGAACGGCAAGATGGATATTGTGCGCGCGGCCGGGCTGTGGATGCGAGATGCGAGCGGCCAACCTACAAAAGAGTACCAGCACATCAACTGGGATGGCTGTATGTTCCCCAATGAAGTGATGTTGGATCCGCAAACGTGGCGGAACATCCTGAATACGATGATTGCCGTGAGAAATGCCCACGGTTGGAACTGAAGCGTGATAGTAAACGAACAGCCAGGCATTCCCCGCAACGATCTATTAATTTTGCGGTGAATCCTCCCTTACTACTAGAGCGAGTAATGAGCAAAAAACATCTGAACGTCGGTTTAGTCGGTTATGGATTCATGGGGCGTACCCACTCGAATGCGTTCCTGCAGGGGAATCGGTATTTCGATCTGCCTTATCAAGCCGTGTTGAAAGCCGTTTGCGCTCGCAATCCCGAACGCGTGCAATCCTTTGCAGCTAACTGGGGATATGAATCCATCGAGACGGATTGGCGTAAGCTGATCGACCGCAAAGATATCGATTTGATAGATATCGCCAGTCCGAACGATACGACATGCTGAAATAGCCGTCGCCGCCGCGCAGGCCGGCAAGATGGTTATGTGTGAAAAGCCGTTGGGGCGTAGCGCCGCAGAAGCCATTGCGATGACGGAGGCGGTCGAATCTGCCAAAGTTGCCAACATGGTCTGGTACAACTATCGCCGTGTGCCGGCTGTGGTGCTATTGAAAAACCTGATCGATGAGGGACGCTTCGGAAGGATTTTTCATTATCGGGCCAAATTTCTGCAGGACTGGACGATCTCGCAGGAATTGCCGCAAGGCGGCGAAGGGCTGTGGCGTCTCGATGTGGGGGTTGCCGGCAGCGGCGTCACCGGTGATTTGCTGGCCCATAACATCGATACCGCAATGTGGCTTAATGGGCCGATCTCGGAGGTCGTTGCCATGACCGAGACCTTCATCAAAGAAAGAAAACATAATTTGACCGGCAAGGTCGAGCCTGTCGGGATCGATGATGCCAGCGCTTTTCTCTGCCGGTTCGATAATGGATCGCTCGCGACGTTCGAAGCTACGCGTTATGCGCGCGGTCATAAGGCGCTCTACACTCTCGAAATCAACGGTGAGCATGCTTCGGCGAGCTGGGACCTGCACGATCTGCACCGCATCCAATTCTTCGATCACCGCGATGAAGGAAAATTGCGCGGATGGAGAAACGTCCATGTGACCGATGGAGACCATCCATACATGAATCGTTGGTGGGTGCCGGGCTTGCAGATCGGATATGAGCACACGTTTATCCATCAATTCGCGGATTTCCTGGAAGCTATTGGATCAGGAAAAGCAGCGTCTCCGACATTCAGGGATGCTTTAGCGACGGATCACGTAACCGATGCTGTCTTGAAGTCAGCCAGGACTCGCCAGTGGGAGCAAGTCAGGTCATAGTTTCAGATAAACCATTTTCCGAGAATAATGTCATGAAAAATCCTATCTTGGTTATCGCCACTTTGCTCGCAATAACGCTTCTGACTTTTCCGATAGTTTCCAGTCGCTCCTTGCTGACTCCCAATTCTCCGCAGGGCCCACCGCGTGGTGGCGGACGCGGGCCGGGCATCGAGGCTCTGGCTTTGGATGATCACAACGGTTTCGAAGCCATCTTCGATGGGAAATCGCTCGAGGGATGGGATGGAGATACGGCTTACTGGCGTGTCGAAAACGGCGAGATCGTCGGCGAGAGCACAACTGAAAAGCCTCTCAAATCCAATACCTTTCTCATATGGCGAGCCGGTCAACCCAAGGATTTCGAACTGAAACTGGAGTATCGCATTAACTCGACCAATAGCGGCATACAATACCGCAGCATCGAGCTTCCAGATGTCGGGAAGTGGGTACTCAAAGGCTACCAGGCGGACATTGATTTTCAGAATACTTATACGGGACAGCTTTATGAAGAGCGGGGGCGCGGATTCCTCGCCCTCCGCGGCCAGATGACACGTCTGCAGCCGAGCAAAAAGAGCCAGATCGCCAAACTGGGGGGCGATGAACTGAAAGGCCTGATCAAGGCCAACGATTGGAATCATTTTCACATCATCGCGCGCGGGAATGTGCTGACGCACATTCTGAACGGCCACCTCATGGCTGAAGCGATTGATGACGATGCGGCTGGTCGCGCGATGAGCGGATTGCTCGGGTTTCAGATGCACGTCGGGCCTCCCATGAAGGTAGAATTTCGCAATATTTGGCTGAAGAACCTGTAGCCCTTATTTGCAAACGAGAAAGGACATCAGGATTTCGATAAAAAAAATAACAATATCTATCGCCGTCCTCCTGATTGTCCTCGCGTGTGCGATCCTGCTCAACTACAACTTAATAAAAAATCGATTCCGAACTGTTCCGGTAGAGAAGGGAATTGTTATTCCTACCGCAACGACACAGCGGTTCGGAGTCTATAATTGGAATATAGACTCCCCTTCCTGCATTCCACCCTGCGATCGACTCAACTATGGTGCAGATAAAGTCGAGGCAACAGGGAGCCGCACAATTCGCGTCTATCTGGGACCGAGCCAGGCTACATCCTATCAACTAAATTTCCCGTCGGGAGCCACCCTGGCGCAGATCGCGCAACACGCTGCCTACAATACGCTATTTACCAATCCAGCTTTCGATTATTATTTATTGACGACATATTCCAATGCCGATGACGCCCACGCCTGGGCTGACGGCTTCACAACGGCCGAATATGCTGCCGAAAGAGAAGAAGTCAGGGCATTGGGCGCTTACTTGCTCAGCAATGCAAACCTCGCTGGAAAGACCTTCATAATTCTCAATTGGGAGGGAGACAATGCGATCGATCATGTAAGGAATAAGAGAATCGCATGGGACGCATATAGAGATTGGATTCAGTCCAGAGCGGACGGCGTTGCTCTAGCCAGATCCGACTATTCAAGCAGCACAACCAGGCTCTATTCCGGTTTGGAATTCAATGCCGTGGAGATGAATGGCCGGATTTGCGGAACTACATTAGCCCAAACCGGTGAAGACCCGCTAACTACTGATCCCTATAAGTACCGCTGTGTGATTGATTATGTTGCGCCAAACGTAACCGTCGATTACTACTCATACTCCGCTTGGGGAAGCATGGCAGTCAAAGTTGATAATCCGTCTGCCAGCCTCAAGATGGTCCTAAAAAAGGCTCTCGACATAGCGCTTAGCCAGGTGAAATCTATTCGTCCGACGATAGCTCAACCCAACTTCATCATCGGCGAATTCGGTTTTTCACGGGAGATATACGGCGAATGCAATACCGCTAATTACATCAATGAGATATTCGATGCAGTGAACCCACTCGACCCTGAAACATTTCACCCTTCCTTTGTCATCTTGTGGCAGATACTCGATAATGCACCGATATTCATTACTGACCGGGGTGGATTTGGTCTCTATAAATTCCGCAACGGGTCGCTCAATCAAACCAGGGCTTTTACGACTTTTCAGCAACGCATAAATAACCAAAAGGCAACTGTCCACGCGAACTGTCCGGCCTTACGTACATCGCCGCCGGAATCAATTCCGGGCGTGGTCGACTCCAAACAAGGAGGCGGGCCAGTTCACCTCAATCCAGACAGCCTACTATCTATCTACGGTCCGGATTGCTGCCAGAGTTCCGCCAATCCCTTCTCTCCCTCTGGCAACACCGTACATTTAGATCAGGGCAATAGGAGATTGACTGGTAGAATACTCAGCCAATCGTCGTCACGAATCAGGGCGGCGATAAATCCCGCACGACGCCCCGGCCTTGCTCTCGTATACGTCTCCGACGCGAACTCGATCGACTCGAACAGCATCCTTATCAATTTGACGTGCTCGACTTGTCCCAAGATTTCTTCTATTGAAGCGGGGCCTTATCAGTTGACCGAATATTATCCAGGAGATGAGATCACGATAAATGGCGAACTATTTTCTGCCACCGGAAATACCATATTTATTGAACAGATCGATGGCCGGAACACACTGCAATCATACGTGCTCACTCCGACATTCCAATCGCCGAATCAGATCAAGGTTACATTGCCAACCGACATTTTGATCAATCGTATGGCGCTCGTTTATGTCACCGACTCACAAAATGTACAGTCCAACGACTGGCCTATCGGAATATCGCAAAACTGCCAAATGCAGAACTGCGGCTATCCACCCCCACCAATCCTTAAAGCAAAGAACGGCATCGTGAATGCCGTATCCAACACTACCGTGTTCAGTAAGAATGATGTTGCAGTTATCTCTGGTACCAGATTCTCAGATAGTGGGAATCATACGAATAGCGGAAATAAGGTAATTGTGGAGCAATATGCCGGTTCTCCCACCGGCACGCTTGTAAAGACGTACACGATCACTGGTGGTTCTACGCCACCTGATCATTGGTGGGAAGGGTCAAACCGGATCAGCTTCCAATTACCACCTGGGCTTTCAACCGGCCGCACCGTTATCTACGTTGTCGACGCGCAAGGGCGAGAGACGACGGCACGAGAAATTGTCATCACCCAATAGGCTCTACCTCCCAATAATCAGGACGCCCCAGGGACTTCCCGTCACCGGTATCTTTTTAGTCACCGTCTGATTATTCAGATCTACCACAGAAACGTCGTTCGAAGGCCCGTTGGCTGTGAAGAGCGTCTTTCCATCGGGCGAGACCGCGATGCCCCACGGTCGCAGTCCGACTTCAAATGAAGAGAGCGGTTGATTCGTTGCCGTATCGACTACAAACACCTTACGTCCGCGGCCCGAGCTAACATAGAGTTTCCCGGAATCAGGGGATAGCGCCAACCCCATCGGTTTGATCTCGCCAGGAGGGCCGAGCGGAATCGCCTGCATCTTCTCGTTCTTCTGTGTATCGAGAAGGACAATGCCGCCATCATTTTCCGCGTTGACATAAG
Source organism: uncultured Acidobacteriota bacterium (assembly GCA_963796275.1). GTDB lineage: Bacteria > Acidobacteriota > Blastocatellia > RBC074 > RBC074 > JAKEHZ01. Next base: position 984,514 of record CAWCKY010000007.1, on the reverse strand, counting down.
CTCTCTTCCCATCGGGAAGAAAAACGATATTGCGCGGGCGGCGGCCGACTTTAAAACTTTTGATTAGTTTAGCTTCGTTCACGTCTATGACGGAGATAGCACCATCGGCTTCCGTCGTGACATAGACCAGCTTACCGTCCGGAGCGAGCGTGACGCCTTCGGGTTCGCCGCCCAGCCCTGTTATAGTCTTAATAAGTTTTCCCGTGGCTACTTCAATGAAACTGACGGCGGAAATATCCTCGTTGGAAACGAAGATTGTGGCTCCGTCGCGGCTCACATCGAAATTCTCAGGGTCCGAGCCGCCCTCGATCACACGCACCAGATTATTCTGATCGACGTCGAAGACTCCGATACCATCCGCACTCTTATCAGGAGGCGGTAGTGTGCTTTCGTCCACGCCCGGCGGGGCGGGCGGCGATCCGCTCAAGGCTACGAAGATCGTACGCTTGTCGGGACTGGCGTGAATGCCGCGCGGTCGTTTTCCGAGCGGGACTGTTGCAATGATCTCCAGCGTTGAACCATCGATAATGCTGAGATCACCAGAAGACTCGTTCGTAATATAAACACGGTATCCGGATTTCCATTCGCTTACAGGCGCCGGCTGCGTAGCGCCTCCATCTTTTGACGACGGACCAGTTGAGCAGGCCGCAACGAACATTGTGAGGAAAACGGCGGTTAAAATATGTGTGTGCTTATTTCTGATAATCATTCTCCCCCTCGAACTTGAAATCTATTTCTCTCACCTCGGAAGGCTCGAGCGTAACCTGCTGTTCCCGCCTGCCCAACCCTTCCTGCCAGGCCTCGATCGTGTAATTGCCCGGCGGGACATTACGGAGTTGGAATGAACCGTCCTCCCCGGTCACGGCGAAATAGGGATGGGCGACCGAACCAATCCACGCGTGCATCCAGGAATGAATGTTGCACTTCACGCGGATCATTACTTCGGGTTGCGCGAACCTGCGATTGAGTGGAGCCGCCCCCGGCGCCTGGCTTTGATTCCAGTCACGATTGACCTGTGCGAGCGGATGGATGTTATGCGTCAGCGGATCGGAGTTCGATACTCTTAATGTCTGCCCCACTTGAATACCAAGAACTCGCGGGTTGAACCAGCATCCCTGCTGGTCGATCAACACAGGATCTGCGGGAGGCTCAAACTTTTTACCTTCCAGTCCCTGCTTGATATAAACGAAGACATTGGCGAGCGTTCCATTATTGTTGATTTTGATGACCTCATCGAAAACAGCGCTTTGATGTAGCTTCGCGCATGAAGGCTCTTCGTCCATATCGATCTGTTTTTGCGGCGGCTTTTTTCCGTTAAACAACGCCTTGCCGTTCAGAGTTCCCGCGGTATTCGGATCGACTTTAAACAAGGCTGTTTCAGCTGGTGCGGGTTGGTTTGAACTCCTGCACGCCGACCCCGCAATGAGGGCGGTCATACAGGTAAAAAAGATCAAGACTGCTATCGGTTTGGCGCGGCCTATCATAAGAACCTTTACTCTCTCCTTATCCCATTATCTCCTTGTCCCAAATTCTGTTCGTCCCTTCCAGGGGGCCCCGCATTGGAGGGAATATCCCCTGTTAGCGCTTCAAGAAAAATGACAAGGTCACGACGATCCTGCGATGATAATTTGAGCGGAATTATCTCTCTATCCAATTGAGGATTGGAATTGCCGCCACCCACATAAAAATCTACGACGTCTTTGAGCGTCTTCAAACTGCCATCGTGCATGTAAGGTGCGGTCTTCGCGACGTTTCGCAGGCTCGGAGTACGGAACGCGCCGCGGTCGGTATCGGAACCTGTATGCGTGTAACGACCCATATCCGTCAATTCGCCATCTGAGTTCATCCCGGCGCCGATGTTATGAAATTTACCATCGGTGAATAAAGCGAACTTCTCTCCGACAGTGTGACAGGACGAACAATTCCCTCTGGTCTTGTCTGTGAAGATCGCGAATCCGCGAATGGCTGCGGCGTCGAGCGATGTTTTATCACCACCGTACTCATATCGATCGAAAGGGGAATTCCCGCTGAGCAAAGTTCGCTCAAAGCCTGCTATGGCTTTCACGACCTTGTCCATTGTAATCAACCCCGGTCCGAACGCTTGCGCGAATGCCTCTTTATAAGTCTGATCAGCGGTGAGTTTGGTGAGGCAAACCTCGTGCGGTTGATCCATCTCCCTCGGGCTGGCAATCGGATTACCCGCCTGTTGCTCAAGGCTATCTACGCGCCCGTCCCAGAATTGCCCGTTGTTATAAACAGCATTGAGCAGAGTTGGAGTATTTCGCGTGCCAAGTTGACCGTCGATCCCTTTCGCCACTGCCAGACCATCGGCGAAGCGCAGGGCCGGGTTGTGACAACTGGCGCAGGAGAGCGAGTTGTTTCGGGAAAGCCTGACATCGTAGAAGAGTTTGCGCCCGAGCGCGATTGATTCGGTCGTGGTTCGGTTATCGATCGGAATTGGGACCTGCGGCAACCCGAGCGGCGCGTCGATCGCTACCGGAAGTCCGGTTGTATTTGCTGCTGATTCAGTATTCTCCGCACTCTTCTGCGTGCCGCAGGATAAACTCATGTATGTCAGTAGCAAGAAGAGAACGATTCGCTTAGACATCGAAGATAATACCAGTTAGAAAAGTGTAAATTACTATTGATACAGCAGATTGTAGATTATAGATGGTAGCACTTTTTGCGTTCGACGGTAATGAGCATCCGGGTTTTATCGCGTCAGGCTGAATAGTAGACTGGCGATGAAAACTTATTGAAAACATTTCTCCTATCCACCGGATAACAGTCTGTCTGGTATTTGGGAATTCCCAATCCGAATTGTATTGAATTAAGGATCATAATCCCGAAGGGAGTTAAGAAGATAGCCAGGGGGTTCGCGCTACGCGCTCAACCCCTGGCTACCATCTCTCTGCCCTTCGGGCAGATGCCACAAAATCCGTTAGAAATTTGATGACAAGGTTATGTGATGTGGAGCTTATGATTGGTTACTGTCCCGGTACTGCACCAATGTTCGTCGTAGTTTGATTTAGTTTGACGATGATGAGTTCCATTGAAACATCGAGACATAGAACGCATTATTACCTGAGCGCAGGTCCTTACCATAGGAGAAAGCGACTCCAACGCCGAGCATTCGGACCTTGGTTTGAACTCCCACATCCCACAGCCATGTCTTCGATCCCACCCCGAATGATGATCCCGTGACCTTGCCGCTGTCCACGAAAGGACCCAGCTTGAAGTTTAACAATTCATTGCTGTAGAGATTTTTATCCATCTCCCAATTGGAGAGGATATAGTTTCGGCCCAGCGGAGCGCTGCCTTTGCGGCCGTCTCGAGTTCCAACGTGCGCTCTCAGCCAAAGGTTGTTGTCGCGTTCGACGCCGAGAATGAACAGTTCATCGAATGATGGATACCCCAAAGTCCTGCCCGAATATATCCTCGCATACATTTCATAATCGTCGCCCTTGGCTTGCGGTTGCCAATCGGCCAGCAGGGATGACTGGAGTCTGGCAAAAGCCTGTGACGGCTGTGACAATATTCTTCCGACTTCTGTCGAAGCGGTGGCAAGAACACTAAATTTCCGATCCGGTAAACTCACCATCTTATAATTGAGTTCTCCCAGATGCTTAAGTTGGAAACCGCCCGCCAGAAGTTGCGGGGTCAGAGTCGCCCCGGCATAAACGTCCCGAAAATCGCGGTTGGATAGTTCAACCCCCGTGGACCAGTTAAATCTGCCATTTTCGATCGAAGTGATATCGGCGGTAACCGCCTGCCTCCGCATATTGAAACGACCGAGCAGCGGCGCAGTATCGTTCAATGAACTGAGTATATCCCAATTCTCATTGCGCAGATCAAATTCGAACCGATAACGTCGCTTCGGATCATTTCTGAATGGACCCGACAAATTGGCGCGTATACGCCGCTTATCAGCATCCCACCGGAACATCGATTCAAAGCTAATGGCGCGATGCCCGATATTTAAGTATTCCGGATTGATGGATTGAAAAGGTAGACCGCGAAGCAAGGAAAAAAGCCCTTCCCATTTTGAGTTCCCCCAACCGTGTCGCTCTCGAGCTCGGAATACCGCATCGAAATTACCATCCGGACGTGCTTCGAGATCGATTCGGTAATGCGTAAAGATATGAAGGCCATCGACTCTCGCTTTGGTGGTTTGCAACTGGGAAAGGCTCAGCATAGAAGCCGGGGCGAGGGCAAATGCGCGATCGAGCAGAACCGGATCGACACTTTGGGCCGGTTCGATCCGCACCGCCTCGATTTGCGGCTTTGAGATGTTATTCCAGTTCTTCACCGCAGCTTCGAGATTTCCCTGCAGGAAGTAAACGCTCGCCAGAAAATCGTGAGCGTAACCATCCGAGGGGTCTAGCCGCAGCGCCCGGCGCAAATAATCTGCCGCATCAGTATAATTCTTTTGCTTGAATGATATCCCGGCCAGCTCAAGAAGAAATCGTTTATCGCCGGGGTTCAGGCTGTGACCTTTCAGAAATGCTTGCCTGGCATCATCCCAGCGTCCCAGGCGGAACAACGCTGTACCATAATAAAATATAAGATTCTGGGGTACGCTCAGATTCGGCCTCAGCAAGCTGGATGATCTCTAGCCAGCGTTCTTCGGTGAGGAGCCCTTTGACCTCAGCATAACGCTGAAGATCGGAGATCGAATTTTGAGCCCTGAGGGGAAGGAATGAAGTTATAAGGATAAGAAGGACGACAGCGATCTTCATCAGCGCTAATTGGACTGAGGTAAAGCCAGCAACGTCCAGTTGTCGGTAGCGGCCCATTGTTTTTCAAAGTCGGACCGGTCTTGTTTGAGCAGCTTTCGTCTTGCGGGGTCATTCAACAATACAAACCCACGCTCCTTATCCATTCCGGATACGACGACATAATGAAGGGGACTGCCAGCTCCCGACGGTTTGAGGGCGACAATCAACGGACGTCCCTTTATGAGATGTTGGTGGAGATCGCTCCACTCGCCGCGAAACGAGAATGTGCGGAATCCGTGTTGCCGGAAATAACGTTCCATTGCCGATGCGTAGATACCTTTGGCATCGGGATCATAGATATCCCGATGTATCTTGATCGCGTCGACTGCGCCAACATCCGCCGGGCGATCCAGCCGCTTGTTCAGCCAATATTGCATCACCATCGCGATGGTCGCCGCTCCGCAGCCGTTCTTCTCCTGCTTGACGTACGGAACGTCAACCCATATCTCATCCGATCCTGCAGCTGGCATTACACAACAGAAATAGACGAACGAGACAACCAAGATAGCGAATCGACAGGACATCATTTAGTCATTCTTATCGCACTGCGACGATGATCAATACGAGCGCGGCGATCCCAAGAAGAATGATCAGCAGGTCTCGGTCAGACAGCGCGCCTGCCGCCAAGTCTCGCTCGAGCTTGTCCGCCCGGGAAGCCAGTCGCGCCAGCTCGGCGTCGCTCAGAGTCGAAACAGCCCCAGTTATCTGCTCAGGATTCATATGAGCAGATTCCAGGGCATTTTTCGCCTTATTCGAAGAGAAGATACTTTGCGCTTTTTCCAGATTCTTCTGCCTCGTCTTGGTAGCGTTAACCAGTTCCGTGTGGATATCGGTAGGGCTGACTACATGCGATTGTGCCTGGAGAGATGACGGGAATACGAAAATAGTAAGCAGTAATGAAAAAAACAGCAGTCCAAGGGTCTGCCGCGCACCAGAATGCATAATATGAACCTCCAAAGTAATGATCACGGGGTGTGAAGAGATTTAGAAATACACTATTGTTAACTGTGATGCAAGCGTAGATTGTGGCGTACTTTTTGTCTACATCTCCCTCTCCATTATTTTCCCATTATTTTTCTACTCGTTCATGACAATTTCGCTATATCCCGGGCGTCAGTTCAGTTTCTCGCGGCACTTTTTCATCCGCTTCGCAAAATCCTTCCATTCATCCTTGCTAATACTGGGGTTCAGCCGCAATCCTTTCTCGTATGAGTCCGCCGCGGGCTTCCAGGCCTTCATCTTCTCATAAACCTGCCCCTGTACCAGATGCGAGATTCCCGTGTTCGAACCCAGGCTGATAGCCTTCTCTGCCTCCAGTGTTGCCTCCTCTATGTTTCCCTCCTTTAGGTACAGGCGCGACAGTTCTTCCCGCGGCACATAGTTCAACGGATCAAGACGCGCCGCTTCGTTCAACGCCGCTATAGCTTCATCCATCATTCCTTGATCGAGATAAACCGCGCCCAGCTGAATCCGAGGCGAAGCCCAGGCGGGAGAGAGTTGTGCGGCGCGCTTTAACGAGCCGAGGGCCATATCTTGCTCTTTAAGCCAATGATAGGCTTGCCCGAGAGCATAGTGAGCATAGGCTGCTCGTGGATCGAGGGTAACTGCTTGGTTGAGCTGCGTAACCGCATTCTCGTAACGCAGTTCCTCTATCATGGACTGGCCTATGCAGAAGGAGTATTTAGCCTCGTTCTCACGGGTTATAGTAGGCTGTATTGTCTTCATCATCCTGTAAGCTTCAGCGGCTTCATAGAACATCACGCGGTTATGCTCTGTGCTAGATGTCTTCACATAAGCGTTGATCGCCTTCTGCCCGACCGATTCAAAAACGTTGGTGAGCGCCATTTCGATCGAAGCGCGCTGCGGAGACTCCGGATATGCCTTGATAAACTTCTGATAAAGATCGAATGCACCGCGTACGTCGCCTTCTTTGAGCGTCTTCTTTATCTGCAAGACCAGCGGTGAGAAGGCGGCGCTCCTATCGACGTTGAAAACAGTCGTCGCGGCGGTCAGCGATACTTTCTGAGAAATGGGATCGATGCTGCGCGAGATGAACGAGAGATCGTAGTCGCCCGGTTTGAGCCGTTCGATCATCAAGACGCCGCTCGGCAGAATGTGGCCGCGAAATGCGCTGTCGAGATAAACCTCAATCCCGGGTGCGCCTCGTACTTCGAGCGCGACCGTCCTTTCAGGCGAGGAGACGTTTTCGCTGATCTTCGGTGCGCTGGCGGTAAGAACCGAGAGCGGCAGCCGCCTGTCGATATCTCCCACGGCGCGCGGATGCTGGAGCGACTGCGTGGCCTTCGGCACGGTCTCCGACAGATAGTCTAGCAGTTCGCCCATACGAACGAACCCGTCCGCGTCGGCGTCTCCCTTGCCTCTCAACGCTTCCAGCAGAAACCATGTGAAGACTCCATGGCCGCCGCCGAATCGTTTGTCCTCATAACTCAGTTGATCGGCGCGGGAGGCGAGCAGACGGATTATCCCCTTGCCGTTTCTGCCAACATCGTCCAGGTACCGATTGACGAGAATCGACGATTCGCCTGTGCTGCGCGCGGCCCATCCCAGGCGCCCGGAATGACACGCGTCGGTGATCAGGATGACAGAGCGTGCTTTCACCCTCTCCGTGACGATGCGATTGAGTTCGGAGAGTTGCAATGCAGTGGCGTAGAGGTTCTGCGGGTCGGAATCGTGGGCTAGCAGGTATCCATCGATCGCACCTTCGACAACGCCGTGACCAGCGAAGAATATGATGACCATATCATCGGGCTCGACCATTCGTGGCAGAGTTGTTCCGAGCGCGCTGCGCATCGCTGAAAGAGTCGCCGTCTGATTGGTCAGCAGCATGAGCTGGTTGGAGGGGAAGCCGCCGCCGTTCGGGCTGCGGAGGAAATCCGCGAAATCAGAGGCGTCGCGATGGGCGAATTCGAGTTGATCTTTGGGAGCGAGGTTCTTGTAAGTCGAGACGCCGATCACGACGGCCCAGAGTTTACCGCGCCCGTCGAGCGCGCCGCCGCTGCGAATCTCTTTGACATCCAATTGTCGGCTTTTGGTCGGGGCTGAGGCGGTAATCGTGGTAGGGATATTGGTAGGGGAAGGCGGATGTTGGCTGCTAGGTTTGACAGGGGCGGAGCGCCGATTGACGGTGCGTTTGACAGGGGCAGGGAGGCGATTACCAGGACGCTGCACTGCAGTGAGGTCCTGATAGACTGAACTCCTAGAGGGGGATTGGGGCACATGGCCAGTATTTTGGGCTCGGGCGTTTTGGCAAGCCAGTAACACAATCCCGAGCATCGCTTTTGCGGCAATATCTAAATGGTTTTGGATGAATCTATTCCTCATCGCATCTCTCAATAATTTTTACTCGTGTGGGCTGTAAATCGATCTGTCCATGGCAATCTGATGTTAGACCGTATTTTTCATCTACATATCATCTACATATCATCTACATATCATCTACATATCATTATGTGACAGTATTTTGGAAAAACATGACGAATCGGCTGTGCTGACCGGAAAATATTTTTAATACCGCCAGACAAAGCGATGCCTTAGACCGGATAACCTGCGTGGCTGTATATATTTAGAATTTGGAAATTGAGAATTAAAAATTGCAGATGTGGATCGCTGAAGTTATTTTTATTACTTTCTAGCAAACCAAAATTATCGCCGGCATTCATTGGTAGCGGAGATACAAGGTGAATTATCGGGATGATTTCTGTGATGGAGGCGATGGAATGGCGACCGCAACAGGAAGGCTCGCGCGAACAAATCGACAGAGTGGACATAAGGAGACAATCAAGCTTACCACCTCCAGTGGTTACTTAGTTGCATCTTTATACAAGTTCTCTCCATAAATGCCACGCTTTCAACCGCGTTCTCCATCCTATATATATGATAAACTTTGCGCCGTGTCCCATCGCTTAATAGCACTTGCGGTATTCTTGTCGCCAAGACGATGCCCAAAATTGTGAAATCGGGGGAGGAGAAGCGATGATAAGGAGCCGAACTCACACAGCTCCAGCCCAACATCAGAGACAGATCATTTATCAAAATCCGGCAAATTTCCTGGCTCTTTTCCTACTATTCAGCCTGACAGGTGCAGTGGCGCCATTGCGCATTTTTTCGGGAAACCTGATAGGGGAAAAGCCAATACAAGAGTCGCGCGGAAATGCGGATGAGCAAGAAGTTCGCCCGATCGAGGCGGGAAAGCCGGCCAGGCGGGAGCTGGCGGGCGGGCAACAACATAGCTATCAAATCAGGCTGATTGCAGATCAGTTTTTGAAGGTAGCGGTCGAACAGTATGGCATTGATGTAGTGGTGAGGGTATCTGGGGTAGATGGTAAGCAGATCGCAGACCTCGACTCCGAACGTAGGACTAGCGGGAAAGAGATCGTATCGCTGGTTGCGAAAACGGCAGGCGAGTACCGGTTGGATGTTCGCTCAAGAATCAAAAATGTTCAGGCTGGAAGCTATGAGCTTCGGGTCGAGGAGCTGCGCGATGCAACAGAGAATGACCGCGCTCTGCAGGAGGCTCGTGAACTGTTTGATAAGCATCTCGAATTGGAACGCGCAGGCAGGTATGACGAGGCGCTTCCGTTGATTGAGCGCGTCCTGGCGATCCGTGAAAAGATACTGGGAAAGGATCACCCGGATGCCGGCGCGGCTATCAACAGTCTGGGCGTCCTCTATCGCGACAAAGGCGAGTATGAAAGAGCCGAATCGTTGTATCAGCGAGCGCTGGCCATCCGTGAGAAAGGGCTGGGAGCCGAGCATCCGACTGTCGGTGCTTCTCTCAACAATCTAGCGCTTCTCTACCGCGACAAAGGCGACTATGCGAAAGCAGTTCCTATATTTCAACGCTCAATCGCGATTTGGGAGAAAGCGGTAGGGCCGGAGCATCCTGATGTCGCAATACCTATCATCAATTTCGCGGTCCTTTGTTGGGACATGGGGGCCTTCGCTAAGGCAGAGCCGCTCTATCAGCGAGCGTTAACCATCTTCGAGAATGTTTTGGGACCGGAGCATCCTTATGTCGCCGTCACTCTCGATAATCTAGCCAATCTCTACCGCGATAAAGGCGACTATGAGAAAGCTGAGCCAATGCGCCAACGCGCGCTCGATATACGTGAGAGAGCGCTTGGCCAGGAACACCGCGATGTCGCTCTTTCCCTCAACAATCTAGCTATCATATATCGCGATAAGGGCGACTATGAGAAGGCAGAACCGCTCTATCAACGCTCGCTGGCGATTCGGGAGAAGGTACTGGGACCCGAGCACCCCGACGTTGCTCAGTCTCTCAGTAATCTTGCCAGTCTCTACCGCGACAAGGGGGACAATGAGAAGGCGGAGCCGCTGCATCGTCGCGCACTGGCTATTCGGGAGAAAACGCTGGGCCCTGATCATCCGGATGTCGCAACTTCACTCAACAATATCGCAAATCTATACTGGGACAAGGGAGACTATGCGCGCGCGGAATCGCTTTACCGGCGCGCGCTGGATATCCGGGAGAAATCGCTTGGTCCCGAACATCCGGATGTCGGTAGTTCTCTCAACGACATCGCAGGCCTTTACAACAGCCGAGGCGAATACGCAAAAGCAGAACCGCTGGTTAAACGTTCCCTGGTCATCCTGGAGAAAGCTTTGGGCCCGGAACACCCCTACATTGCTTCTTCTCTCAACAATCTCGCCATACTTAACGCAGCCAAAGGCGATATAGCCCAGGCCATCGCATTACAGTCGCGGGGCAACATTCTGAGCGAGCGCAATCTCGCGTTCAATCTCGTCACGGGCTCAGAGAGGCAAAAACTCGCATATCTTGCCACTCTTTCGGGGCAAGTCGATCAAACAATATCGCTACATCTCCGCTATGCTCCCGATAATCCAGCGGCGCTCAACCTGGCTGCCGCCATGATCCTGCAACGCAAGGGGCGTGCGCTCGACGCCACTTCTGAAAATCTCAACGCGTTACGCGCGCGCTTCGACTCGAAAGATCGAGTCTTGCTCGATGAGTTGACCGATACCCGATCGCAGCTTGCCAGGCACGTCCTCGCCGGTCCCCAAAGAATGACCGCCGAGCAATATAACGGGCGGCTCAAGAAGCTCGAAGATAGGGCAGAAGCCTATGAGGCCGACATAAGTCACAGAAGCAGTGAATTTCGAGCCCAGGCTCTTCCGATCACGATCGCGGCAGTGCAATCGGCCATCCCCGCCGATGTCGCATTGATCGAATTCGCCTCATACCGTCCAATCAATGCCAAATCCAGTAGAAATGAGGAGGCATATGGCCAACCTTGTTATGTTGCGTATATCCTGCGCCAGCACGGAAAGATTCAGTGGAAGGAACTGGGTGAGGTAAAGATAATCGACGAGGCCATCACTGCACTGCGCGATGCATTACGCGACCCGAAGCGCAGTGATGTGAAGCGCCGAGCTCGTGCCGTGGATCAGAAGGTATTTCAACCTCTGCGCCCGTTACTCGGAAAGATTACTCAGTTGCTCATCTCGCCGGATGGCAATCTCAATCTCGTCCCTTTCGTAGCGCTTCTGGATGAGCGGGGCCGGTATGCGATCGAGCGATACTCGATCAGCTATCTCGCCAGCGGGCGCGATCTGCTACGCTTGCAGGTGGACCGAGAAAGCCGTAACGGCCCGCTGGTAGTCGCAAACCCCGCCTTCGGAAAACGCGCGAAGGTTGATGCGGGGCGCCGGTCGCAACCGAGTAAGAAGGATGAATCGGCTGCATCGGCTTTCAGAGAGTTCTATTTCTCGCCGTTGCCCTACACGGCGCAGGAAGGAGATGTGTTGCGCGAGTTGATGCCCGGGTCGATCCTGCTCACCGGAGAGCAGGCGACCAAGACGGAGCTCAGCCAGATAAGCAGTCCGGCATTATTGCACATCGCTACACACGGGTTCTTTCTCGAAGATTCGCAAATGTTGAGCGCCGGCGGAGGGCGCGGCTATCAAGAAAGTAGCGACGATCCGGACCGTATGATACGGCAGATGGAAAGGAGCGGCATCAGCATCGAGAACCCATTGTTGCGGTCCGGGTTAGCGCTGGCCGGAGCCAACGAACATAAACAGGAAGACAATGGGATACTGACTGCACTAGAGGTGACAGGACTCAATCTGTGGGGGACGAAGCTGGTGGTGCTATCGGCTTGTGATACCGGAATTGGAGACGTGAAGAATGGAGATGGGGTCCATGGTCTGCGCCGCGCGTTGGTGCTGGCCGGCGCGGAAACGCAGGTCATGAGTCTCTGGGCCGTCTCAGACAAAGGGACGCGAGAATTGATGATCTCCTATTACCATTTGTTGCAGCAAGGTGAGGGGCGCGGGGAGGCATTGAGGCAAGTGCAATTGGAGATGCTCAAGAAGGCTAATCGGCAACATCCCTACTATTGGGCGAGCTTCATCCAATCAGGAGAATGGGCGAACCTGGATGGCAAACGAACCAGGGAAAAGATGAATTGAATGAAGAACTGGGAGTTGAGTGAAGAAGGTTTAATTCGGTTACTTGCGCGGCTAAATCCTGATTCGGCACTAGCCGGAGAAGAGTATGAAAAACTTCGTACGAGATTAATTTATTTCTTCGAAAGGAAAGGGTGCCGGATACCTGACGAGCTGGGCGACGAGACGATCAATCGAATGGCTCGTAAGATCGAAGAAGGCCTTGAGATCAAAGATGTTTTCAAGTTTTCCTTCGGCGTGGCGCGTTTGGTGCTGCTGGAACACTGGGACGATTCAAAAAGAGAGTGGGAACGACTCGACGATCGCTTTTCGTCTCCCCTGATTGATCAGGAATTCGATGATCATCGATTGGACTGCATGAAAAAATGCTTGCAGGGGATATCGCCGGAAGAGCGTAATCTGATTGTTCAAAATTGTACGCTGAATAAGAACGGCAGAGAAAAGGCAGCTCTAGGTATGGGATTGACAATAAATGCTTATAGGCTGAGGGTATTCCGTATCAGGGCGAGGCTTAATAGGTGTTATGAGAAGTGCGTAAAGGTATACAAAGGGTAGTGCAAAAAGATCGACCGAGGGTACATGGGAAACCTGCTCACTGAAAATTATTGAGAAATTAAGCCAGGGTTTTTACCACTATACGATGAAAGGTCGTATGCTATTGTGAAGCAACCAACCGCAATAAGTGATCAGACGATAATCCGGTATCTCCTCAATCAGCTGTCTGAAGAGGATGAGGCGCGCTTCGAAGAGGCTTATCTGGAGGACGGGGATATGTTTGAACAGGTACTGGCTCTGGAAGAGGAACTGATTGAGGATTATGCGAAAGGTGAACTTTCAGACCCCGAGCGTCAACTTTTCGAGCAGCACTATCTCGCTTCCGAGAAGCGCCGCGCTAGAATCGAGATGGCCAGGCAGCTAGTCCATGCCTGCACATCACAATCGACAATTCATTCTGCTTCGGATAGTCGCAGTGGGAGTTGGTTTTCTTCGCTGTACTCGTCTTCGTGGCTAGGGTTGTTTGAGAAACGCTACCTGGTTCTGGGTTCCAGCTTGACAGCGGCATTTCTGTTAATTCTGGCTCTGAGTTTGGGCATCGAACTGCTCCGGCTGCGCGGGCGACTCGCCGCGGCAGGTGAAGAGCGTGCCGCAATCGAGCAAAGAGCTATGGAGGCAGAGCGTCAACTCGCCCGCGAACGACAGCTACTGGCTGAGGAACGCAAACAGGGCAGCGCCCTGCGTGATGATCTTGATAATGTTACTGGCCGGCTGGACCGATTGGTAAATGATTCAGACGGGTCTCAAGCATCGAAAAATCGAGTCGTTTTTCTGGCACTGGCGCCGGGAGTCAGAGACATCAAAGGGCTGGACAAAGCGGTTATCTTCGTCGACACAACGTTCGTAGAGCTGCGAGTGACCATGGAACGGCAAGAGAAACAGCCGCCTTATCTAGCGGTCGTCACGACGGTTGATGGAAACAGAGAGATTTGGAAAGGCGAGGCCAGCAGAGTCAGGCAGACCAGATCCAACCAGATTGTCGCCGTCAGAGTGCCGGCTGATAGATTCAGGGCGATTGAAACGCAGGACTTCACGCTGACGCTAAGTGCCCCGAAAGAGGGAGGGAAAGATTTTGAGGAACTCGAGATTCTGCTACTTTCAGGTAATCGCAAAACGATAAAATCGGTTTTCATCAAGTAGCACAGGTATCTGTAATTCTAAGACTTTGAGAAGCGTCCGGATGGTAGGTCGTTGGTTATGTTGCACTTGCCTTATAGTCTTCCAAGGAGAGAGTAATAAATGACCTATTTGAAGGCGCTGCGCAGCCTGATGTTCTTCATCGCCATCTCCCACCTGGCAGTAGGATTGGGACTGATGTCCTCAATCGGATTTCAAAAAATCTCCGCGACCTTATATGGCGCTCGTCTTGATTGGACCGCTGCGAACATATATCTACTTCGCGTCATCGGGGCATTCGCCTTTGTCATGGGGCTTTTGGCTCTGCTTGCCGCGCGAAACCCCCTGAGAAACCGCGTTATTGTCGTTGGCTTTATCGTTTTCTTCACGATTCGCAATATCAACCGTCATCTCCATGCAAACGAATTGTCCGAAGGTTTATTGTTAACGCCACTCATAAGTTACTTAACCACAGCCTTCTTCGGAATACAGGCGATACTATTGGGCAGCTTGCTTTGGATTACAGCCAGACGCGGCTTGAAAGATCCAGGTCGGCAGGTGAAAACGAAAAGGGAATCGCAAAGGCGCGGAAAAAAGGTTTTGTAAAATCGAAATGAAATTTTTTCATGAAATTTTGTCCTAAGATTTCCCACTAACAATTGAAGTTCGGATGCGTAGTTGGTTGCCCCGTGCATACCCGTAAAAATAGAGGGGTTCGGGCAAATGAAGACCCATATCCTCGGGATCTGCTGCGCTCGATCCAAATAGGCTTGGATCACGAACAATCTTTGCATCGTGGAATATTTCAGGGGATTTTGTCTAAACGAATTTGATGTTTCTTCGTCGAGGCGGTGGCAATGAACGATCGACTAATTTTCTTTAACCATGATTGACTTTGACCTTGATTGAAAAGCTTGATGAAGATAATTTGTCTTATCGTTCAGAGTTCGAGAACTTATTGGAGTGAAGGAGGTTCCTAAAGATTCTATGCCACAATGGCTACCACCGCGTCCCACCGAAATAGATAAAAAACTACGCGAAGACTTTCGCCGTCTGCTCAAGGAATATGGCATCACGACGCAGGAGACGGATCCTATTCTGGCCGTGTTGCTCCGCTCATTTGCTGCACAGATAGGCGAGGTCTATGAGCAGGCGGCCGAGAGTATACCGCTGGCGATTCTCGACGAATTGATGTCGGGATTGGGAATGCCCGAGCGGAATGCTCGCGCAGCGCAGAGCGTCATCAGATTCAGTTTGTTGAATGGGCGCGAGTCTTTTGAGGAGATGACGGAATTGGTGGGAGAGGCGGTTCCGCGAGAGAAGCTTACTTTCGCTCTCGACACCTCTATCGACGTCTCAACCGCCAGGATAGCTTTCGTCGCCATCTATCAGGACGGGATGTTGCGGCTGCATCACGGGACGGAGCTGGTTAAAGAGCTGGAAGATGCGCGACCTTCGTTTGATGCCGTGCCGGCGGAGTTGGGGAGCAGTCCCGCGATCTACATTGCGATTGATGTTGACGACGAGGAACATCTGAGCCGGCACGGATTCTATTTTGAATTACTGCCTGAGGCGCGCGATCTGGCCGGTTATTTGAAACGTGAGATATGGTGCCTGCTCGATGATGAAGGCGGGATACGAGCCGAAGGGTTGCTGCGGCCGTGTACGGGCAATGGCGGGGTGCGCAAGCTTGATTGGCTGGTCGGAGATGGGGAGCCGGTGGCGACCGATTTGTTGCCGGAGGGGTTTTATGGCGGCCGCGTCTTTGTTTTTCCACACATCCCGAGTGAACGCCGGTTCTTGACTCGGATTCCGAGGAGAATGGAGACGCCGCTCGGAAGAATATTTCAGCGGGCTTCGGGGCAAACGGGGCAAACGGGACAGAAGGATTTGTTCGATCGTCCGCGCGCGTGGCTGCGAATCGGATTGCCGAAGGAGACAGCGACTATCTCTGAAGACTTGATTCGAGTCGTCTTACATTGCACTACGGCATCGAATATTGAAACGCTCAATCAAACGATCAAGTTTTCCGCAGACGGTGCGGTGGTGCCGTTGACGACGGGAGGCGGGCGCGTGCGTCATCTGGTCAAGTTGCTTTCGGTCAAGGGGGAGCGCGGCACGAAGTACCTGCTCGAAAGCGAACCGAGCGCCGATGAAGATGCAGGGCGTTACCGCATCCGTCTGGACAAGCTCGAAATCGAACCGGCGCGCACCCCGCGCGGTGAGGCGGATGCTTATGCGAATGTCCGGGTACTGCTTTGCAATGGAGCGCTGGGCAACGATGTCTCCGCCGGAGGGATTAAGACTTTTCTCAATCGCGCGACGCCGCGCACATTGGATATCAGAAATGTTACGGGGGCGGCAGGTGGCGATGATGGCGAGGGATTGATGGAGACCAAGCGAAGGTTCACCGAGCTGCTGCTCTCGCGCGAACGTCCGGTTACGTATCCCGACCTGGAGGCGATGACCAGATCGTTCGAACCGAAGATCCGCGCGGTAGAAGCTGTACCGATGCTCGAACGCGGGGCCGACGGATTACACCGAGTACAGAGAGTAACTATCACGCTCGATCGTGATGCCTTTGCTGCCCCGGAGGAAGAAGCGGAAATCTTGAAACGTGAGTTGGAGGCGAGTCTGCAGGAGCGGTCACTATTGGGATTGGAGGTTCGCGTTGTGGTCAATATGGAACCGGCAGAAGCTTTATGATTGATCCCGGTAAACCATCAATGGTAACATCCGGTTGCTTTTGCTGGAAAAAATTGTAGATTTCAGTTCGCCGTGTTGGGCTGAGTAAGGAACCGGCGAGCAGAAATTCTTGAAATCTCCCGAATTCTTTCGCTGTCGGACCTACAGCCTGTCCGGCCATATTGACACAGTGAAAATTATGAACCGAATCCTCCTTTGCCCCAGTAGCCCCCATTGCCGCGATTACCCAGATAAGCCATACATCTTAGTACCAACCACTTTCCTCATACGTGGAAAAAGATATGCGGTCCACAATCGCTGACGGTTGGCATCGAATAACTCAATAAATCTATAGCCCCTTCTTTATTAACCTATTAACGCCTCCTATTTAGGAGTGGAGAAGATATGCCTAAGATCGAAGTCATCCGTAAAGGTATAACCCCTGCGGTACGTCCCGTTCCTACCGATACGACCTTGGCTGTGCTTCCTGTGACGTTAGAGCGCATGGGCAGGGAACTCGAGAGTGAAGATGAAGAGGCCGTGCGCGTGGACAGCGTCAATGACGCCTTAGAGAAATTCAAACCTTCAATCCATTTTGAAACCCAGGCAGGTGAGGAGGCGACAGAGTTCGTGGCAGATCTCGAGTTCCGCAGCCTCAAAGATTTCAGCCCGGAAAATATCCAGAAAAGGAATCCGGGCCAACGCAACGATATCGCTGATTTGAAGAGCGCCATCGATCTGCTCTATCGGATGAAGGATCGTTGGGCGCTGCCCTCTGTCAAACGCGCCTGGTCAAATCCGGCTCAACGCAAGCAGATACTCGCCGCCCTGGCCCGCCTGCACGCTGAGCTGGAGAAGGTCGCACATGCCGGGAAAGGTGGTGAATGATGGCCCAACAGGAAGTCAAGACTGCAACCATTGCTGATATCTTCGCCGATGCCGAAGCGCCGGTGCGCAAAGTGCTGGACGAGATCTTCGTCGCCATTCATCCGCGGCTGGGTGAACAGAAGACCTCAGTGGAGACTATCTTCACGCCAGAGACGGCGAGCGAATTTTTATTGCGCCTGACCGACTTCGAATCGTTGCTCTCTGAGGCGGACAGTTACGATGAAACTCTCCAAAAATTCCAGGGGCAGATCGACCACGCTGAAAAAGTACGCGATGAGGTGATGGAGAAACTCTTCGATGAGATTCGCCCGCTCGAGTCGGCCTATCGGCAGATCTGGCTTTTCTTCGAAAATTCGATCGTCCCCGATGGTAAGCAGCGCAAACCGGTCGAATTCTTCATCTACAATGCGGACCCGCAGTCGATGCGCAACCGCGAGAGCTCAACCCTTGAAGCTATCCGTCGGTTCGTCACCAACCGCAACGACAATTTCAACTTTCGCGACGACATCTGCAACGTGGTCGTGCCGGGTGAAATCCCGATGATGATCCGCGAGGCGCTCGAAGAAGAGGCGTGGAAGTGGGGCATGCTGCTCATCACCGATCTGGGTGATGAAGGGTCGTACAAGAAGGTGGTAGACCAATTTCGACCCGGCGGACGATACGAATTCCTCAAACGCCCGGACGATCAGGCGGCCTCCGACGTCGTTATGGTCGGCACCCTCAAACTTCGCGATGCTCATTGGTTCGAAAAGGAGTATGGCGATGATCTTTATGCGCCGGCTTCACTGATCTTCGCCGGAGCGGTGGCGCGCACCGACCGCGCGCGCGACAGCGTGGTACAGGGCCCGATCGGCACCAAGTTCGGCCGAATCAAAGGGGTCGAAAAGGCGCGCATCGAATGTTTGATCAGCCAGATGGAATTGCTTTCGCAAGAGATGCAGGTGATTCCTATCATCCGCGACGCCGATAACCATCTCTGTTTTTACGGCTGCCGCAGTCTGGCCGATGACAAATATGGCGTCTATAAATTCTTCACAGCCTACCGAGTGCTCTCATATCTCGAACGCTCCGTCTCAGCTCGGCTGCGTGAAATTGCCGGACAGGTGCTGACCCGGGATTTTATGGATGAAGAAGTCGAGAAGCCGATCCAGCGGTTGCTGGAAGATCAGAAGTCGCAGGGCACGATCCTCGAATACAACCTGTTTGTCGATAAAGACTACAACAAACGGATGCAGGGCGTGTGCGACATCTATCTCGAAGTGATGCCGACGGGACCGGCTGAGGTCTTCCGCGTCAAGATCGACGTCCCTGAATTCAAGCCTCTGGGCGATGTGCCGGATAGTGCGGGAAACTGAAAACGCTGCCGGTGAAGTTACGCGTCATGACCGGCAGCGCACCGAACACGCCACTATCGGTGATTGAAGCAGGGAAGTCGCCGAGGCCAAGTTTTCGCGCGCGACTCGGCGCGAAATTTAAATCGATGCTCGAATGGATGCGGGAACAGTTCTCCTTATTCCTTCGGCAGTGATCAACGCTCAGTGAGTCTGAAGTGTTACTCAGACAGGATTGACAGGATTTACCTCGGGTGATCTCGGCGAATCCTGCCGGTACTGTCTAAAAACTGAAACTGATTACCTTTCAATGGAGGATTGTTATGCCAGTTAGAGCTACCATAACATTTGATGGTGAGAAAGTAGATGTGGTGGATGCCGTTTTTGCCATGAACACGGCGAAGGATCCTGCGGGGATGCCGCAGATGCAAACCCTCACCACCGCGGTGAATGTTCGTCTCGATCTGCACGACGACCAGAATGCCAAATTCGCAACCATTAAGAAATTTTTCGACCTTAGTAATGTTGCGACACGCGAGAAGATCAAGGAGTTGAAACTCGAGTGCTGGAAAGATGACTCGAAGAAAGATGTCATCTGCTCCTTCAAATGCAAGGCCTGGATCAGTTCCTTCCGCGTTTCAAACGTTGGCGCCGATGCCGGCGGGACCGTTTATAACCACGTGCTCGACATCGAGTTCACACCGGTACACAACCAGGCGAACTATCAGGAGATCACTCTCGGTAATTAACCCTGATGGACTACCTGGCTTTCCCTTTGCGGATCGATCCGATCGGTCGGATGGAGCGTTCAACCGGCGCGGAAGCGAACCTTCTGCGCCTGCTGAAAGTGATGCTCGCGACGCCGGCAAGCGGCTGGCCCGGTTCCCCGAATTTCGGCATCCGTGACGCATTGGCGGAGCTTCCGTTCAAACTCAGCTTGCGGCAGGAGACTGTCAAGAGAATGAATGAGGGCCTGCGTGAACTGGGAATCGATTGGGTCGAAGTGAAGATGATCGAGGTTGATCCTACGAGCGATGCTTACGAACCGGTTTATGTATTCACGCTCTTTTACAAAGGCAAAGGCATAGAACGCCTGCAGATCAAGTGAAACCTGCCATAGAGACACAGAGACACGGAGAGTGAAACGCGTTCCCCTCCGTGCCTCTGTGCCTACGTGGCGAATTCACTCTATTACTGGAACGTATGAAAACGATCAAATGGACAGTTAAGACGGACAATCGCAACCCGCTCGGCGATCCGCGTCTGCGTAATCTGTATCACCTGGTGAAAGACTTCCGGTTGGGCCGGTTACCCTTCGGGTGGCGCGGAAACAGCATCTTTGTCAACAAATATAATGATCTGCCGAATCGATCCCATGGTTACTACAAGGAATTCTATCTGGGAACTTCCGCAGAATCGGGCACGCTACGTGTGGTACTGGGGGATGGCAGCGAGGTATATGTGACGGGGAATCACTACCGCGATTTCATTCAAGTTTTACATTTGCCGTTTCCCTAAGACCCGGCACGACCTGGAATGACCAGATAGTAACGATCAGAGGAATAAATTTATATGGCAAACGGACACTGGCCCTTTTATTTGAAGATCGACGGCCAAATTTTAAAAGATGCGATGATCTCGAACCTCGCAATTCGCCAGGAGTTGGGCACTCACTACTGGTGCGACATCGAGTTCCGTCTGATCAACCAGCAACAACCTCCTGTCGCGACCTACCTCGGCAAGCCGATCGAGTTCATCGCCTTCGAGGAGTATACAGCCGAGTTACCGCTTTTCAACGGCCTCGTGCTTGAGGCCGAACTGTCGTACGAACTACATGGAGATTACATCGCGAGATTACGTGGAGTTACTCAATCTTACAAACTGCAACTCACGCCTGAGGAGGATTACTTCTACAAAAAGAATCTGAAGGAGGTAGCTCAACAGGTCATCAGCGAAGATGGGTTGGAGTTGCAGTACAACGCCAACGGCGAATCCACGCGGATGAACTACGTGCAATGGGGCGAGAGCGATTTCGATTTTATCCACCGCATCGCCGATGACCAGGGATGCTTCATCCGTCCCACCGAAAAAGGCGTGGAGATCAGACAAGGATTCGAGGATACGGGGCTGACGATGCGCTGGCACGACGAACACGGCCTGACGAGTTTTACGATCAAGGGTCGCTTGGGGCAGCCCGCCTTCGACGGCACTTGCTACGATCCGCGCACGATGGAGAGCAGGCGTTTCACCAAGGTCAGTAAAGATCCGCAGTTCTTTCCTGATACTGCCGCCGATATGGTGGGAGCCGTAATCGAGCAATCGAAACAATTGCCGCCTGACCGTCTGGTCTTCGACGGCCGCGCGCCGAAGATCGAGAGCTATCGGACTTTGCTCGAAAAAGAGAGCCAGCGGGCCATCGGCTCAAAGGTCATCGCTACCGGCATCAGCCGCAATGTGCGTCTCAAGCCAGGCGACAAGGTCAAAATCGAAGGAACCAACTTCGCGGCTGAGGGCGAGTATGGCCTGACCCACGTAGTTCACCACTACGATCAAACCGACGGCTACCGGAACGAGTTCATCGCCACGCCCTGGATGGATTACACAGTCGCCGAGCAGCCGCAGCCGAAGCGGATGTCCGGCGTCGTCTCCGCCCGCGTCGTCAATCACAACGACCCGCGCGGGATGGGGAGAATTCAGATCAAATACGATTGGATGGAGGACGCGATGACCTCCTGGGCGCGAATGACGACGCCGAGCGCGGGAGGCGGGCGAGGCTTCATGTTCATGCCCGAAATCGGCGACGAGGTGCTGGTGGCATTCGAGCACGGCGATGCCGAGCGCCCATACATCGTCGGAGGCTTGTGGAACGGCGTAGACAGCGCACCGCGTCAGGGTTTCTGGGATGGTGAAGGGATGCAGGCCGTCGGGAGCAATGGGACGCAGATAGCGTCCGACATGGCCCGCAACGATATCAAGCGCATCGTCACCAAAAGCGGCAATCGCATTCAACTGGTCGATGTGGGAGGCAAGGAATCGATAGTCATCTCGACTCCTGGCGGGCAGACGATTCAGTTGATAGACAGCTGTCCGGAAACGGGAGGGCGGAAGATGCTCTGCCTCAATTCTCCCGGCGATATCTTCCTGAATGCGCCGGATGGAAGGGTCCATATACGGAGCAAGTTCTTTTCGAGGGAGACTGGATGAAAGTGAGAGCAGAATCAGAAAAGAAGAACACAATAGCCGCAAAATCTAATAATCGAATTTTTAAGGAGAGTGCATGGCCGATATATCTTCCGTGTTCGATATGAACACTTTGACTGTAACAAGAACCAAGAATCCTGATGCGGGGACAGACAATCACATAAACATTAAAGGCAGCGTGGCGAATTGGGGTGGGATAACCGGCGACAGTTTCCTCTCCGGTCCCCAGCCAGGACAGGAGCAGCTTCTTGTCAAAGGCAATCAGACAGCACAGACTACGGGAAATAGGGAGCTTCACGTTAACGGCCATTTGACGACCACCATTATCTCGGGCGAGGATCGCAACGTTCTTCAGGGGCGTAACACAACCGTAGCGCCCAATGAAAACATGACGATTAATGGAGAACGCGTCATGACGGTTACCGGCAGTAACGTTAGGACTATTCTAGGGCCCTATTTGGATACCAGTGTCGGCCCCAAGACGTCCAATGAAGTGTCATCGTGGTACATCAACGAAGGATGGTTCAAAGTCAAGTTTGGAGGCGTAAATATCCAGATTTATGGAAACAAGTCCGAACTTCTCGGTCTCAAGGCCGGTTTGGCGGCAGTCAAGACGGAAGCTGTCTTAATAAAAAACGAAACGATTGCTCTATGGCTGGCGACCGGTCTTTTAGCTGCTTCTTTAACAGTAGTGAGGCCAAAAATAGGTGTCGCTAAGCCTGACATCGGCGGCGTCAGCACCCATGCCTGGTACGTCGGGGTCTAAACCAAAAATCAGTCCATGAAATATCAGAAGAAACAGAGGGAGCGCAGCGAATCAGTCTTCCACTCTCAGGGTGAGCAGATAGAGCTATATCCTGTACGTAAAGCGGAGGTCGCAGATAGAGGGAACGTCTATTTCATACCTGTTTCGAATTTCCCCATACCTGATGCGGAGCGAAAAAGCATCAAACGTTTCCTGGATGAGTTACAGAAACGCTATGCCAGCCTGATTGAAACAGATCTGCTGGGGTGTCTGGGAATAATCAGTAACGTGTTGGAATTTGAAGTTCTCGAAAAGATAGGGCTGAACGTTTTCGACTGGCAGCCGCAACTGGCTATGGCTGTCTTCCCTGATCAGCCTCCTCCGCATGTGCCATCACGGGAGGAAGCACTGTCATGGAAAGAAGGTTTCCCGGTACATGAGGTAATGCCTATGATCAGTTACATTACCAAGAAGAACGCGGTAGGGGAAGCATACGAAGAGTTGTTTGGCTGCGGTGGAACGATATTCTATGCAACTGTTCTTGATGAGCGGAAGCTGTTGGCCAAAGCGAAAGAAGTATTTGGATATAAGATAACCGACAAATCCTTTCAAATGATGGACTGTTTACCGGTTTTAGGTATTGACACATTGCTCAATGCAACCAGTACCCAATTCAGAGCGCTGTCAAGCTTCGCGGGTTTTTATGTTGGCGAGAGT
Organism: uncultured Acidobacteriota bacterium; assembly: GCA_963796275.1. Classification (GTDB taxonomy): domain Bacteria; phylum Acidobacteriota; class Blastocatellia; order RBC074; family RBC074; genus JAKEHZ01. The sequence goes on along the minus strand of CAWCKY010000007.1, from coordinate 961,028 downwards.
ATGCGCGATGAAGGAGTGGTTATAGTCTCAGACAAATGGTTGGATAGAGAAATTTCTGAATTGGCTCACATACTGTCAGACAAACGCAAGAGACAGAGCGAGGTTTGATCGAAAGAGGTAAAAATGCCCGCACGGACTCACTCAATTGAGCGTCTTTCAGGGATTGCAAAAGGCGATCTCCATTTATTGTCGGTTAGCCGATTTCCATTGGCTGGATCAGAACTAACTCTCGTGCAGAAGCTGATCGACTCGCTTGTCGAGGAGTATCTATCGGCAGATAACCAGCTGTCGCTTGAAGTCATGATCAGGCAAAGTTGTTTGCAAACGGGTTTGCTAGCCGAGTTCGTTGACAATGCTCCCCAGTGGATGCCGCAACAAGGCTTAGCCGTTATCCCTCATAAGCCGCCTCCGCACATGCCCGGTCGATCTGAGATAGAAGGCGCAGACCCGAGGCTGATAAATCAGTTTGGAGTTGAAGGGGTTGTCGATATTCCCGAGTTTGTTTTTCAAATAACGGATGAAGCCGCCAAAAAGAGGTGTTTTGAGGCCATGTCGGGACATGGCGCCTTGAGCATAATGCTTACAAAATTGAAAACCAATGACCTCCAGCGGAAATGGAAGGAATTGTTCGGTAGCAGGGTTACCGATCGCCACTTCCGCAGCATGCCTCGCTTCATTCCGTTATTTGGAGTTAAATCCTTTCAAAGTGCGACCGAAGATGATTTGTCGTCATGGTTCGGAACCTTTGAACTGTATATCGGTGAGAGCAAAGAGGACCAGGGTATTGTGATTGCTAGTAGAGAGAATCTAAAAGGTTCGCTTGAGAATATGGTAACAGAACTACCAGAGCAGGATATTGAATCTGAATCTGAAATATTACGCTGGTGAATCTAGGTTGAGTAACTGAGGCGATTTAGAATCTATGGGCGACCTGTTTAAAGGGATAGTCTTTTGGGGAATTGCTGGGATGCTCACCTGGTTTCTTTACTCGGTGTACATTAACGCTAAAAGCAAAGTCGGGTTTATCGATTCCGATCAGGTCTCCTATATCAAAGGCAATGGCACGGTTGTAGAAAAACAGCTTACTCAAAATGGATGCGAACTCAAATTTACCTATCCGGAGGATGGCAATAGCTTCCAGGGTGTTTTGTCCGTTACGCAGAAAGAGTTCGATCAGACGCAGCTCGGCGATCAAATTCCTATTTTCTATGGAATTCAATTCCCGCGGCTGTGGATGCCTATCAAGAGCGGCAAATTGTATTATGCAGGATTAGCGCTTATTGCAGTTGCGGTTGCATTGTTTCTGACGGGAGCTTTTTTTATATATCGAACGATAACTTAGTCCTTACCAAACTGCCAACGGTTCTATATTGGAGGATTAGCATATGCCGGGTGAAGTATATAGCGCAGACACTCAAACGAGCACTGGCACTGCGGTGCCCAATGCTGGCTCCGACAACCATATTCCCACAAACGGCAGCGCGGCGAGCTGGGGATCAATTACGAGCGAAAGTTTTCTGGCCGGACCGAAACCAGGCCAGGAGCAGGTTTTGATCAAGGTCGGTGATCAGACGGCCCTGGTATCGGAAGGACAGCGCCTGGAGGAGATTCAAAAGAAATTCATGTTCCGCGTTCGCGACGGCGACCCTGAGGATGTGCTCCAGTTTGATCAAAATCGTAATACGGCGGTAACGCTGAGCGATACTTTGACGGTCGGAAAAAATCAAATAGTGACTGTCATCGATGATCAGAATGTGACGATTACCCGTGATCAGATGGTTAGCGTGACCAATGCCCGGAACATTAACGCTAGACACATCAGCGAATTCGGCAAGGAGACGATCGTTATCAACGCGGGGGTAGAGCTGGTCATTCAGGGGCCGGGCGGGTCGATCAAGATTGACAGCACGGGCGTGACTATTCAGGGCGTAATCGTCAAGATCAATTGAACGAGGCGTTTTAAGCGGCACATTATGCGGAGGCGCGATGAGAAGCATCATGCAGGACATTCAATCGGAGTTTCAGCGGTTCATTGACAGCCGAACGGAAAACCTTTTGATCGTCCCATGTGAGCCGGATCATTCAGCGCTTCTATTCAAGGCACTCGAGTCTCTGGACGACGACCCGGGGTCGCTCGACCTTTTCCTGACCTTCGGTCATCCGTTCACCGATCCGGGCCAATACGTCCGGGAAATCCCTCCGATCATCAGCCTCCAACTTGCCGGCGTCAATCAGGAACTAGCTAAGCGTGGCGAGTCTGCTCTTCCGGCTCCACCATCTGAGCTGACGGATGAATCGCAGAAGCCTACCACTCGGCTGGTCGGGCTCATGCGATATGTCGAAAACCTGGTTACTGACCAACGCCGCGTGATCTGGACCTTCTTTCCGCTGGAGATCGACGCCACGACTAAATATGCTGAGTTGGTCAGTAATGTCTACGACGAGTTGAAGACAGGGTCATTGCGGATGACTAAGTTGATCGTCCGTGACGGCGCGATTTCTCCGAATCTTGAGCGAGGGATTGGCGCTCAGCCGAACGTAAGAATATACCGCCCGGGACTCGACCCCGAATCATTCGAAAAGAAGCTTGAAGAGAAAGCGAACGATCCGCGTCTTCCTGTGGAAGAACATGCGCAGCTTCAGATGATGCTGACCGGTTTTGACGTCGCACATCAACGCTACGACATGGCGCTGTCTCGCAATCTGGAATTGGCCGGTTATTTCGGGCGCGCCGGGCAGCGACATCAAGAGGCCATCGTGTTGAATAACATCGGCGATCTGCATTACACGCAGAAAAAATATAAAGAGGCTCAAAACTGGTACGAGCGTGCCATCAACGTTTCGGTCGGATTGAAATCGGAGCCTTTGGTTCTATACCAGGGGTTCAATCTGGGTAATGCCCTGTTGATGCAGAACAGATTTACCGACGCCCTTGTCTATTACGAAGCGATGGAGCAACTCGCGAGGGCTTCGAATCTGCCGGTACAACAGATACAGGCTCTTGAACAGATGGGGACGGCTAATCACCGGATGGGAAAATCGGCTGAAGCCGCCGAGAACTGGGAACAGGCGGTTGAGTTGAGCCGCAAGTTGAAATTCGAAGAAGGGCAGCGGGCGAATTGGGAGCGCCTGCGAGATCTATATCGAGAGCTGGGGGATTCCCGGCGCCTCTCCGTCTGCAAGGCTGCGCTTTCTCAATTGAAATCTTAGGCATTTGATGAACCTCCATGGAAAAACTTAAACGCGCTACCCAACTCCCAGCCAATCCATCGAACGAGGCGCTGCCGCCGCCGCCCAACCCGGCGCGCGACGTACAGAATTTTGTCGGCGAAGTCATGTCGGTCGCCACGAAGCCTGTCGATATGGCCAATCTGGGAGTCGCGAAAGCGACTAATTGGCTCTCCAACGCTCTGCCGAGTTTTCCCGCCGCGCGGTTGTTTATAGACCTGGTGTTGGGATGGCCGCACAGCCATCCGCACCCGCCGTCCTTTGGCTTCCCATTGCCGAGCATCGGGCCGGTTATCTGCGCCGGGGCGGTCAACGTTCTGATCAACGGCTTGCCGGCCGTGAGGACCGGAGACGTGGGATTCGGAGTTTGGTGTGGGGGCTACTATCCGTTGTTCGAAGTCTTCACAGGTTCCTCAAACGTATTTATCGGTGGAGCGAGGCCTGCCCGATTCTTGATCGACTTCACCAAGCACTGCCTGCCGGGGATTCCGGGATTGAAAGGAGTCAAGGCGGCGAAAAAGGGATTTAAGGGACTGTCGAAGTTGGATAAGGCAATGATGGCTCTCCCGGTGGCGATGGGAGCGCTGGGCGGGGCGGCGGCGCTGGCCGATCATGTGGGCTACCAGGAGATGGAGGACAGCGCGGAATCGGAGTCGGATGCTAAAGAGGCAGCGGCGAAATCGGAGGCGGCGGGAATCGAGGCGGCGATGGCGGGGCTTCAGATGGCGGCGGACATCGCGGCGATGGCCCTGTCAATCGGGATGGGAAAAGACCCGGGATTCACTCCGTTAAACTGTTGGGGGAAATTCATCACCGGGAGCCAGAACGTATTGATCGGCGGACTGCCGATGCCGGGATGGGACGTGATTCTGAGAGGGTTGGGGAAGCTGCTCAAGCGTCGAGCTATGAAGCTCTCCCAAAGAATGGGACTCAATCAGGGTTGCGGCAAGTTGTTCGAACCGATCGACGTAGTCACCGGGGCCAATGTCGACGATTTTACCGACTTCATGCTACCTGCCCCTCGGTTCGTCTGGCGGCGCTGGTACAACTCGCAACTGCAGGAGCTGGCAGGGGCAGGTCCGCTGGGATGGGGATTCAGACATGAATATCAACTGGAGCTGACATACGACCAATCCACTTCGCAATACACATACACGGATCCGGAAGGAAACTCTTTCCCATTCCCGTCTTTTATCACCGAATACCCGAGCGAGCGTGTCACACAGCACGGTTATGCGTTGAAACGCCTCGCGGCGCGGCGATTCGAGCTGAATTCGCACAATCGACCGGCGATAGAGTTTGAATTTCGCGAGATGACGGAGCCTGCGCGGCTGGTGAGGCTACGGGATGAAGATAGGAATTTCACGTTCGCTTATGACGAACAGGGACGGCTCATCGGAATTCGGATTGATGATGAGAGAACGATTCAGTTGAACTATTCTTCGGCGGGATTGGTGAGTGAGGTGTTGCTGAAGCGGCCGGGGCATGAAGTTGTCTATGTGGCGAGATACCGTTATGACGACGACGGCTGCCTGATTGAATTTCGTGACGCGCTCGATCGAGTTGCGCGGTACGAATATGACCCCGCGCGCCGTATGACGCGCAAGACCGACCGGCGCGGATACAGTTATCGGTATCAGTACGATGAACAGGGGCGTTGCGTCTATACGAGCGGGGAAGACGGAATGTACGAAGGGTGGCTGAAATATTATCCGGAAGACAATGCGACGGTGGTGAAGTATTCCGACGGAGGCAGTTGGGAATACGAGTACAACGAACTGGGAACGATAGCCAAGATCACCGATCCTTATGGCGGAACGCACCACCGTCTCATTGACCCGGATACTGGATTAGTCAGCCGTGAGCTCGATCCGGCGGGCAATCCGACTGATCTTCTATATGATGAGCAGGGAGCGCACACGGGCAGGCGAGACCCGTGGGGATATTGGGCGCCGCCGCTGGATTTGGAGCCGCATCCAGCAGATCCACTGGAACACAGGGTACCCGAAACACCGCTCGAATGGGAGTTCGGCGATCTGCTGGACCGGGAGTTTATCAAACTTGTTTCTACGAATGATCCTCTACTGGAAGGTTTTCCGGAAGTCGCTTCTGAGCTCGCGCAATCATGGAATGCCGGATCAAATAGGTACCAGCGATCGATTCCACAAGAGAATTATGATCTGCTGGGGCGGTTGATTGAGCGGCGAAATGAAGACGGCTCGGTTGAGCATTGGGAGTACGATGAAGAAGGGAATGAGGTTTTGTACGTCGATGGCGATGGCGGAATACGCCGCAGAGCGTACACGTCTTGGAATCTTCTCCATGGCGAAACCGATCCTGTCGGCAGCACTTGCACATTTAAATATTCACCAACTGAAGAGATAACCCAGTTTATCGATGCGGGTGGAGTCGTTCACGACTTCGTCTACGACAAGAAGGACAGGCTGGTCGAGGTGCGGCGCGATGGAGTCGCCTATGACATTTACCGCTATGACGAAGCTGACAATCTGATCGAAAAACTGGATGGCAGGGGGCGAAGACTGCTAGATCGTGAACCAGGATTTGGGCGGCTCGATCGTATTCAGCGGTTTGCTGATGGTGAAGTTTATCAATTTGAGTACAACAAACGCGGCCAGATTATCAGAGCACAGACACGTCGTGCCCGGATGTCATTCGATTACGACGAGGAGGGACGGCTGATCAAGGACATCCGCAATGGATTAGGGGTTGAACACGAATTCATTGGGGATAGTTTGTTCTCCACCACGATATTTGGAAAGTTTGTCATCGCGTACAGAAGAGGGTATAACGGCAACCTCGTCATAAACGATCCGACAGGTGGCGCACACACATTTCACTTCAGTAATAATGGGTTGATCCTTAAGGAACTGGGCAACGGAACCAGGGAACTGAGTCAGTATGATTCCGGAGGACGATGTCTGCGTAAAGTAGCGGCTATGGCTGAGGGGAAGCTACATGTCAGAAACTACCGCTACAGTGGGGCTGGCGATCTATTGCAGGTCGAAGACAGCAGGCGCGGGACGGTGAAATATCATTACGATGCGGCGCACAGGTTGAAGATCGCAGAGCGCGGGGACGGGAGGACCGAACTATATGCTAACGATGAAGCAGGGAATCTGGTCTTGCAGCCAGGACTGGATGGCGTACGGGTCGGATCCGGAAATAAGCTCAAGCAAGCCAACGGCGAGAAGTTCCAATATGATAAACGCGACAATGTCACGCTGCGTGAGAGTGAAAAGAGGACAATGCGCTATGAATACGACTCTTTCGATCAAATCATCGGGATCTCAATGAATGGCCGCGAGTGGAGAGCCGAATATGACGTGCTCGGTCGGAGAATCTGGAAACGCTGGAAGGGACAGAAGACCGAGTATTACTGGGATCATGATCGATTATCGGGTGAGATCAGAGATGATGGATACGTTCGCATCTATGTGTATGCGGATGTGGAAGCGTTGGTACCTTTTCTGTTTGTCGAGTATGCAAGCCTCGATGCAGAACCGGAAAGCGGAGTAATAAAATATCTTTTCACCAATCAGCTAGGTGTGCCAGAGCGATTAGAAGATAAATCTGGAAGAACCATCTGGGAGGGTGAAGTCTTTTCATATGGCGCGATCCGAGTTGAATCTGGCAATTCGGATGATATCAACCTCCGATTTCCAGGGCATTATTATGATGCCGAGGTTGGGCTGCACTATAATCGATTCCGGTATTATGACCCGGAACTCGGGCGCTATTTGCAGTGCGATCCCTTGGGAATAGCGGGCGGCTATAATCTCTATGCCTATCTGGCCAATCCGCTGACTGGAGTCGACATTCTAGGGCTTCATCCGGGCGGTCCGGCTCGAAGCAGGAGTCGTGGTGACGGTGACGGTCGACCATCGAGGACAGACGTGTCGGTCCCTCGGAGTATGACCAGAGCGCAATGGAAGAAATTAAATCGTCAAAGAAGAATCGCCAGGAATCCCAGACCCGTCTTCGCACAGCATATGCAGGATGTCGGAGCTCACCAGAGAAAATACAAGAGGAAAACGGATAGGGCGAGGCAGCGAGGGGCAAGTAAACAATCTCAGGGCGGTTACAAAGCGAAAGTTACAGAGGCCATAGGTGAAACCGGGACGGCGAGACACATGAGGCAGAACCATCCGGGGTATGAGATGGTGAGTGGATTTGCTCCGGGGACCGGCTATGATCAGGTCTACGTTAAACGAAACGCAGCGGGCGAAGTCACTGAATATATGGTTGTCGAAGCAAAGGGACCAGGCGCTGAACTCAGCACAAAGGCGAAGAAAGGGCCGCAAATGAGTCAAAAATGGGTGAAGAATTCCGCGGATGAGTGGGCTAAATCTGGAAATCCAGTGGCGAAAGATATCCAGAAAGCCATGAAAAATGGCCCGCCACCGAAGGTTAGGGGCATGGTTGTTCAATCTCAACCGGATGGCTCGACGCGCGAGTTGCCAGTTCCGGACGGAGGCATCTACAACTGATGATCATGCTAGTAACTGCATGGGGAAAGATCAATTATGGGGTTAAAACTTAACAAAATATCGGACGAAAATGCCCAAGAGGAGATTAAAGATAATCTCGAAATTATTCCTCGCCGGGTAGCCAAGCTGGAAGCCTCTGGTGATGCGAGCGAGAGCCTGAAACATCTCGAAAAGCTGGCGGAATTAAATTTTGAAACTGGTATGCTGCTTTACCAGCAGCAGGCGCCGAAAGAAGAGATCGTTTCCCACATGAGAAGCGCGGCAGATTTTTATGTCATGTTCCTCTCGAAACGAGCCGAGCCAAGAGAGATGGAAACTCGGTTTGTCGGTGATTTTGAAAAGACCATAGACCTGGCTGTCTGTTTCGGGAAAAGAGAGCTGAGAAGAGAGCTGGCCGGGATACAACGGTGGCAATATAACTTCCCCGAGCATGGTGAGTATCTAATAAGGGCTGATTTTTTAGAGGTTGAGAAACGATACGTAGCTGAGGGCGCTTGGGCTGAGGACGAGATACAGAGACTGGAAGTGTACTGTTCATCGGATCGAGCATCGAAAGAAGAGATGAAATTCCTGCTGCCCAAGATCAGAGGGGTCAAGGCGATCATGGATAGCGACCAGCCGGCTTTTCATAGGGCAATAACGGATTTGGTTGAAGCTCATAAGTGGGAAGCATTACGCGGAGAGTATCGCTTGATGTACGAAGGGTTGATCTGTTTGCCGGGATTGATGCTGGCCCAGCTGGGGCGTGAAAAGCAGATGGATGTAACCGTGAAATCTGATTACCTCCCTTTGCATTTATTGGGGTCGATTGATGAATGACACATACCTCCTTTATGTAGTCGACGAGGGTAAGTTACCGATGGCTCTTCCGGGGCTTTCTGAAGTGGAGAAGTACGAGAAACTCTTGGCCAAGGTAAAAGAGGTGGGAAGTCAATGGGAAATGATCTCGTTGGATTTTTTACCGCTTGCGGAGGCTTTGGAATCGATCGATCAACTAGTGACGGGGGGGACGGATTTGATGCCAACATTTTCTTTTGCGAATTCTCCCCATAATCTACTGGATCCCGATAATGACGATTATCCGGATTTTGGATATTTCAAGCCGGCGGTTGTTAAAGATCTGAATGATAGCTACGAAGCGATCTCAGAGAATGAGGTCGAGCGATTTTTGAAAAAAAGAGAGAAGTATGTAGAAACAGTTTATTACGCCTTTGAGTCAGCGATCAGAGAGGCAGCCAAGAGAGGTTATGCAGTGGCTGTTTTATGCGGATAGCTTATAGAAACAGGTGAACATGATTCAGTGAGTTGTAGATTTTCGGTTTCGATCCAGGAAAACGTGGTTGTTGGGATATCTTGATGCCACCCGAAGAGTTTGAAATAGATGAGTCTATGCCGGACTTGATCCGACCACGTCACGGATTTCATCACACCGTCGACTCGGCGCTCCTGGCATTGTTGCGCGTGGGCATCGGGACCGATCGCATTACGATCAGGAAGGCGGGGCGTGGATGGGCGCAGTCGCGCGTCATTGATCAGCAACCGGTTCCAGGTACACCGCTCACACAGGAGATGGTAGTAGAACTGACCGTCGAAGGCGACAGTATGTTCTATCACCTGCCGGTCGGAATGCAGGAATCGTCCAACGACGGCGAGATCGGAACGCGTGAGATGGTATCGATCTTTGACGATGCGGTCGAGAAGGCTGCTGTCTATATGCGTCTGGGCGGCCTCTTCTTCGACGTGCGGCCGTCGAATCCAGTAGGATGCGCGCGCTGGATAAAGTTATTCGGCATCGAGCCGGAAGACTGGCCGAAAGAGAGATGGTACAAGTTGGCGATCCTCCTGCCATGTCTGCGTTATTTGACCGGGCGCGAATCGGGTCTGCGGCTGTCGATGCGAATGCTGCTCGAGCTTGAAATAGCGTCGATCACGTGGCGCGCGCGCCGCACGCTCATGGATCCATCGGATCGCTCATCGCTCGGGGCGCGCGCCAGTCGTCTGGGAGTGGATATGATCGTCGGCGACGGGATCGACGACGAGGCGTTGATGGAGATTACATTACGCGCAGAGACGCTCGAAAAGTTTCGCCGTCACCAGACGGGCGAGGGCCAGCGGCGAATCGATCAGGTGATGCGCCTGGTAGCCCCCTATCACTGGGTCTATCGGTTCAAATGGTTGACGGGCGATGTCGACCGCGGCCCCCGCCTCGGGATCGAGATCGAGAATGCGGTCCTGGGCATCAATAGCCACCTGGGAAGTCGGTAAATTTATGTATGAAATGAAAATGAATGAACATGAATGACAAAGATATAAATCTCGGCTCCGTCAACTGGACGCAGGGGATGCTGCTCACGCCGGAGCATTTTCTGAGGCAGGAGAAGTATTTCGATTCGGCGTTGTTATGGGCGATCCACTATGGTTTAGATGGATACGGGCTGGTCGGATCCGGAGCGAGGGCGGAACCGGCTGAACGCGGGGCGGCCAAGCATGATCCGGTCATCAGTGTCGACGATGACGGCGAGGCAGTCAAGGTTTCGGTCACCCAGTGCCGCGGCATCACTCCTTCGGGCGACATCATCGAAATCTCTCCGTCGAACGCGATAGACAACTCGTTTCCCAAATCACAGATCGAAGGCCATCAGGAGATAGGCGTCTACATCGTCGGCGAGCCGCACGATAAGGTCATCGAAAACGGTTACGAGGATCCGGCCAATCCGCAGGTCAAATCGACGCGGCGACAGCGTTACCGCCTGCAGTTGGACGTGACGGCCGCCGAGGCGACGCATAGTTTGATGGTCAGCCGATTGCGCAAGGCTGAAGGCAGTATTCGTTACGAACGCATCCCAGGTCTCATCCCGGTCTGTACGACGCTCATCGGTCATAGCGAGCTGAAGCGAGCCTGGGAACGGCTGCGCGACCAGATCATCTCGCTCAGCGAACGTTACCTGCAATTGCATAAGGCGATCGTCGAATACATCGCTATCGCTGCGGGAAGTTATATTCCGACCGGCGGAGATAACGAGGTGCTGCAATTCGTCGGGAGGATGGTGATAGCGCTCGAGTCGAGCATCTACGATGTCCTCGACCCGTTGCAGCCGCCGCGGCAATTTCTTCAGAAACTCTATCGCGTGGTTCGCAGCGCATCGGTCTATCTCGATCTCAGCCCTCCGACGCGCGAATATTTCAGAGAGTTGGTGGCGTTGGGCATGACGGAGTTCAGCTCACTGCTCGAGCAGGAGCAGCAGGCACTGCTGGCCAACCGCGAATTGACGATACACGACAACCTGAGCGAGGACGTGTCGCGCATCGAAGCGGCGTTGAACAGGCTGCGGCGACTGGAAGAGGCGCTGGAGGGCAAATATCTCGATTATCGCGTGAGCACGGCGCTGGAAGCGCTGCCATTCTTCTTCGATCGCCGTACCGAAGATCCGCTCTTTTTGAGACCCAGTCGCGGCCGGCGCGCCCACAGATTTACGGTGATGACCTATCGTTCGTCTTTGCGCCGCTGCGACTGGACGGTCGTCAAAACTTTCGTATCGTATTGATCCGCGATAATGATGCGCAATTCGACGTGGGCGATAGCATCGCCACAATAGTGCAGATCAATCAGGGGGCGGGGCAGGGCCATGAACCGATATATCCGAAGGCGAAGTCTGAATTATACGATCAGCGCAACTTCGCAGTCGATTTCAGGCTCCCACCCGAAATACATACGATCTCCGATGTGCGTGTGACCGTCAATTCGGCTTATCGCATTCGCAGTTGCCTGCTGTACAGGCGGCGCCTCATCACGCCCGGAGCGTCGCGGGTTGCGCAGGCGGTACCGCCTCCGCCAGAGCCGCCGCCTCTGGTTCCGAAGCTGGCGGTCGCACCCCAGGAAACGAACAACAGATTATCCGAATCATGGCCGACAGAAGAGAGGACAGAACAACCGCGTACATTCGACCAAGATCAGCCGAAGAAACGCAGGCGGCTAGAGTAATAACCCTGAAATCAAAGGCAGAGGGCAGAAGGAGAGAGACAATAATCAAAAGACGGATACGTAAGCATGGAAGTCAGATAATAAAGACAGAAAATCCGACATTTTGATTTTTGCCTTTTTCCTTTGGCCTTTTGATTATCTTTACTATGGAGCTAGATAAGCTTTCCCTAGAATTCGAACGCGCGCTGGAAGACGCGCGGCATTTTGCCGAACGGCGCGGCGAAGCGTTCATGACTCCCGTTCATCTGCTTCACGTCATGCTCGATACGAACGGCGCGCTCGCAGCCATGGCCGAGAAGCTGAATCTCAGCCGCGCGCGCGTGCTCGATCTCCTGAGTGCCAATGAAGATCGCGCCGTCAGGCTTGAGCCCGGTAAACGTCCCGTGGCCGGCAAGGCTCTGCGCGATCTGATCGACGTCGCGTTCAATATCGCGGAACGCCGAACCTCCGAATTGGTCGAGCCATCGGATTTCCTGACCGCGGCGCTGGAAGGCGGCGAGGATGGACTGCGCTCGACTTTGCGCGATGCGGGGTTGCAGACGGAAGCGGTGAAGAAGGCGGCGCAGGCGAAGAGCAATACGGGCGAGGTGCTCGGGAAGCGATCTGATCCGGGCTCTATGCTCGAGCGATTCGGACGCGATCTGTGCGAACTCGCGCGGCAGGGGAAGTTTATGCCGGTCGTCGGGCGCGACCAGGAGATCCGCTTCGTCATCCAGACTCTTCTCAGAAAGACGAAGAACAATCCGGTTCTGGTCGGCGATCCGGGCACGGGGAAATCGGCGATAGTTGAGGGGCTCGCCCAGCGGATAGTCGCGGGCGACGTTCCCGATTCGCTGAAAGCGTGCCGGTTGTATGCGCTCGACCTGACGCTTCTGGTCGCAGGTGCAAAATACCGCGGCGAATTCGAGGAGCGCATAAAGAGCGTGGTTGACGAGGTCACAGCGCGCCAGGGCGAGATCATTCTTTTTCTCGACGAACTGCACACGCTGGTAGGCGCGGGCGGTAATGCCGGCGGCCTTGACGCTGCGAACATCCTGAAACCGGCGCTCGCTCGCGGCGAACTGCGGTGCATCGGCGCGACGACATACGACGAATACCGCGAACGTATCGAGAAGGACGGCGCGCTGGCGCGGCGCTTCGAACGCGTGGTCGTTGAGGAGCCCGATGACGAGACGGCGCTCGCCATCCTGCGCGGCGTGCGCCCGTATTACGAGGCCCACCACGCTGTGCGCCTGCCTGACGAGAGCCTGGTGCTGGCGGTCAAACTCTCGCGCCGCTACCTGCGCGACCGCTTCTTGCCAGACAAAGCGATCGACGTGATCGACGAAGCGACATCACGCATCCGGATGCAGCTGGAGTCGAAGCCGAACGCGATCGATGAACTCGAACGAAAGTACGTCAGAACTCAGGGCGAGTTAGAAATTCTGCGCAAAGAAGACCCCTCCGCCATACGGTCGAAAGAGGGAGAGGCCGCGGAGATGAAGGCTAAGCTCGACGAGCTGAAGGGGCGATGGCAGCGGGAGCGAAATGCGAATGCCAACCTGCAGAAGACGAAGCAGGCGATCGAGGAACAGCGCGTGGCGCTGGAGGCTGCCGAGGCGCGCGGGGAGATCGCGCGTGCGGCGGAGATCCGTTATGGCAGCCTGAAATTCCTCGAACAACAGCTGGCGGACCTCGAGCGCGATGTCGCCGAGATTGAACGAGATGGGGGGCTGGTCCCGCAGGAGGTCGGCAAAGAGCAGATCGCGGAAGTCGTCGCCCGCCGCGCCCGCATACCCGTGGCGCGATTGTTCGAGTCGGAACGCGAACGAATGATGAAACTCGAAGAGCGTATCGGCGGCCGCGTCTTCGGCCAGCCGCAAGCCATAGAGCTGGCAGCCAGCGCGGCGCGGCAGATGCGCACCGACCTGCGGCGCACCAGGCGCCCCGCATCGTTCCTCTTCGTCGGCCCGACCGGCGTCGGCAAGACCGAGATGACCAAGGCCCTGGCGGAAGCGCTCTTCGACGATGAAGATAGTTTGATCCGGGTCGATATGGCCGAATACAAAGACAGCAGCTCCATCGCCGGCCTCATCGGCTCTCGTCCGGGGCTCGTCGGCTCGGATGAGGGTGGGTTCCTGACCGAACGCGTGCGGCGACAGCCATATTCCGTCGTGCTCTTCGATGAGGTGGAGAAGGGCGCCAGCGAGGTCCACGACCTTCTGCTCGGTGTGCTCGGCGAAGGTCGATTGACGGATGCAAAGGGTCGTTTCTGCGACTTCTCCAGCGCAATGGTCGTCTGCACTTCGAACCTCGGAGTTCGTGAGGCTAACGAACTGACCGATGATTTGCAGAAGAAGACCGAGATCATCGTGGAGGTGGTCAAGGCCAGCCTCAGGCCCGAGCTCTACAACCGATTCGATGAAGTCATATGCTTCAATTCTCTCGACGAACCTGTCCTGGAACAGATAGTCGCCCGAAACATGAATGACCTGCGCAAAAAACTTGTCGAAGAACACGAGGTCGAACTCGAAATCGAATCCGGAGCCATGACCTATCTCGCCCAGAAAGCCTATGATCCGATATACGGCGCTCGCCCGGTCGAACGCACGCTTCAGCGGTTGGCGCTGGCGCCCATCGCGAAGATGTTGATCGCCGAAGAGGTCCAGCCCGGGCAGAGGCTGATAATTTCGTATTCCGAATCTGAGGGATTGAGTATTCATCTGTGAACTTGGGTCCGATAACGGTAATCAAATGGAGATAAGATGGAGACGAGAAAGATAGAGAGGGGCAAAAGGGACAAAAAAAATTTGCCTCTCATGCCTCTCTTTGTCTTTTTGGTTTTCACACCTGGTCTTTTTACTTTTGTGATCGTCGCTCGTGTCTCCGGTCAGACGGCCAAGGAGCAGAAGCAGGGAGGCGTGGATGTCATCGAGAAGGATAACGTTTCTGTTTTTGTAGCTTTCACTCTGCTGGTGGAATGTTGTTTGCCGAACGGCACGCGTCTGACATCCGGTTTTCGTGCGGCCAGCGATCAACTAGGCGTAATTCGTCATTACGCGCAGGTCGAGGGGATATCACTTCCACCCAACATGCGAGTGGAGAAGCCTGAGACCTGGCGGCCCGTCCTGGCCGAACTGCGCAAACGGGGATACATAATCGCGGATCCTGATAAGACGCCACATTCGAGCCAGGATCTGATCGTCTTCGATTTGGCCGGTCCCAATCAGGCCGCGATCGAATCGGCCGTACGCAGGGCGAAGGATAAAGGGTTGGTGAAGATCGAACGGATTATCCGGGAAGGACCGAAGCAGGCGGTACATGTCGAGTTGTCCTTGACCGAGCGCGGTCTACAGGAACTCAGTTTACGCCGATCTGGCCCGAGCGAATCGTCAGCATCACTTAATGACGATAAGAAAGAGGGGATGCGGCGATTGCTGGAACTACATGATCAGGCAAAAGGGAATCCGACGAGACAGGTCGCGCTCGACAATTTGATGATAGATTTTTTGGATCCGACGGACCTCGGCGCGCGGGGGAGACTGCAGGAAGAGATCAAGAAGCACGAGGAAGATCTTGACAAGATCGCGGAAGATGCCGATAAGAAATCCCTTTATGATCAGATTAACTCCGCAGAAAGGGATGACCGGCTGGCAGATGCTTTAAAGATAGCGAGAGACGGTTCAGTCAGATTCTCGGAGTTTCAAGGATTGGTCTCCCGGTTCGATGCTCTGCTGAAGATCGGCATCGCGAAAGATATTTTCTTTGCGCGAAATTGTGAAGAGTCCGAGATAGCCAAGGAGACTATCGTTCAGGCGCGTCAGATAGACTCATCTAACCTGCTGGCTTCCAGACTTGATAAAGAGATCGATTCTTGGGCATCACGGTGTTCCTCGGTCACTTATTTTTGGATCGGGTTCGCCCTCCTGGCAATTACCGGGTTGTTCTTCGGCCTCTATTTTTTCTTTCGCCCCGGAAATTGGGAGTTGAGATGCGTCGATGGACCGTGCAAGGGTGAGACCTTTGTGCTCGATGGGCCGGAAACTCTCATCGGTGCCGTTGACGGTGAAGCAGACATCGTCATCAACGATCGCAAACGGCTTATCTCGCGCAGGCATTGCCTGATCTGGCAGGAGAATCGCGATTTCTACATAATCGACGAGAGCGTGAATGGGACATTCGTGAATGGACAGCCGGTGCCGAAGGAGAATGGGCAATTACTGCGAAACAAGAACGAGATATCGCTGGCGGGCGCGGCGACCTTGATCTTTCAGCGGTCTGCCGGCGGAAGACGAAAAGCGGAGTAAGCGGAGTAATAAGTAATTAGAGTAATAAATGGCTAAACGCGACCCATTGGGTTTAATCGGAGAGAAGCTGAACCGGTACAGAATCGAGGAATTCGCCGGGCAGGGCGGTATGAGTGTCGTTTACCGTGCGCGGCACGAAATCGGCGAGTATGTTGTGGCCGTGAAGGTCCTCGATCCAACGCTCGCCGGCGATCCGAAGATGGTCACCTCATTTCTGGCTGAAGCGAGAAATACCGCTACTTTGAGGCACCCGTCGATCATTCGCATCAATGACGTCGATCAAACGGAAGAGGGCTGGGCTTATCTCGTGATGGAATGGCTCGACGGGCGCACATTATTTGACGAGCTGAAAGATCACGGGTCTCTCTCAATCGAACGGGCTTCGAAATTGCTCGATCAAATCTGCGGGGCAGTCGAACACGCCCACAGTAAGAGCGTGATTCACCGCGACTTGAAACCGGGCAACATCATGCTGGTGTCCGATGAACACGAAGAAGAGACGATACGCATTCTGGATTTCGGCATCGCCAAAGTACTAGACGCGACCCTCGGAACAAACACACAGGTCGCCGGTACCTATTACTACACTTCACCCGAGCAACTCACCAAGGGCGCCGCGATAGATCGCCGGGCGGACATTTACAGCCTCGGCATCGTGCTCTACCAAATGCTGACCGGGGAGAAACCGTTCGATGCCGACTCGATGCCGGAAATGATCAAGCTTCATTGCGAGGCATCTCCCAGGCCGCTGCGAGAAGTCAAGCCCGAGATTCCGCAGGCTATCGAGGATGTAGTGCTCAAGGCGCTCGCCAAAAAACCAGCAGACCGCTATCAGTCAGCGACCGAACTCGCGCGCGCTTTCCGCAGCGCGGCCAACATCCAGCCGGCGACGCTGATCGTCGAGTGCGCCGATGCCGCCGATCAGTCGCGTCTGGCTGGCGCTTCCGTCTATCTCAACGGCAAGTTCGCCGGTAATACCGATGCCAGCGGCGAATTGAGATTAGAGCAGCTGACTCCCAGGGAATACCGGATTGAGATCGAATTCCCGCGTTACCGGAGCGCACAAAAATCATTCACGCTCGAGCCGCAGGAAGAACTCGTCGTGGCAATCAAACTCGAACGGGAGCTTCGCGGAAGTTTGGAGATAAAGTGTAATGTAACAAATGCCAGAGTAGAGCTTGACGGGAGAAGAATCGGAGTGACGGATGACAACCGGCGGTTCACTTCCGATTCGGTAGATGCGGGTCGACATAGAGTGAAGCTCATTCACCCGAAACATCAGCCTGTAGAAGCCGCAATTGAAATCGAGGCATGGCAGCGGAACAGCCTCGATCTTACTATGGAGCCCAAGGTAGGCATTGAATGGCGCTCTCCCCGAATTATCGCTCCGGTTGTTTTGGTTCTATTCCTCTCGCTGGTCGTTTATGGGGCATATCGTAAATGGTTTAATGAGAACCAATCGACGAATATAACTCCAACACCGGTCGTCGAGCCAACTCCCATAACCGGTAATACTGGGGACGAAGCGAATATCGATCCCAAACCCTCACCTGATCCATCTGCCACTCCGGCTGGCCCGGAATCATTCGATGATTTGATGGCAAAGGCCGGTCAGGCGTTCAAGGCGAAGCGTTTTCAGGAGGCAGTCGACAGTTATAGGCAGGCGCTGGCCCTTCAACGGAATAACCGCAGCGCGCAGGAAGGGTTATTGGAGGCGTACCATCAGCTCGGCAGTTATTTTCTCGCCCGCCGACAGTACAGGAGCGCTGCCAATTCTTTTCAGCAGATATTGAAGGTCAGGCCTGGCGATGTGGCTGCCAACCTTCGGCTCGGTGACGCCTATTCGGGAATGCCGGAGAATTATCATAAGGCGATCGAGCAGTATTACCGGGCCATTAATCTCGGGTTCCAGAATCCCATAGTTTACGTGAAACTCGGAAATATCTATCTCATCCAGGCTAAATATCAGGTCGCCGCCAATCAATGTGCAGAGGCGATCAGGCGTGATGTCAAATACCTGGAAGCATATACTTGCGCTCAGAAAGCATTCCTCGCTCAGTCGCGTGGTCATGATATTGCCAGAGATTTTTACCGGAGATTGATCGACGTTAATCCGCAGAACGAGCTGGCCATCTATCACCTGGGGCTGATTTATGTTGCTCAGAGACGCAGGAATGAAGCAACCGGTCAGTACAACAAGCTTCAAGCTCTGGGATCCGAATGGGCAGGAAAGTTGAGAAACGAGATCGCGAAGATACCTTATTAATCTTTATTATTGGAATGGAGGCATGCGCAGTAACTATATAACAGGACCGTCAAACCGACGGTCGTCGGACTTGCGTATCTCCTTTTTTTTCCATAATATGCTTTGCGCAGCCCTCTTCACCTATCTACTGATTGACATTCAGTTATTCTTGATCCCCTGAGGGCGATAGTTTATGAACTCACAGGTGAAACGCGACCCATACAAACTTGTAGGCACAATACTGGAACGATACGAGATTCAGGAATTGATCGGAATCGGTGGTATGGGTGTCGTCTACCGCGCGCAGCACGAGATCACCAAAGCCAGAGTTGCCATAAAGATACTGAGGCCCGACCTGACGATCAGCAATGAGGAGGGCGTCGGGTTTTTCTTCGAAGAAGCCACCAAGACGGTCGCATTACGTCATCCCATGATCATTAAGGTCATCAGCGCCGATTATACTCCGGACGGTTCGGCGTATATGGTGATGGAATGGCTAGACGGGCTGACGCTCGCCGAGGAGCTGAAAGCGAGCGGCGCCCCATCGCTTCAGCGCGTGATCGAAATGCTCGATCAGATCGCCGATGCCGTGGCATACGCTCACAGGAAAGGGATCATTCACCGAGACCTGAAACCGGGCAATATCATGCTCGTTCGGGAGGAGAACGGGGAAGAGAGTATTCGCGTACTGGATTTCGGGATCGCCAAGGTGCTCAGCACGACGATAGGAACCAACACTCGCGTGGCCGGTACGTCATACTACATCTCACCGGAGCAGACCATTGCTCACAGCCCGATCGATCAGGGCGCCGATATATACAGTCTCGGCATCATAACCTATCAATTGCTGACCGGTCAGGTCCCATTCGAGGGCGATAGCGAGGGGCAGGTGATGGATATGCACCGGTCGATACTGCCCCGGCCGCTGCGCGATATCCACCCCGATATCCCCCAGGCGATCGAGGATGTCGTGTTGAAAGCGATCGCAAAAAGACCGCTCGATCGCTATCCTACGGCGATCGATTTTGCGCGCGCCTTAAGGCAGGCGGCCAACATCGCTATGAGCGAGATCGTGCTTCAATGCGTCGACGACAATAGCGGCCTGATCGTTACGCAAGCTGAGATATATCTGAACGGCAAGCACGAAGGACGTACCGGAGAGGATGGGTGGTGGAGTAAGAAAAATATGACGCCGCGCCAGTATCTGATCGAGGTTGAATCACCGCGTTACGTCTCCCTGAACAGATCAGTAGAACTCCAACCCAATGAAGAATTGACCGTCGTTGCGAAGCTCGAGCGCAAGCAAATAGGTGAATTGATTATTTCCTGCAACGTGCCGAACGCGAGCGTAGAGATTTCCGGTAAGTCCTATGGAAATACCGATCAAAACGGCAGACTCTATTTAGAATCGATCGCTGCCGGTTCATATGCCATCAGGGTCACACATCCCAAATATCTACCCGCCGAATCGCCGCTTAAAGTCGAGGTATGGAAACAGGCATATGCTCCGATGCAGTTAGACATCCGCCCTCAATTTGATCTGTTGAAACCCGTCAAACGTATAATCGGTGAGCTGGCGCAACGATGGCGTGCCATAGAGACCAAGCAGACATGCAGTAATTGCAGTGCGCGCGTATCCTTATTGCTTAAGTTCTGCCCGGAATGCAGCACACAGATACCCAATCAAAGCAGATGGTTGGTATACGCGGCAGTGGCAGCCGTAGCCGTTTTGATAGTGGCGATTTTTATCTGGTTGGGAAACAAAGCCGATCAAATATCGGAAACGAAGACGAACTCGCCTGCCGCCGATACGACAGCTCCTACATCCTCGACAGTTCCGCCTGCCCCGAATAACCAGTCTGGTCGGGCTGATGCTGAACCGGTCGCGCCTGAAGGGATGATCTACATTCGCGGCGGAACATTTAAATTGGGTTTTGGCACGGCGGCAAGCGATAATCAATCTGGGCCATCTCACGAAGTGACGGTGAATCCGTTTTTCATCGACAAATATGAGGTGACTGTCGGCGCATACCGGAATGATCGGAATAAAGATGGAAACAGACTACCCGCAACTGGTGTAACCTGGGTTAAGGCTGACCGTTTTTGTAGGTCTTTGGGTAAGCGCCTGCCCACCGAGGAAGAATGGGAATTCGCTGCGCGCGGCACTGACGGCAGGTTATATCCCTGGGGGGATGCTTTCGAAACAGGAAGAGCGAACATTGCCAATACCATTGGCGGATTTTCGACGGTCGGCAGTTTTCCGAGCGGAGACAGCCCATTCGGTGTCTCAGACATGTCAGGTAACGCTATGGAGTGGACGTCTAGCGATTTCAAAGTATACCCGGGAAGCTCCTATCAAACAGAACCAGGGAAATGCGACGAACCTTGCAAAGTCATCCGAGGTGGCGCATATTTTGATCAGCCTCGAGACGCTTCGGCAGTATTCCGTAGTGAATATCAGCCGTCCGCGTTGAGCCAGGTCAGAAACGCCTATGCAGTATTAGGTTTTCGTTGCGCAAAAGAGATAACACCAAGATGATTTTTTCATTCCTCCTGAGGAGATTATCCCTGTTGCTGTTGTTTGCGATTGTCTCCGTCTCCCCGGACAATGCCAACGCGCAATGCCCTGGAGGCAGACCTCCGAATAAAGATGGTAGCTGTGGAAGCCCGCAGGAAAACAAACCTGCCGTAGTTCCACCAAAACCTGAACGACAGCGACAAAAACCGCCACGATCGCGCAATACAGCCGCGAATACTTGTACGATTAATGTCAAGGTAACCACACCAGGCGGCGAACCGATCTCAGCTGTAACCTTGACTATGGACGATGCCGACCAGAGCAGCGGCGTAACCGATGGAACTGGCACATACAAATTTAACAAACTGCCTTGCAAACGTAATTATAAAATCATACCCGCTCACGATGGGTTAGTGTTCAACCTCGCATCCGTCACAATCACTAATCTGGCGAAAAACGGCTCGGCCTCCTTCGTCGCATCCGCGCGCGAAAAGATCGCCTCCACTGAAGAGGCGCGCATCTGCAACCCTCCTCCGACAACGCTGCCGAGGATCAAGTTCGACGATTCATTAACCGGAAAGCTCAGCCCACCGACTTCCTATTGTGCTGAAAATACGAAGGGATACTTTCATTCGTACGTGCTCGATGGCGCCCTCGGAGGCGACATTATTCAATTCGATCTGCAATCCGAACCGGCAGCGGACCTGTCAATTCAGGTCATCGATCAAACAGGGAATCCGCTTGAAATGGGGCCCGATGGCGAATCGGATGATCCTTCCAGCAGACAATTGATCCTCCCTGCCGCAGGCGAATACACACTGCGTGTCATCGATAGATCAAATAGATCGAGCGATTATCGTTTGAGCGTGACCCGCAAAGGACTGACGGATGAAGGCTACCGCGGCCAGTTGCAGCGCGCATATACCGCTATCGCAGAGCCGGACAAACCGACCTTTTACAGCTCGTTTAATCAACATCTCGAGCGGATCAGACCCTTCAATGATGGAAAAGCTTCGGAACAGAAGATCAATGATGCCACGGCTATCCTCGAGCGGTTGCGAGAGATGGTACCTGATAAGCCGGAAGCGATTTCGATGTTGGCTGCGATCTACCTCTACTATCGCAAAGACCCGGTATTGTCGCGCGAGCTCGCAACCAAGGCGCTGGATCTCGGTGGCGAAGCGAGGTTTCGCGTCAATTTCGGAGAGAAGCTTGATAAAGATCAGAGGCGCATCACCGATAACAACTCTCCTTGCTGGTTAATCATAAAGAAAGGCAAAGTCTCCTGCGAGAGCTTCAAGCCGAACGCGGACGAAGTATTCACCAGTAACCCGCAATGGATCGCGAAAAAAAGCCTCGATATTCCCAACTACTATCTCGGCCTGACCATTAATGGCGGAGGAAAAAAAAGGGATAAGAACGATAAGAACGATAAGAAGGATTTTGAGGAATTTGAGATCGGGTCTTATTACTTTGTTCCTCTGTCGTCATTGGACCTGAATATCAAGTTTCCCCTCTCCGAAGTTTCCACAATCAAACTCTTTATCAAAGAATTCGTGGAACCGAAACGTTAAATAGGGGATATTGTGACTTTTTTTCATGCATTAAGGCTGCCTGCTTAGCTGAGCACTGGACATCGTTTTCACTATAGTTCGCTTTTCGTATGGGCGTTTATTTATGCTTAATCACCTGTCACTTTGCCTTCCTTCTTGTGAATAAGCCAGTTAGCAAAAATTTTCAGTTAGTGAAAAGGTGAAACTTTCCATCCGCGGAAAGTCGTTTCTTTTAGTGGAAACGAGTTTCCACTAAAAGAAGTTTGGGCGTCCGCCTAAGAGTAGTTTGGAACTTTCATCGAGGAGGAATCATCATGTCGGTAAGTGGGTTGTTCATCTTTGTGCTGTGCCTCTTGGTTGCATTCCCCCCTCTATCAAAGAGTGGGGATGCACTGAAGCAGCTGCCTGCGGTTCCAGCCGGCGAGTTTCCGCAGCTTGTTCGCACGTGGGGCTGTGAGGTAATCAAGCAGGAGAACACGATCGTTTTGAAAGGGCCTGACGATGATCGGGCGCAAGTCCTAACCGCAAAAGAGCACAAACCCCCGTTCGTGCTTCGCGTCAAGGCGAAAACGGATTCCACGAATCTGCGCCTCTACTACAACGCAGGGGTTCTGATTTTCAACTGGGAAGTGAACGAAGACGAACTGCGCTTCCATGATCCTGCAACGAACGAGGTAATCGGCGTTGATAACCAGGGAAAGATTGAGCCGAACGTCTACCATGACATAGCCTGGGAAATGTATCCCAATGGGATGCGCGTGCTCGTCGATGGGAAGGAGCGCGCCCGAAGGTACGGCAACTTTGAGAAGCTTGAGGCAGCTGTTGGAATCGGGCCCGCATGGGGAAGCGTCATTGCCATGAACTCGTTTCGAGTTGAGGCATTGAAGGGGAAACTTCCGGAATAGCAATTGACAAGGCTCTAGGAGAAATGCCGTCAGAACACCGGCAAAGTTTGCGCCGGCGATCAGGGCTGCTGGCCGAGGTCGAACGTCTGCTCGCCAATGACTGTCTGGCATAGCCGCGCGGTGGAAGGAAGGCATATCGGACCGTATCGCTTGCACAGGAAACAAAATGCATTGCCGTCGGTGTATTCGGCATCGTGATTGGCTTGTCGTCGGCGTTCTTCCTCACGCGCTGGATGTCCAGTCTATTATTTCGCGTCAGCGCAAACGACCCTTTGACGTTCGCAGGAATCGCGCTGTTGCTGGTCGCCATTGCGCTGCTGGCCTGCTACGTGCCGGCGCGGCGGGCGACAAAGGTAGACCCGATGATTGCTTTACGAAGCGAATGCCCGAAACACAATAATAAAAGGAGGAACCATGCAAAGACTTCGGCAAGACCGGCACTTCCGTGCGTGCCGGTTAATGAAACAACCGCGCTTCATCCTGATGACTGTGCTGACAATGGTGCTGGGTACTGGATTCACACAGGTCAAGACGACAACCATTCGACTGGACAATCCGAGCGAAATGCAGCCCCGCAATGTGAAAACGGAACAGGTGAGTTACAAGGGTCGAAAAGCGTTGCGCGCAACTGACGCTGCACCGGCCAACGTCGCCGACGGAATTCAACTCGTTGTCTTGAACAAGACTCAATTTCAGGACGGCGTGATCGAAATCGAGTTGACGGGCGAACCTGCTGCCAATGCGGGCGCAGGAGCGCGCGGCTTTGTTGGCGTTGCCTTTCGCGTTGCGGCTGACGCGGCCCAATATGAATGCTTTTACCTGCGCCCGACCAATGGCCGCGCCGACGATCAGGTGCGGCGCAACCATTCGACGCAGTACATCTCTTACCCGGACTTCCCCTGGCCCCGATTGCGCAAGGAGTTCCCGGAAAAGTACGAAAGCTACGTAGACCTCGTGCCGGGCGAGTGGACGAAAGTGAAGATCGAAGTGCGCGGCGACAAAGCGCGCTTGTACGTGCATGACGCGCCGCAGCCTGTGTTAGTTGTCAACGATCTCAAACAAGGACAAAGCCAGGGCCAGATTGCGTTATGGGTTGGGACAGGAACGGTCGCGCACTTCACCAATCTGCGCGTCTCCAAATGAAAAGGTGCGAAAAACGCCAAGCAGATCAAAAGCCGAAGGAAGAACCGCGATGCCTGGCAGGAAACCAGAGATCGGACGGCAGCTGGCAAGGCTACAACTTGTGCCAACATGGGAGAACGCCATCGTTGAAGAACTCGCGCAACATCTCGATTTTTTATGCCTATTGTGAGCGGTATCGAAAATTCAGGTACATTCCAAACGCGAGCATGAGTATTTGTGGGCCCCATACCGCCAAAGTTACAGGTAAGCTTGCCTGCTTGGCAGCGGCCTCGAAAAATGTCATCAGAAACAAGAATGCCACGCTGATGCCGACGCCAAGCGTAATACTCATAATAGGAGTCGATCTTCTTGCGCGCTTGGTGATGGCAAACGGCATTGCCATGAGAGCGAGAGATAAGCAGGAGAAGGGAAACGCCAGCCTTTTCAGAAGGTCTATCTTATAGTCGATCGTTGAAATTCCAATTCCAGCCAATTGTTTGATGTAGTTATCCAGATCCCTTGAAGCCATTTTGCTCGATTCGTTCACCATCCGCCTGAAGAGGTTGGGACCATCCTCTATGCGAATAAGTTGATTGCCGTTATCCAGTTTCTCTCTGGCTATTTCGAGATCGGGTTTGATGATGTCTATCCATCCATTTGTCGCTCGCCACAAATTGGGCGATTGTTGGACTGCGTCACCAAAGTGCGTGGCTCTTTCGATCACTCCTTTTTTGGGAGAGAGGTAATACATGGAAGCATTAACCAGATTATTATTGCCTTCGATCCGCTGGTAACTGTAGATGATATTGTTTTGTCCGAATACCCATTTCTTCCCAAAGGCAATGGTAGTTTGTTCCAACTGCTTGTTCTTGATTTTATGATAGCGTACATCCTGCTCGCGATTCGTAAAAGGAAGCAGGTAATCGGAAAAGAACCAGAGGCCGAATCCCAAGGTGAGCGCGGCAACCATAATCGCTGTAGTGCTTCGCATCTTGCTCTGTCCCGCGCTCGCGATGACGACGAGCTGATTGCTTCTGGCCAGGACACTGCATCCCATCAATATCGCAACCAACATCGCGAACGGTGATACGGTGTAGGCAAACTGCGGTGCAAGATAGGCGAGATAGCTGGCGGCATAACCTATAGTAGTTCCGCTCTTTGCCATTGACGGTATGAGGTCGAAGAGGGTGAAGATGATCGATGTGACAACCAGCGCCATCAGAGTCAGGAGAAAATATTTGGCGATCTCACTTACTATCATGTAGTTTATGAGATTCAGAATGCTGAAACCAGATGGTATCAATCTACGCCGGGCCGGGCTGATACTTATCCAATTTTTTTTCTTGTTCCCACCGTCCGTGGAGGGCGAAAAGGGTAGGGAACTGGGAAACCAGGCGAATAAACCGGGAGCGAAGGAAAAAGATATAAATTGCTTATTAGTAATAAACGACTTGATTACATAGGCTGCGATCAATAGGGTGGAAAACCAGGTGCCCAGCCAGGCGGGAACCGCGCCTGAGAGTGCCAGGTTTTGTCCGGCAATCAGTAGCAGGTAGAATGCCATCGCGACAAACAGTATAAGGATGACGGTTCGCGGTCGCGTCGATAACCTTTTGCCTCTAAGAGCTATAATAAAAGTTATGCAAGTCAGCGTCAGAGAGGCAAACGAAAAAGCGAGTCGTCTGTGCCATTCAACCCTGGCTTGAAGTTTATCTTTACCATTCCCTCTTGCAACCCGCGCGACCTCACTCAGTGTCATCTCGGACATCTCCGTAGAATCTTGGGCCCCGTTCCCACCCGCTCCTTTTCCGGATAACTGGATTGTGAATTTGTCGAATTTAATTACGGTTTGAGAGTTAGAATCCTCTGACGTCGTGTTTTGCGTCAGCTTGCTCTCCAGGGATAACCCGCTATAGAGCGCCGCCTCGAGTGTAATCGTAGGGGTCGTAGTGAGAGTCAGTTGCCCCCTCTCGGAAGTCAGCAGTTTTGAGACGCCGTGCTGCGCATCATGTTGAAGAATGAAGACGCCGAGCCATTCGCCGGTGCGAGTATCTACATCCTGGACGTATAACAGCACATCGGGAAAAGAGTCGATGAAAGTGTCGGGCCTGATCCGCGTACGAGCCGCATGGATCAACACTGTATCTCTTAACGCTTTCAGCTCTTTCATTGCGCTCGGGGTTACGTAGCTTGAAAGATAAAATGTGAGCATAGTGCCGAGAAGTCCCAGAGTAATGAACGGCAGAGCGAGATTGAATTTACTGACGCTCAGTGATTGCGCGGCCGTCAGCTCGCCATCAGATGATAAACGGCTGCACGTGATGACGGTGCCGATCAGCAACGCGATCGGCAGCGTGATTACCACTATATTGGGAATCAAACTCAGCAGAAAACGATAGGTGATCAGAGGTGTAACATGAAATAACAACGGAAAATTCGAAGTCTTACTAACCTGCTGAATAAATACCAGCGTGGTGAGTATGAAAAAAGAGAGCGTAATGAATGGTAACGCTTCCTTGAAGATGGAAAAGAAAAGTCTCCAAGGCATTCGGCGTATATACATCGATTAAAATCGTAACGATTAAATAAAAGTTAAAATATTAGTAAGCAATGTCGGAATGGATTATATCACCGATCAAATCAATTCAATTCGGTTGAAGAAACGGCCGATAAAGATTTCATACATCACAGTCACAGCCCGGACGTGAACTTTTTTGACAATTGCATATAAAAAATTTTACCTCGCTCCCGGAGTTCTGGTGCGTCCTGCGTCTGATAACGAGATCAAATCATAAATTGGACACAGAAGATTATATAAGCTAAACCATAGAATGGCCGCGAAGGACAGAATTTGATCGATCTGCAACCCACAGACCACATGGGACGCTACCTTGGCAGCAGTCTTTTCTCTGGGATTTCATTTCGGTGTGTTATAGTGCCCCAATTGTGGCTCTTCCCAGCTTCTGAATTTCCGGAGGTAAGAATGGGTCGAAAGAAGAAGGCGATTGTGATCAGTTCACTGATCCTGACAGTGCTGGCCATCCCGCCCCTATTTTTCTATGTCTATCTACCTTTTGTATTCTCTGGTGGCCTCGAAGGGATGCGCAAACGCAGAATCCCGGCACCGGACCTCAAGAACCCAGCGATTATCAATCGCAGGGCTTCCATGAAGAATGACATCGAGGCAACATTCAAGGTGTTGGATACCATCCCGGGTTTCACCAGATATGCGATCGCCACTCACGATCAGTGCTACCAAGGGGAAGCCAAGTGGAAGATCGTGGATTCGTATGCTCATCGCTGCGAGTTTCGCGCCACACAGTTCTATGGTTTCAATGGCGATTTTCAAGCGCAAATGATCAAATTTGAGATGCTGCTCAATCATCACGGCTGGACTTCGCCCGACTACAGTTCCATTCAAAGAATCATGACCGACTATGATGATCTGCGTCGTGGTTACCATCGTGGTTACCCCGTACCGCCTTCCGGCGGAGATCGCAACCGCAAACACCTAGTCTCCGATCTGAGCCCCCCAGGCCCGTACTATCAGAACGGGTTGGCCATGGTCGTTGCATATGCCGAGAAAGAGACCGTTGATCTCAGTTGGATGGACTCCATCCAGATGAGACATACCGGCCCACATATGACAACCAACGTTCAGGAGCTTCAGGATGTGAAGGCCGTCTTCGGGGAGATCACCCGATCATGCAGATATGTCTTGGCCATCTCAATTAGTGGGACCTATTTCGAAAACTGAACTCGGTCGATGAGTTCTCCGGGCCGGATGCCGGTCCGACCGTTCGAGCCAGGTCTCATCACTCGACGCGACTTCGCTGCCCCAAGGCCGCAAGCGAATTTCCTGACGCCAGCAGATCTGAGCGCGTGGATCTCGCAGCCCATCGCTCGGTCGAACTATGGTTGATTTTGCAGTCCCCCAGGATTCCGGGAGTGTCTCTAAGCCCTGTAGAATCCTCGTGGCTTGGCCAGACTATGGTCCGTTTCACGGCCAAACTTTTGCCTTAATCCACAGATTATTACTTAACCATATACTGACTGTCTTCGGAGTCGTGATCTTCGCTCTTGGGCTTGGTGTCACTAAAAGCACAAAGAGTCAGACGTTTAACCTATAAAGTGTCAGTGCCTGGTGGAATGATCAGTTTAATGCCATTCGCCGCGCAAGAATGCTAACGAGGTCTCGGCAAAACGGTCTGCCATCTCGCCAAGGATTGGGACATGTCCACCGTTCGGAATGATCCAGAGATACGACTGACCAATCGCTTTGTACATTTCTATCGAAATGTCGACTGGATAGAGGGGGTCCCGATCACCATGTACAATCAGGGTACGGGCTGTGATGGTCGACAAATAGGGAGGCGTGAAATTCATATCGTCGTAGCTATCTTTGAAGGCATTGCCTTGCGTCCACAAAGCTCGAATCTGATCATCGCCGTGTTTATGTTGTTGTCGCATGAATTGCCATTCTTCATCTGTTCGGCTGTCAACCGTCATTTGGCGCATGAGGGCTCGGGCCAGTTCTGGGAAATAGTGCGCGGCACTGATCAACACCATGGACTCAACTCGGTTCGGTTGTTGAGTGGCCAGATGAAGGAGAGTCTTGGCTCCACAGCTCATGCCAATTGCCTTGAATCGCTCTATCTTCAATCGATCGAGCAATGCAAACACGTCGAGCGCGGATTGGCGGTGCGTAAATACTATTGATGGATTGGTTGACCGGCCGTGGCCGCGCAGATCTGGGATGATCAGTTGATATCCATTGGGCGGTGCCTTAAAGATGAGCTCCCAATTGGCGCCCGATCCAGTGAAGCCGTGCAGCAGGACCAGTGGCTCTCCTTGCCCATGTATCTCATAGTACATTTGCATCTCATTAACGGGCATTGTCTCCTTGGCGCTCAAGGATGTCTTCATTTCAATCTCCCCATATTCACAAAAAAAGAAAACTCCCCATGCGATGTAGTCGCGCTAGTGGTCTTGCTACGACCAAGCAACAGTCGCATGAGCCCAGCATTCCAGTCAAAGGGCGAGTGACAATTTATCAAAATCCGCGAAAGAATGCTCCATCCATAGCAAGCATCTTGGCGAGCTTGGATGGAGATAAATTTCGCATCGTGAGCGCTTCGTCCACGATTAACGGGCCTTACCACAGCATCTATGTGAGATAAAATATTTTTGTAGTGCAGAAGGCATTCAAATATAAATTCTACCCCACTGACCAGCAGGCGGCCCAACTTGCTAAGACCTTCGGTTGCTCTCTCCACATGTACAATAAATAGGGGCTGGAGTGTCAAAGGGAATTTGTACGTTGCCCATGGTCCTGACCGGAACGAAACACCTATGCGACATCTTTTTCCATTCTAAATTGTTAGCATATCGACCATCCGTTCAATCTCTCCTTGACACTCTAGGCCGGAAACGTGCGAGATGCCGATGGGCGCCTACTACCCAATATGTCCCTGGCTCTACAACCGAAAGGGAAGCGCGCTGAGCAGTTGTCTGTTCTCTGTTGCACTATCCGTCGGGTTCCACCGCTTCCTGGCAGTTCGGTTATACGAATTTCCAGGGAGGTTATCAACTGGAGAATATTCCGCCCGGAGAATATCTCATCGTCGTGAATGGCAATGGCAATATCAGCGGCCCGGCTCCGTTTCAAAAGGTCTACTATCTCGGAGCTATAAACATCCTGCTCCTACGGAGCAAAGACCTTAAAGAACCAGAACTGACTTTTTGTGCAAAGCCACTTTATTCGTATCTAAGCAGCTCTACCGGATTCGACTTCGCTGCCGTGAGGGCGGGGACCAAACTCGCCCCGATCGCCACCGCGGCGAGCAGTGCCGATACCACGATAAACACGATTGGATCAACCGGGCTGACACCATAGAGGATCCGCGACACTAAATGCGTGGTGCCCAAAGCCAGCAACACTCCGATTCCGATACCCACGAGTGCCAGGCTCACACCTTCTTTCATAATCAGTCGCAAGATATCGGTGCGCTGCGCTCCCAGCGACATGCGAATACCGATCTCGCGTCGCCGCTGGTTGTAGGCATAAGAGGTAACGCCGTAAATTCCTATCGACGCCACGATCAGCCCGATTAAACTGAGCAAGCTTAGTAGAGCCACAGCCGCTTTAACGGGAACGAGCTGAGAGTTGGACACGTCGTTGAGAGTCTTAAAATCGAATATCGGCAGGTTTCCTCCGAGCTCCTTCAGCTCTCGCTGGACTGTACCGATCATGCTTGTAGGTTGACCAGACGTGCGAACAATCAACGAAACATTCTCGTCGGGACGTTGATAAAGCCAGGAGTAAAGAAATGGCTCTGAACTTTTCCCGAAGCTACTGTAAGGACTGTCCTTCGCAACTCCAATGACCTCGTACGGCTTGCCCGCCATATCGATCACTTTGCCGAGCGGATTCTCGTCAGGCCAGTAGGTGCGAGCCATCGCTTCGTTGATTATTACTACGCGGCTCGCAGCTCCGTCATCAGAAGCGTCAAACTCCCGGCCACGAACAATCGGAATCTTAAGAGTCTGAAAATAGTTTTCCGCAACGATTGCACGCTGCAGGTCTTTCGATTCTCTTCCTTCGACGCTGACCCAGACGTTGTCCTTGTACATCGTCAACGGTAGTACATTCGACAACGTTACCGACTCCACGCCCGGTGTCGCGCCGATTCTGGCGAGTAACTGCCTGTAAAACGCCTTGTTGTATTTTACGGAGTAGCCGTAACCCGGACTGAGGTTGAGGAGCAAAATCTTGTCGCTCAGGAAGTTCTTGCTAATCGACTGCCCTTCCTGAAAGCTGCGCAGGAATAGTCCCGTCGAAATCAACAAAACCAAAGAGGCGACGATCTGTATGACCACCAGCACACGCCGCAGGTTGATCTTTCTCCTTCCGCTGCGGCTCGACATGGTTGCGGCTCCGAGCGATTGCACAAGATTTGGTCGAAAGCTATGCAACGCGGGAGGCAATCCGGAGAGGAGACCAGTCACCACCGAGATCACCAGCGAATACCAGAGCACTCGCTGATCTAGGGCGACTCCAGCGGAAAGACCGAGATCGCCAGGAGGTATAAATCCGAGTACAGCGCGAGTGGTCCAATAAGCAAACACGAGTCCGAGAATGCCGCCCAGGAGTGAGAGGGACCATGGCTTCGGTTAACAATTGCCGAATGAGCCGCTGCCTACTGCTGCCAAGGGCGATACGGATTGCAAACTCTTTCTGGCGAGCGACCGCGCGCGACAACATCAGACTGGACACGTTGACGCAACAGATCATAAGAATGAGGCTTGTTACTGCCATCACGAATAACACGTCCGGAATTACCTGGTGAAGAATTTCAGGATGGACCGCGGTCACTGACGAAAGAGTTATTCTATATTGTTCGTCCGCGGCTGTATTGGAGTCCTGCAAACGGCTGGCGATCAACGTCATCACTACTTGGGCCTGTTCTAGAGAAACACCCGGTTTCAGGCGCCCGACCATTTGCAACCAATTCTGACTGCGACTAAGTCTGCCATTGTCCTGTGCCTGCGGGGCTGTGGCTGCGTTGTTGGGTTGCGCGGCGCCGGTTGTTTGAGGAGATGGTCCGACGGTTGGTGCAGCGACTACCTTTGGAACTATTGTGGCCCATTGGGTGACGGGAACCCAGATGTCCGTTATATTCGTGGGGTCAGTACCGGTAAACACAGGCGAAGCGATCCCGATAACGAAGAACCTGTTGCCGTTGAGGATCAGTTGTTTGCCGACTATGTCCGGATCCGAGTTGAAACGCCGTTTCCAGAAATTATCGCTAATCACGGCGTTGAGCTCAGTGAACGACAATTGATCGTGAGCAGCCGTAAATGCTCGTCCTCGCTGCATCGGGACGTCAAAAACAGAGAAGTAGTTTCCGGTTACTACCTCTGAGCTTATTTCTTTGGTCTGCTCACCGGTTGTCATCAACATAGGCGGCGCCGCGTAAGCCGCCAACCCGGAAAAAACGTCATTCTGTTCGCGAAATTGCATGTCGTTATGGTAAGAGCAGGATCTATACAGGTTGCGGCGATCACCTGCAAAAACGTAGACCAGCCCCTCGCTGTTAGAAACAGAAATTGACTTGAATAAGATCGCGTTGACGAAACCAAATACGGTGGAGTTAACTCCGATTCCTACCGACAATGAGATAGCAGCTGTGAGTGTGAAGCCGGGATTCTTCACCAGCATCCGAATGCCGTA
Organism: uncultured Acidobacteriota bacterium; assembly: GCA_963796275.1. GTDB lineage: Bacteria > Acidobacteriota > Blastocatellia > RBC074 > RBC074 > JAKEHZ01. Next base: position 928,448 of record CAWCKY010000007.1, on the reverse strand, counting down.
GCGCAGGTCCTGCCACAGATATTCAAGCCACAGCACTCCACGAGCGTCGCGGCACTCCTCCTTCCGCTGCTCGACGCCACCCAGGGCGCGCATTGCGGCATAGCGCGCCTCTTCCGGCGTCATGCCTTTGGCGATGTGTTCTTCAATTTGTCGATCGAGGTGATAGCTGAGTTCCTCGTCCAGTTCCTGCTCCACCTGGGAACGGCGGAACAGCGAGCGTAACCGCAATGGGATGGTGTAAAACCAGCGTTCAATACGCATTTCTCAAGCCTCCTTGAGTTTTACCACGTGCGAGATAGCGGTGGAGAGCCGATTCCAGTTGGCAGCTTCTTTTTCCAGCTCCTGGCTTCCGAGTCGGGTCAGCGAATAGAGCTTGGCGCGGCGATTATTCTCACTCGGCTTCCATTCCGCAGTAATCCAGCCTTCCTGCTCAAGCTTGTGCAAGGCGGGGTAGAGCGACCCGTCGCTGACCTGCAGGACGTCGCCGGAGACTTGCTTCAGGCGCTGCCCGATCGCCCAGCCGTTGAGGGGCTCTAATGCGAGGATCTTCAGTATAAGTAGATCCAGTGTGCCCTGGACCAGGCCAGTTGGTTTGCTCATATAATCCTCCTCGGTTACCGAGATGAGTATAACCATCGCCCTCTCGGTAAGCAAGGAGAATATAAAAGGCCACCCTCTCGGAAAGGAGGAATAGCAGCGGGCGAACGAACCCACGTTCCGCTTCATCAGAGAGACCGCTGACCCTGGAGGCGCATTTCTAAAAAGTGGAATGCCTGCAAATAAAGGCGATGCGCTATCCATACAAAAATGTCTGGCTTAATGTCTGGCTTAGCGTATGATTTTTCCTGAAAGTCACTGAGACGCCAATTTGGGGGGCGCCGGATCGTCGTTGCTGTATGTGGCGGCTGGGTGACACCTACATCTTCGGCCATACCTATCAGTCATCCCGAAGTACTGACAAAATCACATCCTTGGGTAGATGTCGTGAGACAGTTCGGAGACATGGCAGAACCGCTTTGCCTCAAATTGGGCGCGTTTCCTCACCGCCGCCCTGGAGGAAGCGCATCTCGCAGCCCGCACGGCTGTCCTGGATATCGACTCGTATGTGTGACTCGTATGTGTATCTGCGCCGTCGTAGTGTCGGCATCTACCACTCTCTCGATGCGGCCGAACGAAGCCGACGCATCGAGGTCCCCCCAAAACTACAGACTCACCAGCGGATGCGCGACCTGCGCGCGGCTGCGACGGATAGCATTGGCACAAATCTGAACGCTTCTGCGGCGTTGGAATTTCGCCAAGCACTTCGTGCCGGGTGTCGTGATAATTGAAAAACAGCTTTTGGCTTCAGTCAGCGTCTAGCACGGGCGGCAGTTCTTTGTCTTCGGGAATGAATCGAATGGAGAGGGAGTTAACACAGTGGCGTGTGTCTTTGTCGGTAAAGCCTTCGCCCTCGAAGACGTGGCCTAAGTGGGCCTGGCAATGAGCGCAAGTGAGTTCGATGCGTCGTCCGTCCGCATCTACGTGACGCTCCACGCTATCGGGGTATTCTTCGTCAAAACTCGGCCAGCCGCAGCCGGCATTAAATTTAGCCTCCGCCGAATAAAGCGGATTGTTGCAGCGCCGGCAAATAAATGTGCCGGGAGAGAAATGCTTGTCGTACTCGCCCGCAAACGGCCTTTCCGTGCCCTTATGGACGATGACTTGCTCTTCCTCCGCTGATAAATAGTTGTAGGGCATAAATATTCTGTATCTACTGTAGCAAAGATTCCTTACCCCTAAAAGTCAAAACTGCTCATTGGGGTTATGGCCGCACCGGGAGAAATTTTCAGAAAAGTTACTTCAACGAGAACGAGTCTTTAACAAAAAACAATCATAAAGTGGATCGCACTCATTCGTAGCGCAGCGCTGTCATCGGATCTACTCTCGCTGCTCGGTACGCGGGCAGAGCGACCGCAATCAGCGCTACAGCGATGGTTGCGAATACTCCGAACATGAGGGGCGCCGCCTGGATGGTAGGCAGATCAGGTACGAGTGCCGTGATGTAGCGCTTACTCCAGAAGGCAATGGCGCAGCCGAAGATCAGGCCCAGGATCGTCAGGGTGAGCGCTTCTAGGATGACCATCCGCGCCACGGTCGCTCGCGTTGCGCCCAGCGCCATGCGCACGCCGATCTCATGAATACGGCGCGCGGTCGTATAGGCTAATAATCCGTATACCCCCAACCCCACCAGTAGGCAACCTATACCGGCGAAGACCCCGGACAAGGATGCGATGACGCGTTCGACAATCAGGGACGCATCCACCTGATCCGAAAGCGACGTGATTCGGGACACGGGTACGGTCCGGAGTACATCGTTGATCGCCTGTCGCACCTCCGGAGCCGCAGCGTATGGGGATTTCCCGGTGTAAATGATGAAATCCCCTACCGGTTGCCGCGCCTGGAAGGTGTTGAGATACACGGTTCGCGGCGGCACCTCCCGAATGCTCGAGTACTTCGCGTCGGACACCACTCCGACGATTTCATAGGGTCTGTTGTCGTTATCGAAGCGTATGTACTGCCCGATCGCCGCCCGGTTTAGGAAGTAATACCGCTCCATCGCCTGGTTGATGATCGCGATGCGAGGTCCGCTCCGGTCCTCGCGGCGGAAGTCGCGCCCGGCGAACAGGTGAATGCCGAGCGTGTCGAAGTATCGCGGCGCTACCCATGCTAGGCTGATATAACGCCGGTCTTCCGGGCGTTCGTCGAACCCTGGCACGGTGACGAAGCGCGGCGCAGCGCTTCCCTCGACCGGGGTCGGTGCCGCAATGCTGGCAGAACGCACGAGTCGGGATTGCTGAAGACGGTCGAGGATGTCCTCATAGGCGCGGGATAAGCGTTCCGGATTGTACCCGCTTCGCGACGGATCCAGCCGGACAATGAGGATATTGTCGCGTCTGAAGCCGGTCGTCTCCTGTCCCCGCAAGCGCAGCATGTGCCCGACGAACAGCGCTGCCGAACTCATCAGTACCACCGACAAGGTCACCTGCATGACCACCAGAGTCTTGCCGAAAGTGCGACTCAGTTTCGACTCGGTGACCCTGCCGCTCTCGCGCAGCGACGCGACCGAGACCGATTTGAAGACCGTCCAGGCCGGCGCGAGCCCGAACATCAGACCAGTCAGGAGAGAGACGCCGAACGTGAACAGGAGGAGGTTGAGGTCCTGCGTCACATGAATCTCGAGCGGACCGGACATCCCATGAATCTCGAGCGGACCGGACATCCCAATGAGCGGTGGTCCGGAACTGATCATATTCACCAGCGCCTTGCTTCCTGCCCAGGCCACCCCAATGCCGAGCAAGCCCCCGATCGAGGCCAACAACAGCGCTTCGGTGAGAAGCTGGCGCGCCAGACGCCCTCGCCCCGCTCCCAAGGAAAGTCGCATCGACATCTCGCGCCGGCGCGCGACGGCCCGCGCGAGCAGCATGCTGGCGACGTTCGTGCATGCCAGCATCAGCAGGAGGGCGACGACAGCCAGGGTCACCACAAGCGATTTCCCCCAGCGATCCCGAAGGCCGGTGGACAGACCCGATCCCGCGGGCCGCACCTCGAACGTGAGCTTGCGCACCTGCGGATCCTTACTGTTCTGCACTCTCTCCTGCAACGTCCATGCGAACAGGATGGCAAACTCCGAGCGGGCCTGTTCCAGGCTGGTTCCGGACGCCAGCCGGCCTACCAGTTGAAAGGCTCCGAACCCTCCGAGCCCTTGTTGGTTCGAGGGATTTATGGCGGGATAGGCCGCCGAGGGCGTCCAGATGTCCGGCTGCTCCCCGACCCTCAGACCCGAGAAGGTGAGGGGAGAGACCCCTACGATCGTCAGGATGGCGTTGTCGAGCGCGATGGTGCGGCCAACGACCCCTGGGTCCAGGTTGAATCGGCGTTTCCAGTAGGGCCAGCTGATCACGGCCGCGAAGGCATTGGTTCCGTGGCGGTCGTCGTCTGGTTCGATCAGGCGGCCCAGCGCCGGCTTCAATCCGAGGAGCTGAAAGAAATTCCCGATCACATATTCGCCTTCGACGAGTTCCGGCTCCGCGCCATCGGACTTCACGCTGAAGCGCGTACTCGCGACACCGGTGATTCCGGCTAAGGTACGGTTGTTGTCCCTAAAGTGATCGTAGCTGGGGCGCGAGAAGGCATTAAGAGCAGGTTCCCCAGGGTACTGGCTCAGAAATTCGACTAGCCGCTCCGGTTCGCGCACCGGCAACATTTTCAGCATGACCGCGTTGATGACGCTGAACACCGCGACGTTCGCGCCTATGCCCAGCGCCAACGAGAGCAAGGCAATCAATGTGACCACCCGATTCTTCGATAGCATCCGCACGCCGAATCGCAAATCCTGAAAGAGTGTCTCGATAAACCTGATCCCACGCATCTCGCGATTCACCTCGTGTAACAATGTCACGTTTCCAAACTGGCGGCGGGCGGCACAAGCGGCATCGACCTCACTCATCCCCTGGCGAACATATCGATCAGTCAGTTGACGCAAGTGCGCCTCGATCTCATCGTCGAGCTCTCGATCCGCTCTGCGAGCTCCGAACAATTTCCGAAACCTCGCCGCCAAGTCACGCAAATAGTGAATCATCTCCACTCCTTGTTCCGACAGTCTCAACTGATGTCCGATTCTGCACACCTGCTCGCGCACTTGCTCTATCCCGCGGGCGATGCCATGCCCGGTCAAGCGTACGCTTCTGATGTCTCCTTAATTTTCCATTTGGACATGCCAAAGAAGATACTCCTCCCTCATTGGAATGTCCATAGGTAGATAGCGAAAACTGTCAATTAAATGCGCCGAAGGCCGCCGTTTCACGGTGTTTCACAGTTCAAGTTTTTTGTCCCGAGTCCACCTCGAAACTCTCCATCCCAAAGGAGTTAAAACCGAGTTTCACGACGTTTCACAGTGGGACGTCTAATCCAGGAATCGATGACCTATTGCAATAAAAATGGGCTTCCCGGATTGAACAGGGAAGCCCACTTAACATTCCGTTCGGGTTGATTTAACTAGAACTCGAAACGCAACGCGAATTGCATTTCACGCGGCGTAGTTGCGCTGCTAGTGATCTGTCCGAAAAGAGCTGAGCTGAAGTTAGTATTCGGCAGGTTAAATGAATTGTGGTTGAATGCATTATACGACTCCCACCTGAATTGCAGCCGTTGCGACTCAGACCACGGCAGACTGAAATTCTTCAGAACGGACGTATCCACATTCCAGAAGCCCGGACCGCGTAAGACGTTCCGGTTGCCAGAAGCTACTCCGTGTTGCGGGTAAGTCAAGGCAGAGGCCGCCCCCGCTTGATTACCGAAGAATTGAATGCTGCCATCGGGAGCGTCGTTTATCTGCTGTTTCAGCGCACTGAGGTCAGTGCTGTTAAGCACCGCTGCACTCTCACTGACTATGCTTACCGGAAATACACCGGTAGTTGCGTTGAAGGGCAATCCACTACGATAGGTGAAGATGCCGCCCACCTGCCAACCACCGATCAAGGTATTCACGATACCACGAGTATTCCCGCCGATACTCCTTCCACGGCCGAAGGGAAGCTCATAGATGCCATTGACATTGATTAAATGCCGAATGTCGAAATCCGAATTCCCACGGCAGGCACGAAGATTACGGGAGTCACAGATCAAAGCGCCTATCGCCGTATTCGAGATGCTCGATTGATTGTCGACCGAATGTGAGAGGGTATAGTTGAAATCGAACTGGAGACCTTGCGTGAACCGCTTCCTCAGGCTGACCAGCATACCGTTGTAGCTCGATGATGCGAGGTTAGTGACGTAGCCATTCGCCACGAACTGTCCGCTCAGTCCAACATTGGGATTAAGCAAGCCCAGAGAATTGAGGCCCTGGACAACAGGGGTAGTACTGCCAGTCTGAACCAAAGTCGGTGCAGCTGTAGCGACAAAAGATGTGCAGTTTGGTGTACCCAAGGCTGCGGCGCATGTCAGACCTGGAACGGCTGCCCCAAGCGCTGCGTTCATCTGATTCTCGAACCAAGGTTGTGGAGTAACGGCCGCCGGCGCTATTCCAGCTTGAAGCTGAGCTTGTAACCCATTGAATGCAGCCAACATAAACTGCCCCGAAGCGGTATCTTGGAAATCCATGATCTGCGCGGCATCCGCAATAGAGAATAGCCTGCGCGCCTGCCGCCCGACATACGACATCTCGAGGAGGAAATTGCGAGGCAATTCGCGTTGGAAGCCAAAGTTATACGCGATCGAATAAGGGGTTCTGTACGCGGGATCCAAGACATAGTTGGTCGCTCCGATCGAAGTTCCGATCGGAACTCCGGCGGGGGACACATTAGGGGTATTGGGGCGTGTAATAGTAGGCGCAATATTCTGTATAGGTAAAGCGCCTATGCCGGTGAATCGTGGATCGTTCAATAAGCTTGCATTTGCATCAGCCGCTCCGAACAACGTTGATGACATGCTGTCAAACAGATAGGATAATTGATCCTGAAAGAACGTAAGTGCTCCGGACGTACGATCATAGACGACGGCTCCACCAGCCCGGATCACAGTCTTCCGGTCACCCAGGACTTTGCCTAAGAGCCCATTGTTGTATGCAGGATTCCATGCGATGTTAAATCGCGGAGCGAAGTTGTTTCGATCCGGCGCATAGTATGCCCGACCATTATTAGCCTCGCCGATCAGATTATAAGTGAGCAGAGGCTCGGACGTATTACTGCTGATTCCGGCAGCAGCATTCTGCATCCTGGCGGCCAGCAGGGTTTGAAGATCCACATTACTACCCGATTGAAACCCGTTAGCCTCGTAAGGGGCAGGGTAGTATTGATATCGCAAGCCATAAGTTATCGTCAGATCATTGCGCAAGCGCCAGCTGTCCTGAGCATAAGCTTCATATTCGTTGTAGCGGAAATCGCGGCTCTTTCCGGTTCCAAGCGGGAAGACATTGCCAGCCGCATCATAATTGAAGAAGGTCGTTGCTCCCGAGTAACGTCCCAACAGGAAAGGGAGCGCGGCATCATAACTCGAGGTTGCTAAAGCGTTGCCGCCAATATCCGCAGGCCGAAGAGCGGCGTTGAGCCCAAGTAGATTACCGCCGAGACCGAGATCCAAGAAATTGAAATCATTCACCAGGCCAGATCTCGAGCGAATCGGTTTGACGGAGACGCCGAATGTCATGTCATGCGATCCTTTGCGCCAGTTCAGATCATCACGAAACGTTGGCACGGGATATGTCGATTATTTGTACCTATAGTCGGGAAAGGTGCGGCGATGGCAAAAGCTCCACCAAATGTCCCCCCGCTAATAGGTGCCGGAGTTCCAAAGATATTGGGAGATGTCGGTGCGAACGGAGCGAGAGTACCAAACGACGCACGCGTCACTCCGACTGTCACCTGGTTCGCGAGAGACGAACTGATGTTCCAGGTATGCCCGCCAGAAAACGAAGCGTCTCTCAAGACGACCTGTGCGCTTTCAGGATCTCCTGGAAATTGCTGAGCCACCGAATTCCCCGTATCTGTCAAACGTGTTCGCACAATATTGAAACGTCCGAAGATTTTCTGATTCTCCGCCGCTTCCAGATCGATGCGCGATGTGTAGGTATTGGCTGTCCTCCGTGATGGCGAATTGAAACGGAAGCCGCCCGTGTTGATTCCATCGCCTGAAGTCAAATCATTCGCCTGTGGATAGCGGCTGTTGATAAAGCCTAGGAGCGCTTGATTCGATCCGACCCCCTGCGGATCAAGAGCCGCAACCTGAGCCGGCGACAGAACGGAGATGCCTCCCGCGTTATTGATGTAGGCCAAATTACCACTCCTGAAACTATTGAGAGGTACAGTGCGTAAGGAGGGTACCCCCTGAGCATCGCGCCGGCCTTCATAATCAAAGAAGAAGAAGAGCTTGTCTTTGCCATTAAAACCCGGCAGATAAACCGGGCCTCCAAGGTTGCCGCCAAACTGATTGCGGGTCAATTGAGGCTTCGGGATACTTTGGCCGGTTAGTGGATCGATGGTCCTGTTGTTGAAGAAACTGTTGGCTGCAGTCGCCGCCGTACGATTGTATTCGCGCAGCGATCCGTGAAATTGGTTCGTACCGCTTTTCGTCACAAGAAAAATCTGTGCGCCGCTGCTGCGGCCATCAGCCGCACCGGGATTCGCTGAAATGGTTCGGAATTCCTGAATCGCGTCGATGGGGGCATTGCCGACCGTAATAAATGCTTGTCCGACAGCTTGATCATTGGCATCGATTCCATCAGTAGTGATATTTCCCTGGTCCGCGCGAGCCCCCGTGACGGAGCCTAATGTATTCAGCGAACCAGCGCTACCTACGGGCCCGGTCCCCAAGTTTGACCCGACGACGCCGGGTTGAAGTCCCAGGAGCGCAGCCGGCGATTCGCGAATTTGAATCGGAAGCTCATGCAGTCTGCGAGGATCGATGACATTGCCGAGACTGGCGTCGGTGGTATTCAACGTTGCGCCGCCAGAAGCCGTCACCTCCGCCGTGTTGGTTACTTGCCCAACGGGTAATTCCGCGTGCTGCGTCTCCGTCAATCCAACCCCGAGCGCGAGATTTTTAATCACCACGGTGTCGAAGCCCTGCGCCGAAAATTCGAGAACGTAACCGGTTCCCGGCGCCATCTTATGGAACGCATATATCCCTTGATCATTAGTCTTCGTCGTGCGCTCCTTAGCCGTTTTGGTGTCGATCAGTTTGACATCCGCGCCCCTGATAGCTGCGCCATTGCGATCTGTGACCACTCCAACTATGGAAGAAGCCTGCTGACCGAATACGACTGCCGGAAGCATTATTAAGAATAAGAATAGGGATATCGTGAGAATTTTTTTTATTTGGATTATTGGTTGGTTCATTAGCCTATCTCCTCCTGAAAGGGCAGGGGAACAATTGATTAAGTGGGGCAAGAAAATTTGGTGGTTCGAGCCAAATGTGAAACACATTCGCTTAATGGTGCAGAAATTAGAGAAACATGTCGTTCTTTTTATATAACTCAATTATAGAGACTGCGTCCGATAATACATATTATGTAGCAAGTGTACAGACATGAAGATTAGAAGATTGCAGTCTTCCGCGCTTCACAACCCCCATTTCGCAAAAGATTAAGGGGGCCTTAAGAGTGAAAATTTTGGGGATAAAATATGGTCAGGCCGACCTTGCAGTCAAACGTCAATACAAAGTAGAGCGACGCCGAGTCTCTATCAATGATTTTAGTCAAGCAAGCGGTCTGTCTTTTCAAGGGGCATTTTGGGGCATTTTTCAGAGGCATTACCGCGTGCTTTGTTTTTGCGACAATACGCACACGGTCTGCACACTTAATATCACTTCGATCCTTCTTTCTCAATCCTTTCTCTCTTCTATTCCGTCTTTTATTCCGTGAGATGCGAGATAGCAGAAGGAAATTTACCGAACATTCAGAATTAGAGTGAACCTGAGTCCGATAATCGGTTAACTCTAAACACAGAACGCCAGCGGCTGTACGAGTTACAATTAATCCAGCAATAACAACACAATTCAATCAAGAGTATTCAACCTCATAGAGCTTGTCATATCTCCTGGTATTTACATTTCACACTCGGATAAGACATGCTTGAGGAATACAGACACTAAACTACTCAGGCGCTCAAAGTTGGCGCACGACATAGACCTTACAATCCAACCGAATACAGGAGGCCCGATGAAGCAGATTCAATTCATCTCGCTTTGTGCTCTGCTGTTCTGTTGTTCCAGCCATGCGGCGTACGGTCAAACGGCGCAAATAATTGGCCAGGTCAGCGATCCTGAAGGGGCGGTCGTACCGGGTACTGTGGTAATTGCAACCAACCATGGCACCGGTTTGAAAGTCGAGAGCGTCAGCAATGAGACCGGATATTACTCGATCCCCCTGCTTCCTCCAGGCAATTATCAGATCACCATACAGAAACCAGGATTCAAGCCGATCAGCAGGTCCGGGATCACATTGCAGGTCGACCAGGTGGCCCGCCTGGATTTCAAGCTCGAAATCGGGACGGCAAGCGAGACAGTACAGATAACTGGCGCAGCGTCTCTGCTGGAAACCCAGACCGGCACCATCCGCGGGCTGGTGGATCAACAGCGCATCGCCGACCTCCCTCTCAATGGCCGCCAAATTACACAGCTCATGGCCATTCAAGCCAGTGTCATTCAGCGCGCTTCAGGTACCACAGAGGGAGATGCCTTCGTAGTTAATGGCAGCCGGCAAAGCGGCGTGTACTTCCTGCTGGATGGCGGGATGAATACGGACTCCTATCGCAACTACAGCGGCGTGTTCCCCAACCCCGATGCAGTTCAGGAGTTTAGCATACAGAAGAGCAACTTCAGCGCCGAGTTTGCGAACGCGACAGGCGCAGTGGTGAGTGTGGTAACTAAGTCCGGCACCAACGAATTCCACGGCTCGGCCTTCGAGTTCCTGCGTAATGGTGCTTTCAATGCGCGAAATTTCTTCGCTGCACGACGAGACTCGCTTAAGCGTTCGCAGTTCGGCGGTACCCTCGGCGGCCCCATCCGCAAAGATCGCCTATTCTTCTTCGGCTCGTATCAACGAACCATAACGAGGAGCGACCCACAACTGAACCGACAGTTCCTGCCAACCGCCGCCATGCGCCGCGGCGATTTCAGCGGCTTTGACCCTATCATCGATCCACTAACCAATAGTCAGTTCCCGGACAACCAGATACCTGAACAACGGCTCAATCCGGTGACTCTCTCATTTTTAAAGTACATCCCAGACCCTGGAACTCCGGACGGTCAACGATTCGTGGGAGTCCCCGTGAAAACCGGGGAAGACGAATTAACCGCCAAAGTGGACGTAAATCTCGGGAATCATCGCCTGTCAGCGCGATATTTCTGGCAGCGCTTTCAGCGGCCGTTCACCGGAAAGGTCGATGACCTGTCTTCCATGTTCGCAGATGAAGTCGGACGCACGACGCAACCATATAATCTGCTCACTATCAGCGACATCTTCACCATCTCCCCGCAATTGATAAATACAGCCACGGTAGCGCTTCGGTGGCGCCGCACCTTATATGACTGGAGTTCAATCGAGTTACCTATCGACTTCGCGCGGGCCGGCGTCAAAGGTATTGCAGTCCAGGACCCTCCATCCCTGTACATAAATGTCGCAAACGCGTTTTCTGCTCGGCCCGGCTGGAACTATGATAAACATGACTACGATATTCATCTCTCCGACAGCGTCACTTGGATGACCGGCAGCCATGAAATTAAGCTTGGCGGCGAAATACTACGCTCGAAAAACGACATCAAAAACCACTTCCGCACATGGGGGTTGTTCAATTTCAACGGCAACATCACTGGCAACGCGCTGGCTGATTTCATGTTGGGCGAGGCGTACCAGTTCGATCAGGGCGGCGGTGAGTATAAGGAGCTTTACGGCACCAGATGGGGTTTTTTCGTGCAGGATGCCTGGAGAGTGAACTCCAATCTCACGCTCACTCCTGGATTGCGCTGGGACCCTATGTTTCCCTTCCACGATGAACTGGGGCGAACCCAATGCTTCGTGCCTGGCGCGAAATCCGAGCGTTTCCCCAACGGTCCGGCAGGATACCTCCATGCCGGCGATCCAGGATGCCCCAAGGGTGGCTTCACCCCTTACTGGAAGCAGCTCGCGCCACGCCTCGGATTCGCCTGGCGCGTACCGGATGGCCGCACTGTCATACGGGGCGGTTTTGGTTTGTTCTGGAATCCACAGTTCACTTCCCTTTACAATGGCTTCGTAAATTCCGCTCCGTTCAGCCCACAGGTGACGCGCTTCGGCGTACGCTTCGAAGACCCGTTTGCCAATGTCGGAAATCCCTTCCCCACCAGCTTCGCTCCTTTTGTACCTCCCGGAGATTCTCAATTTTTCACACCGCTGGGTAGATTCGGGTCCTTCGCTCCTGATTTCCGGCCGAGCTATCAGGAGACCTTCAACATCACGGTGGAGCGCGAGGTGGCGCGTGACCTGGTAGCCCGCCTCAGCTATATCGGCAATCTCGGTCGCCACCTTAGTTACACCGATGATCTGAATTATGCGCGCCACGCATCCGGAGCGGACACCAGCAACATACAGGAGCGGCGCCCATACCACGACTTCAGCGCAATTCTGACCACCAACTCTGACAGCACAGCGAGCTATCACGGCCTGCAGGTCTCGGTTGAGCGGCGGGTGACCAACAACCTTTCATTCGAGGTGAACTACACGTACTCGAAGTCAATCGACGAAGCCTCAGCTGACACAACACCGCAGAATGTCTCGCAGGTTGTCCCCTTAAACCTCAGGTTGAACCGTGGAGTGTCGGATTTCGACATAACCCATCGCCTGGTAATCTCACACGTCTGGTCGCTACCGGATTTGAGACAGCAAAAACCGATTGCGCGACTCGTGCTGGGCGGGTGGCAGTTCAGCGGGATTTCCACGTTGCGCGGCGGCTTCCCATTTTCCATTTCATCGGGGACGGACCGAGCATTTAGCGGCCTGGGCTCGTCGTTCGCAGATCTGGTGGGCGATCCATACCTGGATAGAGACCGATCGCGGTCGGAGAAAATCGACCGCTACTTCAATACCGGAGCGTTTGTCCCGGCAGCTCTTGGCACTTTCGGGACCTCGCCGAGGAACTTGATGCGCGGCCCCGGCTCCGTCAATTTCGATTTGGGGTTGATGAAAGTATTCCCGCTCACCGAGAGGATAAAGCTCCAGTTCCGCACTGAGCTATTTAATGCTTTCAATACGCCCACTCTCAGCAACCCCGTTACCACGGTCAACACGCCTACAAGGTTGGGCCGCATTGAAAGCGCGGGAAACCCGCGTATTATACAGTTCGCTCTCAGAGTTTCTTTCTGAAAAAGTGAGGATTTCAATGATCCAATTACCTCGCGACGTCTATGCGGGCTTCAGCCGTCGCGCAATATTACGCGGCATCAGTCTTTCAATAACCGGCTTCGCGCTTTCACCGACGGGCCAACTGATCAGGGCAGTAGAAGGGGCCACGGAGAACGATTCATCCCCGCCGCTGACTGCGCTCAACCGGTTTCCTCGTATGATGCAGGAGTACTTCGTCGAGCGCATTCGAGAGATTGAGGAGCAAGCCGATAAGCGCAGATCAGCCTTGAAAACGCGCGCCGATGCTCTGGGGTACGTACGAGATCTGCGGCAGAAGATTCAACAGAGTTTCGGCCCGTGGCCAGAGCGGACGCCCCTTAATCCGCGCATCACGGGCGTGGTTGAGCGTGATGAATATCGGATCGAGAAGGTAATCTTCGAAAGCCGCCCTGACTTCCTGGTGACGGCCAACCTGTACATTCCCAAAGGCCGTAAGCTTCCGCTGCCAGGCGTGGTCGGCTCTTGCGGGCATACCGACAATGGCAAGGCCGCGGAGACCTACCAGTCCTTCGCGCAAGGCTTAGCGCGTCTGGGCTTCGTCTGCCTCATTTTCGACCCGATCGGCCAGGGAGAGCGGCGACAATATTCACCCGAAAAATTTAAGCTCGCCGCCGGCGTGGCCGAGCATCAATACGCCGGCCACCAGCAAATCCTGACTGGTGAGTTCTTCGGCGCCTGGCGGGCCTGGGATGGCATCAGGGCATTGGACTATCTGCTGACTCGCGAGGAAGTCGATGCCAGGCACATAGGCATCACTGGAAATTCGGGCGGAGGGACGATGACAACCTGGCTTTGCGGCGTGGAGAGCCGCTGGACGATGGCCGCGCCGAGCTGTTTTGTTACTACATTCCGCCGCAATCTCGAGAACGAGCTTTCCGCTGACGCTGAGCAATGTCCACCAAGAGCTCTGGCGCTGGGACTGGATCACGCTGACTTCTTAGCCGCCATGGCCCCAAAACCGGTCATCATCATCGCACAGGAGAAAGATTACTTTGACGCTCGTGGAGCGGAAGAAGCCTACCGCAGGCTCAAACACCTTTACACCTTGCTTGGTTCGCCAGGCAACATCGCGCTCTCCATTGGCCCTAATTATCACGGTTTTTCCATATCTGCCCGTGAAGCGATGTATCGCTGGTTCCTACGCGCAACGGGGCATTCGGAGCAATCGGGGCAATCGGGGCAACTAGACAGGATAACGGAACCGAAGCTCACACTTGAGGAAGACGAAACTCTCCTGTGCACGCCTGGGGGTCAAGTCGCCGAGTTGCGCTCCCGACCCATCTATTCCTTCACGCGCGCCGACTCGGAGGCTTTAGGAAAGAAACGTCCCACAGGACTCGCCGAACGAGAGTTACGCGATCGGCTGATCAAGTCGTTGCGTCTGGAAGATTGGAGGGAACGAAACAGACGGAGTAAACGGAGCAATTTGAAATCGGACGAATCCGATCACGCTCCCGATTACCGGATACTACGCGAGCTGCGCAATCGCCGGTATCCCAGGCCATACTTCACGACCTATGCTGTGCAGACCGAACCGGATGCGCTTGCTCTGGTCTATCGGCTGAGCGACGAACGCCTTTTATCGCGGCCGCCGCGCGGTTCTGACCGGGCGGCGCTCTACGTCGCCCACCATTCGAGCGACGCGGAGCTGCGTGATGACCCCTTGCTGGCTGAGTTGTCGGCGGCCGAGCGAGACTCCGCATTCTTCACCTGCGATGTGCGCGGCATCGGCGAATCGCAGCCGAACACCAGCGGCGAGAATACGTTTCTCAATCCTTACGGAAACGATTATTTCTATGCTGCGCACTCGCTCATGCTCGATCGCCCCTATGTCGGACGGAAGACCTACGACCTGCTTCTCGTGCTCGACTGGCTGGCTGCTTGCGGACATACGAATATCCACCTGGTGGGCAGAGGATGGGGTGCATTGCCGGCAACATTTGCCGCAGTTCTTTCAGACCAGGTAAAACGGGTGACATTAAAGAACGCGCTGACTTCGTACTCTGAGGTAGCCGAATCCGAGCAATATGCGTGGCCACTCTCTTCATTCTTGCCAGGCGTGCTTGGGAGCTTCGATTTGCCGGACTGTTACCATGCCCTGAAGCGCAAGGATTTGCGCATGATCGAACCCTGGGGCGCGGTTGCTTCGACAAAGAACAACGATAAGTGACAGATTCGCGCTCAGAGTTTGACCAGATCGCCGATCCTGACAGTTTGGCTGCCACGTTCGATACTCCGGCGCGCGGCTATCCCGATCAGGCTCGAGAGTGCGCCCGCTAGCACATCCGCGCGAAGGCCCAGAGGATCCTGCTTCGGTAACCCGCGAAAGATCAAATCCTGGACCGAAGTATCGGAACCGCCGTGCCCACCTTCACGTTGGGGACCGAAATCAGATATCACCTCTGACTTACCGAAGCTGCGCGTTATTCGTAACTCGTCGCTATTGAATCCACCACCGGAATACTCATTACAATCGATTCGACCCTTAGACCCGTTGAACGAAATCGCCTGCCCTTCATACGGAAGATAAGCGTTGGCTAGATAATTCAAGCGTACGCCATTCTCGTATTGGACAATCACCGACATCGTGTCGTAGATGTTGATATCCTCGCGCCAGACGCAACCGTCGCGCAGATAGCCGTCCTCCGATTCACATTCGACATAAAGTTTGACATACCGCTGATTCTTGGTCACATCATAGTAAAACTTGCAATCACCTTTGTGCGGGCATGGGCGGCAGTGTGTACTGCGGTAGGAGTTGTTGCGCCCATAAAATTTCAATTCACCCGAAGCCGTCACAGATGTGGGCTTCGAATTTAATCCACCAATTGGAAAGATCGAAATGGTGCGATGCCTTATGAACGAGGAGCGTGCCCGAATTCTCTTTCAGTCTGTGCCAGCGACGGAAGTAATCGGCGCCGTGGCTTGTGTCGAGGTATTCATGGAAATCGACCGAGATGAGGTCGCCAATGGCCTTCTGCATCAGCAGTTCTTTAATCTTCTTGTCTTTCAACCCGTGGCGGCCGTTGAAAGTGACGGTGATCTTCTTACCCGTCTTCTTCTGCGCGTCGAGTATAGCCTGGCATTGCTCTTCATCCGTACAGAGAGGCTTTTCACTGATAACATCGCACCCGAGCTCCATAGCGCGGATAATATAACGGGCATGAGTCGAATCGACCGTGGTGACGGTCACGGCATCAGGGCGCGTCTCTTTGATCATCCTGTCGAAATCCGTGAAGGTGGGAGCGGACGTGCCTATCAATTGCTTCGCGGCCTCGACGCGTTTCCCGTTGTGATCGCATAAGCCGATGATCTCGACGACGTCGCTGAAGTTTTCCACGACTTCCCTACCCCACGTAAATGAGCCGCGTGAACCCGTGCCGACAATCGCCATCCTGAGTTTACGCTGATTCGCAGCTGAAGAAGGATTTGCTGCAGAACAGGCTGTTGTTGCAAGTGCCGCACCGCTGCCTGCTATGAACTTGCGTCTGTTCATGGTCGTGAACCTCCTCTCGATGTGAGCTCACACGAGACGTGAATTTTTCTGGCAAATTTCTTGAACGATCATGCAATGTATAACCACAGATCGAATTTATAACCGCAGATCATCAGAACAGTAAGGCTGAGCGGGTTAATCTAAATCGCAGATTAACATACGCGCCCATCAGAATTGGTTGGGCCCCATTGTCGGAAAGAGCGGCATCTAGTGTCAAGATGTACCCTCTCCCAAAGAGCTTTTGTCCTTTTGTTACAGAATTAGTTTTCTGAAGGGATACACTTACAAATGATATTTGTTATCAGACGCATGTCGGCTACTCAGAAAGCGATTTAAGGTAGCCACAGGTCGACCTGGTCAATAACGACTCGTCTCCATTTGCTTCATTTGGGTCGGCGAAGATGCTTCCTGAGAAACGCGAACGTTCCCTGGCCATTGATAGAGTGTGGCCCGTCGAAGACTTCCATCTCGGTGTGGTCCGGCAGGCGCATCTTTGTTTCATAGAACCGCCGCACCTTGGCGTATTCGTAGGCGACCCATTCATCCGATGCTACCCCATCGCCATGCCCGCGCTCCACCATGAACGGCCGCGGCGCCATGAGATTGGCGAGATCACTGTAATTGACGACATTGGCGAAATCGAACTCGATCATGTCGTATTCCTGGGTTAGCAGATAGCTATAGCCGGAGTCGATACTCGTGTTCTTCCAGACCCATTCGTTGAAATCGGCCGAGCAGATGGAGAGCGCATATCCGTCCAGCAATGGAGGAACGCGCATCGCTGTCTTACCACCGTAAGACAGGCCGTAAAAACCGATACGCCCCGGATCTACGAACGGAAGGCTCGACAACCATTCGAGTGTGCGCTGGTGTTGCCCGATAATGAACGAGAAGAGTGATAGTTTCAGCGGATGCGCTTTGCGCTGGATGATCCGGAAGCGGTCCTGGCCGATATACGGATTCTGCGGTGCGTAGACGACGAACCCTTCTTCAGCCAGCCGGACGGCGAACCGATGATAGGTGGGGTTGTCTACATCTGGGTCTGTGAGCCGGGTCGGCCGATCTTCCAACCCATGCTGACAGACCACCACGGGGCGATTTTCGCCGGGTCGAATATCTTTGGGGATGAGGATAATTCCGTAGGCAAACACGCCAGACCAGACATCCAGCATTACTTCGTATCCGCGGAATTTCGGCTGGTCATAGATTAGTCGGGTGCGCGGATTGGCCGGGACATTCGGCGTCGGCATCCGGCCGATCACCTCATTCCAGATGTAATCGCGGTAAAAGTCGGTGGATGCCTTCCAACTCTCGGGCGAGGTGGCGTCGGCTTTCGCCCAGAACTCCGTTCTGCGCGCGGGAGACAGACGGACGAGCCGCTGCGTGTGCTCGACGAGTTGATCGAATTGCCGGTGCATCCGTTCGGATGGATCGAAGTTGGAGCGTAGGTTCTCCGGCGGGGGCGCTGGAGCGGCGAATCTCTGCTTGACCCCGGCCAGACTCAGCACAGCCGAGAGGGCAGCGTCCGTGCCCGGCAATCCTGCTTCATCGCCAACCGGGATCAGCTTCAAATTCTCGGAACGATTCAGGCTGGTGAAAACAGGCCGCGCACGCTCCACCTCGGCTCGCACATCTTCGAATGCCGGCGTGGTCAGCGCACCATTCGGAGTGGCGCCTCGCCGCTGCTGCGTCGCAGATGGCGGTCCGATCACTTTGGGGATGGTGCTCGCTTCCACCACGAGTCCGCGCGGCGCAATCATGCTCGCTATCTCCGCATCGCCAAATTCGCGAAGCAGTGCCCACACATCGCGATAGATCGGCTCTTTCCACAATTGCTCGCGCGGCTGGAAATATCCGCTCACCAACACCGCGGCGATACGTCTGTCAAACGCGGCAGTATAGAACGCGACAAGCCCTCCCTCGCCGTAGCCGACAACTACGATTGGCGCGGGTCGACTCACGTTTTCGCTGGAGAACCAGTCCACCGCCGCGCGCACCTTCTCGACTTCGTACCCGATAATGTGCCGGCCTACCTCGAAAGACATGCGATATATCCATTCGCGGTGAGGCTGGTTAGTCATGCGGAATACGGGGATGCCGGACCAGGTATCCTTCCGGTCGATCAGCACGGGTACCAACACCTGACAACGGTTCTCAGCAAGGCGCCGGGCGAACTGAGCCGCCGGTGGAAGATCCGTCGTCAAGCCGGCCAGCGCCTCCGGTTGCCAATCCGCGTCCGGCAATGCGACAACTCGCGCCAGTGGCGGGCTATCCGGATCGAGAAACAGTCCCTCGGCATACACACCAGGAAATACCGGCCATCTGACGGCGTGAATCTTATAGCCTTTTCCTTTCCCGACGAGCGACGGCACCCTTGTCGAAGCCTCGAATTCAAGAGCTTTCGCTGGCATTGCTTGATCCAATGCCCCAATAATCCGCCGCAAATTCCTCCGATTCGGCTCAATCGAGCGATTGTATGCTTCCGGCGTCGAGAAATCGCGTTGCCAGAAGAGCTCGCGGTCGCGTGCGGCTTGAGCTGATTCACGAATGAGATAATCGTTTATGCCACCCACCATCTGAGCTGCGAGATCGCCTTGCTCTGTCAAGGGAGAGGTTCCCGGCATCTGGGCTGCGGGATCGCCCTGCGCAGTCAACGAAGCGGTTCCAGGTAGAACATCCTGCCCTATAACCCAGGCGATAAGGGTTATAACTATCCCCGAGATCAGCAATTGATATTTCATTAGTCGATTATGTTTAGCGGGCATATCTGTAATTCCTGATCTACTCCTGTTGGAGGCCTACCCCACGGTTTGATGCCCTCCTAGTTAGATATGATATCTCGGTGCGTCTCCTTCTCAACTCCATAATCGACTGCAAGTGATACAGCGGTAACTAGCGGATGGTTCGAGCAAATCCAGTCGCAGGAGATATGTGAAGCGACAAGGCTGCGGCCGAGACCGCGGTTGTAGTTTACCCTCAGGAGGCGAGCCAGCTGCAAGAGTCGCCTCGAGAGCATCGCGCAGTTCTCTTCTCGATCATCGAATAACTACGATTCATCAGAAACCTCAAAAGGATACCCCATCCATAGCAGCCATCTTGGGCGGCTTGGATGGGGAGGAATTTTTGAGATCGTGCGCTAGCACGATTAACTCCATAGCCATCCGCCTTGTGTAGCACCCGGCAGTATCGATGGCTGATCTCCCCACTATAGTTGCAAAGCGACTTAGTGGCGGGTGAGTGACCACGCAGTTCCCTTTCTCTGACCCACGCCCAGTTTCAGAGGAAGACGATCACAGCCGGGCTGCCTACTGGAGTGTATTGGCCTGTGAACTTAAGACCGCGCCCACCTCCTACGATGCGAAACGTAGTGATGCTGTCACCTCTGTGATTGCAAACGAATAGAAATTTCCCCGACGGATCGATGTTGCAGCTGCGCGGATAATCCGCCCGCGTCCATTCCTCGCCGATCAGCCTCGGCGCCCCCGTCCCGTCGACGGCGAAGATAGCGATGGTATCGTGAAGACGGTTGGCAGCATAGATGAATTTTCCGTCGTGCGAGACAATCACTTCTGAAGTGAAATTGGTGCCGACGAATTTAGAGGGCAGTGTCGAAACTTCTTCTACAGGTTGCAGCGATCCGTGTCTGGCGTCGTAGATCATGAAATCAAGCGTGGAGGCCTCTTCATTGAGCGAGTAGAACCATCGACCGTTGGGGTGAAAGGAAAAATGGCGCGGCCCTGCTCCCGGAGACGTCGGGAAGGTCTTGGGATCTGAAAGCGTTCCCGCCGCCTTGTCGAATTTCCAAATTATCGTCAGATCGAGTCCCAGATCACTCACAATTACGAAGTTGCCTGTTGGGTCGGTCTGGATCATATGGGCGTGAGGTCTGTCGTGGCCGCTGATGGCAAAGCTACCCGGAGGTGCGTTTTGAGCGCGCGTTGGGCCCACGGTGCACGGACTTGGCGCGCATGCGTCGGCGTCGTTCTTGACGTCCGTGGCATTGCCTAACGATCCGTCCGATTGGATGGGCAGGACAGCCACGTTCCCGCCGCCGTAATTGGCCACCAGCACATATCTCCCGGACGGGTCGACGCTGAGGTGAGCGGGGCCGGAACCTTGCGAGCTAATCGAATTGAGGAATGTCAGGTCGCCGCTCGAACGGTCGACGGCAAACGCGCTTACCGCGCCACTCGTGGTCCCCCCAAAATTTGAGATCTCATTTCCAGCGTAAAGATATTTTTTCTGCGGATCAAAGGCGAGCCAGGACGGGTTCATGGTAGAAACTAGAGGAGTGTCCGTACCCTGGAACACCTTGATTTGCGTTAGATTTCCGCTTGCGGGGTTCACCTCAAAGAGGTAAATGCCCTGGCCATTCGGAGTGTAGCAGCCGACATAAGCCAAAATTCTGTCATGTTCCGAGCCGACATGGTGTTGGCCTTGATCTCGTTGTGTCAGAACTGGTATTGATCCAGCTGCAGCGACAGCCGCAGCTCCCTTGAGGAAGCCGCGACGCGAGACCGCGCTATGCGTGTCGTGTCGATGTTGCACGTCTTTTATTTGCATGTGTCCTCCTTTTTTGTGTTTGGAAATAGTATGCGAAAAATGTAAAGCCAACTAGATCTGATCAGCATCCGTGAGCAGAATATCGCTGAAGACGGCCATGGTAACAGTCCGCAGAATGAGAGCAGCCTCCTTAGAATGAGAGCAGCCTCCTTCTTGTTGGCGAGGGCGGGACAACAAGAGCGGTTTCGTTATCAGACGCATGTTATCTATCATTGACCGATTGACCGAAGCACATACGGCAGTCAGATAATTCAGCATATCCCCGTCCCTGTTGCCGCAAAGCGGTCGGTCAGAATCCGCTCAACAAACATCGCGAGGTTGAAAGAATTTGAGAGTATCAAGAAGATGATATCCAGGAATGGCAATATGGCGAGCCGAGCAGGACCTCGATGAGGAACTCCGCTATCATCTCGAGCGGCGATTCGAAGAGAACGTCGGTGTTCTTGCGGCAATTCAGTAAGGAAAAGAAACCAGATGCGCCGCCGCGTTACCGCAAAGGACATCTTCTATTTGTAAATATCCCTAGCGGTCGATCAGCCGCGTGAATTTGATGTTGCGGAGCAGCGGGTTGCAACAGAGAGCCCCTGTTCCGGAAGGCGGCCTGCGAGTGTGCTGTACCCGGCGGCTCCGCCGCTATGCCACACCAGTTGGCCGCCGCGGCGGAAGGGTTCCAATTGCAGGCCTCTGGCATAACTTAGCTTCCTGCCATTATTCAGTACTGTCGGTTCCTGGAGTTTTTGAGTGACAAACGAACCTAGGCGGTTAGCGGTCAAGGCATCGTTCCATGTGACGAGGTCGACCGCCGTCGTAAACAGCCCCCCTGCTCCTCCGCGATCGTTGCCGAGATACATGTCCATCTTCCATCCGCTCGCCTCCTTTTTATAGGCCAGTGCCCGGTTTTTGATGAGGTAGAGCGGGTCGTCGACGTACGTCGTCATCTTCATCCCCAATGGCTCGAACAGGCGCTTGCGAGCGAATTCGGAGAAAGGCATTCCGCTTACGCGGACGACGATCTCGGGGAGCAGCACATACCCGCTGTTCGAATAGGACCATTCCTCGCCCGGAACGAAATGCAACTCGCGCTGACGCAGTATCATAGTCATCGCGTCGGGATCTCCGCCAGCCAGATTGAGAAGCGGCTGCCAGTCACGAATGCCACTCGTATGGGTGAGCAGATGGTCCACTGTGATCTTGTGGCCGTAATCGGGCAACTGCGGAATGTGTTGGCGGACATCGTCCGAAAGCGAAAGTTTCCCCTCCTCAACAAGGAGCAGGATCGCCGCGGCGACGAACTGCTTTCTCACCGAGCCGGCATCAAAGACCGAATTTGTGCTCAAAGGCACATCGCGCTCGAGGTCAGCCGAGCCGTAAGCTTTGTTCACGACCAGCTTTCCCTTCTGCGAAAGGGCGACTGCGCATCCGGGTTCGTTTGGCTTGGTCCAGCTGAAGATATGGTCGACCTCGACTGTCTTGTCTTGCGCGTAAGCGGGCGTGCCGGCAAGCAAGGCGGTGACTACGAACGATACTAGAAGAAAGAAGTAACTATTTTTGCTGGAGTTTTTCATTTATGTTCCTCGCTTGGGGTAGGCGGGAAACCCTGTCCCTACTTTTATATACCGATTATTTTTCCTTGGTGAAAACCCTCTCCCCACTCCTCCGTTTTATTGTCATCTGGTTTTTCGCGGCGTCGAACTCAATGACTACCGCACCCTCGATCTGAAATTTATCCTGTGCTGTCGCTTCGAGCGGGACAGTCGATTGCCCGGGCGGCTGAAAGAAAAGCGTCGCGCCATCCCTGGTGATCGTAAATTTCACGGGAGCTGCCGGAGTCGAATAAACTCCGACGTATTTGTCCAGAACTTCCGGGCTGACGGCGATCGATTCTAAAGCGGGAATCGTAAACGGTTTATTGTAGTAAATATCGACAACGCCGCGCACGATGTTGACTACCGGGTAAACCTTTGCGTTCGTAGTGTAGGCGACCGCCAGCTTTTCTTCCGGCAGGTAAGCCAGCCACGCTCCATAGTTGTCGCCCCCGCCCGTGTGCCCGTAGAACGTCTTGCCGGCGAATGTGAAGGGCTCCATTCCCAACCCGTCGCCGTCTCTCATCGTTTTCATCGATGTGAGGCTCTCCTGAGAGATCAGTTTCAGGTCAAACAGCGCCTGGATGGAAGCCTTCCTGCTTCCGAGCTAAGGAAGCATGAGGCTTATAAAACACCTACTTAAAAGCGTCAAGAACTTTGCAACATAAAGTCAAATTATTTTTCAGATTTTAGAAATGACAAGCCTTTAGCTCATCCCTTTTATTTACCTGATCGAGTGCTATAAATATTCCGCGCCGCTGGCGCTCGGGACCAAAAACATTGATTCCAATGATCTTTTATTTGCACAGTCCTCACTTATTTACGGCGCCGCCCCCGAGACTTGCCCAGCAGATTTTACTAACATTTGACTTGCAAATAACGTTCATTTTAAGCCGTGATGTTATTCTCTGACTGAACCACATCATAAATAATTTCACTAACTTATGAACTAGCATTCAGCTAACACAATCAAGAAAGGAATCGCACATTGACCGGCTGGAACCCGGCTTGGGGTGGGATCAGTGTGACCTATGTATTGGTCTGGCTCGGGCACAAGTGTACACGGTCAACCGAGTATGGCCTTTTTTTCACGGAGGAGGTTTCGAATGCGTCTCTCGGAGGATTTACGTAGAAGCGGAGTAATAGCCATTATCCTGATGGCGATCCTTGGAATCACAATTGTTCTATGGCAGGGAATGATCCCGGCATGGGCGCAGAACAGCAGTGGAGTCATCGAAGGCTTGATCGAAGATACAAACGGCGGCAAATTGCCGAATGCCGTGATCAAAGCTTTCAACAGCGAGACGGCCCAGAGCCTGCACTCGACCTCCGACAGCGAAGGCATTTTTCGCCTTCCCCATCTTCCCTTTGGCAAATATCGCGTCGAAGTTTCGCTGAACGGTTTTACGAAAAATACGATCAATGATGTGATCGTAGAACCAGTCAACACTGTGAAACTAACGATCGTACTGTCGCCGCGTGGCGTGGACGAAATCATCAACATCACTTCGGAAAGCCAATTGCTGCAGACCGAAAATTCGACGCAGGCAGCGACGCTGACGCAGAGAGAACTGACCAACATCCCGACATCTTCGCGCAATATCACCCATTTGATCGTGACCGAACCGGGCGTAAGCGCGCCACTGCCCGACCGCACCGGTTCTGGCTTGAACATCACCACCACGCCGGGCACGCAGGAACAAGACTCAGCGCAATCGCTCAACCCCAGCGTCAACGGCGCGCGGCCTACCAACAATTCACTGCGACTGAACGGGATTGACAGCACTAATCTGCTCAACCGTTCGGGCGGCTTAGGCAACAACCTGATCGTGCCGCTCGACGCGCTCGAAGTCGTCTCGGTGCAGAGTGCGCTTTATAATTCGCCCACGGGACGCAACGGCGGCGGCAACATCGAGATCGCCACGCGCGCGGGCACGAATCAGTTCCATGGCTCGGCATCACACTTCTTGCAAAACGAAAAGTTCAACGCCAACGAATTCTTCCTCAACCGGGACGGCGACGAGCGGCCTAAGTTCCGCCGCAACGAATCGGCCGCCACACTCGGCGGCCCTATCATCAAGGACAAGCTGTCCTTCTTCGCCTCCGTCCAGCGCACGAACTTCCTGTCCGGTTACGCAAGCAACGCCGTGGCGCGCGTAGGCCTGCCAGTGGGCCTCACCGATGTTCGAACGTCAGAGACCATTGCCAAAGTCGCCAATGATTATCTGGCCAATGGTCAGGCGGATAATCCCGCCTTCGCGGGCAACTTCCTTAATCGGCTGCGGGCATTTCCTGCCGACCAACAGTCGGCCCTGATCACGCAGTTCTTCGGCTCGCCCAACCCGGACACGAACAATCTGCAATTCCGGCAGTTGACGCCGGCCGACATTCATCCGGTGGCGATCAATATTCTCAAGGCCAAACGCGCGGGCGTCGGCCTTCTAATTCCCACGCCATCGCCCAATCTGCCCGTTCTGCCAGGCAACGGAGCGTTTGGGCGCGAGCTGTTTCTGCAACAGGTGATTCCGACCGAGGTCGACTCGTGGGCGGGCGTAGGCTCGTTGCAATGGACGCCTCGTGAGAAGGACCGCATCCGGCTCAACTTCAATTACTCAAACAGCAACGTAGTCGAAGCCTTCGGCTGGCCAGATACCTCGCCTTCGCCGACTGACGGGCAGACAAAAGGCTGGGCGACCTCGCTCTCGCACCAACATATTTTCAACGCGAATTGGGTGAACGAGCTGCGGGTGGGCTTCTTCGACCTGGCCAACAACCGGTTGTCGCAAAACCAGGATTTCAAAAATTCGACGCTCGGCATCTTCAACCCGCTCGAAGCGCTGGGTGGGCTGGCGGCTTTGATGCCGACAATTGACATCACCACTCAGTTCGGCTCAGGTGGTATCGGCAACGCCTGGGACTTTTATGACCGTCAGAAGGTCCACAACTTCGTCAACACACTGAGTTACGTCCGCCCCGGCCACGCCTTCCAGTTTGGAGCGGAGTATCGGCTGATGAATTTGACGGGCGAGTTCCAATCGCGCACAAATGGTGATTTGGACTACGACACGTGGGTATTGTTTTTCACAGGCCACGGCGCGTCGGGCGGCGGCTCCGACCTAGACCAGGGCGACACACGCCGCAACATGACCGCGCAGGACATCAGTTGGTACGTCCACGACGATTGGAAAGCCCGCAAAGGGTTGATGCTAAACCTTGGCGTGCGGTACGACTTTTTCGGTAATTTCACGGATTCGGAAGGGCGGCTCGGCACGTTCATCACCGAGGCGCTGGCCAAAGAGACTGGTTTGCCGGTCGGCTTTCAAGTGCCGTCGAACAGCCGCATCTTCCAACCTGGCTTCAAGCCGCTGGACATCGGTCTTTACGTCGAGCCAGGCACGCCCATAGACTTGCGCCAAATCAACCAAGCAAAAAACGATTCGACGCTCTTCAATGACTACAATAACCTCGCTCCGCGTCTCGGCTTCGCGTGGCAGCCGGGCTTTCTGCCGAAGTTCGTGCTGCGTGGTGGCTATAGCATCTTCTACGAGCGCACGTCGGCGTCGTACAAGGTTGACCTGCAACGCGCCGCGCCGTTCTTCGTCTTTCAGAACGTGCCCTCCCCAGTGGACATGGACAACCCGTATCCTCGGTTGAACATCAACCCATTTCAACTGCCATTCAACGTGGCCATTGCGCGCAACGCCGACGGCACGCCGCGCTGGGTTCGCGGCGACGGCAAGGAGTTCCCGGCCACCGAACCGTTCGGCGCGAAGAGCAATGTCTACATCCACCCGAAGATCAAAGCGCCTTACGTCCAACAGTGGTCGCTCAACGCACAGTACGAATTGTTGAAGGGCGTCGCGCTCGACCTGCGCTACGTCGGCTCGCGCGGCGTGGGTCTGTTGGGACGCTTCAATGTGGCGCAGGCTGTTGATCCGCGCGTGACGCCGGTCAACGGCTTCACCGACATTCGCGACCGCAACCGTACGACGGCCAATCCTGACGGCGCGCTGATCAACCCAGACTTCTTCGTCGCGACGGAATTCTTGGGATTGAGCCGCAGCGGCGGTTTCGTGCAAGTAGCCAACGCCGGCCACTCGACTTATCATTCGGCGCAGCTCGATGTGAGAGGCCGTATGTCCAGCCGCGCGATCTGGAATCTAGCCTACACCTTCAGTAAATCGATTGACAATATTTCGTCCGACACCGAGCAGGCACAGCATGACAACAGGAGTCTGTTTTTGAATCGCAGCCTGTCAAACTTTGACCGGCCCCACCGCTTCACGGCGTCGTACGTGATTGACCTACCGGGGCTGCGCAGGGGCCAGAGGTTTTTGAATTTGCTGACGCAGGGTTGGCGGACGAGCGGTTTGCTGACATTGCAATCTGGCGCTCCCTTCACGGTCTTCGGCCCGGCGACGCGTAACGCCTATCAGTTTCAAGTGGCTTCAGTGCGGTCCGACCTGGCGCCCGGCAGGACGATTGAGTCGGCGGTCATGAGCGGACGCGTGCAGGATCGGATTGATCTTTATTTCGATCCAACTGCGTTCGTGAACTCGGAGGATCATTGGGGCAACGCGGGCCGCAACATCCTGCGCGGACCAAACCAACGGCAGCTCGACTTGAGCTTGAGCAAAACGACCAGGCTGCGCGAAGCGATGAATCTTGAGTTTCGTTGGGAATTGTTCAATGCAACCAACACGCCGACCTTCGGCAATCCAGTGTCGACGATTGCGGCGGGGATATGTATCCCGTCGCCCTCGCGCCAATGCGCTCCGGGAACGACGACGCTGCCGAGCACGGCGGGGCGGATATCTTCGACCATAGGCGGGCCGCGCACGATGCAAGCGGCGCTGAAGTTGACCTTCTAAATCAGTATATCGCAAGACCCGATCGGAACTGCGTGCAGTTCTGTGCCGATGTTCCAAACTGTGAGGCACAAATGAAGAAATTGATGGTCCTATGTGTTCTGACGCTCTTTTTTTCCATTCCCGCATCTACTCAGACCAATGACAAGCCCGCGCGCGCCGTCACCGATCATGGTGTCGTGACTACGCGGCAAACGATCACTCCGGCGGGGGTGCAGACTATTTTCGACGGGCGCGTTTACGGCGTCGCCTTCGGCGCGTCGCCCCATGAAATCTGGGCACTGACCGCGCGCGGCAGGAGCGCGCCCACGCAAGTCTTCGAACTTGATTGGGTGAACAACAATATTATGAGACGCATTCCCATCACCGAAAACCCCGGCTTGCAGGGGATCGTCTTTGACCCCATCGCCAAACAGCCGCTCATCAGCGGAACGTTGGCGGGCGCGGCGGGGCAAGATCCCAAAGGCAAGACGCGCCTGCTGACGGTCAGCGGCGAGGCATCTAAAATCATCGCCGACGGACTCGGCAACTTCATTGCGGGCGCAATCGCCGTCGCGCCGCAAGCGAACGCGCAAGGCCAGCGGCTGGCCGTCGTGCCGCTGATTTACAACAACCAACTCGCGGTTATTGATCTGAACACCGGCAAATTGCTGGGCAATGCCGACACCGGCATCGCTCCGTTCGGAGCCGTCATCAATTCGATCGGGACGATTGCTTATGTTACCAACTGGGGCGGGCGAGCGCCGAAGCCGGGCGAATTGACTGCGCCGACCGGGTACGATCCGAAAGCAGATCAGGTCGTGGTGGACAAACGCGGCATCGCCACGACCGGCACGGTCACGCGCATCGATCTGGCGACGATGAAGCCCACGCATGCGATTGAGGTCGAATTGCACCCGACCGCGATGGTCTGGGACGAACGCGGGAACCGGCTGTACGTCGCAAATAGCAACAAGGACTCGATCTCCGTGATTGACACCGCCGCTAACAAAGTAATTCAGACTCGCAAGCTTTCGGCACAGGACACACGCGGTTTCGCACCAACGGCATTGGCATTGACCGTAGATGGCAAGACGCTCTTTGCGGCCTGCGGTGGGTTGAACGCAGTCGCTGTTATCCAAACCAAAGATATGTTCGTCGCCGGCTACATCCCGACGGGCTGGTATCCGAACGCTCTGTCGCTCAGCCCTGGCGGCAAACTGCTCGCCATCGGCACGCTGCTCGGCGCCGGGTCGAGTTGGCGCGAAGAGCCGCGCAAACGATACGTTCACGCCTATCGCGGCAGCGTCGCCGTAGTGCCGGTTCCCGATGAGGCGCAACTCGCCAGTTACACCACGGCGGTCTGGGAGAACAATCATTTGGCGAAGGTCGCGCCGCTGACCCCCGCGAAAAACACCGCTAAGCCCGCGCCCGTCGCCATCCCCGCGCGCGCCGGCGATCCCTCGCTGATTGAACATGTCATCTACATCATCAAAGAAAATCGGACTTACGACCAGGTCTTCGGCGATATGAGCAAAGGCAACGGCGACCTGTCGCTGGTCATGTTCGGCGAAGAGGTGACGCCGAATCAGCACCGGCTGGCTGATCAATTCGTGCTGCTCGACAATTTTTACGCGACCGGCGGCAACAGCGGCGACGGCCATCAATGGGTGACGCAAGCGAATGAAACTTCATACGCGTTGTGGCCTGGGTACGCCGGGCGGAGTTATCCTTTCGACGGTTCCGACCCGATTGCTTACTCCGACAGTGGATTCATCTGGGACGCGGCGTTGAAGATGAAGAAGACCGTGCGCGTGTACGGCGAATACGCCGGGCGAATGAGTGGAGGTGATCGGCAGCAGCGCGTCAAGCTCTTCGAGCGCTGGAAGGCCGGCGAAGACCTGACCCGTGAATGGAACATCACCGCACCGATCAAACCGCTCAACAACATTCTGGCCAGAAACTTCCCTGCCTATTCGACCGCTATCCCCGACGTGGTGCGCGCGCAAATCTTCATCGCCGACCTGAAAAAGTGGGAGAGCGAAGGGAAGATGCCCAACCTGGTGTTGCTGCAACTGCCCAGCAATCACACGAACGGCACCGCACCCGGAGCGCACACGCCAAAGGCGATGGTCGCCGACAATGATCTGGCGCTGGGGCAAATCGTCGAAGCTTTATCGAAAACGCCGTTCTGGAAAAAGATGGCGATCTTCGTGGTCGAAGACGACGCGCAGAATGGTGTAGATCACGTGGACGGCCACCGCACCACAGCGCTCGCCATCAGCCCATACATCCGCCGCGGCTCGGTTGATTCGACCTTCTACGCGCATCAGAGCATGCTGAAGACGATTGAATTGATCCTCGGCCTGCCGACGCTTTCACTCTTCGACCTGATCGCCAACGACATGCGGGCGAGCTTTACGAACGAACCAGACTTCACGCCGTACGACGCTGTGCAGCCCGTACAGTCTCTGTTTGAACTGAATCCGCAACTCAGTGCGCTGAGAGGGCAGTTGCGGCGTGACGCCCTGGATTCGCTGAAGATGCGCTTCGACACGCCAGATGCGGCGCCGACGGAGAGGCTGAACCGTATCGTATGGCGTCAGGTGAAGGGCGTGAAGTCGCCTTACCCGCGCGTGAGGCAGGCGGTCTTCAGCGCCTTGTCTGTTGACATTGATGACGACGACCGCGAACAGTAGCGTCTATGCGCCGCGCATTACCACGGCTACAATTCGCCAGAGCGTAAGCCAAACGGCTAAGACGTATAAATAAAGCGACGCTAAAGAGCGCGAATGGTAATAAAAAGACCAGGGTTCGAGCACTTAGCTTGAGAATTATCGACTTTGATCCCTTCAGTGCAACCGTTTCACTCAGGCTGATATCTGCAGATGCTGGAGGCAACCTCTCGAACTTCATCCTCAGGCAGCGGTGGATCGCACCGCCATTCATTCACCACCAACATCCAACTCGCGGGCGATCCTCTTCTCAACTATTTGCGCAGCGATCTGAAGCCCGCGCGAACTTCCTCTGAAAAGAGTTGCGGCTGTTCCCAGGCCGCGAAGTGCCCGCCTTTCTCCACCTTGTTGTAATGGATCAGTTTGGGATACGCCTGCTCTGCCCAGCTCCGCGGGGCCGGATAGAGTTCGTCAGGAAAGACGCTCACGGCAACCGGGATGGAGACGCCCTTGGCGTTGAAATACCCGAGTTTGTTCTCCCAATAGAGACGGGCGCCAGAAAGCGCCGTATTCGTCAACCAGGCGATCGTGATGTTGTCGATGATGTCGTCGCGCGTGAGGCCCTCAGACTGTCCGTCAAAGACGCGCGCGATGAGCTCATAGCTGCGCGCATCGTGATCAAGAAAATAAGCCGCCAGGCCGACCGGTGAATCCACGATTCCGTACAACGTCTGCGGGCGCAATCCCATTTGGTAACCGTATCCGATACCCTTTTGATAAACGAACTGCAAACGCTCGTAAGCGAGTTTCTCGTCGGCTGAGAGACCCGATGGCGCCGGCGCCCCGGAAAAAGCCGCGTTGTTAATGTCATCCGGAAACACGCCAGGCATGTTGGTGTGAATGCCCAGCAACTCCGGAGGCGCAAGCAAACCCATTTGTTCGGTGATGACCGCGCCCCAATCGCCGCCTTGCGCCACGAATTTCGTGTACCCGAGGCTCTTCATCAGAACGACCCAAGCGCGCGCGATGTGGGGACAATCCCACCCGGTGGTGGTCGGTTTTCCTGAGTATCCGTAGCCCGGTATTGACGGGATCACTACGTGGAAAGCATCTGATGCATTTCCACCGTGTGCGGTGGGATTGGTCAGCGGATCGATGATCTTCATCTGTTCGATGACCGAGCCGGGCCATCCGTGCGTAACGATCAGCGGCAACGCATTTTCGTGTTTTGAACGGACGTGAATGAAATGAATATCCAATCCATCGATCTCGGTCATAAACTGCGGCAGGGCGTTCATTTTTGCTTCGATTTTGCGCCAGTCATAATCTGTCGCCCAATAGCGCGCGAGTTTCTGAATCGTCGCGAGCTGCACGCCTTGCGATTGATCCGTGACCGTTTCCCGTTCAGGCCACCTGGTTGCCTTGATGCGCCCCCGCAACTCGGCAAGCTCCGCTTCCGGAACATTCACCTGATACGGACGAATCGCATTCTTGTCTGATTGCTCGCTGCCTTGTTTTGTATTACTGGTTTGGGTCATGGTGTCCTTCTATTGAGTAGTGCTGGATTTTTTTTGGTTTTGATTTGTGGTTTGCGTGCGGTCATCGGCTCATTCCTTAGAGAATAAGATCGATCAAGTTGTAGTTGGGTTCTGTTCAATAGTGGACAATTTCGAATGATATATTTTGCTTGAGATAGCATCTCAAGGCCGGTGCCGGCAAGATCTCGCGGAAATGGCTGGAAACCGTGTGGAAGATTATCTTATTGAGCGAATTGAGCGAAATATTGCAGGTTCCATCGAAAAGTTGGTTTTGACTCTCATTCGAGTCAATAAGAGTTGTTCATATTTGCCTCCCGTCGAGGATTTCCATCACGATGATCACGATGAGGCTGAGATCGAGATCGGCCGCGTGGTTTCCCCGGCATAGAAACCCGCAACGCTCACCTGCACCAGGAAGTCACCGTGAATCGCGTGCACAGAAAAAAGTAACAAAGAGATGTGATAAGAGATTGATGTGCGGAATAGAAATGATCTCTGAAAAAGCAAGAATGGCTGCTCGATTCCGTATAGCCTCCCCCAAGAACTATGCGGAATCAAGCAGCCATCCTATCTCTATATACGGAACAATCACTACGTTCGCGACAGTCGTTTAAGATGTCCCCCAACACCTTCCGTATTCGAGTACCTAAACTGCTGAAGCATTGCTTGTCGGTATATACTTAGTGCAAGGACCGTACCATCGCTGAGGCATCCCCCGTATTTTCCCTTACCACAACATCTAAACCATTGTAATTGCAGAGAAAATCTATTGAGCGATCCCAACCGTAATCCGCTAACCTGCCGTTTCCTATCCTAAAAATGCAAGAAAATGGTACAAATAAGCGTACATAAGAATGCTTTTTATTCATTTTCTATTTAGTTACATAGAATCAACCAGAATCTGAGTGTAATCACGAAACATCAAAGACATCTCAAGTATCGGACGGCGAAAATTATCATCGCACGCGAGCCGAGGGCTGGAGGAACTCGGAAGGCGATAGCGCCTTCCGCGTAAAGCGAGCCATCTGAACGGCTCCCTTAAAATAGAACACTTTGTTGATCCGCACTCCGATCGACGTATGGCCCGCTCCTTGAGGAGGCAGTTGTAGTTGGGCCGAGCCTTCTAGAACGCCATCTACATAATTCCTGAATTCCTGACCGTCATATACAGACGCGACGTGATACCAGGCTCTGAGCGGGTGAAGCGCATTGCGGTTCATCAGGGCTTTGCTCTCGATTCCCGATTGGATGTAGCTGTCGAGATACCACTGATCATCGACGACCCGGATTTCAAAGAGCATCCGGTTGTCTGTGTCAGCACCAGTCTGGGGATCCTGCTCACTTATATGAAACCAGCGCTGCTCCCTCTGTCCTCCATCGGGACGGAAGATGGCCTCCCAGGTGAAGGTCCTGGCACCCGCCAGCGGGTGGTTGTCAATGAATAACGCATCATCCACACCGTCGAACTCGACAGCCTTGCCGGCACGCGAATCGATGACTTTGGGTTGTCCAAGAACCGTGGTTTTATGGCCGCCAATATTCTCAAGCCGGTCAAAGGTCCACATTACGCTCTCGAATGTCTGATCCATAATCCCTCCGCCGCTCGAACCAGGCTCTAACATGCCAAGAATTGCCAGTGCCGCGACAGAGTCGCGGATAATGGTCCTAAAGGTCACTGTGCCCTCCGCGTTTGTCGCAAAGAACCGAGATACCCAACCAGATTTTCCAGATCGTCGTTTGAAAGCGAGGCATACCCCGGCATCAGGGACTCCCTGGGCAACTTAATCTCTTTAAGTTCGCTCTTCATAAAAGACCGCAGATCGCCCTTTATGTCGCGCAGGTGGATCGAATATTCATCTTCATTGAGATGAATCCCGCTGCTGCTCTTCCCCGTTATGCTGATCACCTCCACCGTGCGATAGTCGAGCGGAATATCAATGTTCGGCTCCACGATCGATTCGCGTAAATGCCGTATTGCGCGCTTGTCTCCAATGTCCGAAAGGTCCGGTCCCAAGAGGCCACCTTTCCCGTCGATGCTATGGCAGGACGCGCAGCCGTTCTTCTGATAGATGATGGCTCCTGCCGCTGGGTCGCCTGTGACCGGCTCCGGCGTCCCTTGCCGCCCCAATTGCCGCACGTATGCGACCATGCGCCAAACTTCGGCTTCGGGAGAACTGAACGTGCCCGGCATTTCCGTGTTGGGAATGCCGTTGCGGATAACTAGGAATATTTCACGGTCGGAACTCCCGTGTTTAAACCGGCCTGTGTTCAGAGTGGCGCCGCGCCCGCCTTCGCCGTTCTTGCCGTGACAGTGACCGCACCGGCCAACATAGAGCTTACGCCCGGCTACCAGGTCCGCTGCTGTGGTATAAGGGTTTGCTTCCGGGAGGCTGGCCCGAGATTGCGTTGCCGGTCTTTGCGCCTGCATTGCAAGCGCACAACTCATCAAACAGTAGGCGATCAGAAAGATTCTTCGCATAAGAAACTGTTCAGTCGAGTCCAAAAGCGATGAGGATGTCCCCAATCGGAATCGCGACCAACTGCTTGCCTCGGCTTAGGAAGGTAATCGGGCTGGCGAAGACGCGATCACCCCCGCTGAAATGCCATAGCTCCTTGCCCGTGCGCGCATCAAGAGCATAGAAGTTCCCGCTCGGCGTAGCCGAGAAGACCAGGTTCCCCGCGGTCGAGAGCACCCCGGCCCATGGTGGCGCCAGGATGCGGTGCTCCCACTTGATCTCTCCCGTCTCCGGCGTCATGGCAATCAAACGGCCCCAGCTCTCTTCGGGACGGAAACGCGCCCCTCCACCTCCGCCTCCGCCGAAGTAAGATTCGCCTGGTCGAAATTCCGGGGCATCGGTCTTAAAGTAACGGCGCCGTTCTTCGCGCGCGTTGAAATAAAGGAGCTTCGTATCGGGATTGTAACTGGGCGACATCCAGTTATTGCCGCCGTCTACTCCTGGCCAGACCAAATCATTACCTTCGTATGTCGGATCCTGATTCGAGTTGAGAACAGGACGCCCCTTCTTATCGATCTCTTTGGCCCAGGTCTGCTTCACATATGGCTTCGCTAACAAGAATTCACCGGTTACGCGGTCGAGGACATAATGGAAGCCATTACGGCTGGGAACGACCACCAGTTTGCGAGGACGCCCGTCAAACGTTGAATCGAGCAGGACCGGAACCTGCGTGGCATCCCAATCATGTGTGTCGTGCGGAGTGAATTGGAAATGCCACTTCAACTTTCCGGTGTCCGCATCCAGCGCGAGCAACGAGCATGTATAGAGGTTGTCCCCGGGACGAACGTCGCCGTTGTAATCGGGACCGGGATTGCCCGTGCCCCAATAGACGAGGTTCAGGTCCATATCATAGGAGCCAGTGATCCAGGTCGATCCTCCGCCGTGCTTCCACGCATTGCCACCGCCCTCCCAAGTCTCCGAGCCCGGCTCGCCCGGCGCCGGTATGGTCCAGAACCGCCATACGCGCTCGCCCGTTTGCGCATTGTAAGCGTCGAGGAAGCCGCGAATGCCGCCTTCTGCACCCGCGATCCCAACGATCACCTTATCTTTGATCACGAGCGGGGCGCCGGTAGCCGTGTAGTTGAGACCGGAGTCTGCCAGCTCTCTTTTCCAGAGCATGCGACCGGAACGCGCATCGAGCGCCACCAGCTTGGCATCCAGCGTTGTTATGAAAAGAGTGGTGCCAAGGATCGCGAGGCCACGATTGACCTGACCGCAGCATGTATAGACGTTGGCAGCAAACCTGTACTCGAAGGTCCATAACGCGCGCCCGGTTTCAGCGTCGAGGGCAATCACATCGCTGGGCGGGCGCGTGAGGTACATCACGCCATCCACGACAATCGGAGTGGCCTCGACCTTCGGGCGATGCATTTGATAGATCCACCTGGCGCGGAGCCGGTGGACATTGTCGGCGGTGATCTGGTTCAAGCTGCTGTAATGATGGCTCCGATAATCGCCGCCATAGGTTAGCCAATTGCCCGGCTCTTCCGTTGCTTTAAGCAGCCTTTCAGACGTGACCGGCAAGCCACGGGACGATGGCGATTGACCTATTGAGGTGGGAGCCAGCGCCAACAGTACAACGCCAAGTAGAGAGACGATTATCAGGATTCTTTCCGGCATTCTGAGACTCCAGGTTTGGATTCGATCTATCCCGATCATCTGACCGCCAGAGTTCTAGCGTCGCGCCGCGAGTTGCTTCTGAATCGAAGCACGGGCCGACGGCAGGTACCGCAGGGCATTGGCATAGTAAACTTTGCGCAGGACGCCGTCCGGAAGGCCGATGCCATAAATTCGCCACCGTCCGTGCAGCGGGGCGCCCGTGGCCGAACGAAGCTGGGCCGGATGATCGAAGTGTTCATCATAGGTCTCGAGGAACCTCCAGTGAGGCACCCAGAACTCTTCAATCCCCCGGCCGGGATTGCCGTCGGATCCGAAGAGGATGCGGTCCTGATATTTGAGAATGAACTTTCGAATCATCAGGGGCGCACGGCCCAGGTCCTGAACGGTCGCGGAGATTTCGACATCCGCATTGGAATACTTGTCCAACAGCGCAGCGACTTTATCCATATCGTAGTACAGCATCGCCATGTGCGCGTTGACGAAGCGCGTCTTGGGATGCCTGGCGTGCATGTTTTCGCGAGCCTTGTCGATCACGTCGGGAGTCGGCTGCCCGGTCTGGTAGTAATTCCCCTCGGGGCTGTTCCGCCAAAGCCCGGCTTCGTAGCGCTCGTTTTCCGGGCCGATGGGAAGGAATCGCCCATAAGAGTCGCTCGTGTGGATCATGACTGGCTTGTTGTGCTTGGCACACATTTCCCAGATCGGATCGAATCGCGGATCATCGGATTGGATATAGGCGCCGTCGGAATTTTTCAGATCGAGCCCGAGTACTTTATTGATCTTCAGCCCCGCCGCGCCGGCCAGAAAACAGCGCTCCAGTTCCGCGGCAGTCCTGGCGGACCATCCTGTCTCATTGATCCCTTCAAAGTCGAGTCGGGCAAAATGAATGACGCGATCACGGAAGGTCTCGCCCAATCTAATATTCTGATCGAAGTTTTTTCCGAATCCACCGTCCATGTTGCAGATCACGCCGACGCCGGTATCGTCCATCAGCTTGATCAGTTCTTTATAGTCTTCGGCAGTCCTGAGTCGCGAGCCATGGAAATGGAAGTCGAGAGCTGGAAACTTGGCAGAAGTAATATTAGTCCTGGGCAGTTTCATCAGGGCCGTCGGCATAGCCGGCGCCTCGGGCGCGGGCTGGAAACCAGGACGCGAGGGGTACCTTGGATCCTGCAATTTCGCCGTCTGACCGGAGGAAGTGAAGCTGCAGACTACGATGAGCAATGCCCAAGAAAGCAACCAGCGAAGCATGGTTACACCTCCTGTTAGGGGACCGAAATGTTGTGCTACAGCTAATAGGGAAACGGGGAGTATTGTGCCATAACCAGGTCGGATGCCATAGCTGCCCACGTCAAAAACGTCATCGACACGATCTACTGCACGCCTTCATTACGCGCTCAATACTGGCGGGCCGGCTATTGGTTTTGTAGGTGAGCGGAGCGGCCATTGTTCGGATGAATGGATGCGTAACTCTCAGGCCAATAGCCCCAGGCTTGCACTGCTCGCGGAAAGGCTGAGGAAAGTTCTAGAGCTCTGACTCACTCCCTATCTGATGTCTCTGATGATCACCACATCGTTGTATACCAGGCTGCGCGACAAGGCGAGTTGCCGGCCATCGCGTGACCAGGCAAAATTGATGATTTGATGCGAGGTGAACTGCGTCAATTGCCTTCGCGGGCCGCCCGCGATCGGTTGGGTCCAGATGTTAGAGATGCCGCCTTTCGTGACGGCAAATGCCAGCGCCCGTCCATCCGGCTTCCAGCGGATGGGCCGATCATTTTCCCCCGTAACCTCGTAGACCTTGATAGGAGGGCCACCATCAATCGAGATGACTGCAATTTTGTTCGGAGCTCCTGCTTTCGGATAATAGTTACAGGCGATCATTTTACCATCAGGCGAAAGGGCCGGCGCCCAGGACGCCTTGTCAGTCAATTGCACAGAATCACCGCCAATAAGTGGGACTTTCTTCAAAACCCGATTGATCTCCTTGGTACCGTGCGACTGGTAGACCAGCCACTTCCCATCGGGCGTTATTTGCGGGAACCATTCGCCAGGGCCATTGGTCAATTTCTGAGGACTTCTGCCGTCCAACTCCATGCGCCAGATGTTGCGATTGACTTCAGGGCTCGACGACCAGACGATGTATCGGCCATCGGGTGTGACTGTCGGATCAAGGTTTTGATCGGCATCATTCGATAGTTGCCTGTTACCCGTCCCACTCGAATTCATCATCCAGATGTTGGGATTGCCATTCTGAATCGTGCGGTAGACGATCTTGTTATCATGCGTCCAGACCAGGCCGCGAAACCCATCTACCCTTTGCGCTCCGGCGGTGATCTGGACGGCGCGACTGGCATCACCTCCTGGTGGCGCGACCCAAATATTCATAAACTGATCAGTCCTGATGGTGGTAAAAGATCTGGAGTCGGCTGTCAGGCTGATATTTGAATATGTGCTCAGGTCAGTAGTTACCCGACGGGCTGCACCTCCCGGATAGGAGATATGCCAGAATCTGCATCAAATTCGAATCCCGTTCTGCCGCCGCCACAAGCAGACCACTGCCATCTGACAACCAGGCGACCTGTCCAACAGCCGCCCACTGCTGCGTTGTGAGCGGTATTTCTGCCCCGCCCTCGAGGGGCACACCGACCACTGTGTGGGAAGCGCGAGTAGGATTATCAACGGCACAGGCGATCAGCTTGCCATCAGGTGACCAGGCCGGACCGGTTTTGCGGATTATATTCCGATCGCTGAGCTCAGAGAGCGTCTTCTCGTTGCTGCCGTCTTCTTGTGCGATCATCAAGAAACCCTTGGCTGATCCCCCACCAAAGCGCACAAAAGCGACCTGTTTGCCATCGGGGGAAAAAGTGATCGGGCTGTCCACATTGACAAGCAGCTTTCGCACTGCGCCGCTCAGTGTGGGTGTGCGATAGAGCACACCCTCCGGCTCCGACCTGACGTAATAAATAAAACTGCCATCGCCCGAAAATGTGATTCCCAGATAATTGACCGGGGCCGGTGGCACGATCGGTGTACTATTCATAGTATTCACCTGTCCAAGCCAGAGGCTTTGTTGCCCGGCATCGTTGAGCGCGTAAACAATGTATTTACCATCCGGGGAGATGGCAGAGCGGATGGCTTTTCCTGTGTTCGTTTGACGGATGATATTGATCGTCTTAAAAGGCTCGGCTCGCTGCTCATCAACTTCTTGTATATCAATACCTCTATGCCATCCAAAGACAAGGCCGAAGGTGACTATGGCGAGCGCTGCCAGAATCAACGGCGCGTTGCGCCTGTGCCGATTGATAGCTTTGCGCAGATGTTCGGTGTTGGAAACAGGTTGTTTATCGGAGACTTCGCGGTTCCGCACCGTGGATTCCAGCTGTAGTTCTTCTCTCGTCGAATAGACATTCGTTTTAACCATCATTCTATCCCGCAATCGCCGCCGGTAGGTGCCAGCCAGTCGGTCCTCAAAATCCAGGTTCTCTTTGAGGTTTTTGAGATCGAGTTGCAAGGCGTTGACGATTTGATATCGGAGTCTACGGTCTTTGAGCAGAGTCTTCTCAACAATCCGCTCCAACTCGTGTGGTACCCCGGGGAAGAAATGAGACAGCGGTAGTGGTCGGCTCCTGAGGAGCGCGGCGATCACATCGTCCATCGACTCGCCCCCGAATGGCATGGTTCCGGTGATCATCTCATAGAGCACTATGCCCAAACTGAAGATGTCCGTGCGCGTATCCACCTTCTGCCCAAGCGCCTGCTCCGGTGACATGTACTGCGGCGTCCCCATTATTCCGGACTTGGTGCTCGACTCATTAGCAATTGAAGGGTGAGCCTCAATCATTGTCGGGGGTGCCTCCGTCAACTTGGCGACGCCGAAATCGAGGACTTTGGCCAGGCCGTCTGGGCGCACCATAATGTTCTCTGGCTTGATGTCACGATGCACAATGCCCGCAGCGTGTGCGGCAGCCATAGCGCTGGCAATTTGTGTGGCGAGATCAAGAACATCGCGAAGTGTAAGGCACGATTCCGCGATCAGCTTGCGGAGCGTCTGGCCGTCAATAAACTCCGTGGCGATGAAGTGTACATCGTTGACATATCCAATCTCATAAATCGTGATGATGTTCGGGTGATTGAGGCTGGATGCCGACTGAGCTTCTTGCACAAAACGTTTCAACCGGTCTTCATCGGCTGTGAATTTAGTGGGGAGTATCTTGAGCGCGATCTTGCGTCTGAGGGATGTGTCTTGTGCGAGATATACCTCACCCATCCCCCCCTTGGCCAAAAGTGAAATGATTCTGTAATTCGCTAGTTCCCGCCCGATGAGGTTAGGCGCCGCAGACGAGATTACGGTAACGGTAGATATAAATTGGTCGGCGATAATTTCACGAGCAGCAACCTCGACGGCGGGCGCTTGAAGGAATGTTCCGGCGTCTTCGTGAGCGGCGAGCAGAGATTCGACTTCACGGCGAAGATCGGCGTCGCCAGCGCATGCCTCAGCAAGAATGCGCTCGCGCTCTTCGCGGCGGAGACCGAGCGCGCGATCATAGACCTCCTTGATTTGCACCCACAGCTTCGCGTCCATTACTTCTCTCCCCTAAGCTCACGGTAAAGCCACGCCTGTGCCAGACTCCATTCGCGCTGCACCGTGCGTGGAGAAATCTTCAGCGCGGCGCCGATCTCCTCCAGGCTCAGCCCGCCAAAGAAACGTAGTTCGACAATCTTGCTCTGGCGCTCGTCGAAAGC
The DNA here is from genome assembly GCA_963796275.1 of uncultured Acidobacteriota bacterium. Lineage (GTDB taxonomy): Bacteria > Acidobacteriota > Blastocatellia > RBC074 > RBC074 > JAKEHZ01. Next base: position 887,957 of record CAWCKY010000007.1, on the reverse strand, counting down.
CGCCAGTTCGTTTAGCGCGTCGTCCAACGCAGACAGGTCCGTACCCTTTTCGAGCGCCACCCCTTCGGCGTTGGCGAGTGAAACCTGCACGGCGTCGCCCCCGTATTTCTGCGCGCGCCGCCGCCTCGCTTCGTCTACAAGGACGCGACGCATCAGTTGTGCAGCTAGGCCGATGAAATGGGCGCGGTTCTGCCAACCCACATCCGGCCAGTTGATCAACCTCACCCACGCTTCGTTGACTAGCGCTGTCGTTTGCAGGATGTGATCGGGCCGTTCCTGCCGCAGGTAATGGCGCGCCAGGCGGCGCATCTCGGCGTCAACCAGAGGAACCAGCCGCTCCAGCGCCATTTCGTCCCCCTCGCTCCACGCCTTCAGCAGCCGTGTCGTTTCAAAAATGTCGGCGGCAGGTGTGTTTTCCATATTCGTTTGAACCAGTCGGGTACGCACAAAGTAGATAAGAGTCCCGCCTACTTCACTGAGGTAAAAAAGCTGAGCTGATGTGTCGTGTTTCGGAGTCGTTTTTCGCCTTACGAGATGGAAGACAGTAGATCAAGCACGCAAGGAGAAATCGGGACGCGCAGGTTTCCGATTGTGATGACGGTGACCGGATACTACGCCCCGCTGACTATCGGGACTATTCGTATCAGCAGTAAAAAAAGATGATAGCTTCGGATACGCATAAAGATTGTGCGTCACACCGGACAACAGTGTCAAGATACGAACGCCCGAAGGGGCAAATCCAAAATAATTTCTGCGATGTTGCGGTTTCAGTGGTATCGAGCGCCTGTCAGAGTGGACGGAACAATCAAACGCGATGTCCGAGAGTAGTCGAGAGTGTGCGACTTGGCCAAGTATCAGCTCCTGCCGCTCTTTCGAATCGTGAATCATTCGACTTCGTTTGAACTTATCGAGAGGTATTTGCCGCTGGACCTGACGTAAAGAGAGTGGATTGTAGTGCGGTTAAATGACCAAGCAATAGTTCAATGCTCATCGCTTTACATCGGCAGCCCTCGGAAAGCTAAGTCCCAGAGAATATAGCAAGTCGATCATCGCTACGGCCCGCAAGTTTCTGGGGATCATTTACGGGACGCTGAATAACAAATAACCGGGGCTTCGCAAACATCCCTAATTTCGTCCTCAGCCGAGGGCCTGTTTGCAAGTGCAGGCTCGTTCGGAGACAGGCGTGTGTTCGTTGCAATTCGGCTACGCCTGTCTTCTATAGCAGTAACCCGGTAGCGCAAAAGGAGAGACGATGGCCAGTCCAAGAATCTTGCACGGTTTAATCTTCTTACTCTGGCTCGCGGCGGCCAATGTTCAAGCTCAAAATTCTCGCGCGTCCTCAGCAGCTTCATATCTCGAACGCGGTAATTCGTGGATGGCGAAGGGCGAAATTGAGCGCGCAATCGCCGATTACGACCTCGCCATCGCCTTTGATTCGCGTTCTGGAGTGGCCTATTACAACCGCGCCGTCGCCCGGCAACGCAAAAGCGACCTGACAGGTGCCGTCAGCGATTATGACCGCGCCATTGAGTTGAACCCGGGTTGCGCCGACGCCTACTTGAATCGTGGGGGTATCCGCTATGGGCAGGGCGAGCGCGCGGCGGGGATCAACGATTTCAGTCGCGCAATTAAGTACAACCCTCGCGAAGCACGAGCCTGGATCAACCGCGGCAGGGCGCTAGGCGATCAGGGCGATCTTACCGCCGCCATCGCTGATTTAGATCAGGCTATCAAGCTCGATTCGCGCAATGCTGTTGGATGGAGCAACCGCTGCAGCGTCCATTATCTTCAGGGCGCGCTGAATGCGGCGCTCGCTGATTGCAACCAGGCGCTCAAGCTAGACGCGCGCAATGCCGATGCCTGGAATGGTCGCGGTGTGTCGCGGCAGGAGAAGGGCGATCTGGACGGCGCGCTCGCGGATCTCGACCACGCCGTCGCGCTCAATCCGCAGCAAGCGATCTTTTACATCAATCGTGGCCGCCTGTGGCTGATGAAAGGCGAGCCTGACCGCGCACTGGATGACTTGAACCGTGCGCTTGCGATCGACCTGGAATTGGCCAAGGCCTGGAACCACCGTGGCGCGGCCTGGTTTGCGAAGCAGGATTACACGCGGGCGATTACAGATTTCAATCAGGCGCTGGAACTCAACCCACGCCTGGCGGTCGCCTATTGCAATCGCGGCGTCACACGGTTGGCGCAGGGCAAGCTGGAAGAAGCCGAAGCTGATGTCGCCAGATGCCGTGAATTGGGCGAAGATCTGACATCCAAAGCCGCAGCGTTGTTGCGAGACTTGAAACAACTTCGCGCGGCGAGGGATGAAAAATAGGGATTGACGAAAAATGAGACGTCGATCAGCTGTATATCATTACCTAATTTACCGAAGTTATTTACGAATTTACCCGGAGCTATTTAAGGATGGCCTTTGCTCGAATCTCCAATGCTTGCGCTTCCAATTGTGAATTTTGTGGTCTATCTCTTCTATCTTCTGCGTGATGGTGTAGCGGCCCGAACGAGTTGCGGCTCTTTCACTGCTGGCCGTTTCATCTCCTGACCGGGATGCGGTCTTTCGTCCTTTTCAAGTTTACCGATTCGGACAGGTTGGCCCATTTCTATTGAATGATAGAGCGCGCGAATAATGCGTACATCATTGATTCCCTCCTCTCCCGACGGCTCCGGCTCTTTATTATTGAGGATGCAGTCGGAGAAGTAGAGGAGTTCGGGCGCGAATTGATCGCGTTTCGGGAAAGTACGTTCGCGCGTCTTGCCGTTGATGGTGAGCGCATGTTTCAAACCTGAGCTATATTCATAAGCGGGATCAACGCACAATACGCCTTTAGTGCCGACGACATTATATGCAGACACATCAGCCGCTCCGAAGCTACAGGTGAAATTGGCCAGCCGCTCGCCCGGGAAATACATAATGGCGCTGGTCATCTCCTCGATCTCCATGAACCTCTCTTCGCCGTTGTTGGCGGTTTTGGCGAAGACTTCAATCGGCTCGGAGCGGAAAAGGTACCGCGCCGCATTAATGCAATAGATGCCGATGTCATAAAGCGTTCCGCCGCCGGTCTCGCGGCGCAATCGGATGTTTCCCTCTTTAACCTGATTTGTGAAGACTGAATTGAAGAATCGCGGTTCGCCAATCCGGCCCGAATTGACGATCTCGATCGCCTTGAGATTCGCCTCCTCGAAGTGCAGGCGGTAAGCGATCATCAGCTTCACATCGCTCGCCTTACAGGCGCGGTTCATATCCTCACACTCTTCGACGGTGACCGCCATCGGTTTTTCGCAGAGGACGTGGATGCCAGCGCGCGCCGCACGCAAGGTATACTCGTGGTGCAAATGGTTTGGTAGCCCGATGTAAACAGCGTCTACCTCGCCGCTCGCCAGCAGATCATCATACTCGTGGTAATGATGAAGTTGCTCGACTCGATACTTACGGCCAAGCTTCTTTAGTTTTTCGGCGTCATCGGATACCAGAGCCCTCAATTCTGAATTCTTGGCGGCGTGCGCGAAGGCGGGCAATGCTGCAATCTGTGAGATATAACCTAACCCGACGACGGCATACCGAATTTTGCGCCTTTCGCGCGATGAGTTATGTTGCTTTGCCTTCTTTGTCATGGTCTAACCCTCGATTAAATCAATTCATATTCATAGATCGCACTATTACATATGCATTGTCCCTTTACAGATAGCTATCGGCCGAATTTTGGCTGCGATACTTCTTTATATTCGCTGTGACTATGTCTGAATGATGGTTTCCGGGTTCAACTCAGTTTGCCAGCCTCTTCACCTTTGCTATGAGATATGACTTTAAAAATGTATGTCATGACATCTGCTCCTCGAATATATTTTGGTCAACTGGGCATAGCTACTAGCAAAGTTTTCAGCATTCTTGTTCATTCTCATTCACCATCATTGGAATGCAAGCCTAATGCCATAAGAGATTTGATAGGCTTCGCCTATGAATGACATTTCTCGCAGCCAGAATGACCGTTGCGCGTATCGAAAATTCCTGCAGGCGGGGGAGATTGGCCACAAATGCACTGGCACCTCTATGCAACTGGCTCCGCTGAGCCCGGCGCGGTTTCGATACGCCGGTGTATCGTTTGAGATGGAGATCGAATTCACAGAACGCAAGCGCAACAACCGTGGGGCGATGAAAGTCATGATCGAAGCCTTGTGCTGAAGGAATGTGAAGCTATACCGCTCTGAGTATGGCATGAGAAATGTGATGAAACCCGTGCTAATAGCTCGTGCGCCAATTCATGGGATACATGGGATACATGTGTATGTGCGATGCATTTTATATACACGTCGTATGTACCGCATTAGAGTGGGAGCCCGAAGCAGAAAAAATGTTAGATTCCACTGAAAAACACTTGACCTTTTCATAGGACATCATCAAGATAGCGCCCAATTTATCCTCGCTCACTTTCAGAAGAAGTAAACGATTCTGCCACGAGCTTAGATAACACAGCGCCGCCGATCTATCGGTTTATTTAGGTGATAAAGGGGTGGTGCAGAAATGGAGTCTATTAAGCATGCTTACAAATCAACCGATTCCCTTGACTATCTTCTCCCGGATGATATGCGCTATCTTCACGCTGCTTTTGACCGCTTCTTCAGTTTTCGGACAGGTAGGCCGCGCAACGCTCACAGGCATAGTTCGCGACCCGGCGGGTTCGGTCATATCTGGAGTCTCAGTTACGGCTGTCGGCACTGCAACCGGCTTGAGTCACAGGACAACGACGAATGATGAGGGCATCTATACTCTCGGCGCGCTCCCTGTTGGCGAGTACAAGATATCTTTTCAGGTTACCGGTTTCAAAGGGATCATACGCGAAGGCGTGATACTGACCGCGAGCCAGATCGCTCGCATAGATCCAACTTTCGAGATCGGCGATGTGTCGGAAAACGTGACCGTCACCGGCGATGCCTCTCTTCTGCAGACTGAGTCATCGCAGGCCTCGGCGAGCGTGAGTTCACACGTTTTTGCGGATTTACCGCTCAACTTCGGCGGTGGGCGCAATATGGCGGTGTTTGCCGACAGGCTGGTCCCCGGCGTCAATGGAGCTGGCTATACCATGAATATCCAGGGAACGCCCGGCGCGAGCCAGGGCATCCTCATCGACGGCATGACAAACCTGGCCGGATTTCTCCCCGGCGATTTCGCCGAGGCGAGCATTTCGCCGGAGGCGATTCAAGAATTGAATGTTTACACAGGCAACGTCTCGGCTGAACATGGGCGTCAGGGTGGCGGAACACTAAACTTCACCCTGAAGTCCGGGTCCAACCAACCCCACGGAAGCGTCTTCTACTTCCTGCGAAACGAGGCGCTGAACGCCAACGATTGGAACAACAATCGACTGCTAGCGGCCGATCCAAACTTCATCCAGCCGCGCACCGCCGATTTCGTCCGGTCCAAGGACCGGCGCAACGACTGGGGGTTCTCCGGAGGTGGGCCGGTTTATATCCCCAAAATCTATGACGGCCGCAATAAGAGTTTCTTCTACTTCACTCTCGAACGATTCAAAACCAATACAAGTGGACCGGGAACGCTCACGCGGTCCGTGCCTCAACCCGAGATGTGGGATGGCGATCTCAGAAAGTTGCTCACTGGAAGACAAATTACGGACGATCAGGGGCGTCCGGCCATGGACGCTGTCGGACGTCCGGTCTTTGAAGGACAGATTTACGATCCGAGGACGACGCGTAACGTGACCGCCGGAGAGCTGGACCCATTGACCGGGCGCACGGCGATCAAGACCGGCTTTGTAGCCGATCCCTTCGCGAACAACATCATCCCGCCGGACCTCATCTCTAATGTCGCCCGCAATTTCGCCGGCATCTTCAACGAATATTACCCGCCGGTCAACGGCGACCTCAACAATAATCTGTATGATACTCGCTACGGTTTTCAGAACGTGAGGCATTACACGCTGAAAGCTGATCATTCGTTTTCCACCAACCATAAGGTCTCGGGCAACTACTACAAGCACGGTCTGCCACGAAACTTTCAGGAGGGGCAATTCAGGCAGGTATGGTCACTGAAGGACCCTGAGATGGGCGGCCCGCTATCACGAGCCATTCGACAGGAGCGCCGCGGATATAATTGGAACGTCAGTTATGACTGGATCGTGAGTTCCACCATGCTCAACCACGCATCTTTTGGCATAAACAACAACTTCAACGCTTTTCGCAGCCGTCAAGTGGGCAAGAGTTTCGCCGACCAGTTCGGCATCACCGGGGTGGGGCTCGATCAGCCGGAGGCGGAGTGGACGCGTCCCTTGATCAACCTGGGCGGCTCGCCGGTGGCGACCTTCGAGTCCTGGAATCACGATGCCAATCGAGATGAGAAATATCGCGGCATCATCGTCAGCGACACCTTCAGTTACCAACGCGGGACGCACAACATCAAGATCGGCTTCGAGTACAATAACCTGCGCTACCAGTCATTCCGGTTTGATAACTCAGGGGGAACCTTCAACTTCGCCGCCCGGACGACCGGCCTACCGGGAGAGTCCTTCAATTCGCAGGTGGGGAACAGTTTCGCCAGCTTCCTGCTCGGGCTGGTAGACAGCGCCAGTGTCACTCCCATCCTCAACCCGACTGCCTATCGCAGCTACGGCGCCATCTTCGTTCAGGATACCTGGAAGGTAAACAACCGGCTGACGCTCAACTATGGCCTGCGATGGAGCGGGAATTCGCCTATACATGAGGAAGAAGACCGGCTGGCGCACTTCAACCCCACACTCCGCGATCCCAACTTCGGCAATCTCCTGGGCGCAGTAGAGTATATGGGATCGGGACCCGGCCGCGCAGGCAGGCGCACGCTCTACGATGGAAACTGGAAAGACTTCGGGCCTACGTTCGGATTCGCATATCGGGTGACGGATCGCGTCGTGGCGCGTGGCGGGTATGGTATATCGTATACACCGGAAGCCTTCGGTTGGGACTTCGCTGATTTCGCGGGATTCCGACAGACCAACTCCCTGCCGGCCAGCAACCTCCTACCCTTTCTGCCGGTCTTCAATATCGATGATGGTTACCCGGGCCAGACGCAACCTGTGAATCTGGATCCGTCTTTCGCCACCAGATTCGGCGGCGTCCGCACGTTCTCGCCGGGCTACGTAAGATCGGGCTATGTGCAGAGCTTCAACTTCGGCATCCAATCGGAGATCAATGAAAACCTGATGCTGGAGATCGATTGGAGAAGCAGCAAAGGCACGCGGCTCCATTCCGGCCCTAACGTTATCCCGAATCAGATCGATCCGAAAGAGCTCTCGCGCGGCTCCGTGCTGACGCAGGTGATCAGCTCGCCGGAGCAGGCTGCCGCTGCCGGCCTACCTTATCCGTATCCCGGCTTCAGCGGTCTGGGCGCGTATACCCTTTTGCCGTTCCCGCAACTCGGCGGCCGTGGATTGAACAGTTACGGAGATCCCGTCGGGTTCAGCACATATCATTCTCTGAACATCATCGCCACCAAGCGAATGGCGAAAGGCTACTACCTCTACGGCGCCTACACCTTCAGCAAGGGAATCACGAACGTGACCGATCTCAATGTCGGCGGCAACAGCGGCGGCATTCAGGACACCTACAATCGCACGCTCTATAAGAGTATCTCCCCGTTCGATCGCACGCACATCTTGAAGTCCGCGCTCACGTGGGAGCTGCCGGCGGGTAAAGGTAAAACGCTGCTCAACGGAACCAATCGTGTGGTGAATGCGGTGGTCGGCGGATGGACGGTCTCGGCCATCCTGAATTACTCCAGCGGTACGCCGCTCGGCCACCCGAACTCGCGAGTGAGCCCAAACTTTTGGAATGGGCCCGCCGTCTGGGCGAATTTCAATACTCCTTCGGGAGGGTTCAAACGAATATTCAATCCTGACACTTTCAACCCTTCGAACCCGAACGATGCGGGCAATCGATTCTTCGACAGAAGTGCGTTCACCGATGCCAATCCGAACTCGCTCGGAACGTCTCCCAATAGGTTCCCGCAGGTCCGCATGCTGTCGACGTTCAGCGAGGATGCGTCACTGATAAAGCGGTTCTCCATTCGTGAGGGAGTTGGTCTGCAGTTCCGGATTGAACTGTTGAATCTCTTCAACCGCCACAACTTCGCTGCCCCGATTATGAATATGAATGATAGCGCTTTCGGCAACATCACCCGCGCATCGGGCAATCGGATAGGCCAGTTCGGAATGCGCCTCGATTGGTAGGACAACACACAGAAAACGAAAAGGGATAGACAAGATTGTCGGGATATTTCAGATTCGCGATTTACGGGGGACGAATTAAATCCTGAAATATTCTGACAATCCTGTATCCCAGTTTATTAGCACCAAAAACTATTCAACCCAAAGACCCAAAACACGCATCCGGTATTCAACCAGCGCCTTAGACACACCGTAACGTCTTGAGATTTGATCGACCGTATAGCCTCTGGATAAATACTCGGTCAACGCGCGATACGGCACCAATGCCGCGGCCCCTACCGCATAAGCCTCTTCCTCAACCGAAATATCATAACTGCGACCACCAGAACCACTTCCGAAGATCGAACTGGGATCGTGACCCAGCAGAGTATGGCAAATCTCCTCCATCAACGTCGCCGCCCGTCTGCCCGCGCTCTGCTTTTCATTGATAACTATTACTCTCGATCCATCGGGAAGCATCCCAGTAGTCCCCGCCGACCATTCATCGGACTGCGCCAGATGCTCTCTTGTTTGTTTGGGTAACTGATCGAGATCAGCAAGAGCTACTACTCTCAGATTGAGGAGCGCTGCCAGTTCATATGGGTCGAGACGGACCAAAGCTCCAATGCCGGCAAATTGTCTAACCCCGATAGCTTTCCGTTCGACATCCCTGAACTTATGGCTTACGGGCGGCAACAAATCATGTTCAACAACATTAAACTTTGATACTTTCCCGGTCATCCTCAAGGATATTCTTTGGGCTGAACTGGTTGTAAGCGACACGAAAGAGCTCGGCTAAGGCTCTCGCGGTTTCAGGTGTGAGGTTCGGATCGGCTCTCAAATGAGCCTCCACTATATCCGGAACGGATTCTTGAGGATAGTAGACAACCGGATCTTCTGAAGAGGACTTTCCCGTAACTACTCGCTCCAGCGGTACATTGAGCCACCTGGCGATTCGTGCCAATGTAGGTGTATCGGGAACTCCCGTACCATTTTCTATACGGGAAAGGGTAGAAGCGCTTACCTGTGTCAATTTTGCCACTGCCCTCAAGGAGAGCCGCTCAGTTTCTCTTTTTCGTTTAATATATTGTCCCAACTCAGCAACATTGATTACTGGATCACTTTGGACCAAACCCGCGCGCTGGGATTTCATATTCTTTCCTTCATTTCTCCCGTCACTTCGGCTCTCTTCTTCCATTTTCTCCTTCCATTTAGCCATTGTTCTGGCGTAAACTCTCGATGTACATTAACATATTAACTCTTGCAGAAGCAAGAAATTGTTTCGACATCGAAACAAGGTTTCCAGGGCAGGGTAACGAGCGTGACATTATCTGATTCTCCAGCTGCCAGCGCGACATTCGATGGTCTGCTGCAGGACAAATCTACAATAGGATTCGCCGTGGCAGAGTCGCTCGCGGAGATGCCCGACGATTCTCTGATCGAGATGACGCTTAATGGGGAGCAATCAGCTTTCGAAATCCTGGTAAGGCGGCACAACCGGAGAGTGTTTTCGATAGCTCGCCACTTCTTTCGCAGCCCGGAGACCGCTGAAGATATTGTTCAAGAGACATTCGCCAAGGCGTTCTTTTCACTTTCAAGTTATCGCCGCGGCGCCTCTTTCGAGCAATGGCTGGCCAAGATTGCCGTCAACAACTGTTACGACGAGCTTAGGCGGCGAAAAAAACGCAGCGAATCGCTGATCACCGAGCTATCAGAAGACGAAGAGACCTGGCTCGAAACTAAGCTCGCCGGAAGTTCCTTCGAGATACACTTCAATGAGGCCGAGAGAGGGCGTGCTTCTGAGATAACGCAGAAACTTCTTCTAAAACTCTCGGTTGAAGACCGCATGATTCTGGTCCTCCTGCACGGCGAGGACAACACGGTTAAAGAAATTGCCCAAATGCTCGGGTGGTCGGAAGCGAAGGTCAAGATTCGCGCCTTTCGCGCCCGCCACGCTATGCGTCGAGCTCTTACGAGGCTAACCTTGATGGAAAAACGCAAGGAGAATAAAGCCAAAGGTGAAAGAGCACATGAACTGTACAGAGATTAGAAAACTGATCAAATACAATCATCGAAACGATCATGCCATCCCCGATAAGGTCATGGCTCACGTCACGCTCTGCGAGGATTGCCGCAAAGCCATGGCGATGGAGCGCCTGACAGCTGCTCTTCTGAACGCTTATGCCTCATCGGATAAGGAACAAGCAGGGGAGACCCCCTATTTGATGTCACGCATCAGAGCCCGCATTCGCGAATTGAGCGATCAAGGCGTGGGCTCTTGGGAGTCGGCCGTCCTGGCCTTGCGCGGGTGGATCATCGCGTTCGGTGCGGCCGCGATTCTGCTCCTTACAATGTCCGTTCATGGGACTCTCTCGAACGCGCCCGATCCGATCGACGATGCCACTTCGCTGACGAACATCAGCGAAGATTTCATCAGCAGCGTCAGCAGCGTCCGGTAAAACGTTACAATCGGATCTACACCTGAAATGGATGAGGCAGCAAGCGATGCTCACAAATAGAAGGAAAGCCCAACTGATCATTATCGCCACGTTTCTGTTCGGAACGGTAGTCGGCGCATCCGGACACTATCTTCTGTCCAAGCAACCTCTGATCAACCAGTCGGCATCGCCCCAGAACACGCTAGACGAGATGACCAGCGCGATGGGACTCAGCGCCGATCAACGCGCACAGATTGAACAGATGCTCGATGACAGCCGCCGCCAACAACAGGAATTGCGGACACAGATCAAACCACAATTCACCGCCATCCGCGTCCAATGCCGGGACCGTATACGCACCCTCCTATCACCGGAGCAACAGGTGCTCTATGACAAGTGGAACCAGGAACAGGATGCCAAACGCGATCAGAAGCCCAAATAAACAGATATGATGAAACCTGGAGCTCTACTTTCCGGTCTCTTCCCTTCTCCGTATCTCATCATCGCAATTGCTTGTCTCCTCGTCACATCGGCCACATTCGCGAGCTGCCGCGGAGGAAGCGATCCCGATGAACTCGTGATGATGATTGAGAAGCGCATCAGCACGCTCGATCCGCGCGTGAGTTCGGATTCTGCCAATGAACGCCTGCGCCAGCTCATCTTCAATGGGCTTACACGTAAGAACGAAACCTTCGACCCTGTGCCGGATCTGGCCGAGCGGTTCGAGTCATCTCCAGACTTTAAAACTTTCACGTTCTATCTAAGACCCGGGGTCAAGTTCCACGATAAGAGCCCGGTCTCTGCGCTCGACGTTAAATACACATTCGAAACGATGATGGCCGGTGACTTCAGGTCCGATAAAAAGGCTGAATTTATCAGCACACTATCGGCGATCGAGGTCAAAGATCCGTTGACCGTCATATTCCATTTCAACTCTCCATTTCCGGGATTCGCTAACGCCATCGTCCCGATCGGGATTATTCCGGAAGGCACTTCCGCTCAGCAGGCCGAGCGACCGGTTGGGACGGGCCCATTCAAATTCGATAGTTTCACCGAAGACCAGGATGTTACTCTCACCGCGAACCAGGATTACTTCGAAGGCGCACCGGAGGTTGCGAGGTTGAGGGTAAAGATTATCCCTGACAACAGCACCCGGGAGAGCGAACTTCGCAAAGGCTCGGTTGACCTGGCCATCAATGCAGACTTCGATCCGATAACAGTGGAGAGTCTACGAAATGCAGAAGGACTCAACGTAGATGTCACCAATGGCACGAACGTTACGCATCTAGGTCTCAATCTGCAAGACCCGGTCTTACAGGATCGGCGAGTCAGGCAGGCGTTGGCGTTCGCCATCGACCGCGACGCGATCATCCGCGATGTGCTGCGTCAACAGGCGCGTCCCGCTTACAGCATATTGCCGGCGAGCCAGTGGGCTTATGAACCGGATATCGAAAAATACCCTTACAACCCGGATCGCGCCAGGAAATTGCTCGACGAAGCCGGTCACCAGGAAAAGTCCGGCCAGCCCAGAATAAATCTGAGCCTTAAAACCTCGACCATATCGATCTCTCGAAAAATCGGCGAGACGCTACAGGAGCAGTTTCGCAGAGTAGGAATAGCCCTGGATTTACAGCCGCTAGAGCGCCAAAAACTCAACGAGGATATGAACAAAGGCAATTTTCAACTCTATCTGAACATATATGTGGGCGGCAATCAGAGCACCGATTTTTTCAAATTCGCCTATGGTTCACAATCGATCCCTCCGAATGGCCAGAACCGCTCGCGATACAATAATCCGGTCATCGATAAACTCCTCAGTGAAGCGCAGACTGCGCCTCGCGATCAGCAGAAGCAATTATTCTCACAAGTACAGAAACAGCTCTCTCTCGACTTACCACATATCTATCTCTGGTACCCTGCAACAGTTGTAGTTCATAACGGCAGAATAGGTAATATTCAGTTGGAGCCGTCGGGAGACTGGCAGGTTGTACGGAACGTTAAGGTTTCCGCAAAGAACTAACCCACGCAGACGCAACTCGCATTTCTTCATCTTTCCTGATGCAATAGCCCAGCATATTTAGCTACTCCTGCACCTAATGCCTGCATTGCGTCGCGTGCGGAACCGCACCTGCAGCGACAATAACGTGTCGACTTAAAAATGTAAAAATGTGAAAAATCGAATACTTTTTGTTGAAGGATGTCCAAGCCATTGACAAGTACAAGTAGCAACCTTTAGATTGCGCTCGCAGTAAATTTCTCGATAAGCCGCGGCATTTGCCAACAATTTTATCGGTAAAAACTTCCGGATAGATTGCTCAGCAGCTCACTATCTTCATCAGCTATGCAGTTTAAGTAAGCATCGTCGTCGCCTGAAGTTCAGGCAGGCTCTTTTTCTATTACACAAATTCTGTTCTCCGGGCGCAATCCGCTCGCTTGCCATTTGGCGAGTTGGCGGAAGTTTCACGCGATTTCCGGCTTAACCGTCTCGTTGAACCTATATCTTCCCATCCTCAACCAAAAAGGAGAGACATTTACAAATGAAAAAAACCTCCCTGTGGATTTGTGCGGCTATCGTCGTCGCACTAATGGCTTCAACTCTGTTCCGGGATTTCCTGATGCAGGCGGCCGGGCCCGCCGCCATCGATGTCGCAAAAGAGAACTTCGATATTCGCGACCAAACCACCAAAGACGCCGTCACGAGGTTAGAGCGGCGTCTGGAAAAATTTTCTTCGAGGCAGAGGGAGAAGAACGCCCACCTCAAGCAGGTGATGACGAGCGCCCGAGGGAGAAAATCCGGGAGCGTGCCGGGACTGCAAGCAGCCATCTCCAGCCTGACCAACTCTCCTGAAGTCGTCGAAATGAGGGGCAAAGGCCGCCGATCATTGACCGCGCGCTCCCAGCAGCCGCGCGAGAACATCATGCGCGGATTCATCAGCGATAACGCCGATATGTTCGGGATGAGCCCGCGTCAATTGAATAGCCTCAGGAAGATCGCCGATTACACCAATCCGAACGGCAGGCTTTCGTGGGTGAAGATGGAACAGCGGTGGAATGGGATGCGGGTATTCCGAGGCGAGGTGGTGGCTGCCTTCACCAGCGGCGGCGAGCTCGTGCGGGTGGTGGGAGAAGTCACGGGCGGACCGGCGGAGGAGGACTTGGCGATTACTCCGCGGATCAGCGCGGCCCAGGCCGTGGTGGCCGCCGCGGCTTCGGTCGGCCTCACTTTGACCGAGGACCAGTTGGCCGTAAAAGAGTCGTCCCCGGACGGCCGGACCGTCGTTTTTCATCCTACCGGAGGGCTCACCGGCGATGTCGCGGTCGAATTGCAATACTTCCCGCTGGACGCGGGATTGGCCACCCTGGCCTGGTCGATGGTGTTGTGGCAGGAAACGCCGGCCTACTATACGCTGGTGGACGCCGAACAGGGGGAGCTTTTGTGGCGTAAGAACATCACCAGTGATCAGACGCAACCCGCCACCTACGTGATCTACGATGGGAGGAGCCCGGCCCCGCTCTCGCCGACAACCGCGCTGCCAGGCTCGGGCACTCAGGGCGCGGCTATCCCACGGACTTCACTCACGCTGATCAGCGAGGGTGAGTTCAACAATCTGGGATGGCTCACCGACGGCGCCAATACGACGACCGGCAATAATGTGGACTCCGGCATGGACCTGGTCGCGCCAGACGGCATCGATGCGGACGGGCGTCCCATCGGCTCGCCCGATCGCGTCTTCGACTTCATTTACAATCCCGCGCCGGGCATTCCGCCCCCGGGCGACTCTCCGACTCTGCCCGCCTACCGTTTGGGCGAAGCCGTCAATATGTTCTTCTGGGTCAACCGCTATCACGACCGGCTCTACGAGCTCGGTTTCACCGAAGCGGCGCGCAACTTCCAGCTGGACAATTTCGGCCGGGGCGGGCTCGGCAATGACCGCGTCCTGGCCCAGGGGCAGGATTTCTCCGGCACCAGCAATGCCAACTTCTCGACCCCGCCTGACGGGTCGTCGGGGCGCATGCAGATGTACATCTTCAACGGCGCGGATCCGGACCGTTCCTCGGGGCTCGACCAGGAGATCATCATCCACGAACTGACGCACGGCACATCCAATCGCCTGCACAATAACGGCGCGGGTCTGAACGCTCCGATGTCGGGCGGAATGGGTGAGGGATGGTCGGATTTCTACGCGCTCTCGCTCCTGTCTCGGCCGGGCGATGATCCGCACGGGATATACGCCATGGGCGGATATTCGACCCTCGGGATAGTGGCTGGATTTACCGACAATTATTACTACGGCATTCGGCGATTCCCGCACGCGACGATCTCGACGGTCGGGCCCAACGGCAGGCCCCACAATCCGCTGACCTTCGCCGACATCGACCCGGCCCAGATCAATCTCACCGACGGCGCTTTCCCGCGCGGGCCGATCGGTTCCGGCACCGCCTTCCAGGTGCACAACATCGGCGAGGTCTGGTGCTCCGCTTTGTGGGAAGTGCGCGCGCGGATTGTCGACCGCATGGGATTCGCCGCCGGCAACCAGCGTGCGCTGCAACTGGTGACGGACGGGATGAAGCTCGATCCGGCAAATCCGACCATGCTGCAGGCGCGCGATTCCATCCTGAGCGCGAGCTGCAGCGCCTTCGGCGGTGAGGATGAACTGGACATCTGGAGCGGATTCGCCGCCCGCGGCATGGGCGCCAGCGCCAGCGCTATCTCTTCCAGCTCGCCCTCGGTGGTCGAGGCTTTCGACACGCCCAATCTAAATGTGGGCGCGGTGACGATAACGGACGATTCCTGCCCGCCGCCCGACGGATTCGCCGATCCGGGCGAAACGCTGACGCTGAACATCCCGCTCAGCAATCCGTTCTGCTCGGTGGGGGCGAGCGAGGTGACCATCTCGGTAAACGGCGGCAGCCCGATCAGCTACGGTGACATTCCGGGCGGAGCGACGGCCTCGCGCGGCGTTCCCTTCACCGTCCCGCCGGACGCCGACTGCGGAAGCCAATTGCCGGTGACCGTGGACATCACCAGCAGCTTCGGTACAGTGACCAGGACTTTCAACCTGCAGGTCGGCCGACCGGTGGTCACCCTCACCACCAATTACAGCAGCGGCAATATCGCAACGTCGATTCCCGACCTCGGCACGCTGGACATCCCGATCAACGTGACTGATGTCGGCGCGGTGGCGGATGTCAACCTCAGGCTTCGTTTGAACCACACCTTCGACGGCGACCTGGTGATGACGCTGATCGGACCGGACGGGACGGCGGTCGCGCTCGCCAATAACCGCGGGGGCAACGGCGACAACTTCGGATCGGGGGCGAACGATTGTTCGGGCACCCCGACGGTCTTTGATGATTCGGCGCTGATCGCGATCGGCGCGGGCGCGGCTCCCTTTGCGGGCCCCTTCAGACCCGACTCGCCGTTATCGGCCTTCAACGGCAAGCCCGTATCCGGGACCTGGATCTTGAGAATAGCGGACGTCGGGCCCGCGGATGTCGGGACGGTCGGGTGCGTCACACTCGAAATCTCCCGCCAGCGGTTCGCCTGCTGCGGCGTGCCCGGGACGCCTGAGATGCAGGCGGCGCCGCCCGTCACGGTGACCAACGAGAGTTGCGCTCCCGGCAACGGCGCGCCCGATGCGGACGAGACCGTGACGGCCGCCTTCCCGCTCCTGAACATCGGCACGGGCAATACCACCAACCTGACCGCCACGCTGCTCGCCGGCGGCGGGGTCCTCGCGCCGAGCGCCCCGCAGGCTTACGGAGTCCTGATTCCGGGCGGTCCGGCGGTCGCCCGGCCCTTCACCTTCACGGCTGCCGGGGTCTGCGGCGGCAATCTCACGGCGACCCTGGCGCTGCAGGACGGCGCGATGAGTCTCGGCACGGTGAACTTCACCATGAGGGTCGGCTCGACGATTTCCGCCACATCGTCGTTCTCCAACCTCGCCTCGATCCTCATCCCGGGGACCGGCACAGGCGCCGGAACGGGAGCGCCGGCCAATCCTTATCCGTCATCCATTGAGGTCTCAGGCGTCACCGGTACGATAAGCAAGGTGACGGCGAACCTCTTCGACTTCAATCATACTTTTCCCAGCGACGTAGACGTTCTGCTGGTCGGGCCGGGAGGGCAGAAACTGCTCCTGATGTCCGACGCGGGAGGCGGCACAGACGCCGTCAACATCAACTTAACGCTCGATGATGCGGCGTCGGAGATCGGTGGAACCGTAGTTTCAGGGATGTTCAGACCGACAAACATCGGAGCGGGCGATCTCTTCCCTGCCCCGGCGCCCACCGGGCCGTATCCCGACCCGCAACTGCTCTCGATCTTCAACGCCCTGAATCCCAATGGGACGTGGAACCTGTTTGCGGCTGACGACGCGGGCGGTGACATCGGGAATATCAACGGTGGGTGGCAGTTGAACGTCACTACTACTGATCCGTCCTGCTGCAATTCGCCCTGTACACTGAACAGAGTGGCAAACATTCTCGTGAACAGGACCCCGGGCCTGAGCGGCGCCTTCGTCAATTATCCGGCGCCAACCTTCGCGGGAAGCTGCGGCGTGGTGACCAGCGATCCTCCTTCCGGTTCGTTCTTCCCGATCGGGATCACGACCGTCTGGATCAAAGGGACCAGACAGGACGGGTCGACAACCGTCAGAAACTTCTCGGTGACGGTCACCATACCGACTACTCACGACCAGCAAACGCGGACGCAGGGTAGTACCAGTACCGCGACAACGTCACGTCGCAAGTGAAACGTGATGACTGCAGTCTGATTGGGTGGCACGCTCGAATTCACGGCTCTATGGCACAGTGAACCTATTCGATCGTGGCCACCCGATCCAGTTCGACTCCAAAAAATCTCTCTGCGAGTGTTCTCTATCCTACTATTTTCTTGGACCTCTGGAGAGGAGTATGGACCATTAGTCCGTTATCAGACTCACGTGTTCCATGACCACTCTGTAACCGTTCAGGTGCATGCTCCTTATTTCGAAATGGCTGCCAGAGTGTAGGTTTTATTTGCACTAAGTGCGACAACCGCTACTCCTGAAGGCAACCCGGCGGCGCTTGGTTGCCAGCTCGCCCCCAGGTCACTGCTCAGGGAGACGGCTCCTGGTGAGGTTCCTGCAAGTAGATTTGAGCCGGTACTACCCAGGACCCAAATCGGTGCTTCACTGGATATGCCGCTAGCGCGATTCCACGTCGCTCCGCCGTCAACAGAGCGGTACACGCCTCCCGGGTTGTAGCCAGCCAGCAGCGTTGTGCCCTGCACGAGAAATTCGAGCGGCGTCACTTGCCCCACCTTCGTCCACTGCTCGCCGCCGGAGTTGAGGCGGTAGAGGCCCTTGCTATAAAGGGCGGCGTAGACAGACGGGCCGCTGACCGCCAGGTCGAAAACTTGTGAGTGTTCAGGTAACCCGCGTCCGAACTGATCCCAAGACTCGGCTCCTCTCGCGAGTACAAACACACCCTGCTCATCAGTACCCGCATATACCTCAGGCCCAAGGTTAACCAACGACCGGACATTCAGATCAGTCAAGCCACGGGCAAGCTGACGCCAGGAGCGGCCACTATCTTTGGATACGAACACGCCCGCTTGCCTCGTCCCTGCAAACACCTGTTGTCCCACTGCAGTGATGCACTGGACGCGGGCGGCAGGTAACAGGGGGCTCTCTGACCACGTCTGCCCATCATCGGTCGAAATGAAGATGCCGGCGTCTGTGCCAGCGTAGGCGGTGGTGCCCCCAATAAATAGAGAATTGATCCTTGCCGACTGCGGCAGGCCTCTCCCGGCCTCTGCCCACGAGTAGCCCTGGTCAAGCGATTTGTAGAGGTGGAAGGAGCCGGTAGGCTTATTAGCAACAACAGGCGACTGTATACTCCTTGAGCAGCCAACCAGAAACAGCGGGCTGAGAAGAAAAAGCAAGATGGAAGAAGTTTTTATATGCAAGTGAGCCCTCTGGAATTGACCACTCAGGAATCAGGGAGAAGGCAGATCGAGCCACTCTCCTGAGTGAGAGCAGCACAGGCTGAGGTCAGATACTGCAGCACATCTCGACCTTGTTGCCGCAGGCTGGTGACCACCGTCAGGATCCGCTCCACAAATCGACTGCCACTTTCGCTCTGCGTCCCGAATGATTTGCGTCGCCACAGCACTGCCCGCCGCAAGGGCCGTTCGGCGTCATTATTGGTCGGTTCCACGCCTGCCTCGCGGACGAAGGTCCACAATGAGACCTCGTGTTTGAGCAGGTTTTCGCACGTCCGCCGCGTCTTGGCCTGCTCGCAGGTTGCGCCTATCTCGACCAGTCCCTTGACCTGAGATTGCACCGACTTCATCTCCTGATCAAACGCCTTCCGGCTCAGGCTCCCAGCTCGCAGTTGACGCCAGAGATCAAAGAGCGCTTTAACCTGCTCCAGCAATTTCTCCCCAATCTCGGCTGAAGTTCCCCCGCGCTGTTTGATCGCCTCAAATTCTCGCTTCAGATGCGCCCAACATAATTGCCGGCGATAGCGAATAAGACCAGATCAACAAATCCAGGCAGCGTGTGGCCAAATTGCCCGCGCGGAGACAGGTTAATGAAGTAAAGGAAGTCAGGACTTATACTATCAACGACCAGAGCTGAGAATACCAGCCCCTGCCGGGCAAGAGGAATGATGGCAGCCGGATGGCTCAGAGTTAAAGGCATGCACAACTTATTCTGATGACCAAATTGGTTTACTGGAGCCGGTTCCGCGAACCTCGTAATCGGTCGGGATTCCGCACTCTGATACCGCAATAATGCCTGACAACAGCAATTATGGATGATATTTTACATATTTTTCTGCACTTTCCTTGACTCGCTAGTCGGATATGACATGATGCTGCATCTTAAAAAAAATATGAGTGTGAACCTTCACTAAATCAAGTTCGCACGGTAACCGCAGATGCGGGAAGCCATCAAGAGCACCTAATCTTGATCCACAACTAATTCAAAAGTTTGCCGGAGGAATTATGAAAGCGCTTTCAAATGGCTCCCGGTCGCTGGCGCTGTCTGCGGTCCCAAGCTTAGCCGCCTCGCTGTTGAAAACGTTTCCGATATTGGCGTGGATGCTCATCTGTTGCGTCATCCTGTTTGCACAGAATATTTCGAGTTCCGTTTCCGGAACCGTGATAGACAGTTCCGGTGCGCCTATCCCGGATGCCGACTGCGTATTGATGAACGAGGCCACCGGCCTTATGTTGAACGCAAAATCGGGTTCTTCAGGGACTTTTACCTTCCCCACGGTCTTTGCCGGAACATACAAGCTCACGATGCGGGCCGCCGGATTCAATGCGCTCGAATTGAAGAATATTCCAGTGACATCCAGCGAGACTCGCGCTCTCGGCAATATTACTCTACCGATTGGAGACCTTCGGGAATCCGTCAGTGTGACGGCGGATCAGTCCTCCGTACAACTGATGAGCGCTGAACGTTCAGGTACTGTGACAGGGACTCAACTGAATAACATCGCGCTGAAAGGGCGCGATTTTTTTGCATTTCTTTCGACCATTCCGGGTGTAGTGGATACGAAGGATGTGCGTGATAGCACCACGAACGCAGCAAACGGGGGGACCTTTATTAATGGAGCTCGGGATAACCAGAAGAATTTTTCCGTCGATGGCATTACGGCCATGGATGTCGGATCGAACCAGAGCGTGTCATTTATTCCGAATATGGATTCGATCGAAGAAGTGAAAGTCCTGACCAGTAACTATCAAGCCGAGTACGGCCGCAATAGCGGCGGTTCGGTCACCGTGATCACAAAGTCAGGCAGCCGCGATTTTCACGGGTCTGCTTATAACTACTACCGTCACGAGAGTCTCAACGCGAACAACTTTTTCAATAACAGAACCGGAACACCGAAATCCCCTTATCGATATCGTGTGACGGGATATAGTATCGGAGGTCCGATCTACATACCGAAGCTGTTCAACAGAGAGAGAGAGAAGTTCTTCTTCTTTTTCTCTCAGGAATACACGGGGATTAAGAGAGACTATGGGGCAAAATTTTTGAATGTTCCGACCGCCGCGGAACGCAATGGAGACTTCTCGCAAAGTAGAGATGTGGACGGCAGGCTGATTGTCATTCGTGATCCCAATACCCTCGAAGCATTCCCCGACAACATAATTCCGCAAGATAAACTGAACGCGACAGGGCAAGGGATTCTGAATTTCTTTCCTCTCCCGAATTACACCGACCCGGATCCAGCCAACCGATACCGATATAACTATCGCTCAGTTTATAGCGGAAACACACCGCGCCGGAACGATATTCTGCGGTTGGATGCCAATCTGACTCCAACCCTCATGTTGTACTACCGCTTCGGGCACGATAAAGATGAAAAATATCTGCCCTGGGGCGATTGGAAAACCGGCAGCATCAACTATCTACTGTCGCCGGTGGTGGTGCAGAATCCAGGCGTGGGCCACCTCGTCCGCACGATGAAGACCTTCTCCAGCACCTTAGTGAACGAAGCGATATTCGGATATAACAGAACCTTACGCGATTTCGATTTCGAAGATCCTTCGCGCGTCGCTCGATCGGCATTGGGCGATATTCCACAATGGTATCCGAACTCTGATTCAGGGGCTGCATCCGATTATATTCCTAACATCATCCTCGGAGGCCAGCCGACCAACGCAGTGCAGGCGACTCTTACTGCCGCTATTCCTAACCACTACCTGATCAAGAGCTATACGTTCACCGATAATCTCAGTAAGGTTTGGGGATCTCACACGTTCAAGGCGGGTGTCTATGTGGAACGCTCTCAAATCGAACAGGTATCGAATATAAATTACCGGGGCGCTTTGGATTTCAGCCGAAATCCCAACAACCCATTCGACACCAACAATAGCTTCTCGAATGCGCTTCTCGGAGTCGTTAACTCATATACAGAAGCCTCGAATGCGCCATTCGGACGCTTCCGCATGTGGAACATCGAGTATTACGTTCAGGATACCTGGCGCCTGACCAAGCGTTTAACCCTCAATTATGGATTGCGGCTTTACAACATGCTACCGATGCAGGATCTGACGCATAATGTCTCGACTTTCGATCCAAGCCTCTACAATACCGCCAACGCGCCAATATTGTATATGCCGGGCAAAAACGCTGCCGGTCAGCGTGTGGCTATCAATCCTATTACTGGAGAGAGCACCTACTCCGCCCTCATCGGTCAGTACATTCCTGGTACGGGAGATCCTGCCAACGGCATGGCGACCGCGGGCAAGAATGGATATCCCACGGCGTTGATCGCCAGGCCGGGAATCGCATATGGTCCGCGATTCGGTTTTGCCTACGATGTTTTTGGAAACGGGAAGACCGCATTACGCGGTGGCTTCGGGATGTTCTACGATACCGGCCAGACGAATCCGATTCGTAACAGCCTGGGTAATCCTCCGACAGCGTATTCACCGACGCTCTACTATGGGGATCTCGATACCTATGGACAAAGCGCTGGCGCGATCGGGCCCTCCAACTTGTCAATTCTGTATGGCCGCGCCGTATTGCCCAGCACGATGAACTTCAGTCTCGGCATTCAGCAGGAAGTAAAGGGATTTATTGTGGACGCCTCGTATGTCGGCAGCTTGTCACGGCATCTACAGGTTTCTAAAAATATCAATCCTATCCCGATCTTTTCCCGTTTTGATCCTGACAACGCCGATCCGACGCAACCGACAAGACCGCTCCCGGATAATTTCTTCCGGCCATATGCCGGCTATGGAAACTTGATGTCGACGGAATGGATCGGCACTTCCAATTACAATGCCCTCCAGGTCGCGGTATCTCGTCGCTATGCTCGTGGATTCCAGGTTGGTTTGGCCTATACGTTTTCAAAAGCGCTGGGTGTCGCAAGCGGAGACGACGATCCCATCAGCGCTTACTTTTCACCGCGCTTGCGCAACTACGGTCTTCTATCGTTCGACCGTACGCATAATCTGGTAATCAATTACATTTATGATCTGCCAAAAATAGGTTCAAGAGTTAGATGGAAACCGGCTCACTGGGTGTTGGATAACTGGCAAATCAGTGGGATCACATCGTTTACCAGCGGCGCGCCATTCACTCCTTCTTTTTCAACGGTCGATGGTGCGGAGATAACCGGATACTCAAGAAGGCGCCCGTATTACGGTTGCCGGCGATCCACATTTAGACGGCAGCGAGCGTAGTTTCCTGCGGAACTTCAATACGGCAGCTTTTGCTCGCACGCCGATCGGAAGCTTCGGCAACGGCGGCGTGAATTACATGCGCGGACCCGGTATAAACAACTGGGATATCGCTCTCGCCAAACGAATTCCATTATTTTCGGAAAAACGTTTTCTTCAGTTTCGAGCCGAGGCGTTCAATGCCTGGAACCATACGCAATTCGCCAGTTATTACACATCGGCGCGCTTCGACACCGCAGGTAGACAGATCGATCCCAATTTCGGCGCTTACGCTTCTGCACGCAGCCCAAGAGTGATTCAACTTTCTTTGCGGGTGATGTTCTGATGATTGCTCTCGTCATCGCGGCTATCTCAATCTTCACGAATTTTCCCGGAGGTAGCGCGGGAAAAGTCGAACAGATTTCAGCTACGCATTTACGCATCTCGGTCAAAGGCGAATCGGATCAGGATCGCCGTAACCGGCAGGCTAATTGGTATTATTTCGCCCTGGAGAACCTGCCAAAAACGAAAATTATCATCGATTTGACTGACTTGGTGGGCGAATATAATTACCGGCCTGCTCACGCGGTTACTAAACGTACGCGTCCTGTTTACAGCTATGACGGCGTCACATGGAAACACTTTAGTGACCGCGAGGTTGAATGGAATGAAGAAAGAGTCGAATTGCGACTGACCTTCATGCCGGAAAAGCAACGCATGTGGATCGCCCATACCCCGCCTTATACGAATGCGAACCTCGAAGCGCTTTTATCTAAATATAAAGGAAGCCAATTTTTGCGGCGGCAAGTTGCCGGTAAGACGGTGGAGGGGCGCGATATCCTGCTTCTTACAATCACTAACCCGCAATCGTCGTCGACTGGAAAGAGAGTGATCTGGCTGATGTTCCGGCAGCATTCCTGGGAGAGCGGCACTTCCTGGGCTTGCGACGGCGCTCTTCGTTTTCTGCTCTCGCCCGAGCCGGGCGCGGCAAAAATCAGAGATCACACGATTATCAAGATATTTCCCATGGCCGATCCCGATGGCGTTGCCCGCGGCGGCGTGCGGTTCAACAATAACGGATACGATCTCAATCGGAATTGGGACACGGTCGATCCCGCCAAAATGCCGGAGATCGCATCCCAGCGGAAAGCCGTTTTTGATTGGCTAGGGGACGGACATCCCATCGATCTGTTCCTCACCATGCACAATACCGAGAGTGGGGAGTATCTCGAGGCGGTTGATGACCGCCAACTATTTCAACGGGTATTTCAGCTCTTGCGAGATACGACCTCCTTTAATCCGACCTCGCCGTTACGTGTTACTGCGCCGACTACAAGCCCAGATAAGGCAGGTCGTAAGACGGTCATTCAAGGTCTCTGGAAAGATCGAGAGGTTCCCGGGATGCTGATGGAACAAATGGTCGAGCATAATGCGAAACTCGGCCACTTGCCTACGATCGAGGATCGCCGGCGATTTGGCGCGGAATTGATCCAGTCGCTGTATCAAGCTGTCGCGAATCAGTGAAGATTCCCACAATACTCACAAATACTACATATAAATAATAGTTCTCTCGCTCTCTGCGTAGTTTTTTGCCTTATATGTTTTTTGTGATGAATTCTCCCACCTATTGAGGAATTTGGCATGAAACGAAACAAGAAACTGACTTTGTTCATTCACGCCGCGCTAGTGCTTGCGCTGGCTGCTTTGCCGAGTGCGTTCGGACAGACCACTGCCGCGAGAATTTCGGGAACGGTCTTAGATCCTACGGGCGCCCCGGTCCCGTCTGCGACTGTGGTAGCAACGAACAGGGAGACCGGATGGAAGACGACCACCACCTCGAATGACGAGGGCCGGTATGTTCTCTATCCACTGCCGCCGGGAACGTATGCCCTTGATTTCGAAAAGGCTGGATTTCGCAGCCACCATATCGATCAGGTTCAGCTCTACGCGAGCGATAGCATCAGCCGCAACGCGCAACTCGAGGTGGGGGAAATTTCCCAGACGGTCACCGTCTCCGCGTCCACCCTGGCGCTGAACGAAAAACCCACGGTGGAATCGACCATCACGGAGGAACAGGTAGATAATCTACCACTCAACGGTCGCAATTTTAACCAGCTCATTCTGCTCGGCGGCGGGGCCGTCGACCCGGTAGCCGGTGTGAGTTACGACCTGGGCGGGGTGGCGGTCAACGGCAACCGAAGCTACTCCAACGAGTACTCGATCGATGGCGTATCGAACACATTCACCTGGCAGAACACATCGGCCGTTCCCCTGTCGGTCGGGCTCATTCGCGAGTTCAAAGTGATCTCCGGCGTTGCTCCCGCTGAATACGGCCACGGAGCCACTAACATCGTGATGGTCTCAAAAAGCGGTGGCAACCAGTTGCATGGCAGCCTGTTCGAGTACTACCGCGGGAATATGCTGCTCGGGCGCGATCCTTTCACCTTCGAGCCGCCAGCCCCGTTCGCCAGGCACCAGTTCGGCGGCACGCTGGGAGGGCCCGTCCGGCTGCCACGCTACAACGGCCGCAACCGGACATTCTTCTTCGTCAACTACGAGGGTCTCCGGCAAAACGGAGGCGACACGCGCATCACGACTGTGCCTCCCGATGCGTTCTGGGCGGGCGATTTCTCTTCGCTCCTTCCCCGCGTTCAGTTGCGCGACCCACTGACACCCGGCAGGCCGGTTATTCCGGGCAATCGTCTGGACCTGTACCTGGGGGGAGTGCGCATGGACCCGATCGCTCAAAGACTGCGGCCGTTGTTCGCCAAGGCCACCTTGCCCGGACTGGTGAACAACTCCGCCAATCCCGTGGCAGGCATCAGCAACAACAATCAGTTCACCGCACGCGGCGACCAACTGCTACCGCGTAACCAATCGCTTTCCGTGCGCGCGACATACTCCAACGCTGGAGCTTATACGCCCGGTATGATGGGTCTGCCGGATCTGGGCTATCGAAATCCGAGCCGCGCCATCAACGGCATGATCGGCTGGACAGCGCCCCTGGGTACGCGCACAGTCAGTGAGTTCAGGCTGGGGGCATCGAGCCTCTCAAGGCACGTCGAGTATGTCGTAGGCAACTACCCCACGGCGCTGTCCGTCGGGATGCAGGGTTTCGTTCCCGAGTCGCCTTATATAGCTCCCACACCCATCTTCCAATTCCAGGGTACTGACAGCTTCAGCTCGGTGAGCTACTGGCCTTCCGGTGGGCAGAATTTCGTTGCGTATGCCAACAACGTGTATTCAATTAATGAAATATTCTCGCACGCTTGGGGCAATCACCAGATCAAAGCGGGCTTCGATGGCAGAATCACGAACCTCAATTTCATCCTGGAGAACAACGGACAGGGAGTCGTCAACTTCAACGGCATGAACAACGTAAATTCGAGCGGTTACTCGTTTGCCGACTTCCTCATGGGCGTAGTCTACACCAGCCAGCAGACGCCGCTGCAATCCAAGGTGCTGTTGCGCCAGCCCGAGTTTGCCTTCTTCGTGCAGGATGATTGGCGGATTGCACGAAATTTTACTCTGAGCTTCGGCGTCCGCAACGAAACGTTCTACCACCCGGACGAGGAGTTTAACCGGCTGGCGCTGTTCAGTCCCGAGGTCTCGAGCGGCGGTGGAATAGTAGTGGCGTGTTCCGATGGCCAGTTGCCGGTCGACCTGTTCAACCCGGGCGTCATCAACCGGCTTAAGGACGCCAACGGCAACCTGCCGTTTCCCATCGTCTGTGGTTCGAGCCTGGGTTACGATCCACGCCGGCTGGTGAAGAACAAGCCGTGGAATCTGGGGCCGCGAGTGGGCTTTTCGTGGGATCCCTCCGGCTCCGGAAAGTGGATGATCCATGCAGGCTATGGGATATTCTATAGCCGCTATCCACAGCAGTACATCGCCTTGACCATCAACGCGAACCCTCCGTTCGCCAGCCTTCTCAGTTATGCACAGAGGGTGGCGAACGGAACGCCGTTGCTCACCCTGCGCTCGCCCTATAACGCATCGGGACCGCCGAACCTTACTCCCTATGGCATCGAAAAGGACTTCCGTCTGCCCGATAACCAGCAGTGGAACCTAACGCTGCAGCGGATGCTGGGGTCCAACGGTGCCCTCAGCGTCGCCTATCTCGGCAACAAGGGAACCCACCTGTTCCGCACCGTGAATCTGAACATGCAGCAGGTGGACCCGGCAACCGGCAGGATATTCCGCAGGTATCCGGGCTTCGGGAGTTCGCCGATAAACCTCGAGGTGACCAATTCCAACTCCACGTATCACGCGCTCCAGGTAGAGGTCCGCCGCCGACTCGCGCGTGGCCTGAGTTACCAGGCCAACTGGACCTGGGCGAAAGGCTTGGATGACGTGGGATTTAATGCCATCACCTCCGCGCTGGATGTCCAGACCCTGGGGCGCGACCGCGCCAATAGCGATTACGTGCGCCGCCACCAGATCAACAGCAACTTCACCTGGGAGCTTCCCGTGGGCCGAGGAAAGAGATTCGGCGCCGGCGCCCCGCGCTGGATCATGCCGGTCGTGAGCTCCTGGAGGTTGAGCGGCATCTGGAGATACACAACGGGACGCTATCTGACGCCGTCCTATACGCCGCCTGGCTCCTTCGCCTCCAACAATCGGCCCGATGTGGTGTATGGCGTCAGCTCGGAAATTCCCGCGAGCGAGCGGACTCCTGCCCATTGGTTCAATCCGGCGGCCTTCACACCGCCACCGACGCTGGACCCGATCACGGGGCAAGCTCGTTTTGGAAATTCCGGAAGGAACATCATTCTCGGCCCCGGGCTCAACCGCACGGACGCCAGCCTGAGTAAAAGCTTTCCGCTGGGCCGCGAGTCCAAACGAATCCTGTTCCGCATGGATATGTTCAACGTCATGAACCATCCTAACTGGGGTAATCCGAATACGAACATTTCAAGCATAAACACGGTCGGGGTGATCAGCAGTACTAACGGCTCGATGCGCCAGGCCCAATTCAGCCTCGAATTTCAATTTTGAGCGGATGGATCAATCCGCTGGCAGCGCCCCGGTATGAATAATTAATCACGCATCGTTATTCGATGGGATTTACCACGGATTCTTGCGGATGCGACAGTTCGTCGCTGATAATCCGTTTTGCCCCTGTTGCCCCTGTTGCCCCTGTTGCCCCTGTTGCCCCGTCACATCCGTGATAACCCGCAAACATATTGTTCCAATACCGAAATACAATATCTAATAGTCAAATTACGATGGTCAATTGGAGGTCAAACGATGATGGAGAGAACTCGAATTTCGATCTGCGCCATACTATTAGGACTCACACTCAGCATAGCAGCATATGCACAAGCAGCTGCGCCCGTTTCGAAGCAAGTCGAAATTTACGGCCAGAATATCCACTACCTGGAAGCGGGCAGCTCCGGGCCTACTGTGATCCTTTTGCATGGGCTGGGCGGTGACGCGACCAATTGGACTATGACGATTCCTGCCCTCGCATCGAAATATCATATTTATGTTCCCGATCAGATCGGTTTCGGAAAATCGGATAAGCCGATCATGAATTATCGGGTGGCGACGCTGGTGGAATTCCTCGGTCAGTTCTATCAGAAGCTGGGAATAGAAAAAGCGACGCTCGTCGGCAACTCGCTCGGCGGATGGACTGCTGCTGCTTTCGCGATCGCTCATCCGCAAAAGGTAGATAGACTGGTGCTGGTGAGCGCTGCCGGATATACGGCGAAGCGTTATGGAGGGCAGGAACTATCGAACGAGATATATTCCGTCCTCAATCCATCGACTACTGCCGATATGAAACGCTTATTCCAAGCGGTATTCTATAACAAAGCGATGTCAAGCGACGCTGTAGTTGCCCAGGCCTTTACCGCCAAATTAAAGCGAGGCGATGGTTTAACGATTAACTCGTTCATCGATTCGGTTCTGCGCGGCGAGGATTTCATCGACGATAAAGTGAAGACGATCAAGGCTCCGACTCTGGTGATCTGGGGTCGGGAAGATGGATTGACGCCGCCGGCGATGGCCGAGGCTTTCGCTCAGGACATTTCCGGCGCGCAAAAAGTGATCATCGAACAGTGCGGACATGTAGCTCAGATCGAAAAGGCGCAGATTTTTAATAGCACACTGCTCAAATTCCTGGCGGGCGAGTCGGCCGCGAATCATTGAGATTGGATAACCAGGCGGCGATCAGGTGAAGGGCGCGGGCTTGGAAGAATTGTCTGAATTTCTGATCGCAATCCGATACAAGCGAGCTCGCGGCGGCGCGAGCTCACGCGCCGCAAGTGATTAAAGATAGTATTTCTCACCCGATCCCCTTCTCCACTCTCCTGTCTCGCACTTCCAGACATATAACTCTCCGTCCGCGTCATATAATCGCCGCTTTCAGACGACTAATGTGTGTGACATAGAACATCGCACTTGCGAGCCGGAATATATGACCGATGCCGAATTACGAATTGCGCTCGAAACACACCACAGTGAAAGCTACGGCTGGGCGCTGAGCTGTTGTGCGCGTTCGTCAGTAGAGGCTGAAACGGTGTTGCAAACGGTCTATCTCAAAGTGCTGATGGGCAAGGCGCGCTATGAGGGCAAGTCTTCCTTCAAGACGTGGCTGTTCGCTGTGATTCGGCGAACGGCGGCAGATGAGCGGCGGCGGCAAATGCTGCGCCATTTGTTGGTGGATCGGCATCTTGCGAGTCCAATCCCGGCAACGATAGAACGTCCGGATGAGGCGGTTCATCGCGCCGAGCTTCAGCGTCTGGTGCGTAAGATGCTGACAGGATTACCGCGCCGTCAACGCGAAGTATTGCAACTCGTTTTTTATCATGAGCTGAGTCTGTCGGAAGCGGCGCATGTCATGGGCATTTCGTTGGGGTCGGCGCGCAAGCATTACGAGCGCGGCAAGAAACAGTTGCGCGAACAGATGAAAGGATGGCAAATCCGCAATGAAGCAGGAACAGGAAGAGACGACAATCAAAGAATTGTTTCAGCAACTGAAGCAGGAAGATGAGCGGCATGCCCCGTTTTTCACCGACAGTTGGAGGGCAGCGCAGTCCCGCCTGGAAGAGCGCGGCCAGGATTTTCGCGCGCGCGCGTCAAATCCGATCGCGCGTCGGTCACTGGCTCGCTCATGGAGTTGGCGGCGCTGGTCTTTGGCAGCGGCAGCGGCGATTCTCATCGCTGGCGGTTTTATCGTTATGGTTTATCACACTAATCAAAATGGATCAGGTAAAGACCGCGTTGTGATTACAGAAAGGGTTCCCGAGCCGCCGCCTTCCGTAAAACGCGATACTCAAATTAAGCAGGGCCCTATCGCTCGAGAGCCGCGTCGTGAATTGCACGCAACTCGCGGTCGCCGCGGTCGCCGGCCGCGACCCGATACACCCTCCATTCGCGTTGAGACCATCACTGCCGACGTGGAGGAGAACGAAAGCTTGACCGATTTCCTCCTGCTGCGCTACGACGACCATGAGCCTATGGAGAGCGGTGAGGTGATTCGGGTGCAGATGCCGCGTTCAGCGCTCATCACACTGGGACTGCCGGTCAATGTCGAAAACGCCGACGAGCCGGTCCTGGCAGATCTGCTCATCGGCGAAGATGGTCTGGCTCGCGCTATTCGATTTGTTCGGTGAGAAGCAATGACAATTGTTTGCCCAATGCCGTTCGCGGGAACTGGTTCGGAAACAACAAGGAGAGAAGATTATGAAAAGTATGGAAAGAAGACTTATATCATCAATTTGCGCGTTTGCGTTGATCGCCCATCATTTCCTAGGCTGTGCCTTGCTGCTCTCTGCTTCTGCGATCATCGGGATGGCACAAACGCAAGGTGAGCTCACAGGCGTCATCACCGATTTCTATGGCGCCAGAATACGAGGCGCTGACGTGATCGCGACGAACACCGCTACCGGCGCCGCTCGCAAGGTCGTGAGCGACGATGCCGGCGTCTACCGGTTCCCCGCACTGCCTCCGGCCATCTACACGCTACGCTTCTTGAAACCCGGTTTCATGGCGGCGGAGCGCAGCGGGATTCAAGTGCAGGTCGAACAGACGGTGCGGCTCGAAATGATGCTGGAGATCGGACAAATTACTGAGTCCGTCACCATCACCGCGGTCAATCAGGCCGGCGGCCCGTCTAGCGTTCCCGAAGGGGCCAATAGTAGTTCGGTCAAAGTAGCTCGGATAGGCGGCGGCGCTTTCCAGTATTTCTCGCAGGAGATGAGCTTCGACAACAACCTGATCGCTGATGCGCCGTTTTCAGCCGATATCATTTCCGAAACGATTCAGACGCTAGCGGATGGAACCCGCATCATTCAAAGTTTCGCAGGCCAAATCTCCCGCGACAGCCAGGGTCGCACACGCAACGAGCGGTCATTACGGATGGGCGGGACGAGTGAGTCGATACATACAATCAGCATCTATGATCCGGTCGGAGGAGCGAGTTACATTCTCGATCCAGAGACAAGAATCGCGCAGAAAACGGACATTCCAATTATCAGGCGGATGCAGCCGCGGCATCCTTCGCAATCAGCCTCTGACTCTCCGAGCCCGGCAGTGAATGAGGGGGTATTGCCTGGCCTGGCCATCAAGAAAGCTGCGCCGCCGTATCCCCTAACGGCGAAGGCTGCCAGAGCTTCAGGCACTGTGTCAGTGCAGGCAATCATCAGCGAAACCGGAGATGTGATCGAAGCGGCCGTAATAGCCGGACATCCGCTGCTCCGAGAAGCCGCGCTTCAAGCGGCCCGCCAGTGGATATTCAAACCGACAACGCTCTCAGGCAAGCCTGTTAAAATCCGGGGCATTCTGCATTTCAACTTCAAACTCATTGATGAAGAGCAATCCCCGGCTCAAGACGCAAAAAGCGCCCCGAAATATGCGATCAATACTGAACGATTCAACAATCAACTGGTGGAGGGCATCCTATGCGAAGGAACACGCAAGGTCACGACCATACCTGTGGGCGCAATCGGCAATGACCGCCCGATTGAAACGGTCAGTGAAACCTGGTATTCGCCGGAGTTGAGCATGATTATTCTGTCCAAACGCAGCGATCCCCGCTTCGGCGAATCAACCTATCGCGTCACCAACATCATCCGGGCAGAGCCTGAATCCGCGCTCTTCCAGGTTTCACCCGACTACACAATAAAAGAGGATATAAAAGAGCCGGCGAAATTTCCCTCCTGGAAGAAGCAAGATGGAAATTAGTTGAAGTATGTAATTTAAAGTAGATTGTTATCAGTTTAGAACTAGATTCCACACAAAAATCACAAATGGAGAACAAGACAACACTAGGGCAATCGGTGTTTTTGTTCTCCATTTGTGATTTTTATGGTGAACTTTTTCGCCGAATTATCACAGCCCCTAAATCAGGAGCGAGGGTGAAATTTTCTGTATGCGGACTTTAGATGATCATCAGTCACGTGCGTATAGATCTGGGTTGTACTGATATCGCTGTGTCCCAGCATCATCTGAACGGATACTCAAATCGGCGCCGTTGGAGAGCAGAGCCGTGGCGAAACTGTGGCGCAGCATGTGAGGCGTAATATATTCGATATTCGCCATTTTGCCGTAAGTCTTGATTATCTTCCAAAACTTCTGTCTTGTGACTCTTCTTCCCTGCTCTTCGACGAATAGCAGATCGGAATGGCGATCACCCATCAGCCGCTTCCTCACAGGCAAATACGTTTTCAGATAATGTAATGCGGAACGTCCGATAGGAATGCGTCTTTGTTTGCTGCCCTTCCCGAGACAGGTCAATAGACCGGTATCCCAGTCGACGTCCTTCATCTTCAGCCCGATCAGCTCCGAAACGCGCACCCCAGTTGCATAGAGCAGTTCCAGCATCGCTCGATCGCGTATGCCGGCATCCGTCTCCAGATCGGGTTTGCTGAGTATTGTTTCCACCTCTTCCTGATTTAAGAACCGTGGTAGCGTTTGCCATGCTTTTCGTACATTGAAATGAGCGGTCGGATCGTTTTTGCTGAATCCTTCGCTTACCACGAATTTAAAGAGTCCCCTGACGACCGAGATGAATCTGGCTATGCTCGCGTCGCTCATGTCATCCTGTTTCAAAATGATAATGACGGATAGAAGATCGCCGCGATCCATGGTCAGTAGGCTTTTTCCACTAGCTGATACCGCGGCCGATAGCTTTTTCAGATCGTTGCGGTAGGATTGCACCGTGTTGTCAGAAGCCCCTTTTTCAACTCTTAAAGTTGATATAAACTCTTCAATCAATTCGCTGTCTTTCATACCCTCACTGCATCTGTTATGTCCGTATTCTTGGCAATAAGCGCTGGCAACCGAAAAATCAGGTCGATCTGTTCGGCCTTCGAGCCATCCCGCTTGAATCTTTTCCGTCGACAATCATTTCTGTCGACCTCGTTATTTATCACGTGTTCTACGTGCTCGTTATCAGACTGAAGTTATAGGAATTATAATCAACTTCTTACGTGTGTCAAATATGAAACTTGTAGAGATTGCGCAACAACTCGCCTGCCAATTGGTGGGAGATCCGGAGATTGAGATTACGGGAGTCGCTCCCATTGAGAGCGCTGGGGAGAACGAGCTCACTTTTCTGAGCAACAGGAAATACCGAAAGTACCTGGGCACCACGAGCGCGGCGGCCATCATCACAGACGATGCGGCGAATTTGCTCGCGGGGCAATCAGGGCTTATTTCGGCGCATCCGTATCTCACGTTCGCGCGGGCGTTATCACTATTCCATGATCAACCGCGGTTCGATAGCGGGATAGACTCCAAAGCGGTGATATCACCGACGGCAATCATAGGTGAGAAGGTGACGATCGGCGCCTTCTCTATCATCGGCGATGGTGTAAAGATCGGGAATAACGTCACCATCCTGTCCCATTGCACGATATATTCCGGAGCGGAGATCGGCGATCATACTTTCGTTCACTCCCATTGCGTCATCAGGGAGCGGTGCCGGATCGGGTCGCGCGTGATTCTCCAGAATAATGTGGTAGTCGGGAGCGACGGGTTCGGCTACGCCAAACGCCCCGATAATTCCTGGTATAAAATCCCACAGACAGGAACCGTGATTATCGAAGATGATGTTGAGATCGGCTCCGGCAGCGTGATAGATCGCGCATCCATCGGAGCGACATCTATCGGGAGGGGGACGAAAGTTGACAACATGGTTCAGATTGGTCATGGTTCGATCGTCGGGCAGAATACCCTGCTCTGCGCTCAGGTAGGTCTGGCCGGAAGCACGCAGATTGGCAACGAGGTTATCTTGAGCGGGCAGGTCGGCGTAGCGGGCCACCTTAAAATCGGCGATAGAGTGGTGGCCACCGCGCAATCCGGTATTCCCAATTCGGTAGAGCCCGATAAACTGATCTCCGGCTACCCTGCCATTGATAATCGTAACTGGTTGAAGTCTTCGGCTATCTTTGCCCAATTACCTCAACTTCAAAAAGAGATGAGGGCGATGAAAGAGAGACTGGATCAGATGGAGAGAGAGCTTGGGAAGTAGTTGAAGTGGTTAGGGAAACAAATCCCAGAGAGGCAAATTTTTTTTCGCCTCTTTTGCCCTTGATCGCCCTGTTTGTTTCCATCTTCCATTATTACTATGGAAGCAGAGATTGAATTGAGGTGAATGAATGTCGATCAAAATTGAGAATCAGGCTTCGATCAAGTTACCAAAAAAGACGGAAGAGACGATTCAGAGCGTCCTGGACACCGTACCGAGAGAGCATATTCGCGGTCTGAGCAGGATCGTCCTGGCTGATCGGATTATGCCGGATAGCCGCATACCCCGGATGGGGGCGCAAAATGTCACGGAGTTACCCGGGCTCTATCATCCGCGGCAGGGCAATCAGCAACCATGGGCCGAAATTGCATTGGCGATGCTCTTACCGAAGGACGGTATTTTCAAGCGCATTGCCGCGCGGCTAAATTTCAAGCCGAACCTCGCGTATCTTGTGCTATCGCTTCAAGCCCAGCATTACTTCCTGACTCTGTCGCACGGAATAAAGAAGAACCAATATGAGAACGCCATCCGATCTTACGTGGAGCAATATCACAAGTCCTGGCGGGAGAAACAGAGTGGATGGAGGGGCCGGATATTCAAACCGTTGCAGCCGTATATAGAAAAGTGGGTGCGAGGTCTCAGGAAAAAATATAATGTGGAGCAGAAACGCAAACGGGCATGATCGCACGAAAACAATCGCTGATTGGTTGTTTTGATGCGCAAAACGCATTCCGATACACAGACGATAGTCTTTCATTGCGCCTCCTGATTCTCTTGATTGACGGGTTGCCCACTCGCTTGTCGGGCAGTGACGAATGGCACCCGAGAACTACTCGGCGTTCCGAGAGAATTTTTGAGAAGTGTTACGCCATGGCCCTGAGGCGACTGCGGCTCGACCGCTAACCGGACTCACTCAGAGGGTGTCGATCAATCTCTTTCAGCTCACCTTGTAATCGTCACCCCGCGGTTGGCGAATCCGCGCCGCGTCCTTCATAATTATGTTCGGCACCGTCAGCGTGAAAGCCCCGGCCGTCCCCCAACGAGACCCATTGCAACGATTCGGCCAAAGTGCACCCGAAGCAATATTGAACGCCCAGAGCCGAGCATTTCGAGATCGGCACTAAAACGCCATAACGCACGCGCCTAGTCATGATGAATCAACTCGTACTCCGATATGGCTTAGTCTTTTCACTTGTGGTTCTTCTAGGAGGCGGATGTCCATCCAATCTTTCGGCTGGTAGTCAGAGCCATTGCGATGCATCGCTGACTCAACTTACCAATAACCCGCTGGGTTACCGCGATCGTGGTGACCGTTGCGAAGGGATATACATCGAAAAGGTCGGCAGCACGACGCTCCTAGTCGCATCTTTAACCGAATACTTTGAGGAATATAAAATAGGGTCGGGCAAAGCTCTTGATATTGAGTGGGACAAGCCGCCTGGCAATGGCAATGTCAGCGTGCGGGCCCAGGCGCTTAAACGGCACTTATACTACCGCATGGACACCGCTCAGGCGTCAGGGCGCGCTTCATATCATTGGCCAACTGACATTCTGGCTTCTTTGAATATCATAAAGAACGATCTTGGCGTTGTGGCCTTGACTCGATATTCAGTGGGCCAGAGGGAGCGGGACGTGTACTTACCGCTTCGCATTCATCAAGCGGGGCAAGTGGGCCAGGCTGCACGGACGGGAAGCTATAAGCTCATTCTGCTACCTGGTGTAGAGTTGGAGGAGGTCTTCGTTAGCCTGGCATCAATTGGGGCTGATGGCCGCCCAAAAAAGTTCTTCAAGGATGGAGAAAAACTGGGATACGGTTATTACCCGGCCGAGCGCGGCATTGAAATCCCGATTACCGGGTTAAAGGAGACTGGGACTTATTACCTGGAGATCGGGGCAAGGTTAAGAAGTGGGGGGGCGTCTACGATTGAGCTCTGGTTGTACTACCCGAAGGCATAACTTCACCTAAACCAATTTCAAAATGAAGAACGGGGAACCTCGCATCGAGCGAGATCAAATACGAGGTATGCTTAGCCAACGCACAAAGGCGTTGTGCGACGATGCGGTCCAGGCTAAGGGTGAGATTTCAGAGGAACAACTTGAACGACTGGAGCGGCTCGCGCGGTTAGTTGAAATCAGCGCCGTGGCAACGCCGCCACCTCCTAGAGTGCGGTGGCAGGTCGCTGCTCTATTGGGTGTCACGTTAGTTATCGTAAGCATTCTGCTTTTTGCCCGCGTTTCGAAAACGGAGATCGAGCTAGATATTTCGCTTTCTGAGATAAGTTTTGGATTGCCCGAGCGGCAAGTACTTGCCGATTTTATGAAGCTCTCGGCCCTGGGAGTGTCTGGTTTGCAGGAGATCGAAATACCGCGTTCCGAAACCCAGGATGCCCGCACGCTCCGTGCGTCCGACGGCCCGGGATTCGCCATCCGATTATCGACCGGCTCTGAAAGCCAGCAAAAGGGAACGGTGACTCTGGCAGCGCTACCGCTGCCCGCTGGCGCCCACGTATGGGTGCGTCCAACCGATATCCCGCAACAATACCGCCTTTCCATCAAAGGGGCCGAGCTTATTTTACGCGCAGATGTCGATGGGCCAATTAGAATCGGGCTGCAAGATGCTCCCCTACAGCAACTTAACTTTTCGAGCCCTAGATCGATGCTGATGCGATCCGGTTCGAACGAAGTCGATATGGATATTAAACCTTCTGCAGCATCCAAGAATATTTTCTCTCCTCAACTTTCTGCGACCGATCTCTCTTTTTTCCGTGTCGATCAACTAATGGACCCGAAGCATACCAGCGTGCGCCGTGTTTCAACGATCCTATCTGGATCGCTCTATTTCGAAGAGCTGAGTGGCAAGGAGCGCCGCATTCGCTCAGGAGAAGCAATTCAATTTGAATCGTCAGAAGGCGAGATCAGAACGCTGCAATTGCACGACGATCACATAACTATTGCATTTCACGGTCAAGTCAGCGGCATGACGACTGGCACCGGCACGAGTCGCAGTAGCCTGATGCCCACCTACCTGGAGTGGGTACGAGCACGCCACAGCCTTTCTTTGCTGTGGGCTACGACACTATACGTCTTCGGCCTGATCTTCGGCGTAATGCGCTGGTGGAGTAACCAAAAATGAAATCAACCAATCGTGTTGTTGGCCATAGGTTATTGCCCCTGCTGGTATGTGGAATGCTGCTGTTGAGCATCAGTCCACGGCCGCCGGTATGCGCCCAGAACTTTGACCAGGGATTCGAACTGACCTCCCAATTGATCGTGATGGTGAACGTTGAATTCGAAGGAGAAGAGGGATTCGGGGCAGGAATTATCTTTGGCCGCGAGAAGAACCGTCTCTTGATAATGACAGCCGACCACCTGTTCCGCAGAGGCGCGGGACCGCCCAAGAATATTTGGATCAAACTGAGGGCTCTGCCGGATAAGCCACTGAAAGCGGCTCTCTTGAAAGATGGGGCTCAATCGAAACTTGACCTGGCTGTGTTAAGCCTTACAGGTCTATCAGAGCAAGGCGTAGATGTCTGTGCGTTACCCTTCGCTCGATTGGGAAAAGCATCCGCGAGAAAACGCGGGGATGCAGTCTCTCCGGTGGGCAATCCGAACGGAGTGTCATGGGCGATGCCAGTTGTGCCGGACAAGGTCGCCCAAATCATTGGAAAAGAGATTATGTTCCAGTCGTCTTTCATAAGTAAGGGCCATTCAGGCGGGGGGGTGCTTGATGAGAACGCGAACCTTCTCGGAATGATTATTGCGGATCAATCGCCCTTCGGGCGAGCGATCAAAATGGATGTCATCCTACAGCTGATGAAGCAGTTGGGCTACCCGGTGCAACTTCGCGTTGCTCCCGCGGAGGGAAAGACACCGTTGCACGTGGCTGCGGAAAGCGGAGATGTGGTTGCTATCAAGAGTCTACTCGCAGACTGTGGCAATCCAAATGCAAAGGACGATAACAAAGCGACCCCGCTTCACTTCGCGGCATCCGGCGGACACCTGGACGCCATGTCTACTCTTTTGAAGGCTGGAGCAACACTTGACGCTCAGGACAAGAACTCGGAGCGGCCGTTTACGTGGGCGGTGAAAGAAGGACAAACAGAAGGTGTAAAATTCCTGATCAAGACCGGTGCTAAGGTCAACGCCAAGAACAACTACAGGAGCCAGTTCGGGTACACACCTCTACATGTGGCAGCGGCAAAAGGGTATCTCGAAATTGTAAAGATATTAGTAGCGTCCGGTGCCGACATTAACGCCAAGGGCTCGTACGCGGGCAATCTCAGCCCTTTGGACATAGTGTGTAATTATCCTCGTATTAAAGAGA
Organism: uncultured Acidobacteriota bacterium; assembly: GCA_963796275.1. Taxonomy (GTDB): domain Bacteria; phylum Acidobacteriota; class Blastocatellia; order RBC074; family RBC074; genus JAKEHZ01. The sequence goes on along the minus strand of CAWCKY010000007.1, from coordinate 849,355 downwards.
GGTGTAGACGCTTGGAGATTATTAGATTCTTGGTTGATGCCGGCGCCAAGGTAGATGCCAGAATGCTGGTCTCTCCAGTTATAAACGCGGATCAGGAGAGTGTGAAAATCCTGCTAAAAAATATAGTCAACATCAACGCCGTACCTGACTTTTTAATACCTAAGACGGTGCTGTGTGAGGCTGCAGGTAGAGGACATCTAGAAATCGTCAAGCTTCTCTTAAAGGCTGGCGCCGACATCAACTCTCCATGCTTTGCTGACGGGTCGCCGTTATTCGAGCCAAGCACGCCGTTATTCGAGGCAATCAGGAATAAACAGTGGGCTGTCGAGGAGTTCCTCATCGCTAACGGTGGTAATTTCAATGGAGTAAAAGTTGCCGACCTGGAAAAACTCCTTTGGGTAGCTGTATTAAAAAGTCGAATTGAGAACGTGAGGCTCCTGATTGCATCAGGCGTTAATCCAAACGCGCGTATCGACCGCATCCACTATTCATTATTGCACCAGGCTATAGAATACGAAGATATGGAGATCGTCAAGCTGTTGGTTAATGCTGGTGCCGATATTGAGGAACGTACAACAAATGGTATCACTCCGTTGCAGCGGGCTGAAAAGAAGAAAAATGCCGCCATCATCAACATCCTCATTGAAGCTGGCGCGAAAAAGGACTAAGAGCAACAGGCCACTATGCACTGTTTCGCCTGCGGCGTGGAAGACGCGTAATAATGGATGAATCACGTGCTCAAAGAGGTTCCCGCCAAGCAAGAAAAGCAAATCAAGTCTTACACAGATCCATCGCTTCCAGTCGTTCGCAAACTCATTGAGGAAATCAACAGTTTTATCAAGGCCATTAAGAAGTGAGTGGGATGAGATTTTCGTTCTGAAGCCTGCATTTTACGCTTATCTTCTTATGCGTTTTTTCGCCAAACCATAGTTACACCTTCCCTCAGTCTGGTGGGAAGCATCCTATAAAACGAGTTTTTGACAAAACCGAGAATCTGCTGAGGCTCAACGCGCCCGGCTGTGTGGCGTGCGAAACGAGCGTCGAAGTAAAATGCGGTCATACATCTCTCAATATTAAATCCCAGCGGCTCAGCCATGCTGGCCAGTTCAGAGATAGTATACTCACGGAAATGGCCCGGGTTGGAAGCATCTACCCGAATCATCTCATACGGATTACGTCCCATAAGCAATTTCACTCGTTTCTGAAACGATGCCGCATTCGGAGTTTGCAGTATCAATAGACCATTCTCGGCCAGTAAAGTTTTGACGAAGGCCAAGACCAACTGGGGAGCAGTGTGCAGATGCTCGAGAACTTCCGCCATCACTACGACCTCATACGTGGGAAGGTCCACTCTCCAATGAGCCTCGTCCTGGGTGAGATTGAGATCAAAATCGAAATGCGTTGCTCCAGCTGCTACCCGATAAGGATCCAGACCGAGCGTATCCACTGCGGTTCCGAAGTATTCATGTATTAAGGCGGTCAGCTGCGATGGTCCTATATCTAGAACTTTTGAGCTGGCCGTCACGCCGTATCCCGCCAGGAGTTGGAGGAGGAAGGCATAACGTGGAGCATGGTAAGCAATGTATCCACGATCATTCGCACGAATAGTACTCGCTGAAAAATCCAACATACCCTTATTCCTAAACACCTGTGTAAGCAAACTCTCCCCTCAGTGTAAAAGCCGCTCTCGCGGATTTTCGCTATCTCTGAAGCGTAGTCGGTGCCGAGAGTTGTATGAGGTCCTCTATATCGAATTCTTTTAACAAGCCGAGACAGAAGAGGTCGGGCGCAGTGTAATATTCAACCGGTCCATCCAGAAGATATCGAAGCGAATCACGGCCTTCGTGCACTGCGACTTCGCGAAATAGGCCCGGCTCCAGGGCAGCGGCCACAAGTGCGATTACCTGACTTCGAATCCCGGTGGCCTCCAACCGTATTGAAGCAGCGCCGGTATCCGTGCGAGCCCACCGAGCCAGCGCAATGAGTTGCGCGGACTCGAGGCCAAGCGAGCGGTCGCCGGTGGCCGCCAATAACTGAGAGAATGCCGTGGTTCCGCGGCGCGGAACGCAATCTCCGGTGAACAGCAGATCAGCCGCGATGACGGCTTCGCCGCGATTGACGCGTTCCGAAACGAGCTCTCCGGAAGCCTTTTTACCCTTGTCATTCAAGCAGAGCGTGACTTCCCTGACATTCTCCGCGCTTATCGCCTTCAGTAAAACAGCGGTTGCGCTCAACCCGTTGTTAAAATCGAAACGCGCGGAGTAAGTCTCAAGTCCTTTATGCTTGCCGTTGCTCACGGGCCACGGCCGCGCCTGCACCGGCTGATAGCGAACGAGTTGCGCCAGGCGTTGGCGATCGCCGGGCCGCGGTTGTCTCTTCGCTAGCAGCTTTCGCGCGACGCCGAGAACCGTCAGATTCCCATCAGACAATCCAACGGTAAGCTCAGCCGGAGATTTTACTTCTCCGGCCACGCCGGATTCATTCTGGATTTCCGGCACACCGAAATGCTTTGAAAAAAAGCGATAGGATTGCAGACGATTATCGAGGTGATAGTTGTGCGTGGCGGGGTCAAGGTTCTCATGCCATCCCAAATTGCCGGCCTTTCCGTACAGTGCGAAGAATGGCCTGATGGCATCGAATATCCAGGGTTTCACGAGCGGGGCCCGGAAGCAGCAATCATCTTCAACATTGTAGATGAGCAAGGTTGGTCGCGGAGCACGGAGCGCGGTCAGGTGTGAATAATCCTGTCCAACCAACAAATCCGTCGCGTTCTGCTCGATATCCCCGACGTCGCCGCCGCGCTCGAGTCTCGATCGCAGTGCGGAATAGCCGGCCACGGGAACGGATACCGCGACTCGTTCATCAAGCGCGCTGAGAATAATGGTCTGCCAGCCCCCGCCCGATAGTCCCGTTACACCCAGACGCGTTCGATCCGCATGGGGATGCTGTTCGAGAAAATCCAGCCCTTTACGCATGGCGAGATAGAACAGCCCGGCCGCATTTGCCCCGACCAGATCGAGATGTCCGCCAAACCAGTGGCCGTTCTCGGCGTGGCTCAGCTCACCGTACGCGAACCACTCCAAATTCAGAGAGATGATGCCGTGTCGTGCGAGATTGATGCACTGCTTCTGCTTATACTCGATAGCCTTGCCGGGTGGTCCCACATGACCGTTCAAATTCAGAATCGCCGGAACCTTTCCCGTCAGATTCTCCGGTTCATACAGAATGGCGGCGGCTTGAAAACCCGGCAAAATCTCATAGCGTATCTTGTGGATGCGATAACCTGGTCCGGAAGGAATTGTGCCAAGGTTCTCGGCGACCAAGGGAGCATCCACCCATTCCCGCGGCCAACCGTAAAAAATCACATCATTCAACACGCGGCGCCGCATCTTTTTCGACTCCTCACCAAACTTGGCGAGGTTTTGCACCCGATCCAGAGCGGGTGCCTTACGATCGAGATACTGAAGCAGCTGATACTCCGCGACATCTGGAGTTATCAGTGCGGGCTCGAGCGGATCAGCGACCTGTTGCCTGTTCGTCTGCCCTGTCAGGGCGAACAAACAGATGGAAAGTAGCAATATATATCGCATGCGTTAATTACGGTTAGAATGAGTAGCGCACCACGAGTTGCAGGATACGCGGATCATTGGAGCCGGTGCTGGTGATCCGGCTAAAGATGGGGGTGGCATTGAAATTTGTATTCGGATTCCCGAGGTTTACGCGATTGAGAGAGTTGAAGCACTCGGCGCGCAACTCGATTTTGTGGCTTTCCGAATAGGGCATCGGAAAACTCTTGAATAACGAGAGATCGAGGTTTGCGTAACCGGGACCTCTCAAGACATTCCGCCCTAGCGTGCCAAATGTGCCGAGCTCATTGCTCTTGAACGCCGCTTTATTGAACCACTGCTGAATCTTTTCCCCGCGCGTTCGATCAACCGACAGACTGGGATCGCCGATGATATCGACACGGTCGGCTCCGATCCCGCTGCGGGAATTGTCAGCTCCGGCGCCGATGTTGAGCGGGGCTCCGCTCTGCAATGCGAGTATTCCGTTGATCTGCCAGCCGCCTATCAAATAACGCGCACCGCCAAACCTTTCGAAACCGGGCAATTGATAGTTGAATGATCCGGTGAATCGGAACTTCCGGTTGTAGTCGGAGACCGCATAATCACGTTGAGAGTTGCCATATGGAGCGCCCAGATTTCCCTCGAAGGCGGTACTTGAGGCCAGATCCAAACTCTTCTGCCAGGTAAACCCGGTCAACAAGGTTAGGCCGGAGGAGAGCCGTTTCTCGAGACTCGTCACGAGCGCGTTGTAGTTCGAGATGCCGTACGTGCCGGCAAACGTGAGTTGAGTGAACTCTTTTCTGGGGCGCCGTGTATTGGTATTGGCCACCGTGGCTCCCGGTTCATAAACTGCCGCATTGTACTCTGCGGCGTGAAAAAGATTCCGGCCAGCCGCCCCTTGATAGGTGATGCGGGCGACAAAATTTGCCGGCAAGCTCTGCTCTAAAGTCAGGTTCCATTGATGAATGCTCGGATAGGAAAAATCGGGATCGTAGCCCACGAGCAGAAACTGATTGGGAAAAACCTGGTTTGCAGAGATCGGACGCGAGACGGGAAACGGATTCACCACGCCATCGTAGGGATTGGCAAAACTCTTAGGCATCTTCGGCACCACGTCTACACGGACCGAATTCGGGGGCGATGTGACCTGGCGATTATAGCTCAGCCCTACCATCTGATCGTGAAAACGCCCGTAACCTGCACGAATGCTCGTCTTCCCATTCCCAAACACGTCCAAAGCAAAACCGATGCGCGGATCGAAGATATGGTATCTAGCTGGCACGCCGGATTCAGGCACACCAGGATCCCCTCCGACAAACACCCCAGGCGGCAAGTTGGGAAACCGCTGTGAACGTTGGCCGGCCAGATAGGCATCCTGATTGAACACAGATATCTGGTGCGCAGGAACATCCGTGAACGGCACAAATGGGTTCCAGCGTAACCCAAGATTGAGCGTCAACCGTCGGTTGAGCTTCAACTTGTCTTCCACAAAGGCGCCATACAGGTTGCGCAGGAGGTTATTGTAGAGCGGTGAAATCTGGTTGAAGCCGCTCGGGTATCCGTATATGAAATCGGCCAGATTATTACCGGAGAATAGCCCGGCAAAGTTGAACTGACCGTCAGACTGAAAATCCTGATCCAGAATGCTCTGCTCTCGAACCGCATCGAAGCCGAAGGCGAACTCGTGACGCCCGTGTATCCAGGTCCACGTGTTCTGCAGATTATATTGATTGCGGCCGACGCGATATAGGGCATTGTAGCCGCTGCCGAAATAGCTGCCGATTGAAAAACGAAGCGTGTCGCCTTTGGACATTATCGGCAGGTTGATCCCCACATCCCGATTGCCCGGGAAATCCGGGCCGTACTGGATATTGAATGTTCGATTGTAACTAAGCGTGGTATTCATCAGCAGGGTCGAGCTGAAAGTATAAGTATCCGTCAGGTTGACGCTCTGACTTTTCCAAATTCTGTCGGGGATAGCGGTGAGGCGGTTCTGCGGATCGATCAGCGCAGGATTATCCAGCTTATCGAAGAAGTAACGGCCGGACAGTTGGTGTTTCGATGAGAACTGATGGTCGATGCGGCCAAGAAACTGATTATCCGTCTGCTTGGAGGCTACCACATAATAGAGCAGCCCGTCCGCGGAGTTGGGCAAAGGAATGGTCTCAAGTATTTTCTGCGCCACAGGGTCCAAATCGGCAAACGGGATCATATTCCCAGAAATTGGTACTTTTGTGATCGGGTCCACCAATTGCGTATCGGGGAGCAGACTGGCGAAGTTTCCTCGACGCTGCTCCGCCGTTGGGACGACTGCCGTCGTCGTAGGCGACTGCTGACGTAGTTGAGTTCCCTGCCATGAAAAAAAGAAAAAGGTTCGATTCTTGATCACGGGACCGCCAACGGCCAGTCCATACTGATTACGCTTCAGGCCATCATCCGTGGCGGCGAAGAAGTTGCGCGCGTTTAGAGCCGAGTTGCGAACGTATTCGAACGCCGCGCCGTGGAAACCATTGGTGCCGGATTTCGTCACCATATTCACAACGCCGCCGCCGCGGCCTGCAAACTTGGCCGAATAGTTATTAGTTTGAAAGCTGAATTCGCGAATTGCATCGGGGTTGGGCGTGACATTGGCGACTTCGGTATACGGGTCTTCATGGAGCCCGCCGTCCAGCACGAAAGTAGTAGAGTTGCCGCGACCACCGCTGGCAGAGACCTGCTGCGATTCGGGACGCGTGGCGGCCTGGCTGAATGTGCCTCCGCCGGGCAGCGTGCCGGGGGTCAATTGCATTAACTGGAGTATATTTCGGCCGTTCAGCGGCAGCTCTGCGATCTGTTTCTGGTTAATTACAGTATTCAGGGTGGCGGAGCGCGTATCGATCGCAACCGCCTCAGCCGACACATTGACTGTATCATTGATCGAGCCAATCTTCAGCGAGAGATTTACCGTTGCATTCTGATCGACTTCCAGAAGGATATCTGGAAGTATCTGGCTTTGGAATCCTGTCTTTCTCACTGTCAGAGAATACCGCCCCGCGGGTAATGCGGTGAGCACGTAATAACCGTGATCATTCGATGTTACCGATCGTTCCATCGCTGTTGCCAGATTGCGGGCTACCACCTCCGCACCGGGCACAATCGCCCCGGATTCGTCGGTCACTGCACCGGCAACCGATGCCGTCGTACGCTGGGCCAGTGCCGCCCCTGTCCACCACGGTGAAATTATCAAAGCGCTTACAACGAGAAAAACTAGCCGCAATGGCTTCCGCGAAAGCAGTATCCTACACATATGCCACCCCACTTGATCGATTTGTTTGCAGGAAAGAGGATTCATCACAAAAGAAAGAAAGTTTGAAATAGAATTCGGAGGAATTTTTTTTGCTCTCTCCTGAATCCCCTTTTTACCTATTTGCTTTTGTGGTGAGTGTCTACTTGTTTATTGAGAACTTGGAATTACCAGAGCATTGCAGTCTTTAACATAGACATTACGGCACTTACAAGGAAATTCAGTAAAAAAAAGAGAGCTTTACTGCGCGAGCCACCACCGGTATACTCCGATTCCGCAAACCAGCATTAACATTTCTACTACAGTGATCGGAAGGATGAGACGTATGCCCGTAAGACTGATCTTATTGTTGCTACTAATCTGTCTGGTCTCGCTTCCCATCGAGTCCAGAGGGGACGTGGTTCCGTTCGACACTTCCGGAGTACGGCCAGGACCGGTCACCGTAGAAAAGACGCCTGATGCGGCGATCATCCGGTGGCCTGACGAAACATCGCGTCAATGGAGTGCCGTGTTCTCACTCGATCCGGAGAAGCCATTGCTGACCTCGATCGGCCTGGATGGAGGCCGCCATGTGGTAGAGCGTGCGAACCCGCTCTATTGGTGTGAAACAGGCAAACGCCGTGGAGGTTGGGACGAATTCTTCGACCGCCCGTTCATGCATCCGGAAGGCACGCGCCGCTTTGCCGGAATTTTTCGCCTGCGATCTGCCAAAGCCCGCACGGCCGGAGATCGGTTGGAGATTCACTTCGATGGCTTGAACCTCGGAATTTTCCAGGGCGGTATAGCATTCACCTTCTTTCCCGGCAGCCGCTTGTTACAGCAGGAGGCAGTCGCATCCACCACCGAACCTGACACTGCCTATTTTTATGATGCGGGGCTACGCTTGGCTGCCGCCGCAGACCGGTTGGCGGGCTGGAATATGCAGTCGGAGGTGGCTTACTACGACGACGCCGGTAAACTTCGCGTCGTGCCGCCGGAGTTCGAACGCACGCCAGTCAAAGCCAGGAATCGCGTGATCGCCTTGCGTACTGCGCGCGGGGCGCTCGCTGTCTTCCCGCCGCCTCATCAATACTTTTTCGCGCGCGATACGACTCAGAATCTAGGTTATCTATGGCATAGCTCTTACCGCGGCGAAGCATCTGTCGGTATTCGCCAACTGCCTGACGATAATCTTCCCTTCTATCCGTGGATGAACGCGCCGCCTCGGACCGAACAACGAATGAGCGTCTTCTATTTAGTGAGTGATCGGGAACCTGCCGCCGTGCTTCAGGAAACCTTGCGCTACACAAACCGCGACCGCTTCCCTGACCTGCCCGGTTACAAGAAGCTCGCTACTCACTGGCATTTCGCCTATACCGTTCAAGCCCAGAGAAAGGGCTTCGACTGGACGCCGCCTTTCAAACCCGTGCTGAAAGAGATGGGCGTGGATGCGGCGATGATAATGGACTTTCATGGAGACGGGCATCCGAGGGACCTGACGGATGTTCGCATTAAAGAACTGGACGCATATTACCGAGGCGCGCGGGCGAACTCGGATCGCGACTTTCTGATAATTCCGGCCGAAGAAGCTAACGTGCACCTGGGCGGCCATTGGGCGGCAGTCTTTCCCAAGCCAGTCTACTGGTATATGGAGCGTCCCGCGGGCAAACCATTCCGCAGTGATGACTCCTCTTACGGAACCATCTATCACGTGGGAAATGAGCAGGAGATGCTGGAACTTGTGCGCCGCGAGGGCGGCTACATGTATCAGACTCATCCGCGGACTAAAGGATCGAAGGGATTCCCCGACAATATCCGAGAGACCGCCCACTTTCGCGACCCCCGATATCTCGGTGTAGGATGGAAGGCCATGCCGACAGATACTCTCTTACCTTCGTGAAGGCGTGCGGTCCCTCAATCTGCTCGATGATATGAATAACTGGTCCCTGCCAAAGCGGTTGATCGGCGAGGTCGACGTCTTCCAGATAGATTCCACCCACGAGTTATACGCGCACATGAACGTGAACTATGTGCGAATGGATCGCCTTCCCGACTTCGACAACTATGGCCTCGTGCTCGAAGCTCTAAGCCGCGGCGATTACTTTATATCGACGGGAGAAGTCTTATTGCCCAAAGTCGAGATATCGAATGAACAGAAGCAAACGGGGCAATCGGGGCAATCGGACCAACAGAATCAGATCGTTGCGCGTGCGGAAGTGGTATGGACATTTCCTCTTCAGTTCGCGGAGATCGTATGGAGCGATGGCGTGGAGACTCGCCGCCAGCTATTTCAGCTCGAGACGACGCGGGAGTGCGGGCGTGCGACCTTCGAATGGCAGGTGTCGGCTGCCGGTTGGAAGTGGGCGCGCCTCGCCGTCTGGGATATTGCGGGTAATGGCGCTTTTATCAATCCTGTGCGAAGACAGTGAAAGAATGATTCATTGTAACATTCAAAATTACCAAGGGCACAGGCCACCAAGCATGACTTTGATTTCCATATCGTACTTCTGCCTGACGATACCTTGATGTATGCCAGAGGCCTCCGATCCTGTGGACTTGCCACATACGACTCAGCAAACCATAGTGGTCATACCAAAAATACTTGTCGGCGAGAAAATTTTAGAGTAAATTGCGCCTGAAAAACTCTAACGATCACGTTCAAAATGGTAGGGCGAAACGCTTTCCAGCTTTACCTGTAAAATAATCTGTGGAGAACATCCTTATGAAAAGAAGCCGAAAGATCTTCCGCTCATGCCTTTTCCTCGCCAATATGATGTTAGCTGCTATGGCCTCCGCCGCCACTTACGAAGTCAACTCCATCCCGGATCTACAGGCGCGCATCAACACCGCCGCGGCTGGCGACGTCATCATCGTGCACAACGGCGTCTATACCACCAATGCTGCAATTACGGTCGATCGCCAGGGCAACGCGACCGCTCCGATCCGAATCGTTGCACAGACCATAGGCGGCGTCGAGATCAGCGGCGCTCAAGGATTCAACATAACAAATCCGGCTGCCTACATAGTGATCGAGGGATTCCTGTTCACCCATGCCTCCGGGCGGATTCAGATTCGGTCCGGCGCGACCCAAATCCGATTCACCCGCAACTTCTTCGAATGTGCAGGCGATGGCGCATATCTGACGATCGCTGGTGATGAAGCGCAAATCGATCTCAATGAGTTTCGTAACAAGAGTACGCTCGGCAATATGATCGACGTGCGCGGATCAGGCAGCCAGATCGCGCGCCGCGTATGGATACATCACAACTACTTTCACGACTTCACCAGCCCGGGCGGAAACGGCGCCGAGACGATCCGTTTCGGTCTAAGCGGTTTGAGCCTCTCAAACGGTTTTGGATTGATCGAACATAACCTCTTCGAACGCTGCACCGGAGAGAACGAGCTCATCTCCAATAAATCGAGTTCGAACACGTACAGGTACAATACGATTGTCGATTCTCCCGGTGGCGAGCTCACACTCCGACACGGAAACGACTGCCTCGTCTACGGCAACTATTTTCGTAACAGCGCCGGTATGCGGATTTTTGGCGATCGCCATCAGGTGTTCAGCAACTATCTTGAATCTACCGTCGGAATCAACATCGGTAACGGCGACGGCGAGGTGGCAGATGGAGCGCCGTTGACGAGCCATGATCGGCCTGATGACTGCATTATCGCCTTCAATACTCTGATCAATAATACGCGAAATTACTTTATGACTGGCCGTACCAATGGCCTCGGCGCAACCAATACGGTCTTCGCCAACAACATCATTCAAGGAGGCGGAACGGCGGCTGGCCTTAGTGGTCCGTACCCGGGCGGCACCTGGGCCGGCAACATTATCTGGAAGGCTCTCGGCGCCGGCGCCATGCCTGCAGGCACATACGAAATGGTCAATCCACTTCTTGAACCAAAAGCCAAAGGCGTCTTTCGTCCGCAGTCGGGCAGTCCTGCGATCGATAGCGCCGTCGGCGAATTTCCGGATATGATCTTCGACCTGGATGGGCAACCCCGTATCAGTCCCAAGGACAGGGGGGCGGATGAGGATTCGTCTGAACGAGTTTTTGCCGAACTCCTGACGCCAGGCGCCATCCTCCGCCTCATTCATGGAATACCTCCGGTAACTACACATTGATGAAGGCATCAATCGCAGCGAATATACAAAAGAATAGAGATGCGGCTACTAGGTAATTTGGTAGCCACTAAAATCACAAAAGACCACATTATGAATTTCTTTGCTGCGATTCTCTGCCTTTTGTCTATTTTGAGTTTGCCGTGAATTCTTCTTCATCTACCGATTTGATACAAATGTGTTATAAACTTGCTTAAAATTGTGAATCGCGACCCAATCTTGCCCCACGGAGAATTTACAATGCGGCACTTAATAATACTTTGTGTAGTGATCCTCTCGTATATCACTTCACCTTCCCAGGAGGGACATCCCAGCTTTAAAGAGCAGGTCGTCGATCCCAACGTCGGAGTCGGTTATGCGGTCACGCTGACAGACATCAATAATGACGGGAAGTCCGATATCGTCGTCGTGACGGAAAACCCCGATCAGGTCTTGTGGTATGAAAACCCCTCCTGGACGAGGCGAATCATCGTCGCAGGATTTCCCAAGCTGCCTGTCTGCATCCAAGCTCTGGATGTGGATGATGACGGTAAAGTCGAGCTCATTCTTGGAGCCGACTGGCAGCCGAGCAATACAAAAACGGGCGGCACGGTCTGGCTGCTCCAGCGGCCGGGTGATCTCAGCAAACCCTGGACGCCGATCAAACTCGACGAAGAGCCGACGATGCATCGCATGCGCCTCCTAGACGTCGACGGCAATGGCAAGAAAGAGCTCGTCTGCTCGCCGCTCCACGGGAGGGAGGCTGCCGGGCCTGAGTGGTGGAAGGGGAATGCCGCTTCGCTCTATATCCTTCGCCGCCCAGCGCGCCCGTTCAGTGAACCCTGGAAACGCGAGGTCATCAATGATGAGCTTCACATCACCCATAACGTATGGCCTCTCGATTGGGATGGAGATGGCAAGGAAGAGATTCTCGCCGCAGCCTATGAAGGGATTTTCCTCCTCAAGAAGTCAGGCGGAAAGTGGATCAAGCAGCAAATCGGCGCCGGCGACCCGGAAAAACACGGCGCGGGTGAGGTGAAAGTCGGGCGATTGCCGGGCGGAAAACGCTACGTCGCCACGATCGAGCCCTGGCATGGCCATCAGGCTGTCGTTTACACGCCTCCCGATCAGGACGGTCAACTATGGAAGCGGCATGTGCTCGTCGAAAACCACAAGGGGGGACACGCTGTGTGGACATCGCCTCTGTCAGGTACTTCGATAGACTCATTGGTGGTAGGCTTCCGCGGCCCGCCTGAGGGCAAGATCGAGGATGGTATTGTTTATCTTCTCCGCCCGTCCGATGACGGGGGCGACAAATGGGAGAAGCAGGTGCTCGATGCTAAGGGACTAGGGAGCGAAGATGTGATCTGCGCTGACCTTAACGGGGATGGCAGGAGCGACATCATCGGTGTTGGCCGCAGCACGAAGAATGTGAAAATTTATTGGAATGAAGGTAAGGGTAAGGGGAGCAAATGAATTTGCGTCGCAGGCTCAACCTGCGGCCTTGCGCTTCAATACAACCAGAGTCAGATCATCATCCAACGGCCTGCCATTGGCCCACTCTTCGCTCATCCTGAGCAAACCGTCGACTATTGCACGCGGTGCATCGTATGCGTGAGCGCGCAATGCTTCTTTGGTACGCTCGTACTCGAACAACTCGGACGCCGGGTTGAAGCGTTCCGGCAAACCATCGCTCATCAACAGGACCACGTCATTCGGCGCGAGTGTCAGCTCTGCCTGGTGATAGACATAGTTCGACAAAGCGCCAAGCGGCGCACCACGCAAGGGTATTTCCTCGACAATTTGTGATGCAGCGCGGTAGATCAGAATCGGCGGCATACCGGCGACGCTGCAGTGCATCCGGTCTCCCCGCACTTTGATGAGCGTCAGCGCCATAAAGAGCGAGCGCAAATTCATCAATTTCAACGCGCGCGAAGCGTCGTGCAGCATTTCGACCACGCTGGCCTGAGCGGCCAGATGATTGAACAGACTCTTGGTAGCTGCCACCATAGTGCCAGCTTTCAGCCCGTGACTCGTCGCATCCCCCACAGCGATGGTGAGTGTGCCATCTTCGCCCACGTAAAAATCGTAGTAATCGCCGCCTACCTCGGTGGCGGTTTGCATTAGCGCAGCGATTTCCAGGTGCGGCAACTGCGGCACCGATTTCGGCAGCATTGAGAGCTGCAATTGGCGGGCTTCTTCCAGCTCTTTGGTGCGCTGTTCGTTTTCAGCCTCGATCTCCTTGCGGCGGCGCGCCTCGATCAACATGCGCTCGACCAGCTGCGCATTTTCCAGCGCCAACGAAGCCGACGCGGCGACCGATTGCAACAGACGTTTGTCTTCGCGGGAGAAAGGCAGATCGCCCAGGCGCGAGCCGAGCGCGAGCACGCCTGGCAACGCGTCTTTGGTTTTAAGCGGCAAAAGCATCACGGACTTCGTGCCGCGCAGCGCCTCCCGCTCCGCTGCGGTCAGTAGTGAATGCCCATTGGTGGCTGACAGATCGAATGCCGGCTCGTTACCATCCAATTCGATAGGGTGCCCCGTTGCAACCATCTGCGCGAGCGTTGCCGCGTTGCGCGGCAAACGTGACGAACCTGAGGAGGTCTGCTCGCGATTGAGCGCGCGCCCTTCAGCCGCAACGTATTCGCAAGCGTAGGCTTTGTGATAATCCCCCGTTGGCTCATCGCGTAAGAAGATGGTCACGCTTTCAGTTTGCAGCGCCGATTGCACATGGTCGGCAACCATCTCCAGTAAATGCGGGATGTCAGTAGTAGTGCGCAGAGATTCGGTCAATTCAGTCAGGATGTGTTGCGCATTATAAGACTGCCTGAAAAACTTGCGGTCGATTATGGGAGCGAGAAATCGCTGATGCAGCCGGCGCTCGATCTGCCAGACCACGATGCCGATGGCAGCCGAGACCAGGCCGACCGTCAAGCCGGAGAGGCGCATATACTTGAACAACAGCGACAACAACGATGCGATGATCAGCGCCACAATCAGACCTTCAAGCACCACCGAACCGCGCGAGACCAGCAGGTAGCGCACGCTGCGGCGAATCATCAGGCTGATTGGGATGACGCGATGCCGGACGATGGCATACGCGAAGCTGAGCGGCACCAGCGGCAAGGTAATTATGGTCGAAAACTGCAACCATCCCCAAATCGTTGGATAGCTCTCCTGAGCGCGCGCGAACTCCATCACGACCACCAGAAACAGACTGCCGAAGCCAAGCAAGCTGCCCCACATCACAACGCGCAGCCGGCGCTTCCCCACGACATCTGCCGTGCGGTAACTCAGCCATAAACAGAGCAAGGCGGCGAAGAGATAGGCCAGCACGCTGATAAACGCTAAATATAAAAGACCGTGGCCCGACAACCAGCGCAGAGGTGGCCAGCTAGAGATGGGCTGAGCCCATTGAATCGGCAAGCGGCCAACCCCAAATATCGGCAAGATAGCCAGGAGAGGGGTATAGATCCACTTTGCGATAGAAGGCCAGCGCCGCAGTATCGGAGAATTATGCGGAAATACCAGGAAGAGATGTAGCAGCAACGGCAATGAACACAGGCCGATTATGCGCGTCAGCGCGATCAACACGGCCAGCCAGTCGGGCAAGATGCCGAGCTGCACACCGCCGGCGAGCAGCCCCGAAAAACTGCCCAGCATCAAAGCCAACAACCTGGCATGCTGGTCTTCGGCTTTGAGGAGAAAGACAAGCAACCCCGTCAGCCAGAATGCAATTGGCGTCAGTCGCGCCCATGGGAATTGGGCGGGCGGGCGTTGGACGGTTCGAAATGCAAAGGTCAACTCCTGACCGGCGCGCCGCACCGTAATAGAGTATGGCGTCCCCGGCGGCACGCGGCTGCTAAACGTCAATATGCGTGGATCAGCTACCAGGCTCACTCCATTGATCGCCAGAACGAGGTCGCGGAGCTGCAGCTCTTTAGCCGGGCCATTGGGTTCAACCTGGTCGATATAGCATTCGTTATAAAGACCAGCACAGCGCCAGCCATCCACGCTGCCCAGGTTGGCGAGGTCCAAATAGAGGCCCACCGAACAATAGACCATCATCAAGGCGAAGAATCCGATTACTGAAATGAGTCGAACGCGTTTGCTCATCCTTAACTATCTCAAAAGGAGGTTTCCCGCGAATTCTTCAGCGCGAAACCCACGTTTTAACTGACAACCCTGCGGTTCATGTTTCGCAGCCGGTGGTCGTCACCAGGAGCTGTAATTGTAGTTCTTCCCGCCTCGAGATCACCGAAGCTTCAATGGAATGGTGACGCGGGGATGAACGACTACGGAGACCTTTCTCCAGCAAATACGGTAAGGTTAAAGAGTGCCGGTTTGATAACCGCTTCCCTGATACCGCCCAGTGCGGTAAAGGTTGAGCAAGGAAATTACTTCATTATCCCAAATAATGAATAAAAATGGGCCGTTTGAAAACGTTAAACTCGACTACATAAAGGCGTGGCTTTTATGAATGGCTGCCGATGCGCGATCCCTGTTTCTGCCAACTCGCCGAGCTCGCCACATTTCATCAGGAGTCTAACCCCGGTCCTCGTGCATCTCACACGACCACGATCAGTCATTCGGATCGAAAAAACAGAATCTTGGATCATGTGATTAAGTTGATACGATCCATTTAAAACTCTACGTAACTTCGGTAGAAGAATCGTCAAGCGAAGACTTCAGCTCATCAACCAGAGCCTCCATCAAACCGATCAATTCTTCTCGAGTGACGGAAGAGCGCCGAAACTTGATCTCCAGCGTGTACTCACGATTGGGCGCGGCATAATGATAAATGAATGGCTGCGGCCGTGCCTGTTTATTTTTACGCGCCTTGCGAGCCTCATCGCGCGTCATACCCTGTTTCACGACGCGGCCGACAAACTCCGTCATCGCCTCGTGATTTGGCTGTCTTGCGATCTCCAGCAAGAGCGTTTTGGATAAGATGTCTGCGCGTTGGCACTGTTCTTTGACATCAGCCGGCATCGTGGCGATCGTCAGGGCTTCGGTGACTGTGGTGCGAGCCTTGCCTATTTTGCGGGCTATATCCTCGTGCGTATATCCGAACCGTTCGACGAGCAATTGCAGGCCGTTAGCTTCTTCGAAAGGAGTGAGGTCTTTTCGTTGCAAGTTTTCGATCAACGCGATCTCGGCGACTGCCCTGTCATCTACATCCATCTCGATGCATGGGACTTCTCTCAACCCAGCCTCTCTCGCGGCGCGATAACGCCGCTCACCCGAAATGATCATGTACCGGCCGCCGACTTGCGAAGGACGAACTAGAAGAGGTTCGAGAACTCCCTTTTCTTTGATCGAAGCGATCAATTCATCCAATTCACCGATTTCAATGCGCGGTTGATTGGGATTTGGTTCCAAACGATCGATCGCAATCATTCGACCGATCGGCCCACCGCGGAGCGAAGAGAGCTCCTCCACATAATGACGGTCATGTCTCATCTTCAGAGTAGCAGGCAAACCACGTTTAATTGACACGGCGTATCACCTCATCGCATAGCTTGGAATATTCGTTTGCCCCACTCGAGGCGGGCGCGAATGTGAAGATCGATTCTCTATATGCGGGACTCTCCTCGAGTCGCACAGATTTCGAGATCGTAGTTTTAAATACTTTATCGCCAAAGACCTGACAAATCTGATCGAAGATATCACGTGAAAGCGTTGTACGCCGGTCGTGAAGCGTTACTACAACACCCAATACCTCAAGTTGTGGATTAGGCCTCGCTTTGATCCGCTCTATCGTCTCTAGCAAATCATCCGTCCCTTCCAAGGCAAAATATGATGACTGTATAGGAATAATAAGATGTGTAGCCGACACCAAAGCGTTGACAGTTATCAGACCTAATGTGGGAGGCGTGTCGATGATGATCAGATCATAGAGGTGGCAGATGGAATCTAATTTGTCCTTGAGACGAAACGGAGCGTCCAGTTCACCCACGAGTTTTCCCTCGAGTTTGGCGAGGTTTAAACGTGAGGGCAGCAAATCCAGTCTCTCGATCTTCGTCTTTTTAACCACATCATCGAATCGGACTGACGGCTCAACTAACATATCATAGATGGAAACATCAATCTCATCCGAGTCCATAAATGAGATTGTGCTGTTAGCTTGAGGATCCAGATTCTGCAAGTAGAACCCTTTTACCCCGCAGAGCGAGAGCAGCCGAGAGGTTGATCGCTGTGGTTGTTTTTCCCACACCACCCTTCTGATTTGCGATTGCAATCATCATCTTCTGCAATCAAACCCTCCCCAGAGATAAAAAATAGATCGGTTTTACCGGATTTCAGGATTGAGTCGATCGAGATACACCTTGAAGATCCTGTAAATCCTTCCTATCTTCTCGGTAACTGTTTGTCGTCCGTGCCGACCTTACGACTGTCTTTGCGACTCCCTTTGTTAATTTATGTGAGCGTAAAAAAAGCTGAGGATTCGAACGAAACTGAACCCTACATTTTATAATCGCTATCTATCTCCTCAGGCCAATCGACCTCTTCATCTCCCTCATCATCGGTAACCTTCACGGTTTCATCGATCCGATGCGATTCGAGAACCTCTTCGCGAATAAATATAGGACAATCAACGCGTAGAGCCAGGGCTATCGCATCGCTCGGTCTAGAATCCATGAAGACAACGCGGTCGGCAGCCATTATTTCAATGACTGCATAAAATGTGTTATCACGTAAATCCGTCACTATCACCCGCTGAACGACACCACCCATCTGATTGATCACGTTCCGCAACAAGTCATGCGTCATCGGCCGTTGAGGCGCATTCTTCTCTATCTCCATAGCAATTGAATTCGCCTCGTATGGCCCGACCCAGATCGGTAACATCGCCTCGCTTCCGATATCTTTCAAGAGAACTATGGGGGAGTTCGTATTGGGATCTATTATGAGACCGCGTACTTTAACTTCCTTTTCTATCACTTACTCACCTCCTTTTCGATCGCGTTGCCTGATGTGCCCCATTTGCCTCATTGCCCCCCCAGCTTTGTTGTGACTCAACTTTTAAAGTATTACTTTAACCATGTTTCCGTAAAGGCTATGCGGCTTCACCTCAGTGATCTTAACTTCCACCAGCCTGCCGAGCATCGCTTCATTAGCTGGGAAATTTACTACCTTATGACAACGAGTATGTCCTGAATAATCGGAATCGGAGCGAGCGCTCTGATTCTCAACCAGCACCTCAAGAGTCCTGCCTAAATATCTTTTATAACGTTCCTTTTGGATTCTATCCTGCAACTCCTGGAGCTTTAAAAATCGCTCCGTTTTGACTTCTTCTGGAATTGAATCGGAATAGGTTGAAGCAGGCGTCCTGGGCCTGGGAGAGTATTTGAATATGTACAAACCATCGTATCCGACTTCTGCCGCGAGACTAAGAGTGTCATTGAAGTCATCGTCGGTCTCACCGGGAAACCCGACTATCATATCACCGGTGATCGATATATCTTTTTTCGCTTTTTTGATCGCATCAATTTTATCCAGATATTCGAACCGCGTATATCCGCGCCTCATCGCCCGCAGCACTCTATCGCTGCCGGATTGCGCGGGCAGATGTATCCACTCACAGAGGTTATCAAAATCGTCCATCACCCTGACGATCTCATCGTCAAAATCTCTGGGATACGAGGTCGTGTACTTGATGCGGGGGAGGCCGCTTTTAGATGCAATCTTCTCAAGCAGTCTGGCGAAGCTTATCTCCTCGGTGTCTTGCTCACCTCCGATGTTATTTCCATGATACCGTCCGCTCAACCCATAGCTGTTGACATTTTGACCGAGTAACTGGACTTCCTTATATCCTTGCTGAGCGAGACTCCTGGCCTCTTCGATGATTCGATCTGCCGGCCGGCTGCGCTCCCGCCCACGGGTGAACGGCACAATGCAGAAAGAGCAGAACTTATTGCAACCTTCCGTGATAGTTATATAAGCGATATATTTCGTCTGACGCGCATCGCTCTGCAATTCGAAGAACTCCGCGTCCTTGGTCAAACGAACATCGATAGCGCGCGGGAATCCCTGATCCAATTGCTCCATCAGCCTGGGAAGCCGCGATATCGCCTGAGTGCCCAGGACGAGCCGCACATCCTGACTATGCTCGAACAACCGGTCCGCTTCCGCCTGCGCGACACACCCCATCACGCCGAATATGGGCCTCTTCTTCTTATTCGAATCAATTAAATTATGCGCGCGTTGAATTTGATTCTTTAACTCGCCCACCCTGGCGTAGACTTTACGCGCCGCCTTCTCTCGCACCATACAGGTATTGAGGAGGATGAGGTCTGCATCGACAGGATCGGAAGTAGACACATAATCCACACCCGACAAGGCGAAAGATGCCTTCTCGCTATCGTGCATATTCATCTGGCACCCGTAAGTCTCGAGATAATACTTCTTTTTCATATGAAATCAGTCTCGTTATATACCAACTGTTGTCCATCCACAAGATAATTAAACCGGGCACGAGGGCAATTCAAGCTGGAAGAGTCGCGACCAGTGCCAGAACCAAGAAAAACAAAACATCTTCTACCCTCTTTCAAAAATATATTTTTTGTGCGGTTGCGGTTTTGTGGCGAAATTCCGCTCAGATTTTTGCATTTAGATCAGCCCTATCAGCCGGTTCTCAGCAATTCCTTGGCATGCTTTCTTGCCAGCGGGGTGACCTCCGCTCCGCCGATCATGCGAGCGAGTTCCTCTATTCGCCCTTCCTTATTCAATTCGACGATTCTCGTAATCGTTCTGCCATCCAGCACTTCCTTCGATACCTGAAAATGGGCATCAGCATAGCGGGCGATCTGCGATTGATGAGTTACACACAATACCTGATTGGTCTCGGCCAGACGCTTCAAGCGTTGTCCCACGGCATCCGCTACCTTCCCGCCGATCCCCGCATCGATCTCATCAAAGATCAGTGTCCGCGGAAATTTTGACGGCGCGATAATCGTTTTGAGCACGAGCATCAACCGGGATAATTCTCCGCCGGATGCAACCGCGCTTATCGGACGCAAATCCTCTCCCGGGTTGGCAGAAAAGAAAAATTCCACGTGTTCCCTTCCCGATCGCCTGAGCGGCCCAGCGCTGAGACCCGCCATTGATTGTAATCTTTCCGCGAGCTGGTGATTATCGACCTCGCTGAATTTGACCGAAAAACGGGATGTCTCGAGCGCGACGTCAGATAGCTCGCTCTTCAGTGATAGCTCGAAATTGCGCGTCGCAGAACGCCTCAACTCACTCAAGCTCGCCGCGGTTCGCTGATACCGATCGAGGGACTGCCCGAGCAATTTTTCAAGTCTCTGCGCGTGCTCTTCGCTTCGCATCAGCGATTCCCTTCGGTCGATCAGCTGATCTTTCGTATCTAGGACTTCTTCTATATTTTTGCCATATTTCCGTTTCAACCTATCTAACTCGATGAGCCGGTCTTCGACGAATTTGAGCCGCTCCGGCGATGCTTGTATCCCGTCAGCATAATCTCTGACGAACGCAGCCGTATCGTCGAGCGCGTGCCTGGCAGAAACCAGTTGCTCGAGATGGAAGGCGAAGCGGGTATCGAGGTCTATTAATTCACCCAGACGGCGCTGAGACGTTCCCAATCGGGTCAATACGGAATCTTCGTCTTCGTAAATCAGCCGATATACTTCGGAGCACAGAAGTGCAAGCTTCTCCGCATTTGCGAGTAATTTCCGCTCGCTATCCAACTCGTTATCTTCGCGGGGAGCCAACCCCGCCCCCTCGATCTCGTTTATCTGAAAATCGATCATATCGAGGGTCCGCAACCTCTCCGACTCGGACTTTCTCGCATCCTCGAGTTCCTTTAGTACTTTTAAAGTATCGTCATAGGTTTGTGCGGTCAGCTGACGCGTCTGAGTCGAATTCGCATAAGCGTCGAAGAGGTTCAGATGTGCGTCGGGAGAGAGGAGGCTCTGTTGATCACCCTGCCCGTGCAAATCGATCAAGTGCGGGTGCAGGGTCTTGAGGAGACTGGAATTGGCTAAACAGTTATTCACGAAGATCCGTCCCCTGCTACCACCCAATTCTCTGCGAATGATCAGCTCGCCTTGCTCCGCGTCTATTCCCGATTCCGAGAGGAGATCGATGAGCGGAGTATTCCCATCGACGCCGAAGATTCCCTCCACCAGCGCGCGATCGCTGCCGGTGCGGATCATCTCCGGCGAAGCGCGGTCACCGAGCAGTAGCCCGAGGGCATCGATTATTATCGACTTGCCCGATCCGGTCTCCCCGCTCAATACGTTCAGCCCTGACTTGAACTCGACTTGTAGAGAATCTATAACAGCCAGGTTGGTTATGTTCAGGAATCTCAGCATAGGGTAATTCCAACAAATAAAGGAATACATTTAATGTATCGCATTATATTATCCGGCTTGGTTCGGTCTCTAGCAGAAAATCATTTACGTAACAACCTCCTGGGCTTATACT
Source organism: uncultured Acidobacteriota bacterium (assembly GCA_963796275.1). Lineage (GTDB taxonomy): Bacteria > Acidobacteriota > Blastocatellia > RBC074 > RBC074 > JAKEHZ01. The sequence continues at coordinate 827,967 of CAWCKY010000007.1, read as the reverse complement.
TCAGCATTGTTGATTAAGGTAACTATCAACATGGCAAACACAAGAGGGGGACATTCTTATGCAACAATACAAACCGTTACTCCTTGCAGCAACCCTATTTTTGATCATCGGTGCAACCTCACCTGCCAGCGGTGAGAAAGAGTTGATCATCAAGTTACAAGGCGAGGTCTTAGTCATCCAACGCCAGATGCGCGATCTACAGGAATCATTCGACAAATGGCAGGGACAATCCACCGCCTCGCTGCAAAAAATATCGGACAACACGGATTCTTCCGTACGGGACATATCCGCAATCGAAGATTCGTTGAAGCTCGTTCAAGCATCGAACACCAGCAATCTGGCGGGAGCGACTGCCCAGCTTCAGAGGATTTCCGAACAACTCACCAAACAGGGTCAAAATTTTTCCAGCATCAACCAGCAGATCAACGATCTCAAGCAATCTATCCAGGGGTTCGAGCAGAAATTGGAGACGAAGGAAAAGAGCGCTGCCGCAATACCACAGAACAACCCTGACGACCTCTACTTCATTGCATATAGTCAATTCAATAAGGGCGAGCATGAATCTGCTATAAACAACTTCAGAGCATATCTAAATACCCAGAGTCAGAGCGAAGAGAGCGATGATGCGATATTTTATATGGCAGAAAGCCTCTCCTCATTGGCCAGGTATAACGAAGCGCTCAAAGAATACGAGCGCATTCTATCCGAATATCAAAAGGGAGACAAATATACACAGGCGCTGCTGAAAAAGGGGATCACATTACTGCACCTCGAGCGGCGAAACGATGGCGTGAGCGTGCTGAAATCAGTGATAAGCCAGTTCCCCGCATCTCCCGAATCGACTCTGGCCAAGAATGAACTGAGCAGGCTGGGGGAAGAATACTCATCAACAACTTCATCAACGGTGCCACCCCAAAGCAAGAAACGCCCCATGTAGCAATACCAAAAAAGGAGAATTACTAATGGCATCCTTCAATAAAATAGTGATAGTGGGTTATCTGGGGAGGGATCCCGAAATCAGGTACACCCCTCAAGGCACAGCGGTCTGCAACTTCACGGTTGCGACGACCGAGAAACGCAAAGATCGCGCCGGTGAGGCTCAAGATGTGACGACCTGGTTCCGGATAGCGGCTTGGGGACGACAGGCCGAGGTCGCCAATCAGTATCTCACGAAAGGCAAACAGGTCTATGTCGAGGGGAGGCTGAGACAGGAAGAATATACGGATCGGGACGGCACCCGTCGCCAGACGCTCGAGGTCACAGCAACCGATATCCAGTTTCTCGGCTCGCGAACGGATGGGCCCCAGGGCTCTCAACCGCTCCCGCCGCCGGGACCAAACGACATCGATATGAACCCTGGCGGCCGCCAGGACGATGAAATACCATTTTAATGTCAGCGAACGCGGGTATTGTCGGCGCGCCGACAATACCCGCCACATCGTCATACCATCATACCGATAACCCTGAATTTATTGAATCTGCGACGAATCAACTCCTCGACATTCAAAGACTCAACCTCATTCAGAGAGAGTTTTAGCGCTTCCGCCAACAATCGAGATGCCTCATCCCAATTTTTATGTGCCCCGCCTTCGGGTTCGGGAACTATGCGATCGACCACCTTGAGATTGATGAGATCTTCCGCCGTCAGCTTCAAGCTGATGGCGGCCTGCGGCGCCATCCCGGCATCCTTCCATAAGATCGCCGCGCACCCTTCGGGGGAGATGACCGAATAGACACCGTTCTCCAGAATATTAATGACATCGCCGATGCCAATCGCCAGCGCCCCCCCGGATCCACCCTCGCCCGTAATGGTCACCACGATCGGAACCTTGAGACGAGCCATCTCGCGCAGGTTGACCGCTATGGCTTCCGCCTGACCGCGTTCTTCAGCATCTATACCCGGATAGGCGCCGGGCGTATCGATCAAAGTGAATATGGGCCGATTGAATTTTTCGGCCAGTTTCATGATGCGCAGGGCTTTCCGGTAGCCATCGGGTTTCGGCATTCCGAAGCTTCGTTTCTGTCTTTCGACAACATCCCTTCCCTTCTGATGAGCGACGATGGCGACCGGCCGTCCGTTGAACCGGGCGAATCCACCCACGATGGCGGGATCATCACGGAAGCTGCGGTCTCCATGAAGCTCCTCGAAATCGGTAAATATCCGCTGGATAATATCCAATGAGTACGGGCGTTGATCGTTCCGAGCGAGCAAGACCCGTTCCATCGGTTCGGACGGGCGATTATCCTTGTTAATAACGTTCATAAATATTCTCACTTTATCTAATTAATCGAACAGATCAACTGGCGTTATACTCCACTCTCCATGAATCAGATATCTGCTCAATCCTCTCAATCACTTCTGGTGAAAGATTCAGCCGTAGGAAGTTGTGAGGTTTGAGCCGTATCATTATTCCGTCGTTGGCAGCCAGTTCAAAAAACAACGATGTGTTGCCGGGATTTGCTGCGATGATCTCATTCAGAAGCTTAAGATTCCGTTCGGTGACCGAATCTTCCGTTACTTTCAAAACAATCGCCCGCGCGGCCTTCGCGCGAGCGCTCTCCAGCTGCTGTATCTCCTGCGCGATGATCGTCGCCGTCCCCTCGTCTGAAAGTTCCAGTCTTCCTTTTACGAGGACGGCGAGATCCGCCTGCATCAGGCTCTTATAACGGTTGAACTGTTCAGGCCAACATACGATCTTGACCGAACCATACTGATCTTCGAGACGGAAAAGGGCGAATCGATCTCCCTTTTTAGTCGTCTTGAGGTTCAAATCAATGACGATCCCGCACATTGCGATCTGATCACCGTGTTCGCACTCCGTCATCTTTCCGCTATCGAGTTGTGACAGATCCCGAATCGAGGCGGCGTACTCTTCCAGCGGATGGCCGCTGACATAAAAGCCGAGCGCCTCTTTCTCGTAAGCCAGCGATTCCTTCCTGCTCCAGGGCTGCCGGTCCGGAATCGGAGGCTCATCGGATACCGAGCCGGGCGAATCGCCCGATAACGCGAAGAGTCCTCCCTGCCCGGAGTTTTTGTCCCTCTGCGCCTTGGCGCCATAATCGATCGCTCGATCCAGAACAGGCATCAACGACGAGCGGTGCGGGTGGACCGAGTCGAAGGCGCCCGCCTTGGTCAAGGATTCGAGAACTCGTTTATTTACGGCCTTCTGTTCGACTCGCTCCGCAAAATCGTAGATGGAACGAAAACTTCCCCCATCCGTTCTCGCTTGTACGATCAGATTAACAGCCGTCGAACCGAGCCCTTTTATGGCAGCCAGGCCGAAGCGGATAGCGTCCCCGACCGGGGTAAAGCCTTCATGGCTGGAATTGATGTCCGGTGGAAGCAAAAGAATATTGAATGCCTTCATCTCGCTCACATATCTCGCAACTTTCTCGGTATTGGCGATTTCATTGGAGAGAACTGCGGCGTAAAAATGGGTCGGGTAGTGGGCTTTAAGGTAAGAAGTCTGATATGCGAGATAGGCGTAAGCGAATGAGTGTGAGCGATTGAAGCCATAATCCGCGAATTGAGCCATTAGTGTGAAGATGTGCCTCGCTTTTTCTTCAGGAATCTGACGCTCAACCGCTCCCGACACGAATTTCTCTTGGTGGAGCGCCATCTCCTCTTTCTTCTTCTTTCCCATTGCGCGCCGCATCAGGTCGGCTTCACCGAGAGAATATCCGGCAAGTTTTTGAGCAAGCTGCATGATCTGTTCCTGATATACCAGGATGCCATAGGTATTCTCGAGAATCTCGCGCATCTGCGGCACTATGTAATGAACCTTCTTCCTTCCGTGGCGGCGGTCAATGTAATCATCGACCATCCCGCCGTCGAGCGGGCCCGGACGGTATAGCGCGTTGAGGGCAGAGAGGTCCTCCAGACCCTCAGGTTTTAGCTTCCGGCATATCTCCACCATGCCCGAGCTTTCAAACTGGAAAACGGCATTCAGGAGCCCATCGGCAAACAGCTTGAGCGCCTTCTCATCGTTAAGCGCGATCTGTGTCAGGTCGGGTCGTTTACCAGTTTCACGCTCGATTGATCTCAGGCAGTCCTCTATGATCGTAAGCGTTGTGAGCCCCAGAAAGTCCATCTTGAGCATTCCCGTCTTCTCAAGATCGGACATGACAAACTGAGTTGTCAGCTCATCATTTTGACTCTTACAAACAGGCACCAGTTCATAAATTGGCTTAGGTGAGATCACAACTCCGGCGGCATGCACCGATGAATGTCTGGCGCACCCCTCCAATTTGCGCGCAACTTCAACGAGTTCAGATACTTGCTCATCATTTTCGATAATTTGCTTTAAATCTGGATTCTGCTTAATGGCATCATCGATCGAGACATTCCGGCCGCGCACAGGGGGTGGGATCATTTTGGCGACCTTTTCGACTTCTGAGTAGGGCATCTCCAGAGCTCTTCCGACGTCCTTGATAACCGCCCTGGAGGCCATCGTACCGAAAGTAATGATCTGTGCGACATTCTGTCTGCCATAGAGATCGCTCACATAGTTGATCACATCCGCGCGGCCCCGGACGCAGAAATCGACGTCGATATCGGGCATGGTGACCCTTTCGGGATTGAGAAACCGTTCAAAAAGCAGGTCATATTGGAGCGGATCGACATCTGTAATATTAAGGCAGTAGGCTACGAGGCTCCCGGCCGCCGACCCTCTCCCCGGTCCGACCGGAATACCTTTACTTTTCGCGTAGCGGATAAAATCCCAGACGATCAGGAAGTAGCCCGAATACCCCATCCTTTTAATCGTCTCAATTTCGTGCGTGAGGCGATCCTGGTATTTGTTGAGAGGGTTGCGCAGTGATGATGTCATCTGCAGCGGTTGCCAGACCTCATTCAGGCGCTGTTGAAATCCATCGCGCGATACTTTTTCAAAATAACTATCGACCGTGTATCCATCCGGGACCGGATAGAGCGGAACCTGGTCTATTGTTTTAGGAAATTCCAACTGACATTTCTCGGCTATCTCCAGCGTCCGCAGTAAGAGGTCAGGCTCTTCGCCGAAGGTCTCCCACATCTCGTCAGCGCTGCGGAAATAATAGTTCGGTGAACCATATGTCAGGCGGTTGGGATCGTTGATCGTCTTGCCGGTTCCTATACAGAGCAGCGTGTCGTGAGCTTTCACATCGCTCGCCATCAAGTAATGCGAGTCGTTGGTGGCGACCAGCGGGATACCGGTTTTTTTAGATAGTTCCACCATCGGCTTGCGAATCCGCTTCTGCGCATCCAACCCGTGCTCTTGAATTTCGAGGTAATAGTTGCCTTCACCTAAAATATCCTGAAACTCGAGCGATGCCCTGGCAGCCTCATCGAACTTGTCTCTCAGCAGCAATGAAGGGGGAACACCGCTTATGCAGGCTGAAAGCCCTATGAGTCCTTCGCTATGTTGAGCTAACAATTCGCGGTCGATTCTCGGTTTTCTCCAAAATCCTTCGATATAGGAGAATGAGGAGAGTTTTGCGAGATTATGATATCCCTTCAGATCCTTAGCCATTAAAACTATATGGTTGGTCGCCCGCTCGCCGGGTTGCAGGTCCGTGGCTCCTTTCTCATGCCGGCTGCCGCGGGATATATAGGCCTCGATCCCGATAATAGGTTTGACCCCTTCCGCTTGCATCTTGTTATAGAAGGAGAGCGCGCCGTAAAGATTTCCGTGATCGGTGATCGCAACTGCAGGCATCTTGAGCTCCGCTGCGCGCTTGGCCAGAGGAGCTATCTTTATCGCGCCATCCAGCAGACTGTAATCGGTGTGCAAATGAAGATGAACAAATTGTTTATTACGATCCATAAGCAAGTAGACACATATAAGCAGACATTTAATACAAGTGCTTGCCTGGTTGCCGCAAGCTTAAACCTAACGCTTAATCTATTCCCGATCCGCTGCATTTATCTTAAATCATAGTATTTAAGCGTTTAATCTGGAAGGGTTCCTCCAGCAATTCACTGCGACTACTCCCACTCGATTGTGCTGGGAGGTTTGGAACTGATATCGTAGACTACTCGGTTAATACCTTTAACTTCGCTTACGATTCGGCTACTGATTTTCTCAAGGACATCGTAGGGCAGCCTCGCGAAGTTAGCAGTCATTCCATCGAGGCTTTCGACGGCTCTGATCGCGATCACCTGCTCATACGTCCTCTGATCTCCCATTACCCCGACCGTATGGATGGGAAGGAGTACGGCAAACGATTGCCACAACTTATGATAGAGCCCCGCCCGGGTAATCTCTTCTTCCACGATATTATCGGACTCTTGGAGCAAATAGATTTTGGCTTCATCCACGGGGCCGAGAATTCTCACTGCCAGTCCGGGACCGGGGAAAGGTTGCCGGTCGATCAGCGTTGTAGTGAGCCCCAATTCTCGACCTACATTGCGCACCTCATCTTTAAACAGTTCGCGGAGCGGCTCGACCAGGCGCAGATGCATTTTTTCGGGGAGGCCGCCCACATTATGATGAGACTTGATCACTGCCGATGGCCCCTTCACCGACTGCGACTCGATCACATCAGGATAAAGCGTCCCTTGCACAAGGAAATCGATTCTCCCAAGTTTAGCGGCTTCATCCTGAAAAACTTCAATAAACTCGCGACCAATGATCTTTCGCTTGCGTTCGGGATCCGCTTCTCCAATCAACGCCGTCAGAAACCGCTCTCCCGCTGCCACCCCTTTGACATTCAAACTTCCGTAATCGTCGAAAGACTCCAACACCTTCGCGAATTCATTCTTACGTAAAAGACCATTGTCGACGAAGAGGCAGGTCAACCTGTCTCCTATCGCCCGGGCGACGAGGGCGGCGGCTACCGCTGAATCGACACCCCCCGAGAGGCCGCAGACCGCTTTTCCATCGCCTATCTGTTCTGAGATACTTATCTACTGCCGCATCGATGAAGGTTGAGGCGGACCAGTCACCGGAACATCCACAGATTCGACGAACGAAATTGTTGAGGATATTTTTGCCGTCAGGTGTATGGGCAACTTCGGGGTGGAATTGTAAACCGTAGAGACGCCGCTCGACATTTTCTATAGCGCCAAGGGCATTCTCGGTCTCGGCGATAACTCGAAAGCCCGGGGGGGCCACGGTGACGTGATCTCCGTGGCTCATCCAGACGGGAAACTCATCGGGTAATCCCGACAGCAGCAAACTCCCGGACGTCAATCTGACCGTAGCTGCGCCGTATTCTCGTCGCGACGACGGCTCGACTTTTCCACCCAGGAAATAGCTAAGATGCTGGAGCCCATAACAAACACCCAGGATCGGTTTTCCGAGGTCTAAAATCCCCGGATCGCAATGAGGAGCCCCCTCCTCATAAATCGAGCTGGGACCGCCGGATAGAATTACCCCCATGGGGTTCTGTCGACGTATGAGTGTTATCGGCGTATCAAATGGATGAATTTCGCAATAGACTCCCAGTTCCCGGATGCGCCGGGCGATGAGTTGTGTGTACTGGGATCCAAAATCGAGAATGATGACGGTCTCAAAAGACTTAGACAAGAGATTACTCCTCTCATAACTATTTTGACGCAAATACGCGAAGGCGCAAAGAGTAAAAGAGGAGCGCATCGATTCCAAAAACGGTTATTACCACAAAAAATCGCAAAAATTCAAAATGGACGAAAAACAGAGTGCCGAGACAGCGGTATTACTCGTTCCAATCGAGGTAATTCGCAACCTCGTGGGGTCTGATTTCGTCAGTTTTCGATTGATGAAGTGGGCGTTGCATCTTCGACCTTAGGCAAGGGTCGTCGCAGGCGGTTGACGAGGCCCCATAATTTCATAAGCGGGCCGTGTGAAACATATATTGCGGAGATAAACAGAAGCACCCATTGTGAGTAAAACCAGATGCCGGCAACCATAAGCGATAATAATGGCAGCGTAATAAAAGGCTTATTACTGCGACCGATATTCTTAAAGCTTGCATATCTGATCGTACTAACCATTAAAACAGCCAGGGTCGCCATCCCTAACATCACCGCCCAACTGAATGACTGAGCCTGGCTGAACTCATAGGTCGGGAGCGGTTGTGGAACGAAATGTATGATAGCGGCGAGCATGCCGGCGGCTGCCGGGATGGGAAGCCCGACGAAGTATCTCTTATCCAATTTTGGCGAGTTTCCGTCGACTGCGAATCGCGGTGCTCGCGCCATGACGTTGAACCTCGCCAGGCGAAGAGCCCCACATATGAGGAAAAAGAACGAGACTCCCCATCCCAGACGCTCGAATCCATGGATCGACCCATATCCCCAGGAGTAGGCGAGCACGGCGGGCGCAACGCCGAACGATAGGACGTCTGCTATGCTGTCTAGTTCGACTCCGAATTCGCTCGTCGATTTGGTCATACGCGCGATTCTTCCATCCAGACTATCGAGAAGAACAGCAAATCCGATTGCACATGCGGCGTTGTCGAAAAGGTGCGCGGCATATTCGCCGTTGAAGAGCGCCTGGTATCCTTTGATGGAATTTATGATTGCATAAAAGCCGCATAAGATATTGCCGATCGTAAATGCGCTCGGGATGATGTAAATGCCGCGCCGAAAACCGCGCCTCTGCGGATTGGATTCTTCCATCTCATCTTTCATTGATCCACCTTTCCAATGATCGAAATTCCGCCTTTGACGCGCTCGCCTTTTCTGGCGACGACGTTGACCTCTGGAGGCAATATGATGTCGACACGCGACCCGAATTTGATGAGTCCCACTCGCTCCCCCAGCAGAACCTGGTCCCCCTTCCGCTTCCAGAATACTATACGCCGTGCAATCAGACCGGCGATCTGCTTAAACACGACGGTCGCATATTTGTTTTCTACGGTTATGACATTCTGCTCATTTTCCACCGATGCCTTCTGTTTCGTGGCGACCAAAAATCTGCCGGGACGGTAATCGGTTTCGATGATCCTTCCTGCGAGCGGCGAACGATTTACGTGAACATCGAAAATGGACAGGAAGATGCTGACGAGAGTCCCCGTCTTTCCTTCGGCGAGTTCGACTGGTTTGACTACGACTACGAGACCATCCGCCGGCGAGACCACGAGTCTCTCATCTTGGGGAACTTCACGTTCGGGATCGCGAAAGAAAAAGGCGACAAATAGGGACAAAAGAAGGAAGAGCGCTGCGCCGATGAAAAAAAAGTCCCCGATCAACCAACCGAGCAGCAGACATAACCCGCCCAGCAAAACCATGGGAACGATGAAGGCATATGCATCACGTATCAATTCATTCTCCTCGTTATCGGACTCAAGATCATCAAAATCTTCAAGGATATTATCCGAGAATTTCCTTTAACTAAACCCCCAAAAAAGAGAACGGGAACACTTAAGGTGTCCCCGTTCCAGTTTTTATTCAAGTGTTTGGAAGCCAACTATATTCTAGTGAGACAAATAGCTCGGTTTGAACTTTCTGGCAATTGCCTCCATCTGATCTTTAAGGAGCAACTTCTTCTTTTTTAAGATTGTCTCTTCAAGTTGTTCATCATCATTCGGATAATGAAGCGATGCGAGCTCGCTCAAACGAGCTTCGTACTTGCGGTGTTCGTTAATCAATTCACGATATTGTTCATCGTGGGCGATAAGGTAGTCCCTCAAAGCGGCATCGCTGACCGATATGCTCATTGGCTTATCCTCCTTAGCTTAGCTATTTTAACTTGCCGTTGTTAAATTTAAGTTCTCCGAATTGGCATCAAACTTAACAGCATAGTAATACGAATGCTGTGCGCTTTCAAGATACATTTTCGGGTAGTGAGGGAGCCTGGGAAAGAAATCAAGAGTCGGAAATCAGAGAAAATAGAAAAAATATTTCTGGGGAGAGCGCGCCTCTGCTCTTCCGTCTTTTCGCCCTCTTAGAGCTCACGAATCATGATTAAAGCATCATCTGAGGGATTGTGATAGTAGTTGCTGCGGAAACCGGAGGTTAGGAACCCGTGTCGTTCATAGAATGTGCGTGCGACCTGATTGGCAGAGCGGACCTCGAGGACCGCGCTTCTCGCTCCTTTCTGATTTGCGATAACCAGTCCCTCGGATAATAAATTTGAAGCGATACCCCTTCTTCTAAAGTTTTCCACGACTGCCAGATTATCGATCTGCAGCTCATCGATCACCACATAAGCGGAGAAGAGGCCGGCGATTTCCCTTCCCTCGTATTCAAGATCGAACTCGATGGCTACCAGCAACAGAGCCGCCTTGTCTGCCAACAATTTCAGATATCTCTCGACACCGGAAGTACTTAGACCGCACCCCTTCTCGATCTCGACGATGCGGTTCAGATCACCCGATGACATTGGCTCGATTTTTATATAAGAAGCGATCCGGTCTTTCATACTGATTTTAGCTCAGCATCCGACGGCCGGACGTAATGGGGCTGAATCTCCGAGATAGTACCGGCCTTCAACATCCTGGCGGCAGATTTTGCGATCGCAACCGCAGTATCGCTATGGCCGGATTGCGACTGCCAGTATTGTGGTGCGCTTGAAAATTGACGGTGCGAATCCAGATCGACGCGTTGAAAGTCGATCTCGATCGCGTTTTTGAATTTGGCAGAGCCATTCCCGGCAACCACCAGATGATCCGTTTCGATGCCGGCGAGCGCGCTTGTAATCACGAGCTCCGGTCGCCCCACCACATCCGCACCCAGCACATCAATCTCCCCATCGATGTGAACCTCACGGAGTCCGCAATAGACCTCTTCCCTGCCTGCCTCGATCATCACCAGAACCTTGCCGGTTACACCTGTCCCCAGCGCCACGGCATCGAACGAACTGATACCCACAGAGGGTCGGGATAAGGTGTGCGCGATCCCCTTGACCGCCGCCAACCCGACTCGCAGACCGGTGAAGCTTCCGGGACCGGTGACAGCGGCAAAAGCATCGATTTCCTTTATCTCAACTTGTGCCATTTGAAGTAGAATCGAGAGGTTTGAAAAAAATGTCTGTGAATGCGGCAGATGAGCCCCGCCTGAGAGCGAAGACAGAAGTTTTTCACCTCTGACTATCGCAAAATTTGCGAGCGATGAAGAAGTATCGGCGGCTAGAATTAAATAACCTGTTGACTCTTTTGACATTGTAGGCCAACGGATTATATATTGACTGACCTTGGTGAACAAATCTGCGGCCACCCAACATTGCGCTTCATCCGATGCAATTGTTTCCCTTATGCAGTTTTTATAGATTATGAAAGGTAGCCAAACTATGTCATCGAATGACAGGCCCTCTCAGCTCACCCCCATGCTGAGGCAGTATCTTGAGATCAAAAAACAATACCCCGGAACAATGCTGTTTTTCCGGCTCGGTGATTTCTACGAGCTCTTTTTTGACGACGCGCTGCTCGGCGCCCGCGAGTTGGAGATCACGCTGACTGCACGCCACAAGGAGCGCGGAGATCCCGTTCCGATGTGCGGGGTGCCCTATCATGCCGCCGCGAGCTATATCGCCAAGCTCGTAAAAAAGGGTTATCGCGTGGCCATATGCGAACAGACCGAAACCCCTAATTCAACGACGAAGCTCGTACGCCGCGAGGTGGTGAGGGTGATAACCCCTGGCACCGCGCTTGAGAGCCAACTCCTCGAATCGAAACAAAACTGCTATCTGGCTTCGATCTGTGGCTCTGGCGAAGGGATGGGCATCGCTCTTCTCGATCTCTCCACCGGCGAATTCATCACCTCTCAATTCCTGGGCGATCAAGCATGGCAACGCATACAGGAACAGTTGGAGATATTCGCCCCGAAAGAGATCATTTTCCCCAATTCTCTGTCGCCATTATTTAAATCGATCAAATCCGGACTTGAGAGTCGCTGGTCTGAAAAAGAAGACCGGCTTCACGCAAAGTCGGGGGCAGAATCAGGATCAGTGAGAGGGGCGGAGATTCATACTCCTGAGCCCGGAACCCCCGACCCCGCTTCACTGCGTTTATCGGACTCATCCATAGAACAACTCTCGTCATCTTCATCATCTTCTCAAGCTTCCCCATCCTCTCCGTCGTCGCAATTGCCATTCTCGTTATCGGACGCTGGTATTCTCTCTGTTACGGGAGTGGCGCAAGTCGCGCTTGATGACTGGTTGTTTGGATACGAGCATGCGGAGCCGTTACTGCGGGCGCAGCTTGGGGTCGCTTCGCTGGATGGGTTTGGGTTGGGCGACAAGGTATATGCCGTATGTGCGGCTGGCGCCGCGTTACATTATATTCTGGAGACGCAGAAGTCTCAGGCTCTGCACATCAGCGAGATAACTTTTTTTGAGCCGAGCGAATATCTGGTCCTGGATGCAACGACGGTGAGCAACCTCGAGCTGGTCAGCTCCAACGACGGTGTTCTCTCTCACAGCTTGATTGGGATACTGGATGAGACGATGACTGGAATGGGGGCCAGGCTCTTGAGGCAATGGTTGCTCAGACCTTCGGTCAGACCGGGGGAGATCGCGACGCGCCTTGATTCGGTTGAAGAGCTCAAGACTTCAACGATAAAGCGCGATCAGCTGCGGAAGAGGCTCGACCTCATGGCCGACCTCGAGAGGCTGGCCGGTAAGGTAACTCTGGGAAGGGCGACCGCCCGCGATCTGATCGCGCTTCGCCTATCGATTGAAGCCATACCTGACCTTCGCCGCGCGCTCGCCGATTCGCGCGCTTCCCTTCTCCAGGTGATCACGGAAAACCTGGACGAGCTGGATGACGTGCGATCGCTGGTAGCTGAAGCCATAGCCGACGATCCGCCGGCGCTCACTAGCGAACCCGGAATGATCCGTGACGGGTATAACGCCGAACTGGATGAGTTGCGCAATCTCGCGCGCAGCGGCAAGAGTTACATTGCGGCGATCGAAGCGCGCGAACGAGGGCGAACCCGAATTTCGTCCCTCAAGGTCAAATTCAATAATGTCTTCGGATACTTCATCGAGATCAGCAACGCCAACAAGGATCGGGTGCCTGACGATTACGAGCGCAAACAAACGCTCGTCAACTCCGAACGATATACCACTCCCGAATTGAAGGAGTACGAAGCAAAGGTGCTGGGTGCGGAAGAACGAATCGTCGAGCTCGAGATCGAGCTGTTCACCCAGGTGCGCAAACGCATAGCCCAGGAGGTGCGCAGAATACAAGGGGTTGCGCGAGCGGTCGCGATTCTTGATGCGATCTCATCGCTCGCCGAGGTTGCGAATCGCCGCAACTATGTCCGGCCGCAGTTACACGAGGGCGACGAGATAGAGATTCGCGCAGGGCGTCACCCTGTGATCGAGACCATCGGTGAACGATTCGTACCCAACGATATAGCCATCAACAATACGACCGACCGGCTGCTGATCATCACCGGGCCGAATATGGGCGGCAAATCGGTCTATCTTAAACAGACGGCATTGATCGTGATCCTCGCTCAGATGGGAAGTTTCGTGCCGGCCGCGTCGGCGCGGGTGGCGCTCGTCGATCGCATCTTCACGCGAGTCGGTGCGTCCGATAATCTGGCGCGCGGCCGCTCGACTTTTATGGTCGAGATGACCGAGACATCGAACATCCTCAACACTGCGACACCGCGCAGCCTGGTCCTGCTCGATGAGGTCGGTCGCGGAACCGCTACATTTGACGGACTCTCGCTCGCATGGGCGATCGCCGAATACCTGCACGACAACCCGAAACACAGCGCGAAGACTCTCTTCGCTACCCATTATCACGAGATGACCGAGCTGGCGAAGATGAGGCCGGGAGTCGGTAATTATCAGGTTGCGGTATCGGAGGCGCAGGGTGAGATCGTCTTCCTACGCAAGGTTATGGCGGGAAGCGCGAGCAAGAGTTATGGGATCGAGGTCGCGAGGCTGGCGGGTCTGCCTATCTCGGTCATCGAACGAGCGCGCGAAATATTGGGCAACCTCGAACAGAATGAGCTCGATGTAACAGGTAAACCGAAGTTCGCCCGCCATCTCAAGAAGCCGAGCAGGCATGTCGACCAGATGTCGCTGCTTGATACTTTATCAGAAGATGTCTGAGAAAAATGACTAAGAGATCAACAAAAAAACAAATATGATTACAGTTAACAATCTGACTAAAGTTTATCCAGATAAAAAAAGAGGAGAGATCGTTGCGGTCGATCATATTTCTTTTGATGCACACGGGGGTGAGATTTTTGGGCTGCTGGGCCCAAATGGTGCGGGGAAGACGACGGCCCTGCGCATGCTCGCGACTATTCTGCGGCCGAGCGACGGGACAGCGCACATCGGGGGACACGATATAATCAAAGAGGCCGCCAAGGTTCGGAATAAGATGGGGTTCCTCTCCGGAGACATGGGCCTTTACCATCGCTTGACGCCGCGAGAGGTACTCAGTTTCTTCGGGCGCTTGAACGGATTGAATGGAAGCTTATTAAAACAACGTATCGATCATTTGTTCACCATTTTCGATATGCACGAATTCGCCAATACCAAGATCGATACGCTATCGACCGGCATGCGACAGAAGACTGCCATCACCCGTACTCTCGTCCATGATCCGCCCATCTTCATACTCGATGAACCGACCTCAGGGTTGGATGTTCCGACCTCACAGGTAGTCGAAAGGTTCATTCGCGAAGCAAGAGATTCAGGCAAGTGCATAGTGCTCTCCACCCATATAATGGAAGAGGCGGAGCACCTCTGCGACCGTATCGCGGTCATCAATCATGGAAAGATCCGAGCGCTCGGGACGATGGAACAACTACGGACTATCACGGGCAAACAGCGACTCCGTGAGATTTTCATCGAGCTTCTGGGGATATAAATATTTCTATTTATAGATAACGTTGTTCGTGCTGGTGGACGGCAGGTTCAACGATGCCAAGAAAAACTCAGGAGAAACAGTAATCTGCTTCATTTCATGAATTTTTATCGGTAGAGGAGCCAATGAGATATCTCAAGATCATCTATCACAAAGAAATCCTCGATCTACTGCGAGACCGGCGGGCTCTGATGAGCATGATCATCGTCCCTCTGGTGGTTTGGCCACTGATATCCTCCGGGGTGAGCTTCTTCTTCACCCGATCCGCAAAACGCGCGCAGGAGCAACAGTTCCGACTCGCTCTTAAGCAAGACGTCGATCTCGCGGGAATAGCCGGTTCGCTGGAACAGTCGGGATTTCAAATACAGACATCTGATGATGCGCGCAACGCGGTCGCAAACAAACTGGCTGATATGGGTGTGGAAGTCCTGGGCCCGGCCCAAAGCATATCAATTAATATATACGCAGATCTCTCTCAACTCGAGATGCAGATTGCGAGTGGACGGATAGAGCGCGCCCTGGATCAATTGAAAAGTCAACAGATAAAAACCGAGCTCCAGCGTGCCGGTATAGCCGAACGCATCCTCACTCCGTTCAGCGTCGAGAAAGTCAATACCGCTCCGCCCCAGCGGATGTCCGGTTCTATCATCGGAGCCATTCTCGGCTATATGATCGTAATCTCGATGATCATGGGCGGGATATATCCCGGGACGGACCTGACAGCCGGCGAGAAGGAGCGGCGGACGATGGAGATGTTATTGTCATCTCCCGCCACCAGGGAGGAGATCGTCCTGGGAAAAATTCTGGCAGTCATCACTTCAACTATACTCTCATCCGCGCTGGCCTTCATAAGTTTGGGCCTATCGTTCGCTCTCGTCAAAAGAGCCGGTGCGCCCGATATATTGAGCGCGATCCTGATCGATAGGACCACTCTTCTTCTCATTGGAATAGTCACCATCCCGATGGCGATCATGATCTCATCGCTCATCATCGCCATCGCAACGCTGGCCAAGAGTTATAAAGAGGCGCAGAGTTATCTCATGCCGCTCATCCTCATCGCGCTGTTCCCCGCCATGGTGAGCTTCCTTCCAGGCATCAAGCTGAGCGCCGGCATGGCTCTCCTTCCTATCGTCAATTTCAGCCAATTGATCAAAGAATTGGTACTCGGCGACTGGTCGTGGATCGGCTTCACTCTGACGCTACTCTCAACGCTCGTTTATGCTGGCCTGGCCTTTTGGATTGCCGTCCGGGTATTCAAGAACGAACGCATCCTGCTCAGGACATAGGAGGCTTTTTTTTGACTACAGAGTGCCAGGAGCGGCAAACTGCGAACCTCGAATGTCGGCACGCAGACATCGAATGGACATTCTTTATTTGTACGCAACGGACTATCGAGCTCACTTAAATAATCACCTTAAAAAATCCCCTTCTGCGGATACTGAACGACCTGGGTGAAAATAAATGGCTGATAATTTTTTACAGAGCAATGTCACGACTCTTCGCTGAGAAATTACCTGAACTGCATGTTTCAGATTTAAAGTAAAACTCTAAGTCCCGGTCATCGCTTCGTCTCGCTTCCGCCCGCGAGTTCCGCCATCTTCGCTGCGAGAATCCTCGTGAGTTCCCTCCTCCGGAATCTGCGGATGAACTCTTCGTTGACGCCACAGGGTAACGACCGTTCTTCATAAGCTTTCAGGACGGCTTGTCGCAGGTCATCGGGTGAACCCGAAGTAACTACATAAGACCGGGTGGCATAGCGAGCGATCATTTCGGCGTTATCTCCTGGGGGAGCATCGACGAGGATGGGGCGCCCGGCAGAGAGATACTCGTAGGTCTTGGCAGCGATGGCATGAGGCGTTTCCGGAGACTGCTTCAGGTAGAGGAGCGAGGCGTCCTGCATCCATCTGAGCGCTTCTTCCCGAGGAAGATATCCAGTGCACCTGATTTTCAGGCGATCTTTATAGCGCGTGATCCCATTATGCATATTCCCCACCTGAATGAATTCGATGTCATCTCTCCCCAGATCCTGAAGCGCTCTAAGAAGCAGATCGGGGGTACGTTCGAGATAGAAGTTTCCCGTATGGACGATCCGGAAGGGACTTTCAGGCGGTGGGGATGGAGATTCATTGATGGAGTCATAGCCGTTCGGAATACTGAGAAACTTTTGCGCGAGATCGGGATAGGCGCTTCGATATATCCGTTCGGTGCCCGGAGTATTGAGAATAATCAGGTCAGCCCATCGGAGCGTGAAGCGTTCCACCAGATTGAGCATCGCACGACGATGTCTCGCACCGGGATCAGCAGGTCCGACGTTCCACGAATCACGAAAATCGAGGATCAGCGGTCTCCCCGTGACCGCTTTGATGAGAACGCCGTTGAGCGCGGCGCTATAAGGGGGACAGCTCACATAGACAACATCGATGCCCCGCGCCAGCGAGATCCCTTTGAGCGCCGGCAACCAGGTTACCTGAGAATCGGGGAAGCAGAAGATATCGCGTATCCAGTTGCGACTTGGCTCGTGCCCAAATATGCGGGAGACGCGACAGAGCGCCCCCTGAAGGTAATCACAATAAAGACCAAGCCCCAGTTCGGGGACGCGAAAGACAGCTACTCCCTCCGGCGGCTGTGAATTTCCGATCGTCACGCATCGGTCTTTACACCTAGCTACTGAGATGACGACTGGCTCCCAGCCGAATTCCCTCAAATTCGAGGAGAACGCCACGCTGCGGAGCGCGCCGATGGCGTCAACCGGCGGATAGAAGTAACAAAGCATGAGGACTCTTTTCGGCATCTCTATGTATTTCGTCAACACGTTGAGCAGTCGCAACAGTCACATATGTACAATATTATTCAGCCGGGTCAGCGATGATTTATTGTAGAAGTCGAGGAGAGATGCGGCATCCCGTCGAGGAACCGCACTATTGTTCTATTCCGGAGGATAGATCACAGAATCCACGTTGGTCGATCATTATTCACATTGATCGATCATTTTGGACTGAAGCCTTACTCTTCAAAGAGGCGCCAGTTCCCTCTTCATCACCTTTCCCGAATAAAACCTAACCGCGTTCGACGAGCGAACTGCCTGCGGAGGATGATATTCAGACGATATCGCTTTTTATGCTTGTATATCTTCTATATATATATATATCTGCTATCTCGATATCGTTTTATATCGTCCGATATATCTTCCAAATTTTTCGGTTTATTTTAAGGAGGAAGTATATCTCTTATCATTACCGGCTTTCGTGACCGGCTTTCGTGGAAGTATGGCGGCAGCGATATTGGCTTCTATCGTAGCGTGCGCCGGAGGGGCCGCCTTAAATCAGTTCGTCAGTCGTCAGTCGTCAGTCGTTGACCTTTCGTCGGGCTATTTCAGTATACCAGAAGGCAGCGATGAATCTTCCAATCTTTTTCTAGTTAATTGCATTCTCGAACTTTGATGACGACGATCGTCATGTCGTCGTGATTGCTACGGCCCTCAGCTGCCAGGTCGCAGGCTTCGAGCATCCGTAGGACGATGACGTCAGCGGACGATTCATCACCACAAATGCGCTCCAGCGCCTGCGCAACATGTTCTCTCCCCCAAACTTCGTTCACCCGATTCAAGCGCTCTTCGAATCCATCGCTCAACCAGAGCAACGCATCTCCCGACTGCATTTGTATCTCGACCGGCCGCACACTGACCTCACGCAGAAATCCCAAGGGCGGCGCATGAGTCGCGATCTGCAACAGATTGCGATCGGCAAACCGGTAGTGGTATGGCGCCGGCATTCCGTTCGAGAAGAGTTGCACTTTTAGCGTAGAAGTTTCCAGGATTGCCGCGCCGAGGCACATTCCCATGCCGCGGCGTGAAAGAGAGCGTTTCAGTGCGCGGTTCAAATCCTCGACCAGCGGTTTGATGCTCATACTACCGTTGAGCTTTGGCAGTCCGTTTATCAATCCCATTTTTACCATCCCAACCACCAGCCCTGCCGCCATCCCGTGACCGGTGGCATCTCCTACAGCGATGCAAATTCGGCCTTCCGTCATTTCTATGAAATCATAGTAGTCACCGCCGACCTCGCTCGCAGTGCGCATCCGGCCGATGATCTCAATGTTGCCGAGCATGATATTGCGCGTGGGCAGCATCGAAAGCTGAAGCTGGCGGGCGACGACCAGCTCTTCCGTCTTGCGACGATGGTCAACCTCTATCTCCTGCAGACGCCGAGCCTCGGTGACCATCTGTTCGACCAATCGCGCATTCTCGATAGCGAGCGTGGTAGGACCACTGACGCTCATCAATAGCTGCTTGTCCTCGCGCGAAAAGGGCAGGTCGCCCAAACGTGGCCCCAGGGATACGATCCCCAACATCTCATCCTTCGACAATAACGGCATCAGTAGAGCGGCACCATCATATTCGCTAAAAAAATCATCGTGCCCGATTTCTACCGGGCGGCCGTTATCAGACTCAAGTTTCCTATATTCGGAGATTTTTGACCCGCTCATGAATTTACCGAGATGGTCGAGGTGTTCGACCATCCGGGCATATCTGACCAGGTGACCGTCTTGGGGATGAGGTGCGGCAATTCTGGATCCACTGTTATCGTTTGAATAAGCGCTGTTGAAGTTTCCCGTTACAGTATCCCTCAGAAAGATCGTCACGTGCTCTGTCTGGAGTGCGGATTGAATCTTTGTCGCGACCAGATCGAGAAGCTGCGGCAATTCGGTGACGGTGCGCAGCGAATGCGTCAGTTCGGCGATGATCTGATGCGCATCGTATGATTGGCGGAAGAAACGGCGATCGATGAGCGGCGCGAGATATTTGTCATGCAGGGTTTCTGAAATTTTCCATGCGGATACCCCGACGCCGGCGGAGACCAATCCGATGACCATTCCCGAAGGCTTCGACCGGCTGAAGATATAGGTGAGCACGGCGGTGACGGCGACGATGACGACGATCAACTCAAGCAGGATCGATCCGCGTGAGACTAGCAGGTATCGCACGCCGCGGCGCATAAGCAGGCTGATGGGGATCACCTGATGGCGAATAATCGCGTATACGATCGAAAGCGGGATCAATGGGAGGGTTGCCAGCATTGCATAGATGAAGAGGTCAAAAACTTTGGGATATGTACGATTCAACCCAAGCATCTGGCTGCCAATAAGGAGCAGAAAGCTCAGAACCCCGGTGCCGCATCCGACCAGAATCACGCGAGTTCGGCGTCTATTGACCGAGTCCGCGGCTCGATAGTTCACGGCCATAACAGCCAGACCTAAAACCAGATAGGTGATAATCAATAACGCCGCGAATATGCTGATGAATTTGGTCCCGGGGATGGCGGCGATCAAGTTTTGACCGCCCAGACGTTGTACGATGTTGATCGGTAAAATCAGTATCAGAAATGGGACGTAAAGCCAGAACACTAGGCGTGGGAAACGACGCACCCAAGGCCCGCTTTGGGGAAAGATCAGGAAGAAATGCAGGAACAAGGGAAAGAACGCGTTGGCGCAACCACGCGCCAGTTGAGATAGAAACTGCGCCCAATTGGGCAGAAAAGCCAGAGATCCCGAGGAGAAGAACCCGGTGAAAGTGCCCAGCATCAGCGCCAATAACCATACTTGTTTATCATCGGGTTTTAGCAGAAGGATCGTTAATCCGGTGATAACGAAAGTCGCGATGAGCAGATAAGCAGCGAAGTCGATGAGCTGGCTGCTCAGCCGGTCCGGCGCAGTCGCGAGGTCGAACGCCAGCGTCTCTCCGTCTCGGCGAATGACCAGTTTATATCCCGTACCCGCCGGTACTGTGCACTCATTTCTATTCAATATGGGGCAAGCGTTCTGCGGCTCGACCGCGAGCGAGACCACTTCATCGCCGCTGTGTAAGGCCACAGCCGGTCCGTCAGCATCGACCGTGTAGATAGTCGGTTTACCGTTTACTTGAGTTGCTTCCCACCCTCGCCGGCTATAGGCTTTCCGCTCCACCAAGTTTTCGTAAAAGTTTGAGCCGACATGCGTGAGCATCACGGCGAAAAATATGGTGCCGCCGATCGATCCGAGAATTCTTATCATGGCTGTCAGTTCTCTCTTCAAGCTATTTTACCGGTCCCGTATTATCGCTAAACTCGGGCCCGTGCATACGGCATTCCGTTGCGTGGTCAAATGATTATGGCTAATATAACAACGCTTTCAAGGAGAATTTCCGCGTGGCAAATCCATTTTCCATACAAACGACCAACGATGCCCGTCTGTCGATCATTATCCTCGAGGGCTTCGTCGACGCTCACACAGCACCGCAGTTTGAAAACGCAATTCAAGCCGAGATAGAGGCTGGCCGTCACCATCTCATCGTAAATTGCGAAAAGTTGACTTACATCTCTTCGGCTGGTCTAGGTGTATTTATGAGTTTCATCGAGGAGGTTCGCGAGCGAGGTGGCGACATCAAGATTTGCGGACTCGCGCCGAAGGTCAAACATACATTCGAGATTCTGGGTTTTCAAGATCTCTTCGAAATGCTCGAAGATCAACCGGCAGCTGTCGCCCGGTTCTCAGCGAGTTAACTTCTCACCGGTCTGTTCATCCTTCGGAGGGCATCGGATGGCTCCCATCGAAAGAAAATTCAAACTGCAGGTTCCCTCATCGACCGAGAATCTCGCGCTCATCCGGGAGTTTGTCACGACCGTCGGCAAACAGGCAAAAATGAGCGATGAAGATGTTGCGAAACTTGAGCTGGCCGTCGATGAAGCATGCGCCAATGTTATCGAACATGCTTACGGTCACGATATCAGTAAAGAGGTAGACGTCCGTGCGGTCTTCGATGAAGATGAAGTGCGCATTTCGGTCATTGATTCAGGCCGCGGCTTCGATCCGGCGAAAGTCGACGTTGATACAGTGGAACAACTCGTCGCGAAGCGCAAATCCGGCGGCCTGGGGTTTCGACTGATCAAGTCATTGATGGACGATGTGAGTTACGAGATCGTCCCGGGTCAAAAAAACGAACTACATATGACCAAAAAGATACGAAAAGAATAACCGATGGCTGATGAAGATCAGTGAACTAGAAAGCAATGGACATTGAGCCACTTCTCTTTCCGCTTCATCACCTCTAATAACGCACAGCCACTTATGACATCATCTCTCGGCGAATCCCGGCTTGAAGCATTACTCGAATCCGCTCAACTGCTCCACTCATCGCTCGATCTCGATGGGCTCCTGCGCCATCTGCTACGCTCCGTAATGGGACGCCTGCTGGCGAGCAAAGGATTGATTGCGGTAGCCAAAGACGGAGTAATGCGAATAGAGCTGGTACGCGGCTTGCCTAAATTCGCCGGCGGAGAGGTCTTCGATGAAACGAAAGCGCGCGCTCATGGGATCGATGTGATCATGCATATTGGTGAGGTAAACAGCCCGGTCGGTCTGCTCGCCATCAACCGGCCGCTGAAAAAAGAGATCGGACAGGAAGAGTGCGATTTTCTACGAGCGCAGTTGGGGATCGCCGCGAGCGGCATCGCCAATGCTCGCGCCCACGCCGCGGCTAATGAGCTCAACCAGGCGCTCGATCAAAAGGTGCAGGAATTGAAAACCCTGCTCGACCTGGGTAGAGGCCTGACATCCACGCTCGAACCAGACGAAGTCGCTCAGCTGCTGATGCTCACGCTCGCCGGGCGGTGGGCGATCCGGAGATATGCGCTCGTCGCCTGGAAGGATGGACATCCAACGGTAACTCGGCGAAAAGGCATAGAGATCAATCTCGATCACAAAATTTATAGATCCCAGTTGAACAACTTTCCCGATGCGATGAAAGTCGCTGATCTCCCGGAGAGCGAACTCCGTGAGGTTTTGATGGCAGAGCAAGCAGAAGTGATCTTTCAGATAAATGCCGGCGATGAGACGACCGGCGGCATTGTCGTACTAGGACCCAGGCCCGGATCGCTTGCATACAGCGAGTCAGACCTGGAGTTCGGTATCGGGTTGGTCACACAGGCGGCGGTAGCTTTTGAAAATTCCTGGTATTTCCGGGAAGCTATCGACCGCAGAAAGGTCGAGCAGGAACTGGCGCTCGCAGCCACGATTCAGCAGAACCTCTTCCCTGCCCATTTACCTCGGGTTCCCAATTACGATATGGCGGCGCGCAATCGTCCCGCGCGCGTTTGCGGAGGAGACTACTATGATGCACTGGCAGCCACGTCTCATCTCGGGCAGAGCGTGCATCTCATCTGCGTTGCCGATGTCTCCGGGAAAGGGCTGCCCGCTTCCTTATTGATGAGCAATATGCAGGCGACGCTGCGCGCGTTATTGGGGCGAATACCATCGCTCACCGAGCTGGCGGCTCACACCAATGCACTGCTCTACGCAACTACTCCATCGAACAAATACGTTACTGCGATCCTGCTCGAACTCGATCCGGCGACCGGGACGGGCCGCTATGTCAGCGCAGGTCACACCGATTGCTTGTTGTTGCGCTCAGACGGTGAAGCTGAGTGGCTCAAATCGACCGGGACCCCATTCGGGTTAATCCCTCCTGATCTGCTCGATATGAATGCACCTTATGAAGAACAGAGTTTCGAGCTTAACCCTGGCGATCTGATCTCTCTCTTCTCCGACGGTGTGACCGAGGCGCAGAACGAAGACGAGAACGAATTCGGCGAGGCGCGGCTGGCGGCGATTTTGCGCCCCATCGCCAATCAACCGTCAGAAATGATCGTGAACATAGTCTATGACGAGATCGATCGATTCGCCGGATCGGCGCCGCAGTACGACGATATCACACTGTTTATTATCAAGCGGATGGCGACGAATAAAGTCGAATAAATGGTAAACAACCGCGGTATTATATGCTTGGAGGTAGAGACCGCGAGTGTAGAGTTCCGTTATGCGATTGATAAAAGCGGGCGAAAACAGCGTGCAAAAACTGGCGACTATTTTCAAAATCGATGGCCGGCGAAATGTAGCGCATTTTCGCAAATTGCGCTACCGTTCGGCGATGCGTTCAGCGATGCTACAAACCTTGCCGCCTGAAATCGATGAGCACCGTGATCTGCGATGGCATCGCGAGGGTACCTCAAGGATCGAGACGGCTCTCGAAGCCGAACGGTTCATCGAGCGAGTAGGATTTACTGCCTGCTTAACCGACTCGCGGCAACCCGGCCCCTCACTCTACATCGCCGTCTGCGGCCGGCGCGATGCGGTCATGCCGCACAATGTTCAGAAAGATCCTGAGAGCTCGCGTACATGGGTGTTAAAAGACGAGATACTACGACGGGGTAAAATTTATTACGGGAAACTCAGGCGCGGAAAAACGATGTTTATTGCGCCGCGATTGATTCCCATCTTCCATGCGCTCTTTGGTATTTCGAAACAGCAGGAAAAGAGAGAATTGAGCGCGCCGGCTCTTGCCATTTTGAAGGCGCTCCGTAAAGAGTGGGAGATGGCGTCCTCCGACCTGCGGGAGGAATCGGGCGTGAAAGACCGTAAGACGTTCACCAAGGCCATCGATGAATTACAGGAAGCGATGATAGTAATCCCTGCCGAAGCCGTTTACATGCCGAAATTTACATATATCTGGACTCTCGCAGAAGCCAGGTTTCCCGAAGAACTCTCGCAGAAGTTCGATCGCACGTCTGCGCTGCGGGAGCTCGCGAGAGCATTTTTGGACGGCGCCGGGATGACCTTGCCAGGTGAATTGGCTAAAGTGACGGGTTTATCAAGACCGGAGGCCGGGATCGGCAACCGAGCGCTTGTGGCTGAAGGCTATGCTATTTCGCCGTCGAACGGAGTTTACCACCTAAAAACTGAGTTTTTTCTGTCAAGTGGCGACATTTGAACAATTAACACTCAACTCGCCATACATCTTCCGTTCGGAGTTCTGCGTTTATGCAACATGTTCCGTTTGGAGTTCCGCGTTTACGCGGTTCTTTTTCTTTCGCATGATTCCCGACCGCCTGAAGGCGAAACTCCGAACATGTTCCGTTTGGAGTTCCGCGTTTACGCGGTCTTTTTCTCTCGTAGTTTCCCGACCGCCGGAAGGCGGGAACTGCGAACAAGTTTCCGTTCAGATTGCGGGAAACAAAAGAGAATCTATCTTCTCAGCAGATAAGCTCCCAATTGCTGGCCTCCACGGACCGTACGATGAAACTCCTCGACCGCGAACCCCGCTGCCAGAGCTTCACTGAATGCCTGCCGCGTTGTTTCACGCCATCTCGCCGCCAAGTCCGGCTTCGATTGCTGTAATGTGTCGATGCTCCATGGTATCTCAATAACGACTCGCATCTGTCCAAGCGATTCGTTGGCGCCATTAATTCGTGGCCAGCCGTCTGATGCTACTCGAACAAATGTCGTATCTTTATCGATCTCAATCGCTTCGTTTTTCGACAAACCTTCAATCCGATCACGAACGCGCCTGCTATCGAGCAGCCAATTAATCCAGAGGCGGTCGGTTCCGGTGCGATGTAAGAAACTCGAGGTCGTTTCACCGTAAAAGTTGATCTTATACCGGTTAGACACCGCGCCGAGTTTGCTGATATTGAAATGCGCATTGAGGCTCTGAAGCGGGTCGAAGGTCCAGGTCATCCGCTTGATGTCACGTCTCAACGCCTGCTCACGCTGCGCCAGCTTTAATCGGTAACCCAAATTTCGATTGCGATAGGCCGGCTTCACGGCGAGCATATGCGAATGAATCGTCACTTCGCCCTCCTCATAACCGGTGAATCCGTAGGCAAATCCTGCCAGCATGGCGCCATCGAATGCCCCGATGAGCATGCCTCCGACCTCTCGGGCTGCGACAAGTTGGGTCAGCGGAGTGACGTCGCGATCGCTTATTCCCCAAACTTCCCTCTGCAGCTCTTCTACCTGATAAATCTCTTCGGTTAGTAACAGGTCTCTGATTACGATGGTTGTTCGATCGCTATCCATCATAGATCAATCCTAGTGAGTCGTCGGGGCTCAGTCAACTTTTCGGGCGGTTTGTCCTATACTTTCCGCACAAGGGGGTTAACTCATGAATAAAATAACGCGAAGAGATTTTACCAAGACTGCTGCGACTGCCGGCATCACTTCAGCTCTGAGCTATTCCCACATTCACGGAGCGAACGATCGGATCAGAGTCGGTTTCATTGCGCTCGGCAACCGCGGCGACCAAGTGCTCGATGGATTTCTCACACACAAAGACTGTGAAGTGGTCTCCATCTGCGATATCTATCAGCCATATCTAGATTTCGCAGCAAAAAAGATCGGCTCGAGCCCCAAGCAATTCAAAGACTATCGCAGACTGCTCGATCTGAAAGATGTCGATGCGGTAGTCATCAACACGCCCGATCACTGGCACGCATTGCAGACTATTCATGCCTGCCAGGCGGAAAAAGATGTTTACATCGAAAAACCGCTCTCTCTCTGCGTCGCAGAAGGGCGCAAGATGATAGATGCTGCGCGCAAATATAAACGCGTAACTCAGGTCGGTTTGAACAGACGCTCGTCGATATTTTGCCGCGAGGCAGCCGAAATCGTACGCAGCGGACAGCTCGGTAAAATCACGACGGTCCGTGCATTTCATATTCAAAACGAATGGCCGCATGGCATAGGCAAACCGAAGAATGAGAAGCCGCCGGCGGATTTCGACTGGGATGTGTGGCTCGGACCTGCGCCGGCTAAGTCGTACAACAAAAACCGAACTTTCTACCGCTTCCGCTGGTTCTGGGATTATTCGGGCGGGCAGCTCACGAATTTCGGCGTACATTACATGGACCTTATTCAATGGGCGCTCGGTCAGGACTCGCCAACGGCGGTCACAGCGATGGGGGGCAATTATGCGATCGAAGATGATCGCGAGATACCGGATACCCTGGAAGTGCTCTGGACCTATCCAGGCGGGACCCTGGTTACATTCTCACAGTTCAACGCTACCGCCCCGCCCGCCGGTTTGAATAACGGAGAGATCGAATTCCGCGGAACAAAAGCGACTCTATATTTGAAAAGCAATGGCTACCTGGTCGTTCCCGATAACATCTCGCCCAATGAGTTCTTCGCTCGCACGCCGCTTGACCGATCGCACGACAACTGGCGCAGAGGCTCAAAACCGATGATCGAGGGTAGCAAGTCCGACGGGCGCTCAGACACCGCAGACCATGCGAAGAACTTTCTCGATTGCATTCGTAGCCGCGGGGAAACCAACTGCGACATTGAGACGGGGCATAGAAGCACCACTGGCCCGCTGCTCGGCAATATCGCTTATAAACTCAAAGCCTATCTCGAGTGGGATGGCAAATCCGAGAAGTTTACCAACAACACGGCGGCGAATAAGCTTTTGAGCTATCAATATCGCGCGCCGTATAAATTTCCATCTTCGGTTTGAGTACAAGATAACAAAAAGGGCCAAGAGCAGGGGCAGAGTCAAGATGGGCAGGCGGAACAAAACGGCCAACCTCTTGCCCATCTCGTCTCTTTCCGCTATGAAACGTGACGTACTATAGGAGACACCTTGAATACCAGACGCGACTTTCTCAAATTCGCTTCCACTTTCGCTGCCGCATCGGTTTTCCAGGATGCGGGGCAGCCGCAGAGCTTCACGGGCGATATTTGCTTCTTCTCAAAACATTTACCGAAAATGGATGCGGCCAGACTGGCGGAGACCGTGAAAAAACTCGGGTTTGGAGGCGTCGATCTGACCGTGCGACCGGGAGGACATGTCCTGCCGGAACGCGCGGGGGAAGATTTACCGAAGGCTGTCGCAGCTATCCGCGCGGCGGGGCTGAATGTGCCGATGATCACGACGGCTTTGACATCAGCATCCGATCCGGCGGCCATGGCGATACTCTCCACTGCCGCCCGCCTTTCGATCCCCTACTTCAAACCGGGGTATTACAAATACTCATTTATAGATGTGCGGCGTGAACTCGATAAGGCGATGAAAGATTTCCGCACACTGTCTGATTTGAGCAAGCAGCTTGGTATACAAGTCGGATTTCACAATCACGAGGCTTACGTCGGCGCGTCACTCTGGGACGTAGCTGATACAATTGATCAGCTCGAACCGAAATGGGCCGGCTATTATTTCGACGTGCGGCACGCCGTCTGTGAAGGCGGTTCAGCGGGGTGGAAGATCGCATTCAATCTCATCGCGCCGCGGGTCAAGATGATCGCAGTCAAAGATTTCTACTGGAATAAGACGAGCAGAGGCTGGCAGCAAGTCAACTGCCCTCTAGGTGAAGGTATGGTTGATTGGAACGCTTATTTCAGATTGCTGCGGCTCGCCAAATTTCAAGGTCCGATCTCGCTCCATCTCGAATATGACATCCCGGGCGAAAGCCCTGCAGCTATCGAACAGAATACTATAGTTGCAGCTCAGCGCGATCTGGCTTTTCTAAAATCGCAATTGCAAACCGCCTACAAATAATCGGCAAAGTAAAATGATGAAGACCCAATCACGTCGCAATTTCCTGAGAGGCTCGGCGATGGCTTCGCTCGGATTGACGGAAATCGCCTTTCTCAAGTCGACCAATCAAACCGGAATCCGTATCGAGGATGTCTCCTTCGACTATGAGGAGTTTCTCTATCGTGCGCCATACAAATTTGGCGGAGTGCCCGTCGATCGCGCGACCATCTTAAATGTGAAGGTGGTCGTGCGTAGACCCGATGGTAAGACCGCTAAAGGTTTCGGTTCGATGCCCATGGGTAATGTTTGGTCGTTCCCGTCGCGAGAGATGTCCTATGACACCACCTTGAATGCGATGAAAAGGTTGGCGGAACGCATCGCGAAAATAACGGCGAATTACCAAGAATACGGCCACCCGATCGATATAAACCTGGCGGTTGAACCCGATATTCTGAAAGCCGCGCAAGATATCTCGCATGAATTGAAACTCCCTTCCCCTATTCCAAAACTATGTGCCCTCGTCACCGCCAGCCCCTTCGACGCCGCTATCCACGACGCGTTCGGCAAAGTTCATAAGCGGAATTGTTATCAGACGTACGGTAAGGATTTAATGAGCCGCGACCTGTCGTATTACCTCGATCAATCATTCAAAGGCGAATATCTCAGTCGATATATATTGACCGGGGCGAAACCGGTGATTGCGATGTTCCACTCGGTTGGCGGCGCCGATGCGGTCTTACCTTCCGAGCTGAGTCAACGTATCGGCGACGGGCTCCCGGAGACGCTGGCCCAATGGATCAACTTCAGCGGCCTCACGCATATCAAGATCAAGTTGCAGGGGGAAGACCTGCAATGGGACATCGAACGCACGGTGAACATCGACCGGGTCGCGTCGGAGACGAGGCCGAAAATCGACTGGAAATACTGTGTCGATTTCAACGAACGCTGCCCGAACGTCGAATATGTGCTCGAATATCTGCGCAAGGTGAATGAGCTGACTCCTCGCGGGTTTGCGCGCATCCTCTATCTGGAACAACCCACAGCGCGCGACCTCAAAGGGAACCGACAAAATGTGATGCGCGAAGCGGCGAAGCTTCGTCCCGTTGTGATAGACGAATCATTAACTGATATGGAGAGCCTGCTGTTGGCGCGCGAGATGGGTTACACGGGAGTCGCGCTGAAAGCCTGCAAGGGACAAAGTCAGGCGATGCTGATGGCAGCCGCGGCCCAGAAATATCGGATGTTTTTGTGCGTGCAGGACCTGACGTGCCCTGGGGCTTCGTTGATACATTCGGCGGGCATAGCCGCCCACGTGCCTGGCGTTTCTGGCATCGAGGCGAATGCGCGGCAATACATGCCTGCCGCGAACAAGCCATGGGAGTCACGATTCCCCGGTCTGTTCAAGGTTACGAGAGGGGTGCTCGATACTTCTCAGTTGGATCAGGAAGGCCTCAGTGCGGTTTTGTAAGGGAATCTTTTTCGTCGCTTATGTTTTGCCCGATGATATTAATGCGAATCGCGTAGTGTACCGATTCAGCCAGTGAGTCGACCCCCAGCTTGTTCACCAGGTGAAATATATTTATTATCAGACGCGAGTTACTATTCTGAGAAATACGCGTCATTTATATATTTAAATCTGACTCAACGTCGATCTGTCTGATCTGAGCACCCACGGAATATTATGGGTGCGCGCGATAAATTTCCAAGATCAAGCCTTGGCAAAGACCTCTCGCGGATCGCCCAAGTCGCGCGCGGATGGAGTGATTATCGTTCTGGCGCTGATATAAATCTTTTCGCCACGTTCGATAGCACGCTTGACATCATCCTCGCAAACGAAATCGACGGCCCGATATCCGTTATTCATCGCTTCCTTAGGTTTTGGCGATGGAATGGCAACTTTTGGCTGGACATTCTCTTCTGCGTCTCGCGCGTTAGTCGTTTCTACGACCGCCGGTGGTTTGCGGGCGGCCAGGAATTTGTCGACCATCGCGGTAATAACATCTCGCTCGATGGGAGTCGCGGAAGGTGTGACTGATTGCTGAACCGCTGTTTGGTTCGCCGAAGTCACAGGTCGGGTCTCAAAAGCGACCCGTTTGATATCCATTAAATGCAAGGGAGAGATGTTGTCTGAAGTAACGTTACCGCCCCATGAACCGCAACCCAGAGTCATGGAAGGTGCCAAGGCAGTCGAAAACCCGATAGCGCCGTGAGTCGCAGGGGTATTGACTACCACGCGCGATGCGGGCATCAGCGTTCCATACCGCAATGCCGCATTGCGGTCGCGCGTATGAACTGACGCGGTATGCCCCATCCCACCATAATGAAGGATTTCGTCGCAGAGCCGACTGCCCTCATCCAGACCGTTGACGACGTAATAGGTGAGAATGGGAGACAGTTTTTCTATCGAGAGCGGATACTCACGCCCGACTCCGCCGACCTCGGCGACCAGACATCTCGTGTTCGGAGGAACGCTGATGCCGGCCCACTCGGCCAGTGTCGTCGCAGGTTTGCCGACGATCTTCGGATTCAAACTGCGTTGCGGCGTAACGACTAACTTGGCCAGCGCATCGCTCTGCGCTTGATTTAGAAAGAATGCGCCCTGGGCTGCGAATTGAGCGCGCACTTCATTATCGAGCGAAGAATCGACTACGATGGATTGCTCTGAGGCGCAGATCGTTCCGAAATCGAAGCATTTACCCGCCAGCACATCGCGCACTGCTTTCGGTACATCAGCAGTCTTTTCGACGAATGCCGGCACATTACCGGGGCCGACGCCGAAGGCGGGTTTTCCGGATGAGTATGCGGCGCGCACCAACCCCAATCCTCCGGTAGCCAGGATCACCGCTGTCAACTTGTGCTTCATCAGGGCTTCCGTGCCCTCAATCGTCGTCAGTTCCAAACAACCTATTGCATCTGCGGGCAGACCCGCCTTTACACCCGCATCGCGCATTACTTTGACTGTCTCAATGACGCACCGCGTCGCCGACGGATGCGGGCTGAGCACAATCGAATTGCGCGATTTTATTGCGATCAAGACCTTGAAAATTGCCGTCGATGTAGGATTGGTTGATGGAATGATAGCGGCAACGACTCCGCGCGGAGCGGCGATTTCAACCACTGAATCGTTCTCACGCACGATTCCGACAGTGCGCAATCGTTTGAAGTAGTTGTGAATATCGACAGCGGCGAAGAGGTTCTTGACATTTTTATCCGCCGCATTGCCATAGCCCGTCTCCTCGTGCGCGATCTGCGCCAGACGCATCGATTCGCGCTGGGCGCCCTGCGCCATCGCCTGACAGATTGCATCGATTCGAGTTTGGTCAAAAGCAGCGACGACCGCATAAGCTCGATGCGCGGCCTCTACCAGATTGCGCGCAGCTTGTACTGATTGCAGGTCCTTGTCTGACATATGATCAGTTTCCAGCTTCCCAGATTCCAGTTGGCAATTCGAAGCAGCTCGCTTCGTCAAAAACTGAAACTGGAATCCGGAAATTACTGGCCGCTATCCTACTTCTTACTCTTATTGCCGTCGCCCAATGCCCGCTGCTCGGCGCCCTCGATCCGCGATCCGGGTTGATAGCCGTTTTGCGGCACAATGCGCTCCACCTCGATATGCGGGCGTGGTATGACGTGAACTGAGACAAGCTCTCCGACGCGTCTGGCCGCTGCCGCTCCGGCATCGGTTGCCGCTTTGACTGCGCCTACATCCCCGCGCACAAAGACAGTAACATACCCGGCGCCGATATATTCCTTGCCCACGAGCTGCACATTGGCAGCTTTCACCATTGCATCAGCCGCTTCAACTGCGCCGACGAAGCCCTTTGTTTCGACCATGCCAAGAGCTTCCATAGTCATATTTTTTTATCCTCCGAAGAAATGGAAATTGTATCTATAATAGATGATAACAAGCGCATCATAACCTTCTCATTTGACCAGCACAAGCAATCGATTCATCGCAGATATTGACGTTCGATCGCCATTATTTTTGCAACGCGTTTGCCGTGACGCTCTTCGCCTTCGGGCGTCGCCAGCCAGGTCTGCACGATATCCCCCATCTTATCAGGCGAAATCATGCGTCCCCCGAGAGTAAGCACGTTGGCATAATTATGCTCGCGGCTGTTCCGCGCCGTCGCCTCGTCATAGCACATCGCGGCGCGAACGCCGGGAACCTTGTTCGCCGTCATACACGAACCGATACCCGCCCCATCAATCACGATCCCCAGATCGCACGCCCCGCTAGCGACCGCGCGCGCGACATTATGAGCGTAATCCGGATAATCGACGGCATCGGTCGAAAATGTTCCAAAGTCGCGGTAGCGATAGCCCAATTCGTCGAGCAATCGCTTGAGCGCTTCCTTCATCTCGTAACCGCCGTGATCCGCGCCGATTGCGATCGAGCGCTGCTTTCCGGCAGATGGACCTCGATAGCGAATCTCGATCTCGCGTGCGCGTATCAAATCCTGAGCTGAAGGAGTGATGATCGCTCCTTCGCGAATTAGCAATTGTTCGCCGACCGGCACAGCCCGCACATCGGCTTCCGTTATTACATCTTTGATCGATTCGTCCACCATCGATTGCGGCAAAACCTCAAATAATCAATTCTCTCGTTTTTTTTCTCGTCCCCGCGGCTTTTAGTCGTTGATAAATGTCTTAATGCCGCGAATAGCCTGCGCAATCCGCTGTTCGTTCTCTACCAGCGCGAATCGCACATATCCATCCCCTCGCTCGCCAAATCCGATCCCTGGTGAAACCGCGACGCCCGCGCTCGTTATCATACGTTTGGCAAATTCTAGCGATCCCATTTGGGCGAACGGTTCGGGGATCTTCGCCCAGACGAACATCGTCCCTTTCGGCGAAGGGACGTTCCATCCCGCCGATGACAAACCCTTGATCAAGACGTCGCGGCGTTTGCGATAGACATCGACGATCTCCGGTACGGCTTGATCGCAATCGCGCAAGGCGATGATGCTCGCGATCTGAATCGGCTGGAAGATTCCATAATCGAGATAGCTTTTGAGCCTGGTCAATGCCGCGACCGCCTGGGAGTTTCCGGCGCAGAACCCCACGCGCCATCCTGCCATCGAATAGCTCTTCGACATCGAAAACATTTCTACCGCAACATCCTTCGCGCCCGGAGCTTCCAATATGCTCGGCGCTCGGTAATCGTCGAAGACGAGATCGGCGTAAGCCAAGTCATGAATGATCAAATAACCGCGCTCGCGTGCAATCGCCACCGCTTCATCAAAGAATTCGCGCCCGACGCACGTCGTCGTCGGGTTGTGCGGAAATGAGAGCACCAACAGCTTGGGCTGCTGCGAACGCGAAAATTCCAGTCGGCGCAACGCGTCCATCATATCTTCGGGATTGTCGTCGATCGGCAGTTTGATCAATTCGCACCCGGCGATCGTAGCGGCGAAGGAGTGGATCGGATAGCTGGGATCCGGGACGATAACCTTATCACCTGGTTGAACGAGCGCGAGCACGAGATGTGAAAACCCTTCTTTCGCGCCCATGGTCGCAATCGCTTCTGTCTCGGGGTCTATCTCAACCTGGTAGCGCCGCGCATACCAGCGAGAAATCTCGGCGCGCAGGTTCGGAATGCCTCGGGAAGACGAGTAGCGATGATTGCGCGGATTATGGGCCGCTTCAACCATCTTCTCGACAATGGGTTCCGGCGTCGGCAGATCGGGGTTGCCCATGCCGAGATCGATTATGTCCTCGCCGCGGCGCCTGGCCTCCATCTTCAGCTGGTTTATAACGGCGAAGACGTAAGGGGGCAGTTTTTCAATTAAAGGAAATCGATAATTCATAATCCATATTTGACACTAAAAAACCGGACAAATATATTGTCGGGTCCCGGAATAAAATAGGAGGTCACAGCATGTCAGAGAAAGACAACCAGGTGACAGAATTCAAAAATCCAAAACTCGACGTCATGATCACCGCTGAACAATTGCACGAGCGAATCAGGGAGATAGGCGCGGAAATTACGCGTGACTATGCGGGGCGCCGTCCCGAATTGATCTGCGTGCTCAAGGGAGCGATAGTTTTCATGAGCGACCTGATGCGCGCGATAGACCTCAACCTGACGATAGATTTTATCGCGGTGTCGAGCTACGGCAAGGGGGCAAATTCCACGGGTGAGGTCAAGATCCTCAAAGACCTGGACGAGCCGCTCGAAGGGCGTGACATCATCCTGGTTGAAGACATCCTCGACACCGGCCTCACTCTCAGCTATCTGGCCCAAAATTTTCGGGCGCGCGGGGCAACATCGATCAAAATCGTAGCATTACTCAACAAACCCGAGCGGCGCAAGGTCGATGTAACACCCGATTATGTGGGTTTCGAGATCCCCGACAAATTCGTCGTCGGTTACGGCCTCGATTTCGGTGAGCGATATCGCAACCTGCCTTACATCGGTGTAGTTAGAGGATAGGCAGATCAGTTTTCAGTTTTTCAGTTTTCAGTTTTCTTGAGCAATTTACTTCGGACCAAAAACCGAATTCTGAAACCTAAAAAAAACCTGAAAACTGAAAACTATTTCTTCGCCTTAATCTCAAAGGTAATCACGCTGCTCAACTGCACAGGTTTGCCGTTAAATTTTGCAGGATCGAATTTCCATCCACGCGCCGCTAGAATCGCTGCATCGTTGAGGCCCGATTGCCCCTCGATGACTCGCGTGAAGAGGACGCTGCCGGTAGTTGAAACCAGCACCTCTACTTTAATGACGTCACGCTCGGAAGCGACCGGCTGATCCGGCGCATTTGTCGCAGCGGCGCCATCGGTTGACGCCGTTTCTTTCGCCTCTGGCCGGACGCTCGGGAAATTGGCCTTCACGCGTCTACTGGGTTTGCCGCCTACGATCATCTTCATCGTCGGGTCATCGATTTTTCTTTCATCCTCGATCGTCGCAGCTATCTCAGCGATCCTAACCGTGGGCTGATTGAAGTCCACCGCATCGCCGGATCTGGCTGCCGCGGCTTTATCCGTTTTTTCAACGGCCAAACGCAAAGCCATTATCGACTGGTTCCGATGATCAGTTGCCAGCTTTTGATCTTTGGTCGCCAGCGCAGCTTCCGAATGCAGCAGGTTTTTGATGTTATATGCGGCACCGAAATCCTTGGTGATCGCGATCGCACGATCGACGAATTCAAGACCATTCGTGATACTACGCTCCGCCTCTGCCGCATCCCTCTCCGGGAGATTGTAGACCAACTTTTCACCGGTGATATCGCCGTGCCTCGCGACCATGTCGTGAGCCTCGCGCCAATACGTCAACGCCACACGATAAAAGCAGAAAGCCTTAACTGTATCTTTCTGGCCGGGCAGCTCGGCGCGCCGTAGAAAATACCCGCGCGATTGAACCTGACTGCCGATTCTGAAGGCCGTGATCGCCGCATATAGGAGAGCTTCGTCATTCTTCGGATCCTGTTTGAGGGCTAACTCAAATTTCTCCAGAGCCTGTTTGAATTTCCGGGAACGATATAACGATATCCCATCACTGATGGAATCCGTGACGCTTGTTTCAGAGCGCGGCGTCTGAACTTGCAGCCGTTCCAGGTGAGGAGACGCGAGGCCAACCGCGAATAATATTACAAACACAATTCTCATTATTTTTCCGCTTTCAGACTTCGACTCACACGAACTCGATATTGTCGAGCGGTTGTTTTTATCGCAGTTTCGTCGAGCGACAAAAGCCTCCGATTTCGCATCAACACCCGCCCATTGACAATCGTATCGGTCACATCGGACGACTTGGTCGAATAAACGAGATGAGTATAGAGATTATACATCGGCGTCAAATGCGGCGCATCCAGATCGATGACGATCACGTCTGCGCGTTTTCCCGGCTCCAGCGATCCAATCTCTTTCTCCATATGGAGGGCGCGCGCGCCGCCAAGGTCGCCATCTCAAAAGCCTGCGATGCCGAGACGACAGTCGGATCATTGGCAATCAGCTTATGAAGTTTGGCAGCCGTGTCTATCTCCTCCCACATATTCAGATCATTATTCGAGGCGGCGGCGTCTGTCCCCAGACCGAGGCGGATGCCCGCTTTGAGCATCTCCGGTATCGGCGCCGTTCCGGAACTTAGTTTCATATTGGATTGCGGGCAATGGGCGACTCCGACATCCCGCTGCTTGAGGGTCGCAATTTCATCTTCATTGACGTGGACGGAATGTGCTGCGAGCACGCGCGGCGAGAGAAATCCGATCTTCTCCAGGTAGGGAATCGTCCGCGACTGGTAAGTTTTGGCCATATAATCCGTCTCGGTCGGCGCCTCCGCCACATGGATTAACAGGGGCACGTCGAACGTGTCGGCCAGTGAGCGAGCTTCAATCAGATGCTGGGTGCTGACTGTATAAGGAGCGTGAGGCGCAATGGCCGGAGTGATGAGCGTGTCACCCTTCCATTTCTTGATGTAATCGCGGGTCGATGCGAGCCCGGCCTCCCACGTCTTATTGTCCGGAGCGGGAAAATCGATCACCGTCTCACCGAGTATCCCGCGAAGACCCGCCTTCTTGCTCTCTTCAGCGACAGCGTCTTCGAAATAATACATATCGGCATAGGTAGTCGTTCCTCCCCTGATCATCTCGACCAGGCCCAGTCGGGTGCCGGCCACGACAAATTCGCGCGTGACATTTTTGGCCTCCGCGGGAAAAATATACTTCGTCAGCCACTCCTGCAGATACACGTCATCGGCTATGCCGCGAAAGAGCGTCATCGGGATGTGCGTGTGAGTATTGATCAACCCGGGTAGGATGGCTTTGCCGCGCGCATCGATCGTCTGTTTCGCCCGGTAACTTTTCGCTTTCAGCGCTGTGGCATCGCCAATATCGACAATACGCTCGCCCCGAATTGCGACGAAACCGTTCTCGTAAGTACGGCGCTCGCCATCCATCGTCACAACCGCACCGCCGTTGATCAAAATGTCGACAGTATTGTCGTTCGGGTTTGGACTCCGCTGAGCGGACGAAAGAGCCGCAATAAGAAGGCAACTGAGAAAACGTAATACGGTGGGCATTTTATGGTTGCGTAAATATAACAGTCAGTACTCCACGTACACTCACAGGCATCTTATTGAGCAGCGTGGGATTGGATATCCATTTCATCCGGCTTCTTCAACCGCCAATTACTGCGGATGTGGGCTGCTCACGGCCTTCGCCGCAATCACCCGCCCGGCCACGTCTACCGTAATATCGACCTTTACTTCTCCCGAGACCTGAACTGTTGGGCAAGCGGTGAATAGCTGGGGATCACTTTTTTGGATAACCTTCCCTGCTAATAAGCCATCAGAAACCTTCAGCGGCATACCCTCTCGCGATAAAACTGAGATTACACGAGATTTCATGTATGTCGCGCGGCTCGGAATCGGTTGGACTGTCGGAGCGAAATATTTATAGCCTACCACAGGTAATACGATAGGTGACGGGGTGAGCTTCTTCGGTTTTTTCATAGGCGATCTGGTAAGCGGCATCCGCAGAACCCGAGGCAGATCGCTCAAGCGGCGAGCCTCGAATATTTCATCTTCGTTATCGACAATAACAAATCGTAGCTTAGGTTTTCCGACAAGACCTCTCTTGAAATCACCGACCCAAATCACAACAACGACTTTGCGTTTATCAGGGAGTATAGCCGCGGTTTCAACGCAAGCTTGGATTACAACGCCCGATCCGGATGAGGCGGGGATCTCGCCACAATCGGTCAACTGATATGACAACCCGGCACGCGGTCCGACAACTTGTTGGAGCCAGGAAGAAAAAGGACGTTCCGGCAAACTCGATTCAAGTTGTGAGACAAACAACTGTTTTACGCGAGAGATCGCCTGATACTCAAATGCCGGTCTCTGTGGGGAGTATCCGAGCAACAAACCAATAATTACTGTGATGACGCGGGGATACATACATCGACGCAGATCAAGATTATAAATAACTTTGATCGAAAGGCGCCGGCAACAACTCTTTAATCGTTCGCGTCACTATCGTTCCCTGCAAATTCGCCATGATGACCAGTAGGTCTTCACCGCATATTTCAAGTATCGTCTGACGGCACGCCCCGCAGGGGGGAATGGGCGAATGTGAATCTGCGATAACGGCTAATCGTGTAAAGCTGCGGACGCCTTCCGATACCGCTTTACCGAGCGCAACGCGTTCGGCGCAGATAGATAATCCATAACTGGAATTTTCAATATTGCAGCCGGTGAAGACTCGTCCATCCTGGCTCTCGAGGAGAGCGCCAACCTTAAAACCCGAATAAGGGGCATACGCGTGCTCACGCGCCTGGAGTGTTAGAGGGATAAGTTCTTCGTTACTTCCGGATTTCAACTTCTTCTAGCCATTGCCGGCAGCTCAAATGTTTGGTGTCGGCTCATTATACTCGGGTTCAGTGATTCAGTCGATGCCGCCATTCATCAACCAAGTTTAACGTACAACAGCAGATAGGTCACAGTCTCGCGATAATTCGGGTCAATAATTCACAAAATTCCCTGCTCACTCGCTGACCCATCTGCATGACTTCCTCGTGACTTATCGGTCCACTCAATATTCCGGCGGCCGCATTAGTGATGAGCGAAATGCCGAGCACGTCCATGTCCACCTGCCTGGCGACGATGGCTTCGGGGACTGTCGACATTCCGACAGCATCGGCGCCGAGCATACGCATCATCAAGTATCTCAGCGGGGGTCTCGTAATTCGGCCCCTGCAGAGCCATGTAAACGCCGGCGTGAAGTTGCATCCCCAATTCAGAAGCGACTTCCTGCGCGATCTGGCGGTAGGCGCGCGAATAGACCTGAGTCATATCCGGAAAGCGCTCGCCCAGACGGTTATCATGCCGGCCGCGCAGCGGGCTGACCATCATCAGGTTGATATGATCGCTGATCAGCATGAATTCACCGGAATTGAAGTTTTGATTTATGCTTCCAGCAGCGTTGGTCAGTATAAGCTTCTTCACTCCCATCGCCCCGAATGCGCGGATGGGCAATGTCACTTCTTCCAGAGAATAACCCTCATAATAATGAAAGCGCCCCTGCATTACGGCGACGTTGATCATCGATGATGGCAAGATACCCACGACGAGTCGCCCTGAATGTCCTTCAACAGTCGATCGCACAAAATCGGGTATCTCTTCGTATGGAATGATTACCCGGTTCTCCAGCGTTTCAGCAAACGCCCCCAAACCCGAACCGAGCACGACCGCAACATCGACATCCGATGCGATCTGTTCGCGAATGTAACGGGCAGAGACTTGTGCACGATCGAAGATGGAAATCGCCATTTAATATCTCCTGATGAATAGTGATAAAAAGCAGGAAATTTGCAAAGTCTTTAGGAGAAAGGCCCGCAAGTCGTCTCGTAGATCTTTAGCCTTTGGTCGCTTTCTCTTCATTCTTTTACATATGCAACACCCAATGATTTGGGTGGAATTGCGCGGCGGATCAAGCCGGCGAGCACTACCATGGTAAGCACGTACGGTATCATCTGGATAAATTGATTGGGAATGTTGACGGTCCCCTGCATACGAATGGCAATCGCCTCGGCAAAACCGAAGAACAGACAGGCGAAGAGGGCCCCGAACGGATCCCATTTCCCGAAGATCAGTGCGGCCAGCGCTATAAAACCGCGGCCCGCAGTCATGTTTCGAGTGAAGAGCGAGTTCTGACCGATAGAAAGATAGGCACCGCCGAGCGCCGCCAGCGCCCCCGAAATCAGGACCCCTGCATAACGCACCTTCACTACGCTCACACCTGCGGTATCCGCGGCTTCCGGGTTTTCGCCGACTGCGCGCAGACGTAACCCGAATCGCGTTCTATATAAAACGAAAGCCGTCACCGTCGCGAGAAGGAGCGCGAGGTAGACGAGCGGCTTCTGGTTGAAGATAGATGCTAGAACCGGGAAATTGCCGGGATTGAAGAGCGGCACATCGGGCAGCACCTGATCGCGCGGTAATTGCGGTGTCGCTCCGGTCGACTTAAATAAAGCCCCCGAGAGCAATGCGGGAATCCCAAGAAACAGAATATTGATCGCCGTCCCGCTAACTACCTGATCGGCTCGATAACTGATGGTCGCCAACCCGTGAATGGCCGCGACCAACATCCCGGCTGCCACAGCTGCGAGCAATCCTATCCATGCGCAGCCGGAGTACACGGTTACTGTCGCGGCGGTGAACGCCCCTGCCAGCATCAACCCTTCGAGCGCTATGTTGATTACACCGCACCGCTCGGAATACAAGCCCCCGAGAGCGGCCAGAATCAGGGGCGTGGAGAGCCGCAGCGTCGAAGCGATTAACGTGTAGTTGAAGATGTCGGTGAACATTCTAGTCGATAATTGATAGTCGGTAATTGATAGTCGATAGTGACAGTGACAAGTCAACGATCACTTTGTCACTATCAAATAACAAGTATCAAATTAAGATGTGGTCTCTTTCGTCAACGCGGGAAGGAATCGCGTTAACCAGCCGCGAAACAGAGCCTCCATCGCAACGAACAGAATGATGACGGCCTGCAACACCTGCACCAGATCTTTCGAAACCTTATCAGTGAAAATATCTACGAACAATCCTCCGCGATTGAGCGCTCCAAATAGTATCGCCGCCAACAGCACCCCGGCGGGATGATTGCGACCCAGCAGCGCGACGGCTATTCCCGCAAAACCATACCCTGGGGAGAAGTCGTGGTAGTAACGATAACGGTATCCCAGTACCTCGTTGATGCCGACCATTCCGGCCACCGCACCAGACAATGCCATGGCCAGAACGATCTGCTTCCGCACACTGATCCCCCCATATTCGGCGGCTGATTGGTTCAAACCGACCGCGCGGATTTCGTACCCCCATTTCGTCCGCCAAAGAAAGACCCAAACCAAAAAACAGGCGAGCAGCGCCAACAAAAACGATACATTGAGCGGTATCCGTTGCGGAAAATCTACGCCAAAAGGCGAAAGCAATAAATGGAAGCGTGCGATCTGCGCCTGCTCAGCGATCGGAACGGTCTGCATTATCGGATCGCCCTGAGCCTTGTAATAACTCTGGGTCAGATAGCTGACCAGGCCGACGGCGATGAAATTGAGCATGATGGTGTTGATAACTTCGTGTGATCCGAATCGCGCTTTGAGAAACCCGGGTATTGCGCCCCACATACCGCCAGCCACCATCGCAGCCAGCATCGCCATCGGAACCAACATAAAGCCAGGCAATCCCGCGAAGGTAATCCCGATCCAGGCGGCGGCGAATGCGCTGACATACAATTGACCCTCAGCCCCGATATTGAGTAGCCCGCATTTGAATGCCAGCGCAACGGCGAGGCCGGTGAAGATAAGCGGCGTGGCATAAAACAGCGTGTAGCCCCAATTGTCAAATGTGAAATTACCTAGCGCATCGAAGAGGCCGAATGAGCTCGAGAGTAGTAAACGATAAACCACCAGCGGGTTGTCGCCTATTACCAGGATGACTATTGCGCCGACAAGAAAGGCAGCGAGGCAGGCGGTGAGCGGGAAGATTAGTTCGCGGAGGAGTGATTTCATATTAAGGTTTGAGTTTCAGTTTTCGTTTGGTAGCCCCAATCAACTTCCGCTCCCCGCGATCTGCAGGAGGGCAGGCTGCTGAAAACTGATAACTTTAAACTACCTTCTTACTTAATGTCCCGGCCCAAGAAAAACAGCATTCAGCAGCATCACATTCAATCCTTCCATGAAAGCGCGGTAGTTCGGGTCTTCGGCAAATCCGACGACATGACCGCGACCGATCGAGGTGTGCATCAAGTAGGCCTTATTTGGGAGCTGTTTCTTCGGATCCTCCCACATGAAACCGCTGACCAGCATTTTATCCTGAGGCATATAGATCGCCACATTCGTGCCTTTATCAAGTTTCAGCAGGGTATAGATACGATTGCTGTCGATTATGACGGTCGTGGTTGCACCGTAGCCGAATCCGAGCCAATGCGCTCGATCGACCTTAACGCGTACAATCGCACCGGGCGTCGCGCTCGGGTACTCATCAGCCGGCTCAATAGCCTTCTCTACCGGGTCCTTATCCTGATCCCTATCTTGATCTCTTGCCGAATCTTGGTCAGGTTCCTTCGCCGATTGGTCTCTCCGATCCCTTTTGCGGTCGCCACTTTCATCTCTTTTTTTGTCGTCATCATCTTTCTCGCGCTTCTCGCGCCTGGTCGGAAGCAGATTTACTTTTTCATCGATCAACCAATTGGTGGCGCCGGCGAGACCGATCAATACCCCGCCTCTCTGAACCCAATCGCGCAGTGTCGCGCCGTTACCCAACTGGTTACTGTAACCGGAATTTGTGTCGGGCAGGATGATGACGTTATACCGGCTCAAATCAGCCGAGCGTAACTGCTCGGTGCGGACGATCGTCACCGGATAACCATAGCGTTGTTCGATCAGGTAGCGAGCCCACCCCGCGGAGTTAGCCGAGGTCGGCGTATTGTAAGCGAGCGCTATGCGAGGCCTCGGCAGGAAACGCACATTGCTGCTGCCGAAATTCGGCCCATCGTCGACCCAGGATGAATCGGTCGAATATACGTCGATATTGTGACCATTCACGAGCTTCGTCATTCGCTCGTGCAGATCAGCCGGGTTATCTTTCAGTTTGACGATCAGGGTGCCCGGAGGGAAACTCCAACCATTTAATTTAAAAGCCTTGTCGCTGCTGTGAATGCGGACATTTTGATTGAACAGATCGGCCAGGGCAGCAGCCGCAGCCTGTGTGCCCCAGGGGATGAGGTATGCCAGCTTCGCCTGCGCTCCGTACATCTGTCCCGGCGTCTTCGGTGACTCCCTGAGAACGGTCGCCCGGACACTCGAATTGGTTTCCGCGACGAAGCATGGATGATCGAAGATCAGAGGCAAGGACCAGGCGGTCACGTCATAAAACTCTTCCGGTCTCCGCATCCTATTGAGGCGGCGCTGTTCTTCCAGGAACTCTTTATCCTGATCGGT
Source organism: uncultured Acidobacteriota bacterium (assembly GCA_963796275.1). Classification (GTDB taxonomy): domain Bacteria; phylum Acidobacteriota; class Blastocatellia; order RBC074; family RBC074; genus JAKEHZ01. The sequence goes on along the minus strand of CAWCKY010000007.1, from coordinate 784,946 downwards.
CTGTTTGTCCATGAGCGCTTTGGCCATGCGCTTCGCGGGCTGAGCGAGAGAGACGATATAGCTGCCCGCCGGGAAGACGCGCGATTGTTGATCGCCGTCGAAATAATCGCGCGTCTTCGAGTTGCCGAAGGGAGCGTCGGCGCGCTTCACTTCGATGCCCGAGTCCATCAGCATCGCGGCCAGCCGCGCAGCCCGGTTCGGATCGTTGCCCGGGGTAATGATGTACTCCTTGACCCTCTCATTCCTGCCCTCCTCGACAGCGCTGAATCGATAGTCATAGAAATAACGCAGGAGCATTTCGCGGTTCCTGGCCGCGTTTTCGATGGTCGAAAGCGATGCGATGAAGTGATGATGCACCGAATCTCGGTAATGCATGGTGGAGTCGTCTTCACGCCTGGCCAGGAGACCGCGTACCGACGCCTGCTCATACGTCATCCCGATCGAGCCTTGGAACAACGGCCAACCCTCGCCATAACCCGGATAGAACGAATCATAATTCTCGCGCGTGAAATAATCGAAGTGAAAGCGATCGAACCATGCGGCGTTATTCCGGCCGAACTTCGCCAGCCAGTCGAGCTGCGTCTTGGTCAGATTCGGGTTCCACGGCAATGCCGGCGGAGCAAAGTAATAAGTGCTGTTGGTCCCCATCTCGTGCAGATCTGCAACAACCTGAGGGAACCATTCCAGATAAAATTTTGTGCGGCCGCGGGTCTCTGGCTGCGTCTGCGCGAACCAGTCACGGTTCATATCGAATAGGTAGTGATTGACCCGTCCGCTCGGCCATACCTCATTATGCTCAGCCGCCTGCATATCGGCATCTGGAAAACGGCCGACGTTCTGGGTGAAATAGTTGATGAACCGATCACGTCCGTCAGGATTTTGCATAGGGTCGATCAGTACGACCGTATTCTCCATGGCCGTCTCGATCAATTCGTCATGTTGCGCGGCGAGCAGGTGATATGCTGTCAGAAGACCGGCATCGACGCTCGAGATCTCATTCCCGTGAACGCCACATATCAACCAGACGATCGAGGGCAGCGACCTGATCAAGGCATCAGCCTCGACTTGTGAGATCCGACGCGGGTCAGCCAGTTTCTGCATCCCGGTTTTGATCTCAGCCACTCGCGAAATGTTGGATGGCGAACCGATGGCCAGAACATTGAGCGATTTACCTTCCCATGTCTCGGCGTATTTGATCACTTTGAGCCGCGAACCGGCGGCATTTTGCAGGGCTTTGATGTAGGCGATCGCCTCGTGATACATCGTGATCTTCTCACCCCATCCATGGCCGACCACCTGTTTGAGAGTTGGAATCGATGGATCGTATTTAGCGCCGGGATAGTATTCGAAGTTTTGCGCCGAGGCTGAAGATGTGAATAAAAGTGAAAGGGACAAGCACGCAACCGACAAAAGGCCTCGCCAAAAATTCACGCCTCATTCTCCTTCTTACTTAATAAAACTTATGATGACGGATGGTCCAGGGGGCGCTTGAGAAGTACCACGCACCTTGCGAGGCGTCAAGGCAGGCAGAACTAAAAGAAATTCCGGGCAATAGCACTTAGATTTGCCCAAAAACACCAACGGAAAGAATCAGTAAGTTTTTGTCTTCCTTGCCTTTTTGAGAATATGGGGGAGCAACTCTCCTGCCCTATAACAATGATCGAGAATTGATGTTTGACAGTGCGTTGTCGGCGGCGATAGTGAGGTAAGGGTCTGATGACATGGTCGCCTCACGAAGGGCGTCGATGACATTCAAGTCCTGTTTAGTTGCAATATTTCCGAGCGCTACTGCCGCTTCGCGTCGAACTTCCCCCGACTTGTCTCGCGTCAGCGCCCTGAGTAGCGGTTCGATCGCCTCCCGGCTGGCGATCTTGCCCAGGCCGCGTGCAGCCTGGCTCCTGGCGAATGAATCCTCATCATCATCGCGCTTCTGCAAAAAATCTATCAACGGCTTGCGCGCCAGGGGATCGCCAGACTCGGCCAGACCATAAGAAGCGGCGGCTCGCAACTCCTGTTTCTTATTATTAAGGAGCTTGATAAAGGCATGGGTGACCGGCGCCGACGGGTAATGAGCCAATGCATATGCTATCGCTTTTCGGACGGCGACCTCTTTCTCTTTAGCCAGAGCGGCGATGAGATGTCCGCTCGCATCCTCATCGCCCCCCAGTTCCAATGCGCGCGCCGCCAACGCACGAACGACCGGCGATGAATCGTGTTGCAAAGTTTCACTCAGAGCGATGAGTGTAGAATTGGTGATTATCCCCGGAGCAGACCTGAAGAGCGCGCTCAAATCGACGAGAGCTTCCATTCGTTGCTCCTCATTCTGAGCGGCCAATCCAGCTACGAGTCGTTCCTGAAGACTGGTGGCCTGGTTCCCTTGAACCGCAGCATTAGTCGATAGACCAAGAGAGAGGATGAAGATGAATGCGAATACCATTCTTCGCCTCTGCCTCTCATCCCGCATTATCATCATCTTCTCAAATTCCCAAATCAGCGAGGGAGAGCCGCTCATCGTCGCGCATGACTATTTGATCCTGCGCGCGCTTCGGCTCTTCTTCTCACGGATTCCCACTCAAAAACCTGCCTCGCGCGGCGGTTTTCACGCGCGGAGCTGAGAGTCGCGAGCAGATCATCGTCGGGGACATCGCGTTGCCCGCGATCACGGCTCTTTGTCTCCATTCGCGCAACGAAATCCAACACTTCTTCAAATTCAATGTCAGTGAGATGGTCGAGTTTGGACAGGAGTCTTTCACGGTCGGTCAGTCGCTTGCTCATCGCTACCTCCTTCTGGCAAGCGACCGTTCAGATAGTGCTGAGATCAGCTTGCCCGTATTTTTTTTCGCGCGCTCTTTGCACGCCAGAATTTTGATCATAGCGAGTAGAATTTCTACTTGTTCTTCTTTTCCCATCCGCCAATCAGAGCCGGTAGGGGCTCTCCGCGCTGAAGATGGCATCAAAAATTGTCCTCTAATTTTAGTTAAATTGTGATCTCGAAAACTATCTGGGGTTGAAAATCTCGAATTCTGTATCTCGTTCGGTAGAACGTGACGTAAACCATTTTCAACTCAAGAATAATATTATAGCATTATTGCAAAGTGCAAGATGGTAAGAGCAGTGGAACATTAAGAGATGAGTAGAGAAAATATACTAATTGGGATAATCGGAATACTGGGCGGCGTGATAATCGGGTACATCGGTACCAATTACATAAATCGCGCCAATACCGCGACAGTTCCGAAGCAGACCGGATCGGGCGGCGCGCCGGCCGACCATCCGCCTGCCAGCGGATCATCGGGCAACCCGCAAGCCGATGTCATGGCCGCGATCGACCTGGCGAAGAATGATCCATCGAATTTCGAAGCGCAGATCGAAGCGGCGGGACTCTTCCGGCAGATCGATAGACACGAACAGGCGCTGGAATATTACAACAACGCCTATAAGATTAAGCCGAAGGATTTAAATCTCCTCGTCAAACTCGGCGATACGAACTTCGATCTGGAGCGATACGAGGAGGCCGAGCGCTGGTATGAGACGGCGCTCAAAATCGACCCGAAAGACCCGACTGTCCGCATGGACCTGGGGCTGACTTTCCAATTGCGGAAGGGCCGCAATCTCGATAAGGCCATAGCGGAGTATCGCAAGGCCCTCGTATTCGATCCGCGTCACGAAAAGACGCTTCAGAATCTGACCGCGGCTTTGATCGACAAAGGGGATAAACCGGCGGCGCGCGAGTCACTCAAACAACTCGAAGGAATCAATCCTGCCAACCAAACTATTGCGAAATTCCGCGATCTGCTTAAAGAGTGAGATTCAAAATCGTACCAAGCACACGGGATGGGCGGCATCAATTGCTGACCACCTATTTGATCAATGACACTCTGGCCATCGACGCCGGCGCGATCGCCATTGGGATGAGCGTTGAAGAGCAGCTCCGCTTACGATCTGTCGTTCTTACCCACGCTCATCTCGATCATATATTCTCTCTGCCGCTCTTCATCACCGATCTCTTCGACGAAATACGCGAGCCCATAAAACTCTACGCAACCGCATCGGACCTCGATGCCGTGCAACAACATCTCTTCAATCATCGCGTATGGGTCACGCTCGATACATTGAAGAACGGTCACACGGAATTGATTTCGTTTCACCCGATCAAGTCCGGCGAGCATTTCATAACGGAAGATTTGAAGATTACCCCGATCCCCGTCAGTCATACGGTACTGACCCACGGTCTCCTGGTTGAAGATGAAACGACCGCGCTTCTCTTCACCTCGGACACGGGGGCGACCGATCGCATCTGGAAGATAGCCGGGGGTTGCGAGAAGCTCCGCGCCGTTTTTATCGATCTATCATTCCCCGATAGATTGACCGATCTCGCGCGCGTCTCCTGTCATCATTCACCCTCGACATTGCTCGAAGAAATGCCTAAGATCAGACGGGACGTGCAAGTTTTCGCTGTCCATCTCAAGGCAGCTTACCGTGATCAAGTCGCGCGTGAAATTGCTGCACTCAAAGACCCCCGCATCGTTGTCGCTGAAGTCGGAAGAGAATATAAATTTTGACCCGCAGAACCGAGTTGTGCTCTATATTAGTGCTTTTACAGATCCACCCCTAATTGTTTGCTATGCCGAGCCTATACATTCAAATTCCAGGAGGCAGAGACTATATTTTCGACCTCAGTAAACCTGAGGTTTCCATCGGGCGTGAGCTCAAGAACGATTTGATCCTGGACGACCCGCGCGTCTCGCGCACGCACGCGCTCGCGCGCTTGATCGAAGACGGCGTGGTTTTGCGAGACCTGGAAAGCGGCAACGGGACATTCGTCAATGGGTTCCGGATCCCACCGAACGTCGATTTCAGGCTCGCCGAGAACGATCAAATCAAGATGGGCTCCTGCTCTCTCACTTATCAAAGAGGCGCACTTCCCCTAAACGACACAGTTCCCGATTCGTTCCGCGGCGTAATACCGAAATCATCGGAGTCATATCGTGATGTATTGCAAAAAACAGCAGACCCGTTCCGCGATGTAATACCAAAATCTCCCGACCAATACCGCGATGTTATACCGAAGCCTCCGGACCTAATTCGCGATGTAATCCAAAAATCTCCGGACTCTTTCCGCGAGGTGATGCAAAAAACTCCGGACCAGATGCTAGCTCCCTCTTCGCTTAACGACTTCACCGCCTCGCAGGATGTGCCGCCGATAGTCTATCGGTACGAATTAGAGAAGAAGGATCGCATCCTGCGGCTCTTTTTCGAGCTGAGCCACAAGCTGAGTCTCATCTACACGCTCGAAGAGATTTACGAGCAGGTTTTCGAATTTTTGCTGTCAGTGACTCCCGCCACGCGTTGCTTTATCTACCGCAAGAACGAGATCGGCGATTTTGAACAGGTAGCCGCGAAGACTCGCGGTCCGGGAGAGGTCGGCACCCCGCTGCCAATCAGTCAAACAATATTCACTAAAGTTATGGCCGAGCGTGTTTCCGTCCTGCTCGAGGAAGCACAACGGGCGGGCGGTGAGATGTCCTCGAAGAGCATCCTGGCCAACAAGGTCCAATCAGTCATGGCCGCCCCGATCATCGGGCCGCGCGGCCTCCTGGGCCTCATCTACGCTGATCGCTTCGATCTCAATGAACCTTTCTCACCTGACGATCTGGACCTGCTCAACGCCATCGCCGTCCACACCGGCATCGCGATCAACACGGTCGTCAGCCACGAAAGATTACAGAAGCAGGCGCAGGCGCGTGCGAGTTTCGAACGATTCCTCCCGCGCCAGGTAGTCGATCATATACTTCGCTCGCCCGATGCCATCAAACTTGGCGGCGTGCGTCAGATGGTCACCGCATTGTTTGCCGACATACGCAACTTCACTTCGCTCTCGGAGAACAGCACGCCCGAAGTGATAGTCAATCTTCTCAACCACTATTTTTCCATGGTCAGCGAGATCATCTTCCGTCACGGCGGTACGCTCGATAAATATATAGGGGATGGTCTGTTGGCTCTCTTCGGCGCGCCTTATGTGGGCGAATTGGATGCGGTACAGGCGGTCCGAGCCGCGATCGAGATACAACGGGCGATGGTCACGTTTAATGAGAAGCAGTTCGCCGAAAACCTTCCGCGTATTGCGGTCGGGATCGGCATCAACACCGGCCAGGCGATCGTCGGTTATATCGGGTCAGAAACTCGCCTCGATTACACTGCCATCGGCGATACAATCAATACCACCTCACGTTTGCAAAACCTCGCTCAGCCAGGCCAGATAGTTATCAGTGAGAACACTATGCAGGTTTTAGATGAGTCCTTTATCCTCAAACCTCTAGGGACCGAAAGATTGAAGGGCAGGAATGCCAACCTGCGGATCGCTGAGGTTGTTTGGTAAGTTAGGCCCAGTCAAAATTTTTTTCGCAGAGTTGGTACCACAGCCATTTTTCCACGTCTTATATAATCGAATAGACGAAATATCAGAGAAAGATGTCATATCCAGGCACGTGCCCCGTTGCCCGTTGCCCCGTGCCCCGTTGCGTGCCCCGATGTTGTGGCTGGATTGATATTCTGGCTGTGTTTTCTCCCCCGCAGCAGAGCGGCCTGCGCATAAAGCATAGCGAGTGGGCAGGCAGCGAGGAGGGCTTTCACAGATAGGCAACGCCGGCCCGGGCCAGGGTTTGCCGGAAATGCTTTCTGTGATCGCCTTCTATTGGTAGGGCAGATTACAAAATCTGTCCTACCAATAAATTCGCCTCAATCAGAGAATATCGAACGGACTCCCGCAATACACGGATTCTCACAATACATTAAATGCTGCAAATAAGGGGTTCTTCTGAAATCAACGTTTCGATCCTGAGGGCCAGAGGCGATGGATTTTTATAGGATATTCGTTCTCCCAGATTCACAAGCTCCGGAGGAATCGCTCCTAATAGGAGCGTGTAAGACATGGGTAAATCGATTGGTATTTACTTCAGGCTCTTCCGGAGCCAATCAGAAAACTGTTGGATAATAATCAACATTAAATTGCACAGACCTCAATACATTACGGCTTACGAGTTGTTCTCCGTGCTGGCGCAGTCTTCTCCGGAACCGGCTGTGGCGGGGTCAGAAGTTCAGGCGCGATCTGCTGTACCTGTTGCGTGGCGAGTTCGGCTTCGCTCGATTTCGGATAGTTCTTAATCACGGCTTGAAACTGCACAACTGCCTGATCTTTATTTCCAAGTTCCATCAAGATCATCCCGCGTTTATATAAAGCGACCGGGGTCTTATCTCCATTCGGGCTCACAACTGCAACCTTCTCGAACTCGAACGCGGCTTCCGGCAATTTCTTCTGCCCGTAGAGTATCTCGCCAATCCAATACTGCGCATTATCCGCCAGCTCCGAGCTGGGATAGGTCTCGACATACTGTTTGAACTCAGAGAAAGCGAGATCATAATTGCCGCGCGAATAATCGCCATATGCTGCGGCGAAAAGCTGCTCCGGGTTGCCCGGCGTGATCTGGGCGATCACGGGTTGTTTCGGTAAATCTTCTATCAACTTCTTGAGCTGTGCGAACTGTTCAGAAAGTCGCTCCAGTCGCTGATTGGTCGCAGTCATCCGCTCGCCTATGGCGGTAACCTGCGTCACCGTATCAGTACTGCTTGTCGAAACGGATGATTGTGCGCGTCGAATGGCTGAGATATTATCGCTCATCTGCACTATCAGAGTACTCATTTCACCATTGGTTTTGTTGAAGGTCTCCTGCATCGCTGTCACCTGACGCTGAAGTAACATCACCTCAGTCTTGAGCTGCTCAACCTGAACTGCCATTTGATCGATCTTCTCGCGCGTCTCTTTGTTCTGCCCTGCTGCGGACAAAGGAAAGACAGCAATGACGAGAATTGTAAAGAAAAAAGTCAGATGCTGCATTGAGTTACGGTTCATTTTTTCACTCTTCAACTATGTTGTGAATAAATATATTGTGAATAAAGAAGACAGAAGCCAGAAGAAAGAAGTCAGAAGTAATCAATGATCCTTCCAGCCTCTGTTATCTGACTTCTGTCCGCTGTCTCCAATATTCTGGTATTTAGGGTTTGACCCCGCCGCTCTTATAGACGAAATCATCCCTCCGGTCGTTTGCCCACGAAGGTACGATATCGGAAGAGCCCTCATCAGAACCTTTCGCTCTCTCCAAACCGTAGCTTATCGTATCGATACGGTTCGGATCGACGCCGAGGCTTCCCAGAAAATCCTTGACGGTCCGCGCCCGGCGATCGCCCAGACCAATATTATACTCCGCCGTTCCTCGCGGATCACAGTTGCCTTCGATCATGAAAACGATAGTACGATTTTTGTCCTGGTTAAGCCAATCAGACATCCGCCGCAATTTAGCTTCTTCCGTCGTCTTCAACTCGAAGCTATCGTAGTCGAAGAATACCGACGCCATGATGCTCTTGAACTGGTCGGCGATCGAGGGTCCTGGATCGGTCACCCGCGGCCGTTCAGCTACCGGAGGAGGAGGAGGATCGATCACGGTAACGCGTGCGCTGGCGCTCGCGCTCCCGCCATCGCCAACTCCGCTCAGAGTATAAGTGGTTGAAACGCGCGGGCTGACTTCGCGCTCGCCTGTGGAGGGTACTTCACCGAGCCCTTCGATCGTGATGATCTTGGCGTTTTCGGTCGACCATTTCAACTTCGTGATCTTCCCGCGCTCGATGGCGTCCGGCTCTGCCGTGAGCCTGGCCGTCGGTGCCGGCGGTTTGATTATCTCGACTCTAACGACCGTGCGGTCACGCGCCAATTTCTTGCCGCGCCTGGCGACGATCTCATAGTTGGTAGTGTCGCCCGGGGTAAAGGTCTTAGAACCGATCTTATCGACGGTCTGGCCGTTTAGTTCGATAGATTTCGCATTCTTAGTTTCCCAGCTGACGTTAACCGGCTCGCCAGCTTTGATCTCGCTTCTTGAAACTTTGATCTTTGCAGTCGGTGGGGCACAAGCTGAAATCAGGACTGATATCAACATAACAAATAACAGCAAAGACAACTTATCGATTTTGCTTTTCATTATTTGTCTATCTCCTTTAGATGAATAATTCTTGTTAACTCTTAGGTGTCGTTATTATTGGTGTAAATCATTTTGACCACGACGGAGAACGCCCTCCGGTGCGCGTCAACTGGCGCGGTCCACTTCCGTTGATGTGCATCGCCCAGATCTCCCAACGTCCGCTCCGGTTCGATTGGAACGCGATGTGACGGCTGTCAGGCGACCAACTGGGGTTTTCATTGCGAGACTCGCGGGTGAGTTGAAGCAGCTGGCCCGATGCGACATCCAATAGATATATGTTGTATGGCCCTCCTCCGCCGCCATCCCATGTGAATGCGATGAAACGGCCATCCGGAGACCATGCGGGGGAATCCATATGCCCTCCGATTGATAGAAGAGGTCTTTCGTTCGTACCGTCGGCGCCGATCAAATAGATTTGCGGTAATCCGCCGCGGTCGGAGATGAAGGCGATCTCGCGCCCCGTTTTAGGGTTCCAGCGGGGCGAAATATTGACCGCATTGCGTGTACGGGTGAGGCGGCGGGCGTTCGACCCGTCTCTATTGGCAGTATAGAGGTCCATCGAATCGCCGTCCTTGCTCGAAGCGAAAACTATGCGACCATCGGGCGAGACGGCAGGCGAGGTTGTGGTGCCTTTGAACTGCGTCGAGCCGATGATCAACCCATCATCACTTCGGACTACTATGTTCGGATTTCCGCTCCGGTACGAAACGTAGGCCAGCCATTTGCCGTCCAGCGAGAGCGCCGGAAAGAGCGCAATCGAGCCGTCCCGCGTCAGAGCCCGGGCATCATGCCCGTCATAATCCATCATATTTACTTCTTTGCTATGAATATATGCGATCTTCGAAGTTGCGATGCCGTCCTGACCGGTCAAGAGCTTGACGATCTGATCGGCGAATTCATGTGCCATGTCGCGCGGCTTACCGCTCAATTGCGACATCAAAAGACGCTGCTGTGTCTTCACGTCGAAGAAATAACCTTGCGCTTCCTGTGCGCCGAGGACACCCCCGAAAGCGACGTAATCGGTCTTGACTGGCTCGTTCACCCATTCGTCGTAACGCAGGGCCGCCGGATCGGCGAGTTTGGTTTTAGGATAGAGGCTCTTTCCGACCAGATTCGCGACGCCGGCGAATTGCAGATCATTCCAGAGGGTCTCGTTGAAAATCGCGAGTTCGCTATCGAGCCCGCTCGAACGCGGCTGAAAGTCGGCGACCGCAAGCGCTGGGCCGTTTCCCGGCGTGACAATGATCGTCCCAATCTGTCGGCGCAAGTCGTCTTGTGCCTGCTGCGCTGAACCATCAATCATATAAACCGGCATTGCGCCGATAATAATAAAAAAACAAAGCAAAATTTTAGCCATCGATTTACTCATTCAATTCTCCTATGCATACACAGAAGACATAAGTCATGAGTCAGAAGGATTGCGGAATGGGAGTTCGTTCTTCTTCTGACTTCTGTCTCCTGTCCTCCGAGCCCCGGACCAGGGTCCCGGCGCCTCTTCAGGTAAATCCACTTGTGAAACCTCTTCTCGGTAGAGAGTGAATCCTCTCGTTTGGTAATTTGCCAGCGCTGCGGGGCCGTCCAGCGAACAGGTATGCACCCAAACCCGCATTGCCTGCATCGACCATGCGCGTTCGACCGCTCTGGTTAATAATTCTCCGCCTATCCCGCGCCCGCTGAACTGAGACAACAACCCGAAATAAGCTATCTCTACATTACCTTCAGTCTGAAGCTCGAGCTCGTAATAGCCGGCTGGCGTGCCCGCCACATAACCGATCCACGTTTCCAGTTCTGGTCGATTGACATACGAAAGCCACTGGTCATAAGTCCAGCTCAGCCGGTCAATCCAGTACCAATCCCCTCCGACTGCCGTATAAAGGAATCGATTCAATTCAGGGCACGGAACTTCCGCCCGCCGCACCCGAAGGTCCTGACCGCTCGCGCGAGATGGCCGCAACATCGACGGGTCGGCCATTTCGAGATAATAAGTTGTGACGTTTGTTCTCATTTGGGATAGCGGAACCAGACCTCAGCGACCGCCTCCTGAGAGCTCATCAAAAACCCGTTCGGAAAGGCCGGCAGCTTGTCGGCCGAGGCGATGATCGCGCGTTCCACGGCCGAGTTGATCAGATTGTTCGAGCTGCGCTGTGTAATATGGCTCGGGTTCACTCGGCCATTGACGACCGAAAGTATTCGCCCATTTCGCGCGATGCGGAGTTGGACTATGACATACTGCGTTCCCGCGGCATCGTTGATTGTCTGTGGATTATAGTTACTGCTCAATATCGTCTGGATGAGACGACCGTACGCCGAACCTCCAGGAACACCGGTCGCCCCCAGATTCGCGCCGGTCCCGACGCCGACGCCGGCCCTCATCGCCGGAGTTTGAGAACCGAAGGTGCGGCCGACCTCTACATTCGTATTGGACGATCTTCCGCTCATCGGCTCTTTTGTCACAAGCCGATCGGGCTGATTCGCCGTTGGACGGTCCGTCTTGTTTTCTTTCGTTTTCGGCGGCTGCTTATCGGATGGGAGCAGCTCCGCATCGATCTCGGGCTTCGGAATTTCCCGCTCGACTATCAGATTGTTGGCGGGGTTTTCATCCTCACCCAGGGTGGATATCGAACGAGGCAAGGTCAACCCGAGCTGGCCGGCTTCAACCACACCGACCTCGATCACGCTCTCTCCGCCGTTCTGGCCTTCTCCGGCCGCGACGATATTGGTGCTGATCGGCTGCCGGAACATCCAGACACACGTCGCCATCAAGGCCACGTGCAAAACCACTGAAAAAATCGCTCCCGAGCGTTGATCGAGATTCACTTCTTGGTCAACTATCTCCTTGTCGGTTCTGTAACCAGGCTAACATTTGCCTGCGCTCTCTTCGCCTGATCGAGCACATAAGCAATGACACGATACGGCGTTTCGCCGTCGCCGCGGAGATAGACGCGACGGTCATTCGAACTGCCCAACCGGTCATTCAGGATTTCCGGCAGGTCGTTGATATTGATCGCCTGGCGCTCATTTTTACCGCTCAGATAAATCGCGCCTTCTTTATCGACTGAAATAATGAGAGCCTGGGGCGTGGCTTCCTTCGCCTGCGCTTCGCGGGTCTTGGGCAGGTTAACTTGGATTCCTGTTTGAAGAATCGGGGCGGTGATCATGAAGATCACCAGTAGGACCAGCATCACGTCGACCAACGGCGTTACATTGATCTCTGCCAGCGCAGTTTGCGTCTTTCCATTTCTATCGGTAAAAGCCATAGTCTCAAATGTGGTGATGAGGATCAAGGATAAGTAAAAGATTTTCCATTTTCCAGTTGTCATTTTTTCATTTGCCCTCGAAGAAATGCGCATCCAATGGCAAATGAATAATGAAAACCGGGAGAATGAAAATATTTTCTATAGACCCTTCGCTCGTTCACTCTGCATATAGGTCGCTCGTTCGTTCTGCGCATACCCGGTCGCCTCGCGCTCGATGAAGTTCAGTAATCGGAGCGAGAAGCTATCCATCTCAGACGCCAGGATTTTGATGCGGCCGAGATAATGATTGTAACCGAGGACTGCCGGCACTGCCGCCGCAATACCAGCCGCCGTTGCAACCAGGGCCTCGGCGATCCCGGGAGCGACCGCCTGAATGGAGGCAGTGGCCGCCTGGGTCAAACCCTGAAAAGCGATGATGATGCCGATCACAGTCCCGAAGAGTCCGATGAAGGGCGCGGCGCTCGCCGTAGATGCGAGCCAACCCATGCTCTGTTCGAGCTTGGTCGTTTCGCTGATCGCCGTGCTCTGCATTACGCGGAGCACGGCATCAAGATTGAGCCGCGACTGATTCTCCAGCTCTTCGCTCGCCGCCAGGAAAATTGCGGCCAGCGGGCTGCCATCCAGGGTCTGTGTCTTTGCGCGCAAGTCAGCCCACCGCTTGCTGCGGTCGAAGACCTGGAGGAACTGGGCAGATTTACGCTCCGCCCTCTTTGTCGCTCGGGCCTTCGCAAAGATGATCGCCCAGGATGCCAACGAGAAGAGAAAAAGAACCGCCAGCACCATTTGAGCGATGGGACTGGCGCGCAGAATCAGATCGACCAGACCGGTTGTACGTTCGGCAGTCTGCTCCTGCAGCAGTGAGAAAAATAAAAATAAGAAATGCGCATTTATCAATTGCAATTCTCCGTCAGATGATATCCGTCAGACTGGTAGGCTGACGATGTATGGATTAGCAGAAAAGAACATATTCATTTTTTAATACGCGGGGCTATGCTATCATGCGGCCACAATCGGGTTCAATAATGCCCTTCTGACAATGAGTGTCAAGTCATATTCCCTGGCGTGGTACTCGCGGGCATTTACAATCGCACTATCTCAGCCGGCTCTGAAAGGTCAGAAGCCCGGTAAACGCTTGGCACAACGCAATTCTTGAAAAGGAGAACAATCATGAACCGATTGGTCAAAGTTGTCCTCATTCTAGTGCCCATAGCCAGCATTGCTCTCAGCGCGCGCGTCCGGTCAGATTGGACCTTACAGTCAGCGAATCAGGATCCGCCGCCGGCTTCCGTCAAAGTGATGCGCGAATATAAGGGCGTTAAACTTGGGTTAACGCGTGAGCAGGTGCACACGGCATTGGGCAAGCCGGCAGCCACGAGCGAGAATATGGAAGATTACAATCTCAACGGCGAAGATACAATGACGGTGCATTACGAAAAGGACGAGGTCAAGGCCATTCAGCTATCTTTCCTGGATCCGAAAAATGCCCCGGCCTGGAAAGACGTGGTAGGCGAGGCTGCCGAAGTGACGCAGCTCGAAAATGGAGCGAAACATGCGCGTACGGTAATCTCGGAAGAAAAATTCTGGGTTTCGATTTATCAGAGCAAGGATGGATCGACCATGCGAATAACGATCAGTCGTCAATGAATGGCGATTTCATCACCGACCTCTGCCAGCCAGTTGAATACGGGTCAGCGCCCGCTCGAGCTTGAGCTCGGCCTGGTGGAAATCGACCTCCTCGCTTCGCGAAGACAACTGCCTCTCGGCGCGCTCTCGTGCTTGTTTCGCCCGCTCCAGGTCTATCTCTTCCGGCCGCTCGGCGATGTCTGAAAGTACCGACACGCGATCGGGAAGCACCTCTACGAAACCGCCGCTGACGTGCATCTGCCTGCTCTCACTTCCCTGACGATAAGTGAGGACGCCCGTCTTCAATTGCGAGATGACGGGAGTATGTTCGGGTAAAATGCCCAGTTCTCCGTCGAGCCCCGGCACCACTACTTCATCAACGGCTTCGCGCAGCGCCAGCTTTTCGGGAGTGATTACTTCTAGATTTAGTTTTTCGGCCATAAATCAGTTTTCAGTTTTCAGTTTTCAGTTTTCAGTTGTTGACTCGATCATCGCTGAAACCCGAAATCTGATATCTGGTTCAGTTTCCAGTTTCCAGTTTCCAGTTTCCAGTTGGTGACTCGATCATCACTGAAAACTGAAAACTGAAAACTAATTACATCTTCTTCGCTGCCTCGACTACCTCGTCTATCGTCCCTTTTAGGAAGAATGCCTGCTCCGGAATGTCATCGTGGAGACCATCGGCGATCTCACGGAAGCCGCGAATAGTCTCCTGTACAGAGACCAGTTTGCCCGGAATGCCGGTGAACTGCTCGGCGACGTGGAAGGGCTGCGACAGGAAGCGCTGAATCTTGCGCGCGCGCGCCACCGCCAGCTTGTCCTCTTCCGACAATTCGTCGATGCCGAGAATGGCGATGATATCTTGCAGATCTTTGTAACGCTGTAAGATTCGCTTCACGTCCTGCGCAGTCTTGTAGTGGTCTTCGCCGACGATGCGCGGATCGAGGATGCGCGAGGTCGAGGCGAGCGGATCGACCGCGGGGTAGATCCCGAGCTCGGCGATCTGGCGCGAGAGCACAGTCGTCGCATCGAGATGAGCGAAGGTGGTCGCCGGAGCCGGGTCAGTCAGGTCGTCTGCCGGAACATAGATCGCCTGCACGGAGGTGATCGACCCTCGCTTGGTCGAGGTGATGCGCTCCTGCAATTCACCCATTTCAGAAGCAAGGTTGGGCTGATAACCTACGGCGCTGGGCATCCGCCCGAGCAGCGCAGAGACCTCCGAACCCGCCTGCGTGAAACGGAAGATGTTATCGATGAAGAGCAGCACGTCCTTGCCTTGATCGCGGAAGTACTCGGCTACCGTCAGGCCCGAAAGCGCAACGCGGAGACGAGCCCCGGGCGGTTCGGTCATCTGGCCGTAGACGAGCGCCACCTTCGATTTGGCGATTTCTTTATCGTTGATCACTCCGGACTCGCGGAATTCGAGCCAGAGGTCGTTCCCTTCACGCGTGCGCTCGCCGACACCGGCGAACACGGAGAACCCGCCGTGCGCCTTCGCCACGTTATTGATCAGCTCCTGGATGCAGACGGTCTTGCCTACTCCAGCCCCCCCGAAGAGGCCGATCTTTCCACCACGCAGGAAGGGCTGAATGAGGTCGATGACTTTGATGCCGGTGACGAGAATCTCCAGCTCGGTCGACTGCTCTTCGAAGCTCGGAGCGTGACGATGGATGGCGTAGTGGTCGGTCGCCTCGACCGGTCCACGCTCATCAACCGGATCGCCTATGACGTTGATAATGCGGCCGAGCGTCCCGTTACCCACCGGCACCTTAATAGGACCGCCCGTGTCGATCGCCTTCATACCGCGGATCATCCCCTCGGTCGGCAACATCGACACCGTTCGCACACGACCTTCGCCGAGATGCTGCTGGACTTCGCAGACGACATCGATCGTGTGCGGCACGTCAAAACCATCGCTCGTGATGCGCAGCGCCTGATAAATCGGGGGGAGGTCAGATTCCGCGAACTCTACGTCTACCACCGGTCCGATTATTTGAACTACCTTGCCGGTGCTTCCGTTCCTGCTATTGCCACTCGTGGTAGCCATATTGATTTGCTTGCTCCTTCGCTTGTACTCACATTCGGTGCGAGTCGTGAGTTTGTGTGAGTTTGTAATTTTAAGATGTGAATTTTAGCACAAAGTTATTAGTTTCAGCTAGGGCTGATGAAGGCCGCGCGAAAATGATCGGGGATTGGGACGGGTCTGCCATCTTTGACGACGACGACTGTCATATTGCCCTCGAGGGCCAGCAGCGAGCGGGCCTCATCCGCGAAGATTTGGTAGTCGTAGCGAATCGAGGTATTGCCCAGTTTGCCTACGGTCACCCGCATCACGAATTGAGCGTCCAGGGCCAATACCCGATGGAAAGTCGCCTCGACGTGTTTGCGCGGAAAATCATAGCCGGTCTCCCAGAACATAGGCAGCCCGATTGAGCGCAGCAACTCCGCCTCGCCTTCTTCGAAATATTCGAAGATTCGGGGGAAATGCAGCCTCCCGGCGAAATCTGCGTCCGACCAGCGTATTCGTCTCGTTAATTCAATGGAAGCCATCATCATCATTTGACCAGTTGCTCGACCACCTCATAAAAAAATCTCACTCCCTCGGCGAAAACTTTCTTCCCGATCCGTTCGTTATTGCCGTGATAGCCTCCTCCCAATTCGCGTGGCGGCGCCACGAAGGGTGAGAACCCGTAGCTCATCACGCCCAGATCGCGGAAATAATGGCTGTCGGTGAAACCTGCCAGCACGGGATACGTGATGATCGCATTCGGAAAACGCTTCTGTGCGACCGCAGCTACCGTCCTGACGAGCGCAGAGTCGATCGGCGAAGAGTTCGCCTCGAACGCGAGAATCGGATCGATCTTGATGCCGTCGTCCTTGATGACGCCCTGCAACTCGGCAATCCAATCCTCGAGCTTCTCTCCCGGTACGAGCCGAGTATCGATCTCCGCGCTAGCCGACGGCGGGATGACGTTGATCTTATTGCTTCCCTGCAGCATGGTGATGGAGATCGTGTTTCGAATCAGCGCGCGCGTGCCCGGATCGGATTCGAGTTGACGGAGAAATTCGGGATCTTTGATCGCCGCCCGAATATCGGAAAATTTCGCCGCGTGCTCCGAGGGGATTAACGGCGACATCGCTTTGAATGCCTGCTCGACGGCCGGAGTAATTTTGACCGGCGGTGAATAATCGAGCAGGCGGTTCAACGCGCGCAGAAGCCGGTTGACCGCAGATTGCGCTCGTGGCACCGAGGCGTGCCCAGCCTCGCCGGTTGCCGTCATCCGCAACCAGGCGGGCGTTTTCTCGGATGGGCCGACTCCGATCGAGAGCACATTTCCGATCGCGTCGACGTTGTTGCTGCCCCCCTCATTGAATAAGAACTCCGCCTCGGCGAGCAAGTTCGAATGGTGCTTTGCGAACCATCCTGCGCCCTGCAGACCGCCCGCCTCCTCATCAGCAGTCCCCAGAAAGATGACGTCCCGTTTGAGCGGGAATTTTGTGCGCTTGAGCGTGAGCAGCGTAACGAATTGCGCCATTCCCAGCGACTTCATGTCCATCGCGCCGCGCCCGTAGATATATCCGTCCCTAACCGCGCCGCTGAACGCACCGATGCTCCAGAACTCCGGGTTGTGCGGCACGACGTCCGTATGGTTGAGGAGAATTACCGGCCTCAGGCTGCCGTCACCGCGCAGTCTCGCCCAGATCGTACCGCGGCCGGGAACCGGCTCGAATATCCGGAACTCGATGCCTTCCCGTTTGCAGATATCTCCGAAAAATCGCGCGGCTCGAAGCTCGTTGCCCGGCGGGTTGGTCGTATCGATCTTGAGGTATTCGATGAATAGATTTATCGCTTCAGTCTGAACCTCAGCCCAATTTATCCGTGGCTCACCCGTCTCAATCGAATCCGCCCGTGCGACAGAAAAAAAGCAAGAAATCAACAAAAAGGCAAAAAAAGGGGAAAGTCGAATCAATCCCGCATTTTTTCTTTTTATGTGTCTCTTTGCCATTTTTATTTCCATCACGCTCGTCCTTATTGCTCCGATTGCCCCGATTGCCCCGATTCAGAGAAGAATCGTTCGACATCCTCTATCTTGCGACTGATGCGGCACGGCGGCAGGCTTTTTAAAAAGCTCTGCCCATAGCTCTTCGTCAAGATGCGCGGATCGAGAATCGAGAGCACACCGCGATCTGTCGCGCTGCGGATCAATCGGCCCAGTCCCTGCTTGAGCGTTATGACCGCGCTCGGGACCGAGTATTCGCTGAAACTGTTTCCGCCGTTGTTGTCGATGTAACGCTGCCGCGCGGCGACGACCGGATCGGAGGGTACCGCGAATGGCAGCTTGTCGATGATCACACACGATAATGCTTCGCCGCGTACGTCAACCCCCTGCCAAAAACTCGCGGTGGCGAACAGTACGGCATTCGGAGTCGTGCGGAATCTCTCAAGTAGTCCCGAACGCGAGCCCTCTCCCTGCATCAACACCGGAAAATCGATCTTGCTTTCGACCATCTCGCGGAGCGTCTGCATCTGCGCGTTGCTCGTACACAATATGAAGGCGCGGCCGCGACTGGCGTTTAGCAGCTTGACGATCTCCCCTCCGGCTGCCTGCGCAAATGATCCATCGCGCGGGTCGGGCATTTTAGGAGGAAGGTAGAGCAGCGCCTGTCTGATGTAGTCGTAATTAGATTCCGCATTGAGCTCTGACGCCTCTCCGATGCCCAGCCTGTTCTTGATGAAATCGAATGAGCCCGAGCTCGTCAGGGTCGCCGATGTCAAAACGACGGTCTCGACTTTGCTGAAAAGCCTATCGTTCAAGATGCCCGATGCGTCAATCGGGGTAGCCTGCAGGAAAATCCCGCGGCCCCGCCGCTCGCACCAATAAACGAACGCGGCATCCTCGCCCAGCACAATGAAGTCGAGGTCGAACCGCAACTGCTCGACTCGCCGCAGGATGGCCTCCATCTCCGGCGGCGCGCTTTTTACTACCTGCAACGAGCCCAAGAGGCGCGCAAGCGCGGCGTTTAAATTGACGTAACGCTCCCCCGCGGCCGTGTTAACCTGGCTGCCATCGCGGCTCATCGGCTGAAACATCTGCCTCCGCAGGACTACCCGGCCACCCCCATTGAGCGATGGGATCGGAGAACTCGGATCGCTCTCGGTAAAGTTCATCCAAAAATTATCCGCCATACGCGAGACGCGCCCCCCCGCCTTGGTCAGCTCGCGAGCGGCATCGACATCTTTTATCTCGAGGCGTGAGATGTCGCCGAGCAGGTCGTCGATCTGATAATTGGAGACGCCCGCGCCGAAATATTGCATGGCGATGTCTTCTATCTGATGGGCCTCGTCGAAGATCACCGCGCTGTAATCGGGCAGCACTTGTCCCCATTCCTTATCGCGTAGCGCGAGATCGGCGAAAAAGAGATGGTGATTGACTATAATGATCTCTGATTCGAGCGCGTTCTGTCGCGCTCTGGTGATAAAACAAGTCTCGAAGCTCGGACATTTCGCGCCGATGCAGATATCCGAGCGCGCATCGATATGGCGCCAGAACGAAACATTCTCGGGCAATTCGGTCAGCTCTGCGCGGTCGCCCGTCTGCGTCTCGTATGACCAGGTGCTGACCCGGTTGAAATACTCCATCTCATCGAGGCCATCGAGCACCGGCGTAGACTCCGCGCGTCTCAGACGGTGAAGGCAAACATAGTTGGAGCGGCCCTTTAAATAGGTAGCCCTGATCTTTCCCGGTATGACGGATTGCAGAAAAGGAATGTCTTTGTAGAAGATCTGTTCCTGCAGGTTCTTCGTCCCCGTCGAGATGACTACCCGTCGTCCGGTTGCAACCGCCGGGACAAGATAGGCGAGCGTCTTGCCGATACCCGTTCCGGCTTCCACGAGCAGATGATGGCGCTTATCCAGCGCTTCGGCGACGGCTTCAGCCATCGCCACCTGACCTGGGCGATACTCGTAATCGGGATGATGATGTGCAATCGAACCGTTCCGGCCGAATATCTCTTCCATAGACCCTATCTTCGTTTAACTCATCTCGAGAAACCCGAAGTGTAGCATGAGGATAAGGAAGTGGGCGATGGTACTTGATGAGATTCACCACAAAAATCACAAAAACAATAATACAAGCATGGCAGATGGAATTTCAGTTGACGGAATTCAGGAGAAACAAAATTAAACTTTTCCGAATCCTGAATATAAATTTGCCCGGTCGACTGTCTCTTCAACCGGGCCTTCACACTTCTGACCGCTTCTTCGCCCTTTCTGCTTTTTATCATTTTATGAATCTATGAATCTATGAATCTGGTGGCGAGACATCATTGTGATACTGGGTCTGTAAACAAAATCGAAAACAATGAACATTTGTGCGGAACTGAGATCGTCTCGATGTTTTCTGATTTGATTTAGAAATCAAATCTCACATTGAAATCAAATCGGCGCGCCGTATTCGCATCGCTCGCCATCCCGAAATAGGTGGAACCGAGCGTACTACCGAATCGCCCAAGGTTTACGCGGTTGAAGAGATTGTTGACTCTCACGGTCAACGTCACGTTGACGCGTGACGATTCGTCGCCGCCGAACATTCCCCTGCCTCCACCGGAGTCACCAGACCTCCTTCTCCCACCCCGACCGCCGTCGCGTTGACCGCCGCCTCGCCCGCCATCCCCGAATACGCGGTCGTCGCGCCCCTGGCCCAGCACTGCTGTCTGGCCATCGCGCTTACCGAAACCGAAGGTTTTGCCGAGGGATAGATTGGCATTAAACGAACCCGGTCCGACTGCCGTCACTCCATCCGGATAGTACTGAGTAAGAAAGTCGCGCAAACCGATTTGCGGGACGCCGCCTGGATTACAAACCAGGCTGGAGCCTCCGTCCGGCTGGGCCGAGGGGCTGGTGCCGGGCACGCAGATCAATCGGTTCGGAATCAGATGGTAGAGATTCGCGGTAAGATCGGAATTACGGTTGATACCGGCCGGCCGGTCGTTGATCTCGAAGTCGCCGTTATCATCACCGCCGGTTCTGATATTGAATGGGGTTCCCGAATAAGCATTGAGATACGATTGGACGCGCAACCCGCGAGGGAGCGCCAGACTGAATGCGGTACCGAAGCTGTGGCGCCTATCGGTGAAAGCCCTCCCCCACTCCGGCCGGAGATTATAATTGTTGGCCGGCAATGACATCGGTCCATCGGCGTTGCTATTCGTCCACGAGAGCGTGTAGTTGCTGGAGAAAAACAAGCGCTGACTGAAGCGCCGTTGAAAACCGAATACCAGACCGTCGAAGGTCGATTTGGCCGTCGACTCGATCTGATAAACATTACCGTCAGTGGGATCCGGCCGCACACTCGTACCCGGAAACGGCGCATTGATGTTTCGCAATCGGAATTGATGAATGCCGGTCGCGTGCGTATAGGTGAAAGTGCCGACCATGCCTCTCGGCAATTGCCGCTCGAGAGAAACGTTGAAATTGACGGTATAGGGAGCTTTGAGGTTCGGGTCGAGCTTATACTCGCGCCTGTTTCGCTGCTCGATCATCGGATTGCCGGCGAATGGATCCGGATAGCGCGCATTATTGATGATCAAGCTCTCCTGTGTATCGCCATTGAACCGTAACGTGCTCTCATAGGTGCCGCCGTTCAATCTCCCGTAGAACAAACCCCATCCACCTCGAAAAACAGTCTTGCGGTCATTGAATGGCGACCAGGCTATGCCTATCCGCGGCGACCAGTTGTTTCTGTCCGGCAAATAACTCTGAAACTCTTCGCGCAAGCCAAAAGATAGGGTCAGGGATTGCCTCACGCGAAAATCCTCCTGAATGAAGAATCCGGCATTGTAAAGTTTATACAATATATACGGATCGCCCATGTTGATCGTGAACTGTTGGGCGCGCGCCAGATCCGTTCCCTCATTCTCCACTGCGATGCGGTATTCATTGAGGTTCGAGAAGGTGTAAGTGCCATTGAAGTTGCTTCCGTTCAGATCGCGAATATTATCGCGCTCGAACTGCACTCCGGCTTTGATCGTATGCCGCTTGTTGTCCGTGAAAGTCAGATAGTTTTGAAATTCTATCTCATCACTGCGCGACTCATTCGGGCAACAGGCTGAACCGCCGCCGTTGAAGGAGTCCAGGACGTTGATCGTCAAGCCCAGCTTCCGGGCGACAACGTCGCTGCGCTCGCGACTGTATTCCATTCGCGCTTCGTTAATCAGGCTGGAACTGATAATCCAGGTCTCTCCGATCCGAAGAGTGTGGTCCGAGTCGCTGGAATCCGTACCGCGTTCGGGGAGCAGATAATCGCTGTTGCCGCCACCGCCCCGGTCTACGAATTCGCCGTTGAGATTTTTACTTCTCCGATAGTTGTAGCTCAGGTTGAGCGTATTCTTTTCGTTGATCAGGTAATCGGTGCGGATGCCCAATGAGTAGCTGACGGAACTGGTCGGCACGTTTTCGGCAAAAGGGCCGGCCAGCGTGAAAGCATTTGCCGTGTTATTCCCGGCGAACTCGTACCGATCTACATTCATGAAAAATGACAACTTCTTCCTGATGATCGGCCCTCCCAGGTTGAAGTTATAACGCTGCATCGAAAAATCCGGTTTCTCCAGGGCGAAAGCATTCCGCGCATCGAGCGCCGAATTGCGATAGCCGAATCCCCCTCCCCCGCGCCATTCGCCGAGGCCGGGCTTGGTGATGATCTCGATCCTGCCGTATCCAGGGTTGCGATATTGCGCGGAGAATGGGCTGTTGTTTATCCTGATCTGCTGGATCGCTTCGCGCGGCGGCATGCGCCCGCCGTTGAATCCATCAATCAATATCTCCGCCCCTCCCTGTCCTCCAGTAGCGCCGCCTGCCGCAGGGCCCGCCATTGTCTGCAGGAAATCGAGCAGGTCTTCCTCATTATCCGGCAAGTCCTTTATGAAATCTTCTCCGAGGACGGTGGCGGACATATTCTGATCGGGCTCGACCGAAACCCCTTCCTCGGCCTTCGTTTCGACGGCTTCACTCATCGAAGCCACCGTCATTACGATCTTCAATTGAGAACCGGGGACTTTCACGCCTTCCCGGATATTCATTTGGAACCCTGCGAATGCGCTGGTCAGCGTATAGGTGCCAGGCGGAACATTCATAATTGAAAATTCGCCGTTAGCATTGCTCTTCGCTGTATGTTCTTTGAGGTCTCGCCCGATCAGCATGATCTCGGCGTTCGGTATCGCATCCCCCAGCTCATCGACCACCTGTCCTTTCAAAGTGGCATTCTGAATCGATGTTGCATTCTGTGCGCGCGCGACTGATGCGAGAGTTATTACCACTAGAATAACAGACAAGAATCTCACCGTTTTTTTCCTCTATATTTCCTCTATATTTTTATTGGTAATTTATTATTCTCTTGTTCTCTGTAATTCTCTGCTCATTTTTATTGGGAGTGAAGATATTTTCAGGGCGACCTTCACTCGCCTAAAGACGGGCCGGGGCGAGAAACAGTTTCAAAATTCCCGGAAAATTGCTATTTTTCTCTATCAGTTTAATGCCGCACGGGCGGCTATTGTTCCAAATTCTCGCCTATCGATCAGGAGAACGCAGGTGGCAGATATCATTCGCATTACAACGGGAGACAATCCCTATCAACGCGAGGTCCAGGGTAAAGCCAACGAACCAATCACTGTGGCAGCCCTGCTCGACCGGAGCCGGGCCCTGCTCGGCGTGCGCGACCTCGAATACTCGCTCGCTTCGATCTACGACCGTCTCGAGCATAACGCGCCGCGCATCGCCGTCATCGGCGGATCGCCCGATCATCCGGCGCATATTATGGATTTCGAGACGACCGCACGCGCAGCCATCCGCATCTGGCAGAACGGCGGCGTGCCTTTCGCGTTCTCAACGCCAGTCCTCTGCGATGGGACGGCTCAATCCAATACCGGGATGTGCTATTCGCTCCAATCGCGCAATGCGATGACCGAAATGATCGTCAACCAGATGGAGGCACAGTCATACCACGGCGCCTTTGTTATCCAGGGTTGTGATAAGCAACCGCTGGCCGCCGTCGCGGCGCTCGCCGCGCTCGATGTGACGAGGAAGGCGCGCGGAGACGCCCCGGTCTTCGCCACCTTCGCGCCTGCGCACGTCCTCAAAGGCGGGACGATCCCTGATGATCTGCGGGAAGAGCTCGAGGCCGTGGCGCAGAAG
Source organism: uncultured Acidobacteriota bacterium (assembly GCA_963796275.1). GTDB lineage: Bacteria > Acidobacteriota > Blastocatellia > RBC074 > RBC074 > JAKEHZ01. The sequence continues at coordinate 760,848 of CAWCKY010000007.1, read as the reverse complement.
GCAGAAACGGCGAACCATCCTGAAATAGCCGGCGACCTGCGCGATGCGCTCGCTTATGTGCTGCAGTGTTCATCGAATACCCAATTCCAGGGCGTATTCATCCGGGCGATTGCGGCCGGCATCATTTCCGGGGAACAACACAAAAAGTTTGAGAAACTATTGGCGGTCAACACCTGCGACGGCAAAGGAGGAATCTGCGCCTTCAACGGGACGGGCAATTCTTCGCGCCACGTCGTATCGGCCTTCGGGCTCGTGCACCCGGCGCTCGAACTACTCACCGAGCCGCCGAAACAGGAGCAGATAGACGTGGCGGTAGATGCACTCTTCGGCTATTGCAATGATCCCGCTTTCTCAGTCACCGAGGTCATCAAAGCCAATATCGAGAATGCGATCCGAATTCATTCGACGACCGGCGGCTCGACCAACATCATGATGCATCTGGTTTCGGCGATCATTCACGCCGGGGTAAATTTTTCGATCTGGGATTACGATCGCATTCGCCGCGCCACGCCCATCCCGGATCTTTTCGACTACAGCCTGACCCAGAAACGATCTATCTTCGAGCTGGCCCAGCAATGCTGCGCCGGCGAGATTCGCGGGATGGAGACGGTGATGTACGAGCTCTCCCGCAACGGCGTGCCGATCGAGCTCGATGCTCCGACTGCAACCGGGACTACGTGGCGCGAACGATTAGCCGACACGCGCAACCTTTCGGCCGATGGCGTAAAGCATAATCCGATCATCCTGAGCAAGCCGCGCCGGGCGATAAGCGGGATCGACGTCCTGACGAGCAATTTCTTCGAGTCCGCCGTTGTCAAGATCAGCGGCATGCCCGACAGCCAGCTCGATGAGTTCGATACGAAACTCGCCGTCGTGCTCTATTTCGAAAACGAAGACGAAGCCAATGCCCATTTGCTCGATGACGATTACCTCGATTCGGTCAAGTCGCACGGAGAGATCACTCACATCGACCTCTTGCGGATTTACCAGCACAACACGAAAGGCGCGGCCGGCGAACGCATCGCTTCGATGTCCCGCGACGAGCTATTCGATCATGTGCTGCACGAAAAAATTATCAAGTTCGCGATCGTCATCAGCGGACAAGGGCCTGAGGCATACGGCATGCCGGAAATGTTCACACCTATGCAGCATATCAATGCCAACCGGCACTTGAAGAAACTGGCGATGATCCTCACCGATGGGCGATATTCAGGTGTCTCATATGGCGCGGGCATCGGCCACATCGCACCCGAGGCCAAACGCGGTGGCGCCATTCTGTATCTGCAGACCGGCGACATTGTCCAGGCCAACCTGCGCGCTCGCAATATTTTCCTGATCGACCGTGAGGCTCTGCGCGAGCGTGGGGAAATTAAAGCAGAGGCGGGAAATCTATCGGAGCTTCGGCGCGATCTCGGTGCGGAGCGACTGCGGCGAATCGGCTACCGTCTGACGGCTATCGCACCGACCAATCGCATGCGCGATGTGACTGACGCAGCCTACGGAGTAGTGCCGAACGCTGTAGCCGAATGCGCGCTACAGACATTCGTCGAATTAGCGAACAGGGATCTGGCATTGGCCGGAGATTGAATTAAGAGTAGGCAGGCTGCGGCTCGCGCGCTCGGTATTCCGAGTCAGGCGAACCGCCAAAGCCCCCCGGCATTTTCCGTCCGTCGGGCTTTAATCGGATCAATCTTTATCAAATATCCTTTGCATTTATGTATCTCCAGGGGGAACACGATGAACTCAATATTTCTGGTTTTCTTATCAGCGATCGCGGTTCTGCCGTTCGCCGCGATTTTCGCTGCCGACAGCGATATCGAGAAACGCGTCGAACACGGCTACGCCGATAGCAACGGCATAAAGATTCATTACGCCGCACTAGGCGACAAGAAAAAACCGTTGATCGTTATGATCCACGGCTTCCCCGATTTCTGGTATTCATGGCGTGATCAGATGAGCGCTCTATCCTCAGATTATTACGTCGTGGCGATCGATCAGCGCGGATACAACCTGAGCGATAAACCGAAAGGCGTCGAGAATTACGATATGAGACTCCTCGTCGCCGACGTCTCGGCGGTCATCAAACATCTGGGGCGGGAGAGAGCGATCATCGCCGGCCATGATTGGGGCGGCGCTGTGGCCTGGACGATGGCGATATACACGCCACAATTGGTTGAAAAACTGATCATTCTCAATCTTCCGCATTTGCGCGGCCTCTCACGCGAGCTCGCCCATAACCCGCAACAACAGAAGAACAGCCAGTACGCGCGAAACTTTCAACAGCCGGATTGGCATCTTAAGTTGACCGCCGAACAACTCGTATTCTGGATAAAAGACCCCGAAGTGAAGAAGAAATATATCGAGGCCTTCAACCGCTCGGACTTCGAAGCGATGTTGAACTATTACAAGCGCAACTATCCCCGCGAACCATATAAGGAAGACGCTTCGTCCGTGGTAAAAGTGAAAGCGCCCGTCTTGATGATCCATGGTCTCGATGATACGGCGTTGCTCCCGGGAGCGCTCAATAACACCTGGGATTGGCTCGAAAACGATTTGACGCTCGTCACTATTCCGAGGGCGGGCCATTTTGTGCAGCAGGACGCCTCGGAGATGGTCAGCCGTACGATTAAGATGTGGTTGAATAGGTAAAAAGGTTCCAGTTTTCAGTTTTCAGTTTTCAGTTTTCAGTTGAGTTCGCTCCAACTGAAAACTGGAAACTAAAAACTTTTTCTTAGGGAGATTATGGCAACTAAACGACTAGGCATAGGATTTATCGGCAGCGGATTCATTTCCCGCTTTCATATCAAATCATTCGTCGCGGTGCGTGATGCCGATATTCTCGGCGTATGGAGCCCCAACAATCATCACGCGGAAGAAGCGGCCGCTCTCGCGCGCGGTTTGCGCGTCGGAAATTGCCAGGCTTTCGGCTCGATCGAAGAGATGGTCACATCGCCTGAAATCGATGCAATCTGGCTATGCGGACCCAACCACAAGCGCATCGAAAATATGGAAGCTATCGCGCGCGCCATAAAAACGGGCGGCGGCTCTCTCGTCGGGTTGGCGATTGAAAAGCCGCTTGCGCGCAACGTCGCGGAGGCAAAACGCGTGGTGGAACTGATTGAAGAATTGGGCCTTCTGCACGGCTATCTTGAAGATCAGCTCTTCGAACCGGCGATCGTGCGCGGACGCGAGATCATCTGGCGGCGCGCGGCGGCGCTGACCGGCCGCCCCTATCTGGCACGGTGCGCCGAAGAGCACAGCGGTCCGCACATGCCCTGGTTCTGGCAGGGCGACCTTCAGGGCGGCGGTGTGCTCAACGATATGATGTGCCATTCGATCGAGGTCGCGCGGTTTCTGCTGACCGATCCGGCCAAGCCGCGCAATAGCATCAAGCCGCTGAAAATCTCGGCCACCATCGGGAGTCTGAAATGGTCGCGCCCCGAATATGCCGACCTTCTGCAGCAGATGATGGGCAAAGAGGTGGATTACAGGACGCGCCCGGCGGAGGACTTCGCTCGCGCCACGGTCCACTACGTTGACGATGCCGGCCATCCGCTGATCGCCGAGCTGACCAGCTCGTGGAGCTATGTCGGCGCGGGGTTGCGATTGAGCTCCGAATTGCTCGGCCCCGAATATTCGCTTGCTACCAATACGCTCACGACCAATCTCAATCTATTCTTCAGCCGCCGGGTACAGGGCCAGGCCGGCGAAGACCTGGTCGAGAAACAGAACGCCGAGCAGGGCCTCATGCCCGTCGTCGCCAGCGAGACGACGGAGTACGGTTATGAAGGCCAGAATCGTTACTTCACCAACTGTTTCCTCGATGGCAAGCAACCTGAGCTGAATTGCTACGATGGATTGGAGGTAACGGAGCTTCTCATGACCGCATACATGAGCGCTGAGGAGGAACGCACGGTTGAATTCAGACCGAAAGAGTTGGAAAAATTTGTTCCGGCCGTCGCGCGCGGCGCGTGGAACCCGGGCTCCTTTACGAAGCGATGATGCCTTGCGTAGAATTCCAGTAGAAGGGATTCGGGGGCTGGCGGCTGGCGGCTGAAGTAGACTCCAAACTCAGGCGTTTACTAACCTGCAGAGATCAGCCCACAGCTCCTTCTCATTGAATATGGCGAAGATCAATCGTAGAAACTCCATCACAGTAGATGTCGGCGGCGTGCGCATCGGCGGCTGCAACGCGGTTGCCGTACAGTCGATGACCAACACCGATACGGCCGATGCGATCGAGACCGCGCAGCAAATCATCGATCTCGCAAAGGCCGGCTCCGAGCTGGTCCGCATAACCGTCAATAACAAAGAAGCGGCGGCGGCAGTGCCCGAGATCATCGCCCGCATTCGCGATGCCGGGTGCAACACGCCGATTATCGGGGACTTCCATTACAATGGCCATCTGCTTCTCACCGAATTCAAAGAATGCGCCAGGGCATTGGCCAAATACCGCATAAATCCCGGCAATGTCGGCGCCGGCAGACATCACGACGAAAACTTCAGGCGAATGATCGATGTCGCGCTCGAGAACGGCAAACCGGTTCGCATAGGCGTCAACTGGGGCTCGCTTGACCAGGCTCTCCTCGCGCGGTTGATGGACGAAAATGCAAAACTGCAGGAGCCGAATGAAGCGCAGGAAGTGTTGAAAGAAGCCATCGTTCGCAGCGCGATAGACTCCGCCCGCCTGGCCGAAAACTACGGTCTGCCCAGCGATCGCATAATCCTCAGCGCGAAATGTTCGGACGTCCAGGACCTGGTCGATGTCTATCGCCAGCTCGCCTCGCGATGCGATTATGCTCTGCATCTCGGTCTTACTGAGGCAGGGATGGGATCGAAAGGGATAGTCGCGAGCACAGCGGCCTTATCGATCCTCCTGCAAGAGGGCATTGGCGACACGATTCGCGTATCGTTGACGCCTGCACCGAACGGAGACCGAACCGAAGAGGTGATAATTTCACAACAGGTTTTACAGTCGCTGGGAATTCGCAGCTTCATTCCACAAGTGACAGCCTGTCCCGGCTGCGGCCGTACGACCAGCACCCTCTTCCAGGAGATGGCTGAGGATATCGGCAAATATTTGCGCTCTCAGTTGCCGGTCTGGCGCGAGAAATACAAGGGCGTAGAAGAAATGAAAGTGGCTGTGATGGGGTGTGTGGTCAATGGCCCGGGCGAATCGAAACATGCAGATATCGGCATCAGCCTTCCTGGTACCGGTGAAGAGCCGCGCGCGCCGGTCTTCGTTGATGGAAGATTGAAGACGACGCTCAAGGGCGCGAAGATTGTCCCGGAGTTCATTGAAATTTTAAATCAATATGTGACTGCCAAATATTCGACCGATAAAGCGCGCGAGGGTTAGGTGATTGGCTTGTTTCCGGCCACGTCCCACGATCCGTGACAAGCGCGGATGGACCTTTCCCCGCGCGCGCTTTTTGTGTATCCCCGAGCAGACACACAATCATAAAACCTTTCGGCAGGCCTCAAGCTCTGCAATATTATTTATCATCTCTGTCTCACATTGAGAGACCACTGACACCTTGTACTGTCTCCTTAAGTGACAAACCAGCCAATAATCCGGCGATTTGGCACTCTTGCTGCCCGATGTGAGAAACTTTTGCAAGATATATGCCAATGTACATCACGTGTATAATGACGTGTTAAGGAGTTATTAAAATGAGCAACGACGAACGCGATAAGCTGATGCTCTTTCTTATGGAAAGGCACGAAGAAGTGATGGCAGAACTCGGTTCTCTCAGAGACGATCAATTGCGAATGAATACTCAAATCGAGAATTTGAATAAGGTTGCCTTTGGGCTTGCGCAACAATTCAATGAACTGGTGAGCAAGTTGGAGCAAGAAGGGATATTGAAAAAAGAGAAAGAGGAAGATTGGCAGAAAACTATGTTGCGCCTGCCACAAAAAAGATGAAGAGGACGATCGGCTGAGGGAAATATTTCGTCTGATGCAATTTCAAATGACAGATTCTAAACTCTATCCACCTCCACCAACGCATCGTAAAACGTCGCAGCCGCGCCCAGGTCCGTCAGCGCCTGCGATGTCACGTCATTCGCGTTGCACCCATCACTCGTCATCTTCTTCCACCAGATAGAAAGAGCGACCACCACACCCGGCCGCGCCTTCTCCGTCACTCGAGCTTTGACTCTGAATTCGCCTCTATCATTGAAGACGCGCACCCGGTCGCCGTCCCTTATCGCGCGCGGCGCGGCGTCTACTGGATGAATATCCAGGAAAGGCTCCTTCTCCGCCTTTACGAAACTCGGCAGATTCGCGAAGCTGGAATTGAGAAAGCTGTGAGCAGGCGGTGAGATGATCGCCAGCGGATACTTGCCCGCCAGCTCAGGCGCGGTCTGCGCCGATTCTCTGGGTGGTATAAAGGTTGGCAAAGGATCGATCCCCTGTTGCGCCAAGGTCTCGCTGAAGAATTCGCACTTACCCGAGGGGGTCGGGAAGTTCCCTTCGGCGAAAGGCGCAAAACTTTCCGGGACGTTCAAGCGCACCCAGCCTCTCTCTTTCAGCTCATCAAAATCGATTCCCTGCATCCGCGGGTGATCGTAAGCGATGGCCTGGCGCGCGATCTCTTCGTCATTCTCTTTGAAACAATCGTCGGTGAAGCCAATGCGTTCGGCCAGCAGCCGAAAGACCTGGCTGTTCGGTTTGGCTTCGCCGATCGGCTCGATGGCCGGATTGTTCACCAGCAGATAGAGGTGGCCGTATGCTTTGTGAATGTCGAATTGTTCGAGCTGCGTGGTCGCCGGCAGCAGGATATCGGCGTAATCCGCCGTGTCGGTCTGAAATATTTCGTGGACTACTGTAAAGAGATCTTCGCGTTTGAATCCCGCGATGACTTTCCGTGAATCGGGCGCTACAGCCACCGGGTTCGAATTGTAAACGTAGATAGCACGGACAGGCGGATCGAGCGGGCTCAGGGTTTGTTCGACTTCATCGCGGCCATTTTGAACGCGGTGTTGAACCGTACGCTGATAACCTAAAAGTGCATCGCCGATCGCAGACATATTGATCGTACGCGGGTTGTTCCAGATGAGGTCGGGCCGCTGCAGCGCATTCGTATTAATTGCAAAAGTACCCGAGGTCGAGAGCAGGACGCCGCCCGCCGGATCGCGCCATGACCCGATCAGCGCGGGCAGGCACGTAACCGTGCGCACGGCCATCCCACCGCCGGCGTGACGCTGCATCCCATAGTTCAAGCGGATGACCGCGGGCTTCGTCGTCGCATACTCGCGCGCAAGCCTGACGATGGCTTCCTCGCCCAACCCGGTAATCGCAGCGACCCGAGATGGGGGATACTCAAGCACACGCTCGCGCAGCAGTTGGTAACCCAGCGCATAACGTTCGACATAATCGAGATCGATCAGACCTTCTTTGATGATAACGTGCATCATCGCCAGCGCCAGCGCGCCGTCGGTGCCCGGGAGCAGCGCGATGTGTTCATCGCACTTCTCCGCGCTCAAACTGCGATAGGGATCTATCGCGATGACCTTGGCGCCTTTGCGCCTCGCTTCGAGAATTTTCGGCCATAGGTGAACGTTGGATGTGATAGGGTTCGAGCCCCAGATGATTATCAGCTTCGCATCGCCGAAACGTTCGGGATCGGTCCCCATGCTCAAACCGATAGTCGCCCGGTAACCCGCCCCACCCGCGCTCGCGCAGATAGTCCGATCGAGTAGAGATGCTCCGATTTTGTGAAAGAAGCGGCGATCCATCGACTCGCCCTGAACCAGACCCATCGTACCGGCATAGCTGTATGGCAGGATCGCCTGTGGATCGTCGGCGGCGATCTCTTTGAACTTCGTGGAGACGATATCGATGGCTTCGTCCCAAGAGATGCGCGCGAATATCCCTTTGCCCTTTTGGCCGACGCGTTTCATCGGATAGAGGACGCGCTGCGGGCTGTAGGTGCGTTCCAGATAGCGGTTTACTTTGTTACAGAGAAATCCGTTGGTCGTCGGATGATCCTCCGCGCCTTCGACCTTGACCGCCTGCCCGTTTTCGACGGTGACGACCAGGGCGCAGGTGTCTGGACAATCGTGCGGACATGCCCCACGAATGACCCTCTTCGGCGATCGCGTTAAATCTTCATCAACTAGCATCTCGATTCCCTTGAATTTCCAGATTGCAGAAGAGATGGAATACGAAATAATGAAGAACAACGAAATATACGAACAGACCGGATTTTTGCGTATGTTTCGTTATTTTTCGTTCGGTTTGTATTCCCGCTTCTAAATCAAGCCACTGCCGCTTTCGGCTTCACACGATATAGCATCTCACCCGCCTTCGGCACTAACAATATACCTTCATCTTCCCTGCCCTTCCACCCTTCGAGATTGATCGAGTCGGGGTCGAGATAACCCAGGTTTACCTTGCGGCATCGCTCCTCGGGGATTCTCGTCGCCAGCGTAACTTTTATACGCGGCGTCTCGATGCCTCTGCCGGCATCGTATGAGCCGATGCCTTTCAGATGCGTACTATGCGCGATGACGCCCCACGGATAAGATTTGTACTTTTCCCATTGTTTTACGAAATAATCGCGCACGTGATAACCGATCTCATCGATGACGCTTCCGTGCGAGTAGCTGATCTCTTGGATGTGCGGCGCATAGACGATCACTTCACCGCCATCTTCAATAGCGGGCTCGAGTTTGTACATTCCCTTCGATGCGGTCCAGATATCGGCGTAAAGCTTCGGCATTACCGACAGTACGCGCCGAAATGGCTTTTCGACCCAGAGGACGTGGAGCTGCGATGACAGGTCGCTCGCCGCCTCCCAGGCCTCCTCCGGCGTGCCGATGTATAGGCCCGCCAGCGATTCGCCTTTGACGACCATACTGAAACACAGTTTGGGCTTATCTATGAAAGATGCAGCTCGATCGATTACGCGGCGCACAGGCGTGTGTTTCGTCCCGATCAGCTCGAAGCTAGTGATCACCGCCCCCAGCCAGTGCGAATAGTTGATAACCTCGGCACCGCTGATTCCCGGGAAAAAATATTTATTCCCGCCGGAGAAGCCGACGACCTCGTGCGGAAAGGTTGGACCGCAGACGATTATCTGATCGTAATCGAAGATCATCCTGTTCACGCGGACCTTGACCGATTCTTTCAACAAGCCATCGCTCAGTGCAGAGGTCTCCTCGGCGGATATCTCGCCCAGATCGACCATCGTGCCGGGCAGGTCCCAGCGATGGTTGAAGATTTTCACTTTCGCGTATTTCGTCTCGCGCTCTTCCGCTGTTACGCCAATGTGCTTATTAATTGCCGCTTCACTCATCATCTGATGCGTACCCAGGGCAATGAGAAAATCGAGATTTGCGACGTGACTGCCCAGAATGTCGTGGAAGAGGCGAAACATCTGGGGAATCGGCGCGGTACGCGTCCCGTCAGGGATTATGATGATTACCCGTTTGCCGTCGAGACTGGCCCGCGATAGAGCCGAGGCCATCAATTCGCGTATCTCGGATTCTGTTAAATATTGATCTTGATATCCTTTGCCGATAAGCATTGAAAAGCTGTAGAAATTGTTTGGTGTAATTAGTTTTATCCTGAAGCACCAATGATGGTTGACGATCAGAAGAACGTATCGCCTTCTATCTCAAACGCCGCCGTACGCAGAGAAACCGCCATCGACTGGCACCACGATCCCCGTCACGAATGCTGCCGCGGGCGATAGCAGCCAAAGTGCGGCGCCGAGCAAATCTTCAGGTTGACCGAAGCGCCCCATAGGCGTGTGCGTGATGATGCTATGGCCGCGCTGCGTCAATTCACCGGTACTCTCGTCGATCAGCATCTTTCGGTTCTGCTCGCTCACGAAGAATCCCGGAGCGAGAGCGTTGACGCGGATGCGCGGAGAGTACAGTTGTGAAAGATAAACGGCCAGCCATTGCGTGAAATTGTTCACCCCCGCTTTGGCAGCGGAGTAGCCGATAACCCTGGTGAGCGGTCTGATGGCACTCATCGATGAGATATTCAAAATCACGCCTTCACCCTGATTCGCCATCTGCCGGCCGAAGACCTGACAGGGCAGAATAGTGCCGAGTAGATTCACGTCGAAAACATAACGCAGCGCTTCTTCCGGCAGATTGAAGAAGGTCAGATCGGGCCGCGTAGTCGCTTGCGGATTGTTGCCGCCGGCGCCGTTGACCAGTCCGTCGATTTGACCGAATTCAGCTACCACCCTGCTCGCGACCTTCTCAAGCATATCCTGCTTGAGAACGTCGCCCTCAACTATAATGGCGCGTCCGGGGCCGGACAATTGCGAGAGGAGAGCTTCTCCCTTCGCGGGAGTTCGGGCGACGATGGCGACATTTGCGCCGCACCCCACCAGAGCGCTCGCCATTGTGCTGCATAAAACCCCCGTGCCGCCCGTGATTACAATCGCACGGCCGCTAAAATCATACAGTTTGATCAGTTCATTATGGTTCATTAGTTGGTTCAGTATTCTCTTTCAACCGCCGATTGCTGCAACCTCCCCAAAGGGCGCGAAGTGACGTCCGAAATGCCGCTCGAGCATTTCAAAGTAGACCTCTTCATTCGATCGCAGTGTGGAGAAGAACGGCTCGCGCAATCTGCGGTGATGTAATACCGAGCCGAAGGTAACGTGTAAGATTTCACGCGCATGGAAATCATCCAGCAGGTCGATCAATCGTTCGTCAGCGAGGGACGACGGGTTCGGCATTTTGCTCACTTCAGCCGATACGTGATAGCTCGCGCGATCGATCGGATAACGTTCTCGGGCAAATCCGGCGATCTCGCGGAAAAGCGCGGGATCGACTTTTCCGATCGCGCGCAGGGCCTCGAGGTAGCTGGTGCCCGCAGTCTTCAGATGCACAAGATCGCCCGCCACGCGTGAGGCGATCGGATATACGCTGAACTTATCGGAACCCGAGTGAAGACTGAGTTTGTAAGGCCCGAAAGCCTGCGAGACGGCGAGATGCTGCGCGAAAGACTTCTCGAACTCCGCCGGGTCGCCAATGTAATCAACGCCTTTTTCGAACGTGCCTACGTAACGCGGCGCCAGGCTCACCCACTTGACGCCGAGCCGCCTCAATTCGTACGCGATATAGATATGCTCCGCCAGCGTCGTCACCGTCTCCGTTTCGTCAACACTCATCTCCAGCTCGAAAGGTTTGCCTTGCGCGACCTGCTCGAGATGGCGATACATTTTCACCGTGTGCGCGACGACGCGGCCGTATTTGGCGGCAGCCCGTAACAACTCTTCCTGGTCGATCGTCACCTTGAAATCGCCTAGGTCGACGGGCCGCCCCAAGCGCGCCTGCGTGTCGTGCCAGGTCGTTTCAAGATCGGCCCACGGGAGCGTTTCGATCTTGGCTCTCAAGACATCGACCGAAGCTCTATCGGCCTCATTGTCGACCTGCTCGCCCGGATCGATCGTATAAAAGGTGAAGCCGGCAGCCGCGCAGGAATCGATATCATCCGTCGTCTTCAAATGATCGGCGTCGGCTCCGAAACCGCCCCGCCATCCCTCCTGAAAAATTCCCCACAGCGCATCATCCATCACCTCTTGCGGCGTTCGGCCTGTGCGCGAATTCTCCCGGATCGATTGTTGCGCAAGAATCGGAGCCATAGACGAATGGCGAATCGCGCGGATATGCCCGGGCGTCGCCAATCCCAAACGGTCACCACAACCGGCAGACTTTTTCAGCCCCAGTGTCTGCGGAACAAGGAATGCGAAGATAGATCGCAGCGCGTCAGCATTGGCAGCCGTGGTCTCGCATAATTTCAGCTTCATCAGTTGATCACTCAACTGGAAATCCGAAGCCTTACCTTCGAATCGATTAAGCAGTGTTTCATCGGCGGCGAGCAGCCCCAGCGATTTGCGACCGTCTCCGCGCATCAGGAAGAAGAGCGCGCGCCCGGCGGCCGAGATAGACGACCGGTATATCTGCTGTCCGGTCGCGTCGCTCAGATATTGAGCAACGAACGCTGCCTCATCTTCGCGCAGCGGCTCTGCCGTATGATCGATATTCATATATGCCAAAAGATCAAATGCCATCGTTCAAGTCCCCTCTGAAAATCGGCCGGCAGTTGCTCGTTCGCATAAACCGTGACGACAATATCGCCCACTGCCGCGCTTTCCACTTTCATCTCGAAGCTTACGACATGACCGCGGAATAGTACACGGATATTCAAAGGTTTAGGCTGTTCCGATCACATGCATCAACATACACCACATCACGTGTACATATAGCCCGTTTCGTGCTGTAATCCGGCTTTCTACACCGTCATCATCTGTTATGCGCAGTAATCAACCGGTTCATCGGCAAATTAACAGGGAGAGAGCCAATATGAAAAAACCATATATGATCGTTATCGGCATGCTGATAGGAATGATAATCGGCGGAGCAATAACCTATAGTCAGGGTCCCGGGCGGCGTTACATCAATCTGCCATCCAAGGACCCCAAGTTACCATTCAGCGATGGCGTGATGGCAGGCAATACGCTCTACCTCGCCGGAAGATTGGGCACTGATCCAAAAACCAATAAGATTCCGGATGATGTCGAACAGGAGATCCGATTTATGCTCGACAGTTTCAAAGCGACGCTCGCCCAGGCGGGGATGACAATGGATAACATCGTCACTGTCACTATCTACTGTCCCGATCTCGCCCTCTACGACAAATTCAATGGCGTTTATCGGACCTATTTCAGTAAAGACTTTCCCGCACGTGCATTCATCGGATCGGGGCCATTACTGCGCGGGGCTCATTTCGAGATGCAGGCGATTGCGGCGAAGTGAGAAAGAAAGGGAGCGGGAAAATTAACGGAATATCAGGCCCCGCCCGCTCCCGGCCCTTTCTTCCATATCTGTAATCAAGGGGTAACCGATGATTTCACGTCATAACACGTCAGGTTGGATTGATCGCGGATATAAAGTTTGCCGCCTATCACCACCGGATGCGCCCAGCTATCTTTCCCCTGATCCTCGATCGAGAACCGCCCACGCTCGACGTATCCTTTCGGCGTTGCTTCCGCCAGGCCGACGATATGTTTTTCCCCGAGCAGGTAGAGCATTCCATCGGCATACGACAGCGAACCCTTACCGACGCTGCGATTGGCCCACATCTTCTTACCGGTAGCAAATTCTATACACGTGAGACCTGTGCTGCCGGAGAAACCATAGAGATAGCCGTTTACGAGCACGACTCCGCCGTGGTGGTTCCGCATATCCTTGGTGAAATATAGCTCCTGCGCCTTCACTTCGCCATTTTGCGCGCTCAGGCCTAGCAATCCCGAGCCCGTCCCGTAGTCTGACGTGAAAAATACTTTGTTGTCTGCGAAGACTGGCGTCGCGCAATTTGCCGTTCCATTCGCCGCGTTGTTATAACGCCACATCAGCTTTCCATCGCTGGCGCGCACACCCACTGCTGATCTCGAGGTGAAATTCATGATCGTACGGACCCCGCCGATCTCCGCCGCTATGCAGGAAGCATAACCAGCCTGATCGCTCAATTCTTTGGTGGTCCAGACCGTCTTGCCGGACATTTTATCGAGCGCGACGATACCGGCTCCGCTCCCCCCCGGCGTGACGATCAGGTGGTCTCCGTCAACCAGCGGAGATTCACTGATGAGCCATCCCGGATTTTGTCCGCCGAACTCCTTCAGGATATTCTTGCTCCAGAGGCGGGACGCATCGCGCGTCCGCAGACATGCCAGATCGCCATTCTCCGTCAGAACGTAGACGCGGTCACCATCGACTGTCGGAGTCGAACGCGGACCGTTCCCGCGCCCCTCATCTACTTTCGGCCCGAGCGAAGTTGTCCAGATCGTCTTGCCATCAGCGCGATTCAAACAGAAGAGCGTACTCGCCGATCCGCTCGTACCTTGCACGTATATGCGTTCGCCCACCACGGCTAGCGAACCGAATCCTTCGCCCAAGTTCGAGATCGACCAGACCTTCGATGGTCCCGATTCAGGCCATTGCTTCAGAAGCCCTTTGTCGCTCGAAAGTCCATTGCGTTGCGGCCCTCGCCACTGCGGCCATTCAACAGTCGGGGCAGTCGGGGCAGTCGGGGCAATCGGGTCGATCGGGGTAGTCGTCGCCAGCGCTGCGATCCCGAACGGCGTCAATGTCAAAGCAAGCAGTAAGATAAATAAGCGGTTGTGCTTCATCGATCTTCTTCCTTTCATATCCCGATAATTCATAATCTTTCTAAACTGATACAATCCCATAGGACACTTTGCAAATATAAATTATTACAGAAGTCAAAAAACAAAAGTCAGAACAAGAATTCACCTGCACCAAGTTCAGCTCTAGGCCGGCCTCCACATCTTTTATCCAATATTTTCTCTTGTATTTTTCTCTTGTTGCCTCTTGTTGTATCTCTCGAATACCGACTCCTGACGCCTGTCTTCAGTACCCGGATTATAATCCAGTCCCGCCCTACCTCGATACTCAATTCTCAATTGAGTTAAGTTATTAAGACGAGGTGAATTATTTTTCATATTCAATTTAAGACTCATGCCGGCATCCAGATTATAGGTGCATCAGGTCGTATCAGGCGTGCACAAAGCGAAGCTCTGGGTATGCTCGTGATATAGTTTGGAGCTCATGAAAATGGGCGACAGAGTTTGGGATCAACGCCTACGTTTGTGAAAAGCTGATTATCTGAAGATCAATAGAATGGAAAAAGATCAGCGGTGATCTTGGCAACTGCGGCAAATCACCGTTAAATTTGAGTGTCGACGAGGCTTCGCCCCGGCAATGTGATAAATAGACGACCAAAACAGCACAGGTTATAACTAAACTGCCGATGGATCCCTCTGTGAACGCATCTCGCGCCTTATATCTCGGGCCAGGCATCCCCCAACCACTGCATCGATGTCCCGGACCGCGCGGCCAAACTCCACTGCTCATTTAAAGATCATCCTAAACACGAGCGCGGAACAAGCGTCAATCGCCGCCAAACTCCGCGAATACCTCCCTCATCCCTCTAATTACCTATTACGCTGCTTCACGCCATTCTTCCAGATAACCACTTGTGGCTCGACAAGTCACTTGTCCGCCATCCTGAACGGTAACCCTCATCGGCTGTGCACGTGGCCTGCGAACGCATTTAAAACAACTAATACTGAGTAAAAACCAATCAACTACGCTATGGCGTAAATAGTAACCGAATCAAATAGTTTCGAACGCATTGAAACGGGAGGCTGTAAGGAAAGATTAATTAGAAAGATGGAGCATATTAACCGCACCATGAGTATAATGATCTTGTCCGGGAGTAAATCAGTTGGATACGATTTCCGGACATATTACTGGTTCTCGACAGGTGGTTCATTGAATACCGCTATCATCGCTTCGGTACGGAGTAGCGATAAAGAAGTGATAGGTAGAACAGCTTGAGCAATCGCCTCGAGCAATAAACCGCCAGTAATGGCAAGGTAGGCATTTGGCAAGGAGATTGAGCAATGAGAACATCATCCGCCCATCGTCATCTCTGGCTCGCGTTCAGTCTAATTTTGATCGCCACGCCAGCTTTCGCTCAGGACAAATCCACAAAAAACTCCCAAAAAGACTCCTCAAAATCGCTTTCCGAGAATGAAAATCCGGATATGATCGGCAAGCGCAATATCAACAAGCACCAGATCAATTTCTATTCGATTGATAAGGAAGTGGCGCTTGGCCGGCAATACGCCCTGGAAGTTGATCGGACCGCGAAATTAATCGAAGACCCTCTGGTAGTTGATTACATCAACAAGGTAGGTCAAAACCTGGTTCTCCATTCGGACGCCAAGGTCCCATTCACGATCAAGGTGATCGACAGTGAAGAGATCAACGCGTTCGCACTTCCGGGTGGCTTCTTTTACGTCAATAGAGGGTTGATTCTGGCAGCCGATAACGAGGCCGAACTCGCCGGCCCGATGGCGCATGAGATCGCGCATGTCGCGGCGCGCCACGGCGTCGAACAAGCATCGAAGGGACAGATCGTGAACTTCTCGTCGCTACCGCTGATATTTCTCGGCGGCTGGGGCGGTTTTGCCGTGCAGCAGGTGGCCGGTTTGGCCATCCCGCTGGGCTTCTTGAAGTTCTCCCGCGGAGCCGAATATGAGGCTGACATGCTGGGTGCACAATATCTCTACGCTACCGGGTACGACCCTCGCGCAATGTCAACTTTCTTTGAGAAGCTGCAGGCGCAGGATAAGAAGAAACCGGGCACGATAGTCCGCATCTTCTCTACGCACCCGATGGTCCCCGACCGTATAGACAGGGTCAATTCGTTGATCGCCCGTTTTCCGGATCGCAGCGACAGCGGATATGTCACGGACACCTCTGAATTTCTGCAGGTTAAAAGACGTTTGATTTCACTCACCAATGCCCGTTCGACCGGGCGAGGCGGAGCTGGGGCTTCGGATGCTGATTCCAAACGGCCCACTCTCAAGCGCCGTCAACCAGGATCGCCTGAGGGTACGGATACGAGCACAGATCAAGAGCAGAAAGCGCCCTCGGAGAAACCGACGTTGCGCCGCAAAGATGGCGAGTCATCATCGACGAAACCGCCCAATCAATAAGTTCTCCTTTATTTGGACGCGTGAAAGGCAAGGTTGTTTTCAGCCTTGCCTTTTTTATTGTGAGACCACTCAAGGGCGACCGGATTCTGCCACTGACGGGTTCTCCGCTAATACATCTCGACATGAAATCTTGTAAATCCTGTCTATTTTTGATATGCGGTAAAAAGCCCGTTGAAATTTGAATCCTGCTGAGTGTAACATTCCTGCGCTTCGAAATGTCAATCATCATTGACTATCATCGTTTCAAAGAAACAAACCTTCTTTTCATTGACCGGAGCATTTTTCGCGGCGATTGGTGAGTGGCGCGTCTTAATCGATTACCACACACACTTTCGCTCACATTCAAACGGGAGACGCATGAAGATATCTATTTCCATCAACGGCAGGAAACATGACGCCGATGTCGAGCCGCGACTGCTGCTGGTACATTTCATACGCGACCTTGTCGGATTGACTGGCACACACATCGGCTGCGAAACATCGATCTGCGGCGCCTGCACGGTGCTGCTCGACGGCAACACCGTTAAGTCATGCACGCTTCTCGCAGTTCAGGCAAATGGAGCGGCGATCACGACAATAGAAGGTCTGGCGAAGGATGGCACGCTCCATCCTGTGCAGGAAGGATTCTGGGAATGCCACGGTCTGCAATGCGGATTCTGTACGACGGGAATGATTATGGCGTCTTGTGGTCTCCTTCAGGAAAATGCGGACCCGACCGAAGATGAGATACGGCACGGCTTGGAAGGCAACATCTGCCGGTGCACAGGTTACCAAAACATCGTTGAAGCTGTGCAATACGCAGCGACCAAACTAAAAACGCAAGCCGCCAAGGCTGACTAGGGAAAAGGAGGATGAGATATGTCATTTCTGGCTAAATATATCGGTCAGAAAGTAAAACGCACGGAAGACCCGCG
The DNA here is from genome assembly GCA_963796275.1 of uncultured Acidobacteriota bacterium. GTDB lineage: Bacteria > Acidobacteriota > Blastocatellia > RBC074 > RBC074 > JAKEHZ01. The sequence continues at coordinate 743,373 of CAWCKY010000007.1, read as the reverse complement.
CCTGATCCAGGGGCTCGCACATTACGTCGATGACATCGAACTCGCCGGCACGCTTCACGTCGCGCTATTGCGCAGCCCGTACGCTCACGCCAAGATCAATTCAATTGATGTCACGGCAGCGAAAAATGCGCCGGGCGTCGTGGCCGTCTACACTGGCGAGGACATTGACGGCAAGGTGGGGTATCTGCCGTGCGCCGCTGCCCTGCCGGAGTTGAAAGTCCCGAAATTTTCGGTGCTCGCGCAGAACAAGGTCATCTTTGTCGGCCATGCGGTGGCTGCCGTAGTAGCAAACAACAAGTACCAGGCTCGTGATGCGATCGATATGATCGAAATCGATTACGATCCACTCGATGTCGTGACGGACCCGGAAAAATCGGCGAAGCCGGACTGCCCCGTCATTCACGAGGAGTTCGGAACCAATATAGCTTTCGTTCACAGCGCCGGGACGGGAGACGTCGAGGCTGCCTTCAAGCAAGCTGATAAGATCGTCACGCAGCGGCTTGCTCATCCGCGCCTGGCTCCCATCGCGCTCGAGACGCGCGGCGTGCTGGCGCAGTATTTCCCGGGCGAACAGCAACTGAATATGTGGTCATCCACACAGATTCCCCACCTCATGCGAACACAGGTGGCCATCATGCTCGGCATCCCCGAGAATAAACTGCGAGTGATTACCCCAGAAGTCGGCGGCGGTTTCGGCAGCAAACTCAATGTTTACATCGAAGAGGCGCTGGTGAGCTGGATCTCGATGCAGCTCAAGAAGCCGGTGAAATGGATCGAATCGCGGCGCGAGAACATGGCGTCCACGATTCACGGCCGTTCTCAGGCCGGCACCGTCGAGGTCGCGGTGAAGAATGACGGGACTCTTCTCGGCCTGCGATACAATGTGACTTCGGATATCGGCGCTTATCATCAGTTGCTTACACCTGCGATCCCCACGCTCACGGGGTTGATGCTCTCGGGCCCGTACAAGATTCCGGCGATCGCCATGAACTGTACCGGCGTTTTTACCAACAAAATGTCGACCGACGCATATCGCGGTGCCGGTCGCCCGGAGGCGACCTATCTGATAGAAAGGATAATGGATCGCGTGGCGCAGGAATTGAAAATAGATCCGGTAGAACTGCGCCGAAAGAATTTTCCGAAGCCGAGCGAATTTCCGTTCGCCACGGCTACCGGCCTCACCTACGACACCGGCGATTATGAAAAAGCTCTCAATAAGGCGCTCGATATAGTCGATTACAGGAAGTTGCGCGAAGAACAGGAGCGCGCGCGCGCGCAGGGCCGCCTCTTCGGCGTTGGCGTGTCGACATATGTCGAAATTTGCGCGATCGGCCCATCAGCCGCGACGCCGGCCGGCGGGTGGGAGAGCGCAACCGTGAGAGTCGAACCGACCGGCAAGGTTACGGTAATGACCGGCATCTCTCCGCACGGCCAGGGCGAGGAGACGTCGTTCGCGCAGATCGTCGCTGATATGCTGGGCGTCGATCTAAACGATGTTCTGGTCATTCATGGCGATACGGCGATCGTGCAATACGGTATCGGCACATTCGGCAGTCGGGGAATGGCGATCGGCGGCACAGCCATCGCGATGGCGACCGATAAGGTCGTCGCGAAGGCCAGAAAACTGGCGGCTCATATGATCGGAGCAGATGAGGAGGGGATTACCTTTGAAAACGGCAGGTTCGTTGGCAGCCCGACCGACAAATCGGTGTCGATTCAGGAAGTTGCCCTGGCGGCGCACACTGCTCAGAATATCCCGCCCGATTTCGAGCCAGGTCTGGTCGCCACCCATTTCTTCGAACCGAAAAACTTCACTTTTCCATTCGGGACGCACATTTCCGTCGTCGAAGTGGACAAGGAGACGGGTGAACTCAAGATTCTTCGTTATGTGGCGGTAGACGATTGCGGCAAACAGATCAATCCTCTGCTCGTCGCCGGACAGGTGCACGGCGGCATCGCGCAAGGCCTGGCGCAGGCGCTCTACGAGGAGGTCATTTATGACGAAAACGGCCAGTTGTTGACGGGCGAGCTGATGGATTACGCTGTACCGAAGGCTCATCAACTGCCGCATTACGAGTGCGACCATACGGAGACGCCGACGGACGTCAACCCGCTCGGTGCAAAAGGCGTGGGAGAAGCTGGCACGATAGGTTCGACGCCCTGCATCGCGAACGCAGTTATCGATGCGCTCGCGCCCCTCGGTGTCCAGCATATCGATTTGCCGCTGCGGCCTGAGAAGGTCTGGAGGATGATGAATCGTTGAGATATCAGATGGGATTTACCGGGTTTTTCAAGGTTATGGCGAATCTGATAAATCATGTATATTTCTGAGGAACATAATGATCCCAAATAATTTCGCATACTTCGCACCAAAATCCGTAGATGAAGCCCTGAAGCTGCTCGACAAACACGGGGACGATTGCAAGATCCTCTCGGGCGGTCACAGTCTCATTCCCGTCCTGAAGCTCCGTCTGGCATCTCCCGCCGTAATCGTGGATATCGGACGGATCAAGGCGCTCAAGCAGATCAAGATCGACAAGGACACAATCCGCATCGGAGCCAACACGACGCACGCGGAGATCGCCCGGTCAGCGGTGTTGATGCAGAACTGCCCTTTACTAGTCGAGACGGCGGCTCAGATCGGTGATCAACAGGTCCGCAACCGCGGAACCATCGGCGGGAGCCTGACGCACGCGGACCCGGCAGCAGATTGGCCTGCTGCTATCCTGGCCCTGAATGGAGAGATGGTCGCGCGCAGCAGCAAGGGTGAACGGATTATCAAAGCGTCCGATTTCTTCGTCGATATTATGACGAGCGCGGTGGGCCCCGATGAGATAGTGACCGAGGTTCGCATTCCCAAACCAGAGCAACCGAGGGCAGCCGTATACCTCAAGGTTCCGCAATCCGCCTCCGGATTTGCGATCGTCGGCATCGCCGCCCAACTAAAACTCAAAGACGGTAAATGTGAGGATGTGAGCATAGGTGTAACGGGACTCGCACCCAAGGCCTTCCGCGCGAAAGCGGTCGAAGATGCATTGCGCGGAAAGACGCTCGATGAAGCTACAATCAGCGCCGCCACGGCCAAAGCAGATGCTGATGCCTTCGATGCCATGGAAGATATACACGCTTCCGGCGATTATCGCAGACACCTGGCGCGCGTTTACGCCAAACGGGCCGTTCAAACAGCGGCGACACGGATGTAATTGATAGTTGATAATTGATAGTTGATAATTGATAGTCAATAATAGTTGATAGCTGATAGATAATTGATAATTGAGAATCGAGAATCGATAGTTGATAGTTCATAGTTGATAGCTGATAGCTGATAGCTGATAGCTGATAGCTGATAGCTGATAGCTGATAGCTGATAGTTGATAGTGGGTGACTGCGTGTCAACGGGACGAAACGAATTATCAATTATCAAATTTTCACCTTTTAATTATCAATTAATGTCTGCCCCTAATGCTTGCAGATATAGTCAAAATACATTGTCTCACTCATCGTGCCAACTTCCCTATGTCGCGCACGAGCCGGATAGTTGTTTGCAAAGAGGGACCGCAAGAGCACGAACTGAGCAACGACTTTCCCAGCAACGGGATATGGGTATTTTGTTGTAACTGCCAAACATTCATTGCGTGGGAAAACGGTAGAAATGTTTCGCTCAAGGAATGTCCCTCCTGTTTCAGTTCTTTGAACCCGAGGCTTTACAGTTGTGATCACTGCTCGGTGACGATGCTGGATTTTGACGATCAGACCCTGAGGAAGCAACATACCGTCCTATCGTGGGGCATGCCACAACCGGCTTGTCCGGGATGCCATCAATTTCCGAGTTCGACGCCGAAGATTCATTTATGCCAGGCGATCAATATCAACCTGGCGACTGCCCGATTCGATTGTTTATTCTGTGGCATACATATCGACGATGCGGTCGTCTACGGTGTAAAAAAGATCACGGCAAAATTGGATGCCGCCTTGGCGGATGCTCAAGCCAAGGCGCGCGATGCAGACGAACGCAGACGTCTGGCTGAAGAGACTGCTCAGAAAGAGATCAAGTTAAGAGTTCAGGCTGAACGGAAAGCTCAGGAAATCGAATTGGTCGCGCTTGAGTTGATTGTCCCGCAAGTGGAAAAACTCAATCATGTGACCACCAATCGGAAAGGGAAAGGCGGCGACGAGAAGCCCAGAGCCGGTCCTCCGAAGGCCCAACCGCAGGCGGGCAGGCTGGCAAGTCAGGATAAACTGACAATCGCACTCTATGCAGCATTCGCCACATTTTTATTTATGACATTGGTTGCACTGATCATTATGATCATCCGTCATTACTATTGAAGTGAAAAATATGCGCCGAACCTCCAAAATCAACATTTTACTGTCCGCTGCGTTATTAATCCAAACGTCAATCTCTGTCACCAGTCTTTTTGCATCGCCGCGATTCAATCTGGTTCAGCAGCCTGCTAATCGGCCTCAGGGCAGGAATCAACAAAGCTTGCCTCCTGATAAACAGAAATCACTGACTACTTATGGGCCGGAAGATGTCTTCCCGGCTCAGACGGATAATCGGGAGGGGCAAAGGCGGAATAGACGACCGGCGGCCCGTCCCACACGTGTATCCAAAGCCACTGCTAAACCGACTGCCATAGAAACGCCGCAACCGACACAGCCTCCCATAGTTTTAAGCGCAACAGTCGAGCCATCTCCATCACCTTCTCCCACTGCTACCCCAGCAGTAGCTGTCGCTAATCTGTCTCAAGAAGATCCTCCACAACAACAACCCAATACACTAATGTCGCTCCAGAACCTGGCTTTTTTAACTTTACTCGTTTCGTGTGCTCTTATATTTGTGCTCTTTAAGTTGATGTCAAAATTACGCGAAGGAAGCGGATAAAATTCGATGGAACATGAAGCTGTTGCCATTCATGCCGCAAATGTCAGACGCATCTACCCATTTGTAGATAAGCTACTACTGTTGGGGTTAATCCAACTGTTGTTATTAGTAGTTTGCAATTACACAACTTTTGGACAATCGCCAGCAGAAAAAAAGAAAAACGAGGCAAGAACGCTACACGGAGGTATAGAAATTTCTCCAAGGGTGGTACGTGCGCTCGCATTGCGAATCTCAGATTCTGAAGAAGGATACAACATAAAGATCCTTTACACTAATACAGCTACTATTGCCACACCCTATCCGAATAACGGGAAGTTGACCTTGGAATACATTCAGGATGTGGCTAAACTCGTTCAAAACTTTGTGGAGACTTTGCATAGAGTACACCAGATTCCATTGGATCAGGTTTATGTGATTGGCATCTCTGATCTCATTACACAAAACCCGGACGATCTGAAAAATGAGGTTCACGGGAGAACCGGAAAGACGATAAATTTCCTCAATGCCGAAGCGGAGATTCAATTGGGCATAGCAGGGGTTATACCTCGCCGCTATAAGCTCAACACAAAATGGTACGACAACCGAGGCATTTCATCACTGATCGACTTGGGTATTACCACAACAAAGGGCGGGTACCAGCAGTTGAAACAAAGTGATTCGGGCAGGCCCAGCTATGATTTCTCTACCTGGGATATATCGAAAGGAGTTGTTACATTCGCCGAGGAGGTCAATAAAGTAGCCGGGGAAAACGCCGACTACAAAACATACGCCAAACAAGCGGCATCGATGAGCGGAATGTTCAAAGCTCAAATCAGAACCGAAGTAATAAGAAAACCCGGAATATTGACCCGAAAACAGCTCTACCTAACAGGCGGCATCGTCTCAGCAATGATGGTACTGATGCACGGCAATGACCAGCGGACATACATACCGATCACATTGGACGATATCAATGCTTTTCATGATCGCGCAGTGACGGATCCTGAGTCTTTGTTCAACCAGGATCTTTCCAATATCCGCGATGAGAAGTTGCGAGATGAGGTAAGAAAGAGCCGTGAAGCATTGAGGCAGACATTTACTCCCAAGACACTTATTGCGGGGGCTGAGCTATTAAGAGCATTGGCCGCCGAATTAAATTTGTGGGATAAGCGAGTGATATATCCCCGCCACGCGCAACTCGCGCGCATACTGAGCTACGTGCGTCTGCAACCTGATTGATCTGAGGATTATTGTGAAAGTAGAAGGGACATATAAAATCGCGGGGACACGACAAATAGTATGGGAGTTGATGACCAGCCCGGAGGTACTACAACGCTGCGTGCCGGGCTGCCAGACGCTCGAGGCAGCTGAGGATGGATCGTACAAGATTACATTGAAGGCTGGCGTCGGCTCGATTAAGGGACTTTTCAATGGAACTATTAAACTCGAAGAATTACGCGAGCCCGAGCATTACAAGATGATTGTGGACGGAAAAGGCTCTTCCGGTTTCCTCAGGGGCGAAGGCACGCTCGATCTGACCGAAATCGGAGAGGAGACCACAGTCGACTATCTGGGAGATGTAAGCGTCGGTGGCACTCTCGCCAGCGTCGGCCAGCGGATGATCCAGTCCACCGCTAGATTGATGATCGGACAATTCTTCACCGCGATCGATGCTGAGTCCAAGGCCAAAACGAAGGCCGAGGATGGCGGCGAACCGTTCGTCCCTCCCAAGCAGGGATTCATCCGAAACACAATCAGACAGATCAAGAAGTAATTGATAATTGATAATTGATTTGATAGTTGATAGTTGATTCGGATTAACTATCAATTATCAATTATCACCTCCTTTATCATTCCGATAATCTTCTCCAAATCACTAACTTTCGGACCGCCGCCCTGAGCGAATTCGGGTTTGCCACCGCCGCGGCCTCCGAGTTTTTCGCAAGCAACCTTAATAAGCGAATTCATATCGGCGGAGACATCGACCGATCGGGCGAATACCAGACGCGCCATTTCTACTTCACGTATAGCCAGCAGAGCGATGACGCCGCTCTGCTCCACGAGGCGGTGCGCAATAAGCTTGATCTCCTCGAAATCCCGGTCATCAAATATTCGCGAGACGACTCGATGAGTGTTGATCGATTCCGCCGTTTCGGTCAATTCCTGAGCTTCGGCTTTCGCCGACAGTTCACCCAGTTCACGTATGCGGCGAGAAAACTGTTTCCGCTCGTCAAGCAGACGTTCTACAGAAACGGTAGCCTCATCCCGCCCAACGCTCAATTTTTGCGCTATCGCCTCTGCGGTCCGATTCGCCAGACGGTAATCGCTGAGCGCCCTCGCCCCGCAAAGAAACCGTACGCGGGTCATCTTCTTCGCGCGCTCCCATCCGCGCACCACAATCAAACCGACTTCGCCCGTTCCTTTAGCGTGTGTCCCGCCACAGGGTGACCAGTCATAATCTACGATCTCGATCACACGGATACAGCCGGTGACGAAGCTCTCTTTGCGCAGCGGCAGCTGGGCAGCTTCATTCGGGGTAACCTCGTGGATGCGTATCTCCCTATTTTCGAAAACAATCTCATTTGCCAGATCTTCCGCGCGGATGATCGCCGTTTCGATCTCATCGGGCTGGGCCTCGAGCGTCAGGTCGATCTCAGCTAGGCTGTCGGTAATACGGAAGCCGCGCGTCTCCGCGCCGAATAGTTGAAAGAACGCCTGTGAGAGGATGTGTTGTCCCGTATGCTGCTGCATCATTGCGCGGCGGCGAAACCAGTCGACCTCGCATTCGACTTCCTCTCCAATCGCAAGCGCGATATTTCCTTTCAACCGGTGCGATATCCGATCGCCGTCATCAATTTGAACATCGACGACGGGGACCGATCTGATCAATCCCGTATCGCAAGGTTGACCGCCGCCGGTCGGGTAAAAGGCTGTCCGATCGAGCATCACCAAGCTATCGCCGTCTTCCAGCCGGATATCCTCAACGCGGGCGTTGAAGCGTTTGATGTGCGAGTCGTTCCAATAGAGTTTTAAAGTCATAATTCGTATACCATTATCATATCTTATGTTACTTTTATGCCATGGCAAAAAAAGGCACATTACTGGTAGTCGACGATGAAGAGATCATGCGCGATGTCTTGGAGAGCATACTCTCGCAGGATGGGTATCGCGTCGATCTGGCCAAGACCGGAGAAGAAGGTCTGGCGCGTTTAAACGATCGAACCTATGACGCGATTCTTCTCGATGTCTCTATGCCCGGAATAGGGGGGCTGCGTACGCTCGAGGAGATACTGAAAATCGACCGCGAAGCCGAAGTGATCATGATCACGGCCTACGCGACTTTCGACACTGCCATCGCCGCCTGGCAGCTCGGCGCGTTCAATTGCATTCGCAAGCCGTTCGAGAATGAACAGATACTGAAGACCGTCGCGGCGGGAATTGCACGGCGCCGGGGTGATGAGGAACGGCGCGTTTTACGGCGCACCTTGCGTGCGACCGGCGACCGCAGCCGGATCGTCGGAAATTCTCCGGCGATGAGAGAGGTCTACGATTTGATCGAACAAGTTGCGCCTGCGCGCTCGACCGTTCTGGTCACCGGCGAATCCGGCACGGGTAAGGAGGTGGTCGCCCGCGCCATCCATTTCTCCAGCCCGCGAGCCGAATCCGGACAATTTGTTGCGGTAAACTGCAGCAACATACCATCAGAACTGCTTGAATCTGAGCTCTTCGGCCATACCAAAGGTGCATTTACGGGAGCGATAGCCGCGAAGAAAGGCTTATTCGAGGTAGCCGACGGCGGGTCTATTTTCCTCGATGAAATAACCACCATACCGCCGGAGACACAGGCCAGGTTGCTGCGCGTCATTCAGGAACGCGAATTCACGCCGCTGGGCGATACTCAACCGCGCCGCGTCGATGTGCGCATCATCGCGGCTACCAACACCGACCTGCAGAGGGCCGTCAAATCAGGCGATTTCCGCGAAGACCTCTTCTACCGGCTCAACGTCATAAACATACACCTTCCGCCCCTACGCAACCGGCGCGAAGACATTCTGCCGTTGGCGCAATACTTCATCAGGAAATATAACCAGGAGAACGGCCGGTCGATTTCCGACCAATTCTCCCCGGATGTTTTATCTTCGCTCGAAACATATCCCTGGCCGGGCAACGTGCGCGAACTCGAAACGGCGATAGAAAGAGCGGTGATCGTCGCACGGGGAGATGAAATTAAACGCGAATGCCTACGCGAGGAGATCGTCAATCCGCAAGCGCGGGGTGGTTCATCCGCTAACGCAGGCGAGTCGATCGCTTCCCTCGATATCGCGCGGGGTATTTCTTTCTATGACGAGGTCTCCCGCTTCGAAATCGAGCTGATCCGCCACGCTCTCGACATCACCGGCGGTCACCAGAGCAAAGCAGCCAAGCTGCTAGGGATGAATAACACGACGCTCAACAGTAAGATCAAGGTCTACAACATCAAACTATAAGCGTTCAGTAATGCGAGCGATAACGAGCAGTCACCCGCAATCGGCCATTTGAGGCTGACTACCTCGCTGATTGTTTCGTATGGTCTCCTCTACATCACAGTGGGTAAGACGACAAAAACGGCGGCATCACAGAACCACCAATCACACACCGTAAGGGGATATTTGCTTGCGGCGAGCGCTGCCGTGTTGTGGGGATTTTCGGGCGTCGTGACGAAATTCCTCCTGAACCGCAAGATGGATCCCGATGAGCTGCTCATCTTCCGCACCTCGCTCGCTGCGTTGATCCTATTCTTTTGGCTCGGAGTAACATCACCACGGCTCATACGTGTCAGGCCTCAGGATCTGCCGTTGTTCGCTCTGCTCGGGGCAATCGGCCTGGTCGCCAATCAAGGTTTTTACTATCTCTCGCTCTCGATGGTGAGCGTCGGATACGCGCTGCTGATCCAATATCTCGCGCCTATTATTCTGATGATTTATGGTGTGTTAACGAAGACGGAGCGAATGACCGGCGGGAAGATAATCGCAGCATTCACGGCGATAGCCGGCTGCATGATGATGGTGTTCGGTCAGTCGGGTGGGGTTGCGCGGGTTTCGCTGCCCGGCACGTTCTGCGCACTCGGCTCGGCGTTCGGCTTCGCATTTTATACGATTTATGGAAAACGAGGCCTGGCGCGCCACGATTCGCGCACGATGATGGCTTATGCATTCCTCTTCGCCGGATTGATGTGGATCATCATTCGGCCCCTCTGGACCCTTCCCTGGGGTAATTACGATCTAAAGACTCTCGTTTTATTTCTCTATCTTGCCGCGGTAGCAACCGTCATCCCTTTCGGCCTTTTTTTGGCGAGCCTGCGTCACCTGGAACCGAGCCGCAGCAGCCTAACTTCCATGCTGGAGCCGGTCGTCGCTACAGTAGTCGCCTGGTTATGGTTGAATGAAAAGTTGGAGCCGCTGCAAATACTGGGCGGAGGCGCGGTGCTGGGGGGTATTTTATTGCTACAGCTTGAAAATTTGTACATGGGTAGAAGCGGCGCTGTGAGCGAGAATACCGAAGAACTTCCTCACTCGTGACTCTTTTGCGATTTTGTTTGTCAATTTTCTTCTGATCTTAGTCATGAAATCCAATTTTCGTGGAACTATTCATCCGCTCGATGTCTCTACTCTGATGTCAGGCTAGCTATCAGCGGTGTTGGCGAGATTTGAATGAAAGAATGCGGTAAACATTTCGTGTCTCCTCCACTGAGTTGCTTAACGACTGATTATGTTGGAATTTGATTACCACGATTTTCAGATTTGCACTATTTTCAATTGATATAGGATTTAAATATTAATGGCGCTCCCTACCTCTAGCGATATGGAATTGTTGCAGCTGATGCTGGCTGGAGACGGTGGGGCATTTGAGCGTCTTTATGAGCGGTGGCAATCTTCGCTTTACCGGTTTGCTCTGCGAATGAGCGGCTCTGAAACGATCGCTGAAGATGTGACGCAAGAGGTCTTTCTGACATTGATGCGCGACGGCCGCCAATACAGCGGGCGCGGCAGCTTTGCCGCTTATATATTCACGATAGCACGGCATCGCATCTGGCGACGTCTTCAACGTGAGCGATGGTTCGTCGCGCTTGCAATCGACGAGCGGGTTGAATCGGACGATGCGCCTACAGCTGACCGGTTGATAGCACAGAATGATCCGCTGGCTGATCTGGCGCGTGATGAGATAGTTGAAACTGTACGGCGAGCGGTGCTCGCATTGCCCGCGCATTATCGCGAAGTGGTGTTGCTCTGCTATCTGCACGAATTGAGTTATATCGAAGCCGCTCAAGTGATCGGCTGCGAGGTCGGCACAGTGCGCTCGCGCCTGCATCGTGCGCGCGCATTGTTGGCGGAAAAGCTGGAAGCCATGAAAGCCTCCGATGCGCCGCAAAAAAATGTAAATTTGTCGAGGTGCCCAGCATGAATTGCGAGGAGTTTGACCGAACGATCATCGATATCGACCGCCATCATTTGATGGAAGGCCCGGGGCATGTCCCGGGGCATGCGATCGCCTTGGAGCATGCAGAAAGTTGCGCGCAATGCGCCTCGCGGCTCAATCGTGAGCGAAAGATGACAGCCGGATTACAGGCACTCGCAGTCGAAGAGGCAGCGATGAATGCGCCGGAGAGAGTTAGATCGGTATTGCGTGCGGCCTTCGACGAGCGGCAGGCGGCCGCCGCATCTCCGCCTGTTTTGCAATGGCCTGCACGTCGCAGGCTGCTCTGGAGAATGGCAGCCGCTGCTATGTTGCTGATCTCTACTATCGCCAGTGTGCTATGGCAGCGCGAGCAGGGCGCGCAAGTCGACAACAACCCGGCTGACGTGGTTAATCACCCATCGCCGCAAAATCCTCCGGGTCAAGGACTGGAAGCGACGCCCCAGGCCAAGCGAACAGGCGAAATTCATTCACCGAAAGTTATACGACCATCCGCCAGGGGCGGCCGGCGCCGCATGCCTCCAGTAAAAGAGAGCGCTGAAGCTGCCGGCGACATTTTCCCGCTGACATTCGTCGCGAAATCCGGGCCGACAGAGTTCGTCCAGATAGTGCGCGTTGAAATCTCGCGCTCGATGCTTCTGTCGATGGGATTGCCGGTCAATATTGATCGCGGCGAAGGGTTGATCAAAGCCGACATAATAATCGGCGAGGATGGTGTGGCGCGCGCCGTGCGCATCATCAATTGAAACAGGGATAACGAAATGCGAAATATCATGAGAGTGTTCACGACCCTTGCAATGCTTTTGATCGGCAGCGTACTAGTCAACGCCCAGGCAGCCAGGCCTCCCATCGCAGGTGAGAACGGTGCCGTGCCAGGGAGTAGTGCACGGGAGCCGCGCCCGAAGGAGGCTCCCGTGCGCAGACCTGGTACGGCTGAGCCGGGTCTGCGTTTCATCTCGTCCGAGATGAGCTTCATCGGGAAAGTGGTGAAGCACATACCCTATTCAGCCAACATGGTCGCTGAAACTACGCAAATATTAGGCGACGGGACAAAGCTGGCGCGCCGGACTACCGGCACGGTCTACCGCGACAGCGAAGGGCGGACGCGGCGCGAGCAGTCGGGAGCGACTGCCGGGCCCTTCGCTACCAGTAACGATAAGCAACACCTGATCTTCATCAACGACCCGGTCGCAGGCGTTTCATCTACGATAATCCCGGAGAGCGACACGGCGTTCACGAAAACGATGTCCACGACAAATAACGGTGAGCTTCCCGAGACAGAAGTGTCATCCGAGAGCGGCCGTATCGAATCTCTCGGCAAAGATGTGATCGAAGGCTTCGTAGCTGAGGGGACGCGCACTACGATCCTGATTCCAGCGGGCAGGATCGGCAACGACAAACCGATCGAGATCGTACACGAACGGTGGTATGCGCCGGATCTGCAAACGATTCTGTTAAGTAAACACAGCGATCCGCGCTGGGGGGAAACGATCTACCGACTGCACAATATCAACCGCACCACACCTGATAGCTCACTCTTCAGCTTGCCTGCCCATTCTAAGCATAAAAGCAAGAAGATTCGGCCGAAACAATAGAGTTCGGTCTACCTACCAGGATCCAACAAAGACAGTTTGATGAATAGATTTGGAGGATGTGAAAATGAAAATATACTTGTGTCTACTTGCATGCATAATTGCAATTTCAGCTGAAGTTCATGCCCAAAACAGTGGAAACATAGTTTACTCGGAAGCAAATCGCAAACTTGGAAGTACGCCGGTTTCCCTCGGCGCGATTCCCATGCCGGATAATTCGGGAATGTTAATTCCCGCGCATATTCAGATAAATATAAAAGCCGACGAGTATGTAGCGATGTTCGGCCTCTCACAGGAGGGGCGCACTATTCAGGAATGCATTCGGAAGCTCGATCCTCAAATCGAGAATTTCAGTGGCGAACTGAAAAATATCGGCTTTAGATCAGAAGATGTGATGATCGATCATACCACGCAGACTCGAACCTATGATTATCAAATCAAAGGGACCGTGGCCAATGAAAAGGCAACCGGATTCATTGTCAAGAAGACCGTCTCCGTTCACTTCAAGGAGAAAGAATTGATGAACAAACTGATGGCCGCAGCAGCCAAATCGAATGTTTACGACCTCGTTAAAGTCGATTACCTGATCAATGATGCGACAGCAGTTCGTGAACGATTGTTTGAAGAGAGCGCTCGAATAATCAAGGAGAAGGCCGGTCGTTATGACAAATTACTGGGATTGAAATTCCGTTCACAGATTCAAATCACTCAGGAAATTTACAACACAATTTTTCCTGCAAAATCTTATGACTCATATGTGGCATTTGAATCGGGTAACGTGAGCGAAAGCGCTTTCAGTGATCGAAATCGCGTTAATGATGCGCGAAAGGACGAGACGTTCTTCTTCAATACTCAAGACGCTGGTAATTTCGATTACATAATCAATCCGATTGTTACCGAGCCGGTAGTGCAATTTTCCCTGTATCTACAGATTAGATACATATTCGACAAATAAACTGTCGAGCCAGGATTGGGGGGTACTGACTATTCCGCCTCTTTAGGCAGTCAGAAATCATCTGAAAGATAAAGACCGCGTAAACGCGGAACTCCAAACGCGAAGTTCGGAGTTCCGCCTTCAGGCGGTCAGGAAATCATCCGAAAGATAAAGACCGCGTAAACGCGGAACTCCAAACGCGAAGTTCGGAGTTCCGCCTTCAGGCGGTCAGGAAATCATCCGAAGATAAAGACCGCGTAAACGCGGAACTCCAAACGCGAATCCGAACGCGATCTCAAACGCGGAACTCCAAACGGGTACACCATGGGTACTTCAAACAGGTGCCCCATACATTGAAGCAGAAAACCCTTTTGTGTTTTGATTCTTTCTTACTTTCCTAGTGCCCGTTACCCAACAATTCAAATCCCGCCCAATAAAACGGATGCCGGTATTCCGCTTTTCCGAGATATTGTTTGACAGCCATCTGCCACGATCTGGCTTTTGCCCCATTCGCCCGCGAATTTTGCAGCGCTGCCCTGAGGTTACGGTGAAACTCCAGCATCAGCTCGGTTGCGGCCTGCGAATCCGTCCGCCAATGGCTGATCATCGTCGACGGGCATCCGGCAATATAAAAGGCCCACGATAATCCGGTCATCGCCCTGCCTCCTCCGCCACGTATTGAAGGCACATCGCTCGCCGATACCACTGTCAGTTCAGCTTTCAAATTCATGCCCACGAGTTCCCTGACCTCGAGCACACCATCATTCCTGATATCCTCAGTTGGCGAGAAGACGACGGGCGAAAAGAGCGGAATCGCATCGCTGAACACTCCGCGCGTGGCCAGATGAAGTAATCTGTACTTTCCGCTTTCGTCTTTGAATTTGTCGACGCGCGCGTCTGAACCGGAGAATGTTTGGCTTCGCCCACCATATAGCTTTCCTAACTCCTCGACCTCGCTCTGCCGCTCATTCAATTGATCCATCTCATCTGCCGGAAGCATCGCCTTGATGCGCTGCGATGATTCTCGACTGGAAGCCGGATTACCGAAAACGAGCAATTCCCGATTATCACTTTTACGCGGTCTGCCACGAATCGCTAGAATAGAGCGATATGCCGTCATTGAGGGCACATATGAAATGGCATAATCCGCGATCAGATAACGCCCGTTTGCTGCTTGTTCGATTTGCCCCGCCTGCCCCGCCTGCCCCGTTTGCCCCGTTTGCCCCGTTTGCTCAGCCTGCTCCGTTTGCCCCGATAGTAAAGACTGGAATGGCAGATTCCACAAGCTACCATCGGGCACGATGACCATCTGGGTCCTTCCCGCCAACTGCTCTTCCGCGGGTCTGAGCAGCAGATCATATAATTCGCGCGATTTTGATTCTATATCTGCGATCTCAGTATTTTGATGCTGGAGCAACCGCCGATAGGCCGATATACGCGCATCCAAATCTGCGCGATTTGTGCTGAGCACATAAATCTTGAGCAACTGCATCGGGGATGCCGGCCTGCTTCGATCTTTTCGCGTAATGCCCTTCCGGTTCCTCGCAAAAGCGAAGAGGTAGGCTCGTTCTTCCGTTTCAACGAAATTCAACAACACGGTCTTCGGATCGGTCGCCAATCTGGCGGCCTGGAGAACAGTCAACGGTTGCCCCTCACCACGCATTGCCTGCAACAGAGGTCGGCGCGCATAAAGTCCCTTTTTGAACGAATCGTATTCGAGCTGAGTTTTCGATCGACGGGAATTCAGATCGTCGAGGCGTTCTTTATTTGGGCGCGCATGCTCCATTTCACGGAAAATCCGGTTGGAGAGCGTAGCGATTTCGGTGAGATACTTACTCTCGCGCCTTTGTTCCGCGGGCGTCATCGTCTTGTTGATCCACACTCTCGCATTCTTCAAGATGACGAGCAACGCTCTGGCCCGGGCGCGTTCCGAGTAATCGAATGCCTCGTTCCCCTGCCCTTGCGCAATCAGGACATCGACCATCCCAAGATACGGCGCAAGTTTCCCCTCGGAAAAATAACGCGGTTGCTGGGTACTGCTGATCAGAGGTATTTTCGTCTCGATGGTGGTGATGGCCTCGGTGAAGGCATCTTTAGCCGCATCTAGTTGCCCCAGCTTGTAATGCGCTTTACCGGCTCGATAGCGCGCCTGCCAGAAGAGGTTCATATCGCCAGCCTGCACCGACGTTTTAGCCGCCTGCCCGACGAATTCGAGCGTCTTAGCATAATCGGTGATCAGATAGTAGGCTTCACTCGAATTCAGTAGGGCGGTAGCCATGCCCTTAATGTTGCCGGCGGCTTCGAATTTCACTCTGCTCCGTTGATTATGGTCGAGCGCTTTGTCGTATTCGCCACGCGCAGTGTAGACGATGCCGAGATCGAGCAACGATCCGGCGATCCCTTCCTGATTTCCGAGTTCCACGCGCAGAGCCAGCTCCTTCTGGTATGACTCCAGGGCTTTCGCATAGTCGAGCAGGTTGTAATACGCGCCCCCCAGCTTCTCATGCGCCATGGCGAGCGTATCCTTCCGGCCGAGCGATTGCGCTATGCCAAGATTCTTCTCGTAAGCCTGAAATGCCTGAACGTAATTGCCGTTCAGAGAATGAACGAGTCCGATTCCCAGCAATGCGCCCGAGGCCCCTTCATTACTGCCTGATTCCTCCGCGGCCGTGAGACTTGCCTGGTAATAACCCAATGCCCGCGCATAATCACCCTGCGTATAATGAAAATTTGCGATGGTGTGCAGGATGTAACCGCGACTCTTCCTGTTCTTGATCTCGTCGAACTTCGCCAGAGCCCTGTGATAAAGATCTAGCGCGGCTTGGTCGTTTCCCTGCTCATATTCAAGCTCAGCGAGCTTGCGCAATTGATTGGCGACGACGTCTGTGACCCCGGCCTCTATATAAATCGCCAGCGCCTTCCGATAATTCTCCGAGGCGAGTCCGTAGTTACCTCGTTCGAGGTGCAGCTCGGCGATGTTGTCCAAAACCCCTGCGACGCTGATCTTATCCCCCAGGTCCTCGTGAATTTTCAATCCGCGCTGAAAATACGCGAGAGATGCCTCGGGCTGACCCATCGCCGACTGAACCAGCCCGATGCTCGTCAATAGCCGCGCGGCCTCAGTTTTTCGTCCCAACTCTTCATTGATCGCCAGCGAATTTTGATAAGACTCCCACGCCTGTCGGTAACGTTTCTCGGCGAAATGAACGACCCCCAGATTCTGCCATGCCGTCGCCACCTCTTTTTTATCACCGAGCCGTTCAGCAACCAGCCTCGAGCTCTGGAGCAGGTTGAATGCCCGCGGATAGTTGGCCTTCATAAACTCCTGGTCGCCCCGTGTTATAAGCAAGTCCAAGAGCTCACGCGTCACTTTATCAGGCTCCTTCGCCAGCAGTGATTCTCTTTCAGCATCCGAGCTGGCTTCGGAAAGATGCCCGGCGAGGCTGTTGAGCGCTGGATTGCTAACGGTTTTTTGCTGCGCGAATGAAAGCGAGGCCAGACTCAAGAGAGTGAGGGTTAGTGCGAGGCAGATAGTTCTTCGAATCGGCAAAGGGACCTCCGAAGTTGGGTCGAGAGATGAAAGCACGTTCACCACAGAGGCGTGGAGAGCGTATAGGAAAGGCATAGAACAGCGGAGGTACCAGTCCCTCCGCTGCCGCCTCCTCTACGTTCTCCGCGCTTCTGCGGTGAACGGGGCTTATTCGATGACCACCTCGAAATAACTGAGGTAATTATTTACATACGAGTTCAAGTCGCATAGCGTCAATCAAAGGTGGCGTCCAATTATCATTGTTCGTTCTCTCGCCGCTTTTTCATCTCCTCGAGCCTCTGTTCCAGGAATTTCATTCCGAATCCTTCCTTGACTTCATATCCATCAGGGACCTGGAAGAGCGATGCATCGGGCTCGTTGCGGTCGATGTTGGACAATCGCTGAGTAGTCTCACCGTAACGCGGATCGACGTGCTTCATCAGAATGACCATTTGCAGCTCGGGCGAGTACCAGCGCTCGCTAACGATATTGATATCTCTTTCGTTACCGATTGCACCGGCTGGGATCGTGGTAGTAGTACGGGCGCCTTCAGCGGCGATCCCTTCGACCATCTGCGTACCAAGTTGCTCGGTCCGGCTCTCGCCCTTGACGCGATTGCCGAGGTCGATCATCGGCATCGCCGCCAACGGCGGTGTGCTGAACGCAACCTGCCCCGGCTCCGGCTCCGGCGCTTCAGCTTTGCCATGAAGCGTGAAGTTGAAGGTTAATAGACCCTGAACCTTTACCGCTTCACTCCCGACCGTCGTCGGCTTGAACTTCCATTGTCTGGCTGCCTCGAGCGCAGCATCACGTAGCAATGGATGGCCGCTCGCCACCTCGGCCGAAATGACATTACCGGATTCGTCGACCGTGACATTCACCTGCACTTGACCCTGAGCACGCGCCTCCCTTGCTGGAATAGGGTAAGCGGGCGCAACTTTTTTGATCGCGCTCCCCTCCAACACGCCACCCGAGAGTCTCATCTGCCTGCCCGCGACATTCGGCACGGGCAGAACCATTGCTCCCGCAGTCGCCCGGGCGCCCGAGGGGGTAATGAAGGATCCGATCACTGACTTGGTCGCGCTGCGATTGGTCGGATCGATGCTATATATCGTTTTTCCCACCACATCGCTGATATGGATCATTCTGCGTTCATTCGGCCCGCCGGCGGCTTGACCCGGCAGATTGAATACCTGCTCGCGGCGAGTCCTGCCCAGGCCATCTCGAAACATCGAGATAGTCGATCTATTTATGATCCGGTTGCCATCGCTCAACGTTTGAATATTCTCGCAAACCATCTCTCCGGAGAAAGCCGCATTCAGAACTACCTTGTTTTCGAATCCCATCTCCGCTGAGGCGAATTGAATAGTTCGATCCGGGCCCTGCATCGTCCAGCTCATACCCGCCTCGAGAGCAACTCTGGTGCCCGGGAAGCCCGGCATCAACAAATTGCGCGGCGTTCCGTTGGGTGCCGGAACCTCCCATATAGATTGGGCAGGTTGAGCCGTTTTTTCCTCCTGTTTCTCTTGAGCATTTGCAACGGCGCCGGCGATGGTCATCGCCAGTGCGCAACTGCAAGATATAAATGTAATCTTCATTCTCATCTGTCACTCTCCTTTACCAATTCAGGGCCGCGAACGCCTGCGGCGGTTGATATTTTAACGAACAAATC
This sequence comes from uncultured Acidobacteriota bacterium, assembly GCA_963796275.1. Taxonomy (GTDB): domain Bacteria; phylum Acidobacteriota; class Blastocatellia; order RBC074; family RBC074; genus JAKEHZ01. The sequence continues at coordinate 724,329 of CAWCKY010000007.1, read as the reverse complement.
TGATGGCGCGCGCCATCCCATCATCACCAACGAGCAAATCGGCTTTGACGGGAACGCCGGCGCGCTCGACATTCATCGGCAATCCAAACCTAAGCAATGCGGTGCGAGGCATTCGGACGCGGATCAACTCTCCCCTCTCAATCGGCTTGAGGCTGTCTCCGTCAGTCAACGGTATAAAATCGGTGACAACATCCGCGTCATCCGCGTATAGCGTCAGCTCATCTCTGAGCAGTATCGGCTGGGTGAGCGGGCGGGCCTTTTCGCGAACCGATGCCTTCGGATGATGTTTCTTGGGATGACGCACTGGCGGACGCCGTTGACCTTCATCGACGGTCTTTTTGAATTCGCCAGCGAGGGCTCCCGGAACTTCGCCCGGCACAGGAGCCGGTTGCGACGTTCTTTCGGTTAAGGTCGATTCCCTCTTCGTCGGTGGCGACTGGATCGCGAAACGAACTGTCAATCCGTATGCGCCAAGCGCGAACACGATAATCGCGGCAGCCGCCAGCGCCCATCGGCCGAAACGCTGACGAATCCGATCAGGTCTCTCGATGGTCTTTTGTTGCCGAAAAGCCGCGACCAACGCTGATTCGATTGCCAAAGGAGCCGACTTTTCTTGATCATCCGCCGCCAGATTCCCCAGCAGTTCGCATATCGTACGCTCATTGGCTAGTCGCCGGGCACATTGAACGCAGACCTGAGCGTGAGCCAATCCATCATCCCGCGACGAAGCATCTATAATTCGCCCGCGTGCGAGATCATTTACGATGTATTCAAATTCTTTGCAGTTCATACAAGACTATTTTCAAGATTAGGCTGACGCCCATTCGTTTTGCCAGCATTCCGTGTGCTCAACTTTTCAAACAGCAAAGCGCGCGCGCGGTGGAGCCGCGATCGGACGGTGCCGATCGCGCAACCGATAACTTGAGCTGTTTCCGCATAACTCATCTCGTGCAGATCGCAAAGCACAACGACCTCTCGGTAGTGCGGAGGCAGCGCCAGCACGGCCTGTCGCACCGATTCTATCGTTTCACGCCGCGTCAGATCGCTCAATGGATCATTGAGGGAAATCCGCCCTTCGATCGACATGTCGTTCCTGTCATTCGGCACGTTCGAGGCATTACGAGGATATTCACGGTCGTCGCTGATCTGCGAGAGAGAGCGATCCTTCTCAATACGCCGCAGTACCTGATAGCGAGCGATCCCATAAAGATACGCGACGAGTGGCCCGCGAGCGGGATCATAATTGCCATTGTCAAACATGAGGGTTATAAAAACTTCCTGTGTCACATCTTCAGCGACTGCTTCAGACCCGCTCATCCGCAGTGCGAAACGGTAGATTCCGCCCTGACGCCTGCGGTAGAGTGAGACAAACGCGCTTTCGTCGCCGGCACGCAACATCCGCAACAATTCGTCATCACTTAGAGTCGTTTGCATCTCCATCAGGTTTTATGATTTCAGCACAGATTGCTTTTGACCATAATTCAACCTGAGAAAAGGAAAGGTTCCAAAAAAGGAGGCAAAAAAGGGGGAAAAGATGCCGGAAGGTCAAAAAAGGCCATTTTCGCCTATGGCTATTTTCGCTTTTTTTGCATATTTTCGCCTTTATCGCTCCATGAATTATTGCGACTTCAATTTAATCTCAAAAAGCTTAGGCCACAGCTTCCCCGTCACGAATAATCGGTCCCGCGACTCGTCATACGCGATGCCGTTGAGCACATCAATTGGTTTCGTGCGATCTTCAGGTGAAAGCAACCCGGAGAGGTTGATCCAGGCCGTGACTTTTCCGCTCTGCGGATCGATGCGCGCGATGCGTTCGCTCATATAGATATTGGCATATATCTCTCCCTTGATATATTCGAGCTCGTTGATTTGAGTGATCGGCACCGACCCGTCGGTGACATTGATCATGCGCTGAACGGCAAAGGTATCGGGATTGAGAAAGCGAATGCGAGGGGTGCCATCGCTCATTATCAATGAACGCCCGTCGTGTGTGAGCCCCCACCCCTCGCCTGTGTAGCTGAATGTATTGATCAACCCGAACTCTTTCAGGTCATAGATAAACCCGCGTTGCGATTGCCAGGTCAGTTGATACGCGCGGCCATTAAAAAGAGCGAGCCCCTCTCCGAAGAATTGCGGGGCCACATCAACTTTTTTGATAACCTTGCCTGTCATCAGGTCCACCTTGCGGATTGAAGATCGTCCGTTCAAACCGGTGCTTTCGAAGAGAGCATCCTCGTGAAAAACGAGCCCTTGCGTATATGCCTCCGTATCGTGTGGATAAGTCTTGATTACTTGATAGGTGAAGGTTTGAACTACGTCTTGCGACTTCGACCGATTCGCCGGGTGATTGTTCGCGTCTTGGCTGGAACTGGTCACCTGGCCCGTGCCACATGCGATAACAAATATCGCGATCGTAAGCGAAAGAATAATTTTAAAAATATTGATCAAATCCGACCTCCTAATGTTGCCATAATCGCTAAAACGGGCATAAATCAACATTTCTTTTCTTGCGGGTGAATCGAAATATGTTAGTATCTGCGCGATGTAAATACTCGTTTAAGATTTAATACAGGAGAATAAATGTTGGAAAGCAATTGCACATTCTGCAGGATCGTCGCCGGCGAAATACCATCGACTAAAGTGTACGAAGATGATCAGGCTTATGCCTTTCGCGACCTTAATCCGCAGGCCCCGACGCACGTTTTGATCGTGCCCAAAGAACATATTGAATCGCTAAATGACATAGCTCAGGGTGATGAGGCCCTTCTCGGTCACCTGCTGCGCCTCGCTCCCAAGATCGCCAATCAATTCGGGCTAGCCGAGAATGGCTTCCGCGCAGTGATCAACACCGGAGAGAACGGGGGACAGACAGTGTGGCATCTGCACGTGCATTTGTTAGGAGGCCGCGTAATGACCTGGCCTCCCGGCTAAATAATAGAGAAATCAGCAGGCAAAAGGCAAAAACCAAAGGCAAAATCAAAAATGTTGGGCCCACACGCGCGGCCATCCGCCTTTTGGTTTTTGCCTTTTGATTTCTCCAACTAGAACGGCCGCGCCGCCGTGCGCCCAATCTTGATAAAGACTCTGCCCAATGTGCGTATTTTGGAGACCGGAGGCGGCAATAAAGTTAGATCGGATGTGCCGATATCCTCATCAGCATGCTTCTCCTTCAACCATCGCTGGAAGAGCGCTCGCACCGGGCGGGGGTCGTTGGCCGACGCCAGGAAAGCGTAGCGCAGGTTTTCCGGCGTGGCAATTCGGAAGCTGTTCACCTTGAAATAATAGCGCAACGCATCGAAAAACTGCTCATCGCCCAGCTCATTTCGTAAAGCCACAAATAGGAGTGCCCCTTTCGCCTGCACGATAGCCGTATATTGAAGCGCACTCCTAAATTCTTTCGCCGGCTTGTCCACCTCCTGATCGATACCTCCGAGCATTCGATATGCCTGGTACGCACCGCGTAGTTGCTGTTCGATTATCAGATCGCCCAGTTGTTTGCCATACGCGACCTCGTGGTAATAAGCAGCCGCAAAAGTCGCGAGCGCTTCACCGACATAGGGAGTCCGATCCGAATCACTGCCTACAATCTCACCCCACCACTGATTAGCGATCCCGTGCGCCAGAGTGAACTCGAACGAAGATTTGATCACATCGGCCTGTTCCTTCAATACATTGGGCAGACGCGCTGCCTGAGGATCATCGAAGTCGATGTAGTATGCCTGCGCCAGCCCGACGAGGCCCGGAAACTCGATCCCGCTGTAGCCCGCCGGCAATGGCAGCTCGATAACCTGCAGGATCGGATACGCGTACTCGCCGAATGCCTTTGTATAAGCCTCGATAGCGAGCGTGGCGATGTTGAGCGCCCGCCTGCCCAATCGCTCATCGCCTTCTCGGAAGTAAGAGACGACGCGTACGCTCCCCACTTTTTGATCGATGCTCTTAACGCGCTCTGCGAGAGCCAGGGCGAATCCTCTCATCTTCTCGCCGCGGAAATTGTATGAGACCATCTTCTTCGATGTCCGGCTCTCGGCCGGCAGCGGGCCGAATTTCGCTCCGGATCCAATAACCGTCACACCGTCGGATGTTTTCAATGTCACGTCATAATCGGCGACCTCGCTGAAGGCTATTCCGTTCACGCCAGAGGCGAGACTTGGATCTGTCGATTGCATATCTCGCTGTGTAAGGACCGGATAGAAGTAGCCCAGAAGCATAGCCTCTTCCCCCGCAAAGAAGATGTCGCGAGCATCGCGCGGCTGGTTCTCATCGCTTACCGCATCATTAACCTCATGCAAAAAATGTGCGAGCAGGCTCGCCTCTTCCCGCTGCATGCGAGGGATGCGGGCGGCGAAGTCAAGCGTCAGCTCGATGCTCTTACCGGGAGCCAGTCTGCTCGGCAGATCGACTTTTATGGCGGTGTTGCGCGAACGCAGACTGAATTTCAATTCGCGCGAACCCAGGCTGACACGTTGAACCAGTAGCGAGGGCTCATCCTCTTCAGTAAGTCCGACATTCGGGTAAAGTTGAAAGTTGAGGCTCTCCAGCTCTTCGCGGGTTGAATTGACATATCGGACAATTTCACGGCCCTTGTACTTCGCGCCGCTGTAGTCCAGATCGATCTCGATTCGATACCTGATTATCGGCCGGAAGGAGTTATCATCGGCGACCGCGTATCCGATGAGAACCAACATTAAGATCAACGGCGCGCATATCTGATACGGCTGACCTTTCACCATATAACTTCTATTCCGTGGATTCACCGACACATTCTACTTCACAGAGCGTCGATTAAGTAGAGGTAGTCGGGAGTAGTTCGGAGCCGAATCTCAAGACCCCACGCCTCGATCGCTCAATTCGCGAGTGTCCTTCGTCCTTGTCATATTCTGATGCTCACGAATGCTCGGCCGGTGCATGCCAATTAAACATTCGACGGAAGACGGTTCCCCTGTCACACAAAGACTTAGTTTGGCAGGAATCTCCCAATGCCGGACTTACTTCCCCTCCAGTATTCGTCCGATAATCTTCTGCGCCTGTTCCACAATCGCATCAAGATGATCCTGACTCTTGAAGCTCTCCGCATAAAGTTTATAGATGTTCTCGGTACCGGAAGGCCGCGCGGCGAACCAGCCGTTTCGCGCGACGACCTTCAAACCGCCGATCTCCGCATCGTTACCGGGCGCGTTCGTCAGTTTAGCCGTGATAGGCTCGCCCGCTAAATCCGTTTCCGTAACATTGGCCGGAGATAACGATCGCAATTTACTCTTCTCTTCAGCCGAGGCAGGGGCATCAATGCGCGTATAGTACGGTTTTCCGAATCTCTCCACCAGATTAAGATAGTGATTGCCCGGGTCTTTACCGGTGCGCGCCGTGATCTCCGCCGCCAGCAGGCCGAGTATGATTCCATCTTTGTCTGTAGTCCAGACAGTCCCATCTCTGCGCAAGAAACTCGCACCAGCGCTCTCTTCACCGCCAAAACAACACGAGCCATCCAATAACCAGGGAACAAACCATTTGAACCCCACGGGGACTTCGATCAACTTTCGTCCGAGATCGCCGACGACGCGATCTATCAAACCGCTGCTGACGAGCGTCTTGCCTACTGTTACCGTAACCGGCCACTGCGGCCGATTGGCCAGCAAATAACTGATAGCTACCGCGAGATAATGATTGGGGTTCATGAGGCCGGATGTGCGCGTGACGATACCATGACGGTCCGCATCCGGGTCATTGCCCCAGGCCACATCGAACCGATCTTTGAGACCGACCAGTCCGGCCATCGCATATGGGCTCGAGCAATCCATGCGGATCTTGCCGTCGTGATCCAGGGTCATAAATCCGAACGCCGGGTCGACCCGTGGGTTAACCACCGTGATATTCAGCCCAAACTCTTCTTTGATCGGCTGCCAGTATCCGACCGACGCCCCGCCGAGCGGATCGATGCCGATTCGGAGGCCTTCAGCGCGAATCACATCCATATCTACGACCTTTGCCAGATCCTCGACATAAGGTGTTACAAAATCTTCTTTGTGCGTAGTGGCCGCTTTGAGCGCTGCTTCTACCGGTATACGTTTGATTTCCCGGTTGCCTGTTCGAAGCAGTGCGTTCGCACGGTTCTGAATCCAACCGGTGACATCGGTATCGGCCGGGCCTCCATTCGGAGGGTTGTATTTGAAGCCGCCATCGGAGGGTGGATTGTGCGAGGGTGTAATGACGATCCCATCCGCAGAATTACCATTCTCGCGATTGTGAACCAGAATCGCGCGCGAGATGACGGGCGTCGGTGTCAATCCATCGTCCCGCTGTATGAAGACTTCGACACCGTTTGCTGCCAGAACCTCGAGCGCGTTTCGCTGTGCGGGCTCAGACAGTGCATGCGAATCTTTTCCCATAAAGAGCGGCCCCGATATCCCGTTTCCCCGTCGATACTCGCAAATAGCCTGTGTGATGGCCAGAATATGCGCTTCGTTAAAGCTTCCTTCCAGCGATGTGCCGCGATGTCCGCTTGTCCCGAAGCTCACCAATTGACCGGGAACGCTCGCGTCGGGTTGGCGATCGTAGTAAGCGCGCTCCAGTTGAACTGGATCGATTAATAATTGGGCGGGCGCCGGTTGTCCGGCGAGTGGATGTGTCTTCATTTCGTTCTCCTCCTTCTCACATATTAGTTGTTTCTGTTCTCTAGAATGGAATGGTATGCGATCTACGGCGGCCCCAGGTCTGCTCTCTCTTCCTAAACCCACCATAGGTTTATGAGCAGAGTTTCTGCATTTCTTGAATCAGCAGCTCTCCGATGCGATCGATACTCACATCAGCGGGAGGAAAATTGGTCAGCACTTGCGGGTCGTGGGCATAGTGCCCCTGCTTTGGGAAGACCGTCGTCACACGCGCTCCCCAGACTTTCTTGATTTCCGTCAGGATACGCAGCTTATCATCTATCAGAACATAATGATCGGCCGGGTAGCGCCGCTCGACATCCTCCAACTCCCGCTCCTTATGCACATAGATGAGGACATTTCCATCGGCGACATCTGAAAGACCCGATCGTTCGATTTTACGCGGCTGGAAGACCACATCGCCATCGGAGAGAATAACCGCCGGCCCCCATTGTTTGACATACTCGACCGCGTCGAGGGAGTTGGGAAACAGGCGGTTCGCGAAGGGATAGTCGATCATGAACCGCGAGACTGTCAGCAGCCGGAGATCGCGCGGATACTCGAATCTATAGCGTTGCAAGGCTCCGAGATAGTCGGCATAACCGAGTTCGCCGCGCAATTGCTCGAAGATCGCCCAGTACCTCTGCGATCGCTCGAGCCCGACTTCACTCTCCAGATGCCGCTTCAGGTCGGCCGTTACCCGGTCGTTGTCGAGCAGCGTATTGTCTACGTCGAATAGAAAGACGACCCGACTGACTGTGTTACTTTGGCTTAACATTTTTTAGCAACCTTGCGGCCGACCTATCAACGATCCAAAGCAATCTTCCCTGTTTTGGGGCGATCAATTGTGCTGGCAATTGATTTGGTTCGTAGTTTCCTTCAAGAACCGCTTTCAAGGGCGCCGCCTTATCATCGCCGCCGACGAGGAACACGACGATGGCCGCATGATTGAAGACCGGCGCCGTCATGGTAATCCGGTCGGTATAAAACTTTCCGACCCAATTCGACACGACGAGCCGCTGCTGCTCGTTCAGCGCCTTTGTCCCCGGGAAAAGCGAAGCGGTATGACCGTCGGGCCCCAGACCAAGAAAAGCCAGGTCGAACCGGGGGAACTGTCCTTCACTCAGGCGGAAAAACATACGCAGCTTCTGTTCGTATTCGTCAGCCGCCAGACCGGCATCGGGCAGCTCACTCGGGATTCGATGAATATTTGCCTGCGGAACCGGGACTTTCGACAGCATCGCATCATTAGCCATCCGATAATTGCTCTCCGCGTCATACGGGGGGACGTGTCGTTCATCGCCCCAGAAAAAATGAATATTCTCCCACGGGATTTGTTCGCGGACTCCGGCATCGTTCGCCAAAATAGAAAAGAGATTACGGGGAGTCGATCCGCCCGACAGGACGACAGTAAAGATGCCTTTCGCTTGGACTGTTTCATGCGCCAGGAGCTGAAACTGCTCGGCGGCAGCTCGCGCCACCGCTTCACCATCCGCGCCAATCTTGATATCAATGCTCATCACACCACCTTCTACTTGTTTTTTCGTTTCTATTTATCGGTCTATTTATTGAAATTATTCGCCGGTCGGTCTTTCGACGTGGCCGCCAAACTGGTACCGCATGGCGGAGAGGACCTTTTCTGCGAAGTCATCCGCGTCTCTGGAGCTGAACCGCTGGTAGAGAGCTGCGCTCAATACCGGAGCGGGGCATCCCTGGTCGATCGCTGCGGCAACGGTCCATCGCCCCTCTCCGGAATCCGCGACCTGACCTGAAAAATTCGATAAAGTCGGATTCTCGACCAGCGCGATCGCCATCAGGTCGAGCAACCACGATGAAATAACGCTGCCTCTGCGCCATACTTCGGCGATCTCCTTGAGATCGAAGTCATATTGGAAATGTTCGGGATGGCGCAATAGGGGTTCATCACCATTTTTCCCAACATTGGCGTGCTGCAGGATGTTCAGCCCCTCGGCATAAGCCGCCATTAGCCCATATTCGATTCCGTTATGGACCATCTTGGCGAAGTGTCCGGCTCCCGATGACCCGCAGTGCAGATACCCATCTTCCGCCGTGCCGCTCGAATTCTCACGCCCACGCGTCCTCGTTATTTCACCACGCCCCGGCGCGAGCGTCTTGAATATCGGATCCAGGTGAAGGACAGCATGAGGCGAGCCGCCGATCATCAAGCAATAACCGCGCTCCACCCCCCAGACTCCACCGCTGGTTCCGACGTCAAGATAGTGAATTCCCCTGGACTGCAAAGCATTCGCGCGGGCGATATCATCTATGTAATGCGAATTTCCGCCATCGATGATAATGTCATCGCTCTGCATCCTCGCGGCGAGTTGATCGAGCGCACTTCCGACCACCGTAGCGGGCACCATCAACCAGACGGCCCGTGGGGCAGTCAGCTTGCCGACGAAATCATCGAGTGAAGTCGCCCCGGTTGCACCTTCCCGCGTTAACAGCTCAACGTTCTCGGGGTTCAGATCGAACACCACACACCGGTGGCCTCCGCGCATGAGGCGGCGCGCCATATTGGCGCCCATTCTCCCGAGGCCGATCATCCCAATTTGCATTTCACTTTCCTTTCCCCATTCATCGGAATGCGAGAGCTCTGACAGTTCTCGCAACAACTTTACGTTATGATCTATCGCCAAACAACCATTGCGCGGCGGCACGGGGCCGGGTATATTTCTTCGTACAAGCCCCGCGAATGCAAAGGAGCGTCAACCTTGTCAAAGAGTCGTCATCGACAACAGAAGAGATTCCGTGGATATACCCCGAAATCTGCACTAACGCAGCACCACAAAGGCTTTAAGTTGCTGTGGACCGTAGCTCCTTGGGTGCTATCGCTCGCAGCTGCCTTCGGCATCTACCATTACTTAACGGGCGCCAAAGCGCCGGGCAAAGAGATTACGACGGGGTCCGGCCTGAAATATATCGACGAGGTCATTGGTACCGGGGGAAGCCCCTCGCTCGGCCAATCGGTGGTTGTGCATTATACCGGCACGCTTCAAAACGGAACGAAGTTCGACAGCTCGCTTGACAACAAACAACCCTTCGAATTCACGATCGGGATGGGACAAGTAATCAAGGGATGGGATGAGGGCATTATGACCATGAAGGTCGGCGGCAAACGCCGATTGATTATTCCACCGGAGCTCGGTTACGGGTCTAAGCAAAGTGGGCCGATACCACCTGGCTCAACTCTCTTCTTCGATGTCGAGCTACTGGGAGTGAAATGATGAAAGTTGTGTGTTTTCAGTCACAACAGTTGAATTCAGGCGTCGCTAACGCGACGCGGGAATATCCTTAAGCCTCCCGTGGGTTAAACCTTATCAAAACCTAAACTTTTAGGTTTTGCGCCGGAGGCGCAGTGGGATATTAGCCGGCGGTGTAGCGGAGCGAAACCACCGGCCAGCCCGTCGTTATTGCCTTTGCGCCCCGGTAGGGGTGCCGGACCAGGCGCAATGAAAAGAAGATTTCGCACTTCAGACCCCCATCCAGCACCCCTGCCGGTGTGCGATGTGAGGACTCACGGCTACCGGTGGTTCCGCTGCGCTTCACCACCGGCTAATTTCTACCGCCGTTACCAGGGCGAAAAGCGGTGATCGCGAATCGCAACAGTTTTGGGTAACGACAAGGGGTTAAAACCAACGGCTACAATCAACGGCCGCTAACGCGGCGAAGTGGCTGAGCAGTTAATATCGGTTTTTAGTATTTAGCTGAGCTGTCTCGATCAGCAACTGAAAACTGAAAACTATTTTCGGGGAGGAAAACAGATGTCGCGTGTCACACGTCGCGAACTATTGTATGGAAGTGCGGCTCTTTTAGGGCTGACTATGGATGACTGGGAAGATTGGGAGAAAGAAGTTCTGGCATCTTCGCCAAAAACTGAGGTCGGAAAGGTCGATCAAGTTTCAGATGGCGTCTACTTCCATCAGGGTAATATTATAGTGCAGGGCCACTGCAATAATGGGTGGATCATCTTCGACGATTATGTGCTAGTGATCGACGCAAACTTTCCCTCCGGCGCACTCGAAATTCTACCCAAGATTCGCGCACTGACCGACAAGCCGATACGATTCGCGTTCGATACGCATCATCACGGCGATCACGCCTATGGCAATCAGGTCTGGCATGAAAACGGCGCCACGCCGGTCGCTCACACCGGCGTCATCGAAGAGATGAAGAAATACGAGACAGGTTACTATGGCGATAAGCCGGGGCGCTGGGAGGATACGGCGATACAACGTCCGGATGTCAAAGCGAGCAAGCTCAAGCCTCCATCGCTGCTCTTCCCCAGGGAGTTGATCTTTGATGACGGTAAACATCGCGTCGAATTACTCCATCTGGGCGTGGCTCATACACACGGCGATGCCCTCGCATGGCTGCCAAAGGAGAAGATACTCTTCACCGGCGATGTGTGCGTCAATGGCGCCTACAATTATGTAGCTGACGGAAATGTCGAAAAGTGGATCGCCACTCTGGAAGCCGCGCGCAAACTAGGAGCCCGCATAGTTTGCCCGGGCCACGGCCCGCGCGATGCGGAGAACCTGCTGGCGGCACAGCAGAAGTTTTTCCAGACTTTGCGCGACCGCATCGGTGCGCTCGCCCAAGCGAACAAGACGGCTCAGCAAATCCGCGATTCCGTTGGACAGATTGGCAAAGAGATACAGGCGGATACTAGCATCGCCCGCTACGTCGGTCCCTCACTTACCGCGCAAGCGGAAAAGGTTTATCAGGAGCTGACCGGAAAGAAATTTCCGGCCTCACAAAAATCGGCGCGTGAAGATCGCCACCTGCACGCCCATGCGCACGGCCACGACTTGATCATTCATATTTGAAATTATCAAGGATTTCCCGCATCGAAATAGATCACAAGGAATCGGTGATAGCATCCATTCCCGGGGAAATTCTCGTAATAATGGCAGACGTCAAGTCCTGTGCTTATTCAATAACAATTCGGGAGGCTGGTTAATGAATTCAGAGATAGAACGGTATATCGCCGTTTCTGCAAAGGTCGAGACGCACGACCTGGACTGGGAAGAAGCGAAGCGGGTAGGGTTGAATGATGATGAGAGATTCGTGCTGACATATTTTTCTGATATCGAGAGTCAAACGATACGTTACATGAGAATGCTGTTGCAGATGAAGATCGCGTTCAAACCGACGGTCGCGGCATTTCTGACAACGTGGAGTTACGAAGAATACTTCCATGGATACGAACTGGCCAATCTACTTGCCGCTTGCGGTCACCCGCTCGAGGAAGATCGCGTTGAAAAGGTGAAGCAGAAGGCGAGGTTAAACGAGTTGATAGAGGCGGCCTTCGGTCCGTTGCTTTCACGTATTTTTTATCATCAATTTCCGGCAGTCTATCTCTCCTTCGGCGCCATTCAGGAATTGACGACATTGAGGGGATACGAACATCTACGCAAATTCACGCGCAATCCGGTACTCAGTGTTCTGTGCGACCGGATCGCCAAGCAGGAACGGCGGCATTTCGCCTGGTATTTCAATCATGCGCGTGAACTGCTCAGCGAATCGCGCGGCGCTCGGATTCTGGCTAGAAAACTGTTGGAATTTAACTGGGTCCCTGTCGGAGCAGGTGTCAAAAGCCCTGACGATGTCAAGCGTCTCTTCTCCGTTCTCTTCCCTGCCGAACTGGGCTCGCATCTCGTCAAAGAGGTGGACGAAAAGATGGGCACCCTTCCCGGTCTCGAGGGGATCAAGCTAATGACAAGCTACTTCCAGCGAGCAGGGATGGTGTGATGGTATGCGTCGGTTCTCAATGCTCTGTCCTGTCTCGCGCTATTTTTCGGAGCAGCCCGTTCGGATGCTCAGGATAACTTCCTGCTGATGAAGCATCGGGCGGGAGAGATAGCGATAGGGATGACGATCGATGATCTACACACCAGATATGAGCCTTCTTCCACAAAGCTCGTTGCTACCTACTCGGAGGGAATGTTCGCCCCGATATTGGAGATATACGGCGAAGCAAGGAGAGGGCGGCCACAGTTCGTTATCGGGATCGATAAAGACCGCGCGTGGGTTGTAGATAGTATCCAGGTGAACGATGCCAGGTTCCGCACTGCCAATGGCATCGGAGTGGCATCAACAATCGGTGATATCAGAAAAACGTATGCTGTGAAATGGATCGATTTCGGAGAGGGGCCGCTCTATGCGAACGTGGAGGAGATCGGCATGAGCTTTGAACTGGACTTCAAAGATCCTCCACCTGAATGGTACGAGACCAAGAATCAGCGGTTGATCCCCGATAATGCGAAAGTCGTTGCAGTAACTCTTTATCGGTTAGCTACTACCCCCTAAAAGAGCCGCACCCAATTCAGTACTGGTGCGATCACTCCCGGCCGCGCATCTACCATATATAAACTTCCGATTTCGGAAACCTGAAACATCAACGCCTGCGAGACTCGGTCCCATTCCATTTTATCGGTCCGAGACGCGGCGGCGTTAATGACATATGTTCCGGGAGCCAGTAAATGCGGGGGGATAGTACATCGGCATGAATAGATACCTGGCTCGCGAGGCATATCGATGCCGCCGTTTCCATCACAATCCGTCGTAGTTAAAACGATCTCGCCTTCGCCTGTTTCAATCTCTAGCAAAATGCGGCCGCTAACATCGGGGCCGTTGACCTGATAAGTTACTTCAATATAACAAGACTCATCGGATTGAAACATCTCGGTCAAAGCATTCTCGCTCGAAATCACTTTGACACTTCGGATAGATACACCGCGGCCGTCCACATCGGTTGAAGCACGCTCCCATTCCTGGCGGGAAGTAACACCGGAATTCATATAATATTTGATGACCGACTTCATTTCACCTTCAACGACAACACGGCCTTCCTTTAATAAAATGCCCTTTTGACATAGCTTTGATAGCACCGACATATCGTGTGTAACAAAGATAACCGTTCTCCCTTCCCGGCTGAATGTATGCATCCTGTCCAGACATTTCTTCTGAAAAGCGAAATCGCCGACCGCCAACACCTCATCGACTATCAGGATCTCCGGATCGAGGTGAGCAGCCACGGCGAACGCCAGGCGCACATACATTCCGCTCGAGAAATGCTTGACGGGTGTATCGATAAACTTCTCGATCTCGGAGAAATCGACTATCTCATCGAATTTGCGTTCGATCTCGCTTTTCTTCATACCGAGGATGGCGCCATTGAGATAGATATTCTCGCGACCAGTGAGTTCGGGATGGAAGCCGGTTCCAACTTCGAGCAGGCTTCCCACGCGACCGTAGAAATCTACCTGCCCGACCGTCGGCTCCGTTATCCGCGAGAGTATTTTGAGCAGCGTCGATTTGCCTGCCCCATTCCGGCCGACGATGCCGACGACTTCACCGGGCATAACTTCGAAACTTACATCCTTGATCGCCCAAAAGGTGCGCTCCTCGGATTTGCCGTTACGCCGAATCAAACTGAGCGGAGATCGGATCACACCGCTAACCGCATCGCGTATCGTGCTATGAGAGGCTCCCGTACCAATCCTGTACCTCTTACTCAGTTTTTCGACTTTGATGATCGGCTTCATTTGCTTGGTGAAACTTCGTCAGTCCAATCTCTCATACGATATCTGCAAAAGTCCGCTCAGTCTTGTGGAAGTAGAAAGAGGAGAGGACCAGAAGGAGGAAGGCGACGGCTGATGCGAGAGCCAGAGATTGCCAGTTGATGGGCATGCCGTATAAAGAGGCCCGATATGCTTCAATTATTCCCGCCAGCGGGTTCAGGCTCAGTAACTGCCGCCACGGCGAGGGAACCAGGCTCGAGGGATAGATGATAGGAGTGATAAACATCAGCAATTGAAGGGCGAATGGCAATGCGAAGCGGATGTCGCGATACTTCACGTTCAGCGCGGACATCCACATCCCTACACCCAGAGCCAGCGCGGCAGTCATCACGACGAGGAAAGGCAAGAGCAACAGGTGCCAGGTCAATGCCACTCCGTAATAGACCATTATAACTGCGAGCATCGCGAATGCTACAGAAAAATCGACCAGTCCCGCGGCCACCGACGCGGTTGGTATGAGCACGCGCGGGAAATATATTTTGGTGATCAGATGCGCGTTCCCGACCAGGCTGTTGCTGCTGTGATTCACCGCGTTAGAGAAGAATATCCAGGGAAGCAATCCGGCATACGCGAATAATGGATACGGAACTCCATCCGAGGGAATTTTTGCAAGTTTGCTGAAGAAGAGCGTGAAGATGATCATCGTGAAGAGTGGCTGGGTGACCGCCCACATCGCTCCCAACAATGTCTGCCTGTAACGTACTCTAATATCGCGCCACGTCAAAAAATAGAGCAACTCGCGATAAGACCACAAGGACATTATGTCAATGGGAGCCCATTTCCTGCCCGGCCGAATCGATATCATAGGCTCCGCCGGCAATGAGTGAGCTGGCTGAACGGCCCTGTTCAATGCGCCCTGCATAGTAAATCATCCGTGTTTATTGGCAGACACTTCTCCACGCCCGAATCCCTAGAGGAGCCTCCTGTCGAGACAGTTTCTATAATCTCAATCCGAGATGATCCATCTCTTCAAATACCGTCGCCAGCTAAAAATAGCCGTATTTATGGACCGCTCACCGTGACGGGCTGACCAGCCACGAGGTTGCCGGGAGACATGACAACAGGTGCGTTCGCTTCTATTCCATCGACTACAATCCACTCATCTTCTCTTTTTCCGACGATGACATTCTTTTCGACCGCTTTTCCGTCTTTCACGGTGAAAACTTTTTGAATCCCGGCAAAATTCACGATCGCGGAGGCGGGCACCATAATCACATCCGAGGTCGAACTAGTTTGTATTTCAGCTTTGGCAAAAGATCCGGGGCGCAATCTCCCCTGCTGATTATCGACTTCAGCCTCGATGATGAGGGTGCGACTCTGTTCCTGAACGGCCGGGCTCAATCGCGCCACCCGGCCCGAATAGCCTTGATCGGGCTGGCCCTCAGCGATGACCCGGACCGATTGGCCGATGCGAATACCGTGGACTTCGCGTTCCGGTACCTCGACGCGCAGGCGGAGTGGATGCAGACGAACGATCACTGCTACCGGTGTCCCGGCAGCCAGGAATTCCCCGATCGTAGCGCGGCGCTCGCGGATCGCCCCATCGAATGGAGCATATAGCACGGCCTCGGCCAGCTGCTGGCGGGCAATCTCGAGTTCGGATCGTCTCTGCAGCAAAATGCCCTGCCGGTTGCGAACCTCCTGTTCCGCATCCTGGAACCGGCTCTCGGCAACGCGAAAAGTCGATTCATCCCGATCCATCTGCGACTTGGGTTGGATCCCCTGTTCGTAGAGCTGGATCGTCCGCTCCCTTGTCAGGCGCGCCTCATTGAGGACTGCCCGAGCTTCCCGCACAAGCGAGGTATTTTCCGGATTGATTCGATCGTCGGTGCCTTCCGGCGTCAAACCCAATCTGACGCGCGCCTGCTGAAGCGCAGCTTCGGCCTGTTGTAGGCGTACCTTGAATTCCAGCGTCTCGAGCTGTGCAATCATTTGGCGATCACGAACGGTAGTGCCGAGATCGATCTTCAGTTCGCTCAAACGACCCGCGACCTTGAAACTCAAAGTCGCCTGTTCATCCGCAGCGAGTGTGCCGGGAGCGATGATCGTTCGTGTTAGTTTGCGAGCCTCCGCCGTAGAGAGTTTCACTTCTTTGGTCGGAAGAGTGATCCCGCCATCTTTCGACGCGGCAGCTGGCCGCTCACCGCTGCGACAGGAGCTTATGAAGAAAGACAGGGGCATGAGTAGTAAAAAGGCCAGAATGGCCCAAATATGCGATCGTTCCATTGCAGTTCGTTTTTTACAACCTCTTGATATTGTTTTCAGTTTTACATTATAGCTTGCCATAGAGATACATGCACCTAAACGGTCCGATCCGAATTACGGTTTCGAAATTTACCGCGACTCTTTTGCGTTCTTTAAGCTTATGTCATGATGATAGAGTAACAGTCAAAAATCAGGGTTTGAACATACCAGGAATTGAACATACCAGAGGTTGAACACAAACGTTATGATGTACAGCCAACAAGAGTTCGAAATGGTTCGACGGCAGACGATTCAAATCGAAGCCGAAAAGCGCGCATTCCTGCGACTCGCTTTGACTGTAATCTCTGCGTTATTTCTCGCCTCATTACTTCTGCTAACAGTCGTGTACCGAAATTACAGCGCCGCAGACGACAAATTCCAGACGTCAGAAACCAGAGCGAAAGACTTCGAGATGAAATTTCAAACGGCTAGCCGTGAATTAGCCGAAAAAAAAGCCATCCTGGACAAAATCAACGAAAAAGGCGCCAAACAAAATGAGGTTATCAATTCCATCACTAAGAAAATGTTAGACAGAAATGCGAACCCTGATGAGCTAGCCTCGCTCGCACACGCCGTCTACCAGCAGCCAGGTCACTCGATTCCATTGCCGAGCATTCCTCCCGATAATGTCTTACGGAACTATAAAATACGCGTAGACAACCGTTTGCATACCTATGTTCTGGTCGCCGGACTGGTCGATGGCAAATGGACTCTCTACTCAAACCTCTTGCGAAAAACTGAATGATTAATCATTAATTTGATTGACTGATTGATTCCAGATCGAGTAAGTTTATTAAGAGTTTGTAGCAATTCATCAAACTCTATCAAGCCGAACTTTAGTCCTCGTGAGACCTCATCCATGAATCCTCATACATGAGCCCCTCATAAAGGATTTCGTATCGACTATTCATAAACAACCAACCCACAGTATAGGAGGGGGTTCAAGCGAGATCCATTCCTGGCCCGGATAGCGCATCCTCTCTCTATCTCAAAGGAGTCTTTTCGCAATGACAAACCAACCCTCTTCGGCGCGCAAAGCACGTCTGCGCCTATCCTTGCTAGTCTCACTCCTCGCGGCGTCAATGGTAGCGCCCGTATATGCCACAGTCATGCAATATATGAGTGTAGAAGCTCTGACCCGCCGCTCATCGGATGTCATTTACGGACAGGTGATCTCGACCGAGGCCGTATGGAATGCCGATCGAACGCGCATCATTACACGCATTCTCGTGCGCATCGATGAGGCGCTCAAAGGGTCTCTGACCTCATCGCAGATCGTCACCGTGACGCAGCCTGGCGGCGAAATAAACGGACATAAATGGGATTTTGCGGGCCGCCCCATATTCACAGCGGGCGAGCTGGTCGTGTTGTTTACCACGCGCAGTAAGCAAAATGACTTAATCGTCGTCGGGCTCAAACAGGGCAAGATGAATGTCGAAAACGGCGAAGTCAAACGGGACTTATCGGGAATCACATTCGTCGAGCGCGCCCCCGGCGGCCGAGGTTTCCAGCAGATATCTCCCAAGCCCTTTCGCCTTACGCTTGGGGAACTTCGTAATCGCATTACGTCTACTCGATAAGGAGGATTAGGTCTATGAAACAAATAATAAGACTCTCTATTTTCGTGGCAATCCTTCTTCTCTCGATTCACACCACGGAATCTTACGTGCGAATCCGGACGGACGCAGGCGCTCCAGTCGCATGGAATCTCACCAATCCGACCACGCCTATCGTATCCAATGGTCGCATCACCTATCGACTCGATTCAGCCGGAAGCGATGACCTCCCCTTCTTCGAAGTCGACCAGGCTATCGACAGATCGTTTCAATCCTGGGAGAACGTTCCGAACAGTACTATCGCTTTTGCGAAAGGACCGAGTTTTACGTCCGATAAAACCAACCTGCCCGATGCATTCGATATTTTTTGGCTGGAGGATACGACGATCACAGACGATATCGATATCTCCGATGCGTTAGCCGTTTCATTTATCGGATCCATCAATGGTGAAATCGTCGATCTCTTCGTCGTTTTCAATGGGAATCTTTTCACCTGGGCGACTGATGGCAGACCGGATGCGTACGACATTCAACAGGTCGCGACGCACGAGATCGGTCACTGCATCGGCCTCGATCATTCTCCCAACGCGGCATCGACGATGTTCCCGCGAACCGGAGATGGCCGTATTCAGGCGCGCTCGCTGTCACCGGACGATCAGATCGCCGCCTCGGTTATCTACCCGTCGCCCGATTTCTCCTCATCGACCGGTACTATCAACGGGCGTGTGCAGAATCTGTTCGCTGCGACCCCCATCTTTGGTGCTCACGTCGTCGCCGTAGATACCAATGGCATAGCGATCGCCGGCGCGCTCTCAGAACCAGACGGCACATATTCAATTCAAGGTCTCCCCTCGGGCAATTACACTATCTATGCCCAGCCTATCGGTTCGATCGACAACCCATTTTTCAACCGCATCAACCTGTCAACCTTTTACGAGCTTGGCATCAATACAAATTTTCAGACGAGCCCGGACATTATGGTGGGCGTCAATGCGGGAGCTACCACCACGTTCGATTTCCAGGTGATACCAGCGGCCCCGGCGTTCGAATCCTACGCGGTTCTTGAACCTGACGGGAACTTCTTTTTCACAATCGGTTCGACCTTGGTCCAGGGACAATTCAATGTGACTGTCGGAGTCATAGGTCGCGGTTTGCCATTATGGGGCACTCCGCTCTCCGTCTCCGGCCCGGGAATCACAATTACTCAGACATTATTTGGAACCATCGAAAACCTCGCATATATCGTAGCGATCGTCAGTGTGGATTCGACGGCTCCTTTGGGACCGCGCAATATCGTCATCGATAACGGACTCCAGAGAACTATTGTGACCGGTGGCGTCGAAATCATTCCTCCCAACCAGCTGGCGCCTTTTGTAACCAGCGTACTCTCACAGGCTGATTACTCACCGCGAGTCGCACCCGAATCGCTGGCCGTCGCTTTCGGCACCAATTTGGCCTTCTCTACCGTAGTAGCAAGCACCAATCCTTTGCCCATATCACTGGGAGGGACGTCGGTCGCCATACGCGACAGCGCAGGAGCTACACGTCAGGCGTCGCTCTCCTATGTCTCTCCTGGTCAAGTCAACTTTCAAATGCCTCCCGGAACACAGCCTGGATCGGGTTCTATCGTGGTCAGAAACGAGACCGGCGGTACTTATATCGCACCGCTCGAGATTCAAAACGTGGCACCCGCTCTGTTCACGGTCGATGGGAATATCAACGGTGCACCGTCTGGATTCTTGTTCCGAATCAGAGCTAACGGCACGGCCGTTTACGAACAGATCACCCGGTTCGATCCGGCTCTCGGCAGGGTCGTCCTGGTTCCGATTGATCCGGGGCCTCCGACCGATAGACTCATACTGGGTCTTTATGGCACTGGTTTTCGGTTCCGCAGCGAACTCCCTTCAGTCAATATCGGCGGAGTTAGCTGCCCGGTGACATTCGCCGGAACGACTGGCGCTCTCGGAATCGACCAGGTCAATATAGAGCTGGATCGAAGCCTAAGTGGACGCGGAACGGTTGATGTCGCGATGAACGTCGATGGACAACCGGCAAACACGGTCATAGTGAGCATCGGCGGCTCCATCCCAGTGACGCCTGCGGTAACCGGCATTCTCTCACAGGCTGATTACTCACCTCGGGTCGCGCCTGAATCGCTGGCCGTCGCTTTCGGCTCCGACCTGGCAAATGCGACCGCGGTCGCTTCAACCAACCCTCTGCCGACATCGCTCGCGGGGACCTCGATCGCCATCCTCGACAGTGCTGGAACCACCCGCCTGGCGCCTCTCTCGTATGTTTCTCCGGGTCAGGTCAACTTTCAAATCCCATCCGGGACACGTCCCGGAACCGCAACTATCACGTTCAGGAACGGCACCAACGGCTTGCTTACGATGCCGATCGAAATTCAATCGGTGGCGCCCGCGCTTTATACCCTCGATGGCAACGTCAACGGCATACCGTATGGATTCGTATTTCGAATCAGAGCTAACGGTACGAGCGTTTACGAGCAGATATCCCGTTTCGATCCGGCGTTGGGTAGAGTCGTCGCCATCCCGATCAATCTGGGTCCCTCGACCGATCAAGTCATATTGGGTCTTTATGGAACCGGAATTCGGTTCCGCAACGATCTGCCGATAGCCACCATCGGAGGGGTGAGCTGTCCGGTGACTTTTGCCGGTGCGACTGGTCTGATGGGAGTCGACCAGACCAACATTGTCTTACCACAAAGCCTCGCCGGAAGCGGCGCGGTGAATGTCATGTTGACTGTCGATGGAAGTCAGGCTAATGCGGTTAGCGTGATCATACAGTGAAACTAAAACAAACCAGTAGGCGGTTCGTGAGAACTGATTTCTGCAGTTGAAACGAACTGCCTACCTTTATTCATCAGGTCTGCTGCACAGCCTGCGCGATTCTGGTCAAGGAGCTTCGCGTTCCGATCAATCTGAGTCCAACCACCGATCGGGTCATCCTGGGCGGCGATAGAGATCGCTCGCGAGGCGAAAGTCGCAACGGTGCGTTTTTGGAACCGGGTTTCGGTCCCGCATTGAACGGCCAAGAGCGATTCGGCGGAGTGAGCTGTCAGGTGGCGTTTGCCGGCGTTGATCGGAATCGCACCAGGCAACATATCCTGCATCCGAGTCTCATCGGATGCGGCCCGGTGAATGTCGAGACGACTGTCGATGATAGGCAGGCAAATACGGTAAGCGTGACGATTAAGTAAGATTATCAGCGGGCAGTATGCGGTTCCCTTCGCCCCATAAGTTCGGGGCATTCCACCTGCCTACTGCCCGCTGGTTATTATCACGTCTGCTGCACAGACTGCGCGAGCTTGGTCAGAGAAGACTTCGCGTCGCCATACAACATCCCGGTATTCGTTTTGTAAAACAAGGGGTTTTCCAGCCCGGAGAATCCTTTTCCCTTCCCTCGTTTGAGGACGACTACCGATTGTGCTCTGTCGACCTCGATTATAGGCATACCCGCGATCGGGCTTTTCGGATTATCGCGAGCGTCGGGATTCACCACATCGTTGGCTCCGATCACCACCGCCACATCCGTCGCATTCATGTCGGGATTGATCTGCTCCATCTCGTAAAGAGATGAATATGGCACATTGGCCTCGGCCAGCAGGACATTCATATGCCCCGGCATCCGCCCCGCAACCGGGTGAATCGCATATTTGACGATCACGCCCCGGTGTTCGAGGGCATCGCCGAGTTCCCGCACGGCATGCTGAGCCTGTGCGGTCGCCATGCCGTAGCCGGGCACAAAGACCACCTGCCGCGCATACGCCAGTTGCACGGCCACGTCGTCTGAATTCACTTCGCGCATGACGCCGCCCTCAACCATCGTGCTGCTATCGGACGCGGGCGAACCGAACGCACCGAAGAGTACATTGGTGATCGAACGGTTCATCGCTTTGCACATGAGTATGGAAAGGATGAATCCCGAAAAACCGTCTAGCGTCCCAGCAATTATCAGGACGTTGTTCCCGATGGCGAATCCCGTCGCGGCAGAGGCCAATCCCGCGTATGAGTTCATCAGGGACATGACGACAGGCATATCGGCCGAACCTATCGGCATTACCAGCAACACGCCGAAGAGGAACGATAAACCGACCATCACATAGAACAATGTGCTCGACGTAGGCACAAAGATCAGATATATGAAGATTCCCGCCGCGAGTGCGAAAAGCAGGACATTGACGATATTCTGTCCTTTGTAGGTTATCGGCGTTCCCCGCACCAACTCCTGCAGTTTGGCGAATGCGATGAGGCTTCCGGTCACCGTCAGACTGCCGAAGAGCACTTCGAATCCCAGCGCGGTCATTTTGTAAGCCGGCAACCCCTCACCCAGATCCACTACGTGGCGGTAGTATTCCGAAATTCCGACGAGCGAGGCTGCCAGCGCCCCGAATGCGTGGGAAAGCGCAGTCCGCTGTGGCATGGCGGTCATCGGCATCCAGATCGACATCGCCGCGCCTATCAAGCTCCCTATGATCAACCCGATAATGATAAGTTCGTAGCTGACGATATCATGATGCAGCAACGTCCCGATGATGGCGGCCAGCATTCCCGCGGCTGCCATATTCATCCCGCGCCGAGCCGTTTTCGGATTGCTCAAACCTTTCAGACCGAAAATAAAGAGGATCGAGGCAAGAAGGTAGGTGAGCTCGATGAGATAGGTGGGTCCAACCGTATTGTTGTGTTCCATCAACGCTTCTCCTCCTTCACATCAGATTCCTTTCCACCGCCGACCTTATCCTTGAACATCTTGAGCATTCGATCTGTAATCATAAATCCGCCGACGACGTTGATCATCGCCGAGATTACCGCGAGAAGCCCGAGAATCTTGCTCACATTGTTATAGTCTGCGCCAGCGGTAACGAGAGCTCCGACCACCGAAATCGCCGAGATGGCGTTAGTAGCCGACATCAGCGGTGTGTGTAATAGAGGCGGGACGCGAGAGATCACCTGGTACCCCAGGAACGCAGCTAGTGCAAAGACGTAGAGGGAAGACAGCAGTATTTGTGTACTCATGATGGATATTCCCCTGAATCAGTTTTTAGTTTCAGTTTTTAGTTTGCGCTCAAAATCACCACTGGCTGAAACTAAAAACTTAAATCATTCACTTCGAAGTAACGCTCAAGGCGGCTTGAATCCGCGGATGCTTCGCCTCTCTCTGATGCACTGCGCAGGAAGGCCCGATGATGTCATCGTCGAAATCCAGCTTGAGCTCCCCTTCTTTAATCATCAGTCCGAGAAATGAAACGACATTGCGCGAATATAACTGGCTGGCGTGCACCGGAACGGTCGCGGCGAGGTTGAGTGGTGTCAATATAGTTACCCCACCGATATCAACCACCTCGCCCGGCTTGGCTAAGGCGCAGTTACCGCCGGTGGATCCGGCCAGATCGACGATAACCGAGCCGCGCTTCATGCCCGAGACGGCTTCTTCGGTTACGAGCAACGGAGCGCGTCTGCCGGGGACCTGCGCGGACGTGACAATGCAATCGGTCTGCCTAGCCTGTTTTGCTATCAGCTCGCGGCTGCGATCCATAACTTCTTCGGTCACCTCACGCGCATAACCGCCCGCATCTTCGGTCTGAAGCCCGCCCATATCGACTTCAAGAAATCGGGCGCCGAGCGAGCGGACGGCTTCACCGGCGGCTGCGCGCACATCGAAACCCTCGACGACGGCTCCCAGACGCCTGGCGGTGGCTATCGCCTGCAATCCGGCGACGCCAGCACCCAAAATCAGCGCTTTCGCCGGAGGCACTGTCCCTGCCGCGGTCGTCAACATAGGAAACATGCGCGGGACCGCCGATGCAGCCAGAAGGACCGCCTTATAACCGACGATCGTCGCCATCGAAGAGAGCGCATCCATAGACTGGGCGCGGGTTGTGCGCGGGATCAATTCCATGGCGAATGCAGTCAACCCACGATCGAGCAGCGGCATCAGCTTTTCCGGCTCATCGAGCGGCCGCAGGAATCCGATGACGACCGCACCGTTCTTCAATACCGCTAAATCAACGGCTGAAGGACGGTTGACGGCTACCAGAACATCGGTCGATTTGAGCAGCGCGGCGCGGTCCCGGGAAATTCGGGCCCCGGCTCCTTCATAGTCGGCGTCGCTTGCGCCCGATTCGATGCCGGCGCCGCTCTCGACGGCCACCTCAGCCTTCAGGCCGGTGAGTTTTTTGACGGCTTCCGGTATGAGCGCAACTCGTGATTCGTCTTTTTCTGTTTCCTTGAGTACTGTGATAAGCATCTTTTTCTACTTTGATTTGGGTTCGTACTACTCGCTCCGGGGGGCGGAATTGAAACGATCGCGGCACTCTGTTACTGAGAAACTGGCGCAGTATCCGGCGCAGTATAATGATGGTTGATGGATAATGCAAAGGGGCAAGGGGAAACAAAAATCCCCAAAATGGCAAATACTCAGCAAGTTTTCTTTCCTATCTCTGTCCGTGACAATTCCTCCGAGCGCTTGATCGGGTCAGCCTTCTGGACATAGAATTGTCCTACCTATCCGGACAGGTTGCAATAAAGCGAACGGCCTTTTACGGCCGGATCTCTTACACCTTCAACTGCCTGTAAAGGCCAAAAACCAGGAGGTGGCATATCGAAAATGACTCACAATATGATTCGCTTATAACAGGCGTAAATAGCGCCTGATTATCGCATCTCCTGATGCGATGCTGGATGTTTTAGGCTTATGCGTGCGCGAGCATGACGATGCCTGCGCACGCAAGCTAAGTCTCCAGCAGACTCCTCAAGGCGAGCTTGAGTATCTGGAACCGGAATCTGTAACCCGACTCCAGCGCAACCCTGGGAATTATTCGTTGACTGTCCAGAACTACCTGAGCCATTTCACCCATCGTAATTTTTAAAACGATATCCGGTATCGCAAGGAAGACCGGCCGATGTAATACCGCCGCCAGTTCCCGGGTGAACTCCTCATTAATTACTATCCCGGGAGCGACGCCATTAATCGGACCACTCAATTCGGGCGACGATAATGCATGGCAAAAGATGCCGGCGATATCTTCCAGATGAATCCAGGGGAACCATTGCCTGCCACCCCCCATGCGCCCGCCGAGTCCCAGTCTGAAAGGCATGAGCATCTTCTCCAGCGCCCCGCCATTTGTACTGAGCACCACGCCTGTCCTGACGATAATTACTCTTAATCCCAACTCCTGCACACTTAACGCCTCTCGTTCCCATTGCCGGCAAACTTCTGGAAGAAATCCCTGCCCCGGATCCGACCATTCATCCAGTTGCTCATCACCTCGGTTGCCATAAAAACCCACCGCCGATCCGCTCACAAGTATCTTCGGGCGATCGGAAGATTCCTTCATGCCCTCTAGAAGCCGGCGCGTCCCTATCACTCGCGAATCGCGTATACGACGTTTCTGCTCATCAGTCCAACGCGACGCCGCAACCGGCTCTCCAGCCAGATGGATAACCGCATCAACACCTTCCCACACTCTTCTTTCGGGCGGACCAAGTTCGGGCTCCCATTTGTATGCCTTTGCCCCTGGCACAACTTCCGCACTCTCCGGATGGCGGGACAAAACTACGATCTGATGCGCTTCATCGGCCAGACGCCGGCTTATCGCCCGGCCAATCAATCCAGTTGCACCTGTAATGAGAATCTTCATAACTCTAGAATGGTTGTTGACCACACAGAAACAGACATAAATAATTTAGTTATGGCAGACCAGGAAGACAATGGATATTCGAAAAATTCGAGTCGCAAATCGTGGCGAGAGATAGCGCTCAGGACCTGGGACAAACTTTTTGAGGATGAAGTATTCGGCAGGTGCGCTCAATTCGCTTATTATTGGTTCTTCTCACTCTTCCCGCTCCTGATTTTGTTGACGTCGTTACTTGCTTACCTGCCGATAAAGGGCAATCTCGATCGCTGGATCTACGCCCTGAGTAAAGTGCTTCCGGCTGAAGCCTTCACACTCGTCCAATCAACATATCTCGAGATAACTCAACATCGGCGAGGAGGGCTGCTGAGTTTCAGCATCCTGCTCGTGATCTGGGCGTCATCGTCAGGAATGGGAGTGCTCATCGGCTCGCTCAACAAAACGTCCAACTCCGCGGAATCCCGGCCCTGGTGGAGAGAGAGACTCCTTGCGATCATCCTCACCCTCGGCCTTGCGACGCTCATCATCGCGGCGCTGATGCTGATATTTTTCGGCGATTACATCAGCGCGAGCGTGGTGAATTCATTCGGCTTCGGTTCAATCCTGACCGCCGTCTGGCGGGCTGGGCAATGGCTCGTCGTCATCGCCTTCGTTCTGTTCGGCGTCGAGTTGATCTACTATTTCGCACCAAAAACCAAACAGAGATGGGCGCTCTTATCACCAGGCGCCGTCTTCGCCGTCGTTTTCTGGCTTACCATTTCATACGGGCTGCGGTTGTATGTAAGTCGCTTCACCGATTACAGCGCAACTTACGGCGCACTCGGAGGCGTCATGGTCCTCATGATCTGGCTCTACCTGATGGGCGTCGCTATTCTGGTCGGCGGCGTGATCAATTCCGCATACCGGGAAACATAGGCGGCCGAGAAGACGGCGATAATGAAAATCTTGCTTCTACCTTCCCCCCACCGCCACGGCGCCTCGCCTGCATCGCGACCTGTTCCCCGCGCGCCCTCCATTATTTATTTATTTCAGCCTTCTGCGTGTTCATGCTTCTCGCTGGTTTGAGCGAAAAGATGACGTAGTCCCCTCTTTTTCTATATTCATCGGGTTGGATTACATCCAGATTATCGAGCGGAACGATCGTCACGACCTTGATCTTCGATTGCGGTATTCTGCGGTTGGTTCGCGCCGCGGCTCCCAGACGGTAATCGCTGTGGAAAGTTCCATTGAAATGCACGACGAGCGGCTTCTGTGATCCGTTTTCCGGCTCGTTAAATTGGTGGGCGATCGACTCAGCCATCGTCTCATCTTTTATGCATTGCGCATAATAAAATCGCTCTATCATCGCGCGTTGCTCATCCTTCTGCTCATCCCGCTCACCCGATTCTTTTTCTTTTCCTTCATCCCCATGCCCCGGATGGGCGCCCATGGCCTGAGAGAAACGCTTGTAATAATCATCGAAAGGGCATTGAAACTGAGCCGCAATTAATTTGCGTTCGGTGGCGGGTACGGCATCAATCGCCTCCATTCCCTGCTTTGAGACCTGAGAAGCATATCGGCGGGGAACGTTGCTCGCGATCACGCGCCAATTGCGAAAACGCGCCAACTCTACCAGCGGCCGGTAGTCCGTCATATAGCTAGGCCATGGCCGCGAATTACTGAGAAACTCCTCTTCGCTCAGGCGTCCGGCGAGATAATCGTCGAGCGAAGACTGAACGTCGCGCTCGAACATCTCCAGCGCGACGAGTATATTCCCTCGGCGACGTGCCAGACCTTCCAATATCGCGCGCTCTAAACGATGCGTCGCCGGGTCATTGTGCTGCTCCCCTACAAACACAACGTCTGAACGCGATAACTCGAGGAGCATCGATTCAAAATCAGTGTACCGTTTCTCAACAGAATCGTATACCCGTTGTGGAATATAACCGGGCACTGGCGGATGTACTCCTTGAGCCGCCGCATAACGTACGCAGATGGGAGAGAGCATCAGCAATAAAAATAAAATCCCGATTCCCAAATATCTAAAATTCATGCAGCTTATCTTCCCTTCCTGTATTTACTTTAAAATCGGGGCGGGCGTGCAGTATAACTTACGAAGCGCATCTCATAATGAGATTGGCGCTAATAAACTGTAGATCGCACAGATTCGTGCGGATTAAGTTGTTTGTTTAATCAGATATACCAGTAAATATGATATTGCTGCGGGACATCTTTCGGCGCATTCGAGGGGCTAATCGCGAAGCAAATGGAGGGGCAATGTGCATCATACCACCATCGGATCACCATATCGATCACCATACCGATACGGGTGTGGTCGGTGAAAATATGGCAGCTCGTTTTCTCCGAGAGCATGGCTATCGCCTCGTCGCGACTAACTTCATCGCGCCGATCGGATACACCGGCACAGGCCGCCCATTAACCGGCGAGATCGATATCATCGCCTATGATGAATCGACCATCCCCTTCACTCTCGCATTTGTCGAGGTAAAAACAAGAACGAGCGCAGAAGTGGCAGCGCCCGAATCGGCGGTAGACCGGCGAAAGCAGCGTAAGATCGCGCGGGTGGCGCGCGTTTATCGCCGGCTCCTGGCGATCGAGGATGAACCGTTTCGCTATGACGTAATCGGTGTTCTGCTTATACCAAATGAAGAACCCAGCCTGTCATTGCTGCGCGGTTATTTTACCGTGAGGAATATGTTGAACCCGTTGACAAATCGCCGCGGAATGGGCTAGAAAGGTGTATTATATGCGGGAGTAACTCAGTGGTAGAGTGCAACCTTGCCAAGGTTGAAGTCGCGGGTTCAAATCCCGTCTCCCGCTTTCAGAAAATGAGATTGAGATGCGGCGAAGGCGACAGTCAGAACTCTCGTCCTGACGTTTAGTGAGTATGCCCGCTTATCAACGAATAGTTCTAAGCGAGCGCCACTCATCAAACCCTTTATCCTTCGCCGCTTTTCTTTTTCGGCTATCGAGTTTGCGGCTGAGCGAATAGTTCAGCAAATGCCTTCCGCGGATCCTTGCGTGTCGTCTTCATAGGCCATTCGACCACTGCCCCCAATCGCTGCTTTACCTTCTCCTTCAGTGCGGTCGTTTCCTTATGTGCCTCTTGCTCTTCTATCTCTTGTTTTTTGATCAGCCTCGCTTTTTTCATCATCATCTCCTGTGATCTCCTGTGACCTGTTAATACGCTTTTATCCGCGCTTTGTTTCGCAATGTTTATAAGCAAGCCTTATGCCCCAGACAGAACGATAAATAAAAATAATAGTAAAAACGACAACCGCTTAGACAAATAAAATAAAAAATATGTGCGGAAACGATTCGTCATGTGGTAGACTGATCACTGGAGTTTGGATCTGCCATATATGACTCGTTACCCCTTGGGGTTTCTTCCACCCCCAATCACTGAATGCTTGCAGTCAGCATCAGATCATTGGATCAAAAGTATGGATCAAGAGATCGATTGATCGACAGAACACTGTTCACAGAATAATGGAACAATGGGAACAATGGATCGACAGATCAAAGATCGACAGATCAAAAGATCGATAGCAAGGGATCGATAGCGGAGAGCGGTGTGGAGCCAGTGTAAGTGGTGATGAACTGATTATCTTTTGCGTTCGCCATCTCAGCTACATACGCTGCATAGATTGCTATTACCTTTACAATCAGTGAGGGAGATAAGCCATTGAAAATTATGGTAGATAGGATATTGGTTTTAGATAGAAAACTTGAATAATTATTGAATAAAAAAATTGGAAGACTAGACATGAAAAAAGCAAAACTTATCAAAAAAGATTCGCCTCTACAGGAGCAGATTCGTCAAACACGTAAAGCCAGAAGATCACGCGGGAAGAAGGCCGCTCGGGCGCGCAATGCAATCGAAGTGACGACCGATTGGCTGAGGCAACGCAAAGAGGAATCGCCGGGAGCGCGGGAAGCGTTTGCGGCGCTTTTTGCAAAGACCGATCCTCAATCGGCCTGATAGCCTCTACTTCTCGCAAATCATAAAAACGATGTTACAGCTGTAGGATCTGACTATTTATAAAGCTTGAGACATCCGAACCACGGATCGGCACGGACGCGACGGGTAAAAAGAGCGGGTTAGTCCCTGGATATTATCCGTGTAGTCCATCCGTATCGATTCGTGGTTAATGTCCATGCTCGTTCAAATATTTTCTCCCGCCGGTGTTCACAACGATTCACAAGCGTGGATATCTCAGCTACAATCGCGGCTTCTTATAATTGATAGAGAAAGATTCATACTATCTCGTCTCTGACGAGATATGGAATCGATGAAAATTTGGGCAGGATTTACAGGATATTTGAGGATTCACTTCGATCCGGCATTCCGAGAAATCCCGTATGTCATCTCTATTTTCTGAGGAGACCTCTATGAGCAACCTAACACCAAAAAAAGAACACAAATTTACTTTTGGGCTTTGGACTGTCGGTAATCCTGGTCGCGATCCGTTCGGGGAGCCAACGCGCCAGCCGATCGCGCCCGTCAGCATCGTTAAACATCTCTCTGAACTCGGCGCGTACGGCGTCAATTTCCACGACAATGATCTCGTTCCGATCGATGCCACGGCGGCCGAGCGCGATAAGATCGTGCGCGAATTCAAATCCGCTCTCGCTGATCATGGGATGGTCGTTCCGATGGCGACTACCAATCTCTTCTCCGACCCAGTCTTCAAAGACGGGGCATTTACTTCAAACGATCCGCGCGTCCGCCTATACACGATCCAAAAAACCATGCGGGCGATGGATCTCGGCGCGGAAGTCGGCGCGAAGATTTACGTCTTCTGGGGTGGCCGCGAAGGCGCCGAAGTCGATGCGGCCAAGGATGCCTGTGAGGCGATCAAGTGGTTCCGCGAGGCCTTGAACTTTCTCTGCGAATATTCGATATCACAGGGTTAT
Organism: uncultured Acidobacteriota bacterium; assembly: GCA_963796275.1. Taxonomy (GTDB): domain Bacteria; phylum Acidobacteriota; class Blastocatellia; order RBC074; family RBC074; genus JAKEHZ01. The sequence continues at coordinate 693,704 of CAWCKY010000007.1, read as the reverse complement.
GGCTACAAGTTCGCCCTCGAAGCCAAACCGAATGAGCCGCGGGGCGATATGTACTTCCCATCGACCGGAGCTTATCTGGGTTTCATCGAAACGCTCGATCACCCGGAGATGGTGGGGGTCAATCCGGAGGTTGGCCACGAACAGATGTCAGGCTTGAATTTTTATCACGTCGTGGCTCAGGCTATGGAGGCCGGCAAGCTATTCCACATCGATCTCAACGATCAAAAGGGGCCTCGTTTTGATCAGGACCTGCGCTTCGGCTCCGAGGGCATCAAAAACCTCTTCTTTCTCGTCAAGCTGCTCGAGGAGAAAGGATACGAAGGACCCAGACACTTCGATGCGCACGCTTACCGCAGCGAAGACGAGGAAGGAGTCTGGGATTTCGCGTCCGGATGCATGCGAAACTATCTCATCTTTAAGGAGAAAGTCAGGCAATTCAACGACGATGACAAAATACAGGCACTGCTCGCCGAAATCCGCGCAACCGCTCCCGATTTTGAGCCGGTGAAACTAACAAAAGAGAACGCGGAACGTATAAAAACGATGAAACTCGACCGTAAAACGCTGACCGGGAAGAAACTTCCATACGAAAAATTAGATCAACTCGTGATCGATCTGTTGTTGGGGGTGAGGTGAATGGCAGGAGTTGGGAGTCCGGCCGTCTGCGGTTAATTTCAACTTGACGCAAGACTCCCGCTCTCTCCCCCGGCAAATATGGCCACCACCGAAGAGCGAAAATATCTGCCGCCAGTCACAAAGCGCGAAATCTGGGCTTGGTGCACGTACGATATCGCGGATTCAGCATTTACGACGATCATCGTTTCGACCCTTTACCTGCTCTATTTCAATAAAATTGTAGTCGGCAATTTCCAACAGGCCGATTTCCTTTGGGGGCTGGCGGCATCGGTATCTGAGATAGCGATTGCGATCCTCGCTCCAATCCTCGGCGCAATAGCCGATTTCTCCGGGAGCCGCAAAAAGTTTCTCGGCATCTGCGCGGCACTGATAACTATCTTCACCGCGTCGCTCTGGTTTGTCGGACCCGGAATGATCTATCTCGGGTTCTGGCTATACGTATTCGCCAATATCGGCTTTGCAGGAGGCGGGGTATTCATCGACAGCTTTCTTCCCGGCATCTCGAATGAATCGAACGCCGGACGAATTTCCGGTCGAAAATGGGCCCTGGGTTATGTGAGCGGGCTCGTTTGTCTTGCGCTCGTCTATCCACTCGCCGGAAATATCGTCGACAACGCTACGCCGGAGCAAATATCGATGGCGCGATTGATACCGGTCGTGGTCGCCGTTTATTACGCCATCACCGTCATACCGACTTTCATCTGGCTGCGCGAAAGAAGCGTCCCGCAGTCGCTGCCGCCAGGCCAATCGTATCTGAGCTTAGGTTTTCGCCAACTCGCACGGACGCTACGCCACATTCGACATTATCGCGAATTGTTCAAGCTCTTGATCGCATTCCTCGTCTACAATGACGGAGTCGTAACTGTCATCTACTTTGCCTCTGGCTATGCCGCAACCACGGTCGGATTGACCTCGGGCGAAATCGTGATAATGTTCATCGGGCTCAATGTTGTCGCGGCGGCAGGGGCATTCGGCTTCGGCTGGGTGGCCGACCGGATCGGACAGAAGCTGACGATCTATATTTCATTGGTATTATGGATCGCTGCAGTCACCCTCGCTTATTTCTCTTACTCGAAGACCAGCTTCTATGTGGTGGCAATGCTGGCGGGGCTCGGCCTCGGTTCCTGCCAGTCGGTCACACGCAGTCTTTTGTCTCTCTTCACGCCGAAGGAGAACGCAGCCGAGTTTTTCGGATTCCTGGGGATCGCCGGCAAGGCCCTGGCTTTCATCGGACCCTTCGTCTTCGGAATAATCTCCCTGAAAACCGGAAGTCAGCGACCGGCGATACTGGCAGTCGGAATATTCTTCGTAGCGGGAATGATCCTGCTCTCATTTGTCGATGAGAAGCGCGGTAAAGAAGCCGCGAAGGTGCCGGTCTCCGCCCTCTAAGCTCCCGCTGCGGTAGTCGGTTGCCGGTAGTCGGTTTTCGGTTTTTATATTATGAGAATCGATACGTTGACAACCTCATTGAGACGCTTTTCTTCAATCACCAACCGATTACCAATTACAAATCAGCGACAACCGACTACCGACTACCGACTACCGACTACCGGCAACCGACTTACCGACAACCGACTACCGTATGTCTAATTATTCTATCTGTCGCAATGCCTCATAGAGCGCGATTCCCACGGAAGTGGCAAGATTGAGCGAACGGACGCGCGGGTTCGGCATGGGAATGCGTAAGCAACGATCCCAATTCGTTTTCAGCAAGTCTTCAGGCAACCCCTTCGTTTCTCTACCGAAAACCAGGCAATCGCCAGACTGATATCGGATGTCTGTATAAACGCGTTCGGCTTTCGTCGTGAAATACAAGAAACGGCATTCTGGAAGTACTTGATAGAGCGCCTGGATATCTCTGTGGTATTGAAGTTCGACCGCATCCCAATAATCTAGGCCGGCGCGACGCACGGCCTTGTCATCGACGCGGAATCCGAGCTTTCCGACGAGATGCAAACTTGTGTGAGTGGCCGCGCAAAGGCGGGCGATATTACCCGTGTTGGGGGGGATTTCGGGCTCAATCAAAGCTACGTGCATGCGATGAGCTTATGCGCTGTCCCCTGTGAGGTCAATAAAACACCGCAAGCGGTCGGGTTAAGCCCGAGCCCCCATCCGCTTGCGGTGTTTTTTCTCCTCCTGCTCATTCCACGAACTATCGAGCGTTACTCGCTCTCACCGTCTCCCCGGCATCTTTAAATCGATCCGCTAATCGCAATCTCCCTCAAGAGAACGCGTTCCGCGCGCGTCTTGATCGCCGTATGCAGAATATCTCTGTCACCTAATTGAACGCCGGCCAGGAAATATTGCGTTCCATATTTATTGAAAATAATCGCACCAGGGCTCCGCTCTTCATCGTTACGTGTCGGCACGCTTGCGATGATCGCTTGTGATTTTCCATCCTGCTGCTGGATCAAAATCAGCTTCTGCGTGTTGTTATTCAGCAGCAGGCTGACGATATAATCGCCAGCCGGCATGAGTTTTTTACCGGCATAGAAGTCGAAATCGATCCTGACACTCTTCGTCTTTTTCGATTCCTGCGCAGAAGCGCCCACAACAATGCTAATAAAGATAAGTGTCGTGATTGCCAAAATCTTGTAGACCTTCTTGATCATTACCTTCTCCTTCTCCTTCTCCTTATTTCGTTTATCGATTCCGATAACTATCGACATCCATTCATTCGCAGTTTGGATAACGCCGCCGATTTACATCAGGTTCTGCTTGAGTTGGAAATCTGATCAAAAAGAAGGGTAAAAAAGGGGAGAACAATTATCCGCGGGAGTAAGGCTGGAAGCAGATCAAAATAAGTGGAGACAAAGCTGGGGGAGGAAGAAGGCGAGGAGATGATATAGCCATCTCGCATCGACTCGCCGCTTCCCTCCCCTTTTCTACGTCCTCCTGTCCCCACCTATCCTTGAGCGATCAACTGGCGCAATACGTAAGGCAATATACCGCCGTGCTGGTAATACTCGATCTCAATCGGAGTATCTATACGCAGAGTGACGGGAACCTCTTCTTTCGCGCCATTCGCACGATTGATGACAAGCGTGAGATCCTGGCGCGGCTTGATCGTGCTCTCCAATCCTACGATGTCGAAAGTTTCGGTGCCATCGAGTACGAGATTTTTCGCTCCTTCCTTAAACTGCAATGGAAGTACGCCCATACCTACCAGATTGCTGCGGTGGATACGCTCGTAGCTCTTTGCGATGACTGCCTTCACTCCCAGCAAGCGAGTTCCCTTGGCGGCCCAGTCGCGCGAACTGCCTGTGCCATACTCCTGTCCGGCAATGATGACCAGAGGAATGCCTTCAGCCTGATATTTCATTGCCGCATCATAGATGCTCAGCTGTTCGCCGCCGGGGTAATATTTGGTCACGCCGCCTTCGATGCCCGGAACCATTAGGTTCTTGATCCGCACATTCGCAAAAGTGCCGCGCGTCATGACCCGATCGTTGCCGCGGCGCGAGCCGTAACTGTTGAAGTTGAGCGGCTCGACTCCGCGATCGATCAGATATTGGCCCGCCGGCGACGCCGGCTTTATCGAACCGGCCGGGCTGATGTGATCGGTCGTCACCGAATCTCCGAATATACCGAGCGGGCGCGCCCCTTTTATTCCGGTTATCCCTCCGGGTTTCATGGCGAAATCATCAAAGAATGGCGGCTCCTGAATATAAGTCGATTCTTCGTTCCATTCGTACACATCGCCTATCATCGATGGAATATCGTTCCACAAGGGATTTTCGGAAGTGAAGTCGGAGTAGAGCGCCCGATATGTATCCGGATCCATCGCCGCGCTCATGACCGCAGTGATCTCTTCCTGGTTCGGCCAGATATCTTTTAGATAGACATCTGCGTTATTTCCCCTACCTATCGGCTCCCTCGTAAGATCGATATCAACGCGACCGGCCAAAGCGAATGCGACCACCAGAGGCGGGCTCATCAGAAAATTGGCCTTGATCGATTGGTGAACGCGCGCTTCAAAATTGCGGTTACCGCTCAGAACGCTGGCTGCAATCAGATCGTTCGAAACCACGACATCTTCAATCCTCGGATCGAGCGGGCCAGAGTTGCCGATACAGGTCGTGCACCCGTAGCCGACGAGTTGAAACCCGAGTCGATCGAGATAGGTTTGCAGCCCCGTCTTCTCGAGATAATCCGAGACGACGCGCGAACCGGGGGCGAGCGATGTTTTGACCTGCGGTTTGACGCGTAACCCCTTTTCGACTGCCTTCTTGGCCAGAATACCCGCAGCCAGCATAACGCTCGGATTCGATGTGTTGGTGCAGGAGGTGATGGCTGCAATCAACACGTCTCCGTGACCCAGATCGGCCAGAGCGGAGGGGAAAGCATCGGAAGTCGCGTCCTCGACCCGATCGGGTGTCGGGCGGTTATTCATCATCTCTATTTCGGTCAGTGTACTGGTATTCTTCACGCTCACACTGTCCGTCTTGGCGATGGGAGCAGTCTCCGCCCCCTGCTCACCGCCCCCCGTCAGCGGTTCGGCCAATCGGCCGTGCAACCCGATGAGCGTCTCGAACCGCCGATCGAGCTCCGCGGGCGTTTTCCCATAGCCGTTATCAGCCGCCGGCCGGATCATAAGGTCATGAAATCTCTCCTTCATTTTCGCGAGCTCGATCCGATCCTGCGGGCGTTTCGGCCCGGCCACATTCGGGGTGATCTCAGCCAGATTCAGCTCAAGCACCTGGCTATATCGGACCTCTCCCTCGCCCGGAATACCGAACATGCCCTGCGCTTTGAAATAGTTTCTGAAGGCATTTACCTGATCGTCGCTGCGGCCGGTGAGCCTGAGATATCGACAGGTCTCTTCATCGACGCCGAAAAATCCCATCGTTGCGCCGTACTCGGGAGCCATATTCGCGATCGTCGCGCGATCGGTGGCAGTCAGAGACGATGCGCCCTCGCCGAAATATTCGACGAACTTTCCGACGACTTTTGCTTTGCGCAACATCTCGGTGATGTGCAGCACAAGGTCGGTCGCCGTCACGCCCTCCCTCAATCTGCCTTTGAGATACACGCCCACCACGTCAGGCGTGAGAAAATAGACGGGCTGTCCGAGCATACCCGCCTCCGCCTCGATCCCGCCGACGCCCCAGCCGACGACTCCAAGACCGTTGATCATGGTCGTGTGCGAGTCAGTCCCGACGAGGGTGTCCGGATAGTAAATCCCATCTTTCTCGAGGACGCCCTTCGCAAGATATTCCAGATTTACCTGATGGACGATGCCGATGCCTGGCGGAACGACCTTGAAAGTCTGGAAAGCCTGCATTCCCCATTTCAGGAACTCGTAACGCTGGCGATTGCGTTGAAACTCTATCTCCATGTTGTGCTGTAGCGCGCTCGAGGTGCCCGCGAAATCTACTTGCACCGAATGATCGACGACCAGATCGACCGGAACGAGCGGTTCGATCAATTTGGGATTCTTCCCCATCCCGGCGACGGTCGAGCGCATCGCCGCCAGGTCGACCAATAGCGGCACGCCGGTGAAGTCCTGTAGAACGATGCGGGCTACGATGAAAGGAACTTCGGCGGTCCGTTCGGCGTCATGCCCCCAATTGGAGAGCGCGCGGACATCATCTTCCTTGACCTTTTCCCCGTCAAAGTTGCGTAGAACTGATTCGAGAACAATACGAATGCTGACCGGTAATTTTGAAATTGGGCCGATGCCCTGACTTTCGAGCTCCGGCAGGGAATAGAACCGGCCATTCTTCCCCTTACCCAGATCGAATTTCTGTAGCGTGTTGAAAAGATTGTGTGGCATACGAAATTTCACCTGATCCGAATGAGTTTGAACACGACGGAGGAGCATGAGTAGCCTGAGATCCCGTGGCACATCGTGTTGAGTTGATTCAATAGCACTTAAGCATTGAGTTTAAGTGCGTGCGCCTACATCGTCAAGCACGATTAAATTGCCCATAACTCAATTTTTTTGTTGCGCTCAATTTGCATTTTCGGTATATTTTCGGTCGTCAAGCGATCCTACCGAAAATGGCAAATACCGTTGCAAACACGGATTGCAACGGTATTTTGCCAAGATAGTTTGAATAGATCTTTTGCAAGATAATTTGAAAGATAATTTGAAAGATAATTTGAAAAGTTATTTTGATATTTTTGATTCTTCAGTTGTTCTTCGAAGATCACAGATAGTGCGCTGAAGTCACATCGAAGTCGCACTGAAAATCTTGAGGCAGCTTGACGCCTCCCAATATTCGTCTCCGTAAATATTTTTTGAAACAGCATCGATCAAAGCGCGTGAAGGGTAGAAGCGAACTCTTCACCGCGTAAAAGAAATTCAAAAGTAAGTTATCAGACTCAATTTGGAGGATACGAATTGAGTCTACAAATAATGAAGGCGCAGCTCTGTGCGGCTGCAAACCTTCCATATAAAAAAAGGAGTGAAATCATGGCTCGTCGAAATCAAGTAATTGCCGTCGTAATCAAGCAGTATGGGACAGGGTTATATCGAACGTGTGTCAGTTTGAACAGAGACGATGTGACATTTCTCAGCACTCACAAAGACGAACGGAGCGCCAATGAAACGATAGGGCTTTTCTGGCAAGCTTATGATGGGGGACAGCTCAAGACACCAGAAGACGTGGAGATATTCATACATTCGATTCAGCCGGAATGTGCGGCACGGGCAGATCATTATCAGGATCCGCCGATCCCACCGATGCCGCCGGCGGCTGCGGAACAGGTATTCCTCCCTTTGGCAGCGTAAGGCAATTCCTGTTGAGGATGTTTGAGTATCTCCGCGGAGAACTGCCTGACACAGAAAAGTTCGACGACTTTCATTGAAGAGTATTCGACGAAGAAAAATCTCCTCCGCAGCGGCTCGGAGACGGCTGAGGCAACGCAGAGCTATCACTATAGCTATTACTATAGTATGGTGATAGCCATTAATTATGGTGATAGCCATTAATTATGGTGATAGCCATTAATGGTGGTAGCCATTAATTAAGATATTGCTATTCCCATGCGCTGTCACAGTTGTCCCCGGCCATGAGGCGAGGGTGAACATATTCGTTCTGGGATGTCGTCTGTTTCGCAATCTCATCATACATTTTTCTATCTCTCCTTTTGCCTTTTGATTTTACCTTCAGGTATTCTTCGCTGAGACTGGCGCTGCATCCAGCGTGCCGAAGTCCTACTGAATCTATCGAACCCCGAAATAAGGAGCGATCTATGAGTAAGTTTGTCAAGACCTTTCGCGCAGCCATCCTTGCAACGGCAATTATCGGATATCTCTGCCCGGATGGTAAGGCACAGGATCCCGCAGGCGCCTCACCTGGAGCGCAGGAGAGGCCATCGTCATCATCCCCTGGCCGTGATGCCGAACCCAAACCTTACGATAAGGTCATAACTAAAGATGCGCAGTCGGATGACGGACTCTTCACCGTTCATCGGATCAAAGACAAGGTCTATTACGAAATTCCCAAGAACCAATTGAACAAAGAACTCCTCTGGGTGAGTCAGATTGCGAAGACCACTCTGGGCGTGGGCTATGGGGGGCAGGCGCTCGGCAACCGCGTTGTGCGATGGGAACGCCACAACAATCGCATACTGCTACGGAGCGTATCGTATGACGTCGCCGCAGATCCCAACCTGCCGATATCGCAAGCGGTTCGGGCGTCCAATAACGACACGATACTGATGAATTTTTATATCGAATCCTTCGGTAAAGACGAGGCACCCGTAATCGACGTTTCTCGTCTCTTCACGACCGAGGTGATTGAGATAAGCGCACGGACTCGCCTGCGCGCCCGGGGCTTCGATGCTTCACGTTCTTTTGTCGAACGAGTCGTTTCGTTTCCCGAAAATATCGAGGTGGAAGCCACCCATACCTACACATCTCCGCCGGATGCGACACCCGCGGGCCCGCCGGCTCCTCCCAATCCTTTTCAAGGCGCCGGGATGAGGCCCGGAAGCGCGACTGTCGTCATGCATTACAGTATGGTCAAATTGCCCGAGAAACCTATGATGCCGCGTCTGGCCGACGAACGCGTGGGTTATTTCTCCGTGCGCAAGTTGGACTACGGGATAGACGAACATCGCGCGCCACAACGCACTTACATCACGCGCTGGCGGCTGGAGAAGAAGGATCCGAGTGCTGCGATCTCGGAGCCGGTCAAACCCATCGTCTATTACATTGATCCGGCCACCCCTCCCAAGTGGGTTCCATATATCAAGAAAGGCATCGAAGATTGGCAGCCTGCATTCGAAGAAGCCGGGTTCAAGAAGGCGATCATAGCGAAAGATCCACCTAAGGATGACCCCGACTGGAGCCCAGAAGATGCCCGTTACTCTGTAATTCGCTGGCTCCCTTCGATAATCGAGAACGCATCCGGGCCGCACATTCACGACCCGCGCACCGGCGAGATTCTGGAATCCGATATTCAGTTTTATCACAACGTCATGAATCTGGCGCGCGACTGGTACTTCGTACAGGTCGGTCCGCTCGATCCACGCGCGCAGAAGCTCCCATTACCCGACGATCTCATGGGCGAGCTGATCCGTTATGTCGCCGCGCACGAAGTCGGCCATACGCTCGGCTTCCCTCACAATATGAAGGCCAGTTCGATGTATCCCCTCGAAAAAGTGCGGGATCGCGAGTGGGTCAAGAAGATGGGGCACACTCCAACCCTCATGGACTATTCGCGGTTCAACTATGTTGCGCAGCCTGAAGACAAGATCGATGTAGAAGACCTGATTCCAAAGATCGGGCCTTACGACAAATGGGTGACGATGTGGGGTTACAAACCGATTCCGGGATGCGAAACTCCGGAAGCTGAAAGGAAGACGCTTGACGAGTGGGCGCGCGTGCAGGACAAGACCCCCTGGTTGCGTTTTTCTACCGAAAGGTCGCTCGGGGCTGATCCCGGCGAGCAGACGGAAGCAGTGGGCGATGCCGATGCGATCGCCGCGACAACCCTCGGCCTCAAAAACCTCAAGCGCGTTTCCGAGATTCTCCTCTCAGCCACTTCGACCAAGGAGGGCGATCCGTATGATGATCTGGAGGAGCTCTACGGCCGTATTCTCGGCCAATGGCGATTGGAGATGAATCACGTCGCGCGGATAGTCGGCGGATTCGATTCGCAACAAAAGCATGTAGGGCAGGAAGGAGTGATCTTTTCCCCGGTTGCGAAAGAACGCCAGATTGCGGCCGTTAAGTTTTTAAATGAAAACGCCTTCACTACTCCAGCCTGGATGATCAGACCAGAGATACTGCGCCGGATCGAACCGAACGGCGCGCTGGACCGCATAAAGACCGCTCAGCTGTCGGTTTTGACGCAATTACTGGACTCGTCACGCTTCGCCCGTCTGGTAGAGCAGGAAGCGCTCGATGGTGATAAAGCATACCGGCCGGTTGAGTTCCTGAGCGACCTCCGCAAGGGAGTATGGATTGAGTTGAATGGAAACGGAACAACAAAGGCAGTCGCGGCGATAAAGATCGATGCGTATCGCCGCAATCTCCAACGCGCTTACCTCGACCTCATTGGCGACAGACTCAACGGGCGGACTGAGGTGAGCGATGATCAGCGTCCCTTCCTTCGCGGTGAGTTGAGGGCGCTCAATACCGAGGTTACGCGCGCTCTCGCGAGGACGACCGACCGCGCGACGCGGTTACATCTCGAAGATGTGAAGGATCAGATCGCAATAATTCTCGATCCGAAATTCCCTCCTGCCGCGCCTGCGACGACCGGCGCGAGACCGGCAGGCGGTCGCCGGGGTATCGATGACATGCAGATCGAAGAGTGCTGGCCGGATTACAGCATTCGCAACCGATAAAGGGGGATTTGACGCGCAGGAGCAAAGCCGCAGGGGGGAGGAGATATTTCTTTGCGGCTTCGCTCCGGTAGCGTCAGATAATATGGTTCAATGTCTATTCATCGACGCGATTTTCTCAAATGTACTAGTGCGGCATTCGCTTCAAGCCTAAGCATCCCGATGACGGCAACACCGCAAACTTTCAAATCAAAAAGCGGTTTCACCGCTTACCAGCAAAAACGGCGCCGTGAGCTCTGGGGGCTGCTCGGTGATCTGCCGCTGAAACATCAGCCCGGTAAACCGAAACTGATCAAGACCGAGAAGGGCGCCGGCTATACGCTGGAGCATCTCGAACTCGATCTGAATGGAATCGAGCCGGTACCGGCCATTCTGCTTATTCCCGATAAATTACAGAAACCTGCTCCGGGGTTGCTCTATATCCACGCTCACGGGGGCACGTATGAATTGGGGAAAGAAGAATTGCTCAAGGGCCGCAATGTTCTACCGGCATATGCCCCCGTCGTCGCGGAGAAAGGCATCGTAACGCTTGCCATCGATAGCTGGTGCTTCTCCGGCCGCCAGCGCAATCCGATTGGAAGGGACGGCGAATGGGACGCATTCAAAAAGATGATCTGGTATGGCCAGGTGCTCTACGGGATGATGATGTTCGATGAGTTCATGGCCGTGAGCTATTTGACCAGCCGCCCGGAAGTCGACCGTAACCGAATAGGTGCGTTCGGTTTATCGATGGGTTCGACCAAAGCCTGGTGGCTCGCGGCGCTCGATCCGCGCGTCAAACTCTGTATCGATCTCTGCTGCCTCACCGATTTTGAAGAGCTGATCAAGATCAACAATCTGAAGGGTCACGGGATCTATTACTATGTGCCAAGGCTGCTCGAACATTTCCAGACCCATCAAATCAATGAACTTATCGTCCCCCGCCCACATCTCAGTCTGAACGGGAGAAAAGATCTGCTCACCCCTCCCGCAGGCGTAGAGCGCGTACGCGATTATTTGACTCCGCTCTATCAAAAGTACGGGAAGACAGAAGATTGCCGGATAGAACTATTCGATTGCGGACACGAAGAGACGCCCGAGATGCGGAAGATCGTGCTTGAATGGATGGATACGTATCTGCTGAATGGATCATGATCGGTAGCGCGAGCGGTGCCGTGGGAGTCTCCGTTAATCGGTCTATGAGAGACATTTCGCCCCCGCTCGCATTGCTGACTGATTCCCCTCCTTTTTTGAAACTTCCTGCATTCTCAAACCACTTACACTTCGTAATAGCCAGGTGAACGGCCGTCCCGCTTCCAATCGAGCGTTGGGGTGTTGGTGTCCCCACCGCTCGTCCCAACAACATCTGTATGGATCTTTTTCGGAACCGCGGTTTCCGAACTTCCGTATGTTAGGCGAGAAGATAGGCGAGAAGATAGGCGAGAAGATAGACCCAGAAAAAATAATTCCGGATAGTGGCACGAACAAAAAGAGGAGAAAAATGGCAAACAAGAAATCACGCAGGCCATGGCTGCTTCTCGGTCTGTTTCTCATTGTGATCGGCGTGGGCGTCACGGGATTTACCGTCATGTCGCGGCCTCAGAACGTTATCGACGCGTCGCGCCTGGCGACTGTCGAACGGGGTGACATCACGCGTTCGGTCGTCGCAACGGGCCGCATCGAACCGATCGCCAAAGTCGAAATAAAATCCAAGGCAAATGGCATCATCGAAGCCCTCAAGGTACAGGTAGGCGATTTCGTGAAGCCGGGGCAGATTCTGGCAGAGCTCGACAAGGAAAATCTCGCCGCGCGCGTTCGCGAGGCGATGGCCGCATTGATGGGCGCCCAATCGAATCGTAAGGCCGCAGTCGCCATGCTGGCTAAAAACAAGGTCGAAGCTGAAGGCCCCGAAGTTCCATTCACCAAACGCAGCTTCGAGCGGTCAGAAAAATTGTTAAAAGAGGGCGTGCTGCCGCAACAGGTATCGGATGATACGCGCAACGTATACGAGCAGGCTCTTAACCGCCAGAACATAGCCCGCGCTCAGCTTCCCGTCAGCGAAGCCAGAGTCGCACAGGCCGAGGCCGAGGTCGCGCAGGCTCAGGCAGCTGTCGATCGCGCCGAGGAAGAATTGAATTACGCGACAATTCGCTCTCCCATCCAGGGGATAGTCCTCTCACGCGACGTCGAAATCGGCAGCCCGGTCTCATCGATATTGAATATGGGAGCGGCCGCCACGCTGGTCATGGTGCTGGGCGACATCAGTCAGGTTTATGTGCGCGGCAAGGTCGATGAAGCCGATATCGGCGTGGTTAAACTCGGCCAGCCTTCCCGCATCAAAGTCGAGACATTCAAAGACAGGACCTTCGAAGGCAAAGTCACGCAGACATCCCCATTGGGCGTCGACAAAGATAACGTCGTGACCTTCGAGGTCAAGGTGTCGATCAACAACCCGGGCGGCGAGTTACGCGCGAATATGACCGCCAACGCCGAGATAGTGCTCGAAGAACACAGGGGCATACTGCTCGTTCCCGAAAGCGCGGTGATCTATGACACACAGCGCAACGCCAGCGTTGAATTCCCTGCTCCGAGAGGGCCGAATGGGCGCGAGAAGAAGCCGATCAAAACTGGGATCAGCAATGGCACGCGGACCGAAGTGACCGAAGGTCTCCGCGAAGGCGAGAAGGTCGTTTTGCAATAGCATTTATGAAGGAATTGCTGGAGCAAACCTGGTCGAATCTGATGGCGCACAAGCTGCGCAGCTTCCTGACGATGTTCGGGATCGTCTGGGGCGTAATCTCCATCCTTCTGCTTTCGGCCGTTAGCGAGGGGTTTCAACAGGGCAATCTACATGTCCTGCGCGAACTGGGCAAGAACATCATCATCATCCGAAATGGGCGCACTACAATGCAGGCGGGAGGTGAGCGTTCCGGAAAACTCATCCGCCTGGAGATCAATGACGTGCACGCCCTCAACGCAAAAGCACGGCTGCTCGAACACACAACGCCCGAATTGATGCGCGGCGGCGTGAATGCGAAGAGCGTGTTCAACGCCAGCTCTACGCAGATGAGCGGCGTCTGGCCAGTCTATCAATACATCCGCACCATCGAAATCGATCGTGGACGTTTAATCAATGAACAGGATTGCCGGGAAGAGCGCCGCGTCGTGGTAATAGGCTTTGAGATGAGCAAACAACTCTTCGCCGAACGCGATCCGGTGGGCCATCAACTCATGCTGAACGGCTTACCCTATACAGTCATCGGGCGCGTCCGCAAAAAAGAGCAGGATTCGAACTATACGGGCCCCGACAACAATCGCCTCTTCGTTCCTTACGAAACGATGCGCAAAGATTTTCCGATCCCGGGAGAGAATAACAATTCGGACTCGCTCTCGGCGATCATCGCCGCACCTTACGATAACGTCGCTGATGAGCTGAACCGCATCGTCGAACGCGAAGGCAAGATCAATTTCGAGAAGATAGGTCCGGTCGAGCAGGAGGTGCTCTCGATCATCGCGCCGCGCCACGCGTTCAATCCGAAGGACCGGGAGGCGCTCTCGATGTGGAACACGGCACTCGAAACAGTCTTTTTCAACAAGATGATATCGAGCATGCGGGAGTTCTTTATCGTCGTGAGCATCATCACGCTCGCGCTCGGCGGGATCGGCGTCATGAATATCATGTTGATCTCGGTTAAGGAGCGAACCAGAGAAATAGGTATTCGCAAGGCTCTCGGCGCGACCTCGCGTAATGTTCTAAAGCAGTTTTTCAGTGAAGGATTGTTACTGACATTATTGAGCGGGACGATCGGTCTGGGCATCGGTATAGGCTTATGCCGCCTGATCAATCTTCTCCCGCTACCCGCCCGCTTTGCTGGGATGATTATTACGTGGCAAACGTCGGCTTTCTCAATCCTCATGCTGGCTTTAATCGGTATCGCTGCTGCGATGTATCCGGCCAGACGCGCGGCTGAGATGCCGCCGATCGAGGCGTTGCGTTATGAGGTATAAAACAGTTGTCAGCCGAATGAACGCGATCGGTAGCTGATAACTGAACGCGATAATATGATTCTCAAAGAAGTCTTCTTTCAAGCGATCAGCTCTCTCATAGGCCATCGCATTCGCGCCGTCATGACCATGACCGGCATCGCGTGGGGTATCGTCGCCGTCGTTTTGCTAATGGCGTACGGCAATGGTTTTCACGATGCGATTATGGTCGGGTTCCGCCGCGCTTTCAGCAGCGGGACGGTAGTGGTCTGGAACGGACAGACCAGCATGCAGGCGGGCGGCGAACGAGCGGGCAAACGCATTCGCATGAAAGAAGAAGACGTCGATGCCATACGCCAACTCGGGGCGATCAAATATGCCAGTCCTGAGTACGTCGAATGGCTGCCGCTGGTTTATGGGACGCGGCAAACGAGCTCCGCGGTACGCGGCGTTGCGCCCGAGTATGCAATTATGCGCAGTGAAGTCGCCGAGTTCGGCCGGTTCATCAATGCCGAGGATACAGAGAAGGAGCGGCGCGTGATCTTTCTCGGCTCCGAGGTTGCGCGCAAATTATACGGTAACAGGCCGGCAGTCGGAGAGACTATTCGAGTCAACGGCCTGTCATTTGAAGTTATCGGGGTATTAACTCAGAAGGTCAGTTTTTCAAATTACTATTCGCCGGACAAATACTCGGTATTCATCCCATATACCACAGTTAAGCATGTCTGGAGTCAGGATTACCTCGACAACCTGGTCTTTCAGACTTTGAGCATTATGACTCACAACCAGGCGCTCAAGCAGGTTCGCGATGTCCTGGGTTCCCGTCACGATTTCAATCCGAAAGATGAGCGGGCATTGGTCTTCAACGATTCGGTCGAGAACGCCAAAGTCATCAACGGCATCACGGGCGGTTTGAAGATCATCCTCAGCATTATCGGCGCATTGACGCTGATGATCGGCGGAATCGGCGTAATGAATATTATGCTCGTGAGCGTCACCGAGCGGACCCGCGAGATAGGCGTTCGTAAGGCGCTCGGGGCCAAACGCCGCCACATCCTTCTTCAGTTCCTCCTTGAAGCACTCGTCATCACATTCATCGGAGGGCTGCTCGGAATCATCCTGTCGTACCTTTTGGTTACTTTTGCTGGCCATCGTCCCTTCCTAGCCGAGTTGCTCGAGGACCCGACGAGACAGACCGATATCTACCTCATACTATCAGGCGATGTGATATTGACTGCAACCAGTATTTTGATGCTCGTCGGAGTTCTCAGCGGTTTATGGCCGGCTATGCGCGCGTCCAGGACTGACCCGATAGAATCTCTCCGATATGAATAATGATATCGGTTTCGAGGCTGAACTAATGATTACCACACAATATTTCAGTTCGATAACACTGATTCGCTGGACATAAGTTCATCAGGTAGTTAGACTCGGGCGCTGCAGTCTCAATACAATCGAACCTGGTCGGGAGTTTGGCTTGGAGAAGGTTTCCTTATATTAGTTGGGGAGTGTGCAAATTAAAGCTGCTTATTATCAACAGTTTCTGATTGGCTCCGGAGGAGCCCGATGTATATAGCATTCGATTACCCAAGTCTTACAAGCTTCGGAGAAGCGGCATACAGGCATTCATATGTCGCTCCTCAGCTCAGGAGCTTGTGAAATGTGGGAAAACGAGTTCTATAAACATCCCGCGCCTCTGGTGCTCAGGAACGATAACATTGATTCAATGATCTTTTATTTTGCACGCTCTTCAAATTAGTTGTCATCAGCCAGGAGGAAGGACCACAACTGAATTTAATTGATCCCGCCGGATCAGAGTTCCACCCAAGCGGGTCGGAATGTTTATCGCTTCGAGCTCACAGAAAGCTTCCCAGCCCCGGCGGGGTGGCATATAGCTAACATTTGGAGGAAGTTATGACTGACTCGCAGGCGACAAAAAACACTCGCACGCCCTGGCATCTGTGGGTGATCGGCATTCTCGCACTCTTATGGAGCGCCATGGGTGCAATGGATTACGTCATGACACAGACGAAAAATGAAACGTATATGAGCAACTTTACCGCCGATCAACTCACGTTCTTCAATGGCTTTCCGACCTGGGTGGTTGCACTATGGGCCATCGCCGTTTGGGGCGGAGTTATTGGCGCTCTGCTTCTGCTATTCCGGAGACGTCTCGCAGTGTGGGTTTTCCTTGCCTCGCTCCTGGCTATGGTAGTTACAACATTCCACAACTATCTTATCTCAAATGGAATGGAGGTAGTTGGAGATGCCTTCTCTCTGGGCTTTACCGCCGTCATATTCCTTTTCGCACTGGGACTGTATCTCTATGCACGCGCAATGGATAAGCGGAGCGTTCTGATATAGCTGGAGGCACTGGTCTCAACCAGTTATAGTCTTCTGATGGAAGGTGCGGGTATACGATCAAGAAAAGTAACCGTTTTTCTTCGTTATTTCAGAGTTGCTATGTTGCAACGAAATCGGCGGCGCGCAACACAAAAGCCCGCATGAAATCGGCTTGCTCGCCGCATCCCGGTCAACCTGATCGCAGTCTTAATCAATATGCAAAAACACATCACCATCCTCGGCGCATTACACATCGCCAATAGTGCATTAGCCCTGCTGGGGGCAGTAGCAGTCTTTCTAGCCATAGTCGGCGGAGGGCTATTGTCGGGAGATGCAGAAGCAATCTTGATAACAACGAGTGTCGGTATTCTGGTTGCATTATTCCTGCTTGTAATCGCAGCTCCTGGCTTAATTGGAGGTTTAGCGCTGCTGAAAAGGATATCTTGGGCGAGGATTCTGGTATTGATCCTAGGATGTTTGAACCTACTGAACTTTCCGTTTGGAACGGCATTAGGGATATATACTATCTGGGTATTAATACAGCCAGATACGAAGAAGATATTGGACAGTTCATACTGAGGCAGCAAAAGGTGGTCACCCACCCGCCACTAAGTTGCTTTGCAACTATAGTGGGGGCTTGTCGGGTCACCGATGAGCCTGGTTGACCAGACTAAGCGATAGCCGAAAGGCATGCGGCTACGATGTTTGAGTTAGGTTTAAACCGAGACACCCACGGATGCGATAGCCAGTCCGTGGCAACTGTCGTTCAGCGTTAAACGGCGGTTACGGGTCATCGCCAGTGCGTTGAACTAATAAGCTCAAGCATCATTGTCGAGGCTAACTTAACGGCAGCAATGCCAGCGGCTCGAAAGGGCCATTCTCACAATGCAAGTAGCAGTCATCGATCAAAACAGAAGACCTCTGGCGCCGACTTCAGCGGTACGAGCCAGACTCCTGCTAAAGAAAGGCAAGGCCGCAGTCTTCAGGAGAGCGCCATTGGCGATCATCCTCAAGCGAGTGGTTGAGGAGCAAGTACCGGATCTTCGGCTCAAGCTGGATCCAGGATCCAGAAAGACCGGAGTGGCGATATGGATCGACGCGGCCTGCGTCGGGAAGTCGACGCCCGCACAGGTCTTTGTCGACGGAGTTATCCCATTGGAGATCAAGGCGACAGGGCATAACACCCGACAGATGTGCCGGATGGACAAGTACGGATTTCCACGCACATCAGCCAAAGGCCCACGTACGATCAAAGGCTTCAGAACCGGAGATATGGTCAAAGCAATTGTTAGATCCGGCAAAAAGATCGGCTGTTATGTAGGGCGAGTCGCGGTACGTAGCAGCGGCTCATTCAATGTAAAGACCGCGGCGGGCAATATCCAGGGGATCAGCCATCGATACTGCCGGGTTTTGCAGAAGGCGGACGGCTACAGAATTAATCGTGCCGGAGCACGATCTCAAAATTCCTCCCCATCCAAGCCGCCCAAGATGGCTGCTATGGAGGGAGTATCCTTTTGAGGTTTAGATGATGAAGAGTCATAAGATCAAAGGCGGTGGAGGCATCCAGCTCCATCTTGTTGAGACGGGCAACTCAAGGGGTCGCCCAATTGTATTCATCCATGGCATTTCGCAGTGTTGGTTAACCTGGAGCCGGCAGATGAACTCTGACCTGGCGGATGACTACCGGCTTGTCGCGATGGATATGCGCGGTCATGGTCTTTCGGATAAGCCTGGCGAGGGCTATGCCGACTCGAGATTATGGGCCGATGACGTCAACGCGGCCATACATGCTCTGGGACTTGATCATCCGATCCTCTGTGGTTGGTCATATGGGCCACTCGTGATCCTCGACTATATCAGACATTACGGCGAAGATAGCATCAGCGGTGTCAATTTTGTCGGTGCCGTCACGAAGCTTGGCAGTGATGAGGCCTTGTCGGTTCTCACTCCTGAGTTTCTCAGCGTCATACCAGGTTTATTTGCCACGAATGTAGAAGAGAGCGTACGCAGTTTTGAGTCGTTCCTACGCTTGTGCTTCACCCAGGAGCCCTCGGCCGAGGAACTGTACCTGATGCTTGGATACAATTTATCAGTCCCGCCCTCTGTCCGTCAGGCGATGTTTTCCCGCTCGTTCGATAATGACGACCTTCTACCGAAGATTCGCAAGCCTGTCCTCGTTACGCATGGCGAAGAGGACGCGATTGTCAGACCATTCGTCATCGAGCAACACAAGGCAGGCATAGGTCACGCTCAAATTGATCTTATTGCGAATGCCGGGCACGGCCCCTTCTGGGATAACCCGGTAACTTTCAACCAACGTCTGCGAGCGTTTTGCGAAAGCTCGTAGAATTATGAACGAAACGGACGCGCACCCGGCAGGCTTCTTATCATCAAATGCCCAGGGTCGCCGCTGATATCGCATTAGATTATACATTCTATCGCCGTCGAACCTCACTTTCACACAGCTAGATAACTCGATGTTTGTTGTTTCGATGTGGTAATGAAAATTCTATGAAAACTGAATCTTCGAACTTGATTTCGTCAGAAGAGAAGGTCAGTCTTAATCAATCACAAAAAACTGTGGGCGAAGGGAAGCCTCCGCGAATCGGCGGCTTGTTGGTCTTCGTCATGATTGGCATGTTCATCAGCCTGATCCAAAATTTAACTTATTCTCTGACCTCCATCGCTCCAATAGTCAAAACACCGCTCTGGGAGCGCTTGACCAACCCTGAATCGACTGCTTATCACCAATATTGGAAGTCTGTTCTAATTTACGATGTAGTGACAAGTTCGCTGATTCTGGTCATGAATGTAGCTATGCTCTGGCTCTTCTTCAAGAAGAAAAGAGTCTTCCCTAAATTGACTGCTGTTTCGATACCGTTAATTTTCGTCATTATTCTTACGGGCTATTTTTTATCAGGGGCCATCCCTGCTATCGCTGAAAGTGAAGAATACGCCAAGCAAGGGGAAATGCTAATTCTGAAGTTTGTATGTCTCCATGTTTGGATGCCATATTTTTTGATATCAAAAAGAGTTGGAAGAACGTTTGTGAGTTGATCTAGAGTGAGTCGTGGAAAGCAACTATAAACCGACGGATGCGCTTATTATCATGTTAACGAGTCCGTTGTCCTTCACTGTCTGCCAACGCTAACAGCTCAAAAGGTAGATCATGAAACATAATAAGTTAATAATCGGATGCTCCTCTGCATCTGTAGTATTCATCGTGCTAGTTGTTGTGGTCGGATGGCTCTTCTACTCAAGATTTATTCGACCATTCTTTGCATATCGATCAGAAACGCCAACTGAATTACGTGAGCCTAGAATCGTTACTGGCAACGATTTCCTAGCTCGAACCCAATTCCTTATACTCCCTAAATCTGTCTTTGCTGCGGCTGGCAAGAGCATCGGTTCCATCAGTGATCTTGCTATTTACAAGCCCGATCAAGATTCAATCATCGAGATTATTATTGCAGGAAATTACGGCGCACTCACTGTCGATCAAAACGGAGCGAATAGCACGCACGTGCGTTATCAGTTTGAAACTCAGAAAGAGAAAATAGGCATATTCGACACAACGATACCCAACACTTCGTTGGGTGATATGCAGATTATCGACTTAGAAGGCGATCACGTTTTTGAATATTTGGCACGCGGAAGTATTGATGGCGCAGCGGTCTTTGATAATCAAGGTAAACGGCTCTGGGCATACGGTAAGTTCACCAAAGAAAAAACTTCAATTGATGATATGGCGGCAGGAGATTTGGATGGTGACGGCATCGATGAATTTGTCGTTGCCTGGGATGGGGTTGAATTATTTGACAGATACGGCGCATTGAAGTGGCGGCAAGAGGCGAAATTCGGAGCGTCACAGATTGAAATTGTTGACACGGATGGCGACGGAGATAATGAAATTGTCTCTAGCGGGATTGGAGCTCTAATAATTCGCGATGAAAAAGGCCATATTGCGAAGCAGGTTAAGACGCCCTGCTACTTTGGGAAGTTTGACATCTGCATCCTGCCTGACAAGAGGCAAGCTAGCCTCTTAGTAGTTGAGGATGGATATGTATGGCTAATCGATTTCAAAGGTCAGGTCGTAGCTAAGTTCAAAGCTCCTCTGAGTGAACTTGATACTGCTCCATACCAAACACCTGTAGGGGAGCTTAGAGGTACTAGTGTTTACAAAGCAAAAGGGATTTGGGTCAAACTCAAGAAGGGTGAACCAGAACATCTTGCAGTCATCACAGAGTTTGCCGCAATTAACAGGTCTGTCCTTTACATTTACAAGTCATCCGGCGAAATCATATACCAGGAAGTACTGCCTGAGCAGTGCAAATCAATTGCAGTATTGCCAGAGGCATCTGCTAACAATCCTCAAGAATTCTTGATCGGAGGAGAGCAAACAATCTGGCGGTACAGAGCTCGTTGAGCAGTATGCTTTGCTTTGACACGCAAGAAAAACTTAGCGAAGCTAGAACGCGATCCCCCAAATCCCCAACGGTTGTTTCTTAAGAGCCGCCGAGCCGTTGTTTTATTGAAAGCCAATACCACACGGCTGCCCGGTGAACACTGACGTTAGGTTTCGGCAATAATACTGTTACTTCTGATTTACAACAGATATTACAGGAAGGAGAACCAGATGCGTTTATCTCGCTACCCACGCTTAGTAATTGTCTTTTGTCTATCATTTATACTTACTCTAATTTCTTCTATTCTTACACTAAATTCTTCCGCTAGTCAGAACAATAATCTGGTAATTTCCACCGAGGAGCAAATTGCGGAGGATATAGCTCAAGTACCTTGCGAAGAACGCGAACGGTTGAACGCCGTTAAATCCTTATTCAGTAAAATGAGTGCTCAGGCCGAAGAAGTTTTAACTGAAAAGCGCGACGGTGTAGAAAATATTATTGTGCGCAAACAAGGCCAGGCACAAGGAATTATCGTCGTGGGAGCGCACTATGACAAGTCTCGGGATGGATGTGGTGCTATAGATAATTGGACAGGCATTGTAGCACTGACGCATATCTACAGAAGTCTCAAAGATGTCCAGTTGCAGAAGACATTGATCTTTGCTGCTTTCGGAAAGGAGGAAGAAGGCTTACTCGGTTCAAAGGCAATGGTGCGGGGTATAAAGAAAGAAGAAGTAAGCCAATACTGTGCGATGGTCAATATAGACAGTTTGGGTATGGCAGCCCCGCAAGTTCTGGAGAATGCATCGAGCAAAACATTGGTCAATAGCATGACAGAGCTTGCGCAGCGAATGAAGATGCCCTTTACCAAGATAAGCATTCCTGAGGCTGGAGCGGATTCGATCCCATTCATAGAGAAGAAAATCCCGGCAGTAACGATCAGTGCCGTAGGGAATGGATGGACAGAAGTATTACATACGAGAAATGATCAAGTTACAAAAGTAAATTCAACCAGTGTCTATTTGGGATATAGACTTGCGCTAGCATTGGTAGTCGAGATGGATAATCTTGCTTGCGAGGTGAGTAGAGAAAAGCAAAAGACAAAGTAACCATGCTCCCGCTGTTTAACAGCGGGATCCAATTATCAGGTGCTTAGCAAGGCTGTAGACCGAATGCCCTGACAGGCATCGGTTACAGTTGACGTAAGACCGCACAAGGCCTGCATTTCAGGAAGAATAATAACGACGGCTCAATTGGGTCTGCGCCACCTCAAATTCAGCATGTGCCAATCGTTCATCAATTCCGGAGTCATCTCATTTAAAATAACCAGACGTCAGATGTTCACCGCATTGCAGGCGAAGTCGATCGCATCCCTCTCCGTCGCGACATGCGCTTCACTGTCGGAACCCGTTGTGCGATCAGCCTGCGCGACTCTTCTTCGAAAGCCATTGGGTAATACGTATCCTTGCGGCAAAGACCGGCAGCATTCGGTATACCCTGCGATATAGTACAAGTTTACATCCTCAGAATCTCAATTTAACGCCAACCTGCAATTGACGGGGGTTGAAGACATCGCGCGGCGTATTAAAGCTGGCGATCGGCACAACCGTCAGAGTAGGACTGCCATAGACCGTGTTGAGGTCCCGAATATTCACGCGGTTTAACAGATTGAAGAAATCGAGACTGAATTCACTGCTCAACCGTTCGGTAAGCCTCACCGGACGAGCTATGCGCAGATCGACCGAGGCATAGCCGGGGCCGATCAGCGTATTGCGTCCCAGAAATCCCGGGCGATCCGATAACGGATTGCCGTCACCGTTGGCATCGAATCCCGTGGAGACGTTGAAGGGACGCCCGCTCTCAACCGAGATCAGGCTGCTGACCTTGAATCCTCGGATCACGGAAGCCGTTCTGGGAATCTCGCCGACGAAACTGAGCGTGAATCGATGCCCCACGTGCTGGCGCGAGAGCCCGCGTTCATCGCGCAAATTCAGCCCTTCCGCAATATCGCCCAGATTCGTCACCGAATCAACATTCCCAATCGTCTTGGAGAATGTATAGCTGGCGTGAAAGCTCAGGCCGCGGCTGAATCGCTTCTCTGCCTCGAAGGTGCCGCCGTGATAGATCGAATCGCCCAGATTGGTATTGACGTGAAAGTTGCCCAATTCAGGAAATAGGCGGCCGCCGATACGCGGTTTCCCCGGCACTCCCGGCACCTCGCCATTCAACACAGCATTGAGATTGGGTGTGTGGCCGATCAGTTTCACTCCGTGCACTAAGAGATAGCTCGCCGATAATGCCACGCCGCCGCCGATCTCTTGCGAGACCTGCAGGCTCGTCTGCTCGCTGTACGGCGTACGAAGGAGCGCATTGAGGTTATCAGTCAGATTCGTAACACCGGTCGCCGGAGCTTGGCCCGTCGCGAGAAAAGTGAGTGCAGCGGGGGTCGCAGCGGGACCGAGCACGTTCAACTGCAGAAACCTTCCGGGCACTGGAGCTACGCCCGGAAACAACAGACCGGCGTTCGCCAGGTTGCCGCGGCTCGACCATTCGGCGGCGGTGAAGACCTGCCCCACACTGGACGCGATCCGATCATGAAAGATGCCGAAGCCGGCGCGGATCACCGTTTTGCTCGCCGGCGCATAGGCCAGGCCCACACGCGGTTGGAAGTTATTGAGGTCACGCTGCGCGAGATAACGCGAAGGGTAATGCTCGAAATCGTAGCGTAGGCCGTAGCTCAACGTCAGCTTACTCGTCGCCTTCCATTGGTCCTGGACGAAGAAGCCGTAAGAGCTGTGGTTCATCTGGAAGAGCGTGGACTCTACCCATTCCGGAGGAACATCGTTTTGAAATGGCAACGGAAACCCCGGATGCGCCGTCGCCGTCGACAGCATAGGCCACCAGAAATTGGCCACGCCCGAGGTCGAAGACGGAGTGAAGTTGAGCAGATCATTGAGAGTCGGAAAGATTATTCTGACGGGAAAGAAGACGTTCCATTGGGCATTATCGGTCAAATAACTGAAATCCACTCCGCCTTTCAACTGATGCCCGCCTATGGTGCCGGTCAAATTCTCTACCAACTGGAGGCGATCTTCTTTGTAGAAATCCGAATCCGAGGTGCTTTTTCCGGTGAGAAGGAGATTGGAGACCTCAAGGTCCGGCTCTTTGAGCACAGGCCGGAAATCGAAATTGCGCCGCGCCAACTGCACGCGCGCTTCATTGACCACCACCGGTGAGATGATCGAGGTCGCGCTCACGACGAGCGCTTGATCGCGCGTCTGATTGTTGCGCGCCGTGCTCGATGCCGGCGAGGCTCGCCCGCCGCCCCCGAGAAAATTGCGAGTCTCGGAGTCGAGAAAGTTATATCGCGCCGTGATACTGTGCCGCTCATTGAAGTGATGATCGAGTTTGAGCAGGAATTGATCGTAGTCGTTTGTGCGCAACTGATCGAGCACCTCCGGCTGCAGTCCGAAACGTGCACGCATCGCATTGAGAGTGTCGAAATTGTCCTGGATCACCTGCGAGAAGCGGTTCGATTCACCGCGCCGCTGCCCCTCGTAATTGCCAAAGTAGAAGGTTCTGGTCTTGCTGATCGGTCCGCCAATGGTCGCGCCGTATTGATTCTGCCGCAGCGCATTGGCCTCGGGCGGATTGAGGATCGACCGCGCATTGAGCGCATCATTCATCCCAAAGTAGTACGCAGAACCGTTGACTTCGTTGCCTCCGGTTTTGGTAACGATATTTACGAATCCGCCCAGCGCCCTGCCATATTCGGCCAGATAAGTAGTATTGAGAATGCGAAACTCACGTGCCGCCTCCTGTGACGGCGTGGCTCGCGGCAGGCCGGTGAAGGTCTGAATATTATCGACGCCATCCACCTGGATCATGGTATTGAGCTCCGTCTGGCCGCCGAAAGCCAACCTCGGCGCAGCTGACGCGCCGACGCCGGTGTCGGGTTCTTTGAATGGTCCGCCGCCGACATTCTCGCGTCCGGGGGCAACCCCGCTCGAGAGTTTGACGAAGTCTACGAAATTGCGCCCGATGTTGGGTAACGCCTCGATCTCCTGCGTCGCGATGACGCGGCTGACTTCTACCTTCGATGGCTCGATCAATGCCTCCTGACCTTCGACGTGGATCGCATCGCTGACCGTGCCCACTTCCAGTGTGATGTCCAGTGATGTCGTACCGCCGACCGTCAGGATCACCGGGCCGTGAAGCGTGGTCCTATATCCTGGCGCTTCGGCGCGCAGTTCGTATTTACCGGGGTCCAGGTTGAGCATGGAATATCTGCCCTCGCCATCGGTCTTGATCGTCCGAAACGCGCCAGTTAAAAGGTTCTTTACCGTAATGCCGGCTCCCGGGATGGCGCCCCCCGCTTGATCGCGAGTGGTCCCGGAGAGCGTGGATGTCAACGTTTGCCCGATCGCATCTACATAGGCGAACAGCACCATCCAAAACACAATTATCAAGGCCTTCCTGCTGGTCATAGAGTGCCTCCTGTGAGAATTGGGGCTTGTGGGCTGGAGCTGGGGGCTGGGGGCCGAAGAGAAGATCGAATACATCCCCCATCCCCAGTCCCAATTTATGTTTGTCTTGGCTGTTTTCGTGCAACCGAGAAGAAATCGTACCAGGTAGAATCTGCGCCACCGTATCGGCGCTGGATCTTGACGTCCAGAAGATATGGACGGCCACTGCCTATGGTTCGAAGACAGCGGTCGATAGCGTTTGCCAGTTGATCCGGATGGACCACGCGCTCGGCCTCGACGCCGTACCCTTTGGAGATAGCGACGTGATCGATCTCCGGCGAATCGAGGGAGGAGCTGACGTACCGCCCGGTCGCGGCTGCCCTGCCCCCATACTGGTGAAGGAAGTGCCGGTTTGACTGATAACCGTTATTATTCCAGATGATTATTCCGACCGGGACTTCGTAACGAGCGGCGCTCCAGAGAGCCTGGACTCCGAATTGAAAGCCGCCATCACCCACAAGCGCTACGACCTGCCGATCGGGCTCGGCGATCTTGGCGCCGATCGCAGCCGCAACTGCCCATCCCAGACAGCCGCCGCTAGTTGTGAGCTGACGACGCCCGCCGCCGCTCTGATCGAAATCCAGGTATGAGCATGCCAGCTGCTCCTCCGTAGGCATCTCGACCACGACGACTGCTTTCGGATCCAGACGCCGGTTGAGTTCCATCGCCAGACGCGCACTCGCAATCGGCTGGTTATTCCATACGCTGCGCGCCTGTTCTTCCAGCTTCCGGCGCCGCTGCCGCGCGTATTCGTGAACGCGCCGGCGTCGATCCTCGATCACCGTCGCCGGCAATTTCCGTCGCTTGAGTTCGTTGAGGACGGCTTCGGCTGCCAGGCTCACATTCGCCAGCATCATCACATCGACCGGATAATTGCGGCCGATCTCGGCGCCGTCAAGGCTCGTGTGAATAACCTTGGCCGTCCGTGGAACCAGCGGCTCAGGCGGAGCAGCCATAACCGTGAACATGGTTCCCCCCACGCTCCAGTAGAGATCGAAGTTGTTGGGATAGCTCGGGTCTTCCGCAAAAAACCCGGCATACTGCGGGTGGGTCGTCGGAAATGCAATAGGGCTGTGCCCGATGAAGAGATCAGAGAATACAGGAGCGCCCAGCAGCTCAGAAATCTCCTTGATCTGTTTCACACCACCGTACCTGCTCAGTTCCCTGCTGGCGACAATGACCGGCAATTGAGCCTCCAGCAGCAGGTCCACAACCTTCGAGACAGCGCCGGGGTCAGGATGCAACGATGATTCCAGTTGTGACCGCGAGCGCGGCAGAATCTCGACGCGCTTCACCCGCTCCTCCCACATATCTTTGGAGAAGGTGACGAAGGTCGGTCCGCCCGGCGGGACCTGAGCAAAAAGGAACGCTCGCCGGAGCACATCGGGTATCGTCTGAACGCTCAGGACATCCCAATGCCACCTGGTATAATCCCGCGGAATCTGGGCCAGGTTCACAGCTTCAAGAAAAGCGTTATGCCCGCGAATCTTGGTACTCTGATCGCCGGCCGTGATAACTATCGGCATCCGGTCTTTGTAGGCATTCACTATCTGTCCGAGAGCGTAGGCGGTGCCGGCCACCGAGTGCAGATTCACGAACGAGGTCTGCCCCGACATTCTGGTATACCCATCGGCCATCGCCATGACCGCCGTCTCGTGCAGGCCCTGCACATATTGCAATTGCACGCGATCGACCAATGCATCGAGGAATCCGACCTCCTCAGATCCGCCTAGTCCAAAGACGTATGGGATTTTCCATTCCATCAGGAATTCAGCCATCACCTCGCCGCCGCTCATACCCTCAACAATGCGGCCAGGTGGCGAATCGATGCTCCCGCTCGGGCTATCGACCAGGCTGCCCGGGCTGGCTTCGAGCGAACGGGCGAGCCCGGTAGCCGCCGTTGCGGTCAAACCCATTTGCGAGAGGCGCGAAACGAAGGTGCGACGCGTGATCTTGCGGTCAAGAAAAAGCTTGGCTGCTTGCTTCATGTTTCTCTCCTCTGGAAACCTCTGGGAGCGCGCGGGGCCTCGCTCTCGCCAGGGCATTTTCATTTTTCAGGCGTCAGATGGTGAGATGGACGCTCTCCCTCAGAAGATGTACAACCGGTTGTCAATACTGACGAGTTAATGAATCATACGGAGGAAAGCTCGTTCTCTCCCGATCTTATTGCTGAGTAGATGGAAAGAGTGGACGAGCATATGATAAAAACTCGCGGCAATCATAAGCTGAAACTTGAAGATGCGGAAGTCTGCAGCGAGCACGAGTTCCTTGGAAAAGCTCCTGGGCATCGATGTAAATGCAGGTTGGTTAGCCTAAGCCAATCAGTAGCCATGCCTTGCGAGAAAGTTGTCATTGAACCTGGGCGATTGATGTATCGTATGGGGGTCAGAGGAGGTTAGAGAAATGTATTGTTCATCTTGCGGAACGGCTGTCACACGCGGAGTAAACTTCTGCAGGCGCTGCGGCACGCAGTTGAGTGGGACAAATGATGAGGAGATCGCCGTGTCAGCAGGGACCTTACCTGAGTCCCTCATCTGGGCGATCGTCGCAGTCTTCGTCGTCGGCCTCGGAGCTACCATCGGATTGATTGCGGTGATGAAAAATCTCGAATTCAACCCGGCTCTGACAATCGCCTTCCCGATTGTCATCTTTCTGCTGATGCTTGCGATCGAAGGCGTATTCATCTGGAAGTTACTGGGTCCCAGGCGGCGCGCTAAAGAAGTGCTCGGCACTGGACGACTGCAAGAGAAAGCGATGAATGAGCTCGGCGAAGTGCAGACGTCATGGATAACTGACGCCGCACCGAGCGTTACCGAACACACGACCCACACATTTGAGCCGAGCCATATTGAACAAAAATTGAAATGAAGAACTCCGCTTAAATGAAGCAAATGTAGGCTGATTATGAATAGCCCTGATGTCCTTAAATCTTTTCTCAACGGTCGAGTGTCCATTCTTGTCGGCGACATTTCACAACAAAAAGTCGACGCTATAGTCAACGCCGCCAATTCTACTCTCATGGGCGGTGGCGGCGTGGATGGCGCGATTCACTATGCTGGTGGTCCGAACATCCTGGAAGAATGTAAAGAAATGCGCCGCACACGCTTCCCCAACGGACTGCCTACGGGCGAGGCTATCATTACGACCGGCGGGAACCTTGCGGCACGATACGTGATACATACCGTCGGCCCAATAAAAGGCCGCTCGGGCGGAAGAGATGCCGAATTACTGGCTGCCTGTTATCGAAAGTCGCTTGCCCTCGCAGTCGAGCACAGTATCAAAACGATAGCGATTCCATCGATCTCGACGGGGGCTTACGGTTATCCGCGCGAGGAAGCGGCGTTGGTAGCATCAGAAGCAATAGGCGGTTTTCTCGCTGGTGATCGGTTGCTGGAAGAGGTGCGCCTCGTTTTCTACACACAGGGCGATGCAAATGTGTTTTTAAAGAATCATCGGTTCGTGTAAGCTGGCTGCCCATCCTGGCTGCCCTCCTGGCTGCCCATGATCGAGTAGCAGAACGATGAGCATAAGACGCAGGCAAGAACTTCAGGCGTGTTCGATAGCTCTGAAACGTTGTAAATACAGACAGGATTCACGGATTACAAAACGACAGGAAGAGATGAAATGACGTCAAAAGTTGTAAATGTCAAAATCGTTCGAGAAGGAAGTATGTGCTATGTGCCCGTACCATTCGATCCGAAGGCCGTATTCGGTATGGTTCGGGCGCCGGTAAAAGTCACTCTCAATGGCTACACCTTCCGGAGCACGATCGCCTCTATGGGAGGCGTTGTTTGCATTCCGTTTCGCAAGAGCAATCGCGAGGCAGCCGGCCTGGAAGGCGGCGAGACGATCGATGTCAAAATCGAGCTCGACACGGACAAGCGAGAGATAGAGCCGCCCGATGATCTCATCAAGGCCCTGAAGGCGGCGCCACCGGCCTGGGACCGATGGCAGGAACTGAGCTTTACGCATCAACGGGAACACGTCGAAGCGATCGAAGGGTCAAAAAAGCCTGAAACCCGCGCACGCCGCGTCGAAAGCGCAGTTCGCATGATTGCGGCGCGACCAGCCAAGAAGCGCAAGTAAATCCTCCTTTCAGGTTGTCGCAATGTATTCCTAAAAATAGCTCAATGTGATTTTGATAACCAGTAGCAATGGCTCAACCGTAGGAAATAACACCGGGAAAATAATAATGAAAACAGAAGCAACACATCTTTTCGAAATTATTCAGAAAACAAAGTTGGAGTTAGAGGCAATCGACGAGGAAAGGGCGTGTACGAAGACGATTGAAGATAAGTGGTCGATGAAGGAAATTATCGGGCATTTGATAGACTCGGCGGCCAATAACCATCAGAGATTTGTGCGGCTACAGAATGCGGCGGAGAACGTGAGCATAAAGTACGATCAGGAGTTCTGGGTGAGCACACAAGCCTATCAATCGGAAAAATGGGCGGACCTGGTATCACTATGGTACTTTTACAACAAGCATCTCTCGCACGTATTGGCGAACCTGAATCAAGAGATGCTAGACAATAAATGCGATATGGGGTACTCAGAGCAAAAACCGCTGACCTTCGTGGTCAGAGACTATATTCGCCATCTCGAGCATCATTTAAATCAGATATTAAGCGGAGCCGATCCTGAGCAACGAGAGAAATGGGTGGCGAAATGACCCGAAAGAATTATACGGAAGACAGCATCTTGAAAAGGTAATGGGCGGTTCTCTTGCCAGCGCAAATAGCGCGGATATTGGAGCGCTGAGCGATCTCTGTACTCCATGGTGAATTCACGTGGCGGCTCCCCTTCGCATCGCCGAACACATAGCTGCAGGCAGCGATAATATCAATGAACTCGCTGCAGCAGCAGGCAGTGACCCCTATGCCCTTCACAGGGTGCTCATTTATATTGTGCGAAAAACCTAAAACAAGCTCTTAAGGGTCCCCTATGTATGACGCAATAATAGTCGGTGCGCGATGTGCCGGCTCGCCCACAGCGATGTTACTCGCCGGTAAGGGATATAGAGTACTACTTGTGGACAGGGCTACCTTTCCGAGCGATACCATCTCTACTCACCTCGTCTGGCAACCAGGAATTGCTCTTCTCAAACGCTGGGGGCTCTTCGACAGGATCATTGATTCCAATTGCCCTCCTCAATCCAGATTTTCATTTGATGTTGGTGACTTCGCCCTCACGGGCCATCCTCCGTCGTTTGATGGAGCTGCCGAATTCTGCATGCCGCGACGTAGAATCCTCGATAAGATCCTCGTCGATGCGGCTGTGGACGCGGGCGCTGAACTGCGGGAGGGATTCACCGTCCAGGAGCTGCTGGCGGACGGAGACCGCATCACAGGGATTCGGGGGCACGCGAAGGGTGGCTCGACGGTGAGCGAAAAGGCCCGCATTGTGATCGGGGCAGATGGAATGCGATCACTCGTGGCCCGTACTGTTCAAGCTCCCGCATATAACGATAAGCCGTCCCTTGCCTGTTGGTACTACTCATATTGGAGCGGCACAGCGGTTGAGACGCCAACCTTTCACTCTCGTGATAGGCGATCGTTTGGTGGCATGCAAACAAACGACGGCCTCGTCTGCGTGGTTGTCGGATGGACTAATCGCGAGTTTCACGAATTTCGTAAGGACATTGAAGGAAATTTTATGAGGACGATCGCCCTCTCCCCGGATTTTGCGGAGCGATTGAGACAGGGCAGGCGCGAGGAGAAATTCATCGGGACGGCGGATGTGCCGAACTTCTTCCGTAAGCCGTATGGACCAGGCTGGGCTCTAGCGGGAGATGCCGGGTATCACAAGGACCCGATAACGGCCCAGGGGATCACTGATGCATTTCGCAGCGCGGAGCTGCTGGCTGAAGCTATTGATGCCGGGCTTTCCGGACAGCAGCCGTTAGAAGTTGCACTCGCGGCTTATGAGCGACGGCGAAACGAGGAAGCGCTCCCGATGTATGATTTTTCATGCCAATTTGCCACCCTTGAGCCGCTCCCGCCGCAAATGCGGCAGATGCTTGCTGCTCTGCGCGGCAATCAAGCGCAAACCGACAGATTCGTAGGAACTATCGCGGGCACGGTATCGATCCCGGAATTCTATTCGCCAGAAAACATGCAGCAAATCGTCGGCGCGTAGAAGATAAGACCTCCGGGCTTCAGCGAGTTACAGGAAGGCCAGTGAAAAGTGTGAACAGTTACAAAAGACTTTGCACAGAATTTTATGAGATAGACAAACCCGCCCCTCCGGAAGATGCCTTTAGCTTTTTCCTGCACTACGCGCAGAAATCAAATGGCCCTATTTTAGAGCCTATGTGTGGTTCCGGGCGATTTTTGATCCCCCTGCTCGAGCGGGGCTTTGATATCGATGGCGCCGATGCTTCCCCATATATGCTCCAGGCTTGCCGTGAACATTGCGCACGCAAAGGGCTGAAGCTGGGTCTGTATGAGCAATTTCTTGAACGGATTGTAATGCCTCGCCGCTACGGACTGGTGATGATACCCGCAGGGTCCTTCTGCCTCATCACCGAGCATGACGCAATCAAAGAGGGTCTGAAACGGATATATGAACTGATGCTTCCGCGATCTACGTTCGTGGTTGAAATCGAGCGATTGCCGTCATCGCTGCCGCCGGCGGGCACAGGATCATGGAGTGGAAGATGGGTGGAGCGTTCCGATGGAGCGAAGATAATCATCAGCCAGCTCAGTGCGTATAACGAGGGCGAACGGGTCTCTCGAAGCATTCATCGTTACGATCTATGCCGAGGCAGCGAATTGGTGGAGACCGAGTTTGAAGACTTCAATCTTCGATTTTATGATCAGACAGAATTCCATGATTTACTGGTTGCCGCGGGATTTAGAGATATCAAAACCTTCAAGGCATATCAATTCCGTGCTCCTGATGACAACGACGAGAGTTTTATTTTTGAATGTGTAAGGCCATAAGAAGTAAGTATGCCGAAGAAAAGTCAACCGATAATTCAATTCGATTCTCAAGAGGATTGGGAAGAGTGGCTTCAGAAGAATCACGCGACATCTGACGGAATCTGGATCAAGCTCACAAAGAAGAGCTCAAAGATCAAGTCTGTCTCCCGCCAGGAAGTGCTGGATACCGCTATCTGCTATGGCTGGATCGATGGCCAGGCGGCGTCAATCGATGACAACTTTTGGTTGCAGCGATTCACGCGGCGGGGGCCGAAGAGCAAGTGGTCGAAGATAAACTGCAAAAAGGCCACAGACCTCATCGCACAGGGTAAGATGAAGACTCCCGGGCTCAAAGAGATTGAGTTAGCTAAGAGTGATGGCCGGTGGGATAAGGCGTACGATTCACCACGCACCATGGCCGTGCCGGATGACCTTCGGAAGAAGCTGGATGAGAATCCGCAAGCCAGTGAGTTCTTTGCCAATCTCGACAGCAAGAACAGGTACGCTATTTTGTATCGAATTCATGATGCGAAGAAGCCTGAAACGCGCGAACGACGCATCGAGAAGTTCGTCAGTATGCTCAACGATGGAAAGAAGATACACTAATTGCTGCGGTTTTCCGACAGAACTTACAGCCTAAAAGGCGGTTCCCTTGTATAAAATCACAGTCGTATTATTGCTCGCTCTCACAGCGTGCCAATCGGCGGCGGTAACCGTTGCATCGCAAAGAGAGCGCGAATACATGGGCTTCGGCAATTCAGAGCGAATTACGATAAGTGGTTACAGCGACCACGCAATGGAGCCATTCATCACACGTGACGGTCGTTACTGATGGTCGTTCATTTTACTGCCATATGAAAGAGAACGAGCGGTTTGTAATTTATAGAGTCACCAGACAGCCAAAATATCTGTGTGCGAAATTGTAGCTGAATTGCCGCACAAGACACTTCTCACGACAACGATAAAAGGAGTAAAGGCTAATATCATGAGCTCTCCCCGACTCAAGTACAGAACATTCTGGCCTCGCCTAATAGCTGGCTTCATAGACGGCCTTGTGCTAATGCCCATCGCATTGATAGAGAAGCTGTTCACCTCTTCCGACCCGTCCACTCAAGTGGTAGTTGAGTGGGCGATTGTTAGTCATTCGGCGTATTGGGTCTACAACGTCCTTATGCATGGGTACTATGGCCAAACCGTCGGCAAAAAGGTCGCCGGGATAAAAGTGGTAGACATTACCGAATCCCCAATATCGCTGCGCCAAGCGTTCCTGCGAGAAGGTGTGTATGGTGGGCTCTGTACTATCAAGCTGATACTTTTCCTCTTCCAGAAATTCTTTAGCGGCGATGTTGAATTATCTACTATGGAATTGCTGACCAACTCGATAGGAAACGTAGGTTTGGGCTGGTTCATAGCTGAATTTGTAACCATGTTAACAAATGAGAAAAGGCGCGCTTTGCATGATGTCATCGCAGGAACTGTAGTGGTCAGAACTCAATTCATTGAAGAGCATAAAGTAATTACTCAGGATCAATTGGATTACGTCAAGCTGGAAGTTAGAGGCACACTTTTTCATAGAAGCAACTGTTATTACATCAGTACCCCTGACGCGAATGCCCATAACGGAGAGAAGCTCGTGAGGCTCGAACGAAGGGAAGATAAAAACCATGATTTAGATCGTTATCTCGAGTCGCTTGAAGGAAAGGTAGTTGTCATCTCCGGTTTTCTCGATCGCCGTAAAGTATCCCGCGAAGAAGAGATGATCGATATATATCTGAATAGCATGTCGCAGGTCAAAGTGGCAGACAGATGATGGCTTTTCGAGATAAAATTCGCGGTTGTCTTCTCAACTCGACTACATGATTGAGTTCAGTTGCGCTAGGGCCGGGCCTGTAAGAGTCCAGACCTACGCCCGAGATGGCTTTCACGCCGGAGCAAGTCGACTAGTTCAGGATGTATAAGAGGTTGATGGTGTGCTCTCTGCTGGCTGTGCAAAATTTAGACCTTTAAGGAGCCACGGAAACCCCTAACGCCATAGTAAGAGGGCGCGCTGTTGTGATAAATGAAGACATGGTCGTAGCGGCGATCAGCAAAGAGGGCGCCGCCGAGTTTCCTAATATCGGACGGTGTTTTCACCCAGCTGGAAGTTTTCATATCGAAATTTCCAAGTTCCTGCAACTCTCGATATTGTTCTTCCGTTAAAAGTTCAATGCCCATTGCAGCTGCCATATCAATCGCGTTATTTTCTGGTTTAAATGATTTCCTTGACTCTAGCCCTTCGCGGTCGTAACAAACATTTCTGCGGCCTTTAGGACTTTCCGCTGAACAATCATAAAAAATGTATTCGCCCGTGTTTTTATCATGACCGACAACATCCGGCTCACCGCCAGTGCTTTCCATTTCATTGAGCGACCACAGTTTTTCACTACTAACTTCCAGCTTTGCTTGTACTTTAGCCCATTCAAGACCTTTATGGCGGTTTATGTTTTTTTCAAAACGGGGTTTCAACGCTTTGAGTAGTTCTTCACGTTGTCCTGCTGACAACTCCTTTTTATTGCTAATTTTGCTCATACTTTTAGATTACCTGATTCCCGGGTGAGCATATCTCACTTTTTATTCCGAATGATCAATGGCTGTGGTTTCGTCTTTATCACCGTCGGTGGGTCTAAATTCAAAATTCCATGCAACGTATAACGTCCAGGTGGCAATTCGGCGCCAGATTGATCCACTAGCCGCCACTCCGACGTAAATTCCAGCTTCTGACCAGGATCCATTGTCTTTATTTCGAGGATCTCCTGAACCGTTTGTCCATCACGCCATCGCCATATCTCTTTACCCTCGCTGGAGGTCAAGACGAAATCATATGCAGGACGACCTCCGAGTATAAGCTCGACCGGTTTGTCGGTCAGATTCTGCCAGATTAGCTTTGAATTTACCGTCTGGCCTGCTTCGACTTCATCCGGCGCCTCCAGCGAAAGAGGGTCTTCCGGGCGGCCCGGTTGATCAGCCTGATGGCTACATCCGTTAAAGCCGAGAAGCGTCATGGAAAGCAAGAGCAACAGGCCGATCCAATACATTGCTATCATTTTTGATCTCACTTTTGGAGCATCTGACCTTGGACGGGCCAAGGTCAGATACGTCGAGTTGATCAACAGCCTGACGCGCAGGTGGAAACTGATCCCAACTCCCCGGACATCTGGATACCTGTGATCGGGCTAAATACCCCTCCACTCCCCCAGTGGATGCCGACCAGTGTAACATTCGGTAAGGCAGTAATACGAAAGACGGGGGAACCGCTATCTCCGCCAGCGCTCTCAAATGACGCGCGGCTTTGGCAAAGTTGAGTGATGGTTGAACCTGAAACGTTAAAGTTGGCGCAGGTTTGCTGAACTGTACCACTGGTTCTGCCTGTCGTGCGGCCAACCTTGGTCACGGCCTGTCCTACCACCGGCGCGGCTTCAGCCGTGATGGTGAATGTATCTACTCCGTTCCAGGTAAATGATCCAACTGGCGGGCGCGCGATACTACCACGGGCAGTAGCGACCGACGGCCCACTCGGATTAGGAACCCGAACAAACGAGCTGTCACTGAAGCGGCACCGCCTGCCGGACGGACACGAGCCGCCGGTGAAGTAGGTTGGGTCTGCGATCTCCTGGCCAATGCGGTTGGCAGTTCCAGAGGCGCTCGGCTGATTGTAGACGGTACTTTCGACCCCTCCCTGTGTGTTGGTACAGTGCGAGTTGGTCACAAAACCTTCCGTGCCTTGGCGGGTAGCAATAAAACCGAGCGTGCATAAGAATCCGCCGAAGTTGATTTGCAAACCGCCGCGCAACGGCCGGCGGACGCTTCGGAGTTCGGGCACCACCGGCTTGGTTTCGCTGATCAGCACTGCATCGCGCGGGACACCCAGTTTGGACAGGGATACTTCCAAGCTCTCCGTCATGCCTGGCGAATCCGCGATTCCGATCCGAAGGCGATTGGTCGCCTCATCGATATCGGTGAAGACAACTCCAGGAAGAGTCAGCACGTCGGGCGATATCTGCTGCTGCCAGCGATGGAGATCCTGGAAATCATACTGCCCCTCGAGTATCTCAAGGCCTCTACCGGATAAACGTTCCCCTCTCCCAATCTCTCTGGTTATTACATCATCCAGGGAGGCGGTAAAGGCTTCATTCGCCGGTCCTTTTTGTCCCAACATATAGACCTGCAATGTTCCGTCTTGATCGTAAAACATGCCGCCAAAACCGGGAACCTGCCTGGCGACCGCGGCAAAACGATCATCCGAGGTCTCGAACTCATCCAACTGAGCAAGCCCAGGCAACACCGCCGGATTGTTATTGCCGGCAGATATTACAGAGTTCCCTGTGTCGCTAGTGACGAGCATGGCTAATAGCGCATAAAGGACAACAACACTGACTATCATTTTCCGATGCATCATCTTTTCTCCTTGTGGTCATTATCCCCTACTTTGTAACCCTGCCCCTACCCATATGCTGAGAAGAGCCCAGAGTACTCAATCTGTTACAAAGGAGGGTAGGTTTTAGAGGCGTGCGATAACCAGATGCTGACGACTGGGCTCTGAATCCATTGATAAACGCGACGATTTAGAGTAAAACGTCCCATATCAGCTGTAATTTTTTAGCACCACTTTTCACCGGACAGATATTCAAGTCCTTTATTTTTGTATCAGGAAGTCATTCATGGCGTCACGGCGCCCTGAAACGATGGAAATGTCCGACAAGCTTGCCCGTGCTTGTCGGAGGCTTTGGGAAGGATTGCCTTCGGGAGCGCCGATTAGCTCGGGCAGCTTATCGGACATTTTCGGAGGGGTTATGAGGAAAGCTTTGGCAGTCGAGGCCAAACGAGCGCTGACGGATTGTAAAAGCCTCTACGGAGCGTCGTTGGACGAATTGATTCCCATCGTCTATAGCGAATTGCGGCGTCTCGCCCGCCATTACCTGAAGAACGAACGAGCAAATCATTCTTTACAGCCAACGGCGCTGGTTCACGAGGTCTATCTGCGACTCATTGGTCAGAAGAATGTGAAATGGATGGGTCGCGCACATTTCTTTTCGGTCGCCGCGCAAATGATGCGGCGGATATTGATTGACCACGCCAAAGGTCTTCAGCGGAACAAGCGCGGCGCCGGAGCGATGAAACTCTCGCTCAATGAAGTGATTATTCTGGTTGATGGAGGCGCGAGGGATATGATCGCGCTCGACGAGGCCCTCACAAGACTGTCTATTATCGACCCGCGCAAAAGCCGCGTGGTAGAGCTTCGCTATTTTGGTGGAATGAGCGTGGAAGAGACCGCCGAAATTCTGGGTATCTCGCATAAGACAGTAATGCGGGAATGGGCTATTGCCAGGGCCTGGCTCTACCGTGAACTCAGCTAGGCAGCAGTGAATATCGAGCGGCATAAGGAGCAGATTTATTTATGCAACCTGAGCGGTGGCGACAAATCGAAGATCTGTTTATTGCCGCCCTTGATCGTGACGCTGATCAGTGCGCGATCTTTCTCGATCGCGCTTGTGCAGGTGATGAGCAGTTGCGCGATGAAGTTGTATCCCTGCTTGCCGCGCACGAGCAGGCCGGAAACTTTCTCGGTCAACCTGCGTTGGCTCCGATCACCACAACAGACATAACCAATACCGCTCGTTCATTACCGGGGAGCAGCCTGAGCCATTATCATGTAATATCGGCGCTCGGCGAAGGGAGCGTGGGAGAGGTATATCTCGCGCGGGATTTAAGGCTGGAGCGCAAGGTCGCGCTCAAGTTTCTGCGACCGGAATTCACCCGAGACAAAAAGCTGGTGCAGCGATTTATGAGGGAGGCGCAAGCAGCCTCGATGATC
The DNA here is from genome assembly GCA_963796275.1 of uncultured Acidobacteriota bacterium. Classification (GTDB taxonomy): domain Bacteria; phylum Acidobacteriota; class Blastocatellia; order RBC074; family RBC074; genus JAKEHZ01. The sequence goes on along the minus strand of CAWCKY010000007.1, from coordinate 655,255 downwards.
AGCCATCCAAACATCGTCACCATCTTCGCAATCGAAGAGAATGAGTGCGGGCATTTCATTGCCACCGAGTTCATTGATGGGCAGACGCTGCGCCAGCGTCTTGCCGGCCGAGAAATCAAGTTGAATGAAACGTTGGACATAGCCATTCAGCTTGCGCGGGCGCTGGATGCGGCTCACACGGCGGGGATAGTGCACCGTGACATCAAGCCAGAAAACATCATGGTGAGGTTCGATGGTCTGGTCAAAGTCCTGGATTTCGGCCTGGCAAAGCTGAGTAGAGACGATATCGGAACTACTGATAGCTGTATTCAATCGACATCGCCTCTGCAAACCGGCGCGGGCGCGGTGATGGGCACTATCAGCTATATGTCTCCGGAACAGTCGGCGGGACAGAAAGTGGATCACCGCACTGACATCTTCAGCCTTGGTGTCGTGCTCTTTGAAATGATCACGGGCGTCCAACCTTTCTCGAACGAAAACGAAAATCCGGCATCCATCTCAGACGCTATCCTGTATTACGCGCCAGATCCTCTTCGCCAAGAGCGCCCGGAAACGATCTCTGCACTGGAACGCATAATCAATCGGGCATTGGAAACGGATTGCGCATCGCGCTACCAGACGGCGGCTGAAATGCGGGATGAATTGCAGCAACTTGTTCATGAAGCCTATTTGCGGCTGATCGATCGGGCGAGGCGGTATTCTATGCCGCTGGCTTCTTCGCCTCTGGCAGTTGATGACGGCGTTCATCCGGCAGCTGGAAGCTCCCTGGAAATTGGAACGCGCCAGACGGAAGGACGAGCGGGACGGCTTTTATTTTGATCCCGCTATCTCTACTACGTGTGGTACCAGAGCGGTAATGCTAAACCAAACCAGATTACATCGGGTCATGCCGGTGCAATACCGATTATTTCAGTGGTCAAACCAAAATTCCTTGCCGTCCATGAGATTATAGAGTAAATTGCGCTTGGCAAAATCTAACGATTACATTCAATAGATTTCGGCGCCACGCAACCAGCGATGGCTGTCTCCTTCCACTCAAGCAAAGACACAATGGAGGTTAAATATGAAAACCGCAGGTACGGTTTTATTCTCCCTCTTGCCGAATCTGGCCAGGTCGGCAATTCATTTGACGAACGGAGGTTCTATGAAATTCCTTGCATCGATGACGAGTATCGGCTGTTTACTCTTGATGATTACTGGTCCCGCATGGAGCCAGTCATTTACCGCCGCGGTTCGCGGAGTCGTTACCGACCAGACCGGCGCCGCGGTATCCAACGCGAGAGTCATAATCACGGAAGCTGACCGCAACGTGCAGCACCCGACGACCACCGACTCTGAGGGCCGGTATTATGTGAGCGCTCTACCGCCCGGCCAATACAACATGACCGTGGAAGCCAGCGGCTTCAAAAAATATGCTCAAAGCGCATTTCCACTTTTGGTTCAGCAGCAGGCGACGATAGACGTTCAGTTGCAACTTGGCGAGGTGTCGTCAATCGTCGAGGTCCAGGGCGAAGCGCCGCTGGTGAATACGACGATTGCTAATCTCGGTCAGGTTATCGAGAACAAGTACATCCTGTCATTGCCCAACCTGGGCCGTAACTCTATGAGCCTGGTCTATCTCACGCCTGGCGTGGTGGGTTCCGGTGGACGACGCGGCGACTCGAATACTAACTTCGTCGCAAACGGCTCGCGCAACTCGACCGCGGATGTCCTTGTGGACGGCGTGACCGTAGTGACCGTCGAGCAGAACTCCGGCATTACGGATCTGAAGTTCTCACCTTCCATTGATGTGGTGCAGGAGTTCAAGATGCAGACGAACTTCTTCTCGGCGGAGTACGGCCAGACGGGCGGCGCGGTGGTGAACATGGTGACCCGTTCCGGTTCGAACGACATCCACGGTACCGGTTACTACTTTCTCCGCGATAAAGTTTTGAACGCAAACAACTGGTTCGCCAACCGGTCCGGGCAACCCCTTCCAGCGTTCCACCGCGATCAATTCGGCGGAGTCCTGGGCGGACCGATCATTCGCAACAAGACATTCTTCTTCGGCGGTTACGAATACACGAAGACGGGGGAACCGACCAATCAGAATATAACGGTCCCGACAGCGCTGCAGCGCCAAGGTGACTTCTCGGAGACGCGTAATGCCTCCGGCGAATTGATGACGATCTATAATCCATTCGACACGTTCACCAACGCCAAGGGCGAGGTCGAGCGCCGCCCATTCCCCGGGAATAAAATCCCTCAACACATGTTGAACCCGATCGCACTCAATGCGCTCAGCTACCTGCCGCTTCCGAACCAGCAGGGTGCTCCATTCACCAACAACAATAACTGGTTTAACAACGGGGTCAACAGGAACACCGGACATCAGATCAACATCAGGGGCGATCACAGCTTCAGCGACCGCACGAGGGCAAGCGGACGATACAGTCAAGCTCGCGGCAACGGAACCAATCCGAACCTGTTCGGTGACGACAACCCGGCCTACTTCACCGGCGGTCCGAACGGTACGCGAACCCATGCGATGGTGGGCGAGCTCAACCACACATTCAGCCCAACAACGCTGGTGGTCTTCCGCTACGGCTATACCTACTCTGACTTTTACCGCGATCCTCTCGCTGGGATACGGGTTCGACGTCACCACACTCGGACTGCCCGCCAACATGAGGGATACCGCGACGCATCAGGTGTTCCCGCGCTGGGCGCCTGATGGATTCCAGGAGTTCGGCACCGAGCCGTACTGGGTCATGGACCGGCAGGAAGGTGTTCACCACTGGTCCGGCGCGCTGACGAAAGTTTGGGGTGGACACAGCATTAAGGTGGGCGGCGAGCGCCGTTACAACAGGCTTGACTACAACCAGCCCGGTAATCCCTCGGGGCGCTTCAACTTCGGCCGTGGAGTCACTTGCCAATTTCTCAACTCCTGCGCGGGCAACGAAGGCAACGGCCTGGCCACGATGCTGCTCGGGTGGCCGACCGGCAGCGAGTACCAGATCGAGCCGAAGTCATTCTCCCGCTCCGCTTACTGGGGATTTTACTTCCAGGATGACTGGAAGATCACCAGCCGGCTGACGCTCAACTTCGGCCTGCGCTATGACTTCGACGTTCCCCGCTGGGAACTCGAGAACCGCTACAGTTATTGGGATCTCGAGGCGCAGTCACCAGTCAGAGCTGAAGGTCTCGATACACGCGGCGTGATCAAGTTCAACGATGATGAACGCCGGTCTCCGTTCGACCCGGACATGAACAACTGGCAGCCGCGCATCGGTTTCGCATTTGCGGCCAACCCGAAGACCGCCATTCGCGGCGGCTACGGTCTGTTTTACCAGCTCTCTCGCGCCACCGTGTTCGGTCGCCCGGGTACAGGATTCACGATCAACTCGCCTGTCATCTGGACGACCGATTCGAACGCAACCCTGTCCGGCGACCTCGCCGATCCGTTCCCGGCTTCGGCCGGTGGAATCTTGCAACCGCCCGGCCGATCACAGGGGGATGCGACGCTTCTTGGGATCGGCGGCACGGGTACGATTCTACCGTCGAATAACAGGAATCCCGAGTACCACTCGTGGAACCTGTCGATCCAGAGAGAATTGCCGCTGCAGTCCGTTCTCGAGGTGAACTATACCGGCAGCCGCGGAACACACCTGTTCGTGCCGATAACGACGCTCTCGCCACTCCACCCGAGCCAGTGGGGACGGGGACGTACGGCTCTGCAGGCTCAGGAGAAGAATCCCTTCTATGGCCAGATCACCGATCCACGCTCGCAGCTCAGCGGCAAGACGGTGCAGTTATTCCGTTTGCTCCGCCCGATGCCGCATTTCGACGGCGCCAACGTGGGATCGTCTGAACCCGCACGCGGCGATTCCAACTACCACGCTCTGCAGGCCAAGTGGGAGAAGCGGTTCAGCAAGGGTCTCACCACTCTAACGCACTATACGTGGTCGAAAATGATCGACAACATTTCGCACACCTCTGGGAACGTCTCCTGGCTGGGCGGCTCGACCAGCATCCAGAACATCTGGGACCTGCGGGGCGAGCGTGGGCTATCCTCGCACGATATCGCTCACCGCGTGGTGATCACCGGCACGTACGAGCTGCCCTTCGGCCAGAACCGGCGATTCGGTTCGAAAATGAAGGGGGTGATGAACTGGCTGACAGGCGGCTGGAACATCAGCGGTATGGCTCTCATGCAGAGCGGAATGCCGCTGCACGTGACGCAGTCCGGCGGGAACATCTGGGATGGTACTCAGCGTCCGAACCTGATCGGAGATCCGAGCACCTCGGGCCGCGCTCAAGATCGTCTCAACGGCTGGTTCAACACCGACGCGTTCTCGAAGCCTCCCATCGACACGCCGGGCAGCTCTCCGCGCAACCTGAACTATCGCGGTCCCGGAATCAAGACGCTTGATGCCGCGCTGCTGAAGAGCATCGCAACCAGGGAAAGCCAGCGGCTCGAGATCCGTTTTGAAGCCCAGAATGTCACCAATACTCCCATGTTCGGCGATCCCGGTACTTCCTTCGGAGCAACCAACTTCGGGCAGATCGGTGGTACGCGAATTGGGGCGCGCAATATACAGTTCGGTCTGAAGTATTACTTCTAACTTTCTTATCCCGGGTGGGTGCGATTCGTCGCATCCACCCGCCTTTACTCCGCCCGCGCAGCCAAAGCCGCCTCTGCCACGTCGAAGTTTATTTTTTATTCAAACGGTGAAGCTCTCTCTGACGACACACAAATGTCACTGGCCAGCGCTGAAAAATACCATTCCCAGCGTTGTAATTACAGATGTGTAACTAACACTATAGGCGAAACTGCAGTCCAGCAGCGACGTGGATTACACTTTTTATGTTATTCCAGATAAGGCTCGACACTCTCAGCTGCTCTCGGCACAAGGTTACTGCGCATTATGACCCGCGCGCAGGCATTCCAGCGCAGGATTGCATCATCATTACCGGCAGCGCGCATTGCCTCGGCTTTTCCGTACCAGGTCATCGCCTCGAGCAACCATTCGTACGCATCGAATCGCGCGCCAGGCCCTCCCATATTGAGTAACGTCTTGGCCTGTCGCTCGCATATAATTCCTGCGTAATATACCTGCTGGTATTCATCGTTGATGCGGGGTAACAGTTCCCTGGCGTGGGCAGCGGCGACCGTATATCCGTTGGCAAGACGATCGGTCAACGCCAGCAGCAGAGTAACGAGCGCCTGCTGATTATCAGGATCGATTTCCAGCACATCCAGGCAGATGCTTTCGGCTGCCGATGGATCGTTGAGCAGACGATAGTGATCCGCTTTCTCGATAGCCTGAGGAATGGCTTCCTTGGAAATGGGCTTGAGCTCGTACATTTTTATCTCCAAAAGATGTTAAGGAGTTGTTCCTGCTCAACCCGTTATTTATGGTAGTGGGCAGCGACTGAATTTAGCCGGACGCTGATGCGCCTTTGATGCGTCACTTTTCGCCTGCGCCCGACAGACGGGAATCTCCGTCTTTCCGGAAGAGTTCGCCTATCTTTTAAACCCTTGTCAAACTTTTGCGATTCGCGATCACCGCTTTTCGCCCTGGTAAGGGCGGTGGATATTAGCCGGTGGTGAAGCGCAGCGGAACCACCGGTAGCAGTGAGTCCTCACATCGCACCCCGGCAGGGGTGCTGGATGGGGTTCTGAAGTGCGAAATCTTCTTTTCATTGTGCCTGGTCCGGCGCCCCTACCGGGGCGCAAAGGCAATAACGACGGGTGTCCGGTGGTTTCGCTTCGCTACACCACCGGCTAATATCCAGCTGCGCCTCCGGCGCAAAACCGAAAAGTTTGGGACAAGCTTTTAAAACCCGCGGCTAAATCAAAATACCGCTCACACTGCGATGTAGCTGAGCAGTTATAGAGAGTCATGCGATATTCCACAGAATATAGCCAGCTACTATTGTGCCAACCACTGCCCCACCATAACAGAGCACGGCAATCACTTCGTTAAGATGCTTGATCTGCAGCCCGTCGTAGAGCGTAAAGCGAAAACGATGGGCCCAATGGAAGAGCGGTAGCGAGCATAACACGAACAATACCAGGCGCGTCAGCGGATGACTGACGAGCGTCATCGTCTGCCCATAGCTCGGTGCCTCGATCCATCCGAGAGGGAAAGCCAATCCATATAAAAAAAGCAGGATCGGTACCAGAAATGCTGCGACGACTCCGCCAGCGCTGAAGAGCGACCAGAGAAATGGTTCGTTTGACCTTTTTCCCATTTTAAATCCCTCCCAAAATAATCCAGACCAGGATAACCGAGACCACCAACCATGCGACGTAATTGGGTGCGGCGACCATCCAGTCATCCAGTTTCTTACCACCCAGCCGCACCGGCGGCATCGCGCGAGGCGTCAGGTTGAACCAGGTGACCGTATGATAAATGACGAAGATAAAACTGATCGCGTTGAGAAGGATCGCGAATGGCGTCCTCAACCAATCCTGAAAAGCAGCATAGCTCACCGGCCCTTCACTGAGAGCCCGGAGCATGAGCAGCACGAGCACGACGAAGTAACCCACAAAGATGCTGGTCACCTCCCGCAGGATGAACCTGAAATGGCTCCATTGATGAGTCCACCAGTAGGTCGACATCCGCCTGCGATACCATCTCGGATGATAGAGAGAGTAATTATGCGTTTCTTTCATCTCGCTCCTCTGAAATAGTTTTCAGTTTTCAGTTGTCGATCGAGAACGACAAACTGAAAACTAATAACTGAAAACTGAAAACTATTTTCACTTCCTTCCCCACGGCATTAGAAATGATTTGAACCATTCCGTGGTTGCCTTCAGTTTGTATTGCTGGATGGCTCCGGCGGGATCCACGTTTTTCGGACACGCTTTCGTGCATTCGCCGACAAAGGTGCATCCCCAAATTCCCTCGTGCTGCGATAGGATATCGAGACGTTCTTCCGTGCCCTGATCGCGTGAATCCATGTTGTACCGCTGCGCCAGCGCCAGCGCCGCCGGCCCTACGAAGTGATTATCCAACCCATAGACCGGGCACGCGGCATAGCAAATCATGCAGTTGATACACATGCTGAACTGCTTGTAACTTTCCAACTGCTCCGGCGTCTGCAGATACTCCCCTTGGGAGAGAGGTTTCTCTTCCTCACGGATAATCCAGGGTTTGACGCTCTCCAATTTGTTCATGAAATCCGTCATCTCGACGGCCAGGTCGCGAACTACCGGGAAATACCGCAACGGCTCTACTCGTATGGGATTCGGGAAATAGCTGGAGAGGAAAGTGGCGCAGGTAAGCTTCGGCTCTCCGTTGACCATCATCCCGCAACTTCCGCAAACTCCCATCCGGCAACTCCACCGATACGAGAGAGACCCATCCAGTCTGTCTTTGATATAGTTCAAAGCATCCAATACCACCCAGTCCTTATTAAACGGGACTTCGAAGCGCTCAAAGGTTGGTTCGGATTCTTCTTCGGGACGATAACGCGCAATTTCCAGAGTAATTTTATCTGCCATCTATCCTCACTTTCCATATACACGTTCAGCAGGCGGCCACCGCGTGATGGTGACCGGCAAATATTCCACTCGCGGAGACCCGGCGTCATTGCGATAGATCAGCGAATGCCCCAGGTATTTCTCATCGTCTCGCTTGGGGAAATCCGTTCGCTGATGCGCCCCGCGCGATTCCTGACGATTCAAACCGCAGTGTACTATCGCTTCGGCAACCTCGAGCATATAAGAAAGCTCGAGCGCCGCTATCAGTTCTGTGTTGAACGTATGGCTTCGGTCTGAAATGGCGATATCCTTAAATCGCTCCTGCAGTTTGCCGACATTCTCGGCAGCTTCCGCCAGCAATTTGCCCGTCCGATAAATTCCCGCCCCCTTCTCCATCGTCATCTGCAACTCATCCCGAATAGTCGCAATACGCTCGCGCCCTCCGGTCTTGTTAAGGAACTCTTTCTCCAGCCTTCGCTGTTCGTCCATCGCCTGAGCGATCACATAGTTGCTGGGCTCAGTCGCTTGCGACGCGAAGTCAGCGGCTGCTTTGCCGGCCCGCGCACCGAAAACGAGCAACTCCGTCAGCGAATTGGAGCCGAGGCGATTCGCGCCGTTGATGCTGACGCATGCGACTTCGCCTGCGGCATATAGCCCCTTGAGCGGCGTGGCCGCGTTTATATCGGTATGAACGCCCCCCATTATGTAATGGACCACCGGACGCACCGGAATCATCTCTTTGATCGGGTCGATGTTCTGATATTTGAGGCAGAGTTCGCGGACAAATGGAAGTTTGGTGTTGATTACTTTCTCGCCCAGATGGCGAATGTCGAGGTGAACGACCGGACCGTATGGCGTCTCGATCGTCCGGTTCTTCTCCAGCTCTTTGATGAACGCCTGTGAGAGGCGGTCGCGCGGCCCCAGCTCCATCGTACGCAACACCGGCTTGGGCTGCGGGGTCCCCAGGTTGTAATCCTGCAGATACCGGTAGTTGTCTTTGTTGAGCAAAATTCCGCCTTCGGCGCGCGCCGCTTCGGTAATCAAAATACCGGTGAACGGTAATCCGGTCGGATGGTATTGGACAAATTCCATGTCCTTCAGCGGCAGGCCGGCGCGATAGGCGATCGCCATGCCATCGCCGTTCTTGATATTGGCATTGGTGGTGAATGGAAATATGCGCCCGCAGCCTCCGGTACACAAGATCACCGCTTTGGCCAGGATGGCGTGGATCTTTCCGGTCATTATCTCGATCGCCACCACTCCATGCACCCGGCCGTTATCCACCAGCAGCTTCGTCACGAAATATTCGTCAAAGCGGGCAATCGCCTTGTATTTGAGCGAGGTCTGAAACAGGGTGTGGAGCATATGGAAGCCGGTCTTATCGGCGGCGAACCAAGTCCGTTCATTCTTCATTCCGCCAAACGGCCGGACAGCTACCTGCCCATCGGGTTCCCTGCTCCACGGGCATCCCCAATGCTCCAGTTGCAACAGCTCTTTGGGAGCTTCTCGTACGAATGCTTCCACGGCATCCTGATCGCACATCCAGTCGCCACCGGAGATAGTGTCGTACGCGTGTTCATCGAGCGAATCGTTGGGTTTGATCACTCCTGCGGCGCCGCCCTCGGCGGACACCGTGTGGCTGCGCATGGGATAGACCTTCGATACTACGGCCACATTGAGTTTAGGATTGTTTTCAGAGACGGCTATAGCTGCTCGCAAGCCGGCGCCGCCTCCGCCAACCAGCAACACGTCAAAGGAAGAGATGTCCATATATCAACAATTATTTTTTCTTACTTGATTTTTTAGCTGCCAACGTCTTTTTGATAAGCGTGGCGGCTTTGCGCGCATCTTCATCGGTTTTAAACGCGAAGACGGCTGAGAACCTTCTGCCTACTACCTGCGCGACGACGAAGCTCACATTGATTCCCGCATCTGCGATAGCTGCGGAGATCGCATGGGCGGCGCCGCGCTTGTTATCGCCTTCGACAAGTAAAGCGGGCTCAGACGACATTCTCAGACCGGCTGCCTGTGCGGCAACCGCCTGTTTTTTGCCCGTGACAGGGAAGAGCTCGACAGCTGCCCTCGTCTCATTACCGTGATAACGATAACCCATGAGTAGTTGCAGATCAGAGCCGGCTTGCGCCAGCGGGGCGAGTACTTTGGCGAGTGTGCCAGGCTGGTTGGCGATTTCGCTGCGCCAGAGCTTGATCGCTTTGACGGAAACTGCCATGTGCCAATTCCTCCTGAGGTGCCTCAAAGAGAATTATTGATAAAGAGCTGGAGCTGTGAATAACGCCGTTTTAGCAGATTCGTTGGGAGTCGATGTGCTCTATCAATAAAAGATCTAATGAGCGGTATAAATAATTTCGATCACCTGAACGGGAGGCAGCCTATCATCGAGAAAGAAAAATTACAAACGAAAATCTTATCGGATAGGTGCTGATATTTTTACACTTGTTCGATTTATGTCTTACAATTATAGGTTAAAGAAAGGAGGGCGGGATGGCGGCTTCAGTACAGAGCCTGCAACCATCGACGTCAGGGTTATTATCGCGCATCTGGCGATCTTCTCTCGGTAAGAAGTATGTCATGGCTGTTACCGGACTCGGTCTTTTCATCTATGTCATCGCCCATATGCTCGGCAACCTGCAGATTTTCTTCGGACCGGACAAAATAAATACCTATGCCCAATTTTTAAAGTCCACTCCTGCAATACTGTGGTCAGTTCGGTTGGGTTTATTTACGATTGTCGTCTTGCACATCACAGCCGGCATTCAACTCGCGATCGCAAACCGGCGCGCGCGAAACGAAGCGTATGCGACCGGGAAAGTGATCGCGTCGACCCTGGCTAACCGCACGATTTTTTGGAGCGGGCTGATAATTCTGGCTTTCATCGTTTTTCATCTATCACATTATACTTTGGGCGTTATCAATCCGGAATATTTGCATTTTCGAGATGTTGCGGGCAGACACGACGTCTATCGGATGTTGATCGTGGGATTCTCCAACCCGTACATCTCCGTCTTCTACATCGTATCGATGGGTTTACTCTTGCTGCATTTGAGCCACGGCGTGAGCAGCCTCTTTCAATCATTGGGGCTGAGAAGCAAAAAGAGCTTCGTCTTTTTCGATAAACTGGCCAAGATCTCCGCACTGCTCATCTTCCTGGGCAATTGTTCGATTCCTTTAGCCATTTTAGCGAAGGTGATTCAATGAAGAAGAGCGCATAAATTTTTCCCCTTTGTGCGCTTCTTCGTGCTTTTTGTCCTCTGTTTCTGTTATGAACAAGGTACTCGACTCGAAAATCCCGTCCGGCCAGGTGGCGACGAAGTGGACGAAGTACAGGCAGGAGATGAAGCTGGTAAATCCTGCCAATAAACGCAAATTCGAGATCATCGTCGTCGGCACCGGCCTGGCCGGAGCTTCGGCGGCGGCGACGCTCGGTGAACTGGGCTACAACGTCAAATGCTTCTGCTTCCAGGATAGTCCGCGCCGGGCCCACTCGATCGCCGCTCAAGGCGGCATCAACGCCGCTAAAAACTATCGCAATGACGGCGACAGCATTTACCGTCTGTTCTACGACACGATAAAAGGCGGCGATTTCCGCGCGCGCGAAGCGAATGTTCACCGCCTCGCAGAAGTCAGCGTCAATATCATCGATCAGTGTGTCGCGCAGGGCGTCCCGTTCGCGCGCGAATACGGCGGCTTGCTGGACAACCGCAGCTTCGGCGGCGCCCAGGTTTCACGAACTTTTTATGCGCGCGGGCAGACAGGCCAGCAGTTACTGCTCGGCGCCTACCAGGCCTTGAGCCGGCAGATCGTACGCCGGCACGGTGAAGATGTATCCGCGCACCGAGATGCTCGATATCGTGATTATCGACGGCCACGCCAAAGGCATCATCACCCGCGATCTGGTCAACGGGGAGATCGAATCATCACTCCGCCAACGCGGTGGTGCTGGCGACCGGCGGATACGGCAACGTCTTTTTCCTCTCGACCAACGCCAAAGGATGCAACGTCACGGCGACATACCGCGCTTATCGAAAAGGCGCGCTCTTCGCCAACCCGTGCTATACGCAGATTCATCCGACCTGCATTCCACAGAGCGGCGACCACCAATCGAAACTAACGTTGATGTCGGAATCGCTGCGCAACGACGGCCGCGTCTGGGTTCCCAAAAAACCGGGAGACGCGCGCCATCCCAATGACATACCGGAAGGCGAACGCGACTACTATCTCGAAAGAATTTATCCGAGCTATGGCAATCTGGCGCCGCGCGACATAGCCTCGCGCGCGGCCAAGAACGTCTGCGATGAAGGTCGGGGCGTAGGTCCGGGCGGCCGCGGCGTCTATCTCGATTTTTCGGATTCGATCAAGCGGCTCGGCCGCGACAAAATCGAAGAGCGATATGGCAATCTCTTCGATATGTATGAGCGCATCACGGGAGAGAACGCATATGAACAACCGATGCGGATCTATCCGGCAGTGCATTACACGATGGGCGGCCTGTGGGTCGATTATGAATTGATGAGCAATATCCCGGGGCTCTTCGTGATCGGCGAAGCCAATTTTTCCGATCACGGCGCGAATCGGCTGGGCGCCAGCGCGCTTATGCAAGGGCTCGCCGACGGATATTTCATTTTGCCGCAGACGATTGCCGGATATTTCGCGACCCAGAAAAACGGCCTGTACCCTGCCGATCATGCAGAATTTAAAAAAGCGAGAGAGGATGTCTGTGCGCGTATCGACCGGCTGCTCGCGATCAAAGGCAACCGTACTGTTACAGAGTTCCACCGCGAACTGGGCAGATTGATGTGGGACGACGTCGGGATGGCGCGCAGCCGGGCCGGTCTGCAGCAGGCATTGCGGCGGATCCCCGAACTGAGGCGAGGAATTCTGGGAAGATGTAAATGTGCTGGGCGGAGGCGGCGAATTGAATCAGGCGCTGGAATACGCGGGACGGGTCGCCGATTTCATGGAATTCGCCGAACTGCTCGCCTACGACGCACTCAATCGCGAAGAGTCCTGTGGCGGCCATTTCCGTGAAGAGTATCAGACCGAAGACGGTGAGGCGCTGCGGAATGACGGGAAGTTCTCTTACGTTGCAGCCTGGGAGTTCAAAGGCATCGATCAATTTCCCGCGTTGCACAAGGAATCGCTCATCTATGAAGAAGTGAAGATGACGCAGCGAAGTTACAAGTGATATGAACCTGACATTACGAATCTGGCGGCAGAAGAACGCCGGAACACCCGGAAAATTCATCGAATACGACGCACAAAACATCAGCCCCGACATGTCGTTCCTGGAAATGCTCGATGTGATTAACGAGGAACTGATCAAACGCGGCGAAGAGCAGATCGCGTTCGATCACGACTGCCGCGAAGGTATTTGCGGGATGTGCGGATTGGTGATCAATGGCAGGCCGCATGGGCCGCTCCCGGCGACCACGACCTGCCAGCTGCATATGCGAACATTCAAAGACGGCGATACGATCACCATCGAGCCGTGGCGCGCCAAGCCATTCACTGTGATCAAAGACCTCGTGGTTGATCGCAGCGCATTCGACCGGATTATTCAATCGGGCGGATACATTTCAGTATCGACCGGGGGCGCTCCAGATGGGAATGCGATTCCAATCCCCAAAGATGACGCGGATATGGCGATGGATGCGGCAACTTGCATCGGCTGCGGAGCTTGCGTCGCCGCATGCAAGAACGCCTCCGCAATGCTCTTCGTGGCGGCCAAGGTTTCGCACCTGAGCTTATTGCCGCAGGGAAAAATCGAGGACGATCGGCGTGTGTTAAGTATGGTCGCCCAGATGGATGAGGAAGGTTTCGGCAACTGCACCAACATCGGATCGTGCGAAGCGGCCTGCCCCAAAGAGATATCGCTGGATAATATCGCGCGAATGAATCGTCTCTACCTGAAAGCACTGTTCTGGTAGGGAAGAAAACAAAAAGCTGCCAAAGGGTAAATACCGTATTCCCCTTCGGCAACTTTTGCTTTTGCACCTCTTTTATACTTAATCTTTTACTTCTACTTCGTCGTGTTTTCGTCTCGCAGATAAGCGTTTATCGCTTCCATCGCCGGGTCCCTATTCGCGCGATAAGAATCGAAGGTCGGCGGCGCGTAGAGCTGCGGCGATATCCACACGCGATAATCCATGGCGACCGAATTCTGCCAGTAAAGATCGGAGATCGAGCCGCTCATCTTGCTGTACGGCAGGTTGATGATGATCGACTCGCCCACAAAATTCGGGCTCGAGCCCGTGGGCTCGCCGACGAAGATCGCTTTGGCGTGGCGTTCGATCTCGGTCGCGCCGCACATCGCGGCGGAGTATGTCTGCCTGCCGACGATCACAAATAACTTGCCGAGTTGATTGACCTTTTCATTGCGTATCAACCCGTGAATGATGGGCCTGTTGTAAAAGTTATTTCCGCCTCCATTCCATCGCATATCGATCACCAGTCGTTCAACCGGATTCTCTTTTATGAATTTGAACATACGTTCGCAGAATTCCGGCAGCGTCTCTTTCGGATCCTGTGCCACGGCATTGTATTGAAAATAGAGAGTTTTGGAGTCGGGGATGAATTCGAACCAGTAATTGGCCTTTCTATTTTTAAGATAGAGCGGTTCAGGCGCCGCCGCGCCCTGGCGACTCTGTTGCCAATCGTCGGTCAAATCGACCTGTTCGGAAACGAGAGTGACCGTCCGCAACTTCCCTTCCCGGTCGTTGATCGTGATGACCATTTTGTCAGCGTCAGGAATCAATCCCAGACCGTTGAGGGTACGCGGATTGCGCATCATCGCCGGGCCCACGTTTTTCGGCCACATTTTGTTATCCTGACTGATCACCTGATCGAGGGTTTCCATCACCTTTTCAACCGTGTGATCGCCGATGCGCAAGACCTGGGCGCCCACAATGTCGGCGTGTTTCGGAGAGGCTGCGGTGATGAACAGACCTTCCGCAAAAAGATAGAGTTCGATCGGCGCCACTCTACGATCCACTACTCCGCGATCGGCCAACATGCGTTCGGAGAGTTGTATTGAGGCGGGGCGAATCAAGGTATGTCCATCTCCCATCTTCCGCGCGAGCTTCATCAGACCGATTTCGATCTGCGGGTCGGTGAGTTTAGGGATATCGTCGTGCAGTTTTTTGACGTACCCGTCGAATTCGTCTCTCGCCGTATACTTGAAAGGGTCGAAGTGGATGCGCTTGAGTTCTCTGGCCAGAAACCAAAGGTCATAGCGCCAGCCTTCATCGCGCGACATTTTGCTGACGTCGTCGAGGGCGGCGAGCTTGATGAACCGCGGATCATCGCGCAAAAGTTTGAGATCGGTATCGATGCGGACTACCTGCAGATTGCGGTATCCCATATCCATCGCCTTCTCGAGCCATTTGAATGCCTGATCCTTTTCCCCCAACTGCGCGTAACTACAGGCGATGTTATAGGCCGTGTTGAAGGGGTAGCCGGCGCCGAGTTCGAGCGACATTTCGAGCGCCGCGATTGCCTTGCGGTAATCCTTGGCGATTTGGCGGGAACGTCCCAATTGCTCCCAATAACGCGGCATCGTCGGGTTCGCCGCGACAACCTGCTCCCAGAGGGAGGAAGCCGCAGCCCATTCCTGGGCGGCCATTTTTGCCTCCGCATGTTTGACGAGCTCGGGCAGCGGCACCGGCCGAGGATCAGGCGCGGACTGGGTGAGCGCGGATGTAATCCAAACGGTTGCCAGCAAATTTGACAACAACAACACGAGAACAAATCGATAACGCATTCTTTACCACCTTCTTAATGACAGGGGGCACAGAAACCAACTATTCGTATCGCAAAGCAAACCATCGAATCCGCTGCGGGGTCGCGCTCGTCTGTTTCAAGACGCTGATTTTTTGGTTGCCTGCGCCTGAACCGTGACTTTCAAAGTCCGGCCAATCAATCCGCGGCCATAGCGGACGCCCAAATCGAACCGATCGATCCTGGCCTGAGCTATGAAATAAGCCACTTCATCTCCCTGGGGTGAACGGCTGTGATCGGTCTCCTCGACATCGAGCACCAGCTCCTTCTTGCTACCCTTGACCGACAGATTTCCGATAATTCGCAGCGTGTTGCGATCTCTACCTTTTTCCACTCCCGTGCTTTGAAAGCTGATGAGCGGATGTTTGCCAACATCGAGGAAGTCCGGCGAGCGCAAATGATTATCACGACGATTTATGCCCGTGCTGATGCTGGGAGCTTTGATGGTGACATCGACCGAGGAATTTCGAATGTCGCCATCATCGATTAAAAGGTTACCTATGAAATCAGAGAACTTTCCCGTTACCGTGAAGAAGAATAAACTTTTAACGCTGAACTCGAAAGTTGTGTATTTCGGTTCAATGATCCAATAGGTTTGTGATCGATCTTTTGCTTTTTGAGTTTCCGTCATATGCCTCCTCTTTATCAATTGCCGGATTGTTGCGAGGATGATAATAGGATCGCTCCGATTTCCTGCGCCAGCCTGCCCACTGCGGCGAAACCTTGAAGGTTGGACATCAGGCTGATAGCCAGGCCCTTATCAGGTACCAGCAGAAGATAGGTTGAAGTGCCGGCTTGCCCACCGCTGTGCGAGACGGTCTTTATGCCCGAAACCTGACCGACCACCCAACCCAACCCGTAATCCGTCTCACTTCCATCCTTCAACTTTTGCCGTGTCCACATTTGATCGCGCGATCCTTCATTGATAAGCCCGCCCGTATTTACAGCGATCGCAAACTTCACCACGTCCACCGCGGTCGAAACAAAACCACCACCCGGAACTTTCATGCTCGTGTCGTGGAGCGGCGCATTATAGACTTCGCCGACCTTCGTATATTTCTTAATATCTTCGGGCAATTGGTTATAGAATTGAGTATCGAAGCTCAGATAGCCGCGTGCGCGGTTTGGAATCAACAGACGAGAATGATCGACTGCGGTATGATTCATCCCGGCAGGTTGAAAGACATGCCCGCGCATGTAGTCTTCATAACTCATCCCGGAAGCGCCCTCGATAGCGCACCCGATTACGCTATAGCCGAAAGTGGTGTAATTAAACTTCGTGCCGGGTTCGTGCAGCAGCGAATCCTCTTTGAATAAGATCAAGCTGTCGGAGAGTTTGAAATACGTTTTTGTGCCGGTAGCCTCCTCATCACTCTTGTAATGGCGAACTCCTCCCAGGTGTCCTAACAATTGCCGCGCCGTTACCGGCCATTGCTTCTGGGGAAAGGCCGGACAATACTTCTGAATCGGAGCATCGAGATCGATCTTGCCCCTTTCCGCCAGTTGCATCACCGCTGTGGCCGTCAAAGACTTGGCGATGGAGGCGGTGCGATAGACGGTCGTCTCCATGGCCGGGACCTGATTCTCCAGATCCGCCTTACCGTATCCTTTTGCATATTGAAGCTTGTTGCCGGTCGCAATCGCAAGCGAGATCGCCGGGGCTTTGGCACGCTCCATCTCCTTTGTTATCAGAGTCTCGATATTCGCAATAATATCGGGAGATAAGTTATCGCTCGTTGGGGTAACCGAAGAGGCAATCCCATCATACTTCGGCGTCACGCCCAGGTTGAACATCAGAAACGAATAGGTATCGGCCAATTGCTCGATAGCTTTCGTAGTGTTGCTCGCTCCGTGACCCGACTTGGTATCGATGCGGATCAATACCGGGTTGTCCCTGCCCGCCTTCTCTTGCAACGTAGCCGCATATTTGAACGAGTGAGCCGGCACCACGCGGTCATCGTGATCGGCCGTCGTGATGAGCGTCGCCGGATACTTCACGCCCTCACGCATGTTGTGCAACGGCGAATAAGCATAGAGGGCCTTGAACTCTGGTGGGTTGTCGCTCGAACCGTAATCGGCGATCCAGTTCCAGCCAATGGTGAATTTGTGGAAGCGCAGCATATCCATGACGCCGACCTGCGGAACTGCGGCTCGAAATAGCTCGGGCCGCTGATTCATGACTGCCCCGACGAGCAATCCGCCGTTCGAGCCGCCGTTGATCGCGAGCTTCTGCGGCGATGTGTATTTCTGGGCGATCAGCCATTCGGCCGCCGCGATGAAGTCGTCGAATACGTTCTGTTTCTTGAGCTTCGTTCCCGCCTCGTGCCACTTTTCGCCATACTCGCCGCCTCCGCGCATGTTGGCTGAAGCGTAGACGAACCCTTGTTCGAGCAGGGCGAGCCGCATCGAATTGAAGGCGGGCGCGGTGGTGACGTTGAAACCTCCATAGCCATAAAGCAAAGTCGGGTTATTTCCGTCGAGCTTGAGCCCTTTCTTGTAAACGAGGAACATCGGCACGCGCGTCCCGTCCTTGCTGTTGTAAAAAACCTGCTTCGTCTCGTAGTCGGCCGGCTTGAAATCCGGTATCTCCGGCGCTCGGAAGAGCGTACTCTTCCGCGTCGCAATGTCGTAGCGGAAAATCGTCTGGGGGTAGTTGAATGAATTGAACGTGTAAAATACGAATTTGTCATCACGCTTGCCGCCAAATCCGCCGGCTGAGCCGAGCCCGGGAAGTTTCACCTCATTCTCAAGTTTGCCGTCGAGACTGTAGACGTAAGCGCGCGTCGCGACATCTTTCAAATAGGATACGAAGAGTTTTCCTCCCGAAATCGTGGCAGACCGGAGAGGCTCCGGCTTCTCGGGCAGAATTGTTTTCCAGTTCTTCTCATCGGGATTCTTGGGATCGTACAAAATTACTTTACTGTTCGGCGCGTTTCTATCAGTCTCAATCAGGAACTTCTCCTCGATATTCCCCAACACGCCGAAACTGTCATCTCCGATCTCACTGATGATCGGCGTGAATTTCTTGTCGCCTCGAGAGAGGTCGCGATAAAAGATGGCGTTACCCTTTTTACCTTTGCCCCGTTCCGAGATGTTGAGGATAGCGAACCGCTCATCTTCAGTCGTCCCCACCGTATGAAAGCGCTGCGGATTGGCCTTGTCTTCATAGATCAAGTCGTCTTCCGATTGCGGAGTTCCGATCTGGTGGAAATAAACTTTATGATTCTCGTTCTTGAACGAAAGTTCCTTGCCCTTCTCCGGCGCATCATAGCGGCTGTAGAAGAACCCTTCACCTCGCCAGGCGATCCCGGAGACTTTGATCCACTTCAGGTTGTCGCTCAGCGTTTTCTTGGACGCGACTTCCATCACAAATAGGTCTTCCCAATCCGACCCGCCTTTCGAGATGCCATAAACTGCATATTTTCCGTCCTGCGATAGTGAGAACCTGCCCAAACGCGATGTTCCGTCCTCTGAAAACTTGTTCGGGTCGATCAATTCCTCCGGCGTCCCTTCCAACCCCTTCTGTACATAGTAAACGCTTTGATTTTGCAGCCCATTGTTTTTGGTGAAGAAGAAATACTCGCCTCTCCTGGCAGGCGGTGAATACTTCGGATAGTTGTAGAGTTTCTCCAGACGTTCCCGAATCTTTGCGCGGAAGGGGATATTCTCGAGATACGCGAAAGTTACCTTGTTCTGTTCTTCTACCCACCTGGCGGTCTCCGCCGCATTCTCTTCCTCAAGCCAGCGATAGGGATCGGGAACTTTGACATCGTGATAGATGTCAACGTGATCGACTTTTTTGGTCTTCGGATACTGGAGCTCCTGAGCGCTCGTCAGAAAGCCGATGGCTGTCAGAACCAGAAAAGCTCCGGTGCAAATAGCAAAGGCGAACCCATGTTTTTTCATATTGATTCCTCCGAGTCGGTAGTGCCACAAAATCAAGATTCCCGGTTCGTGGGAGTTTTCATCAGATTGGCTTGCTCGTCTGCAGATCGGGGCTTATTTTGCCATTACCATGGGCAAACAAAAAGGGCAAAAAAGACGGAACATTAATAAATATTTTTCTAGCTGGCTGCCCTTGGTTTAACCGTGGTCGGTGCGCATCCGTAAATTATCGATTTGTAATTCGACCGAAACATTTCTGCCTGCGTTAACGGCTATTGGGGATACTTTTGTGATCTTCGCGTAGCGGGAATATCCGCGTTTTCTGACCGGGGGCAGACGCGCAGGGACGCTACGGGTATTTTGCTTTTTTGTTGCCCATTCGCTTTCTTAGTTTGTGAAATAGATGTGTGACGGCTTTTCCGCCGCGAACTTGCGGGCATGCCAGGCGCGCTCCTCGCCTTCTCTTACCGCGGCATATTCCTCTTTCGTCAGAATCACCTTAAGCCACAATTGCAGGTCACGGCTGCCCAGTGCCAACCACTGTCCCTTCGGGCTGAAGGCCACCGAGTTATAACTGATATTATCGTACCTCAGGTGTTTGATTACTGCCCCGGTCGATACCTTCCAGATCAATATGTTTTGACCCAGGCTGCCGGCTGCAAGCATTCCTCCGTCAGGGCTGAATGCAATGGATGAAACGCTGTTGTTATGTCCTTTGAAAAACTGTAGCTCCCGGCCGGTCGCAACTTCCCAAAGTTTTACCAGTGCGTCTTCGCCGCCTGAAGCGAGCCATTTACCATCAGGGCTGAATACCACCGAGGCCACGCCCCTCGCATGCCCGGGCAGGGTGCGCAAAATTCTCCCGCTGACAACATCCCAAAGCCTGATTGTCCTATCCCAGCTCCCCGAAGCTATCAGGGAGCCATCAGGACTGAAGGCGGCTGACGTGACCTGCCGCGTGTGTCCTTGTAATGACTGTACTTCGTGACCGGTGGCGACTCGCCAGATCCTGACGGTCCTGTCGTGGCTTCCCGATACCAGCCACTGGCCGTCCGGACTGAAAGCGACAGACCTGACCTCGGCTTCGTGCCCGTTCAATGTCTGGACCTCACCACCGGTGCCGGCGTCCCATAGTTTTATCTTTCGATCGCGGCTGCCAGAAACCAGCCACAAGTTATCCGGACTGAACGCAACCGAATTAACGCTCGCCAGATGAGCAGCGAGTGAATACGCCTGCAATCCCGAATCCACCTCCCATACCTGAATCCCACCATTCAAAAAACCCGATGCGAGAAGCCTGCCATCGTTGCTGAAGGCGACCGAGCGCACATAATCGTGCGGATCGATCTCATATTTTTTATAGAAGCGGTCACGTATTCCATGCAATTCTTCCTGGATCCCCGAGAGATTATGGAGAATGTGCAATCCTGTACGATAGGTTAACCCGGTAGCCAATTCACGATCGATTTCCTGAAAAATTGCGATCAGCTTCTCTTCTTCCGGTTCTGCGATGACATAGCCTTGGAGCGACTCGGCATCCTGCTTGACGTCGACTATCATCTCTCTCACCGGCTGCATCAGGCGATCCAGCAGAATCTGGACCTGTGGACGCACAACATCAAAACTTCGGTCGCCTCTGGCGCGCTCGTAATATCTGGGATCTCCTTTGATCGCCGATTCCAAACAGGCGATCGCCGACTCTGTCTTTCCCAGCCTGACGGCGAGACAGGCTTGCTGGTAATGGGCCTCGAACAATTCCGGATCGAGTTTCACAGCCTCCTGCAAATGGACGGAAGCTGCCTCCGTTTGTTGCTGGATCACACAAACCATCCCCGCAAAATACTGCGCCTCGGCCGACTGGCGTGGATCGCCGGGCCGCGCATATTTGGCCGCCTTCAGGAAATAAGCCAGAGCTTGAGAGAGGTCGATCAGATGATATAGATAGATGGTGGCGATCGATCGGTGAACGGAGTAATCGGGGTAGTTGCGTTTCTCGGCCTCCAGGAAATCGCCGAGCGCCTCCTCATACCAGCCATGGATATAGGCTCTCTCAGCGCGGCTGCGGTATGCCCGTGCCTCGCGTTCGAATTCAGCCAGGCGAATCTCATGCAAAATATTGTTGAGCGTCTCCTGAGACATTTCGAACTTCCAGACGAGATCGCCCATCAGAAAGTTGAAATCGGCATTGAGCTGGCCTAGTCCGCCGACAAGTTTCTCGATGCCCAGCTCGAGACTGTATTCCCCGGTGTTAGCCTGACCGACGTCGTAACCGACAGCTCCCAATCCCGATTCCAGCGCGAGCTGATAGTCATTCGGACTGAGCCTGACTTTCACCGAACTGGGGCCGCCTTGCTGTCCGACCGAACCAGGAATCTTGTCACGTCTTACCAGGGCTTGCGAAAAATTGTCGAATTGCGCGTGAGAGCCGAGGTAATCAGCCCAGGATTGACGGCCGTCATAAACGTCGCGGAGCCCCATTCTATATTGCTCTCTCCCTGGAAATGGTCGGGAGTACCATTACCGCTTGAAGGCGAAACTCCGAACTATCGCGTTTGGAGTTCCGCGTTTACGCGGTCTTTTCTTTTCGCATGATTTCTGACCGCCTGAAGGCGGAACTCCGAGCGCGTTTTCGCTCAATTATTCGTAACGCAGAGAAACTATCGGATCTACATTAGTCGCCCGGCACGCCGGAATGAAACAAGCCAGCAGCGCAACCCCGATCAGCATCATCGATATAACGGCAAACGTCATCGGGTCTGTCGCTCCGACGCCAAAAAGCAGATTGCCCATGAGACGGGTCAATCCGAATGCCACCAGTAAACCGAGCGCGACGCCGGCTAAAGCCAATATCATTCCTCGCTTGATCACCATTCTGAGCACATCGCCGCGGCTCGCTCCCAACGCCATCCGCACACCTATTTCGTGCGTTCGCTGCGCCACTGCGTATGCCATCACGCCATAGATGCCAACAGCCGCCAAGATCAGCGCCAGGAATGCGAATGCGCCGAGAAGTATCGTATAAAATCTCGGCTGTGCGACCGAACGCGAGATCAGCTGGTCCATCGTTTGAAAGCTCCCCGTTTCGACTGTCGCATCGACCGAGCTGACGGCCTAACGCACGCTCTGCGTCTATGTTTCAGATAAGCCTTCGGTGCGGATCAAGAGATAGGTCCAGAGAAATGGGTTTTGTGCGAATGGCGTATAGACGGTCACCGCACCGCTGTCGTCCATGCCATTGTAACGAACATCGCCCGGCCACTCCCACTATCTCGCGCCATTCGCTCGATTGCTCGGGGTTGTGATGACGGCGACAATCGCGAATCCCGGGTTCTTCAGCAGCATCCGCATTCCATAGCGCAAATCCTGAAATATCGTTTGCATAATCTCCCCTGTTCATGGCTCCAACCCGTCAATTGCGAGGACGATCAGTGTCGTATCATCGCTCATCTCGCCCTGACTGAAATCATCCACGGCCTTCACAATAATCCCCTGGATGTTCCCCGAACTAAGTTCCCGGCTGGAACGCAGGATCGACATCAAGCGCTCTTCGCCGAACTCCTCATCATCGACATCCCGCGCTTCCGTCAGTCCGTCGGTGAAGAGAGCCAGACGATCTCCCGGCCTCAATTCGACCTGATCCACCTCATAAACATAATCGGAAATCAGCCCCAAGACCGGTCCCCCCTCCGTCAGCCGGACGATCTCTCCATCGCGCCGCACCAATATCGGCGCATGGTGCCCGGCGTTTGTATAGAAGAGCCTGCCAGCTGACATATCGACAACGCAGTAGAAGAACGTGATGAACTTGCCCTCATCCACGTTGTCACAAACCAGACGATTGACCTGATCGGTAAGGCTGTTGACCGCGCTGCCGGTTGAGGCGAGTGATTTGACCGCCGCCTGTATGTTCGACATCAGCAGAGCGGCCGGCATGCCCTTCCCCATGACATCGGCGATGCAGAGCGCGGCGGTGCGGTCGCTGAATTTGAGGACATCGAAATAGTCGCCGCTTACCTCGCACGCCGGCAACCAGAGCGCGGAGACATCGCATCCTTTGATTTGCGAAATTTCTCGAGGTAACAGCCGCTGCTGAATGTTGCGCGCTTCCTCCATCTCTCTGGTCCGCGCCAGCTCGCGCGCAAACTCGAGATCTCTTTTTTGCCGCAGTTCCCGCCCTCGCTCGAGTTGCCTCCGGACGACGTCGAGGAGATGCGAATTGTCCCAGGGTTTCTGAATGAAATCAGCGCTGCCACCCCGGATCGCCTCGACGGCCAGCTCGATGCTTCCCCATGCGGTCATCACAACAACCGGCAATGTGCAGTCGATTTCGTGAATCCTCGCCAGCAGATCTAACCCCTCGTGTCCCGATGTCGTGTCGCGCGCGTAATTCAAATCCATCAGCACAAGATCGAAGTTGCGCTGTTCGATCGCCTCGATAGCCGCTGCCGGCGAGGTTACGGTTTCGGTTTGATATCCCTCGCCCTTCAGCAAAAGATGTAGAGCTGCGAGCACGTCCGGCTGATCATCGGCGATCAAAGTTCGCCCCTTAGTCACAGATGAGGCAGATGCGTGCGGTTGTTGCGGAAAGCGCTTAAGATCGGGCCTTACTATTCCAGTACTGATCATCGTATACCTCATATTCTGAAAAACACCCGATAGCGGTTCGCCAGGGGGGTCAATTAATTCAATAACCAATCGGCGTGCCACATCATACTTTATGCTAAGTGTATGAAAGATTTAGACGTAGTGAGATGGAGGAAATTATGTCAGCGTCCGATCGTCCGATTCTGGGAATGCGGAATCCCAGAATCGGATTGGCTCTGAGCGGTGGCTCCGTCCGCGGTTTAGCGCATATCGGGGTCATCAAAACATTGAACGAACTGGGAATTCAGCCATCCGTCATCGCAGGCACGAGCGCCGGCAAGCCTGATCGGCGCGGCATTGGTGGCTGGGCTGGATTGGCGGGATATGGAGCGGATGGCGAGTTCGGTCTTCTGGCCCAACCTGTTAGTCGGGCGATGCCTCGAGAAATTCTGTGCCATTAACCTGCCTGTGACCTTCGCGCACCTGCGCCTTCCTTTCGCAGCTGTTGCGACCGCCTTACCGGCTAAACGGGTCGTCACGATCACGGATGGTCCATAACATTGTTCATTGTTCATTGTTCAGTTCATTTGTCATTTGAAGAAGTGTGCAGTGTGCCGATGACTACCAATCTAAAATCGAAAATCTAAAATGATAAATGAACGATTCATTGTTCATTTGTCATTTGTCATTTGTCATTTGTCATTTGTCATTTGTCATTTGTCATTTGTCATTTGTCATTTGAAGAAGTGTGCGGTGTGCCGATGACAACAAATCTAAAATCTAAAATCGGAAATGATAAATGAACGATTCATTGTTCATTTATCATTTGTCATTTGAAGAATTGCAGTGTGCCGATGACAACCAATCTAAAATCGAAAATCGAAAATGATAAATGATAAATGCCCTGCCACGCTTCTTGCGCCTCGCAGATTCACGTGCTATATAAGTAAGCACTTACTTACATCCATCGGAAGTGATACATGAATTGTTTCGGATGGAGTGACGGGAGAGATGAATGAGAAAGCAGGAGATCAAACATACCCTCGCCCTAGCTATAATTTTCGTAACATTTTTCCATCTCGGCTGCGGCAATACGGGCCTCATCTTCAAAAAGAAGGACGACCTGATCTTTTCGGGTACGATCGAGACGCGCGAGATTCGGGTGGGCTCAAAGGTGGGAGGGCGAGTGCTCGAAGTCCTGGTTCTTGAAGGTCAAGAGGTGAAAGCCGGGCAACCGCTGGTGAAGTTTGATATGGCGGAGTTACAGACTCAGCTCTCGCAGGCGCAGGCTCGCGTCGATCAGCAGCGCGCGCGGCTACTAAGGCTCGAACGGGGCGCGCGTCCGGAAGAGAAGGCACAGGCGCGTGCGGCGACTGAGACGGCCCGCGCTACCCTCGAGGCTGTGCGCAACGGTCCCCGGCCGGAAGAGATCGCACAGGCCCGCGCATCGGTCGAGGCGGCCCGAGCTGACGTAAACAGCGCGGAGGCCGAATTTAAACGCATGGAGAGATTGCGTGAGACCGGCGACATCTCGAAACAGGAATTCGACGCCGCTAAATTCCGTTATGAAAACCTGCGCGCGCGCCAAGAATCCGAGAAAGAGCGCCTGCGTCTGCTGCTCAGCGGGAGCCGTAAAGAGGATATCCGCGCAGCCGAAGAACGATTCAAGCAGGCTCAGGAGGCTGAAAACCTGGTGCTTGCCGGCCCGCGCTCGGAAGAGATCGCCGATGCGCGCGCTCAACTAAACGAAGCGGCGGCGCGAGTCGAACAGATCAAAGTCCAATTGGCCGAGGGCGTGGTAGATGCTCCGGTTAATTCAATCGTGGAAGTGGTCTCGGTCCGTCCGGGAGACCTGCTGACGCCCAACCAACCCGTGGCCAAGCTGCTCGAGCGCGACCAGATATGGGTCCGGATATACATACCCGAGCCGCAACTGGGTCTGGTCAAGGTCGGGCAGCGCGCGAAAATAGTGGTCGATACATTTCCCAAAGATCCGGTCGACGGAACTATCGAGCAGATAAACTCCGAGGGCGAATTCACTCCCCGCAATATACAAAGCCGTGATGAGCGCGCTCATCAGGTCTTCGGCGTAAAGGTTCGTATCGATAACCGTGAGGGCAAGTTGAAGCCGGGGATGGCTGCGGATGTCACGATATTGAGACAGGACTGATGGCGGCAATAACAACGGAAGACATAACGATACGATTCGGAACCTTCACAGCGGTCGATCACGTGACACTTTCGGTGGAGAGCGGCGAAATTTTCGGATTCCTCGGCCCCAACGGATCGGGGAAAACGACCCTCATCAAAGCCCTCTGCGGCCTGATCACTCCCGCGGAAGGAAAAGGCCGAGTCCTGGGCTATGATTGTGTCACGCAATCCGAAGAGATTCGCCGGCGCGTCGGCTACATGTCGCAGAAATTCAGTCTCTATGAGGACCTGACCGTCATAGAGAACATCGAATTTTACGCCGGCGTTTATGGGCTGGCCGGGGACTACTTGAGGCGCCGGAAGAACGAGGTCATCGAGTTGACGCGCCTCGAGCCGTATCTCAATCGCCGCGCGGGGAAACTTTCAGGCGGATGGAAACAACGCCTGGCGCTCGCCTGCGCTTTCATACACGAACCGCGCCTGATGTTTCTCGACGAGCCGACCGCAGGCATCGATCCGGTTGCGCGGCGCGATCTGTGGGACCTGCTGTTCGAGCTCTCGGGTCAGGGCGTCACTTTCTTCGTCACGACCCATTATATGGACGAAGCCGAACGGTGCGGGCGAGTCGGTTATATTTATATGTCAAAGCTCATCGCGTATGGTACACCTGACGACTTGAAGGAGATTCCTCAAGTCTCTCCGCCAGGCACCAAACGCATCGAGATCGATACAAAACACACGTCGAGCGCGCTGGCTGTAGTCAAGCGATTTCCGTATGTCTTCAGCTCGACGATCTTCGGTCAGGGTATCCATTTATTGATGGACGAAAGTATCGGCCTCGATCAGATCCGAGCCGACCTGGCGCATGAAGGATATACCGAAGTCGAATTGAGGCCGATTACACCTTCGCTCGAAGACGTATTCGTGACATTGACAAATTCATTAAATGAGGCCTGATTCACAAATGACACCTAAGTACAAAAGGCACAAAAATGATGCGCGCTTCGTGTATTTTGTATTTTTATATTGTTTGCGGTGAATCATTTTTATTCATGCTCAATTCCGCATCTCCCAGTCAGCGATCGAATCCGTTTACCGGCTTGATCCCCATCCTGCGCAAGGAAGCGATCCATATTCGCCGCGACCCGATGGCGCTCTTCTTCACCGTTTTAATACCGATGGTGCAGCTATTCATGATCGGATACGCGATCAACACGAACGTCCGCGATATACGGACGGTGATCTACGATGGAGCGAAGACGCAGGAGAGCCGCCGATTACTCGACCGATTCGTAAACTCGGACGATTTCAAGATCGTCAAGAGCGTTTATTCCGATGAAGAGCTCAACCGTGAGATCATCGCCGGCCGCGCGCGCGTGGGCATAAAGATCCCGCCCGACTATTCGCGCCAGCTGCTGGCAGGCGAAACGGCAGAGGTGCTGGTTCTGGTCGACGGGTCGGAATCTTCCGTCGCGGGCGAGGCATTGAACGTGGCGAACGCCATCGTACTCCGGGAATCGCTGGAGCGCGCCCTGAGCGTCTCGGTGACCGGGCAGCAACTTCCGGTCGAAGCCCGGCCCAAGATTCTCTTCAACCCCGATTCGAGGTCGGCCAATTTTCTAATTCCCGGAATGATCGCCGTCCTTATGCAGATGATGACTGTGCTGCTGACTGCTATCGCGATCGTGCGTGAGCGCGAACGGGGGACTCTCGAACAACTTTATATGACACCGATCAAACCGCTCGGCTTGATGCTAGGCAAGATCGTCCCCTATGCGGTGGTAGCTTATACTGAAATTTGCATCCTGCTGGTGCTCATGCGATGGGCTTTCGGTGTCCCGATAAAGGGCAATATTTTACTGCTGATGCTGCTGGTCACCCCTTTCATTCTGACTATGCTCGGGTTCGGACTCCTCATCTCTACGCGCGCGCAGTCTTATCAGGAAGCCACGCAGGCTGCCTTCGGGACCATGATGCCGTCGATCTTTCTTTCAGGTTATATTTTTCCCATAGAGACGATGCCTCAGGTTTTTCAATGGATCAGCAGCATAATCCCGACCACCTATCTGATCGAAATTTTCCGTGGGATCATCCTGCGCGGGGCGAATCTGGGCGATCTCTGGAAGCAAGGATTGATTTTGACATTAATGAGTGGTTTCATGATCACAGTCAGCGCCATGAGATTTCGGAAAAAGAATAACTAAGCCGATCGAAATTAATTTCACAGGAAACCATTTAGGCGCAACATCCGTACCTGTAGTTGATATATACCCCGAGAGTTAACCATGACAGAATCCTTATCTACAAACCCCGAAGGGCACCCGCGCGAGACGTCATGGTACGGTTTGAATGCCGGCACAGTACTTGCCGATCGCTACCGTATCGAACGGTTGATCAGTCGCGGGGGCATGGGAGCTGTCTTTGAAGCAACACAACTCGGGCTCGATCGCGCGGTAGCCATTAAGATGCTGCTACCCACGCTCAGCCGCGACGACAAGGTTCAAGAGCGTTTCCGTCGCGAGGCGCGTTCCGTAGCTTCCCTTCAACATCCTAATATTATTCAGGTTTATGATTACGGCATCAGCGATTACGGCCCGTACATAGTCATGGAGTATTTGCGCGGACAGGGACTGCGCCAGGTACTGCGGCGGGGTCCGATGGCTATCGAACGCGCGGTCGAATTAATCGAACAGGTATGCTCTGCGGTCTCGGCCGCGCACATCGCCGGAATCATCCATCGCGACCTAAAACCGGATAATATCATTATAGAAGAACAACATAATGGCGAATGCACGGCCAAAGTCCTGGACTTCGGGGTGGCCAAAATCCGCGAGGCGCAGACCGAGGAGAGTGATATCAACCTGACGGGGGCGAACATCATTGGATCTCCCGCTTATATGTCGCCCGAGCAGAGCATGGGGCTCGAACTGGATGCGCGCTCCGATATCTATTCCCTGGGCATCGTTCTCTACGAGATGCTCACGGGTGCGACGCCGTTCGGGAAAGCCTCTTCGCCCGCGATGCTGGTGCACCAGATAAATTCGAATCCACCGTTGATGAGCGAATTTCGCGGCGAAATAACGCCGGCCATCGAGTTCGTCGTCATGAAATCGCTGGCGAAAGATCGCGATCTGCGCTTCTCTTCGGCTCACGAATTTGCGCTTGCGCTGCGGACGGCCTTTGAGGACCCGAGCGCATATGACACACAATTGGACGATGAAAAGACGGGCGGAACGACCGAGTCAAACACTACCGCCGCGGCCGCGACACACCCCGCCCGGGTATCAAAATCTCTCCGCCGCCGGCTGGCGATCCTGCCTCTTCGCAATTTGACGGGCGATGGCGAAATTGAGTTTCTGGGTTTCGCGCTGGCCGATAGCGTTATCACCAACCTGGCTCCCATTAAATCGCTTATTGTTCGTCCGTCAACGGCTGTTGAAAAATACCGCAATCAACCGATAGACCCGCGGAATGTCGGGCGCGAGTTGCAGGTGGATACCATACTTTCGGGCAGTTACCTGAAATCACTCGATAATTTTCGCGTCAACGTCCAATTGATCGATGTGTCGCAGAATGAAATCCTGTGGCAGGAACGCATCGACCTGAAATACGACAACGTCATCTCGCTTCAGGACCGGATATGCGAAGAGCTTATCCGCGGCTTGCGCCTCAACATTACCACCGGGGAACAGGAAGCTATCAAGCGCGACGAGGCCCGCAATCCGATGGCATATGAGTTCTATCTTCGCGGCCTTGCTTTCGGGAATACTACGGAAGAACACCGGCAGGGTGTGGAGATGTTCGAGGCTTCCGTCGGGATCGATCCTTCATACGCTCCCGCATGGGCAGCCCTCGCCGGCCGATACATCAACGCTCGCGGTTATTTGCGCGATGAATCGATGCTGGCCAAGGCGGAAGCGGCCGCCCGCAAAGCGCTCGAACTCAACCAGCAATTACCATCCGCATTGTTCTGGCTCGCCGTCTATTATGGAGAAAGGGGCGATCTGAAAAATGCCCTGGGAATATGCAAACAGCTGATACAGGTTGCGCCGAACAGCGAGTATGCATACCAGGCGATGGGACATGCCTACGATTACGCGGGGTTGCCGGATATAGCCCTGACTCTCTTCCAGAAAGCTGCCGAGATCAATCCGGTGACATACACATATATGATCGGGTTCATCTATTATCAGAAAGGTAAGCTAGCCGAGGCGCGCCGTGAACTCGAAGGTCGACCCAGCGCTGAGAATGAAGTCCCATACTGGCTCTCTGTTATAGATTTCGTCGAAGGCAAAAGTGAAGATGCGATCAGACGGCTCGAGGCGTTATCAGGCAAAACGGGCAGCGGGCTTTTCCATTCGATGATCGACGCTTTGTTGTGCGCGCTCAAAGGCGAAAAAGTAAAAGGCAAGCAAATTCTCGACGAGATACTGGCGTCGCGCATTCAATTCGCCAGTTATCACTATTACCTGTTCGCCCAGATTTTTGCCCAGCTGGGCGATACCGCGAGCTGCCTGGAGATGCTTCGCGGAGCGATCAAAACAGGCTACGCCAATCATCCCTTCCTGATATCCGATCCGATGTTCGCACCCGTCCGCAACGTAGAAGGCTTCGCCGAGATTGCCAAAGAGATGCAGAAGCTGCAGTCGCAATTGCAGTTGATGCTGGTCACTGGATAGTTGATAGTTGATAGTTGATATAGACTGTTGCCACGGTATTTACGAATTATCAATTATCCACTATCAATTCCTCTTTCATCTGTTCCGTTGCTCTCCCGTTATGCGGGCGGGAAACGCGGCAAAGTTTTCAATCTCCACCGAATTATCACCTATAAATCGAATTCTGGCTGCTGGGATCATCGCCCCTTCGACCTTCCCCTTATCATTGACGAATAGTTCGATATAAGTGAACGGGTAGTCACGAGACCTCGTGCCATAGCGCAATTCGAAGAATTCCAGCCAGCGCTCGAAGAGCATGGTGATCTTGCGTTCTCCCTCCTCCGTGGTGGTGACGCTGACCGTATTGATGTCGCGACCGACATTGGGCCCAAACTGGATAACTCCACATTTTTCCTTAGTGATGGCTGACAACAACCCATCCTGTCCATCCGATTTCAAGATGCCGGCCAGGCGGCTGACATCTGCACTCGGCGTCGTGCAATTGAGCGTGATCGTAAACGTCTGAGTAGTAGTCCTCGTTCTGCCGGGGCCGCCTACCGTCGGCCCGGGCATGTAGAAGATGGTACCGGTAAAGACTTCTTTGTCCTTTCCACCCTTCGATAAGGTTTGCGCATCTGATGGATGCGACAACCAAGCCATTACGGCGACGCAACAGATTGCCGCAAATAAGCGAGATAGCGAACACAATTGTCTATGCATATTCATTTTTGACCTCCTGCTCGATGAGTTGTTTCTACCAGCGATAGACGAGATCCCAACCCGCACCGGATATTGTCAGATTCAATTATCTTAGACTTGAATCCGCGTGGATTGTTTCCGGGTGTCGTCCGTACTAACATAATTGACATATTAATGACTCGGTTTGTATCTGACTATCAGTTCCCCAATATAAATGACGGAAACTGATTGCTGGATAATATGAGCGAATTGGAAGAATTCTTACCTGGAAACAAGCGCGCGCTGGAGTCATATACGCGCGACCTGACAGACGCCGCACTACGCGATGAGCTCGAACCCGTGACCTGCCGCAATGCCGAGACGGATCGAATTATTGCTATCCTGCTGCGTCAATCGAAGAATAATCCTGTGCTTGTTGGAGAAGCTGGGGTTGGTAAAACGGCGATCGTTGAAGGGTTTGCCCGGAGGATCGCAGAGGGCCGGGTGCCGTCTGCGCTCAAAGAATCGAGAGTCGTGATGCTTTCACATCTCGATCTCATCGCCGGCACCACATTCCGCGGACAATACGAGAAACGCCTTCAGGGAGTCATCGATGAAGCCAGTCGCGATCCTCGTGTCATTCTCTTTATCGATGAAATGCATAATTTGATCGGAGCGGGAGTTGCAATCGGCCAGCCGCTCGATGCGGCCAACCTGATCAAACCTGCTTTGTCGCGCGGCGAAATCCGGGTCATCGGCGCCACGACGCGCGATGAGTACTTCCGCTTTATTCAACCTGACGCCGCGCTGGAACGCAGGTTTCACCCGGTAGAGATAATCGAGATGGGTCGCGATCAAACGTTGCAGGTCTTACGCGCTCGCCGCCCCCGCCTCGAGTTGCATCACTGCGTCGTCATCACTGACGCGGCTATCGAGGCTTCTCACACTATTTCCGAGAGCCGCACCATATATGCCGGACGCAAACAACCGGATAAATCGATCGATCTGCTCGACGAAGCCTGTGCTCTTTACCGGCTTCGCGATGGCAGGCCATTGCCGGAAGAGATCGTCAATCTGAACGCCGAACGTTTGAGGCTGATCGGCGTCGAACGAGAGGCGATCGATATTTTATCCGAACTGGCCAAATCGCGCGGCAACCTGTTCGAGCGGTTCTCGATTGGCACATATAATGCGCTGGAAGCCATGGGCCTGGAACTCGAGCGATTATTCACCGGTCAAACAACTCCCCGCCCGCCATCACCTCAACCCGATAGTGTTCGTCGTCTGGAAGAGTCAAACCCTTCCGGGCGGCTTGCCGAGGCGCAACGGGATCGATTGCAGGTTGAACATAGACTGCGTGAGTCGCTGACCGCAGCAGGCTTCATTATCGATGTCAAACAGCTGGATGACGTCGGGGGTTAGAGCTCTCCTTTCGCCTTCCCTTTCGCTTCCCCAGCACCGTATCTCCTCAGGAAGTCATACTTCGACCTCTTATCAATCTGTAGCATGCCAGCAATATGATGGCTCCAATCACAGCCAGCACCAGGTTCATGAGAAATCCTGGCCGGGTTATACCTGCTCCCGTCTCACTGACCGTTCCATAACCGAGTATGGCTCGACCAAGAAATCCGCCTAGCAGGGCTCCAGCGATACCGATGAGTATTGTGACGATCGCTCCTCCCGGGTCGCTGCCCGGCAGAATAGCCTTGGCAATCGCGCCCGCAATCAAACCAAAAATTATCCAAGCAATTACGTCCAACATTGTTTAATCCCTCCAATTTATAGTTAGACTTTTTGCCAATTGCCCATACGTTCATCAGTACAGGTTTTTGTGCTATATTCGACATGACGCAATCATCAAGCCACGTATCGGGAACCTTGCTTTGCTGATAAAATTCTAAAGCAGTGATAAATTTGGTACACCCATGTATAGATTTATGCATGTGTTCATTAACTATTACATGTGCGGTTACCCTACAAAATTAAGGAGCTAAAATGAAACAGTGTCTGACTATTTCACTAGCGACAATCTTGGCTGCCACTTTTATAACTGGTGTCATCGTGAGAGATGCATCGGCACAAAGGCCAAAGCTCTCGAACAAGCAGTCGAGCAGGGATCGTACGAGGGCATATTTAGTCAAGGAGGTACGGCACGAGCTTTTGATGTTGCCATATTACGGCGTGTTCGATTGGCTACAGTTCGAAGTCAGAGGAGATGGAAATGTTCTGTTGAGAGGGCAGGTAACCAGACCGACATTGAAATCGGATGCTGCGAATGTCACCAAAAAAATCGAGGGCGTAGCGAACGTGGTGAATCAGATTGAGGTCTTGCCTCTCTCACCCAATGACGATCGGATTCGGCGAGCGGTATATCGAACCTTGTTCAACAATAACTCACCGCTCTTCCGTTATGGTCTGGGTGCTGTGCCGTCAATCCATATAATCGTCAAGAACGGCAACGTCACGCTGAAGGGTATAGTCGATAACCAGAGTGATTCCCATCTAGCCAATATCAGAACGAACGGGGTCTCCGGCGTTTTTTCGGTCCGGAATGAATTGACCGTTGGCAATCGATGAAACTCACCAATCTATAAGTTGAGATTAAACGGTTCCCCCGTTATGTCGAAGAAAGTGTTGAGGAGATGCAGAGTTTACCGGACTGAGGGTAAACCTCTGCATCTCCCCAGCGTTCCCGTTTCGGCGGTGAATCGGCATTAAACCATTACACACATCCTCCCGCTCCTGCCATCTCCTGCCATTTAATCAAGCCTCGACCAGCATATTGCGGATCGCATAATGAACGAGTTCAGTAACGGAATGGAGGCCGAGTTTGCGCATTATTGTAGCCCGGTGAGATTCCACGGTCTTGACGCTTATTCCGAGCAGCGTGGCGATCTGTTTGCTCCGATTGCCCTCGGCCAATAATTGAATGACCCTCCGCTCGCGGTCAGTGAGCACGCTGAAGACCGACGTCTTCTCGCGCTTAGCTCCATATTCGCGGAATGCATCGAGCAACGTGGCCGAAACTTTGGCGGTAAAAAACGGTTGATGTCGTGAGAGCGCCTCGATGGCATCAACCAGACGGCGCCCGGCATCGGTCTTCAACACATAACCACGGGCTCCTGCGATGAGGGATTCTCGTATCAATTCGTCGTTTTCATGCATCGTAAGTACAAGTACTTCCGTTTCCGGCAATTCTTTGCGGATCTCTCGGGTCGCCTCTAGCCCATTCAATTCGGGCATCGAAAGGTCGATGACCGCGACATCGGGTTTCAGCTTCCGCGCCATATCTACGGCTTCCCTCCCGTTCGATGCTTCACCGCACACCTCCCAGTCGAGATGGTCTTCCAGTATTTTATGAAGGCCCTGACGGACTACATCATGATCATCAGCAAGCAATACTCGTATCATTTTATACTCCTTCCCTGTAATGAAATTATGATTAGACTGAGGATAAAATCGCTGGTAGTTCTTCCGATTGGGAGTAGCAGTAGAACTTATTAAAACGTATACGCAAACCTCTCTCCTGAAGCTAGATTTCAGGATTTTGCCTCAGAGGAATACTTCATGTTCGACTAGGTGATTTTGTTTTGTTGGAGTGGCTATTAAAGCATCTGACGAATGTTCATGTCAATGATGCATCGATACAGATGCGACAGAAAAGGGAAAAAGACGCAAAAGTGAAGACGTAAATAATCGTTTTTTCGTCTTCCGCTCTTGCGTCCTTATCCAATTTGATCTGTATATTTATTTTTTTGGTCGGTATTTACGGAGTCTTCTGGACGCGCGGCTGATCCAGAACCCAGCGGCGAATGATCTGGTATCCGCGATCTGCGGGCAGATATCTCCGCCCGCCCTGATGTCCATCTTCTTTGCCCGTTTGAATGTTGAGCGGTTTGCGTAACAACTTGCTCTGCTCGATATCACTCAGGTTTACCCGCTGTTGCAGGATCAGAAAGTTCTTGAGCATTTTCGAGACAGTCCAGTAACCATTGGAATCCGGAGCTTCGAGTTCCATGGAAGGCACACGCCCGCGTACTCCGTGACAGCGCATGCAAGACATCTCATCCATTCTTTGCGGACGATTGAGCTCGGGCGCCACATAATCGCTGAAGTAACGGAAACTGGATAAAAACTGGGGCGTCAGATTCGTCTGCCCTTTGCCATCTCTCAGGTGTCCAGCCAGAGGCTCCTTGGTTACGGACTCCCGCAGGTCCTCCATCCAGAGTTTGGCATCGCTGCTGCGAAGCGCATTCTTAGCCGCCTGCGCCCCGGGTCCGTTCTTTTCCGTCTCCAGCATCTTCCGAAGTGCCTGCTGAATCTCCGGACTCCGTCTCAGTGCGGTGAGATGGACCAGGCGAATGGCCGCACCGCGGCTCATCTCCGGCGAATCGGAGCCGAGCATCTGCAGGTAGAGTTCGATGGCACGATCTCGCGCCTGTGCGATCTCCGGCGCAAGTTTTGCCGGTTTCGCCGGGTCGTCATCGATCTCCGGCATGGCGTCTCCGAACGATGTTATCCAACTGACGCTCGGCAGCCAGAAATGGCCGATCAACGGATTCTTCACGTCGCCGGGCACCAGTTTCATGAGGACGTCGGTGTGCAGGTCGGAATTGGCCGCGAGCATATTACCCATGCGATCGGCTATGTACCAATCCGCATCGAGCTGCCCCATCGGTTTGACCGCAGCGGCCGCGGCATCGCGGATGCGTTCCAATTCTTCGGCTCCGGGCTCTTTCGCCTGTTTCGGGATGAGCAGCGAATAAAGGATTTCCTGCTGTTCCACCGTCTTCGGAACACTCCAGTGCGCGCGGCTGAAAAGCTTGAGGATAGGCTGCGCCAGCGTCTGGCGGCGATCATAGTCCTGTGCGCCGCGATAGATCTGTTCGACCATCGGCTGCACTTTCTCTTGCGTCGCGGGCAGCGTGACCGCACTCGGATCAGATACGGCCGCCGCTGCGAGCGTCCGCAACACTTCGGGACCATGAGTGGAATATTCAATGACTCGATCCTGAAGTGGTTGATATGCTATTCCGGAAGCTCCCTCCAACAACAGCCGCATTTCGCTGAGGTCCGTGGAGGTATCCGGCTTGGTGCTTTCGCTGCTTTTCCAAAGGAGCAGCGCTGCTTTCCCCATCATCTCAGAGCTTCCCGGGGTTATGTAGCCCATCTGGCCCGGACCTCCGTCGCCCCCCGAAGTATTGTAGTAAGTCGCCGCAATGCTTATCAGACGGCGCGCCAGGCGAGTTCTGAGCTCTTCCGACATCGTCGCATCATCGAGGCGCTGCTCCAGGTTCTTGAAGAGAGCTGACAATTCCTTGTATTGATGCTCTTCGCTGCCATTGGCCTTGTGGCCATTCGCGATAAACAGCGCATGACTCTGATAGCGGAAACAGTTTTCCACCAGGCTGTTGGACTCCGCGCCGATCAGCTTTCTGATCCAGGATCGTTGGAGAGGTTCCCGCAACGGCGGATTCCACACCCACCACTGCCAGGCCGCCTTGGCAGCCCATGCGCGCACACCGGGATGCGGGTCATCGTTGAGCGCTCTGTCGATCAGGCGCGCCAGCCGCACACGGTCCACGCGCGATTGCGTCATCACCGTATCGCCCCGTATGCCCAGGGCCTTGAGCACACTCTCGCGCGTCAGGTCGTCTCCTTTATCGAACGCATTGAAAACGGCGGCGAATCCCACATCGTCGAGCAGAGTCTGTTCCATAGCCCAGGCCGCCGCATCTCGAACCATCTTGACGGGATCGCCCATGACGCGGATGAGCGGCGCAACGCCGCGCTGGTCGTGCAAGCTGCCCAACGCCATCGAGCCCCAGGTGCGCACCCAGGGACTGGGATGTTTGGTGGCTTGAATCATGAGGTCGATCAGCGCCGGATCATCCGTATGTGACAGCGCCCGCACCCGCGCAACGGCTTCCGGCAGCGACTCTGCGCGTTTTGGCTCGAAGTCCGCTCGTACCGGTTTGGCCGGCTTCACCGGATAAAGACGCGCCAGAGCATGTAAAGCATAAGCCGTCGTAACAAACCCGGTTTGAGCGCTCTTGTTCCACCGTCCGTAAGGCTCCTGCATACGCAAAAGCGCCTTGACGCCGCGGTCTACCGTCGGGTCGTCGGTCCCATATCCGAGCGCCTGAAATGCGATGAGGGCCAGGGCGGTCGGCGCGGGATCGAACTGCCCGTCCGTCTTCCAGGCCTTGCCGTCCGCGCCTATTTTTCCTGGATCGAAACTCCAGGATCCATCGGCGTTTTGAATCGCACGAAGACGCGCTTCGTCCTGCACGAGCTGTTCTTGAATGCGTTTCCCGAGTTTCTCGGCATCCTCCGCGCTCAATAATTTATAGGCCGGGAAGCGAGCCGGAGGAGGCTCTGCCGGTTTGTCCGTAGCTGTCGCATCCTTCGATTTGGGCTCCGTCTTCGGCTCCGGCGGCTCCGGCGGCTCCGGCGGCAGCTTCTGCTGGATCGAACGCGCTCTCCCGCTCTGTGCCATATAGTCTTGCGGGAAGAAACGCTTGAAGAACTCGATGCGATGCGCCAGGTCGTCGCTGAATCTCGGCTGCACGCCCAACATCTTCTCGGCCTTCTCCTCCAATGCGGCGAAGTACCGCGGATGCCCGGTCCGGTCCCAGGCGGTGCGCAAGATTTCACCCGCGTAGTTGTAGACGACCCCCTGACCGACGTTCGAACCCGGGCCCGCCGCGTTGATGCCGCTCGGATCGGAGGTCTGCAGCACATGGTTGGCCGCTCGGATCATCTGGCTGGAATGCAGCTTCCGTGCGGGGATGACACGTTCGGTCGTACTGACGTTGTGTCCCGCCACGCGCGTTCCCGCCGGACCGTCACCGATATCCAGGGGGGCCAGGCTCGTATTGTTGGCGGCCTCTTTAAGATAATTGGTGGGACGCAGCGACTCATACATGACATTGATCAGTCGCCGGAAATTTTGAATGTTCTCGATGCGATATCCGTTTTCAACCGGCACTGCCGATCCCCAGACTCCCGATTGAGTATGGCAGCTCATGCAGTGGGTGCCCATCAGGTTACCGGTATCGCGGATACGCCGTTCAACGCTGGCTCCGCGCGGCCGATTTGTAAGCCACGAATCGACCTGCCCCAGATGATCATAGAGCGCCTGTCGCACTGCCATCCTCGCATCGTCGTAAGGCGCCGCTTTGAGAACGCGTAGTTCTATTTCATATCCGGGCGCATTGGCCTCTGCGCGTAAATAATAAACGCCGCCCGGTTTGATCAGCCGGTTGATCTCAGCTCGATGCCCTTCGTTCTGCTGGTGGACGCGCTCATTTTCATTCCGGCCGTCCGTATACTCGATCAGCGGCAACAGCCCTTGCGGCATTCCATCATCCTGCGCAGATGGTGAAACTGTTCCACCGTCTAAAGCATAGAATCTGAGTTGAGCGGCAAGCGTGTGGTCGGGAATAGTCAGATTGCATGTGAGCAGTTTAGGCTCTTTCCCTTGATATGTAATCCTGAACCAGTCATCTCCCGATCCGCCCACTTTGCCGTTGTCGAAATACTCTATGTCATCGGCGCCCCCGGAAATGCGGACGACCTGAACGCCATCGCTCTCCGGTAACCGTATATCCTGAGCCTGCTCCGGCGTATCGTTCGGCTCCATTTCCAGATACATTCCGCTGCTATCGGATAGATCGAGAGGATTAAAGGTGACCGTCAGAGGAACCGATTTTCCGCGAGGCCAGGGAGTTCGATGAGGGAAACTGGCGGCCTGCGGCGCCGTACCGGTCTCGCGCCAGCGCGGCCCCTCGAAGACAGGGGTCTCATCTTCAACGGGCGCGATCTCCAATACATAAACGCCGGTCACCGGAACGCGATAGACCAAATAAAGGTCCGGATCCAAGGCATGCAAAACTTTTTTCCAGTCAGCCGTGGGAGTCGTATAGATGGCGAAAGCATCGGCTTGGCGCGGCGCCTTGGCGCCAGGCGTGGCGTTTTTTGATGCAGGCGCTGTATTCTTCGCGACTTGTCTCCACCGCACGCCGACACGGCCGTGCTGCGGGAGGAGTGATGGCCGGGGTAGGGCCACCGAGACCTCGAACGTCTCGCCTCGCTTCAAGTCGAAGCGTTTTTCCCATGGGCCGGAGAATTGCAAATCTATCCGGGAGTTCTTCTCCGATATCGGCAGAATCAGGCCGGCGCGGCTATCTACTTTACTATTAGCCAGCCAGAGCAAGGTGAACAGCACCGATAAGAGGAATGCCGAAAAAATTGCTCGTCTACGATTGAAACACAGGTTCATTAAGTTCATAGCCTCTCGTTGCGGGATAGCCCGGTGATGGTCTTTGAAACCCCAGCGTGGGCAGACATGTTCGCCTGCCGCAGCTTCACAAAAAACGCATCGGGCAGACAAACGAGTAATAAACAGGTCTGCCCCTACGCCGGATTTGATTCGCAAAGGCCAAACCCGAGCTGGACTTCCAAGATTCTCCTATTTACGTGTAATTACTTCGTGTCTCTGGAGAGGCCAGTTTACCAAATTTTGCTGAAAAAATTGAAGAGCGGAACGGAAGGGGAAATTAAAAACGAAAGAGTATGCCTGCGCCGAGTTCTACCTGATTCGAGTATACTGACGGGTTGATGAGCCAGCAGCCGAAGCGTGGGTTGCACCAGATCCCGGATGTGTCAGATCCTGATATGAGTCGGAGTCCAACGTACGCCTAGCTTGAAACCGACTTTTGACGCCGGATAAAACTTGAGACCGCCGCCCCAGGTAGTTGAGTATTCTAACTCGTCGGCAAATTCGATAGTCCCAATGGTGCTCGGAGCGTACCGGGTTGCGCCAAAGCCGCCGAAGACGAAAGGGCGAAAATTCGCATCCCTGTCAGCGAAGTGGTAGGTGACAACTCCGTGATAGTTGTCGATCGTCATATCGGTGAAATCGATACTGTCATAGAAAATGAATCCGAACCTGAGTCTGCTCTGCTGCCGGTTCCAGAGGAAGCCCGCCGCTATTCGGTTGGTGATGGAATAATCTCCCTGAAATCCCCACGAATAACCGCTCTTGGGTCCGACTTCGTCGATTATTCGGCTGCCATCTCCAAACAGGATTTCATCGGCTGGAATTGAATTGCTGAATGTGAAACCACCCGTGGCTGAGATTTCGATCCGTTTATCCTGAGCTGAGGTAAATACCTCGAACACGGTTAGGATCAGATACACTGCAATGATTGCCCTCAAGACCATAGTATCAAAGATACATTAGTCGGTGATTCAACTACCCGTCGCTGAAAATGCTCCTCCATTCATTAACAGCAAAGCGCTCAAACCACCAGGCGCTTTCCCTCGAATCCCAATAGCCTGGCCTCCCTGGTCAATCGCGCTTAAATGATGGTGGACTTCCTAAAAAGCACCATCAGGTAGTTGAATCACTGACTAATCTTTTAACTGCCGGGAGGACTTTGCCCTCCCGGCAGCTGTCCTTGTCTCAGGTCATCGCACAAGCGGCATAAAACGAAGGTACTGAACCTCTGAATTTCGTATTAGCCGATGAATCAACTGCTACCGGTAATGCTCCTCCTTTACATTACCGGCATGCACCTGGACCACCAAAACCATTTTCTCCTCTAAATCCCAAATGGCTTTGGCCTCCCTGGCCCAAAGTACTTTTCTGACGAGTTCCCCAACAAAACTACTGTCATGCAATTGAATCACCGGCTAATTTCCGATTGCGGTATTCCGCAATCTTGTAACTCTCTCCTTCCCCAAGCTGCCTTCTATTCACACGCTATTCACACGCTCATAAAGTAGGCAGGACTGCACGCAGCCCTGCCTTTTCAACTTGGCACGAGCCTTTATGAATAGCATCCCAGGCCTACTATTCACTCACACGAATTTTTTTCTTCTTAGGATGAGTGGATAATACGCAAGATGTTTTGACTTGTGTATCAGGAAAAATGCGTAATTTTGCTAGGTAAATCTACGTATTTTTTATGAAAGGAGTTATTGCCAGCGAAAAATACGCAAGGCGATGATGAAACTCACTACGCCCCACAACAATAGGATGCCGAGGTTGACGCCAACTGCAGCGAGTCCGGCTCCGTCGTTCATGACCGCGCGCAATGCGTCGTTGAGCGCAGTCAATGGCAATGCTTTGATGAACGGCTGCAGAACTTCGGGAAATTTCGCAGAGGAAAAGAAACTGCCCGACAACAGCCACATCGGCAACATCACGAGGTTCATCAAGCCCGACGCGCCTTCAATCGTCTTCGTGCGCGCGCCCACGAGCAGTCCTATCCCGGAGAAAGCCAACGAGCCGGTCAATGCGACGAGAGTTACGTTAAGCAAGGAGCCATGCACTCTCACATCGAAAACGAAATATGCGAACAGGAAAATCGCCGCGACTTCCAGCACCAGGAAGATCAAACGCGAGAGAACAAAAGATAAGAGATAATGCCAGCGCCGCATCGGCGTGGCGGCCAATCTCTTGAGCAATCTCTGCGTGCGCGCCTGCACGATGGCGAACCCCAACCCCCACAAACCGCTGCTCATCAAGTTCAATCCGACCAAACCGGGTATCAGAAAATCGATGTATCGAGCTCCCGGTTCATTGAAAACTTGATCGCGCGCAACTGTAGCATCCACGCGGCCGGCGGCCCGCTGGAGCACGTCATCGACGGCCAGCCGGGCTACTCGGCTTTCGGGGCGCGTCGGATCGAACCGGTAGTCGAAGCCCGTCTGAGATCCACGGCCTTCGAGTTCGCCCCACCGAACCACCAGAGCGACCTGGCCCGTGCGCAGCGCGTTGGTTGCTTCGGCAGGCGACAGGACGATGGGTTGAAGCTCCGGCGCGCGGGCGATAGTGGCCGCGATGTCGGGCGCGTTGGCCGCGCTGTTTTCCACCGCGACTTGCATCTTCTCGGGCCCAGAATCACGGAACGCAATGCCGAGCACGAAAGCGAGCAGCACGGGAAACCCGAATACCCAGAAGATCGCCGTGGGCTGCCGCCAGAACTCGCGCATCCGCGCCAGAGTCAATTCAAGGATGGGATGTTTATTGCCTTTCGGCGCCGGCGCTACGTCCGCGCTTTCGGACTCCTCATCCCTCACATCGTTGTTTAAAATTCTCTGCTGGATATCATCCATCGCGCAACATCCTTCCGGTAAGGTTGACAAAGACATCCTCGAGCGTCGCCTGGTGAGTCGTGAGTTGATCGAGTTTGACGTTCTGCCTTTCGAGTTGGGCGAGCAACGACGGCAATGCCTCACCGATCTGCGATACGGTGAGTAGAAAGCCGCCTTCCTTGGCGCGCACGCCGAGCACGCCCGTCAATTGCGAGAGCTCCTCCTCGTGCAACTGGCCCGAGTCGCCCTTGATCTCTATGATCTGATCGGCCCCGAGCGAGGCGATCAGCTCAGCCGGGGTACCCAATGCGATAACGCGCCCGTGGTCCATAATCGCTATCCGATCGCACAAACGCGCGGCTTCCTCCATGTAATGAGTCGTCAAAAGCGTCGTGCCTCCGCGTTTACGAAACTTTTCAATCACTTCCCAGAGCTGCAGACGAGCTTGCGGATCGAGACCCGTTGTCGGCTCATCGAGAAAAAGCAGGTAGGGATCGCTCACCAGCGCGCAGGCGATCGCCATTCGTTGTTTCTGCCCTCCTGATAGTTTGCCCACGTGGGATTTACTTTTTTCTTCGAGTGCGACAGTGCGGATGACCTCATCGACATCGCGACCGCGCTCATAAAAGCTGCGAAAGAGTTTGACGGTCTCTTCCACGGTTAACTTATCAGCCAGCT
The DNA here is from genome assembly GCA_963796275.1 of uncultured Acidobacteriota bacterium. Classification (GTDB taxonomy): domain Bacteria; phylum Acidobacteriota; class Blastocatellia; order RBC074; family RBC074; genus JAKEHZ01. The sequence goes on along the minus strand of CAWCKY010000007.1, from coordinate 612,250 downwards.
CGGTCTGCTGTAACTGCACGCCGATCCATCCCCGCAGCCTTTGATCGTGGCCGCTGCCCCAGCACAATTCGAACAGCTTAACCTCGCCCGCATCCGGTTTAGTGAGCCCCTCGAGTATCTCGATGGTAGTAGTCTTTCCCGCTCCATTCGGCCCCAGTAATCCGAAGCACTCGCCGGCGTAGACTTCAAGATCGAGGCCATCGACAGCCGTGACATCGCTGTATCGTTTGCTAAGACCACGGCAGTGAATGGCGGCGCGCGGTTTTCGCTCATCGGCCTGGTTAGTAATCACTCGTTCCGTATTCATCGCACCTCTTTGATGAAATGGATGTTTTCCCCGCATAAAAAACAAAACAGAAAGTATAAATATTGGAGATAGTCGGCTTTGTCCGTTTTGTTATTTTGCGGTGAATCTCCCCTATAATTATGCACTATCGCCGCTTAAATCGGTATAAAGCAGTTTATGGAAAAGATGCTCACCGGCCTCTCGCCTGACCGAGAGCCGCCCGGCGCTGTATGATCGAGATGCCAGGCCCCGCTGAACCGACTCGCAGATAGAGACGTCCTCATTCTGTATCCGTTCGCTCACGGCGATGCTCGCAAGATTATGCGACCTGGCAATCTCGGAGATGTCGGTAAAATAGAAATCGAATACGACCTCACACCGGTCGACTCCGCACGGTATAACGAGATTGGTATCCATCACTCCTTCATACCAGTTAATCATTAGGTTCGGATATACCCAACAGTAGAGAGCGCGAGCGCCCTTGCGCACAGCACCCGTCTGCGCGTCGCTCGCCTTCGCAACCACCGCGCTCGATTGCACACAGTATCGTTCTCCGTTCTCGATCGTGTAACTGTTGTAATCGAGAACGCTGTCGAGACCCTTATGAATATAAGGTATGTGATAGCCGCCATCGAGGTAGTTATCGACGAAAACCTTCCAGTTGCAGGCAAGCTCGTAGCGGCGGGTCTCCATCCAATGGAGATTAGCGAATGCGGGCATCTGTCGAATCAGGTCGGAGCCGAGATAATCAAGGAGCGATGGTCCTCCGCGTTCGATCTTCGCGAATACCAGCTCATCCCAGATTCCGGTCTCGATGGTAGCAAGACTGTTTGCCCCGCGATCGAAGTGGCAGACGCCTCCGAAATCGGGCGTCCCGCGAAGCTCGCCCGCGAGCGAATAAGTCCAGCCGTGATAGGGGCAGCGCAGGCTGCGCGCCCTTCCCTCGCGCTCGGTCATAACCGCCGCGGCGTGGTGGCGACAGACATTGAAGAAACCCCGCAGTACCTCGTCTTCCCCTCTGACTATCAGAAGAGGCTCTCCGCCGATATCCCGTGTAATAAACTGTCCCGGTTCGCCAACCTGTTCGCTGCGCCCGATCAACTGCCAGGATCTCGCGAAAACTGTCCGTCGCTCGATCTCCATAATACGCGGATCGAGATACCAGGACGCCGGGATCGTTGATGCCTCAGCCAGATCTTGGTTCGGATTGTAGCTCTCTATGATCTGTCTGACAGGTTCCATACTAGTTTTCAGTTTTTAGTTTTCAGTTGCTGATCGAGACAGCGCAGCTAAATACTAAAAACTGAACGTAACTGCTCAGCCTCTTCGCCGCGTAGCGGCGGTTGATTGTAGCCGTGGGTTTTAACCGGTTTTAACCCACGTAAGGCTTTGTTGTTAGTTTTTTAGTTTTTAGTTTTCAGTTGTTGATCGAGACAGCGCAGCTAAAAACTAAAAACTGAACGTAACTGCTCAGCCTCTTCGCCGCGTTAGCGGCGGTTGATTGTAGCCGTGGGTTTTAACAGTTTTAACCCACGTAAGGCTTTGTTGTTAGTTTTTTAGTTTTTAGTTTTCAGTTGTTGATCGAGACAGCGCAGCTAAAAACTAAAAACTGAACGTAACTGCTCAGCCTCTTCGCCGCGTTAGCGGCGGTTGATTGTAGCCGTGGGTTTTAACCGGTTTTAACCCACGTAAGGCTTTGTTGTTAGTTTTTTAGTTTTTAGTTTTCAGTTGCTGATCGAGACAGCGCAGCTAAATACTAAAAACTGAACGTAACTGCTCAGCCTCTTCGCCGCGTAGCGGCGGTTGATTGTAGCCGTGGGTTTTAACCGGTTTTAACCCACGTAAGGCTTTGTTGTTAGTTTTTTAGTTTTTAGTTTTCAGTTGTTGATCGAGACAGCGCAGCTAAAAACTAAAAACTGAACGTAACTGCTCAGCCTCTTCGCCGCGTAGCGGCGGTTGATTGTAGCCGTGGGTTTTAACCGGTTTTAACCCACGTAAGGCTTTGTTGTTAGTTTTTTAGTTTTTAGTTTTCAGTTGTTGATCGAGACAGCGCAGCTAAAAACTAAAAACTGAACGTAACTGCTCAGCCTCTTCGCCGCGTAGCGGCGGTTGATTGTAGCCGTGGGTTTTAACCCACGGTGGCGGTAGATTTTTTCACGTCGCGTCAGCGACGGTTGAATTCAGGCGTCGCTAACGCGACGCGGGAATATCATTCAAGCTTCCGTGGGTTAAAACCCACGGCTACAATCAACCGCCGCTACGCGGCGAAAGGAAAACTTTAAACTGAAAACTGAAAACTCTCTCAACCGCTACCACAACAACCCGAAAAAAATCTGGCATATCAGCGCGCCTGCGATCGACATCGACAGGCCCCAGTAGAGCGTTTTGTTGAAGAGGCTGCGGCGATCTTCGGATGCCGGCGCGCTGGCAACACAGATCGCGCCGATCGTCGAGAGCGGCGATCCATCGACCAGATGGCCGCCGATGATCATCGACCACGAAATGGCGAGCGGTTCGCCTCCTCCCAGTTTTTCTACCAGACCTGGGACGGCCGGCAGGAAGGCGGGCAGTACGACTCCCGAAGTGCTGCTATAGATCGAAACCAGCCCCGTGACAAACCCGATAATCCCATTGATCGTGCCCTGTGTCGCGAGCTTCGCGAGGAGAGTGCTGAAAAGGTCCATCCCGCCGGTCTTTTCGAGCAAGCTCGTCAAGACCGTCACGCCACAGACCATGAGAATCACACCCCAGGGCATGGCGCGGATGGCCGCGATTTCATCGCTCGTGCGCAGGATGGCGAGCACCGCGACGCCCGCGAATGCTCCCATTCCCACATCGACGCGAAATATGACAACGCTCAACACCAGTACCGCGATGACGGCGATCGTTATCCAATGGCGCACCTCAAACGACGGCTGTTCACTCGAAGACTCTTGGTCCGCCATACCGGGGCGTCGAAAGAGCCGCAAACCGCCGAAGACCAAGAAGCCGAAAATCGCCATGGCGGCGCTAGCCAGCATGTTGAAGAGGAATGTCTGCCACTCTCGACCGCCCAACCCGATATTCGCCATGATGTTATTGACGATTATCCCGGTCGGCGCGAAGGGCGATAACGCGCCCGCCAGCGCGCCGTGCGCGACCATAATCGTCATCACTATGGCGGGAATTTTCACCCGCCCGGCAGTCGCCATCGCCATCGGCGCCACCAGCGCCGCGCCCGCAATATTGCCCGCCCCGACTGTAGCGATAGCGAGGGCCAGGAGAAAGAACAGAAGCGGCATCAAGCCGATATTCCCCCGGCAACTTTTAACGCCGTGATGTGTAATGCGCTCCAGCGTCCCGTTTACCTGGGCCTGGGCGAATAGCAGCGTGACCCCCACGAGCGTCAGAAATAAGTCCGTCGGGAACCCTGCCCGGATCGCCTTGACCTCCATCCCCCCCAAATAGACGCCGATGATCCACGCGAAGACCATCGAGAGCAGACCAACGTTGATCGTCGTCGTGCAGCTCAAAACGATAGCCACCAGGAGGGCTAACAAGGAAATGATCGCGAGACTCATTCATGCTCCTCTTCCCCACGCAAATTGATTAAGACGCCCCAGATTATAGCGGATTTCACATCGATGGATACTAAAACCGGCCGGCGATGCATATCTGAGAATTCAAATTAAATTTGTAATTTTGAACTCATATATCTGTCTCTACCGCCGGATTTCAAGCGAAATCAAATCTCCGTACTTTTCATCACACCAGCCTCAGGATAGGATTCGTAATATGACAGACCTCAAACGAGAACTACGGCGTGTCGTTAAAGGTGATATCCGCTTCGACACCTATTCACGGCTGCTCTACTCAACTGACGCCTCTATGTATCAGGTAGAACCGATCGGCGTCGTCATACCTCGCCATACCGATGATGTACAGGCAGTCCTCGAAGTCGCCAATCGATGGGATGTTCCCGTGTTGCCGCGCGGCGGCGGAACCTCGCTGACCGGTCAAACGGTCAATTATGCGGTCATCATCGACTATTCGGCACATCTCAACCAGGTGATCGAGGTCAATCGGGAAGAGCTATGGGCTAGGGTTCAGCCCGGCCTTGTCCAGGATGAACTCAATCAACATCTGCGCCCGATGGGGCTGCTTTTCGGTCCCGACACATCGACGTCAAGTCGCGCGACGCTCGGTGGAATGATCGGCAATAATTCCGGAGGTTCTCATTCGATCGCCTACGGCCTCACGATAGACCACGTCCTCGAATTGACGGCGATTCTGGCCGACGGGAGCAAAGCGGTCTTTGGCGAGGTCACGCCCCAATCATTGGCGGAGAAGATGAAGCTCTCCGGCCTGGAAGGTGAAATCTACCGAAGAGTGGCGCACATCAAGAATATCTACCGCGATGAGATTCTCGCCCGTTATCCCACGTACTGGCGGCGCGTATGCGGATACAATCTCGATGAACTCGTGAAGGACCGGCCGCTCAACATGGCGCGCTTGGTCGTCGGCTCCGAAGGAACGCTGCTCAATGTCGTCGAAGCGAAGGTGCGAGTGGTCGAACGGCCGAAGAAGACAGCCTTGGTCGTCGTGCATTATCAGGACATTCAGGAGGCTCTCGAATCATCGCAAGACATTCTAGAGACCGGGCCGTACTCGGTCGAAATGACCGACAAGATGATCCTCGACCTGGCTCGCGCCAATTTCGAGATTTCACAGCGCATGGGATTCATTCAGGGAGACCCGGCCGTTATTCTGGGCGTCGAATATGCAGGCGAGAGCGATGCTGAGGTCAGGGGCAAAGTCGAAGCGCTCGAGTCGCTGCGTGCCAGACGCCGGTTCGGCTACGCCGCTCACATAGCGTATGACCCGGATGAACAACGAGCTATCTGGAAGCTTCGCAAAGCGGGCCTCGGGCTGTTGATGGGCATCAAGGGCGATGCCAAGCCCATCGCGTTCGTCGAAGATACGGCGGTCGATCCGAAGCATCTTCCGGTCTTCGTACCTCGTTTCCGCGAGATCATGTCCAAGCATGGAACCGATGGCGCCTACTATGGCCATTGCTCGGTCGGGTGTCTACACATCCGGCCGATGATAAACCTCAAAACACAAAAGTCGCTCGCACAGGTGAAAGCGATCGCCGATGAGATTACCGACCTGGTGATGGAGTTCGGCGGAGCGATCTCGAGCGAGCATGGAGACGGCCGGGCGCGCAGCCCCTATCTGGAGCGTGTGTATGGATCGACGATTCTCGAAGCATTTCGCGAATTGAAGCGGGCCTTCGACCCGAAAAATTTGATGAACCCGGGGAATATCGTTGACAGTCCGCCTCTCACGGAACACCTGAGGTATGGCCCAGAATACAAGACGTGGGAGCCCGTCACCTTGCTCGACTTTTCCAAACAGGGTGGATTCGCCGCATCGGTCGAAATGTGCAACGGCGCCGGCGTTTGCCGAAAAACGCTCGAAGGGACGATGTGCCCTTCATACATGGCGACGAAAGACGAAGAACATTCCACCCGCGGTCGCGCCAATGCGCTGCGCGCGGTGCTCTCCGGCCATCTTCCCGCCTCCGACTTCACCAGCCGCCGGCTCTACGAAGTCATGGACCTCTGCCTCGAATGCAAGGCGTGCAAGTCCGAATGCCCTGCCAATGTGGATATGGCGAAGCTGAAATATGAGTTCCTCCATCACTATCACCGTGTACACGGACTACCGCTGCGGAACCGGATATTCGGGCGCATTGCCAGGCTTTCGCAGATCGGTTCGAAGTTTGCACCGGTTTCGAACAGAATCGCTTCATCCCGGCTCAATCGTTGGCTCATGGATCAACTTCTCGGCATCGACTGCCGTCGCCCGCTCCCGCCATTCGCGAACGAATCTTTCACAACATGGTTCTATGCCCGGAAGCGTTTGAAAGCGGCGCCGCGCGGAGCGGTGGTTCTCTTTCACGATACGTTCGTTACCTATAACGCGCCCGAGATCGGACGCGCCGCCGTCGAGCTTTTAGAGTCAGCTGGATATCGCGTTGAGTTGGTGAACAAGAAGTGCTGCGGCCGACCGCTCATCTCCAAAGGTATGCTAAGCGAAGCCAAAGAGCATGCCGCCTGGAACGTGGCGCGGCTCATCCCTTGGGTCGAACGCGACATCGCGGTCGTCGGGCTCGAACCATCCTGCCTGCTCACGCTACGCGATGAGTCGGTGGAAATGCTGCGAACCGATGATGCCAGGAAAGTAGCTCGATCAAGCTTTCTGCTCGAAGAATTCCTCCTGAGGGAGAAAACCGATGGACTAGCTCTGGCATTTAAAGAAGACCGGCGGCAAGCGCTGCTCCACGGTCATTGTCACCAGAAAGCGATGGTAGGCACAGCTCCGACTGTCGCGGCGCTGAAATGGGCCAACTTCGAGGTGATCGAAGTCGATTCGGGATGTTGCGGAATGGCTGGTTCTTTCGGTTTCGAGAAAGAGCACTACGACATTTCCGTCAACCTGGGCAAGCGGCGCCTGGCGCCTGCCGTTCTAGCGCAACCGGCGAACGCCGAGATCGTCGCGCCAGGCATCTCGTGCCGCCAGCAGATCGAGCATCTGACCGGCCGGCGCGCTAAACACCCGGCTGAGGTCTTGCGAGAAGCAATGATTTAATGAAGGCGAATGTCAGGAGAATTTCGCAAGTGTTTATTCGTCCCCGAATTCCGCCCCTTGACTCCTTCTTTCGTAATCTCTTTACAGCAATGCCGCACGCGTCCGTTTGACCAGTTCATTATCCGGACTGCCGGACCCGCGCAGGTTGAAGGCGCTGGACGCCAGGAAACGGTTACGCCAGATATCGGAAACGTTATAGTAATCTTCCAGAACAGCCGAGCTGTACTTGTAATCGTGCGCGTTATTTCCTTTGAGAAATATCAGACGCCTGGCACTGTCGATCAGCGTCTCCGGATGTGAGGTTTCGCTGAGATGTGACAGCATTTTGCGGGCGGCGACCATCCTGTCATTGCTCACATCCGCAAAAATCTCGTTCATCGCCTGATCTCTGGCTTTGAGCGGTGCCGGTTCGAATATATCTATCTTGACGGCATTGTCGCCCGCCGGATCTCCGCGGAATAGCGTGAGGAAGGCGGCGTTCTGCAGCAATAACATCTTCCTGGTCCCGTCATCAGTGCTGTTTCGATATGCGAAATATAGCGCGTTGGTCGAGGTTACCGCGTGCAGCGATACGATCCCCGGCTGTCGCATGAGCAATTCGCCGGATCCCAGGAAAAAAGCATCCCAGATAGGTTGCGTCCCTACGCCGCGATTGAGCTGGTCTACCACTTTATCGCACGCCTCTTCGTCGGTAGCCTGGCGCAAAGTCGCCAACAATTCCGCGGTCGCCGCTGCGTCTGGTTTGCCCTGCTGCAAGCGCCCGCGAATATTCGCGGCCTTCGACTGGTTGCGCCGCCACGGGCGATCGGGCGCAGCATCCCGGCTCGCCGGATTCCCGCCTTCGTGATAGAGGAGCGCATAAGCGAGCGAACGAAAAACCACCTCCGCGTGCTGCCAGCCGATGTGTTGCAGAGTGCGCCACCCATTCGCCACATAGATGGCCTTGTGACCGATATCCCGGAAGTCACGCGCGCCGTAGCGGCAAAATATCTCGAACAATTCCTGCGCGCTTGCGCTGCGAACCAGCCCCGCCACGGCTGCATCGGCCGCCGGTACATCCCACTTGTCCATCGCCTCGATAAATGCTTGACGGGCTTTGGTCGGCCCGGGAACGGCAGACTCGTTGACCGGGCTCATCGTCCAATCTCCCTCTCGCACATCGCGAGCCTGGGATTCCTTGAAATGATCGAGGGCCCAGAAGATCGGCAGCCATCGGTCAGAATCGGGGCTGGCTATACTGGCCAGATGCGCCGAATTGACGACGAGCACTGCGTGAAATTTGAAACCGACCGGCCGCGGTTGAATGTTGCGTATTCCGGCTAACAACAGTGCCGCCAGCAATTCTCGATACTCCAGCCCTTCGTCGCCCACGTTGGTTTTTTTGCTCCCGTTGCCCCGGTTGCCCCCGTTGCCCCGGTTGCCCCGTGCATCCCGCATGATTCGTTCGGCTACTACCTCAAGCAATCGATCGCGCGGTGTATCTTCGAGCAAGCGTACCAGCGGCTCGATTTCAGGATTCAATCGGACGGCCCTGGAAGTCAATTGAGCGTCCGCGCGCGCAACCGGGGGCAATTGCGATAAGAATGAAAGATCTCCCAATCCGATCAGCGCACCGGCGCTCGCACTGGTTTTGAGAAACGATCTTCTCGATGTTGGCAGGTTCATGGCTTCCTCCACATTATTACTGGTTGACTGATTTATCCTTCGGCATACCCAGTTTTTCGTAAAGTTTCGTGCGCGCCGCCTTATCATTATCGATGACCATCCGGGCGAAGCGCGCGACATCCTCGGCGTGTGCGCGCGGCACCACGATCACGCCGTCGCCATCAGCCACGATCACGTCTCCCGGTTTGACCAGCGCGCCTCCGCAAACGATCGGCCGGTTGACCGATTCGATCTCGTTGCGGCCGGGTCGAATGCCCCGCCCCGGCTTCTGAAAGTAGAGCGGGACTTTCTGCGCAATGATCTCGTCCGTATCGCGCGCCGTGTTGCTCGTCACCACTCCGACCATCCCGCGCGCTTTCCACGCCAGGATATTGTTCGAGCCGATCGAACCGACATCGGCTTCGCCGGCCTCTTCGATGACGAGCGCCGAACCTTCGCGCAGCAAGGGGATGAACGGCTCGCTCGATTTCTGCGAATACCACGCGCCTTCCCACTTATCGAACTCCGGCGGGCTCATTTTGCCCGCCGGAGGGTTTTGCGACGGCACGTAACGCGCCGTGACCGCAATTCCGATAAAGCGGTGCGCATAGTTGATCGTGTCCTTCCAGAGAGGTCGTATATCGGAGCTCATTAGCCCCGTGCTGTGCAGTCCAGCCTTGTCCATCCCGTCCGATACATCGGCGACGCGCAGGCCATCGAAGAGCGCGAGAATCTTTTTGTCATCTTCAAACGAGTAGACGCGCGTGGCGATGAACCCCTTGCCGCCGCGCAACTCCGCGGACTGGTCCGCCGCAACCTGCCCGAAAACATCGCCCGGGATGAAAGACAAAACAAATCCGATCAGGAGTGAGTTGCTGATCAATTTCATGTAGGCTCTCCTTAATTCCCTTTATTGGATGATCGCTCGTGTTATACCTGATTCAGTCAGAGTATTGCAGTTGGAATGGATTTTACTGCAAATCGACCTGGTTTAGAATTCCGTCACGGATTTGATGAGCGAAAGGCATTCACAATTACCTGTTATCGACATCACTGCTCTCGCCTGCGGATCCGGCGAAGTGCGCGAGGCATCTGACCACATCGGTCGGGCCTGCCGCGAATACGGTTTTTTCTATATCACCGGCCATGGTATCGGCGAGGAGTTGCAGCAACGATTGGGAAGCCTGAGCCGGCAGTTTTTCTCACAGGACCTGGAGACCAAACTCGAAATCAAAATGTCTCTGGGCGGCCGCGCGTGGCGCGGATATTTCCCGGTCGGCGGAGAATTGACGTCGGGTAACCCCGATCTGAAGGAGGGCATCTATTTCGGGGCGGAGTTGCCGGATGATCACCCCATGGTCAAAGCCGGCGCCCCGATGCACGGTCGGAATCTTTTCCCCGCCAAGCTCCCGGAATTCCGCGAAACCGTGTTGAATTATATGGACGCTATGACGACACTCGGCCACCGATTGATGGCCGGCATCGCCCTCAGCCTCGATCTCGAAGAAAGTTATTTCGCTGATCGTTACACTTCAGACCCGTTGACACTATTCCGCATCTTCAATTATCCGCCATTTCCCGAAAAGGCCGACGATAAGTATTCATGGGGTGTTGGAGAACACACTGACTATGGCATTCTCACCATCTTGCAACAAGACGAGTCGGGCGGGCTGCAGATTAAAGCGAAATCGGGTTGGATTGATGCCCCGCCAGTACCCGGGTCTCTTGTCTGTAATATAGGAGATATGCTTGATCGCATGACAGGCGGGTTTTATCGCTCAACCCCTCATCGCGTAAGAAACCTCTCTCATAGAAATCGCCTCTCCTTCCCATTTTTCTTCGACCCGAACTTCAATGTTGAAGTGAAACCCATCGATCTGTGCCGGTCATCACATGACGACGAGGAAGACCGCTGGGACCACGCCAGCGTGCATGGATCCATGGGAACATACGGAGATTATCTGCTTAGTAAGGTCTCCCAAGTTTTCCCCGACCTGAAGAAGAAGATTTTATAATGAACAGGGGCGAATTTCTGACACGAATCACCATCTGGTTTACGCTCGCCGCATATTACCTCGCGACGGCATATTTCATCGCCGACAAAAAATGGAAATGGGAATCTGCAGCAAGACTGATTTGGACTGCGGGCTGCCTCAGTCTTCTCGTCCATGTCGCGCTCGCACTCCACCACTATCACGGTTGGAGCCAGTACTCGGTCTATCGCGAAACCGCCCGTCAAACGGCCAAAGTATTCGGAATCTACTGGGGCGGCGGGATGTACATTAACTATGCGGTGATGCTCGCCTGGGTGGTGGATGTAGCCTGGTGGTGGCTGTTGCCGGAGAACTTTCGACGTCGCCCAAATATCCTGACGGTGGCATGGCACGTATTCCTGCTCATCATTATCTTCAATGCCACCGTAGTTTTCGTAGAAGGGCCATTGCGCTGGATTGGAATGGCCCTTTATGCCGTACTGGCTGTCCTCTGGGTGACCAGACGACCTTAGTGCTTGTTGTATTTGGCGATCAACTTTTCACGGATCTGTTCGATGTTGAGGCCATCGTCCTTGAGCTCTTTAGCCATCATCGCGCTATCCTGACACAGTGCGCATCCGACCGAGTGTTCATCCTCGAAACAGCTGTGAAGACTCTTGTGACCGACTGAATAATCGCAATAACAGAAACACGGCAGTTGAGCCAGAGTTTCCGGAATATCTTGCGCTATCTGATATGCTTCCCTGGTTTGACCGCTGAACATGGCGGGAGACAAGGTAGCTGGCAGCAGTTTTATATCCGGCGGTTCTTTAAAGTAGGCCGGAACCCTTTTCGCCATCGCGGGAGCAGAAGCGCTGCCAGGTGTCGGAGATACATGTCCCTGATGATTATGAGCGCTGTTACCGCTGCACGCCGAAATCAAGAGGCCGGCGGGGAAAATTAAACTTGTAACAGTTATGGTGATCAATCGTCTTAGCATAGAATTCGTTTTGTCCCTCGAAGAAAAAGTAATGAATGAGCTCACTTGGCAGTGACATTGGCACGGAGAACTAGTGTGAATCTCGTCTTATTCGGATCATTGGTGGTAACTTCGGCGGTCTTCACCACCTCACCTTTATAGCTTTCCGTCTTATCGATCTCCAGAGTGATCCCCCCCGTTTGTCCGGGCTCAATCGCTTTATCATAATTGGTCGTAGTGCAGCCGCACGCGGGGCTGACGTTAGTTATTGCGAGAGGGGCTTTGCCATCGTTTTTGACCTTGAATGTATGTTTCAATGGCGTCCCTGCTTTGACCGTTCCGAACGAGTGTTCGAACGAATCCATAGCCAGCCTGGGTTGGCCGTTGTCGGGCGAATTATTCGCCGCCTTCTTCTGCGCTGCGACTACTACTACTGTGGCTGCAAGCAGCACGGCTATCAATGTCGTTTTCAAACTAATATCAGATACTCATATCAGATTCTCCTATTCTGATGATCCATTTTATCTATAGAACCTTAGGCAAAATCAGAATAATTCTAACATCACAAGCGAGTCAACACACCAAAGTACGAATTGACACGGCCGGTAATGAAAATATATACATCCTAACGTTTTGAATATATTTAGACACACGAGAGATGATTTAAGAGATAATCGAGAATTACAGGATCGCGGTAAATTCTGGATAGTCCTGTAAAATCCAGACAATCTTCAGGGGAGAATACAACGATGGACGATACCAGCGATGTTCTCAACTCCAACCCCGCCATTTCACCAAACAACTGGGCGCGCCGCATTCTGATGCTTTTCATTGCGACGCTGGGAATAATCGTAATCGCAATACTCGTTATAGGAATGATCCCATTTTCCCCGGATATACCTTCCGGGAGCGCAACCAACGGCAATCCGGGCAGCGGGGGGCTGCGCCGCCCATTCCCGGAGATGAACCAGCGCGCGCATAACCCCAATACGCCGGAGAAAGCCGAGCTCGGTCGATTGCTATACTTCGACCCTGTTCTGTCGGGTGATAACACACAGTCCTGTGCGACCTGCCATCATCCCGACCTGGGTTTCAGCGACGGCCGCAATTTAGCGATGGGCAAAGGCGGCAAGGGCATCGGCCCCGATAGGATGGGCGGCAAGCAAATCAAACGCGGCTCACCTACCATTTGGAACGCAGCATTCTCACACAAACTATTTTGGGACGGCCGCGCCGATGACCTGGAGCACCAGGCGCGTTCGCCGATCACTTCAGCGGACGAGATGAACCAGAACCCTGATGATCTGGTCAGCGAACTGAAGGCAATTCCCGAATATTCGCAGATGTTCGACAAGGCATTCGGCGGCAGCGGCGGTTCGGCAGTCAATTTTGATAATGTGACCAATGCCGTCGCGGCGTTTGAAAGAACGATCATCAGCAATAACTCGCCATTCGACCGTTACGCGGCTGGCGATGCGACCGCGCTCACTGCGGAACAGCGGCATGGCCTGACACTCTTTCGCTCGCTCAAGACCCGCTGCTTTGAATGTCACGGTTTTCCCACCTTCGCCAATCCGGATTTTAAAGTGATCGGCGTGCCACCTCTGCCGGTGCAATCGGGGCAACCGGGAATACCGGGACAAACAGGAGACATTGGGCGCGCTGAGGTGGTTGGCGGCGAGCCGTACAAACATGCCTTCAAAGTTCCGACGTTGCGGAACATCGCCCTGACCGCGCCTTATATGCACAACGGACGATTCCAGACGCTCGAAGAGGTCCTATCCTTCTATTCGGTCGGCGGGGGTCTGAGTTTCGATATGGCCCTCCCGAACCTCGATGATAAGATCCGCCGTTTCATACTCAGCCCCCAGGAGAAGAAAGCGATTATCGCCTTTCTGCACGCCTTGACCGATGAAACGAAAAAGCCCGCATTTCCCGCGCGCGTGCCTTCCGGATTACCCGTAGTTGAGCGGATAAAAATTACTGCGATAGTCCAACCCCGTCCGGTGAATGCTGAGCTGGCGCGAAATCGGAGAGAACAACGTCAGCCGGCAACCTGGCGCATCAAACCGGGCGAATCGATTCAGTCAGTCATCGATCGCACGATCGCCGGCGACACGATCGAAATTCTACCCGGCAGCTATCACGAATCATTGCTGGTCGACGTCGACAACATCACTATCCGGGGCCTGCGCGTGAATGGAGAGAAACCCACGCTGGACGGGCTGAACAGGTTGACCGACGCCGTCATTACATCGAGCCACAATTTCACGATTGAGGGTCTGGCGATCAAAGACTATGTCAATAATGGGATCACCGTTCACGGGGGTACGAACGCGACGTTCCGCGCCCTGGAGGTTAATAATGCAGGGCTGTACGGGGTTTATCCGGTCGAATGCAAGGGCGTGCTCATCGAAAACTGTCGTGTCACCGGAATCAAGGATGCCGGAATATACGTCGGTCAATCGAGCGACATCGTTGTACGCAACAATGAGGCTTACAACAATGTCACCGGCATCGAAATCGAAAACTCCGTCAACGCGCTGGTCGAGAATAACTACGTACACGACAACACAGGCGGCATCCTTGTTTTCCTTTTGCCAAACAATCCATCAAAAGTCGGCAGCGATACGCGCGTAGTGCGCAACCGCATCGTCAACAACAACCATCCGAATTTTGGCGATCCCAATTCGATAGTGGGGCGAGTGGTCCCCGGCACTGGCATGTTGATAATGGCCGCGGATCGCACCGAAGTTACCGAGAATGTTATTCGGGGCAACAACAGCTTGGGAATCGCCGTCGTCGGATTGGCGCTTGCCTTTCCCGGAGGGAAGACTTTCGACGTCGGCTCCGTCCCGGAAGGCAATCGAATTTTCGGCAACAAGTTCGACGGCAATGGCCGTGATCCGGGCGGATTGGTGAAAGAGATCGGCGCCATGAACGTGGATCTGTTTTGGGATGGCAGCGGCTGGGACAATTCGTGGAATCAACCCGGCACCAAGAACTTCCCTGTCATCCTGCCGGGCGATGGTTGGCCAAATATCGCACGCCGCGCCTATACGAGGGTATTTTCGTTTTTGCGTGAACGCCTGATGTGAGAAGAGCGAAGATCGCTCCCTTGATTTTCCATCTGCCGTGTGACAGTTCGTATATTTGAGAAATAATATATAACGTCGTGTTGAAATACGTGCGATTCTTGCGAGCCTTAGCTGTAAAGTCTCAGGCGCGCCTACTTGAAGAAATGAAAAGCATAAACAGAATCTCCATTTTAGTCCTTATTATTCTGCTGTCGCTTTCGCCCGCGCTATCACAACAACCAGCGCCCACGAGTACAAAACCGGCAACTCTGGCTGATCTGCAGGAGCGCATCACGGAATTGATCGACCAGTCTAAATTCGCTTCCGCGCGCTGGGGGTTGCGCATTATCACGACGGATGGGCAGGTCATTTTCGAGCGCGACGCCGACAAGGCATTTATGCCGGCATCGAATATGAAGCTTTATACCTCGGCAGCGGCGCTGGATGCCTTCGGTCCCACATTCAAAATCAAGACTTCCGTCTACGCTGCAAACCCGATCGTAAAAGGGGTGCTGCAGGGCGACCTGATCCTTTACGGACGCGGCGATCCCAATCTCTCTCCGCGCTTCGAGACCGATGATCCCAAGCGATACAGCGACTTCATGCCGGCCAACAAGATCAGCGCGATTGAGAAACTGGCCGATCAGATCAAAGCGCGAGGAATCAGGGTCATCGCGGGCAACATCATCGGGGACGACAGCTTCTTTGCTGGCGATCTGGTTGGCCCCGGATGGGAATGGGATGATATGCAGTTTTACTACGGCGCAGAAGTGAGCGCCCTCACCGCAAACGACAACACGCTGACCTTCACCATCGCCCCCGCTTCCAAAGTCGGCGAGAAACCTGTGATCAAAGTCCAACCGATCACCAATTTCGTTCGCATAATAAATAACGCAACCACCAGCGCAAACGGCCAAACGCGCATCGGAGTCCATCGTCCGGTCAACAGCAATGATATCGAGTTTTTCGGGGCGATACCGCGGAGAGCGCCCGGCGTTTCAGTCAACATCGCAATTCACAATCCTGCGGTCTTCGCGGCCACGCTGCTTCGAGAAGCTCTCGCCCGCCGGAAAATACGTTTGCGCGGGCGGATAGAGCGGCGAGACGCTATCGCGCGCGTCGCGGAGCCAATCGACGTATCGAAAATGACAGAGGTCGCGAAATACGAATCTCAGCCCCTGTCAGAGATGCTTAAAATCGTCAACAAACAGAGCCAGAACCTGCATACAGAGCTGCTGCTCAGACAACTCGGCACGCGCCACCCTGAATACGGTTTGCTCGACGAATATGAGCGGCCGAAACAGACTGCATCGTTAGGCACTGAAATGAGCCGGAGATTCCTGCAACGGGCCGGTATCGAGGTAGGTGCTCTGAGTCTGCGCGACGGTTCAGGTCTTGCGCGCCAGAATCTGGTCACTCCTCGCTCAACGACCAGGCTGTTGGAATACATGCTGATTCATAAGCACTCGAGCGTGTATCGCGAATCGCTGGCTCTTGCCGGCGTTGATGGCACGCTCGAACGCCGTATGCGGGAGACGGAAGCATTCAACAACTTCCGGGGGAAAACAGGTACGCTGAGCTATGTCAACTCGCTATCGGGGTACGTCACGACTCACCGCGGGCAAGTGTTGATATTCAGTATGATGGGGAATAACTATGTAGGCAGCGGACGGGATGTGACGGTGGTGTTGGACCAGGTTTGCGCGATGTTGGCTGAGTTCGACGGCGGATTGAACCCAAGCGTATCGGATCGGAATTGAGGGGGAAAACCAACGCGGGAATCAGGTCATTCACGTTTCAAAACTAAAACTGACAGGTCAGTTTTCAATCGTGCGGGTGACGTCGGTTCGCGGGATGCAGTGATTTATGATTTAGCTGATTAGATGCTTAATAGATGGTTTCACAATTCGTCCTAAGTATTGCGTAAACGAAGTTTTCTGAAATTGTTCAAGCCCGCGAAGCGGGCGATAGAATAAAGCCCAGGGTAGAGCCGAAGGCGGAACCCTGGGTGCACGCCACCAAGTCGCGCGAGCCCACGAAGTGGGCGATAGACCGCGAGGTTGCGCGGTTGATCTAAATCTGCCGCCCATTTCATGGGCTTGAACCATTTACTATGACTACACCCAGAGTAGAGCCGATGCGGAACCCTGGGTTGCACGCCACCAAGTCGCGCAAGTCCACGAAGTGGGCGATAGACCGCGAGGTTGTGCGGTTGATCTAAATCTGCCGCCCATTTCATGGGCTTGAATCATTTACTATGACTACACCCAGGGTTCCGGCTTCGCCTACACCCTGGGCTTTATTCTATCGCCCGCTTCACGGGCTCTACAAAGCTACTCGATGCGCAGCGCTATAGCTGGATCAATCCGCATTGCGCGACGGCCGGGAAGATAGCAGGCAGCCAGCGCCGTCGCCAGAAGCAGCGTTGCTACCGCCGCGTAGGTGATAATGTCGAATGGCTCGATCCCGAAGAGCAGCGATGCGAGGTAGCCCGACAGCCACCACGCTCCCAGTCCACCCAGCCCGATCCCCAGCAATACGGGTCGCATTCCTTGTAGTATCGTCAGCCGCAAGATGCTGCCTGTTGTTGCACCGAGCGCCATACGCAGCCCGATTTCGGATGTACGGCGGCTCATCGAATAGGAGAGCACGCCGTAGATGCCGGTGATCGCCAGCAGTAGCGCGAGTCCGCTGAAAACTCCCAGTAGAATGGCATTGAACCGCTGTGGTGTGACGGAACGGGATATCACTTCTTCAAATGAGCGAATATCAGTAACTGCAAGATTGGAGTCCAGCGAGGTGACGATCTTTTGCACTTCCTGCGCCAGATCGAGATGATTCGCACGGGTGTGGACGACGAACTCGGGCGTCAAGTGGTTTCGGCCATGCGGAAGATAGACGGTGAGTGTGGGATCGGAGATCAAGCCGCGCTCGCGGCTATCTTCGACTACGCCTATAACCTCGGCGTCCAGATTTCTCATTCTCACGTGTTTGCCGACTGGATATTCATTGGGGAAGAGCAACTTCGCCAGTCGCCCGCTGACAACTACGCGCCGTGGCGATGCGGACCGTTGCGTGTTAGGAGATATCTGCTCCCAAACCATTTCGTCGTTCTCGTCGAAACCTCTTCCGTGAAGAAAGGGCAACCCGATGGCACGAAAGTAACCGGACGTAACGATGCGCGCTCCGACCGTAAGCGGCGTGCGGCGCTCAGAGTTTTGCGATCGCGAACCGGAATCGATTTCCGTAGCTCCACTGTGGCCCAGTATAGGCTCCAGAGGCCGGTCGTTGACCGCTCCGACCGCGATCACACCGGGAACGGCTGACAGGCGCTCAAAAAGCCGGTCAAGAACCCGCCTGCCCGTGCCTTTCCACCAGTAGTGACCTGGCATATTCACCCTAAACATCAGTCGATCCTCGGACTGGAATCCACGGTCCACGTTCATCAACTGGACGAAACTGCGAATCAGCAGGCCTGCGCCCACGAGCAATAGAAACGAGAGCGCCACCTCGCCAGTGACCAGTGTTGCACGCAGGCGACCTTGCCTGCGGCTTCCCGCCTGGCGGTCGCTGTCGCGTAATGCGGCTGTGACCCCGCTAGCCCACGCTTGCAGCGCCGGTGCGAGACCGGATAGCAAGCCGGTCAGAGACGCAATTATTACGGCGAACACAAGTACCCAGCGATTCAGGCTGGCGTCCGCCAACCGTGGAATTCCGGCAATCTCAATTGTATGCATCACGCGCAGAGCGGTGTACGCCATCGCCAGACCGAGCGCGACTCCGAATCCGGTGAGCAGAATCACCTCCATCATCACAAAGCGAACCAGCCGGCCGCGGCTTGCGCCGAGCACGATACGAACGGCGATCTCCCGCTGCCGCGCTGTGCCCCGTGCCAGCAGGAGATTCGCGATGTTCATGCATCCGATTAACAAAAGGAAGGTGACCGCACCGAACAACACCCAGAGAGCCCGGCGTGTGGTGTCGCTGGCTTTCCATATGCTTGAAGACTCCAGGCGGAATCCGAGGCCTTCGTTTTCTATTGGGTAGGATTGGGCGAGCACGCCGGCGATTTGCAGTAGGTCTGCTTGCGCTGCTTCTGCCGAAACTTCTGGTGCTAGCCGAGCGATCACTCTGCTTTCCCCTTTGCTGCGAGGGGCATCTGCACTGTTGGTGACTCCGCCCTGCACGTAAATCTGCTCGTTGATCCACTGCTCACCTGCCGGCAGCACTCCCACCACTGTGAATGAGACCATATCGTTCAGCCGCAGCGATTTGCCGATGATCGCCGGATCCCCGCCGAACTGCTCCTTCCAAAACCGGTTTCCGAGAATCGCCACGCGATTGTCCTCTTTATCCTCATCTGAGAAGCTGCGCCCCAACAGGGGTGATACCTCGAGGGTGCGGAAAAAATTGGGCGTAACATAATTCATCGAGACTTTCTTCGCCGGACCGCTGCCGGTAAGAATGGCTTCGTCATAGTGAATGGCCGCAACCGCCTCAAAGGAATGGTTCCGCGTGCGGACATCCCAAAAGTTGCCTTCGCTGAATCCCATCTGGTCGATCCCACGTTCGAGCCGCGTCTCCCATATCTGTACCAGGCGATCAGCATCACGAAAAGGCAGCGGCCTGAGCAGAACCGCCTCGAATATGCTGAACACGACGATGCTTGCGGCCATCCCCAACGACAACGTCACTATAGCTATAATGGCCAACCCCGGATTGCGGCGCAGCCCGCGTAATCCATAGCGAAGGTCCTGAATCGCTGTCTCAACCACCGAGACGCCGCGCACCTCCCGGCATTCCTCTTTCACCTGATCCATTCCGCCTAGCAACAGCCTGGCCTTTCTCGACGCTTCCTCGCGAGTGAGGCCCGATCGCATCAGTTTTTCGATCTCGTTTTCCAGGTGGAATCGCAACTCTTCGTCGAGCTCCTGTTCAACCGAGCGCCGCCGGAAAATGGCGCGCAGACGATATAACAGATCACTTATCATCGTGTCCTCCTGGCTACCTGAGGATTAAGCAGTGTCCAGAATCTGGCTGACCGCGGCGGTCAGTCTGCGCCACGAATCTTCCTGGGCTTCCAATTGTCTATGCCCGCGGCGGGTCAGCTCATAATATTTCGCTTGCCGATTGTTCTCGGTAGTGTTCCAACGCGCCTTAATCAACCCGCGGCGTTCCAGCCGGTGAAGAGCCGGATACAATGATCCCTGCTTAACCTGAAGGGCATCGCTCGAGATCTGCTGAACGCGCTCCGAGATCGCCCATCCGTGCTGAGGCCCGAGAGCTATGATCTTGAGGATCAACAGGTCCAGTGTCCCCTGCGGTAAGTCTATACGTTGTTCTGCCATATTCAGCTCCCCTGTTGCTTCTACAGCAAAATCCTACTCGCACTGCTGTCGAAGTACAAGGGAAACGGAAAATCAGCGCTGGGAATTCCCCAAGGATTTTCACGGATGCGATGGGTCAGCACGAATTATCGGGGACTATTCGTTGCATCCGTGACGGGCTGAGCTGTCTTGATTTCTATTATCTTGTCAGGACGACTCGCTGAAAGTCCGCGGTGAACCCTCATCAGGAACCATACCCATTTTCTTCAAATCCTGTCTCACTTGAGCGGAAGAGATAGGGTTCGTATGTGTCTTCCCTGCCCCTATCCGCTCAATGATTTTTTCGGCAAAAGCGGGCAGCAAGAAATACTTCCGGTATGCTTTTTTAAAGGCCGAAGACCTTCGATCCCAATGGACGTCAAATTTGTTATCGGGATAATTCTCTTCCTGTACAAAGTGCATCCCAGGCTGGTATGAGGTTTCGGTTATGAATCGGGCGGAGTGCTTGTGATCACTGAAAACCTCGTAGTATCGATTAACATCATACCCATTCTTCCGAAGGACGGTGAGAAAGTCCTTGGAATTATTGACGCTCAAATGTAATGCCCCAGACGAGCTGTCCCTTTTATCCACCCATCCGCCATCAATACTCTGAATTTGTTGCCAGACTTCACTGTTAGCTCGACCGCCTGCGTTGTCTATGAGGTTCTTAATTGCTGTTACAAGAGCCTCTGTTTCTTCGGCGTTTTTTCCCGTCAGTCGGTCGTTAAATACTTTTTGAGCTGTTTCAGTATGGTTGAGTGGCAGTTTGGCCGTAATTATTTGCTGTTCGGCTTCGGTCAGCTGAAGCCAAGCCTCTTTTTCTCGCATGTTATTCGAATATGACGCATCAGTCGATGCAATAACTTTCATCGCTTTTACATCTATGTTGACAGATAAAAGTAATATGACGGAGCGATGTGACCTATTTCGCTTCTACTTCAAAGTCGCAATCTTTCTGATGAGTAGATAAATAAGGACTGCGCACTTTAAATTCGATTGTTATCAATAATTATGATCAGCAACTATGATCAGCGCCGGAGGAAGCCGGTGGATATAGTCGAGTACATTTCTAAGTTTGCTCTGAGGTAAGAATTCAGCGAAAGTTTTCAATCATCATCAAATCACTACCACGCTGAATCACTAGAGGAAACAGCACCCATCTCCCGTCCGGCGAAATCGTCAGACCCGAAATGCTATTGGGCATGATACCGTCATCTATACCATCGATGACCGTCTTCACGCTTCCATTGGTGAAGCTATAGAACTTTATGGCTGACCGAGTAGATGACTCGGCGACAGCGAAATAAATACCGTCATTCAATACCGACCACATCCGGCTGAGGGCCTTCTGTTGAAAATCATAGACCGGAGTCTCTTCACCGCCGCTCGCCGGGATGCGCCAGATCGATGATGACCCTCGGTCCCGCGCGTAATATAGCCACTGGCCATCAGGCGATTCACGAGGCTCAAAACCGCCATTTTTCGTCACCTGGACGGCGTCGCTTCCATCCGGCGCCATCTTCCAGACCTGCAGCCTGCCGCTACGGCTCGAGGAGAAATAGATCCAGCGCCCGTCGCGCGAGAAGCTGGGCACGATGTCTTCACCGGGATCGGTCGTCAGCCGCCGCGGCGGGCCGCCGCCTTCGCTGCTGACGATATAGATATCGGCATTTCCTTCAGGCCGTGAGTCGAGGACGATATGCCGGCCATCGGGCGACCATCTCGGCGAGCCGGTGAGCGGTCCGCGAAATGATGTCAGCCGTATCGGATTCTCTCCCTCGCTGCCGCAAACCCAAATTTCTCCTCCGCCTGTCCGATTCGACTGGAAAACGATCCTACTCCCATCCGGCGAGTACTGCGGGCTGCCTTCAACTGCTGTTGAAACGATAAAACTGGAGTATGATTTGCTCCCATCCCGTTCGTTTGCGAGAGACGCTCTGAAGATATCTGAATTCGCAGTATTTTTCGTCCAGGCCAACCGGTTCCCCTGAGCGGAGAAGGCCGGGTAATGGGCATCGGTGCCGCTCGCCGCCAACCATTGAGGCGTGCCTCCGATCGGAAGCCTCTGCAATTGAGCTCTCCCGCCATACCGTGTGGAGAAAACGATCTCGCGCCCATCCTGTACCCAGGTCAGATTGCTTGCGCCGCCCCCGTCGTGCGTCAGCCGCACCGGTTCGCCTCCATCAAGCGAGACGAGGAATACCTCACCGACTACGGCGCTGAAGACTCGCACAAAACCCACCTGCGATCCATCGGGCGAAAAGGCCGGACTGCAATCCCCGATATAGCTTACCGGAGGCGATGTCAGGCGGCGCCTCTCTCCGGTTTCGGGCGAGATAAGAAAAAGTCCGAATGGCTCATCATCTGAAAGCTTGTCGCTCAACACAAGCCATTTCCCGTCGGGAGACCAGTGGAGCCATGTACGACTTCCGAAACTGAAGCGATTCGCCCAGGCATCGGTCACCTTGCGCTCTGCTCCGCCCAGTGAAGGCATTATATATACTCCGTCACGGTCCCCTGTATTGCGATAGAAGGCGATCATGCTTCCATCAGGCGACCAGACAGGATTTACGTCATCACCAGGATGCGTAGTCAGTCTCACCGAATTGCTGCCATCAACCAGCCTTACATAGATGTCGCTGTTGTCGCCGGTTTCTCCCGTCCAGACAAATGCTATTTGATTCCCATCCGGCGAAAAAGCCGGCTGATACTCATGTCCAGGATAGGTAGTCAGCGGAACCACTTCCAACGACTTCTCTATTCCGTTCCCGGGTATCCCCGAGCGGTATGGCTTGAGTATCAGGATGGCGAGAATGCCTAGCGCGGAGAGCGCGAGCAGCCAGATTGGCAATGTCGCCGCAGACATACGAGGGCGCGAGTAACCGGGATCGGATCCTCTGCTGAGAAGTGCCGTCCAGGCTCAGTACCTTCTCATCCCCTGTCCAGGTCGGTGGAAACAGAAGTTCGGACGAATTCTTGAACGGATGCGCCTGCGCTTCTATCTTAGCGGCAGTATTGACTTCTATGACCGGCGCGATGAAGCGATAACCCAATCTAGGTATAGTCTCGATATATCGATATTCGTCCGGCTTTTCGCCGAGGGTCTTCCGCAGAGCCGAAATGTGAACATTGAGATTTGCCTCTTCGACGACCGTCCTTGGCCAGAGAGCTTTTATTAGACTCTCCCTATCCATTATCTTTCCGGAGCTCTTCACCAGAAGCAAAAGGAGATCGAATTCCTTGGGAGGCAAAAGTATTATCTCACCGTCGCGATAGAAGCGGTGTTCTCCCGGGTCAAGCCGGAAAGGCCCAAATTCGTAATACAACCCAAGTTTGGATTCCAAGTGAATCATAAAAACAGCATTTAGCTGATCTTTACAACTTTCTTTACCAAAAATTTAGCTAATCTAAAGGACTTTGAATCCAAGAACACATAATCTCGAACCTGACGATTTCGGTCGCGTTTCGGAAATATTAATTATATGCCGTTGATAATCAGGCCAATGTGTCCGCCCGAGAGCCTACCAAACTGCCTGTAGGTTACAATTGGTTTAAATCCCGGACGCATTGGTTTAGAAAGATCATCCTCCTTCTGAAACGCGACCGATTAATTGTTCTTCAAACAGCTTTGCCAGGAAAACACTAGACCAATACTCTAGACAAAAATATAAATAGGCCTGCTCCGATTCAGCATTCAATCAATACTTAGTCAATCACTCACGAACTTGCTGGGATAACTCTAGACTTCATTTAATAGATCAGGTAAGCGGATCTTCAAGATTTTTCAAGTTTAGCAAAGATTTAGCTTATTTCGCTTACCAAATCATTGAAAAATCGTGTAAATCCCACCCATCACACAGGAGACTAATGTCAAATCAATTACCAGCGGTACGTCTTATTATGTTTATTTTGATACTGCTCGTCGGAATCTCATTTCCAGTCAGTGCGCAGCAATTCACCGGCACGATACGCGGAACCGTTCAGGATGCAGCCGGCGCGGTCATCGCCGGAGCGGAAGTATCTATCATTAATAAAGGAACGAACGAGACCCGGGTTGTTACGACCGAAGGCAACGGCAGTTATGTCGTTCCACAATTAAAACCCGGTCTCTACCGAATCAATATTAAAAGATCCGGGTTCAAGACCGCAACACTAGATGAAGTCAAACTCGATGTCCAGCAGATCCGTGAGATGGATGTAACCCTGGAGATAGGCGATACGACGGAGAGCGTCACCGTCACATCCTCCGGGGCAGCAGCCATTGAACTTACGAGTTCAACCGTCAGCCAGACCATTGAAAACAAACGCATAATCGATCTCCCGCTCAACGGGCGCAATCCGTTCTCGTTGGCTTCGCTTGCTCCGGGTGTGATCCCGGGCCCCGGGTCGTCGCCGTTCATAAGCGGCGGGCGCAATGCGACCAGCGAAGTGACGATCGACGGCATCTCAAATGTGAACGCGGAAAATAACGTGTCGATCCTCGATCTGAACTACACGCCGTCGGTGGACGCGGTGCAGGAATTCAGCGTGCAGACCAATTCGGTCAGCGCCGAATTCGGCCGTCTCGGTGGCGGAGTGATCAATCTGGTGACCAAGAGCGGTACGAATCAGTATCACTGGACGGGTTTCGGGTTTACGCGCAACAGTTTGCTCGATGCCAACAACTTCTTCAGCAACCGGGCCGGCATAGAGAAGGGCAGCTTCAAACGCCATCAGTTTGGCGGGAATGTTGGCGGACCCATCCGAACGGATCGGACATTCTTCTTTGTTAATTACGAAGGTCTGCGCCAGGGGGCGGCATCGGTCGGCACCTTCACTGTCCCGCTGGCCGAATGGCGGCGGGGCGATTTCTCCAATCTGATGACTGCCGGCGGACAGCGAATTCAATTATATAATCCGTTCTCGACCGAGGCAGATCGAACCACGCCCGGGCGATTTACCCGCGATCCATTCAGGTGTGGCGCGGATGGAAATCCTCTCCCGCTTCAACCGAACAATAGGCAGGTAGGCGGCGAAGCGTGCAACAAGATCCCGACCGCCCTGCTCAACCCGATCGCGCTCAACCTGATGCAATACTGGCCGCTGCCCAACACCACGCCGATCAACGCCAATACGCAGCAGAACAACTTCACGGCGGTCGGCACGAACATCAGTAACTCCAATCAGATCGACTCGCGCGTGGATCACAACTTCACGGCGAACTGGCGCTCTTTCGTGCGATTCTCTACGCTTTTCAAAAATCCTAATCGTCCATTCAACCATTTCGCCAACCCTGCTACGCCGAATAACGCAGGCCCTACAGACAGCACCTCGAAGAGCATTTCGGTGGATAACGTCTACACTGTCAATCCGACGCTCTTCCTCAACGCGCGCTACGGCCTCAATCGGCGGACGGTCGTGCGCATCCCGTTCTCAACCGGTTTCGATATTACGCAACTCGGCTTCCCGGCGGCTATCCAAGGGGTAGCACAAGCTGCTGAATTCCCACGCATCAATGTGGGAGGACTTTCTTCGTTAGGGCAGGAGACATTCAACGATCTGGTCATCGCGCCGACCACCCATAGCTTCAACGCCAACGTGACGAAGACTCTCCCGCGCCATACGTTCAAATTCGGCATGGACTACCGCAAGCTGATGCTCAATTTCCTGCAGTTGGGCCAGCCTTCGGGCGAGTACAACTTCTCTCCGACCTGGACGCAACGCGACCCGAACCAGGGCAGCAACATGGACGGATTCGGCTTGGCTTCGATGCTGATCGGCATCCCGAATTCAGGCACAGTCAGCCATGATCCGACCCCGGCATCGTCAAGTTCGTATTGGGCATTGTATTTTGAAGACACGTGGAGAATGACGCCGAAACTGACGATTACTTTGGGCCTGCGCTACGACCTCGATGTGCCGCGCACCGAACGTTATAATCGGCTGAGCGTCTTCGATTTCGATGCTCCCTCCCCGATCGCCAGCATGGTTCCGGCCAACCCGTACTTCAATCCAGCTGATCTGAAAGGAGCGATCAATTTCGTCACGGCAGAGGAGCGCCGCCAGTTTCCGACCGATAAGAACAATTGGGGCCCGCGCATCGGTTTCGCATACAGCCTGAATGATAGGACGGTGGTGCGCGCCGCCTACGGCATCTACTATGCCCCCTCGGTTCTGCAGGCAGCCGGGCACACCGGAACGGCGGGGATGATCGGATATCGCACCTCATCGAATATGATCGTCAGCCTGAACGGGCGAGACCCGATCGGGTTCTTCGACAATCCTTTCCCGAATGGGTTCAATCTACCGCCGGGCACCTCGCTTGGAACGGCAACCAACATCGGCCTGGGCATCGGCGAAGGAGTAATCCCCGATCACCATAGTCCCTACATTCAGCAATGGAATTTCAATATACAGCGTGAACTGCCCGGCAACATCGTCTTTGAGGCTGCCTATATCGGCAGCAAAGGTACACGGTTGCTGGCTGGTGAGAACGGAATCACGCAGTCGCAGTTGCCGGCCTCGTTCCTGAGGTTCGGGACTGAGCTGCAGGATCAGGTCACGAACCCGTTCTTCGGTATAATCACCAACCCATCTTCGAATTTGCGCTCATCGACCGTCGCCCGCGGCCGGCTGTTGCGGCCATACCCGCAATACGACGGGATCAATGCCTTCCGCGTCCCATATGGCTTCTCGATCTATCACGGTGGGACGTTGAGGGCCGACAAGCGATTCTCGAATGGCCTGAGCATCCTGGTCGCATACACCTGGAACAAGCTGATCGATGACGTGTCGACCACGGTGGGTTTTCTGGGCCAGGCAAGCTCACGGCAGAACGTCTATGACCGCGCGGCCGAACGCTCCATCGGATCACAGGACATAACTCATCGTTTCGTGAACAGCTTCGTCTATGACATGCCGTTCGGCCGTGGCAAAAAGTTCGGCGGCAGCTTGCCCTCCGCAGCCAACTGGCTGGTCGGAGGCTGGCAGTTTAACGGCATCGTGACCTTCCAGAGCGGCCTGCCGATTCTCATTACGCAGGGACAGAACAATGTCGGTCTTTTCAATCCAACGCAGCGCCCAACCTGGAATGGGAATAATGCCAATATCGACGGCACCAAGGATGCCAAGCTGGCGAAATGGTTCGACACATCGGCATTCGCAATCACTCCAGCCTTCACCTTCGGCAACTCACCGCGCGTCATGCCCAATCTGCGGATGGACGGCGAAAAGAACTTCGATCTCTCATTGTTCAAGAACAACTACTTCAAGGAGGGCAAGTGGAACGCACAGTTCCGCATCGAGTTCTTCAATGCGTTCAATCGCGTGCGTCTGGGCGGGCCGAATGGTCAAGTCGACTCCAACAACTTCGGGACCATCGGCGGCCAGGGTAACGGCCCGCGCCAGATTCAACTGGCGCTCAAGCTGATCTTTTGACGGCCACCGGATGATAGGCATTAGACATGCGGTATTCAGTTATTTGACAAGTTTGCACCTATAAATTTTTCTCGCATTGAAAACGCGTTGGGAGTTCCGCCTTCAGGCGGTGAGAAAATCATGCGAAAAAGAAAAGACCGCGTAAACGCGGAACTCCAAACATGTTGGGAGTTCCGCCTTCAGGCGGTGAGAAAATCATGCGAAAAAGAAAAGACCGCGTAAACGCGGAACTCCAAACATGTTGGGAGTTCCGCCTTCAGGCGGTGAGAAAATCATGCGAAAAGATAAGACCGCGTAAACGCGGAACTCCCAACTATAAAGCTACGTCCCACGAAGCATGCTCCGTTGAACGATGGATCAATCAGCCAAAAGGCTGGCTCCCCCTGTTTCCTTGATTCATCGTTCAGCGCGCGTGCCGCTTCTTCTGTACTATCAGCCGGCACTACATCTTCCGCGATTTCCGATCAATCTCCATTCCGCGCTGCCGTTCTTCCTGAAGCTTTCCTCTAACGTTGACGCGTATGCATTTCTTGTTGTGCTGACAAACGTGGCAGAATACCTGCACATGGCTACTGAGAGTGTATAGCTCGAGGTAATCGCGATCACCTCGATTACCTCGAAATCGATCAAAACCACAATCCCGGCAGCGTGGGGAGATATGGTGAATTTTTCCGCGTTGGTTATAGGCATGAAATTCAAATACTCGAAACAATGTATCTTGATTGTTTTTGCGACGATTTTGCTCTGCGAGCGGACACCAGCTCAATTCATCGATGACTTCAATGGACCTTCCCTCAAGATCGACCGCACGGGCATTACTGACTGGGCATTTCGGACGGGAGACGGTACGGCGACGATGGACTTCCGTCAAGGAGGAGAAGATTTTGGCTCCATTTTCGTGGACGCCACCACCGATAAACGTGGCATCTGGTGGGCGCTCGTTCAGCGCAAGGTCTCCGATGGGATGGACCTGTCATTGCTCGAGATCCCGGGGCGCGAATTTCGTATTGAAGCGCGCATCCGGGTCAGCCATGCGCCGCGCCGCGTGAATCTGCAGGTCAAAACGCAGAGGACGACTGACCATCATTCCCATCTCCTTGAGTTTGACATTCCCGATGCGGAAAACTGGCACACGATCAGTATGACTACGCGGGATTTCGATGCCAGGCCGGGTGATACGGTCTTCGGTCATATGGCTCTCATCGATTGGGGCCTGGAAAAATACCGCGTCGATGTCGACTACATCAAAGTCGATATCGTCGATGTCGCCATTGCCGGGCCCGACAAAGGAGACGCGATTCCCTATCATCCGCCCGTGCCAAATCCAAAGAGCTTCGCCCACGAGGTGAAAGTGGCTCAGGATAGTATGATCGACATTGAGAACACGGATGTGAACTTGAACGACTGGTATGTTCGGTACGGCGAAAAAAAGATCAGTCTACTGACAGTGGAAGGCACTCGATATGTGATCCTGCGCTGGGACCTGAGCGGATATGCGGGAAATAAAGTTGCGGGCCATGGCCTGTTAGAGCTGACGACTCATTCGGTCCAGCGAAAAGGTAAGGAACTAAAAGATTTCGGGATCGTTCGCGTCGTCGAGATACTGGGAGGAACCCCCAGTTGGAATCAGCTGACAGTTACTACCGATAGTTTATGCCATTATCAACCGCTCAATCGCGTGCTCAGCAGCCAGATGATCATCGACTGGCCGGTCACCGAGGGTGATGGAGAAAAAACTTATCTAACGATTTCAAAGCCGGTGCTGCAGCGGATGATCGACGGGAAGACGCTGGGGATTGCGATCAAGCCATTGGGGGCTATAAGTGCATCATTTTACGCAATGGAAAACGAGACGGGCAAACAAAGTGCGCGATTATATTTCGATACGCAGAAGAGAAAATAAGAATGTCGTGAAAGTTGTATAGCGCTATTGCTATAAATGTTCAATTCCGTCCAAAATAGCAAAACTTTCGAGTGAGTGTTCGAGATCATCCGGATTTAATTAGGTTTTTTGGTCTGGCCGGTCGATGTAGCCGGTCGATGGCCTTCTGAAAGGTATGACTGTCCATGACATTGAAGATACTCTTTCTCGCCCTATTATTGCCATTGCTCGCTCATACAGCTGCCCTGGCGATGGAACCTGCTTCACGAGTGGTCTTTCTCTGGCCAAATGGCGCAGCCACTCTGCAGGGGTCGAGCGAAAAAGAGATCACGAACCCTCCTGATCCGCAGCCCGGTCAGCGCGTCCGCCAGGTACGCAACGTCCACAATCCATCTATGGAAGTCTTTTTGCCCACGCCCGACAAGGCGAACGGAGCGGCAATTATCGTCGCGCCGGGTGGCGGTCATCGCGAACTGAACGTGGGGACGGAGGGCTATGATCTGACGGAGTGGCTCAACGGTATGGGTGTGGCCGTCTTCATACTGAAATACCGTTTGGCGCAAACCCCAAACTATAAATACACGGTGGAAGGAGAGGCGCTCCAGGATACTCAGCGCGCGCTTCGGATCATACGCGCTCGCGCTGAAGAATGGAAAATCAATCCTACTCGCGTCGGTATCCTGGGGTTCTCCGCAGGCGGAGCGCTCGCCGCGCTCGCAGATATCCGGTTTGATCGCGGCAATCCGAGCGCGTCCGATCCGATAGATCGTCAGAGCAGCCGCCCCGATTTCGCCGGCCTTGTATACGCAGGTTGGAGGCCGATGGACCTCACAGCTCCACCCGATGCCGCACCGGCTTTCCTCACAAGCGCGGGCATCGATGATCAATCACATGCGCGTCAGACTGTTGATTTCTATAATTCTCTTTTTAGCGTAGGAGTTCCCGTCGAACTGCACATTTACGGCCACGGCGGCCACGGCGGCGGAATCCGCAACCGCAACGGGATTCCTTTCGGAACCTGGCATCATAGATTTCACGAATGGCTAGGGGACCTCGGCATGTTGAACCAACATCCGACCGGCACAGGAGAGAGTTTCAAAGGGCCGATCGGTCTTCAGCTTTATAGCTTGCGCGAACAATTCGCCAAGGATATCCCGGCAACTCTCGACAGGGTCCGAAGTTTTGGGATCGAAAATGTCGAGCTGGCCGGCACTTACAACCTTGCGCCCGCGAAATTCAAGGAACTTCTCGATGCCAGAGGACTGAAGCCGATCAGCGGCCACTTCCCGTATGAGCGCTATCGCGACCAGGTCGAGGAGGTGGCGCGCGAGGCAAAAGCGCTCGGTCTGCAGTATGTCGGTTGCGCCTGGATCCCGCATCAGGCCGAGTCATTTGACGAAAAGACTGCTCGTGAAGCGAGCGCTGTCTTCAATCGGGCTGGCGATGCGCTCGCCAAACACGGCCTGAAATTCTTCTATCACATCCACGGCTATGAATTTCGGCCGCACGGGAATGGCACTTTGTTCGATCTTATGATGGCCGAAACGAAACCCCAGTTTGTCCGATATCAGATGGACGTTTTCTGGGTTATTCATCCCGGACAGGACCCGGTCAAGTTGCTCGACAAATATGGAAGCCGCTTCGAGTTGATGCACGTCAAGGACATGAGGAAGGGTACCCCGACGGGATTGCTCACGGGTGTTTCCGATGTGAAGAATGACGTGGCGCTCGGCACCGGCATGATGGATTGGCCGGCTATTTTGAAAGCCGCGCGAAAGGCCGGCGTGAGATGGTATTTCATCGAAGACGAGTCGCCGGATTCAATTCAACAAATTCCCCGAAGCCTGCGTTATCTGGAACAGATAAAATTCTAAAGAACATTTCCCTCGCTATATATTTGTAATACACGCCCCCGACCAAAAACATAAATTACTCGCAGTTGGAGGCTGCTTGAATACTGAAATGAGACGATTCACCCAAATATTCTTGCTGCTATTTGGAATTATCCTCACAGCCGGTTTTCTGTCTTCACCAGATGCGCCGCTGGGAATATTCGAGAAGAACGGCGATATCGGCGAGGTCCGTAAAACCGGATCGGTCGAATACGATGCCGCGCGAAAAAGCTACACCATAGCGGGCGGCGGAGAGAATATGTGGTCTACAGCTGACGCATTTCATTTTGCCTGGAAGCGGATGTCGGGCGACGTCTCACTTGCGGCTGACGTCAATTTTGTCGGCACCGGCGGCAACACGCATCGCAAGGCGTGCCTCATCATCAGGCAGAGTTTGGATCACGATTCAGCGTACGCCGATGCGGCATTGCATGGTGACGGCCTCACCTCGCTGCAGTACCGAGAAGCGAAGGGCGGGCCGACGCGCGAGATTCAATCGAATGTCGCCGGACCAAGGCGAATTCAGATCGAGAAGCAGGGCGAGTACGTGTACATGTCGATCGCACGCGAGGGCGAAGCGCTGCAATCGGCCGGAGGTTCTTTCCGACTAAAACTGAGCGAGCCGTACTACGTAGGTCTGGGGGTCTGCGCACATGACAACAACGCGCTGGAGAAAGCCATCTTCTCAAATGTCGAGATAGCAACGCCCAAGCCGCAGGCCGCCGGCCAGCCGGTACTGGAAAGCACGCTTGAAACGATAGCGATTGCCTCTAAGGACAGGCGCGTGGTCTATCGCACGCGTGCGCACTTCGAAGCACCCAACTGGTCGCGCGATGGCAAATACTTTCTCTTCAACCAGGGCGGGCGCATGTACAAACTGGCGGTGGGCGGGAAAGAGCCGGAATTGCTCGACACCGGATTCGCCACTCGCTGCAACAACGATCATGGCATCTCTCCCGACGGCACGCAGCTTGTCATCAGCGATCAAGCGCAAGATGACCGCAAGTCGCGCATTTATGTTTTGCCGATCGGCGGCGGGACGCCGCGCCGCGTCACTGAGCTTGCCCCGTCTTACTGGCACGGGTGGTCTACGGATGGGAAGACGCTGGCATATTGCGCCGAGAGAAACGGCAATTTCGACATCTATACCATTCCCGTCGCGGGCGGCGAAGAGAAGCGGCTCACGAGTGCAAACGGGCTGGATGATGGTCCCGATTATTCGCACGACGGCAAATACATATATTTCAACTCTGAGCGGACAGGGACGATGCAGATCTGGCGGATGAAGACCGATGGGAGCGAACAGCAACAGGTAACATCCGACGAATACAACAACTGGTTTGCGCATCCTTCGCCCGACGGCAAATGGCTCGTAATTCTCTCTTATGAAAAAGACGTGAAAGGGCATCCAGCCAATAAAGACGTGATGCTGCGATTGATGCCGGTCGGCGGAGGCGAGATTCAGGTGCTGGCCAAGCTCTTCGGCGGACAGGGCACGATCAACGTTCCGTCCTGGTCGCCCGATAGCCGAAATCTGGCATTCGTGAGCTATCGGCTGATTAATCCCTGAAACTGTGAAAAATAGTTATCAGTTTTCAGTTTTCAGTTTTAGGTTTCGGCTGCCGATCGAGATCGCGCAATCGAAACCTGAAAATTGAAAACTATTTCCGGAGGAAATTATGACATCCATTGATTCCATCTCACGACGTACGTTCCTGGCAATGGCAGCCGCCGGGCCGCTCGCATACGGTGCGCAACGGCGCAAAGCTATTCCAGTTGGCATCGAACTCTATTCGGTTCGCGACGAACTGGGGAAAGATCTCACGGGTACCGTTCGAGCGGTAGCGAAGATGGGCTACCAAGTGGTCGAATTCTTCTCGCCCTACTACCAGTGGACGCCCGACTACGCCAAAGAGGTGCGGAAGCTCCTCGACGACCTGGGCATCCGCTGTCCCTCCACTCATAACGGCTCCAACGTCTTCGCGCCCGATGCGCTGGATAAGGCGATCGAATTGAACAAGATTCTGGGATCCAAATATATCGTCATGGCCAGCCCCGGAAAAGTCACCGGACTCGATGGCTGGAAGGGCGTAGCAGACCAGCTCACAAAGGCTGCTGAAAAACTGAGGCCGCTCGGAATGCGAGCCGGGTTCCATAATCACAGCCCGGAATTCGTTGCGGTTGACGGCAAACGTCCGATGGATGTGCTCGCAGCCAACACCCCGAAAGATGTGGCACTGCAACTCGATGTAGGAACTTGTGTGAGCGCCGGAGCTGACCCGGTTGCCTGGATCAAGGCAAATCCGGGCCGCATAAAATCTATCCATTGCAAGGACTGGGGTGCGGGGGAAGATAAGGGATATCACGTTCTGCTGGGAGAGGGCGATGCGCCGTGGACTAAGATAATCGAGGCAGCCGAATCGAAAGGCGGGGTCGAGTATTATCTCATCGAGCAGGAAGGCAGCAGATTTTCTTCGCTCGAGACGGCGGAACGTTGCCTCGCCAACTGGAAGAAGCTGAAAGCTTAAATTAGCGGTTAGCTGTCGCGGGAGCGTAACCGGCCTGGATTTCGCCCACGTCGGAACCAGAATCGATTATGCTCCCCCCGCACAGCGTTCAGCGTCCGAGCTTTTTTATCGATTGAGCGGCCGACAGCCTTACCACCTGCGCCTGGTCCTCCGTCAGTTTAGTCAATGCCGGTATGGCTATTTTCGCCGCTTCCCCCATCTCACCTAAAGCAGCCGCCGAATTTGCCCTTACGATCTTCTCTTGGTCTGATAACAATTCCATCAATCCGGGCACAGCGGCGCTCGCTTCTACACCCATCTTCCCGAGCCCCTTCGCTGCGCTCGAGCGCACAGTCCAATCCGGGTCTTTTAGAGATTCGACAAGAGCAGGTATCGCGGCTCTGGCCTCGAGCCCCAGCTTCCCCAATGCTTCCGCGACATAGGTTCGGATGTGCTCGCTCTTGTCCTTCAGTAAATCGATATAGACCTTGATAAGGGCCCCTCTCTCGACGCCTATATTCTCCAGAGATTGAAGAGCATAAGTCCGGACGACGAACTCCGGATCTTTCAATGATTCATTCAATGCCGGGATAGCCGATCTGGCATCCGATCCCATTTTCCCCAGGGATTCGGCTGAATATCTGCGAACAGTGACACTCTTGTCATTCAGAAGAACGATCAGTTTGGGGATGGCAGCTCTGGCTTCTGGGCCGATACGACCGAGCGCATCTGCGGAATCTTTGCGAACCGACTCGTTCTGATCGTCCAACAATGCTATCAACCCGGGGATGTAGTCTCGCGCATCGCTTCCGAACCGTCCGAGCGCAAAAGCCGCGCTGCTACGCACGGAGCCATTCGGGTCTTTCAATAGCTGGCCCAGTGCTGGAAGGGCAGATTTCGCCTCGGGTCCGATTTTTCCGAGGGCGAACGCCGCATTGCTGCGGACCGAATTGTTTTTATCCTTAAGCGCATCCACAAGCGCTGGAACGGCAGGGTTGGCCGCGACGCCCATCAGCCCTATCGCTTCCGATGATCCCTTGCGAATCTCATCATCCGGGTCCTTCAGTAAGTCGATCAATGCGGGCAATGCATCTTGAGCTTTCGGCCCCAGTCGCTTCACCTCATTGAGGGCGGCGATACGGACACTCTTCTCCTTCTCCTGCAACTGTCGGATCAGCTGCTGCACGTCAGCCTGAGCAAATGTTGAATAGGAGAAGGAAAGAAATGCGATTAAACAAACAGACTTTATGGTCACACACGAGGATAATCTAAGGTATTTCATTCGGTTCATAATAGGTAGCCGGTTGATAAATTGCAATGCTATTATATGCGGCCAATCGTTCAATCGAACGAACCTGAAATCCTGACAAATACTGTAAATACTGTACATACTGTCTATTTCTGGAGGAGAAAGTGAAACGACGCGATTTTTTGAACGCAGCTATGACCGGTAGTGTGACGCTACTGGCCGGCACCGCCACTTCCGCTCGCCAGTCCCGCCTGGCCGATGCCAGGATCGAGATTCTGCTCGACGAGCCGATAGGAAAGATCGCTCCGGAGATCTACGGCCATTTCGTCGAACATCTCGGCGGGGTGGTTTATGACGGTATATGGGTCGGCCAGAACTCGAAGATTCCCAATATCGACGGTATTCGCCTGGCGCTGGTCGAGGCGATGCAGCGGATCAAACCCGGCGTCGTACGCTGGCCGGGCGGTTGCTTCGCCGATAGCTACAACTGGCGCGACGGCATTGGGCCGCGCGCACAGCGTCCGCGCCGGACTAATTTCTGGGTGGACGCTTGGGAATGGCCGGAGGGGGCGCCTGACGGCCCATGGAAATACGATACCAACCAATTCGGCACTGACGATTTCCTGCGATTCTGCCGGCTGATCGGCGCTCAGTCATACCTGGCCGCCAATCTACGCAGCCTGACGGCGCGGGATTTTTACGAATGGGTCGAATATTGCAACTCACCTCCGGGAAGCACGACGCTGGCCGAGATGCGCGCCGCCGCCGGGCAACGCGAGCCCTATCGAGTGCGCTACTGGGGCGTGGGCAATGAATCGTGGGGATGCGGCGGCAATTTCACGCCGGAAGAGTATGCGGCTGAATACCGGCGTTTTTCTGAATGGGTGCCTCGCTACGGGATGCCTTTATCCTACATCGGATCAGGGCCGAACGGGGGCGATCTCTCCTGGTCGCGGCGATTTTTCGCCCGGCTCGCGGAGCGCGGCGGCTTCGGGCGAATGTGGGCATGGGCGCTGCATCACTACTCGTGGAACGTCAGTTCGGGGCGCACCAATGATTGGCGCCAGGGCAAGGGGGATGCGCTCAATTATTCAGTCGAGGAATGGTATGAACTCTTGAATGAAGCGGGCCGCATGGAAACCTTGATCACAGACCACTGGGCGATAATGGGCGAATTCGACCGCCAGCACAGGATCAAGCTGGCAGTAGACGAATGGGGAGCATGGTATAAACCCGGAACCGAAGCTCATAAAACGCATCTGCTGGGCCAGCAGGCCACGATGCGCGACGCATTGCTGGCGGGATTGACGCTCGACATATTTCACAGGCACGCCGATAAAGTAGCGATGGCCAATATCGCGCAGCTCGTCAATTGCCTGCAGTCGCTCTTCCTGGCGCACGAAGACAAGTTCGTCCTGACGCCCACCTATCACGTGTTCGATATGTACGCGGCGCACCAGAGCGGCGAGTCGGTGCGAACCGTCTGCTCCGGGCCTCGTACTTCATACACGCGAAACGGCAAACTCGCGACGATCCGCGGTCTGGCGGGCTCGGCATCGAGGAAAGACCGCCAATTGACATTGACCGTCACCAATCCGGAATCTGAACCAGTCGCGCGAGACCGAGATCGCGCTGCGCGGCGCTGCGATCAAGGAGGTCAAGGTGACGGTGTTATCGGCCGGCGATATGCGCGCGCATAACAGTTTCGAAAACCCGCGCAATATCGAGCCGAAAGATGGAAAGGCGGCGGTGAGAGTAGACGGCACGGCGACATGCAGTTTTGCGCCGGCGTCGGTTACGCGTTTGCAGATTACCCTGGCGTAGACGTAAATGATGGGTAAGTTGACGCAAAGCCAAACCGGTTATGTTTACAAATTGTGCGCAGCCGTCCTGGCAGTAACGCTCTCGATCGCATGCAACCCGTTCTCAGGATCCCAGCCGAAGGAGCTCCTTGACTGGGACCTCAGCAGCGGGCACACGACCTGGGACGTGAAATGGCCTACTGATTCAACCGCCTTCTCCCTGGAAGGCGGAGTGCGAATCAAAGTAAGGTTACCGGAGAATAAAATACTGGAGGCCAATGTGCGGACGGTCATGTGCCGCCGTGAAGGTGAAGTCATTCGGAGCATGGACCTCTTCTACGCAGCGGCCACCACCGACGAAGCGTATCGGCTCGCGATGCGATTGGGCCGGGAATGGGACATCGATATGATCAAGATCGAAGAATGGTATCAGCGTCGCCTGGGACAGCGCCGTCAGGGAGCGGAAGACCCGTCGGACACGGCTTTTAGCGGTACTTCTCACAGCAGGCCTTTGGGAGGACCGGGCGGCCCCGCACCATATATTGAGGTTCTCAATTCATTTGGTAAGGATCGGCCCGTCCGGGTGAACCTGGGTTTCATCTGGACCCGGCAATAGACAATTAGCGGAATAGTGCGATGAGATTTATATTCCGAAATACTAGAGCCTCACATACTCGAACTCGGGCGGCCGTCGATTTATACCGGTCTTCGGGGGTGTAATCCAGTTAGCTATCTTGCCCGGCTCAGTCACAGCCGTCATGAGATTTCTGACATACTTACGATCTTCAACATCCGGCAACCAATCGCGAGAGCGGCTTTCGAATTCAGCCTGCGAAATCAAGTTCCCCTCGATGTCGAAGTGATGTCCGGAATACTCGCCGACGTGACGATGGAAACGGCGGCTCGGCAGATAAAGCCTTTCGTCGATCCCTTCCTCCTCGAGCAAACTGTTCCACCGGATCAAGGCGCGCTCGCTGTCTTTCATGTATTCGCCACGCAGCACTTCGTTGAGGGCATTGCGTAGCGGGACTTCGCGCGTCTTCAGCTCTCCCGCATCGACCGATTCGATCGTCACCACGCCATCCGTTGCTATGTGGTCCTCGTATTTTTTCTGCTCTTCGAACCTCCCTTTGAGCCCAGCCGCGAAGAAGTCCGCCGAATTGGAGCTGATCTCGCCGCCGAAGAGATCGAGCGAGTACGTGTACCAGAAATTGATGTACTTCTGAATGATCGCGAGCGGAATGCCGCCGAGCTCGGATAGGTCGCTGTTGTTGTTTGCACGCATAAGCTGCGCCGTACGTTTTACTATGCGCCCCACCCCGGTCTCACCGACAAACATGTGATGGGCCTCCTCGGTCAGCATAAACCTGCACGTGCGGGCGAGCGGTTCGAAGCCCGACTCGGCCAGCGCGCAAAGCTGATACTTGCCGTCGCGGTCGGTGAACATCGTGAAGCAGAAGAAATTGAGCCAGTCATCGCACGGTTGATTGAATGCCTGCAGGATACGCGGTTTGTCAGCATTGCCGCTGCGGCGTTGCAGCAATTCCTCCGCCTCCTCGCGCCCGTCCCGCCCGAAGTATGCATGCAGGAGATAGACCATCGCCCAGAGGTGACGTCCCTCTTCTACGTTCACCTGAAATAGATTCCGCAGATCGTAGAGCGAGGGGCAGGTATGACCGAGCCATCGCTGCTGTTCCACCGAAGCAGGCTCGGTATCGCCCTGCGTAACGACTATGCGGCGGAGTGCGTTACGGAACTCGCCCGGCACTTCCTGATATGCCGGCTTGCCGTAGTTGTCGCCGAAACCGATTTTCGCATCCGGATCCGCGGGAGTGAGGAAGATGCCCCAGCGATATTCAGGCATCTTTATGTAATCGAAATGCGCCCAGCCATCCGGTTCGACGCTGATCGCGGTGCGCAGGTAAACATCCTTCTCCTGGAATCCCTGCGGCCCCATCTCGCGCCACCAATCCAGATAATTGGGGAGCCATTTTTCCAACGCGCGCTGAAGTCGCACATCAGCAGACAGATTGACGTTGTTGGGAATGCGATCGTATAAATTCATAATTCATAATTCAAAGTTGATAGTTGATAGTTGATAGTTGATAGTGGTTGTTGTCGATAACTGACCATTATCCATTATCCATTCTCTTCTAGGTTCTCCGGTAGTCAAATTTAGGCTGCGTCGGCTTACCATAATTTGTGAGCGCGCCCTGTTCACCGATGGCATTGGGGCGCTGAAAGATCCAATTTTGCCAGGCGGTCAAACGGCCAAAAATTTTGGTCTCGGGCGTCTCAGGGCCGACAAATCGCAGCGAAGCTTCCATTCCGGTCAGCGCATCGGGCGAAAGCGCGGTCCGTTCTTCAATGGCCAGGCGAATTTCGTCATCCCAATCCAGATCATCGGGTGCTAGGGTGATGAGACCGACGTCATCAGCCGCAACCGGATCAAACCGGCCTTGATGTTCGGCTACCTCGGCGATCTTTCGCGGATCCGAGAAGAAGCGCGATTGCAGGCGCGTCAGGCCATTGCTCATCGGAAAGCCGGAGATATTGAGATCGCTGATCGCCAGTTCATTCGACTGTTTCGGATCATTGAGCATATAGCTGCGGTCGGCCGCGAGCGCAAGTTCCAACAGACTGCCGGCGAAACAACTTCCCGGTTCTATCATGGCAAAGAAACTTTTGGCCGTCAGGTCGAGCCTGCGCAACACACGCGCCATCAGCAGTACGGTTTCGCGAACCAGCCAGAAATCAGACCGCATTTTCAGAGTCGAATCAATTGCGAGGGCGCTGCCGATGTCGCCTTCCGTCCGCAGGCAGACCAGACCTATCTCCGGTTCATTGACGCGCAGGTGCAGCAGCGCATTATCGAGTTCACGGAAGGCTCGGATCGGCCACCAGGCGTCGCCCATGCGCTGAATCTCGGAAGGTTCGGCGGGGAGACCGTCTTCGGGCCCTCGCACTGTTAAGTCCGCATATCGCCGATCGCGATTGAGACGCAGGCTGACGTATCTGTACGCGCGCGTATCAGGCGTAACATCGACCTCGAGCGGGTTGAGCCGAATGCCCTGCAGCCCGCTTGTGTCGCCCGACTGGATTCTATTTTGCGCGATGATCTCCCGCGATCGCGCCGCAATTGCATCCTGGAACTTCGTAGTTGGGAAACAATCCTCGATCAATCCCCAGTCTTTCGCACGCTTGCCACGCACCCCCTCAGCGATGGTCGAGAAAACATCAGCGCGGTCGCGCCGCACCCGGCGTTTATCGACAAGCCGGGTCAATCCGCCAGTCCCCGGAAGGACGCCGAGCAGCGGGATCTCCGGCAGCGAAACGGCCGCGTAGCCGTCGTCAACTAGATAGATTTCATCGCAGGCGATTGCCAGTTCGTATCCGCCACCCGATGCGGTTCCATTGAGAGCCGCGATATAGCGCCGCCCCGAATGGCGCGAATCGTCTTCAATCGCACAGCGCGTCTCATTGGTAAACTTGCAGAAGTTGACCTTCGCGGCGTGAGACGAACTGCCTAACATATATATGTTAGCCCCGGCGCAGAAGATTCGCGGTTTGAGGCTGGTGACGACGACGACTCCGACCTGAGGGTGCTCAAAACGCAGCCGCTCGATGGCATCGGCAAGTTCAATGTCGACTCCGAGGTCGTAGGAGTTAAGTTTCAGCTTGTATCCCGGCCCGAGCGTTTGTTCTTCCTGCACGTCCATCGCCAGCGTCGCGACGGCGCCATCGACCGTCAGCTTCCAGTGACGGTAATGCTCCGGCGCAGTCTGAAAATCGATCATAAGAGCCCCTTTTTGTTGTTACCGCGGTGATCTGCTTCTCCATCTAGCACGCACTGCTCACAGCTCACTATCGTCTATCAATCAACTTTCAACTTTCAACTTTCAACTTTCAACTTTCGAATATCTATCATTTATCAAGTCGCACTATATCGCCTGTTCATTTTATCCGCTACTGCATTATAATGCATATTCATGAACAGGTCTAAAGTGGACAAAACAATTCCGACGGATGCGGCTGACGGCCTGTGGAGGGAGAAGCGGAAAAAACATCTCCAATTAAAGGTCAACGGCGAAGAGGTTGAGGTAGCCTGTTTGCCGCACAAGACGCTGCTGGAGGTCTTGCGCGAGGACCTTGGGCTGACCGGCACGAAACATGGCTGCGAGCTTGGCGAGTGTGGCACGTGCACGGTGCTCGTCGACGGAAGACCGATATTATCCTGTCTCGCGCTCGGGCTCGATCTGGAGGGATGTGAGGTAACGACGGTTGAGGGAATGGCTGAATGTGGACAGCTTCATCCGCTGCAGAAAGCTTTCGCTGATCTCAGCGCGGCGCAATGCGGTTACTGCACACCGGCTTTTCTGCTGGCGGCGAAAGAACTCCTTGATCGCAATGCTCATCCGTCGCGGGATGAAATCAAGGAAGCGCTCTCCGGCAATCTCTGCCGCTGTACCGGTTATCTCAAGATATTTGAAGCAGTAGAAGCAGCGGCAGATTCAGCGGCGGATAAGGAAAGCGTGAAGCATAACCGTAAGGTGGATGCGCGCTCGAAGTGCACCGGGGAGACGCGTTTCGCCGATGATATCGAATTGCCCCGCATGCTCTACGCCAAACTGTTGCGGTCACCTCTCCCACACGCCCTGATCAAAAATATCGACGTCACCCGTGCCCGGGCGTTACCCGGCGTGAAAGCCATCATCACGGGGCGAGACCTGCCCATCCCCTACGGCATTCTACCGGTGAGTCAGGACGAACATACGCTATGCATTGAGAAGGTCCGGATGATCGGTGATCCGGTCGCGGCGATAGCGGCGATCGACGAAGAGACGGCGTTCGAGGCGATGAACCTGATCGAAGTCGAATATGAACGACTGGAGGCCGTCGCATCGATCGAAGAGGCCATAAACATACGCGATCCGCGCATTCACGATTACGGCGATGGCGGCAACATTCACAAGAAAGTTCACCTCCAATTCGGCGAGCCCGACGCGGGCTTCGCCGAAGCCGATATCATTCGAGAGGACATCTTCTTCTATGAAGGCAGCACGCATCTGCCGCTGGAACAGCACGCCGCGGTAGCGCAATGCGATCACGACGGCAAACTTACGCTGTGGTCATCGACACAGACTCCTCATTATGTTCATCGCGCGCTCGCCAAGGTTCTTCAAATCCCCGCCAGCCACATTCGCGTCATCGCCACGCCCAACGGCGGAGGATTCGGCGGCAAGACCGATCCTTTCAACCACGAGATCGCCGTCTGTAAGCTAGCCAAGGTCACGGGCCGCCCGGTCAAGGTCGCGCTCACTCGCGAAGAGGTTTTCTATTGCCATCGGGGGCGCCATCCGGTACTGATGAAGGTCAAGACCGGAGCCAAGAAAGATGGCGCTATCACAGCGATGGATTTCCAGTCGTTTCTCGACGGAGGCGCATACGGCAGCTACGGAGTCGCATCGACCTTTTACACGGGCGCGCTGCAGACGGTGACTT
Source organism: uncultured Acidobacteriota bacterium (assembly GCA_963796275.1). Lineage (GTDB taxonomy): Bacteria > Acidobacteriota > Blastocatellia > RBC074 > RBC074 > JAKEHZ01. Next base: position 570,039 of record CAWCKY010000007.1, on the reverse strand, counting down.
ACAACATCCCGCGCTATCGCTTCCGCGGTTTGCGCGCATTCACCAATAAACCGCCGTGCGGCCCGAAGCGCGGGCACGGCACACCGCAGCCGCGCTTTGCACTCGAAATCCAAATCGACAAGATTGCCGAACAACTCGGGTTAGATCCGGCGGAGATGCGAATGCGCCATCTGGCGCCGCCGCATTCGCTGACGGTCAACTACCTGCGCATCGGCAGCATGGGATTGGGCGCGTGCATCGAGAAAGTCGTATCGGTCTCCGATTGGAAGAGCAAATTCCGCAAACTGCCTTACGGCCGCGGTATCGGCATCGCGTGCAGTTCGTATCTATCAGGAGCAGGTTTGCCGATCTACTGGAATAATATGCCGCACTCCGGTGTGCAGCTTCGGCTGGACCGGCAGGGAGGCGTGTGCGTGATGTGCGGATCGACTGAGATCGGACAGGGATCCGATACGGTTCTCGCCTTTATCGTCGCCGATTTGTTGGGCATCGATCCATTCGATATCCGCGTCGTTACCGGCGACACCGATCTGACGCCGGTCGATCTGGGCAGCTACTCGAGCCGCGTAACGCTGATGACGGGAAACGCCGCAATTCAGGCGGCGGAACGAGCGCGCGAATTGCTGGCGATTGCTGCCGCGGAGAAGCTCCATGCGCCGAAGGAGCAGATAGCCTTTGCGAATCGCCGCGTTTTCGACGTCGAGCATCCTGAAAACGGCATCTCATTTGCCGAAGCGGTCGTGATGGCCGAAGTGAAGTTCGGGACGATCGGCACAGTCGGCTCTTATTCGCCTCCAGATTCGGCCGCGAAATTCAAGGGCGGTGGCGTCGGACCGTCGCCGGCTTATAGCTACTCGGCAGCAGTAGCAGAAGTAGAGGTCGATCCGGAGACCGGCATCATAGCAGTCGAGCGGATCTGGGTCGCGCACGATATCGGCAAAGCGATAAACGCGAGCGCGGCGATAGGGCAAGTCGAGGGCAGCGTCTATATGGGCCTCGGGGAAGCGCTGATGGAAGAGATGACCTATCGTGCGAAGCGCAATCTAGTACACAAATTCCCTTCCCTGCTCGAATACAAAAGCCCGACGACGATGGAAATGTGTGAAGTGGAAACATATCTTATCGAAGACCCAGATCCCAACGGACCATTCGGCGCGAAGGAGGTCGGGCAGGGTCCGCTGCTGCCCATACCGCCGGTGATCGCCAATGCCGTCTATGACGCGGTCGGTGTGCGGATCGACGAAGTACCGATCACGCCGGAGAAGGTGCGCTCGGCGCTGCGCGCAATGGCTCAAGGTAAACAAGGAAATGATGGGCGCTACGGTCCGCGCTCGGTGCCAGAGGTTGAGTGGCCGGAACCGCTACGCGTATTGACGCCGGAAGAGGGCGGGGATGGGGCCGAATTGCCGCGTCAGGCAGTGCATGTGATAGAGTGAAAATTAGTTTTCAGTTTTCAGTTTTCAGTTTCCTTATCAAGGAATTGAGCATTTTGCGTAGCTCCGCTATCTGAAGATCAAGATTCTGAACTGCTATCGCAAGAAAGAAAACCCAATTTTTCGGCAATAATGCGCTGAGTATCAAGTTCGGCCAATGACCCGTTGGCAATTGACAAGAAATATAGAAACTCATTTGAACGCTGTCGTGCCTGTCCTTCGGCTATGTTTGAAGGAACGGAAACAGAGGCCCGTTTCATTTGATTCGCAATTCCATATAACTCGGATTTAGGGAAGGTGATGCATAACTTGTAAACATAAATACATAACTCAATGCTTTTCTTCCATACGATTAAGTCTCGGTACAACTGAGATCTCATAATACACCTTTCCGGGGTGGCCAAAGGTAGAAGTTAATACTGATTGAACTATAAACTGAAAACTGAAAACTGAAAACTTTTTATGATGCGACTTCCAAAATTTGATTACCTGCTGCCGCGTACCGTCGATGACGCCGTTCGAATGATCTCTCACGCCGGCCCGGAGGCGATGTTCGTAGCCGGCGGTACGGATCTTTATCCAAATATGAAGCGGCGCCAGCAGATGCCTGAAACCGTCATCTCAGTGATGCGCCTGTCCGAGCTCCATGAAATTCGCGGTGATGCGTCATCCGGCATCTCCATCGGTGCGGGTATACTGCTCAGCGAAATCTGCGAAAACGAACTTATCAAAACGATATGGCCCGTGGTAACCCGAGCAGCGAGGCTGATCTCGACGCCGCTGTTGCGCAATATGGGCACGATCGGCGGCAATCTGCTGCTCGATACGCGCTGCAATTACTACAATCAGAATTACGAGTGGCGCCGGAGCGTCAACTTTTGCCTGAAAAAAGACGGCGACACCTGCTGGGTCGCCCCCGGAAGTCACATGTGCTGGGCTGTGCAATCATCCGACCTCGCGCCCGTCATGGTAGCTATCGGCGCAAAACTCAAATTCGTTTCGGTCGCAGGCGAGCGCGTGATTGAAGCGAAAGAGCTTTACAACCACGACGGAATTCATTACTTGCGAAAACAGACCGATGAATTGCTGACAGAAATTTATCTACCGCCGGCTGACGGAATGCAGGCAACATATCAGAAGTTGCGACGGCGCGGTTCGTTCGATTTTCCGGTGTTGGGTGTGGCCGCGTCGGTGAAGCGATCGGATAGCGGCACAATTGAAAATGCGCGCATCGTGCTCGGCGGTATAGCGCCTGCACCGATCGATGTGATTGAGGCAGCAGAGACGCTGGTCGGCAAGCCGCTAAATCCGGAAAACATCCACGCTGCTGCCGATGCCTGCTACATCAAGGCGCGCCCGCTCGATAATACCGACTTCGTGATGGGCTGGCGGAAACAAATGACTCGGACTTATGTGATCAGAGCGCTGAAAGAAATTGATAGTTGATAGTAGCTGGTAGCTGGTAGCTGGTAGCTGGTAGCTGGTAGCTGGTAGCTGGTAGCTGGTAAATACTAGTCGATAGCCCTTAAACACTACGGTAATAATCTAACAAACTATCAACTGAAAACTCTATATATGCTCTTCGCCGCGTTAGCGGCGGTTGATTGTAGCCGTGGGTTTTAACCCACGGAAGGCTTGAAGGATATTCCCGCGTCGCGTTAGCGACGCCTGAATTCAACCGTCGCTGACGCGACGTGAAAAAATCTACCGCCACCGTGGGTTAAAACCCACGGCTACAATCAACCGCCGCTAACGCGGCGAAGAGGGTGAGCAGTTATTTTCAGTTTTTAGTTTTAGCTGAGCTTATTCGATCAGCAACTGAAAACTAACAACTGTCAACTGAAATATTCATTTACGATTTATGCAACAAAGCCACTATCAACTATCAACCATCAACTTTCTTCCAGTGCTTTTATGATCTGTGAAGTAATCTCGGCCGGCGACTTAGCGGTAGTTTTGATGTGCAGCTGCGACTCGGCGTAGAGCGGTTCGCGCCGCTGGAGCAGGTCTCTCAATTCGGCCATCGCCGCGGGCCGCCCCTGCATTGGCCGGGTATCACCCTGGCGCCTCATTCGATTCATAAATTCTGCCGGCGTGGGCATGCAACCAGACGGTGAAACAGCGCCTCTTGATAAGCTCCCAACTCTCGGCATCGGTCACAATCGAACCGCCCGGCGCGAAGACGCAGCCGCCCGAGGTGGAGGCAGTCACAAAGAGCTGAGACAGCGCTTCTCGTTCGAGACGCCGGTAATATCCTTCGCCGTGTGTGGCGAAGATTTCACCAAGCGGCATTCCGGCGGCTTCTTCGACCCATTGATCGAGTTCAACGAACTGTTGCTTGAGACGCCTGGCGAGCAGCGTGCCAACTGTCGATTTCCCCGCCCCGCGCAAACCGATGAGCGCGATAAAAGATTGCTCCAGCCGGTTCCCGCTACGCTTCTCCAGCCATTGGTGAAGCTCCTGCCAATCCTCATCGCTGCATTCGCTCAATAGCCGCCAGGTGCGCGAGCGAATAGATCCATCATCTTCCGGTGGTGGAATCAGCTCAGGCAGTGTGCGGCCGAGTCCCTCGGCCACACGTGCAAGCCGGGCGATAGAGATATTGCCATCTCCCGCTTCAAGCTGATTGATGAAACGCGGAGAGATCGCCGCACGCTCGGCGAACTCTTTGACCGTCATACCGCATTCCAACCTCATTGCCCTCACCCGCGCGCCGATGCCGCTGAGCAGGGAGTTCTTTTCAGCTCGTTTATTCATAATTGATAATAGTTCGTACACACTGTGGCTTCAATTTATACGAATTATCAATTTGTCTATAAATTATCATTACTATTTGGGAGCCGCGCCCTGGCCGGTCGAATTCACTTGCAGAAATATTTTTTTACCCTCTTCCCCATCGGGCCCATACGAGAACAGTTCGTACCCCTCGCCATCATCATAACCCTTATAAATATAATCGTTGCCCCAGGGGTCGACCGAAAAATCGCCGTCGATATATGGGCCGTGCCAGTTGGCGGCCGCGATCGGCCGCGTGCTGAGTGCGGCGAGGCCCTCTTTTTCCGTGGGGTAACGCCCAACATCTTCGTAGAAAAATTCCAGCGACTTGGCGAACCGATCGAGCTCCCCACGCGCCATCAATTCGCGCCGCTGTTGCCGGGCGAGCGCTTGTTTCTGTTCGGCAGCGCGAAAGTAAATAACGGACAGAGTGATCAGGATGACGCAACCGATCAGACTCGAGATGATGATGCGTCGATTGCGGCGCTTTCGTCTGAGGCGGGCTTCGCGACGCTCCGGCACGAAAACCAGCGTCTTGTCCGGCCGATGCGTGGAAGGTATCTGGCGGACGATGTCAGCAAGTTGACCTGACGATCCGGTCTGCTCCGCTTCCCCCGTTTGCGCATTAAGAAGCGGCGCGGTGTCGGGAACCGGCATCTGGCAAACGAGACAGTACCGGCGCCCCATCGCGAGGCCCGCTCCGCAATGTACACATTGCCTTCCGGTAATATCCGACATATTCGCCCTTTCTATTACTGGCTATAAATTATCAAAACTTTGATCGGTACGCTACGAATTCGCGACTCCCGCCTCGCGGCATGTATCGACGCGGATCCGCATCACACGACCATTTCCTGCATCTGCGCGTAATGTCTTCTATATGGCCCATAAGTCGATCTAAATAACACCGCCGACACCAATGAAGCCATGACTACTGTGAGCGTAAGCGAATAGCCAACCATGTTTTCGTCATTGAACAGGTAATCGTTGAAGAAGCCGGGGAGGAATGGCCCCAGCACCAAACCTCCGATGTTGATGGTGAAGATCAACAGGGCCGACACCTGACCGCGCATCTGGTTGGGAAAGATCAGTTGCAAAGCCGCATAAGAACTCCCGACCGGCATGGCTAGAAAGAACTGCGCGGGAACCATAAAGGCCAGCAGCAACGTAAGACTCGGCATGTTCATCGACAGACCGAAAAAGAGCCCGGCGCAGACGGTGCTGATCACCCCCACTTTCAACGGCGCTTCTTTGATCCGCCGTTCCATCCAGTGATCACAAAGCCTGCCGCCGAAATACATCCCGATAATCCCCACCGTAAGAATCATGCTGCCGAGGATCAAGCCAGTCTTGCTGGGGCTCCAATTGTGGACGCGCTGAAAAAATGTCGGCGACCAGGCGAGCATTGCATAATTGCACATCGCCTGCGACGACAGCGCCAGCGAGACCCCGACGACCGACTTCCAGCGTAATACCAGCTGGCGCACGACATCGCGTATATTCAACTGCATGACCATTCCGTCCGAGTTTCGTAAAAGGTTCCGGCGAAGAGGCTCCTGAATAGTATAGGCGAGAAGGCCGATGGCGAGCCCGGGGATTCCGACGATCAGAAAAGTGAGGCGCCATGAAGCCATTACACCGATCACCGGCATAGTGACGGCGGGCATCTCCTGCACGGCGCCGACCACCGTCCCACCGACAATGAGCGCGAGCCCTGAACCGATGAATATGCCCATAGAATAAACGCTCAGGGCGCCCCCCAGCCGCTCTTTGGGAAAGTAGTCTGATATCAAAGAGAATGCTGACGGTCCCAGTGTGGCTTCGCCGACTCCGACGCCCATACGCGCGAAGAACAATGACGAGAAACTCGTGGCGATGCTGCTTAGCGCCGTCATCAGACTCCAGAAGAATACGCCCGCGGCTATCAGATTGCGCCGGCTGTAACGATCGGCAATCCAGCCCAGCGGGAACCCGAGCAACGTATAGAACAGGGCGAATGCAAGCCCCTGCAACAACCCGATTTTAGTATCACTGATGCCGAGATCACGCTTGATGGGGGCGACCAGAAGACTGAGTATCTGGCGATCGATAAACGAGATCGTGTAACAGATCATCAAGACGAATACGACATACCAGGCGTAGCGCATACTTGACCTGCGGGATTCATGCGCTGTTGTCTGATCGGTTCCAGCAACCGGGATTGACATGTTCTAGCACCTCACATCAAAAATCAGTACCGCGAGCGGTAGCGAGCGAGTCTTCGTTAATCGTTGATAGAGGCTCGCTCGCGCCGCTCGCGGTCTGATTGTTTCGGCATTCTCACTTTTGCGCAAGCTATATTGCGCAAGCTTTATTATGCAGAGGTGGAGCAAAGGTCCCCCCCTGGTCAAGTCACCAATGAGACTCAAATCCCGAATAGCCCGGCTATTCCATTCCGCGCCCCTTTGGCGCTTGATGCATGACGTCTTTTTCTTGAATGCGCTAAAACGTGAACTTCACCGCGAACTGTAATTGCCGCGGGTTCAGCATTGTTCTCGGCGTTCCAAAATTAGGGTTCGGAGTTGGTGGTACAAAAAACTGCGCCGGCACGGTGACTCCAGCCGGAGCCGCGAAAGCGGGACAGGCCTGCCCGCTCTGGATTGCGCGAGATGCGGTATCCCGATACTGCGCCGGTACGGCTCCGCAGAAGATCGGGGAGCCGTAAACGCTGAATACTTCATCGACGTTGGGGCGGTTGAAGAGGTTGAACGCATCGAACATCAGATCGAGCCTCACGCCCTCGCGTATTTGAATGTATCGCGAAATCCTCAGGTCGAGCGCGCGCAGCGCATCGCCGATGTAAGTATTCCTGCCTATCAGACCGACGCGATCGGTTACCGGGTTCGTGTCACCGTTCGAGTCGCCGCCCGTGAAGATGGTGAAGGGGCGTCCGGTCTGCAATGTGAGTATTCCGCTCAATGAAAAGTTACGCAGAAAACTCCTATCCGGTGCGGTCATATTGAAGTTCGCAACAAACCTGTGACGAACATCCTGGTTCGAATTCGCTTTCTCCGATGCGTAATCGAACTGGTTCTGCGGGAGGTTGATGAAAGTAGTGAAGTTTCCGTTGTCGATGATGTGCGAGTACGTGTAGTTGGCGTTGAGATAGAGATTTCTGCCGAGCCTCTGGGTCAATTGCAGAGCGAGGCCATGGTAGTACGCGTTGACGACTCCATTGTTGTAGTCGAGAAATCCGCCATTGGGAAATTCCAGCGAGTCTGTGAAAACAGGTTTGCCGGCCAGCAATAAGGGCGTCCCCGAGCAATTGGAGAGCGTCCCGTCCGGATTTAGCCATCCCTGAGCGATGGCGGGATTCTGCGGCTTACTCGTCCCCTGGGGACACGGGATGTTCAAACCATTGCCCAGTATCAGCCTGTGCGAGCCGACGAAGAGATATCCGCCGCCGACCGTCAGCCCTTTTGCGACTTCGCGGTTGATCTCGAGGCTCGCCTGATTGGCATACGGCAGCTTGTGATTGTTGCGCGCCATCCCTCCGGCTCCGACGGTGCAAGCCGGTGGACAATCACCGGCAAGAAATACGCGCGGATAGGCGCCCGTCGTGATGATGCTCTTGGCCGCGGTTGCAGCCGCGCCGAGGCAAAATCCTGGAGGCGCTCCTTCGGGCGTAATACCTTGACATATGAGCGGTGACGGCAAGAACGCAGCCGCATTGACCAGATTCAACTGCCAGCCGCCCGTATCCGCGCCATTCTGTATCATCGGAAGAGTTATTCCAGGCAAGAAGCCGGGGATCGTCTTCTGGTTTCCCGTAATAAAGAAGAACGTCATATTATTGCGGTCAAAAAATAGGCCGTAGCCGGCGCGGATAACGGTCTTATTGTCTGGAGAATAGGCCAGTCCCACTCTCGGCTGGACAGCTCCCCAATATGAATCGATCTGGTTTCCCAAACCGGTCTCAAAGTCATACCGCAGGCCATAGTTGACGGTTAATTTGGGAGTCATTTTCCATTGATCCTGGGCGAAAAATCCCTGATAGCTGTGGTTGAGTTTATATTGATAGCTCTCTCTCAATGCTGGATCAAAAGCATTTGCCCAGGTCCGCACATCCAGCGGGCGAGCATTGTTGAGCGGGAATTGTCCGTCCACATATTCGTTTCGCGCGAGCGCGACGCCATAGAAAGTCGCTCCCACTCCTCCGAAAAATGGAGGAAGAGAACACGCCTGGCCGGACACCGGAGCGAGCGGCGGTCCGCCTCCGACATTCACAAAATTGGCGAAATCGATCAGGCAGTTGATGCCCGGCAGGATGACCCGAACCGGCGTGAATCCCGGATAGATGGTGGAATCCCATATATAGTTGGCATCGTACCCGAATTTCGCGTAATGATTCCCCTTGACCCATCCCAGCGTGTTGGAGAATTGGAGGCGATCCTCGTAGATCTCATCTAAAGCGCCGAAGTTGTGGCCGAATGAGAGGTCATTGGGGATGTCCAGATTCGGCTCGCCAGTTGAACCAGGAAAATCGTAACGCCTTCTGGCATATTGCACCAGAAATGTATTGACCAGGTTGGGCCTCAGGACAGAATTCAGCGTGCCGACCAGCGATTGATCGTTAATGAATAGATTACGCCCGCCGCTGGGCGTGCCGATGCCGCCTCCATCTTCCGTATTGCCTACCAACTGATTGGGGTCGCGTGCATTCTCAATGTTGAACCGGAACGATATGCGATTGTTCTTGGTGAGCTGATGATCGACGCGAGCGAAACCATAATCGTTATTTTTGATCTTCAAAACCGTAATATCTTCGGGCGCAATGCCTAGATATGCCTTGGCCTGATTGATCGCTGCGAGCCCGTTCACAAGACTGGGCGGAAAGACCGGAGCTTCCGCGCGCCGCTGGCCCTCGTAATTCGCGAAGAGGAAGGTCTTGTCCTTGATGATCGGCCCGCCGATTGACGCCCCGAACTGGTTTTGCCTGAGCGTTTTCGATTGCGGTTCCGGCTGTAACAATGAACGCGCGTTCAACGCGCTGTTCTGAAAATATTCGTATACCGATCCGTGCCATTCATTCGTGCCGGACTTGGTGACCACATTGACGATCCCGCCGAGGGCACGCCCGTATTCGGTGCCGAAGCTATTGTTGACCACCCGGAACTCCTGCACCGATTCCTGTGGGGGCGTGGCGCGCTGCACGCCGGTAATCGAGTTGATGAAGTCGGATCCGTCCACGGTGATCAGATTGCTGAAGGAGCGCATGCCGCCGAAAGATATCTGCGTTATCTCGAACTCGGTGAACGTAGCACCAAGACTGGTGCGGCCCGTGGCCACCCCCGGGGTCAAGAGGGCGAAATCGGTGAAGAGGCGGCCGCTGACGGGCAGTGACGCGATCTGCCGAGTCTCGATCACCTGACTGATCTCGGTGCGCGTCGGCTCAATGGCAGCCGCTTCGCCGGTGACCGAGATCGATTCCTCCACCGTTACCCTCAAATTCACATTGACAGTCGCGGTTTGCCCCACGTTCAATATGATCTCGGGCTGCGTGTATTTGGCAAACCCGCTATAGTTGACCGTCAACTCATATCTTCCCGGCCGGAGATTGGGAATCAGATAGCGCCCGGCGTCGTTGGAGACCGCCGTATAAAGTTGATTGGTATCGAGATGCCGAAGCGCGATCGCGGCTTTTGCCACCGCGGCGCCGTTTGGATCGAATACTGTTCCGTTGAGTTGAGCGAAGCTGGTGGTGGCCTGGGAAAAGCCGGTTGTGGTACAACCAAGTATAATGACGATAACAATGAAATATTTAAGGCCGGTTCGAACGCTCATAACATACACCCCTTTCACCGACAGGTCGGAGACGAGAAGTTTTGCGGGAACGCTTAAGCGAATGTTACGAGTATGCAGATTGCCGCTACTCGGTGTCAAGAAAAAGCTGCATCTCTGCCATATCAGAATTGGGCTTTATTCGATCACAAGACCCAACGAGAAAAAGGTATTAACGTAATGCCTCTCCTTGCTTGCGTGACATTTTTGATATATCAAACAATGTGTTTGACCTATTCGGGGGGCTGAGACGATAGGAAAGCTCACCGACTGAACAAGGCGGTCTGAGGAGAAAATATGACTCGTTCTACTGTTCGCGTCATCGCGATGGTTTTGGCGCTCTCAATCTACGGCGGGTGGATATCCCGCGGTCAACAGTCAAGTGACGGCCCGGCCTCAAGCCAAAAACCGGCAAATGTCGACGGGGCGCGCATAACCGGCGCCGACCAGGAGCCCGGAAACTGGATGAGCCACGGCCGCACATACAGTGAACAACGATTCAGCCCATTGAAGGAGATCGATGACCGCAACATCGGAGGGCTGGGACTTGCGTGGTTTTATGACCTCGATACGGATCGCGGCCAGGAAGCCACGCCGATAGTCGTCGACGGCGTGATGTACTTCACGAGCGCCTGGAGCAAGGTCTTCGCGCTGAATGCCGCGACCGGAGCGCTCCTCTGGTCGTACGATCCGAAAGTGCCGCCCGAGTGGTCGGTCAATGCCTGCTGTGATGTGGTCAATCGCGGCGTGGCGGTCTGGAAGGGCAAAGTTTTCGTCGGCACTCTCGATGGGAGGCTGGTGGCGCTCGATGCGGCGAACGGCAAACCTCTCTGGGAGACGCTCACCATCGACCGCAATTTTCGCTACACCATTACGGGAGCGCCGCGCGTGGCCAAGGGCAAAGTTATCATCGGCAACGGCGGAGCGGAGATGGGGGTGCGCGGTTACGTTTCGGCGTATGACGCCGAGAGCGGCAAGATTCTGTGGCGCTTCTACACGGTCCCCGGCGATCCTTCCAAACCGTTCGAGAGCCCGATTCTCGAGAAGGCCGCGAAGACCTGGACCGGCGAATGGTGGAAGTTCGGCGGCGGCGGGACTGTATGGGACTCCATAGTTTACGACCCGGAGCTCGATCTTCTTTACATCGGCGTGGGCAACGGCTCGCCATGGAACCAGAGAGTGCGCAGCCCCCGTGGCGGCGATAATCTCTTCCTCTCCTCGATAGTCGCAGTCAAGCCGGACACGGGGGAATATGTCTGGCACTACCAGGAGACGCCGGGCGAGATGTGGGACTACACAGCCTGCCAGCAGATAATACTCGCCGATATGCCGGTCGAAGGTCGCGCGCGCAAGGTGCTATTCCACGCTCCCAAAAATGGCTTCTTCTACGTGCTAGACCGCGCTACCGGCGCACTGATCTCCGCCAAGCCATACACTCAAGTAACCTGGGCGACGGGCATCGACATGAAGAGCGGACGCCCGATCGAAGCGCCGACCGCGCGTTACACGGACAAACCGGCCGGTCCGATACTTCCGGGACCTCTGGGCGCGCACAGCTGGCAACCTATGTCATACAGCCCCATCACAGGCCTGGTCTATATTCCGGTACAGGACTCGGGGTTCCTGTATAAATCGGACGAGGGGTTTCAGCCCAAGAAACTGGCCAACAATTACGGGATAGATGTCGTGGCGGCGGGAATGCCGCAAGATCCGAAGATTAAGAAAGCGATCATCGATAGCGTGGGAGGAAGCCTGCTCGCATGGGACCCGATACACCAAAAAGAGGTTTGGAAGGTAGATCGACGCGGCCCCTGGAATGGCGGAGTTCTGGTGACCGCGGGCAATCTCGTCTTCGAAGGGACGGCCAGCGGAAACTTCGAAGCGTATCGCGCCGACAAAGGCGAGAAAGTTTGGTCCTTCGCAGCTCAGACCGGCGTTATGGCAGGACCCGTGACTTATACCGTCAATGGCCAGCAGTACGTAGCCGTGTTGGCAGGTTGGGGTGGCGTCTTTCCGCTGGCCGCGGGCGAGGTGTCATTCAAATCCGGCCGCGTTCGTAATATCAGCCGAATGCTCGTCTTCAAGATCGGTGGAAAAGCCGGTTTGCCGGAATTAGCGAAACTCGATGAGCCCGTGCTCACCCCTCCGCCGTCAAAGGCCGACGCAGCAACGCTCAAGATGGGTGAGCAGTTATTCCAGCGTTACTGCGCCGCCTGCCACGGAGATGTTGCCGTCGCGGGGGGAGTATTGCCCGATCTGCGTTATTCGAGCACTCTCGCGAACGATCTGTGGTTCGACATCGTACTGGGAGGCAAATTAAAGAAGACCGGCATGTCTTCCTTTGCCCAAGAGATTACGCGCAAAGATGCGACGGACATTCGCTCATACGTTATTTTCAGGGCAAACCAGAGCCTGGACGAAGAGAAACGCGGAAAGAGCAGTGCCAAGTAAGCTCGACTGTAGCTACAACGATCGCTATCTTCGAAATAGATTTAATGGGACCGGGTTTAGCAAAGATTATTGGCGCGTGAAATCTAAAAACTTCATGGTAACGGCTTTTGCGAACGACCTGGAGGTACCGGGTCTCTAGGAAAGCAGCGAATTTATGGCGGGTTTCAGGATGGCGGAGTGGCCAATCCTGCCTACCAATCATTTCGGAGGACCTATGTCAGTCATTGACACAACAAGCACCCTCGATGATGTCGTCAAAGAATATGCTTTTCCGGACATTCATATCGGCCCCGGAGAAGATGAGTCACCATATGTCCCTTACGTAGAGAACGTTTTCATCCGCCATCTCGCATTCGATGTGAGAAATAACATGTACGCCAACATTCTCTGGGTAAAGAAGGGCGGGATGCTTGGCCGGCATCGCCATCGCGGCCGGATTTTCGCCTGCACGCTGGAAGGGAGTTGGCGATACCTGGAATATGATTGGGTCGCCCGGGCGGGCAGTTACGTGCAGGAGAGCCCCGGCGCCATTCATACTCTGGTTTCCGACGATCCTAACGGCATGAAGACGATATTCTGGCTCAACGGGGCCATCGAATTCTTCGACGAAAACGATAACCTGCTCGAGACACTCGACGTCTTCTGGTTTATCAACCATTACGTAAGCTATTGCCGTGAGCACGGCCTCGAGCTCAATAAAAAACTCTGGGTTTGACTGAAGCCGGTAATCCGGGTTTAGCGCGCCGGCCGATGAATATGAACCGCGAGGGGCCGGCTCGACCTCATCCATCGAATTTATCGATCGAACTGCTCGGAATTATAGATTTTACAAGCGCCGTCCCTTATCTGTATATTTGTGCCCACCTTTGGTCTATGTGCTCGAATAGCGAATTGAATATCTTCTACCATCAGGTCCGCCATTCGGGCAGGTTGAATCAAGCTGACTTATTGCCCCGCCGATATCGCTGAATACCCTTGCTTTGCTGGAATTGAGAATCTTTGAGTAGAGGTGCACTGCATACCATTTGCCGGCGCACTGAAACGATGAGGTATTTCAGTTTTCAGAGGAGTGCTATGAATAATATCCAAACACGATTTTATTGGATTTTTACGCTATTGCTTCTGTCGGCGACCGTGACTGCCAGCGGGCAGGAGTTTCGCGGTTCTATAACAGGCAAAATCACAGACCCGGCGGGCGCGGCCCTCCCGGGAGTAACCGTGAATATCAAAAATACAGGGACCAATATAACCGCCACCACGACGACGAATGAAGACGGCAGTTATAACTTCCCGCTCATACAGCCTGGGAAATATACGCTCCAGGTAACTAATCAGGGATTCAAGACGGCGGTTCGCGAAGGAATTGAGATCCGCGTGGCCGACAGATTGTCGCTGGACATCCAGATGGAGATCGGTGTGACCGAGACGGTCACAGTAGTCGGTTCTTCGCCGATACTGGAAACCGGTTCAGTCAGCACGGGAACGATAGTTTCCGGAAACCAGATAAGCGAGTTGCCGTTGACCGAAGGGACGGCATACCAGTTGGCCACTCTCACGCCGGGCATCTTCTACACGGGCAATCCGCTCTTCAACGGTCCGACAGCCAACGGCAATCTGACGAGTTTCCGCGCGAACGGCGCCACCGGCGCAAACCAGATCACGCTGGACGGCTCGCCCAATTACGGTTTTGACGGCAGCGTCGGTTTTTCGCCGCCATCTGATGCCGTTCAGGAGTTCAAGGTCCAGACAACACTTTTCGACGCGCAGCAGGGATATTCGGCGGGAGCGACTGTCAACGTCGCGGTCAAAAGCGGGACGAATGATCTGCACGGCTCGCTCTGGTACTTCAACCGCGACCGGAGCCGCACTGCCAACAACTTCTTCTCGAACCAGCAGGGCCTTGAGCGTCCCGAAAGATCATATCACCGCTTCGGCGGAGTGCTGAGCGGCCCCGTCTATCTTCCCAAACTCTACAACGGGCGCGACCGCACCTTCTTCCTCTTCTCGCACGAACGCATCAGGGACAATGTCGCGGAGCCGCAGCTCTTCGACGTACCGACGGAGTTGATGCGGCAGGGCAATTTCTCGGAACTGCTCGCTGTGGGGACGCAGATATACAACCCGTTTAGCGCGCCGCAAAGCGGCACAGGTAATTACATGCGGACGCCCTTCGATGGCAATATCATCCCCAATGGGATGCTCGATCCGGTTGCTCTCGCGTATTTTAAATATTATCCGCTACCTAATCGGACAGGTGGTCCGGATGGCACTTTGAACTATTTCTCGAATATGAATCGGAGATCGAACTACCGGGCCTGGCTCACTCGTATCGATCACAAAATCAGCGACAAACAATCGATCTTCGGCAAGTACTACCGCAGCTTCAATCCCGAAGATCGTTACGACTGGGCGGGCGTGGTGAACAACTTCCCCATCACCAAGGGCTTCGAATACCGCACCAACGACGGAGGCAACATAGACTATACGGTAACATTGTCACCGACCGTCGTGCTCGATTTGCGGGCGAGCATCAACCGATTCGCGCAGGAACGACGGCCCGCCCAGGATTTCGATCCGGCGCTGCTGGGTTTCACACCTGAAGCATTGGGGTCGATGCGCGGTTATAACTATCTGCCGCGCTTCGACATCAGAACTTACGACCAACGCAGGCCTACCCGGTCTACCCTGGGTTCGAATCGATCCGATTACAATGCGGGCTTGCTGCGCCCGTTCCAGATGGGATCAATTCAGCCCACGGTGACCAAGATTTTCGGAAATCATGCTTCGAAGTTCGGCTATGACCTGCGCATCATCCGCGAGAACTTCACGAGCGACGGTTATCAGGGCGGTCGCTTTTTCTTTGACGGCATGTACACGAGCCCGGTCTCCAATACGACGGCCGCCCTTCGCAACGCCTACGGGCGGGACGTCGCCGCATTTCTTTTAGGCATTCCAACCACTCAAACTACTCAGAGCCGGATCGAAAACCCGGTCAACTACTCTCTCCAATCGGTCTTTCACGGATTCTTCTTTCATGACGACTGGCGCGTAACGCCGAAACTCACCCTGAATCTGGGGATGCGCTACGAAATCGAACCGGGCCAAACCGAACGTTACAATCGAATCGTCCGCGATTTCGATTCGGCGACGCCGAGTCCGATCGATGCGGCGGCTCGGGCCGCATACACAGCGGCCTATAATGCCAATCCGGGCAATTTTCTGCTGCCGCCCGACCAATTTCGCATCCTTGGCGGGCTCATCTATGCTGACGAGAACAACCGGGCAGCCTGGAATGCGGACAGGAGCAACTTCCAGCCGCGCATAGGAGCAGCTTACAAGTTGAACGAGAAGACGGTGCTGCGCGCCGGGTTCGGCATCTTCACGGCTCCATTCATGATCGAGACTCCCTACCAGATCGGCTTTTCCGGTTTCACGCCATTCGTGCCGACAAATGACAATGGCCGGAATTTCATTGCGACTTTCGACAACCCATTCCCTACCGGACTTCAGGCATCTCCCGGCGCCAGCCTCGGATTGCTGAGCAATGTCGGTTTCGATGCGGGAACGCAAGACAATCCTCTGATTACTCCTAACCGCAAGAACGCGAAGTTTGCGCGGTTTATCCTGGGCTTTCAGCGAGAGCTGCCAGGACAATTTGTCGTCGAGGCCAACTTCGTCATGGCGCGCGGATACGATCTGGCAGTTACCAGGAGTTTGAACTTCGTCCCGCGGCAGTATCTGGGAGATACGCCTGACACTGCGGATGCAGCCGAAGCTTTCCTGGGGGACGAGATACCCAACCCCTTCAGGAACCTGTTGCCGGGAACCGGAAGCCCTCTGAACACCGACCAGGAGATTGAGCGCTGGCGGTCGATGGGGGCGTTCCCACAATTCGCCAACGTGTGGCTCCAACAGTACAACGGCACAAACAGATACAGCTCGCTACAATTTCAGGCACAGAAGCGATTTTCGAACAGCTTCTCTTTCACCGGGACATATACCTGGACGCGGCTGCGCGAGCGGGTGAGTTACCTGAATGCTTCCGATTCCGTGCTGGAGAACCGCATCTCGCCCGATGAGCGCCCGCATCGGTTCACGATCGCCGCGGTCTATCAATTGCCCGTGGGACGCGGGCGGAGGTTCGGAAGCGGCATGAACCGCATCGTCGACGCGTTTATTGGCGGGTGGCAATTCAATGGCACATATGAATGGCAAAAGGGCGAGCCGTTCCTCTTCGATGACCCATTGTTCTATGCCGGCGACTTGACAGAGTTGAGAAGCAGGGTGGGTCAAAAGAATGAGCAGGGGGAGACGTATGGAATCGACGAACTTTCGGCCTTCGATTCCGGTCTCGTGGCACTGTCCGATTTCGGCTATCGCAACGTCCCGTCGACGCTCGATAACTTACGCAACCAGTCATTCTTGAACGTCAACCTGTCGCTCACGAAAAACTTTAGCCTCAGCGAGCGGAAGCGATTGCAGTTCCGAGCCGAGGCGCTCAACGCCTTCAATAGCCCCTACTTCGGCGCAGGGTTAAACCTCGATCCGAACAACATGGCATTCGGCTTGGTGGGAGCGCAGCGAAATAATCCGCGCGACATCCAACTCGGAATGAAGTTCACATTCTAGGAAGAAATACTCACTACAGATGACGCAAAAGGACCACAAAAACACCGAGAGATTTTTGTGGTCCTTTTTGCGTTACTTGTGGAGAAATCCTATCCCTTGAGCATTCGCCGCAGAATCTTGCCGGACGGCGTCCTGGGAATGCTCTCCATCACCTCGAACTGGCGAATCTGCTTGTAGCCGGCCACGCGTTCGGCGACGAACCGCGCCAGTTCATCCGTATCAACCTTGCTCCCCGCGCGCAGAACGACGAAGGCTTTCGGCACCTCACCCGCCTCAGCATCAGCTACTCCGGTGACGCCGCAATCGACTACGTCGGGATGTTCCAGCAGCACGGCTTCCAGTTCGGCTGGCGCTATGCTGAAGCTTTTATACTTGATCATCTCCTTTTTGCGGTCGACGATGAAAATGTAACCTTCCTCGTCCAACCACCCGATATCCCCCGTATACAACCATCCTCCGCGCAAGGCCCTGGCGGTCTCCTCCGGCGCGTTCCAATATCCCTGCATCACCTGCGGGCCGCGCACGACGATTTCGCCGACCTCGCCGGGCGCAAGCGTGCGTTCGCCGGTCTCGAGGTCGACGATCCGAGACTCGGTATCGGCCATGAGGACGCCGCCGCTCTCGAGCTTGATGCGCGCTGGATCCAGCGGGCTGTGATAAACGGCCGGCGAAGCTTCCGTCAGACCATACCCCTGAACCACGCGCAGGCCGAAGCGGGATTCGACGCGCCGCGCCACCTCGGGCGCGAGCGGCGCGGCGGCGCTGAATACGTATTTGATCGAGCGGAACTGCGACGCTTCAAGGTCGGGCGCGTTGGCGAGCGCGAGCAGCACCGGCGGTACGGCGAAGAGCCAGGTCACGCCGTGCGTTTCAATCAGATTAACGACATTCTCGAGATCAAAGCGTTCGGTGATGATCTGCTTCATTCCGGCCCGGACTGCGAGGCCTATCATCGTTATGCCGAAGATGTGCGAGAGCGGCATATAGATGATATATGAATCGTCGGGGCCGAGTTGGGTCACATCGATATACTGCTCCTGATTCGAGACGATATTGCGGTGCGTCAGCATCACGCCCTTCGGGAGGCCGGTCGTGCCGCTGGAATAAGGCAGCACGGCGAGTTGATCCGAAGCGACATTCACGGACGGCGGATCGGCGGGTTGACCGGAGACGACGTCCTGATATCGCACAACATTCGGCGATGACAGATCGTCACCGATCAGGACGATCGTGCGAAGATGCGCAAGATTCGGCCGCGCGGCCTCGACCACCGGCCAGAGTCTGGTATGCGTGATAAGAATGGAAGCGCCCGAGTCGTTCAACTGGTACGTGATCTCGCGTTCGCGATACGAGGAGTTGAGGGGACAGGCGGCTGCCCCGAGCTTGCTGGCTGCGTAGAAGCCAATTTCAAACTCCAGGCAGTTAGGCATGAAGAGACCGAGCCGATCGCCGGACTCAAGCCCGAGCGCGCGAAGGCCGTGTGCCAAACGGTTCGACTCGGCGTCAAGGTCGGAGAAGGTCAGGCTTCGATCTCCAAATACGATCGCGACACGGGACGGATATTTACGTGCTGTAGCGTTTAAGACCTCATGCAGTGTCAAATCGGGATATGTTAATCGCATAGTCAGAAACAGAAATGCACCACAAACTTAGAACGATGATGTTTGTGCAGCTTCTTATCTTTTGTAATTTATGTTGTCAATCCTACCCGCCTTCAGCAGCAGCCTGCTCGTAGGCTGCGCGAACCTTGGGAGGCAATGGACACGATCTGGAGGTCTGGCGACTTATGCAGACCGCCGTAACGTAGCCTTCGGCGAGCAGCGAACGGTCGTTCGCGCTTAAAATCTCGAACTCCATTCGCACCGTCTTTTCGCCTTTGATCCGCGTGCGCAGGCGGACAAAGATAGCCTCTTCCGCCCGCACCGGCTTGCTGAACTTAGCGAACGATTCCACGCGGGGCATCCAAACATCGCTCTCATCCCAGAGGTCCATTCTTTCAGCCCCGGCCGAACGAAACAACTCCGCCTCAGCGCTGTCCACAAAACGAAAGAAATTGGCGAAATATACCAGCCCCGCGGGATCCGCATCGGCCCAAAAGGTCTGTAGTCGTATTTCAAACATCGGCCTCTGTTACCCCCCCTGTTTCCCCCTTGTTGCCCTGCTGCCACTCACTCGGTCGCCGCCAGACTCAATACGACTTCCCATTGAAAGCGGACGAACTTGTAGAGCGATTCTTCGAGTATCCGCTCCTGGTCGCTGTGCGCGCCAAAGCCCTTGGGACCGTCTTCGCTGTCGATCACAGGCCCGATGCCGTAGCACTGCACGCCGCGCGCGCGAAGATAGGCCATGTCGGTCGCGCCAGTGCTCATTACCGGGATCGTCACCACGTCATAATTGCGTTTGACCGCCTCCTCGATGGTCCTGAAAGCTTCGGTATCGAGCCGCGAAGGTTTGGCCCCCGGCCGCGTGTCTCGCTCGATCTTTGCGACTTCGACCGCCGGATCATTGATCACCTGCCGGATCTGCTCCAACAATCGCGGTATGTCTTCATCGGGCAGTGCGCGTATATCGAGCGTCGCCTCGGCTTCCGACGGGATCACATTCACACGATACCCGCCCTTGATGATATTCGGCGAGATCGAAGTCCTGAGCGTCGAATGGAGCCTCGGGGCGTGCACGGCAAAATATTCCTGAACGGCGACCAGGTCTTTCCCCTGCACGATATTGTTATAGCGCGCGGCCTCTTCGGGCGAGCTGATCTTGGCGAGCCGTTCAAAATATGTCCGGGTCGTGTCATTCAGTCTCATGGGAGTCTGCCATGCGGAAACCTTTGCAATAGCCTGTGAGAGGTGGGCGATGGCATTGCCGCGCAGCGGGACCGATCCGTGTCCCGATGGCCCGCGTGCAGTTAGCCTCACGGCATAGGGGATCTTTTCCGAGGTTTCCACCCCGGCGTAGCGCAACTTACCGCCGGTGCGGACGACATTGCCGCCCTCGGCGAAACAGTATTCGGCATCTATCTCCTGAAAGTGCTGCTTCACCATGAAGTCGATCCCGTATCGGACGCTTCCCTCCTCTCCCGACTCGGCCAGGTAGATGACGTCTCGGTCGAGAGGAACGTTTTGCCGTTTGAGCGAGAGCATCAACATCAGCCCGGCCACGACGTTATCTTTGTCGTCCACCGTTCCGCGCCCGTATATGTAGCCGCCCTCGCGCGTCGCCGAGAAGGGAGGATGCTTCCATTTCGCCGGATCGACATTGACGACATCCGTGTGCCCCATGATCAGGATCGGGCGTTTTTTGCCGCTGCCGCGGATGCGGGCCACGAGGTTGGGCCTCTTGGGATCCAGGGCAAAGGTCTTCGTCTCGATCCCCTCACGTTCCAGGACGGTTTTTAAATATTCGACCGCCGGCGCTTCGTGGCCCGGCGGGTCGCTGGTGTCGATTTTAATTAGCGCCTGAAAGTGGCGCAGAGTCTCTTCCTCTATCTTCGGCAGATCGGTCTGTCTCTTTTGGGGAGACAGAGTCGAGACGAAGACGAGAGAGAGAAGGAATGGAAGGATGCGGGCGAATGACATTATCTATCTCCTCTGCAACCACCGGGAGCGCTTGCGCTCCAGTGATTGTCATTGTTTTAGGTCGTCTCTGTGGCGGTATGATGATTCTTTAGAAAATGGTCAGGATAGGGTGGTAGCTTGTCCCATCCATTTTCATTCCCAGTGCAAGACTATTGAATATTCACGAAAATTGCGGCTGAGAACAAGGGCAAATCGTGAAATTCGCGCACATAAGGAAGGCACTAATGAAGACTCGAATCTGCCTGGGGGATATGTCAGCTTCCGGAAGATACCGAGTCGGTGAAGGACTCACCAATCTCTTATCTTCTTCCTTCTCTCTTAGACTTTGATCGTGATTGTTCGTTTGGTGACCTTTATTACAATCGGCATGTTTTAGCATTCAATAGCTGCAGAACCCTGAAGACGACCGTCAGCGTGGTAGAGGCAAAGCGATTGATCCCGACTGTGCCATCACTATTTCAAGAAAAAAGCCGCTAGCGATAGCGGCTTTTCAATCATTGGCGGAGATATAGAACGTTCCAGTCGAAACCGAACGCTCACACGGAATATTGCAGCCGAATTTCGTCTCCCAAAATCGATATATGAGTAGGACAGGTTGGCGACCTGTCCTACCACGCGAGTTCTATTGTGTAAGGGCGCGAAAGACATCAAGTCTACGTCCTGTCACGGTTATGCCCGCGAGTGAGGGAGTAGGTACACCGCTCGATAATATTGCGTTTTTGATCTGCGCCGCGCTCGCACCAGGATACACGGACGCGTAGAGAGCGCAGGCTCCGGTGACGTGCGGCGTCGCCATCGATGTTCCACTGAAATTCGAGTAGACGCTGAAGGCAGTCGTCGAGATGATGCCCGATCCTGGAGCCCCGATATCGACGGTAGTTGCTCCGAAGTTCGAGAAGGACGATCTGGCACCAGTACTTGTAATTGAGGCGACTGCTATAACATTGGCATTAGTGTAATTTGACGGGTAGTTCGCGGTAGTGTCGTTATTACTCCCATTATTGCCCGCCGCGGCAACAAAGAGGATGCCCGCACGGTTGGCGCGCTCAATAGCGTCTCGCAGCGCCTGCGAGAAGCCGCCGCCACCCCACGAATTATTGGTCGCGACAATGTTCAAGCCGTGCCGGAGTTTTAGGTCGGTGAAGTAATCTATAGCCCTCACCGCGTTGGCAGTGGTTCCTCCGTTCGTTCCGAGGAACTTGCCAGAGATAAGTGTAACAGCCCAATTTATGCCGACCACGCCTAAACCGTTATTTCCAACGGCTCCGATGGTGCCGGCGACATGGGTGCCGTGGTCATCGGCATTGCCGGCCTGGCCGCCGTCATAGACCGTATTGTCGTTATTGGCGAAATCAAAGCCATTAACATCGTCCACCAAGCCATTGTTATCATCGTCTCTGCCATTGACGGGATCGAATGGATTAACCCAGATATTGCCTTGTAGATCTGGGTGAATGATTTGAATACCTTCGTCAATGACGCCGACGTAGACCGTTTCACTGCCAGTAGCACCTGCAGCCCACGCCGCCGCTGCATTGCTGCCGAACTGGTTGGCAGGAGAGGTTGTGGGACCTTGCATCCCATAGAGCTGGGGAAACCCCGGATCGTTCGACATCTGCTGGTGTCTGTATACCTGATTTTTCTCGACCCACATCACATTCGGATCTTCTCGCAGACTGCTCATCGCCGCATCCAGCGGGATATCTGGCTGGTACCTCACCAGAACGAGATGCCCTTGACCATCGTTACGGCGTTCTTCGGACATCACCATTTGCATCTCTTCGCCATTGATTCTGGCTAGCGCCTGATTCTTACCAATATTTCCGGCACCTGCCTTAAACTGCACCAACATCTCACCTGGTACCCACTCCGCATCGCTACGTGAATCTGTAGTAACATCCTTCTGCCCCTTCCCGGATTCCGGTAATAATGTAAGCCCCATAAGCGCTATAGTCAGGAACATCACAAAGGTCTTTCTCATCTAAAACCTCCTAATAGTTAGTATGATCGTTGGCTAAAGGCATAGCTAAAGCTAGCCCAGACAAAAATATCTGTCGAAAGAGGAAACGATAGTCGCTGCTCCCAAATGGAATCGGTTGTTTAACAGCCTATGTGGCTTCGCAGACGCCGAGTAGCGCACAACTTACCACTAATGCAAATTCAATGGGGTCACTTAATGTGTGGAAACGTGAGATGGAATTTGGGGGAATAATAGATCGCGGCGATACTAAATCTTCAATAGCTCGATGTCAAGAATTCGCTCTACCTAAATATGCTCATAATAACATTAGTTTGACGTAAGACGCATGAGTTCGCTCTTTTTATATTAACTATGGGGTGAATAGTATTAGGCTGATCTATTGCGGTTTGATTCCGTTAATTGTAGGTCGCAAGATTAAAACAGAAAGGAAAAGTGTATACGGTATCATCTCTATCAATTAAAAGTAATGTAATAGTATTGTCTGTTTTAGCGCCTACTAACAGAAGTGTTTGTGTGATTACCTAAATGTTTCTTATATTTTGTCATTTGGAACATTGTTATTTGACATGGCTTGTATGTTTCGATCGTCCGCTGAAAGTCTATTCTCTATCGCAGTCGGACGACGCCACTACCATTCGCACATTTGATCAGAAGCTCTTCGATTTCTATCAACAGAATATCTCGAGGGATATTGATTTCATCTTGAGCGAGAAACCCCTTTTCAGTCGAGAACAAAAAAATGTTATAGGTAATGCAGGTAACTTTGATGCGTACAAGAAAGGTTCAGCCTTTACCGCCTCCTTTACCGCCTCGCAGGCAGGACTTTAAATATCCACCGACTGCCGTCGGTGGGATTTGACCATCGCCTGAAGCTTGGTGTAGGCCGAAACTTAACCATCCACCGACTGCCGTCGGTGGGATTCGTCCATAGTCTGAATCTTGGGTGTCGGCCGAAACTTAACCATCCACCGATTTCCGTCGGTGAGATTCGTCCATTGTCTGAACCTTGGGTGTAGGCCGAAACTTAACCATCCATCGACTGCTGTCGGTGAGATTTGTCCATTGTCTGAAGCTTGGTGTAGGCCGAAACTTAACCATCCATCGACTGCCGTCGTGAAGGACATAGGCATTTGCAAAATGTAGTTCGATGGCGGTAAGGTAGCATTACGAGTAGCAGCGAAGATAACGATAACCAGAGCCAATACGGTAAGGGCTGTTGAAAAGTAGAAAAGAAGTGCCATGCGACCGAGCTGGTAAATGAGGGGGACATATGTAAATTAGGGAAAGGCATCGAGCACGACCGCCCTGATGGTAGAGTTTCACAAAATGTTTAAGGCTAGATATGACAAACCGCAAGCAGCCGCCTCCACGGCGGAGGCGATGAGGCGGGCGGCATTGAAAGTTATGCAAAACCCGGAATACGCACACCCATTCTATTGGGGCGGCTTCGTCGTTATCGGCGATGCGAGCTGAAGGGACTCGGCGCAAAAGCCGAAGACTGATTCACCACAAATGCAAAAAACAAAAATACCAAGCTCTATTACCGGCTTTTTTGCTTTGTGCGGCTTTGTGGTGAATAGTCATGCCGACTGTTTCTTTCGCGCCTTCCGCGCGCCAAATGCCTCTCCCACCAGCCTGAAGATCGTCTTTCGATTCTGAGCGATGACTTTCAGCCAGTCCCACACGCCCATCTGCGGAAAATAGATCCCGCGAAAGAAGAAGCGCGCGATGAGATGGATGATCCGGGACTCGACCGGTTTGTAATTGATCGAATCGATCGCCTCGGTGATCCGTTCCGGGCTGTACGAAGCCGTCCACGCCAGAGCGACCTCGCGATGAACTTCCGAGGAACTCATCTTGAGCGGCGTGTGCGCCATCTGAAAAGGCGCAAAATCGAGCCAGTGCTTGGGCCGCGTCAGCCGTCCCGCCGTCTCGAGTCGCTTATAGAGCGGGGTCGATGGGAATGGCGTCAGCAGGCCGAAGACGGGCAGCCCCGGCGGCCAGCTCTGAATCTGTTCCAGCGTCCGCTTGGCAACTCCCGGCGTGTCGTTGTCCATCCCGAAGATGAAGGATGTGATGGCGTAGAGGTTGCGCTGGGCGAGCCGATCGAGCACCGCCGCATACTCTCCCGGCTTATTGAAGCCCTTGTTGACATCGGCCAGGTTGACCGGGTCGATCGACTCCATGCCGATGAATATCCATCTGCCGCCGCCGGCGGCGAGGAGGTCGACCAGTTCCTCGTCGCGCAGCAGGTTGGCGCTGATCTGCGCGATAAATGGAAGCTGGGCATCGGCCGCGATAATGTCGCGGAGTAGCGATTTCGTCCTTTTGATGTTGATCGCAAAGTTATCATCGACGAACGACACAGCGATCTGACCGCCTTCTCTCCGTGCGCGGGCCTTCAGCCGCAACATCTCCTCGACGATGCTCTCGTTGGAACGAAAACGGATCGAGTCGCCGAAGAAGCCGGTAACCGTGCAGAATTCGCATCCGTAAGGACATCCGCGCCCCGATTCGATCGGCACCACACGGAACGAATTCAGCTTGACTCCCAGACGCCGGAGGATGGGCCGCAGTATCTTGGGAACGAGATTGAAGTGATTGAGATCGAGCGTATCCCACGGAATTATCGGATAGGGCTGAAGACTCGGCTTGCGTTCCTTGCCCGTCTCATCTATGGGCTCATAGACCTCTTTCAGTTCACCGCGGGCGGCATCCTCAACAATCCTGGGCCAGGTTTCATCGGCTTCACCCAGGGCCACCGCATCGGCGTGGCGAACACCGCCATCCCGCCCGAGCGCTTCATCCGGCATTTCGGTTACGTGGGGTCCGCCCATGACGACGGGGACCCCGGTTGCGCGGATCGCGTCGGCCATCCGATAAGCTTTTGCTATCATGCGGGTCATCGCGCCAATGCCCACCAGCCCGATCTGTTCCTCGCGCACGAAGCGCGCGATAGCTTCCTCGTCCATTGCCTGTGTGTTGCCATCGACCAGCAGCACTTCGTGACCGGGAGGAGTGAGGGATTGAAGCACGAACATCCAAAGATGCGGCATGTAATTGCGTGTTATTCCGTTATCAGGGTTGTAGAGCAAAATTTTCATTCTTCTTTATCCAATTTCAGTGGCGAAGTAAGCGTACTGGCAACAGAGGGATAGAGATGCAAACGTGCACCCATACAGTAGACACCTATCCCCCTCTCTCCTCTTTGTCTTCGTGCTGGTATCTGCTTAACCGAAATCCGCAATAATCAAAAGGCGAGTGATGATGAAGACTTTTCATGATTTCGTGAGGTCAAAACAAATACAAGATGGGTACAAGGAGTCGAGTATACAAGAATTGCTAACAAGCGTATAGGGATTTACAACGATTGTGCGAGGAGACCTGAATATTAAATGGCCAGAGCAACTCGGTCTAAAGATGCTCTGGCCTTTTCTGATCTATACCAGTTTTAATCCGAACGGTTGGGATCCTCAGTACCGGTTTCCACGGCCACCACCACCGCCACCGCCGTAACCGCCACGTCCTCCACCACCGCCACTTCGACCGCCGCCACCACTTCGACCGCCGCCGCCGCCGCCAAAGCCGCCGCGACGTCCGCCGCCGCCCCGGTCTTCCTTGGGTCTGGCTTCATTTACCTTCAGCGCCCTGCCGTCAACCTCCCTACCATCGATAGTTTGAATCGCAGCCTGAGCCTCTGCGGTCCCAGCCATCTCTACAAATGCGAACCCGCGCGGCTGTCCCGTATCGCGGTCCGTCACTATACTTACAGATTCGACTTGTCCTACCTGACCGAACAGCTCTTCCAGATCCTGCTGTGTCGTCTGAAAGGACAAATTTCCAACATACAATTTAACAGCCATGTTTTCTCCTCGTTAAATGTTGAGAGAAGCTTCGGATATAAGTGTGGTGACCGGTAGTAGCCAAGGACTGCCTTCGGATGCACTATTGCGCAGCTTCTGAAGTTGGTATCAATCCCACTCTCGAATTATCCATTACGCCGCATCAAATGCCATCGAGGCAAAGGCGCATCACCGATGATGCGCGAGAGAAGGAGTAAACAAAGAACCAAACCCGATAATGTACTATTTAATGATCGATTGCAACCGGAAGAAAGTAAGAAGAAGCTTATACTCCGGTCTTCTTTCCCAGATTACCTTCAAGACTCAGATTGCATCGAATAGTCTTTCGCAACGCCGGTCATCGTATACTCATATGGCCCACGGTGTACCACCGGCAGTTGATCCCGGCTATTCTCCGCCGGCGGCGTCATAACCGCCCACTCCAGGGTCGTCGCCTCCCATGGGTTATCGACGGCGCTCGCGCCTCGCCACAAACTCATGAAGAGATTAGCCACGAAGATTAATTGCGCGGCAGCCGTCACGAATGCAGCGATCGTGATGAAGACGTGCAAGGGACCGAGCGGTTTCAAGAATTCGAACCAGAGTGTGTCGGCGTACCGGCGCGGATGACCGGCTATGCCCAGCAGGTGAAAAGGGACGAAGATCGCATAGACGCCGATAAACGTCAGCCAGAAATGAAGCCTGCCCATCGCCTCGTTCATCATCCGTCCGAACATTTTGGGGAACCAGTAGTAGGTGGCCGCGAAGATGCCGAAGAGAGCAGCCACGCCCATAATCATATGAAAATGGCCGGTCACGAAATAGGTATCGTGAAAGACCATATCGAGCGCCGTCTGCCCCAATACCAATCCGGTCACTCCGCCGGTTATAAAGAAAGAAATGAAACCGATCGCGAACAACATCGGCGTGGTGAATCGAATGCGTGCGCCCCACAAGGTTCCCAGCCAGTTGAACGTTTTGACAGCCGATGGCACGCCGATCACCAGAGTCAATACCGAAAACGCGATTCCAAGTCGCGGGTTCATTCCGCTGACGAACATGTGGTGACCCCAGACGATAAATCCGAGCGCGCCGATGCTGAGCGTCGCCAGCACCATTCCGCGGTATCCGAAGACCGGCTTACGCGCGAAGCTCGCCAGCACGTGCGAGATGATGCCCATCACCGAAATGATCACCAGATAAACTTCGGGGTGGCCGAAGAACCAGAAGAGGTGCTGCCACAGCAAGGGCGTTCCCCCGCCGCCCTCGATCAGACGCCCGGTCACGACCAGCCCCGCGGGCTTGAAAAAACTCATCCCATAGTTGCGGTCGAGAAAGAGCAGAAGGCCCGCGACGAAGAGCACCGGAAATGCCAGCAGAGAGATGCACGCCGCCGTGAACCATCCCCAGCAGGTCAACGGCATTCGCATCAGCGACATTCCCTTCGTCCTCCGCACCAGCGTCGTGATGATGAAATTGATCGAACCTATGAAAGAGGACAGACAAAACACGCAGATACTGATGATCCACAGATCAGCTCCGGTGGCCTGCCCGCTCCCCGCAGCAGCGATTGCGCTGAGCGGCGGATAGAATGTCCATCCCCCGATCGGCGCTCCACCGCTCACTCCTAGCGCGCTCAAAAGGATGACGAAGCTCGCAAATGTCAGCCAGAACGAGAGCATATTGAGCCACGGGAAAACCATTTCGCGGGCCCCGATCTGGATCGGCAGGAAATAATTGCCGAACGCCGATTGCGGCGCGATCGTCAATACCATGAAGATCATCATCGTCCCGTGCATCGTCACCATCGCCAGATAGTACTCGGGCGTCATCAACCCATCGCTGAAACCGCCTGGGATTATCATTTCGAGCAGCGGCCACCTTCTCTGCGGCCAGGCCAGCCTCAGCCGCATGAGCAGCGACATGCCGGTCCCGATTAAGGCTGCGGTCAGGGCTAGAAAGAAGTATTGCAGGCCGATGATTTTATGATCGCGGCTGAAGACGTATTTACCGATGAAGGTGGAAGATATTTTTTTCGGGATTCGGCTCTCAGCGGATATCATTTAACTTTCAACCACTCTTCGTATGCGCTCTGCGACCGGACATCGAGGTAAGCCCGCATCTGGTGGTGAAGCTGGCCGCACAGTTCAGCGCAGGCGATTTCGTAACGGCCCTCTCGCGTCGCGGTGAAATGGATGTCGATCTTCATCCCGGGAACGGCGTCCTGCTTCAATCGGAGCGCGGGGACGTAGAAATCGTGAATCACATCTTTCGACCGGAGCGTGAGGTTGATCGGACGATTCACCGGGATGACCAGCGACGTCCTGACCAGATCGTCCTTGCCTGATTCATCGAGCGGATCGATACCGAGCGGTCCCGGGCGCGCGCCGAGCGAATTGTCGGAGTCATTATAAAGCGCCGGGTCAGTGCTCCCGAACTTTCCATCAGCACCGGGGTACCGGAAGTTCCACGCAAATTGCTGAGCGACCACTTCGATCCGTGCGCTGTCCCGCGGCATCTCGCCCAACCGCAATTCCGACCAGACCTTCTGTCCCGTGACAGCCAGAGCGACGAAAACGCTGGAGGTGATTACTGCCAAAATTATTTCGACCCGCGCATTGCCTCGTGAATATTGGTCTCCGTTCTTTGCGCGGTGACGCCAGACTGCGTATCCGAGCGCTCCGTGCGTCAGCAAGAACCCGACCCCGATGATCGCCAGTGTTATTTTAAATTGATGATCGATCGCCGCGCTGTGTGCGGCAATCGATTCGGGCAAGCGCCATTTCGATGAGGCGAAAAGACCGGCCGTAATAATTGCGATGAGCCAGATGGCGATCGATAGCAGTCGAGACATATGGATAGAGCGATTATACTCAATCGGTTCTTGACAACAATGATACCCAAACATATAGTTCGAGAATCGAATTATAGCTAAACATCACACAAAAAAATTATGCAGTTAGTCAAACTGGATTGTCAGTTGGAATTAGCTGCTCCGATAGAACCGGCGGGTACAACCAAGAATTTAGCGAGTTTCATCACTGGGTGAGTGGTGTGGGGGCAGGCGCGTAAGCGACTTGATCTTCACCACTCTGAGAGCGGATGCATGGAGGAGTGTAAGCGACCTGCGCTTCGGCGCGTAGCGCTTTATCAAGCTCAATTCGCATGTGCTTGCAGTACTATCGCATAGCGATGAAACTTAGCTAACACATTCATCTCCGACGGCCTGACAATCCCCGATGATTTGTTGCAGGCCAGAATTTAAGGTGTAAAAAAATTTAAAACCTTGCGACTTTTCGGATTTGCTGCATTGCGTCGGCAAATGTCCGAAATCGCTTTGGCCCGTTTTATCAGGAGATTCCATCTATGAAAACAATCACCAGCACCGGCGTAAGCTTCGTCTTTCTGCTCATCGCTTTGATCTCACCGGCCACATCCAGGGCGCAAAACCGGCCATTACGCGCACCCGCCGACGAGCGCGGTTTTTTCATCGGCGCGGCGGTAGACATGTCTCCATTCAGGAATGAGCCGCAATATCTGGAAACGCTCAGACGCGAGTTCAACATGATCGTCGCCGAAAATTCATTCAAGATGGATGCCGTTCGACCTTCCAGAACAGCGTTCAATTTTACCGATACCGATGCGCTTGTGAGTTTCGCTCAGGCCAATAATATGAAAGTGCGCGGCCACACGCTCATCTGGCACAATCAGATTCCGGGATGGCTGGTCAACGGCAATTTCACGCGCGATCAGGTGATCGACATCATGCGGGAACATATCTTCACGCTCGTCGGGCGTTATCGCGGAATCGTAATGGCCTGGGACGTCGTCAACGAGGCCATCGACGACTCCAATGGAGCTATGAGGAACTCTTTCTGGAATCAGCGGATCGGACCGGAATACATCAGGCTCGCCTTTGAATTCGCCCGCCAGGCTGACCCTGACGCGAAACTCTATTACAACGACTACTCGATCGAAGGGATGAATACCAAATCCAACGCCGTCTATAACCTCGTGAGCAACCTTAAGAATCAGGGGGTTCCCATCGACGGTGTGGGCTGGCAGATGCATCAGATCAATGGATTCAGGATCCAGGCAGCCAATCAAACGAACGCCAGGAGGCTCGCGGCCCTCGGGCTTGAGATATCCATGACGGAGATGGACGTGAGAATATCTCTTCCCACATCTGCGGACGAGTTGCAGCAGCAGGCGCTGGCCTACTCCGATTCAATAAATTTCTGTCTGACGGAGCCTAACTGCAAGGCCCTGGTGACGTGGGGATTCACCGATAAATATTCCTGGATTCCGGGGACATTTTCCGGCATGGGTGATGCGCTCATTTACAACACGAACTACCAACCCAAGCCTGCCTATTTTGCGCTACTGGATGTGCTTGAACCGGAGGGACAACCCACCCCGCCGCCGGCGCCTACCGGACTGACCGCGACGGCAGGCAATGGACAGGTAACGTTGAGCTGGAATGCCGCGAGCGGAGCGACCGGGTACGTCGTAAAAAGGTCGGGAGCCAGCGGCGGTCCCTACACCGTCGTCGCAAACAACCTGACCGCGACTTCATTCAACAATAGTGGCCTGGTGAACGGGACGACCTATTTTTATGTCGCGAGCGCAGTCAATGCCAGTGGCGAGAGCGCCAACTCCGCCCAGGTCAGTGTAACTCCGCAGGCGCCATCGTCGGGGCTGGTTACAGCGACAGCGAGGGTGGCGACAGGAAGCAGCCCCTGGTGGAGCGAACTCGACGTGATCTTAAACCACACGGCACCACTGACCGCGCTGACTATCACAATTACGGTACAGAAGACGGCGGGCGTTGTAGTATCTGGGCAATACAGCAACTTCCCGGGAAACATGTTGCTGACTAGCCGGACTGAAGATGCCACCAGGATAATGTATACCTTCAGGCTGGCGACGGGTCAGACGCTGGCGTCTGGAAGCAATCGCCTCGTGGCCGCGCAGTTTAATGGAAATGGGACTGCGCACCCGTACGCGGGCGATACCTGGGTAGTAACATACACGACGAGCGGTGGAGCTGCGCAAACAGTTTCAGGGACGTTTTAAGTAACTGGTATTCATCGAAAAAAAGGACAAAGAATACAGATTTCTATTTTGTTCTTTGTCCTTTTTTGTGTTGCTTGTATATGAATCCTAGCTGTGCGATTCAGGCTCCGGATGCGTCCAGGGGCGGCGATATGGGCGGCGCAACAGTTTGTTGGCCTCGTTATCGTTCGCGACCCGCTGTTTCTGGGAATCCCATACCAACGTCCTTCCGAGTTGCATCGAAAGGTTGGCCAGGATGCAACTCGTCGTCGATATATGACCCTCTTCGATGTCCGCCACCGGTTTGCCGCGCTGCTCGATGGCGCGCAGAAAATCCTGCATGTGGTACCTGATGGCGGGCGCTACGTGTTTCTCCAGGTCTTTTTCGGTCTTATCCTCCGGGTATTGTTCGAGCTCATAAGTTACGTCGCGATGAACGGGCTGTTCGTCTTTGCTAAGCGGGATGTAGTCATAGCTCATGACGCTCGCCTTGAGAGTTCCCTTCTCCCCATAAATAGTAGCGCCCCAGGGGTACTTCGGGTCGTTGGGATGGCCCCAGGTCCGATGCTCCCAGATCACTTTCGTTTCACCGAAATCGAAGGTAGCAGATTGAGTATCGGCAATGTTCGACTTGCTCTGCCTGTCCACCAAAATGCCGCCCGTAGAGGAGACTGACTTCGGCCAGCTCAAACCCATCATCCAGCGAACCATATCGAGCATGTGGATGCACATATCGCCCACGATACCGTTGCCGTATTCCATAAAAGCGCGCCAGCTACGCGGATGCACCAGTTTATTGTATGGGCGCATCGGCGCCGGCCCGGTCCACATCTCGTAATCGAGGTAATCGGGCGGAGTTGTGTCCGGCGGATTCTCGCGTGTACGCATATGGTAATAGCAATAGATCTCGACCAACCCGATCTTGCCGAGTTTGCCCGCGCGTACGATCTGATCGCGAGCCTCCGCCAGATGAGGTGTGCTGCGACGCTGAGTGCCGACCTGCACGACGCGCTTGTGACGCCGCGCGGCGGCCACCATAGCCTGCCCCTCGACTACATCGACGCTGATAGGTTTCTGGACATAGACATCGGCACCAGCCTCGACGGCCGCGATCATCGGTAGCGCATGCCAGTGATCGGGAGTGGCGATGAGCACTATGTCCATGTCTTTTTCTTTGAGCATGGCGCGGTAGTCGGAAAACGTGCGCGGCTTCTGTTTGGAAGCCTGTCGCGCAGCGACCATATCGGCGGCCTCGCTCAGCATACGCTTGTCGACGTCGCAGAGGGATACGACTTCGACCGGTGCGACCTGAATCAGCCGGAACAGGTCGCATTTGCCGTACCACCCCGTGCCGATCAAACCGACTCGCAGTTTGCGCTGGGCAAACTCAGTGATGTAAGGCGGTGCGGAAGCCATCAACGCGAATCCGCTTCCGGCTTGCAAAAATTTTCGACGATTCATTAATTGTCTCCTCGGAAAATAGTTTTCAGTTTTTAGTTTTCAGTTTTTAGGCTTCAGTTGAGTTGCTTCAATACAGCGATTGCAACCTGAGAGCTGAAAACTGAAAACTATTTTATGATCGGCAGAACGATCGCCGATGGATGCTCGGCATCGTGGTAGATCGTCTGACGGGCCTTCTCCATCCGCGTCGCCCCCAACGTCTTCTCCCCCGTGTTGAGGTTGCGGTTGAAACGCGGAAAATTGCTGCTTGAAATGTAAACCCTTATGCGATGCCCGGCCTTGAATACATTGCTTGTCGCCCACAGATCGATCGTGTATTTGTATATTTTTCCCGCTTCGATCCGTTCTGCCCTGGCTGTGGAATTGCGGTAGCGTGCGCGAATGATGCCATCGCCCAGATAGCGCGCATAACCCGACGGGTCAACATCCACGATCATCGCGGTGAAATCGGTATCCGCCGCCGATGTCGACGCATAGACCTCAGCTGTAATGAAGCCCGTCACCTCCACATCCTGCTCGAGCGGCGGGGTGGAATAAACCAGAACGTCGGATCGCCCTTCATTCGGCCGCTGATCGGATGGGCCCGGAGGAAGTCCCGCACCGCAGCATAACCTGCCGCCGATGGTAGGGACCGGGTTGGCGGGATCGTACTCGAACGCGTCCGGATTTTCAGACTTCGGCGTAGCCATCGATAGGGCGCCGTCGCCGGCTGTCGTGTTCGCGCCTTTGCCGGAGTGCAGGTAATATTTGGTGTACTCGGTGCGCGCCAGGGGAAACTCATTTTCATCGCGCCAGACGTTGTCTCCCATCACGAAAATCCGGACCGGCTTGCCGGTCGCGAATTCGTTCTGCTTGTCCTTCATCACATAATCGTACCACTTCAGAATCGTCTCGTTCATATTCAGCACGGCCTGCTTGCCGAAGGTCACATCGCCGATCTTGCCCTCGGGCGAGGTCGCGGCGTGAGCCCACGGTCCCATCAACAGACGCTGCCCGTCGCGCGCTTCGGCCTTAGGCGCCTTTTTCTGCATGTCAATGAAGTTGCGGATCGAGCCGCCGCTGAAGATGTCGTGCCACCCGCCCGAATGGAGCGCTTTGATATTCATCTTGCCGTAATGATCCGAGATTTTGACCGCGCGCCAGAACTCATCGTTAGTCTCATGCTCTATCCAATCGCGAAAATAAGGCGCTATGTCGGTCACGGTGGGCATGTTCAACATGCGATATTCGTCGACCGGCAATTTATCGACCCACTCTTTTGAACGTATGAGTGCCGATGTCTTCCGCTGTAGTGTATCGAGCACCAGCCCCGAGGACCACGAACTGGCGAACCACTGCATCAAAGCGCCGCCTTCGTATGTCCAGCCTTCGTAATATTCCGCCGCGGTGACATAAGGGAAGATCGCGACCAGATGCGGCGGAGCGGATGCGGCGGCCAGCATCTGCGTCGCGCCCACATATGATCCGCCGTACATACCCACGCGCCCATCGGAGTATGGCAACCCCGCCGCCCATTCGATCGTATCGTAGCCATCATTCATCTCATACTTGAACGGGTAGAACTCGCCTCCCGAATCGAACCGTCCGCGCGTGTCCTGTTGAATGACGACATAACCGTATGAGGCCAGGAAGTCCCCCGTCGCCGAATCTTTGCGGTTGTACGGCGTGCGGGTCAGGATTACGGGGAATTTACCCTCGGTTTGCGGGCGATAAATGTCCGTGGCCAGCATTACACCATCCCGCATCTTCACGCGCACGCCCGGTTGCGTGATTACCGAATAGTTACCCTTTGCAGGGGCGGGTGCTTGGGCGATTGAGATCGATGCGAACAACAGCATCGAAAGCAATGATGCGAAGAGACGTTTGTCGGGTATCGGAATCGTCATAAATATGTGTCCTCACATTGTTATGGATAAGCGGCTACCATTTTTTCGATTATCCGCAAAAATACAAGAAGAATCAGGTTGTCTCAACTCCGGCCTTAAATTATTCTGTGCGTCAAATATGCCCTGATCGCGGGAACTATTATGAAAAAATAGCGCCAGGTCGTCACGTTTTGCCTTCTACTGTCCATCTACCTAACGGCCGTTTTGACGCAACCGCGTGCGAGCGGACAGGAAGCTTCACCGCCTTACAAGACACATCGCTTCCGATCGAAAACGGGTCGACGATCTTGTGACGCGGATGACGTTCGAAGAAAAGATCTCGCAGATGATAAAACGCTGCCGCGCCGACGAACGTCTGGAATACCGGCCTACGACTGGTGGAACGAGGGACTGCACGGAGTAGCGCGCGCGGGTTATGCCACCGTATTCCCGCAGGCTATCCCAGGTTTCACGGGCCGCGCCGACGCACAGACGACCGGATTGAAGACCGGACGGTTTACCTATGCCGGGAAATTTTTTGAGATTGATAGGATGGTTAACCCTTATCCGTGGAAGTCACGGAAGTAGCTCCACTTGAATCCTCACCGCCCTGCGATAAGACTCGAAGTAAGATCGAATAGCTCTGTGCGCCGATTCCAGGGCATGCACTCTCGCTCGGTCCTGCGACATTGAGCGTGTGAACGGACTTCTCTCTCAACCACTGCATTATTATAGCCGGGACCATCGGGTCCTCCGGGTCACACAATAGCAGCGAACGGCCATAACGCGCCGCACAGCGGATCGTCCATTCCGTCCCCTGACCCTGTTCAACACGTAATTTCGGCCACAATATCAACGTCGCATCGGAATCGCGAACGTTCCATTCGGTACGCTGGGAACGGGGGATATCCGGCGCATCGGCGCTCCGTTCTTCAGGGGTTTCTTTGAGCGGGAAGATTGAGGAGATTAGCCCCGATTCGCAAAGCCGTCCGGGCGGACACCAGCCGCCACATTCCAAACCGCAGGATTGCGCGGCGCGCAGGCCAGCTTGATCTACTCCGGTTTGCCCGCCGGATACAACTTTTTTCACAGAGCCCATAAGACCGCCGATCGATCCTATCCCCAAAAGACCCGCTCGATGAACCAGTAACATCCTGCTAGTATCACGCACACCGAACCGATTATCGCTATTCGCTCTCCCAGCTGCTTATTGCGATTTCGCAGGGCCGTCAGCAGCGATGCCACAACCAAGACGATACAGACCTGCCCGATCTCAACGCCGAGGTTGAAAGAAAAGAGCGACCAGCCCAGCGCCTGGGACGGAAGTCCGAATTCCTTGAGCACTCCGGCAAACCCGAAGCCGTGCACCAATCCGAAGAAAAATGCAATCAGAGGGCGCACATCGCGGCCCGTTTTGCCTACCATCAGGTTATCTATACCCACATAGACGATGCTCAATGCAATGGCAGGTTCGATCAACCGCGCCGGCGGGTTGAGCAAGTCCAGAGCGGCGAGCGACAGCGTAATGCTATGAGCGATGGTGAATGCGGTCACTATACTCAGCAACCGCAATAAGCTCCCCCCCAGCAGTAACAATCCTACAATGAAGAGAATGTGATCCGGCCCCACGAAGATGTGGTAGATCCCCGCAGGTATGAACGTTTTTACTACCGCCAATGTCCCTTGATTGCTGCCGGTGAAGTAGTCGAGTGATGAGTGGTCCTTACTGAAGATTTCCTGATGAATCAGTTTTCCCTCTTCATAGATGTTCAGGAAGGTCTGGTGCTGCGTGTCATAGGGAAAAAGAACGCACCGAATGCTGAGGCTGCCGGGAAGCGCCGTCGAGTTGAATCGTAAATGCAGCGCCAGAGCCTGCCGCTCGACTTGCGGCTCGATGCGCAGTAAATCAATTTCGAGCGCCCGGCCATCAGCCGCCACTTTCAATCGCTGCCGCAGGAGGCTCAGGATGGCCTCTCTCTTCGACTCGGCCAGCGCCGGTTCGAGCAACGACTCGGCCGGAGTCACATTCAGATCGTGCGCGAGATCTATTATGTGCGCGACAAGCACGCCTTCCAGTCCGCCACGAGCCATCTGCAAATCGAGATAGCTGTACGGTACGGGGTGAGCATAAGCCGGCGTAACCAGCAGTAGAAGGAAGAAGAGAGAATACGAAACAGACGAAAATAAACGAAACAAGACCATAGCTATCTTATCGTTTGTTTCGTAAATTTTCGTCTGTTTCGTATTCTCTCTTCTCACCTTGCCAGATGCCTTATACGGTTATTTCAACTCGGCATATATCTTGGTGACACCGTCCTGCAGCCGCGTCATATTGTAGCCATTGTATTTTTCGGGCAACTTGATGTCTGCGGCGGCCTGCTCGGCGGTTTTCCCATCCTTCTTCGCCTGCTCAGCCGCTGCCACAATGTCTCGCATGAACTCGCCATATTCTATAAACGCGTTCCAGTCGGTCACGGCGCTGTGGCCGGGAATGACGCTCTCGACGCCCGTGATGCCGGCGGCGGCTTTCGCTAAGGTCTTCGGGTATTCGATGCCGCTGCCGCCGTTTCTCGTGTCGATAATCGGTGTGCCCTTTCCGGCGAACATATCTCCCGTGTGCATGACCTTGAGCTCCGTGAAAACTACCAGCGTATCGCCGTTGGTGTGACCAGGTCCGAAGTGATAGAGATCGATTTTATCACTGCCACTCAGAACGCTGAGCTTGTCTTGATAGGTCTTGCCCGGAAGAAACTTTTTCCCATCCTCGGCCATAAACGCGTCCATCTTTTCCATGCTCTTTTTGCAATTTTCGTGAGCGACGAATTCCACGGCGCCGGCGAAAGCGATGTTGCTCCCAACGTGGTCTCCGTGCGTATGCGTATTGATAACCATGGTTATGGGTTTCGGTGTGACTGACTTCACTTTTTCAAGTATGCCCGGCCCGTTTCCCGGATTCTTCGTATCGACCACGACGACGCCCTTCTCCGTGATGAATGCCGCGGTATTCCCGCCTCCGCCGGTAATTATGTAGAGGTTGTCTTTCACCTTCTGAATATCGAGGGAGGCGGGCTGCCCCTGTTGTCGAGCGGCCATCAACGAAATCGCCCCGGCCAGCAATAGCCCTAGCAATACGGCTAGTCGTTTCATATGAGGAATCTCCTTTCTGAGGCCAGCATAATATCCGCCGATCCCGATGTATACAAGAAGAACCGTCGTAATTGATTGAATGCAGGATCTTTCGTGGTATTATCCCGCTGCCATCCGCATGATTCTTTTTTAACTATTCAGAAAATATGGCAAACAGCATCTTAAAGCCGCGTGACCTCAACCGCACGACCCTGGCGCGCCAAATGCTACTCGAGCGTGAGTCATTACCCGTCCCCGCCGCCATCGAACGTCTGGTCGGCCTTCAGGCCCAGCTCCCATTGCCGCCCTATGTCGGCTTATGGACGCGGTTGCGCGATTTCAAGCGCGAGAGCCTGTCCGTCCCCATCGAGAAACGGCAAGTCATCAAGGCCACCCTGATGCGCGCGACGCTCCATCTCTTCACGGCAGCGGACTATGTAAAGTTCCGCGCGACGCTCCAGCAGGTGCTCGACCAGGCCGGCGCCGCGAGCGCCAAACGGCGGGGCGGGGATTTCAACCGCGACGCGCTCATAGCGGCGGCGCAGCGGTTCATCGGCGAAAAGCCCAGGACCTTCGCCGAGATCAGTGAGATGGTCACCAAATTCATGCCCGACAAGGATGTCGGTGCGATGCGCTATACGGTGCGCACGCAAATCCCGCTCGTCCAGGTCCCGATCGACAGCGGATGGAGTTACCCCAGCAAACCCCAGTTCACCCTCGCCGAATCGTGGTTAGGCCGGCCCATATCGCCCAATTCCAATTTAAGGGAGTTGATCTTCCGCTATCTGGCGGCATTCGGACCAGCTTCCGTGACGGATGCGCAGGCGTGGTTGGGGCTCAAGCTGAAAGACGCTTTTGAGAAGCTGAGGCCCGAGCTGAAAACATATCGCGAGGATGGGCGGCGCGAACTATTCGACCTGCCCGACCTGCCGCTCACTGAGGGCGATCTGCCCGCGCCGGTGCGGTTCCTGCCTGAGTTCGACAACCTGCTCCTTTCGCACAGCAACCGCACACGCGTGATCGCGAATGAACATCGGTCGAGGGTCTACCTTCCGGGGCTGCGCGTCGCCGCCACTATTCTCGTTGACGGATTCGTGCGGGGAGCGTGGAAAATCGAGAAATCCCAAAACAGTGCGGTGATCGTGATCGAGCCGTTCGAAAAGCTGAGCAAAAAGGATCGTGCTGCGCTGACAGATGAAGGCGAACGACTCGTCCGCTTCATCGAGGCGAATGCCAGGTCATTCGAAGTGCGATTCGTGAATGAGAGTTGAGTCAGAAATTTTTTCAACTCTACCCAATTCGCCTCCTCGCCACCACATCAGTTGAAACGGAGGACCGATGATCGAAAAAGTTGGCCTTTGCATTAAAGAACAGCGCACAAGCAGATGATTTCTCACTAACGCAAGCTCGAAATGCCATAAGGAGGTAGGTTGAGATGGAACAAAAATCTCTTAAAGGGATAGGCGGCTGGTTGATTCTGCCACTCCTGGGATTGATCCTGAGCCCGCTCAGATTGATATATATGATCTATGAGGGGCTGTGGCCGATATTCTCGTCAGAATACTGGGAGGATCTCACATCACCAGGAAGCGAGTCGTATCACCCGCTCTGGACGTCGGTGCTTATTTTCGAGGTTGTGGGCAACCTGACTATCTTTCTATTGGGTTTGGCGGCTTTGCTCTCCTTCTTCAGGAAATCGCGAAAAGCTCCCAAATTGATGATTTTGTGGTTCTTCCTCGCACTGGTTTTCGTGGCCGCTGACTCCTACTTCAGAGGATATATTCCCGGAGCAGCGGAAACGTACGAGGCCATACCATCAATCGAACTCTGGCGCGCCGGAATTACCGCAGCTATTTGGATACCGTATTTCCTGGCGTCAAAGCGCGTGAAGGCGACATTCGTCAATTGAATTCTGCTTATGGAACGGGCCGATAATGGAACTCTTGGGCTTTTTCCTTTTCGGTCCCATCTCCTTCGACGCGCGCAGTCAATGTGCCATCTCGATTTTTCCGATAGATTACGCGTTTCGGAAAGTCGTGCGCCAGATTCTCAAAGATGG
Source organism: uncultured Acidobacteriota bacterium (assembly GCA_963796275.1). Classification (GTDB taxonomy): domain Bacteria; phylum Acidobacteriota; class Blastocatellia; order RBC074; family RBC074; genus JAKEHZ01. The sequence goes on along the minus strand of CAWCKY010000007.1, from coordinate 529,964 downwards.
CTTCCTCACCGTTCAGTCGCACCAGTTTGAAATCAGTGCCAGGATTTCTGGCTTGAGGATGGGCAACATAATAAATTTCAGTACCCCGCGCTTCTATGCGCAGGTATTCGAAGGAGACGGTCTTGCCACCCGCCACGGTGCGGCTCATGCCGAGCATCGAACCACCCGCGACCCGCGACCAGTGTTCATCGATCTGCGCGCGCCCCCGAGACGTTTCCCAATCTCCGCTCATCCAGGCCAAACCCTCTATTTTGAAGGCGGGATTGTTCGTTCGATTCGCGTCAATCGACGGCGAGCGGATCGGTATTAGCCCTAACACAACCATTGTGACCCCTATCCATAGCGTTCCCAGTCTTATGCGCTTCATCCTGAATATGGTTTTCATCGGAATCTCCACGTTTTCGACTGAGCGATCGAATATCTGCAATCTCGATTACGGATTCTCAATCCAGTGTGTTCCGCACCCTCTCATCCAGCGGCTTATCGAGTATAGACAATTACAACCGGCGCGCACTGATCGGTTAACCTCACGGACTTTCAATGCCACTTTATGCCTGCCGATTGCGATTTGGGTCCCTGGCTTAAGTTTATTGCAGCAGAACCTCGAAAATGATCGTCGGATTCTTATCAGCTACCTTGCCTCTGAGCAGCTTTTCACGGCCGATGCAGGCTTGTCTTTATCACTCATACACTGTTAATTCCTCAACTGATAACTTGGCAGGGTTGGCCTACCCACTCTACAAGAAATCTTAAAAAGTTTTGGAAACTGATAACTCTAAGTCTTTCAATGCCACATTGAAATTTTCTGAAGAACAAGTTAAAAAACGTTGACTTCTTATATCGTTTTCCAATACCCTTCCAGAGTCAATAAAGATATAGGCTGTCTTCCCCGAGCGAGCACACTGCTGCGTGTCTCGGACTCCCAGTCTATGCCGCGACTCCTAACACTGCTGAACAGAAAAGATATCATCCCCCTGTTTAGGAGAAGTGTTAGTACGATCGTGGCAGAGGCAGGGAGTCGAACAATCACCGTACTTGAGCTTGATTCGTAAAACATAAGACAAGGATGGGTTTGTACTATCCAGAGGTGTATATGATGATCTTTAATCCAGCGTCTTTACCGGTTCAACCAGTCATCGATCGAGTTCACGAGAGGGCAGTTTCAAGGAGAGTTTCCTACGGGAATTCCCACCTCAAGCTAGTGGAAGGAGCGATACCAGTTATACAAGTCTCAGCGGCGCCAGCCGCTGCCGGTGCCCCCCAGGAAAAGCAGCCTGAGGGGAAGAAAACTGCCGAGCAAGAACCTCAACCCATACCAACACAGGATCCGAAGAACGACCCTCCCCAAACGCAGCAGGAACAGAGATCATTCTGGCAGCGGCTCTTCAAGCTTCCGCCGCTCCGAGAACGTATCGAAAAATCATTAAATGAGGAGTGGAAATTTGCCAACATCCGTCCGCGCCATATCGAATACCTGCTCTCCGAGGAAGGAGAGGAGGCTCGCCATTTCTTTTTAAATGGCTTATACGCGCGGCGATACCAGAAGCTTCTCAAGGAATTCGGATGTGGTTTCCAGGATAGAAACGGGAACATCGTCGATGACTCGTTCGATACCATTAACGAGTATGGTCCGGAGCTCATCGAGAAGTACCCCATTGTCATGGAGAACCGTGAACTCATCAAACGCTACTACGCAGGCGTATTCCGGGACGGAAGGATTGGAACCCAGTCGCTCATCAAGATCAGCAATTCAATGTGGTTCGGCCCATTCGAGACTTCGAAATTCAAGATGGCCGCTTCTGTCCTGAACACCAAATTCCAGGTCCCGAACCACGTCGTGGGGCCGATGCTCTCGAGCGTCGGGGACTCTTACTGGCTCCGGCGGGTGCTCAGCCGCAAAACCGCGCCGCAAGAGTTCCAGCAACTGCTCAAGAGGATCGCTCCAACGGTCGACGATGGATCGGGAAATGCTTTCGCGCCCGCGTTGCAGCTCCTGGTCCTCGGTGAAGAGCACAAGATTCCCTTCGACTCTCTCGACTCTTTCGTGCAACAGCTCAAACTGCAGCCGAAAGATTTCGGCCCATTCAGCGCCGCGGTATATCACCTCGGCCCATACAGGCTCGCCAACGAGGTGAAATGCCCGACGTTCGCTATGTTCTTACGGCGGATACTCGATGAGTACGGATCTGATATCAATCAAGAGACTGCCCGCCATTTTCTCCTCTCATTCAGGGAATTCAAGGACAACTCAGAAGCTCTGCAGGCCTTGCTCTCTCCGCAATACCAGGAGACCAGGACATTCCTCAGGAGTATCGGGACGCCCGTTCCTTCGACCGTTTGGAATATGGAGCGGATCGCTATACTGACGCAGATGCTGACGCCTGAAAAGAAGGAGAAGATCGCGCGGATGGTCCGCCAACTCGCGGAAGAGGTGAAGGTCGCCGACGTCGTATTTCTCGCCGATATCTCGGGCAACGATGAGGAATGCAAACTTCTGCTCGACCGGTCGGCTCTGCTGGCGGCCGTCAAAGAGCTCAAGATAGACCGCATCGTCGAGCGCAGCCACAACGATCTCGTGAAAGAGCTGGAGCGGGAGATCGATGCCGCCAACAGGAATGGGTTCTATCGCACGGTGAGACGGCTCTCAAACATCGTCAGAGAGGAGAAACGGGCATACACCGAGAGCGTCGATCCGAGTAAATTGTCCAATCTCCAGCTGAGCCGCCTCCTCATTTTCCATCGTTCAATCGAAATGCCGGGGTTTTTGGAGACGCTCGGGTGGAACGTCTCTCTCGACCTGCAGAACAATCGCAGCGAAGGCGGAGGATACCTGGGCTACGATAAGGATATGGCGATGGTGACCATCGTTCCCGGCGTCCCCGGAGACAACCGGCAATACCGCCCGTATAACCTCTTCCGCGCGCCCGCATCGCTCGCGCTATTTCACAACCATGCGCTCAACGATACGGTAATGGAGCGCATACTCGGTTTCCTGCGCCTGGGCTCTCCTTCAATCAACAAAAATAAGAACAAATATGCGGGCCCGAGCGGATGGGTGGGAGCGAAAAAAGGCGATATCACAGCCGCCGCCGAATCGGACCTTCCATCTTTCATAATCACCAAGATCGGATACGCACAGAAACCCGACGGCAGCAGAGACAAGAAAAATCTATTGGTGAATCTCGACTGGGTCCTGGTCGACCGGCAGACGGGCGAGGCGCTGCGGTCCGACAGAGGCGTGTTCACCGTCCCCTATTTCGGGGATAATGAACTCGGCAAACTCAAATGGCCCTCGAAGAAAGAGCAGAAGCGCCAGGAGAGGGAGAAAAGAGAGAAGTGCCCGCCGGTATTGAGCGTCGATGCCGGGATGCGTTGAAGAAGACTCGCCATAGTAACAAGAAACCAAAAGACACGAAAAAATAATTTTCTTTTCGTGTCTTTTGTCTTTTTGCGCATTCTTTTTGCATATTCTTTTCGCGTAGATTGATCACTTCACCACTCGATCCGCAGCGAGCCCTGAAGCTGGCGCGGCTTGAATCCGTTCAGGTTGTTGGGATTATACGAGTTACTTAGGCTGACGATGCCTTCGCCATTTGGCGTGTTCAACCCCTGAATGTTGAAGACGTTGAAAAAATCGATATTCGCCCTCAACTTCACCCTCTCGGTGATCCTGAAGTACTTCATCAATGACGTATCCATCACCCAGTTGAATGGCCCCATCTTGTACTGATTGCGCCACGGGTGGTAACCGAGGTCAAAGGTGACGCGCTGGTTTGAGATTGTACCGTTTGTGTTTCTGATCGGGATGTAAACCACATTCATATCGTAATCGTTCGCCCTTGGGTCGGTCGGCAGCCCTCCCTTGGGCCACGGATTGATCGGCTTTTGCGCCGGTTTGTAGTTTTCCGGCAGGCCGAAGACGCCGTTGCGAATCCCTGCCGCATTCCGGCTGTTGATGTTCCGCTCGGAAATGTAACCGTTAAACCAGAGATAACCCGGCGTGCATCGTTCTTGTGCCTGACTGGTCGCGTTGGCAGGCGTGGCGCGACAATCCGTAATCGGGTACTTCTTCCCGTATATCTCGAAATTTCCCATCTCGCCCCAGTTACCGGTCGGCATCGCATACCAGGTATTTATCACCGTGCCGGTGCCTGACAACCGCCAGCCGCCCATCAATCCATTGAGGAAGCCCCTGGCCGCGGTCCCAAACTTCTTCCCCGTGCCGAAGGGCAGCTCGTAAGTCCAGTTCCAGCGCACACGATGCTTCGGAATCCCCGTGTCACGGTCATAGAAGAGCAATCGGTTGAGCTTGTCTACACTTATGTCCTGCGGAAAAGTGTCCTTCAAGTAGATCGAAGGCAATACCGCCACATCATCGCGAAACGAGTTGCCTGCCATCCGCAGCGCGTTTGTCATCGTGTAGAAAGCCTGGAAGCCTAACCCCTTGGTAAATCGCCGCTCTACCTCGAGCGACCACGTCGATGAGTTGATATAACCTGACTTTTCCAGGATGCGGACTTCCGTGTATGCGTTCTGGTCATAGACGCGCCGGGCCACGCTGGCGTATTGTCCCTGCGGTATCGGCTCATGCTTCGTCTCATACCAAAAATAGTCGTTCCCTTGAGGATTGATCTCCATCAATTGATCGGCATTGACGCCATGCTTGCCGGTATAGCGAAGACGGATGACCGTGTTCTGGCTGATCTGCTTCTCCATCGTCAAATTCCATTCGTGAATTCGCAGACTGGGCTGGTTCTCGCCCATCCCTCTGACCGCCTGGCCGCGTCCAAGGCCGAGCAGATTATCGACGTCCACAGCATTTATGGAATCCAAGCCGGAGATGTATTGTGGTGCAGTCCTCAACAGGTAGTTGGACGTGGCGTCAGGGCTCTGGTTTGCGTTATTAGGGTTGTAGGTGAATGTCGTGCGGAACGGCGGCAGAGATGAAAACTGCGCCAGCAGAGTCCGCATGGGTATGGCCGAGGTGTAAATGCCGTAGCCTCCGCGTATAACCAGCTGCTTGTTATTATCCCACAGCCGGTAGGCGAACCCGGCGCGCGGGCTGATGTCGTAGAGGTTGGACTTGAAGAGGCTCTTAGGCATCCCGAGTTCTTCCGCGGTCTTAAACTCCATACCTACGTTCCGGAATCTCTCTACTATCTCGGGCGTCGTCACGCCCTTTTTATAGTAATACTCCATAGATTCGGGCAGCACGAGCGAGTGAGTATCTACATCGAAAGTGTTGATCAGCCCGTTGCGCTCATGGAAGATCGGATTGATGTCCCAACGGATGCCCGGCGTGAGGGTCAGACGGGGGCTTACCTTGTAAGTGTCCTGCAAGTAGAAGCCGAATTTTTTCTCGTAGACCTGTAGATAGCCTCGCTTAAAACCGACGTCGTAACGGCCCGCGTAACCGAGGAAGAAATTGGCCGTGTCGTAGCCGGTCTGCGGCGTCACCCCGGGATTCGTGACGCTACTCGCCGGATTTTCCAATGCGGTCGCCAGGCTGTTGTAGTAAGAGGTGCCCGAGATGCCACCCTGGTCGGGCAACAGATGATTCCGCTCGTTGCGAAATCTGCCGCCGAACTGAATGTTGTGCGTGCCGCGGATCAATGTGTAGTTCTGTTCGAAGCTGGTGATGATGCTGTGAAGCCCGCGACGGTTGTCGCCTTCGATATAGGTATAGTGGAGATTATCGCCGATATTGGCCAGGCCCAGGTTCGTCATGTTCGGCCATCCCATCTCGCCGAAGTCGTTGGGCAGGCCCAATTCTTGCGACCAATTTTTTTGTTCGTCGATCGGCCCTGTCATAGTCTGGCTGATCTGCCAGGTTCGATTGAAGAGGGTCTCGACGAAGAACTGCGTCGAGAAGACGTGCGTCCAGCTCAGGGCGCCCGCGATGTTCCGCATCGGCAGATAGGTCACATTGGCCTCTTTGTTGGCCGTCGGCGCGCCGTTGTTTCCGGCAGTGCCGAGGAAGTTATAGTATTGCTTGCCGCCGTTGACCTTGATGAACGAGTTATCCCTTTCGCTGAAGCGGTGGTCGATGCGCACCGTCGTCGTATCGCCATCCTGGTTGGGAAATGCGTTGGTCGGAACTGGCATCTTGAGGTTGTAGGCGGTCACCGGGTTTGTGATATCCGTCGGCATCGGGGTGAGTTCAAACATGCGTTTGGCCAAGGGGCTGATGCGCGAGATCGGAATCTGGTTGTTGGGGAACCGGTCTCGCACCGTCAATGGCTGGCCGTTGGCTCTCGTCCCGGGCCTCGTCGTCAGCGGATCGTAGAGACGAATCTCGCGCCCCTGCGCGTCGATCAACTCGCTGAAATCGCCCTGCCGCATCCTCGCCGTCGGCACCGTAAACTCGCGGGTGATGCCCTGCCGAAGCCTGATACCTTCACGCGAGAAGAAGAAGAAAGAGCGGTTTCTGCCGTCGTACCAGATCTTCCCGCCTTCACCGAAACGCGGCAGAAAAAGCGGGCCACCGATCGAGCCGCCAAACTCGTTGCGGATGAGGTGGGGCGCCTTGTATTCCTCCCCCGTAAAATAAACGTCCTGACGTGCGCGAGCCACGCCGAAACTGTTGTTGCGGTGCGTCTCATACAATGAGCCGTGAATAGCATTGGTTCCGCTTTTGGTCGAGACGATCACATTGGTGGGAGTGGTGTACTTGGCCGAAGACGTGCTCGTCTCGATGCGCACTTCACCCATCGATTCCAGCCCCTGCATGCCGCCGGAGCCCCCGAATTCGCGGTTATTCGAGGTAGCGCCATCCTGAACATATTCGGTCGAGTAGGCCATCAAACCGCTGATGCGCACGCCGCCGTTCACGTCGTTGATGCCCTCGACGCCAGGCGTTACGTCTTCGATCAGCGTGTTGATATTACGCCCATTGATGGGTAGGTCCTGAATGCGCTGGCTGTCTAGTGTGCTGTGATCAGTCGGTTCAGTCGTAGTAGTCAACGGAGTGATGTTCCCCGAGATGACCACCGTCTCCGTCACCTCGCCCGGCAGCAGCGCGGGGCTGATCTCCACCAGGCGCCCGGCCTCCAGCACAAGTTGGCCCTCCCAGGATTTCATGCCGGCGGCTGTGACCCGGACACTGTATGCGCCGATGTTGAGCGGCGGGGTGAAAAAGAATCCCTCGTTGTTGCTCACTGTGTTGGTGACGCGCCCGGTAGCTATCTGGCGGATGACTACTTTCGCACCGGGAATGATAGCGCCATCAGCGTCTTTGACTGTCCCTTGAATCGAACCGCCGCCGGCGCTCGACTGGGCGAGGACCGGTGCGATCGAGAGTACTACAAGTGTAACCAGCGACAGCACTGCGCCGGCAGAGGGGACCCTGAGTAGCATCGTTTTCTCCTAATTGTAAGGAAACTACCGCGTGTCAGTGAAGACGAAATAAGAGCCAGCGATTCGGCTCACCCGTCACCCCGTGAGATTCGTTGTGAATTTAAAATCTCGATGAGTACCACTCTAAAGCGCGAGGAGTATAAATCGAAGGCTGCAGATTGACCACAAAAACCGCGATAAATGACACAAAGACGTAAAAATTTCTTCATCTCTGGCTTATGGTAGCTTCGGTTGACCGAGGCGACGGTTTGCTTTGTGATTTCTGTCCTTGTGGTTTCTGTGGTGAATCCGATTCACCTCTTTGTAGGCGTCTTGGGTTTTGATCCTGATTTGATAATGAGTTCGGTGAGTAGTTCTACGGCCTGATCGAGCGGCAGGACATCAGCGATATCGATTGGAGTTCTACCTCTGGCATTCCGTTCATCGAGCGGCGCTCCCTTGTCCGCCAGGAAGCGGATCACTTTACATATCTCTTTCTGATCGGCCCCCGGACCGAGCGCGGTTACAGAAGCATGAATCACGGTCGCGCCGCTTTCGGTAACTGCTTTCACATCGGGATCGAGATTGTAGGCGAACGCCACAACATCGACGTTCGTGCTGCCCGCGGCCTGCATGAGGAGCGTCGTGCCGTCCTCGCCATTCAGTTTGGGGTCTGCTCCAGCCGCTACCAGCAGTTTCATGGCTTCGAGCTGGTTAACCCTCGCCGCAATATGCAATGGTGTGATTTCACCGGCGGGAAGGCGGAACTGACCCATCGCGGGACCGCCAGGCTGGAATGCCTTTGCGTTACGGGCGTTCGGGTCCGCTCCCTTGGCCAGCAACAACTTGACCAATTCTGTGTTACCGATTTGCGCGGCGATGTGCAGCGGCGTATTTCCCCGGGGATCGGCGACTCGCACATCAGCGCCAGCCTCAACGAGAGCGATGGCGGAAGCAACGCTGCGGAATGCCCCGGCCGCAATCAGGGCCGAAGACCCATCGGGCAGCTTCGTATTGGGATCGGCTCCCGCTGCGAGCAGGCTCTGTACAGACTTGGAGTCGTTCTTGATAGCGGCGAATAACAAGGGCGTGAATCCACCCTTGGAGACTGCCTTTACGTCTGCGCCGCTTTTGAGAAGCTCCTTAACCGCGTCCGTGTGCCCTTCAGATGCGGCCCACATCAATGCCGTCTGGCCTTTTTTGGTCTCCGCGGCATTGACATTCGCTCCGCGCTCCACGAGTAATCTGACTGCCTCTATGCTCCCGGAATTGGCGGCTATCATAAGCGCCGTGCTGCCATCCCAGCGTGAGGCGTTGACGTCAGCGCCCGCCTCTACGAGTTTACGTATCAAAGCGATGCTGCCGTTGTTGCACGCGAGAGTGAGAGGCGTTTCGCCGTATTCGTCAGCAGTGTTGACCCGGGCGCCGGCGGCAAGCAGCATCTCCGCCGCTTCCCGGTCATCCAGGAAAATAGCCCACGAGAGTGGAGTCGCCCCATCGGGCTGCGCGATGTTCACGTCTGCGCTAGTTTTTATAAGAGATTTCAGGGTTTTGTGATCGCGGCGTTTAACCGCATCCAGCAGGTCCGGTGAATCAAAGGCTAAAGATATGGAAGCGATGAGGATGAGCGTCGCGCAGGATCGCAACATTGTGCTGATTGTAACGAGGTTGCCTCTTTCGATCATCGTACATTTCCGTTCGCGATCTTGCTCTTCGCCCTGAAAGGGCGGTGGATTTTAGTCGGTGGTGGAGCATAGCGGAACCACCGGTACCGTGCCCCCTTACATCGCACCCCGGCAGAGGTGCTGGATAGATGAGTTTTTAGCGAGTCGGATTGCGCTCAGGCAAGACAATCCAGCTTGCCCGTGCTATCACCAAGTTTCTCAACAGGCACGCCCGCCCTCTCCAACATGCCCAACAACAGATTATTGAGCGGCGTGTCTTTGGGATAGACGACGTGGCGATTCCCTTTGACGTAACCGGCGCCGCCGCCCGCCAACACTACCGGCAGGTCGTGATGGGTATGCAGGTTGCCGTCGCTGATGCTGCTGCCGTACACGATCATCGAATGATCCAGGAGATTGCCTTCCCCATCAGGCGTGGCCTTCATTCGCTCCAGCAGGTAGGCGAACATTTTAACGTGCAGTTCGTTGATCTTGATTATCTTATCGATCTTCTCCTGGTTGTTCTGATGGTGAGTGCAATCGTGGTGGCCATCGGAAATGCCGATGGAACGATAAGGACGGTTGCTACCCTCACGAGCCATCATCAGACTGATCACCCGCGTCATGTCGGTCTGGTACGCCAGCACCTGTAGATCCATCATCATCCTGACGTGGTCTTCGAACTCATCCGGCACGGCCGTGGGACGCTCCATCACCGGTAGTTTCAGCGCGGCGTTCTGTTTTTCGGCTTGTTGAATCCGGCGTTCGATATCGCGGATGGCGTCCAGGTACTCGCTGAGTTTACCCCGGTCGCTCGGGCCGACGGTCTTGCCTAGACGGTCGATGCTGCCGCTCACGTAATCGAGGATGCTCCGCTGTTTCTCGAGCAATGCCAGACGGGCCGCGGCATCTGTGCTCTCACCGTCGCCGAACAACCGCTCAAACAATGCGCGGGGATTGTTCTCGATCGGAAGCGGCGTCATCTCGCTGCGCCACGAGATCGTATTGGAATAAGCGCAGCTGTAACCGCTGTCGCAACCGCCGGACAGTTGATTCGATTCGATGCCGAGTTCGAGCGAAGCCAGCTGCGTATATTTTCCGAGTTCCTGAGCCGCGATCTGGTCGGCGGAAATGCCCGCCCGGATGTTGGTCTCGCTTTTCTTCGGATGAACGCCGGTGAGAAACGTCGCGCCCGCTCGCGCGTGGTCGCCCGCGCCATCTCCGAGCGCGCGGCCATTGACCTGCGCCAATCCGCTGAGCACTAGCAGACGATCGCGATAGAGCTCCAGAGGCTTCATCGTCGGCGCAAATGCGAAATCTTTCCCTTCCGTAGCCGGCCTCCACTTATCCATGATGATCCCGTTGGGGACGTAGACGAAGCCCAGGCGAACGACCGATTTCGCTCCCCCGGCAGATGACAGCGCTGGCGTCATCGCGTCAAGTAACGGCAGGGCCAACGTCACGCCCATCCCGCGCAAGAAAGTACGGCGAGGTAGAGATTTCTTGGTAACGATCATAGCGTCGGTGTGCTCCTCTGAAAACAGTTTTTAGTTTTTAGTTGGGTGGTCTCGATCGGCAACTAAAAACTGAAAACTGAAAACTGAAAACTAATTCTTCCTCATCTGAAAAGGTCTGCTTTTTACGATTGCTGTGATCAGGGCCGGCAGCCGGTAGTCTTCCTGGGCCGCCTCCCTCATAATCGCACGGACGGACGGATTATCATAGGCTTCCAGACCGCGCCCCAGCGCATAGGTCAGGAGCTTGTCGGTGACCGTCGTCGCGAACTCATCTCGATGACCCGATAACAGTATCTTTTTTAATCCCACCGGCCCCGCGAATTTCGTCCCGTCCGGCAGTTTACCGGAGGCGTCGATGTCAGATCCGGCATCCTTTGTTCGCCATCTCCCCGTGCCATCATAATTCTCCAGCGCAAACCCGATCGGATCCATTCGTGCGTGACAAGAGGCGCATACCGGATTGGCGCGGTGCGCTTCCATCTGCTCTCGCATGGTCAACTGCCTTCCGTCCTTACCGTGCGGCTTAAGGTCGGGAATGTCAGGAGGTGGTGGTGGTGGCGGCGCACCCAAAAGATTTTCGAGAACCCACTTGCCTCTCAGAACTATGGACGTGCGATTGGGATAGGAGGTTACGGTCAATATACTTCCCTGCCCCAATAAGCCGCCTCTGTTCGGGTCATTCAGCCTGACCCGGCGGAACTGCGATCCATAGATTCCCGGAATGTCATAATGCTCGGCCAGCCGCTCGTTGATGAACGTGTAATCGGCATCGATCAGATCGAATATGCTGCGGTTCTCGCGCAGTATGCTCTCGAAGAACAACTCCGTCTCCTGCCGGAATGCCAGGCGCAGCCCCTCATCGAATGTGGGGAATCGGTCGGGATCGGGCCTGGAAGTCTCGAGATTCCTGAGATGAAGCCATTGCCCGCCAAAATTGCTGACGAAGGCTAGCGCACGCGGATCGTCTAGCATTCGACTGACCTGCTGTTGCAGGACAGCCGGGTCGCTCAGCTTCCGCTGCTCGGCCAGATCCAGCAACCGGTCATCCGGGATGCTGCTCCACAGAAAGAAGGAGAGCCGCGATGCGAGTTCGAAATCGTTCAAGCGGTAGATGGCTCCGGGCCCCGCGTTCTGCGGATCGCGTTCGATGCGGAACAGAAAGTCGGGTGAGACCAGCATCGCCTCGATGGCGTTTTGAATGCCATAATCGAAATCGCCCTCACGCCGTCCGCGTTCGTAAAATGATACCAGCGGATTCACATCGGCGTCGGTCACGGGTCGCCGGAACGCGCGACGGGTAAGCGACGCGAGAATCTTCCGGGCACACGGCGTCTCTTCTTTCTCCGAAGCGGGTCGGCATACGAAAATCTTGGCCCTGCTGGCCGTCTCGCCACGTCCCGTGACGTTAAAAGGGCCTCTGATGAGGACTACGTCTGTGCCGGTGAATTCGGGAACTTCAAACCGCTTGACTCTCGCGCCATCGAGCCGCAGGTCCATCGGTATTGTCTGTGGGGGCGCCATGCCCGGCGGCCTGCCGCCAAATCGCCGTGAGCTCGGCAGCGCGGGTTCATCCTTCGCGTCGGCGCGCGGGAACGTCACGCCGACGGTATGTAGACCGGCCTTCACAGACATCTGCATGTCATAGAAAGACCGATTCGATCTGATCCGGATCAGATAGTCGGCATCGAGCGGGAAATAGTGCCGGAAGGAGAGTCCCCCCCTCGAATAGAAGGGAAGATCGTCACTGACTCGCTCTCCTCTCGGTCTCGAATTGTTGGATGTACCCGGGGGGTCGCGACGCGGATGAAACTGTTCTTCGCCGGCCTTGATCGTTATATCGCCGATGGCGAGGCGGCTCACCCGGCGGGCGGCCGACATGTACTTCTCCAACAGCGCGGGAGAGAGAGTCAGCACTTCGCCTATGTTGTCGAAGCCGTGGCCGGAGTCGTCCACCGGCAGCGCTGATCCGGGGTTGATATCGACCGCCAGCAGATCGCGGATGGCGTTGCTGTACTCGGCGCGGTTAAGGCGGTGGATTCCGGGCCTTCCCGGATTCGGATCGGCTTCCGCGGCCCGGTCCAATGAGCTTTCCAACCAACTCACGAACGCAGTCACAGAGGCCGGTTCGGGACGCGGCATACCTGAAGGCGGCATCTGGCCTGTGCGGACTTTGCGCAACACTTTCTCCCAGACGCCCGCGTCTGCCCCGACCTTATTGAAATTCAGACCCTCGAGCGAAATGCCCGCGGTCTTGGAGTCTTTGTTGTGGCATCCCACGCAGTACTCTTCGATCATCGCCTGGTGATCCGCGTCAGCTACTCTCTTGCCCCGGTCCGCCTGAGACGTAGAGATCGCGTAGAACGCGGCAGCGATACCGATCAGGAGTACCACGCCTGATCGCAGACGCCTGTTTTTCATCTTTGTTGTCTCCGTGTTGGGCATTATAAAACCAAGGAAGCGAGGAAAAGTCCAGTCGGGAAGTGAGGAAGAATCAAAAAAGGCGAGGAAGGCGAAAAAAGGGGCAATAGGGACAATAGGAGCACAGAGCCTACTTCATGCCCTTTTGCCCCTTTGCCCCTTTGCCCCTACTGACCCTTATATTTCCTTTGTTTCCCTTTAGAACTGGAAACGCGCCGACCACTGCAGGTTGCGCGGCAGGCGGACATTTTGGACTCCGCCGAAACCGACTTTATTACTGTCCGACGCAAGATTGGTCGGAGTTGTATCGATCAAGCCGGTCGTATCGTTGAAACCTCGCACTGTGAGCGTCGAGTTGACGTCGTTGAACTGCGTGTGATTGAGCGCATTGAAGGCGTCAAGACGCAATTCGAACTCCGCCCTCTCTTTGAAGCGAAAGCGCTTCGAAAGCGAAAGGTCCAGGCTGTTGATCGGCGAGCGGCGGAGAAAGTTGCGCCCCGATTCGAAGCCCAGACTCCCCGTTCCCGGTACCGCGACTGCCGAGACGTCGAATTGCCGGTAAGGATCGCTGCTCGACCCGCTGCCGGGCTCATTCAATAGGACGGCGCGCGCCCCCTCGATTGACTGAGTCCCGGTATACGTGTAACCCGAGATACCGGGGATAGTTAGATTGAGGTTGTAGGGCAGTCCCGTCGTGTATCGATAGACACCTGACAATTGCCAATCATTCAACGCATACCCGAGATTCCGGTTCTGAGTCGCCTTCGGCATCTGCCACACATAGTTGATACTGAAATTGTGACGAATGTCGAAGTTCTGTGGTCCATAATTGGCCCGGCGCTGATCCAGATTGTGCGGCGCGCCGAAGTTCTGGACATTCGGCAGATCTTCAGATGATGTGCCGAGAGCCTTGCTCCAGGTATAGTTCACGCCCAGCAGAAGCCCACGGCTGAAACGCCGGTTGACCGAGGTCTGCAACGAGTGATAGTTCGAGCTGGAAGACGGCTCGATGTACTGGATATTCCCGAACCCTTGATAGGGTCTCAGAAAATCGGTTGGTAACGCCCGCGAGCCGGGAATTTCCACCCTCGCTCCCGAGGTTGGATCCAGGTTCTGCGCCAGGTAGGCCGCGCCATAAGCCGGGGCATTGATGTTACGCCGCTGCAGTAGGTGCGAGCCGGTCGTGCCGACATATGAGACGTCCAGGATGGTATCGAGCGGCAGCTTGCGCTGGACGCCGATATTGAAGGCATAGGTCGTCGGAATCTTGCCCTCGCGGTCGATTGCGATGAGGTTGGGTGGCGCAAGCAGCACATCTCCACTGCCGATATTCTGCATTCTCCCGAAGAATAGCGTCGGCTGGAGAGTCGTCGGCGGATTCTGCAGCAGGTCAAAGACGGTATTGCCCTGCGGGCGATCATAGAACACCCCCGCGCCGCCGCGGATGACGAGACGCTGATCGCCGAGTGCGTCATAGGCGAAGCCGAAGCGCGGAGCGAAATGGACGCCGCGATTTTGGTACAATCCCTGCTCTATGCCATTCCCAGCCTGAAAGACGCCGTTTGTAATACTGCCTGTATTCGGCACGATCCGACCGATATAGACGCCCTCAATCGTATTTCCTGATGTCGGCACGAATCCTGGCACCAGGAGCCTCGGATCCACCGCGCGCCGGTTGGTCGTGCTGCTACTGCAGGGGGAAGCGCCAATGCATATCGGGCGGTATAGCAATGGGGCATCCGCCGGATTGAACTGGTCAGGCAGAAAGTTGGCAGTCTGCGAAGCCTCATCGAACTGCTGCTGAATCCAGTAGAAGCGCATGCCGTAGTCGAGGGTCAACCGGTTACTCACTTTCCAGTTGTCCTGCGCAAACCATTCAACGTTGTTGTAGCGATACTCGCCGATGAAGTAGCCCGACGCTTGGGTGAACTGGTTGTAGACGCCAACGGCAGCATTGGCAAAGCCAAACCCCGTATCGAGCGGGTTGGCGGCCTCATTATTGAAGTTGTAAAGGCCGTTATTGTTGGCGAAGCTACTCTGCGGCTTGAAGCTGGTCTGCCAGAACAAGCCGAATTTCAGGTTGTGCGATCCCTGGATCTTGGAGACGCTCACTGCCGAGTCGCGCGTCGTGTTGAAATTGTAGAACGGCGCGTTGTTCGAGCCGATTCTCGGACCGTTTGCGATGCGCCCGCCGTCGAAGGTGAACTGCGGCGGAGAATCGATCTGGACCGCGTCCGGATAGAGCAATGGGATACCCGACAATCCCAGGCTGGCGCGATTGAAGTTCGGATTGTTCGGAAGAATGTCGATAAAGTTATGGCTCTGGCCGAAGGTCGCCTCCAGCACAGTAGTCGCGTTGAGCGTTCCTGTGACGGTCCCGGTCACGCCATAGCGATTGTTCGGGAAGATCGTCGGGAAGTCAGGCATATTGGTGCCCAACACGAACGACCCATATGGCTGGACCGGGCTTCTCTTGTAGTAGAGGAATTTTCCGGTCGCGCGCCAGTTGTTCGTGATGTTCCAATCGCCGCGATAGAGGTCCTGCCGTTGTGGATCGCTAGTCGATGCCTCGCTGATGTAATTGAACCCAGTACCGGATGTATTCGGAAGCGGATACATGTTCAGGATAGCGAGGCCGGGCTGAAACAACGCGGACTGCGGAATCCTCCCGAGGGCGCCGCCATCCCGGAAACAAGCAGCCTGGTAGTCAATGCCGGCCTCGGGACTCGCCGGCGTCGCCTGACATAGCCCCCCCACGCCTGGGTTCTTGATGAAGTTGAACGGAACACCGCCACCGTCCACGCTCTGCGAGAAATCGCCCATCCGCTCCAAAGCCGTCGGCACCGTCACCCTCGTTGGCCCCCCTGGCGGCGTAAACCGCTTCTGGTGCTCCTGGCTGAAGAAGAAGAAGACCTTATCCTTGTTCGTGTTGAAGAGTTTCGGGATGTAGACCGGACCGCCGATCGTGTATCCGATGTCGCGCTGGTCGAGCCGAGGCTTGCCGACGCCGTCGCGGTTGTTGATCCACGTGTTGGCGTTCATCCCGTCGTGCCGGCGAAAAGCATAGAACGATCCATGAAAATCCTTCGTTCCGCTCTTCGTCACCGCGCTGATCTGCGCGCCCGCCGAACGCCCGTACTCGGCCTGATAGTTCGAGGTGAGCACCTTGAACTCGGCGATGGAATCAAGCACGACCGCGACCATCTGGCCGTTATTGCCGGTGTCCACCGTCGCCACTCCATCGATCTGGAGGTTGTTCGCGCTGGGGCGCAGGCCATTCGCGCTGATATTGGTGATATCGGTCGGGACTCCGTTGTTAACGCCATTGGCGTTGGTGACGGCAATCCCCGGCGCGATCGCGGCGAGCGCCGTGAACCCGCGGCCGTTGACCGCGATATTCTGCATGGTCTGGCTCTGGATGGCGTAGGAGCGCTCGGCGCTCTCGGCCTGGACCAACGTGGCTTCCGCAATGACCGTGACCGTCTCAGTGGTCTCACCGACCTCTAGCACAAGATTGCCCAGCGTGAGTTTGTCGTTCGCTACCACCAGGATGCCGGTCCGCTGATTCTTCTTGAATCCCTTGGCCTCGATAGTCAACGCATACGTGGCCGGCGGCACCTGCGGAAAGACGAAACGCCCTTCGCCGTCCGACGTCATGGTCAATGAAAATCTTTTCGATTCATCCGAGATCTTGATCGTTGCGCTCACAACGGCCGCCTGGCTCGGGTCAACAATACTCCCCGCAATCGAACCACTCGTGGTCTGAGCCATTACGAGTGAAGATAGCATTATAGAGAGCATCATTAGGATAGACATAGATACTGAACCTAGTCTGGTACCTAGATACATATTTTTAACCTCCCAGATTGTGCGTTATTCGGGCTCGCACACTAAGGTGATCTTAGTAAGGTTGATGGGACGGGGTAAACATTAGTACGATCTGATCGTTACTGCAAGAAAATTCATCATACAAAGTACAAAAATGACAAAAAGCAGGATGAAGAGGTGTTGGAGGTTTGTGTCCTTTGTACAATTTGTGATTTTTGTGATGAATTTCCCTTCCGAAACAGTACACACATCATTCAACTGGAGAATTATATGATCCGAAAACTTCCGCCAGCGATTCTGACTCTCACTCTCTTGATCACCTTCATTGCCTCCTTCCCTTCTCGAACCACCGCACAAACATTCTATGGTTCGATTATCGGGAATGTCACCGACAGTAGCGGGGCCGTCGTACCCAGTGCAAAGGTGACGCTGACCAGTCTCGGGACTTCCGAGCGCCGGGCTGTGGAGACTGGTCCAGACGGCAACTATCAGTTCGTCAACCTCGTTCCCGGGCGCTACCGAGTGGAGATCGAGAAGGCCGGCTTCAAACGCTACACGCGGCCTGAGATCGTCGTGGAAGTACAGGCCGCCGTCCGCATCGACACAGCCCTCGAGACAGGCGATGTCAACGAGGTGGTGGAGATCACCAGCCAGACGCCATTGCTCCAGCCCGATACGACGTCTCTCGGACAGGTGGTGGATTCACGTAAGGTCCTGGAGATGCCGCTCAACGGGCGCAACGTGCTCAACCTCGTGGCGCTGGCGCCGGGCGTGGTGCCGCAGGGCCAGTCGATGCAGAATCCCACCGGCACCAACATCTTCGCCTGGGGCAACTATCAGATCGGTGGTGGCGCGGCCAATCAGAGCGCGTCGTTTCTAGATGGCGGCCCGTTGAATGTCATATACGCTAACCTGACGACGCTGGTCCCGACGCAGGATGCGATCCAGGAGTTCCGCGTCCAGACGAACAATCTGAGCGCGGAGTTCGGCCGCTTCACCGGCGGCGTCATCAACCTCACGTCTAAATCGGGAACCAACGATCTCCACGGGAGCGCCTATGAGTTCATGCGGAACCGGGTGCTGAACGCAAACACGTTCTTCAACAACCGCTCGGGTATCGAGCGCCCGGCCTTCACCCAGAACCAGTTCGGCGCGAACATCGGCGGACCTGTGAAGCTGCCGAAAAAGGTCTTCGGGCCGTTGGGATTCGTCGGGAACAACAAGATGTTCTTCTTCTTCGCGTATGAAGGATTTCGCCAGCGTCAGGGCCAGTCGTTCCTCTCCTCTGTGCCGACCGATGAGTTTCGCAACGGCAACTTCTCGAACTTGCGCGATGCACAGGGCAACCTGATCCCAATCTATGACCCGCTCACAACATGCGGCCGACTGGGCAATCCGGCCTGTGCGCTTGGTGCGGAAGGCAGAGAGATCATCACGCGCCAGCAATTCCCGGAGAACAAAATCCCGGAGAATCGTATCGACGCAACCGCGAAGATACTGAGAAACCTCTGGGCGCTTCCCAACACGCCGGGACAGCAGTTCACAGATGTCAATAATTTCGCGACCAATGCCAGGATCGGCGGAAACAACGACCAATACAATGCCCGGATCGATTACAATCTGAGCGAAAAGCAGCGAATCTTCGGCCGTTACACGCACTGGAGCAATCTGAGCCTGCCGATCGATCCATATCAGACGCAGACCTACGTCGACCGCGGGCCCGAGACTTTCCTCACGCGTCAGTTCGTGCTCGCCGACACGTATACCTTCAGTCCTACCACCATCGCCGATTTTCGCGTCGCATATCTGAGGTTCGTCTACGACCGCATACCGGAGAGTTTGGGCATAGACCTGACGAATTTCGGATGGCCCGCCAGTCTCAACGACCAGGTGCTATTCCGTCATATCCCAACGCCTTGCGTGCAGGGCTACACCGACGTTTTCTGCTCTAACGGTACGGGCAGCACCATCATCGCGCGCAACGACAGCTTATCCTTCGCGGCCAGCCTCACGAGGATGACGGGCCGTCACACGCTGAAAATTGGCGGCGAGGTGCGCCCAATGACCCATAACTACGCGCAGAGCAATAATGCGAGCGGCGCGCTCAATTTCAACAACCTCATCACTTCGGCCAATCCATTCGCCCCGGCCGGTACGGGCAATGCTTTCGCATCGTTCCTGCTAGGCTACGGGACTGACGGCAATATCCTGACTCCCGCGCTGGTGGCCGGGCAGCAGATTTACCAGGGATATTTCATAAACGACACCTTCCAGGTGAACCAGAAGCTGACGCTCAATTACGGTTTGCGGTGGGAGTTGCCGGGTCCGTGGACTGAGCGGTTCGATCGATTGAACGTCTTTCTCCCTGATGCCGAAAGCCCGCTGGCGGGACCTACGGGTGTGCCTCTCAAAGGAAAGCTGGGTCTGGTCAATACTCCGGACCGAACATCTCGCAGTTCACAGGACCGGTTCTGGAACCTGCTCGCGCCGCGTCTGGGCTTCTCTTATCGCTTCACGGACAAGACCGTCATTCGCGGGGGATACGGGATATTCTATTTACCCAACGACGTGGTATTCGCGACTGCTCCCAACAACGCCCCCGTCAACGCTATTGCCACCCCGTGGGTAGCGACGATCGATGGAAGTGTAACGCCGGGTGAGCAGTTGAATAACCCTTTTCCTAACGGTGTACTTCAACCGCCGGGAAACAGCCCGTCATTCCAGCAGATTCTCCTTGGCCAGGGGATCGGCAACACGCCGATCGCTAACGAGCCTTATGGCTATAACCAACAATGGAATCTCAATCTTCAACGCGAGTTAGGCGATGGGTTTCTGTTCGAGGCTGCATATGCCGGATCAAAGGGAACGCATCTTCCGGGTAATCAGCAGATCAATCAGCTTCCCGATGCACTCCTCTCCCTCGGGGCGAGTCTGCAGGAGCAAGTTCCCAACCCGTTCTTCGGCTACATTACCAACGGAGCGCTGGCTGCCCGGACCGTAGCGCGCGGACAGCTTCTGCGCCTGTATCCGCAGTACACCGGCGTATCCATCGCTTCGATGTCCAACCGAAACAGCACTTATCACGCTCTGCAGTTGAAAGCCGAGAGGCGGCTCAGAGCGGGAGGCAGCATCCTGGCGACCTATACTATGGCTAAGCTGATCAGCGATACGGACACGCTGACCGGCTGGCTTGAATCCTCCGGTCCGGCAGGCGTGCAGAATAACAACAACCTGCGCCTCGAACGATCGCTGGCCAGCTTCGATGTGCCGCACCGGCTGGTTGTGAGTTATGTGCTCGATCTTCCCTTTGGGGATGGGCGGAGGTTCCTAAATAAGGTGAGCGGACCCGCAAAAAAACTGATATCGGGCTGGGGTATAAATGGCGTTTACACATTTCAGAGCGGTTTCCCACTGCGATTTGGAACAGCCGCGAACCTGACCAACTCTTTCGGCGGCGGGTCGCGGCCGAACGTGGTTTCGGGGTGCAATCAGGATGTCTCGGGATCGGTTCAGGAGAGGCTGAACCGCTGGTTCAACACCTCATGCTTTATGCAGCCGCCGGCCTTCACCTTCGGCACCGAAGGACGCGTTAACCCCAAACTCCGCGCCCATAGCATGAATAACTGGGATTTTGCGCTCTTCAAAAACACGAAGATCAGCGAGCGGGTGGGACTCCAATTTCGCGCGGAGTTCTTTAATCTGTTCAACCGGGTTCAGTTCAACTTCCCCGGCCAAACAGTGGGTAATCCGCAATTCGGCATCGTCGGCTCGCAGGCGAATAATCCGAGACTGGTTCAATTCGCACTTAGGATGAATTATTAGCGAGAAAAGGTAAGATACAACGCAAAGGTGCAGCTATGGGAAATGGTAAAATCAGTACCGCGAGCGGTAGCGCATTTGCGCCAAGACTGTGGCGCATGCGCGCCAAGGTAAGGATAAGGGTGCTTCTAAGCGCCAACGGCGCACAATAAAATAGCCAGGGGTGGAGCGCGCTAAGCGCGTAGCCCCTGGTAGCAGCAAGTGAGACGTCAAGCCCTGTTGTAAGGGCGGAATAAAGTTATGAAAAATCGAAAAATGGCTTATGTGTAGAAATATCAAGACGCTCTTCAACTTCGAACCGCCCGTGACGGAAGAAGAGATTCGCGCGGCTTCATTACAATTCGTGAGAAAAGTGAGCGGCTTCAACAAGCCATCGAAAACCAATGAAGCAGCATTCCTGGCGGCAGTCGACGAGATCGCAGCGATTTCCCAAAGATTGTTGGCCTCGCTCGAGACGAATGCGCCACCGAAGAACCGCGAAGAAGAGGCTGCCAAAGCGAGAGCACGTCGGATGGTTACGGGTTTTGGAAGAGAGTAGCAGGAACAGAAATGAAACTCGGGGTCTGACCTGATTCATGATTCGATAATAGTGAGACGCCGGCGGTCATAGCGTGGCGCGAGTGCTACATCCTGGTAAACCTCGGCAAGCAGTAGGGTGATGTCAAGATTCTCGAATTGCACTTTGCCTTCGAGTCCAAGGCTGTGCGTATAGAGCCAACCATCGTCAGCACGTCCATAATGCTCGATCAAGTGCTGATCACTGGAGACAAGTAGATAGTCGGTGAGTGATGGGATTGATTGGTATGAATTCCATTTCTCGCCGCGATCATATGGCTCCGTCGATTCAGACAAAACCTCAACGATAACCTTCGGGTTAAGGAGTAGAAGCTTCTTTCCTTTCGGATGCGGAACAAATTG
This sequence comes from uncultured Acidobacteriota bacterium, assembly GCA_963796275.1. Lineage (GTDB taxonomy): Bacteria > Acidobacteriota > Blastocatellia > RBC074 > RBC074 > JAKEHZ01. Next base: position 508,465 of record CAWCKY010000007.1, on the reverse strand, counting down.
GGGCTCGCCACAAACGATGGTCAGGTCTGCATATGTATTGATATTTGCTTCCTCGATCCTGATTTTCATATCGGAAGATAAACCAATGCATCCTTTTGGCAACCGGCTATGCATAAGCGCTCCCAGATTGATCGTCAACTGAGCGTGCGCCATTTCACCGCCAGCCATTGCCGTTTCGAGCGGATATATTCTACCGGCGATGTATTCGTGCTTCTCTTCGGCGCGCTCTTCGAATTCGAGATACTCTTCCAGAGTATAAAGTCGATTTGGTTGTGCATTGCCCATAGTTACCGTCACCAACCTGTTTCTCCGTTTCTTCTTCAGTTCCGGGTTACTCTTACATTACCTACTTTGTCGCGATTTACGTTGCCGCAACGGCTTGATTCATTATATCCGTCTTCAATAACTCCGGACAGTGAATACATTCTGCGTTCAAGCAGGCAGTATTCAGAAAGACCCCGAACTTAAAACTGATCATGACGTAGGCTCGAGTTCGATCACCGGGATTCGGCGGCCGCCAGACCATTGCAGATAATGCACAAAGGGCGGGTACATATCGACAGCTCGCTGGAAATAGCGTTCACGCTCTTCCCCCGTGAGCTCGTGGGCCTCAACCTCGTGGGTCACGCCATCTATTGTGACCGAGGCACGTGGGTGCGCCTGCAAATTTCGATACCAGGCCGGGTGGTGTCGTTGTCCGAAGTTTGATGCGATCACGACGAGTTGCGTGCCGTCAAGAAGTCCCAGGAGGGGAATTGTGCGCCGCTGGCCGGACTTGGCGCCAATCGTGGTGAGCATTATCACCGGCAACCCTGACAGCCACGATGAGGCAGTGGTCCGCCCTCCTGTGAGCCCGTACACATATTGGTCAATGCGCTGCTGTATTCGAATGTAGAGCCAAGCCAATGGACGGGTCCCCGCGGTCCGCCGCACTATGCGCTGTAATAGACTGGCCTCCCTGTAGTTGTACATCGATTCCTCCCTCCTATTCCGATGTGAATTTCATCGCAGAAACAAAGGGATCGAAGCTGAGTTTCCGAGAATGAATATCATTCTACATGACAGCCGAAGGAACGTACATCAAACTGCCTCGACGCGGGGCATTTCTCGTGCTCTGCGGAGATTCCGGGGATCGCTTGGTCGAGGTGATCATCGCCGCGCCTACTCATCCCTGAGCGCCACCAATGGATCCACGCGCGTCGCGCGCCGCGCCGGCACGAAACAGGCCAGCAACGCCACTATCAGCAATAGTATCGGCACTCCCACAAAGGTCGCGGGATCGGTGGCCGTTACGCCGAAGAGATAGCTGGCGACCAGGCGCGTAGCCGCGAACGACGCGGCGAGACCGAATACTACTCCGATCAAAACCAGCTTCATTCCTCGACTCAACACCATTCGCAAGACTTCCCCTCGCTGCGCGCCGAGCGCCAGGCGGATGCCGATCTCATGCGTTCGATGGTTGACTGAATAAGCCATAATTCCGTACAGACCGATAGCGGCCAGCAACAGTGAGAGGAGGCCGAAGAAGCTGGAAACCGTGCCGATCAAACGCTCCTGTACGAGCGTCTCATCAACCTGTGTAGCGAGCGTCTTGATTTTGAAGAGTGGCAGGTTGGCATCAATCTCTCGCGCCGCTTGCCGAGCGGCTGCAATGATCTGGGTCGGATCAGCCGCGGTACGGATTTGAAAGGTGGTTGCTCGCCAGAAATGGGATGCCTGAACATACGGGACGTAATAGACGTGCCTAGCCTCTTCGCGCAGGTTATCGTACTTTGCGTCTTTGACGATGCCGACGACTTCGATCTCGCTGTCATCTGGGCCAAGGCGGAAACGCTGTCCCAGTTCGTTATCGCCGCCCAAGTATTGACGGACGAAAGTCTCATTAACCACGGCTACCCGCGGTGCCTTCTCGTGATCCTGGGCGGTAAAACCACGCCCACGCAGAATCGTCATCCCCACAGTTTCAAAATAATCAGGCCCTACTACACACAGTTCCGAAATAAAACGTCGCGGTGGCTGTCCCTGCACTTGAAGCCCACCCATCGACTTTGTCCCAATTCCACTGAGCAGTCCCTGACCTGAAAGGCTCACAGAACGCACGCCGGGAATGGCTTTGATCCGTTCGAGCATGCGCTGATAAAGATCGACGATCTGTCTCGCCCTACTTTGATACCCGATCATCTCTGGATCAGTCGAGATGAGCAGAACATTTTCTCGATTGAACCCGAGCATCCGCAGCCCATAGCGCAAATCCTGCCACAACGTTTCCAATAAATGTCCCGCTCTCACATCCCTGACCTTCTCTTTGACTTGCTGTTTGCCCCCAAGCTCAATCAGTGCCTCGCGGCGCGCCTCTTCCGGAGCGAGCCCCTCCTTAACCTTCTGCTCGATGAGCATCTCCAGATAGACGTCGATCTCTTCCGTCAACTCTTGTTCTTTCCGGGCCCTACGAAACAGGTTGCGCCAGAGGCTGGATAAGCGAGACAGCAGTGGCATGATCCTCTTCTCCTTATGTCGTTTGGAGCGCGTTGGCGATCGCCAGCGCGATTCGCTCCCAGCCCTCGGTCTCCACCTTGAGCTGCCGCTGCCCGGCTTTCGTCAGGCGATAATACTTGGCCCTCCGATTGTTCTCCGACTCACCCCACGATGAGACGAGCCAGCCCGCTTCTTCCATCCGGTGCAAGGCCGGAAAGAGGGATCCCGGTTTGACCTGGAAAGTCCCCTTGGTCATCTGCTCGATCCGGCGCGAGACGCCCAGCCCGTGCAGCGGGCCGAGGGCCAGCGCCTTCAACACCAGCAGGTCGAGCGTCCCCTGTAAAAGATCCGCTTTCTTTTCCTTCATATCACTTTCTCCTATAGATATTCTGTACAGGAGAGATATATCCTTCCGTACAGAATGTCAATAGGAGGTGGGTTGTGTCGCTCATCCGAAGGTTTGGCGTAAATGCTCAAAGAACGCTAAGCGCTACTTGATACGCGAGATAGTAACTATCCCCTTTTCATTCTTGTGAGATGATGATGAGTAGATGCCCCTGACCCCCGCTTGCCAAACGCTCTCCATCAGGTGAAAAAGCAACTGCGGTTACAGAAGAACGATGAACTACGGTCATCGGGTTGAGTTGACCGGTTCGAATATCAAGAAGATGGACTTTCAATAATTTCTCGAAGTCACCCCCAGCAATTGCCGGTAAGCTATCTCGCCCTACCGCCATCCAGATAATCGTAGCAAATCTTGTTCAGGGAACCTTGACATTCTAGGCATTTCCAACCATGTTATGGTTAGGCAGTCTAGGCTTGCTAGGCGAAGCCATTTAATCAGGACGATATCGGGAGGTAAGTTTTGGATACACCAAAGGCAGATTTGCTTCAGGGGACGCTCGACATGCTGATTCTCAAGTCTCTGAGCTTGGGACCGCTGCATGGGTACGGCGTCATTCAACGCATCAGGCAGTTATCCGGCGAGATGCTGATGGTCGAGCAAGGGTCGCTCTACCCGGCGCTCTATCGGATCGAGCAGCGCGGCTGGGTCAGCTCCAAGTGGGGGATGAACGAGACCGGCCGCCGGGCGAAGTTCTACACATTAACCAGAGCCGGGCGCAAGCAGCTGACGGTCGAAGAGAAGAGCTGGGACCTGCTCGCACTGGCGATCGCGAAAGTGAGAGACGCGACGTAAGGGAGTAGGGTCATGAAGCGGCTCGACATTCTGACAGATCGGCTGCGCGCGCTCTTCCGGCGCGACGCAATGATCGAGGAGATCGATGAAGAGATGCGTTTACACCTCGAGATGGAGACGCGGACCAACATCGAACGGGGGATGCGGCCGGAGGAAGCGCGGGTCGCTGCGCTCAGAAGTTTTGGAAATCCGGGCCTGATGAAGGATATGGCCTATGAGATTCGTGGAGGGAGAATTATGGATAGGTTCTGGCAGGATTTGCGATATAGCCTCCGCAGGCTGCTGAAAAACCCGGTTTTCACCTGCGCCGCGGTGCTCGTCATCGCTCTCGGGATTGGCCCCAACACGGCTATGTTCAGCGTCATCTACGGCGTTTTTTGGGCAGGGTGGGCTGAAAGCAGCCGGAACGTGGTTTTGTGGGCCAAACCTCGCGACAACAGCATAGAGTGGCGCGGCACCAGCGATGGCATGGATCGCACGCGCATTCACATTTCGCCGCGGGCGTACGAAGAGTGGAAACAGCGATGCCAGAGCTTTGACTTCTTCAGCGCCTTGGTGCAAAGACAGGTGACCTTGAACGATGACGCGCAGGAGCCGGAACAGATCGTGATCAAGTATGTTACTCCGGGTATGTTCACCATGAGTGGTGAGCGGATGATCCTGGGGCGCGATTTCGCGCCGGAGGACGGCCTCAAGGGAAACCATCATGTGGTGATCTTGAGTAATCGTCTCTGGCAGGCGCGCTATGGAGGAGATCCTGACATTCTTGGGAAGAGCATACGCCTGGAGGGAGAATCCTACACCGTGGTTGGAGTCGCGGCGCGAGGAGCTGGTCAAGAAGCGTTGTGGCCGGTTCTGGTCGTAAATGCGGACGAATCCCGCATGGATAATCGCATGCTGACCGTTCTCGCGCGCCTCAAGCCGGGCATCTCGCTCCCGCAAGCGCAGGCCGAGATAGACGCGATCAGCGCGGCACTGGCTCAGGAATACCCGAAGTCCAACGCGGGTTGGAGCGTGAGCGTGGAACGATCGAGGAACAAGTGGCTTCCCGGGCGAACGTTAAAAAACTTATGGCTGCTGATGGGAGCCGTCACCCTGGTTCTGCTTATCGCCTGCGCCAATGTCGCCAACCTTCTTCTGGCTCGGGGAGCAGCCCATCAGAAGGAAGTTGCAGTTCGGGCGGCGCTTGGGGCTACCCGATGGACCCTCATCGGGCAAATGCTGACGGAGAGCCTGGTTTTGTGTCTGGCTGGCGGTGCGCTCGGTATGGCACTCAGTTTGGGCATCTTGAAAGCCTTCCTGGTGCTCATGCCCCCATCTTCAGGTGTGCCAACCGATCAGATCGCGCTCAGTCTGCCGGTTTTGCTATTCACCGCCTTGACGACCCTGATCTCGGGCCTCTTTTTCGGTTGCGTGCCCGCGTGGCGGGCAACCAGGGTCAATCTCGTCGACGATCTGAAGGAAGGTGGAGGAGTAGGCCGCGGCCGTGCGCATCATCGACTAGCCAGGCTGTTCGTGGTCACCGAATTCGCGGTGGCACTCACTCTGTTGGCCGCCGCCGGCATGGCTCTGCGCAGCCTGTGGAATAACACGCGCCTCGATCATGGTGTAAGAACGGATCATATTCTTACATTCGGGGTGCCGGTACGTCCCGATCGTTTCAAGTCGCCGGAGGAGATGTTTGCGTTCTACCAGGAACTGATCGGGAAGATAGAGACATTGCCCGATGTTCGCCGGGCGACGGTTTCGACCCCACCGCCAGTTCCCGTGCCCTTGATCGAAACGTGGACCTTTAAGTTCTCAATCACGGGCCGCCCTTCGTCCAATCCTTCACAGCCACTTTATCAGGCCCGAGGGCGAATGATCTCCGACGGTTTTGTGGAGACCTTCGGAGCTGGAGTGGTCCAGGGACGCGCTTTTACGGCACAGGATCACCTCAAGAGCGAACCGATTGTGATGGTCAATGAAACCTTTGCCCGCGAATATCTGGCCGGTCTCGACCCGTTAACGCAGGTCTTGCTCATATCCGGCAGCCCGGCAAAATTCAGGATAATCGGCGTTTTCCGCGATATTCATAATGCCGAAGAGTTCGGGCATCGGAATGCGCCGGAAATCTACGGATCGTTCTCCCAGTTCCCGTTTCCCAACCCGACTCTGGCTGTTTGGACATTGAGCGAGCCTGCCCAACTGAGAAAATCGATCTCCGGTGTCGTGCGCTCCATGGATCGTAATCTGCCGGTAGCGAATGTGCGAACGCTTGATGAGATCATTTCGAACCAGCTTGCTTTCGGGCGGTTCGAGGCAGTCATCTACAGCAGCTTTGCCGGGTTGGCATTATTGCTTGCGGCAGTCGGGATATATGGGGTGATGAGCCAGCTGGTCAAGCATCGCACGCGGGAGATGGGATTGCGCATCGCCCTGGGGGCTAGCCGGTCACAGGTCGTGCGGTTGGTACTCAAGCAGGGCTTGGCCCTCGCGACAGCCGGTCTGCTACTTGGAGTCGGATGCGCATGGTCGGTCGCTCGGCTTATGCAGAGCACTCTTTACGGCACAGGTTCTCCATATCTGGCGACGCTGGCGGTGGTGGGAGCTGTGCTCCTGTGTGCGGCCATGATGGCCTGCCTGATCCCCGCTCTGAGAGCTGCCAGGGTCCAGCCGATGGTCGCTTTGAGGAACGACTAAGCGAAGCTAGTGATGGCTGGAGAGAAACGGCTACCAGCTACAGACTACCCACTACCGACTACCGGCTTACTGGCTACTGGCTACTGGCTACCGGCTACCGACACCGACTACCGACTACCGACTATCGGCTACCGCAATTTCTATTTTCTCGCCGCACAGCGTTGCAACATAGAAGCAAACAGCCTATGATGCACCGACTTTAAGCCAACGTTCGTAATAAACCTCTCTCAGCCCGCTATTAAACATAACAAACCGTTATTGGCACGGAGGACATATGAGCACGCTATACGGAAGGTTCACATCGTTGGTCTACACGATCGTCGTCTGCCTCGTTATTACAAGCGCGTCAGCATCGGCCCAGGTCGATACGGGAACGATTCTCGGCACAGTGAAAGACACGACCGGGGCGGTCGTGCCCAGGGCCAGAGTCGTTCTGACCAACAAAGGCACGGGCATCACGCAAACGGCGGAGACCGGTGAGGATGGACGGTACATCTTCACCCCGATAAAGATCGGCGCATACCAGGTCGATGTCGAAGCAGCCGGATTCAAGAAAGCGCTGCGCTCCCGCATCGAGCTCAATATCCAGGAGCAGGCTGTCGTCGATTTCAACCTCGAGGCTGGAGATATCAGCCAGACGGTCGAGATCACCACAGAAGCGCCGCTGCTGCAAACGACCGAGAGCTCGGTCGGGCAGGCGGTCTCCGGACAGACGATCAATAACATGCCGCTCAACGGGCGCGACTGGACGTACCTGGCGCGGCTGAGCGCGGGCGTCAACATCCCGCAGCCTGGTGCGCGAGCGGCCGGGCAGTTTGCCGCCAACGGCACCAGGCCGGCTCAGAACAACTACCTGATCGACGGGATCGATAACAACACGAGCAGCGTGGATTTCCTGAATGGAACCGCCTACGTCATCAAGCCGCCGGTCGACGCTATCGGCGAGTTCAAAATTCAGACCAATGCCTTTAGCGCCGAATTCGGCCGCGCTGGCGGCGCGATCTTGAATGCGACGATGAAATCAGGGACGAACGAGTTTCACGGCGCAGTGTGGGAGTTTCTGCGCAACGACAAACTCGACGCCAATAATTATGGGAATAATTTTCGCGGCATCTCCAAAGCCAAATATCGCCAGAACCAGTTCGGCGGAGCGCTGGGTGGCCCCATCTGGAAGAACAAGACCTTCTTCTTCGGCGATTTCGAGGGCACGCGCATCCGGCAGGGACGCCTGGTAACGGCCTCCGTCCCGACGGCGGCGGAGAGAGCCAGCGGCTATACAGATTTTTCCGATCTGATCGCGCGGCAGGGCAACAAGGTCCTCGGAAAGGATATACTTGGCCGTGATATTGTTCAGGGAACTATCTACGATCCTGCTACGACTCGGCAAGTCACGGTCGTCAGGAATGACGAAGAAGTCACAGGGTTCGTGCGTGATCCGTTCCCTGGCAACATAATTCCCGCCAGCCGCTTGAATCCGAATGCGATCAAACTAATGGATATCTATCCGGCCGAGAACTTCAATCAGGCCGGCACGGCCGGTGATAACTACGGCGGAATCCGCAATCTGACGGACGACACCAACTCATTTGACGTGCGGATCGATCACCACTTTTCAGACACCGATCACATCTTCGGGCGATACAGTTTCGCCGACACCGTGCGCTTCCGCCCCGGCCCGTTCGAGGGCATAGCCGATGGCGGTGCATATGGCGACGGCGACGAGAAGGTGCGGACGAGCGGTCTGGCCATCAGCTACACGCACTCGTTCTCGCCCACGTTGATCAACGAAGTGCGTCTGGGGTTGAGCCGCGAGCATTCAAACCGCCTGCCTCCGCTCGGCAATGACACAACCGATATTCCAGTCTCCTTTGGCATCCAGGGGATCCCGCAGGTCGAAGGCAACGGGGGCCTGCCTCCGCTCAACATCGACGGGCTGACCCGGCTGGGCGCCGTGACATGGCTCGTTGCCGATCGACTGAGCAACACCACACAATTGACTAACAACTTGACAAAGACTTACAAGAACCACACCTTCAAGGGCGGAGTCGAGTATCAGTATATTAACTTCCCATGGGTCGGACCACCGTATGCGCGTGGCAATTTCAGTTTCAATGGCAGCTACACTTCCGCCCCCGCGCTTCGCGACGCCAGCACCGGACGGGCGCAATTCCTGTTGAACACGGTCACAGCCGAAGAGGCGATAACGCCAGGCGCGATAGGTCTCGGCGGCTTGAGTCAGTTACAGGCGTCGCCGTTTGGCAGTATTGCCAGCAATCGCAATTACTGGGGCGCCTATTTCCAGGACGACTGGAAGGTCACTCCCAAGCTCACACTCAACCTGGGGCTGCGCTGGGAGAGGTTCTCTTTAACCAATGACGCCAACTATGCGCAGGCCAACTTCGTCCAGGAGGCCGGCCAGAGACCGCGCTATATCATCCCGGCGCGGCGCAGGGACGATCCCAGAGTTTCGCAGGCATTCATCAACGGGCTCGCGGCGAGCGGCATCGAGCTGGTATATTCCGACGAGTTCGGTTCTGGTATCGGCCGCGTGCAAAAGAGTAATTTCGGGCCGCGCTTCGGCTTCGCCTATCAATTCACGAGCAAGCTCGTCCTGCGGGGCGGTTACGGGATCTACTATGGCGGGTTCGAAAACCGAGGCGGTAATCCGAGTCTGGGATACAACTACCCGTTCCAGTTCGATTTCACCATCCGCGCGCCGAACGAAGTGTCGGCGTTCCTCTATCCCGACGGCACTCCCGCGACGCTTGAACGCGGATTGCTCGGCGTTCCACTCGACCCGAGCCAGGTCAACCCCAACAGCCTCAATCTGCGCGGCATCGAGTTCAACTACAAGACTCCATACACCCAGGGATACAACCTGATCGCGCAATACGAACTGGGCTCGCACAATTCCATCGAGGTGGGTTATGTCGCCTCGCTCGGACGCCATATCGAAACGTTCGTCGGCACGAATCACATTCATACGATATTGCCGCCCGGACAAAACTTGAACGCGCAAGAATACGTGCCGTACCCGATCTTCGCGCGCGCCTCATCGCTGGCGTCGACAACCGGCAACAGTCACTACCATTCGCTCCAATCGAAGTTTCAGCGCCGGTTCAGCAAGGGGTTGGATATGCTTGTCTCATACACTTGGAGCAAGACCCTGACCAATGCGGGCGACCTGTTGAGCAACGGAGGCGCGGGCGGATTCCGGGGGCCGGGCGTGGTATGGATCAGGGACGAGATGGCGCGCGCCAGCTTCGACGTCAGGCATGGGCTGGTCATAGGCGGCATCTACGATCTGCCGATCGGCAAAGGCAAGGCGTTCCTGGGCAGTCTCAACGGCATTGGCGATGCGATCTTAGGCGGATGGAGCACGAACTGGATGTTCTCTTACTACACCGGGCAGCCGCAGGTCATCGGGTGCACGATAGCCACGACCGAGGGGCTGGGCTGCAATTCGCTACTGGTTGCGGGCGTGAATCCGTATGCTGAGACGCGCGATGCGCAGGGCTATCAGGTCATTTGGAACGCGGCGGCCTTCACCAATCCGCCCAGCGCGACGAGTATCGGCCAGACCGACCTGTCGCCGCTCGGCGGCGGGCGCACGCAGGTGACCGGCCCTCCGCAAAGGCAGATCGATTTCTCGGTATTTAAAAACATCCGCGTCTCCGAACGCATCCGTTCGGAGTTCCGCGCCGAGATATTCAATCTGACCAATACGCCGAGCTTCAACATACCGGGTACCACGAACTTCCAGTCGGCGACCTTCGGGCGGCTGGATTCGCAGCGGAACAACCCGCGCCAGATTCAGCTGGCGTTGAAGTTCTATTTCTAAAATGTTGAGGATTTTTCGCCACAAAAACCACAAAGAGCCACGAATAAGCACAATACCGGAGAGAAAAAGTTTCTTTTGTCTCCTCTGTATTTTTGTGGCGTTTGTGGCGAATTTCCCTCCTCAGCGCGACACGACCGTAACCAATCCCGCCCGGATCGAGCGGTCGCTCAAAGACGCGCTGCGCCGCACTCCGGAAAGCTTCGATGCCAATTACAATCTGGGCGAGTTCTACATCAGGCAGGGCAAACTGGCCGCTGCCATTCCATTTCTGGAAAAAGCGCAGCAGATCGATCCCAAACATTACGCGAACAGCTACGACCTGGCATTGACTTACTTTCAGGCGGGAGACCTTTCTCGGGCTCGCGCGCAAATTCAGAGCATTCTCAAGTGGAAAGAGACGGCCGAACTACATTCCCTGTTGGGCGATGTGGAAGATAAGGCGGGCAATCCGGTCGCAGCCGCCGAATCGTTTCAGCGCGCCGCGCGGATGGACGAGAGCGAGCAGAACATTCTCGATCTGGGAAACGGCTTGATCAAAATCAATGCCTTCGACGCCGCGGTTAAGATATTCAGCTATGGACTGGGAAAGTATTCAAGCTCGGCCAAACTCCGCGTCGGGATGGGGATCGCGCGTTATTCGCGCGGGGAGTACAGCGATGCGGTGAAATCACTCTGCGAGGCCGCCGATCTGGATCCGGCAGATGCGCGCCCCTATCTGTTTCTCGGTGAAATGTACGGTGTGGCGGCCGAAATGGCCGATGAGATCACCAGGCGGATGGCGCAGTTCGTCAAACATCACCCCGAAAATGCGATGGCGCACTACTTCTATGCGGTCAATCTGTGGAAGGGGCGTCGCGATCCCGACCAGCCGGTGGACCTCGTCCGGGTCGAGAAATCACTAAAGAAAGCGGTCGCGCTCGATCCGCAATTATCGGAGGCCTATTTCGAACTGGGCGCTCTCTACTCCGAGCAACAGAAGTATAACGAAGCGATCGACGCGCTGCGCAAGGCTGTCAGCCAGAAGCCCGATCTGGCGAAGGCGCATTACCGGCTCGCTCAGATTTATCAACGCACCGGTCAAAAGGCGCTGGCGGCCCGGGAGATGGAGATTCACCGAAAGCTCAAAGAGCGTGAAGCGGAAACGACCGGCATCCCAAAGAACTAACCACCGGGCACAACCGGTACGATCAAAATCTCCGCGAGAATCCCAACAATAATACATAGCGGGCGAATACAGCATCGCCGTGTCGCCCATCTGTAATGTCCTCACTCTGGGCCGGCGGTTGCGTTGGACTGCGATCGGCGCGCTAAAACTCCAGGCATTTTTTACAACTGGGATAATTCCGGGCTCGACCGAGCTAGCATAGCCGGGCCGGCGAATCCCTCGCGTTCGCCCAGCATGTCGCTCACCGGGAAGCCTTCGATGCGAGTACGCCAGGAGGGAGAAGAGGGACGAGAAGGCGACGGCAGGAGACAAGGAGACTAAAATGACTTTCCTCGTCTCCTTGCCCCCTGCCCTCTTTCTCTATCTGTTCATCGATTAGGGATTAAGGGCGATGCGCGAGCCCGATCCCGGAGGCACACAGGTGTATGTCACCTCCTGCCCTGGCGATGCCGCCAGCGCGCGCAATGATCCGTCAGTGACGCGCGCCGAGCCGTCATCCGGAATGAAATTCCGGGCGACCGGATCGTACAGGAAGCCCTTGATGCGGCCGCCCTGCGCGACGTTGGCCACCAGATCGCATTCCCTCACTGCCCCGCCCAGCGCCTTCGAGACGAACGGCGTTTCAGCGCGCTGGATCATGAGGTTGATTCGCGAACTGACTGCCGAACCGTTGGCGCTCGTCAACGTCACCTGCTGGCCGACGATAGGAGCCAGGTCGGTGTCGAACGCGAGCAGGAACTGTTCGACATCGCGCCTCGTCCCATTGGCATTGAAGATCGGGAAGCCCGAGGTCAAAGTCGGTCTAAAGACGAGCGCGGTGAGGAACCGGAAGAGCGTATCGGTCGACCCGTCATGGACGAAGCCGAAGCCGCGGATCTGATCCCCCATAGCACCGCTGTCGGGCGCCTGGAAGAAATCCACCCTCGGATTGCCGAACATGCCGACCTTTTGGTACTGGTTGCGCAGATGTGGAATCTTAACTATCTGGGTAACCCCCTCGAAGCTCGAATTGCGGCCAGTGCCGAAGAATCCCTGTGCCGCATCGACCACGTGACACCCGTTGCAGTTGAACGTGGTACCGCCGATGATCGGTATGTCGACGCCGTCGGAAGGACGCGATCCGAAATAGAAGTTCCTGCCCCTTTGTTGCGCCGACGTCAATGAATTGTTGAGATTGCGCACCGGATTGGGAGGCAGCTGGACCTGCAACTGGAAGTCGGTGAACCTCTGCATCTCTGCGGTCGATGGCCGATCGGGGCTCCCCACCAGGCCGTCAAACGCCACGATGAAGTTGTTGAATGACAGATTGGCATCGACCGCGTCGATGCCGAAGATCCCATTTGAACGGTCGCCGCGCCAGTGCATAGCTCCCGCGTTCCGCAGGCCGCGCAGCGTCTGCGTCGTCATCGGCCCTTTCATCGGATGAAAGTCATCGGCATTGTCGGTTCCGTTGATCGGTGTGTCTACCCCAAATAAAAACTTCCCGAAATTGATGGCAAACTCATCACCGAAATTGATGGTGATCGGACTCTTCGTCACCACCTCGTCGGGATTGCCGAGATCCCATGCGAGGTCGTCCATATCGCCGAATATATGGCAGCTAGCGCACGATGCCTCGCCGTTGCCCGAAAAACGCGTGGCGTCATAGAGCAGCGGCCGGCCCGCCACCACCGATGCCGGCTCCGGATTGGGCAAGGTCGAGCCCGCAATCTCCTGTTTCGTGACGAGGCTGATCACCTTAACCGAGTTGTCGAAACGAGTCGTCACATACAGCCGGCCTCTCGCCTCGTCCAGCACCAGCCCGCTCGGACCGCCGCCGCTGACCGGAATGTAATTCGCGCTGATGTTTCTCGGATTGAACGAATCGTTCTCCAGCGCGGCCGTGTCGAACACGCCGATCCGGCTCGAGCCGAAAGCGGCGATATAGAGGGTACGCCCGTCGTTCGTCACCGACATCTCGAGCGGCGTCGACAGGCTGTGGTTCTTGGCTGTCGGGTCAAAACCCGGATCGCCCGCGAGCTTGGTGTAGTCGATGTGTTTGTTGAGATGGCGCGGCGCAACCGATCCGCCCGAGATCACCGTGATGCGCGTCTCGGCCAGATGCCCCTGTACGGTGCTCCCGCCGAAAATCCCGGGACCTTCGAACCGCACTTGGTTGAAGGCTTCCGTATTCGATACGTATAGTTTGCCGCTGACCGGATTGGTCACCATATTGAACAGCGTCGTCCCCACGTGTGAGAAGACCGCCGTCTGCGCCAGTGTATTCGCGTTGACGGCGAAGACATCTCTATCGGGCAGGCGGAACCGGACTGCGTGATTCCAGTTGCGTCCCAGCTCGTCTTCCCACTGCTGAGAGACGTTGTTGAATTTGACGATCAGACCGACTTTTGGCGCCTGAACTCCCTGGAAGTTCGTGGCCGGACCGGGATTGCCGCCCGGACTGGTCGAGCCGTTATCGACCTGGCAGGGTTCGTTCGGGTCGAAGCCCTCGCACAACATGGGCTCGAGGATAGTCGTCGTCTGGTTGCCGGTCTTGAAACCCGCCACATAGACCGTGCTTTTATCGGGGCTGACAGCCAGCGCCCGCGGAGTGTCGGTGAAGAAGGTCAGGATTCTGACGGGCCTGCCGCCGAGAGCCGTACCGAGGTTGGCGGGATCGAAGACCCAGGCGTCAGCGCGCCCGATGCCGGGCGTGGTGAGTTGCGGATCGCCCGCGCCGGGAACGCCGGCAATAGACGGGTCTGTGCGTTGCTGGCCGCGATGTGCGGTCGTGATGAAGGCGCGTGATGGCGAACCGGCGAATACGATATCGCGCGGCTCGTCGCCAACCAATATCGTGCGGGTGACGCGCGGTGTGCCGGTCAGGCTCACCACGCTCACACTATCCGAGAGGTGATTGACGACCCAAACCTCGTTATCGTCGCGCGCAGCTACGGCCACCGGCTCGAGTCCGACCGGAACGCGGGCCTGCAAAACAATCCCTCCGTCGGTGATCCCGAAGATTTCCAGGGTGTTATCAGGGGTGTTGACCGCAAACAACCTGGTCCTGTCCGGCGACATAGCGAGCGGACGCACCGGTCCGCTTTCAAACTCTATAAATGATGGTTGTCCCGGAGCTTGTGCCGCTCCGAACGGCGCAAAGGGCACGCCGATCGCTTTCGAAGGAAGAGGGTCGGCCGCCATAAACAGCATCGCGCAGATTACCGCCCAGAACGCGAGGACCCATCCCTTAATTTTCAATTGTCTCAATTTATCACTGATCATGATGTAGCCTCCTTTTAGAGCTAAGGTTGACACTTGTTTAGTTGGTCATGCTCAGGTTTCGATTGCTCGAGTGGTTTATTCGATCGATCATTATTCGAGCTCAGATTCGTGAAGACTGTCGTGGATTGATGGACTACCCACAGAGAAGACCCAGCGAATAAAATTTTATTCGTCAAAGGCAAATGGCGGGACAGGTCGGTAACCGGTCCTACCTGTTGCATCGTACCCAAGGCCCCGCTCATAGAAATGCATGAACGGGACCTAAAAATTGTAGTTACTGAGTAGTGGGCAGTGGGAATTGGGCAGTTCGCTTAAAATGTGTCGATACAATTTTCGCTAACTGCCCAATTTCCACTAACCACCATTGCGACATAAGCCGAAAGCGCGAAAATCCTGATTTGGAGTTCCGCCTTCTGGCGGTCGGGAAATCATGCGAAAAGAATAAGACCGCGTAACCGCGGAACTCCAAGCGCATCATTTTTCCCGGGCGAAATGCCCTTTAAATGAGACCATAGCGGTAATGTTTCAAGCAAATATGCGGAAGAGGAAATCTTTAACCTCACTGCGCGTATAACTCTCCTGGTGTTGCAGCCAATAGCCGGCAATATGTTGCGTGAGGCCGGCCATAGCCTGAGATAGGAGCCGCGGATCAGTCTTTCTGATCTCACCGTTTCTCATACCCTCTTCCAGCAGCGGCTGCAGTGCCGTAGCGCACTGGTTACAAGCCCAGACGGAGAGCGGCCCCACCGTGGTATCGACGTGGCCGGTATTATGATAGTGAAGGAATCCCCGTTCATGCTCCTTGACAAAGTCAAGGTAGGTTTCCAGCACGCGGTCGAGACGGTGTAACACGTTCCCTTCTGTCTGAGATGCCGCCTCTACGCGGCGCTGGAGCAGTCCCGTGTTCTCGATCACGAGATTGATGAACATGTCGTCCTTGCTCTCGAAGTAAAGGTAAAAAGTGCCAATCGAAAGCGCGGCGCGATCGACGATCTGCTCGATCCTGAGCGACTGAAATCCCTGCTCATGGATCAGACTGTCCGCCGCCTCCAGTATCCGCTTACGCACCTCCGGATTCGGAGTTCGCAACTTGCGCCTCTGCCGCCCTGACGGTCGTATCGCTTTGATCTTTTGCAAAGGAGCTTCTCTCTTTTTTATTTATTCTCTTTTCGATTTCTCTTTTTAACTAGGCTCTTTATTTTGGCTTTTTGTCTAGGCTTTTTAGTTTTAACTACTCTGTTTTATCTTTTGAATGTAATTTGATTCGTCGTGATAAATACCTTTTTTGTTCGACAGATGTCAAGAAAAAAATTATTACGGAGAGAACAAAAGAACAGCATTAGCAGGATTTGCATGAGCAACGGAATCCGTGGAAGTCGCGCCGAAAGTCGGTGAACGGGCGAGTACATTCTATAGTGCGAAAAGGGCACTTCCGCGTCGAAGAGATGGGGTAATCGCAGCGAATCATCGGGTGGATGGCAATCACCAAAGCAGATTACTTGTTTAAATTCAGGAATCGGGATAAAAAATAAACGCCACATCAAATTTACAAAACAAGGGAGAGCTTTATGAGACGTCCTTCGTGCCGTTGCGTCCACGTGTCGCGCAAATCTCTCGCGTTTCTCGGGATATCATTTACAGTTTTTCTCCTCTCGATTCCCATCATCGCCACGGTACGCTCTCAGGCACTCAATTCTGCGGGCATCTGGGCAGAGATCAAGGTGATCGATTCAATCAGCGGGCGTGGCATACCTCTCGTCGAGTTGGAGAGCGTCAACGCCCTGAAGTTCGTCACCGATAATGCCGGACGTGTGGCCTTCCACGAACCTGGTCTGATGGGGCGTGAGATATTCTTCAATGTTCGCAGCCACGGATATGAGGTCCAGAAAGACGGGTTCGGTTACGCAGGCGTAAGAATAACTCCAAGCGCGGGGCAAATATCCGTCATAAAACTGACGCGTCGAAATGTGGCTGAGCGAATGTGCCGTCTCACGGGTGAAGGGTTGTATAGAGACAGCGTCCTGCTGGGCTACAACCCCCCGCTGCCGTATCCGCTCAACCCTGGGCATGTCGGCGGACAGGATTCAATCCAGGCAACAATCTACAGCGACCGGATCTATTGGTTCTGGGGCGACACTCAGCGAATGAACTACCCGCTCGGACTGTTCCGGATGGCCGGTGCGACGACTCCGGTGCTGGATGTAAGTAACCCGTCGACGGACCCGGCGGACGGGATCGCATACGAGTACTTCGTAGACAAGAGCGGATTCACCAGGGCCATGATGCCGCTCAAAGAAAGGCCGGAAGGGGTCATTTGGGTGGGAGCGGTCTTCGTCGTCACGGACGCTGACGGAACCGAGAAACTTCTCGGCCATTACTCGCGTAGAAAAGGGCTCGAGGGCGAATACGAACAAGGTATCGCTGTATTCAACGAGAAGGACGAAATCTTCGAGTCGGCCCGCCAATTACCGTTGAATGAAACGTGGCGTCATCCCAGCGGTCATCCCATCGTATATGAGGAGGGCGGCGTAAAGTGGCTGCTCTTCGGCAGCCCGACGCCGAACGTCCGCGTGCCGGCCGATCTGAATGATGTCCTCGACCCGGCAAAATACGAAGCGTTCACCTGCGCCAAATCTGACACCGATGCGACGGAACCGGATATCGACAAGGATGGCAAGCCACGCTGGCGATGGCAGAAAGACTTGCCGCCCACCGATTCAAAGACTGAGCAACAGTGGGTGAAGGATGGCAAGCTCAAGCCGGAGCACGCCCGGTTCTGCCCGGCGGACTCGGCCATGCCGGAAGACCGCGTGATCTTGCACAGCGGCTCAGTGCGGTGGAATAACTATCGAAAGAGATGGGTGCTGCTCGCGGGCCAAATATTCGGCAAATCCTCGATGCTCGGAGAGGCATGGTATTCCGAGGCCCTACATCCGACTGGTCCGTTCAGCAAAGCAGTGAGAGTGATAACTCACGACCGCCAGACGTTTTACAATGTCTGCCATCATTCATTCCTCGACCGCGATAACGGGCGCGCTATCTATTTCGAGGGAACCTATACGAACACCTTCTCGGGTAATCCGGAAAGAACTCCAAGGTACGACTACAATCAGGTCCTTTACCGACTCGACCTCGACGCGGAAGCATTACGGGCAGCCCGATAGAAATATTCACCACAGAAAAACAAAGACAAAAGCAGAAAATGGGTTGCGTGACATTCACTTTCGGCAGTCTTATTCCGCCGGTGCGATTTCACCGGGCGCTTCCGTTTTCTGGCAGATCTGGCGATCGAGCTAAATAGTCTGTAAACTAAGTTTTTTGATATCACTGTAGCCCGCGAAGCGGGCGATAGGATAAAGCCCAGGGTGGAGGCGAAGCCGGAACCCTGGGTGAGTTATGATAAATTGATTCAAGCCCATGAAATGGGCGACAGAGTTTGGGATCAACCACGCAATTTTGAGGTCTATCGCCCACTTCGTGGGCTTCCGCGACTTGGTGACGAGATCCCCAGGGTTCCGCCTTCGGCTCCACCCTGGGCTTTATCCTATTGCCCGCTTCGCGGGCTAGCGAGCGGTAGCAAGCGTTGTACCCGAACCAATTTATTGATTGAGACACGCTCGCTACCGCTCGCGGTACTGTTTCGAACTTGAAGCGCCTTTTAACATCAAATAACTTGTTTACAGACTACTAAAATTCCAACCGCAACCCGAATTGCCACTGTCGCGGTGTCGCCAGCCGATAGAGACTTGTGATCGTGCCCGCCGTCCCGGGGCAATCTACACATGCTCCGTTCATAGTCGGATTAGCGAGGCTCATCTTATTGGCGAAGTTGAACGATTCCGCGCGGAACTGCGCTTTGAATCTTTCCGTGATCGCGAAGCTCTTGAAGAACGACATATCCCATTGCGAGAATGAAGGGCCCAGTAATCTGTTGCGACCCACATTGCCGAACGTTCCCTGCGCCGGGCGACGCCACGGTCCGTCAGCCTGACCATTAACCGTGAGCGGCACAGATGTAGTCTTGAACCACGCGTTGCGGGTCGGATTGTCCAACCTCCAGTCGCCCACCACATCCGGACGGCACCAGCCCGTGTCGCGGTCTGCGTTGCAGTCGCGATAGGTCGGCGTGAAAGGCAGCCCGCTCTGCCACTGAAAGATCGTGTTCATCTGCCAGCCGCCAACGATGAAGTCCAGCGCCTTATTTCCTCCGGACAGATATTTCCTGCCCTTGCCGAACGGCAGCTCATAAATCCCGCTGAACAAGAAGACGTGGCTACGCGTGTTATCGTTCGGACCATATGCCTGTGTTGCGTCAATGTTGTAGTAAGTGTTCGTATAGTTGAACGACCGCGACCAGGTGTAGTGGCTCAGCATCGAAAACCCCTTCGAGAAGCGTTTATCGGCCTTGAGCTGCAGCCCATGGTAGTTGTTGCTGGCGTCCGAGCCGTAGTAGCGGAAGTTCTGCGACCACCCGAATTTCTGGAAGAAAGGCTTGCGTTGATTGAGGCTCACCGCGGGAAACCCCTGAACGATGGCCTGGTTGAAATCGTAGTCGCCACCGTTGCCCGCGAAGACGTGCGTGCCCTTCGTGCCAACGTATGCCGCTTCAACCGAGAGTTCGCCGGGCAGTTGACGCTGCACAGTCACGTTCCACTGGTCGCTCGTAGGCAGACGCAGCGTTTCGGGCAGTATGAACGCCGTTACGCCGTTCGGCAGCATCGGACGGCCGTTCGGTCCTCTCGGCTGATTGTTGAGCAGCGTGTCGGGGTTGAGAGGCTGCGGCCCCTGCGCGAGCGTGAATACCGAGAGGTAGTTCTGCGCCGGCTGATTTGATTGAATCGCCAGCACCGGCAGGTTCTGCGTCACGTTATGGCCGAAGACAGAGCCGAACACACCGATATCGAATCCTCGCCCGAAGCCCAAACGCACGACCGTCTTATCAGTCACGCGATAAGCGATGCCGATGCGCGGCGCGATGGTCGTTAGTGTTCCCTTCTGATTTAAATCGAGACCAACTCCTTCGCTGCCCGCGATCAGCACTTCGCCCGTTTCGATGTCGACGAAACCGCCCTTGCCGGCGCCCGTCACCGTCTGCGGGCGGTAGAGTTCCCAGCGCCCGCCGAAGTTTACCGTCAAATTCTGCGTAACGCGCCAGGTGTCCTGGCCGAAGAAGAACCAGCGGTTCTGGCGCTCTTCGGCATCGAGCGTGTTGCTGACGTAGCGCTCGAAACGGCTCACCTCGCCGAGCAGGAAGGAGGCGAGGCCGGTGCCGCCGCCGATGATCGGCTCCCTCAGCCCCGTGACAGGATTGATCCGGAAGCCGGTCACGCCCTGCGTGCGCGCGGCATCGAAATTCAATTCGCCCGCGCGATGCCGATCGCTCGGGACGCGCAGGTTCATCGCGCGACGTATATCCGCGCCGAACTTGATCGTGTGGTTGCCGCGCAGGTTCGTCCAGTTGTTTACGAACTGGAACTGCCGCTCGTTCTGGCGCAGCGGGCAGTTGCACGCCGAGACGCCGAGCGCATATCCGAAGTTGAAACCGGCCACGCCATTGATGAAGAAGCCGGGCATGCCCCCGGTGAAGTCGTCATTGTTGAGGCCCGGAATTCCGGCGTCCGTAGCCGGAGTGGACTGCAACTGCCCCGGATCGACGTTCACCCGGTAGCGGTAATAGCCGAATCGAAAATCAGTCACCCAGTTCGCGCTCACCGTGTAGTCGAATCCGGATGCGATGCTCTGGTTGCGCGTCCTGGATTCGCCTGAGAAGGTCGAGTTCGGATCGAAGCCGACGCCGCCCCCAGCGCTTCCGAAGACGCCGGGCGAGATCAGCCGGTAATCGGCGAAGCTATAGCGCCCGAAGGCATGCATCTTCTCGTTCACATAATAATCCCAACGCGTGTTGGTCAGGTCTTCGTCGAATTTGACCGTGCCCGAGCCCACGTAATTGGGCAGATCGGGTGACCCGGGTGTGAAGTTCGGCAGCGGGATATACTGGTTGAGCAGATTGATGGCCTGTTGCGAGAGGCGATCGGAAGGAATGACATTCGGTCTCCCGTCAGCAGTCTGGAACTGCTGGCGGCCAGCAGGGGCCGCATCTCCCGCCGGATCGAAGATCGGCACGCCCGTGGCCGAGAAGTCGCCCGCGCGCTCAGCCGCCGTCGGTACGCGCATCAGGACGGAGCCCCCGATATTGCGCCGCGTGCCCTGGTAATCGCCGAAGAAGAAGAGCTTGTTCCTGACGACCGGGCCGCTGACCGCCGCTCCGAACTGATTCATCTGCGTGACGGGAATGGATCGGTCAGTCCCTTGGATATTGCGGAACTGTGTGAACGGGTTGCGCGCCTGGAAGTGGTCGTTGCGCAGGAATTCGAACCCGACGGCGTGAAAATCATTGGTGCCGGAGCGCGTCTGAGCGCTCACCACGCCGGCGTTCGCTCCGAACTCGGCGTCGTAATTGGCCGTCGTAACCTTGGCCTCGGTCACCGATTCGAGCGTCGGGTTGATGACTATCAGGCCGAGCATCGAATCATGGTTATCGGTGCCGTCGAGCAGGTGGGACGTGCCGGCGAAGCTCTGCCCGTTGACGACCTTGCGGAATGAGCCCTGCGGGTCCTCGCTGGCGGCCGTCTGGCCCGGAAAGGCCGTTATCCCCGGAGTAAAAATTTCGACCGCCGTGAAGCGCCGGTTCTGGATGGGCAGATTGGTCATGGCCTTTTCGCTGAAAGTGACCGCGACGTCGCTGCGCTCGGTCTTCAGCAGCGGAGACTCCGCGGTGATCTCGACAACCTGACTGACCTCGCCTACCTCGAGCTTCACGTCGAGACGCGACTCCTGGTCTACGGAAACCGAGACATTCTGAAGCGCGGCCTTGAAACCGCCCGCCACGATGCGCACCTGGTATGTCCCGGCGATCAGAAAGCGCTGCGTGAAGTTGCCGTCGCTGTTGGTCGTGGTATTGAAACTGACCTGCCGCTGCGTGTCTGTGATCGTCACCTTCGCGTTGGCCACCGCCGCGCTTTGCTGGTCGGTGACAGTGCCGACTATGTTACCGTAAACAGCCTGCGCGCGCGCCGATGCGTGTGCGAACAGAACAAATAGAACGAGACTGCTTAACGCTGATACCTGTCGTAGCATAGGGATACTCCTCTGTAAATTAGTAGATCGTGTAAGGAGTCAGGCAGGATTGTTCGGTACTTTCATTTTACAATTGTCATTTTACATTTATGATTTGTCGTTGAAGGAATGCAGCTTCTTCAATGACAAATGACAAATGTAAAATGACAATTGTAAAATGTTAGATAGTTACTACAGTTCAAACGAAAGGCCTACTGCCTACTGCCTACTGCCTACTGCCTACTGGTTGCTGCCATCTGATTTCGTATTCCAACGCGGGTAACGTTTATCTATCTTCCCCAAACCTTCTTTTACAGTGATGACCTGATCCACCCCGACATTCTTCAATGTATCTACCGATCCGCCCGGCCATCTGATCTCAATCAGATCGACCTTGTTTCTCGCACCTAATCCAAAATGTAGTCTCCCGTCGTGTGCCGATTGGTAGCTCCGGCCGCCTTTGCGCTGGTCGTGAGAAACAAAATCGCCTGATACAACTTGGACGCGCGCGCCCACCCCATCGCGATTTGAACGAGTGCCGGCCAGGGCGATACTCAACCAATGCCCCTTGTTTCCGCCCTCATTGAGCAGCAACTGCGGCTCCTGCCCGTTGTTGCTTATCAAAATATCCTGATCGCCGTCGTTATCGACATCCGCCACCGCTGCCCCACGGCTCACGCGCGGCAGTTGTAGATCGGAACCGGTTTTGTCGCTCACGTTCTCGAAGAGGCCCGATCCATTGTTACGATAAAGAAGCTTCGGCTCGGCGTAACGCGTCTCAGGGTGAAATAGCTCGATGTTGTCCAGGATATGCCCATTGGCCATGAAGATATCGCGCATCCCATCGTTGTCGTAATCAATGAAGAGAGTTCCGAAGCCGCTATACTTGAATGTTGCATATCCGAGCTTTGCGGCAAATGTCGCATCTTCAAACGCGCCGTCACCGAGATTGCGATAGAGGCGGGCATGCTCCAGATCGAGATGAGTGATGAAAACGTCCAACCGCCCGTCCCGATTGACGTCCGCTGCATCAGTTCCCATCCCCGCCTCAGCCTTGCCGTCATCGCTGACGGCTATGCCGGAGATAAGCGCCGTCTCGGTGAATGTCCCATCGTGGTTGTTGCGGAAGAGGAAGTTGGGATTTGCATCGTTAGCAATGAAGATGTCCTGCCACCCGTCGTCATCGTAATCGATGGTCACTATTCCCAGACCGCTGCTCGCGCTGACACCGACTTTGGAAGACTCGGTAACATCGGTGAATGTGCCGTCGCCATTGTTATGGTAGAGCGAAGGTTTCTGCCCCTTAAATTTATTGGGATGGCAGTAACCGCGATAACCGGGTTTCTTATCTCCACACCAGATATTGTTATCCGGCGTCCAATCCACGTAATTTGCGATAGCGAGATCAAGCCTGCCGTCGTTATCATAATCGAACCAGGCGGCGCTCGAAGCCCATTTCCCCTCATTCGAGACGCCGGCTCGATCGGTGACATCAGAGAAAGTCCCGTTTCGGTTGTTGTGGTAAAGAATCGAGCGGCCGTATCCGAGCACCATCAGGTCGGGGAACCCATCATTATCGTAATCGCCCACTGCGACTCCCATCCCGAACAACCCTTCGGCGCCCACGCCGGCCTTTTCCGTCATCTCTGTGAAACCGCCCTTGCCGTTATTGCGAAATAGCGCGCCGCGTAATCGCTTTTGGGGTTTGTAGATTCGCGTGGCGGCACTGTTCGTCAGGTAAATATCGAGCAATCCGTCGGCGTCGTAATCGATCCAACCGCATCCTGAGCCCATCGTTTCGATGAGATACTTCTCGGCCGTCGCCGCATTATCATGGGCAAAAATCAGCCCCGCCGATTTGGCAATGTCACGAAAGACCACTTGATTGTGCCGGTTACCAACCGCCGAGAGATGCACGACAAAAAACATAAAAAGACAAGCCACACAAAGATCGAAAGATGATCTTCGTCCCTCGTACTTATGTGTTTTTATTGGAGAACCTCCGCTTGTCACTATTGTGAGCCTTCGCGAACGAGACGGAGCAGGGTGCGTTTCATGAACTGTTCCCTGCTCTCAGTTTTGGCCTGATCGACCTTTGCAAACAGTTCCTTTGCACGTTCCAGCTTGCCCTTCCTGCGGTATGCCAGCGCGAGTTGATAAAGCGAGGAGGTCTCCTGGGGATCGAGTTCGAGCGCCTTCTCGAGTTCCAGGATCGCGCGATCGACTTCACCGCTGCGCAGCAGCAGCTTACCCAAAACAGCGCGCGACGCCGCGAAGTCGGGTTTCATCCGAACCGACTTCTCCAGCGATTGGATCGCCTCTTTCAACTCGGCGCTTCCGGCCGCCGGGCCGCTGCGATTCAGTGCCTCTCCCAGTATGTACTGGACCAGATAATCATTTGGACTGGCGATAGCTCTCTGCCTCAGAAGCTCAATCGCACTGGCCGTCTGCCCCACCTCCAGAAGCACGAGTCCCCTGGCCAGATAAGGCAGATTCTGTTGCGGCGAGAAACGGCTCGCAGTTTCGAAATCAGCCCCTGCCTCCCTCGATTGCCCCTTCATCGCCAGCAGCGTCCCGCGTTGAAAAAATAGACGGCCCGATTGAGGAATATTCTTGATGCCGATATTTACGATCTCCAGACCGAGATCGTAATTGGCGTGATCCACACACAAGGTCGCCAGATCGAGATAGTTATTCTCGTATTTCGGATCGAGCTGTGTGGCCGTGCGCAATGCATTGTAGGCATCGACCGTCTGCCCATTACCCTCATATGCCTGAGAAAGCAGGTTGTATATGTCGGCGTTCCGTTGCCCCGGTTGCTTCGATTGCCCCAGTTGCCCCGTTTGTCCCGTTTGCCCCGTTTGCCCCGTTTGCCCCGTTTGCCCCTGTGAGAGGTATTCCTGCGCTGTTCGGATGGCAGCCTTGTAGTTGCGACTCTTGACGTAGGCGAGGGTCAGGTTGAAGGCGACTTCATATTGATCAGGGTAGCCTTGGCGAGCCCGTTCGAATTGTCCTGCCGCGCGCTCATTATCGCCCGAGCGGGCAAAGATCATGCCTGCTTCGAAGCGACTCACCGCATCCGCTTCAGGCGGGAGTTTCTCCAAAAGTCCGAGCGCTTTCTCCCCCTGATTCGATTCCAGGCAACTTACCGCAAAGTTCAACACCATGCGCGGATCATTAAATGGAAGATCGCGGCTCTGATCGTAGTGATCGGCTGCCTCCCGAAACTGCTTCCTCTGAAAGTGAATCTCTCCGAGCGCCAGATGGATAACCGGGTCTTTCGGTTCGATTTGTACCGCCAGCGTCAGGTGCGCCTCGGCCTCTTCGATGCGATTGAGTCTCATCTCATTGATCGCAAGATTCTTCAAGGCCGGATAAAACTTGGGATTCAGTTTGATCGCCTGTTGGAAATGAGTATTGGCCTCTGCGATCTTTCCGGATGTCGTCAGGGCGATTCCAATTAGATTATGCGCCCGCAGATCGTCCGGAGACTGCTCCAGAATTTTTCGCAATAATGCGATTCCCGGCTCGAGCTGTCGCTGCTTGATCAACGATAGCGCCTGTTCATAGGAACCCTGTGATGCAGGCGGTTGACCATTAAGAGGAAGTGCCAGCAAAGCCCACAGAACCGCGGTCGCACAGGTTCTGATAAATATTGCGCTCATAATCTGAACCGCGAGCGGTAGCGAGCGGGTC
Organism: uncultured Acidobacteriota bacterium; assembly: GCA_963796275.1. Classification (GTDB taxonomy): domain Bacteria; phylum Acidobacteriota; class Blastocatellia; order RBC074; family RBC074; genus JAKEHZ01. The sequence goes on along the minus strand of CAWCKY010000007.1, from coordinate 483,028 downwards.
CCCTTCAACGACCGATCGATCGTGACTCGCTCGTTACCGCTCGCGGTATTGATTTCTCTCCTGATCTCCACGGGAGAGAATCTATCAGAATTCTATCTTGGCCCCAAACTGGATGTTTCTCGCCCCAAAAGCCTGCGTCGATCTGCCGAAGTTAGGGTCAGAGATATCGCCGATCGCCCGGTCGAGATTCACCCGATTTAAGAGATTGAAAAATTCCACCCGGAAGAGGAAATTGGCTCCCTCGCTTCCGAAAAACCACGGGATTTTTGTCCTCTTCATTATGATGAAATCGGTATTGGCATAGCCGGGGTTCTGGAATGTGTTACGGCCTAGATTCCCTATCTGGCCAAGCCCGGGCACCGGAAAGTCCGAGACCGCAAAGATGCGATTGGGGAACATGTAGTTCGATCGGTTGAGTCCGGTCAACGAATTGCCGAAGGCCGGCGCATTCAAGGGATCACCGGCGAGGCCGTCGGCATTGTAATCGCATCCGTTGTTGCCGGTGACCCGGCCGCTCGCATCCAAGATTACATTGCCATCCTCATCTTCCGGCGGTCTGAACGCAAGACCGCAATTGACGCCCAACGGCGGTCCCGATTGCAGGATCGTGATCGCCCCTACCTGCCATCCTTCGAATATTCTGCTAACCGCATTCAAGAACTGCGGCCTCGGTATTTGATAAACGATGCTCGAAGCGAATTTTTGCCGGACATCGAAATCGGCGCGCCCGCGATTCAATTGCAGGTTCAATGGGTCAAAAATATTCAAGCCCCTGCCAAAGCTGCTGGCATAGTCGATCGCCTTGCCTACGGTATATCCAGCCTGAAAATCCAGCCCCCTGGTGAACCGCTTTTTGATGCTCAAGGTTCCGCCGTGATAAGCCGAACTTCCGTTCGCTTGCGCATAGCCGATTAAGCCAAAACTTGAATTTAATCGATCGAGCTTGCCATCGAGCAGATCGCCGTGAAAGCGATTCACGTCGTATTCCATGTAAAGCTTCCGCCCTACCGAACCGATATAGGTCGCCTCCACCACGTAATCCTTGGCGAGTGCATATTGAACGGCGAGAGACCAGTTGATCGCATACTGCGTCCTCATATTCGGATCGGCATTCGACAACTCCGATGGCACACCGATGAGCCCGCCTTTCGGATCCAATCCGACCTGCAGGTTAGGAATGACCGGGAACTGCCACGGGCTCTCGGTCGTCCTGCTCAGGCCGTAAACCGGGACCACGGGGGCCGTGTCTTTTCTCGCTGTGGCTACTCCAAACACCGGAGCGAAGGTTTGCGCATCGTGGAAGAACTGACCGGCGAAACGATCATAAAAAACGCCAACTCCGGCGCGAATCGAGATCTTATCTTCCTTACCCGGCGACCACGCGATGCCCAGCCTGGGAGCGAAGTTGTTAAAGTCGGTTCCATCGAGCGGCGGCTTATTGACGCTCATCGAGTTGGCGATGATCTCCTGGAATGTATTTCCGCCATCGAAAACCATTCCGGTGTAGAAATTGTCGTAATCTTTCGGCGCAAAGAATGTCTCCCAGCGCAATCCGAGAGTGAGCGTCAGCTTCGGACGAACTTTCCAGTCGTCGTTGACGAAGAATGAAAGACTGTTGAAATATGGCCGGAAATCCACCCCTTTGTTCTCACCGGTCTGCGGGTTGAACCCTATGTTGGATTCCTGAAACGGATCATCGAGCGCAAAATCGAAGAGGTTATTAAAGGTGAACTGCGGGCGGGTGAAGACATTGGAAAATAGCGCCCCGCCCTTCCAGGCATCATCCTTCGCGTACCGGGCACCGAACTTGAAGCTATGGTTGCCACGGTTATACGACATCATATCGCGCCACTCGAAGTTGTTCTGAATGAAGGTCGCGTCGGAGAAACCTGTGCCGTATTCCTCGATCCCGGGAACGGTGAGCAACGGGATCTCGCCGTGCGCCAGCGGCGCCTCGCCATAAGCCCTCGTGGCGGCGACCGACATCTCGTTCAGCAGCCTCGGGCTGAAGATATGGGTATGGTTGATGTTGCCGTAATTCGAGTACTGCGGCTGAATGGTGGTAAAGTCCGGATAGACATTTGGCGTTCCGAAAGTCACGAGCTGATTGGTAGTGCGGATGAAGTTTCCATAGATCCGATCCTTGCCTTCGTTGAACTGGTGATCAACGCGAGCGGTCACCTGGATGCCATCGCGAGGCAGTGTCTGCTCGGATGACCCGATCCTGGTCATCGGGAAATTGCAGGGCATCTGTCCGAGCGGCGTGGTGATCAGCTCGCTGCCGCAATTAATATCCCTCCCGGCCAACACATCACCAGCCGTGAGCGCTACCGCGCTGGATTGCAGTTGCCCCCGATACGTATCCATGACGAGCGTCGAAATGTTGTTCGGGAACCTCTGCCTCATGAAATTGATGAAATCATCCGTCACGGTATTGGCCTGAAAACCCGTGCCGACACCCGAACGCAGAATGTCCATTGAGCCGAAGAAGTGGGTCTTGTTCTTGATGATGGGGCCGCCCAGACTCCAATTGGCCTCATTACGCCGGAAGACGGGAACTTCGGTCTGCGTGTAGGTGCGCGACTGCAAGCGGTTGTTGGTATGGTACCAGCCGATGGTACCGTGATAATCGTTGGTCCCGGATTTAGTCACCACGTTGACCAGCACCGAGCTGTTCCGCCCGTTCTCGGCGGAGTAGTTATTGACCGAGACGCGCAGCTCCTGCACCGTATCGGCATTGGGATTGACGTTGGTGACGCCCCCGCGCGGCGTTCCTCCTACGTTAGCCGAATCGACGAGGAATCCATTGGATTCGGCGCGCTGCCCGTTGCCGTTGAGGTTCACGCCATATTCCGCTGAGAATACATCCCCGGTCGCCTGGGCGTATGCCTGGCCACCTCCCGAAGGCAGTCCGGTCACTCCGGGCGTAAGCACCACCAGCGAATAAAAGTTTCTTCCCACCAGGGGCATATCGGCCACGCGCTTCTTATCAATCAGATTGGAGACGGATGCTTGAGAGGATTCGATCTGCGGCGCCTCCCCGGTCACCAGTACCTCTTCCGCCGCTCCGCCTACTTGCAGATCGATATTCAATGTCTTGATCTGGGTAACCTCGAGACTTATGGTCTGGACGGTGGTTTTGAATCCGGGCGCGCTCACCGTAACGGTAAACGAGGACGCCGGTAGCGATGAAATCCGGAAATATCCGGCATCCGATGTCTCAATCATTCGCTCGGTCCCCGTGCCGGTATTCTTGATCGTCACTTTGGCTTTCGATACGACGGCTCCAGCAGGATCGGTCACCGTCCCTTCAATAGCACTGGTAAATTGCGCCCAAACGACGGAACCGGTGAATGCCAGCAGCATGACTAAACTGACCAGCCTCCTAAGCGCTGCCATCATAGTTCTGTGCATAACGCCATCCTCTCTGTAGTTATGGTCGATCTGTCGGGTCAACCAGGAAAAGCTGTATTCAGCTGTATTCAATTGATTGTTTTTTTCATACAAGATTGGCTTTAGGTGTTTCGAATTGTGTACATTCGAGCACGCAAGTCAAGCGTTTTAGCAATGAACGAAAATATTAATCACAAGTGGAAGAATCGCGTCTTGTATGGGGTTAAGATGGCTTGAACGTGGTTAGGAAGAAAGGTTCAATCGGGTGTGGCAGGCGAGGAATCGGGATCAACCAGGCGGTGGGCGATTTGGGCTTCACGGGATCATGAAATTATCTTCAAAATTTACCGTCGTTTTGCTGCTAGGGCCGGCATTGCTGGTGATCGGCCTGCTCTTTGCCGGAGGGCTGGTGATCGCGATTGCGCAAAGCCTCGGTTACTACGCGCCTATTGGGGAAGGCGGTTTCACGCTGGCGCATTATCTCCAACTCTGGTTTGACATGGAGTTTCGCATGTCGCTGTTAGTGACGTTGATGATAGCGACGGCAGCCACGATCATCTCCGCGGCGGCCGGTCTGGCCATTGCTTTGGCCTTGCGCGGGCTGGTGGGTCGGCATCGGACGCTCAATTTCTGGCTGCAGGTTCCTTTGGCCGTTCCGCATCTGGTCATGGCCGTAGCGCTGATCAACATCATTGCGCCCAGCGGTCTGATCGCGCGTGTATTCTATGCGGCGGGGCTGATCGACGGTCCCGCAGATTTCCCAGCGCTGATCAACGACCGCTACGGCGCCGGGATCATAATTGCCTACGTACTTAAGGAGACTCCTTTCGTCGCGACCATGACGCTGGCGCTGCTGCTGCGCCTGGGTGATGAATATGAGGCCCTGGCCGGAACTCTGGGAGCATCCGTCTGGCAGCGGCTTCGTTATGTGACTCTGCCATTGGTCGCGCCAGCTGCTGTTTCGGCCTCACTGGTCGTCTTCGCCTTCGTCTTCGGGGCCTTCGAAGTGCCGTACTTGCTTGGGCGCCCCTATCCGGCGATGCTTTCGGTAGTGGCGCAGCGCCGCTACCTTGACGTGAATTTAGCCGAACGTCCTGGTGCGATTGCGGTCGCGATCGTGATTTCCGCCATCGCTGCCTTCTTCGTCTGGCTCTATCTTCGTCTGGCGCGAAGACTGGCCGGAACGGAAAAGCCCCTAATTTTCTGAGTTATCGAATGCACGAATCAGCCGGCAGACAACCTCAACACATTCTGCGAATCGGCGCGGTTATGGCGGTGATCGGAGTGGCCGTGATTCCCCTGGCGTTGCTCGCCCTCTGGTCGCTGGCCCGCGCCTGGTTCTGGCCCGCATTGCTGCCCCGCGAGTGGAGTCTGCGCGCGTGGGATTACGTCTTCTCGCCCTCAACCGAGGTCTTCAATGCAGTGTCGCTCAGCGTGGGCATCGCCATTTCCGTCACTCTTTTTGCATTGATGGTGGCATTGCCGGCGGCCCGCGCGCTGGCGCTTTACGAGTTCAGGGGCAAGCGGATCATGCTGTTTGCGCTGTTATTGCCGGTTCTGTCGCCGCCGCTCGCGGCCACCATGGGAATGCAGGCAATTTTTTTACGATATGGGCTGACGGATACGGTAATCGGTGTCGTGCTGGCCCATCTGGTTCCGGCTGTGCCTTATTCAACGCTCATGCTGGCAGGCAGTTTTTCTCGACTCGATCCCGACCTCGAGTCGCAGGCGCGCACGCTGGGGGCATCGCGGCTCAAGGTCTGGCGCCATGTGACCATCCCTGCCATCCTGCCTGGGCTGGCGGTCGCGGCTTCGTTCGCATTTCTCATTTCGTTGAGCCAGTATCTGACGACATTGCTGATCGGCGGCGGGCGCATCATCACGCTGCCGTTGTCACTGGTCGCTTTTCAGCGCAGCGGCGATGAAGCCGTGACCGCATCATTATCGATAGTCTTTTTGGTTTCCGGGCTGACGGCTTTGGGGATGGTCGCCAGACTCATGTCGAGGAACGATCTGAAGCCCCCAAGAGGCACAATATAAGCGAAGCCCCTGGTCGAGTTCACAATAACCACCAAGCCCCGATATGAACGGCTCTCGCGTCCTTATATAGGGCGTGATGATTGATTTAACACTTACCAGGCCAGGAGCTTTCGCAGAGACTTTAAACACGCACTTATCCAATGAATCGACTCATACCATTACTTCTGATTATTTTTTCGATTGTTATCTCCGGCGGCTGTCTCGGTCCCGTGTCTGATACGGCACCATCGATCAGCCCTTCACAACTCTCATCTCTGCGCTGGGACGAGATCGTATCGCTCGCCGGCGGCACGACGGTAAATTACGGGATGTGGGCCGGCGATGAGGAGCGCAACCGTTATTTTCAGGGACCGGTTGCGGAGGCTCTCAAACAGAGATTCGAGATTACGCTTCGCATCATTCCAAACAGCGACACGGCGGAAGTCATCAACAAACTGATCAACGAAAAAGGCGCGGGCAGAGGCGGCGGCGGATCGATCGACATGATCTGGATCAACGGTGAGAACTTCCGCACCGCAAAACAGGCCGGTATTTTGTGGGGGCCATTCGCCGACTATTTGCCTAACGCCGGATACTACGACGAGCAGGCGCGCGCCCGCGATTTCGGAACGCCGGTTGAAGGATATGAAGCGCCGTGGCAGCGAGCGCAATTCGTAATGGCATACGACACCGCCCGCGTCCCCGAACCGCCGAGGTCGATTCCCGCACTGCGCGATTGGATCAAGGCTCATCCGGGCAGATTCACCTATCTCGCGCCGCCGGATTTCACCGGCTCGGTCTTCATCCGCCATATACTGTTTCATTATGGAGGAGGCGCGTCGGGTTTTCAGGCAGGATTTGACGAGCAGCTCTATCAGAAGTCGGCTGCCCAGACCATCGAGCTTCTCAACGAACTCAAGCCCTACCTCTGGCGCCGAGGCGAAACTTATCCCGCATCGCCGCGCGAGGCCGACCGGCTCTTCGTCAACAACGAGATCGACTTTACGATGAACTACGGACCGAGCTTCGCTTCCGAGAAGATCAGGCGGGGGGAATACCCACCGACGGTGCGGACCTTCGTCTTCGATGAGGGGACGATCGGCAACTATAGCTTCCTGGCGATTCCGTACAATGCCGCCAATTTGGCGGGGGCGCTAGTGGTCATCAATCACCTGATGTCGCCGGAGCACCAGATCGATCAGGGTCGCGCGATCGGCACTCAGTTCCCCATCAGTCTCGATCGATTGGACGCTCGTTTGAAAGCCGAGGCCGAAGCTTTACCGCGTGGTCCCGCCACTCTCTCGGAAACCGAATTGCGGAAGCATTTGCTGCCAGAAGCCGAAACACGATACCTGGAAAGGCTGGAGAAAGATTGGGCGGAGAGGGTGCTGCGGAGATGAGCGACTTATCGCACGCCACAGTATTGACGCTCGACCGTCTGACCGCCAAATACGGCGATCGTCCCGTGCTGCGCGATTTCACACTCGACGTCGCCGGAGGAGAGCTGGTCGCGCTGCTGGGCCCATCCGGCTGCGGTAAAACAACCGTCCTGAAGATCATCGCCGGCCTACTGCGACCTGTCGCAGGCGAGGTGCGATTCAATGGAGAATCGGTGCTGGGGATTCCGACCGAGAGTCGAGGCGCGGTTATGGTTTTTCAAAAGCCTTTGCTCTTTCCTTATCTGACGGTGGGGGAAAATGTGGCTTTCGGATTGAAAATGCGGGGAAGAGACAAGATCCGAGAACGAGTATCTGAAATGTTGAGGCTTTTGCAGCTTGAAGGTTATGAATCGCGCCGTCCGAGCGAACTCTCCGGCGGCCAGGAGCAGCGCGTGGCGCTGGCTCGCGCGCTGGTGACCGAACCGCGCGTGTTGCTGCTGGATGAGCCGTTCTCGGCGCTTGACGAAAACCTGCGTACCGAATTGCGTTTACAGGTGAGCCAACTGCAAAAACGTCTCGGCATTACTACCATCTTTGTCACCCATGATCAGGTTGAAGCAGCGATGGTATCCGACCGCATCGCGTTATTGCTCGATGGAAAAATTGAGCAGGCCGGAGCGCCACGCGAGTTTTACACATCTCCCTCGACTGTCGATGTGGCGCGTTTTTTCGGTTGGCAGATATTTGAAGCCGGAGCAGGCGTCGATCGAAGAATCGTCGCAGTTCGCCCGGAGCGCGCCAGTCTCCGCGCACTCAATGGCCGGCCGCCGGAGGATGAAGAATTGTCGGTCAGCCTGATTTCGGTTTCGGATATGGGAACACGGATACGATATCGGGCCGTCCTCGCTGACGGGACTATGCTCGAAATCGAGCAGGATATCGGGAAGCAGGAAAACGAACTTCGACCTGGTGATCAGGCCGTTGTCAAGTTTGAAGCAGGCGCCACTGTGAGGTTCCCGAGTACGTGATGATCAACGCTCTGATAGCCATCAGCTGAAGAGAATACCGCTAGAGATTCTGAGGTCTCAATAAAATAAGGTGTGCATTACGTCCAATGTCTATCCGTCGCAGTAAATTCAGGCGTCGCTGACGCGACGCGGAATAAAATTGCTTACCTACCGTGGGTTGAAACCCACTGGTATCTACACATTTCCGACGGTTAGGAATAGCCTGGCACAATGAGCCGGGCCATCTGTTTAAGGTCATTGAGGTCATAATGTTCGAGCAATTCAAGTGTCGACAAGAAACTCCAAAACCCAGCCAACAATGCTGGTGCAGTGGGTTGCCCACGCCGAACTTGTCGACCGCTCAATCGCACCAAGAGATTGCGCAGGGTGACCGTCTGCGGATTCGTTGCGCGTTGGATGTGCCAGACTACGACACAAGCCATGGCCACCACCAACAAACGTTTGGCAATCGCCTCAGCAGTTTCCTGCTGCCACTGGTCGACTTGGAAACCATGGCTTTTAAGCAACTTGAAGTAAGATTCAATTCTCCAGCGCCAGTAGTACCATTCGGCCAGTTGCTCAGCGCTGATGCCAGCCGGCACGTTACTGAGCAAGTACCATTCAGCCGCAATCGTTTCATCGGGCAAGCGCAGTTGACAGACAATCAAGCGCAGTTCGAGCGGCTCACCTTTGATCCATTGACGCTTGCCCCCGTCGCGCGCGCGGGGAAAGGCCGGACGATCAATGACGATGCTGGTTTCGCCCACAAACAGTTGCCCAATGAGATTGGCCGAAATCTCTACCGCTTGGCTAGCGCGCAAGGCGACCTGTGCTGCGACCTGGCTCAACGGTTGTGTCCGCTCCTGCCAAACAACTCTCTGTTCCCCGTTGGCACGTACTTCAAACAGATGGCCTTCACTATTCCATTGACGATAGTGAAAGATCGAGTCGCCTTCCCGATCAATGATGTGGACCAGCGGCAACGACAGTTTTTGCTTCTGCGAAGCCCGCATTGTCTGGCTCACCAATCCCAGGGGCGACCAATCTCTGTGCCTCTCTTCATCAAGCGTTGTGTGCCATCCATCATTGGCCCACAGCCCAAGGCTGATCGGCGCTATCGGCGCCCCGCTCTGGTCGCTCAGCAGCAACGTGGTCGCCAGTTTGTAGCCCAAGTCGCTGCCGATTTTTTTCCGATCCTTCTTGCTCGTGTGCGTTCCGTAGCGCAGATCAGACCAGTCGTGGATCGCCAGTCCATACCGTCGACAGACAAGCGGCATCTCCCGCCGAGCTTGTTCTACCAACGGTTCGACCAGCCCCGTCAGCTTCACATTGGGGTTGGCATAAAATCGCCAGGCCGCTTGCGTGCTGGCAAACGCTTCATTAACGCTCGGCAGCGCACGCGATCCAGCAGCTTGATTCTCGCTTGTATGGAGATGTTCATTCACCAGCCTCTCATACCGTCTTTGCAAACGGGGGTCAAATGGAGGTTTGAGGAGAAACATTCAAAGAGCATATTCTTCGGTAGGTTTGATTGCGATAACTCTTTGCAACCAAACGCAAAAACTTGTGTAGATACCAGTGGGTTGAAACCCACGGCTACAATCACACCGTCGCTACGCGACGAAGAAGGTGTGCATTCGTGTTCAAATTTGGGTATTGATAAATTGATAAGATTTCAACCACGGTGTTGAGAGATCGATCGGTACCAATTTGCTACTCTCGCATCACTTCAAGATTCGATTCATATCCATATGGCATTCCCATCGTGGTGGGAGCCCTTGTCATTACCCGTCAGATTTTTGCATAAAATACTTCTTCGTCGCGTAGCGACGGCATGATTGTAGCCGTGGGTTTCAACCCATTGGTATCTACACAACTCTGATTTTGAAATCCTTCGATGGCAAGAGACGGCACAGAATGATAGGCAGCTCCTAAGCCCGGTTTTACCGGGCTTAGAGGAGGCAATCATTATGTATAACCTCCCGCATTTTAGTTGAATTGCGAGATTCTCAGATTTGTGTAGATTTCAAACCACGGTCGGCGAGTTCCCTCACCTTGCGACGCACCGATGTACCCTTTCTTCGCCGCGTTAGCGGCGGCTGATTGTAGCCGTGGGTTTCAACCACATTGGTATCTACACAACTCTGATTTTGAAATCCTTCGATGGCAAGAGACGGCACAGAATGATAGGCAGCTCCTAAGCCCGGTTTTACCGGGCTTAGAGGAGGCAATCATTATGTATAACCTCCCGCATTTTAGTTGAATTGCGAGTATCTCAGATTTGTGTAGATTTCAAACCACGGTCGGCGAGTTCCCTCACCTTGCGACGCACCGATGTACCCTTTCTTCGCCGCGTTAGCGGCGGCTGATTGTAGCCGTGGGTTTCAACCCACGGTAGACACGCAAATTATCCCGCGTCGCGTCAGCGACGCTTGAGTTCCGGTGCTCAACTTTTCCGTGCGTATCGCTGCAACGCTCGGTATCAAACAAATCCATCAATCAATACTTATGTGATGGATTCAGTTTTCTAGCTGTCTGAAGTTCGCGTTCAGCTTCGGCGCCCCTGCCTGCGGCTTTAAGGGCCACGCTCAATTGATAATGAGCATCAGCGTCGCGGGGCGCCCAGGCAATGAGGGCGCGCAACTGTGAGGCGGCCAACTCCCAATCCTTGATAGCTATCGCCGCCTTCCCCAACGCGCGCCTGGCTTCGATCAGGCTCGGTGCAAGTTCGACCGCAATCCGGTACTCCGCGATTGCTTCTGACTTCTTTCCCTGTTTTTCATATTCGAGTCCGAGTTGGTGATGGGCGCCCGCGTGCCGGGGATTTATTTCTATCGCGCGCCCGAGCACTTTGCTGATCTCGCCCGAATCTGCCGAAGCTCGCCGCAAAGCTGACGACAGAGACCATTGCGCGTCGAACAGCTCCGGGTCGAGCGTCGTGGCTTCACGGAGCCGTTCGATGGCTTTTGTCAAATCTCCGCTCTTCAAATGCTGAGCAGCCGATTCGGAGAGGACCAGCGCCCTGCCGGCATTCGTTTTCCGAGTGAGAATGTTTTGTGATGCCTCCAGCTCCTTGCGCGCCTGTTCCACATTTCCGGCTTTGCGCAGCGCCTGGGCCAGATTGATGCGGGCCTCGGAAAGGAGAGGGGCCAACCGTACTGCCTGACCCAACTCGCTGATGGCTCCTCCCAGATCATCGATCTTGAAGAGCGCTGTCCCCAGATTATGCCGCGCCTCTGCATCGTCAGGACGTTCGGCGACCGCCGCACGCAGCTCCACGATCGATGCTTGCAGATCGCCCTTCTGGCGCAGAACAAGACCGAGCGCCCGGCGAGCCGGCGTGTACCTGGGATTGAGCTTGAGGGCATCACGAAACTCTGTTTCTGCTGCGTCCAGTTCGTCCTTCTGTTTGAGCGCAATCCCCAGGTTATATCTGTACTCGGGATCGGCGGGGGCGAGTTCAACGGCCCTTTGCAGCGCCTGTACCGCTTCCGTCATCTTTTTTTTCTCGGCCAGCGTCTGGCCCAACACAAGATAGGTTCTAGGTTGATCAGGCTGCAGCTTGAGGGCAATTTGAAGCTCGTTAACAGCCTCGTCCAGGTTGCCTTTTTGCTTCAGCGCGAGCGCTAGATTGAAGTGTCCTTCGGCGAAGCCCGGATTCGCCTCCGTTATTTCGCGCAGCAAGAGTATGGCGCCATCCAGATCGCCCTGCTTCCAGCAGACGGCGCTCAAGGCGTATCGGGCATCGTGAAAATCGGGCTTCAGGCGAAGCGCCTCCTGATATTCGACAATCGCCTCCCCTTGACGCCCCGTCCGTTCCAAGGCGAGCGCTAGATAGTAATGAGATAGATGTAGCCCGGGATTTAAGGCGATAGCTTGCAGAAGTTCGGAGATGGCAGCTTCCGATTTCCCTGAATCGACGAGAATGGCGCCGGCATAGAATCGTGATTCGGCGTCCTGCGCGTCCAACTGCGCAGCAGCGCGGAAATGCTCGAGGGCTTTCTGAGCCTCGCGATTTTGAAGATAGTGGATTCCCTCCTTCCGATGCCAGGCAGCGGTCGGACCCGCAGGCTCTTGCGCGAACGCCGAGGTGGGGAAAACGTAGGGGCAAGCATAATTGATAATGAGCAGGGATAATACGCAAGACGCCCGATAGACGTACCGGGTGGAAGGCGAATTTATCCAACACTTCTCCCGAAACATACGGTTATCCCGATCAATTATCGAATCACTTTTCCTTGAATGAGAACCTGCGCCGCCACCAGATTATTACCGAAGTTTTGAAAGTCCTTGAAAGTCCACACAACCTTCTTATCGCGTGTAACTTCGATGAGTTGCGGGTTATCCGGACCGGCGTGCGTGTTGCCGAAGATCAGGTTCCCGTTCGGTAAAAGCTGCAACGTCGTCACCCAGGCGAGCGTGATGCCGGGAAGCTCTTTCTGATCGATGCTCCAGACGATTTTTCCAGCAGGCGTGACTTCGATAACGCGGTTGTTGTTCCCGCCGGCAATCAGCGTGTTGCCGTTCGACCGCCGTATCGCGCCGAAGACCGCAGTGCCGTGGCCTTCAGTGCCATGGCCGGGCGAAGCGGGCCGGCCATTCAAATCCATATCATAGCTCCACACTACCTTGCCGGCGGAATCGTACTCGCGAAGCTTGCCGTCGCCCTCGTGGCAGACCAGGTAGTGGCCGTTGTCGAGCTTGCGCACCATCCGCGTGTCGCGGTGCGCGTTGGGTTTGTCTATGGTCAAAACGAGCGTATTGGCGATCGCGCCTTTTTTGTCCACTTCAACGATGCGCGCATTGCCGCTCTCGGCTACCATGGTCAACCCATTCTTCAGACGCTGATAAGAGTGGATTTCAACGCGCCCCGTGTAGCCGTCTTTCGGCTTAGCTTCGTACTGCCAGACGACCTGTTTGTCGCGGTTGACTTCGACGACGGTCGTATAGCTCGTCTGAAAGAGAACATTCCCGCCAGGGAGCATCTGAATGTCGTGCGTTTCACGCGCCTCGTTAGGGATCTCCCATTCGATCTCACCCTTGGCGTTCACAATCGCGACGCGCTTTTTGTCAGCTCCGAGCACGCGATAGCCTTTGTCTTCCGTTTCGGGCTTGAAGGCTCGCGCCGTCAAATCGCCCTGGATCATAAAAATAGAAATTGAAATACATACAAGTGCAAATTTCATCGTCAGTCTCGCCATGGTGCCTCCTTGTTAATCCTAAATCGGGTGTCCCATTAATTGAGTAGATCAGTTGGAACCAGATAACTTCGCTACCAATGTGCAAACAGGACCAGCTGAAATGTTTGCGCTAGAGTCGCAACAGTTTTCTAAGAATTTGTTTTCTCGCAATTTAGTACCGTCATACTGTGCAGCATATACCCTGTAAAAGTAAACTTTAGGTATGATGCCCAGTCTTGTCTATTGTTAAGGTCGTTTGTACGCAATTATTGTAAGTCAGGCGACTTTGCCCCGTTGCCCCGTTGCCCCGTTGCCCCACGCGGCCCAGAAAACTGATCGCCTGGCAACAATGGCGATTTTTCGGGTATTCCTATTCGATCTGGCCAAAAATACGGGCTGTTTGTATGATACGCTCATCAAGTCCGCGAGTATTTCTGACCGACGAAAGACCTCAAAATAAAGGGAGACTTCATTATGCCGAGGAAAATCCGTAACTCGAATGGCCCGAGCGAAGGGGAATCAGGGCTAACGCGGCGGCAATTTCTGAACCAGGCCGCCGCTTCCGGTATCATAACGCTCTCCGCGCCGGCGATCATCCGTGGCCGCAACCTGAATGACAAACTCAATCTCGCAATTATCGGTTCAGGCGGGCGAGGCGCCGCTAACCTACGTGGAGTCGAATCGGAAAACATTGCGATTCTCTGTGACGTAAACGAATCGAACCTCAACAGCGCCGCCGAGCACCATCCTAAAGCACGCAAGATATTCGATTTCCGCAAAGTCTACGACCATGCGAAAGAGTTCGATGCCGTGGTAATCAGCACCGCGGAGCACACGCACGCGTTTGCCACGCTCCCCGCACTACAACTCGGCAAGCACGTCTACTGCGAAAAGCCGTTGACGCACAACATCTGGGAGGCGCGCGTCATTCGCGATGCCGCGGCGAAGGCCAAAGTCGCAACGCAGAAGGGCACGCAGATACACGCCGGCGACAATTACCGCCGCGTAGTCGAGCTGATCCAGACCGGAGCGATCGGCGCTGTGACTGACGTGCACGTGTGGGTTGGCCGCGCCTGGGGTTTACACGAAAGCGAGGAGGCCGCGAAGGCTGCGGGCGACATCGTATTCGTAAAGAACCGGCCATCAGCCAGCGACCCACTACCCGCCGGCCTGAATTGGGATCTGTGGCTTGGCCCGGCGCCGGATAGACCTTTCAATAATGTCTACTTTCCCGGTCCGAAATGGTACCGCTGGTGGGACTTCGGCAACGGCACGATGTCGGATCTCGGGAGCCATTGGATCGATCTTCCTTTCTGGGCTCTGCAACTCGATCATCCGTTGACGATCGAAGCCAGCGGCCCGCCGCCGCATCCCGAGATCGCACCCGCATCGATGAAAGTCACCTATCAATACGGAAACCGCGGCGCCCTGCCACCCGTGCAACTCACGTGGTATCAAGGGACCGAGAAACCGCAGATATGGAAAGACGCCGGCATTCCGCAGTGGAACAGCGGCGTACTATTCATCGGCGACAAAGGAATGTTGTTGTCCGACTACGGCAAACACACGCTGCTGCCCGAACCCCAGTTTGTAGACTTCAAGCGGCCCGACCCGTTCATCCCGAAATCACTGGGCCATCACGCCGAGTGGATCCACGCCTGCAAGACCGGCGAGCCGACTACCTGCAATTTCGAGTACGCCGGCTGGCTGACCGAAGCAAATCATTTAGGCAACGTCGCATTCCGGGCCGGCAAGAAGCTCGAATGGGATGCTCAGAAGCTTCGGGCGAAGAATGCGCCAGAAGTCGAGCCGATGATCCATCGCAAGTATCGCAAGGGGTGGAAGCTTATCTAGGCAGAGAGAGTTCATTTTACATTTGTCATTTTAAATTTGTCATTTTACATCTGTATTTGTATTGACTCGGACAATGGTCAATTCAATGACAAATTTAAAATGTAAAATGGCAAATTTAAAATGAATTGTTGTCTACCAATCCGTCACCGATCCATCGTCCGGGTCATACGTTTCGGCATTGCGCCAATCGTGGCCTATTTTGTCGGCCATCGCGTTATCATCCAGCTCGATTCCCAGTCCCGGTGCAGTGGGCAGATCGACATAACCGTCGCGCACCTTGAAAGGATTCTTGATGTAACCGTCTCCCAGGCTCACCTGCTCCTGGCACAGGAAGTTGGGGATAGAAGCGGCGATCTGCAATCCGGCGGCTAATGAGATTGGGCCGAGCGGATTATGCGGAGCAATCGAAGCGTAATAAGCCTCGGCCATGCCCGCGATCAAACGAACCTCGGTGATGCCGCCCGCGTGGCAGAGGTCGGGCTGCAGGATCGTCGCCGCGCCTTTCTCCAAAATCTGCCGGAAGCCCCATTTGGTGAAGTCGCGCTCGCCCGTAGCGATGGGGATATGAGTGGTCTTCGCCAGCTCTGCCATGAGGTCTACGTTCTGGCAGTTGATTATCTCTTCATAAAAGAAGGGCTGGAACTGCTCCAACTCCTTCATGAGGATTTTGGCGGTAGCTGGCGGAACTGCGCCGTGGAAGTCGATGCCGATGTCCCCATCTTTGCCGACGATTCCGCGCAATGAAGCGAATTGAGCGACGGCGTGTTCGATCCAGGCTTTGTTCTCGACTGCGCGCGCATAGCGGCCACTCAAGCGCGCGGGGCCGGTCTTGAACGCGGTGAAGCCCTGGGCTTTGCGTTCGCGAATCTGATCGGGAGTGCGCGCGTGCGCGTAGACGCGAATGCGCTGGCGCGTAGGGCCGCCGAGCAACTCATAAACCGGAACGTTGAGCAGTTTGCCCTTGATGTCCCAGAGCGCCTGATCGATTCCGCTCAGCGCGCTCGTCAGAATCGGCCCGCCGCGGTAGAAAGCGTGGCGATAGATCGCCTGCCAGTGATGCACGACGGCGCGCGGGTCTTTGCCGACCAGGTATGGTTCGATCTCCTTGATCGCTGCGGCGCAGGTCAACGCCCGGCCTTCCGTGATCGGTTCACCCAATCCCACTACGCCCGCGTTGGTGTGGACCTTCAGGAAGAGCCAGCGCGGTTTGACCATGATGGTCTCAAGCTTGGTGATCTTGACGCTTTCGCGAACGGTCCGGCGTGAAGACTCTTGAGCAATTTCGGGAATCGGCGCGCGCGGTTGAATGATCTCCTCGGCGTGCGCTTCGGGGCCGGAGACTGCGCCCAGCGCGCCCAGGCCGATAGTCGCGGCGGCGGTGTTTTTGAGCAACGAACGGCGTTGCAGGTCAGCGGTGTCTTTCTTCTTTTTCTGATCCATTGTATGCCCCTTCAATATCAGTTTTCAGTTTTTAGTTTTCAGTTTTCAGTTGTATTGATCAGCCTCTTCGCCTAACGCAAAACTGAAAACTTTTATCGTCAAAATACCAATTTTAATCCGAACTGTATCTGGCGCGGCGTTCCGACGATCCCGGTGATTGTTCCGGCATTGCTCGCCCCGATGGCCGCGTTCGGCAGATCGAATTGCGGCGTGTTGAAGAGATTGAAAAATTCGGTGCGGAATTGCAGGTTCAACGCTTCCGTTATGCTGAACTGTTTGAAGAGCGAGAAATCGAAATTCACTCTTCCAGGTCCATAAAGAATATTGCGCCCCGCATTGCCGTAAGTGAATTGCGCCGGCGTCGCGAACGCAGAAGTATCGAACCAGCGGTCTACGGTCTGCTCATCCAACCCGCCGTCGCCGATGAGGTCGGGGCGGCTGGCCGTGCCCGTGTTGACCGTGGGCGAATTGGCCGTCGGCGTGAAAGGCAAACCCGACTGAATCGAGGTGATTCCGTTGACCTGCCAGCCGCCCAGCACGTACTCGGCCGGGCCGCCGCCGGACAACCATTTACGCCCTTGGCCAAACGGCAACGCGTAATTCCAGGCGATGGTCAGACGTTGCCGGATGTCGAACGGCGAATTGCCGCGATCGGCCTGGCGATTGCGCGGGTCCTGCGGCAACGGGCCATCCGCGCCGCCGCCGAAACTTTGACCCACGGTGTCGATCGAATGTCCCCAGGTATACGAAGCCAGGCCGCTCAATCCGTGCGTCAAGCGCTTCTCGGCGCTGAGTTGAAAAGCATAATACGACGCCAGGCCGTCAGACACCGCCCACGTCACATCGGCCAGCGTGGGGCGCACGCCGAAAAATGGCCGGCGATTGTTGATGGGGCCCAAACCCGGCACGGCTTGATTGAGATTGAAGCTGGTATCGAGATGGCGGCCCAAATTGCCGACAAACGATGCTTTGAGCAACAGAGATGAAGGTAATTCGTGCTGAACCGTCAGATTGAATTGTTCGGCATAACCCGGCTGGTAGTTCGGATCGACCCCGATGACGCTGCCACTGGGATTATCGGCCGACGCGAGGTTGAGCGGCGGAATGATCGGGAAGCCGTCGCTCACGCGCTGCGTGACGAAGAAGTTGCTGGGCGAAAAGCTGAAGATAGGCCCGAACGGCACGTGTCGCTGCAGTCGCAAAGCGACTCCGCCGTGTCCCGCCGTATTCCAGAAGATGCCCGCTCCGCCGCGCACCACGGTCTTCTGCGTGACCTGATAGGCGAAGCCGAAACGCGGCGCAAAACCTTTATAGAAGGTGTTGACGCCCGCGCTCTTGCTCACATCGTTGCGTCCGGCGATCAAAACGGTGGCTGTGGTCGGATCGAAGCTGGCCCAACGATCCGCCACTTCCGAATAAGGCGTGTCGAGTTCGTAACGCAGCCCGAGGTTCAACGTCAGCTTCTGCGTGACGCGCCAATCGTCAGCCACATACACGCTATACTCGGTGCCGCGAATCCCAACCCACGCGAGCAGGTAATCCTGTTCGATCAGGCTCGGCGCGCCGAGCAGGAACGAAGCCATCGCGCTGCCGCCCGCGTTGTTTACCGGGTTGTTGGTGATATTCGGCGAAAAATTGAACCGGCCATTGCCGCGGTTGGTCTGATATTCGGTCAACTGGCGGCGGCGAATGTCGAGGCCAGTCTTGACCGTATGCGCGCTGCCGGTGAATGTCAGATTGCCCATGTATTGAAAGGTGTTTTCGATTCGCAGGATCGGGAGCGAGCGGCTTTGGCCGATTCCCGTATAACTCGCCGGGCTGAAGATCGGAATGGCGTTCTGTTGCTCCTGCTGATTGGCGTTGGGCACACCGAGCTTAACGCCGAGTTGGTCGCCGGGTTCCACATCGGCTTGCGTGAAATCGAGGTCAAAGCGATTGTAACCGGCGCGCAAATCCAGCAACACCCGCGGCGAGAAGACATGCATCCAGTTGACCACAACGTGCTGCGCGCGCAGCGTCGAGGTGCCAGCGAAGGTATCTTCATTGCCGAGGCCGACGGCTTTCGGCAAACCGGGAAGCAGAACAGCAGGAAACGTGAATGGGTTGGTCGTCGCCGTCTTCGACCACGAATATCGAGCGAAGAAGGTATTTTTTTCGCTTTGATTATGATCTACGCGTACATCGAATTGATCCCAGTCCTGGCTGCGCGTCGGAGCTGTGACCAGGTTGTTACTCAATCCCGAAGTGGTCGGCAGCGGGTAAGCATTGAGCAAGTTGGCAGTCACCGGGTCCCAGTCATCCCGCGGGATTTGATTTCCCGGGTACGGGTCGCGCAGGAACTGCGGATTGGTCGGTCCGGCCGGTTTGGTGGAGTCGAAATTCGGATTCTGCCGAGTCGTCGACGGGTCGAAGATGCCGCCTGCAACCTCGCCGAAATCGCCCTGCCGCATCCTGAGCGTCGGCACGGTGTTGACGAAGACTCTCCCCTGCCGCTGGCGGAACCCATCGTAATCGCCGAAATAGAAAGTCTTGCTCTTGATAATCGGCCCACCGATAGAGCCGCCGAACTGGTTCTGTCTGAACGGCGGTTTCTCCTGCCCCGCGCGATTGGAGAAGAAGTTGTTGGCGTCGAGCACATCGTTGCGCAGGAATTCGTAAACCGAGCCGTGAATATCATTACCGCCCGACTTGGTGATGACGTCCACCTGCCCGCCGGGATTGCGCCCCTGTTCGGCGGCGAAGAGGTTTGTCTGAATCTTGAACTCCTTGATCGCTTCCACGGCCGGGCGCACAACAATAGCCAACGTCAACCTGTCATTGTTGTCTATGCCGTCATAAAGGTAGTTGTTCGAGCTCTCTCTGTTACCGTTCACAAACAGCTCGGTGCCCGGCCGCAGATCGTCGGGCCGCGTGCCGCTCATAATCGTGCCCCGCATGCCATAGCCTGTGCCCGATACGCCTGGACTGAGTATGGCCAGTTGCACGAAGTTGCGCCCGTTGAGCGGCAGATCCTGGACTTGTTTCTCCTGAATCACGCTACCTAGCACTGAGGATTGGCTCTCGAGCAGAGGCACAGCGCCTTCGATCCGAACGGTATCGTCGACCGGCCCGACCTGAAGGGTCAGATCGATGTGCGCGCGTTGATTGACTTGCAGTTCAACGCCCGTACGCTCGATCTTGCGAAAGCCGGGAGCTTCGGCAGTGAGCAAGTAACGGCCAGGTTGCAGCGATGTGAAGATGTAATTGCCTTCATCAGTCGTCGTCACTGAACGGCTGACGCCCGTGGCCTCGTTGGTTATCGTGACCCGGGCGCCGCGCACGACGGCATCTGAGTTATCTTTGATCGTACCTACTAAATCGGCGGTTGTAACCTGGGCGATCGCCATGGGGCATAGAAGCGCCGGTAGTAAACACAATACGAGAAGTAGCGGGGATTTCGCTCGCCGAGATTTCATTGAATACCTCCTCGGAAGACAGTTTTCAGTTGTCAGTTTTCAGTTATAAGTAGAATAGCTCGATCAGCAAATGAAACTGAAAACTGAAAACTGTCTTCTAACCCTCGACCCGCTGTTGTTGGGAATTCCAGCGAATCATACGCGCTTGTTTAAGCGCAAGATTGCCGATATGGGAGGCGCGCGCGGCTTCTACGCCGGCCCGGATGTCAGCCGCCGGAGTTTTGCGGCTCTTGACGCAGTCAAGAAAGTTGCGAACGTGCGCGATGGTGCCGTCTTCCTTCGACTCTATCAGGATGCCCGATTTGCCTTCACCGGGTTTCCCGATCAGTTGTCCGCCTTCGGTATAAACGGCCAGCTGTGACCGGTCGAGCTTCATGGTAGCCTTAGTCCCACGAATCTCCATCCCGCCGTCGTCGATGCTGCTCGTCATACCGCCATGGTAGGTCGCGGTGAAATTCTTGGGGTATTCTAGCACGCAAGTTATCGTGTCCGGGCAATCCCAATCGAGCACATAGCGATTGCCCACAGTCGTTGCAGTATGCGGCGCAGAAACGCCCAGATACCAATGCGCCACATCGATCCAGTGCGTCATCAGATCGGTCAAAGCTCCGCCGCCGAAGTCCCAGTACCAGCGCCACCAGTGAAACTTGGCGGGCGTAATCGTTTGCGCGGGAGCTTTGCCGAGCCAGGCCTTCTGGTCGAGCTGGTCGAGCGCGAGTTTGGTAGGACGGTTGCTTCCTCCATAATTCTGGTACCACCACATGCGCACGGAGGTGATCTGGCCGAGAGTGCCTTCATCGATAATCTTTTTACCCTGCATAAAATGCGGCCAGCTCCGTTGCTGCATGCCGGTCTGAACGATCTGTTTACTGGCTTCGACGGCTTTTACCAGTGCCGCGCCTTCGTCCAGCGAGTGCGTGACGGGCTTCTCGACGTAAACATCTTTGCCCGCCTGGACGGCATCGCTGACCATCCTCGCGTGCCAATGATCGGGCGTGCCGATGATGACGGCGTCTATGCTCTTATCGTCGAGTACCGCGCGGTAATCCCGGAGCTGTTTGGCATTCGCAGCTGCGATTTCGGATACGGCGCGCAGCAGATTCACTTCGTACACATCGCACAGCGCGACGATCTCGGTATCCGGTTGATCCTTATGGATCGGGGTCAACGATTTGCGACAACGCCCGCCCAATCCGATCGCACCAAGTCTGATGCGGTCGTTCGCACCGAGGATGTTGGCCGCCGCCAGCCGCGATGATGAGATCATTGTGCCTGCGCCGATCGCTGAATTCTTCAAAAATGTGCGGCGCGGTATTGCTGTTTCACTCATTTTTTTCATAGACAATCCTTTCACCGTTTTGCCCTTTCAAAAGACAGATTGCTCGAGAAGAAGGGCATTGTTTTTGTTTGAATTCGCTCTGCGATGCGATTCAGATGATCGCCGTCATAACTTTCATAGAAATGTTCGATGCCGTAATCGGTCAAGACCTGATCCAGCTCTTTCGTGGCAGCGGAGATGCCGGCATCTTTCGTTCCAGCATCGATGCCGATGGCTTTCAAGCGCTTGAGGGCCGGGATGTACTGGTGAATCATCACCAGCGTCGCATTCGCTTGCTGTCTCGCGATGATCTCGGGAACGATCTCGCCGTCGCGGAAAGGTAGATCGATGAAGAAGGGCGGATTCTTCGGATTGGGCGACCACGCGGCGGCCGAAGCCAGCATCGCCAGACCGAAGAATGATTGCGTTTTCACCTCTTCATCGGTCTTGACCGCCTCGATCTTCTTCATCATCTCCTTCATCTCCGGATTTCCGCGGCGAGCATCCATGCAGCAGGGACTCAGCGCATAGATGCTCGAGAAGACATCCCGGCTCTTCATTCCCAATCGCATCGTGCCGTATCCCCCCATCGAATGCCCGGCGAGCCCGCGACTCGCCGCTTGGGGGAGCGTAAGGTAATGCGAGTCGATGTAGGCGACCAGCTCTTTGGCGATGAATGTCTCCCAATCGCCGACCGTAACAGAATTGGAATACATGCTGCCTTTGAACCTGGTGAATGCGTTCGGCATCACCACAATCATGGCGCGCGAGTTTCCACCAGCGAATGTCTTATCGAGAACTTCCGGCAGATTGATCCAATGTTTGATCGCTCCGAACCATCTCGCGTCATCATCGGTGAAGCCGTGCAGCATGTAAACTACGGGATAGCGCCGGCTCTTTTCAGACTTGTACCCGGGCGGCAGATAGATCGAGACATCTCGATCCGGCGAATCGCCGTCGAGATTGCCTTCCAGCGACTTGCCGTGAACTTTGATCCGCTCGACTGTACCTAGTTTTACCTCTGGTGCTCTTTCCGTTTGCCCCGTTTGCCCCGTTTGCCCCGTGTGATGGAGAAGGAAGCCAGCCAAATACGAGAGTGAGAGCCACGAAGCCGAGAGTAAGATATCCGATGGTTTTTTCCGTTGATGGCATAAGCGATCTCATTGCGATTTTCTCCGATGATGCGGTAGATGAGACACTTGCACTTGCGAGACGCGCCCAATAATACTATCAGCGGCCCTGATGATCCAGATTTTCGCGACCTCAAAGCCTTAAGGGGCAACTGGATATACGGTTTCACTGGCTCTATGAAACCCTTTTTGCGATCGCGAAGCTAAAACCAAATGTAACGCTGCAGCAGGCGCAGGCTGAGATGAATACGATTGCGGCTAATGTTCCGGCAGATATAGATAAAAGCCTTTGGGGGCTCTTGCTGCGCCCGATCCATGGGATCATCGTGCGCGATATTCGATATCCGTTGTACATTCTGATGACAGCTGTCGGATTCGTGTTATTGATCGCCTGTGCGAATGTGGCCAATCTGCTGCTTGCGCGCGCGGCTGGAAGAAAAAAAGAGATCGCGATTCGGCTCGCTCTCGGCGCGGGACGATGGCGCGTCGTCAGACAATTATTGACCGAATCGCTGCCGCTTGCGCTGATCGGCGGAGCGTTGGGACTTCTGCTCGCTCACTGGGGAATGCAGTTGCTGCTTTCACTCAGCGAGAGACTCATTCCGCGCGCATACGAGGTCGGCATCGATTGGCGCGTGCTTGCTTTCACTTTGGGCATCTCGTTGCTGACCGGCTTGCTCTTCGGACTGGCGCCTGCGGTACATTCTTCCAAAACCGATCTGCACGAAACGTTGAAGGAAGGCGGTCGCAGCGGTATGGCCACACGAGAGGGTGGCTGCGAAGCGGGCTGATGATCTTTGAGGTGACATCGACTCTCGTCTTGCTGATCGGAGCGGGATTGCTCATCAAAAGTTTCTGGCTCGTCCAGCAGGTCAATCCGGGTTTCAATTCGAATAATCTGATCAACCTGGAAATATCGCTGCCCAACACGAAGTACAATGAACCCGCTCAGATCGATGGATTCTTCCAAAGTATATTGACTGAGATCGCAGCATTGCCGGGCGTGAAGTCGGCGGGATACTCCTCGTCTATACCGATGAGTAATAGTAACCAGATAGCCAGCTCATTAACAAACTTTCTGCTATTGTTTCTAGCCCGCGAAGCGGGCGATAGCATAAAGCCGAAGGCTGAACCCTGTGTTTCGCGCCACCAAAGTCGCGAGCCCACGAAGTAGTGCACACGCTTCAAATAACTTAGTTTCCAGAAGTACTACTTACCACAAGTCTTGACTTGTTACTTATCCGAAACTGCGTAGTTGAACCTGTTGATAGTCACCGACTTTATTTTGCACAGGTCTCAATATATTCATATGTAAAAACATGAATTATGTCGGTCGTGGCTGACCGGCGATTTGAATGGGTATATAATCCCCGCCACTGAACACCTTCGTATTCAGTTTGACCATAAGCTTGAACGCTCTGTCTTAGAGATTCACTTTCGAGCAGATAACGTCCACATCCATCGAATATCGCGGCATAAGCTGGAGGTAAGCCATGAAATCGTCCCCTTCGAGTATTCTCGTCTCTTTGTCTATACTTTGCGCCGGCATCATATTCTCATCGTCCATAGCGATGGCCCAGATTGGCGGAACCGGTTCCATTCAGGGGGTCATCACCGACCCGACAGGCGCCGTCATTCCCACCGCAACAGTCGTCGCGACCAATAAGGCCACGGGCGTAAAGACGACGCGCCAAACGACCGCGACCGGATTGTATGTGCTCTCGCCATTATCTCCGGGAGAGTACGCCGTCTCGGTCTCCGCCAGCGGTTTCCAGTCGCTCATTCAGGAAAAGGTGATCGTGGATGCGCTCGGCACTGTTGGACTCAATCTGACGCTGCAGGTCGGTACGACTACCGATACCATCACCGTGGATGCGGCCCCCGCACAACTGAGCACTGCGGATGCGCGGCTAGGCACGACGGTGCGGAATGAGCTCTATACGGCTCTGCCGCTTTCGATGGGTTCATCCGGCATCGGAGCGGGCCCCCGAAATCCCGGCGCCTTTATCTATTTGTTGCCGGGGGTTCAGGAAGGCAATCGATGGGGAATGGTCAATGGCGCCCAGGGTTTCTCCAAGGACGTCTTCGTCGAGGGCGTTCCGATCACCGATGCGATCCAACAGGGTGAGGGTCGTTCGATCAATCTGGGATTCTCGGTAGAAGCTATCGAGCAGTTCCAGGTCGAGACCAGCGGAACAGGGGTTGAATTCAACGGGCAGGGTTCCGAGAACTATGTGGTCAAATCCGGGACCAACCAGTTTCACGGCTCCATCTTCGAGTACTTCAGAAATACCCTCCTGGACGCCAGATCGTTCTTCTCGCCCACCCGTCCGAAAGAGAATCAGAACGAGTTCGGTGGCACTATCGGAGGGCCGATCATCAAGAACAAGCTCTTTTTCTTCTTCGTCTACGATGGCTGGCGCTATCGCGTTCAAACTGACGCGCGCTTCATCTCCGTGCCTACCGTGAAGATGCGGCAAGGGGATTTCAGCGAGTTGCCCGTGCCGATATTCGACCCACTGACGACTAATTGCCCTCCGGGTGGCACCTGCACTCGTCAACCGTTCGATCGCAATATCATCCCGCTTGACCGTATCTCCTCCATCTCGAAATTTTTCCAGACACAACTTCCGCTTCCCACCCACCCCGGCATCCAGAACAACTATCTGGGCCAGTTGCCGGTCGGATACAACAATGACAACTACACAGTCAAAATCGATCTGAACATCAATGACAGCCACCGGCTATCGGGGCTCTTCACCCGTGGCAAAAGAAGCCAGAGCGGGCCATATCGAGAGGTGACCGTCCCGCTACCGCTGCCCTACACCAACACGCGGCTGGTCGAGGAGATTCCGACGGTGGCACAGGTCAAGCATAACTGGACCATCACACCTTCATTGCTCAACCAGATCAGCTTCGGTTTCAATCGTCTCTTCGTTCCGATCGACAACGCCACGGTCGATGGCAAATGGACCGAGAGTGCGGGTCTGGCCGGATTGCCTCCCGGCGAGGCGCGTGACGCATTCCCGGAGACGAATTTCGGAGGGCCGAACGCTCCTAACAGCTGGCGCGGCGTGGATTCGCGGGACTTCCTCGACGCCAACAACAACTTCACATTACAGGACAGTCTGCAATGGGTGCGCGGAAATCACGCGTTCAAGTTCGGCTTCCAACATCAGCGGCTCCACGACAACTTCAGGGCTCGCGACACGGGAACGCTCTTCGTCGGCGATTTCAGCAATACCCAGACCGCCGGTTTCAGACCCAACGGCGCCTTGGACACGAGTACCGGTAACGCCTATGCGAGTTATCTGCTGGGATTGGTGAATGCAGCCACGGTCAATGAAGATTACTTCGTCGGCGTCGGCGCCCGATACTACAACTACGCCTTTTGGGTCCAGGATGATTTCAAAGTGAGGCCGCGCCTCACGCTCAATCTCGGGCTGCGCTACGACATTATGCAGCCCTATAAAGAGGTCGCGGACCGATTTACGTTTCTGGATCCAAACATTCCCAACCCCGCGGCTGGCGGGCGTCCGGGCGTCCTGCGGTTCGGAGGCGATTATGCCCCGGATGCGATCAGCTGCAATTGCCGCACTCCCGTCAACACTTACTACGGAGCTATCGGACCGCGGATCGGACTCGCATACAGCATCAATGAGAATACCGTGGTTCGCGCAGCATACGGGATAATGTATACGCGTCGAGGCGCAGTGGGAGGCAGAGAGGGCGCGCGCGACGGCACCGGCACGATCGGATTCAATGCGAGCGCGCCGCTCGGCAATCCGGACAATGGAATCAGCGCGGCCTTTGATTGGGATAATGGGATACCTTCATATCAGAAAGGGCCGATCTACGACGCGACCTACCTGACCGGGTTCAATGCCCCGGGAATCAATGGCGGCACGCTCCTATTCGGCGATCCGAATAGCCAGCCGCCCCGTTATCAGAACTGGAATCTCTCGATTCAACGATCTTTGACCCCTTCTCTGTCTCTGACTGTGGCCTACACGGGAAGCAATGGCAAATATCTGGCGGGCGCCGGGCGCGGCATCTGGTCGAATCAGATTCACCCCAGATATCTGGCTTTGAGGAATCTCCTGCAGGGTCCTGCTGACCAAATTACCATCGCGGCCGCGCAGGCTATCATTCCGGACGTGAGCCTTCCCTTCCCCGGTTACCGAGGCACCATCGCACAGATGCTGCGACCGTTCCCGCAATATGGAGGCGTTGGTGATCCCTACGGAAATGTCGGCCAATCCAATTACAACGCCCTGCAGGTTGTCGTTCAGAAACGCCTATCAGCCGGGCTGACGTTCAACGTCAACTACAACTTCAGCAAAGCGATCGGCAATGTCAACGGCGGGCGCAGCGCTTATTTCTGGGAGCAGGAGAAGTCTCTTTCGAGCACCGACCAGCCCCACATCTTCAACGCATTCCTCTCTTATGATCTGCCGTTCAATTCCCAAAATCCGGCGGTCCGCGGGATCGTCAAAGGATGGAGAATATCGGGGATCACGCGGTACGCAACGGGCACGCCGGTCGGGATCATCGGAGCCGCCTGCGTTCTGCCCCAGGCGGGAACCTGCTTCGCCAACTATAACCCGAACTTCTCCGGGCCGGCGCGGATCAACGGCGATTGGGGCGAGGGAGATATCCTGGGACCGAATCCCACCTCGTTCATCGACAGGAACGCGTTCGCCTCTCCGGCTGAATTCACTTATGGCGACACGCCTCCGGCGCATGCACACGGGATGCGTGTGCCGCACCTCTTCAACCAGGATGTGAGCGTCTCCCGGTCTTTCCGCATTCGCGAGAATGTGAAGTTCGAGTTTGGAGCCGATGCGTTCAATATCTTCAATAACGTCCGCTTTGGCGGCATCGCGACCAATATCACCAATGCGAGCTTCGGCCGCGTCACATCGCAGGCCAATACGCCGCGCGTGATACAGTTCAAGGCGAAGATCGCGTTTTGACGATAATAATAAGTGTTTACGGGACTACCATAACGGCCGTCGACCGCCGCGCTTGCTGATGCAAAACGCGCAATACCGGAGCGATATGACGCACAGATCGATGGGATACGCGGTTGTTTCCCACTGACGACCGATTACTTGAAAGCGAAGAGGAGTGACGAAAGGTAGCCAATGTTTGTAAAAGTACGGTAAATTTCGATTGAGATAAAATTCAAGCTACCGATATTTTAAACAAGCTCGGATCCTCGATGAGGCAGTGACTACTCCTTCAAATATTGATTGAACCATTCGATCGCCAGCTTTATCGCCTGGTTGCGCTCTTCGAAATAAATGCCATAGTGCTTGATTTTCGGGATGGAAACATACTTTTTATCGGCGCCGGGCATCCGGTCATATGCGAGTTTTGCATGGTCTTTGTTATCGAATAGCTCTTCATTTTCAGCCACAACGAAGAGCGCAGCGCAGCCCTTGAGCTTCGCAGCTTCTTCGACCGGCGCATAATGGAGCAGTTTGTCGCGGATGGGCGCACCGGTCAGGTTTCCGATCACCCGCGCGCGCGGTTCAGGATATCCGATTTCACCGCGCGCACGTTTTGTCGCTTCGTCATATGTAACCCTGGCCTCCTTCGGATCGTTGACCACCCAACGCGAATCGAACGCGCCGACCTGGCTGACGATGGCCTTAACCCGCGGGTCGCGCGCCGCGACATAAAACACGTGACCGCCCGAATAGCTCGATCCACGCAACCCGATGCGGCTCTTATCCACCATCGGCTCGCCCATCGCCCAATTGATGACATTGAACCAGTCGGTCGTCTGTTCTATCGGATCGACATATTCGCGCAACTCTTCAACCTGGGCCGAGAACCGGCGGCCATCTTTTTTCTCTGGAGGCGAGTGAAGAATTATGCGACCGTCGCTCTGACCCCAGCCGCGGTAATCGAAGGTGACGACCAGATAACCGGCGTTCGCCAGTTCCATCGCATCGCGGCGAAAGTTGGACGCCGTGCCGCCCCAGCCGTGCGCCATAATGATCGTCGGCAACGGCCTTCCCGTCTGCGACTTGAGGGAGAAGAGTTCTGCGTGAAGCCGTACTCCCTCGCTGACGATATTCGCCGTACGGAATTCGAGATTCTCGGAGACCTTGAAATTTGGAGCAGATGTCTGTTGCTGCGCTGCCGGCTCAACACGCGCCCGGCGCCGCAGCTGTTCGATTGCCGCCTCGAGCGGCGCGTCCCGGCCATCGAGCAGGGCGGAGCGCGCTTGCTTAATTTCAACGTCTGGTATCACGCCGCGCCCTTCGATGAGCACCCCCTTGGGCGTCTTGAAGTCCGCGATTGCGTACTGAAAGAGCGCACCCGTCGGCAGCTTCTCGAAATAAGAAGGCAGAGCCGCGCCTATGCTGCGCTCGCCGACGACGGTCGCGCGCTCGTTCTCCTGCATCCCGGCTGCGAACACTTCACTGGTGGACGCAGAGCCGAAGTCGATCAGTATAGCAACCGGCCCGGTATAGGCATTCGGTTGCGGAATTGCTCCGAACTTAAGCTGGCTGGTACGCAGATGCATCGTACCGAGCGATACATGTCTGGTCTCCAATAGTCCGGCTAGTCCAGACGCCATCCCCCCGAATCCGCCCGGATTGCCGCGCAGGTCTATGATGAGCCCGGGCGCGTTGTGCATCTCTTTGACGGCAGTGCGCAGCTTCTGCATCTGATTCGTCACCCAGATATTGAAGCGGATGTAACCGACCCCGCCCGCCAGCCGCTTAATCTCGAACTCGGTATACTGTGCGGGGAAGTTTCCAAACGGCTGCGAGAGTTCGCCACCCAGTCGCTCGCGCTTAACCGTTACCGCACGCGCCTGATCATGTTCATCAAGGTACTTGAGACCGACGTCCGTCCCGGGCTTGCCTTTGATGTACGAATGCAACGTTCGTACTATCGTAAAATCGGCCATCGCGGTCGATTCTTTGCGCATGGCCATTCTCTCTCTGATCTGTCCCCCAACCTGCTCTGTGGATTTGTCATCGATTTGCGTAATCAGGAAGCCGGGTCTCAAACCGGCACGCGCAGCTGGGGAATCAGGGTCGACGCGTGTAATCACCGCTCGCCCTTCGATGATTTGAAAATCGACGCCGATTCCGCCCGCGATCGAATTGTTGTTGCTTTCGTTTAGCTTCGCCTCAGGCGGGATGATGCGGAAATGCGACTGCTTCAGTTCGTCGAGCATTTGCTGCAGAAGCCTGTACAGCTCTCCATCGGTTTTGACTTCCGACAGGCGCGGCGCGTACCGCTCCCGCACCTTATTCCAGTCTACACCGCCGAATTTCGGGTCGAAGTGCTTCTCGTTGACCGTGAGCCATACCTTCTCAAACGACGCGCGACGCAGCTCATCCGCACTTTTACCGGCTGCCACATCGTCAGCCGGCGATATGGTTGATGCGGAACTTTGTCCGGCAGGCCTATTTTGCGCCACCGCGGTCAGCGTCATGACACAAAGAAACGTTATCAGAATTATCCTCTTCATCAGCCACCTCTGGAGATAGACAATATTTAATTTAAAGGATTTCGAGATTCATCATATTTATCATAATTCTGAGAAATCCTGTCTAAATTTTATTTGTTATTTCTTTCATGCTCGGCGCACCATCTCTTTCCCCGAAAGATATTTCCGTCGCTAGATTCTTCTGTCACCAATACAGGCGGATTCCATAGCCGTTTTCCATCAATTTGATAATAATTTTTCGGCGGAATTCTGTTAATATAAAATAGCCACTGATAGATAAGAATTGCAGCACTCGGCAGGCGATTAGCCTCACAACAGGTAAGAAAATGCCCGTCAGTCCAATCGAAGAGATAACCAGATTACTCGCGCGTTGGAGCAATGGAGATGCGGCTGGACCTTCGCGCGCGCATGGCTGCGTAATGCGCGGGGGAAAGAAAGAGAATAAATGAAACCCACAGATCGCTGGCAGCAGATCGAAGACCTTTTCCACGCCACCCTGGAGCGAGCGCCGAGCGAGCGGGAATCTTTTCTCGCCGCGACCTGTCCAGCGGACGCCGAGTTGCGCATCCAGGTGGAAGCCCTCCTCAGAGCACACAGGAGCGACGAGAACCCGCTCGATTCATCGGTCTTGGAGCTGGCCGCCGAAATGCCCGTCACAGAATCTGGGGCGATCGGTGTGAATAGCGTGGTCGGCCATTATCAGATTCTGTCTCCGCTCGGCAAAGGCGGGATGGGCGCGGTCTACCTGGCGATGCACCTGGGCACGCGGCGCTATGTGGCCCTGAAGGTCATAGCGCCACAACTGATGGCGCAGCAGGAATTCGTCACGCGCTTCCGCCGCGAGGCCGAGGCGGCCGGTCGCCTGCGCCACCCGAACGTAGTAGACGTCACCGATTTCGGATTCGCCAGGCTCGGCACGGCCGACATCGCTTACCTCGTGATGGAATACCTGGATGGCTGCACCCTGGCCGACATTCTGGCGGAGGAAGAGCGGCTGCCGCTGATGTGGGTAGTAGACATTTTGGAACAAGTCTGCTCGGCGGTGGACGAAGCGCACCAGCAAGGCACAATCCACCGCGACTTGAAACCGGAGAACATTTGGCTCGAGCCGAACCGGCGCGGCGGCTACACCATTAAGGTGCTCGACTTCGGACTGGCTAAGCTTGCCCACTCTTCGCAGGTTGATGGAGAGCAGGCGGCGTCACTCAATGAAACTGCGACTCCCCTGCCACCGAAAGTCTCCAAGGAGGCCGCTACGCTGGCGCTGCCGCCTGACCCTGCAACGAAAGACATGGGAAGGCGAGCGCGTGCAACGCAGGATGAGACGACACTGTTGACTGATCCGACCGATGGGCTGACCCGCGTCGGCGCGCTGATGGGAACACCACTCTATATGTCGCCGGAACAGTGCCGTGGGCAGAGACTCGGTCCTCAATCGGACATATACAGTCTGGGGGTGATCGCATATCAAATGCTCTCCGGCCGAACGCCTTTTATGGGAGAGATGGAGGAGGTAATCAAATCGCACCTCGAAACGCCGGCCAGACCGCTGCGTGAAGTAAGCCCCAAGACGCCGAGAAAGATCGCGGCTCTTATTATGTCCGCCCTCGCCAAAGACCCGGCCGAAAGGCCACCAAGTGCGGCGGCATTCGCCAGTTCCCTGCGTGCCTGCGCCGAGGGAACAGGCACGTTACTTCGCCGGACTTTCGCCATCTACAGCGAGTATTTCCCGACCTTCCTGCGTATCTCGGCAATCTCATACCTGCCGGCGATCGCTCTGGGGCTGATTCGATTCGGCTGCTATCTGCTGATCCTTAACGGCGTGGTTTCGGCAGATGCCGGGCTTACAGTCAGCTTCATGCTCAATCTGCTCTTCCATCTCGTCAATTTATTGTGCGGCCTCACTGCATTAGCCGTGATAGTGCCCATCATCATTCAGTTGATCGTGATGCCGCTTCGCCCGATCCAGAACCAGAGCCGCGCCGCTTTCGCCATTCTGCGCCGCCGCCTTCGCCCATACATTTCCACTGCGCTGCTCGCCACTCTCTGTTTCTTCGGCGGTCTATTGTTTTTGATCGTGCCCGGGGTCGTTATGAACGTTCTATTCGCGCTCTATGCGCCCATCGTTATCGTCGAAAACCTCAAGAACTGGGCAGCCCTACGCCGCTCGACCTCCCTGGTGCGGCGCACACCAGGAACCGTAATTTTGATGGTGCTCTTTCAGTATGTAATTCCGGGGGCGGTGGGAACGATGTTCAGCATACTCATCACCCGTCTAACCAGAGGTCATCCGGATTTGGGAGCGAGTCTGATGGGAAGCATCATAGCTTTGTCGAACGTTATGATAATGCCTTTGATTGTCATCAGCATGGTATTGCTCTACCTGAATACCCGGCAGGCGGGCGGTGAGACGCTCAGAGAGACTCTGGTTCAGTTCGAAACGGATGAGGCCCCGCGCCGCAAGTGGCAGATGCGCATGCGCGAAAGGCTTCCAATGCTCGACCGCTCAAGCTACTAACCCAATTCCAGCTGGGGTTGCAGCTGCCAATTGGCAGCATCATCCTCCTGCTCAGTCCCTCGCCATAATTCGATCGAGATTCTCCGGATTCATGAATGCCGGTAACGGAGTCGAGCCAGTCAGCGCCGAATAGAACTGGTTCGTGGCCTCTTGGTTACCGTGCAGGGCTGCGAAGAGCTGCTGCATGAGTGGCGGCGGTGGCTCCAACATCGCCAGCTGACACGTGAAGTCGTACATCGGCTTGGCGCGCTGATCGCGGCTCGCCTGATATTCTGCCAGCGCGATATCCAGCGGACGCCGGGCGGACCAGCTATCGTCCAGAGCTGTCGTCAGCGCCTCCGCATCGATGAATGCGTCGCTGATCCCTTGCGCGGTAATAGGGTCTTTATCGTATCCCGCGTCTCCAACGAGCGCCCAGCCCGGCCCATACGGCTGTCGGAAATAGTTGGCGACGCCGGCCGTCCCGGCCCACTTCGTTTCACGCCGTGCATTGAGCAGCCGGTCCGCCACGCTTGGTATCGACTCAACCACTTTCATGACGTGACCCTCGATATCAGTGCGTATTTCCTCAAATCTGCTGCTCGGCCACACGGCCGCGATGAGTGTGAGACCGTCGTGTGTCGGGAAGCAGCCGGCACCCTGGTACTCGCGGATGTACTGCTCGAGATCGTCGGCGGGGAATCCGCTGTAGTAGCTGTAATAGTTTGTGATGAGCGGCGGCTTCACGTCGTACTCCGGCGCTCGAACGGACCTGGCCACCAACGAGTGAATACCATCAGCGCCGATCACGACTCGCGCCCGCTCCTGGACGATGCCGCCAGTACGGCTGTGCCCCTTGATCCCGGCGACCTGATCGTCGGTCCAGACCAGTTCATCTACAGTGAACCTTTCTCGCAGCTCCGCTCCTGCTTCGACTGCCGCATCGACAAGCAGTTTGTCCAGCACTGTACGGCGCGGGCAGAATCCGCCTCGTCCGGCGTTGCGATCGATGACCCCGCCTTTCAGTGCGAACGGACCTACATCGAAGGTCAAGCGGAGCGCCACCGGTGGGCAGCCGGTGGCAGCGAGGCGATCCAACAAACCCCAGCGCTGCATGATCTCGGCGCCGTGCGGCCAGATGATGTGAGTGGAAATAGTATCGCTTGGAAAACTGGCCTTATCGACGAGCAACACCCGATAGCCCTTCTGGGCAAGGAGCATCGCTGTCGGAGCACCGGCGCATCGCGCGCCGACGATGATCGCGTCGTACATAACGTTCCTCGCTTATGTCATGGGTTATCTGATTGACAGTTAGCCGCAAAAGCCGTCCTCGTGTTCGAGCTGCGGGATGTGCCCCGCAAGTCAAATATGCGACAGGAGCCACAGCCGGCGCATCGGCAAAACCACCCAATTTTCGGAATTCGTGATTTGGGTAATATCCGCCAGGGAAGGAGGCGTCAGATCAGCTTATGGTCGTAGGAGTATGCGACCGCGGCGGCCCGGGAAGGGACATCGAGCTTGCTAAGTATATTGCTCACGTGGCGGTCGATCGTGCGCTCGCTCAGAAACAGCTCGCCGGCGATGCCCTTGTTCGTGTAACCGGCGGCAATCAAGCGAAGCACGTCGATCTCACGCGCGGTGAGCGGACCGGGCAGTGACGTGGAGCCGCGCGTGGTGTCAAGACGCGCGAGGTCGGGCTGGGCGCCAAGCTGAACGAACACGGATCGCGCGGCATCAAACTCGAGTTCGGCTGCCTCGTCATCACCTAGTGCCTGACACGCCTGTCCGACGAGCACGCGCACACGTGCCGCCTCGTAGGGCGCCTCCAGCCGCGCCCAGAGCTCGAACGCCCGACGCAATGGAGCAATCGCCGCCTGAGGTTCACCATGGCCGAGCGCAAAGGCGCCCTCCGCCTGCTCGGCTACGGCTCGCAGAATCTCGGTGTCGAATGCCTCCGCGAGCGCCTGAAGTTCCTGGCAGGCGTTGCGCGAGTTTTCGACGTCACCCGCCGCCAGCATGATCTCGAGATAGGCTGGCAGCAATCTGCCGCGTTGCAACCGATCGGTAGTCGAAATCAGGAGCCGGCGGATTGAGGCGGATGCCGCGTCGGTGCGTCCTTGTGCGAGCCGTAGCAAGGCCAGCCCCGGTTGGGGCTCGTATCCCAGCCGGCTCGCGTCACGATACGCCTCATCGGCTTTCGCACACTCGCCGCGCAGCCGGTAGATCTCGGCCTGTTGGTAGAGGGCCGCGCCGGGGGGCTTGCGGGCGGATTGTCGGGCGCGGTCGCATGCGCGGAAAGCCTCGTCGAGCGCTTCAGCCCACGCCCCGTGGAACTGCATGATCTCCGAGCGATGTACCAGGCACACTCCGGTGAATGCCACAATCTCGGATTGTTGCTCGCACCACCGCGACAACGCGAATGTCCACTCGCGGGCGCGACGGACCTCATGGACGTCACGACAGGCCTGGATCACGCTGCAGTAGATCAACCCCGTCATCATTGGCGAGAGTTCGCCCGCGATCACTCCGAGCATCGTCTCGTCGAGGAGCTTCAGACCGGGCGCAACCCGACCCTGGCGGACGAAGGCTTTGCCCTGCAGGTGGCGCGCGGCAGCCGTCAGATCAATGTCGTGGTAGCGCTCGCCGATAACCGCGGCCTCGGTGGCCGCACCGTGTGCAGACTCCGCCTGACCATCATGTAGCAGCTGTGTCGCGGCCGCCAGCAGCATGTAGCCGCGATCTACACAGTCGCGGTCCTGAACAAGCCTGTGCCCGCGCGCGGACCAGGCGTTCGACTGGCCCACGTCCCCCCGAAACAAGAAGCTGAGCGCTAGCCAGAACGCGCAGCGCGCCGCGCGCTCTGAATCGTCGGCCTCGAGATGGACCTGATGGAGGCGCTCGATGAGCCGTTGAAACTCCAACTCGCGACCGATCAGGTACGCAGCAGTCGCCAGCTGCTCGAGATCGTCCGCTTCCAAAGGAGTCGCTTCATCCGCGCAGAGAAAGGCGTGATACGCCTCATCCCACGCGTGAAGCGCATACGTTTCGCGGCCTTTGCGAAGATGGTCGGGCATTTCGTTCGTTACGAGAGTCGGCTCGTGCACAGTCGTCACCTCATCTGGAGCGATTCGCCTGCTCCTGATGAGTAGTTTAGACAGAGTCAGGTGAAGGCGGCAAGTCGCGCTGACTAGGAAGCGTCATGGGCCCATCGCCGTGTGCGTGTAACGCCTCTTCATGTGGTTGGATCAAAATATGACCCACTCCTAACCTTATTCTGAATATATATAGATATATATAGCTCCTGTTCCCCAAACAGGCGAGTTCTGAACTGAAATAAGGTCTCCAGCTGCCACTGCGGACATTAACCGGCGGCTTTCTTCTCACCAAACTCTCATACAATTGGTTTCAGAAACCTGATCATTACATCGATGTAACTGCTTGCTTTTTAACATACTGGTTACATAAGGCCTATTGTCAGACTAAGGGCCGTTATCATCCACCAGGTTCCATTGATCCCCCCTTGCGCATCGGTAACTCCTAAGTTATTAGCGGTGGCCAAGATTCGTGCTATCCAGTGACCATTTTTATTAGTAGAAAGGCGGTCATTCCCTCCGGTCTCCACTTGAGCTTTTTTATTCCGCTTCCCCGGAAAATGATTAAATTCTGAAAGATTCGCACTAATTAAATCACTTAATATACAGGGATGAAACATGTAGGCAGCCATT
Organism: uncultured Acidobacteriota bacterium; assembly: GCA_963796275.1. GTDB lineage: Bacteria > Acidobacteriota > Blastocatellia > RBC074 > RBC074 > JAKEHZ01. Next base: position 447,151 of record CAWCKY010000007.1, on the reverse strand, counting down.
AAATTGCGCGCGCGTTCGTCCTATCCAACGCCAAGGTGTAAGACCCGGGAACGCCACACAACATCAGGATAAACATTGTGAGTGGACATAGCGGCATCTCGAATCCTTCATAAAAAGCGTCGCAGCCCGTTTGTAATTTGACTTCTTCCCGTTTTCCTAGCTTTGAGAGGAAGCATGAATAACGCGCTCTACTCCTGCTCTAATACTATTATTTAAGTCCGAATCACTTACCCACAAAGGAGGAGACCATCAATGCTTCGTTCAATAAAAGCACAGCTTGTCGAACGTTTTATCTTTTACTTTCGATTAACCTACAAAACTACTTCTTGCGCCTATCGAATCGGTGTTATTGATTCGTCAGGGACGAATCCTGAACCTTCCGTTTACATTACTGATAAGAACTCGGACTTATATTTGATTGCCCGTCTTGCGCCATTTATCCTTGCGGATACTATTCCAATGGCGCAGATCACACTTACCCATTCCGGTAACCTTGTAGACGTTCAAGCAAACTACAACGACAGGCAACGTCTTTTCTCGGCGGCACTACCTGCCTTAGCGGGGCAAAGCCGGTACCAGCATCTTGAGTTTGTTCGCTCGGGAACAATTCGCCGAGCGGTGTCACTCCCTGGCGATGAGCACCTTTCCGTCGGGCAAAAGCATGATAACCAGGTCCACCAGCGTGTGGTCAGCGATATGAAGGGAGAATACTATGATGCGGTTTGCCACTTTCAATCTTGAGAATCTCTTCACCCGCCCGGTAGCGATGAACCAAGCCACTGATGCGGCGGGGCGTGAGGCGATTGAGGACCATGCCACTGCCAATCGGATTGTGGCGAAGGACGTTTACTCTGCCAGTGACAGGGCCAAACTCCTCGAGCTCACCGCTAAATACAAGTGGCACTACCGAGATCCACCAAAAAACGCTCTAGTTCAGCTACAGAAGATCCGCAGCCCGCTTTTCCGTGATCCGCAGAACGGACCAGTTGAGGTCGTTGCCAGCGGGCGCGACGCGTGGGTCGGATGGTTCGAATTGCGGCGGGAGGATGTGGATTGGGAAGCTACCTATAACACGGGGCGCGTAATCAGCGAAGTTCAGCCCGACATCCTCATTACCGTTGAAGTCGAAACCCGACCCACACTCGAGCGATTCAATGAGCAAGTGCTAGGCGCTAAGTTCGATTTCGCTTATCCGCATTTCATGGTCATAGATGGGAATGATCAACGCGGCATCGATCTCGGAATTCTCAGTCGGTTTCCAATTGTCGAGATTAGGAGTCACGTCGATGACCTGGCGACCAATGGCGAGCGGCTCTTCTCCCGAGACTGTCCGGAGTTCGACATCAGCTTACCCGCTGGAGAGCGGCTCATTGTGATACCTAACCACCTGAAGTCGAAGCGAAACGGAAATAACCAGACATCTCAGGATCGACGCCAAGCACAAGCGAAGGGCGCCCACGTAATTGCCGTTGCCGCACTCACCCGGTCGCCATTCGTGTTACTGGGTGGTGATATGAACGACATGCCTGACAGCCTGGCACTGTCCTCGTTGTTCACAGATGGCTTCGAAGATGTAATGGCGCATCCGGACTATCCCGAGGACCGACCGGGCACCTACCAGACAGGGCTTGCGGGCAACAAGCTCGACTACTTGATCATGTCACAGCAATTGCAAGCTAAACTGCAAACCACAGGAATCGAACGGCGTGGGTCATATCACCCAAATACGTGGGAGCCATTTGATACAGTGACCAAGGCATCTGAAGAGGCATCCGACCATCACCTCCTCTGGGCAGATTTCGATTTCATGCCTTGATCAAAAGCTGACATAAGGCAAAAGGCCGAAGACAGACGACACTGGCAGGAGATGTCAGTAGATGAGCAAAGCGAGGCTATCACGTGGCTTCTGGGGCTAGATCTGTGTTATGAGCATGTCACTGCCAACTCGGCTGTCTCGGAGCCCTTGGTCTTGTACAAGTACCTGTTGTTGCACGTTTTCACGAGATCGGCCATGAGTGATGCCCGGTAGCATCGTCACGGTCGGCAATGCTTGTGCCGCGGACGTGAAAGGCAATTCAACATCCGGGAACGGCCTACTCGCTAGACACCGGTTACAAAAGATGTTTTATCAGACTTGCACAAAGTACTTGGTACAGCAAAGCCATCTAGCCGACACATAGAATGAAATGCTCATAAGACAAGAATTTCTTTTGGCCTTCTAATTATTTTTGACTTTTTAATTAATCGGGGTAGAATTCAGCTGGCCACCCCATCTTGAGCAGTTGATCTTCACCTATGTCCGCGGAATCAGCTGTGAGGAAAGGTTATCTTCTTCATAGCAAGGGGGAAAGCCATTACCGTCTCTTGGATATCCTCACGGTCAAAGAAGACCAACTTTCTCATTCCATACCATAATAAAAAAGCCTTCTGATGTGTTAGCTGACTGCCGGCATCACGTTAGAATTGAGCCAAAGGAGCACTTTTCCCCATGCACAATTATTGTAAGTCGTGCAGCGATATCGATAGGTTCGAATATCAGAAAGTAAAAAACTTAAAGTACACAGCGGCGAAATCACATTCTGATCAATCTCTTTCTCTCCTGTTCAAAATGCAGGCAGTTTATTGATCGAACGTCAAATAGAACTGAAGCGATCAGTGTCTTTGTCAAATCTCATTCCGACTGCATCCATTGATTTGGAACAGCTTGTAGCAATCCTTCTGCCCAATATCAATGATGCAGTACGCGGGCCCAAGCGGAGATATCTACGGTATCAAGGCCGCATTTCTGCTTAAGGCGACCGTGCAGGCAAACAGCAACCCGGAGGAATATTGTGTATCCCATCCCGAATAACAATTCTCCCCCTAGTTTAGATGGCTTCGCCTCAGCTACGCTACGGCTACTACAATTGAATTCCGCGGGAATAGTATATTGGTCATCGATACAGCAAGTTTACGCGAAATACGTACACTGCATGGTATCGGGGTCACACCAGCTTTTGTATTAACCTCCCCATAAACATAAACAGCGTAAGTCCCGCTCGGCTAGCGGAATATTTTGCAAACACACATTACGTACCTGGCAGTTTAACCGCATTTTGGCGTGATCGTAGTCCGGGAAGTTGAACATTACGCCGGCTCCATGACGCGGACTTCGCCGTCGCCGTCATTCAGTAATTGTCGGATCAGGCCGACCTTCAAACGCACGCTCAACTCTTTCCGCCTGCCGGAGGACCTGGCAAGGAGCATGTTCGCAACATTTTAGCATGCGATCAGCATAATGAAATCCGACTACTCCAAAACAACACGCCTCAACCTCGCTGAGCCACCAACCTTTCTTCGTTAAGGGATTGCATTTTCGAAGCGCATGTGTGCATAAAATGTTGACATAAGATGACTATAAATGTACTGTTGCGCTACGTGCTTGAGAGTTTTTGCGGTTTAACGCTCACGTTACACCAGTTACATGGGAATTTACTTAATTAAATTAGAATAACTCACAGTAATTTTGTACTCGATTCTCCCAAATGATGTTAGTCCACATTGGTTTTAACCCGAGTGCTGGATTAACCCTTGATTACAGCGCCCCTTCAGATTGAAGGAGCATTGTGGTGATCCCACGCGCTCCACTATCTATTCTCAATGTTCTCGTGACAACTCATGAACTTTGGGCTGCTCCCAGGTGCGCTATTCTCAATGGAGTACTCGCTGTAAGTTTGCAACAGGAGGAATATGAAAGCCGCAGCGCTTGCCATCATGCTGCTGTGCATACGGGGATATGCCCTGCAAGAGCCAGGATCGTTGGAAAAACAGGCGTTTAATCTAGTACAACGAACACAAGCATCAGATATAGACCCTGCATTACCGAATGTGAACTTGAAGGAATGGTTCACTCAGCTCGTTGGCCCACGCGCAGGTATCAACTGGCAATTGTCGGAATGCGGGGAGCCCATTGCGGGGCCAGATAAGGAACTCGACCTGCCTGCAGTGCATCGGGGCTAATGCCATATTACAGGATGGGCGTAAGGTAGTGATGACGGTCTTGATTGGAACATTCAAAAAAGGCCTGACTGGCAAAGCTTCCTTCGATTTTGCAGTTGTTGAGTCACAAGAACAACTACGTGCAGTGAAAAAATTAAGCGAGTTGCCACGGTTACTTTCCGCCGCCCGGCAGCCCGCAGGAAAACAGCCTGCCGAACTCCCTGAAATCAGCGCCGACCCGAAACAGATCAAATCGCTGCCCCAGACTGTAAATGCCAATCCATCTGGAATTTCCATAGACAAGGACGCACTGACGGCAGAGCTCGATTCGGTACAGCCGTCATCTCGGGAGGAAGATGTGCCGCCACCACCCCCCACTCAACTTCAAAATTCAGAGCGACCCCAAGGTCCCCAACGGTTAGGTGATGCGATCCTGGATGGGATTGCCATCTACAGAGGAAGACCGGTTTATCCACCGACTGCCAGGATGATGGGTGCTTTCGGGATGGTCAGGGTACAGGTAACCATCTCGGAATCGGGACGCGTTATCGAAGCCAGGGCCATCAGCGGCCATCAGTCACTCCGCTCCGCAGCGATAGAAGCTGCTCTTAAATGGGTCTTCAAACCGACTACACTCGACGGCGTGCCCATAAAGGTACAAGGTGTCCTGAATTTCAGTTTTAACAACAAAAAGTGGGATTAACATTCTAAAGGTGTCCTGAATTTCAGTTTTCTTCAATCTTTTCAACCGGGTCAATATCCGCAACCTCACCACGTTTTATGGTAGCAGCAATCTTAACGTGGCACCGGTCCCCGGCTTCGGTTCGCCGAGAGACGCACTCGTGCTACAGCACATCGGAGATGGAGGGTAAAGATGCCTACTCAAACCGGTTATCCGGTGGATCATCTGTTGGAGTTTTCCCGGCGTATCTTCCTTCACTGTAATCTTCCTGCGGAAGATGCGGCGCAAGCTGCTGAGGTACTGGTTACTGCAGATTCCTGGGGGATCGACACGCATGGTGTAGCGCGGTTGCGCAACTACTATGAGATGTTAACTCGCGGCATCTCCAATCCGCGACCTAACATACAGATCATCCGCCAGCTGCCGGCCTGCGCCGCTCTGGATGGCGATAATGGCCTCGGTCTCGTCGTCGGACCTAAGGCCAATCAGATCGCGATGGAGAAAGCCGTAGCGGTTGGAGCCGGATGGGTCAGCGTCTGTAATTCTTCCCATTTTGGTATCGCAGGCTACTATCCCTGGAATGCCTTGAAGTATGATCTGATTGGGTGGGCCATGACCAATACCACACCCCAGGTAGCACCTTTGTGGGGCGGGGAACGGATGCTCGGTACCAATCCCATCGCCATCGCATTTCCCGGTTACCAAGAGTCGCCAATCGTCATCGATTTGGCGACGAGTTCGACATCTTACGGAAAAATTGAGAACGCCATTCGTAAATCCGAGACCGTGCCCACCGGGTGGATTATCGACGGCGAGGGGCGGGCGACCGTCTACCCTGTGGAGATGATCAATGGGGGAGCCATTCTCCCTCTCGGCGTCGACCGCGAACACGGCGGCCATAAAGGCTACTGTCTGAGCGCCATGGTCGATATTCTGTGTGGAATATTAAGTGGTGCCAACTGGGGGCCTTTCGTCCCCCCGTTTCCGTTTCATCTGAAACCGTCGAAGCGTGCTGTGGGAAAAGGCATCGGCCATTTTTTTGGCGCCCTACGAATTGACGGCTTTATCGATCCGGATGAGTTCAAGCAACGGATCGATGAGTGGGTTCGTGTTTTCCGCGAGACCAAACCGGCTCCCGGCACCGATGGGCCGCTCATCCCAGGCGACCCTGAGCGAATAGCTCGTGATCAACATTCACGGGACGGCGTGCAGCTGCTCCCTTCCGTGGTCAAGGAATTACGCGACCTGGCCTCCATTACTGGGATTCCGTTCGATTGATTCAAATCAATTCAATCAATTCAATTCAATTCAATTCGGCAGGCAGAGGGCTGGGTACATCTTGCGTCACCGATGCTCACTGGTCACACCATATTTTCTCCGAGTTCATCGTCTTGCTCTCCGATTGCAATAAATAAATCCTATTCAAAAGAAGGTTTAACCGAATCCTGATGCTTGGAACACGGACGCCCCAGGCAATCCATCACCAATCATTGAGCTTAGCTACTCGGCGACAGGTTGCGAATGATAGTTGATAACGCCTGACCGATCGGTTTGACATGAGGCTGCATCATCATGGAACCGTGTGTTCCTGCGGTGTGTATCACGCGAATTTGGCCTTCCATTATGCACCCGCTCCAACCTAGAAAAGGTGCAGAGTCGTGGCTTGCTTCGGCCAAGAACAAATAGACGGGAATTGGAATGCGTTGGGCGGAGTACATCGATGCAGCCAATCTGAATATGTAAGAGCGAATAAATACCTGGCGTAATTGCGTATCCGTAGAATCTATCAAATGTAGTGGCAGCAGCGACATACGTCGAACATCCGCAAGCAGTGAGTCGAATTCGATTGTTGCTGATTTTGATATCAACTCGGTAAACGCCAGTCCCTGCTCTTCGCCCATACCAGGCTCCAAATATCCAATATCTAGCTGTTCCATTAGCATCTCCTCCCGGTCATCGATAGTAACTTGATCAAGTTCCGCTATCCGTTTCAGGCTAGGATGGCTGGTGTCCAGCATTCCTACAAACTCAACTTCTTCACCTGCTCCGATAAGCTGCAGAGCGATCTCGTACGCTAAAAGGCCACCAAACGAGTAACCAGCGATGCGGTACGGACCTTTGGGCCGAGCTGTGCGGATCATTCGAACCATTCGCCTTGCTAATGCTTCCACAGTTCGCAACTGAGGTTCGTCCGTGGATTGGGGAGGGAGGCCATAAACAGGTATGTCGGGATCTAGATATTGGCTGAGCGTGCGAGCATAAAATATATAGCCTGTACATTCGTGCACCAGAAAGAGCGGAGATTCCGGACCGCCCTTTCTGATGCATATTACTTCGTCAGATGAGCTGTGGTCACCGCAAGATTTGATGCGTTCGGCAAGTAGTTTAGGAGTCGGATATTCGAACAGGTCAGTTACCAGGATTATTAAACCCGTTTGTGCAAGAAGATTGACCACCCGTAGAATTAGGAGCGAGTGTCCGCCCAGCTCAAAGAAGTTGTCGTGACGGCCCACCCGCTCCAGCTTGAGCAGCTCCTCCCAGAGGGCTGCCAGCGTCTCTTCGACCTCCCCCACCGGTGCCTCGTATTCGCGCATCACATAGGCCCCGGCCTCCGGCTCCGGCAGCCCCTTGCGGTCCAGCTTCCCATTGGGCGTCAACGGCAACGACTCCAGCCGCACATACGCGGCCGGCACCATGTACTCCGGCAGCTTCGCCAATAGATGCGTCCTCAGCGCCTCCGCTCCCACGCCGCCCTCGGCCTGCTCGGCACTGGTGTAGTAGGCGACCAAACGCTTGTCGCCGGGCCGCTCTTCGCGCGCCATCACCACCGCTTCCCGCACTGCCTCGTGCTCCAGCAACCTCGCTTCGATCTCTCTCAACTCGATCCGGAATCCTCGGATCTTGATCTGATGATCGTTCCTCCCCAAGAACTCGATCGCGCCGTCTGCCAGGTATCTACCCACATCTCCCGTCCGGTACATCCTTGCCCCAGGTTGCTCCGTGAACGGATCCGCCACGAATCTCTCCGCCGTCAACCCCGCTCGATTCAGGTATCCGTGTCCCAATCCCTCACCACCGATGTAAATCTCTCCTCTCACTCCGACCGGCACCGGTTCTCCCTCCTCATCCAGCAGATAGATTCGCGTATTCCCGATCGGGCGCCCGATTGGGATTCTCATCGCTCCCTCCTCCACCTCCTTCACCTCATGTGTCGTCGCGAAGGTCGTGCTCTCCGATGGTCCGTAACAGTGCACAATTCTCTCCGGCGGATTGGCTCTCAGAATCTCCTTCACCGCTCGCGGATCCACCACATCTCCTCCCGTCAGCAGATACCTCAGCCGCGGGATTATCATCCTTAACTCCTCCGGATAGGCTCCCAACAGTCCCGCCACCAGATGCAGCACCGTAACCTCTGCTCTCAACAGCTGACTTCCCAGCGCCGCCGGGTTCAGCATCGTCTCCTTCGGGATCACCACCAGGCTCCCTCCGTGCAGCAGCGTCGCCCAGACTTCCAGCGTCGCCGCATCGAACGCCGGATTCGAGTTGAACGCCACTCGATCCTCGGCATTGAAATCCGCATACCCGCAGTTGATCACCAACCTCAAGATCGCCCGATGCGGCACCATCACCCCCTTCGGTTTCCCCGTCGACCCTGACGTGTAGATCACATAGCCCGCCTGCTCACTATCCACTGCCAGCCTCAGATTCCCTGATGGAACTTCGCTCAATCTCGTCTCATCGAGATTCACTCCCCGCTCTCTCAGCGCCGCCGCCAACGGCTCACTACTACTCGTCAGAATCACTCTCGCCTCGCACTCTTCCACTATCCAGACCTGACGCTCTTCGGGAAACGTCGAGTCGATCGGCACATAGGCAGCCCCGCACTTCAGCACCGCCAGTTGCGCTACGACCAGGCTGATTGACCGTTCGAGCATGATCCCCACCCTCGACCCCGGCACCACTCCCAACAGCCGCAGATAATTCCCCAACCGGTTGGCCCTCTCATTCAACTCCCGGTAGCTCACCTTCAACTCCCCATCCTCCACCGCGATCGCATCCGGGACCTTCTCCACCTGCTCTTCAAACAACTCGTGAACACATCTCTCCCGCGGGTACTCCGCCTCCGTCTCGTTCCACTCGTACAGCACTTTCCTCCGCTCACGCTCCGTCAGGATATCTATACTCCTGACCCGCCGCTTTGGCTCTCTTTCCAGCGCCTCCACCAGCGAAGCCAGACCGATGTGCATGTACTCGCAGATCCTCTTCGGCTCAATCGGCGATTGCACCTGCGACGTCAGCCGGAAACCCTCTCCCAGATCATCCACTGAGAGCGTACATGGATAGTTGGTCCTTTCCTCTCCCGACAGGACTCGAATGCCTTCCCACGCCCTCCTTTGCTCTTCCGAGCTCTCAGTCCCCTCTCCCGCGCTATGTCGATAGTTCAATAGCGTTGAAAACAGCGGGCTCGGCGCCGGCACCCCGCTGCATCGTTGCGCTAATGCCAGCGAGGCATGCTCGTGCCTCAGCAGTTCCGCCAGCTGCAGATGCACTCCCCGCACGCTCTCCTCGACACTTTCCACCCCGACTCGGATTCGCACCGGGAGCGTGTTGATAAACAGCCCCATCACCTGGTCCGCTCCCTGCCCCCCCTGCATGCGCCCCAGCAGCAAGGTCCCAAAGACCACATCATCCAGTCCCGAAACCCCTGCCAGCACTCGCCCCCACGCCACATGGAACAGACTCGCCGCACTCACTCCCAGCCTCCTCGCTCGCTCACGCACTCGCCTCCCCAGTTCTGCATCCACCTCCAGACGTGCTTCTTCAATCTCCGTCCCGTCGCCTCTCACATCCAGCATCTCAAACGGCGCCGTCGGCTCCTCCACCTCTCCCAACAACCGTCGAAAGTATGCCTCATGCTCCTCCCGGCTCACTCCTAAGCGCGCCTGCGCCACAAGGTTGCGGAACGGCAGCGGCTTCGGCAGTCCATCCGCCTTCCCCAGCAGATGCGCTTCGATCTCCTTCTCCATCACCTCCTGCGTACCGTGATCCATCGTCAAGTGATGCTGCAACTCCGTCAGCAACCAGCGCCCATTGGCTCGATCATAGGCCAGATAAACCCGCTGCAGCGGCGCACGGCGCACGTCTATTCGGTAACGCCGCGGATGGAATCGCTCGTACATCTGCTCGGCCACATCGCTGCCCGCCGCATCCAGCTCCACCTCCTCCACCATCAGCGGCGCTTTGCGCCACACCACCTGCACCGGCTCCGGAAGCCCCTCCCACATCACCGCCGTCCGCAGGATGTCGTGACGATCGATCACCGCCTGCATGGCCTCCAAGTACGCGTCCAGCCTCGCGCGGCTGTCGAAGCTCATCTGGACGCCGATCACGTACGGATCACTTTCTCCACCCATCAGGTGATGGAACAGGATGCCCTCCTGCAACGGCGCCAGCGGATATATATCCTGGATATTGGCTGCTCCTCCCGGCACACCGGAGATCAGGCCTTCCATCTCTTCCGCGCTCAACCGCACCAGCGGCAGCATCTCCGGCGTGATCGCTGTGCACCCGGACGGAATCCGGTTCGGCGGCGCCTCGATCGCATCAGCCTGCGGCCCCACTGCCGAGGCCAGCTCAGCCAGGGTCGATGTTGCAAACAGGGCTCTGACATCGACCTGCAGCCCTGCCCGACGCATACGCTCGGCCAGCGTCACCGCCAACAGCGAGTGTCCACCCAGCCCGAAGAAGTTGTCGTGACGGCCCACCCCCTCCAGCTTGAGCAGCTCCTCCCAGAGGGCTGCCAGCGTCTCTTCGACCTCCCCCACCGGTGCCTCGTATTCGCGCATCACATAGGCCCCGGCCTCCGGCTCCGGCAGCCCCTTGCGGTCCAGCTTCCCATTGGGCGTCAACGGCAACGACTCCAGCCGCACATACGCGGCCGGCACCATGTACTCCGGCAGCTTCGCCAATAGATGCGTCCTCAGCGCCTCCGCTCCCGCTCCGCCTTCCGCCTGCTCGGCACTGGTGTAGTAGGCGACCAATCGCTTGTCGCCGGGCCGCTCTTCGCGCGCCATCACCACCGCTTCCCGCACTGCCTCGTGCTCCAGCAACCTCGCTTCGATCTCTCCCAACTCGATCCGGAATCCTCGAATCTTCACCTGTCCGTCTATCCGCCCTATGAACTCTATCCTCCCGTCCGACAAATACCTGCCCACATCCCCCGTCCGGTATAGCCTTCCTCTGCTTTCTCCTCCGAATTTGTTCGGGACAAATCTCTCGGCCGTCAGGTCCGGTCTTCCACAATAGCCTCTCGCCAAACCAGCCCCAGCTATATACAACTCTCCTTTCACTCCCAGAGGTACCGGCTCCAACTCTCCGTCGAGTAGGTAGAGTTGCATATTCGCTATTGGCCTCCCGATGGCCGGCTTTCGATTGGACCCGGCTTCGCATTCCCCCATACTCGCGCAGACCGTCGACTCTGTCGGTCCGTAGGCGTCAAAGAATCTCCTTCCCCTCGCCCATCTCTCTACTATCTCGGCGCTACACGCCTCCCCTGCCGCTATTACCGTCTCTAGGTGACTCAACTCTTCTTCCCCAATCACCGCCAGCACGCTTGGCGGCATCGTCACTACCGTAATCTGATCCTCCTGCAATACCCTCCTCAGACCATCTCCTGGCATCAAGTTCTCCTGTTCGTGCACATATAAGCTTCCTCCAGCTATCAACGTGCTGAAAACCTCCCATACTGAGGCATCGAAACTCAAGGATGCGAATTGCAGGACGCGCGATCGATCTCCCAATCCGAAGGCCTCCTTCTCTACTACCGCTAGATTGCATAGCCCTCGGTGTTGCACCATGACGCCCTTCGGTGTTCCGGTAGAGCCCGACGTGTATATCACGTATGCCAGATGTTCTGGAGTGAGTCCGATACTTCCACCATCAAGATTGCTCTCCGGCTGCTCTCGCCATTTGGGTGCTTCAGAGATGTCTACCACCGACAAGCTGGCGCTTAGCTCCGTAAACACGCTCTGCAGATGGCCTTGGGTCAATAACGCCACCGGCTCGCTGTCAGCCAGCATGAAACGCAATCGTTCCGCCGGGTAAGCGGGGTCGAGCGGTACATAGGCCCCACCCGCCTTGAGGATGGCCAACAGGCTGATCACCATCTCCAGGCTCCGCTCCACACAGATCGCCACCCGTGCATCCGGACTCACGCCCAACCCTCTTAAATAATGGGCCAGTCGGTTCGCCCGCCGGTTCAGCTCTGCATAGCTCAGGTATTCATTCTCAAACACCACCGCCACTGCGTCCGCGCTCTTCTCCACCTGCTCTTCAAACAACTCGTGAACACATCTCTCCCGCGGGTACTCCGCCTCCGTCTCGTTCCACTCGTACAGCACTTTCCTCCGCTCACGCTCCGTCAGGATATCTATACTCCTGACCCGCCGCTCCGGCTCTCTTTCCAGCGCCTCCACCAGCGAAGCCAGGCCGATATGCATGTACTCGCAGATCCTCTTCGGCTCAATCGGCGATTGCACCTGCGACGTCAGCCGGAAACCCTCTCCCAGATCATCCACTGAGAGCGTACATGGATAGTTGGTCCTTTCCTCTCCAGACAGGACTCGGATGCCTTCCCATGCCCTCCTTTGCTCTTCCGAGCTCTCAGTCCCCTCTCCCGCGCTATGTCGATAGTTCAATAGCGCTGAAAACAGCGGGCTCGGCGCCGGCACCCCGCTGCATCGTTGCGCTAATGCCAGCGAGGCATGCTCGTGCCTCAGCAGTTCCGCCAGTTGCAGATGCACTCCCCGCACGCTCTCCTCGACACTTTCCACCCCGACTCGGATTCGCACCGGGAGCGTGTTGATAAACAGCCCCATCGCCTGGTCCGCTCCCTGCCCCCCCTGCATGCGCCCCAGCAGCAAGGTCCCAAAGACCACATCATCCAGTCCCGAAACCCCTGCCAGCACTCGCCCCCACGCTACATGGAACAGACTCGCCGCACTCACTCCCAGCCTCCTCGCTCGCTCACGCACTCGCCTCCCCAGTTCTGCATCCACCTCCAGACGTGCTTCTTCAATCTCCGTCCCGTCGCCTCTCACATCCAGCATCCCAAACGGCGCCGTCGGCTCCTCCACCCCTCCCAACAACCGTCGAAAGTATGCCTCATGCTCCTCCCGGCTCACTCCTAAGCGCGCCTGCGCCACAAGGTTGCGGAACGGCAGCGGCCTCGGCAGTCCATCAGCCTTCCCCAGCAGATGCGCTTCGATCTCCTTCTCCATCACCTCCTGCGTACCGTGATCCATCGTCAAGTGATGCTGCAACTCCGTCAGCAACCAGCGCCCATTGGCTCGATCATAGGCCAGATAAACCCGCTGCAGCGGCGCACGGCGCACGTCTATTCGGTAACGCCGCGGATGGAATCGCTCGTACATCTGCTCGGCCACATCGCTGCCCGCCGCATCCAGCTCCACCTCCTCCACCATCAGCGGCGCTTTGCGCCACACCACCTGCACCGGCTCCGGAAGCCCCTCCCACATCACCGCCGTCCGCAGGATGTCGTGACGATCGATCACCGCCTGCATGGCCTCCAAGTACGCGTCCAGCCTCGCGCGACTGTCGAAGCTCATCTGGATGCCGATCACGTACGGATCACTTTCTCCACCCATCAGGTGATGGAACAGGATGCCCTCCTGCAACGGCGCCAGCGGATATATATCCTGGATATTGGCTGCTCCTCCCGGCACACCGGAGATCAGGCCTTCCATCTCTTCCGCGCTCAACCGCACCAGCGGCAGCATCTCCGGCGTGATCGCTGTGCACCCGGACGGAATCCGGTTCGGCGGCGCCTCGATCGCATCAGCCTGCGGCCCCACTGCCGAGGCCAGCTCAGCCAGCGTCGATGTTGCAAACAGGGCTCTGACATCGACCTGCAGCCCTGCCCGACGCATACGCTCGGCCAGCGTCACCGCCAACAGCGAGTGTCCACCCAGCCCGAAGAAGTTGTCGTGACGGCCCACCCCCTCCAGCTTGAGCAACTCCTCCCAGAGGACTGCCAGCGTCTCTTCGACCTCCCCCACCGGTGCCTCGTATTCGCGCATCACATAGGCCCCGGTCTCCGGCTCCGGCAGCCCTTTGCGGTCCAGCTTCCCATTGGGCGTCAACGGCAACGACTCCAGCCGCACATACGCGGCCGGCACCATGTACTCCGGCAGCTTCGCCAATAGATGCGTCCTCAGCGCCTCCGCTCCCGCTCCGCCTTCCGCCTGCTCGGCACTGGTGTAGTAGGCGACCAATCGCTTGTCGCCGGGCCGCTCTTCGCGCGCCATCACCACCGCTTCCCGCACGGCCTCGTGCTCCAGCAACCTCGCTTCGATCTCTCCCAACTCGATCCGGAATCCTCGAACCTTCACCTGATGATCGACACGTCCCTCGAAGTCGATCTTTCCATCCGGTCGATACCTGCCGATGTCTCCCGTCCGGTACAATCTTTCGCCATCCCTTCCGCTCAAAAAGTGGGGGATGAATCTCTCTGCCGTTTGCTTCGGCTTTCCCACATAACCTCTCGCCAAACCAGCTCCTGAGACGTAGAGTTCCCCTCTTACTCCTACCGGTACAGGCTCTAATTGTTCGTCAAGCAGATAGATGGATGTGTTCGCGATCCCGCGTCCGATCGGAGGCTTCTCCTTACAACTCTCGTCGACTCGAATGGAGGTCGTCACCACGGTGTACTCCGTCGGTCCATAGTTGTTAACCAGTGTGAATGGCGCTGCGGGCCGCTCTCCCGATCTCAGCTCTTCACCTCCGGTCAGCATCGTTCGTAAACTCGTGGTTTCAGGCCAACGCTCACTCAGTGCCAGCTCTGCCAATGGGGTTGGCAGGAAACTAATGGTAATGCCCTCTTCGACCATCCATCTGATCAGTTCCGGCGCTTCACCACGCTTCGCCTCTTCGACGATGTGCAGGCTGGCTCCGGACGTTAGGTAGGGCCATATTTCCCAGATTGAGGCATCGAAACTGACTCCCGCCAGTTGAGTCGCATGATCGGCGGCGCTCACATCGAATTCCCGCTGGTGCCAGCAGATCAGGTTGGTCAGGCTGCGATTAGATATGCCCACACCCTTGGGTTGGCCGGTCGACCCGGATGTGTATATGACATAGGCTAGGTTCTCTGCTACTACCCCGCTCTCCGGCTCACCCTCGTTCTCCTCACTGATCTTTTCCCATTCCTCATCCAGGCTGATGATCTGCCCCATATCATCCGCCAACATCTCCTTCGTCAGGATCACCCTGACGGCTGCATCCTCCAGCATATATCTCACCCTCTCCAGCGGCGTTTGCGTATCTATAGGCAGATAGGCCCCTCCCGCCTTGAGCACTCCTAAAACTCCTACCACCATCTCCACCGACCGCTCCAGACGTACCCCCACCACTACCTCCGGCCCCACTCCCCTCCTCTGCAGATAGTGGCCCAATTGGTTCGCCCGCCGGTTCAGCTCTGCATAGCTCAGGTATTCATTCTCAAACACCACCGCCACTGCGTCCGCGCTCTTCTCCACCTGCTCTTCAAACAACTCGTGAACACATCTCTCCCGCGGGTACTCCACCTCCGTCTCGTTCCACTCGTACAGCACTTTCCTCCGCTCACGCTCCGTCAGGATATCTATACTCATGACCCGCCGCTCCGGCTCTCTTTCCAGCGCCTCCACCAGCGAAGCCAGGCCGATATGCATGTACTCGCAGATCCTCTTCGGCTCAATCGGCGATTGCACCTGCGACGTCAGCCGGAAACCCTCTCCCAGATCATCCACTGAGAGCGTACATGGATAGTTGGTCCTTTCCTCTCCCGACAGGACTCGAATGCCTTCCCACACCCTCCTTTGCTCTTCCGAGCTCTCAGTCCCCTCTCCCGCGTTATGCCGATAGTTCAATAGCGCTGAAAACAGCGGTCTCGGCGCCGGCACCCCGCTGCATCGTTGCGCTAATGCCAGCGAGGCATGCTCGTGCCTCAGCAGTTCCGCCAGTTGCAGATGCACTCCCCGCACGCTCTCCTCGACACTTTCCACCCCGACTCGGATTCGCACCGGGAGCGTGTTGATAAACAGCCCCATCGCCTGGTCCGCTCCCTGCCCCCCCTGCATGCGCCCCAGCAGCAAGGTCCCAAAGACCACATCATCCAGTCCCGAAACCCCTGCCAGCACTCGCCCCCACGCCACATGGAACAGACTCGCCGCACTCACTCCCAGCCTCCTCGCTCGCTCACGCACTCGCCTCCCCAGTTCTGCATCCACCTCCAGACCTGCCTCTTCAATCCCCGTCCCGTCGCCTCTCACATTCAACATCCCAAACGGCGCCGTCGGCTCCTCCACCCCTCCCAACAACCGTCGAAAGTATGCCTTATGCTCCTCCCGGCTCACTCCTACCCACAGGTCGGTGTCAATGCCGATCAGCTCCACCAATGCAGTTTTATGCGCCTTCAACTCATCAATCAGAAGCGCTTCCAGTTGGTCGGGCTTACCAGGGACAACTAATTCGTGCCCGCTCCTTCGAAGCTGCACACCCCTAGATCTGAGTTCAAAAAGCAGTTCATCAATGGTCATAATGAGAAACTGATCTCCTGTATCGGAAGGTGAAGAGCTCGAAGAAGTTCTCGGGAGAGTGCGCTGCACGGAATAAAGCGAGGACTCATGCACACTGACTCTATTTACCCCAGCCCAGAACAACTAAGCTCGACTTTGTCAATTACGCGGTATAGCATTAAGTAACTATCTCAAAACAATTTTCGGCTCAGGGAGTTCAACGACGGCCGATTCAGGTCATAACGATCTGACAGCTCGAGCGAGGCGCTGGATTCCCTCCTCTATCATTCCAGGCGGGCTGTTGGAGAAGTTCAATCGCAGACAACTAGTCACCCGGGAATGTCCATTCACGCAGAAAGCTTGGCCCGGAATAAAAGCGACTCGCTCTTTTTCGATCGCAATCTTGAGCAATGCTGAGGCGTCGATTTCCGGTGGCAATTCCACCCAGATGAAGGCCCCAGACTCCGGAATCATCCACCGCGCGGCGGTAGGAAAATGGTCGCGCAGTGAGCGAAGCATCGTATCGCGCCGCGTCTTGTATTCTCGGCGCAGTCGGACCAGATGCCCATTGAAATCCTCCGTTTCAAGCAACTCCGCTACCGCTCGCTGTGCGAAGGTTGTGGTGTCAATATCGCTGGCCTCTTTCACGATCGAGAGCTTCGATACCAGTAGCTCAGGCAGAACAATCCATCCACTCCGCAGCCCGGGTGCCAAGATCTTGGAGAATGATCCGATGTAAAAGACCCATTGATCGTCGAAGGCCCGGAGCGGAGGAAGAGGCGTCTCGTGATAGTAGAGGAATCCATAAGCATCATCCTCCATGATCGGAATCCGGTACTCTCGCGCGAGTTCGGCGAGGCGTTTTCGCTTTGACAAGCTGAGGCTGACACTCAAAGGATTATGCCCATCACTGATCGCGTAGATGAAGGCCGGGCGAACACCTCGCGCTAAAATCGATTCGACGCCGGAAACATCCATGCCGGTTTCGGGATCGGTGCTGACAGTCAGCAGATGGGGCTGATAGGGCTCAAGCACTTGTTGAAACCCGGTATAGATCGTCTCTTCAGCGAGCACCTGTCCGGCCGGTTCAAGGAGCAACCGCGTCAGCAGGTTCATTCCCTGCTGCGCCCCGGCAGTCAAGAAGATTTGCCCTTCATGACATGTAACTCCGCGTCGCTCCATCACTCTCACAATCTGCTGCTTCAATCGAGGAGACGGTGGCCCATACTGTAGTGAACGCACGTCATCCTCCAGCACAGAGGCGGCGGCGCGTAGCAGCGCTTCGCGTGGAAATAGCTCGGGGGCAGGCAATCCCAGAGCGAAAGAGATGATCCCGGGCCCCGCCGTCGCAAAGAGCATCTCCTGTAGATCAGATGGCTTGATGGCTCGCGCCCAGCCGGCCAGCTCTATCTCTTCCGTCGACCACCTTGAAGTATTTGACATATCCCGATCCGCCGATAATAAATGCTGATATCGCGCCGGCACTCGCTACAGATTGCCTCGCGCGGCCTGTTCGCGTTCGACCGCTTCGAACAGAGCTTTGATGTTTCCACCGCCAAAACCTCGCGCGCCAATTCGTTCAATAATCTCGACGAATAAGGTCGGACGGCTTTGTATAGGTTTGGAAAAGATTTGAAGGAGATATCCCCATTGGTCACGATCAACCAGGTATCTTCAGTTCGCTGAGCAATCTTAGGTCTTCATCGATCTTACCAATCCGTCCCTCCAGCAATTGGTAGTAAGTGTTCGGTGAGGACAGAAATTCAATATTGTTCTCCCGGAGCATTCGCACGGTTTCGACAATGTCCTGGGTCAGGAAAGCGATGTGCTGCGCGCCCGGCCCACAATTGAATTCGAGATACTCCTCAATCTGGGATTTGCGCCGCCCCGGAGCCGGCTCCATGACGGGGAACTTGATGTTTCCGTTCTGTACGACCTTGGAGTTCATCGCGCTGTATTCGGTGAAAACATCCTCCACATGAGATTGGTGGAACCCCAAGACGTTCTGGTAGAACTCGACCCATTGATTCAGAGTGCCGGCCTCCACGCTGATCGCGATATGATCGATCGCTTGCAATCCGGTTGAGACAGCCAGCGGCGCCTGCGTGAGAGCACGATACGGAGCAAAAAACGCATGTGGCGAGCCATCTCGTTGAATGAATGAGTGGACGGTATGACCGCAGGCAGCGACGGTGGACTTGATCAGGCGCCCCTCCCCGCTCTCAAAGACAGCCGGTTCCATGACTGGCGTCGCGCCGCGTTCTATGGCGGACGCGAACGCCTGCCGCGAATCATCGACGATAAACGCGATATCTTTCACACTTTCTCCGTGCAACCGAAGATGCTCAGCAATGGGGCTTTCGGGTGAGGTGGGAGCCGTCAGAATCAACCGGATCTGCCCCTGCTCGATAATCAACGATGCACGATCGCGATCACCCGTTTCGAGGCCGGCATAGGCCACCGGCAGGAAACCGAAAGTCGTGCGATAAAAGTGAGCGGCCTGGAGCGAGTTGCCGACATAGAGTTCTATGTAATCGAATCCTTTGAGCGATACCAGTTCGGTGCGTCCCAAACGCGCGGAATCATCTTTGTGATTTGTCATAGGTTATTCCGGATGTTCTAACAGAGGAGACTTGCCGCCCGTGAATGCCGATCTTGAAGAAACCCGAACCCAGTTCACACAGTCTCCCGTCGCATTTCTCTTGAAAAAAAGTCTGTTACACGTAAATCCACCTAGAATGGGACAAGCTTTGATGGTTCTTGTTCATTAAATTCCCCTTTGGATTTGGCTCACCAATCTCCGAAAGAGAAGGTACTAAACTCCTGGAACGCTCAAAGCTTTTCTAGCCTCACTGGTCGAACCAGTGGCTAACCTTCTGTAATTTCAGTTTATGGGGGAAATAATCAGTGGGACTTGGGAAATGGCATTACTTATGTCCACTAACATTCCGGTTGTCACAATGAAAGTGTCATTGATGCGCTGCTATTCACTAGAGCCTTATGCTGATTTATTTTTTCTTGAAGGGGGGATAACTTACAACTAAAGATGTCGATGATCATAGCGATGTAGGGGGGTGGTGGGAAATGACATCGCATAGTGAGAACCTTAAAGTGGCAGCTTGTTTGTTTTCGCATACTTACAATATTAAGAGCGATGATACGAAGCAAAAGCCGAAGAAATTACTTGAATGGTATTTATTTTATATATTGTATTAAGCAATAACTACCTATCTAAGCTTACTATGTTCCGATTAAGATATCAATTAGCATTTGTAGTATCTGTATAAAATTACGAAGATTCCCAGGATAGTCATGCCGAGAAAGCGCTGGAGAGCCTGTCACTAGGGCTTTCTAGCGATTTCTCCTGACAAATTTTCAAATTTTTTCTCAGAGTCCACGATGTCCTGAGCTTTTTTTCAATAAGAATCAGTACACGATGTCGTGAGCCCTGACAATTTATCGATTTTGGAGGGGGAGCAGAAGCTTACCATAATTTTTTTGTTTCAAGACCACTATATCTTGGGTTTACCACGCGAATTCCCAATGAGCCTATAACTTTCCTTTTCGACTTCAACTCTCCCCACTCGCCTCAACCCTTACAAGATGGCCAGTTCCTTCGAGTGTTGCAAGAGCCAGATCGGCGATGCACTTGACCTTCACATAATCCAGCGTCAGTCCTCCCTCGAGACGAACCGTTCCACTCCCGTTCTCGAAATCAGCTTTGGTGAAGTCACAATCGTCACGATCCAACCTAACACCCAGTTCGGTGCCGCCCTTAGTCTTGGTGAATTTAATATGCACATAATCGCGATCGATCGCTTCCTTGAAGAGCCTCACTGTCTTCTCAGGGCGTAAACTAACTTCGACTGGATGGTCGCCTTCACAAAGTCTGTCGAGGAGACCCTTTTCCCGCGGCTTGTTCGGATCGGGCGGTGGAGGAGGAGGCGGCGGATTTTTAGCAATTTCATCCATCTTTTTTCTAAGACTGAGAGGCCGCATATCCGTCCACACTTCATTGATATAAGCCAGACATTCCGCTTTCGACCCAGCCTTCCCGACCTCCGTCCAACCAAGCGGATCCTCTTTGTATTCAGGCCAGATCGAATATTGCTCCTCATGGTTTACGACGACTTTGTAAATGGTAGTATCTTCTTTGTCTGGATCGTACCAACTCATAATCCTGAGCCTCCTTATTTTCGATTCGTTTCTGTCCCTCCCTTAGTTCATTGCAAGCCAAAGTAGAGAAGGACCGAGATTGACTATCTTCCATTTGAAGTAATTCATTAAAGGCTTTCGCGCCTTTATAGTTACTTGAATAATGTGCAACTTTTCTGCAATCACAACTGGACGCAGTACCTGTAGGGCACGACCAACCCATGTAATCTGGAAACTACATTTTCTATAATTTGATGTCATCTGCAAAACGTTCAGATTGGGAGTTCGTCTTTCAATCGAGGCATGTCCGCCTATCTCAATCCGATCGAGCCGTGATAAAATCATACGCTCGCTTGCACTTAAATGCTTCCGTTTCGAAACTTGGCTGAAGTCGAGCTAACGATTGAATCCACCACATTTTATTGGAATAAACAAGGTTTCCTCCGTAAGTTGATGTTGCGTATGCTTGAAAATACTGAAATTTGTGAACGTGGGGGGGGACATCAAAGCGCTGTTATTAAAGGTATCATGGACATGTTAAAACGCGGTTAGAGCTGAGGCATAATTACGAGATAAATTGCGTTAAAATCTAATTATTACCCTGCTTGCATACTCAGAGTCTCGCGCGGTAACCAGCTATGTTGCATAGATCAGTTACATAAGACGCATTATCAGTCTCACACAAAGTACATGAAATGACCATAGGATGCAAACCCACCTTTTCATCTGTCCCAAACTTGCTCTCACCTTCCCTGCCTCTGCTCAGGTGAGAAACCTGACTGGCGCTCGATGCATCACTGCGATCATTTCATCGTTAGCCTCATCTCCTGTGTCTCCCCTTCGAGACCCAATATGGTTTAGATTTTCTCGATGATGGACTGATGTCGATCAGAGGATCGAAGCAAGGGCTACAACAATTCGCAATTGTGTATGAAATAGCCAGAAATTGGTGATTGTGAAACCGCGTTTATTCTATAAAGGCGTTGGAAAGGCTTGGCTTGAGCTGATTGCCGGGAAACTGGCCCGATCGGTTCTCATGGTAGGGAGTGGAGGCAGCGTCACTCTCTTACCCGACGACCTTCGTGGGATTTGTCAGATGTTATCGCTACCTGTTTAGATAGCGCTTTAAGATGTCAGCATCAAGGGTCTAGGTTGGTGGAACCATAATCGAAATGAACGATTACTGCGTGTTCTGACATTTTCAGCTCCCTTTTTCTGCCTACTGACTCCAAGTATGAAGGTACTCGTCGCTATCTTCTTCCATGTCCGGTTAGATTGTCGGTTAATCGGCAAAGCTAATGCTTTGCCTTACTATGGCACAAGGATGTTGATAACCCACAACTTAGAACAAGTAGACCATCTATTATTGATAATCTGGATATACAAAATCATACTTACCTGTTTGCATTCTGTGCACTATATTATGGGGTGCGACGACAACTCCGATTTCTGCTTGTTGATTTTCACATTATAATTTCCCGACTCTCTTTTGTTCTTCATTGATTTTCCATATCCACCAACCGTAAGAAACTTTTATCTCCGGGTTTCCATAGTCTTCACTATCTCTAAAAACGACCTCCACTTTTCCTACATTTGCAATATTACCGACTCTTTCCCACAAGCCTAATTTAATGCCCCACTTTGTTACACAGTGGGCATAAAACTCTACTTCATCTGTAACAATTTCCGATAAATCAGGGTTTGGATTGATGGAGTATGTCTTTTTGAAAGCTCTGATTACATCACTATTCAATTGAGTAAGGTCATTAGCTACATATTGGAAATATTTCTTCCTATTATCATCTAGCTTTACAGAAAACACATCTCCTATTTTAGTTATTGTTCTTCCCAAGATTATTTAATACCTCCGTTAATTGAGGACTGTGCAAATTAAAGTTGATTGTTATCAGTAGTTTCTGGTTAGCTCCGGAGGAGCCCGATGTTTATAGCTTAGATGATAATGTTCATCGCAAGCTCCAGAGGAGCGACATCTGAACACCTATACCGCTCCGGAGCTTAGAGCCGATAATTTCATTTTCTGAATTCGCCAGCAGAACCTCTCTGTCCGTTTCTGTCTTCCAGGTTTCTAACCGCCACCCCTCGCCACCTTCCCAAGACCCTTCCGTATGATCAATTATAATTTAATTTCACTCACGTTTCAGGGAAATTCCCTACCGGTTTACTTGACGGTCTAATAAATACAGTAGACAATCGCTCGGCTTCTATTGGTCCCCGTATGAGATGCTTTGTTGGGTTCACTTATAAACTGCGAAATCATAATCGCGATTCCGGAAGATTTGTTCTGCTTCCGTCTAATTTACCGAAAATTGAATAACCTTCATCAACTGAAATTTTGCTGTTAATTAAAGTCAATTTTCAGTCGGACCATATAGCCTATTCGCTTTGATCGATCCGAGATTTGACAGAAACAGAAATTGGAGCGGTATTTATCTATGATAAACGTTACGGAAGCCCCAGCTAGAGGCATCGGAGGGAATCTGAAACGCACGATATGTTCTAGCGTAACCGTATTGTTACTTCTCTTCCCGTTGTTAATCGGGAGTACAACATTGCTGGCCCAGACGGCGCTGTCAGTATTGCGTGGAACAGTCACTGACGATACGGGGGCCGCCATACCCGGCGTGAATATCACGATTACCGATCTGGCCACCAAAATCAGAGTCCGAACTGTCACCACTGATGGAAATGGAAATTTCGAGATACCGGACTTGAAGCTCGGCAGTTATCGCCTGAACGCCGAGAAGGCGGGCTTCCGCGGTCACGTCGCCGACAATCTCCTGATGGATGCAGGACAGACGAGGAGGATTGATTTCTCGCTGCAAGTCGGGGAAGCGAGCGAAACCGTCACGGTTAACGGAGGCGCCGCGGTTATTACGACAGAGGGCGGAGGAATCGGCGGCGAGGTAAACAGTAGAAAATTCAAGGACCAACCTGCAGTCGACACCTACCCATCGCCGCTTGCGATGTTGACCACCGTTCCCGGGATTCAGGGGAGTGGCTGGAACCTGATGATTTCGGGGCAAACTCGGAACCAGCAGACGTGGGCGATGGACGGTGTCGCCAATGACACGACGGGCGACCAGAACGACAATCCCAACTTCTTTGAGACGGTGCAGGTCTCCACGGTGCTCAGCGGCTCTGACAGCGCGCGCGTGACCAATTTCAATATGGTCTCGAAACGCGGCTCCAGTGCGTTCCATGGCGGCGCCTTTTACCGGCACTTCAACTCAGGGTTGAACAGCCGGACCTACATCGAAGCCGATTCCAACCGGCGTAAGACCCCATTCATCCAGCACGAATTCTTCGCGGAAGCGAGCGGGCCCATCTGGAAGGACAAAACATTCTTCTACTTCGGCTGGTTTCGTCAGAACCTTCCGCTCGGCTCGTTTGTGACTTCGAGCGTCCCGACCGTAAATATGCGGAATGGCGACTTCAGAAACATGACTGCTGCACTGCGCGACCCGCAAGGCGGAACATTCGCCAACAATACTATCCCATTGGACCGGATCAATCCGGTATCGCAGAAGATATTGGACCTTTACTTCCCCGCCCCCAACATCGGCGGCCCAAGTACGCTGACCAACAACTACGGCTACATCTTCCCGTATAACTCCGATCTGTATAAAGGCGATTGGCCGTTTCTCCGAATCGACCACAAGGTGTCGGAGAAGAACAGTCTCTTTTTCAGATGGAGCGCTCGTATCACGCCGTACATCCGGCCCCGGCCGACGCCGGCTCTCGGCTGGACTGAGGACCGCGACCACAGGCAGACCGTTATCTCGGACACGCACGTCTTCTCTCCCAATTTGATCAACACGTTCACCTTCGGCTGGCAGACCGATTACCGGCGATCGGGTGAGCCGGAGAAAGGGTTCGAGCCGTTAACCGGCGACGAAGTCCTCGCCGCCATCGGATTGCAAGGGACCAACCAGGGCGGCTATCAGACGCAGGGCTTCCCGCGCATCGCCATCACCGGGTTGAGCACGTTGGAGACACAACTCGGGGGCCTCGACAACGTCCGCGACGACAACTACATCAGAACCTGGCTGAACACTCTCACCTGGTCGAAGGGCAGGCATGTCATGAAATTCGGCGGGGAGTATCGAGAGTTCCAGAACCGCAACCCTCAGATCCCGACGGACACATACGGCAATTTCACCTTCGACGGAACCTTCACCGGAAATGCGGTCGCCGATTTTCTGCTCGGCATCCCGATCACCAGCACGCGGCTCAATCCTTTGCCGGACCGCGTCTCGAGCGAGAAACAGGTAGGTATCTTTGTGGGCGATACCTTCAAGTTCACGGATAAGCTCACGCTCGACTTCGGCCTGCGCTGGGACTATTACTCGGCGCCGACGTTCAAGGACGGGCTGATGTTCAACTGGGATCCATCAACCGGGAATGTGGTCGTGGCGCCCGGCACGCTCTCGCAGGTCAATCCGGCATATCCGCAAAACACAACCAGAGTGGTGGAAGGCGGCGTGGTGCCCACACCGGATAAGAGGAACTTCCGCCCGCGCCTCGCGGCGGCTTATCGTATGACCGATAAGATGGTGGTGCGCGGCGGTTATGGCGAGTACACAGAAGTCTTCGGCTATTTCGCCCGATTGCTGGGTAGCGGTCCGTTTCAATTCAGCGAGACCTATCGCAACACGACAACCGGGGGACCGACCTTGTTCTTCCCCAATCCGTTCCCGACGAACTCCACCATTCCCGGTCAGGACATTCAAGGCTATCCGATGCGGACCGACAATGGCGTGGTCCGGCAATACAACTTGAGCGTCGAGCAGGAGTGGCGCGATATGGGTTTTCGCATCTCCTATATAGGCTCGCGCGGATCGGGGATCAACTACAACCTCAACCTCAACAAGCCGCAGCCGAGTACGACGACCTTCGTAAGTTCGCTGCGGCCGTTCCCGCAATTCCGCAACGTCACGGTGACGCGCGATGACGGCAAGGTAAAATATGATTCGCTGCAACTGAGCGCACAGAGGCGCATCGGTTCGTTCATGTTCGACGCTTCCTGGACGTGGTCGAACAACATGTATAACTATGCCAACCTCGAGAACCCGTACAGCGTGACCGACAAATGGGCGCGTAACGCCGATACGCGCCGGCATTACTTCGTCATCAATACAAACTGGAGGTTGCCTTTTGGGCACGGGCGGCAGTTCCTTTCCGGCGCGCCGGACATCGTCAACCAGGTCATCGGCGGATGGGATATGCAGACGATCACTTATTTCGGAACCGGCACCTACTTCTCGCCATCGTTTTCGGGATCCGATCCTTCGAACACCGGCACGTCAGGCGGATTGCCCGATCGCATCGCCGACGGTAATAAATCGGGCGATGAGCGGAGCTATACGCAATGGTTCGATCCGACCGCATTTAAGATCCCCGCTGCCGGGCAGTTCGGCAACAGCGGTGTGAACATTCTGGAAGGGCAAGGGATCAAAGTGTTCCATCTCAGCATGGCCAAGCGATTCCCCATCACCGAACGGTGGCGGATGAGCTTCACAACGGCGATCTCGAACCTCTTCAACACACCGCACTTCGGTAACCCGAACCTCAACATCAACACGGCGGATCCTGGCAAATTTACAGCCACGATCCCTTATTACAACCCGGAGAAACAGGGCTTCCGTCAGATGAATATGACGATACGCCTTGAGTTCTGATAACAATATATTGGGATATTGGGCCGGTTCTCGAACCTGCCCTGAAATCTCGGAGACAAAGCAGGTTGGAGACCCTGCCCGACATCGCAAGAATTCATAACGCCATCATGAAAGAATGCAAATCCCTCGGTGTGCGCAAGCCTATGCAGCGCCGTGTTTTTGGCCAAGGATATTCCGAGGCGAACAGTCGCGCGAGGCCGCTGGATTCCCGAGAATTTGCAAAGGAGCATTTTTATTTACAAGAGCAGTATATTCCTGACGTTTCTTTTTTCTTTGGGAGTAGTTTTTACCGGCCACCCCCTCAATAAGAATCAACTTGTTACTTTTATAGACGTAACCCAATCATCCAATATCGCCTTCAAACACGAAAACGGAGCTTCGGCCGAGAAGCTGATGATCGAAACATTCGGTTCGGGCGTCGCCTGGTTGGATTACGACAATGATGGATTTCTCGATCTCTTCTTTGCGAACGGCGCCAACCTGCATGCAGGCAAGTCATCACCTGGCAATTCCCTCCTGCGCAATACAGGCAAGGAGACATTTGTCGATGTAACTAAAACGGCCGGTCTGACCGGCAACGGCGGTTATAGCACGGGCGTTGCCGTGGGTGATTACGATAACGACGGATACCTCGATTTGTATGTCGCGGGCTACGGTGCGAACGCGCTCTATCGCAATAAGAGGAACGGGACGTTCAGCGATGTGACGGCGAAGGCCGGTGTCAAAGGTCTTGGCTGGAGTAGCAGCGCCGGGTTCTTCGACTATGACCGGGACGGAGACCTCGACCTCTACATCGTCAGGTATATGGATTACGACATTAAGGAGAATACCTATTGCGGATATCGAAAGCCGGGCCATCGCATGTACTGCGATCCGCGCGGCTTCGATGGAGTGGCTGATCTGCTCTATCGAAACAACGGGGACGGAACGTTCACCGATGTCTCCCGACAAGCAGATATCGCGAATCCCGCCGGCAAGGGATTGGGCGTAACTTTCGGCGATTTCGATAATGACGGGTTGCCGGATATTTTCGTCGCCAACGATCTGGTGCGGAACTTTCTGTACCGGAACAACGGAGACGGAACGTTCGCTGACCTGACCTATAGCGCCGGGGTCGGATATGACCCGAATGGAAATCCGCGGGCCGGAATGGGAACGGAATTCGCTGACTACGATGGCGACGGGCTGCTCGATATATTCGTGACCAACTTCTCCGAGGAATTGAATGCGTTATTTCGCAACAAGGGCGATTTCACTTTTGAAGAAGTGAGCGAGCGGGCCGGCCTCGGTTCAGGGCTGTTGCCGCTGGGATTCGGGACGAGACTCTTCGATTTCGACAACGATGGAGACGTCGATATCTATGTGACGAATGGACACGTGATCGACAACGTGCATCTTTATAATCAGCGCCTTTCATATATGCAGACCGATCTGCTTTACGCCAATGAGAGAGGTAATTTTCGAGATGTGTCGGGAGAGAGCGGCCCGGCCTTTCAAATCAAACACGTGGGGCGCGGCGCGGCGACCGGCGATTTCGATAATGACGGCGACCTGGACATCATCGTCTCAAATAGCGGCCAGCCGCCGATATTGATGCGAAACGACGGCGGCAACAAGAATCACTGGATCGCTATTAAAGCGCGCGGGAGAGAGAGCAATTCGTTCGGCGTGGGCGCGCGCGTCAAAGTCGAAGTGAGGGGCAAAACGCAGACCAAAGAGATATACAGCGCAGGCAGTTATCTGAGCAGCAGCGACCTGCGCCTCTATTTCGGCCTCGGCAGCGAACGCAAAATCAAACAGCTGGAGATTATATGGCCCAGCGGCAGGCAGCAGACGCTGACGGATGTAGCGGCGGATCAGATGTTATCGCTCGATGAAGCCCAGGCGAAGAAAATTTCACACTAAAAAAACCTTGGGCCGGCGAGGCA
The DNA here is from genome assembly GCA_963796275.1 of uncultured Acidobacteriota bacterium. Taxonomy (GTDB): domain Bacteria; phylum Acidobacteriota; class Blastocatellia; order RBC074; family RBC074; genus JAKEHZ01. Next base: position 419,133 of record CAWCKY010000007.1, on the reverse strand, counting down.
GATGCTTTTTTCTTAATCGGGGCGTTTTTTCGCTTTGAGTTTTTCGAGCAGGGCTGGATCGACCGGAGATTTCAACTCTTCCGCTTTTGCGGCGTGCTCCGCGGCGCGATCATACTGCCCCTGTTGCAATAACACTTCCGCCATCTGGCGATGAGTTGGACCGTGGAGTGGGTTAAGGTCGAGCGCGGACCGATAGGCTTCGAAGGCTTGGGTGAATGCTCTCCTCTCCTGCTGGATGAGGCCGCGTTCGAAGAAGACCTCGGCCTGCAATTGCTGGTAATACGCGTTGCTCAAGAGCCTCTGCCCTTCCGGAACGGCGAGCGACAGCTCCTTCAACGCCATTTCCGGTTGCCGCTTCAACCGGTACGCCTGAGCCAATCGCAAATGCGCCTCGGGCTGGTTGGGCGCGGCTGCCACCGTCTTTTGAAATAGCTCCAGGGCGCGTTCCATCCGGCCTTTATGAAGATAGACCTTACCGAGGGTTAAGTAGATCTCGGCCGCCGGATAACCGGGCTTCGCCGATTCCTCCAGTTCGCGGATCGCCTCGCCGTCATCTTTCAAGTCAAGGTAAGCGAGGCCGAGATAGTAATGGGCGATAAAGAACGATGGATCGGCGGCCAGAGCCTTCCTGTTGTGATCGATGGCGAGATCAGGGCTGCCGAGCTGGCGATGCGCCTCGCCCAACAATGAGAGCAGGTGGGGGACATTCGGGCGAATTATCAATGCAGCTTCCAACTGTTCCCTGGCCTTCCGCGGCTGATTCAGATCGAGATAGATGCGGGCGAGATAGAACCTGGCCCAGATCAGATTCGGGTCAAGGGCGATGGCCTGGATGAATTCTGCCCGCGCTTCGCTGAGTAATTCGTATGAGCCTTGCAACGTATAAGCCTGCCCGAGAAGCTGATGAGCGGAGGCAGATCGCGGATCGAGCGCGACCGCTTTTTTCATCTCTTTCAGCGCGGGTCCTCTTTCGTTTCTCTGAAGGTGCGCCGCCCCGCGCTTGAACGCGAATTGGAATGCGATATTGCGCGCCGCATCGGAGCTTATCTTTTTGATAATGGCGTGGCCGAGCTCTGGATCGGAGAAGCTAAGCAACTTGCCTTCTGCCGCTTTTTCGATGCGCGAGCTCACCGCTTCGGGCAGGTCATGCAAACGAACAGGGCCCCAGACGCCGCCGTTCTCGGCGGTCGAATGGGCCGAATGTTTTTGCGCCAATTCGGCGAAAACTTGTCCCGCCTCTAATTGCGCCATCACGTGATCTAGCTTCTCGGGCGTCTTCACTGTGATGATCTGTACGTAGACGGAATGCGATAGCGGCTGCGCGGCAATTCCCCACGATGGCGGGAGACAAAACAGAACCCACAAGCTCAGTAGCCGGTTCAGCATGACCGATACTCTAGCAAATGAGTTTCCAATTTTCGATGGCATTAGTTACTCATACCTCGCGCGGATAAGGGATATTCACGAGCGAGCCGCGTGCAGGAAATAACAGGTCAGCAAACGCCACTGCCGTCAGTAATCTGGAGAGCCCGAAATACGCTCTCCGAAATCTCGCGATCAAACAGGATAAATCGGCCCAAGAGACATTGAACTACGTCAGGCAGCGGAAATCCCAGTAAACCACCTATCCCGCCACCGTAGACATTCTACCAAAGCAGGTCGATACAATACCGTTTTGTTGCCGATCCGCGCAGCGATATGGGCGACATATCTTGTATAGCGGAGCATTTGGAGTGCGCCAAGTGGCGCACTCCAAAATGCTCTGCGGTAAATTTGTAGCACGCAACGACTGAAAATGAGTTATCATGAATTTAATTTGACACTGAGGCTAACCCGATGTTATAGAATCCTCGCACTAAGCACATCTACTGAATAATAGTTCAAATAGAACATTTTTTACCTACATTTAGCAGTTAGGTTTACCAAAAAATATAACCTGCAGGGATATCTGTCTATCCTGACCGGAGGAAAGCTTGACCCGTTACAGTCTCGGCTTGCTTAAATTCGCCATTTCAACGGCGACAATCCTTACATTTATATCCTTTATATCGGGGGCGGCACGTGCGCAGGTAATTACCGGCAGCGTCCGCGGGGTCGTGAAAGATCCGAACGGATCTGCGATAGCGGGAGCGGAGGTGACCGCGAAACATGCGGCTACCGGCGACGTCCGCAAAACCACCAGCGACGGCGAAGGATCGTATGCTTTTTCCTCTCTGCCGATAGGTAATTATGAGATAACGGCGACGGCGAGGGGATTCAAGAAAGCTTTGATCAAGGAGGTCGAGCTGCACATCAGCGATCACCTCGGGCTGGAAATAAAGATGGACATCGGCGAAGCAGCGGAGGAGGTAACTGTAGTCGGGAACGGGTTGCAGCTGAGCACCGAGACCTCGGAACAGAGCGGTCTCATATCGGGAGAGCAGATACAGGAGTTGCAATTGAATGGGCGCTCGTTTATGAGTTTGCTGGAACTGCTTCCAGGAATCGCTTCGAATATGCCCGATCGCGCAGACCCAAATACCAATCCCGATCTCTACGTCAACGGAGCACGCAGCACTTCGTCGAGCTTCAACATAGACGGCGGCAACAATTCCGATGTTATCGTGGGTAGCAGTTCGCTCAACACCTTCACTTCGATCGATACGATCGCCGAGGTGAAGGTCATCACCTCGACTTTCGCCGCGGAGTACGGGCGAAGCGGCGCTTCACAGGTCAACGTCGTGACCAAAGGCGGCGGCCAGCAATTTCACGGCTCGGTTTATGAATTTTTTCGTAATGACGCGCTCGACGCCAAAGATTATCTCACCCATCAAACGTTGCCGCTGAAGCTGAACAATTTCGGATACAACTTCAGCGGACCGGTACTGTTGCCGGGCGGATACAATCGCGGACGCGACAAGACGTTCTTCTTCTTCACACAAGAGTTCAATCGCATCAGTTCGCGCGCCGGTGCCGTCAATACGAGGGTGCCGACCGATGCGGAGAGACGTGGCGATTTCCGTGCTCTCGGAGCGGGAAATGACCGGATGTTCGGAACCACCGACGATCCAGTGATCGATCCGATGACAGGAAGGGGATTCCCGGACGGAATCATCCCGCAAGATCGCATGGACTCGAATGCGTTGAAACTGATATGCTTTTAGGCCTTGTGAATACCTATGCGGAAGCGGAACATACTGTCGTTGCGCATACCAGGTTCGCAGCCTTTGAAGCCTTCGCACAGGATGATTTTAAGGCCACCCCGAATTTCACGATCAACATAGGTTTGCGCTACGCCGCATATTTCAATCCGTGGGATATCGATAATGTAGCGACCAATTTTATGCCTTCGGCATGGGACCCAGCGAAAGCTCCGCAAGTGAGCAGGACAAACGGCCGCATCGCGACAGGAACCGGAGATCTGTTGAACGGCGTCATCATCGCCGGGAACAATTCTCCTTATGGCGATAGAGTGACGAAAGACAACACCGATCTGTGGGGGCCGCGCATAGGCTTCGCCTGGGTACCGTTCGGAGCCAGAAAGTGGGTAGTTCGCGCAGGATACGGCATCTATTATTCGCGGCCATTGATCGGGACATACATCAACAGTTCATTCGACAACCTCCCTAATTCGAGATCGGTGACTATTAACACTCCCACTATGGCCAATCCGGGAGACGGGGTCGAAGGTCTGGCATCGCCCAATTTGACTGCGCTGGATATGAATATGAAGGCGGCGACCATCAATCAGTGGAGTCTGGGCATCCAGCATGAGCTCAGAAACTCTACGATTCTGAACGTCAGCTATGTCGGCTCATCGGGGTCGCACCTGATGAGACCACTGAATATAAACACGCCCGCACCCAATCTCGCGCTGGTTACAAACGCAAATCTGCTCAATTCAATGCGGCCTTATCTGGGTTGGGGCAACATAACGCAAAGGCAGAGCTCGGCTTCTAGCAATTATCATTCGCTGCAAACCAAGTTCGATCAAAGACTGAAGGACAATGTGAATCTGGGCGTTGCATATACCTACTCGAAGTCGATCGACAATTCTTCGAGCGAACGCAATGCGACGGACGTACCGCCCAACGGCTTAGATGCGAGGATGGAACGCGGGCGATCAGATTTCGATCGTACGCATATCTTCACGACCAACTTCATCTGGTACCTGCCGAAATTGGTCGGCGGAGGATTCGCCGGCGGTTTACTTAACGGATGGCAGTTCTCGGGAATCGGGCGCTTGTGGTCGGGAACCCCGTTCGACGTAGTTATGAACGATGATGTCGCAGGCGTAGGGCCCGTTCAAAATCAGCGTCCCGACGTCATCTACAATACGGAAGGGCCGGGCACCGCGGATCAATTCTTCAATATTCTCGCTTTCCGGCGCCCCAGAAGCGGGACATTCGGATCTATGGGGCGCAACAGTATGCGCGGACCGAGCGTCAACAAATGGGATCTGGCGCTCTATAAGAACTTCACGCTCAAGGAAGGGGTCAAGCTGCAGTTCAGGTCCGAAGCATTCAACGTCTTCAATCGCCCGGTCTTCACAGGTTTTGTCACAACAATCAATACCAACACGACCAGAGTAAACCCCACCTTGGACAATTTCGGTAAGGTGACAGCGACCAGAGACACCAGGGTGCTACAGTTCGCGCTGAAGTTGAGTTTCTGAGGTCGGAAATTTACAGCACCGGGGGAATAAGAGAGAATCAGTACCGCGAGCGGTAGCGAGCGAGTCTCTCTCAAGCGGTCGTTGAAGGAAACTCGCTCGCTACCGCTCGCGGTACTGATTTTCTCTTAAATCTGGGGAAAAATATTCCACGATTAAATGTCGGATCAGGAGGAATGACATGATTTCTATCGCTCGAGGCCTGAGTATCACGCTGCTTCTCGCCGCTGCCGTCTGGGGGCAGAACGCAGACCAACCAAAGCAGGTTGAAAAGGAGCCGCCTATCGAATGGGTCGATCCGGCGACCGGTCACCGCGTAATTCGCCTCACTCGCGAACCTGGCAGCGCCAGCCTCTACTTTCACCAGAACCCCTACACGGCTGAGGGCGACAAGATGGTGATCACGACGCCCGGCGGCATCTCCACGATTGACCTCAAGACGCGCAAGGTCGAACAGGTAGTCGAAGGCCGCGCCAGCCACCTGGTCGTCGGGAGAAAGACTCGGCAGGTCTTCTACCTCAAGGACGGGACAGCTTATGTCACACACCTCGATACTCGCGAGACCCGAGCCATCGTGAATAGACCGGAATTGCGCACCGGTTCGGGGTTCGCGGTCAATGCGGACGAGACGCTGCTGGCCGGCAGCTTTATCCAGGGCCGCGTCGAAAACGCTCCACCTCCGCCGGCGAGCGCCACTCCGGGCGGGCGCGCCGACAGCTATCCGGGGAAGGGCGAGATGATGGAACGGAGGCTGGCGGCACGGCTGCCGATGGCTCTTTATACGATCAATATCAAGAGCGGCGAGGTGAAGACGTTTCATCACGCGACCGACTGGCTCAACCACATTCAGTTTTCGCCGGTCGATCCGGGGCTGCTCATGTTCTGCCACGAGGGTCCCTGGCACAAAGTCGATCGCATCTGGACGATTCGCACCGATAACACGGGGCTGCGCAAGATTCACACGCGCACGATGGATATGGAGATCGCCGGCCACGAATTCTTCAGCGCCGACGGCCGCACCATCTGGTACGATCTGCAGACCCCGAAGAGCAAGGTGTTCTGGCTGGCGGGCATGGTCCTGGCCACGGGCGAGAAGATTCGTTACAAAGTCGAGCGCGAGCACTGGTCGGTGCACTTCAACGCCGCGCCGAACGATAAGCTTTTCGCAGGAGACGGCGGCGGGCCGCGCAGCGTCGCCGCCCCCGGCAACGGTCAGTGGATATATCTCTTCAAACCGCAGAACGGCGCGCTCAAGGTCGAGAAGCTGGTCAATCTAGCCAACCATGATTACAGCCTGGAACCGAACGTGACATTCACGCCCGACATGAAGTGGATCGTTTTCCGCTCGAATATGCACGGACCGAAACACGTTTATGCGGTCGAGGTGGTGTCTCGGCGATCAGCTGAATAATGACCACCGGGTTCCCCGCCCTACTCGTACCTGAGCGCCGCCAATGGATCCACGCGCGCGGCGCGGCGTGCCGGAATATAGGCGGCACGACCACGCCGATAAACCGAATCAGCCAGCGCCAGAACCGAAATTGTGTTGGTTGTGTAGAGCCGGCCATTTGCTTCAGTCGTGTCGGAGCACAGTCATCGGATCAAGCTTCGTGGCGCGGCGCGCCGGCAGCCAGCTCGCCAGCACCGCAACCACCAGCAGCAGCGAAGAAACACCAACGAACACCACCGGGTCGGTCGCTGTCACGCCATAGAGCAGGCTTTCAATGAAGCGCGTCATCACCAGCGCCGCAACGAGGCCAAGCGCCAATCCCAGCACAGACAGCTTCAATCCCTGGTTTATCACGAGGGCCAGCACATCTCCCCTATGCGCGCCGAGAGCGATGCGCACACCGAGCTCGCGAGTGCGTTGAACCACGGCAAATGACAACACGCCGTAGAGCCCCAGGCACGCGAGCGCCAGCGCGAAGAGGCTGAAAAAGCCGCCAAGCTGCGCGACGACCCGCTCCTTGTGCAACGAAGTATTCACCACATCAGTGAGGCTGCGTACGTCTCGCACCTGTATGGTTGGATCAATCTCTCGAGCGATGCGACGGAGGCTCGCGACCAGCGCTCCGGAATCGCTCATCGTCCGTATCGCGAAGGTCATCTCCATATTGTGCTTCTGGTCCTGGAAGAAAGGTTTGTAGTAGGCCGGCGACGACTGACTACGAAGAGACTTGTATCTTACGTCCTTCACCACTCCCACAATCTCGAACTTCAACTCCGGCTCATACCTGCAATAGAAATGGCGGCCCAGCGGGTTGGCATCGCCGAAGTAACGCCGGGCCATCGCCTGGTTGATCACAGCTGCAACCGGAGCATCAGCTTTCGACAATTCGGCAGGTCTTTCATCTTCCGCCCCGAAGCTACGGCCATTCAAGAGAGTAGTTCCGGTCGTCTCGAAGAACCGGGAGCTGATCATGAATTCGTTGCAGTGGTCTTCGCCTGGACGTTCCTGGTCGCCTTCCACGCGAACCATATGCCGTTCGAATGCGTCTCCTAGAACGAAGGATGAGGACATTCCAGTCGCGCGGACACCGGGCAGAGTCTCCAGCCGCACCGATAGATCTTTATATAGTGTTGCGCGGCGTGCGGCATCGACTCTCCGGGTAAAATCAAGGTCGAACACAACAACGTTCTCGCGGTCGAACCCGGCGTCTGATGCTCTGAGTTTCTGTAACGTGCGGACAAACAATCCGGCGCAGACGAGCAGTATCACAGAGAACGCCACCTGCGTTACGACCAGCGCCTGGTTGAGTCTTTGCCCCATTGCGTTTCCAGCGACACTACCTGTCGCTCCTTTGAGCGCTGAAGTTAGATCGAGCCGGCTGCTATGTATCGTAGGCGCCAAACCGAAGAGCAGCCCGGTCATCAGCGACGCCGCAAGAGTGAATGACAACACACGTGCATCGGGCGCCACGTTAAAGGCGATGGGATCGGCCTGCAGCCGCATAAAGGTCAGCAACGCCTGCGTTCCACATTGAGCCAATACTATCCCCAGCGAGCCCCCGAGCGCCGCGAGCAGCATGCTTTCGGTCAACAGCTGTCGCACAAGCCGAAGGCGTCCAGCGCCCAGGGCGCTCCGCACAGTGAACTCCCGTCGCCGTGCAGCGGCGCGCGCGAGCATTAGACTGGCGACATTCGCGCACGCGATCAACAACACCAGCCCGACCGCTACCATCAAGAGAATGAGCGACTGGCGGAACTGGTCCCGCAGTCCGGTATATCCGGCAGCCCCCGGCTGCAATTCGAGCTTTCGATCAGAGAGGGCTTGGCGTAATTTCTCGTCCCAGTAGGACGCCTTCGGCTTAATGAACTCTGCCCAGTGGCGCTGAAAGATCACGTCGAGCTCTGCCCGCACCTGAGCTCGGTTCACGCCGGCAGGCAGGCGCCCCATCAAGTGCAACCACCAGTTTCCATCTTGATTTAGTACCTGTCTCGATTGGTCTGGAACGGCCTGCAAGATCGTCTGCAATGGCCACCAGAGGTCCGGATGCTGACCCGGTTCAACACCAAAGAAACTGGGTGGGGCGACACCGACGATGGTCAACGGGACATTCTCTTCAACGATGATAGTCTTTCCGACCACTGCCGGATCAGCGCCAAACCGTCGATGCCAGAAGCTGTAGCTAATAACCGCGACCCGTTGCGGACTGCCGGGCCGATCATCCTCGGGCGCGATCGTTCGACCGAGCGTGGCCGAGACACCGAGCAGCGAGAAAAAGTTGCCCGTTACCTCCTGGGTGCGAATAAGCTCCGCCTCTGCTCCGCTGGCCTTCAGATAACGCTTGGAGACATTCGAGGCGGCGAAGAATCCGGAGAAATAATGGCTGCCGGCGCGAAGCTGTTCGTACAAGGGATAGGAGAACCTGTTTTCAGGGCCGGTGCCGTTGACACTGGCTATCAGCACCAATTCGTCCGGGTCCTTAACAGGCAACGGACGCAGCATCAGCGCGTTTACGACACTGAAAATTGCGGTGTTTGCGCCTATTCCGAGCGCCAACGTCAGCACAGCTATGGCAGTGAAGCCTTTGTGCTTGAACAGCATTCGCACTCCAAAACGCAAGTCTTGAATCATTTCATCTTCCCATCGCAGTTGCTGCAGCCAGATCGCATCCCAGAACGCCCCCAGACTCCGCCACAGCAATTCAAGTTTGCTTCGTCAATCGAGCCGGTCCCATCTGGCCAGCAGCTCTTCGCGATATTCCAGCTCCGCTTCCCACTCCTGGCGAAAGCGGGCGCGGAAGCGGCGCGGCACGATCACCCCGATGAATCGGATCAGCCAGCGCCAAAAACGAAACCTGGTTGTGTTTGTCGAATCAGCCATCGGTTTGTTGCCCTTCATTCGTGACGAAGCGCGACCAGCGGATCCACTTTGGTGGCCCTCCGAGCAGGTACGAAGCAAGCCAACAGCGCCACCATCAGCAATAATAATGGCGCGCCGATGAAAGTCACCGGATCAGTAGCCGTTATGCCGAAGAGTTGGCTGGCGATGATGCGCGTAACCGCGAGCGACACGGCGAGGCCGAGACCGACCCCAAGCAAAACCATCTTCATTCCTTGGCGCAATACCATTCTCAAGACGGCGCGCCGCTCCGCGCCAAGCGCCATGCGGATTCCGATCTCACGCGTCCGCTGACTCACGGCATAAGCTATGACCCCGTACAGACCGACGGCAGCCAGCAACAATGAGAGCAGGCCGAAGAAGCTGGAGAGCGTGCCGATCAGACGCTCCTGTACAAGAGACTCATCGATCTGCATGGCCAGCGTTTTGATGTTATAGAGGGGCAGGTTGGCATCAATCTCTTGTACCGCTTGCCGAACGGTCGCGATGACGCTGATCGGATCGGCCGCAGTGCGGATTTGAAAGGTCGTCTCACGCTCAGCGGAATATTGAAGATAGGAAGTGTAATACGTGGGCAGCGCCTGTTCGCGCAAGTTATCGTACTTCGCGTCCTTGACGACGCCGATGATTTCGATTTCATAGTTATTCGGGCCAAAACTGAAGCGCTGGCCCAGCGGGTCTTCGCCGCCAAAGTAGTGGCTCGCGAATGTCTCGTTGACGACGGCTACAGGCGGCGCATTCCGGTTATCCTGCGCGGTAAAACCTCGCCCGCGCAGAATCGTCATCCCCACGGTTTCAAAATATTCCGGTCCTGCTTCGCAGATCGGCGTAGTATTGGAAGGCGCTCCCTTGAGCGTGTTCTCATGCTGGCGCGCTTGGTGCCCCCGCACATAAACACTGCCCCCCGCCATGGACCCGCGTCCACTCAACAGTCCCTGACGTGAAAAGCTCGCAGAGCGCACGCCGGGAATTGCTTTGATCCGTTCGAGCATGCGCTGATAGAGCTCGGCGATCTGTCTTCCCTGATATCCAATAAGCCGGGGATCGGTCGAGAGGAGCAGTACGTTCTCCTGATTGAGTCCCGCATCCAGACTCTTCAATTTTTCTAAACTGCGCACGAAGAGTCCCGCGCCGATCAGCAACAACAAAGACAAAGTGATTTGCGCGACTACAAGTGCTTTGCCCAAACTCAGACGCGAACCGCCGCCCGAACTGCGGCCGCTGTCCTTGAGCACGGGAGTCAAGTCAACGCGCGTAGCCCCCCACGCTGGCGTCAGACCAAAAATGATGCCGGCCAGCAAGGAAACCGCCGCGGTAAAGCCGAGCACGCGCCCGTCGAGCGTCAGTTTGAGGAAAACTGGGTCGTGACCGCTCCCGACCAGCGCTAATAAAAAGCCGCTGCCCCACCAGGCGAAGAGCAGTCCCAACGCGCCGCCTGCCAGCGCAAGCAGCATGCTTCTCGGTCAGCAATTGACGGATGAGCCGTAAACGGCCGGCTCCGAGGGCCAACCGGACGGCAATCTCTTTCTTGCGCGCGGTCGCGCGAGCCAACAACAGATTGGCAACATTGGCGCAGGCGATCAGAAGAATCAGTCCGACCACCGCCGTCAGGATGCGCAAAGGTTCGGAAAACTGCGCGCGCAAACTCGATAAACCCTGACTCGCCGGTTTCAGCGCAATACTTTGCCGGCGCAGAGACTGCAGCCTTTCCGGCGACAGTTGGGGCCCGTGCTCCTCCAGCTGCGATTGTTGGAAGAGTCCGGAAAGCACGGCGCTCGCCCGTTGTTCAGTAACCCCAGGCTTCAAGCGCGCCAGCACGTGCCACAATGGATATTTGAAGTACTCCTCGATCGATTCGCCCGGCCTCAGTTGCGCGTACATCATTATCGGCGTCCAAAGAGCAGGCGATTCGCCAACCCTGACGCCGAAAAAATCTGGCGGCGCCACGCCAATGATTGTAAAAGGGTGACCACTCACCGCGATGCTCTTGCCGACAATGGCCGGATCGCCCGCAAATCGCTGCTGCCAGTAGTTGTAACTGACGACGGCGACCGGATGTCCACCAGGAACTTTGTCATCGTCATCGGTAAAAACTCTGCCCAGCATCGCGTTGACCCCGAGCACCTTATAAAAGTCCCCGGAAACCCCCTGCACATCGGCGACATCAGCCTGCCCATCCACCACTACATTCAGGCGCGAGCTACCAATAAAGGTGCAGACCCCGGACAGCACCTCGCGCTGCGCGCGCAACTTCTCGAAAAATGCATGGGAGAGTTCGCTCGTGCGTTTGAAGTTTCCTGTAATGCCGGCTCTTTCGAGAAAAACCAACTGTTCGGGATTTTTGACTGGCAACATTTTGAGAAGCGCCGCATCCATCAGACTGAAGATCGCCGTGTTAGCCCCGATTCCGAGCGCCAGGCTGAGCGCGGCCACCGCAGTGAAGGCTTTGTTTTTGAGCAGCATTCTTACGCCAAAACGCAAATCCTGAATCATTTCGTCCTCCCATCGCAGTTGTTGTAACCAGAGCGCATCCCAGAGCGCACCCAGACTGCGCCACAGCAAGTTAAGTTTGCCGCGCAAATCGAGCCTGTCCCATCTCGCCAGCAGCGCTTCCCGGTATTCCAATTCCGCCTCCCACTCCCGGCGAAATCTGGTCCGGAAGCGGCGCGGCACGATCACGCCGATCAAGGCGATCAGGCGCTGCGCCAATGATGTGGAACGTTCTCTTTTCCGATCCTGCATGATTCCCTCTCGCGGCAGTCTCGCCTATGCGTCCGACGGTTTCGGCTTCTTCGCGCCGACGAAGAGATTCTCCAACGCGCGATACCTCTTGCGCGCATCGGCCAGCGCCGCGTGGCCCATTTTGGTCAACTCGTAGTAACGCCGCGGCGAACGCTGCTCGCGCTCAGCCACATCCTCCTCCTCCCAGCGTGACGTCACTACCCTCGCTTCCTCGAATCTGCGCAGGGCCGGATAGACCGTACCGCTGGGCAACCCCGTGACGTCGATTATGTCGAACCCGTATTGATATCCATTGGCCAACGCCTGCAAGATGACCGCCGTCGTGTAGCCGAGCTTTATCCCGTAGTCCACGTTCTATCCCCCATTTTTGGCTATTCAATTCAGCTATGTAGTGATCTATTGCCAGCCATAGATTACTACATAGCTGAATACGAGGAGGGGGTCAAGCCAAATTGTGCGCAGAAGTGCGGAATGGCAGTTAAGTTGCCGGGCAAAAGTGGATGAGCAGGAACAGGAGTTTTTTTTAATGATATACTTAAATAGATGGCACTGAGATCGAAATCAGGTATGAATAATGAGTTTTCAAAATCTCAACGAATTGGCAGCGCTCATCCGGCGTGAGCGCGATACTTTGCTTTCTCAATGGAGGGGGCAAGTGCGGAACCTCCCATCAGCGAAGGATCTCGACACACCCGCGTTGAACGATCATGTTCCACCTCTCCTTGATGAATTGGTCGACGCATTCCGCTTAGTGTCTGACCAAACGATCCCGGAGGCGCTTCTGGAAGGCAGCCCGCCGGCCCACGGCATGCAGAGGTTTCAAGATGGCTTCAACATCGTCGAGGTCGTAGCGGAGTACAACATCCTTCGTAGCTGCATCTACGATCTCGCCGAAAATAATGGCCTCAGCCTGGCAGGCAAGGCATTTCATATCTTGAATCGCGTCCTGGACGAGGCGATCGGATTGGCCGTCCAGACATTTGCCACTCAGCAAGCGCTCGGAATGCAGCGGCGCCGTGAAGAGTATTTGGCATTTGTAGCGCACGATCTACGCAGTCCGCTCAATGCTATCACCCTTGGCGTGAATGTCCTGCAAACCACTTTTCATGGGCAGGGCGACAGCGCTGAAACTACTCAGATGCTAAAGATACTCCACCGTAACGTGCAGCGTCTTCAAGCGTTGGTTGATAAGGTCCTAAAAGAGAGCGATCACATCCAAACTGAGACCGGCATCAAATTGGAGCGCCGTGAGTTCGATTTATGGCCGCTGGTCGAGGCCCTTATCTACGATCTGCATCCTGTGGCCGGGACCTCCAGCACGCAACTTATCAACGAGGTCCCCAAGGATCTAACCGTTTACGCCGACGCGAGTTTACTGAAGCGTGTATTTCAGAACTTGATCGCGAATGCGATTAAGTATACCCCGCGCGGCGAAGTCGTCATCGGGGTGCGAGAAGTCGGAGCGGAAAGCGACATCGAGTGCTGGGTCAGAGACAATGGCGCTGGAATCCCAGAAGACCGGCTAGAAAAAGTCTTCGACAAGCTAGAGACCGATCCGGAAAGGGAAGGTGGAACGGGCCTGGGTCTCGCCATCGTGAAGACGTTTGTCGAGGCGCATGGCGGAAAGGTGACTGTTGAAAGTGAGGAAGGCGTTGGCTCAACCTTCCGGTTCACACTTCCTGGGCGGGCAAAGAGTGGCAGCGCTTGAGAGACGTAGAATGCTGATTATTCACGCCGATCATTCGCTAGCAGCACCATCCTGAATCGCCTCAGCAATCAAACACAATCACCGGACTTTCCTGCAGGGCTCAGAGATCAGCCGTTTAACCAACCCTTTGCATTTCGAGATACGCATTCAAGCCAGCCGTTACTGGCTTGTTTACGTGGCTTGAGCCATCGCCTGACGATTGGCAGCTGAAGCCAAGGCTGTAAGGACGCTAAAGCGAATTCGAAGTCACCTTCCCTGATATCACCAATCACCAAACGGCTGACCTATGCACCCTGCGGGAAAGTCCGGTAAAATGAGAGGAAAAGTGAAACAACCTCAATCAATTTTCTAGGGAGTTTAGAATCGAAATTGAGTAAGCAATTTGTGTTCCATTTGATCCGGGGCGCGGAGACCACACCTTTACACACATTTAAGTCAACAGGGCGCGTTTCTGAGATTGCCGCTCTGACACCCGTGGTGACATTTTATGTGACAGTCAAATAGATAACTGTCTCATACAAAGTCAGTCGCGGTGTAGAGCGGCTATCGTTCAACTTTCGTCGCAAGTCACGCTGGAATCCAGCAGGCCAGCAAGGCTACAACGGCAAGCAGGAACGCTATCACTGCAAACCTCAGCGGATCAGTCGCGTTGAAAATTGAGATACTCGATTTGAGAAGGACGAAATCAATCTCTCAAAACTCAAATCTCAAATTTCGCTACTCGTGCCGAAGCGCGATCACCGGATCCACCCTCGCCGCGCGGCGCGCGGGAAACCAGCAGGCTGCGAGCGCCGCAAGCAGCAGAATCAGGCTCACGCATGCGAACGTTGGAAGATCGGCCGGCTTCACTCCGTAAAGTTGAGTTGGCCAGCGAGCGCGTCAATCCCAACGCACACAGGACTCCGACAGCCAATCCTATTACCGCGGACAACATTCCCTGCCGGATGACTAGAGCCAGCACATCCCGTCCGCTGGCTCCAAGCGCGATGCGTATGCCGATTTCATGCGTGCGCTGGCTCACTGCGTATGCCACGACTCCGTACAGTCCCACCACAGTCAACAGCAACGCGGTCAAAGCGAACAGACTGAGGAGAAATGCGCTGAAGCGCGGCCGGGCGAGCGCGGTCGCCACCAGACTCTCCATCGTTCGGAATTTGGCGAGGGGCATCGTAAGATCGATCGATTTCAGCTCGGCCCTTAAGGTCCGTTCTAGCAATTCCGCAGGCACCCCTTCGGCGCGAACGACAAAGGTCATCATGGTTTCAGTGTCCTGCTCGACGGGCCGGTAGACTTGAGGACGGGGCTTCATCTCCATCGCATAACCTCGAACGTCCCGTACTACTCCGACCACGGTGAGCCAGGGATAGGTTTCACCGAGTTTGAGTCGCTTTCCGATCGGGTCCGCGCCACGGAAAAAATCGCGCACTGTTGTTTGGTTGATGATGCAAACTTGCAATTGCCCTACCGTGTCGTGGTTTGTAAAGTCTCGTCCCCGCAGCATCGTCACGCCCATCGTATCGAAGTAGCCGGGTGTGATTTCCCGATTCTCGGCGTTGGGTGCCCCACCCGAGCTGGGAGGTGGCTGACCTTCGACATAGAGACCCCGAGCGCTCTCCCATCCATCCAGTGGAAGGATGGAGATCGCGGCCACCGCCCGGATACCTGGAAGTGCTCCCAGCCGCTCGCGCGTCTCGCGGTAAAACTGTCGCTTCTCATCTCCATCGTCGTATTTGCCCCCGTGCAGACCCAAATCGAATGCGGCAACCTGCTCCGGCTTGAATCCGGGATCCACTGCCTGCAGACGCAAAAGGCTCTGCACCATCAATCCTGCTCCCGCAAGCAGCGTCACCGCGAGCGCGACCTCGGCGATGACCATAAGATTTTGTATCCTCCGGCGTCCCGCCGCGGCACCCGAGCGTCCGCCGGCGTTCAGCATCCCGATCAAGTTGATTCGGGAGGCATGCCACGCAGGCGCCAGTCCGAATAGGACGCCTGTGACAAGCGATACGAAAACAGTGAACAGGAGCACCCCACTATCGAGCCGCGTTCCATCAAGCCGCGCTAGATTTGGGGGGCACAATGCGAGGATCGCCGGCAGGCACCACGCTCCGAGCAGCAGCCCGGCCGCGCCACCGGCTACGGAAAGGAGAACGCTCTCCGTCAATAACTGGCGAATGATGCGGCCCCAACCGGCGCCCAGTGCGGAGCGCACAACCATCTCTTTTTGCCGAGCAGCCGAACGGCAGAGCAGCAGGTTCGCCACGTTGGCGCAGGCGATCAGCAGGACGAAGCCGACCGCCCCGAGCAGTACGAAAAGAATGGGACGCGTCTGATGGGTTACCTGCAAGGCCAGCGGCCGCAGATGGATGGTCCAACCCACGTGATTTTTGGGAGATGTCTCCGCCTGACCGCGCGCGATGTCGCTCATCTCGGCCTGCGCCTGAACCAGCGATATTCCACGCTTTATCCTGCCGATAGCGATGAACTCGCGCGTATCATCCCGCTGCCAGTATGCGGCGCTCACCCCGTAGGGCACCCAGACGTCTGTCTGTGGCATCAACCCGTAAGCCGCCGGCATCTCGGGGCCGCGCGGGAAACTGAATCGCGGCGGCATCACCCCGATGACCGCGCGCCGTTCGTGATTGACGGTAATAGGCCGGCCGATGATGTTCGTCTCGCCTCCGAAGCGGCGCTGCCAGAGGTCGTGGCTGATGATAGCTACCTCGTCCCTCCCCGGCTGCTCATCGTCCACAGAGAAAACTCTCCCGAGCTGCGGTGGGACTTCCAGTAAGGCGAAGAGATTAGCCGTGACCCGAGCGCCTCCCACTCTTTCCGGATCGCCTTCTTCCGAGAGATCGGCGGGCGCTGACTCGAATGCCGCGATCTGTTCGAAGGATTTTGCCTGTCTACGCCATTCGATCAGGTCAACCGGAGTCGGCGGTAGTTCGCGAATGCCCAGGTTCAGCGCCGGATTATCCGTCCATAGCATCACGATCCGGTCGGGTTCTTGAAAGGGGAGCGCCTTGATCAATACCGCGTTAACGACGCTGAAGATCGCCGTGTTCGCGCCGATGCCGAGCGCCAGCGTGAAGACGGCGATCAACGTGAAGCCGGGATTTTTCAACAATATTCGTATGCCGTATCGCAGATCTTGCCAGAGCATCAACATAATTCCTCCAAATTCCTCCAAGGACTCCTTTTGTGACTGAATCGAGCGATGATCGGATACTGCGAGATATCTACTGGAAAATTGAATAATCAAACGCCGTGCCGCTGAGGTTTGGAACTAACTGTTGGGATCAAGTGATTTAAATTGCGTGTCGGGCGATGGCGATCCCTTTCGGGTGTGCGTTTCTGGGAAAGCCGAATCCCAAAACCGGATGTGACGATTTATAGAGGCATGCGCTAACGAACAACACCAGCTAGATCGCCCCTTGTGATATTGGCCAATAGTCGTTTGCAACGAGTTAACATACCCACGATCTTGGCCTCACGCGCGCGAGGGTTTCCCTTCGCGATCTTTCCTCAGTTGCACCTGCTCCAACTGCCGGTAGCGTTTGACCGCTTCGGCCAATGCTTCACGCCCATCGCGCGTCAGCTCGTAATACTTGCGCGGCGGTCGCGGCTCCGCCTGCGCAATACGCTGGTCCTCCCACTTCGAAGAGAGATACCCCGCGTCCTCCAACCGCCGCAGCGCCGGGTAGACCGTCCCGCCCGGCAACCCCGTGATATCGATAATGTCGAACCCGTACAGGTAACCGTTTGACACAGCCTGCAGGATGACCGCCGTCGAATAGGTGAGAAACCCCTTCCCCATTGGCACCTCCTTATGAACATCATTTGATAGGATTCTATCTAGTCAGGATTCTATATGGGTATATAGTCGAGTCAAGATGGCAGGCTTATTTTATTGATTTTCTCTTCCTCGGACTGTTAGTGAGTCGGTATTATGTGGGAGGACGAAACGATCAGAGAGCGCACCTTACTCGGCCATGCTGACTCGATGCCAATTGCAGCGCAAAGGACTACCAAAGCGGTAGCAAGCAAGCTACCGCACTCCATAGGCAGCCGCCAAATCGGAGGACTTATCAGACAGCATTCAAAGGCCTGCGTTACGGCGCGCGGATGTTGTTCGCCATCCGCTAATTCCCGAGAATCGCAAGGGCGTTGCGCAGTGGAGCAGTGCTGAAATGAACCACCCCCTCGAATGGACTATCTAATTCCAAGATTAAGAAGATGGCGCCCGAAACCGACAGGGCACAAATAAATAATGCAGCGATAACAGTTGTATTACCCGGCGCAAAAAGCCCGAAGCTGCCCAGTATGATGGCCAGCCAGAAAACCAGCACCACGAGAAATGGCATTGGAAGCGACCTGTCCAGATGCTGCGCGAACAACAACCAGCGTGTTCGTGCGATGTCAACGATGATTCTGAGCGCACTAGCCCGAAGGTCGCGCTGCTCTTCGTTCAGAGGTGAGAGTTTCTGGATATTGTCATAGAGTATTTCGCCTCCGGGCAGCTGTTCCGACCGAGGAGATCGATAACCTTTCTTGGGTTCAATCCGGTCAAGCACTTTGATGACCTGGCTACGGAGTAGATCACGCGCATCTTTTGTCTCCGGTCCATAATTTGCCAGGGCGCGGTCGAGCAAGATGATTTCGGCCGACATCTGTATAAATTCCGCCCTCTGTGCTTCGTAAGAACCTTTTGCCGAAGCGGTTAGGAGACCGATGACAAGTGCGGCCATCGTCCCGACCAATCCCATCGACAGCTTCACGATATCCTTCGATTCTGTGCTCAGGTGATGCTCGGGAATAACTTTGCGGAGCAACATTCCTAATACCGCACCTCCGAAGACGCACCCGAATACGATCCCACTCATAGCCAGTGAACTCAATATTCATCTCTCCTTGGAAGTAGGCATTTATCAAAGCCACGAGAAGCAAGAGGGCGCGCTTCGCCTCTTCAATGCACGGAAGCGGAGAAGCTAACCCGAATTCATATTCCCTGAGCAGGCGCCTCTCTCATCTTTGCAATTGGCAACCGCGCTTTCGAAGCCATCGCATATCAATAGCTGAAATCCAATTGCTGACAATGTACGCGCCCGTACGGGTATACGCCCAATTCCGCTTCAAGGACTTTTCTCCGCTCCCCGTTTGATTAACCAACGCATAAACAGATTTCACTTAAGAGTCTACTTCCGGTAAGAATCGGCTGAAACTGTCAGAATTAACAGTTAGCGGAGAATATGGCCTATTGATCTTGACCCTCGAGATAGACGAAAGTATTCTGCTGCCTGGGCGTGCAGGACGCCACCAGTCCGCGGAGAGGACCGAGTCCACCTGATCGACATTTCCGATGCATGGTTCACGCGAACCTCCTTTTCGCCCGATGCCAGCGGACCCGGGCTTGACCGCGAAGGAGGTCCGTCATGGCCGATCGTCACTTTCCCGTCCGTCCCAACCTCGATCAACTCAAGCAACAGGCTAAAGACCTGCTCCGCGGTATCAGGCGGGGTGATCCTGCTGCGACCGCAGAATTGCAAAAAAATCATCCCAAGAAAAAAGACCCGGTCGCTGCAAAGCTCGCCGATGCGCAGCTGGCGCTCGCACGCAGCTACGGCCTGCCGAGCTGGCCGCGCCTCGTGCTCGCCTGCCGAATGACCGACGCGATCTGGCGCGATGACGCCGACACCGTCCGCGAACTGGTATTAAAGCATCCTCGGCTGCTGCACGAAGATGCGCGTGGCGTGAAGGGTAACTGGGGGCCACCGATGTCGTATGCCGCCAATCTGGGGCGCGACCGGATCATCGCGCTGCTGCGCGACCTGGGCGCGGAAGATTTACAGTTCGCATTCGACCGTGCTTGCCTGCAGGGTAAGCTCGACACCGCCCGCCAGTTGCATGAGATGGGAGCCCGTCCCGTTCTCGATTCGGTGATGGGTCCGGCTGAAACGCAGAGCGGTTCAGGGCTGGCGCTTCTACTCGAGCTGGGAGCGGAGATCAGCGACGGGCTGGGAGATCGGCGTGCGCCCGTAGCTATGGTGCTCGAAACATATTGCCGCAACCCGGAAGGAAAGCACTGGTGCCTTGAGCTCTTCGCTCAGCACGGCATCGAGATGCCGGACACGCCGCCAATGGCAGTACACCGAGGCCGGATCGATTTACTCGAGAAGCATCTGCAGCTCGATTCCGGTCTGCTCGCCCGGACCTTTTCACATCAGGATATCTATCCGCCCGAGCTGGGTTGCCACACCGACGAAACGCTGGCGCTGCACACCACTCCGCTGGCGGGCGCAACGCTGCTACACCTGTGCGTCGACAATGATGAAATGGAGATCGCACGGTGGCTGATCGAGCGCGGAATGGACGTGAACGCGAAAGCCGCGGTCGATGCGGAGGGATTCGGCGGTCACACCGCGCTCTTCGGGTGTGTGGTGGCGCAACCCATCCGCCTGCGGAATCACGACGACTTCGCCCGGCTGCTGTTGGACCACGGAGCCGATCCGAACGTTCGCGCGTCGCTGCGGAAGCTCATGCGGTTCGTCGGGGACGAGGCGATGCACGAATTCCACGACGTCACGCCGTTGGCATGGGGCGAGCAGTTTCACGAACAGGAGTTCGTGAGTAGGCCCGCGATGCGTCTGATCGCCGAACGCGGGGGAATATTTTAAGTTTTCAGTTTTTTAGTTTTTAGTTTAGTTTTCCTGATCCTGTTGGATTGTGTGGGTTAGGCATCTCGCAAACACCAGCGGCAATACTCTTCACGCTGGAAGCCCCCGTGCGGGCGTCTGTCAGTCGGCAAAGTAAAGCCGTTGGGTTAATCATTCGTGGCGAAGAGCCTGTAGCGGGTCGACCTTCGTCGCGCGCCGTGCGGGGATGTAGCTCGCGATAAGCACGATACCGACCAGTAGCAGTGCGATGAAGGCGAAGGTTGCCGGATCGGTCGCGCTCACTCGGAAGAGCAGATTTTCCATGACCCGAGTTAGCGCGAGCGCCGCCGCCAATCCCAGCGCCACGCCGATCAACGCCAATCGTATTCCCCGCCATACCACCATCCGCAGCACATCGCCAGCCTGCGCGCCCAGAGCCATCCGAATGCCGAGCTCATGGGTTCTTTGGCTGACGGCGTACGAGATGACGCCATAAATTCCGACCGTCGCGATGACGAGCGCCAGGGCGGCGAAGGTCCCGAAGAGCAGCATCTGAAAACGCCGCGGCGCAACAGATTCGGCCAGGCGCTGCTCCATCGACATCATGCTCTCAACGGGCTGGTCTGCATCGATCGCCCAGACCTGCTGGCGCACGGCAGACGCCCATTTCAGGGGATCGCCCGCTGTGCGTACTACCAGCTCCTGTTCCTCATACATTTTTTCACACTGGAGGTATGAGTGATAACATTCCGATTGCGTTTCAGCTTCCAACCCGAAGCGTTTCACGTCAGCCACAACGCCGACGATGGTCCCCATATTATGGAGAGGTTTGCCAATTGGGTCTTCCCCCGGGAAGTGGTAACGAGCCAGTGTTTCGTTAACGATAAGGACGGTCTGCGTATTCTTGTTGTCACGTTCCGTTAAATTGCGACCCGCGCGCAACTGTATCCCCATTGTCTGAAAATATTCAGGGCTGACGTCGTTCCGCTCGATCGAACGTTTCTGCGAATTGGGTTCAGGCGGGCGGCGGACGATCCTCCTCAGACCGGTCAGTGGAAGAGGCCCGATCGCCGCATCCTTCACGCCGGGTAGGCTCTTGATGCGTGCGAGCAGATCCTGGTAGAAGAACCTCTGTTGCGTTGATCCTTGCGGATATTTGGCGAAGTTGAGCGGTATCATCATCGTCAGCAAATTCTCCGGCTGGTAACCAGGTTCGACCGCGCGCACTCGCAGGAAGCTCTTGATCAACAAACCTGCGCCGGCAAGCAGAGCCAGCGTCAACGCCAACTCGCCGATTACCAAAGCCGGCGCAACTCGCTGCGCGCTCCCGCGCTTTGAGAATGCAGCGTTGCGAGCGCCTTCTTTCAAGCTCTCGTTGAGATCGATCCGCGATGCGTGCAGCGCGGGGATGACGCCCGCCACGACGCCGGTCAGTAGCGAAGCGAGGAAGGTGAAGCTGAGAACCGCGCCATCAATGCTGCTCTCTCTGACTTGAGCCAGGTCATCGGGAGCGAACGCGACCAGAGCTTTGATGCACAGGAGCGCCAGCAACAATCCGGTCATGCCACCGACGAGAGCCAGCAACATGCTCTCAGTCAGCATCTGCCTCATCAGCCGTCCACGGCTTGCGCCTATCGCGGCACGAATCGCCATCTCTTTTTGTCGTACGCGTGCGCGCGCCAACATCAGATTCGCTACATTGGCGCAAGCGATAAGCAATACAAACGCCACTGCACCGAAAAGCACCAGCAATCCGCGCTGCATATGGCCGACCAGCCTTTCGCCCATCGGGGTCACTCTGAACTGCACGCCGGTAAGGTCTTCCGAATCGGTCAATTCCGCATTGGTTTGTTTGAGGCGCTGCAAAATAGAGTCCAAATCCAACCGCGCCTGCTCGATGGAAACCCCGGGCTTAAGCCGACCAACTACGTTATTGATGTGGATATTGCTCTTTTCATTGAGCGCAAGCGGCAGCCACACATCAGCAGTGTGAATGAACTTGAAACCGGGCGGCATCACGCCGATAACCTGCCGGCTTTCTCTGTCGAGCGTCAACGATCGGCCGATGATAGCCGGATCACCGCCGAAGCGTCGCTTCCAGAGAGCGTGACTCAGGATCGCCACGCGAGCGCCTCCTGGTCGATCCTCTTCCGGGGTAAACGCCCGCCCCAACTGAGGTGCGACGCCAAGCGCTGGGAACAAGCTGGCTGTGACTCTAACGGAATCGAGCCGCTCCGGTTTGCCTAGTCCAGTCATATATATGCGCCACGATGCGACCGCGGCCAGATGGTCAAAAACCTTAGACTCCGCCTGCCAGCGAAGATAATCGTCGGCGTCGGGTCGCTCCTCTCCCTTGTATGCTTTTGCGACGAAGACCAGTTGCTGCGGATCATAGTAAGGCAGAGGCTTGAGCAACACCGCATTCACAACGCTGAAGATCGCGCTGTTGGCGCCGATGCCAAGCGCCAACGTGAGAACGGCGACAAAAGTGAAGCCCGGATTTCTCCTCAGCATCCACAGGGCGTACCGCATATCCTGAAAGAGCGTCTCGATCAAACTTATTCCACGCATCTCGCGACCGGCCTCCTGCAACATTGTGATGTTACCGAACTGGCGGCGTGCGGCAATAGCTGCCTCGGCCTCGGTCATCCCCAGGCGAACATGCCGCTCGGCCAGCAGGCGCAAATGCAATTCGATCTCGTCGTCGAGCTCTCGCTCTGCTCTTCGATCTCCCAATGATCTGCGAAATTTCGCCACCAAGGCGCGCAAATATTGAATCATCGCTACCTCCAGCCTCTTTCGTATGTTCCATTGGACATTACAAAGAAGATACCCTGCTTCCATTGTATTGTCCACAGGTAGGCGATGAAATAGGGAGTCCGATCAGATATCCTCGCCTAGCACCACCTCATCTGGCCGCGCATGTGCGGGAGCAACCAAGGCAGATTCTTCATAACTTGAAGACTGTCCCGCCCGACCGAAAGGAGAGTCCGATGCAGGTAGTTTATCCGATCTGTGGTGGAATTAATGAAGCCTGTGTTTCAGAACAGGACGCCGGAGAAGGGTGAGCTTGTTTACGTTTGGCCGTCTGTTAGTGGGCAATGTAAAAGCCGTAACCCTGCCTGGCTCATTTGCGCTCAAGTTCCTTTAAGAGCTCTACAGCATGAGTGTTCTGCGGATTCAACTCGAGGGAACGTTTGTAGTTCTCGATAGCAAGCGCCTTATTGCCGGAAGCTAAGTAACCATCGGCCAAGCTGTCGTAGGTATTCGAACTTTCAGGATAGAGGCTGACGTTCAGATTGAAGACTACAATGGCCTCTTTCGTTTGCACTCGTTCCAATAAGCGGTATCCCCATGCATTCACGTCCGCTTCAGGAAGCTGGAACGCTGCGTCTTTCTTTTTCGCTTCATTGACCGCTTCGGATGCCTGTTCAAAGCCTCGTTTAACTAGTTCAGCGTGGATCACCTTGACTGATAAGGGCAACCCAAACCCAGTGGACGCGCGCATATCCGGAATGTAGTATGCTGCAACTTCATCAATGAATGACTCAGGAAAGGCTCCCTGCAGGTTGGTAAGAATCACGACCGCCAGATCATCATCGGGATAGATGAAAATCGCAGAGCGTATTCCGCCGACCGCAGCTACTGCACGATGTTCGGCGCGTATCACCATTGGCCAGCCGAGGGCATACCCGTTGAGAAGCCGGTACCATCGAGGTGATGACCCATCGTTGAGTTTCCCCGGCGTCCAGAGCATCGCGAGGCTGGTCTTCTCTTTAAGAAGTCTGTTCCCCTGCAATGCTATGATCCAGCGCGCCATCTCCTCCGCCGTTGCGATCATTCCAGCCGATGTTCGCATAAACGGTGGAAACTCCTCAAAAACGTTGCTGAGCTCATCTGTGCTGCGTAGCGCTCCGCCAACATTTCGTAAAAAAGTGTACCCGCGCGCGCTCTTCCGCACTATATCGTGAAAATCGCCGAACACGGTCAGCGGCATCCCTGCAAGGCGCAGCTGCCGCTCCGTAATGAATTGGGTGAAGGGTTGTCCACTGAGTTTGTCGATTATCCGCCCCAACAAGAAATAGTTGGTCGAGTTATATCTAAATTGTTCCCCCGGCGCAAACTCAATCGGCAGGGTCTGCAACTTCGCCCAGAATGCCTCGTATCCGTCCTTCTCATTGTCGCCACTGGGGAGACCCGAGGTGTGGGTAAGTAATTGCCTTATCGATACGGTTTGCCATGCAGCAGGCAGGACATCGAGATAGCGCGACACCGGTGCCTCGAGGTCCAGTCTTCCGGCCTCAACCAATTGCATGATTGCGACTCCAGTAAAGGCCTTGGTGATGGAGTTAATCGTAAAGCGGGTCTGATCGGTCACTGAAATCGAGTCCTGGACATTGGCCAGGCCATATGCGCCGAGCTTGACAATCTTCCCATGCCGGACGACAGCTAACTGAAGCCCCGGTATCCGGCGTTTCTGCATTTGACCCCGCAGAAATGCATCCACACTGTCGGAGTTGAGCTTATTCAGAGTCTCCGGCTGAGCCAGGATATGAAAACAGCACACCGCCGATAGCGTCAACAGGCCGATTAAATACACCCGCATTGAGACCCCTTTTCTTCGAGGGTTGAAGTACTGACTTTCGTCATTTTCCCTATCGCCAACACAAGAATTGGCTCTTTCGGAAGCGCCAAGTATAAGCCAGCTTCTGGGAGGAGAAGCAATTGGTGGCGCTGAGGCACCAGTAGGTGCCGACTCGCTTATAGCACCTGTTTATCCGCCAGCAATCGCGCGCGCAATTTCGCGTACTTCACCTGTTGCACCGGCACGTTGTCATCGATGGCGAGACACGCCGCAGTCGCCGCCGATTGACCGAGCGCCATAAAGGTCCATTCCAGTCTGATCGCGCCGTAACCGACGTGACTTGACGACAGGCAGGTCGGCGTCAACAGGTTCACGCACTCCGATGCGCGGGGCACGAGCGCGCGATACGACACGCCGAACGGCGACCAGTCGTCGCCGCCGAAAACGAAACCTTCGTTATAAGCCGCGCCGTCGCGGACGATGCGTCTCACGTGATGCGTATCGGGCGGCCAGAAGGCGACGGCAACCGGATCAGCCACCGCAACCTGATTCGTCTTGCGCGTATGATGTTCAGTGATGATGTAATCGCTCACCATCCGGCGCGCATCGCGCACATAGAACCGGCGCGGCCAACCGCCATTGTCCTCAAACTCATCCTTGCACAGCCCCCACTGCGCCCATTCGCGACGCACGTCTTCCGGCAGTTCGGGATCATTGGCCAGGAACCAACACAGCCCTTGCGTGAACGTCAGGTGTTCGCGGTAGATGCGTTCGCGTGTGGCGTAACTGCCACCCGGATAAGCGTGGTTCATTCCGTAGAGATTGGCCGACAGATCGTGCCAACTACCCTGATCGGTCTTACCGTTGGGCAACGATGCGTTCGGTCTCCACAGCCTTCCGCCGGCTTTGGCATATCGACGGTAGATTTCGTATTGTTCCGTGTCGAAGTTATCGGGTTTGGAGAATGGGATGCGATTGGCCGGAATTTTCGTCAGACACAAGCGGAAGCAATATGCCTGAATCCGATGATCGCCTTCGCCCGGCGTGCCGAGCGGCTCATCCTGAATCGTCGGGATTAAGCCACTGCGCGGATCGCCGGGGATGCGGTATGGGTCGACTCGTACTTCGAACTGGCGATATGTGTTCTCGCCGCCAATACCGTTCTTCGTCTCGCCGTATTTCGAGTTGCCCTCACGCCCGATGACGGTGCTGATGCCGGCACCCGCCAACAGATCGCCTTCATACGTCGCGTCAATGAAGACGGATGAGCGAAACTCCACGCCATTCTTACAGCGGATAGCTACCACACGTCTTGTTTTGGCATCTTTCTCAACGCCTTTTACTTCAGACAGCTGGTGATTGAGGAAAACCCGCACGCCGTGTTCTCTAACCAGTTCGTTGAATACCGCTTCGGCGACGGACGGCTCAAAGCGCCAGAGCGACGGTTCTTTGGCCCGGGCGGCTACCGCTTTTTCGAACCTCTCCAAACGTCCGTAACGCCTGCTGACGCGCCGATAAAACTCCAGTGCGAGACCACCCACTGCCGGACTGTTCTGAAACTCCTGATGGTTATCGATATCGGAGCCGCCCAGCCCCTCAACGCTCATCCCACCGATGTGCTGCCCCGGTTCGATCAGGGCCACAGACTTGCCCATTCGTGCGACTTGAACGGCAGCGATTACCCCAGCGCTTGTGCCGCCGTAAACGACGACTTCGGCGGAGATCGGTTTGGCGCTGCCGGCACGGTCGATCTGATCGGGCAACGCGGCGAGTAGTAGGATTATCAACGCGATGATAGGACGCATTGCTGCACAACCTCGATAAGAGCCCCGCAAGATGCTTGTCGGCATCGCCGAAACTCGCCCAGCGTACACCCGTCGTATCGATCGAGCAACAGATAGAGGCTGCAAAGGCACAAAGCAGTCAACTTTGCGCTTTTTGTTCCTTTTGTGATTTTTGTGGTGATTCATCCCGCAACAGACTCTCAATCTCCGGCAAGGTCGGCATGCTAGGCTGCGCGCCTTTGCGCGTGACTGAATATGCCGCTGCCACTACGGCGAACTCTCCCGCCTCAACCTCGGATTTCTCTTTTGCCAGCGCGACGGCCAAAGCGGCGTTGAACGCGTCGCCGGCGGCCGTCGTATCGACCGCTACAACGGACACCGGCGGCCAAAAGTGCTCAGAGTCTTCTTCCACCAGCAAAGCGCCCTGCGATCCTAATTTGACGATCACTCGCTTCGCTCCTCGCGATAACAACCGGCGTGCCAACTGCGAAGCTTCATTGCGATCAAGATTGCCCTCGCGTGTGACACCATTCAGCATCGCGAGCTCGGTCTCGTTGGGAGTGATGTAATCCACCAGCGTGAGAAGCTCGTCGGGAATCGCCTGTGCGGGCGCCGGGTCGAGGATGACGATCGCTTGCTCCTCTCCCCCGCGTTTGGCGTATCGGGCGGCGGCGAGAACGGTGCCCATCGGGATTTCCAATTGCAGCAGGACGACGCGCGCGCCGGCGATCAATTCTTGACACGTGGACAGGCGTTCAGCGCTAAATGTGCCATTTGCTCCGGGCACGATAATAATCTGATTCTGGCCATTACTATCTATGGAGATGAACGCGATGCCGCTTGCGACATTTGTGTCGCGCTGAAGATAGGTGGTATCGACTCCGGCGCTTTCGAGGTTTCCTTTGAGCTCGTCGGCATGCAAATCATTACCGACCTGCCCCACCATCGAAACGCGACTGCCGAGCCTGGCCGCGGCAAATGCCTGGTTGGCTCCCTTCCCTCCCGGGTAGATATCAAAGTTACTTCCAGTCACAGTCTCACCCGGCAAGGGAACCCGAGGTAGCTTTATGACGTAATCGGCGTTCAAACTGCCCACCACCACAATTTGTGTGTTCATATTTTCATTTGTTCAAGCGGTTCCGGTAATAATCCAGAATCACGGCGGCGACGATCACGCAGCCCGTGACCAATCTTTTAGTCGGCTCTTGCGCGCCGACCTGGGCGAGTCCCGTACCGAGAACGGCGATAATCAGCACGCCGAAGAAGGAGCTGACGACCGACCCGCGCCCGCCCATGAGGCTCGTGCCTCCGATCACCACAGCAGCGATCGCTTGCAATTCAAAGGCTGCTCCGGCGTTAGGATCTGCGGATGAGAGCCGCGAGCTGTGAATTACTGCGGCCACTGATGCCAGTAAACTACAGAGCGAAAAAACGGCAATCTTTATCGGACGAGGGTCGATCCCCGACAGACGCACCGCCTCTTCATTGGTCCCGACGGCTATCATGTATCGTCCGAAGAGAGTGCGGGATAGAACGAACTGTCCGGCGAGAACGATGAGTAAGGCGACGAGGAATGGGAGCGAGAGGCCGTACATCGATGTCTCGGAGATCGATTCGATCGCCGGCCCGATATATTTCGTCTGAGAGTTCGTCGTCAGGTATGCCGCCCCGCGGGCGATCTCCAGCATACCCAAAGTAACGATGAACGAAGGGAGCGCCCAGCGCGACACGACCAGCCCGTTCACTGCGCCGCAGATCAGACCTGTGCATAGACAGGCGGCTATCGCTATCGGCAGGGGCAGCTTGAGGTCCACCAGACAGACGCCGAGTACGGTGCTCGATAATGCGAGCACGGACCCGACCGAGAGATCGATGCCCGCGATGATCAGGACGAAGGTCATACCCGTGGCGATTATGATCGCATCGGGAATCTGGTTGGCTATCGTTCTGAACGTGGTCAGCGTGAAGAAGTGGTTCGTGATCAGACTGAATACGAGGATCAATCCTAAGAGAACCAGCACCATCCCCAGATAGTCGGCGAGGATCGCCTTGAGAAGACTCTTGCGATCGACAGGAATCTCCAACGCCCCCGCCGGCGCATCAGGCAGATTCAACTCTTCCCTTTCTCCAAGATCAGCTTTCTCTCGCATTCGCATTCCTTCCGCTATCGATGTATCCGCTCAGGGCTAGCACCATTATGCCGTCCTGATCGAATCGGTCGCGCTCGACGATCGCAGCTAACCGGCCGGCCGACATCACTGCAATGCGGTCGCAGATGCCGATCAATTCCTGAAGCTCCGAGGAGACGACGATGATCGCCTTCCCTCTCTCCGTCAACTCTCGGAGCATCCGGTATATCTCGAACTTCGCCCCGATGTCGATCCCGCGGGTGGGCTCATCGAAGATGAGGATGTCCGAATCGCGGAATAACCATCTGGCTATGACTATCTTCTGCTGATTCCCTCCCGAAAGTTCACTGGCCTTTTGTTCAATCGAAGCGGCGCGCACCCCTAAATTTATGGCTAAACGTCCCGCCACCGCTCGCTCCATACTGGGTTTCAACCAGCCGAACCGGACCAGATATTTAAGCCGCGCGAGCGTGATGTTGGCTCGCAGAGAGAGAGATAGAAGCAAACCCTGTTCTTTGCGATTCTCGGTCAGCAGCGCAATGCCGGCGCGAACGGCATCGCGCGGCCCGCGTATCCTGAGCGGCGTTTCCGAGTTACCGAGATAGATGCAACCGTCCTCCGCGCGGTCGGCGCCGAAGATGGCGCGCATCGTCTCAGTGCGTCCCGAGCCCATCAGACCGGCGAATCCGAGTATCTCTCCCCTGTGCAGATCGAAGCTGACATCCCTGACCCTCTCTCCGCTGCTGAGCCCTCTGACGCGCAGAGCGATATCTCCTTTCGGCCCGGCAACAGGCGGGCGAAGTCTACTCAGCTCGCGCCCCACCATCTCTTTGATGATGACATCGATTGTGACCTCCCGCGCGGGATGCGTGGCGACTATTTTCCCGTCCCGCAACACCGTGATGCGGTCGGCGATCCGTTGGACCTCCTCCATCCGGTGCGAGATATAAATGATGCTGACGCCGGCGGCCTTCAGTTTTTCGATCTGATGAAAGAGCAGGTCGATCTCGATGCCGGTGAGTGCGGCTGTCGGCTCGTCAAGAATGAGCACCTCGCATCGGCGCGAAAGACCGGCGGCTATTTCGACCATCTGCTGCTGACCGACACCGAGATATTGCACCTGTCGAGCAGGATCGAGCGCGCCCAGCCCGATATGTTCCATCACCTCTCTGGCCTCTCTGTTCAGCCGGCGATAATCGATCACGCCATATCGGTGCGGCATTCGATCGATGAAGATCGATTCGGCGATGGTGAGAGTCCCGATCAGGTTGAGCTCCTGCATCACCATTCGGACGCCGCTGCGATCCGCGTCGGCTCTGCTCGCGGGTGAAAAGAGTTGTCCCCGCAATCGCATCTCTCCCGCATCGGGTTGCTCAATACCAGCGATGATGCGCGATAGAGTGCTCTTCCCCGCTCCATTTTCGCCGACGATCGCGTGAATCTCGCGCGCCTTCAGATCAAAATCGACGCCCGAGAGGGCTTTAACGGAAGCTGAGAAAGATTTATTCAGGCCCGAGATTTGGAGAAGAGCTGGTGTCATTGTTAATTGTTCATTGTTCATTTTACATCTGTCATTGAAGAACCGGGGCGAACCCAATGACAAATCTAAAATGAACAATGAAAAACGATAAATGAAAAAATCGCAAGATTTTTTCAGGGCTGCTTACTTCAGGTTTTCAGATGTGATCAGGTCGACGGGCGTTTCGCGATCAGCGGGAGCGCTACTGCCCCCGTTCTCGATGATCTTCAGGGCATACTCGATGCCGTAGACGGCCAACAGGTCGGCGTGCTGATCTACCGTCGCCAAAATCTGCCCGTCTTTGATCAATTGCTGTATGGCGGAGATATTATCAAAGCCGATGACCAAGACATCTTTCGACCTCCCCGCCGCTCTGAGAGCTGCGACCGCTCCCAGCGCCATATTATCATTGGCGCAAAGAATAGCCTTCAGATCCGGCTGCTCAGTGATGATCGATGAAGCTACCTGATTGGCCGGGGATGTCTCCCAATAACCGGACTGTGAGCTGGCGATCTCGATGCGGGAAGTCTTCATGGCATCCTCGAAACCCAACCGGCGTTGGACACCGTTGAAAGCATTGGGTGCCCCTTCGATAACAGCCACCTGGTCACCCGGTTTCAACCGCCTCGCCAAGTACTCGCCCGCGAGCCTGGCGCCCTTGCGATTATCGGGGCCGACGAATGGGATATTCACCCCTTTATCGGCGAGAACGGAGGCATCAAATTTGTTATCGATGTTGACGACGGGAATGCCGGCATCCAGCGCTCTTTTACAGACTGCTACCAGCGACTTCGAATCGGCCGGAGCGATCACTATCGCGGCGACGCGCTGCGCGATCATCTGTTCGACCAGATCGATCTGCCTGCTCACGTCCTGCTCATCTTTGGTACCGTTGGCGATCAGCTCGTACTCGCTTGCGTTCTCCCTCTGGTGAGCCCTGGCACCATTCTCCATCGTCTGGAAGAACTCGTTGGCGAGCGATTTCATAATGAGCGCTATGCGCGGCTTATCCGGCGCAACAGGTTGGCGCGTGCAACCGGCAAATCCCATCGCAAAGGCTATTAAAATTATGGTAGCTATCTCAAAGGTGTGAAGTTTCCGCATCGCTCGTTTTCCCGCAATAAGCCCTGATCATCAGCTCGGTTTTGAGGACGACACGACGGACGGAGCGTTCGGGCTGCGCATTCGTGCCAGCAACAATTCCGCGGCTGTGGCTCCCATTTCGTATGTAGGATGGGCGACGGCAGTCAACGCGGTTGAAGTGAGATCGCCCACGACATGTCAGCGAAACTGATTATGCCGATTTCAGCGGGGATTGAAAGCCCGCGTTCGTGGATAGCCTGCAGGGCTCCGAGCGTCATGAGGTTGTTGGCGAAAAAAACTGCGGTCGGAGGCTATTGACACCGGTTTCAGCACGAGCGGAGATAGTCAGTTCAGTCGAATTACCGAAGCCAGGGAACCGAGAGTCGCGCAGTTAAGTCTTAAACTACCTTTCTAAGCGAAGGTCTCGGAATAGATTTGCCGGATTTTCCAAGATTCAACACGTTCCTTATAATCCTGAAAATCCTGAAATCCCGTCTATTTCTAAGGAGGACCAAAATGTGTAAGCAGAAGATAACGACAATATTTCTTTTCACCACCATTGTCCTCAGTTGCAATTCGCTGGCGCAGAAGGGGCAGAATGGGCATGAACGAAAGATCTCACGCCAGGTACTGGAGGACAAGATCCGCGGCGGGTGGGCCGGACAGATGATCGGCGTCTCGTTCGGCGCCCCGACCGAATTCAGGTCGAACGGAAAAATCATAGAAGATAACCTGCATAATTTCATGACGTGGGGACCCGAGAGAATAGCGAACGCCATCAAGCAGGATGATCTTTACGTTGACATGACTTTCGCCGAAGTGATGGATCGACTCGGCCTTGACGCCACAACCGAAGATTACGGGGAGGCCTTCAAGAACACGAAGTATAGTCTCTGGCATGCCAACGCGGCGGCGCGTCGACTATTGAACAGCGGCATAAAGTCTCCGATGTCTGGACACCCGAAGTACAACATCCACGCCAACGATATCGACTTTCAAATCGAAGCTGATTTTATCGGTTTGATGACTCCGGGAATACCGCAGGAATCAAATAAGTATTGTGACCGCGTCGGGCGTGTCATGAACTATGGCGACGGCCTCTACGGAGGCATGTTCGTTTCAGGGATGTACGCCGCAGCCTATTTCGAAACGGAGGTGAAGCGAGTAGTTGAGCATGGTCTGGCGACTATTCCGGCGGAAAGCGGATACGCCCGGATCATCCGCGATGTAATCAAATGGTCGGAGCAACAGCCGGATGACTGGAGAAAGACCTGGCAATTGATACAGAACAAGTGGGATAAAGACGATTCGTGTACGGGGGGAGCGCTCCAGCCGTTTAATATCGATGCCAGGCTCAACGGCGCCTATATCGTGCTCGGCATGCTTTATGGCAAGGGCGATTTTTCGAAGACGATGGAGATATCTGTGCGTGCCGGGCAGGACTCGGATTGTAATCCGGCAAGCGCGGCCGGCATTCTAGGGGTTATGTTAGGCTATGCCAAAATTCCCGACGAGTGGAAGAGCGGGATACCCGCCATCGCAGATAAGACATTCTCCTATACCAACTACTCGTTCAATACAATCAACCAGTCAACTCTGGAGCGAGCATTCAAAGTGATCAAGAGTGTCGGCGGCGAAGTAACCGGCACCGAGATTGTCATCCCGTATCAAGCCCCGAAACCCGCCAAGCTGGAGCAATGGAGTATGGGCACGCCACAGAAGATTATCGGCGCTGGCGATGCGGCGTGGAGTTGGAAAGGCGACTGGTCCGATCTAAAGGGTAAGATCGAGTATCGCACAGAGCTCCAGGGAAAGATGACCCAAAGCGCGGGCGCCGAAGCGACGATCAGCTTTTCCGGCACGGCGGTGGTTCTGGTCGGGCCGCATTCGCAGAAAGGCGGCCGAGCCGATGTCTATTTAGATGGTAAGAAGGCAGGCGAGCTCGACTTCTACATCGTCGAGCGAACCAACGACGACTCGTTATGGCACATCTATGGACTAAAACCAGGGCTGCATACGGTAAGAATAGTAACGAGAGATGACGCAGATCCAAGATCGAAAGGCAAAGAGATGTTCATCGTCGGGGCCATTACTTATAATTGATAATTGATAATTGATAATTCGTATAAGTTGTTGCCACAGTGTATACGACCTATCAACTAAACTATCAACTATCAATTAAATAGTCCTGCCAGCCGCTTATCGGTATCGCCGAAACTCTCCAGGCGCAGGCCCATCAAATCCATGAGTGACAGGTAGAGGCTGCAGGCGCGGCGGTTATCGTCGCCCTTATCGAGGTAGTCCACTATTCTTCCGGTCTGCACGGCGCCGCCGGCGCGTCCGGCGAGAACGATCGGCAGTTGATCGGCGCTATGGGCGTCACCGTCGAAGAGGCTGGAGGCGAACATCAATATCGAGTTGTCGAGCAGCGACGTTCCGCCCTCGTCTATCTCCTTCAGCCGTTTGACGAGGTAAGTGAACTGCTCCACGTGGAACTGGTTGGTCTTCAGGTACATCGCTTCAAGTTCGGGGGCTTTGCCGTTATGAGTCAGGTCCAGGTGCAGAGCACCCCGCACCCCGTCCAGGAACTTGAAGTTCATCTGCGACAGATCGTTATTAAGCATCAGCGTGATCACACGCGTCTTGTCCATCTGGAACGCGAGGACAATCAGGTCGAGCATCAACTTTATATGCTCCGGAATATTCTGTGGAACCGCGTCTCCCGGACGCGGCATATTCGGCTGTTGCAGTGTGGGACGCCAACCTTCCATGCGCTCTTCCCTGGATGCGTGGTCAAGACGCTTCTCTATATCGCGGACGGACTCCAGGTATTCGTCGAGTTTCTTGCGATCCCCCGCGCTGACCTTCGGCTGGAGCGTGTGCGCCTCTGCTAGAACGGCATCGAGGATACTCCGGTCGAGATTCCGGCCCTTCCCATCACCGACCAGTTGGTCGAAAGTCCGCGACGGATAGATCTCCTTGGTAGCGGGTTTGGTGGGAGAGACCCACGAGATGGAC
The DNA here is from genome assembly GCA_963796275.1 of uncultured Acidobacteriota bacterium. Taxonomy (GTDB): domain Bacteria; phylum Acidobacteriota; class Blastocatellia; order RBC074; family RBC074; genus JAKEHZ01. The sequence continues at coordinate 384,916 of CAWCKY010000007.1, read as the reverse complement.
GAACCGTAGATCATCGACAACCCGTCTTCAAGCCGCAACTCATTCGGCTCGATTCCAAGCGTCATAAACGGCAACTGGGTGCGGTTCCCGATGCGCTGGGCCAACACCTGATCGAATGATGTTCCAACACGTATGACTTTCGGGTCCAAACTGACCGTCGCCCCGGAGAGCAGATTCATCCGGCCAAGGTGAGGGCTGGTGGATGAGAATGCTTTCTGATTGTATAGCCCGCGCAGGAAGACCAGGTCCTCGCGAATTGGGGCGAGCGGTTGGGCGGCTGCCCCGAACTCCATGGAAGCGCCGCGGCCCTTCGCCCACCAGTGAGCGGGTTCGACGCCGTTGGAGAAGAAGATGTGAGCGAATCGCAGCGGCGGCTTGCCGGCATTGCTTGCCAGAGTGGACGCTTGTTTGCTCTCTTGCGCCAGGAGCGGAAGCGATTCCATCCATGGCAATGCCAGAGCGACTCCAACACCCCGCAAAAAGTGACGCCGCGATGTCTGTTTCGTATTGTTCATCGTTCTCCTCTGAAAAGCGCATCGTAACGCGACAATGGAATTTTCCTCGCAAAATGTACCGCAGGTCGTCTAACCTGCTGATGATTCGCCCCAGGCGCCGGTTTCAGTCGCGCGGGGCGTTATTCACGACATGCGCGATTCTTTGCTTCTTCACTGGCGTCGCTTCTCCTTTACGCCCTAGACGATTGCGGAATTGCCTGCTGGTGGCGATCTCCATCGCGAGTCGCGAGAAGGTAGCGTCACCGCCGGCTTTCACCATGCGATCGATAAGCGGCATGTCGGACAACTGGATCGACCGTCCCAGCGCATATCCCACCATTTTATAAGATAACGTCCGGCGAACCTGACCATCTTTCGTCCGCATATAGTTGAGAAGCCCGTCAACGCCGGCTATCTGCGTCTTATCCCTCATCTCCGCCACGTCATCGATATCTTTTCCGTCGGTATATCGATCGCGCCAGCGCCCGGTCGGATCGTAATGCTCCAGCGAAAATCCGAACGGATCGATGCGGGTATGGCAGTTAGCACACGATGCAATCCGCTTGTGCTTCTCCAGCCGCGCTTTCACAGATAAGCCACCAAATAACTTGTCATCCGCCGGGATCGATCCGGCATCGGCTGGCGGAGGCGGCACCGCGGTCCCCAATACACGACGCAAAACCCAGTCGCCGCGTTTCACCGGACTGGTCCGCAGTGGCGCGGATGTAGCCGTCAAGACAGCCCCCAGGCGCAACAGGCCGCCCCTGTGAAAAGTTCCCGCTCCCTCTACCAGTTCCGCATTTTCACCGAGCTCCTTCTTCACTCCATAAAATCTGGCCAGGTCTTTGTTCAGGAAGGTGTAGTCGGCGAAAAGAATCTCGCTGATCGGTCGGCCTTTGCGGATCACGTGCTCGAAGAACGAGACCGCCTCGTCATACATGGCATCTTTCACCGCATCCGTGAACTCGGGAAAGCGGCTCGTGTCGACGCCCTTATAGTCGTCAAAATGATAGAAGCCGAGCCACTGGCCGAAAAATTCCGTCGCCATCCGCCGCGCCTTCGGGTCGGCCAGCATCCGCTGCACCTGTGCCTTGATCCCATCAGTTGTGCTCAACTCCCCAGCTCCAGCCGCGCGCCTCAGTTCGGCATCGGGGATGGAAGACCAGAGAAAATAACTTAGGCGGCCGGCCACCTCCCAATCCGAGAGCGCTCTGACTGTCTTTTCCTCCTCCACCCTGGTCGATGCCGGTATGGCGTGAGATGCTCCCGCCCCCTGTTCGACGCGATAAAGGAATTGAGGCGCGATCATTATTCGGGCCAACAGCGCCCGGATCGCTTTCGGATGATCGGGATCAGCTGTGATTGTTTTCTCATAAAACGACCTCAGGCTCACCTTCTCGTTTTCAGTCAGAGGATGGCGCCATGCCTGAGCCGCAAACTCCAGGCAGTCCAAAACATGCTCCGGCCGGGCAGCTTTCTGCGCGGCGAGCACTGCGTCGTAATGGGCGCGTAAAGGACGCACATACTTTCTCATCTCGGCGGGCAAAGCATCGATCCGAGATTTGTCCATGTCCGCGATTCCCCGCTCCTTCAGGTCATATGCGAAATGTTTTCCGAGCAGCCGCAGGTAATTATCGTGGTATTCGAATGAAGCATAAAGATCATTCCAGGCGTGATCGAGCCGCTTACGAGTGGTCTCATCGATCAGGTTCTCTACCAGAAATCGGTCGTCCCGATGATATTTAACTTTTTGAATGAACTCGTCGTGTTCGGGAACATTGTAAGTATTGTCGAACGGATCTGGGACCGGATCCTTATCCGCCGGCGCGGGTTCACCGTGCGAATTCGGCGGCAGGAGCGAGGCGAATTCCATCACACCGGCCTTGAAGGCTCGATAGGCCGGGCTCTTCATGTCTCCCAGGAGCGCGCGCGTTGGCTGTCCCCTGGTCATCCCATCTGCTCGGTCAGAGATCACTATGCGGACGACCTGATTACGATTTCCGCCAAGCTCAGCGTTGACCTGCAGGTTCAAGCTAAATCGGCCCGGCCCTTCAGGCATCGGCACCTCGAACATTAACGACCCTTCCGTCGCAAAATCGTCTGGGCCGATAGAAGTGCCGTCCGGGCTCTTCCCGAACTTGAGTACCCTGGCGGTCTCTTCATTCACCACCGCCCTCAGGGCTTGTCTCTGCCCGGGCGGGAGAATTCCGCGCCGCAGGTTGGCCAAAGCTTGCGCATCTTCTGCCAGGACCACTGCAGATTCCCCGGCCTTCACTTGCACGCGCGGCTTAAGAGGGCGGAAACCGATGGTGAGGTTCCGCCAGATGACAACGGGCTTCTCACCCATCGCGGGATTGACTGGAGCGACATTCAAATAAATTTTCGCGGGGCCCGGCTGGACCGGACCACGGCCGCCGCCTCTGACGTAGGCGAAGCGATGAATGGGCTTGACTTTGAGCGTACGGTCGCTGAATTCGAGCGGGCTCTCGTCACCCGCGCCGCCAGCTGCCAGGTCGCCCCGCGCGAACAGCCAGCTCGGCCAGGTGATCAGATATTTCTGTATATCGTCGCATCCGGAACGCACCGCAGCGATTTCCGTTTCTTTGCCGGCATCGTCTTTTCCGGCAACGGGAGCCGGCAACTTTCGCCACCGCGAAACCACTTCTGATGCGGGATAACCTGGCGCAGATTTATTCACCACCTGCCATATGTGCTGGGCGAAGCGCGCAGTAATGCCCTCGCCATCAGCCAAATCCTTCAAAGTTATATTGGCCTCACCCAGCGCTGCGCGGTGCCTATATCGCCAGGCGACGTACAAAGCCTTCCCATACTTCTCCAATCCGAACGGCCTGCCGCCTTCGGCTGAGACTGTTCGTAAGCCGTTGGCGGTATAAATATCTCGGATGCGCGCGATCGCCGAAAGTTCGAAGCCGGTCTTGCCCGGATGCGAAAAAAATTCGAGGGGCCCGGATCCGATAACGGCGTGATCTGCGATGACCTTGGCCGCCTCGAGGTAACGCTCGAGATTGGCATCCTGCATGAATTGGACGTCACCGAAATTGGTAAACCCCTCTCCGCCTGCTGAATCGCTCGTGGAGTCGATCCCGAGTTTCAGATCAAGGCCGGTCAAATCTTTGATCGTGTATGCGTACTCGCCGCTGGTCAGCCGCCGGATGGTGACCTGTCCGGGATCGCCGTCGTGTTTATTCGCGTAAGTACTCAGCTCCGTCTGGATCCACGCTATAGCCTGACCGCGTTCCTCATCGGTCGGCTGAGGCATAGCCTTGGGCGGCATGAGCTTCTGCTCAATGGCCGCCGCAACCTTCTCCCAATGTTGAAAATTTTCGGCGATTGAAAACTGCGCGGTCATTTGTTCGAGGTTGATTCCCGCCTTGGACGCAGAGTTGCTATGACACATCAGGCAATATTGTTGAAATATCGCCTTTGGGTTGGATTGCACCCGGTTCTCTTCGGTTATACCGATGGCCCGGTTATAACCGGCAATGCTCATCGCAACGATGCAGACGAGCAGCGCGAAAGCAATTTTGCCGCAGCGAATACATCGCTTCCGATTCCGCAAGATTGTGAAGACTTGGTCGAGCATCATTTTCCTCTTACCTTGCAGTGCAGACAACACAGTCATCAGGAAGTGAATATTGGTTTTGCCAGACTGGCATGCGCCATTGAAGTAGCGCTCACTTCATCTATTACTTTGATTGCAGATTGAATATTGAGTTCGGCCAAGAATACAACATTCTTCCGAAAAAGACCAAATTGATAATCCATCAGGTTGAAAAGAGCTACTTTCGTTCAACATTTCATTTGTTTCATTCGTTCTTTGACATTTCTAGCGCCTTTTTACGCTTCATCGACTCAAGAAGGTAGGTCGTTGGCGCTGTCCGGACTCGGCCTGAAGGCCAGCCTGGAGATTTTCCTCGTGGTAGCACAGCCGAAACCGGCGTGCCTACTCGTTTTAAATTCTCACTCAGCGAGCGGATCACTCTGCCGGGCGTCAATTGCTCGAGAGCAAGAGGCTTTTGCCACGGCAGATGAGCATCATTCGCCGCCGGATGCCAGAGGTAAAGTTGCCACTCGATGACTTGTAGAAGCTGAAGCCAGAGATCGCTGGCCTCGGCTTGTCGCACTTTCGGCAGCTCGGCGTAGAGTCTTTCTTTGCGAAATCGGTTGGCGGGCTCTATCGGCCAACGATGCGTGATGCACTCAAAGACGCGACCCAGAGTGGTCTCTTCTGTCGTCCCATTATGTACTCCGTACCAATGCGGTGCGGGCGGCTGGTCCCTCTCCAAATGAATCTGCGAGCGGACAACGGCGGGGATATCAACAATCTCATTCTTTTTCGTCCGGAATCGTAAGGTTGACCACAATTGCAGACGGACACGCCCATATTGCGCGTTTTCAAACTCGAGGACTTCATCCGGTGTCGGCCAAGTCTGGGGGTCAGCGAAGCGGAATTCCTGGCCATATTTGGGTGGACGTCCAGGCTTCATCGGTTCGCCTTCAGCGGGTGTCTGCGGGATTTGGTAGAGCACCCTATCATTTCGCATTCGGGCCGTCGCAAAACTTCTCACGCCGCGTATCCCACGAAAGAATTTGAGATTGCCATAGCTGCCGTCCAGAGCTATCTCGGGGCTCGTCTCTGCCGTCAGCTGCTCGGCGATCCAACTGGCTTGCCTTACTGCGACATCCACGGCGCTCTGACTGGGTTTGACTCGTTGCGTATGAAGCGAGGGCGCCCAACTCGCCCCGCGCTGCTTGACGAAAGCGACTCCCAAAACCTGACTATCCATCAGGTTGAAAAGAGCTACTTTCGTTCAACATTTCATTTGTTTCATTCGTTCTTTGACATTTCTAGCGCCTTTTTACGCTTCATCGACTCAAGAAGGTAGGTCGTTGGCGCTGTCCGGACTCGGCCTGAAGGCCAGCCTGGAGATTTTCCTCGTGGTAGCACAGCCGAAACCGGCGTGCCTACTCGTTTTAAATTCTCACTCAGCGAGCGGATCACTCTGCCGGGCGTCAATTGCTCGAGAGCAAGAGGCTTTTGCCACGGCAGATGAGCATCATTCGCCGCCGGATGCCAGAGGTAAAGTTGCCACTCGATGACTTGTAGAAGCTGAAGCCAGAGATCGCTGGCCTCGGCTTGTCGCACTTTCGGCAGCTCGGCGTAGAGTCTTTCTTTGCGAAATCGGTTGGCGGGCTCTATCGGCCAACGATGCGTGATGCACTCAAAGACGCGACCCAGAGTGGTCTCTTCTGTCGTCCCATTATGTACTCCGTACCAATGCGGTGCGGGCGGCTGGTCCCTCTCCAAATGAATCTGCGAGCGGACAACGGCGGGGATATCAACAATCTCATTCTTTTTCGTCCGGAATCGTAAGGTTGACCACAATTGCAGACGGACACGCCCATATTGCGCGTTTTCAAACTCGAGGACTTCATCCGGTGTCGGCCAAGTCTGGGGGTCAGCGAAGCGGAATTCCTGGCCATATTTGGGTGGACGTCCAGGCTTCATCGGTTCGCCTTCAGCGGGTGTCTGCGGGATTTGGTAGAGCGCCCTATCATTTCGCATTCGGGCCGTCGCAAAACTTCTCACGCCGCGTATCCCACGAAAGAATTTGAGATTGCCATAGCTGCCGTCCAGAGCTATCTCGGGGCTCGTCTCTGCCGTCAGCTGCTCGGCGATCCAACTGGCTTGCCTTACTGCGACATCCACGGCGCTCTGACTGGGTTTGACTCGTTGCGTATGAAGCGAGGGCGCCCAACTCGCCCCGCGCGTTGATAGTTGATAGTTAGGTAGTTGAGAGTTAATAGCTGATAGTTGATAGTCCGTATAAATTGTTGCCTCATTGTATACGAACTATCAATTATCAATTATCAATTCATTTGATCGCCAATGCATTCGGCGGCGAGGCGACGCCCCCGAGTTTATTGAGCGGCGCGGCGGTTAAAAAGAACTCGTAGCGTCGATCGGCAACGCAGGCGGCAGCCAGCGGATCCAACTGGAACATCTCGCCGATGGGCATCCCCCACAAACCGATGATCGTCCCGTGCATCAGTCCTTCTTCCGGATCGGCGGGCGGAACGGCTTCAAACGGAGGATTGTCACTCGCGATCGCAGCGAAATGATTGTCCCAGAGAAAACGCAATGAATCTTCACATTGCTCCAAACCGCCTACCTGCAATGCGCCGGGTTGCGCGAGTTGTGTTCTCTGTTCTTCATTCAATGAGTTGTACCATTCGATCCATCCCGTGCGCATAATCAGGATATCCCCTGGTTGAAAGCGAGTCCCCTGCCAATCCGCCGCCGCCTGCAATTGCTCAGCGGTGATACCGTAGCGCTCACCCGGGGCAAACGGAATCCCGCTGTGTGCTGCAAACCGCTGAAAATCTATAAGGACGCCCCGCCCTGCGATACCACGCCGCGCCCAATGTTCGATCCCGTTGCGCGGTTCCCCTGTGCCGCTGATCTGCGATTCGGTCACGCCGTTGTAAAATCCATAATGCCGGTGTCCGTAATGCCTCAGGCCATCCCATTGCGATGACGATTGCGTGTTGAAATTATCGTAAACGTCATCGAATACGTTCTTGCGCCGCCGGTTGATCGTGTGGGCCATCGTCCCCCGGTTGAATAACGGCGGATACGGCTTTTCCAATTCCCAGTTCAAGGCGAAGACCTCTCCCGTTTGCACCAGCCGAGCGGCTGCGGTCACGCGTTCAGGAGTAAGCAGATTCAAGGTACCGATTTGATCATCATCGCCGAATACGCCCCAGGCGGAATGCGGCGGATAATCTGGTTTGATTGGTAATTCAGCGAAGTTAGGCAACCGTTCCGGCAGACTCATCTTATGTCCCCCTACGTTTTCTATTGGAGTATCGGTTCGAGGCTAGACCGTATCGAAGCGCGAATAATGAATCTTGCGCTGCTCAGTAATCTCTCGATTTGCCGCGGTGAAGAGATCGCGGACGTGATTGAAGTCTCGCGTGTCGACCGCATCTTTGAGCGATTGAAGCTCGGCGATCAGTCGGCCGAGCGCTTCCGCAATGTTCGACTGATTGGTCAAACAGATATCGCGCCACACGCTCCATGAACTCGCGGCCAAACGCGTCATATCGCGCCAACCGCGCGCAGCCAACCGCTGCGCCAACTCCCGCTCTATCGCTTCATCGACGCCGCCGAGCGAAGCCGCGAGCGCGCTTGCGACGAGCTGCGGCAGGTGACTGATGAGCGCAACCGCGGCATCGTGCGAATCTGGATCGGTCAGCACGACGCGCGCTCCCAATCCCTCAATGATCGGTGTGATTCGATTGAACCGGCTGGAACCCTCCTCGATTGTCAGAGCGTATGTCGCCCGATCGAAAAGGTCGGCGCGGGCGTATTCGACCCCGGCATGTTCGGCTCCGGCCATCGGATGGCCGCCGGCGAAGTCGATGCTGGGTGGCAGCGACTCCCGCGCAATACGACAGATTTCTGCTTTCGTACTTCCGGCATCTGTCACCAGCGCGCCCTCTTTGATCTGTCCCGCTCTGGTTCGCAGAAAATCGATGATTCCGCCGATCGGCGCGGCCAGGTAGATCAAATCCGCATCCAGCGTCTCGCCGCGGCCAATGCCTTCTTCGACGGCGTCGACGATCCCCCGCTCGATCGCTATCCGCGGAGAGCGCACGCCCCCATAAGCGGTGATCTTACCGGTATAGCCCGCGCGGCGGATCGCGAGCGCGAAGGATCCGCCGATCAAACCGCAGCCGACTATGCAGATGCCCTTAATATCTTGAAATCCGCTCACAGAGATCTCTCCACCGCCGCAGCGGTCAAGCGCAACTGCCCGGCCAGAAGATGAAACTGCTCGAGCGTGAGCGATTGCGCCGCATCGCAGAGCGCGCGCTCCGGATCGTGATGGACTTCGATGAGCAATCCGTCGGCCCCCGCTGCAACAACTGCGCGGGCCATCGGCGGGGCCTTGTCGCGCCTGCCTGTGCCGCGACACGGGTCGGCGATGACCGGCAAGTGCGAGAGTTTTTTAAAGACTGGGATGGCGGAGACGTCCAGCGTGCGGCTGGTGTAGGTTTCGAACGTCCGGATGCCGCTTTCGCAGATGATCACTTGATGATTGCCCCCGGTCATGAGGTAGTCCGCCGACATCAGCGTCTCTTCGATCGTCGACGACGCGCCGCGCGTGAGGATGACAGGTTTGTCGATTTTCGACAGCTCCTTGAGCAACGGAAAGTTTTGCATGTTGCGTGCGCCTACCTGGATGAGATCGACGAATTTGGTGAAGAGGTTGAGCTGCGCCCCGTCCGTGACCTCGGAGACTGTGAGCATGTGATAGTTGTCTGCGACTTCACGCAAAAGGCGCAAGCCCTCTTCTCCCAACCCTTGGAATCCGAAGGGATCGGCACTCGATCTGAACGCGCCGCCGCACAATACCTGCACGCCATGCCCGGCCAGCGCACCGGCTATTATTTCTATCTGTTCCCGGCTTTCGACGACTCCGGGACCGGCCATGACGACGACCCGATCGTCGCCGATTGTGATGTCATTGACTTTGATCGATGTTCCAGCCGGATTGAAGGCGCGCGCTGCGAGCTTGTATGAGGAGCTCACGCGCACGACTTGATTCACGCCCTCGAGCAATTCCAGTGAGAGGGTATCCGCGAGGCGCGACCCGACTGCGCCGAGGATCGTATAGCGCGCGCCAGTAGACCGATGAATATCGAATCCGAGGTTGACCAGGCGATCCACCACTTTGACGATCTGCTCTTCGGTCGCATTCTCTTCCATCACAATGATCATATTTCATTTTTCTCCGCTTCAATCCTCTCGATGCGCCGCGCTTCGTCGATAACACGTTCGAACAATCGCCTGATCGCTTCCGCATCGAGCGGGCCTGCATTGGCCGCGGTGACATTGGCGAGGACCTGGGCTTCGCGCCCGGGCGAGTATATCTCCAGCCCGAGCCGTTTTTTGATGTGGCCGATCTCGATGGCACACTTTGTTCGCTCATTGAAGAGTTCGACCAACTGCAGATCGATCGCATCAATCCTGCGACGCCAGTCATCCATTGTCATCTCGCTGCTATTTGCTTCGCTCATATGGAGCTTGTCCCGTTACTATTCCAGCCGCGTAGCCAAAACCACTAAGGCCTGTCTATGATCAGTCGCCGCTACGCGACTCGTTATCAAATTGCGGCAATACATCCATCAGCTCGCGCAATGGTTTGGCCGCTATATCTTTCTTCGAGAGTATGGGCGTGGCAACCAGATCATTCGGCCACTGAATACCGATCTCCGGATCGTTCCATTGCACGCTGATTTCGCTCGCCGGATCGTAATAGTCGCTGCATTTATATTCGACCTGCGCGATCTCGCTCGCCACACAAAACCCGTGGGCGAATCCCGGTGGGACGTATAGCTGTCTGAAGTTCTCCGACGAAAGCCAGACGCCGATCCAGTGACCGAATGTTGGCGAGCCGCGGCGGATGTCGACCGCCACATCAAAGACCTCGCCCTCTATCACTCTGATCAATTTCCCTTGCGGGCGGTGCAGCTGCGCGTGCAGCCCTCGCAGCGTGCCGCGTACCGATCGCGAATGATTGTCCTGAACGAAAACCGCATTGATATCACCCGCGCAATACTCCTCCCTCTGATACGTTTCGAGAAAGAATCCGCGTTCGTCCCGGTAGACTTGCGGCTCGACAATTATCACGCCCGGCAATTCGGTCGGAATGAACTTCACTCTCCCTCCTGTTCAAGCATGCTTAGCAAGTATTGCCCATATTCGTTCTTTTTCATCGGCTCGGCGATCCGCATGACATCGCTCGCCGTAATATACCCCATCTTGTAAGCGATCTCCTCCAGACAGGAAGCCATCAGCCCCTGCCGCTCCTGCAGGACTTGAATGAAACTGGACGCCTGCTGCAATGATTCATGCGTTCCAGTATCCAACCACGCGATGCCACGGCCGAACTTCTCAACGTGCAGCGCGTTCCATCCTAGATAAATGCGATTGACATCTGTGATCTCGAGTTCACCGCGGGCGGAAGGTTTCAGATCGCGCGCGATCTCAATGACCCGATTGTCATAGAAATACAGCCCCGTTACCGCCCAATGCGATCGCGGCTTCTGCGGTTTTTCCTCCAGGCTGATGGCGCGGGAGTTCTCATCGAATTCGACTACGCCGTATCGCTCGGGATCGCGAACCTGGTAGGCGAAGACAGTGGCGCCTGCGCTGCGCTCCGCCGCCCGGCGCAAATCATCAGGTAATCCGTGACCGTAAAAAATATTGTCGCCCAGTATGAGCGCTACATTATCGGCTCCTACAAACTCACGACCGATAATGAATGCCTGGGCCAATCCGTCCGGGCTGGGTTGCACACCATAATCGAGGCGCAGACCGAATTGCGAGCCATCAGCGAGCAAGCGCTTAAATTGCGCTTGATCCTGCGGGGTTGTGATGATCAGGATTTCGCGAATACCCGCCAACATCAAGGTCGAGAGCGGGTAATAGATCATCGGTTTGTCGTATACGGGCAGCAATTGCTTGCTGACCGCCATGGTTATCGGATAGAGCCGCGTGCCTGAACCACCCGCGAGGATAATACCTTTCATAATTGATAATTGATAATTGATAATGGGTAATTGATAATTGATTTATCGGATAAATTGTTGCTACAGTATTTACGAATTATCCATTATCAATTATCCATTATCAATTACTCAGTCCTAGCCGTTCCCGTTCATACTTGCCTGTCAACGCGTTCTTACACCACGCGCGATTCTTGCAGTACCAGTCAATTGTTCTGGCCAATCCCGATTCAAAATCGTAGGCAGGCGTCCAGCCCAGATCATGGCGGATCTTCGCCGCATCGATCGCATAACGACGGTCGTGCCCGGGTCGATCGGATACGAAAGACTTCAACTCGAAATAACTACTCTTACCCTGCCCGCTCAAGAGGGAATTATCAGCAGCAGGTAAGAGCTTTTCGATCTCCCCGCAAATGAGATCGACGATCTGTAGGTTCGTGCGTTCATTGCCGCCGCCGATGTTGTACTTCTCTCCCGGCTTGCCATTTCGTAATGCGAGCAGAACGCCCGCACAGTGGTCCTCGACATAGAGCCAATCGCGCACATTTCCGCCGTCTCCGTAAATGGGAAGCGGCTTGCCTTCGATCGCGTTGAGGACCATCAAAGGAATCAGTTTCTCCGGGAACTGGTAAGGACCGTAATTGTTCGAACAGTTGGTGACGATCGCGGGCAGGCCGTACGTCTCATGATAGGCGCGCACGAGATGATCCGCAGAAGCCTTGGAAGCCGCATAAGGTGAGTTCGGAGCATAAGGAGTTGTTTCGCAGAACGCGCCTGCCTCGCCCAAGGTGCCGTACACCTCATCGGTCGAGACGTGCAGGAAGCGGAAGGCGCGCCTCGCATCGTCTTTCAAATTCGCAAAGTACCGGCGCGCGACTTCGAGAAGCACAAAGGTACCGACGATATTGGTCTCGATGAACGGACTCGGGTCGTCGATCGATCGGTCGACGTGGCTTTCGGCGGCGAAATTAACGAGCGCAAGTGGCTGGCGTTCGCGGAAGACCGCGTCGATCGCATCATAATCGGCGATGTCGGCTTGGATAAAATGGACGCGCGGGTCCTTGAGCGATTCTTCAAGGTTGGCGAGGTTGCCCGCGTAAGTGAGCTTATCGATGATGACGATCTTCGAATCCGTATGGGCGAGCACCCGATTCACGAAGTTGGCTCCGATGAAACCAGCACCTCCGGTAACGATCATGCGAGTTCTCCTTATTTAACGGCGATCGATTTATGGAAGCATAAAAAATCAGTACCGCGAGCGGTAGCGAGCGAGGTTCCTACCGTATATCTGCTTGGCCGAATACTCGCTCGCTACTGCTAGCGGTACTGATTTTTATGCCTTCCAGGTCTCACCGCGCGCGATTCTTGCGCGATTTCCACATTATCTCGATCAGGTTCGCCGCCGGCCCGACTATGAAGAGCGCGTAGTAGGGCGCGTGTACACTCTGATTCAGCCGCAGGACCATTTCAGCAAGCGCGACGCAGAATGCCACCACACATTGCCCCCATTTGCTCTGCACCGTCGTCTTCGGATCGGTGATCATAAAGAAAACGAAGAGCTGATACATCGGGCCGGTGATCGGCGCTACTTCCGCCAGGAACGGGTGGCCCGTAAATATACTGCGCACATACGCAAGGGCGATAAACGAGATGACGTAAGTCGCGCAGATGTGAAATCGTTTGAGACGATAGATGATGACGGATCCCAGCGCCCAGACAACCGCCATTGGCCAGAGCTCGTTGCCCCACTGAATGCTCAGACCCGCCACGCTGAAAGGGGCCAGGAACAACATGGCGCAAATGCCGAAATTCGATGGATTCCAGATGTGACGGTCCTTTACGCGCAGGACATATTTCGAGGTGATCGATATCAAACTGCACAGCGCATAAGGCCAGATCGCGGGCGACCGCACCAGCATCCCGACGCTGATGCCGGAGATGTAAGCGCTCGCCGGATGAGGCCACTTGCCCCAGAAGAGGCGGCCCAGTAGAAATTCGAGCCCAATCGCCGTAGCGATCGCGAGCGCAGTCTTCCAATAGCTCTCCAGAAATCCGAAGGTGAGTTGACCTATGAGCAGGATTACCGTCACCAGCGCCGGCGCTAGATAACGATTCTCGAAACTGAAGAACTTCTTGAACGCCCTGATCAGGGTCGAATACGGCGCGTGTGGCGCCGCCGTTGATGCACTGACTTCTGGTGTCATACTCCTACACCGGCTCCTTCAAACGATGGACTTTGTTTAGCTCAAGGGCGGAAAGAGTCTGTATTTTACCCGACGGCCAGCGAATCTCAACCTTCTCGAGCTGCGCCCCCTTGCCCAGGCCGAAATGTAATCGGCGTTGATTCTGCGCGCAGAACCCGCTGCCGCCTGCGACTTCCTGAATCTGCGTCTGCCCATTCCAAAAAACGCGCACCTGGGCGCCAATGGCGCTCCGGTTGCTGGTCGTTCCTTCAAGCTCGAGGTCTATCCAATTATTTCCAGGATCGACCGTGTTGCGATAATAGAGCACCGGCCCGCGCTGGTTCGCTGTCACGGCATCGAGCACGCCGCGATTGCCGAAATCCGCCAGCGCAACCGAGCGTCCATCGTATACATCGGTCACGCCTACGGCCTGCGCTACCTCGTTGAATTTTCCCGCACCGTCGTTGATCCACACGCGCTTCTGCTGGTAACCGGCGAGGCTCCGGCCATCCATCGGCGGCCAGTTCTTCGCATCGGAGATAATAGATTTGTTACCGCCGGCTACTTTCGAGAAATCGTACCAGTAGGTGTTGTCGCGGTCAGCCGAAACATACCCGTTGACCAAATAGAGGTCGAGCTTGCCGTCATTATTCAAATCGCCAAATTGCGCGCCGAAACTCCATTTCCCCAGCTCGACGCCCATATCACGCGCCAGGTTGTCGTATTTGATATCGTCGCCCGAAGTTCCCTCACGCGGTACCCAGAGATTGTTGCCCTGCAGCAGTATTCCCTCTTCGCTGATGTTCGAAACATAGATGGCAAAATGGCCGCGGTTCAAAACATCACCCACGCTCGCATTCATTCCGCTCTTCGGCGAATAACCTACTCCCGTCGCTCCTCCCACTTCGCGAAATCGCTTTCCGCCGTCGTTGAAGAACAGTTCAGAGACGCCGTAATCGTTGGCGACGAAGAGATCGGGATAACCCGTGCCCCGCAGATCGGCCGCGACCGCCGCGAACGACCAGCGTGTCGATTTGAGGCCTAACTTCTCTCCCACTTCTTCAAACTTCCCCCCGCCCAGATTGCGGTAAAGATATTTGCGACCGCCGTTGTTCGCATACTCGAAGCTCTCGGGCATCATTTTGGTGTCCGTGAGCCGCCAGAGGTCTACCTTTTCGGAATAGTAGCCGCCGATGAACAGATCGAGCTTTCCGTCGCGGTCGTAATCGAACCAGATGGCGGTGCCGGCGTTGATCCATTGGGGAAATCCAGCCGCCTCCGTCACTCGCGTAAACCGCTTCCCCTCGGCGTTGTGAAACAACTCGGGCCGCCCCCAGCGGTATAAGAACAGGTCCTCGTATCCATCGTTATCGTAATCACCCCACACCGCGCCCATCGAAACCCCCAGCTCGCGGCTGTTCAGCTCGGCCACCCCGGCTTCTCCCGCGACATCTTTGAATACGCCTTTGCCCAGGTTGCGATAAAGCGCGTTCCTGCTGCCTTCGCCGCTGTTGGTGACGTAAAAGTCGTTCCAGCCATCACGATCGAAATCCACCACCGAGACGGCCGCGCCGACGACTGCGACCTGCGTCATTATATGACTGAGCTTCGCATCGAAGGTCGGCGCCTGATGATTAAACTCTATGCCGGCGGATTTCGCCGACTCTTCCATATAAAACCCGTAGCGAGACAGCGCGGTGGCCGGATCAATTGAAGACCGGGCTATTTCGTTACGCGCGTTCAGCTGCTTGATGATGAGCGGCGTGGCCAGCAGCGCGATAAAGAAAATTATCAGTACGATTCGTGTGATGCGATTATTCATATATATGGGGAATAGATAATTGGATAATTGATAATTGATAATTCGGTTAGATTGTTGCCTCAGTTTATACGAATTATCAATTATCCATTATCAATTATCCATTAATCTAATGGTTTCATCGCGTTCCGGAACCGATCTGGCGACACATATCGTGTATGAAACTCCTGCCAGTCGCGTGCGTGGCGCTGATAGACCGGATCATCTTCCAAACGCGAGGGAGGTTTAGTGTATTCCCGCATCTTCGCATCGGGCAATGGCAGAACCGTCTTCGAGAAAGTCGAATTGTAATCACCATCTTTGATCCAGCCGTTACCGATCATCACGTAATCGCGCGTCCAGCCGGCAGGCGGATCAGCCACTGCTTTGAAGCGCAATCTCACTTCATCGCCTGCATTGGTGAATACCATCCGGTCATCGACTTTTTCGAGCAACTCGCGGATATCCCCGTAACGAGTAAAGTAACCGATCATATCGCGCCACTTCTGCCCGGTGAATTCCAGCCGGTTGTAATCGGGCAACTCAGGCGATGAATCGTCGGCCCTCGCCACCACCGAGTATCCGCGAAAACGCAACTCTGCCGTTTCGGCATTGAACCGTTGCGTTTTGAATTGCGCTTCCGGCAGGCCCTCCGCCCATTCCAGCTTATCCCAGTAGACCTCCATATTCGTTCGCAGGCGAATGCGGCGCGGCGAGTCGAGCGTCATGACTTTCGTCAAATCGATGAGCATCGTCTTCTTCTTGCCCGCGGGAAAGCCGATGTTGGGGTCGACGACGCGCCACCCGCCCTTGCCATCGGGCGCTTCGAGGCTCAGCCCTTTCGGGGGGACGTAATCGTAGGGCTGGCTCATCGCCATATTGACGGTGGTATCGGTCGGATGCACGAAACCATGCGCGATCAACCAAAGGCGGCCCGCGCGCGGAGCCTCATCGGGCAATGCGAGTTCGACGTAGTGATCGCGCGTTAGCCCCTGATAGCGCCCGCGCCCGAATGTATCGAGGTATTTCTCGTCCAATGCACCGACCACGGCGGTCACATCCTGCCCGTTGTCATCGACGGCCCGGCTGAAAGGTCTGGGTCTGGATGTCGCGTAGAGTTTCAATTCGGGCGGAGGGATGGAGAAACGCTCATCGGCGAAAATTTCAGTTTCTGCCGGATGATCTACCACAACGAGCGAATAATGATCGATATAGTAGGTCTCCCACAATTCCGCGGTGACGCGCAGATCGTAATACCCATCGCGTGGCGCGAGCTGGTCGCCGCGAATCTTCATCCATTCTTCAGTCTGTTGTATGCCGGCGGTAACCTGCGCGTTTATGTTCAGACCCAATGCCGGACTCCAGGGCGCGCAGTCCTTGACGAACTCCATCGACCTGCCATTCCAGGCGAAGAGCCATGGACACGAGCCCTTCAATCGCTGCTCGGCCAGCACCGCCTGATCGGCTTTCAATTCGAATTCGCCCTGAATGGAACCGTTCGGCCAGATGAAGCGCGCAACGTCAGTCTGCGTTTGCTCGCCCAAACCGAAATGAACCAGAGGAGAATCGATGACCTGTTTCTGGAAGAGCAGTCCGGCGCGGATTTCGATCTCCCCACCGATGCCGAATGAGTTGATGCGCTGGTCGCCTGTGGATTTGGCGGCGCGCGGGCGGATGACTTGCCAGTGGTAGTCCTTAGTGCCCCGGTTGATGAGTCTGACCGGCCGTCGCTCCGCATTCATCGCCAGCAAATCGAGACGCCCGTCTCCGGTTAGATCCGCCGAGGAAGTGGCGGTCGTATTTCCCGTATCGATCCGGCGCGGGTTCTTTCCTGGTGATCCGTTGAGCCAGATAAATCCGCCGAATGCCAGGTCCAGCAATCCGTTGTTATCGAAATCGCCCGAGACTAGCTTCACCGAACCCGGCGACGGAGGCACGGTGGCGCCATCCGCTTGCCTCCCAAAGACATCAACTATCTCCCATCCTTCACCCGCGCCTTTGTCGGAGATACGCTTCACCGCCAGGTTGAAATCCAGCAGAAGCAGATCTAGAACGCCATCGCCGTTTATGTCAGCCACGTCAAGGGCGCTGATCGACTCGATGTTTGGCGGCAAGGCCCGTTCGCGAAAAACTCCGAGCCGTTCATTGCTGAAAAATTTCAATCTTGCATTGGCATCGAGCAGAGCCGCGTCCGGATCGCCGTCGCCATCAAAGTCCGCATAGACGAAGCCACGCAGCCCTTCGCTCCCGGCGAATGGCCGCAACTCCTTGAACGTTCCGTCGCCGTTATTCCTGAACACAGGCGGCTGGCCGGCGACAGCACCGAGCACGATATCGAGATCTCCATCGAGGTCGATATCCGCCGCCCATACGCCGTCATAAGCGGCGTTCGTCAGCGCCGGCGGCAAACCCATCCGGGCCGTAACATCGATAAATTTATCGCGGGATTCCTGACGGTAGAGCTTGAAACCGCCTCTGCCAGCCGCCGCCAGGTCGGTTTTGAAATCGTAGTCGTAATCGATCCCCGCCACCGCATTCGAATTAATCATCTCTCCGCCGGTCGGAAATGTGAGCGACTGGCCGCCTATTCGCACATTTCGCTGATCGACGGTGAAGGCCACAGGCGGGCCATCGCTGTCGAGCGTTATCGCTCCGACCATGGCCCACTTCCCTTCACCGGCATCAATCGGCTCTGCGTTGAAAGCTAATCCCTCATCCGGCGGGGCAGCCTCGAGCTTCGGCGAGGCCAACTTCAAAAACCTATCAAACGGTTCGCCCGTCTCTTCGGTCGGATTTCTGATCGCCGCCAGACTTTGGCGATAATCGGGTAAGCGCACCAGAACATTTCGCAAAAAAGCCACCTGGGTTGCGGCGGCCCGCACATTCGGGCCATTGACAGCCGCCTGCAATGCATTCAATTGTGCAACGATCTCCGGTGGCCAGTCCGATGCCTTCTGGCCGATGCCCCCGACGATTCGCTTAGCCGTTTCTGCGTCGCCGCGTTTCGCGGCAATGCGAATCGATTCAAGCTGCGCCGCCAGATTGTCAGGCTGGACTTGTAGGATCTTCTCGATCAAATTCTGCACTTCCACTTCGCTGTTCTCAGCGCCCTGCCGCTCGATCTCCTGCGCGAGCCCATAGATCGCCTTCAAATTCTTCTGGTCGAGCTCGACCGCCTTGCGCAGATGCGCGATCGCTTCGGCAAATCTGCCGCGCTTCGTTTCGACCAGGCCGAGCATCCCCTCGATGCGGCTGTCATCGGGGACTATCGCGCGCGCCTTTTCGAGGTTTTCATATGCCGCGTCGAACTCCTGCTGCCTCAGCGCAAGTACACCCAGATTTACCCAACCGGCCGGCTCCCCCGGTGCGAGCTCGGTGAATCGCGTGAGCCGTTGCTTAGCGCGTATATCGTCGGTCGCCTGCAAAGCGCCCAAACCGACATAGAAGGCCGAGACGGCATCGCGATATTCTCTCGAGGAGGGATCGGGAAGGTTTCCCCTGCCGTTACAACCTGCCAGTGTGACGGCTAGTATCAGGATGAGTGTTATCTCAAATTTGAGGATTGAAATCTGGAATTTGTTCGTGATCATTCTCCAATTTATCGCGGGCCATCATTCGCGGCCCATTCCCGAAGCGCCGGCGAGGCGTTTATGTTACTGAACACGAGGCATTGAGTGTGATCTGCCATATCCCTCTATCATCAAACCCGGCCGCCCGCAAGCGCACTTAATCCTCCGGTATAATTTCTAAGCTCATTCGTCGGTACGTGACTGCCGCTGAAAAAACAGATGATAAACAGGCACCCCCAGAGCAACTACCCCCAACCCGAGTACGGCCTGTCGGGTACTGTTAGCGCCGAGCAGAACCAGGAGGATTGTCACCAGTAGCAGAAAAAATGACGGCGTCAACGGATAACCGACGATGCGGTATTGCGATAAATTACCGTGGCGACGGCGCAGGATGAAAACAGCGGCGACGGTAAGACCGATGAAGAGCACTGTCACAAAGATGAAGTAAGCTATGATATTTTCGAAAGTGCCCAACGTTACCAGTAGCAGCGCCATCACGACCTGCAAGACTATCGCGCGCACGGGCGTGCCGAAGCGCGGATGTACGGCGGAGACGAAGTCGAAAAAAACTCCGTCACGAGCCATCGCGTAGTAGACGCGCGGCGCCGCCATCATAAAGCCGGCCAGGCTGCCAAAAATCGACACTATCACGATGAGCGAAAAGACCCATCCGCCGGCGGAGCCGAAAAGCGCCTCGCCAGCCTGCGCCGCGAACGTCTCACCCGAAGTTACGCGCTCCAATGGAACGAGGTATAGGAAGACTGCGCTGGTCAGTACATAAACGGCGGTTACAGCCAGCACGCCGATGGCCATCGCGCGCGGTAAGGTGTGCACGGGATCGCGAACCTCACCCCCGAGCTTGCTCAGGTCCCACCAGCCGCCGAATGAGAAGAACCCGGCTACCAGGGCACCCGCGAGGGCAGTAACCAGAGGCTCGGAGCCCGTTCGCTGAGAGAGGAATGGCGTGAAATGTGACATGCTACCGGGTCTTGAAATAACCGCCCACAATACGATTAGCGCCAGCGAGCCGAGTTTGACCGCTGTAATACACTGCATCAACCGAGATCCGAGCCGCACACCGTAAATATTCACGACTGCAATCGCACAGATTATTCCGACGATGAATAACTTTATGCCAAAGGGCGGGAGGGTGACGAGATAGCTTAGATAACCGGAAAGTCCGACCGCCAGTGCAGCCGTGATTCCCGGATCCATTACCAGAAAACATTTCCAGCCATATAGAAATGCCAATTTCTGCCCGTAAGCCTCGCGCAGGTAAACATAACCTCCACCCGCTTCGGGAAAACGCGCGGCCAGCTCGCCATAACAGAGCGCACCGCAAAGAGCCATCAATCCCATCACCAACCAAACTATTAGTAACCACATGGGAGAACCGAGCGATTTCGCCATGCCGGCCGGGGTGAGAAAGATGCCGACGGCGATCACCTCGCCGATCACCACTGCCGTGGCCGCTCTTAGACCGAGTTGTCGCTTGAGCTCCTTGCGCGGCTGAGTTGTTACAATCATTACTTCACGAATTATTGGCAGTAAATTGTTAAGCTGCCGAGTGCCGCTTAGGCATGCCGATCAGCAATACAATTAGACCAATCCGGAGATTGAAGAATTAACCCTATCCAAGCAGGGAAATAATCTCCGCTTGATTGGCCAATATTTTGGCCTGATTTGCCTGGATTACCTCCTGATTGGCTAACAGCTTATCCAGTTTCTCCTGGTTCGCTCTGATTAAATTTTGATTCTCAATGATTGTAGTTTGATTGGCAATCACGCTATCGAGCTTACCCTGGTTGGCTTCGATGCGCGCCATAAAACTGAGCATCGTTCTTTGGTTTTCAATCAATTCATCAGGCGTCATATGAGTTTTCCTCTTAATACTTCCGGTAGCGTCTTAATCGAAGGCAATCCCTCCGGCCAGTAATAACTCAAATTATATTTTCGCTTATTAATGAATGTAAATCGAAGGGAATTTTACGAATAGACTCAAAATTTCTGCATGAGAGAGGGAGAAACAGGGAAAATAGAGTAAAAGCAAATAAAATCATTTTTTCCTCATTTTGCCCTTTTTGCCTCATATATATTATTAATTAAAAGGGCTGGATAAGATGACTTCTACTACAGTATCCGATAGAACTCGGTTGTTACCACTTCTGGTGGCTTCGATCATTATTGCAATCTGGTGGCTGTTGGCCTGGCTTCGCCTCTTTCCCGACTCGATCTTTCCGTCACCGATCTCGGTGGCGAAGGGATTCCGCGAAGAGGTTGGGAGCGGGCGGCTGTACAATGACGTGGTCGCTTCGCTCTTCCGAGTGACCGCAGGGTTCGCTCTCGCTACCGGCGCCGGCATTCCTCTTGGCTTGTGGCTCGGCCAGCGCGCGCGCGCGCGGACTGCGATGCTTCCGGCGATCAATTTTTTTCGTAACCTCTCGCCTCTCGCCTGGATTCCGTTCGCGATCCTGTGGTTCGGCATCGGCGATAAACCCGCCATCTTCCTGATCTTCATGGCGCTCATTCTTCCCGATCGTCCTGGCCACCATCTCGGCAGTCGCGAGCATCCCGAATGTCTATTTCCGGGTAGCGCGGGATTACGGTATCGAGGGCTTCGAGTTGCTCATTCAGGTGACGTTGCCCGCCATATCGCCGCAGGTGATCACCACCTTGCGGGTTACCGCCGGACTATCGTGGCTCGTTGTGGTCGCGGCCGAGATGATAGCAGGCCGCGATGGGCTGGGATTCGCCATCTGGGATGCGCGCAATGGACTGAGGATGGACCTGCTCGTCGTCGGAATGATCGTCATCGGTATCATCGGTGTGGTGATCGACCGACTTCTCGTACAATTGATGAAGATCGAGAGCGTGCGATGGGGATATGAGAGATAATAAATGAGATGACAGATATCATCTTTCAATTGGATAAGGTAACGCGAAGTTTCGGCGCAGTCGAAGTGATCCTGCCGCTTGATATCGAGATCGCGCGGGGTGAATTCGTCGCGGTCGTCGGGCCGTCGGGCTGCGGCAAAACGACCCTGCTCAACCTGCTCTCCGGCTTCGACGATCCATCCTCGGGCAAGCTCACGCGCACCGGAAGAATGCGGATGGTCTATCAAAATGACGGGCTTTTCCCCTGGCTGACTGTAAGTGAAAACATCGCGCTGGGTCTCAGACATCTGAAGGATGAGCGTGAAATCGAACGCCAGTTGAGCGAGTTCATCGCATTGATCAGGCTCGAAGGTTTCGAAAATCATCACCCGCACAAACTCTCTGGCGGAATGCGGCAGAGAGTCGAGATCGCGCGCGCATTGGCGGGCGACACGGACGTCCTGCTGCTCGACGAACCATTCTCCGCGCTCGATTACCTGACGCGGTTGCGCATGCGCCAGGAACTTGCGCGTATGCTGGACGAGCACCCGCGCACCGTGGTGCTCGTGACGCACGACATCGAAGAGGCCGCGCAACTGGCCGACCGAGTCATCGTTTTATCCGAACGTCCGGCGAAGGTCCGCAGCGAGATGCGGTTGTTTGAACCGCGACCCCGCAACCTGACCCATCCGGAAGTCGTCGAAGCCGTACATCGAATATTGACAGAACTGGGTCTCGAAAGAGAATTGATAATGGATAATGGATGATTGATGATTCGGTTAAATTGTTGCCACAGTGTATTTCAACTATCAATTATCAATTATCAATAATCAATTATTTATGTTTCATTCACCGATTATACGCATCGTCATTGGCACGATCCTGGCAATCATCGTATTGGGGGTGCTACGGTACAAACCGTGGCAGGTAGAACAAACATCGAGCAGGGTCGACAGTCCGCGCGAGCAACTCAGCGTGGGTTTCCTGCCGGTCACCTGACATCTCACGTGTCCGGTGACGGATTTTGCGACCCGCACCAGCGCGACGACTCGGTTCGAGTCGATGAGATTTACCGATTTCCCCACGATCGTCGAGTCGATTAAGGGTGGTCGACTGCAGGCGACATTTATGATCGCGCCGCTCGCCATGAAACTGCGCGAACAGGGCGTGCCCGTGAAGATACTGTATCTGGGCCATCGCGACGGATCCACAGTTATCGTGCGTAAGGACCTTCCGGCCAAAGACCTGCGCGATCTGCGCGGGAAGACATTTGCCATACCCTCGAAATACAGCAATCAAAATCTCGTCATTCGCAAGCTGATGGAAAACCAGGGCGTAAAAGAAGATGAGATCAGGTTCGTCGAGATGCCGCCGCCCGATATGCCGGGCGCGCTGGCAGCCAGAGCCATCGACGCATACTTTATCGGCGAGCCTCACGCCGCCAAGGCGGAACTCGACGGCAGCGGTCGCGTGCTCTATCACGCCAAGGACATCTGGCCGAGGTTCATCTCCTGCGTTCTGGTTGCCACCGAGAAGCTGATAAATGAGCGCCCTGATCTAATGCGCGACCTGGTGCGCAGCATTGCCGAGAGCGGCGAGTGGGCGGAGACACATCGTATCGAAGCAGCCAGGGTCGCTGCCCCCTATTTTCGCCAGGATGAAAAAGTCGTACGATATGTGCTGACGCAACCTCCTGACCGTGTAAGCTATCGAATGCTGACGCCGACCGATGAAGAGTTGCAGCAGATTCACGATATGGCGCTCAAGGCGGGCATCCTGGAGAGACCGATCGAAATGAAGGACCTGATCGATCGAAGATTCATTCCTCTGTCGATCAAAAACATCTCCATTCAATAAGAGAATGGGCCAGGAGCATTCAGACGGTTGGATGTATTGAGTTATAGTTATCTGAAGAGTGTGCAAATAAAAGATCATTGAATCAACGATATCGGTCCTGAGCGCCATCGGCGCGGGATGTTTATAGAACTCGTTCTCCCACATCTCACAAGCTCAGCAGGAGCGACATATGAATGAATGAATGTCTGTATATCGCTCCTCCGGAGCTTGTGAGACTTGGGTAATCGAAGGCTATATACATCGGGCTCCTCCGGAGTCAATCAGAATCTGTTGATAATAACCAACTTTAAATTGCACTGTCTTCAGTTATCTAGGTCTCTCGATTAACCTCGATAACACAATTTATGATGCATACGGTTGTACGTTATTTTTCGCTCTGCCCTATCTTTTTGTTAATACTCACTACTGCCTGCCACCAACAACACTCGAATAATGCGCAATCAAATGCGACGCCGCCGCAGACAGTAGCCAGTTCGACACCGCCGGCATCGTCCTCACCATCGCCAACACCGCTGGACCCGGCAAAATTTACGCCCATCGAATTCACCGATGTCACACAGCAGGCCGGCATTCGTTTCCGCCACAACAACGGAGCGTTCGGTAAAAAATATCTACCCGAGACCAACGGCTCCGGCTGCGCCTTCATCGACTATGACAATGACGGCTGGCAGGACATCCTTCTGATTAACAGTATGGATTTTGAAGAAGCTCCGAAAAAACGCCGTTCGTTCATGGCGCTCTATCACAATAATCAAAACGGAACTTTCAGCGATGTCACATCTCAGTCGGGTCTGGCGAAACAGATATATGGACAGGGCGTAGCAGTAGGCGATTACGACAACGACGGCTGGGATGATCTATTCGTTACGGCGCTCGGACAGAATCGTCTGTTTCGCAACCTCGGCAACGGCAAATTCTCCGATTCGACGACGAAGACCGGATTGGCCGGCCCCCCATATTTTTCATCGTCGGCTGCATTTGTCGATTATGACAAAGACGGAAAACTGGATTTATACCTCTGCAACTATGTCGAATGGTCGCCGGAAACTGACGCATTTTGCGCACTCGACGGCACGAACAAGAGCTACTGCACTCCCGAAAAGTACAAAGGCCAGAACTCCCGCCTCTATCATAATGCCGGCGGCAAATTTGTCGACGTGACGGAAAAAGCTGGGATGATCGAAGACCCGCCCGGTAAATCTCTGGGTGTCACCATCCTCGATTACAACCGCGATGGCTGGCCGGATATATTCGTCGCCAACGACACGCAGCCGAACAAACTCTGGAAGAACAACGGCAACGGGACATTCAGCGACGAAGCAGTAACCTCAGGAGTCGCATTCAGCGAAGAAGGCAAAGCGCGGGGCGGGATGGGAACAGACGCTGCAGATATCGACGGATCGGGCAATCCGAGCATAATAGTCGGCAACTTCTCCAACGAAATGCTCGCCATCTTCCACAACCAGGGCCAGGGCCTCTTCATCGACGAAGCGCCGTCATCGAATGTCGGCCGCGATACGCAGCTCTCGCTGACCTTCGCCACATTCTTCTTCGATTACAATCTCGATGGGCTGCCGGATATTTTCATGGCCAACGGCCACGTAGCCGACGATATCAATAAAGTGCAGCCGAAGATCACCTACGCGCAGCGCCCGCAAATATTCCGCAACGAGGGCAAACGGAAATTCACCGAAGTCACGCGTAAAGCCGGCAAACCATTCGCCCGGGCGATCGTTGCGCGCGGTGCCGCTTATGGCGATTACGATAACGATGGCGACCCGGACATCCTGGTCACAACCAACGGCGGCCCGGCATATCTCCTGCGCAACGATGGCGGCAATCAAAACCGCTTCGTCAAATTCAGAACGATAGGTGCTAAATCGAACCGTGACGGCATCGGCGCGAAGATCACGATCTATCCCGTTGGAGGCGCAAAGCAGTGGCAGATGGTGCGGAGCGGATCGAGCTACTGCTCGCAGAGCGAACTGCCCGTCACGTTCGGACTGGGACTGGTCGAAAGGATCGAGCGGGTCGATATTGAATGGCCCAGCGGCAAGGTCGATAAGTTAGCTAATGTCGCCATCAATCAGCTTCATATTGTAAAAGAGGGTAGCGGGGTGAGTGAAAGTAAGCCGCTGCCAATCGCTACCGCTACCCCCGGGCCGCAATAATAGTTTTCAGTTTTTAGTTTTCAGTTTCCAGTTACTGACTGCGTTATCGAAGTCTGAAAACTGAAAACTGAAAACTATTTTATTGTTAATCGGTACCGGTGATGCGCGCCCCCGATCCCGGCGGCAGGCAGGTATAGGTCACCTCCTGTCCCGGTACCAGCGCGAGTATGCGCAATGCGATATCCGGGAGGCGGAGCCTGCCATCTTCTGAAATGAATTTCCGGGCGCCCGGATCATAGATGAATCTCCTGATGCTGCCACCCAGCGCGACATTAGCCACCAGGTCACACTCTCGCACCGCGCCGCCCAGCGATTTCGAAATGAACTGCGCTTCCGCCCTTCGGATTAGCAAATCGATGCGCTGCCCTGCCGTCAGGAGATTGGCATAGCTCAACGTCACCTGTTGCCCGACGATCGGCGCGAGATCGCTGTCGAATGCGAGCAGGAACTGCTCGACATCTGCTCTGGTAGCGTCCGGGTTTATCTGAGGGAAGCCGGTGTTTGGATTCGGGCGAAATACGGTTGCGGTGAGAAAGCGGAAGAGAGTATCGGTCGAGCCGTCGTGCAAAAAGCCGAAGCCGCGGATCTGTTCGCCCGTAAATCCGCTATTAGGCGCGTCGAAGAAGTCCACTTTCGGATGGCCAAACATACCCGCCTTTGCGTACTGGTTACGCAGGTGTGGGATCTTTACGATCTGGGTCTCGTTTTCAAAACTCGCATTGCGGCCTGTACCGAAGAAGCCCTGACCCGGATCCAGCACATGGCAGCCGTTACAGCTGAATGCAAGCTCGAATACATTGGGGATAATGACGCCGTCGGCGGGTCGCGATCCGATATAGAAATCCCGGCCGCGTTGCTGTGATGGGGTTAAGGAGTTGTCGAGCCGGCGCACCGGATTGGGCGGCGGCAGGACCTGTAACTGGAAGTCGGTGAACTTCTGCATCTCGGCAGCAGACGGCAGGCCGGGGCTCCCTATGAGACCGTCGAACGCGACGAGAAAGTTATTGAACGACAGCTCGGCGTCGACCGGGTCGATACCGAAGACCCCGTTGGCGCGATCGCCGCGCCAGTGCATAGCTCCCGCGGTTCGCAGGCCGCGCAGCGTCTGCGTCGTCATCGGCCCCTTCATCGGATGGAAGTCGTCGACCGTACCAGTGCCGTTAATCGGCGCATCTAACCCGGTCGGCAGCCCCAGCATGAAAAGAATCCCGAAATTGATGGGTATCGGGTTTTTCGTAACTACCTCATCGGGATTACCGAGATCCCATGCGAGGTCGTCCATATCTCCGAAGATATGGCAGCTCGCGCACGACGCCTCGCCGTTGCCCGAGAATCGCGTCGCGTCATAGAGCAGCGGCCGGCCCGCAAC
The DNA here is from genome assembly GCA_963796275.1 of uncultured Acidobacteriota bacterium. GTDB lineage: Bacteria > Acidobacteriota > Blastocatellia > RBC074 > RBC074 > JAKEHZ01. Next base: position 358,002 of record CAWCKY010000007.1, on the reverse strand, counting down.
CACCGATGCCGGTTCCGGATTGGGCAGCCCCGATTGAGCAATCTCCCGCTTCGATGCCAGATCGATCACCTTCACCGAGTTGTCGAAACGAGTCATCACATACAGCCGCCCCTTCGCCTCGTCCAGCACCATCCCGCTCGGACCGCCGCCGCTGACCGTGATGTAATTCGCGCTGATGCTTCTCGGATCGAAGGTGTCGTTCTCCAGGGCCGTCGTGTCGAACACTCCAATCTTGCTCGATCCGAACGCCGCGAGATAGAGCGTATCTCCATCGCTCGTCACCGCCATCTCGAGCGGCGTCGACAGGCTGTGGTTCTTGGCCGTCGGGTCGAAACCCGGATCGACCGCGAGCTTGGTGTAGTCGATGTGTTTGTTGAGATGTCGCGGCACGACCGTCTCATCGGAGATCACGGTGATGCGCGTTTCAGCCAGGTGCCCCTGTACGGTGCTCCCGCCGAAATTACCAGGGCCTTCGAACCGGACATGGTTGAAGGCTTCTGTGTTCGAGACATAGAGCTTGCCTGTCGCCGGGTTCGTTACCATATTGAACAGCGTCGTCCCCACGTGCGAGAAGGTCGCCGTCTGCGTCAGCGTATCGGCGTTGACGGCGAAAACATCATGATCTGGCAGGCTGAAGCGAACCGCGTGATTCCAGTTGCGGCCCAGTTCGTCTTCCCACTGCTGGGTGACGTTATTGAATTTGACGATCAGGCCGACCTCCGGCGCTTGCGCACCTTGGAAGTTAGTGGCCGGCCCCGGATTGCCGCCCGGACTGGTCGAGCCATCCTCGGATGTACATGGGGTGTGCGGATCGAAACCCTCACACAGCATCCCCTCGGCAACAGTTGTCGTCTGATTGCCGGTTTTGAACCCGGCCACGTAGACCGTTCGCTTATCGGGACTGACCGCCAGAGCCCGCGGCGTATCGGTGAAGAATGACATAATTCTGGCGGGCCTTCCGCCGAATGCCGCCCCCAATTGGGCGGGATTGAAGACCCAAACGTCCGCGCGCCCGATGCCGGGCGTGGTGAGCTGCGGATCGCCGGCGCCGGGAACGCCGGCAATAGACGAGTCTGTGCGTTGCTGGCCGCGATGCGCTGTCGTGATGAACGCGCGGGATGGGAATCCGGCGAAGACGATATCGCGCGGTTCGTCGCCAACCAGCAGAGTGCGGATCACGCGCGGCGTGTGCGTTAGGCTCACGACACTCACGCTGTCTGACAGATGATTGACTACCCAGACCTCGTGATCGTTGCGCGCGGCGACTGCCACCGGCTCGAGACCCACCGGGACGCGTGCCTGTAACGCGAGTCCCTTGGAGCTAATATTGAAGATCTCCAAAGTATTATCGGGAGTATTGACCGCAAACAACTTCGTACCGTCCGGTGATATTGCGAGCGGGCGCACCTGACCACTTTCAAACTCGACATAAGTACTTACTTCCGATGAAGCGCTAAAGGTAGCGGTTGAGGAAGTTGGATCAGCGGCTATTACTAACAATACGCAAATAATAGCCCATAATGCGAAAATCCACCCCTTTAGTTTAAACACCCTTAAGTGATCACTCACGATATGTAGCCTCCTTAGTTGTTGTCAATTAAATAGTATTGTCGGAAATCGCGGATTCGGAGCAAATTGCTGAATGAGATTGAGGATTGTACACTCCGATTTTGCGAGCAAGGTGGGGGAAGATTGGCTCTTGCGCATCGAGGTTAGTCAATTTCACGGGATTATACAAGTGGCCCGTTTTCTCTATGGAGACGGGAGGTTCCAGATTGTTGCCGGATTGACCCGATTTCGGCGATACTGCCGGCGAAGTGAGATATGCCTCCGCATCTGAGCGATCGATTTAGACATCTCACACATCTCGATAGATCTATTCGTTTTTGACTCGGCACTCTGTTGTGAGATTTCTGATCAGGCTTACATCCGGGGGTTTAAACGAAGAGAAGCGCAAAATTTAGTAAGCGGGTGCAGGCCCAAAGTATAGAATGTTCGATATTTTAATACGAAACGGTCGGATCATTGACGGAACCGGTCAACCCGCCTACCGAGCTGATCTCGCCATCAACAACAATCGCATAGTTGCCATCGGGCAATTCCCTGGCGTAGCCGGGAAGGTCATCAAAGCAAAAGATCTCACGGTCATTCCCGGTATTATCGATCCGCATTCACACGCGGATCTCATTATGCCTCTTCATCCGAAGCAGCAATCCCGATTGATGCGATGCAAACTCGGTCAGGGTATCACCACGACTATCATCGGCAATTGCGGTCTCGGCTGCGCGCCTCTCGCCGGCTCGCAAGCCGAAGCATTGCTTCGCGCGATCAACGCATGGATGACGCCGCGGCAGATCGAGTGGAACTGGCGGACGGTCGGCGAATACCTCGATCAACTCGAGAGCAACGGTCTTACGCTCAACATCGCCATGCTGGCACCGCACGGGCCGATCCGCATCTCGGCCATGGGTCTGGCGAAAGGCGCTCCGTCGAAATCCCAGATGAAAAAAATGCGGGCGATGGTCGAGCGATCGATGAAAGACGGCGCTCTCGGCCTTTCAACCGGATTGATCTATCCCCCGGGAATGTATGCGGACACGAACGAACTGAAAGACCTCGCGCGCGTCGTCGCCGGATTCGGCGGCATCTATACGAGCCACATACGCGGTTCGAGCGAGACATTGATCCCCGCCGTGAATGAACTGCTCGAGGTCGGTCGTGAGACGGGCGTGCGCATCCATCATTCGCACAACGAAGCCGTCGGGCGCGGTCACTGGCAGAAGATCGACCGAGTGCTGGCATTGGAAGAGGAGGCCGAGCGTGCAGGCGTGCGAGTGAGCTTCGATATGTTCCCTTACACCGCCGCGGCCACGATGATGATCGCGATCTATCCGCCGTGGGCTCTCGAAGGCGGCGTCGATCGGTTGATCGAACGATTGCAGGACATCAAAACGCGGAAAAGGATGGAAGCCGAGATCGCGAGCAAAAAGCCCTCCTGGCCGCCGTGGCGCGCGGGCGGCTGGCCGCACAACCTGGTCAAAGCGACGGGTTGGGACGCGATCTATATCGGCTACGTCGAGAGCCGGCGGAACAAGGCGTACGAGAATTGCAGCCTGGCGGAGCTTGCTGAACTCACGGGGAAGACGCCTTTCGATGCGATCGCCGATCTGATCGTCGAAGAACGCGGACAGGTATCGATGCTCATCTTCGAAGTCACAGGCGAACGCAAAGACCGCAACCTGCTCGCCAAATACGCAAGCCACCGACTGAGCGCTTTTTGTACGGACGCCGAAGACTATGGTCGCGGATTGCCGCATCCGGCGGCATATGGGGCATTCCCGCGCATCATCTCCAAATTTGTCGACCAGGATAGAACACTCACTCTTGAAGAGGCCGTCCGCAAGATGACCGCTTATCCAGCGCAGATTTTCGGATTGAAGGACCGCGGCGTAATCAGACCCGGGGCATTTGCCGATATAGTTCTCTTCGATCATGACCAGCTCGATGATCGAGCGAGTTTTAAAAACCCGCGACGCGAGGCGAAGGGGATCAGGTCGGTCATTATCAACGGGCGTGTAGCCTTTGAAGACGGCGCGATAAAAGCGGGGTTGAATGGGTCGGTCATCAAGCGCATGGAATAACGGTAAAAATCGTCTCTAGTTACGAGTAACCCGCAAGCTCACTCTCGAAGCTAAACATGTCGAAACGTAAAACAAGCAATACCTTCGAACTCCTTTTCAGCCCTCGCTTCCCCATCTTATTTCTATCGGGAGCCGTTTTAGTGGCTGTGATGGGAAATATGGCCAGTGATCTGCTCAAATCCTATATCGGTGAGCAACGGGTGGGACTTTGGGTGATATTTATCGTTTCGAGCGTGATTCTGTTTTTGATAGTAACAGCGATCTATGCGGCGGGCGTCTTCCGAGCCATGCTAACGTCCCGTAACGTATACCGGTTTCTCGATAAACCCAATCCTGCGCCGCGTAAAGGCCTGATCGCATTTGTCAGCCTGACCCAACGCGCACATCTGGACAGGGCTATTGCCTATCATCATGAAACGCTGAAAAGGCTCTGGTTGATAGCGACCCAGGAAGCCCAGGCGCGGGCGGCACAGATAGTCACCGAATACAAAAAATCCGGCGTCCAGATCTCTATCGTTCCGCTCAGTGAAGAGTGGGATTTGATCAAGACTAAAGAAACAGTCGACCGGATTTATGCCGAGCAACTCGACGGGCTGGCCGAAGAAGAGATCATCGCGGATTTTACCGGTGGCACGAAACCGATGACAGTTGGTATGGTCTTCGCCTGTCTTACTCCATCGCGTTCGCTGCAGTACGTCCCGGCGGAGTACGACAGAGACCGGGGAATGACGCCGATCGATCCGATCGAGTATAAGTTCGACGCACGAACGATCGGAATCTTGAGCGGGGCCACTGAGTGAAATGTCGCATTGCAGCGCGAACCCTTAAGTGACGGACGAAACCCGTGATTAAGAAACAATTCGCATCCTGTGGAAGATCGTCCGGAGAACTCTCATGCTAGAGGATAATTATCCATCTCCCTTCGCTTGCGAGAGCAAGCCGCAAAAGGTACCTTAGGCCTTTTCCACAAATACTCAGGGGTAAGGAGACCGTTCAAGATTGACTACACCAATGATCGCGCTGGTGACGTGCCGGGAGGTCCCCGAGCTGGACTCCGACACCAGGCTGCTGGTCGATCCGCTCGCCGCACTGGGCATCTCGGCTATGCCGGCCGTCTGGGACGACCCGAATATCGACTGGTCTGTCTTCGACCTGACCGTCGTGCGCAGTCCCTGGGACTACATACACCGGCGCTCGGAGTTCCTCGCGTGGGCGAATCGCGTTCCCCGATTGGCGAATCCGGCAGATGTGATTGAATGGAATACCGACAAGCGCTATCTGCAGGAGCTCGCCGGCTCAGGGGTGCCGGTCGTTCAAACAATCTGGTTACAACCGGAACAGCCATGGACATTCCCGACGAATGGTGAGTGGGTTGTTAAGCCGGCTGTGAGCCTGGCCAGCCTGGACACGGGCCGCTATAGATTGGACGACGGCAGCCAGCGCGGCTTAGCCGTTGACCACGTCAGACGCCTGCAGCTGGCCGGACGAACTGTGATGGTGCAGCCTTATCTTGCCGGAGTTGACACTGAAGGGGAGACATCTCTCGTCTATGTTGGCGGCGCGTTCAGCCACGCGATGCGCAGGAGGGCCGTTCTCGACGGGCCGGACACCGGCCTAGACCGCAGGTTCCAGCACGACTGGGAGGCCGGCCTGCGAATCCAACGCCCAACCAGAGCGCAGTCGGCACTTGCGGAACAGGTACTCGCCGCTGTTCCTGGAGGTCCCGAAAGATTGCTCTACGCCAGAGTAGACCTGCTGCCCGGGCCGGAGGGCGCCCCAGTCCTGATCGAGATTGAGCTCACCGAGCCTGTTCTGTTCCTCGGTCACGCGGCCGGCGCCGCCGATCGTTTTGCCGCGGCCATCGCTGCAAGGATCCGGTTTAGGAATCCGGCAAGAATTACCGATAAGTTGTGAGGTTCAGCTCGCTCAAAACTCAGATATGCATCTCTCTTTGCACTAGCCATTCAACTTCCTGACGAAGCGCACGCCAAAGAGCAATGGTAACCGCACTCACAGGGCGCCCCTGGGTGAAAGCGGCAGCGATAGCGTACAGCATATCCGGTGAAAATCGCGGCTCATTGGCGATAGCATAGACCGGTTCCCACCGATCTGGCTGGAACTTCGCCTTGAAGGCATCCACGCCTTCGAAGTTATAGAATCGCCTGCCATGAGCGCGCATCCAGGTCAGCAGCATCCGCAGCCAGAGCGGATTGGAATCTGACGGTGTTGCTCCTCGTTTTGAGAGCGGCGACAGACCGAGGGTGAGATAACAGCTGCCGCTCGCCGCCGCCGCTCGCACCGCCGCGTCCAACAGCAGTTCGTTGGTTCCGTTGACCGCGCCTGCGCCGCGCACGATCTGCTCGATCAACCAGCCGTTACGTACCGGCACGGGAGAGCTTACGAGATATCCGATCACCGCTCCGCTCCGCTCCGCCACAAAAACGCGGCGATCATAGAGCCGTTCGAGCGTATGCGGCTCCACCAGAAAATGCATCGGGGGCAATCCGCGCGTCGCCAGCCATTCGCTCAAACAACGGCGCAACTCAGGATGCCCGCTGGCCTGCTCGACGGGCCACTCGCCCACTGATACTGACTTATTGCGCGCTCGATTGAGTTGCGCCCGCAATGATGACTGCCCGGCGAAGATGCCCGCCCAGCTGTTCGGCTGCCACACCGGTTGCGCGCCGAGCCACATCCGGGAATGCCTTCGCGAATCGGCAAGGCAGGAGTCAAGCCGCGCTTCGGCTCCGAAATAACAGACCTTGAGTTTCCTGCGCGCGGCATCGCGCTCGAACTCCTCAACTACATCCGCCAGCCTCTCTCCGGCGCAGACCGGCGCGCCCGCCACGAGACGAACGCCATGATGCTCGACATATCCGATGACCGCATCGTCCGCTTTCGCAAACCAATGTGAAATTCCGGGATTAATGATCTGATAGGCCGTCGCGTTCCATCCAAAATCATTGACCAGGCTGCGCACACGCTGAAGCAGAGATCCCTCCTATCATATATTTCATAGTTATTAATTGAACAAAATTGTGGCACAAAAAAGCAACTGGGAATGGGTAATGGATAATTGATAATTCGTATAGACCATGGCAACAATCCATACGAATTATCAATTATCCATTATCAATTATCCATTCCCTTAACCCGCTTTTGAAATGGTGAAATGTAACCAAACTCCGGCTCCCGCCGTAATCACAATTGCTACACCTCAATGACACGGTTTATTGTCTAGAGGCATCAAGACTCAAAACCCAAATCGCGCTTTTCAGAGAGGATTCTCCATGCACAGGAACCGCCTTATCTGCACACTGTTCGCCCTGACTTTTTCACTCATAGCCGGCACATCGTCAGCAATTGCTCAAAACAAAATCACTAGCCCGAAAGAACAGCTCAATTTCAACATCGGCGATGATTACCACCTCGCCAACTACGCCCAATATGAAGCCTATCTCAAAAAGCTCGATCAGGAATCGGACCGACTGAAGGTCCTCGAGATGGGCAAGAGCGCCGAGGGGCGCACGATGTACCTGGCGATCATCACGTCACCGGATAACCATAAGAAGCTCGATCGATACAAAGAGATTGCGCGTCGCCTGGCACTGGCCGAAGGATTGACCGACGATCAAGCGCGGGCATTGGCGAGCGAGGGGCGCGCCGTGGTCTGGATCGACGGCGGGTTGCATGCGACAGAAGTCCTCGGCGCTCATCAACTGATCGAGACCATTTACCAGCTCGCCAGCCTGAATGACGCTGAAACTCAGCGCTTTTTGAAAGACGTGATCGTCCTCGGATGTCTCGTCAATCCCGACGGAATGGAATTGGTGTCGAACTGGTATATGCGGAATTCCGATCCCGCCAAACGCTCGACGGCGAACCTGCCGCGTCTATATCAAAAATATATCGGGCACGATAACAACCGCGATTTTTATATGTCCGCCCAGCCCGAGAGCGAAGCCATCAACCGTATCTTCTATCACGAATGGTTTCCTCAGATCATTTATAACCATCATCAGACCGGGCCGGCCGGGACGGTTATGTTCGCGCCCCCGTTCCGCGATCCGTTCAACTATAACTTCGATCCGCTCATCCCTATCGGAATCGATCTCGTCGGCGCGTCGATGCATTCGCGTTTCATCGCGGAAGGCAAACCCGGCGTGACTATGAGATCCGGCGCGAACTATTCTACCTGGTGGAACGGCGGCTTGCGGACGACCGTCTATTTTCACAATATGATCGGCCTGCTGACCGAAACCATAGGAAACCCCACACCGATCGATATCCCGCTGGTCCTGAGCCGGCAATTGCCCAGGTCCGATTATCCCTTCCCCATAGCGCCGCAGAAATGGCATTTCCGCCAGTCGATCGATTATTCGATCACCGCCAACCGCGCCGTCATCGATATCGCCTCGAAGCATCGTGAGAATTTCCTCTTCAATATCTATCTCATGGGTAAAAACTCCATCGAGCGCGGCAACCGCGACTCGTGGACAATCACCCCCCATCAGCTGGCCGAATCGCAAGCGGCTTTGGCGAAAGATCGCTCGCAAGCGAGAGAACGGGGCGGCGCCGGAAATTCGTCGGGCGACGAGCCCGATCGTCCGGGGCGCGAGCGCGGCCAGCCGCTCAAGTATTACGAGATGATGCGCGAGCCGGTAGACCGCGATCCGCGAGGTTATATCATCCCATCGGATCAACCCGATTTTCCGACCGCGACGAAGTTCGTCAATGCCTTGATTAAAACGGGCGTCACGATTCACGTCGCGAAGAGCGAATTTCAGGTGGGCGGTAAGAAGTATCCGGAGGGCTCCTACGTAGTCAAGACATCCCAGGCTTTTCGTCCGCACGTGCTCGATATGTTCGAGCCGCAGGATCATCCTAACGATTTCCGATATTCCGGCGGTCCCCCGATTCCGCCCTACGATAGCGCGGGCTGGACGCTCGCCTATCAGATGGGAGTCAGGTTCGACCGTATCCTCGATGGATTCGATGGGCCGTTCGAGAAGGTCAACGGCTTCGCCAAACCGCCCGCAGGCAAGGTTGTCCCGGCGCCTCAGGCGGCCGGTTTTCTGCTCAGCCATGAGGTCAACGATTCATTTATAGCTACCAACAGGTTGCTGAAGGATAACGACGAGGTCTTTTGGATCAAACAACCGTTCGAAGCAAACGGCAAGCGCTATGCGGCCGGCACGATCTTCATTCCGGCGAAGGCGGCGGCGGTTCCGAAGCTGCAGAATATGGCGGATGAGCTCGGCCTGAATTTTGAAGGTGTAACGAAAAAGCCTTCAGGCGAACTCTACCGGCTGCGCCCGCTACGCATCGCGTTGTGGGACCGATACGGCGGTTCGATGCCCTCCGGATGGACGCGTTGGCTGCTTGAGCGTTTCGAATTCCCGTTCACCGTCATCTATCCGCAGACGCTCGATGAGAGCGATCTGGAGGGCAAGTTCGACGTCCTTATTTTCGTGGACGGCGCTATCCCGCTTCGCGAATCTCGTGACGGAGATGATGAAGGCGGGCGAGGCGGCCGGGCGCCGAGGGCAGAGGAGATACCCGAGGAGTACCGCGGGTGGCTGGGACGAGTGACCATTGGCAAGACGGTTCCCGCAATAAAAAAATTCCTGGAGTCGGGCGGAACCGTTCTTACCATCGGCAGTTCGACGAACCTCGGATATCACGCCGGAATACCTATCGCCAACGCGCTGATCGAGAAGACCGGAGAAGAGAGCGAGCGCCCTCTGCCGCGCGAGAAATATTACATTCCCGGTTCGGTGCTGCAGGTGAGCGTGGACAACACGAATCCGCTCGCTTACGGGATGCCTGATAAGATCGACGTCTTCTTCGACGACAGCCCGGTCTTTCGCTTGAAGCCTGAGTCCTCGCTGAAAGGAGTGAATCCGGTCGCGTGGTTCGATAGCGACAATCCCCTGCGCAGCGGCTGGGCGTGGGGGCAGAAATACCTGCAGGACGGCGTGGCGGTGATAGACGCCGATGTCGGTAAGGGAAAACTGTTTCTGTTCGGGCCCGAGATCGCGTTTCGCGCGCAACCGCACGGCACATTCAAGTTCCTCTTCAACGGGATTTATTACGGGAGGGCGGAGACGGTGATGTGGTAATAGGTATTTTTCACTATTATGGGCGCTTCGCTATGCTGGAAGAGACCGAACGAAAATAAAGACCAAGGGAAATTGCCTATATATATTTTTATTGTGACTGCTCAGCCTCTTCGCCGCGTTAGCGGCGGTTGATTGTAGCCGTGGGTTTTAACCCACGGTAGCGGTATAGATTTTTTCACGTCGCGTCAGCGACGGTTGAATCAGGCGTCGCTGACGCGACGCGGGAATATCATTCAAGCCGTCCGTGGGTTAAAACCCACTGGTATCTACACAAGTTTTTGCGTTTGGTTGCAAAGAGTTATCGCAATCAAACCTACCGAAGAATATGCTCTTTGAATGTTTCTCCTCAAACCTCCATTTGACCCCCGTTTGCAAAGACGGTATGAGAGGCTGGTGAATGAACATCTCCATACAAGCGAGAATCAAGCTGCTGGATCGCGTGCGCTGCCGAGCGTTAATGAAGCGTTTGCCAGCACGCAAGCGGCCTGGCGATTTTATGCCAACCCCAATGTGAAGCTGACGGGGCTGGTCGAACCGTTGGTAGAACAAGCTCGGCGGGAGATGCCGCTTGTCTGTCGACGGTATGGACTGGCGATCCACGACTGGTCTGATCTGCGCTACGGAACGCACACGAGCAAGAAGGATCGGAAAAAAATCGGCAGCGACTTGGGCTACAAACTGGCGACCACGTTGCTGCTGAGCGACCAGAGCGGGGCGCCGATAGCGCCGATCAGCCTTGGGCTGTGGGCCAATGATGGATGGCACACAACGCTTGATGAAGAGAGGCACAGAGATTGGTCGCCCCTGGGATTGGTGAGCCAGACAATGCGGGCTTCGCAGAAGCAAAAACTGTCGTTGCCGCTGGTCCACATCATTGATCGGGAAGGCGACTCGATCTTTCACTATCGTCAATGGAATAGTGAAGGCCATCTGTTTGAAGTACGTGCCAACGGGGAACAGAGAGTTGTTTGGCAGGAGCGGACACAACCGTTGAGCCAGGTCGCAGCACAGGTCGCCTTGCGCGCTAGCCAAGCGGTAGAGATTTCGGCCAATCTCATTGGGCAACTGTTTGTGGGCGAAACCAGCATCGTCATTGATCGTCCGGCCTTTCCCCGCGCGCGCGACGGGGGCAAGCGTCAATGGATCAAAGGTGAGCCGCTCGAACTGCGCTTGATTGTCTGTCAACTGCGCTTGCCCGATGAAACGATTGCGGCTGAATGGTACTTGCTCAGTAACGTGCCGGCTGGCATCAGCGCTGAGCAACTGGCCGAATGGTACTACTGGCGCTGGAGAATTGAATCTTACTTCAAGTTGCTTAAAAGCCATGGTTTCCAAGTCGACCAGTGGCAGCAGGAAACTGCTGAGGCGATTGCCAAACGTTTGTTGGTGGTGGCCATGGCTTGTGTCGTAGTCTGGCACATCCAACGCGCAACGGATCCGCAGACGGTCACCCTGCGCAATCTCTTGGTGCGATTGAGCGGTCGACAAGTTCGGCGTGGGCAACCCACTGCACCAGCATTGTTGGCTGGGTTTTGGAGTTTCTTGTCGACACTTGAATTGCTCGAACATTATGACCTCAATGACCTTAAACAGATGGCCCGGCTCATTGTGCCAGGCTATTCCTAACCGTCGGAAATGTGTAGATACCAGTGGGTTAAAACCCACGGCTACAATCAACCGCCGCTAACGCGGCGAAGAGGCTGAACAGTTAATTTCAGTTTTTAGTTTTTAGCTGAGCTGTCTCGATCAGCAACTAAAAACTGAATTTTTATTTTCGTTTATTTCGAATTTCGCTCTTCCGCCATCGCCGGATGGCAGGCCAGAATCTCGACAGCTTGTTCCATACTGGTCGCATCTATGGGGCGCAGTTGATACCCGAGCGACTCTAAAAACTGGTGGCACTCGAGGCGCCAAGACTGGGGGTCGGTGGATAGAAAGATAGTCGGCCGGGCGCTCCGCAGCAATTTCTCGGCTCCCGTCAAAACCAGCCAGGCCGCATTTTCGACATCGATCTTGATGAAATCCGGGGATGGTATCTCTCCATCCCGGAATAAATCATCGAGGCTGACCGTGGGAACTATCAGGGAGCCATGTGTTGAAAAATGCCCCATAGCGCTGCTCCGTTCCTCCACAAATGTCGCCTCGCCTGGGCTGTCCGACACGGCCTTCTCGACTACGGTTACATTGGTGATTCGATTGATACGCAGGTGCGCTTGCAAATAATGTAAGTTGGTCGGCAGCGGTTCGAAAGAATAAACTTTCCCGCGCGTTCCGACCAGAATCGCCGCCAGGAGCGAATAAAAACCCACGTGCGCACCGACGTCAAAAACGACGCTGCCTTCAGATACCAAATCCTCGAAGAGAATACGCTGCTCGTATTCGTAGCTGCCCAGCCAGCAACCGTGGTTGCTCGATCCGACGATCCATTTCTTCCCTCTCATCTTCCCTTGCAAGATCGGCATCTTCATCTGGCGGGGAATAAATCTGAGCGGGTAGCGCAACGACCTGCCAAGAAACGATTTTCCCGAAATTCCCGAGAAGTTCATCTGATGTATTATCTCACCAAGCGCCTTCGCCTTCTGTTATTTTGAGCCTTCCGATCAACCGATAATCACTACAGATCGTTTGGAGTTCCGCGTTTACGCGGTCTTTTTTTTCGGATGATTTCCCGACCGCCTGAAGGCGAAACTCCGAACAGATCGCGTTTGACGCCGAACATCGATACAATCTGGTGGACTCTATTATTTTGCACTATTTCGCTCGCGTCTCAATCAACCAACCATATCTCTCAAAATGAATACCTCGGACTGAAGCTTAGAGATGAGGAGCAAACTTCCCGTATCCCTGCTGGCTTCCGCTGCGCGCGCCTGATGCCAGCGGCAGAGGCCGAGTTTCGCCACGGCGCGGAGAAACCGGCGGCGAGCATCGAAGAGTTTTGAATTTCCGATAGCTGTAGCCAGCCATTCGGTCCGGCGAAAGACCGAGATTGCGATCTCGAGCTGCTGCGGAGAGATCAACCCGCGTTCGACCTCCGGCGCGAGCGTCTTTCTGAGTATCCTTCCCTCGCGCCTCACCAGATAAGCGATGATTGCAATGAACCCTATGAAAAGAGGCATCTGAAGCAGAAAATATCCCGTCAGGAAAATCGAGCCGCCAAATGATGCCAGCGCGTTCCAGAGAGCATGGAGTAACATCGCGCCCAAGACGCCCGCCGAGGTCGCTATCAGTTTAACGCGCAGGCTGTGAGTTTCACGCGCGATGCCGCACCCGATGCCCGTCATGCTCGTGAAGAGGACATGCGAGAAGGGCGCCAGTACGCCGCGAATGAAGAATGTCGCGATCAGGCTGCTGGCGCCGCCGTGGGCCAGGCTCACGCCGTAGTAATCGATATTCTCCATCGTCGCAAACCCCAGTGCCACCACGCCTCCATAAACTATCCCGTCGACGACGCTGTCGAAATCCTTGCGGAAGAGGAGAGCGATCAATATCACCCCTAGCCCTTTACATCCCTCCTCTATGATGGGCGCGGAGACGATTCCGGTCAGCTGATCTCCGATGAAGGATTGCGAAAGATCATTGACGATGCCCGAAAAGAAGACCGCGATTGTCGCTCCCCAAGCAAAGGCGAACGCCAGCGTCCGGGGCGGTTCGGGGTCGAACCGGTCGAGCCAGAGAAATATCCTTAAATAAAAGATGGCGGTTGCGAAGGCGATTAACCCGCTGATCAGAACTACCCCGATCCCCAGCTGAGAGCCGGTCAGGCTGAGCACCGTGAAACCGAAAACGGCGAATATCATCATTAATAAACATCCGACCTCGACACCATGCGGGGTTCGGCCGGAATCATGACGCGGATCAAAGAGGCCGAGGTGATCTGCCGTATGGCGAATTATTTCCCTCGGCGTCGGCTCCACCGGCGTTACTTCGAGCTCACCCCGCACCCCGGGCTCTCCAGCCCCGTCAATCAATACCAGAAGCCGAGGCCCCGCGCGCCCAAGTTCGACCACGTCTCCGTCCCGCAACCCGGCGCTCTCAACCCTCATCCCGTTTACAAATATGCCGTCGGCGCTAGCCTCATCGATGAGTAGAACATTATCGCCATCTAATACAATTCTAGCATGGAAGGGAGAGACGGAGTTTTCAGGGAAGAATAGATCACAATTTTGGTTATTTCCGAGGGATAAGTTTCGGCTTTCACGGCCAAAGAATTTAATTTCTTGCCCGGCGAGTAATCCATTTTGAACGATGAGTCGTAGCATAAGGTGTGATTGTTACTCACAATGATCGATTTTCCGAGAATCCATTAGGGATTTTACAGGGTGTGAAGAGAAACAACTATATCTCTAATGGATAAGTTGCTGGTGAAATTTGTTGTTGCAATCTGGGACGAATAGCTTATCATGTGCCAAATGTCACTATCCCCGCAGAGTGGTGGCGAATTAAGTAAACACTCACTTGGTTACATTCGACCCGAAGCTCAGAGCTGAAGCCCAGAGCGGAGGTGAGAGGCGAAGGTTGATGTGAACCAAAAATCGCTAATCGTGCCCTTCTAATTGTTTGCATATGTCGCAAACAGGACTGAGTTTTAAAGCTCATTTCACGAAATTTGACTTCCCCATAACCTTATGAACTTTAGGCAACTAAAGGAGGAAACATAATTTATGCGAAAATCACTATTAGTCGTGGCACTGCTATTGGCGTTGCCCGTTATCGCCTCTGCTCAACAAGATGAAATCCCCAAGGTCGAAATTTTCGGCGGATATTCGTATCTGCGTTTAGATAATGCTACCGGATTAAGCGTGGCGAGCACGACGGGAACGACGACGTCGGCTGTTACCGCTCCACTTGATCGTGACCTGAACGGGTTCGGCGTGTCGGTCACGAACCACCTCAATTCCTTCCTCGGTATCACGGCGGAATTCAGCGGCCACTTCACCGATGCACAGGTAAACGGTCAGCTTCTGGACCGTGATGCTTACATCGTTACGGCGGGCCCGCGTCTGTCGATCCGCAGATTCGAGAGATTCACTCCGTTCCTCCACATCATGGCCGGTATGGCGCGCCAGGATGTGCAGGTCCAGAACGCTTCCGGCACCAGCAGCGTTCTCTCAACCATCAATCAATCCGATTCCGGTATTGCATTTGTGGTTGGCGGTGGCGTCGATCTCAACCTCAGTTCAAGACTTGGGGTAAGACTTTTGCAAACCGATTACATCCTGACCAGGTTCAGTAATCGTAACGGCGCTTCGTCCGAGTTGAATCAGGCCAATTTCCGGGCATCCACCGGATTTATCTTGAAACTTGGCGAGCAATAACAAACCAACTTCGATTTGAGAAGAGTGCGAAAAAGCGCATAAGCAAACAATCCAAGTCTGCGTCTTATGTTCTTTTTCGCACTTAATTGTGTTGTGGTGGAATCATATTTTGATTTTCCATTTGTCGTTTGAAGATATCAACCATTGAGTTCTCCACGCCAGATTCAAGGGCGATCATCATCAAACGGCAAATGGAAGATAGAAACGCCGTTGAACCACATGATCATCGATGACGCAAATCGAGGTCGAACAGTGCTAGAATCTTACAGACCTCTGTTCCTGTCCTTCATTATCTGCTTTATCTGCTTTCCCGTAACGACCTCGGCTCAAACGGGGCAAACGGGGCAAACCGAGCGATCCGGCCAAACGGCCTCGGTGATGCAGACGGAAAAAATTGGGCGTCCGGCAGTCAGGCAATCCAGAACGGCCGAGCCCAAGAATAACAATAATAAAAAGAAAGTGCGGTTGCGCTCTGCGACGATCCCGGCTGAGCTTTCAGTTCTCGCCAATAAATCGTTCCGCGTTATCGTGCCGCAACTCGTCGGGACTTCCCTCGAAGGTTTTTACGAATACTCCTACCGCATCAACGTGCCGGGCGATATGTATCTCGAAGCGAGTCTCGAATCGGGCCGGCCGGCGCTTTCGCCCGAGAAGTATCGCAACATTGCCGTACAGAGATGGAAAGAGGCCGAAAGTCTGCGCGCCGTAGGCACACCCAACTCGCTGCGGTCGGCAGTGATGAAATACGAAGACGCCTTGCGCTATTGGCGGGCGGCGGGTAGCTATAGCAACCCGGCTGAGATCGCCAACGGGCTCACACAGCTCGGCGCCGTTTCAGATAGCCTCGGCGACCGCCAGATGGCGATTAATTATTACCAGCAATCTCTACCCCTCTGGCGTGCCGCCGGAGACCGCAGCAACGAAACATCGGTTTTGACGCAACTCGGCCGCATATATAATGCCGCCGGTGAGAAGAAACAGGCCGAAAGCTATTTCAATCAGGCGCGTTTGATCGTAAAGACCTCGGGCTTGATAAGGGCAACAAACCTGGGATCGAACACGGGCGAGGCGACGGCTCTCTACAACCTGGGTAAAGTTTACGAGGAGCAGGGACAGGCGAAGAAAGCGCTCGAGATTTACGAACAGGCCGTTTTGCGTCTGAGAAGTGGCGACGATAAGACTGGTGAGGCTACACTGCTCAATGCGATGGGAAGCCTCATTGCGCGCAACGGGCAATTCAAAGAGGCGTCTGAGTACTTTCAGCGCGCTTTGCCTCTGTGGCAGGCAGTCGGCGATAAACGCGGTGAAGCGGTCACCATCAGCAACCTGGGTTTTGTCGCCGATACGACCGGACAAAAGGAGCGCGCTCTCGAGTTTTATACAAAAGCGCTGCCTCTCTGGGACAGCATCAATGACCGTAGCAGCGAGGCGACTACCTTGAGCGATATCGCTGCGCTGCATGCCTCTCTCGGCCGCACCGAACTCGCATTGAAGTATTATCTCGCAGCACTGCCGCTTCGGCGGTTGAGCAAGGACAAACGGGGAGAGAGCTTCACGCTTAACAGCCTGGGTGGGATTTACTTCACCCTCAAAGACATACCGCGCGCGCTCGATTCTTACACGCAGGCTCTCGAATTGCGCCGCGCCGTCGCCGATAAAAGAGGCGAGGCCGTTACACTAGGCAATCTCGGACTGGTATATAAGTCCCTCGAGAAGCCGGATGTTTCACTGAATTATTATCAACAGTCACTGGCCGTCGCGCGAGAACTCAACGACCAGGTTCGCATCGCCGGTACGCTCACTAGTCTGGGCGAGATTCATGCTTCTCTCAAAGATAGAGAGAAAGCGCGGGAGAATTTGGAGGAATCATTGGCGATCTGGCAGAAGGTCGGAGATCGCGGTCGCGTGGCCTCAACACTCGCTCTACTCTCAGGCGTTAACCTGGCCCTCGGTAACAAAGAGAAGGCTATTGAAGGTTATAAACAATCGCTCTCATCCTGGAAGGTCCTTCTCCCCAAACCATTAGGGATTTCGACCGAATTGAAGTAATGATGAGTCGGAAAAGAGAATACGAAACGAACGTTAAGATGATCCGAATGGAAATTTTTAATCTTCCCTTGGCTTCGCCTGTTTCGTATTTTCCTTCTGACCAGGTAATGGCTCTCCCATTCGCCATTTGATTGCTCTCCCTCCTAACTCATCATTGACTAGTCTTCAATATTTAGCATAATTTAGTAACGCCATGCCCCTTTGGCTAATGAGGACTTTTAAATGGCCAAATTAAATTCTTCCCAGTCTGCCGGACGGAACACACCTCCCCGTCGGGTATTCAAAGTTGCCACATCACGTTTTGTTCTGATACCGCTCAGTTTACTCGCTGTGATCGGTGCCGGAGCGTTAATTTACTACTACAACCTATACACACAAATCATCGATGCGAGGTTGCGCGGCGATGTATTCGTCCGCTCATCGGGAATCTACGCCGCACCGCTCGACCTGTACGATGGTTCCACCATGCGAATGAGCGCACTGGTCACGCATCTGCGCAGCGTAGGTTATGTCGAACGCGGGACGACGCAGAATGAAAAGCGCGGTCAGTTCGTCGCACGCGGCACGTCGGTGGAGATATATCCGGGAACCGACGGGCAATATAACGGAGGCGGCGTCTTTCATAATCTGCGCGTCGTTTTCGGCCGAGATGGGAGCGTGATCCAATCCATCACCGATCTCGACCGGCGACAGCAGCTCGAGCGTGCGCAAGTTGAACCCGAGTTGATCTCTTCCGTCATCAACCAGGAGCGGGAAAAGCGAAAGAACACTGAGTACAAGGATTTACCGCCGCAACTGGTCAATGCTATCGTCACGATCGAGGACCGGCAATTCTTCGAGCATCCCGGCATCAACTGGCGCGGCACCATGCGCGCACTGATCCGCGATTATCAGAGCGGAGAGCTCCGCGAGGGCGGGAGCTCCATCACACAGCAGCTCGTAAAAAATTTCTTCCTGACGCCCGAGCGCACGTTCAAGCGCAAGCTCTCCGAAGCCTACATGTCGGTCATCCTCGAACAGAGGCTGAGCAAGGAAGAAATCATGTCGATGTATTGCAACCAGATATACCTGGGCCAGCGCGGCGGTTTTTCGATAAACGGCTTCGGCCAGGCTGCGCGAGCATACTTCGGCAAGGATATCTCCAGCCTGACGCTGACTGAATCGGCCTTTCTGGCCGGGATCATCCAGCGTCCCAACTATTTTTCCCCTTATTCAAGCCAGGAACGCGCGCTTGAGCGGCGAAACCTGGTCATCGAGAAGATGGTCGAGGCCGGAAAGCTCAACCGGCAGGATGCAGAGGATGCGAAGCGCCAGTCGCTCGGCGTAATCGGCAAAGCTATCGGGGTGGACGCTTCGGACGCGCCTTATTTCATCGATTACGTCATGCGCCAGCTCGAAAACCAGTACCCCGACGGAGAGGTCCTGCGCTCGATGCGCATTTACACGACGATCGACCTGAATCTTCAACGCGCAGCTTATCAGGCTATGCTGAAGTATATGGCTGAGGTCGACCGTTTGCTCGCAAAACGCAAGGGTGGAACGGCCGGTCTTCAGGCGGCCCTGATTGCGATGAATCCCAAGACCGGAGAGATCCTCGCGATGGTAGGCGGCCGCGACTATGCGTCGAGCCAGCTCAATCGCGTGACCGATGCCAAGCGCCAACCCGGCTCGGCTTTCAAACCGTTCGTTTACGCGGCCGCGCTCGAGCTGGGTATCGATGGAGCGGAAGAAGCCATCACGCCCGCAACGACCTTTATGGATGAGCCTCGCACTTTCGAGTACGACGGCAAGAACTATGATCCAGGTAATTTCAGGGACACGTACGAGAATAGAGAAATGACGGCGCGTGAGGCGCTGACCAAGTCGAAGAACGTGGTCGCCGTCGAGATCGCTCAGCGCATAGGATATACGCAAGTCACGCGGTTTGCCGAAAAAGCGGGATTTCCGAGGGTTCCGCCTTATCCATCGACTGCCCTGGGCGCAGGCGAAGCTACGCCAATGCAGGTGGCGACCGCATATACTTCGTTCGCCAATAAAGGCAGTCGCGTTTCACCTCTCGCGATCAAACGCGTGACCAATAAAGACGGAGCGACTCTGTTTCAATCCAGCGCCGAATCACGCGAGGTCATGAGCCCTCAAGTGGCCTATATCATGACCGATATGATGGAGGATGTGCTCACCTACGGCACAGGAAAGCGCGTCCGGGATATGGGGTTTCAGGGCCCCGCCGCCGGTAAGACCGGGACATCGCGCGACGGATGGTTCGCCGGCTATTCGCCGAACCTCGTATGCGTAGTCTGGGTTGGATTCGACAATAATGCCGACATCGGATTGACCGGAGGCGCAACCGCTGCCCCTATCTGGGCTGATTTTCATGAACCGCGCGTTGAAGATGCGCCCGGAACTCGGAGGACAGTTCGCTGAACAACCGGAAGGCATAGTTACATATGACATCGATCCGGCGACCGGCCAGCCGGCCGGCCCCGAAACCTCGACGGTCCGCCAGGAAATCTTCCTGCGCGGGACCGAACCGGGTGTAGGTGAAAATTCATCGCCAGATTCCGACGGCCAGCCTACGAAGACAGACCCCGACTCGGTCCGTCCAGCGCCCACACCGAGATTACAGGGGGACGATCGGCCCAGGTCTGTCAGCGGCCGCCCTTCATTCTTCAAAAGGCTATCTGACGCTATCGGTTTCACATCACCGGATTCATACAAACCCGAACCGAGCCCAACCCCATGGTCATCGGCCGGATTGAAGTCGCCAGGTCGAACGGGAAGCGATGTCGAAGCGAAATTTTCTCCGGAAATCCAACAGGCCACAGCCAGCGCAACGCCTCAAATGATCAGACCTGCCCCAACTTCACCCCCACGCGAAACGGGACAGACGGGGCAAACGGGCTCGGCACAGGCAATCGGCGCAATCAAAACCATCGAAACAAAAAACGAATCCCACTCCGAATATCGCATCACGAGGCATACAATCGCCCACACCGCAGCAGAGACCCGAACCTGCCGCGACTCCATCTCCGCCGCTCGAGCGGCAACCTGGGACCTTTATCATTGAGGTCTGCGATGTAACAGGGTTGCTCCCTCACGACAGCGCATGCACAAAAACCAGGCGGCAGAGGTTCCAGCTCGGGAAAGAGCCGACGACTTATTGCAGCACTGAACGGCACGCTAAAAATTGAATCGCCCGATATTCGCCTTATTGAAAATAAAAGGCGCGCCTAGTCTCACCTCATCCCCTTCCACTCCGAGCTTCCCCAATCTCCCCGCCGATATCTCTTTAACTCCCCGTTTGAGTTCACCATCATTCAACGCTTTCGCGGCATAGACGGTCAGATAACCGAGGTCGAGTGTGTTCCAAAGAACTATGCTCTCGATGACACCCGCATCCACGTACGGCTTACACATATTCGGCAATGACAATCCGGTGACCTTGACATCCGCGCGACCCGATTGTTTGACGGCCTCGGCAGCTCCGGGAACGGCGGGAGCCGCAATTGCCATGATCAGTTTCACATTGGGAAATACTTTCAGCACCGTCTGCGTTTCAGCGAATGCGCGGTCGCGGTCTCCGTCGCTCGGTTTAATGGTGACGAGCTTGATATTCGGGTATTTTTCGGCGAGCCTCGCTTCGATGTGTTTTATCCACTGGTTCTGATTGGCCGCGCTCACGGAAGCCGTGATGATGGCGAACTCGCCTCTCCCATTGAGTATCCGCGCGGCCTCATCGGTCAAGGTATAACCGATCCCCTGCGGCGTGGCTTGATTGATGAGGAAGTCGCGCGCGTCCCTCTCCGAATCGGCATCCCAGGTGATGACGTGGATGCCCCGCGCACGGGCCTTGCGCAGCACCGTCGAGATTGCCGCCTGATTTTCCACGCTCACGGCGATGACATCCACCCCGCGCGTGATCCAAGCCTCGACTACTTCGTTCTGTTTCGCCGGATCGAGATCCGTCGGACCATCCCACAACAGATCGACGCCCAGTTCCCGCGCAGCATCTTCTGCGCCCTGCCGGCAACTGATGAAGTAAGGATCGCCTTTCGCCTTGGGCATCATCGCTACCTGAATCTGGCCCGTCGCCGAAGCGGTTTTCGTCGATTCGGATTCTCCGCCGACCCGGGTATTCGCCAATTCCTGTTTGAGCGAGCGCACGAGCGCCCAATTGCTGCCCGCTATAATCAAGGCGGCGCCCAGAATCACGGCGCTCAATACTGCCACTTGTGAATTCTTCACTTCAGTCTCCTCGAAGAGCGCGCGATCTCGCGCCTCTGATTGCGATAAATGATCTACATCCGAGATCCCGTCGCCCGATGTTGCGCTCGCTCCCGCCGCGCTTTGCCTGGTGAAGCGATCGATGGCTATTGTGATGAGCAACAGCAACCCGGTGAGTATTCCCGCCAGTTCAGCGCGCATCGCGCTCAATCTAAGACCGTTTTGCAGAATCACAATCGCAAACAATCCCAGCACCGAACCCAGCACAGTGCCGCGCCCGCCGAAGATCGATGCCCCTCCGAGTACGACTGCTGTGATCGCCATCAGCTCATAGCCTGTCCCAGCATCGGACTTCGCCTGTCCCAGATGCGCGACGTAGATGACGGCCGCCAGGCTCGCGGCAATCCCCGATAGAATGTAGATAACGCATATCCTGCGCCCGACGGGTATCCCCGCGTAACGCGCACCTTCGGCGGAGAAGCCTATCGCGTACAGGCTTCGCCCATAGATCGTGCGATGAAGCAACCACCATACCCCGGCGATCGCGGCTAGCAGGATAAATAATTGCGAGGGAATGACATCTAGAATGTAGCCCTGACCGAGAAACAGAAAGTTAGGCGGAAAACCGTAATAGTTTTCGATGCCGCGCGTTACGCCCTCCGCTATGCCGCGGAAGAGCGAAAACGTGCCGAGGGTGACGATCAGGGGCGGCAGTTTCAAGCGCGTGATGATCAAGGCATTGAGCGCGCCTCCGATTAGACCCACCAGCAGCGTGATGGCGATCGCCAGCGAGAGCGGCAGATGCGCATCGCGCCACAAACTGCCGAATACGACAGCCGAGAGTCCCATCATCGATCCGACCGAGAGATCGATCCCGCCTGTAATGATGATTGGCGTGAGCGCCAGCGCCAACAACCCGATCTCTACGCCCAATCGCGTGATTTCGAATGCATTCTCCTGACTCAGAAAGTTGCTGCCCGTAATGCTGAATATGGTGCATTCGAAGAACAGCACCAGCAGGAGAGCCCATTCCTGATTGGGAAAGATACGCTTGCGCCAGTTGGCGACTAATTGCGGATCACGTATGGCAGATTGCGGAATAGCCGGATTCACTTGACCCTTTCAACCTCCTCGATCTGCAAGGCGCGATTCGCGATCCTCAACCGATTCAAGCCTCCCAGCGCGATGTCGGTTACCAGCGCAGCCAGGATGATCGCTCCCTGTATCGCTTTTTCCCAAAATGGATTGATGCCGGCGAAGGTCAAAGCCGTGCCTATGGTGCCGAGTAACGCAACGCCTATCAAAGTCCCGATGAGGGTGCCACGACCGCCAGTGATCGCCGTCCCCCCGACCACAACCGCGGCAATCGCTTTCAGTTCTAGTCCGAGACCGGCATTGCTCGGGACCGAGGAGAACCGCACGGCGTTGAGCATGGCAGCGAGGCCGGTGAGAGCGCCCATCAGAATGAATACGCTGAAAATGACGCGCTGCGGTTCGATGCCCGCCAGCCGGGCCGCTTCAGCATCCGATCCCGTCGCATAGATCGCACGGCCGGCTCGTAACTTCGCGAGCGCCCAACCGAAGAACAAAAGCACCAGCAAAGCGATGGCGGCGATCAACCATTGCCCGGTTGCCTGCCCGAGTCCGAACCATTGAAAGTCGTCCGGCAGGTCCTGAACCCATGCGCCTTCGGTGATCCAACGTAATCCATCGCGCCAGGCTACGAGCATCGCCAGCGTCACGACGATCGCGGGCATCCGCAAGTACGCGATAAAAAATCCGTTGACCGATCCCAAGAATCCTCCGATAACAACCGCGCAGAGCAGGACGAACGTCATGGGCATCCCGGACTTTGCGAGCGCTCCGGCGATCACGCTGCATACGGCGAATTGCGAACCGGTAGAGATATCGATCTGTCCGGACAGAATGACGAGCGTCATTCCGACCGCAATGATAAGGACCGAGGTATTATTCATTACCAGGTCGCGCAGGTTGCCGGCGCTGAAGAATGAAGGCGAGATAATGCCGGCAGCGATCAACAGCGCGGCGAATGCCAGGGCCGCGGAGATTTCGCGTTTATAGCGGCTTAGTTTGTTGAAATCAGTTCTCATATCTGCTGCCGCGCACCGGATTTTGATCAGCATCCGGCTTTTCCCGACTGTCTAAACGCGCGGAATCAGCCTCTCACGTGGTTGCGTCACATATTCAATGTCCGAGCGCCAGCGCCAGAACATCCGGTTGAGTCGCTTCGGCGCGATCCAGTATCCCGGCTATCGTCCCCCCGCGCATCACCGCGACGCGGTCGCTCATTCCGAGTACCTCGGGCAATTCCGAAGAGATCATGAGGATCGCCATCCCCTCGGCCGCAAGATCGCCCATCAACCGGTGGATCTCCGATTTCGCGCCCACATCGATTCCCTGAGTCGGTTCATCGAGAATCAACAATGATGGTTTGGTCGCCATCCATCGGCTCAGCGCGACTTTCTGCTGATTCCCGCCCGACAGCGTAGCTGCGGGAGCGAATATCGCGGGCGTCTTTATGGAAAACCGCTTCGCGTAATCGGCGGCGATCTCGACTTCGCGCTGGAAATCGAGCGCGCCGAAATGCGCAAGTCTATCGAGGGTTGCGAGCGTGATATTGGCGCTTATCGGCAGGTCCAGAATAACGCCGTGTCGCCTCCGGTCCTCGGGGACATATGCGATGCCGTTTTCGATCGCTCGCGCCGGGTTGTCGATGGTGATGCTCCTTCCGCGCAGAAGAATCTCTCCGCCATCGGCCGGAGACAAGCCGAAAATCGCGCACGCCAATTCCGTGCGTCCGGCGCCGACCATCCCCGCGAGACCGACGATCTCCCCTTCCCTGACGGTGAGATTCACATCTCTGATCCCCGAGGTCGAGCAACATAGATTGCGAAGTTCGAGGACTACCTCGCCGATTCCAACCTTCCTCTTGGGGAAGACTGCGGATAGCTCGCGCCCCACCATCAGATGAATCAGCTCCTGCCGGCTGATCACCTGTATCGGATGGGTGGCGATCGTACGCCCATCGCGCAGCACCGTCACCCGATCGGCAATCGACGCCAATTCTTCCAGTCTATGTGAGATGTATATGATCCCGGCGCCTCGCGCGCGGAGGTCGTTGATCACGCGATAGAGATTCTGCGTCTCACCTTCCGATAGCGAAGCCGTCGGCTCATCCATGATGAGCACTTGCGAATCCGCTCCCACTGCGCGGGCGATCTCTACCAGCTGCTGCTGCGGCATCGTCAAGTCGCCGGCATAATCATCGGGGTCTATCTTCGCCCCCACCTGTGTGAGCAGCTCTCTGGCACGGCGGCGGCGGCGATTCCAATCGACGGTGCGCCAAAGACTCGCCCTTTCCAGCCCGAGCGCGATGTTCTCCGCCACCGTCAATTCAGGGAACAGCGCAGGTTGTTGATAGATCGCCGCTATCCCCAGAGAGCGGGCGATTCGCGGGTTATTGTGAGTGATCGTCTGCCCATTGAGAATGATCTGGCCGCCCTCGGCTTCGATGGCGCCGGTGATGATCTTGATGAGGGTGGATTTGCCCGCGCCGTTCTCCCCCACCAGCGCGTGCACTTCGCCGGCGCGCAGCTCGAAAGAAGCGCTCCTCAACGCCTGCACACCGGCAAAGGACTTGGTGACGTCAATGGCACGAAGCAGCGCGCTCTCGGTCATATCATTGGTCTGTGAGGAAGAGTAATTTCAACATATCATCACGCCAACCCGCGAGCGATTCGCGCATCAGTTTGCGAAGTCCGGACGCGTTCGTTTTGGGTAGCGCATCGACGAGCTTTGCGTGTAAAGCCGCGCTTTCGATATAGGACTCGCGCTGGCGCGTCGTCTTCATGACGAAAAAGGCGAAGAGCGGAGCGACTATCCGTTCAAGCGCATCGGCCAGATATGAATTGTCCGAAAGCGCCCAGAGCTTGCGGTGGAACGCCAGATCGTTCTCGTAAAATTGATTTAGATCCAGCTCCTTTGCTGCCCGTTCCATCCTCTCGACCATCGCACGAAGCTCGGCGATGTCCGCCTCAGTCATGTGCTCTTTCGCCCATTCGATCGCCAGGGGTTCGAGCTCGACCCGCAGCCGGAATATCTTCTCGACGTCTTTCGTATTCAGCTTGGTGACCGAAGTACCCTTGTATGGAGTCTTCTGAACATACCCCTGATATTCCAACTCGATGAGCGCCTCGCGCACCAATGGAATTCCCGCGCCCAGCTGCTGCGCGATCCTGCTCTCAACGATTTGATCGCCGGGATGAATCGTTCCGGAAAGAATGGCATCTTTGATCGCCGCGACAACCTGATCTTTCTTGGATATCGGTTGAATCAGATCTAGAACTTTGTTGCTCATTGCGAGTCTCCATTCCAGCGAAGCCGGGAAGCCGGGATCGTTTGCCCTGTCATATATATTACTGAGTTATCAATACAAAGCGCCTGAGAGTCCTGGTGTGGTAAATCGCTGTTATATTAAACAGCATTTAAATGCATTTCAAGATTATAAGATGATATCTTCACATATGAAAGTTTCAGCTTTTCTGATTTTTAGTTTTCCGTCATTTGATCCGAGTTATTGCGGTGGCTGGTCTAGTTAAGGCCGCTAATACTGACGCGAAAAGAGAACGCACGCTGGCAATTACTTCTTCAACATGCCTCTAACTTATCAATATTTTGTTACAGTTTCGTTGCGCTAAAAGGGTAAAACTGTCGAGCAAAATCGGCCAGTTCGAAAGGGAGCGCTGATGATCAGAACATTGATGTCCAGCTCTCCCAAGCAAAGCGCGTTGGAGCGGATCGCTGCCAGCGATTGATTCAAAGACAATAATCGATTATTTTTGAATAGTAATTTCGAATGTCAAAGCTTACAAATTAACAATAACCTCCCGCAATTAACCTGAGCTACCCAACGCTGACAATTACAGCGCTAAATCCTCTCTAAAATTTGATGCTCTCCTCGAAGGAATTCTATGCTTTTCGAGAACGTCCGTGTATTCGATGGCAAGTCAACGCGGCTCTCAGAGCCCACCAACGTCCTGGTACGCGGCAACAAGATCGAGAAAATATCGACCGCATTGATTTCAGTAGATCGAAGCGACAATACACTCATTATCAATGGAGCTGGGCGGACGCTGATGCCAGGCCTGATTGACGCACACTGGCATGCGATGATGGCGGGGGCCTCGGTCAACACGACGATGACCGCGGACATCGGATACCTCAACCTCCTCGCAGCGCAGGAAGCCGCCAATACGCTGATGCGTGGCTTTACTAGTGTGCGCGACATGGGTGGACCCGCGTTTGGGCTCAAACGGGCCATTGACGAGGGCATAGTCGTGGGCCCGCGCATTCATCCTTCCGGTGCCATGATTTCCGTTACCGGCGGGCACGGCGACTTTCGTCAGCGCTTCGAAGTGCCGAGAGTAATTGGCGGCCAGCTCACGCACATGGAGCAGATTGGGGGCACCATGATCGCCGACAGCCCAGATGAGGTCAGGGTGCGCGTGCGCGAGCAGCTTCTGTTAGGCGCATCGCAGATCAAGTTGACGGCGGGAGGGGGCATCGCTTCGCCTCACTGTCCACTCGACATTTCGACCTTTACCGAGTCCGAATTGCGCGCAGCGGTGGAGGCGGCGGAGAACTGGGGCACGTATGTGACGGTGCATGCGTACATGTCCATCGCAATTCAGCGGGCGGTTGCTGCCGGCGTCAAATGCATCGAACACGGCCAGCTCTTGGACGAGGCGACCGCGAGGCTGATGGCGGACAAGGGCATCTGGCTCAGCATTCAACCATTCCTAAACGATGAGGACGCCTTTCCTTTTCCAGCCGACTCGCCGAACCGGGCGAAGCAATTGGAGATGTTTGCGGGGACGGACAACGCATACACACTGGCCAAGAAGTATAAGCTCAAGACGGCCTTCGGTAGCGACATACTGTTTTCGAAAGCACTCGCCGATCGTCAGGGCGCGCAATTGGTCAAGCTCACGCGCTGGTACAATCCACCGGAAGTGCTGACCATGGCAACAGCCACGAACGGCGAATTATTGTGCCTGCCTGGCATGCGCAATCCGTATCCCGGTAAATTGGGGGTGGTCGAAGAAGGCGCCTTGGCTGACCTGCTGCTGGTGGAAGGTGATCCGATCGCCAATCTCAAGCTGATAGAGGACCCGGCGAAGAACTTCGTTGTGATTATGAAAGACGGGAAGGCGTATAAAAACATTACCGCCCCGGAGGCGAGAGCCGAAAGTGTAAATTGGGCCCGGTAATAGAGCGCCGGAATCATAGCCCCTATCCTGGTAATCGCCGAAGAGGGCATCCACTGTGGTTTCACTCCTCCCCGCTAGTCGTGTCGCAATGCGATGGTCGGAGCGACTTTGGTCGCGCGCCGTGCGGGCAGATAGGTCGCCAGCAGCGCAACCAGGGTCAGGCAGAGAGAAATGCCGCCGAAAGTCAACGGATCGAAGGGGCTCAGGTCAACCAGCACAACGGCCATCAAGCGCGCGACGGCCGCGCCGCCCAGCAAGCCGAACAGGATGCCGGCGCCGATCAGGCGCATTCCCTGATTGAGAAACAGCGCCAGGATGTCACGCGGTTCAGCGCCCAGCGCCATGCGGACGCCGATTTCGCGCGTGCGTTGCGCCACTACGAACGCCATCACGCCGTATAGCCCGATGGACGCAAGCGACAGGGCAGCGAGGCCCAATGCCAGCGGATGACCGATGCCCGCGGCTTCGTCAAAATTGGACGCTGGAAGATTTATGTGGAGGAAGGTCTCCCCCGCGTGCCCATTCAGCTCTCCTATTGGAATGGGCGATTACGTGCCGAGTATCAGTCTCAGATTCTGACTGGTATCCGGCTTATGGAGGAACTTTTGGCAGGACCTGCGCTACGGCGCGCGCGAATGCGGCTCAAGAGCCCTGGCTTTCATGAATCGCGCTGCGGCGGGAATAGTTTCGGAAGTCAGCGAACTGGCCTGGATAGGCGGCGGCTCACGCGGTCAGTTACTGGGCGAACGATTCTTCGCTGGCAATCGGCTGCTGCAGATTGCAGAGTTCGTAATAGTAGCCTCTCCTGTTTAGAAGCTGGGTATGTGTCCCGCTTTCTATCAGCTCGCCATTTTTCAATACAAAAATTTGATCGAACTTTTCGAGCCCGGCGAACTGGTGTGAGATGACGAGTAAGGTCTTGCCTTGCTGCAGACGGTTGATGGCCTGCCCGATGAGTGCGGATGATTCGGCATCGATGGCTGATGTCGGTTCATCGAGTATGAGCAGGGATGGTCGTTTGATGATGGCGCGCGCGAGGCAGATGCGCTGCCGCTGCCCGCCCGACAGCGTGCCGCCGCGCTCACCGATGATCGTGTCATAACCCTCGGGCAGGCTGATAATGAATTCGTGCGCGGACGCATCTTTTGCGGCGGCCTCGATCTCCTGATCGGTCGCATCGGGCTTACCGTAGGCTATGTTCTCTGCGATAGTTGCCCCGAAGAGCACCGATTCCTGCAGCACGACGCCGATCTGCCGCCGAATCGATTCGCGTTCGTAATTCTTGAGCTCCACTCCGTCGATCAGGATCTCGCCGCTTCGGGGCTCGTAAAAGCGCAGAAGCAGGTTGGCGATTGTCGATTTGCCAGCACCCGAAGACCCAACGAATGCTGCGCGCTGTCCCGGGGCGATGCTGAACGAAATATTATGAAGTACAGAATTCCCGTCGCCGTAATCGAAAGAAACATTGCGAAAGACGATCTCGCCGCTCAGACTGCCGGCGCGCAACCCCTGGTGATCGTCGTATATTTCCGATTCGGTTCTGAAGATATCGGCGATCCGCTCGCCGCTCGCCGCCGCCTTCGAGAACTGGCTTGAGATGCGCGCCAGCGTCCGCAACGGTTTATACATGCTGGTCAGATAAGCGGTGAAGATCAGCACATCTCCGGGGAGCATACGACCCGCGATAACCTGCAGGGCGCCGAAGAGCACCACCGCGCATATGCTGGCTGCGCTGACGATCTCCGTCGCCCGCGTGGCTGCCGCTTCCAGACGCGCCGTCCTGATCCCTTCCTCCAGCGTGTAGCTGCTCTCCTGCTCGAAGCGTTCCTGCTCATGCCTCTCGCGCGCAAACGCCCGCACCAGATGGACGCTCGAAAATACTTCGAGCGCGCGCGTAGCTACGTTCCCTTCCCGCTCGCGGTGCCGCCTGGCGGATATCTTAATTCGGCCGTACACAAAAAAAAGGGTGTAGCAGAGCAGCGGGAACGTCGCCAGCACGACCAGGCCCAGTCGCCAGTTGAGCGCGAACATAATGATGAACATCCCAATCACGGTTAGCAGGTGTGAGGCGAAGTTGAGCGCCGATTCGGCGAACACGTCTTTCAGCGCGCTCGTATCGCTTACCACTTTGGTCAGCAATTCTCCCGTGCGCGCGCGCGCATGGAATGACAGCGAGAGTTGCTGCAGATGGGCGAACAGCTCGCGGCGCAGCCGGTATACCATCTCGTAACCGATGCGCGAGGAGAGGAATGAGTGGAAGTATGCGAAGACGCTCCTGAAGCAGGCGATGAGGATGATGCACAATGAGAGCGTCACGACGGCAAACGTCTTGCCGCGCGCCAGCAGATCGCCCACCCAACTGAGCGATGCCGGCAGGCTTTTATCCAGGAGAATATGATCGAAAATGATCTTCAGCGGCCATGGCGAAATCAGTTCGGTCAAGGTGAAGCCGAGCATACAGAGCGCCGAAGCGGAAAGGCTCCATTTGGCTTCCAGCAGATGCTCTTTGATTATTCCTTTTAAGGTGATGGATCTCTGTTTTACCACTCTGATTGTTATTATAGCCGAAACCTAAACTGAAGCCTGCCCCTGATAACTTGCCAAATCCGGATCCGGAGTCAGAGCGTGACATGGCGGTACGTCGCGAGACGCAGATGACGTAAATGAAGGCCGGATACGGCAGGCTTTGCTCCGTTGTTGCGGTTTTTCGATTTGTCGTGAGTCATCCGCGTGCAGATGTTAATAAACTTTGAAAACTGTGAAAGTTTATCACCCGAGAACCAGACAATTGCTTCAGCAGAAGCGATAAGAATTCGAAACCCTCTTCGTCCATCACCTTGTGATGTAACATGATTCCAATGGCATCATGATCGCGCAACTGCACCGTCAATTCGGCCACAATATCATCGACCTTTTTCATCTCGACGCCGTTTTTCCAACGGTGGAGATCAAGCGTAACCGAGACGTCGCGAAAATTGTAACCGCTGACCGTCTCTATGCTCCGAAATCCCGAATAGCCCAGAAAGCCCAACCGATCGAGCGCCCTCAGAGTGTCGGGCGTACACCGGTTCCACGGCGGCGTGAATACCATGGTGAACGCGGCTCCCAAAGCCTCTTCGAGAGCTCTCCTGCCGTTCGCGATGTCTGCGAGTTGCTCGTCGAAATTCCGGCTCGGGCCGAACTCGCATTTACGCCCCTCTCGTTCATGGTTGATGTGCCGCCAACCGTGCTGGTTGAGCCCGAACAGATCGGGACGCAATTCGTGATGCCGCAGCAGCAGAGAAGCGGCCGCCGGCGTCAGCCGGTCAGGAATGATTTGAAGGTTGACCGGCGCTTCCTCATCTAAAAAGACGCCGAGCAGTTTGCGCAGCGAATCCTCATCTTCATCGACGTCGTCATCGCGGAAGAATAGATCGAGCTTGCGCTCCTCCGACCGAAGGCGATCTAGTGACGATCCGAGTTGAGCGAACCCTTCTTTCACAGCTCTACATTTTAAAGTTTCGCCAGTTCAACGGCAGTCTTGCCCGCTCCATCAAGATCGAGCAAAGGTGCACCGGGCACTGGCTTCGGCTTACTCAATGCGAACACGATCATCTCAGCCAGGGTTTCGGCGTTGAGGTCCTGCCCGCGGATGACATCGACGATGCCGAGCGCGCGCAGTTTCTCCGCTCTGATACTCTGCTCCTCGTTGTTATTCCCGGTGAACGGATAAACGATGGCGCGCGGGCTCGTTGTAATAATGTTCATGCAGGTATTGTACCCTGCCATGCTGATGGAGACGTCCGCCTGCCTCAAATACGAAATGAACCGTGCGGAATAGCGGTCCAACTTAATACCGGGCGCGATTCCGGCCTTAGCTCTAAGCCGCAAGAACTCCGCTTCCGGGAGGTATGGCCCGGTGAAGACGAACATCCTGTGCGGAAGACGTCCAGTCAGGCGGGTACCAGCTTCAATCGCGCAATCGATCAATTCTGCTCCCACTCTACCGCCGCCGATGCTCACCAAAATCGACTTCTGGCCAGGCAGGAGATCGAGCGGGTCAGCGATCGAGTCGTTCTCATCAATCGTTTGGTTCACGAATCCGGTATAGACGACCGGGCATTTAAGCTCTGAGTATCGCGGGAAGGTCTCTTCAAGGCGCTGAAATCGCGGGTCGGAGTGCACGAGCAGGAGATCGAAATAGCGGTTAACGATCCGGCACGCGTCTTCCTCGAACTGCTGCTGCTCTTTTTTACTCACCAGTATGTCGCGCAGGCTGCAGACGACTTTCGTCGAGGTGCCGGCAGAGTTGGCACGCTCGAGCAGAGGCATCAACTCATCCGCGAACCTCAGCCTGCCAAAGGGGAAAAGCTCGATCACCAATATTTCGGGTTTCACGCGCTCATATTCATCGATGAGCCGTCGTTTCCTTATCGCTTTTATTTCATCCAGGCTCGATCTACCGTCAATCGCCTGAATGTCACGAAACTCGACGTCAGCCTTGATCGGCGGCAGGTTGATTGTCTCTACCGTCGAGGGAAGTTCGAATCCGGGGACGATCTCACCGCCGTTGAGAAAATAGACATCGAATCCCGTGAGCCGGCGCACGATCTCAGCACTGCGGATGAAATGCCCCATCCCCAATACGTGCTGGCAGTAAAACATCACCTTTTTTTTCATTGCGTTCTGTCCAGCCGCGTCACCGGCGATCGTGTATTTTTGAGCTTCAGGCAATCGGTTTTACAAGATTACCTCTTTCGCCTCCGCCGCATTGCCGCGCTATGAATGTAGTCCGGCGTTTCAATGGCCTGTCAATGCCCAACTTTGCACGATATATACACCTTCTTCATCTCGTAGCGACGGCGTGAATTTAGCTGTGCGTTGATGGTCTATGAAAATAGATGCAACCACGTAGGGGCAGACCTTTGTGCCTGCCGCGGGGCTGCATATCCGTGAACCTGGGGCAGACACACAGGTCATGCGCGTCAAGATCGGGAGAAGGCTGGCTCCTAAGCCCCAAAGGGGCGCCAATAAAATAACCAGGGGTGGAGCGAAGCGTAGCCCCTGGAACATCATCAAGAATCGCCAAGCCCTGTAACTTTGGCGCTCGGTGGCCAGCTGTTACGAAGTTGACGGCTTATCTTGACACAAATGACACACAGATCTGCCCCTACGCTGGATGACGTGGTTGCATCTATTTTCATAGATCATTAACGCGCGGAATAAACGACCAAACTGAATGTCAATCAAACGTGGCGCGGCCCATTATTTTGAAGATCGCGCCTTATCCCATACGCGCAAACTGTACATCCGAGAGAGAGCGACTATCTCATCAAGAACTTCGATCCGATCGACCTTCAGCCTGGTCACACAGCGGTATGCGCGCTCGTAGATCAACGCCGCTGCGATATGCCAGTCGAGTTCCCATTCTGACACCTCCCAAGCAGCATGCGCTCGATAAGCTTGAACAAACCGCTGGGAAACCGATTCAATCACGTTCAGCGGCTTCCCTTCGATCACCCCGCGATAGTGAAGCGACGCAACAAAACTTCCGAGGTCCAGCAAGGGATCCCCCAGAGAGAGATTATCAAGATCGAGCAGTGCAATTCGCCCGTTAGTGACCAAAAGATTCTTCAAATGAAGGTCTCCGTGTAACGTTGCAATTGAGCCCGTTCCGATGCGTTCTGAAACGCCGATCAACTTCTCTATCAGCGTGCGCAACTCATCCCGGCAGCTCGGCCTTATGCTGTACAACAGGTCCGCTGACATCTCCAGCTTCGATACGATTTCGCTCGCCGTTACCGGGGGCGCCGATGAAATTGTCGTCCCGTGCAACTCTGCCACCGCCGAACCGGCGCTCGCCAATAATTCGTAATAGCGCGCTTCGTTCGCGTCAACTTCATATAGCGTCTCCCCTTCCAGACCACGCCGCCAGAGCGTTTTTATTTCGGCATCATACGCCAGCGGTTCTGGAATCAAGAGCCGCCCCGCTCTCTTTTCATCACCATTCCACAACGATCGCATCTTCCGCCATGCAGATTCGCCTTCAGCAAGACTATAAGTTTTGCCGAAAAGCACGCACGATTGAGATTCGCCGCTGACCGCGCTGAGCAAATCAACTTTCACGCGCACCGTACAGCCGCGCCCGGGCACGTAATGAACCGTATTACCCTCCAATCCCACCACGCTCCACGCATCACCGAAAATTCTTGCCGCGATCTCGGGGTTGAAACGATTCTTGAGGGCATCCGAATCGATGAGAGCAGGCAATCCTGTCAATTTGCGGTCATTCGGAAACACCCATCCTACTGCTTCCAAAGCCTGAACGTGAAAAACACCCAAACCAAAGACCGTATCAGCCAGCGGCGCTTCCTTTGCGCGCGCGAACAATTCGCCGCTTTCTTCCTCAGGGCATGCCAAAATACTAATCAGCTGCTCGCGCGTACGAACCGTTTGCCTCGCATGACCCGTTTGTCCCGTTTGCCCCGTTTGCCCCGTTTCAAGATCGACGAGCTTCAATCGGTAAGCGACGAGGAGGTTCTTACCCGGGCGGTACTTAGCGTATGCTATCCGGCAATCATCGATTCGGAGGCTCGCGGCATTGCCGCGGGCGGCAGTCAATTCCCGTTCGAAGACATCCCGCATTTGAGACGGGTTCAGCAACGTTTCCATTTGCGGAAGCTTCTCATCAGAAATGATCTCTCGGATAAGCAATTGCGTCGTCCCCTTATTTTTCCGCGGTATCCCTGGCACCCAATGCGGCCTGGAACAGATCTTTAAGCGCCAGAATATTTTGCCTCGCGTCAAAATTCCGGCATACCGTGATGCGTGCTGCCCGACCGAATTTGTGACGTGTGCCCGGGTCCCTCAATAATTCACCGATGGCTTGCGCAAGAGCGGCGGCGTCCTTTTGGGGCACCAGCAATCCGTTCGCGCGATTTTCAATTAATTCGGGTATGCCCGAAATGCCGGTTGAAATGACCGGAAGTTCCATCGCCATCGCTTCGACCAATACATTAGGTATGCCGTCGCGGTCGCCGCTCTCGGTGATCTGGCAGGGCAACGTGAAAAGAGTCGCCTGCTCGTAAACTCGCCTCAATTCTTCCTGCGTGACCGCCGGCTGCAGAGTCACAATCTGCTCCAGATTCAAGCTGGCTATCAAACTGCTGATCGCTTCCGTGTGTTGAGGGTCTCCGCCACCGATGATGAGGCAGTTGAATTCATAACCTTGATCTCTAAGGCGGCGGCATGCTTCCACAAGATAGGTGAAGCCTTTCTTCTCCACCATGCGGCCGGCCGCAAGGATCAACGGCACATCTCCACGTTTATCGCTCTGCGCTCGCTCGCTGGAAGGAACGAACAGCGATAGATCGAGGCCGTGATAGATGGTATGAACAGGCTTCTCTTGTGTAGAAAAAGGTTTCAGGTAGTCCCGGTTGGTTTTAGTGCACGTCACGATAAATCGAGCGCAACGCATCTTCAGCTGCAAGAGTTCGCCGGGATTCATATCGCGACGATAGATGTCTTTCGCGTGCGCCGTGAAACTGAATGGAACACCAGACATTCGGCCGGCCAGCATCGCCACCGTGGTCGCGGTGTGGCAGAAGTGAGCGTGCAGATGGCGGATCCGACCCGACTCCTTGACTTTCAATGCGATGAACCCGGCCTGCAGGAATTCTTTGATGAATGTCCGGTTGGGTGCAGCGAACGCGCCCGGGCGGTAACGCAAGCTCATGACTATCACACCGATCAACGTTTGCAGATAAACCGCCGGCTTCAACAGGAACAGTTTCCAGTGGCTCGCGGCAAAGTTCGGCACATTATTCCATAACCAGACGGCAGCGCTGTGCTCTTCAGATGGCGTGGTTTCCGGCAAATAGGTGACATGCGCATTGATCCTGCCGACGACTCCGTGAAGCTTCTGTCCTTCCAACTTCTTGAGCGAGAAGATGGACAGATTCAACCCCTCATTCTCCAGGAGCAATATTTCGTTGGTGATGAAGGTTTCGGATGTACGGGGATAACCTTTCAGGATATATCCGATTTCAGGGGCATGTGATTTCATGAAAGACCAAGAAGCGCTTTGACTCGTTCGGCAACCACCGGCAGCGCGTTGAGATTGATGTTTGGAGCAACGTCACCATCCGTAGTGAGAGAATCATGTAAACAACTCATCAATCGCTCGGGCGTCAACTCGTCCGGGTGGATAGCTTTGAATAAACCGAGGCGCGCCATTTTTTCGGCGCGTATCCACTGCTCTTCGGTCGGCCTGACGCGGGGAATCACGATCGCACGCTTGTTGAGCGAAAGGATCTCGCAAACCGTGTTATACCCGGCCATTGCGATGACGACGTCCGCAGCCGCTATCAGACTCTCCATCTCTCCGGTGAAGGTGTAAAACTGCACATGCGGATCTCCATCGGCCTGCTCCTGCAAATTGCCTCTCTGTCGTTGAGGCATCTCGGGACCGCAAACCACCAGGCTTTGTACCCCATCGACCGGGGCTTTCCGAATACCTTTCAGATAATTCTCGATTACATGATAGCCATCCTGTCCGCCTCCGGCAGTGACCAAAACCAACCTCCGCCGCCCGTTTGCACAAATCGATTTGCGAATCTCTTCCCGGCTCTGCATCTCCACCTCTTTCCGCACGTAACCGCAGAAGATGGTTTTGTCGACAACCGGACGAGGAAAGCGATATTCCACCACGGGATCGAAGATCGCCTTCTCGCCCAGTACCAGCACCAGGTCGTAAAAGCGTCCTATCGCTTCGTAATGCCCGTTTCGCTCCCAATTGCTGATGATCGCTTCCGGACTATCGAGTATGTCTCGCAAAATCAGGACCTGCCTGGTTTCGGGCAGTTCCGCTTCCAGATAACAGAGAGTAGCAGCGAGTTCGCCCTTCACTCCCAGAGGCTTCTTATCGACCATCAACAGGTCGGGCTTGAAATTGGCGACTGCCGCCAGGATCAAATCGGAGCGAAGACGAATCGCATCGGCGACGTTGGCGCTCAGATATTTGGTGGTGTATTCCCCGCGCCCGATGCGGTTCAATCCCGGTAGCTTGATGTAATCCAGAGTTTCAGGCAGCGATAATCGGTGAATGACCGGTGAGCCGGTGATAAGCAGAATCGAGAGGTCCGGAATCACTTCGAGCAAATGCTGGCAAATCGCCAACATCCGCCGTATATTGCCTATGCCATAAGTGTCGTGAGAATAGACCAGTAGTTTCTTCATGCCTGCTTCCATGCTTATTCCATAAAATTTCAAGTCGCATCGGAAGTCAAGCCGCATGTCATGCGTGTGTAAGCCCTCCGTGAGTAGAAAATAATTGCGCAGAAATTTCTGTGAAATTATACTTCGCTCCTACTATATGTAAAAACTAAGCGCGCTGATGAATAAGGTTGCCAAAATCAGGAGATATAAGCTATGAGACGCATTCGTTATCAAGTTGCTGCCAGTCTCGACGGTTACATTGCAGGGCCAAAAGGCGAGACCAATTGGATCATCACGGATCCGGAGATCGACTTTCGCGCGATCTTCGCACAGTTCGACACGCTTCTGATGGGACGACGAACTTTCGAAGCGATGAAACACGACGGGAATGCGGGCATGCCGGGTATGAGAACCTTCGTATTTTCCCACTCATTGCGAGAGATCGATTATCCAGACGTGAACATCATTTCTGAGAAGTCGGAGGAGAGGGTAACTGCCATAAAAGAAGAATCTGGTAAGGATATCTGGCTATTCGGCGGTGGATCGCTCTTCCGCAGTCTCCTTGATGCCGGGCATGTTGATACCGTCGAAATCGCCGTCATTCCAGTGCTACTTGGTAATGGAATTCCTCTGCTTCCGGCTTCTGGTGCAAAGGAAGCGTTGGGACTGAGATTGACCGGTCATAAAGTATTCAACAAATCAGGAATCGTGTTGTTGGAATATGCAGTAATCAACCAAAGTAAAAGTAAATGATGACTGTGCTGATTAATGCGTTTTTCTTATGAAATGCAGGCTTGAGGATTGAGGAGCGCTTCAGTGGCACGGTCGCCTGCTATTGGGAGTCAAATTCGCTGGCACTCATTAAAACAGGGCTGTGGATTCCGAACGGCTCCGGGGGGCGCGATTGCCTGATGTGATTTCATTACCTGAAATCACATCAGGCCCCCGACGTTCTATTTCTGAGCGCTACCTTTTGAGGCGCGACTCGTACCGTTGCCTGACCCGTTGCCTGAAACGACCGCGGGCCCGCGCCCATTATTGTAATTCGGATATGCGGGTTTCTTGAACTTCGGCGCAGGCTTCTTCTTCAAATCAGCCATGACCACTTCGACCGCTTTCTCGAGCTGCGGATCGCGTCCTTTTCGCCACTCGGCCGGATCGAAATCGACTTCGAAATCGGGCGGCGTGCCGAAATTCTCCACTTCCCACTCGCCCTGCAGGTTGTAAAAGGCCACACGCGGCGCAGTGACGAAGCCGCCATCAATTAATTCCGGGTAATCGTAAATACCGACCAGTCCGCCCCACGTTCGCTTGCCGATCAGAGGACCGATCCCCGCCTTTCGGAAAAGCCAGGGCATGAGATCACCGCCGCTACCCGCGTATTCATTGACGATCATCGCCTTCGGGCCATAGATCGAGGCTGATGGCGTCGAGAAGTCCTCGCCCTCGCGCGTCGCCCACCGGTTCATCAACGGTCGATTCATGTAGTCAATGATGTAATCCGCCGCCGTCCCTCCGCCGTTGAAGCGTTCGTCGATCACCGCTCCCTCTTTGTCGATCTGCGAAAAGTAATAGCGGTTGAAATTGGTGTAGCCGCCACCGGCTGTATCTGGCAGATAGACATAAGCGAGTTTGCCTCCGCTCAGTTGATCGACCTTGCGGCGGTTACTCTCGATCCACTCGAGATTGCGGAGCGCCGTCTCGTTCGCAACCGGGACGACCGTATATTCGCGCGCACTCGACCCGTCCGGATTCGCGCTGACTTTTATCACGACCTGCTTGCCGGCCTTGCTCTCAAAGAAAGCGTAGACATTATCCGTCGAGCGCACCTCGCGCCCGTTGACGGCGATGAGGTAATCGTCGACATTCACATCGACGCCGGGTTGCGTGAGCGGGGCGCGCAGATTCGGATTCCAATTCTCGCCGTTGAAAATCTTGGCGAAGCGATAGCGGCCGTTTTCGACTTTGAAATCGCAGCCGAGCAGCCCGCCTTGCACCTGGTTGGGTTGCGGGGCGTCACCGCCGAGACTATTGTGATGCCCGACCGACATATTGCCGAGCATCTCGCGGAAGAGATAGTTCAAATCTTCGCGGTGCGCAATCTTTTCCAGATATCCCTCATACTTCTTCTTTGTACCCTCGTAGTTCAGGCCGTGCAGCGCCGGGTCATAAAAGAAGTCGCGTTGAATGCGCCATACCTCGTTATACATCTGTCGCCATTCGGCTTTCGGATCGACATAAACCTCCATCTCCCCGATCTTGAGTGCGCCCTCGCCCGGCTTCATAGGCGTCATGGCCGGCGCGATGGTGAAGCGCCGAGCTGGGCCGGCGCCTTGGGCGAAGAGCATCTTCTCGCCGTTGTTTGAAATTGTGAATGCAGTCACACCGTCGAGAACTTTATCGATCTTCCTCTTCGCCAGCTCGAATTTGTGGATTGTCACGCCCCCCGTTCCTAAGACCGCAGGCGCCGGAGTTGTCTCGGCAATGAAGATAATGCCAGTTTTTCCCACGCCCATGCCAACATAGTCGCGCGATGGTATGGGGAGCGCCAGGATGCGCTGAGAAATGCCAGCAAAATCGATTGTGACAGTTACATCACCCTTCTTTGCGTCAGGTTTTGTCTGATCTTTTTGAGCTTCGTCCTTCTTCTCGTCTTTCTTCTCATCCGCGACCTTCTCCTCATCGCTTTCCGGCGCAAGCGGTGAAGGCTCGCCTTTCTTCAAAACGATGAGGTAGACGCTGCGGGTCGGCTGATGCGGAAAACTCGACATATCCAACCATCCCGTCGTCGGGCCGGCATTGGTGCTGGCTGTGAAATAGAGGTATTTGCCGTTCTTGTCGAAGTTGGCGAAACGGGCATCGCTCATGCCATCTGTCACCTGCGTGCTTTTACCGGTTTCGAGCGAGTAGACGAAGACTGCGCACATCCGGTTATTCAATTGTTTTGTGTATGTGATCCATTTGTTATCGGGCGACCAGTTCGGATCCATCACGCGCCACGGGTTTTCGTATGTGTTCGTATCGACTTTGACAGGCGTGCCCTTCTCGATGTCGACATACCAGAGATTCAATCGCTTGTCGGTGTAAGCGATCTTCTTGCTGTCAGGCGACCAGAGCGGCGAATAGAAATATGACGGCGGATCGCCGAGGCCGATCTTCTTCACTTCGCCCATTCCGCTCTGATCACGAATATGCAGCGCGTATTCGCCCGATTCGTCGGAGAAGTAGGCGATCGACCTGCCGTTCGGCGACCACGCCGGATCACGGTCAGCCACGCCGGGCGAATTGGTCAGATTACGCGCATTTCCCTTCTCTGCCGGTACCGAAAGGATCTCACCGCGAGCCTCAAATATGGCGCGTGCACCCGTCGGAGATAATGCGATGTTGCTGATGCGCGCCCCCGCCTTCTCGTAGCGCGGACGCACGCTCGCGAGATCGCCGTTAACCGTTATGTTGACCTTGCTCGTCTTGCCA
Source organism: uncultured Acidobacteriota bacterium (assembly GCA_963796275.1). GTDB lineage: Bacteria > Acidobacteriota > Blastocatellia > RBC074 > RBC074 > JAKEHZ01. The sequence goes on along the minus strand of CAWCKY010000007.1, from coordinate 317,692 downwards.
GACTTCAAATCGTAGAGATTGATCTCACCGAATTGCTCATAAACGATCGCATCCGGACCGGCGGCGGCTGATTTAATATCGAGACTGTCATTTTTGATGAGTTGTGTAACTCGCTTCGTATTCGTGTCGTACGCGAAGAGCGTGATACTGCCGTTCCGATCGGATAGGAAGTAGACCTTATTCCCGATCCACATCGGATTGTAGTCGTTCGAATTCTGTCGGGGTATTTCTACAATGCTCGAATTGGCCAAATTAGCCATCCAGATTTTTGTCGTCCTCCCGCCCCGATAATTCTTCCATTGTGCGAAAGCCGGGGCGATCGGCATGTAGGCAAGATGCGAGCCGTCGGGTGAATAGACCCCATCATGAGCCATCGGCAAGGGTACCTCGACCTCAAACCCGCCATCCGCCGGGATTGTGAAGAAACGCTGGAATCGTGAATAACTCCGTCGCGCAGAACGGAAGAGGATGCTCTTTCCATCGGGCATCCAGGAGACCGCGACATCAGACCCGGGATGAAAGGTCAACCGCTTCGGCACACCGCCGGTCGCAGGAACGATGAAGATATCGTAATTGCCGTCATACTGGCCGGTGAATGCTATCGTCATGCCATCCGGCGAAAAGATTGGCGCAAGCTCATCACCGATACCGGTCGTCAGTTGAGTGGCCACTCCACCTTCGCGCGCAACAATCCAGAGATCACCGGCAAAACTGAATGCGATGTGCGTTTTGCTCAGTGTCGGATGTTGAAATAACAAGAGATTGTCCTGCGCTAAACAGATGGATCCGAATGTTAATGAAAGAAAGATTGCGATGATCGCGCGTTTCATTGTGAAGATCTCCCACAAAATGTTTCCAGTTACAGTTCCAGTTCGCGGTCAGGCGTCTGGTTCCAACAACAGGCTAAAAATTCAGGGTTTCGAGTTTTAACTGCTCAGACCGAGGAATCGATCTGAGCAGTAACTCCGGAAATCTGTTCTTATTGATTCCCCTGTCCATTTCCGGTTAATTCCGGATTTCGCCCATTGTGATAGTTCGGATACGGCGGCCTCTGTATCTGCTTGGGCGGATTCTTCTTCAGCTCCGCCATCAACCATTCAATGGCTTTTTCCAGCTGTGGGTCGCGCCCCTCGCGCCAGGCCTTGGGATCGAACTCGATCTCGACGTCGGGCGCCACTCCGTGATTTTCGATCTCCCATTTTCCCTCGGGCGTGTAGAAAGCGAAGTTCGGTGCCGTCACCGACCCGCCGTCGATCAGCAAGGGAACACCCCCAATGCCCACAACCCCTCCCCATGTGCGTTTTCCCATCAGAGGGCCGACTTTGGCGCGACGGAACATATAAGGCAGATAATCGCCTCCGGAACCGGAGTACTCGTTTATGAGCATCGCCTTCGGCCCGGGCATGGTACCGAATGGCTGGCGGTAATCTTCACCATCGCGCACTGTCCAATAGCTCATGAGCGGCTTCGTCAGATAGTCGATGACATAATCCGCCGCATGCCCGCCGCTATTGAACCGCTCATCGACGACCGCACCGAGCTTGTCGAGTTGCGAGAAGAAATAGCGGTTGAAGAATGTATAACCGCCCTGCGCGGTATCGGGCAGATAGATGTATGCCAGCTTGCCATCGCTCAACTGATCGACCTTGCGGCGACTCTCCTCGATCCACGCCAGATTGCGCAGATCGATCTCGGTGCCGATGGGGACAACCGTCACATCGCGCGAGTTCGTGGCATCGGGGTTCGGGCCGACTTTTATTATCACCTGTTTGTTCGCGGTGCTCTCAAAGAAGCTGTAGATATTGTCGTTCGCCGTCAAATTGCGGCCATTGACGGCGAGCAGGTATTCGCCGGCTACGACATTGACTCCCGGTTGAGTGAGCGGCGCGCGCAATTCCGGATTCCAGTTCTCTCCGTTGTAAACGCGGTCAAAGCGAAACCGCCCGTTCTCGATCCGGTAATCCGCGCCGAGCAAGCCCCCGGGCACACGTTTCGGATCGGGCGTGTCGCCTCCGCCGACATAGAGGTGTCCGACCGACAATTCGCCCAGCATCTCCTGGAAGAGATAGTTCAGATCGGCGCGATGCGCGAGCGAGTCGAGATACGGCTGATATTTGCTCGCCGTCCCCTTGAGGTCGAGGCCGTGATGATTCGGGTCGTAGAAGAAGTCGCGCTCGAGGCGCCACGTTTCGCGATACATCTGATTCCACTCGGCTTTCGGATCGACATAGACCTCCATCTCGCTCGTCTTTATCCTCCCATCGCCCGGTTTGATCGGTTGCGCGACTGGGGCGATAAACCAATTCTGACCCTGAAGATAGAGCATCTTCTCGCCATTGTGCGAAAGCTCGAAACCGTTGATGCTATCTATCACCTTCTCGAACTTGCGCTTCGCCAGATCGAATTTATGCAACGTCACACCGGGGGCATCCGGCATGGTATCTCGAGGATTTTCGAGCAGAAACAGCGTGCCCGCCTGGCCGGCTTCCAGGTGGACGAAATCTCGATTCGGTATAGGCTGCACGGCGAGAATGCGCTGGCTTATATTGTCGAAATCGATTGTAACTTTCTCTTTCTTATCGCCGGGCTTATCGCTCGATTTATTGGCAGCCGCATCATCTGTTTTCTTCTCTCCGCTCTCTGCCGGCTTGTCTTCACTTTTGCTTTCATCCTTCTTTTCGCCCTTATCGTCTTTATTCTCACCTTTATTCTCAGCGATCTTCTCTTCATCGCTCTCGGGGGCGAGCGGCGATGGCAGATCCTTTCTCAAAACACAGATGTAGACGTTTCGTGTCGGATTATGCGCATAACTCGACATATCAAAACCGAAGACGCGAGGGCCGATGTCGGTGCTGGCGGTGAAATAAATATACTTACCGCTCTTATCGAAAACCGGATGGCCGGCATCGCTCAGACCATCGGTTATTTGATGGCTCTTGCCCTCTTCGATCGAATAGACGAAGACGGCGTTGTACCACGATTTGAGAGATTTTTTGTAAACGACCCAGCGGCTATCGTGTGACCATTCGGGAGGCGAGAAGTCTCGCGTCGATGTATCTATCTTGACCGGAGGCGCCCCCTTTTCGATGTCTACATACCAGATGTTCAACCTTTTATCGAAATAAGAGATCTTCTTGCTGTCGGGGGACCAGTTGGGATTGAAATAGAATGAAGGCGATTTCCCCAGGTCAATCTTTTTCACCTCACCCAATCCCGTTTGATCGCGCAGATGCAAGGCATATTCCCCCGCCTCATCGGAGAAGTAGGCGATCCATTTGCCGTCGGGCGACCACGATGGATCTCGCTCAGCAACGCCCGCCGTGTTGGTCAGATTGCGCGGATCGCCTTTCTCGGCCGGCACTGAGATGATATCACCGCGCGCTTCAAAGATTGCGCGCGCACCGGTCGGTGAAATAGCGAGATTCATAATCCTATTGCCGACCTTCTCGTATCTCGGGCGCAGCGCGAGCATATCGCCGTTGATCGTTACATTGATCGGTTTAGTTTTGCCGGATTTCATTTCGTAGAGCTTCAATGAGCCGAACTGTTCATAGACGATTGCATCCGGGCCCGCCGAGGCCGATTTGATATCGAGGCCATCGTTCTGAATCAATTGATTAACATTCTTCGCTTTCGTGTCGTACGCGAACAGACTGATGGAACCGTTGCGGTCTGAAAGGAAATATAGTTTATCGCCGGCGGGCCACATCGGATTGAAGTCGTTCGAATTGTCGCGCGGGACCTTCTCAATGGCGGAATCGCTAAGATTTGCGATCCAGATGGGCGAGGTCATTCCGCCGCGATAACGCTTCCAGGCATTGAATGCCCGCGGGATCGGCACATATGCCATTCGCGCGCCGTCGGGCGAATATGCGCCTTCATATCCCATCGGCAGCGGGACTTCAGCCGGAAAATCGCCGTCGGTTGCGATTGTGAAGAGCCGGGCGAAACGTCTCGAGTAGCTGGTGCGCTGGGATACGAAGAGTATCCGCTTACCGTCCGCCGTCCATCCGGCTACCGAGTCATTCCCCGGGTGATACGTCAGGCGTTTGGGGACGCCGCCCGCCGCCGGCACAGTGTAGACATCGACGTTGCCGTCGTATTCACCCGTGAATGCAACCGTATTTCCATCGGGCGAGAAGCTCGGCGCAGTCTCGACTCCGATGCCGGAAGTCAGCCGGTTCGCTTCACCGCCGCCACGCGGGACGATCCAGAGATCGCCTGCATAAACGAATACGACGTGTGTCCGGCTGAGTGTCGGATTGCGCATCAGGAGCGGTTGTTTCGCCTGGGCTGAACTCGGGCTGGCATCGATATTCGCGATCGCGAATAAAATCAACATAACAATGGCTGTTCTTTTCATATCATCTCCTCGAAAATAGACAGGAATATCAGGACTTTGCAGGATTTTCAGGATCAAAGGGCGCTTGATGAGAATACCCTGTATACCCCCGTGATTGTCCCCCTCGTGATGCGGACATCGCATCCTGCTTAAAAGCCCGGCTGGCTGATTGACCTGTTATCGATTTTCGGCGCGTATTTCTTGGCGATGCTCTCGATCTCCCCCGATTTTCCGATCAGGACGAAAACCAGATTCTCGAGCGGAAAATATTGCTTTATCACTCGCTGTGCATCGGCCAACGTCATCGCGTCAATCTTCGCATAGTATTCGTTGATGTCTCGCTCATCCAACCCGAAGAACTCAAGCTGGGCGATGAGCCCGGCCAGTTGATCATTGGTCTCGATCTGTGGCGGAAACTGGCCCTTGATATAGTTCTTAGCCGATTTCAAATCCGCTTCCGTGATCCCCTTCTCGTGCAGTCGCTTGAGAATGGCGAGCGTCATATCGACCGCTTTTTCCGTGTTCTCATTGCTCGTGAATGTCGAGATGACAAAAGATCCGCGCGATTTGCGTTGATCGAAAGATGACCTCGCGCCATAGGTCAAACCCGAACTCACGCGTAAGGCGTCATTTAGCATTGAAGTGAAGCGGCCCCCGAACAGAGTATTCAATACATTGATATAGACGCGGTCCGGGTTATTGCGCGCGATTCCGAGATTTCCGATCTGATAGTAAGTCTGCGTCGAATCAGGTTTATCGACCAGAAGCAGGCGTTTACCCGACTGTGGCGAGGCCTCGGGCAGGTTTACCGCCGGCGCTGTTTTTGAGGGCCATGAGCCGAACTTCTCCGTTAACCGCCGCTCCATCTCAGCCGAATCGAAATCGCCGGCCGCCGCCAGAATTACGTTCGATGGCGTGTAATAGGTTTGGTAATACTTGAGTACATCGTCGCGGGTGATCGAGGCGAGCGATTTCTCGTCGCCGCTCGCCGGACGACCGTACGGGTGCTTACCGTAAAGATAGGCGTTGAAATAAACGCCGATAACCTCGTCCGCCTGGTCTTTGGCGGAGATGATCCCATCGACGCTCTGCTTGATTAACTTTGTTACTTCATCCTCAGGAAAGGTCGGATTGAGCATGACATCGGCCAGCAGGTCTAATCCTTTATCGATGTCTTTTTTGACGAACTCCGCTCTGCCGATCGTATAGTCAACCCCAGCACTCGAGACGAGCTGTCCGCCGATAAAATCCAATTCGGCTGAAATCTGGTCCGCCGTGCGCCCCTTGGCGCCTTTCCTCAGCAGGCCCGCCGTCGTAGCCGCCAATCCCTCTTTGCCCGCGGGATCAGCCACCGATCCCGCTTTGACGATAAAACTGAAACTGACGAGCGGAACCTCATGTTGCTCCAAGAGCAAAATTGTCATACCGTTCTTCAGTTTCAACTTCTTGTACGGCGGTAGCTTGAGCCCATCGCTTTGAGCGATTAGCGGGGCATGGATAAAGATCGCCAACAGAAGGATCGATAAAAGCGTCAAATATCGTTTCAACATAATCGTGCACCAGCAGGACAGTTTTAAGTTTTAAGTTGAGACGTACTATCACTGAAAACTGAAAACTATTTCCCCTCCTCCTGTTTCTCCGGAACCAGCGTGGCGACCGTTCGGTTCTTATCGCTGAAATACTTTTGCGCAACCCGTTTCACATCTTCCTTCGTCACCTTTTGGTATTCCTCGGCGGCCGTAAAGAGTTTTCGGTAATCGCCGAAAAAAACCTCGTAGCTCCCGATCGTATTGGCTTTACCGTTGATCGTCTTCATCTCTCGGTAGAAATTGGCGAGCAGGATGTTTTTCGCCTTCTCCAGTTCCTGGTCCATCACCGGTTGTGATTTGACTCGGTCGAGTTCCTCGTAGATTGCGCGCTCGACCGCCTCCGGCTTGACGCCGGCTTTAGGCTGCGTGACTATCGCGAACAATGTCGGATCGAATGAGAAACTCATATCGCTATCGATAAACAGGCCCAGCTGATCCTTGTCTACGATACGTTGATACATCCTCGAGCTTTGGCCGGCAAAGAGTATCGTCTCAAAAACCCGCAGCGCGTAATAATCGGAACTGGCAGCTTGCGGCACGTGATAGCCGAGCATCAAGATCGGTAATTGGCCGAATTTTCTCACCGTCACCCGCCGCTCGCCGAATTGCTCCGGCTCGCTCGTCGTCACGGCCGCCGGCGGCGTGTGCGATTTGATCGGTTCGATGTATTTCTCGGCGAGGCGGAAAATCTCTTCCGCGTTCACGTCTCCGCTCACCACCATCGTCGCGTTCGAAGGCGAATAACCCATCTCGAAATGGCGTTTGAGGTCCTCCATCTTCCAGTTTTCGATATCAACCATCCATCCCACTATCGGCCATTGATATGGATGAGCGATGTAGGCAGACGAATAGAGCTGCTCGAAGAGAATACCGAAATTATCGTTATCGACCGAAGATCGGCGTTCCGACGCCACTACTCCGCGTTCTGATTCGATAATCTTGGGATCGAAGCTCAGATTGGCGATGCGGTCGGACTCGAGGTCGAAGATCAGTTCGGTTACCGATTTGGGAAACCAATCCTGGTAGACGGTCAGATCGCGGCTGGTGTAAGCATTATTCGAGCCTCCAGAAGCCTCCATCACCTGATCGAACTGCTTCGGACCGTACTTCTTCGCGCCATTGAACATCATATGCTCGAAGAAATGTGATAAACCCGTCGTTCCCGGACGTTCGTTGCGCGAGCCGATGCGGTAAAAGATATAAAGCGCTACGTTTGGGATAGAACGGTCTTCCTCGACGATGATCTTCATTCCGTTCTTCAAATTATGCGTTTTGATCTGAAATTGCTGAGCTCGCCCGACTATGGAAAAAAAGGAGAGGCAGGATAAAACTATGACTGCCTTCTTTGCAGATATCATTTAACTTCACCTCTGAAATGTCGGCAAGGGAGCCTGTGTATTGCCTTCGACAGTGGATGCTACTCGAACAGATGCTACGGATCAAGACATAGTTTGGTTCCATAAGAATATCAAAAATCCATAGATTTTATAGATTTCAAGAAAAAACGAAGATCATAGCTGGATATATTTCCCCGAATCGTGGAAACCCGAGTTAGATCCCGGCTTGCGGAGTTGGAGACAGGCGAATAGAATGCGTCCGCACATTCATCTTCAAAGGGCAACAGAATGAGCAAATTACACTATTTAGCCTGTTCAATACTATTTCTCTTATTATTCGCCGTGAACGCAAGGGCCGGAGAGACGGGATTCCTCGATCGCATAGTTAAAGACGGAAACGAGACCTACCGCTACCAGGTCTACGTACCAAGAGATTGGAATAAAAATCAAAAATGGCCCGTCATACTATTTCTTCACGGAGCGGGTGAACGGGGCGATGACGGTCTGATCCAGACCGAAGTCGGCATCGGCACCGCAATTCGCCGGTATGTCGATCGATTCCCCGCGATCGTCGTATTACCGCAATGCCGCAAGAATCTCTGGTGGCTGCATCAGTCGATGCAGGAACAAGCCATAAAAGCCTTGGAGCAATCGGTCAAAGAGTTCAACGGCGATACCGACCGGCTGTACCTGACTGGAATATCGATGGGTGGCTACGGCACGTGGAGCATTGCCGCGAAGAACCCCGGCAGGTTTGCCGCGCTGGCTCCGGTCTGCGGGGGGATTCGTCCGCCGGTGCGCGCCGCTGCGTCCTTGCCCGAGGAGATGAAAAACATCGACCCGAATCTCGATCCTTATGCTCAATCCGCCAAGAAGATCGGCCAGACGCCGGTCTGGATTTTCCACGGCGGCGAAGACAATGTTGTACCGACCGAAGAGTCGCGTAAGATGAACGAAGCCTTAAAAACTGCCGGAGGAAACGTGAAATATACCGAATATGAGAGTGTCGGGCATAACTCGTGGGACAAGGCATACGCAGAGATGGAACTGATGAAATGGATGCTGGAGCAACGACTTAAGTAGCGACAGAAAATTTTCCCGGATGATGTTTCGAAAGCGCGGCAGGCTCGGGAGCCGGCCGAATCCAGTCCCGGACATTCAACATGAAACCTTACTTCGATCAATCACGCCGTCAATTTATCAACTCATTTGCGATGACTACTCTTGCTGCAAACTTAGATCCTCACTTCGAACAATCACCCAAACGCCGCGGCATCAAACTCGGCTTCGATAACTTCTCGATACGAGCCATGGGGTGGAAAGCCCCCCAGCTTATCGATTACGCGGCAAAGCTCAAAGTCGACACGGTTCTTTTTTCTGACCTCGACGTCTATGAAAAACACGATGAATCTTACCTGAAAGAGATCAGGAAAAAGGCTGACGACCGAGGGATAGAGATTCAGGCAGGCACTGGGAGCATCTGCCCGTCCGCGAAAAGTTTCAACCCGCGATTCGGCACGGCGGAAGAACATCTAGCGCTTGCTATCCGCGTCGCGCAGGCCGTCGGCTCACCGGTCGTGCGATGCTATCAAGGGACGGCCGACGATCGTAAACTTCCGGGAGGACTCGACGGGCGGTTTAAAGACACGATCAAGGTATGCCGGGCCGTGCGGAGCCGCGCGACCGATGCGGGCGTGAGGATCGCTATCGAAAATCACGCCGGCGATATGCAGGCCTGGGAGCTGGTGAACCTGATCGAGGAGTGCGGGCGCGACTATGTCGGCGCGACGCTGGATTCCGGTAATGCGACGTGGACGCTCGAAGACCCGCTGCGCAATCTGGAAATCCTCGGGCCATATGCCGTAACGACGGGCATTCGCGACTCGGCCGTGTGGGAGAATGCGGAAGGGGCGGTCGTGCAATGGACCGCGATGGGCGAGGGGCAGGTCGATTGGCCGAAATATGTCGATCGTTTCGCCGAACTCTGTCCCGGCGTCTCGGTTCAGCTCGAGATAATCTCCGGATTCCAACGGCAGTTCCAGTATTTGAAAGAGGACTTCTGGAAATTTTATCAGGACGTGCGTGCCTATGAATTCACGCGGTTCGCGGCAATGGCCCGAAGCGGTAAGTCCCGCGAACCATTCAGGGCTTCCGAAGGTAAAGACCGCAAGATCGCCGAGCAGGAATATCAAATTTCCGAGCTTGAGAAGAGCATTAAATACTGTCGCGATGTCCTCGGGCTCGGGTTGAAGACTTGAGTTGGAAGACAATCATCCGCGCAGACGATAGATCGTCATTGTCTGCGCTCCGGCAGTTGTTTTGTTTCATCTTCAATCACACTCCCGCGGACGGGGTTGGTCGGCGCCGACGGGAGCGGTGGCTGATATAATTGAGCCTGCAAGTTTTGCGTGACCGGCTCCAGCGTTCGATGCACTTCATTTTCTCGCAATCGCCGCCGTTGGTTTTTATAATGAAAGCACGCCCAGACGATACCGAGCGGCATCAACACAGCCGGAATACCAGCCATTTCCTCCATTCCTATCTGTTGACCTATAACCCCAAACAACGCGGGCGTGAAGACAAAAAACATTATGGTTAGCACCAACTGCTGTGTCGGCGTGAGTCTTCCTGCCTTTCTCTCGGAGGACTGAGGTAGATGTGTGTCTGTCCCACCGCTCGCAATATATTCCGCGAGCCTATTCAACGACAATCCGCATTGTCGGCAGAATTTGGTACCTTCAGCAGCCAGCGATCCGCAATTTGGACAATACATTGCAACACCCTTATCCGAAATAACCGGCAAACAATGGCAATCAACATTATACGATCGCCTGATAGCGTTTACCGGTTATTCAGAATAAAACGACGACGACGCGCTCACGCCGGAATCCTTCACTTTGAATCCTTCGACTTTGAGCGCCTTCTCCAGAGCCGCCAGCAATAACAGCACGCTGTTTTCCGTACTGCCTGCGCCCATCAACCCGACGCGCCAGACCTTGCCTTTGAATACCCCCAGCCCGCCGCCGATTTCGATATCGAAATCGTGCAGGAGTCGAGCGCGCACCTTCGCGTCATCCACACCCTCGGGAATCTTCACGGTATTCAGAGTCCACAAACGATGCTCCGGTGCGATCTGCATCTGCAGTCCCATCGCTTCGATCCCCGCCACCAGCGCGCGATGATTGCGCTCGTGGCGCCTGGCGCGGTTCTCGAGCCCCTCTTCAGCGACGACCCGTAATGCCTCGTGCAGAGCATAATTCATCGTTATCGGTGCGGTGTGATGATAGGCGCGTCCGCCACCCGAATTCTCGCCCCAGTAGGCCGTCAGCAGAGTCGTGTCCAGATACCAGCTCGTCACTTTGGTCTTGCGCGTTTTTATCTTTTCAACTGCGCGGTCGCTGAAGGTCACCGGAGCCAGCCCCGGCGGACACGAAAGAGCCTTCTGCGTACCGGCATAACATGCGTCTATGCGGTTGCGGTCAACGCCGATCTGATACGCGCCGATGCTGGTCACCGTATCGACCATCAGCAATCCGTCGCGTTCGTCGACGATCTCACGCAGTGGCGCGAGCTGCTGCAGCACCCCGGTCGATGTCTCGGCGTGAACGGCGAAGAGCACGCGCGCATTCGATTCCCGCCAGGCTTTGCGTGCCTTTTCGAGGTCGATCGGTCCGCCCCACTCGCACTCGACGCGAACCGGCTTAGCGCCGATCCGGCTCGCCATTTCATGCATGCGCTCGCCGAAATACCCGTTGATGCAGATGACGATCTCGTCGCCCGGCTCGAGAAGATTCGCCACCGCCGCCTCCATTCCCGCGCTTCCTGTTCCGGATATCGGGATCGTCAGTCGATTGTTCGTCTCGAAGACATAACGTAACAAGACTTGAACTTCATCCATAGTGCGAATGAACAGCGGATCCAGGTGACCGACCAGCGGCGCGCTCATCACTCGCAGAACGCGGTCATCTACGGGACTTGGGCCCGGACCGAGCAGGATACGACGAGGCGGATTTAGAGGTGCAATTTCAGGAACATCGGAATTTGTCATTTGTGATTTACCATTTGCCATCTTTATTATTTTAAATTTTACATTTTAAATTTAATAATTTTTAGTTTTCAGTTTTGCTTCGGAAGACTATTGGTATTTCGGTCGACTGAAAAACTGAGAACTGAACTGCTCAGCCTCTTCGCCGCGTAGCGGCGAAGAGGCTGAACAGCTACTTAAATTTTACATTTGTCATTGACTGCATCATCCAGGGTGAATAAATGACAAATGTAAAATTTAAAATTTAAAATCTAAAATGCTCGGAGCGTCTTTGCGCAACGAAAGCCCGAAACCATCCACCGCTCGTTCGGATGAAAAAAGTTCCGATAGGTGGATCGAATATGTATTTGCGGGGTGGCGAACGATCCGCCGCGCAATACTTTTTGCCCCACGAACCATTTATCGTTATATTCATCAAATTCGGATCGGAAGCCGGGATAAGGCACGTAATCCGAACTCGTCCATTCCCAGACATCGCCGATCATCTGTTGGAGGCCATATGCGCTCTTCCCTTCCGGGTATGCGCCGATAGACGCCACACACCAGAGCTGATTTTCCGAGAGATTTGCGTGCCGGACCTCTGGCATGCCTCCTCCCCAGGGAAAATCCCGTTTGCTCTTTGTTCCCGGATCGAAACAGGCGGCTTTCTCCCACTCTGCCTCCGTCGGGAGCCGTTTCCCCACCCACTTCGCGTATGCCGATGCTTCATAAAAACTCAAGTGAGAGACGGGCTCGCCGGCCTTCTCTTCGACTCGATGCAACCCGCGATAATCGCGGAGCATCCATTCGTCACCTTGCTTCTCCCAGTAGAGCGGCGCTTCCCAATGCTCCCGATTCACCCTATCCCAACCCTCTGCTAGCCAGTAGCGGAAATCCCGATAACCGCCGTTATCGATGAATCCGAGGAAATCGCCGTTGCTTACCGGCGCGCGGTCGATGGCAAAATCTTGTAAAAAAATCTGATGCCGCGGTTTCTCGTTGTCCCAGGCGAAGTCGCTTCCCTCATAACCGAGTTCGAACAATCCGCCTTCGATCTCGGCCATACCGGTTACGATTTCCGGCGAGACGGGCATCCTATTTCCGGGCGCCCGGTAAAGATCGCACAGCAGATGTTTGATGTCGTAGACCAGCAGTTCCTGGTGCTGAATTTCGTGCTCGAGCCCCAATCGGACGAGGGCGATGATCGTCTCGGCATCGTCGCGCGATTCCAGTCCCTCCAAAAACTTGAGCATCAATGAATCGATCTGCATACGATAGCGGATCGTTTCCTTCACCGTCGGGCGCGAACGAGTGCCTCGGCGAGCGCGCTCGATTCGTTTGCCGAAGCCCTCATAATAGGAATTGAAATAAAAGAGAAAATCTTCAGAGTAGGATTGATAGCCCGGTTGATAGGTCTGAAGCAGCGTCTCAAAAAACCACGATGTATGTCCGATGTGCCAGCGCGGCGGGCTCATATACTCCGCGGTCTGAATAACGTAATCTTCAATCTCGAGCGGCGCCACGATTTGCATCGTATAAGCGCGAACCCGTTTGAACAACTGGATAATCGCTTCAGTCCTATCGAAAGTTTGATGCTGTCTGGTACGAGATGTCATTCAAATGTTCAACAGATTATTGAGCGACTCAGCCAAAGTCGGATGAGCGAAAGTCGCATCTTTCAAAGCCGTGTAGGGCAGCTTGCCCATCATAGCGATCTGGATCATCGACATGATCTCACCGCCCTCGATGCCCAGAATGGCGCAGCCGAGGATGAGGTTGGTTACGGGGTCGATGACGACCTTCATAAAACCGCGGCTCTCGCCTACCTCCAATGCTCGGGCAACGTGGCTCATCGGCATCTTCGCAATCTTTATATTGAAACCGAGCCTGCGCGCCTCGGTCTCGCTCAGGCCGACTCGCCCGAGCTGCGGATCGATGAAGACCGTATAAGGCACGAAGCGATCGTCAGTCGAGGCTACTCCTCCTTCGAGCAGGTTCTTCCGGATAATGCGAAAATCGTCATATGAGATATGCGTGAATTGCGGCCCCCCCTTAACGTCGCCCAACGCGAATACGCCCGGCGAACTCGTCTCCAGCCGCTCGTTGACTTTGATGAAGCCTCTCGTGTCGGTTCTTATGCCAACCGCGCTGAGATTCAACGCCTCTGTGTTCGGGACGCGCCCCGCGGCGGCCAGCAAGTGCGATCCGATGAGGATTCGTTCGCCGGCGAGCGTCCGTACCGTCAATTTGATAGTGGAGTCGCCCGCATTCTCGACTCGCACGGGAGGAGTATTGAGGTAGAGCTCGATTTCATCTTCCCGCATTATCTTGGCAACTTCATCAGCCACATCTCGATCTTCGTGTTCCAATAACTGCGGGCCGCGTTGGACGAGCGTCACGCTGCTCCCGAACCGCCGGAACATCTGCGCGAATTCGAGGCCGACGTAACCGCCGCCGAGCACGAGCAGGTGATCGGGTAGCTCGCTCAACTCCATAATCGACGTCGAATCGAGTACGGGGACCTTGTCAAATCCGTCGACATCGGGAATTGCCGGGCGGCAACCGGTGTTGATGAATATCTTTTCGGCTGCGAGATAGCGCATCCCGCCGTTATTCATCTTCACGAGAATCGACTGATGACCGGCGAAACTTGCGTGGCCAAAGATCAGATCGAGGTTTTTGGTCTGTTCAATTGAGCGCTGGCTGCCATTGCGGAAGCTGTCTACAACCGCCTGCTTGCGCAGCAGAATCTCGAATAGATTGATCCGTATGCCGTTCGTATAGACGCCGTAATCCTCGGCGCGCCGCGCGAGATAAGCCACGCGCGCGCTGCCTACCAAGGTCTTGGTAGGCGTGCAGCCAACATTGATGCAGGTGCCGCCGACATCCTCCCTTTCGATTATTGCGGTCTTCCAGCCGGCATTTGCGAGCGCGATAGCGAGCGGCTTGCCTCCCTGGCCCGTACCGATCACAATCGCATCATATTTGGCAGCTTCTTGTGCCACCCATCCTCCCATTAATATCTTTTCTGCCATATGATCTCTACTCGTGATTCCATCCCGTCTTCCTGCTTTCAGATAACAATAACCGAACGCAGTTGATATTCATGCACCCGTCCGATGATGGCAGCATCAGAATAATTCTCACGTAGAAGAGCGAGCATCGCATCCGCTCGATCGCTTGCGATGGCAATCAACATACCGCCCGCCGTCTGCGGGTCATAGAGCAGACTCGCCATCTCTTTACCGATGCCGCTCGCAATCTCGACATCGCCGCCCACATATTCACGATTCGTCCGGTCGCCCCGGGTGATCATTCGTTGTCGAGCCAGGTCGAGAGCCCCGGGCAAAATCGGCACTCGTTCGGCGGTTATCTCGAGCGTAACTTTGCTCGCTTTCGCCAGCTCCCAGGCATGGCCGAGCAGGCCAAAACCTGTGACGTCGGTCGCGGCTCGGACGCCGAATTCGCGCATAGCCTCGGCCGCCTTAGCTCCGGGAGTCAACATCGTCGCAATCGAACGGGCGGCGACATCCGGATCGGCTTTACCGAATTTGATGCCGGTGGAGATGACGCCCGTACCGATCGGTTTGGTCAATATCAATGTCTCACCGGGATGCGCGCCGTCGTTCGACGCAATCTGATCGGGATGGATTATGCCGGTGACAGCATAACCGAACATTATCTGCGCGTTCTCCACGCTGTGACCGCCGACCAATCTCACACCGTTATCTGTCAATGCGGAAAGGCCGCCCCGCATGATTTCACCGAGAATCGACGGATCAACGCCATTCCTGGGAAAGCAGGTGATCGCCATTGCGGTAACCGGCGTCCCGCCCATCGCCCAGACATCGTTAATCGAATTGAGCGCCGCTATTCTCCCGTAATCGAAGGGCTCATCGACGATCGGCGTAAAGAAATCGACCGTTTGAACAATAGCCAGATCCTCGCGTAGACGATAGACTGCCCCATCATCGGCGTTTTCGAAGCCGATCAATAAATTGGGATCATTCGGTTGTTTCGGTAGACTGCCCAGAACCTGGGTCAGCACGCTGGGCGCGAGCTTCGACGCTCAACCCGCGCAGTCTACCAATTCTGTTAGTCTTTTTGTCATAAAGTTATTAAATCACATTGCCACGACAGACGCAGCAGAAGGTAGCCAGGTATTGCAACCTTGTCATTATCCGGCATTTTCTCGTCGCTACGCCACGAGAAAATGTTTCTTCCGAGCAAACAGCCGGATGATGACGAGGTGGCAACGCGGCGTAATCCCCCCTGGCTACCTCCTCGAAACCTTCAGGTATGGAGATCTATGCGATTCTCATTAACCCTTGTGTTCTACCTATCCTTCCTCTAGCGCTTTGGCCCCGCGCCTGTTTCCTGACACTGCCGGCGCGGCGGCAGGAGCAGCGGCCTGCTGCGCTTGCGGTTTCCCGATTCCGAGCGCCGCGCGAACTTCCGCTTCGACCTTCGCCGAGAGCTCTTTGTTATCGCGAAGAGTATTCTTCGCGTTCTCCCGGCCCTGCCCGAGTCGCTCGCCTTTGTACGAGAACCACGACCCGGACTTCTCGACGATCTTCTGCTCGACGCCGATGTCGATCAGTTCGCCAAGCTTCGAGATGCCCTCGCCGTACATGATATCAAACTCCGCTTCCCGAAATGGCGGCGCAACCTTGTTCTTGACGATCTTGACCTTGGTGCGATTGCCTATAATGTTCTCGCCGTCTTTGATCTGCGTCAGGCGGCGGATGTCGACGCGCACCGAGGAGTAGAACTTGAGCGCGCGCCCGCCGGTCGTCGTTTCCGGCGACCCGAACATTACCCCTATCTTCTCGCGGATCTGATTGATGAAGATCAAACAGGTATTCGAACGGCCGACGACGGCCGTCAATTTACGAAGAGCCTGCGACATCAAACGAGCCTGCAACCCCGGCAGGCTGTCTCCCATATCGCCTTCGAGTTCCGCCCTCGGAGTGAGTGCGGCAACCGAGTCGATCACGAGCACGTCGACGGCATTCGAGCGGACGAGAGATTCGGTGATCTCCAACGCCTGCTCGCCCGAATCGGGCTGCGAGACGAACAGATCGTTGATGTTGACCCCCAGCTTCTCGGCGTAAATGGCATCGAGCGCGTGCTCGGCATCGATATAAGCCGCAATGCCGCCCGCCTTCTGTGCCTCGGCGACCACGTGCAGAGCGAGCGTCGTTTTACCCGAACTCTCGGGACCATAGATCTCTACGACGCGCCCGCGCGGGAATCCGCCGACACCGATGGCCGCGTCAATGCCGATGCTGGATGTCGAAACTACCGGATCTCTTCGACCCTCTGTTCTCCCAAACGCATGATTGCGCCTTTGCCGAATTGCTTCTCAATATTGAGGAGAGCCGCTTCAACAGCTTTAGCCTTCTCGCTTTTTTCAATAGCCATATTTCCTCACAAATATATGATTTATTGGCCAGCCATAAGCTGGGTGGTTTGAAGTTAGCCTTCGTTGGCGGCCCGCTGCCCAACGGTCTGCTGTGCGGAAGCTCGACCGAAATGGCGACGCACTCAGGCAGGATGACGATTCATTGCGATAGTCAGAGTAGCACCACCACTGTATTGAGAGAGGAATCTGTTGTTGCACCACGGTATTTGAGGTAGGGAATGGTTGCTAGATATTTGCTGATCAGAGTTCTTCTCCTTCATTGGTCCATCGGCGCTTAGCTCGTAACTACCGGCTGAACACGGGAGAATTATACCATGCGCGACGATCACTGCAATTCCCGAGTTTGGACAGTTGCAAGAGAGGCGAAAAAAATAACGCAGGCCAAAAATTTTGCTCTTTGCCTCTATGAACAGGTCTGGGACGCGCGTGTCGATCGAGAACCTGCAGTCCAGGCAACAAAGACCGCCTGAGGGCGGAACTCCGAAACAGCGTTTGGAGTTCCGCGTTTACGCGGTCTTTTCACATCGCGAGAGTTCCTACGGGAGGCTTACCAGCCCACGGATCGATCTTTAGCGGAGTGCGCCCGTTCTCCTTGCTTACCGAGAGGGGAATGATTATAGTCATCTCGGTAACCAAGGGAGAACGAATGAGCAAACCGACAGACCTGGTTCAGGGCACCCTGGACCTGCTTATCTTGAAGATTCTCGCGTTAGAGCCGCAGCATGGTTGGGCGATCGGGCAGCGGTTGAAGCAGATCTCGGGCGATGTTCTATCCGTCAGCGACGGGTCGCTCTATCCGGCCCTGCACAAGCTGGAGCAGGAGGGGTGGATCACCGCGGAATGGAAGCCCAGCGAGAACAATCGTCGCGCCAAGTTCTATTCGCTCACGCGGCTCGGGCGCAAGGAGCTGGAAAAAGAGGCCGCCAACTGGAATCGCCTCTCCGCAGCAATCTCGCGGGTAGTTAGACTCAAGGAGGCTTGAGAGAGCGGATCAATCGCTGGTTTTATACGGTGCCCTCCGGTTGCGCGAACTCTTCCGCCGAGCCCAGGTCGAGCGGGAGCTAGATAAGGAACATCGCTATCACCTCGAGCGGCGAATGGGCTCTCCGCTGCGAATATCTTGGGGAGAACACGAATTTTCGATGGGAGAGGGTGCCCGGACATGCCTTTCCCCTTTTCCCATTTAATGATTATTTCCGTGGATTTTTGCGCATCTGCGCGGGAGAGATTGTGAATGTGTTTAGATCACGCCAGAGCAGATCGATAAAGCGCGTTTCATTGACCTTGGCTTTGCGCCGCGGGAAGATGCCCGACCAGCCCGGAGCCGGCGGCACCGGCAACTCATCGCCCACTCGCGCCTGGACGGCCGTTCGATAGTCGGAATCCTGTGGGTTTATTTCATAGGCGGCGCGGAAATGCTCGCGCGCCTCATTTGTCCGGTTCGATTGCCAGTAGATAAAGCCAAGACTGTAGAGGGCGATATCGAAATGCGGGTCGAGACGAACGGCTTTTTGCAAATGTTTGAGCGCCTGTTCCGCCCTTCCCTGCTCCCAGTATGTGCGTCCGACCAGGTAATGCGTCTCCGGAGTAGGGTTCAATTGAAGCGCGCGTTTGAGATGCTGCAAGGCCTCGCTCAATTTGCCTTCGCGCGCCAGCAGCCTTCCCAGGCTGTAATGCGCGGAGAACGAGTTTTCATCGAGCGATAGGGCGCGCTGCAGATGAAGCTTGGCCGATTCGACCTCTCCCTCATTATCGCTCAACAGGCCGAGGAGCAAGCGCGCGCCGAAATGATCGCTCTGCTCGTCGAGCGCCCGGCGCAGATGCACGGCCGAATCGAGAGATTTGCCTAGATGGAAGTAGTATTCGCCGATCGTGAAGCTGAGCTCGGCGTTCTGCTCGTCGAGGGCGAGGGCGTTCTCGAGCGTCCTTAAACCGCGGCGCGTGCGCCCTTCGGTGATGAGCAGCGTCCCTTCTTCGACCAGGTCGATGAAGTCCTCGCGACTGTTCCCCCGATACGCCGAGATGATCTGTTCGCAGCGCTCATCCAGACGCTCGCGTTCTGCCGTCTCTTCATAATGGCGAGCTACGCGGTTGCGCCAGCGCTGCTCGAGCTCGTCGGGGTTGACCGCACGCATCTCGGTCAAGATTTCTGTCAAGGCCTCGAGCATCATATGGTCGTAAAAACTCCCCGTCGCCTGCTGCTGCGCCAGCTCCAGCAATTGTTCGAAACGTTCGTTGGCGCGCGCCAGGGCCGATTCGAGCGCACTGATGCGCTCAAGCAGATGTTCTTCGAGGGTGTTCTCAAGAAGCTCGGGACCAAAGATGTTGCTGGAGGGGCGCGAGATGATCATCAGTATCGCGCCGCACTCTTCGCAATTCTCAGCGTCGTTCGGATTGGCTTTCTTACAACGTTGACAAAAGATCATAGAATATATTCGTCTCCCGTCAGCTTTCTGCATCCCGCAATCTGCAATCAATAATCGGTAATCAAAATCGGCAATCAACAATCGGTGATTGCAAATCTGCGAACCACAAATAATCTACCCTCGCTCGACGGCAAGCGCAACGGCATTGCCTCCACCGAGACAGAGACTCGCGATACCTCGCGCGGCATCGCGTTTGATCATTTCGTACAACAATGTCACGAGCACCCGGGTGCCGGAAGCCCCGATCGGATGTCCGAGCGCGACTGCGCCGCCGTTGACGTTGACCCTTTCCGCATCGATTTCGAGTTGTCTGATCAATGCGACGGATTGAGCCGAGAATGCCTCGTTCAGCTCGAACAGATCGACATCCTTCAAATTCCAGCCGGCCTTCTCCGCAACTCGCTTGACCGCATCGACCGGAGCCATCATCACCAGCCTGGGCTCGACGCCTGTTGTCGCCTGGGCCACAATTCGCGCCAACGGCGCCCGGCCGAGGCTCCTCGCCTTCTCCATCGAAGTCACGACACAGGCGGCCGCACCGTCGCTGATCGTCGACGCGTTGCCCGCGGTCACCGATCCATTTGAGCGGAAAGCCGGCTTCAGCTTCGCCAAAGATTCAGCCGATGAATCTATGCGCGGACTTTCATCTGTCTCGAAGATCACCGGGTCGCCTTTGCGCTGCGGGATCGCCACTGGTGTGATTTCGTCCTTAAACTTTCCCGCGCCGATTGCCGCTCCGGCGCGACGGTTTGAATTAGCCGCATACTCATCCTGCGCGAGGCGGGTTATGCCGTACTTCTCGGCGACCACTTCGCCCGTCTCACCCATATGCCATTGATCGAAAGCGCACCACAGGCCATCTTGGATCATTTCGTCGATGATCTCGCCATTTCCCATGCGGTAACCGTCGCGCGCTTTCGCCAGGAGGTATGGAGCATTGCTCATCGATTCCATTCCTCCCGCCACGATCACCTCATTATCGCCGAGCGCGATCGATTGCGCCGCAAGCATCACCGATTTCAATCCCGAACCGCACACTTTGTTGATAGTCAGCGCAGAAACAGTATGCGGGATTCCGGCATGAAGAGCAGCCTGGCGAGCGGGATTCTGTCCGAGACCGGCCTGCAGCACACAACCCATGATCACTTCGTCTACCCGAGATGCTTCAATCCCCGCCCGTTCGATGGCCGATCGCACGACGATCGAACCGAGTTGCGGTGATGTGAAAGTTTTGAGCGCACCCTGAAATTTCCCGATTGCGGTGCGCGTGGCACTGATGATGACTGCTTGTTTCACTGTCAATTTTTCTAACTCCCCGGGGGCAATTATATCAAAAGAGTTGGCAGTAGGAATGGAGAATTGATAGTTGATAGTCGATAGTTGATAGTCGATAGCCGTCAGTTGTGATAGACGGTGGCAACGATTTTTACAAACGATCAATTATCAATCACTGCTGCCGAAGCCATCGTGATGAATGCGCTTATCTCGTCGGCCATATCGCCGTCCCCGCTCAGGCGCTGCATCAAAATTATTCCGATCAATTCCTTCTGCGGATCGATGAATCCGTACGTGCGGTACAACCCGCCATGGCCATAAGTCCCGATCGAGTTCAATCGAAACATCCCATCAACATCTTTCACCACGGCCCATCCGAGACCAAATCCGATGCCCGGCGAGAAGCCCGTCTTAAGACTATTAGTATGCACGGTCGTCATCAAATCGACGGATGCCTTCGACAGAATGCGCTGGTTATTCATTACGCCGCCGTTAAGCATCATTTGATAGAAATTGAACAGGTCGGGCGCAGTCGAATACAAGCCGGCCTCGGGCGATGAATAGGTTGCACCCTTTCGATAAATATCGATCTCCGCCTTCACCAAACGGTCTTTTTCCAGTCTATAGATAGCAGCGATGCGGTTGTGCTTGTTTTCAGGGACGAAGAAATAGCTGTCTTTCATTCCCAGGGGCAGGAAGACTCTTTCAGCCATGAACTTTTCATATGGTTTGAGCGACACGACCTCGATTATGCGCCCCAGCGTCGCAATGCCCATATTGCTGTAACCCCACTTCGATCCGGGCTCGAACTCGAGCAGCTTCTGCGGGAACACATCAACAGCTTCCTCCAGGACACGATTGCGTTTGTTGAAGAGATCGCCCAACTGATCGGGGTAGCCGCCGCCCATTCCCGATGTGTGAGTGAGCAGATCGAGAATCGTGATGGGACGTGCGGGCTTACGTATCTCAGTCAACTCGCTTCCCTGCCCGGTCTCGGCGGCCCTCGCATGCAATTTGATCTGGGCGAATGTCGGGAGATATTTCTCGACCGGATCTGTGATCGCAAGCAGCCCGTCTTCAGCCAGGATCATTATCCCCACGGCCGTGATCGGCTTGGTCATCGAAGCGATTTGAAAGATCGTGTCGGTCTTGATAGGAGTCCTGGTCTCCAGATCCCGGAATCCCACGGCGGAGAGACTGACGATCGAACCTTTATGAGCGACGAGCGTGACGATTCCGGCTGCGCGCCCGCTATTTACGAATGATTGCATGCGCGCGGGAATACGCTCGATACGTGTGAGATCGATCCCGTCTCTCTTGCCTGTCCGGCGTGGAACCCGCTTCTCGTTTTTGATTTGCGGCGATTGACTCGCCGGTACGGAATGAGTCAACAGAAATGATGCGAGAAAGAATAAGAGAGCGTGTTTACGCATTTATCCTCTATGATATATGGAAAATGGAAAATGCTTACCTGATGCCGTGGTACTTCACGTCTATATCTAGCTTTCCCGCCCATTCTTTCCTGACGGGATCTCCCAACGCCCATTGAATGCCGTTGAAAACCAATCGTTGAACCGACTCTACCTGAAAATCTTCCGGATGGCCCAAAGTCGTCATGAATACCCGCCCGCCCGCTTTGTTCTTCCAAGTCCAGGCGACCGGATTATCGACCGCACCTTTTTTTTCGGGATCGACTGCGCGACCTACGAGAAGCCGATTAGCATCCGCCGGCGGATAATTCGGAAGGACGTGATAGAGCCACGATCGAACATGAAAGCTATTTTCTACACCGATCAGAATGGGATCATTCGCTGAGGCAGGAATGATTGAGACATCAGTGCTCGATTTATGGCCATAATGGGTATGCCCGTTGCCCCAACCCGGAGGGGCCCCCAGGTAGTCGGCCGCGAAGGCATTCCACTTTTCCAGCTCGTGCCCTTTCGGATAATTGAACGCATGGGTCGTCGTGCGGAACGCGACGATCGGCTTCCCCGCATCGAGATAGCTGCGAAGGTGTGCGACCTGTCCAGCCGGCAACCGGCGCCACCGAAGAAAGAGGACCGCGAGATCGGCATCCTTCAACGCTTCGAGTCCGGGGATATTCTCTTCGGCATTTTCATTGGGATGTGCTTTGAGGACAGTAGCCCGCATCCCATAACGCTGCACAAGCTCGGCGGCGATCAACGGCATTGTATCTTCCGAACTGTATTCATGATCGCCGGTGACGAAAACAACGTGCGAAGACCCGGCTGCCGTCCCGAGGGGTTGGATGATCGATAGCGTCAACAATAGGGCCGCGCATATCACGAATAGGACTCTGGTCTTCATAATTTTGATATTGTCCCCCTCAATGAATTGTTGATGAAGTGTATGGCAGTATTTCGTGGGCGTAAAGAGAAAATCATCATTTGAAAATCAGCGCTCTCGTATCGTAAAACCCATACTTTAAGCGGACAAGGTCTTGACGGAAAAGGTGAACTATGGGAGCATAATTTTCGCCCGAGGCTCCTCAGCGAGCCTCTTTTGATATGAGCCTACTATCCAAAAGCTCGTCATCATCCAATCGAGTTACTCAGGCGGCGTAGCCAAGTGGTAAGGCAGAGGTCTGCAAAACCTTTATCCGTCGGTTCGATTCCGACCGCCGCCTCCAATCAATCAAAACATACTCCAAGCACAGAAATTTCGCTCGCTCAACTTCGATCATTTAGCGCCGTCTGCCGCATTCATCTGCCAGTTTAATCTCGCGATTCATATAGGCGTTTCAAGGTTTCCGTGAAATGTAAAGGTTGCGGTCGCTACCTTTGGCGACTCTCTTTCATCATTTTTATTTCGATTCATCCTCGCTCATAACCAAGGATCAAATCTTTCAGTATCTTATAGAACTTAACCGCGATGGCTATCTTTGGCGTGAAATTTGCACGTCAGGGTGCAGGGCGAGCGAACTTCAAACTTAGTTAGCTTAGTTACGGGCTGCTCGCCAGGTTCTCGGTCTCCATACAAGGGGTGAACAAGATGGCCACCAACCCTGAGCAAAGCCGTTTGGAAGAAAACCAGGCGGGCCAGTCCAATTGGAGGCGCTGGGGTCCCTACCTCAGCGAACGCTCCTGGGGAACGGTACGCGAAGACTACAGCGCAGATGGGGACGCCTGGAACTATTTTCCACACGATCACGCCCGCAGCCGCGCATATCGCTGGAACGAAGACGGCATAGCAGGGTTTTGTGATGACAAGCAGTATATTTGCCTGGCCGTTGCATTGTGGAATGAAAAGGATCCGTTCCTCAAAGAGCGGATGTTCGGCCTGACCAATCAACAAGGGAATCACGGCGAGGACGTCAAGGAATACTACTTTTTTCTCGACGGTACACCGACGCATTCCTACATGAAGATGCTCTATAAGTATCCGCAGACCGCTTATCCGTACGGCGAGCTCGTCGAGGTCAATGGGAAGCGCACGCAGGCCGAACCCGAGTACGAATTATTCGACGCGCTCCCTCACATCTTTCTCGCCAATCGCTATTTCGATGTGTTCATCGAATACGCGAAGGCGGACCCTGAAGACATACTCTGGCGTATGACGGCGATCAATCGCGGCACTGATCCCGCACCGATCCATATCCTGCCGCATCTGTGGTATCGGAACGTCTGGACGTGGGAATCGGGGGTAGCGCGCCCAACCATCAAAGCGGCCGGCCCGGGCGCCGCGTACCTTGAACATGCAGTCCTCGGTAAGCGCTGGTGGTATGTGCGCGCCTCAGACCATCGACCGATCGATCTCCTGTTCACCGAAAACGAGACCAATGTCGAGCGGCTTTACCATATTCCGAATCCGTCGCCATACGTTAAGGACGGGATCAATGACGCAGTCGTGAATGGCTCACCTGATAGCGTTAACTCGCATCAAGGCAGCAAGCTGGCGGCGCACGGAAAGGCGGTCGTTGCGCCCGGTGGCACATTTACCGTAGAGACGCGCTTTACCGCTGAGCCGCCGGAGAATCCGGATCCGTTTGCGGATTTCGATGACATCTTCAACAAGCGCATCGCGGAAGCTGATGAGTTCTATCATGCCGTGCATCCTGCTCAACTAACCGCTGATGAGCGGCTCGTGCAAAGGCAGGCCTTTGCCGGTTTGTTGTGGTCCAAGCAGATCTATAACTACGACGTCGTACACTGGTTGTCGGGCGATCCGTCCGGGCCGAAGCCGCCCGAATCTCGCTGGAACGGGCGCAATCACACCTGGAAGCACCTGAGCAACGATGACGTGATCTTGATGCCCGACACCTGGGAATATCCCTGGTACGCCATTTGGGACCTGGCTTTTCATTGTGTGACCTTATCGCGCATCGATCCCGATTTCGCGAAGCGGCAGCTTCTGCACATGGGTTATGAGTGGTATCAACACGGCAACGGTCAGTACCCAGCCTACGAATGGAATTTCAATGATGCGAATCCCCCGGTCCTGGCCTGGTCTACCCTCGTTGTCTATCGGCACGACCTGGAACAGAAAGGGCAGGCCGATTATGAATTTCTGGCGGAAATGTTCCACAGTCTGATGTTGAACTACAGCTGGTGGATCAACCGCAAGGATAGGGATGGGCGCGACATCTTCGGCGGCGGCTTTCTGGGGATGGATAACATCGGAGTGTTTGACCGGGACCAACCGCTGCCCAATGGGGGTAAGCTGGAGCAGAGCGACGGTACGAGTTGGATGTCGAAGCTCAGCTTGAGTATGTTCGCGATCGCAACCGAGTTGGCCCAGCACGACTCGATCTACGAGCCGATGGCGGTCAAATATTTCGAACACTTCCTGGACATGGCACACGCCATGACAAACATGGGCGGCCAGGGCATCGACCTGTGGGATCAACAAGATCAGTTTTTCTACGATGTTATTCATCTCTCCTCCGGCCAAAACATCCCGCTGAAAACCCGCACTATGGTTGGCCTGACGCCGCTGTTCGCCGTATTGGCTTTTCACCCCGCCAAATTTTCGCACCAGCGCATGTTGATGGATCGAATGAAATGGCTGGAGTCGGAAAGGCCTAACCTGTTCAAGCTGATTGCGTCGGTACAGGTTCCCGGCAATAACGATTCGCGCCTGGTTGCGATACTGAATGACAAAAGACTCAAAGCCGTGCTCCGGCGGGTCTTCGACCCCAATGAATTTCTCTCGGACTACGGCGTACGATCCCTCTCTGCCTACTACCGTGACCACCCTTATGTCTTCGAGGCAGGCGGGCGGCAGTTCGTGGTCAGGTATTTGCCGCAAGAATCGGATAGCCGTTTGTTCGGAGGCAACTCGAACTGGCGCGGGCCGATCTGGTTCCCCGTCAACTACCTCCTGGTGCGCGCGTTGCAAGAATTCGATAGTTACTATCGCGATACCTTCAAGGTGGAATATCCAACCGGTTCCGGACAAATGCTCACGTTGGGCGAAATCGCTCAGAACCTGGCAGGTCGACTGGCCAATATTTTCCTGCGCGACCCGGCGCGTGGCGGATGGCGGGCGGTGTGGGGCGATAACGACTATTTCCAGACAGATCCTAACTGGCGCGACTACATTCCATTCCACGAATACTTCAATGGGGATAATGGCGCAGGCGCAGGCGCCAGTCACCAGACGGGATGGACGTCGCTAATCGCCTCGCTGTTGATGGATGTGGGCGATCGAGAAAAGGAACGCGCCTGATGGTGAAGATTTTAGTTTTTAGTTTTCAGTTGGGCGGTCTCGATCGACAACTAAACTAAAAACTGAAAACTGAAAACTATTTCTGAGGAGACACATGACCACAAAATACGACGTCATCATAATCGGAAGCGGCGCGGGCGGCGGGACGTTGGCGCATCATCTGGCGCCGTCGGGCAAGAGCATCCTCATACTCGAACGAGGCGACTGGTTGAGGCGTGAGCAGCAGAACTGGGATGTGGAAGAGGTGTTCATCAAGAATCGGTATGTCCCCAAGGAGACCTGGTACGACAAGAATGGGAAACCTTTCCAACCTGGCATCCATTACTTCGTTGGCGGCGCAACCAAGATGTATGGTGCGGCGCTCTACCGCCTTCGTAAGGAAGACTTCGGCGAACGCAGGCATTACGATGGCATCTCTCCGGCCTGGCCCATCCGCTACGAAGAGATGGAGCCTTACTACACCAGGGCCGAGCAGCTGTACCAGGTTCATGGCGCACGCGGCGAAGACCCGACCGAGCCGCCATTCAGTGCGCCTTATCCATTTCCGGCTGTCTCGCATGAATCGCGCATTCAGCAGTTGCATGATGACCTGGCGCGAGCCGGCTATCATCCGTTCCACGCGCCGTGTGGCATTCGGCTCGATGAGCGGAATCCCCCCTTCAGCGCCTGCATTCGCTGCGAGGACTGTGACGGGTTCCCTTGCCTGGTCCATGCCAAATCGGACGCCGAGGTGATGGCTGTGCGTCCGGCACTCCAGTATCCGAATATCACGCTGCTCACCAGGGCCCGAGTGGTCAAGCTCAACACCAATCCTACTGGCAGAGCGGTGATTGAAGTTATGGTCGAACGCGACGGCGAAAAGGAGACCTACCAGGGTGGCATCGTCGTCGTTTCGGCGGGCGCCGCCAATTCGGCTAAGCTGTTGCTGCTATCGGCCAACGATAAGCATCCTAACGGACTCGCCAACGGGTCCGATCAAGTCGGCCGCAACTACATGTTCCACAACAGCATGGCGGTACTGGCCATCTCCAAGGAGCCGAATCCAACCGTTTACCAAAAAACTTTGGGGCTGAATGACTTCTACTTCGGCATGTCCGGCTTCGATTATCCGATGGGTAATATCCAGATGGTCGGTAAGTCCCAAGGGCCGATGTATAGGGGCGAGAAGCCGATCGAAGCCGGGCTGGCTCCGCATTTTCACGCTCGACGAAGTGGCAAGGCACGCCGTCGATTTCTGGCTATCGACGGAAGATCTGCCGATGCCGGAAAATCGCGTCACCCTGGAGAAAGACGGCAGCATCAAGTTGAGCTACATGCCCAACAATCAGGTGCCCAGGCAGAAGCTCTACGAAAAATTGAAATCCATGCTCAATCACTTGGGCATGCACCCGAATCATTTAATCCCGCGCAATCTCTATATGAAAAATGAAATTGATGTGGGCGGTGTGGCGCACCAGGCAGGGACGGTCCGCTTCGGTAATGACCCCAAAGCTTCGGTGCTCGACATCGATTGCAAGGCGCATGAGTTGGATAACCTGTATGTGGTCGACACCAGTTTCTTCCCGAGCATTGGCGCGGTGAACCCTGCTTTGACTGCGATGGCGAACGCCATTCGGGTGGGCGACCATCTCCTCGCAAGACTGAAGTAGCATTGAAAAAGAGAATGGCTCAACAAAGCGAGGTCGCTTCCATCTATACGGCGGGCATTGTCCAGGGATTGGCGCTCGTCACTTTTCCGGCCGCCGGCACGATATTCACCAGCTCCCAGCATTACGGCCTGTCCAGTACAGCTTATGGCGGCCTGTTCTTTCCGCAAGCCATTTTGGCGATTGTGGCATCTCTGCTGGGCTCTCGGTTGATCCGCCGCCTGAGCATCAAGCGCATCTACCTGTTCGGTCTCACTGCCAACCTGGTCTCCATGGCTTTGCTCTGCTTGAGCCAGTTTGTCATGTCGAACCGCCTGGTGGCCTACAGCATGCTGCTTCTGGCGACGGCGAGCCTGGGCATCGGCTTCGGCCTGACCGCTCCCGTTTTGAACACCTTCACGGCGGCCTTCTTCCCGCAGAAGCCCGAGTCGGCCGTTCTCATGCTCAATGCGTTGCTGGGGCTGGGGACCGCGTTGGCGCCAGTTTTTGTCGCCATCTTCATCGGCCTGGGCTTCTGGTCGGGTTTGCCGATTCTTGCGGCTGCGTTGCTCTTGTGTCTGCTACTGCTGAGCCTGCACTTGCCTCTTCAGGTAGGAGCTATAGAGAACACGACGCATGACCGGGGAGGCGGGACAGCTCTGCCGTCGCGTTTCTGGATATTCGCGGCTTTTGCGCTGTTCTACGGAATCGTGGAGACGATGAACGGCAACTGGGCCACTCTTTACATGACCAATAGTCTGGGGGCAAGCGTGACGGCCGCCTCGTTCGCGCTCATGGCTTTCTGGGGCATGGTGACCCTCGGGCGGCTCTTATTTGCCGCGATCGCAAACCGTTTCCCGGCCAACTATACCTATCGCCTCTTGCCGGTCGTGATTGCGCTAGCCTTCGCGGTCATCGCGTATCTGCCAGCGGGCAGCCCGTTCCTCGGCATCCTGGCTTTTGGGCTAACCGGTCTAGGGTGCTCGGCGCTTCTGCCATTGACGATCAGCTTCGGACAGGAGGAGATGAAGACGATCGTGGCCTCGGTGCCGGGCGGCGTGATCGCGTTTTATCAGATGGGATATGGTATCGCGGCTTTTGGCGTCGGTCCGCTGGAGGATTACGCAGGGTTGAGCCTTAAGGCGCTGTATGCATTTGCGGCGGTGGTTGCGCTGTTACTGACGGCGTTGTCCTTCGCCATCACGCTTCACGATCCGGGAAATAAAACGACGAGGAACGCGGGGAGGTTGACGGATTCTGTTTTTCCCCGTGCTTCACGTGGTTGAAGCTGTCCCAGGGTTGTGTGCTTCGATTTAGAGGAGGAGGAAATTATGAGTCTGAAAGGCAAAGTCGCCATCGTCACCGGCGGCAACAGCGGTATCGGAATGGCAATCGTGTTGGATCTGGCTAAACAAGGGGCCGCAATCGTCATTGATTATGTATCGCATCCCGAAGCGACCGAAACCCTGGAGCAACAAGTTGCGGCGCTGGGCGATCAGGCCATCGGCGTGGATGCCGATGTCAGCAAGCTCGCCGACCTGAAAACCCTCATCGACACGGCCGTCCGAAAGTTCGGCCGCGTCAACATTATGGTCAACAACGCCGGCGTGGAGACGCGAACTTCTGTGCTCGACACTACCGAGGAGCAATATGAAAAGGTGCTCGCTATCAATCTGAAGAGCGCGTTCTTCGGCACTCAGCTTGCCGCGCAGCAGATGATCAAGCAGGGTGCGGGCGGCCGCATAATCAACGTCACATCCGTTCACGAGGATTGGCCGATGCCGGGCAACATCGCCTATTGTCTGTCGAAGGGCGGCATGCGCATGCTCACGCGCACGGCGGGCGTCGAGCTCGCACCGCACAAGATCCTCGTCGTGGGCGTCGGCCCCGGCGCCGTGGCAACTCCGATCAATTTGTCTACGATGAAGGACCCGGCGTTGATGAAGAAACTCGACGATGCGATCCCGCTGGGCCGCATGGCCAGGCCGGAAGAGATCGCTAATGTCGTCGCGTTCCTGGCCGGGGACGGCGCGAGCTATCTGACGGCGACGACGGTCTTCGCCGACGGTGGACTAATGCACAGCAGCCCGGGGCTTTAGGATTTATGTTTTCACCCAAAGAAAAATCGGCGCAAGCATCGGAAGTCGAAACCCGGGAAGGAAAGAGCTCTCCACTGGGAGCGACCGTCTCGCCCGAAGGGGTTAACTTCAGCGTCTTCTCCAAATACGCAACGGCGATCGAGCTGCTTCTCTTCGATAGCGTCGACGATGCTCGACCGGCCCGCGTTATTCGCTTCGATTCTTCAACCAACCTCTCCTATCACTATTGGCACGCGTTCGTGCCACGCGTACGGCATGGTCAGATCTACGGTTACCGAGTCGAGGGACCGTCCGATCCCGCCAGCGGAATGCGCTTCGACTCCGCCAAAGTCCTGCTCGACCCCTACAGCCGTCGGGTGTGTATTCCCAAGAACTACAGTCGCGAGGCCGCTCAAAAGGAGGGCGATAACACCGCAACAGCGATGAAGAGCGTAGTGGTGGATCCGCGCGCCTACGATTGGGAAGGCGACAAACCGCTCGAACGGCCCGCATCGCGAACCATCGTGTACGAGATGCACGTGCGCGGCTTCACCATCCATCCCAGTTCAGGGGTCGCAGAGAAGAAGCGCGGCACGTTTGCCGGTTTGATCGAGAAGATTCCGTATCTCCATCAACTTGGGGTCACCGCGGTCGAACTGCTGCCGGTCTTCCAATTCGATGCTCAGGATTGCCCTCCGGGGCTGGTCAACTACTGGGGCTATTCGCCGGTCTCGTTTTTCGCACCGAACCAGGCATACAGTTCGCGCCAGGATATGCTCGGCCCATTGGACGAATTTCGCGACATGGTCAAGGCGCTGCACCGGGCTGGCATCGAGGTTCTTCTCGATGTGGTGTTCAATCACACAGCCGAAGACGACCAGCTCGGGCCGACCATGAGTTTCCGCGGATTGGACAACATCACTTATTACATCCTTAAACAAGAACGCTCGCGCTATGCCGATTACAGCGGCACGGGGAACACGTTGAACGCCAATCAACCCATCGTCCGCCGCATGATCGTGGACAGTCTCCGTTATTGGGTCGAGGAGATGCATGTGGACGGGTTCCGGTTCGATCTCGCCTCGATCCTTGCGCGCGACGAGTCGGGCCAATTGATGACGAACCCGCCAGTGTTGTGGGATATCGAGTCGGACCCTGTGCTCGCGGGCACCAAACTCATCGCTGAAGCGTGGGATGCGGCAGGGCTGTACCAGGTCGGCAGCTTCATCGGCGACAGTTGGAAAGAGTGGAACGGGCGGTTTCGCGACGATGTGCGCAGCTTCTTCCGTAGCGAAGAGGGGGTGGTGTCACGTCTTGCCGATCGGTTACTTGGCAGCCCGCAGATTTACGGTCACAAGGACCGCGAAGCTGAGGCGAGCGTTAACTTCGTTACGTGTCATGACGGATTCACACTCAACGATCTCGTCTCCTACAACCAGAAACATAATGAGGCGAACGGCGGAGAGAACCGCGACGGCGCCAGCGACAACCGCAGTTGGAATTGCGGCATTGAAGGCCCCACTGATGATCCGGCCGTGGAGAGGCTGCGCAACCGGCAGGTGAAAAACTTTCTGACCGTCACGATGCTCTCGCTCGGTGTGCCTATGATATTGATGGGCGACGAAATGCGGCGCACCCAGCGCGGCAACAACAATGCTTACTGCCAGGACAATGAGACAAGTTGGTTCGACTGGACGCTGGCCGCGAAGCATGCGGATGTGCATCGGTTCGTCAAACTGCTTATCGCACGGCGTCTGTTGCAGGACCTGGAACCAGAGCGCCAGCGCGAAAGCCTGAGCCTTCTGCTCAAAGCGGCGCATATAACCTGGCACGGCGTAAAACTTCATCAACCTGATTGGAGCGACTCTTCTCACAGCGTGGCGTTCACCGCGGAGGTCACGAAAGATGAGCTGCTCTTGCACGTAATCTTGAACGCGTATTGGGAGCCCCTCGACTTTGAGTTGCCGCCGGTGAAAAAGGGATATTCGTGGCGTCGCTGGATCGACACCGCTCTCGATCCGCCCTCTGATATTGTCGAGTGGCAGACAGCACCGCCGGTTCCAGACCAGACGTACCGGGCCGAGGCGCGTTCTGTAGTTATGCTCTTCGGAGGAGAGTGATAGAGACAGAGGAGTTTTTCATGTCGCTTTCCGACTCACTGAAACAATGAAAAGCGCCTGGGTACACACGCTTCCAGCGTGCCGGGCTTAATCTATCGACCTTTGATGGAACCCCAGCACGCTGGAAGATTCTGCTGGCGAATCGTTTATCCGGGAGCGCCAGAGGCGCGATATGTTTATAGATTTTTTCGTAATAGTGCCCAAGCTCCGGAGGAGCGGCATATAAACGGCATCATATGTCGCTCATCCGGAGCTGGAGATATTTACTAGCCATGTTCTATAAACATAACGCTCCTCCGGAGCTAAGAGCCGATAATTTCATTTTCTGAATTCGCCAGCAGAATCTGGAAGCGTGCATACCCAGGTGATTTCCAGAGGAGATACCATGGAGCCTTCAACAACGAAGAAGCGCATTTTGATTCTCGGCGGCGGATTTGCCGGCGCCTATACCGCGTTGCACCTCGAGAAGCAGCTAGGCGACAGGACGGACATCGAGGTCAAACTGATAGCTAAAGAGAATTTCGTACTTTTCACCCCGATGCTCAGCGAGGTCGCCGGGGGTGACGTGGAGGTGACGGATATAGTCTATTCGCTGCGTATGATGCTGCGACATACTCAGGTGACGATTGCTGAAGTCGAAGCGGTCGATCTCGTCAGGAAGCAGGTTCGCATCGTGCAAAGCGGGTCGTCAAATGCCAACGATGTGAGCTACGACCAGCTCGTCCTGGCGCTCGGCGCGGTGACGAACTTCTATGGAAACTCAGGTCTCGAAAAGCACGCCCTCACGATGAAGACGCTGGGAGATGCCATTCTCGTGCGAAATCGCGCCATTGATGCGCTAGGACTGGCGGACAACCAGCCGGATGAAACCGAGCGCAAGAAGTTGCTGACGATGGTGGTTACCGGCGGCGGCTTCGCCGGGGTAGAGACCGCTGGGGCTGTGAACGATCTCATGCGTGAAGCGATGAAGTTCTATCCCAACTTGCAGGAGAATATGCTCCGTATCGTCGTGGTGCATGCCGGTGATGCTCTGCTTCCGGAGTTGAGCGAAAGCCTCGGCCGCTATGCCGAAAAACAGCTAGCCCGGCGCGGCGTCGAGGTTCTCCTGAAGACCAAAGTCACCGGTTACGACGGAAAGGAAGTGACATTCAGCGATGGCACAAAGATCGCCACCCGCATGCTCGTTTGGACCGCGGGCATTACACCACCGCCTCTGTTGTCAACTCTGCCGTGTGCCATCGAACGGGGTCGCGTCCTCGCCAACGAATGTCTTCAAGTGCCGAACTGGCCCGGAGTTTGGGCCCTCGGTGACTGCGCGCTAGTGCCGGATCCGCTCAACCCGGGCAAGTTCTATCCGCCCACAGCGCAACACGCCACCCGAGAGGCCGCCGTGCTCGCCCACAACATCGTGGCCTCTATGCGCGGGCAGGCTCCGAAGCCGTTCAAGTTCAAGATTATCGGCCTGCTGGCCACCATCGGACGACGCACGGGCGTGGCAGAGATTTTCGGCGTACGATTCTCCGGGCTCATTGCCTGGTGGCTCTGGCGTTGTATCTATCTGAGTAAACTTCCCGGCTTGCAAAAGAAGGTTCGCGTGACGCTCGACTGGATTCTCGACATGATTTTTTCGAAGGATATCGTCGAGTTGCCGACTTTACGGGAGACAACCATATCGCAGGCGGAACAGTCTTCAAATCAGAACCTGAAATTCACCACAAAAACCACAACATAAAAAATAAAACACACAAAAGGGGGGATTTGTGTTTTTTGTGGTGAAGCTTCCCCTTAAGCCATTGGTTTATGACGAACAAACCGATAGCTACCGGCGGTATGGCCAGCGTCCACCAATAAATGAGTAGAAAGGATCGCGGCGGCGCTACCATCATTACTCCACTGATCCCGGTCTCTTCAGAGTTTTTCACAACGGCCACTTCAATCTCCCATCGGCCGGCTTCGGGTAGATTCAAGAGTGCAGCATATAGCAATCTATTCTTCGATCGCCCACGCCTGGCCTCAGCTTTGATAGCTTCCCCACCTTCTTTATGAAGGATTACCCAGACCTGGGCATCCAGAATGGGATGATTACTACTATCCTGAATGAGGATGCTGATGTCGGCCGGTCCGGCGCGTAGCGGAACCGGCGCGGTAAATACTGTGATGACGAATGGACCAGAAGACCGTTGCATCTGCACGATCCCGCCATCAGCTAGGGCGGGATGAGCTTGCGCGAAAAGAGCGACAACCACCAGGCTTAGATGAAAGAGAACGCGTAACACAATTAATGCACCATCAGTCCGCGCATCTGCATCGGCTGAAAAATAATCCATATGCCAACGACATAAAGCACAATTGCTAATACTGCCCAGGGCGCAAACAATCCGAAAGCGCCGGTTTCACGCGACCTGTATCGGTTCGCGATGCGCCAGGCCGTGTAGAGCGTGAGCAAAAAGCCCAAGTCGAGAAGAAGTATCTGAAATGACGGCAGCCAATCGAATGAAGGCGCGATAGATAATGAACTCCAGTCTGGCTTGCCCAGAAGACCGATCCCCAGGTCTCCTGCCGCACGCTGCGCCGCAGGCACCGCGGCATAACTTCCGGTGAGGAAATGAAAGACCAGGTGAGCCAGCCACATACTGAACCCGAGGGGGACGAAGGCCACCGCAAAGCTACAGGTCAAATCTCTCCAGCCAAGCTGGATGCGGCCCAGAGCACGAGATAGCTTCCCGCACAAGCTGGCAAGAATGAGCGGAAGAACAAGCAGAGAGAAAATAGTCAGAATTATTTCGATGGGCATCAGGGTGCCGATATCGAACCAGCCCCGCAATGCTTCCTCCCAGGCAGCTACCGGTTTCAGCATCCCCGCCGCATTTACAAATGCGCCGAAAACCAGCACCAGAATCAGCGCGGCAATATCAGGCCTCTGAGAAAATCGTCCCATCGACGATCGATAAGGATCGTCGATGAGCTGGCTCGCTGGCACAAACGCCAATAGCCCAACGTTGCTGTGCGGGCAAGCATGGACGCAGTCCAGACAGAACGTGCAATCCATGTTGCCGGCCTTCTTCGGCTGGAAAAGTAGCAACTCGCAACCGCGCTGCACAGAGTCGCCGCGAATACATTCGTAAGTCGTACAGGTCAGGCATCGATCAGGATCGCGGACTTTCACCTCCAGGGGAGAGGCCAGCGACTGAACGAAATTGAATTGGCCGATGGGGCAGACGTATTTGCAGAAGCTTGCGCCTTTAAACAGACCGTCGATGACAGACGAGGCAACAAAATACCCGATGACGATCCAGGCGGTCCACCATGGGCTATCCCATAGATCGAATGCTTCGTAAGCCCACAGGTAAACGGCCAGCAGCGCTACAGCGAACCATTTTGAACGCAGTCGTCCGGGCCAGTTCCACCGGACTGGCATTACTCGCCGGCCCAGATCGCGTGCAAACATAAAGGGACAGGCCATGCAGAAGAGGTTTCCGGCAGCTAATAGCGCGATTACCACAAGTCCGCGCCAGTGGGTCCAGGGAAGAATCCCTGCCAGGTTCATAGAGCCCATCTGATGTCCGAACAAACCGTCCGCGATCACTATCATCGCCATGAGAAACATGACCGACTGTGCCGCTCGCCGAAAATGTCGCCAGCGCAAAGCCGTTCCAACGAGTGGAGTTGAAAGAAGGTCCCAGGCTTTGCGCCGAGGCGCCAGGCGAACCGATACACCTCTGCCTTTTTGGGCCAGGGTTCGAGATGTGAGACTGGATGGTCGCACTCCTTGCCGGGAACTTAGCACCTTAATGGTCAGCAGCCCTGCCGGGATCAAATAAGCGAGAGATCCAATGACCCACATCAAGGCGCCCGCGCCTATCTGATCTTCGAGTGCCGATAATTTCGATATGCGCGGAACGGTAGTATAAGTTTGATAAATAACTCGTTCGTAAAAACACAGGAGAGCCGAAAGAGCCGTATTCTGAAGATCGGCCAAGAACAGATAGAGGATTATCGCCCATTGCGCCCAATGCTGTCTGACCGGCTCGGGCTGAATCACCGGCCACCAGAAGAGGATCGCGGAGCCGAAGAAGCAAAGGTGCTCGACTTGGTGCCAGAACTCCGATCGTAGCGCCAGTTCATAGAATAGAGGGATGTGCCATAACACTACGGTCAGAGAGAATGCGATCCAACAGACTGCGGGATGTGTTACAAGTCGCCCGAATCTTTGTAAGGCGGGCCAGGCAAGAAATGGCCCGGCGCCGTGTTTTAAGACTTTTGGCGGCAGCCCACGCAGCAACGGAAGATATGGAGCGCCCAACAGAATCAAGGGCGGTGCCACCATTGTCAGCAGCAGGTGCTGATTCATATGGACAATAAGCAACAAGCCGGCAAAGGCATCGAGCGGCGAGGCAACAGCGAGAAAGAAGACGGTTAAACCAGCGAAGAAGCATAAAAGGCGCACTACACCGAACCGCTGCGGAGATTGTAGATGCAAACGTCGCCAACCACGCGTATAGATCCAAGCTATCAGGAGCAGGAAGGCCACCACTCCTCGATCTACATTCCAGGATTGGTAGATTGCTTCTTCTACAAACGAATTCACAGCATGTTCCTACTCAAATCTGCTCGCTCTTTGACAGTTCATCCTACCGGCCAGGCTGTGCCGGCTCAGCTGAATCACGGGCAGGAGATTCGTGCGGCGCACGGAGAGTCCGCATGAACGCGACGAGCGCGGTGATTTCGGGCGGACTCAGATTCTTGCCGAAGGCGGGCATATTGCCCCCTCCCTGTATAACCTGTCGTACCATCTGGTCGCTGGTCATAATGGTCGAGATTCGGTCCAGCGCCGGGCCTCGCTGTCCTCCTATCCCATCCAGACTATGACAGTTCCGGCATTGTTTACTCTGAAGTACCAAAGCGCCGTTCAACTCGAGCGGCGTACGCCCCTGCAAATATTTAAAGGGCACAGGGTCGCCGCTCCACGCTTCCATTTGTGGGGACCAGGGCGAGTACGTGCCCAGATATGTCAGCACGCCAACAACCAGGAAGATAACAACCACGCTCAGAAAAGCTACCGGCCGCACCTTGTAACTCTTCTCGCCGGTCCCGAAGAGAAACGGCAGGGCAAAAAGGAAAGCAATGCCTATGATGGGAGCGGTGAGAATAAGAATAGTCTCCAGGTATTCAGGCAGTAACGCGAGGACGGCAAAGATCCAGAGGAAAAAGAAATCCGGCCTGGGGACTGTATCGATCTGCGTCGGGTCAGGCGCGCCCGCCGGGCCCGTTGGGCCGAAGTAAGCGGCACAGAAGAGAATGCCCAGCACCACCAATCCGCTGAAGATGAGATCCTTGCCGATCGCATTCGGCACGAAAGGAACTCCTTGCTTCTCAATCAAATCCTTATACTCTTTCTCATACGTCTGTTTATCGACCGGTTTGCCCGGCTCCGGATATTCATTGATGCCTTTGGTAAGCACCAATCTCAGGTGCATACTGACGACAGCAATGATCAGTCCGGGGAGAATAAAAACGTGCAGGGTGAAGAAGCGTGACAGCGTTTCTCCTGCTATGATCGGCCCGCCCAGCATCAGGTGCACGATATTGGCGCCGAATAGCGGGACCCGCCCCATCATCGCAGCCCCGATGCCCAACCCCCAGTAAGCATCCTGATCGAATCTCATTATCTGGCCGGTGAAAGCCATGCCCAGAGTGCAGAGCAGCAACACGACGCCCGAGATCCAAGTCATCTCACGCGGATATTTGTAAGCCCCGAATAAGAACACCTGGGTCATATGCAGGATCATTATTCCAACCATGAAGTTGGAACCCCAATCGTGCATAGCACGAAGGAACCAGCCGAGCGGCTGATGGAAATTCAAGTATTCCAGACTGGCGTAGGCTTCGTTGGCTGATGGCACGTAAACGAATGCGAGGCAGATGCCCGTCATGATCTGGATGATAAAGCAGAGTAATGTCCCGCTGCCGAAAACGTAGAACCAGCTTTCCGCGCTCGCAGGCACATGATGCCCTGCGGTAGAGGCATATAGACTGCTCACGTGTAGTCTATCATCGATCCAACGCGCGATCTTTCTAAGCATTCCTGTCTCCTCAAAGCGGCTCAGATAGTGTCGGAAGCTGACCGCCCCTGACCATGAGTTCGCCGTTCTCAATTTTGTACTCGTATTCATACAGACCGCGCGGTGGCGGCCCGGCGGCGCGTGAGCCGTCTTCATAATACGCGCCGCCGTGACACGGGCACATAAACAGGCGCGAGTCCCGGAACCAGCGCACCGGACAGCCGAGGTGCGTACAGTTGATCGCAAAGACCTGGAACTCCCTTCCCTCAATCCGCCTGACCCAGCACGGTATATCGCCGGTCGCTCCATCCCACGGGCGCGTGAACGGGTTGCGATACTTCGCCAATCGAGTCTGTCCCTCGGGGAAGCCATCCATGGGGCCGAGTGAAATCCACGATTGATACGGCCCCTTTCGTGTGAAACTGGAGAAGACATAACCGATGAGAGGAATAGTTATCAGCGTAGCGGCAATCACGTTGAGCGCTGTACCAATCTTCAGTAAAAAGCCACGACGAGAAGCTCTCGGGTTATCTGGCTCTTGCGACGCGGATTCTTTTGTGTTCATAGGTTATTCGCCTCCTCGGTTAAACATGCATGAAGCCGATTCAGGGCTTCAAAGACACCTGTGCTCCCGAACCCCGGCGCAATGACGATAACCACGCTACGACGTCAGATAGTTCCTGCGGAGTCATCGCCTGACCATCCAGATTAGATCGCCAATCCGGTTTTTTCAGATCCGGCCTCCCGGTAATCACAGTTGTGCGAATAGATTGATCGCTGACCAGCGCCAGGAAGTTCGGATCGACGATGGAGCCGGCCTTTTCCCCTCCGATGCCTCCCTCGCCGTGACACTGCGCACAATAAGTTTGGTAGACCGTCGTCCCGCGTTGTGGGTCGCCAGGTCCGGAGCCTTTCGCTATTGCGTCCTGCAGGCTGTAAGGCGGAAGCTCCACGTTATAGAATTCATTGGGGCGAGCCCATAGTGATCTCATCCCTCCCACCAACACCTCGATCTGAGCGCCGGTGAGATTCCTCCCGGCACTCTCAGCGAAGGCCGGCATGAGGCTGCCAGGCACGCCCTGCGCAATTGTCTGTCGCAATGTCTCCTCAGTAACCACCGCCAGATAGAGCGGATCATTGAGCGGCTGGGCAGCCCCCTGGCGTCCATTCGCTCCATGGCATCCGGAACAATTCTGGCTAAATAGCTGGTTGAAACCCTTGATCTCCGTCGGTCGCTTCCATCGATCCTCCGGGTTCGGTCTTCCTGGCATCCAATCACACGCGGGGATAAGACCGAATATGGCAAGGGCTAATAGATTCGCAGCAATCAGTCGCCTCCGTCTCATTCCTCTCCTTTATTCCCATGGACATCGCCTCGAGTCTCCAGCCCGGCCCTCGCAGCCAGCGGCCACGTTTGCATCGTCTCGACCATCTTCGAGTGGTGAACGATGTAGCCTGTGACCATTCCAAAAGCGATCTGCGAGGCAACAAACCAGACCCAATCAATGCGCGCATTCAGTACAGGATTGATCAAGTTGAGGGTCGCCCCGACCAGAGCCGACCATAGAATTGGGCTGAAAAAACTCCCCCAGAAAGCAGCGCGGCGCGAGGGCAACATCGGAAGCAGGACGGCAAAGAGTAATCCCACAAGGCTTGAGATCGCCGCGTGGCAGAGTATGGCGAGGATGAAGGCCATACCATTGAAAGCCTTCAACTGCTCCAAATCTGCCTTAGCCAGCGAGGGCAGCGCGACTGCGGCAAGCAGGTTGACCGGATACCAGATGCTGCCGTGCGCGATGAGTCCATAAAGACAGGCGACTATGGCCATCGCAACCCCGCCTGCGAGACCTCCTCTGATCCCGGTCGAATATGGATGGAACGTCGCCGGGATGCGCACTCGATGATTTGCCACACCTGCCTGCAGTCGAGCCACCGAACGCGAAGAGGTTTTTATGGGCTCGGCACGCTGGGACTCCGGAACCACAGGGACCGGCTCATGCTTCTCAACCGGAAAGATATCCTTGAACCAACCAACCGCAGCCCGCAGCGTAAGCAGCAACCCGATCGCGCTGACGGCAATGTGGGTGACCAGCCCGGCCGATAACAACGTTATCCCGAAGGCCAGGACGAGCGGCCAGTAGGTCGGCGCCGGCATTTCAATGGCTGCAGGAACTTGCTCTTTATTCTTATCGGATAACATATATAGTTTTAAGTTTTAAGTTTTAAGTTGCTGATCGAGACAGCTCAGCTAAAACTAAAAACTGAAATTAACTGCTCAGCCTCTTCGCCGCGTTAGCGGCGTTGATTGTAGCCGCCCACGGTGGCGGTTGATAACAACGTGATCCCGAATGCCAGGACCAGCGGCCAGTAGGTTGGCGCCGGCATCTCGATGGCGGCAGGAACTTGTTCTTTATTCTTATCGGATAACATATATAGTTTTTGGTTTTTAGTTGCTGATCGAGACAGCTCAGCTAAAACTAAAAACTGAAATTAACTGCTCAGCCTCTTCGCCGCGTTAGCGGCGGTTGATTGTAGCCGCCCACGGTGGCGGTTGATAACAACGTGATCCCGAATGCCAGGACCAGCGGCCAGTAGGTTGGCGCCGGCATCTCGATGGCGGCAGGAACTTGTTCTTTATTCTTATCGGATAACATATATAGTTTTTGGTTTTTAGTTGCTGATCGAGACAGCTCAGCTAAAACTAAAAACTGAAATTAACTGCTCAGCCTCTTCGCCGCGTTAGCGGCGGTTGATTGTAGCCGTGGGTTTTAACCCACGGTGGCGGTAGATTTTTTCACGTCGCGTCAGCGACGGTTGAATTCAGGCGTCGCTAACGCGACGCGGGAATTTCCTTCAAGCCTTCCGTGGGTTAAAACCCACGGCTACAATCATCCGCCGCTAACGCGGCGAAGAGGTTGAGCGGTCACTTTTAGTTTTTAGTTTTTAGTTCTTAGTTCTTAGTTCTAGTTCTTCAGTTTTTGAGTTTTCAGTTTTAGTTTGTGGTTTTCGGAAATACTGTAATTTGCATCAGCAAACTTAAAACTTAAAACTTAAAACTATTTTTAACGCCCTATTACGTATACCAACGTGAAGACAACGACCCAGACTGCATCCACAAAATGCCAGTACCAGGAGATCATCTGCAGATGTTCGGCGTTTCTTTGCCTCACATAGCCGCGCAAACTCAGTAACATAACCAAAACGAGGAGGATCAGACCAATGATCACGTGAGACGCGTGTAAACCAACCAACGCGTAATAGGTAGTTCCGAACAGATTGGTGCTGATCGTCAGCCCA
Source organism: uncultured Acidobacteriota bacterium (assembly GCA_963796275.1). Taxonomy (GTDB): domain Bacteria; phylum Acidobacteriota; class Blastocatellia; order RBC074; family RBC074; genus JAKEHZ01. The sequence goes on along the minus strand of CAWCKY010000007.1, from coordinate 276,404 downwards.
TGTTTTGTGATCAGCCCATACCATTCCCTTGCAGTCGAAGAAAGGAAAATCAGAGCCAGGACAATAGTGATTAACCACCACAACCTGAAACCGGAACTGTTATTCCGCGCGAAGGCGCGTTCGGCAAGGACGACCGTCACGCTGCTCGAAAGCAAACAAATCGTGGCGATGACCGGCAATTCCAGTACGTCTTTCGGATAGGGTCCTGTTAAACTCTTGCCTATGTAATAGACATATGCGGCGATGAAAATCGAGAAGAGAGTGGTCTCCGTCAGGATTAACATGAGCAGAGCGGTCTTGCGCCGTGACGGCAGTTTCCACTCGGTGGATTCAATTCCTAAAGACAACGCATCGCCACCAGTCATAGATATTCCCTCTCTCCTGCCCTTTAGCCTTCGTATCGCCAGTCCGGATCTTCCGGATGCTTAAGGTCCCATAACGGGCGCGTGCTCCTCACTTTCGGCAAAACTTCGAAGTTATACGGTGGAGGTGGTGAAGTCGTGGACCATTCGAGCGTCCAAGCATCCCAGGGATCATCACCCGCTTCCTCGCCATTCCGCGCGGACCGGATCAGGTTGATAACGAAACAGAGGACAGCCGCGCCCTGAAAGGCAACTCCGATCGTCGAAATCTGGTTGAAGATCTCCCACCCTCGCCCGTCATCGTAGGTATAAATTCGTCGCGGCATTCCCAGAAGTCCCGGGAGGTGCATGGTGTCGAAGGTGAGATGGAACCCGATGGTGAAGAGCCAGAAATGCCAGAGACCCAGCTTCTTGTTGAGCATTCTGCCGATGGCTTTCGGATACCAGTAATAGATTCCTGCAAAAACTGCATAGAGGAGGCCGCCGATCAGCACAAAGTGGAAGTGGGCCACCACGAAGGTGGAGTCGCTCAACTGCCAATCGAACGGGGCTGCTGCCAGCATAACGCCAGTCAGTCCCGCGATGAGAAACTGAAAGAGGAACCCAATGCAAAAGAGCATCGGGGGTTCAAAGCGAATCTTGCCTCCATACATCGTTCCCAGCCAATTGAAGATTTTGATACCCGTGGGAACTGCCACCAGCATCGTCGTGATAGCGAAGAAGGTGTTGCCAATCGAACTCATCCCTACTGTGAACATGTGATGCGCCCAGACGCCCAGACTTATGAAGCCGAGCATGACAACTGCAGCCACCATAAACGGGTATCCGAAGATCGGCTTGCGGGAAAAGACGGGAATGATCTCCGAGATACAGGCGAAACCCGGGATAATCAATATGTAGACTTCAGGGTGACCGAAGATCCAGAAGAAGTGCTGCCACAACACCGCCGATCCGCCAGACTGGGTGTCGAAGAACATCGCTCCGAGATACCGGTCGAGCAAGAGCATGATTTGCGCCGCCGACAGCGGAGGCATGGCGAGCAGGATCATTCCCGCCACGATCAGCATCATCCAGACGAGCAGCGGCATATGCATGAGCGTCATTCCCTTGCATCGCATACTGACAATAGTCGCGATGAGATTGATCGCTGTGACGATGCTCCCGACGCCGCCAAGCATAATGCTCAAAATCCAGAAGTCGGTGCTCTGCCCGGGGGAGAAGGCACGGGCGGTCAACGGCGCATAGGCGAACCAGCCGACGTCCGGAGCCGAGCCGATGCCCGTCAGTCCGGGCGCCGCGAGATAGCTGAAATAGAGCATCAGCCCGCCGAAGAAGAACATCCAGAAGCCAAAGGCGTTGAGTCTGGGAAAGGCCATATCGCGCGCCCCAATCATCAGCGGCACCAGATAGTTCCCTAACCCGGCCAGAATCGGCATGCCGACCAGGAAGACCATTGCGGTCCCGTGCATCGTGAAGAAACGATTGAAGACTTGTGGGGAGACGAGGTCGTTATTCGGAACGACAAGTTGCAATCGCATGACTGCGGCCATCGAGCCCGCCACCGCAAAGAAGAACAGTGCCGAAGCGATATACATCAGGCCGAGCTTCTTGTGGTCTACCGTGAAAACCAGATCGTTTAGCCGAGTCGTGATGGGAAGACGGGCTCCCGGCGCACCCTCTAACGCAATCGCTTTTGTGGCCATTGCTACTCCTCAAAATCAGTTTTCAGTTTTCAGTTTTTCCCCTGCGGAGATCATTGGCATTTCAGTCAACCGAAAACTTAAAACTAAAAACTGAAAACTATTTCAACATCATGAGATAGGCCACGATTTGATCCAGCTCCTGCTGTGAAAGCTGCATATCGGGCATCAAACAACCCTCTTTCATCTTTTGCGGATCGCTCACCCAATCCCGCAACAATTCGGGCGTATTCTTAATCGCACCGGAACCCAGCGTCTCCCGGCTCATCAGATGAGTCAGGTCGGGGCCGAACATCCCACTGGCGGTCGTTCCGCGGATCGTGTGGCAGTTGACGCACGAGGTCGAGAGGAAAACTTTCCGTCCTGTCGCTACCTGTGCGTCTTCAACCGCCGGCTTCTGCTGTTCGGCCACCCATCGGTCGAACTCGTCTTGTCGATGGACGATCACGCGAATGAGCATGTGCGCGTGCTGAGTGCCGCAATACTCTGCGCAGTTACCCCGATAGACTCCCGTCTCCCTGGGATCGAACCACATATAGTTGTCGCGGTTTGGAATCAGGTCAGTCTTCCCGCCGAGCTGGGGAACCCAGAAACTATGTGCGACATCGGCCGACTGCAACTTCAGAACAGTTCGCCGCGGCCGCTCTGAATCGCTGACCGGCACGTGTAGTTCGTTCGCCGTCACGATCCCCAGATCGGGATAGCGTATCTCCCACCACCATTGGTGGCCGACCACATTTACCTTGAGCGAATCCGGGGGGTGTACGGCGTTCTGCACGTCACCGATCGTCCGCGCGGTCACCAGAAACAGCACGGAGACGATCAGAATCGGAAGAACGGTCCAGGCCAGTTCTATCTGGTTGCTCCCATAGATCTGCGGAGGCTCACTCTGCTCGTCATTCGGCCGCTTTCTGAAACGGATGATGGTATAGAACAATATGCCGGCAACTATCAGAAATATGGTCCCACAGATAGCCAACGTCAGCAGCGAGAGTTGATAGATCAACTCACCCGGCGTTGAATACGGCTGAAAAATATTGGTCACCTGTTCGGGAACTCCCGCGAGCAGAACCGGCAGGGCTTGACCACGCTCCCTACCAATTAAATCCCACCTGTAACTGTCCATAATCAATCGCCACGTGGGTCGCCACACTCTGGACCCCCGAAAACGCGCTTTCGCATGGATTATGTTCGAATTCTGCTGGGTAATTTATTTGTTGGGTAAATTTATGCGGGAGGTTTTGATCTTAAGCCTTTGGACTAACTCAGTCAATCGCGCAATTAGTTTGCTCCAAAGAAAAATCAGTCTGATAGCTACCCCAAACGGATTGCTAGTTCGAAGGATCGATCGGAAGGAGTTTATTGTAGTATCGAGTGAATCCTTTCTATTTTAAGCGGCCGGCTTGATGCAACGGAACCCTGTATTGGAGCTTCCGCTGTCTGCCGCGCCCTTGCCGCGGCTACCGACAAGGTAGCGCGAACAATACTGATCGCTGCAGAGGAATGAGCCGCTCTTCTGCACGCGCTTGGGTATTCCCGGTTCCTGCGGGTCGTAGCTGTCTGACGGCCCTTGCGGATTGCGAATAGTTCCCTGTCCCGCCTGCTGCTCGAAATAGTCCGGCCGATACCAATCCGAACACCACTGCCAGACGTTCCCTCCCATGTCATACAGATCGAAGTTGTTCTTTGCAAACGCGGTCACCGGCGCCGTGCGCGGGTAGCCGTCTTCATTGGTGTTCTGCGACGGAAAGCGGCCCTGCCAGATGTTGGCCGGCCACTTACCCCCAGGTTTCAATTCATTGCCCCAGACGTAGTGGTTGCGATCGAGCCCGCCGCGGGCAGCGAATTCGAACTCCGCTTCGGTCGGTAAGCGCTTCCCAGCCCACTTGGCATAGGCTACGGCGTCATCCCAGGCGATATGCACTGCCGGATGATCTTCCCGGCCCTTGATCGAGCTGCCCGGTCCTTCCGGATTTTTCCAATTCGCACCTGGCACGTAGCGCCACCACGCGTAAGGATTGTCGAGCGGAATATCCTCGGATGGCGGCGAAAAAACAGCACAGCCGGCGACCAGATTCTCGGGCGGCGCACCCGGAAAATCCTTCGGGTCAGGTTTGCGCTCAGCAATGGTCGCGTAACCCGTGGCCTGGACGAACTTCGCAAACTCAGCGTTGGTCACCGGCGTCCGGTCCATCCAGTAGCCGTCTACGGATACCAGATGCGCGGGCGCAGCATCGGGCATCTCGCAATCATCGCAACCCATCCAGAAGGTCCCGCCCGGAATCCAAACCATTCCGTCCGGCGCTGGGCCGGGGGGCGGCGTCTTGTTTATGCTCACGGCGGCTGCCGATTCAGCGCTCGGCTGCGCGCCGTCCGCGCTGTGCTGATGCGAACTGCCGTTTCCGGCATGTTCGCTTTGGCACGCGCCGGTGAAAGCGAGGGCGGCCAACAACAGAACCAGAGATAATTGCTTCATTTGTGTCTTGTGTGCCATATGTGCCATGTGTGCCATCTCGTTGCGATGTTTTATAGTTGCCCAGCAGCTTAGCTTAATGCCGTCGGCTATGAAAGCCTGTCGTTAACCAGATTTTTTCATTTGCGAGCGCTCATTGATTTGCCCTGAAAGGGCCTCCCGGGGCAAAGGGGCAAAGGGGCAAATATGGCAAAAGCGGAATAATATGGGGTAATGACAACGCTATGAAAAACCGGGTTGAATCAGAAGTCGGTATACGACATCGTCTGATCCGCACTCACTTTTCCGGTTTTACAACTTGCGCCGGGCGGATCGCCTCTGCATTCGGATTACCGCCGGGTTTTGTCGCACCCTTCGCAGCAGCCAGCGCGGGCGGCTCGAGCACGCGGCCCTGATCGTTCGTCTCCTCGATCCATTTGCTGAGCGCCGCACGCAATCGCTTCATCGTCGCTTTGTGCTCGGGCTTCGGCGAATCGGCTATATTGTCGATCTCATATGGGTCGGCGTTGAGATCGTACAACTCTTCGGCAGGCATGGACGGCGCGACGAGCGCGGACTGCACCGCCGTCAGCTTGCCCTGGGCCGCCAGTTCCGGCAACAAGGTCCAGACCGGGTACTGTCTCTTTTTGTACTCGTTCGGCTGCAGGAAGGGGCGGTCGGGCGTGAAGTTACGGATGTAGCGATACTGCTTATCCCGCACGGTGCGCAGGCGGAAGACCGTCTCGTCACAACGGTCTCGTGCACCAAAAGCATATGGTCGCGGAGCTTCAGCCATCTCGCCGAACAACACGCGTCCCTCCATCTTCGGCGGCTTTGTCGCACCGGCAACTGCCAGCGTCGTAGCCGTCAGGTCGATCGACAGGATGAGCTGATCGCTCACCGTCCCGGGCTCGAAGTTCTTCGGCGCGGGAAAATTCTTCGGCCAGCGAATCAGCAATGGGATATGCAGCCCGCTCTCATAGACGAACTGCTTTCCGCGCACGTGCGCCTGGCCGTTATCGCCGAAGAAGATGATGACAGTATTATCCGCCATTCCATCGGCCTCGAGCTGCCGCAACACACTGCCGATCTTCTCATCGAGCTCGGTCGCCGCGTCCAGATACTTGGCCCAATCCTCGCGCGTGATCGGATGATCCGGGTAGTAAGGCGGGATGACGACCTTACTTGGATCGGCGCGGCGCGGCGAGACGAACGTGCGATGCGTCTCTTTGAAATTGATTTGAGCGTAGAAGGGCTGATGCGCTTTGAGATCGTCCCAGTTAGCCGAATCCCAGGGCTGACCTTCATAGGTAAAGTTCCAATCGTTCTTGCCCGCGCCTTTGAAGCCGAACTCCTGCGGCAACTGGCGCAGGTTCGCGGTGAAGTACCCCGCGTCGCGCAGCCAATCGTTCAGCAAGCGCACGCCAGCCGGCAGCTGGTAGCCGTCGTCGCGATGCGACCGATGGTTGTGCGCGCCGATGGTCGTTTGATACATGCCGGTCATGAGTGCCGAGCGAGATGGCGAGCAGACCGGCGCGGTTGAATAAGCGCGCGTGAAGCGCATTCCATCAGCCGCCAGCTTATCGAGGTTCGGCGTCCAGACTTCCCGCGTTCCATAGCACCCCAGCTCGACCCCGAAATCCTCGGCGATCAGCCAGAGGACGTTCGGACGTTTGAGCTGCGCCTTCGTGGTGGACTTGAGAGGGTAGCTCAATCCCAGCGCCACCAGACCGATGACGCAAAGCGCGTTCAGCAATGTTACGGGCTTCATCGTGTGTGCTCCTGTTGATTTCTTTGCGTGAGATTTCTGTTACAACCTTTACCGCGTGAGCTATTATAACTCCGAAGTATTCGAAAGCGACGTGCTACCACCTGCTGCGGTTATCAGATGGATAAATACGTACTATTGAGCTTCAGGCTGAATGTCAATGGATGACGCATATGTCCAAGATCACAAAGGGCCCGATAGTCTTCGTGAAAAATGGCGACTGATATGCCTGATCGGATTAAAACCCGGAAAGTGAATCTATGACTGGGGGACAGTGAGTATCGGATTCAATATCAACCCACGGGGTAAGGCCCTTCTGTGAACTTTTGTGCATGGTACCCCTTCGATCCTACTGCAAGCGACAAAGGGCTGCGCGGATCACCACCCGATCTCAGCTTCTCAAGCACGTACTCGAAGTCATACCGCGGGCGCCAGCCGAGATCGTTCCTTGCTCGCTGGTTGACATACACTCTGTCAATGCTGGGGAACATCTTCCAGCTGTGACGCGCGTACACTTCTTCATAGGCGGGGTACTTTCGCTTAAGCGCCAGAGGCGCGTTGGCGCGCAAATCGTACAGATCGTCACGGGTGAAAGGCGTGGTCGCGCTGATGATGTAACGGCCGAAGCCGAGTTCAGGAGCCTTCTCGAGGGCGAGGAGATGAGCGCTCACGACATCCTCGAGATCCACGCGCCGGTAGAGAAACTCGTTCGCTTTAAGGTTGCCACCGTCGTAGGCTTCCCGCGTCTCCTTGTGGTCGTCGTCCTCCGGAAAGAAGCGCGAGGTTCTCAAAATTAGGCACGCCATCCGGTGATTTCGGTGAAATAATTCGCACATGTTCTCCGCCGCGGTCTTTGTCACACCATAGATGTTTCTGGGAATAGGCGTGACATCCTCGGTCACCCAGGCAGCCGGGGCCCCGGCGGGCGGCCTCATCGCGTTGCCAAAGGTGCTGGTCGTGCTGGTGAAGATAAACGAGCCGATGCCGGCGGACGCGGTCTCTTCCAGGAGATTGAGCGTGCCTGCGATATTCGTGTCAACGAAGCTCTGCCGGCTGTGCGTGAAGAGATGTGGTTTATGCAGGGTCGCCGCGTGTAGAACTGCGTCTACATCTTCCAGGCATCCCCTGACAAAATCCCGATCGGTAATCGAACCGATCCTGTCGGTGAAGTCCGAGTGAAGGAGGTCGATGCCGATGACCTCGTGGCTTGTCTTTCTCAACGTGCGAACAAGCGCCTCGCCCAGATGGCCGGCGCTGCCTGTGACCAAGACCTTCATGCTATAGCTGTCCTACCTCGTATTAAATTGAAGGCGATTACTGTCGCTTGAAACCATCTTCTTATTACATGCTGCTCTAAAATTCTCTGGTGATAATAAGCGAATTCCGGCCATTGTCCATATCATTTGACTCCGTTCGCCGGGCTGATCCTTTTGCGTGAAAAGGCTGAGGCGACCGCTTGCCGATACGGTCAAGCTAAGAGCAACAGTAGATAGTGCGGCGGCGCGTTTCGCGCGGTAAGGCGAACGGTGACCAATACATCATCGGTCATAGGTTTCCGCATCGATGGTCTATCGGTGAGTGACAAATCCATCGGGCATCTTCCCCAAGCAAAGCGCCAGGGCGCAAATTGAAGGAAAAGATGTAAGGAATATCCTCTTTCCTTTATTCTTCCTTTCTTTTCGCCCTGGCGACGTTGCGTGAGACTTCCTATGCAGATCAGAAGCGGTATCGCAGACTGAACTGGATTTGCCTCGGGTTTCCCCGCTGGCTGGTGATCTGTCCGAAGTTCTGGTTGTTCATCGCGCCCACCGGGTCGCCGAAATTGACGTTGTTTGGAATATTGAAGAACTCGGTCTTGAATTCCAGGGCGTGGTTTTCACGAATCGCGAATTTCTTCTCCAGCGCAATGTCGACGACCACGATGCCGTCTGCATTGGTAATAAATGCACCCGCATTCCCAAAAGTATATTGCGCCGGTCTTACGAACGCCTGAGTGTTGAACCACTCATCCGGCGTCTTGGCGCCCGCGTTCGGATCTCCCACCAGGTTGGGGCGCTGGCTCGAACGGCCCGTATTGGCGATGTCCTGTCCGGTAATGACGTTTATCGGCGGCCCTGATTCGAGCCGCGTGATCCCCTGTAACGACCATCCTCCCAATAGCAAGTCGGCCGGTTTGGCCCAGTTCGCGCCGAACTTACGGCCTTTGCCGAACGGCAGTTCGTAGACATAGGAGACATTGAAGACGTGGTTGATGTCCCAGCTCGATCGCGAATAGTCTTGCCGGCGATCGAACGGATTCTGGACCTTTACCTCTGCCAGTGAGGACTGGCCGTCGAGCGATTTCTGCCAGGTGTAGTTCGTGTTGAGCAGAAATCCGCCCGAGAATCGCTTGAGCAGCGATACCTGTAGACTGTTGTAAGATCCGTTGTACTGGTTCGAACCGCCGTCGAGGTCGCCGAACTGCGGCAACAGACGCCGCGGGTTGATGTCCCCGGGACCGGGCGTCAGCGCATTGTTGAAGGGCGAGTAGCCGATCTGCTTACGGCTGCCTGAGCCGACGTAGCCGATGTCGAGCGATAGGTCGTTCATGAGTTCGCGCTGGATGAAGAAGTTCCACTGCATCGAATAGGGCGAGCGATTCTCCGGATTCTGTGGCCAGCCGCCGATCTCCGCGGTGTTCGAGAAGCTCGGGCCCGGGTCAGTAATCGACAGTTTGTCCAGCGTCCCGCGGTTAGGACTGAAGACCTGCTGAATGGTGAAGGGCCAGAACTTCCGCATGTCCTGCAACTCTTGCACAAAAGTTGAATTGTAGAATATGCCGAAGCCCGATCGTATAACTGTCTTCGAACCGAGTTTGTAGGCGATGCCGATGCGCGGAGCGAAGTCATTATAGTCGTTCTGGATTAATGAATTGCCGAACCCGAAGGTGCGCGCAGGCTCATTGCGGTTTTTGGTTACAGGGTCAATCTCCGGGTTGGTCGTCGCCCACATCAAATCGCCGACGATTCTGCCCGACTCATCCTGATGAACCCACAGATTGCCCAATTGCCCGGTAGAGTCATACGGACGAGTGGAAACCTGGTACATCAAGCCAAGATTGATCGTCAGATTCTTGCTGACCCGCCAGTCATCGCTTACATAGCCGAGCATGAAATGTCCGATGCCGTCCGTCAAAGTGTTGCCCTGACCGCGGCGTATCTCCGTGGGGTAACCCAACAGCGCGTCGGCCATCGGAAACCCCGGACTTCCGCTACTCACCAGATTTCCCGCGGAATCTCGAATCTCGCTCGATGTAATTAAGCCGCTGAAGTCGGCGTTGCCGTCCATAGGATTTCCCGTGTTGGTGTAGAACTTGCGATAATGGTACTGGCCGCCGAATTTCCACGAATGCCGGCCACGAACCATTGTCATATTTGCCCGGCTCTGGTAGATGCGGTCGCCGATCACCTCGGCCCCGCCGCCGCCCGTTGAATAAGGAGCGAAGCCGATGTTGACCAGCGGGTCGCCGAAGACCTCGCGCTGATACATCTGCATGCCGGTGAGGTCCAAGAACTCGGCGCGCGTAATCGGCTTATCCAATATGCCGCCACCGCCGTCAGGATGATTGAAACCGAACCCGACTTCGAGGGTCGTGGTCGGACTGAATACATGAATCCAGTTCCCCCCTAAGTTGGTCACGTCAAACTGGCTGAGCCGAGTGAATGACGGATTGGATTGAGGCTCCCTCAAATCTGCGTTTTGACGGCTGTAACGGAAGTTGAAGCTATCGTTCGAACTGAGGTTGTAATCCCAACGCACATTGAAAAGGTCGCGATCGTTGGCCACACTGCGGTTTGAGACCAGGTTGTTGGTCTCTCCTGGCCGATTCGGCAGCGGGACAATTGCCGCCATGGCGTTTTGGATGGACGCATTGATGCGGTCCTGCGGAATGATGTTGTTCTCGAAACAAGCTGTCTGGTCGCCGGAATCGCACCTCCCCGTCAGCAACGGATCCTTCAGATAGATCGGGGTGCTTCGGTTGAGCAGGCTGGAGAAGTTGCCGTTGCGGAAGTCCTCCGTCGGCACGCTCGCCACCAGCGTGCTACCGCGGCGGCGACGAAAACCTTCCCAGGAGAAGAACCAGAACATCTTGTCGCGCAAGTCGACTTTCGGCAACAGCACCGGTCCACCTAGCGAAACGCCGTATTGGTTCAAACGAAACGGGGTCTTACCCAATCCGCTTCGATTGGCGAAGAATTCGTTGGCATCGAAGACATCATTGCGCAGGTACTCATAGACCGTTCCGTGCAAATCGCGCGTGCCGGACTTCATAACCATACTGACATTGGCGCCCATCGAGCGCCCGAACTCCGAGCCGGTGTTGGTGGCGACCTTGAACTCCTGAATCGCATCCATCGGCGGCGAGATGCCCGGCGAGTTCATCATCTGCATGTTCGAATCGACGCCGTCCAGCGTAAAGTTGTTATCCTGCGGACGACCGCCGTTGACGGAGAATAACGACGTGCCGGATTGACTGACGCCTTGCTGCTGGCTGCGGGAGACCGAACTGGTTCCCGGCATCAGCAGGATCAGGCGCGTATAGTTCCGCTGATTCACAGGCAGATGCTGCAGCTCACGCGAATCGACGACGCTGCCGACCGATGCACTCTCCGTCTGCAAGGTCGGCGTAACGCCTGTGATACCGATCGTCTCCGTTACCTCTCCGATCTGCAGGCTGAAGTCGACCTCTAGAACGGCGGCGACTTCGAGAACAACCCCCGTACGTACCTCCTTCTTGAAGCCCGCCGCTTCCACCTGAATGGTATACGTGCCAGGGTTGAGTGGAGTCACACGGTATTGCCCCGCCTCATTGGTCTGCACCTTGCGCTCAATTTTCGTCCCTTCGTGAATTACAGTAATGATTACGTTGGGCGCCACCGCGCCAACGGAATCAATGACGTCACCGACAATCGTCGCGGCAGTTTGCCCACGCACGCCTTCTCCATACCATAGACAAACTAAAAGCCCCACGACCAAGCAGATATATAGGCGACTCAGTCGAACTTGCATAAACTTCTCCTCCTTTTCTCTCTCAATCAGGTCGATTATTGAGAAACCAACCGGTAGCAGTGCGGGACCGAAAGCACACGAATTGTCAGCAAATTATTAGATGTGGAGACTCAGTCGCTTGCTTCCCCCAGTACTGCAATGAATAGCAAGCCCAGCTAAGCTATATCGTAAGCTTTTTAACCAGCTCTGAATTTTCTCTAAATGTACAGAATAGAGTAGATACGAGCACTATAAATATGCTCTCATCAACTTGTCAAGAAAAAATACAAATAATATGATTGTCTCCACATTATGTAATCCGAATGGAACCGATTCAGGCAGTATCTTAAAGGTATATGGAAACCGATTCAGGCAGTATCTTAGAGGTATAAAGATAAGAAATATAAGCTCGGAATATTGCGGGTAATTTCCCGGCTTAGATTTTGTATCTAGTGGTTTTGGTGCTATTTGACGCCTCAATAACTAAAGCCTATGGCAAATAAACAAAGGATGGAAAAGCGCGTCGCCCAATGGCGAACGGCAGTGCTCTTTATGCTTGGGTTCCTCGCGGGCGGGTTATACATCTACACAGACGGGGAAATCGAGACAATCGAGGCGCAAGGAGTCGCGACCCGAAACGCCACGCCTGCGACTCGCGCTCCCGTTTCAGGGAAACCTTTCCTCGCAAAATTTACGGACATCGCTGCGCAATATGGGCTTTCTATGCGCTTTACCGCGGGGAATGAGACGAGCAAGAAGTACATCATCGAGGCAAATGGAACGGGCGTCGCCTTCATCGACTATGATAAAGACGGCAGGCTGGACCTTTTCATGGTAAACGGATCGCGCCTTGAAGGGTACAGCAATGGACAGCCACCGACTAATCATCTCTATCGCAATACCGGCGCGCGTGGCTTTGAGGACGTGACGAAGAAGTCGGGGCTGGCTCGCTCGGGCTGGGGTTCGGGCGTGTGTGCCGGAGATGTCGACAATGACGGTAATCTGGACCTCTATCTCACCTATTGGGGGCCGAATGCCCTTTACCGCAATCGTGGTGACGGCGTCTTCGAGGAGCTCACATCCCGGAGCGGGACAGCCGGACCTGCAAAAGAGTGGAGTTCCGGCTGCACATTTCTGGATTACGACCGTGACGGTAATCTGGACCTTTTAGTGACGAGTTATCAGGATTTCGACCTCGCAACCGCGCCGCTGCCCGGGAAGGCATCCAACTGCGAATGGAAAGGCATGCCCGTGTTCTGCGGCCCCAGGGGTTTGCCATACGGCTCCGTGACGCTTTACCGCAATCGCGGCAACCTGACATTCGAAGAGGCCACCGCGGATTCAGGTGTAGGATCGGTCAAAGGTTTTTACGCTTTCACGCCGGTGGCTGCTGATTTCAACGGCGACGGATGGACGGATATCTACATCGCCTGCGACTCGACTCCCAGCATTCTCTTACGGAACAACCGGAATGGGACATTCACCGATATTGGCGCGGAAGCCGGCGTGGCATTCAGCGAACATGGGTTCGAACAGGGCGGCATGGGAGTCGGCGTTGCGGACTTCGATAACGACGGCCTGCTGGACCTGGTCAAGACCAACTTCGCCGGCGACTATCCCAATCTCTTTCGCAACACCGGCGATGGCATCTTCGAAGATGTAGTCGTACGTGCGGGATTAGCCGTCAACCCGCAATATGTGGGCTGGGGAGTGGCCTTCGCGGATATGGATAATGACGGACTGACCGATATCTTTCAGGTGAATGGCCATGTCTATCCGGAGCTCGACGCCGCGCCTCGAAAAACGGGAGAATCATATCGCAATCCCCGGTTGATCTATCGCAATCTCGGCGATTGCCGCTTCGAAGATGTGAGCGCCCAAGCGGGGCCTGGAGTGATGGAGCTGAAGTCGAGCCGGGGCGCAGCGTTCGGAGACGTCGATAATGACGGTGACATCGATGTACTCGTAATGAATATGGGTGAGGCCCCATCGCTTCTGCGTAACGAACTCAAGGCACCGGCGGGTTCCGGTCATTGGATACAACTTCGGCTTGAGGGCACGAAATCCAACCGGAGCGCGATCGGGGCCATCGTCCAAGTTGAGGCGGCAGGACAGATCCAGACCAAGCCGGTTCTCAGCCAGTCGAGCTATGTTTCGCAGAACGATCTTCGCCTGCATTTCGGCCTGGGCCGCGCAAACCGTATCGACCGTATGAAGGTTAAATGGCCCTCCGGCCGGATCGAGGAGTTTCCGGGTGCGCCGGCCGACGCATTTCTGCTGCTTGTCGAAGGCAGCGGAACGGCGAAGCGGTTAGCGACGCAGAAATGAAAGATAAAAGCGCTGACGGGTAATTGATTTTCATTTTACATTTGTCATTTTACATTTGTCATTTGTCATTTGTCATTGATTGCATCCTGGGGAGCGACTTAAATGACAAATGTAAAATGTAAAATGAAAATAAGTCTTTGCTGACTGCTTACCTATGATAAAGATTGTAGTTATTGCGACGATGATCTCGGCAACCTTGTACGCGCAGGATCCGTCGGCGCTTTCGGAATCTGCGCAACAGGCAGCGCAAGCCCGGCGATACGAGGAAGCGGAGCGCCTGTGGCTAAAGGCGATTGACCTGTCGCCGCGATATTTTCCTGCCCTTTTCAATCTCGGTTACTTCTACTTCTCGCGCAAACAGATCAACGAAGCGATTCCTCTCCTTGAAAGAGCGGCTAAGATATCCCCGCAAGACTTCAATACTCATTACCTGCGGGGCGCGTGTTATCAGGCTGCTGAGCGGCGCGAGGATGCGCTGCTCGCCTGGAGAACCGCGCTGAAGCTGAACCCGAAGAACGTCAAGCTTCTGCAAGTCATGGCGGTGGAGTATGGCAAGGGCCGTTATTTTCAAGAGGCGGCTGATGCTGCTCGAAGGGCTGTGGAACTTGCCCCGGATGACGCGAATGCTTACTACCTTGCTATCAAGTCGCACCAGGATGCCGGATTGTACGCGGAGGCGCTCGAGCTCGCGGGCCGCGCCGTGAAGCGGTTCCCGCAGTCAGCGCGGGCCCATTTCGAGTACGGGTTCCATCTGCAGAAGGTCGGCCAGACCGATGAGGCGCTCAAGGAATTGGAAAAGGCGATGTCGCTAGATCCATCCTATGAGGAGCCGCCATTTTTTTACGGCGACCTGATGCAGCAATTTGGCCGTTATGAGGAAGCAATTCCATATTTGGAACGTGCTATCAAAATCAGGACAGATTATGTTCCCGCACGCGTCGCGCTCTCCCGGGCACTGATGGGGCTCAAGCGATGGGAACAGGCGGTGAAAGAGCTCAACGAGGCCGCGCGGCTCGACCCGCATCATCCACAGCCGCACCTGCTGCTGTCACAAGTCTATTTCCGGCTAGGCGACGAAGAGCAGGCGCGCAAAGAAAAAGAGCTGTCGCTGAAACTGAGGCGGGAAAACCCGACCGTGCTGGAAGCGGTGCAGGGTCGCAATTTTCCGGGACAGCGGTAATAAAAACACAGCGACGCACTATACAATCGGACAGGGACTGAGTCACCATTAACCGGTCGCCGAATTCGCTGATCGACTTATAATCTTTTAGCCCCAGAGGGGCCAGATGTATATAGTTCAAACCTGAACCCCTTTCCAAAGCCCCGGAGGACAGGGTCGCAATTTTCCGGGACAGCGGTAATAAAAACACAGCGGCGCGCTATCCAATCGGAAAGGAACTGAGTCACCATTAACCGGTCGCCGAATTCGCTGATCGACTTATAATCTTTAGCCCCAGAGGGGCCAGATGTATATAGTTCAAATCTGCCCCCTTCCCCAAGCTCCGGCGGAGGAGCGGAATGTGCGGAATTTGCCCCCTCTGGATTTTGGTTTGACTCGTTCATCCCATTTCTGTAAATCTTACAGACTGTCGGCCACTCCTTACGAACACTTGGTTCAACAACAATGGAGGGACACATGGCTGACACGTACACACAAATCTACATTCAAGTGGTCTTTGCCATGCAGGGGTGGCAAAATCTGATCAAGCCTAACTATAAAGAAGAGCTATACCAATATATCACCGGCATTATTCGCAATAAGGGTCAGAAGCTGATTGCGATTAACGGAATGCCCGATCATCTGCACGTGTTGATCGGTATGAAACCGAATATCGCTCTGTCAGATATGGTACGGGATGTTAAAGCCAGCTCCTCGAAGTTCATCAATGAGCGGCGTTGGGTGAAAGGCAGATTCCATTGGCAGGAAGGGTTCGGTGCATTCTCATACTCACATTCACAATTGGGGAATGTGATCCGCTACCTTCGAAATCAAGAGGAGCATCACGGCAAGAGCTCATTCAAAGGCGAATACCTGGGATTGTTGAGGAAGTTCGATATCGCCTTTGAGGACAAATATGTTTTCGATTTCATCGAAGACTAACAATGATAATTTCGAGAGGTGGTGTGACAATCCAAGCTCGAGCAGGTAATGCCAATTTCGGCATGAGCGAATAGTCCGATATGTCGCTCCTCCGGCGCTCAAAAATATAGTTAGATGCCGCGAACTATAAACATTAGGCTCCTCTGGAGCCGTGGGTGAGGATTAGTTTTCGAATAGTGTGGTTATTATTGATAAACATCTCAACGATCTTAACGATTTGCCAACGAAAATTTTTATATTAGAGGAAGAACGCGTGTCGCCTAGTGGCGCGCAAAAATGAAACAATAAAAGAATGAACATGAACTGATAGCCGTGTGCCCACGGCATCATTTGTTTGATAAATTCTTCTATACAAGGATTATCTGTTCCCGGCTTATCGACGGCAAAGATGAGCGCGTCATCCAATGGGAATGCCGGCCTCGTCACCAGGTCATCAAATTGCAAGGTCCAGCGCGATGACTTCGTGTAGATCGATAGATGGAACGCTCAGACTCACGAATTCCCCCGCCTGACGCCAGACCGGCTGCTTACCGCTGACGAGCAGATGCGCTTTTTTAACCCCGCGACCTTCCGGCACGCGAATGCGCACCTGTTGCTCTGACAGTGGGATGATCTCGCGCACCGGCCCCTTCATCATCATCGGATTGGTCAGGTTTACCAGATGCGCGGTCACCGATTCCTTCTGCATCCACAGGGAAACGTCCAGCATACCGCGACCCTTTACCTCCAGCGGCTGCTCTTCGTTATGCGCCCATGCGACGGCGTTTTGCAGGACCTTGCCGTGATCGACCGACAACACTTCCCAGAACGTGCGATCGATGTCGAAGGGGAAATAGACCACGCGCCCACGCTCCGGGTGCCCCGTCTGTCGCGCATAAACGCCCGGCGTATCGGTGCGCGGCACCCGCGGCCATACCTGCTCCATCGGCAAATCGGGATAAGAAGGCACCAGCGTCAACGGTGCATACGAGGCGCGCAGGTCATTCGGGACATTGGCCGGAGCATCAGATTCCGCGTGAGATTTGACGTGCACCCAGTGGACGCCATTTATGATGCGGGTAGCATCCTCCAGGCCGCGAACGATCGGATGAAATTGGCCGGTGCGCGGGTCTTTGTCTACGTTGAGATAAGAGTTATGGATATTGTGCTCGACACGTCCCGCGAACGAAGCGCCGAACAGAGATGCCAGCCCGAAATCGCTGCGCCGCACTCCCCATTCATCGTATAGCGAAGTCTCGTGAGTGGCGATCAGATTGCCGCCGTTCGCGACAAACTCTTTGAGCTGTGCGCATTGCGCCGATGAAAGAGCGGCGATATTCGGCAGAATCAGCGTCCGGTACTGGCGAATGTGGGCCGCATCGAGCAACTGGTCGTGCACCATATCGAACGGCACGCGCGCTTCGATCAATGCCTGATAAAACCCCAAAGCGTGATCTTCGACGCGAGCTCGCGCCTGTTCGCCGCCGTAAAAAGCGGCCGTCTGCTGCGAATAAACGATCGCCAGGCGGGCCAGCGAACGTTCGTTACGTAGATAACGTTCGTTTCTGTGATGCCAGCCATACAGATCCTCAACCACTTTCAGCCAGCGCCTGTCGATCACCTTGCCGTTGAATTTCGTGAACCAGGGGCGCAGGTTATGCGCGATGCCGTCGACCACCCAGAGTCTGATCTCGTCGCTGCTCTGGACTGAATCTTTCCAGCGATAAGGCTCTTCTACGCCCACGCTGAAGATGCCGGCGATTGCCTTGCGTCCGAGCGTCGCGCCGTACTCCTTGCCGTTCTTGCCGTTCGCCCACGGCGGCATCAAGCCGCGCCTCGCCTGGCGATCGGCGAACAATGTGGGCGCCAGCTCCCCGATTGTCTTCATGTCGAGACTGCTGAGCGCGCCTCCGCCCGCGTTCGCGATGTAGCCCGCGTTCGGATTGATTTTTTTGATCTCGCCGTCCCACAACCGCCACAACTCGAAAAGCCGTGCCTGGCGCCAGACGATGTATTGCCGTCGCGTTTCGTCGAGCGGGTTGTTGGTGCGGGGCAGCTCGAGTCCGGAAAACTTTTTAAAGTTCTGCTGGCAGTGTTCGCAATAACACATGCCCGAGCCGTCCCAGCGATTGGAGAAGATTCCGTCGACCTTATACATCCGCACAATCTCGCGCGTAATCTCGGTCATGAACTCGAAGTTGTAGGGGCCGAGCCCGCACGTCACCCATAGCTCGGGGTCGGCCCAATGCCTGAGCTTCTTGCCGTCGGCGGTGACGGCGATCCAGTCCGGATGCGCGTCGTAAACATCCTGATGCGCCGCGTGCGGATCGGTACGCGCGACTACATTCATGCCCAGCTTGCGACAGCCCGCCACCAGTTCACCGAATGAATCGCGGTCGCCCAGAAATCGGCTGCGGTAATGCAAAGGAACTTTGGTCGGATAATAAGCGACGCAGCCGCCCGCAGACAGGCATGCCGCATCTGAATGCGTGCGCCGGAAATAATCGAGCCAGAAAGCCGGATCGTATTTGCCGGGATCGTCTTCGACCAGCGTGAGTTGCGCCCAACGCATCGGACGGTCGTACCATGTGGTCGGTTGCGCCGCCGGATTGATTTTTGATGCGGCGGCAGAAGCCAGCACAAGGCCGGATCTTTGAATGAATTCTCTTCGTGTGGTCATAGCCGGTTTATTTGAGGCCTGTCTAAAATTGTTTTATTCGCATTGAAGTTCGCTAACGCGTTCAGGGCAATCGACAATCGGGCAGCATTGCAGCTTAAATCAGCATCGGGATGAGCGTAAAGCTGAAATCGGCATTTCACCTGGCAGCTTCGCTATGTTGAAGTTTTTTTGCGATCCCGCCGGCGAAGAAATGCTTTGAGCCAGAGTGAGCCCACAGCCAGAAAAGGAAAGAGGTACAAGAGCAGATCCCAGCGACCGTATCCTGGTGGAGTCACTTCTACTTCGACACTCGTCTCTCCGCCGCCCTTTGAGCTTTTCAGGAAGATTCGTGTCAGCCAGCGCTCTTGTGCGTCGAATGGTATCTCAGCTTTAAACTGTACGCGACTGTTCAAATTTTCTCGCACTGCCTTATAACGAGATTCAGCAAGTCTACCGCTGATCGGTTGCGCGCCAATCTCAATGGTGACGTCTTCGGGCAGCGCAGCGCCTCGAGGTGGCTCCAGAATAATAAAGAAGGAGCCGATGCCGACGTCAGGGTCGGCCCATACCGAGACAAGACACGGGCCGATCATTTGGTCGACCAGAATAGGATAGGGCGGTCCCTCGTGTGCGCTCACCCGCCTTCCATAGGCCAGAACTGATCCGAACACCAGGATGACACTGGCAAGCCACGCTAATCTATTGTGTTTGAGACAATCGACCATGGCCACTATTGGCAAGGGCGGAATGGTAGCGATTTACTCTACCCGCCCAGAAATGTGCCGCGCATTTCCATCGGCTGAGAAAGCAGCCACAGCGCGGAGACCCAGAGAAGAAGACAGAGGCCTCCCCACACCGAAAATAATCTTCCCGTATGCGCCTCGGCGTCTTCCTCCGCCTGACGATAGACTACAAGCAGTGAGCCCAGTAATCCGAGCCCCAGAAATCCCAGCTCTATCGGATAGATAACATTCTCGGGCAAGCCTCCCAGCCTCCAAAACGGCTCGCCCAAAATCGGCCATCCGGTACTCGCCAGAACGCTCTGAAATACGGGAACGATAGTGTAGAGCCCCGTTAAAAAATGAAATCCGTAGTGCGAGAGCCAGATTCCGAATCCGAGCGGAACCAGCGCATAACTATGCCTGATGATCAACGGGAGAATTGTTTTCCGGCTGCCTCCCCATCTTTTCGTCAACCAGCCGGCCAGAACAAGTAGGAGAATCGGTTCCACAACCAAAGCCACTGCGAATATAACGCCCAGGATCGGCGCTTCCTGCTCGATCTGTAACACGCCGGCGAGCCATCTTTGCGCGGCATAAACCGGGCTGACCATTCCGAAGGCATTCAGAAGAGCTCCGAAAGTAAACACTACGGATAATGCCGCCAGATCTCTGCGGCGAGAGAAATAACCGATTCCGGATCGTCGTGTGTCGATCGTCAATTCACGGGCGGGGAGGCGGCTCATTATTCCAACGTTGTTATGTGGACAGGCGTGCACACAATCCAGGCAAAATGTGCAATCCATATTGCCCACCTTTTCTGGTTGAAAGAGCGCCAGTTCGCATCCTCGCTGGATCACTATCAAATCGCTCGATTGATCCCGCCTTCCGCGAATGCAATCCTTCGTTCGGCACCCAGTGCAAACTTCCTGATCTCGCACGCGCACTTCCAGCGGAGAGATGGCAGATGCGACAAAGTTGAACTGCCCGATCGGGCAAACGAACTTACAAAAAGACGCGTGTTTGAAAGCCCCGTCGACAACCAGGATCGCGAGGAAATAACCGAGTATCAACCAGGCCGTCCACCAGGGGGACGCCCAAAGATCGAACAATTCATAAAGGAAGAGGATCAATATGAAGAGGGCGATCGATACCCATTTATTGCGTAGCCTCTGAGGCCAGTTGTATCGCGGCCGCAATAAACGCCGCGCCAGTTGCCGCGGGAGCATAAAGGGACAGGCCAGACAGAAGAAGTTGCCCGCGAGGAGCAATACGAACACGAGAGCTCCCCGAAAATGGACCCAGCTCAACGTTGTGGCAAGATTTTTAGGAGCCAGTGTGGGCCCGAAAAGCCCGTGCAGCACCATCAAAATACTGATGATCAAGGCCGGAATCTGTAATGCTGTTCTGTTATGACGCCAGTGAAGAAATCGTCCAAGGAAAGGCACATCCGCCAAATCGACAGCGCGTGAATCGTCTGCGGCATAAGGCTGCGATGATTGCTCAGACTGCTGGTTCCTCACCCTGATTGGACTCCATTTATAAACAGTTCTTTTTGTAGTCTTCGCCCGTCCGGCAAGGTGATATGAACGAGGATAATCCAATCTCCTCTCATCGTGAATTCAAGAGCCGCTTCGTATCGCCCCGTTTCCAATTCTCGTGCCTCACTGAATACGGGGCGCATTCCGGCATGTGACATATTGCCTTCCAGATCGATGCGGGCGCCGTTAATCGGCTTACCTGCAGCATCCGCCAGCCTCAAGCTAAACGTCGCGAAACCTGTTCTCGGAGGGTCTGGCATGAATTTGTATTCAAAGGCTATGTCGGGTTGTGCTTCACCCTCACGACATCCAATCGAGAAGATAGCGACGCAAAGCGCCAGTCCCAGAAAAGTCAATTTACAAGAGGAAGCGATCATTGATTTCAGGGATAAAGGTTTCGGGCACTGCGGAATTGCTGAGAACGAGTTTCATAAATCGAATAACCGATGAAGCGGTAGCGATAAACTGACATCACATCAAGGTTGGCGACACCAGATTAATTCGACATTTAAACTGCAATGAATCGGCGACCGGCCACCATTTTCTGTCATCTGTTTGCGTCATTTAAACGGAACATGCGTCGGCTGATTTCTCCCGCCAGGCGCAGGAACAACCGTGCCCGGTCGTTTCTCCCTGAAGAGGGAACATGTGGTAGTACATCCCCAGGATCATCGGGATGAAAACTATGGTGTTGTAAAAAAGGTGCAGCTCAACGCGGGGGATCCAAAGTTGCGCGATACTGATCGGAACCGGAGAACCGAAGAGATTGTGCCCGGCGATGGCCTGTCCCTGAAGCAATCCATGCTCGATATGATGCCAGAATTGTATACCGAAGGAGATAATCCACCATTTATATGCCCTGCCCTGAAATCCCCTGCGAAGCGTCCAGATACCGATGAGCATCACCAGGGCGTAGAAATAATGGAGCGCCTCTGATTTGATCAACCACGGGAACCACATTCCGAGAACCCCGCGGGCTTCCGGTAGCGGCCAATTGAGAAGGTAGACCTGAACTGCTTGAACCAGATGTTCAGCCCAATGCGCGAGCACAATTAACATAAAGAGCTGAAGGGCGGGTTTGTGCAATTCCCGATTGATTCTTTCATAAAAGCCGGGAGCGTCTATTGATTCAGAAAGTAGACTCTGTTTACTCAATGTTGACATCTATCATCTCCTACGTTGGCATCGTAGCTTACTGTTTGTTTTAAGGTTCTATGACGCCCTGTAAGCCAATCGCATTAAACTATCGCTTTTACCTGGAGTGGTTACAGCTGGTATCCAGGGTTGGTTGGAGTCGGTTGGCTTACTATTACCAGGAACTGTGCACCTAAGCTCCAATTTCTTCCCCATGCTGCGATGAAGAAGGTTTGGAGCGCAGCGGAAACCGTGGACGCTCTTATGAAATGAGAGGTCTTCCAGGGTTTAGTAGATTACCAGTCTTCTCTCTTCCCGCGACCAACGCCCAGCGCGTCGGCGACGCGGTTGATGTAATTGAACCAGGATGCAATCAGTGTAATTTGCAAGATTGCCAGTTCGTCAAAACCAGCTGCACGCAATTTATCATGGTCTTGCGGCGTCAGGCGAGTTGCGTCCCGGGTCAGTTGCACTACGTAATCCAACATGGCGCGATCGGCTTCGGTGAGGGAGGCTTTCGTATAATCTTCGCGCAGCGCAGCGATCAACGAATCATCCAACGTTACCATACGCAGAAACTCTGCGTGCGACTCCACTCAATAAAAACAGCGGTTTTCGACCGAAACAATCGTCGCGATCATTTCGTGCTGAGCCCGGCTCAATGGCAGATTGGGCGACATCATCTCGCCGAACGCGGAGAAGATGTGATAGAGCGTCTCCGGCATCAAGGTATGCGCTGAGACGATGCTGTCGCCGCCGGGCGAGGCCGGCGACGCGTACTCCACCGGATATAACGCACGCTGCCGCTCCATCAAGCTGCGCAGCGTTTCGCCGGCTTCTTCCATCGGTATAGTGCGAATCCAGGTCATCTCGTGCTCTCCTGTATCATTGTCTTGATCGCGGTCTTGATCGCGTTTTTGATCGCGGCAGCCGCTCGCCCCGCGGGTATACCATCGTGTCGGGATGATAGACCTTCCGAACCAGTAATCCTTTAGCACCGGTAACACAAGCATTGCGAGCAAATGCTCTGCCGCGGTTGGCAATAGCAGCCCAATATGTATGTAACTTCTACGCTTTGCAAAAAATAAGAATATTTTCCCCGCCCAAATTGTCGCCGAGGAAGAAGAAAAACGGTTGCGATATATAACGAGAATGACGATATATCGCCGACTGCTCGCGACAGATCACGAGTAGTTAACCAGCCATATTTTTGAAAAAAAATGGCCGCAGAAGCTGACGAAAATACGTTTTGAGACAGATTTGGAAAAATTTTGATAGCCGTTTAAAGATTTATATCGTCATAGTGACTATTTTAGAGATGTGAGGCAAGAGCTGAAGCACCGGTCGATATATCGACATCGCTATCGCGTGGGGACCGCTCGCAGGATATTTGGCAAAGCGCTCGCGGGTGCCGTTGAAGCTGGCGCCCGTCACTCCACCAACGGATCCGCCATCTCTCTCGTTCGTCTTCGACATCAGCATGGGAGTTCGCCGAGAAGATACGGCTTTGCGAGACGAACTGAATGCCGTTCTGGAACACCGAAAATCGGAGATAGATCGGCTTCTGCGAAACTTTGGTGTGCCCATCGAAAAACATGTCAGTGAACAGACAGTGGGGCATTAGGCATGCATCAACGAGTTCTGATAATCAAAAGCAGGTGACTTTGAGCGCGAACCCATACGCGCAGGACAGGAATGCAATCGCCGAAATCGATGCGCACACCGCTTGAGCCTGAACCACCAACACCATGAAAACATCAAGATATACATTCATCACAACTCTATTCTGGGTCGCCTTCTCCGGATGCGCACAGGCACAATCAACGCTCGAGCCGGCCGGCCCGGCGGCCGAATCCATCTCCAACCTGAGCTGGTTCGTCTACGCGGTATTCAGCGCCGTAGCTCTGGTGATGTGGGTGCTGCTCTGGTGGGTAGCCGTTCGGAGGCGTGGAACGTTCGATGAGCACGAGCCGGTAGATGCCGGAGGAGGGCGGCCGTGGATTTTGATCGGAGGGTTGGGCATCCCTTTGGTAGTTCTCGCCACCATCTTTTTTATGGGACAGAGGGCGATGAAGGAATCCCCGCTCCATCACGCAGAAAACTCTGCTCCGGATATTCGCCTCATCGGGCACCAATGGTGGTGGGAAGTCAAATACGTCAAAGGCACGCCAGATAACTATTTTGCAACAGCCAACGAGATCCATATTCCCGTGGGGCAGACGGTGCATCTCGAGCTCGCATCGGCCGATGTGATACATTCCTTCTGGGTGCCGAACCTGAGCGGGAAAGTGGACCTCATACCAGGCCAATTGAACAAGATGCTGTTGCGGGCGGACAAACCGGGTGTGTATCAGGGCAAGTGCGCGGAGTTCTGCGGAACGCAGCATGCCGCCATGAGGATCGTCGTCGTGGCCGAGACCGCGAGCGAATTCGAGGCCTGGCGCGCAAAGCAGCTCGAGCCGGCCGCGATACCCAGTTCCCCCCAGGAGGTCCGCGGTCAGGAATTGTTTATGTCGCGGGCCTGCGTTCTTTTTCACACTATCCGGGGGACTCTTCCGGGAGTCGGTGTAGCGCCCGATCTCACACACTTAGCCAGCAGGCGAGGACTGGCTGCCAATATTCTTACAAACGACAAAGCAAACCTCGCTGCCTGGGTGACACACGCCCAGGGTCTCAAACCCGGGGTAAAAATGCCGAATGTAATGCAATTTTCTGGCGAGGAACTGCAATATCTCGTTTCGTACCTGGCGCAATTGCGCTAAATTATAAACTGAAATAAACATTTTACTTTGGAAGGAGAGTTTTTATGATCACGCTTAATGACGCTCGTCGGATTATCGCCGCGGCGGAAAAGAAGGCCGGAGAGATCGGCCAACCGATGAATATTGCGGTGGCTGATGCCGGCGGCAATCTGGTGGCTCACGTTCGGATGGACGGGGCCTGGATCGGCAGCGTCGATATTTCAATCAAGAAAGCATGGACCTCGCGCGCTTTCGATATTGCGACCAAAGATCTGGCGCCGCACGCCCAATCGGGTAGCCAGTTCTTCGGGATTCATGCTTCCAATGATGGACGTGTGATGATCTTTGCTGGCGGTATCCCTTTGAAAAAGAATGGAGCGGTGGTGGGAGCAATTGGGGTAAGCGGCGGTTCAGGTGAACAGGATCACGCGGTCGCCGAAGCCGGAGCAGCAGTATTTTAAATCTTCGCAAATTGATTTCAAGGTAAGTTCAACGGTACCTCTGCAATCAACCGTGCTATCTAATATCTGAGGCAGAAGAGAAATAGAATACAAACTAAGTAAACGAAACATGAGGAAATTCGGGTATTTTCGCATGCTTCGTTTATTTTTATTTATCGCGTAATCCGGTTTCTCGCCTGGCCAGACCATTACACCGTTTTTGTGGAGGTATCAAATCAACTAAGCTGAGGCACAATTTCTGAAAGGAGCGATACGATGGCAGGAAATCGATGTGTTGTTTACCAGGGACCGGGAAAGGTCGATGTCCAGGACATCGGGTATCCCAAATTGACTTTGCCGGAACAGAATCGCAAATGCGAACACGGAGTCATCCTCAAGGTCGTCTCGACCAATATTTGCGGCAGCGACCAGCATATGGTGCGCGGACGCACTACCGCACCAGTCGGGCAGACTCTCGGCCATGAGATCACCGGCGAGGTGATCGAAGCCGGCCGCGACGTGGAGTTCATCAAGGTGGGCGATCTCTGCTCGGTGCCGTTCAACATCGCCTGCGGACGCTGTCGAATGTGTAAAGAGGGAAAGACCGGCATTTGTCTCAACGTCAACCCTGCTCGGCCGGGAGCCGCTTACGGCTACGTCGACATGGGTGGGTGGAAAGGCGGGCAAGCCGAGTACGTGATGATTCCTTACGCTGATTTCAATCTGCTTAAATTTCCGGATCGGGATCAGGCGATGGAAAAGATTCTCGACTTGACCATGCTCTCAGATATCTTCCCCACCGGTTATCACGGGGCGGTTACGGCCGGAGTTGGTCCCGGATCGACGGTCTACGTCGCCGGCGCCGGCCCGGTTGGACTCGCCTGCGCTGCTTCCGCGCAATTGCTCGGAGCGGCGCTAGTGATTGTCGGCGACATGATTCCCGAGCGATTAGCGCAGGCGCGGAGCTTCGGTTGTGAGACGGTGGATCTGCAAATCCGGAGCGAGCCTGGCCGACCAGATCGAAAAGATCGCGGGGGAACCGGTAGTCGATGCCGCCGTCGATTGCGTCGGCTTCGAAGCTCGCGGGCACGGCTCGGGAGCAGGAGAGGCGCCGGCGACGGTGTTGAACGATGTCATGACAATTGCTCGCGCCGGCGGTCAGATCGGTATTCCGGGGCTATACGTTACTGGAGACCCCGGAGGAATCGACGAGAATGCCAAGATCGGGCAATTGGGCATCAGGATCGGTTTAGGCTGGGCGAAGTCCCACTCATTCACCACCGGTCAGTGCCCGGTGATGCGGTATCACCGCCAATTGATGATGGCGATCTTGCACGAAAAAGTGAAGATCGCGAAGGCAGTCAACGCCACAGTCATCAAGCTGGATGATGCGCCCAAGGGATACAAAGACTTTGACAAAGGTGCGGCAAAGAAATTCGTTCTAGATCCGCACGGTCTGGTGAAGGTGGCTTAGGCACTATCGTCATTTAGGCGATCAACCCACGGATGCGGCGGATGAAAGTCGGATCTAATCCGCATATATCCGTCGCATCCGGTGGTGACCAATATTTTCTCCCTCACTTGAGACGCACCGATGTCCCCTTCTTCGCCTCTTACGCGGCGAACCTTCCTTCTAACTTCACCAACACTATCGAGACATACCGTCGCCGCCTTTCTAGAAGAGGAACTTGAGAGCGAACTGAACGTTGCGAGGCTCACCTAAACCGATACCGGGCGCATCCACGCCCCGCCGAGTCGAGAGAATTGTCCCGAAGTTATTCCCGATGGCCGTGCTGGGATTCGCCAGGTTCATTCGATTAAAGACGTTAAATATCTCTGCGCGGAACTGAAGCGAGTAATTCTCCTTGATCGCGAAATTTTTGAAGATCGAGAAGTCTACCGATGTGAAACTGGGCCCATAAAAGCCATTACGCCTGGTCGTCCCATAGGTGCCAGGCGTTGGGTTGGTAAAAGCGTTCGGATTGAACCACTGCACGCCTCTCATCGGTTGCGTGATGCCCCGGAATGGATCGCCCGTCTGATCAGCACGGTCAGCACCGTTTCTCGTGTGACTCAAATCGGCGGAAGCCAGGACAGTGAAAGGGCTGCCGGAGTCAGCTGTGATATAGGTATTGATCTGCCAGCCCTTGGTTAACAACGGAACCCTTCTTCCCAGTTGCGGGACGTCATAGAGCACATAGCCGGAGAAAATATGGCGGTAGTCGAAATTGGCGTTGCCCCGGTCGAAACCTCGGTTGAAGTTGTCAGTTGGACGGGTATTACGTGGGTCGGACATTTCGTCCACGGCGTGGCCGAGCGTATAGGAGAATTGCGAGCTAAGGTTGCGCCAATTGGTCGTTCGGAAAGAGACCTGCAACGAGTTGTAATGTGAATTGGCCGCAGTCTCGATTTCTGTGATGCCGATAAATTGCGGGAACTGGCTGAAGAACGGCCGCCGCGCGTTGTCCGCCAGCGCCGCGCTTGGCGCTATCTGATTGATGTTGCGCGTATATACCAACTTCCGCGCCTGGTTCCCTACGTAGGCAGCATGCAGCAGCACGTTCCGGGTCAGCTGATACTGCGTGTCCACCCCAAAATTCTGCACGTAAGGCGCACTCAGATTCTGATTGACGGTATAGACGGCGAATGCCGACTGCCCTGCCGCGCTTCCGAAGATGTATTGGCCTTGTGTGATAACCAATGGGCCCAGACCATCGGGACCCGTACCCGGGCTGCTCACGCTGAAGACAGGAGCGGGTCCTATCGGTTGGCGCGAAACGCCTCGCCCGCCATCCGAGCCGGCGCGGTTGTCGACGAAGAGGTTGCCATTGATGATGTCGTAATAGACGCCATAATGGCCGCGAATCACCAACTTGCTGTCGCGGCTGGGTGTGAACGCAAATCCGAAGCGCGGAGCGAAATTGTTGTAATCCGCGGGATAGAGCGCGTCTATATCCTGGCCGACGACCGACAGGCCCCCCGGCGCGTTGGGATCGAAGATCGCAATTGGTTTGCTGCCCGTCGTATGAAACCGCCCGTTGTAAGCATAACGAACGCCATAATTGATGTTCAGGCGAGGCGTTATCTGCCAGTTGTCCTGCGCCCACCCTTCGTATGAATTAACGTAGTAAACGCGCTGCGGATCGCCGGTGGCGATTGAGCCGAAGCCGGGCTTGAGATAACCGGCGAGATAATCCGCAATCGATCTCTCAGCCACACTGAGCGTGACATCAGAGGCCCATGGTCCGGCGGTTCCGTCGAAGGTGAATGCCCCGCGCGCCTCGCGGAGATAAGCGACATCGAGCTTGGCTCGCCGGAACTCGCCGCCTAACTTTAACGCGTGGCTGCCGAAGTTATATGAGAGGTTGTTGGTTACATGGCCGGTAACATCGGTTCGTCCGAGCTGCGCTGTGATGCCGACGCTGCCGTTATCGAAGCCTGTTAGATTGATGTTAGGTGAGCCCAGGTTTGAGGGACCGGTTACGCCGGTGTTGAAGCCCCATGCGGGCGGATTGGCGCTATGATCGGCGTCATCAAAAGTCTGTTTGAAGTAGTTCAATCCAACCAGCACCTGGTTGACCAGGCGCGGCGTAAGTGTGCTGGTCAACGTCGCGGCATAGTTGTGTTGCCGGCTGGGCACCACCTGAAAATACTCCCGGTAGACCGAGCCACCGGCATACTGTGCTGCTTCGCCTGTCCCCAGAAATGCGCGCCCCGAGATCGTGTGGTTCGCGCTGAGATTGTAGTCCAGCTTGATCACGCCGTTGTTGCTCTCGCCCGTATTGTCGTCGTTCGAGAAGAAGTTCGAGACAGTTGCTGGCGCCAAGCGGCTGCGCGACGGCCACAAATTCGAATAGGTGGTGAGCATCACTGGATTCTCCGGCACATTGTACCTCGACAATATTCCCCGCGCCGTGTCGAACCATGCATCTGAGGGCACCGTCGCCAGCACTCGATTTCCGATAACATACTTCTGTCTCTCGTAATTGGTGAAAAAGAAGAACCGGTTCTTGATGATCGGCCCGCCCACCGAGAATCCATACTGTTCATTGCGAAGTTTGCCGGAAGAATCGCCCGCGGCAAACGGCGACCTGGCGGCGAAAAATTCGTTGCGATTGAAATAGTAGGTCGATCCGTGAAATTGGTTGGTTCCGGACTTGAGTGCGACGTTGACCATCGACCCCGGGTTGCGTCCGAAGTCGCCGCCCCCCGCCGATTGCTGGTTGAACTGGTCGATCGATTCTATCGGCAGAGTTACCCCGGCAATGCCGGAGATGCTTCCCTGGTTAACGGCCTCGGAGTTCTGCCAGAAATCGTTGTTATCCGTGCCATCGATCTGCCAGTTGTTCTGATTTGCGCGATTACCATTCATCGATCTACTCTGCGTGTAGCCTGGAGCAAGGTAGAGCAGCGTGCGAAAATCGCGCCCGTTGAGTGGAATCTCTTGCACCGCGCGCTGATTCACCACCGCGTTGAGCGTGGAGGATGTCGTCTCCAACGTGGCAGCCGTAGCCTGGACCTCGACAGTCTCCCTGGTTTGCCCCAAACCGAGCGTGATCGCCTGATTGGTCACCTTGCCGACGGCCACTTCAACTTTCTGAAGCTTACGGACCTCGAATCCCTCCTTGTTGATGGTTATTGTGTAAAAGCCCACCGGTAACTCGGAGAAAGAAAAATCACCGGAAGAGGTGGTCTCCTGATTGCGGCTCAGCCCTGTGGATTCATTGACCAGCTGCACCCTGGCGCCTGCAATGGCGGCTCCAGAGATATCGGTCACGCTGCCCGAGATCACGCCCCGAAATGTTTGCGCTAAAGACGTACCACCCGGCAGAATCATGAGAACCAATAACAATAGGATCCGATGCGGATGTAGCATGATGTCCTTTCTCCTTTTAGGTATGTTCTCGATAATTTAATTTAATGTCGACGTAAAGATGCGTGACATTACAATGCAATAGCGAACGCAGACCCGTCATAGGTTCGACTTCTGCGCTCGGATTCCGCGAATTCCCGGCTTTCTGCGGCGGAATAGACTCGCCGATCTCGCCGTTAACTCTATCGATTAGTAATTTATGAAATACAGCTCTAGCTTATAGGTGTGTTGATGTTACTTAAATTCATTGGGGGGATGGACTGTAACACGGGCGATTCCTCTGAACAATAGATTTAGTATGGTACAGTCCTTCCTCGGTCGGCAATGAGTTTAGGGCAGGTATTCTTCCCTGCCCTCTATCCAGGAGACAAGGCAAGTTAGAAGCCCGCCCTACAGGAGGTCACCTTGAACCACAAGATTACTTTGCTCATCTGTATCGTAGTATTGACGGCGATAAATGTATGGGCGCAAGCCACTGCCACAATTATCGGTATGGTGGTGGACTCGAGCGGAAATGCCATCGCCAACGCCAATGTCACAGTCACGCAGAAAGAGACCGGCCTGAAGCGGCAAGTTACGACCGGTAACCGCGGTTCTTATGTAGTGCACTCGCTCCCGGTGGGCACGTACACGATGGCGGTCGAGGTGAAAGGGTTCAAACGCAAGAGCGTAACCGGGATCACGCTGCAAGTGAATGAAGAGCCGCGCATAGACGTCACACTCGAAATCGGTGAGGTCACCGAGACGGTGACCATCGATAGCCAGACGCCGCTGCTGCAGACAGAAAGCGCGTCGGTCGGACAGGTGATCGACAATCGCTATACGACTCAGATTCCCCTCAACGGCCGCGACTTCTCCCAGTTGATCTTGTTGACGCCCGGCGCGGTGACGCGGCCGGGCGGCTTCGATTTAACGACCGGCGCGGCCAGCGGCAGCCTCGGCTCCGGCGTGGCGATCGGTGGGCGCGACGCACACAACAACTTCACGATTGACGGCGCTGCCAACAACGCGCGCCAATTCGGCAACGTCGCGCTGCGCCCCTCGATCGACGTGATCCAGGAATTCAAAGTTCAGACCAATTCGTACTCCGCCGAATTCGGCCAGGCCGCGTTCGGACAGATCACGCTCGTCACCAAATCCGGGACTAACCAGTTCCACGGCTCGGTCTTCGAATTCCTTCGCAACGACGAGCTCGACGCGCGCAATTTCTTTCTGCCCAAACGCGGCCAGCTCAACCGTAATCAGTTCGGCGGCACTATCGGCGGTCCCATCATCAAGAACCGCACATTCTTCCTCTTCAACTATGAAGGTTTGCGCGAGCGGCGCGGAGTCGAGGCATTCGCCAGCGTGCCGCCCGAATCGTGGCGGGAGGGCGACTTTTCAGGCATAGACGGATTGATATTGCGAGATCCGCAAAACCCCGACCTTCAATTCTCAGGCAATCGGATCCCCGTCGAGCGTATTCATCAGACGGCCAGGGCAGCACTGGGTTTATGGGCCAAACCGAACGCCGGCACGCCGGGGCTCGCGGTCAACAACCTGCTGGTGACGCATCCGAACGAGGTCGACGATGATCAGTACACGGCGAAAGTGGATCATCAATTTTCGGAGAAAGACCGTATCAACGTCCGCTACACGCGGTCGGCGCGGACCGAGTTCGTCGCGGCGACCGGCGCATTCACAGTGACGCCGCTGCTGCCGGGCTTCGAGAACATCAATCCTCCGATCAATGAGGTCGCGGCGATCAATCACACGCACATCTTCAAGCCGAATCTGCTGGGCGAGTTTCGCTTCTCGTTCACGCGTTCGCTCTTCGTAGCCGAGAGCGTTAACACCGGCGATGAAGGCTTTTACCGACAATTCGGGATAAACAATCCCATCCCCGGATCGCGATTCGAGGGCGCGCCGACCTTCGCGTTCCAGGGCATAACGCTGACGCCCTACGGCGACGGCGATTTCGTACCGCAGAAAGACGTGTCGAATGAATTCAACTACGCCGGTGCAATCACCTGGACGAAGGGCGATCATTCGCTCAAGCAGGGCTTCAGTCTGACGCGATTCCAGCAGAATACACCGGGGCCGATCACCGGTTTTCGCCGCGGCCAGTTCGTCTTTCGCGGCGATTTCACCGGCCACCCATTCGCCGATTTCCTGCTGGGATTGCCGTTCTCGGGGCAACGGGTGGTCGGCAATGGAGTCGAGACGGGACGCTCGTGGTGGCATTCCTACTACTTCAACGACGATTGGAAAATCTCGCCCAAGTTATCTCTCACTCTGGGGCTGCGCTACGAGTACGTCAGCCCGCTCGTCGACAATCTCGATCGGCGCTCGACCTTCTACCCGCTGACCAACGCATATGGCACGGGGCAGGGGCAGCAGGGGCAGCAGGGGCAGATCATCGTCGCCAACAGCGATGAGGCCGAAAGCATTCTCGGATTGGACGGCGTAGCGGCACGCGCGCTGTACGAAGCGGACCGTAATAACTTCGCGCCGCGCGTTGGATTCGCCTACAGCGCGAACGATAAGACGGTCGTTCGCGGCGGGTACGGCATATTCTTCACCAACTCGCAAAACTTCATCAACAACTTCGTGATCAACCGCCGCCAGCCGCCGTTCGCCGAGACGCAGCAGATCATCTCGTCGGCTGCGCCGATCGATCTCGCAGATCCGTTCAGTAATGCCACGGCTCCATCGGTCATCGGCACGCAGAACATCGACTCGAAATTCCGCGAAGGTTATGTGCAGCAGTGGAACCTGTCCGTGCAGCGCCAACTGCCAGGCGGGATCGGGGTTGACGTAAGTTACGTCGGCAACAAAGGCACAAAGCTGACTGAATTGATCTTCTTCAACATCCCGACACCCGGACCGGCGACGACGGTGGCAGCGCGGCGCCCCTTCCCTCGCTGGGGCACGGCCTTGAGCTTGAACTCCTTCGTCACGTCGAACTACCACGCGCTGCTGACGAAAGCCCAGAAGAGGTTTTCGTCAGGCCTTCAGTTCCTGGCTTCTTACACCTGGTCGAAGGCAATCGACATATCGAGCGAACGCGGCAACGGTGATCGCGGCGGAGGCTTCGAAGGCGGCAATCCGCGCGATCTGATCGGCTACTTCCGCGGCCGTTCGGGCTTCGACATCCGGCATCGCTTCGTCGTCAGCTACGTCTATGAGTTGCCGTTCGGCAAGAACAAGGCGTTTCTCAACGGTCTGCCCTCCGCGGCCAACTGGATTGTCGGCGGCTGGGATGTGAGCGGCATCACGCAATTCCAGAGCGGCTTTCCGGTCAGCGTGTTGATGTCGGGCGATCAAAACGGCGATGGGTTGGCCGGCGACCGCCCGGACTTGATTGGTCAGCCGCAGATCAATCCGGGGAATCCGAACTGCTACATCGTCGACCCACGCAATCCGGCCTGCGGCGGCGGGACTGCTACCTTCGCACTCGTGCCGGCCGACAATCTGCGATACGGCAGCGCGGGGCGTAATATCCTCTCCGGTCCAGGTTACAAGTCGTGGGACATCAGCCTGTCGAAGAACAACAGATTGAGCGAGAGGGTCAATTTGCAGCTCCGCGCCGAATTCTTCAACGCCCTCAATAATGTCAACTTCGGGCAGCCGAACCGGAGCTTCAATGTGAATATGCCGCAGTTCGGAACGATCACGACGGCAGGCCGTCCGCGCGAGATTCAGTTCGGATTGAAATTGGAGTTTTGAAATATAGGAGAGAAGTAGTCCGGAGTACGAATGGCGTAATGCTTATTCACCGCAGAGGCGCTTCCGGGATTTGAGATGTTCGATTTGAGATTTGCTGATCGAATGTCGAGTCTAATTCAAATCTCCTGACTACCGCGGATTTTGTAAGTAGTTTGGTAGGCAGCTCCCCCCCAACGTAGCGCAAAGAAAATAGCAAGGAGTGGAGCGCGAAGTCACCTGTTCGATTCCTCGTGGTTTTATTATCTGAAGAGTGCAAATCAATGAAAGATTGACAGCATTGGGATTTTCGGGGAGAGTATGCAACGCATATCTTTTTTTTGCATATCACGATTATGGACAACCAAAGGACGAAGCGGATTCAAAGATCGAAGTTAATGGAATGATAAGCGCGCCCTGGCGATCCTCGAGCCCCGATCTTCTTCGTCTCTTCGCGGTTTTATTTTTCTTGAAAGATATAGTCACTCAATGTCTTCAACTTCATTTTATAGGGGGCTCGTGCGCACGGCGTTTGTTTCCACCGCGATTGGGCTGCTCGCCCTCTCGGCCGGCGCGCGACAGAAACCCGCGCGACCACTACAGAAAAAACCCAACGGCGAAAAAGCGGCCGAGATCGAAAACAAACAACCCGAATCGAACAAGCGCATCGAGTTGAACCTGCTCGGCAAGACAGACGCCGCTGAGGGTGAAAGCCGCCGCAATGAAAATATCCAGTTCAACCTGGTCAATAACAACGCACTCAAAGACTTGAACGTCAGGCTCGGCACGACAGCCACCATCGTTCGCGAGTTCGATCCGGCCAACAGCTATTTCGGAGCCGAATTCGGCAACGCCCCGAAATCATCAATTGTTATTCCGGGGCCGATCAAATCAGGATTTCACGGCCGGCTGTACTTATCGCATCTCAATAGCGTCACCAGCGCACGATCGTTCTTTCAAGCCGGCGGCGTGAAACCGGCGCGCGAAAACGATTACGGGTTTAATTTCGGTATCAGCCCCTGGCGCAGCGCCAAACTCTTCATCGATGCTTCTCAACTAAAAATTCGCGGCAGCGTCAATGGCAATGTACTCGTCCCGAGGCCGGACGAACTCACGCCGCTTGCGACCGATCCGGCGACACGCGCCCTGGTCGCCAGATTTCTTAACGCGTACCCGAAGGATCTGCCGAACCGCACCGATATCGACCCGCGCGCATTGAACACCAATGCTCCCCAATCGATCAACAACAATCAGGCGAATCTTCGTCTCGATCAGAACATCGGAGGCAAGGACGCCATCGCGCTGCAATACCAGTTCACTTCGCAGAGCGTCAACGCGTTCCAGCTTGTAGCCGGACAGAACCCCGACACCGATACGAAATCGCACCTGGCGCGAATCGTCTGGACGCGAAGTTGGGACGCCAGGACGATCACAACCTTCTCCATCGGCTATGACCGATTGACCTCTTTACTGCTGCCCGATGAGAACGCCGTCGGTCCATTCGTCTCTCCTTCGGGGCTGACCAGTCTGGGGCCGGATGGGACCATCCCGCTCGACCGCGCACAGAATCAGATTCGAACGGCCGCGAACATTCGCCGCACGCAGGGATCGCACGAATGGTCGGCCGGATTCGGCCTCACGCGGCGTCAGATTAACGGGAGAGAGACGGACGTGCATCGCGGATTTTTCTCATTTGCCAACGATTTCGGCGTAGACGCCGTTACCAATCTGCGGCGGGGCCGGCCGTCGCAATACATCGTTTCCATCGGCGATGTTCATCGCGGCTTCCGGTTGTGGGAACCCCAGTTATATGCGGGCGACAGGTTCCAGGTTACACCGCGGCTAAATCTGCTATTCAGCCTGCGCTGGCAGCCGGCGACCAAACCGACCGAAGTCAACAATCGTAATGTGATTCCTTACGACGGCGACTGGAACAATCTCGCGCCGTCCTTCGGATTCGCGTTCCGGTTGGCGAAAAACCTCGGCGTCCTGCGCGGAGCCTACGGTGCGCATTTCGGCGAGATTTTTTTCGTCACGTATCAACAGATTCGCTTCAGCCCTCCGCTCAACAATAAGATCGTCGTCACTGCGCCGGATCTGCTCGATCCTCTCGGTACCGGAGACGGAGCGGGATCCGCGGTTTCATTGGCCCGCCCGACCATCTATGCGCTCGACCCGGAGCTGGCCACGCCTTATTCGCATCAGTACAACCTGAGTTGGGAGCCGGAATGGAACAAGAGCGCTCGTTTACAATTCGGCTACGTCGGCAGCCGTTCGCACAAATTGTTTTCTATGTGGTACCTGAACCGCGCGCACCCGGCACAGGGCATTCCCCAGACGACGGCGACGATCAATCAACGCCGACCCGACCCGAACATCGCCGATTATCGCCTCGTGATGAACGCCTCACGCGGCTATTTCGACGCGGCGCGAATTTCGCTCGTTCTGCCGGGTTGGAAGGGCTTGAGTGTTGACGCCTCGTATTGGTTCAGCAAGGCGATCGACCTGGGCAGCAGTTATACCAACACAGCCAACGAAATCGATTCGCGCAAAGGGCGCAGCCAGGACGAGTATGAAACGCAACGCGATATGAAAGGGCCGAGCGATTTCGACCAGACGCATGCGTTTTTGTGGCGCGCGAGTTACCTGATCCGCACCTCGAAATTGCCGCGCTCGATGTCGACTCTCATTGATGGATGGAATGTTTCAACGGTGGTTCTGGTAAAGAGCGGCATTCCATTCAGCATCGCCAGCGGCTCAGACGGCCCCGGCTTCGGCAACGTCGACGGCAACGGGGGTGATCGCCCGAACCTGCTCGACCCCTCGATTCTCGGTCGTACAATCGCCAATCCCGACACCTCGAAACAATTACTGCCGCGTTCGGCATTTCAATTCATCAATCCGGCCGATGCGCGCGGGACCCTGGGCCGCAATATCTTTCGCAAAGGCCCGATCCGCAATGTCAACGCGTCGCTCCAGCGTTCGTGGGGGATCAAAAAAGATTTGCGGCTCACCTTCCGCGCCGAATCCATCAACCTCTTCAATACGCCCCAATTCGCAGAGCCGGGGTTCGAGTTGGCGAACCCGAACTTCGGGGCAATTACCAATACACTGAACGAAGGGAGAACTTTCCGATTCACATTGCAGATCGGGTGGTAAATGAACATTGCCAAAACCGAACTGCGCTCTGCTTCGGACAATCTGAAATTAGCTATGAAAAAGAAGATCAACGTTGCGATGATCGGTTATCAATTTATGGGCCGCGCCCATAGCAACGCGTGGCGGCAGGTCACGCGTTTCTTCGACACGCCCGTCGAGCCGGTGATGAAAGTCATCTGCGGCCGCAATAAAAATGCGGTCAAAAGGGCCGCCGATGCGCTCGGCTGGGAAGAGCATGAGACCGATTGGCAGCGGATTATAGAGCGCGATGACATTGACCTGATCGACATCTGCTCACCTGGCGATGCTCACAAGTCGCAGGCAATCGCCGCGGCGGAAGCCAAAAAGACGGTCTTCTGCGAAAAGCCGCTGGCCAATACGCTGAAAGAGGCCGAGTCGATGCTCGATGCGGTCAAAAAGAATCGCGTCGTTCACATGGTCTGTCACAACTACCGCCGCGCCCCCGCCGTCGCGCTCGCCAAACAGATGATCGAAGCGGGCGAGATCGGCGAGATATATCATTATCGCGGCACATACCTGCAGGATTGGATCGTCGATCCGAAGTTCCCCCGCGTCTGGCGCTTGCAAAAATCGGTGGCGGGCTCCGGCGCGCTCGGCGACATCGCATCTCATTCGATCGATCTGGCGCGGTATCTGGTGGGTGAGATCACTGAAGTCTCGGGGTTGCTCAAGACATTTATCAAAGAACGCCCGATGCCCGATAACAAAAAACTGATGGGAAAAGTCGACGTGGATGACGCCGCGCTCTCGCTCGTCAAGTTCCGCAGCGGCGCAATCGGTTCGATAGAAGGCACGCGCTTCGCCACGGGACGCAAAAACTACAACCGCTTCGAGATCAACGGCAGCAAAGGAAGCATCGTATTCGATCTCGAACGGATGAACGAATTGGAGGTTTATAAAGAGGAAGGCGCTAACAGCGGATTCAAAACGGTTCTGGCGACCGATGCGGCGCACCCGTACCTGGGCGCGTGGTGGCCGCCGGGTCACATCATCGGCTACGAGCACACGTTCACTCATACGGTTTATGACCTGCTCAGGGCTGTCGCCGAGCGCAAAACGCCGGCGCCCAACTTCGACGACGGCGTGAAGAACCAACGCGTGCTCGACGCCATCGAGCGTTCGGCGAAATCGCGCCAATGGGAGAAGGTCTAAGCCCATTCGACGGCGAGGAGACTGGGGAACACGAGGAAAGGCGATAAAAAAGACTCACCGCGTGCTCCCCATTTTATAGAGAGGATGAATTGATGAAGAAACGAACGGTCGCTTTATGTCTGTTAATGGTGGGTCTATTGGCAGGAGTAACCGCCGCACAGACGCCCACGCAAACCGCTGCCGTCACCGCCATCAAGGCAGGCCGCCTCGTAGATCCGGAGACCGGGACGGCGTCCACCAATCAAATCATTCTAGTCGAAGGCGAAAGGATCAGGGCGGTCGGCGCAAATCTGACCATCCCCGCTGAGGCGAAGGTCATCGATCTGTCGGGGCTCACGATTCTGCCCGGTCTCGTCGATGCGCACACGCACATGGCGATAACCTACAAGGAGCAGCCGGAGAACAATTACTATTACCTGACCTACGTGATGGATTCGACGCCGTTGCGCGCGATCCAGGCCGCGTCAAACGGCATTCAACTGCTCAATTCTGGTTTCACCGTGATACGCGATGTGGGCAACAATGCGCTTTATTCCGATACTGCGCTGCGTCAAGCCATCGAGCAGGGCTGGTTGCCGGGGCCGACCGTGATTCCATCGGGCATAATCATCGGAGGAACGGGCGGACAGTTCTGGCCTACGCCGGAAATGTACAAACAGCACAACATCGTCTACCCGGAATATATTGACGCCAACAGCCGCGACGAGATCGTCCGCGCCGTTCGGGAGAACATGTTGTTTGGCGCACGGACCATCAAGCTCTGCATCGATTGCAAGCCGTGGGGATATTCGGTCGAAGACATCAAGCTGGCCATCGGCGAGGCAGCCAAAGGCGGCTGCAAAGTCGAAGGACACGTGCAGACTCCCGAAGGAGCGCAGCGGGCGATCGACGCGGGCATACACATCATCGGTCACGGCAATGCGCTGACGCCCGAGCACCACCGCCAGATGGCCGAGAAGGGCATCTTTCTTGCGGGCACCGACACCCCATTCACCAAATATCGCGGCAGCGAGAGCGCCTTCAAACAAACGGTGGCCAAGCTGCGCGACGCCTGGGAGAAGAAGGTTCCGCTGACCTTCTCGACCGACCTCGATTATTGGAACGAGCGGATGAAGGACGAGAAGACCGGCGAATGGATGACCCGCGGCGATCTGACCATCGCTTTTTTGGACACTTGGAAAGCGGCGAGAATTCCTCCAGCCGACATCCTGCGAGCAATCACAATCAACGGTTACAGGGCCGCCGACATCATCAAAGAGCGCGGCCCCATCAAACCCGGCCTCTTCGCCGATTTGATAGGCGTAACGGGCGATCCGCTCACGGATATCGACGCCCTGCGCAATGTGCAGTTTGTCATGAAGAATGGCATGGTGTTTAAAAAGGATGGGGCGATGGCGCCAGAGAAATTTTTCAATCCCGGTCCGGTCAGGATGCCCAGCGGCAGATACACGCGTTGATGCAAAAATAGTTTTCAGTTTTCAGTTTTCAGTTTTTAGTATTCAGTATTCAGTATTCAGTATTCAGTATTCAGTATTCAGTTAGCGCTACTGTGTCACAAAACTCCTCGATTTCTTCGGAAATCGAGACATGTTCAACTGATTTTCAGAGGTGGCGGAGCCTTTTTGGAGTGCGGTAGCTTGGCTTGGCTTGGGATGCCGCTGGTGAATTCGTTTTGGACAGCAAATCAGTACCGCGAGCGGTAGCGAGCGTGGCTCTCGCAAAGGATTTACGCCGGAAGTCACGCTCGCTACCGCTCGCGGTACTGATTCGCCAGCAGTATCGCTTGGTACCGCTTTGGTAGTCCATTGCTTTATTGGCTGTCTCATGGACAACTGAGCAATCCTC
Organism: uncultured Acidobacteriota bacterium; assembly: GCA_963796275.1. Taxonomy (GTDB): domain Bacteria; phylum Acidobacteriota; class Blastocatellia; order RBC074; family RBC074; genus JAKEHZ01. Next base: position 236,718 of record CAWCKY010000007.1, on the reverse strand, counting down.
AATCAGTGGTTGTGCAGGCTACTGGATGAGTTTAAGCGACTGCGTGGGACGAGGAATTGACTACCAAAGCGTACCAAGCGATGCCGCGGGCGAATTCAGAAGATAAGATTATCGGCTCTTAGCTCCGGAGGAGCGAGATGCTTATAGATTATGGCAAGTAAATATCTCCAGCTCTGGAGGAGGAGCGAAATATGATGCCTTCATATGCCGCTCCTCCGAAGCTGGAGCACTATTATGAAAAATTCTATAAACATATCGCGCCTCTGGCGCTCCAGAATAAACGAATTCGCCAGCGGCATCCCAAGCTACCGCAATCCAAAGGCTCCGTCATCCCGACGCAGTATGCAAATCGCATATGCGAATTTCCCAAGAAATTCGAGAATTTTGTTACACAGTAGGATTAGGCAGTCACGATCGAAAACTGAAAACTGTTAACTGAAAACTGAACAAAGCCTATGCGATACCGTTTCCGATTGCTGACGATCTTGCTCTCCTGCTTGATTGCCGCGCCAACCGCGGCCGGCGATACCTATCCGCGCGCCGCCGCTCTCGATGCCATTCATTATCGTTTGCAACTAACGCTCACCGCCAACAGCAACGAGGTGCGGGGCGAGACCGAAATTCTCTTCCAGTTCAACGCGGACGGAGTGCGCGAGATCGCGCTCGATTTTGCCGGGCTGACGACCGACCAGGTGATGGAAGAGCAGCGCGCGGCCAGGTTCACACACGTGAACGATAAGCTGAAGGTAACCCTCGGCGGCGGTTACCGGCGCGGCGACCGCTGCCGCATTTCCATCAAATACCACGGGCGACCTGGCGACGGTTTGATAATCCGTAAAAACAAATACGGCGATTTCGCCTTCTTCGCCGATAACTGGCCGAACCGAGCGCACCACTGGTTCCCCGCGATCGACCACCCCTATGATAAAGCGACGGCCGAATTCATCGTCATCGGACCCGCCGATTACGATGTGATCGCCAACGGGCGGCTGATCGAAAAACGCAGCTTGCAGAACGGCACTGAGCTGACGCATTGGCGCGAAGAGACGCCGATCCCGACCTATTGCATGGTCATCGGCGCGGCGCAGTTCGCCATTATCAACGTCGGCGAAGTTCAGCGAGACGGCCCTGATGTGCCGGTGTTCTATTACCTGTTTCCGAAGGACCGCGATAAAGGCGCGTCAGGCTACGGGCGAGTGCGCGAGATCATCGAGTTCTTCTCCAATCTGGTCGGACCGTATCCCTATGAAAAACTCGCGCTCGTGCAATCCTCGACGCGCTATGGCGGGATGGAGAATGCGAGCAACATCTTTCTGGCAGAGAACGCCTTCGACGAGCTCCTGAACGCGCACGAGATCGCGCATCAATGGTTCGGCGATTCGGTGACCGAAGCAGACTGGCATCATCTCTGGCTGAGCGAAGGATTTGCGACCTACTTCGCTAATCTGTTCGCCGAACGGTTCGATGGCCGGGATAAGTTTGTGCAGTTGATGTTGAAGGACAAAGAGGATTACCTGAATCAATATGCAAAGGACCCGCGCCCGGTATACGATCCGGCCATCACCGATCTGATGAAGTTGCTCAATGCGAACAACTACCAGAAAGGCGGATGGGTGCTGCATATGCTGAGGCGCATTTTGGGCGATGAAAAATTTTTCTCGGGTATTCGTGATTATTATAAAACTTACCGCAACGGCAACGCGCTGACCGAGGATTTTCAGCGTGTGATGGAATTTCATTATGGCCAGCCTCTCGGCTGGTTTTTCAAGCAATGGATTTACGAGCCGGGCTATCCGCAACTTGACGCCGTCTGGCGCTGGAATGAAAAAGGGGTGACATTACACGTCGAGCAGATGCAGGCGCAGACAGTATTCAGACTGCCGCTCGAAGTGGAATTCAAATATGGCAATACAGCGCAACGCGAAATAATAAATTTGAGCGAACGTTCGCAGAGCTTCACATTCAAGCTCGCCGCCAAACCGCAGGGTCTGGCGCTCGACCCGGATGAATGGGTGTTGAAAGTATTGAAGCTGCGCGCGGCCGAGTAAATACTCAGCACGCTCTGACCGCTATTCCAATTTAAACTGCGCGACACCCGGAAACAATAAACATATGGAGAATGGCATGGAGTTTTATCTTCCGGATGTCTAAAGGCGCTTTACTCTGACCGCCTCAAGACGGACCTCCAAACAAGACATCAACCGCCTGTTGGCGGGGCTGCACATGCAATTTCTAAGGAGATCAATCAATGAAAAAACCGCTGCTTCGATTATTTGCGTTCTGTCTGGCTCCCATGGTCGCCGCGCTGGCGTTCGGCGAGGTCTCCGCCGCCACTTGCGAAGGGCTGGCTGAGTTGAAACTGCCGGATACGACGATAACGACCGCGCAATCAGTGGTGATGGGGGGATACACGCCCGCAACGGGTTCCGCCGCACCGTACAAGGAATTGCCGGCCTTTTGCCGCGTGGCTGGCATTATCAAACCGACGAAAGATTCGGAGATAAAGTTCGAAGTCTGGTTGCCGAGCGAGAATTGGAACGGCAAATTTCAAGGCATAGGAAACGGCGGCTTCGCCGGTTCGATCTCTTACACGGGTCTCGCCGGCGCGTTGGCGCGCGGATACGCATCTGCATCAACCGACACGGGGCACGGGGGGAACGATGCGAGCTGGGCGGGGGGACATCCCGAAAAGGTGGTGGATTACGGCTACCGCGGAATTCATGAGATGACCGACAAAGCCAAGCTGATCGTCAAGGCCTTCTACGGCGAGGGCCCGAAGCGTTCTTATTTTGCCAGTTGCTCGAACGGCGGGCGACAGGCGTTGATGGAGGCGCAACGCTATCCCAACGATTACGATGGGATCATTGCCGGCGCGCCGGCGAATGCGTTCACTCAGATACTCTCTGGGTTTGCCTGGAATATGCAGATAACGCTGAGCGACCCGGCCAGCTACATCCCGGCGAAAAAATTGAAAGCACTCGAGGGCGCCGTGCTTGCGAATTGCGACGCGCGCGACGGGGTGACCGATGGAGTGCTTGATGATCCGACGAAATGCGAATTCGCCCCTTCTGTCCTGTTGTGCAAAGGTGCGGAAACCGACGAGTGCCTGACCGAAAAGCAGATCGCAGCGCTGACGAAAATTTATGCAGGGCCGCGCAATGCCAAAAGAGAACAAATCGTTCCCGGTTTTACGCCGGGGGGCGAAACGGGGCCGGGCGGTTGGGCTCCCTGGATCACGGGCCTGACTCCCGCTTCATCCCTGCAATTCTTTTTCTCCACGCAAATATTCAAGCATATGGTTTATAACAACCCGAACTGGGACTATAAATCCTTCGATCTGGAACGCGACGGGAAACTGTCGGATGAAAAACTGGCGCGCATTCTGAATGCGACCGATCCAAATCTGAAAGCGTTCAGCGCGCGCGGCGGTAAGTTGATCATCTATCACGGCTGGAACGATGCGGCGCTGCCGCCGATGAACACCGTCAACTATTTCAAGAGCGTAATGGCTAAACTCGGGCAGCGGCAGACGGACAGCTTCGTGCGATTGTTTATGGCGCCGGGCGTACAGCATTGTGCCGGAGGCCCCGGCCCGGACAACTTCGGCCAGACGGTAACCGGAACGCAATCCGACCCGCAAAATGATCTGACGCTGGCGCTCGAACGATGGGTGGAACAGGGCGTCGCGCCGGAAAAGGTCATCGCCACAAAACGGCAGGGGGCTGGCCCACAATCTACAGTGCTGCGCACTCGCCCGCTCTGCCCCTATCCGCAAGTAGCCCGTTACAAAGGTAGCGGCAGTACTGATGAAGCGGCGAATTTCAATTGCGTGATGGAACAATCGAGCCAGAAAAAAAATAAGTGATAGTGATAGCGGCCGCGTCCAATACACAAAGAAAGCACGAAAAGCCAGAAATAAGAAAGGCGGCACGAAAAAATAATGGTAATCGAGGCACGCAAACTGAGTAAGACCATCGGCGCCGTGACGGCAGTGCGTGACCTGACCTTGCAGATTACCCGCGGAACGATATTCGGCTTGGGGGGACCGAGCGCGTCGGATAAATCCACTACCAGTCAAGATAATGATGGCGGGTCAAATCCTTGCGAGTATATTAGCTTTCTTCTGTTGGAATTCTGCTTCGCTTAATATTCCGTGCTTCCTCAGGCTGTCGAGTTGGGCGATCAGGTCGACAAGATTTCCATCTGAGCGGGCTCCCAAATCAGTTATGCCTTGATTCAGATTTTCTTTGGCATTGAGCATTGCTGTCTTCAGGCTAATCGGGCGTCCGACCTTTCTAAACATACTAACACCCAACTCACTGGCAGTGAGTATTTCAATGTTCCCGTAATTCAACATTCTTCCCCAAAAGGATTGTTCCAGCCTGACATCATTTACCTTCTCAAGCGAGGAATCGGATACTTCTTTATTGAAGACGCCGGCAATTTGAATGACACGCCAATTTGTGACGATGTATCGGCGGTTCTTCCAGATCAGCAGATCACGCAGCAGACTTACCATCGGTAATAACAGCAAAAGATACCCGAGCGGGACGAGCGGATTGGGTAGCCAGAACATCCAGATCAGGGTTATGAGAAAGCAGAGAGCGGTAGCTAGTACCAGTTCGGACAGGATTTCACCCAGCAGAACGAGCAAGTGTTGGCGGGTGACAAAGAGTATCTGCTCATTTTCGCCGAGCAAGCTGATGAGGTAACGATCGGCCATTTCGATTATCTCCGTTTTGCCAATTTGACTTGAAAGTGTGTAGCGGACACTGGTAGCACGTGCGGAAATCCGCGCGATGATACCGCTTCCGACTCTTGAAGGCAAAAAGGAACAATCCTTCAACGCCAGATCGTCGTCGAGTCAGAAACTGGCTTGAGGGAAGTTGGTGGCTGCGACACGCACGCACCTGGATGCCAATGTCGCCTTTCCTGTGTTTTTTTATTGTTGTTTTATTGGAACGAATTGCTTGATTAAGTTTTTGATCGTGGTAGATTCGGTCAAAGAAAATTTGGTATTCATATCCGACAAGGACAGCGGAATAAAGTAAAAAGAATCTACTTCATCGACCTCGATTACCCGCTTTTCGATCTTACTCATTTTTCTTCCTTTGCCGTAGATCGACAAGCCTAGATAATAATTGGGGACATCGATACTTTTGTTCGCCATCAAATCCGGGTTACTGGTGAATACTTCGCCTTCTTTCGGATTGAAGCTCTCGCAGGCGATCTTGTCTTTACTGATGATCAGCCAACAAGGGTGGTTGCCATCAGTGATGCGCCGCAAATCTTTATCCAGTTTCACTCCGTAATTGACCCTGAACCTAGCTTCGCCCCCGAGCTCAATCGCTTTGATTGCCAGCTCTCGTGCAGTTACCAGGTCTTTGCGTAAGTAGAGTTGAATCGCTGCCAACATCGAAATAGCCTCCGGTTTGTTGGGAGCCATCTCTCGCATACGCTCGAGGATCGCGATGGCATCATTGATCTTCTGTTCCGAAGTTTTTCCAGTAAATGGAGTGATGCGCTCGAGGTGTCGATTTAACGAACTGAAAAAAGTTGGATTGCCAGGTTCGGCGATGAAGGTATAAGCGCGATTCAGCTGACTGTGATAGCCTTCATCTGTCAGTCCTTTGCGGGTCACACTCAAACGATAATCGCTCGGTCGATTTGATCTGTCGATAACGCGGAACGAGTAATCTCCGGCTATGGGAAGGACCAACTGTCGACTTGCGGGGTCATCCGATTCGCCTTCGGGCCCGATCGTAATGGGTCTTCCCGTTTGATCGGTAACTTGAATTATCATGTCCGATGCTGATTGCAGTTCGAACTGAATGATGTCGCCACCGAGAGCACCATCGAGCTGATAAGACTGAAAATATAGTTTCGTCTTCTCGTCACAAAACGAAGTTTTCGTGTTCAGCTTGCCGGTCAATGATTCGCCGAACTTGATCTTCGGAGGTTGAAGATATGTCGGTGGCGGGTTGCAGGAGCGAATTTCTTCCTTAGCCACGATCTTTTCACGAGTGGACGCGATGATAGCCTCGGGGACGATCTTTTCACGCGTGGACGCAACGAAAGTAGTTGACTCGTTATTCGTCAGGTTCGTGATGGTAGCGGCTGGAACGTTGAATATGAACTTCGCATGCCCCGGCGTAATCTTATAACTACGTTTGCACGGCAGGTTTTTAAACTTGTACCCACCCTCCGCATCCGTAACACCGATGTTCAGTATCGAATTATCCAGCATCAAATTGACGGCCGCCAAAGGTTCGCCGCCCAGTTTGGTCACACGTACATCGATCGAACAGCTGTTGGTGACGGCGTTGTTGCGCGATCCCGCCGCAATGACACTGTTATTCGGTCGAGGCGATACCTCTCGCGTACGTACCGGTTTGGCGCGGGAGGCGGCTGGTTTGTCTTTAGCTGGTTTGTTTTTAACTGCTTTACCGCAACTCCCATCGCTGTTCGGGGGCTTGCCTTCAGGGCATTGTGCGTTGGCGTTGTCCGGGAAGGCTGAGACAACCGCAAACAACAGCAACAGGAAAAATCTTCTCAGGAGGAAAGAAAAAATCATCTTGGCTATCTCTTTTTGCGTAACAAAACTTGATAAAACGTGGGCACTTCCCACCTGATCCAACGAGAACGGCAAAAATTCTCTCACGAATATCACCGCACCGTCTCGAGGTTGATTAAAATATGCGCTACCACACATCACTTTGCAAGACTGTATACAACCCTTTGAATGGTAGCCGCTTCCCTCATAAATCCTTAACTCCCTGTCTTTCCATTCCATAGCATCGCCTGAAAATCGGACACAGCCAAATGTGTCGTCCGCGCGTGAGCACTCCCGGGTTGTTTGAATCCTCTGGCGGTTTTCGCAATGTTGGTTTTCTTCTCTCTTACCCCCTCCTCTTAGACATAATTTTCCAACTCGTTTCGCGATCCCGGTTCGACATGGGAATGCCCCCCACTTCGGATACCCTCCTGGACTACTGCTAACTCCTTTGTTCTCAATAGCCCCTTCTTCTCACGTATACCGAAGAGGTTTCGTCCTTTACCGAATTGACACCTCTTGTAAATAGGTGACGTAAATCTCATTCTTGTCACATAACTTTATGCACTATCTTTGTCATATAACTTTATGAAAGATCGTGACCGAACGGCATCGATTTCTTTTTTCTCGACTGGTCGAATGATCAGAGCCCCCCTGAACAACCCTATTGAAAAAACTTCTAACGATTAAAAAGAAGTCTTCGCGCTTTAGATTGGATAATGCGTGACCCGCATCGCGGAAGGTGTACTCCTGAGCCTTGAGGATACGTTCTTCTGAGCAAGGGCTCTGTCTCGCGCCGGTATTGCCGGATCATCATCAGATACTATGATCAGAATTCCCAATTCCATTCGCTCAAATCATCGGAAGTAAACCAGCGCGATGATGGTTCGTAAATCAAAGACATAGACGAAGAATTGATTCCCTGCATAGTAAGTTGGGTTGGATTCCTTACTAAGGAACAATGACTCTCGACGATTACATCGAAGAGTGTGCGGTTTCCTCGACAATATTCCACACCACTCCGGTCCGATGGCCGATGTCATGCTCGTGCGGCTGCTGACGCTGTACAAATTGGCTCTCGATGGAGCGGAAGCCGAACGAGGAGGATGTCTTGATCACTGGTGGACACTGCCGAGATATGAACGTTGAACTCGTTCCTGCACATCATCGTCTGTCGGGTAGTGCGGGAGCGGCTTCTGCCGGCGCAGCGAACCCCAGTGTAGGAGAAGGAGCCGCATATAGGAGCAGTGACCGAGCGTCCTGACGAGCTCGGCAGTTTCCCTGCCAAGCTCCATCAGGACTGTGTCATCGCTTTCCCTGACACAGACTCGATCGTCTCGTCTATTTGGACTCTAATGTCGATCAAGAGACAAACGACAAAGCAATCGTTTGAAGCCGTATCATTCGTGTCGAAGAGCCTGGAGCGGATCGACCTTTGATGCACAAGTTATCAAAGTCCTCGCTGTCTTCGTCCTCCATCCCTAACTCCATAGTCATTTCGGATGAACGGATCGCACTTACTCCTGTCGCACCAGTGAATTATATGACGTGGTACACTTCTTACCGAGCCGCTCACCAAAACGTTATAAGAAACCTGCGTCACGCCTCCGGCCCTATGCGATTACGGCTACTTATTCCAGGCAGGCGGGTCACCCCCTCCGGGCCAACCGGTGAAAACATCGTCGGGCACGCAGGCGCCGCCCTCGCAGTGTTGTCCGGAAGGGCAGCCTTGCAATTGGTCTGTTTTATTGGGCGGAGGCCCATCTCCGGTGAGGGCCTTGGGCAAACGCCCCTCTTCGGTAAGGGCCTTCCTTATCTCCTTAACCCGCTCGAAGCGGGCTTGGGGAGTATCTCCTTCAGCACAATAATCGAAAGCCAGTTTGCGAAATCTATCAAGCAGGACGTTGAGAAAAGAGTAGTTTCTCATCTCATCAGGACTAAAAGCCATACTCGTGCTCCTTTCAATTCAGGTTCTCAATCAAGGTAAGCAAGTTCCATTTGGATTGCTTGCTGAAATAAATCGTCTTTCCGTCGGGAGCCCATGTGAGGCTGGAATAGCGCAGATTCTCATCCACGTTGATGGTTACCTGTCTCATCGGGCCGCCGCTCATCGGGAGAATCTGAATACTCTCCCTACCATCTTGTGCCGTAACGAAAGAAAGGTTTCGCCTGTCCGGCGACAGGTGAACGTTGGCCAGGTAGACAGAAGGGACGCGTTGAATGAAGCGAGGGCGGGTTCCCTTCGCGGACACAGTCACGATTTGCACTTCGGTGGGCAGTCTCCGATTCAGGTCTTTGTTGGCGTCCAGGGCGACTATCAATTCATCATCCGCAGTCCAGCCGAGCAGGCGAAGGATGGATTCAGTCCGATAGACCATCTCCAGCTTGCCCTGTCTATACACCCATAAGCCCCAAACCTGCTTCCCCGGCGTCGGCTGCGGGGGAGATTCAGAGATGAAGGCCAGTTGTTCTCCGCGCGGCGACCAAAGCGGACAATAGAGCCGCTGGCCGATGTCGGCGTTGGACGAAATCCGAATAGCGCGCCCGCTCTCAACGGTAATGCTCCAGATGTTGGCCATGCCATCATTTTTGGCGCAATAGGCGATTTGCGCGCTGTCAGGCGACCAACTGTAATCGGCGACTTGCAGCCGGTTGTATGTTGGGAATTTGGTCTGTCCCGCGTAATTCACGCCTTCGCCGACCAGCCGCTTTTCCGCGCCGCCGGCCGACGGCGTCAACCAAAGGCTATGTGATTTCCTGTCCGGCGCCGGCCAGCGTAGGAAAGCGATCTGCTCGCTGTTGGGCGACCACTGTGCGGAAAACCCATCTGCCACGATTCGGCGCGACTGTGTTCCGTCGATCAAATTCCGGATAAAGAGCGCTCCACGGCGCGGGTCCCACTCGAATCGTTCGCCGAAAATGGCCTGGTAGACGATGGCCGAGCCGTTGGGAGAGACGTTTGGCCAGAATTCGACGCCGAGATCCCCGGTGAGTTGCCGTTCCCCACCGCTCTCGATGTTGACGGCGAACAGATCGGATTCGCCACCTAGGCTGTGGCTCAGAATCTTTGCGCCGTCGGGAGAAATGTCAGAGATAGATCCCTCGTAATCGCCGGTCGTCAGCGGCTCCGGGGCGCCGCCCGCCGCGGAGACGCGGTAAATCTGGCGCCGGCCGTCGCGCACGGAGTTGTAAACCAAATGTTGCCCGTCGGGGCTCCAGATAGGATTGAGGTCAAAGTCCGCATCATTTGTTACCTGTACCGGGGCGCCGCCGGCCAGCTCCATCTTCCAGATGTCGAACTGGCCGCCGCGTTCGTCTACAAAAGCCAGCCATCTCTCGTCCGGCGAGAGCGAGAATTGGCTGGGTGTTTTAACCTGATCGCCGAAACTGACGCCCTTCACGATTTCTTTTGATTGAAGGTCCAGGCGGAAGAGGTTACGGTTCCATTCGTAATAGATGCTCCGTCCGTCTCTGGTCCAGGCCGTGAGTTTCGGCGGGCTGTCTCTAATGTTGAGCGAAGGGTTGAGCGATGGGTCGCCCAAGACCTTCAATAATTCGACCTCGCCCCCGAGAAACGGGACCGTCCAGACGCCTATTTGATTGCCCCTGTTGGAAATAAAGGCGAGGCGTTCGCTGTTCGCCGACCAGATGGGGGGGAAATCGCGCCATTGCCCCCGCGTCGCCTGAATGGGCCGAGTGCCGTTGACCTGCATAACCCAAATGTTATTTCCGTCTGAAACGAAAGCGATGAGTCGGCCATGGGGCGAGAAGCGCGCGCCCGCCAGCGCGTCGATGTTTCGCCCCCGCTCCGTTATTAAAGGCGTGATTCGCCAATTGCCCGACTTTGATGTCCAGGGCCAAGGCGTCAAGTTTAGGATCAGCCAGGTCGACAGTCCAAGCCCGCCCAGCCCAAAAGCCACCGCTGTTGAGATCAGCGCGCGATTGTGTGATAGCAAAGCGCTCGCCAGCATTCGTCGCCAGAGTGCCGGCTTTTTTATCTCATCTTTATAATCGATGATGATTGTGGATTGCGTCTGTTCTTCGACGGCGACCTGCCGTTCCTCGATGGTGACCACATTCACCTCGGCGATGAAGCGGTAGCCGCGTCTAGCCACAGTTTGAATATATTGGGGCGTCTGGGAATCGTCCTCCAGAAGTTTTCTCAGCACCGAGATGGTCTGCGTAAGATTGGCCGGTTCGACAAATGCGTCGCCCCAGACCTTGTCCAGCAACTCGTCCTTTTCCATGAGCCGCCCGCGGTTTTCGACTAGCGTCAGGAGAAGTTCTACGCCCCTGGGAGTCAGCGGCAGCGGTTTGTCTTCGCGCAGCAGGACGCGCTCTGTCGCTTCGAGTTTGAACGGGCCGAATTCGTAGAAGAGCCTGATTTGTCTGTTCATACTGGTTTTACAACTCTTTGAGATCTTTTTGATGGCCTCTTTGAGTACTTTTAGCCCTCTCCAGGCCGATAGTGATCGGGCAGTTGGCGAAACGGACGCCAAATGACTGACGATCAGTCAATTTAGAACGCCCACTGACGAAAAGTAGCAGAGGCCACTATGAAGAAGATCAGAAAGACGGATAGTTTTTTGACTGAGACCAGACGGCTGATCTGGAAAGCCGGCGTTCGACGCGCCGAATACATCGACTGTTCGGATTTAACCTTTTCCACCATGACCACCACGATCGTGATCGAGGAAGAGCGGGTGTTGTCTTTCGAATCAATCATTATGGATGCAACTCCTCAGCCATTGAGGCGATCGGTCGCGGCCGAGCCGGTCACGACCGGTCGCCGCTCTGAGGGCCGGCAAAAGGGCGCTGCATGGGAAATGACCGCAGAGGCTTTCCGCGCGCTGCTAGCCCAGCTCGACGCCGACTTAGATCGGGCCGGAGAAAAGTATTTGCTGCTCCGGCAAAAGCTGGCGAAGTTCTTCGAGCGCCGTGGATGTCACACACCGGCCGAGATGGTCGACGAAACGATCAACCGGGTGGCGCGCCGACTCGCGGAAGGCAAGGAGATTCTGGCCGGCGAGCCGGTACGGTATTTTTACGGCGTGGCCCGCAACGTGCTGCGCGAATATCGGGAGTCCCGCGCCAGACAGTCATGTTCGCTGGACGACATCAGCCAGGCCGAACACCCCTGTCACGATCCAGTCGAGGTGCTCGCGCGGGCCGAATTTCGCGATCTATACGAACGCCGGCTCGAGAAATTGGAAAGTTGCCTGGCGCAACTCCCTCCCGCCCACCGCGACCTGCTGCTGAGGTACTACTGCGGCGAGCAACGCGAACGCATCGATGGGCGCCGGGAACTGGCTGCGCGATTAGGCATCACGCTCAACGCGCTGAAAATCCGCGTCCTCCGCCTGCGTAAGTCGCTCGCTCGCCGGATCAGCGACCTTTCTCGCGCGACAGGATCGGATATGAAACCGATCCGCTCTTTCCTCACAAACAAGTAGGAAGCGAGAAAAGCGTGGCTCAGATGCAAAGCCAAATTATCAATAGCGTCCTCAGCCATAACCGTTTGATTCCTGATGAATAAGAGTCCGGTCTTCATCTGAATCACACCGCGGACCTGCGTCATTTGGCGTTGACGGTATCGCCATCGATGTCGAGCCGGGTCTCCACGGACACCTCTAAAACCTCGAGGTCGCTACCCAGCAAGGCTCCAACACACGCCCGGGCGCATGCCACGAGCGTTGAGTCGAAGTCGATTTCCGTCGCCACGAACCACGCGCGGTCCTCCGGCCACCACATATTCGGCGTCTGAAGGTGGCCCGGCAGATGCTCGAATCGCGGAACGACGTCGATCGGCCCTCGATACAAGAAGTACTCCCGAGCCGGGAGAGACACGGTCGGCGCATCGGCGAGATCGCTCGGCGGTTCGAATAGGTAACTGCGCGCGGCGCGGCGCCGCTGAAGCCAGGCTCGAAGCCCGCGCTCACGCGCGACGTGCACGCTGACAGAGCCCGTCAGATAGCCGAATCCGTGCCAGATTGCCAACCAGCAGTTGTGCGGTGTCGTGGTGTAGGCACGGAACATTGACACCAGCGCGGTCGCCTCCTGTAGGTCGAGGCTCCCTTCATGGGGTGGATCCGGCCAGGCGAAGCGAGAGTACTGCACTTCCGGATGCATCTGTCGGCCCGACCGCTGCGCCAGTTCGGACCATCGCCGACGGATCGACTCGCTTCCTACGTGTTCCTCAGCGTGATGGAAGACCCGTAAGTATGCCTCGTAGCCGGTCGGCACGATGGCGCACACACGCGTGCCAACGTCACCGCCCCACGGCAGCAGTCGAGGGGCGATCCAGTCGGCCGGGGCTGTGTCCATCTGCAGTTCGGCACCCTCGGGATGTGTGATCTTTCTCTCACCAACGCGCATAGGAGCTCCTAGATCCACTACGAGACGCCCGCCTTTCGATGCGACCGCGTAGTCCGTCCAATGCCGGGGATCAGCCGCGCGCACAAACCCGATCGAAGAAGACTTTGCTGATGCGAGTCGGCTGCATCTCCTTGCTCGGTGTGCAAAACCTACAATCTCATCACCTTTCCAGCCATATTCGGTCCAATCATAAACGTTGGTCATTCAGAGCAACGCCGGCAATTGGCTTTTTCTTCCGTTATTATTTCGGTCTGAAAAAGCGGCCTTGCCGGCGGGCCGCCCTTCCGCACCGTTCGGTCGTCTTCAGGCGGTACGGAAAATAAAAATGGAGAGTCGGAGCGTGGATGTATGAATGATGATATAAAATTTCCTCTCCTACGTACCCTCCTATGTATATGTCGCGTCGGAGAAGGACAATATCGGGATTGGCGAATATTATTTCTGTTTTAACTCTCTTCAAATTCCTTCAGGGAGGCTAGTGGTGGGACGCAATCAGAAGTATAAGGGGGAAGAAGCGCAGCGAGATGCAGCGCGTGCTCAAGGATCACACGCAATGTGGCCATAGCGCGCAGGAGGGAAGAATTAAAAACGATTGTGAGTAGATCACCGCCACCAGTCGTACTCCATACATGTTCAAAGTTAGCATTTCTCCATCCTCTGCTGCAGCTTCGAAGACGATGGCTGTGTTTGCGCTGGCAACCTCAGACAATCCCCACAGATATCCCTCAATATGAGCGATACCCACACATAATCTTTCCATCGTAAGCGATAGCGCATAGGAAGGCTGATGATGCGGTATTCGTTCTCAAAAGCCGTTACGAACTGGAATGTTGATTCGCCGATAGACAAAAACCCCAGGCAACAGAAGTAGCGTTTGCTCTCCTTGCCCGCAAGATAGAGTACTTCCATTTTGTATCACCAATAGTTAGGTGCTTGTATGGATGGGCGAGACGGAACTCTCTCAGCCGTGCGACTTGTTCCATGGGTACTTTCTGATAAATCTCATCGAAGGCCGCGCTTTTTGGTGTTGATATTGCAATTACATCTTGCTTATATCCCAATTTTGAATAAATACTACATTCGTTGGTACGCAGGCATTCTTCAGGATGTACCCTTTGATTATGTGCCTTCAGTGAGCCGGCACATTGGACACTGATTTACTTAGAAACATTCGTATGGCTCAAGTCAAATTTCTTTCCCCTGATGAAGTTCATTACTCTGTAACCTAAGACTAAGTTATTTGCTGTTTAAATGGCGATTCAAGTTCGAATCAGTACCGCGAACGGTACTGATTCATAGATCATCAAGAACTTAGTTAACAGTGTATTCATGCGTGATCTTACTATAGTTAGCCGGGTCCGAGTCCCGGGACGTATTCGGTGAAGGTCAAATATCACGAGACTGAAACAGGCGCCCATTCGATCCGCACAACTCGTGCCGCCGTGTCAGAATTGATCGAGACACTGGATCGGGACCTTTCGCGGCATCGGTCGCGGGAATTTTTTAGCGGGATTCGCTGGGAGATAAAATCCAAAATCAAGGAGATATTAATGAACTGTCCAGTATGCAATGTAGCCCTGACGATGGCTGATCGTCAGGGCGTCGAAATTGATTATTGCCCGAAATGTCGCGGCGTCTGGCTCGACCGCGGCGAACTCGACAAGATCATCGAGCGAGCGGCAACGGAGCGGGCTGATGTGCGCGATAAGGATCAACGCGAGAATTATCGGGAGCATTATAAGGAAAGGTATGACGACGACGACGACGAACGGCATCGGTACGACCGTCATGGGCGTAAACGCAAATCGTTTCTCGGCGATATCTTCGATTTCGATTGATCCGCTGCATGTTCGACAGTCGGGGCCGATCAATCAGTCGGCCTCGCAATTCAGTATCAGAATCTGGCCGCATGCTGGCTGCTCCGCCGGTTGCCGCGCCGCGAATAACCCTGACCGTAAACCTGCGGACAGCAATGGGCCGAATTAGGCCGCCCTTCAGTTCATCTGCCCCCCGGCCTCGGAAGCGCATGTGTGCGCCTGGCCCATTCATCCCAGCGCGCAGCCAGTTCGCGCGCCTTATCCGGTCGCCGCTCTGCCAGATCGTTCAATTCAGTTCGATCGGTTTCGATGTCGTAAAGTTCCCATTCGCCGCCGCGTTTCCCGACCAGTTTCCATCTGCCGTCGCGCACGGCGCGCGATCCGTCGTGTTCGAAAAACATCGGTGATTTACGTCCAAGCGATTTATTCGCAAATGCCGGACGCAGGCTGACTCCCTCCATCGGTAAGACCGGCACATCCGCACGCATCCGCGGATACTGGGCGCCCGCCACATCTACCAGCGTCGCCATCAAATCAATAACGTGACCGGGTTGCGTGCGCCATTGCCCGCGCGCTTTGATTGCGGCAGGCCAATGCGCAATCAATGGCGACGAGATGCCGCCTTCATGACTGTAGTGTTTGTACATGCGCCAGGGCGTATTACTCAACCCCGCCCACGCGCTGCCGTAACTGAACAGACTGTCCGGGCCGCCCATTGCGCCGAGGTCCGCACGGCTATGCAGGATGTTGGGAGCGTTCGGCGTGCCCATATTGATCCCCGTGCCGGCCGTCACGTTGGCCGGTTTGTTCAGATCGAAGCCATACGGTTCCCATTCCGCGCAGGCTCCGTTATCGCTGAGAAACAGAATCAGCGTATGGTCGAGTTCCCCGTTGCGTTTCAAATCGGCGATGATTCGTCCGACGTTGCGATCCATCCCGCCGACCATCCCGGCGAATGTCGCCATCCGCCGCGCCAAATCCGCCCTGCGGGCGTCATCGAGCGTATCCCAAGCCGGATTGGCGCCGTCGGCGGTCATCGAGCCGAGCCGCTTCGCCACGTCGGGCCGCGGAATTGCGCTGCGCGCAGTGAGCGTCGTGTTTTTCGGAACCGAACCGGCCTTCTTCATCCGCGCCAGCCGTTCCTCACGCAATCTATCCCAGCCCTTCTCGTAAACGTCGGCATAGGGCGCGGCGTCATCGTCGCGCGATTGCACCGGGAAATGCGGCGCCTGATATGCGACATATAAGAACCACGGTTTTTTCGTTCGGCGCGCGTCATTCAGAAAATCCAGCGCGTGATCGGTGATCGCATCGGTGGCGAAATACTCGCCCGGTTTATAGGTGCGTTGCGTCTTCCCCGCCGGCAAGCGAATCATCATTCTCGGGTCAAACGAATCGACCGCATAGCCTCGCGTGAAGCCGTAAAAATCATGGAAGCCTCGTTCGATCGGCGATACCCGGTCGCCCACGTGCCATTTACCGCTCATGGCCGTGTGATAACCCGCGGCCTGCAAGACCTCAGCGAGCGTCACGGCATACGGCTGAATTGAGCCGCGATATCCGGGATATAGGTCGCCCGCATCGCCCGTCATCAAGCCGACGCCAGCCTGGTGCGGATACAAACCGGTCAACAACGCTGCGCGCGTGGGACAGCAGCGCGCGGAATTGTAAAACTGCGTAAAGCGCAGCCCATTCTCTGCCAGACCATCCAGATTCGGCGTATTGATTTCTCCGCCGTAACAACCTAGATCCGAATAGCCCAGATCATCAGCGAGGATGACGATGATGTTGGGCCGCGCCCCCTGCGTTCCCGAGTGTGGGGCGCGATGCCACCTCATCCCGCTGCCGGCCGGCTGTGCCAGCAGTATGGATCCAAATGCCAACGCCTGTATGGCGATCCGCACCAGATGCCTCTTCATTGCCTCAATCGCTCCCATGCCGGTTTGAGTTCGACCGCAGACACAGAAGCCGCCGCCCGCCTGTTTTCGCGATCATGTTCATTTGCCTCCCGTCAACGGCGCGTTCATTTCGCTCATCAACGCGGGATCGACCTTGATGTATTTGCGGTCGTAGGTCATCAGGCCGTTGACTTCGCCTTCGACGTCGGTGGTTTGGGTATAGACCGCCGCCGATACGCCAAGCTTCTGTTTCATCGGCACGAGCGCCTCGACTTTTTTGCGTAAGGCGTTCAGGTATGCCGTTTTGTCCTGATAGGTCTGATAGCCCCAATTCCGCATTTTGGGGTTCCAGAGATGATTCTCGATCGGCCAGCCGACGCCTCCGTATTCGCCCAGCACGACGGCGCGATCCGTCTTCTGCTCCGGCGTCTGCGGAATCTCCTGGTAAGTGTGGATGTCGAACAATTCGCCGACGTTCATATCCAACCATCCGCTGTCGGCGTTGACCAGACGGCTGCCGTCTATCGCTTTAACCCATTGCGCCATGGCTTTCGATTCATACTGTCCCCAACCTTCGTTGAAGACGACCCACATCACGATGCTCGGAGCGTTGTGCAAACGCCCCAGCATGCGGCGCAATTCCAGTTCGTGCTGTTCGCGGCTGGTGGAGAGTCGAAACGGTTCGCCTTCATCGGGACGGTTATTCCGCAATCCCTGATTGAAGCCAGACGGCATATCCTGCCAGACCAACATCCCCAGCCGGTCGCAATGGTAGTAATAGCGCGCCGGTTCGACTTTTATATGTTTGCGAAGCATGTTGAACCCGGCCTTACGCAGCCATTCGATTTCCCATTTCATCGCCGCATCCGCGGGCGGCGTATGCAGTCCATCCGGCCACCAGCCCTGATCGAGCGGTCCGTGTTGAAAGAGCGGCTGCCCATTAAGCAGAATAGCTGGCTGTCCGGCGACCGTGCCGGGACCGAGCGAAACTTTGCGCATGCCGAAATAGCTTGTGACGACGTCCAGCGGCGCTCCTTCAGCCTCGGCCTTCTCATATAGTTCGCGTTCGCGCCCGCCGAATCGAAGAGGCCGCTCATTCGGGCGCTCATTCCCAGCCGGTTTCGGCCACGGATTTTTCACGCGGATGAGTTCCGCCTTCAGGTCGTACAAAAACGGGTCGGAGGGCGACCATAACCGCGCGCCTGGAACTTTGAGGAAGCCTTCGCGATTGATGCGCGCGATCGTCGAAGAGACTGTTTTGCCGTTCGTCGAAGCGGTAAAACGCACGGCGTATGTGTCATCGGAGAACGCCTGGTCGGTCAGCCCCACGACACGCAAACCGCCCGCATCCACGTCCGGCGTCAACCGCAATTCGGCGAGATGCGACCCGGCGGGCACAGGTTCAAGCCATACCGTCTGCCAGATGCCCGAAACAGGCGTGTACCAGATGCCCTCCGGTTTCAACTGTTGTTTACCTCGCGGCTGTTCGCCTGTGTCCGAAGGA
This sequence comes from uncultured Acidobacteriota bacterium, assembly GCA_963796275.1. GTDB lineage: Bacteria > Acidobacteriota > Blastocatellia > RBC074 > RBC074 > JAKEHZ01. The sequence goes on along the minus strand of CAWCKY010000007.1, from coordinate 218,571 downwards.
TCGGTGACGCCCATCAGCAGCACGTTATTGCCATCTTTAAGAAAGGGGGTGACGTCGAAATTGAATTCATCGAACCCGCCTTTGTGCGCGCCGACTAAACCGCCGTTCACCCAGAGCGCGCATTCGTAATCGACAGCGCCGAAATGAAGCAGTAATCGTTCGTTTTTCCATGCGGCCGGAACTTCGAATGAACGGCTGTACCAGAGGCGCTCGCCGGGTTGCAGAATTTTGCCGACGCCCGACAACGCCGCCTCAGGCGCAAACGGTACCAGGATTTTTCCGTCGAACTTCGACGGCGCCGGCGCGGTTTTCGATGTGATGGCGTAATCCCACATTCCGTTCAGATTTTGCCAGCGCTCGCGCACGAATTGCGGGCGCGGGTATTCGCGCCACGCATTGTCGGGCGTAATTTTTTCGCCCCATTCCGTCATCAATGTGACGGGAGCGGGTTTCCATTGCTGCGGCGCGGCAATGCCGGTCGTTAGAAAGATCGCCAGGATGGTAATTGCGAAGTGTCGTTTCATTTTCATGTGTTCTCTCATGGATGTGTTATCTCATCAAAATCGTATAATGCCATCATCTCGTTGGCGGCGCGGGGGCAGCCCCAGTCTGGTCATCCCCCTGCTGCTTGCGCCATTCGGCCAGCCTCTCGCGCAGGTCGGCGACGATGCCGGCGTATTTCTGATCACCGATCAGATTGTTGATTTCATATGGATCGGTCAACAGATCGTAGAACTCTTCTTTCGGATGATTCCGGTATCGATCGATCACTGCGGCCGCGCGCCGATCGGTCTTCGCCAGCGCGTCCCACGAAGGCCAGTACTCGCGCCCGCCGTCGTGGTCTTTCGCGAGATCGATGTGCGTCGTGTAAGTGATCTCTGGCGCGAGATTGAGAATGAGTTTATATCGCCCGGTGCGGATGCAGCGAGCGGGGTTGCGGTTCCACTGGCCGTCTCCGGTGTGCGTGGCGAAGATGTATTCGCGGTGGGTCCTCGTCTTCGCCTGCAATACTTTGAGGAAGCTCTGCCCGTCCAATCCTTCCGGCGCGCGACCGCCCGCGGCCTCTACGAGCGTGGGAACGACATCCGCCAGCGAAACCAGTGCGTCCGTTGCGCTGCCGGGTTTTATCGTGCCCGGCCAGCGAATCAGCAGAGGAACGCGAATGCCCGCGTCATAGACGGTCCATTTGGCGAACGGCCACTGCGGCCCCTGATCAGAAGTGAAGATGAAGATGGTATTCTCCGCCAAACCGTTCTTCTCCAGACTATTCAGCACCTGGCCGACGTTGCGGTCCATCTTCGTGATGTCGGTGTAGTAGCGGGAGCGCGCGCCGCGAGTCTCGGGCGTGTCGATGTGGTCAGGCGGAATTTCTACATCTTCCGGTCTGTATTCCGCTTTGTCCGGCCAGACGACGTGCGGGCTATGGTCGGCGACGATCAGGAAAAACGGTTTATTCTTATCCGCGCTCGCCAGCCATTTCTCCACCGGCGCGGTATTCAGATCAACCCGCAGAGCCCGCTTGTTCTCGAACCCCGGTTCGGGAACCTCAGAATCTCTGATGATCTCAAAGGGGAATACCGAGGCCGGATTGAAATGCCGCTTGCCGGCCTGCGCGGTCAGATATCCGATCGCCTGGAAATGGTGCGCGATAGATTTGACGCCTTCGCGGCTCTGGCTGTGGTTCGGATGTGCGCCATTGCGGAATGGCATCAGACCGGTATAGAGCACCGCCCGCGAAGGCACGCAGGTGGGCGATCCAGCAAAGGCGCGATCGAATCGGATGGCTTGCGCCGCCAGCCGGTCGAGGTTGGGCGTTCTCACGTATTTGCTGCCGTACGGCCCGATTTCGTTAAGCCCCAGATCATCCGCCACGAACAGCACTACATTGGGGCGCGCGCCGGAGGGCTTTTCCGTCTGCGCTGAACCGGCGCGGTCCGCCGCGGTCCATCCGAGGATCAGCAGCAATATCAAAGCCGCTGAACGAATATCTGCCTGAGCTGGTCTCTTCATATCAATCGCCTCCGATGGAAATCTATGGCGGAAACCGGCCATTTCGGCTTATCAGAAACAGACATCTGCCAGGCGGCGCACGTTATCGCGGACCTCATTTTCATTGTGCAATCTTGCGCACCTCTCAGCTGCGAATATATTGCTATCGCCTGCCTGGCTTCACGCGGCCGTTTTAGGCGCGTTTAGACGCGCCCGAGCTGGTAATAATGGCCGCAAAAGATACCACGGTCGTGCTCCCGCGCACAGATTCAGAAGATAAACCTGGCCCCGACCTGGATGCGGCGCGGTTGCAATATATCGGCGAAGCGTCCCACCACGCCGTAGTTGCCGGGGTCCGTCACGTTCATGTTGGGCCCGGCGAAACGGCTGCGGTTGAAGAGATTGAATATCTCCGCGCGCAACTCGAGCGCGGTCGTCTCGGTGATACGCGTCTTCTTCAGAATGCTCACGTCTTCGCTATAGTAGTTGCGCATGCGCAGGTTATCGAAGGTCGGCGCGACGGTTCCCAGAAACCTGAGCGGATCGGTGTAAAACGCCCGATATTCGGGGCTGCCTATGGGTGCGGGGATCGTTTGCCCCGGGTTGGCCGGGTCGGGAACTTGCGGTATCGACCGGTAATCGGGTGGAGGCGTGAACGCCGCCGGGTTCAGGTAGCCGAAGTTTAACCCGACCTCGTCGTTGCCCGTGTAGAACGGCTGGCCCGTCAGGTTCGTCCGCAGGTTGCCACCGATCCCAACCAGGTCGAGGAACTCTCGCTGACCGCCGGGCACGAACGGTGAGAGGGATTGGCCCGAACGATAACGTTGGACACCGCTGATCTGCCAGCCGCCCACCAGACGGTCGATCATGCCGCCTTGATTGAGGAAGCGTTTGCCTCTGCCAAACGGCAACTCGGCCAGATAGTAGACCACCAGCGAGTGCGGATAGCTGCCCGGTGCGATCGATCGCAGCGAGCGGCGGTCGCGCGGGTTCTGCAGCACGCCGGTGATGGGCGAATCGCCGTATAAGTCCTCTCCCGCGTCGGTGATGAACTTAGAGAAAGTGTAGGAAGCTCCTATTTGCGCGCCGTTGGCAAAGCGCCGCCGCAGATCGATCTTCGCGGCGTTATACCAGCTCTGCCCATCGCTCTCGAGCCGGTTGTTGATATTCCCGTAGTGCGGGTAAGGCCTGAGCGCCTGAGCTACTGTTCCGGCCAGAAAGCTCGAGGTCAGCGCAGGCTGGTTGCCGAAGTCGGGATAGACCGCATCGGGACTCGCTGGCAGCGTGAAGCCGACGCTAGCCGCGTAGGCACGATCATCCGCCGTCACGTCCGCCAGGCGTTTGCGCAGCAGCGTGTTGCCCAGCCGCAGCGCCTCGATCGGCGCCGCGTTCAGCGGCATCAACCTGGAGCGCAGTCGGGTCCCCCGGTTGCCGATGTAACTGATCGAAAGCAGGATGCTGGAAGGGAGCTCGCGCTGCAGATCCAGGTTGTACTGCGCAGTGCGCCCAAGCTTATAGTTCAAGTCGTAATAGTCGAGTGTGCGGTCGAGCAGTCCGACATTTTGCAGATTCGGGTTGGCGATGGGCAGCGCCGGGTAACGGTCCAATCCGATCGGCGTGCGCGCAAACCCGCGCTCGTCAATGGTATTGAGCGCGTTCAGGTCGGAATTGATATTCAGCGACCCCGGGTTGTAACCCTCCAGTCCGTCGTTGCCGTTCGCATTGTAGAAGAGCGGCGCGTAAAAAATCCCGTAGCCGCCGCGGATCACGGTCTTATCGTTGATGAGATAGGCGAAACCGATGCGCGGCCCCAGATCAGTCCTGTCGGGATTGACCAGCCCCTCGTTGATGGCCGCGAGCCCGCCCTGCCCGGCGGCGCCGACGATCGCGCCGAGCCGTCCAGCTGCCACCTGATTGGGCGCGTTCGGATCGAAGCCGCGATAACGGTCATGGCGTTCCGTGCGCGGCCGGTTGAAGTCGTAGCGGACGCCGAGGTTGAGCGTCAGCTTCGACGTCATCTTGAAGTCGTCCTGAATGAACCCCGCCGCGAAGATATATTTCCAACTCGGCTGCGCGGTCTGCAAGCTGTTCCAGGAGAACTCCGTTGCACCGGCAAGCAGGCTGGCGATCGGCCATCCCTCGGCTACCCCAGTGACGGCGCCTCCCGCGCGCGTCGTATCAGCAAGCACGTTCGCGGTCTGCCTGCCCATAAAGTTGTATCTGCCGCCCAGGTCGAAATTGGGCCTGACGTTCAACTGCTGCACGCGGACGTCACCGCCGAACTTGAAGGTGTGGCGACCGCGCGTGTAATTGATGAAGTCGGTAAACTGAGCCGTGTTGTCGCTGGTGTCGTTGTCGAATGTCGTGGAGCCGCCCCCCTGGTAAGAGCGCGGGTCGAGCGAGGTCACGTCGTTGCCGTAGTTGGGAAAGCCGATGAGCGGCAGCCCCAGATCCTGCGTCGTACCGCGCAGTACCCCGAGCGCGGTCGCGCGCCCAGCCCCGCGCCCGAAGTTGTGGTTTTCCACGTACGTACGATTCCAACCCAGATTGATGTGATTGAGCAGCCTCGGCGTGAATGTGTAATCGTGCTGTAAGCGCGCATAGTAGGAGCGGAAGAGCTGATCCCAGCGCCCCTCAGCAACAAACGGCGGATCGAAGCGCGGGAAGCCGCCTTTGACGCTCGGCAGCGCGCGGAAAGTGTAGCTTACGTTGACCGTCTGGCGATCGCTGATGTTCTGCGTCACCTTCGACACGTAGTAGTTGGTCTCCGCCGTCACCGCGCTTGATGCACGGTAGTTGCGATGAACGCCTCCGCCCATCAGTCCGGGCTGGTTAGGGAGCGGAAAGAGGTTGACGAAATTACGCCCGATCGGACTGATGAGCGCGCCGCCCTCGTAAAGATCCATACGGTTCCCGGGGATCGCCACGCGCTGTCCCGGCGACTGGCGCGGGTCGAATATCTGCACCGGACCGCCGAAATATTGCAGCACGTAAGGGTCGGTCAGAAGCTCCGATAAATCACCCTGCCGCATCTTCAAGGTCGGCACGCTGATGTCCACGGTCTCTGTGCGCGTGGTGCGATAGCCGCCGTAGTTGAAGAAGAAAAACGTCCGGTTGCGCCCGTCGTAACCGAGCGGGCCGAAGATTTTCTTCGGCAGACGTACGGGGCCGCCGACGGAGAAGCCGAAGTCCTTCTGGCGGTCGAGCGGGCGTTCGATATCAAGCATACGGTTGCGCGCGATGTTGGCGTTGAACGCCTCGTTGTTCAGGAAAAAGTAGCCTTCGCCGTGGAAATCGTTGCTACCGGTCTTGATCGTGAAGTTGACGACGCCGCCGGTCGAGTTGCCGAACTCGGCGGAGTAGTTGTTGGTACTGATGGTGAACTCCTGAAAGGCGTTCGGACCCGGCGCGACTTCGGAGAAGAAGGATCCGTTCTCTCCACGCCGGGTCGCCACGCCGTCAATCAAAATGTCGGTGCCCAGTCCCTGGCTGCCGTTGACGCGGAAGTTGGTGGCGTTGGTGCCGCCGCTGCCGCCGCCATCTGTGGTCGGAGTGATGCTGCTGTCAAGATAGATGAACGCGAGCGGTGTGCGCCCGCCACTCTCGGCGGCGACGATCAGCGGAAGTTCCCTGACCTGCCGCTCGGTCACGTTGCGCTGCTGCACCGGACTGTCAGTTTGCAGCGAGATCACGTCCGCAGCTGAGATCGTCACGGTTTCGCCGACCTCTCCGATCTCCAGCTTCACGTCGATGCGACTCGTCACCTGAACACCCACCTGAATGTTGTCAACCGAGGATGTTTTGAAGCCGGTCGCCTTGACCGTCAGATTGTAGAGGTCTGCCCTCAATTCCGGAATGGTGAAGTTGCCCTCAATTGTTGTATTCAGCTCGCGCTTTTCGCCGGTATTGCGATTGGTTAACGTGATCTGTGCGGCGGAGACGGCCGCGCCGTTCGTATCTCGCACCGCGCCGCTGATCGCGCCACGATCGCTTTGTCCGTAACCAGGGATCGCCAACAGCGTTCCTACCACCACCGACACGATTCTTGCAATCTTGTTCAAGTTCATCTTTTCCCCCTTGATTCACTTACCGGCACGGGCCCGGTGGATTCACGCACGACAAGCCTGGGCGTGATTTTGTATTCGCGTCCCATCCTGCTGTTATCCTTTATCGTATTGAGTAATGCGTCGACCGAAGCACGACCGATCTCTTCGCGCGGCAGCACGACGGTGGTCAGCGGCGGATCGGTCAATGCGGCGAATAAAATGTCATCAAAACCGACCACTGATATGTCGCCCGGCACATGCAAGCCCGCCTTTTTCAATTCTCCCAGCGCTCCCATTGCCATCAGATCATTGGCGGCCACAATCGCCGTGGGGCGAGGCGTTATCTGCAACATCTCGACCACCGCTCGTTGCCCACCAGCCGCTTTGAAATCGCCCTCATAAATCCAGGGCTGCGTGTGCAGCGTTGACTCATATTTCTTCATCATTCGAGTGAAGGCGAGATGCCGGCGCTGCGCCGATTTCAACCGGAGCGGGCCGCTGATATATGCGATCCGCCTATGTCCCAGCCCCAGCAAATGCTCGACCCCGGCGCGGATACCCCTCTCGTAATTCACGACGATGTTGCTGACGTAAAGGCCAACCTTTCCCACATCCAGAAAAACTACGGCGACCTCCCGCTCAGCCAGACGCCGGGTGAGCAAATCATCCATCTCCGAGGTCATCACGGCCACGCCGCTGACCCGCTGCTCGAGCATTCGTTGCACGCTCCCTAGCGCGCGTTCCGAGTCGTAATTTGTGTTGGCCATCGAGATGTCATAGCCCAGCTCGATGGCTCGCTCCTGGATGCTTTTGACCAGCTCCGGGAAAAAGGGATTTGAAATATCCGAAAGAATCAGACCGAATGTGTGATTTTGTTTAGTAGCCAGATTGCGCGCGTGCGCGTTCGGCGTATAGCCACACCGCTCGATCGCTGCCAGTACTTTCCTTTTCGTCTCATCGCTGACAAAACGGGAGTTGTTGACCACATGAGAGACAGTAGCCGTCGACACGCCCGCCATCCTGGCGACATCTCGAATCTTCATGCCCGATTTTTTTGCCTGAATTTCTAGAGGATGCGGATCGTGAAAATGCCGCGACCGCGAATGTTATACGCTTTGATCGATATATACTCTTTCCCAGCGGAAAACCGGTTACGTAACCGGTTAACTGCGGCGCTTATAGCACGCGGAGCTGACCGGCGTCAATCATTCGATGTTTATTTTGAGATGCACAATCCCGCGTGGAAAATGAGCGAGGCGCTGATTCTCGGGCGAATCATTCGAGCATTACTCGGAACTGGCATCGCCGCAAACCGAGAAAGGCGGCTTTCATATGCGAGACAAAGTTATTTAGACAGAGATTTAATAATGATTTGTGATTGGAACGAGATTGAAATGAGATTGCAGCATCCCTCGTCACAACCGATAGAATTGCCCTCGTACACTTTCTCTATTCCTGTACAAGTCGCAGGCACACGACGTCAGGACAATGGATGCGTGCAGGTCTCCACTTCTGTTCATCACACTGGAGGTCGCGCAAATTACAATTGTCCCGTGATTCACCAGATTGCATCCGCCCCCTATCTCCAATGACTCTGATGAGAGCAATTAAATACCCGCGACATTACTGAGGAAGGCCACTGTTATCTGCATATATAGCTTTATATATAGCTTTCAGCGAGTAATAATCGAGTAATAGTTGATCGAAATAATGGCTTTTTCATCCTCTCAGCCATCAGTTTTTTCCGTTCCCGTTCATGATCGAATCGCTGTAAGGATCGTCACACCTTGTCGCGGGGAAAACTGGTATACAGTTTGCTCAGCTAAAGAAGAAGCTGAAAGTGACTGGCGTTATGCGTTGTTCTGCTCGCCGGTTATTTGGAATTAACAATATCTTGCTAATACGGAGGATCATTAAAAATGTGGGAGAAACCGAGCTACGAAATCATTGAGGTTTGCTGCGAGATCGGAGCCTATGTCTATACGGATGAGGCCAGGCAGACGCTCTCGGCTGAACCGGAAACGGAAAAAGAATAAAGCCGCGCGGTAATCGGCGGTTAGGCATTAAGTTTTGATGTTGTTCACGTATTTATTGAATGGGAGGCGGATCAGTGCATTATCCGCCTCTTAATTTATTAGGTATATCTTGTATCTGAAAGTTATCGGAGTTGCCGCGGGCGGGGGCTATCCGCAGTGGAATTGCGCTTGCAGTATGTGTCAACGCGTTCGCGAGAGTGGGGTACGAGCGCCGGCACAACTGCATGCCTCATTGGCCGTGAGCGGGAGCGGAGAAAATTGGTATCTGGTGAATGCGACGCCGGACGTCCGTTTTCAGATCGAGTCTTTTCCTGAGCTTCATCCGGGGCCGGGACTGCGCGAGACGCGAATACGCGGGGTGCTCCTCACCGACGCTGAGTTTGATCATAGCATCGGGTTATTGATACTGCGGGAAGGCTCACCGCTCGACATTTACGGAACTCCGGCCGTTCTCGCGACCTTGAAGGATATCTTCCCGATCGAAAGGATGGTTCAGTCATATGCGCCGTTTCGATGGGTACCTATCGGCCCGGATCAATCGTTTGGGATAGATGGCGATCGATTGAGGATCACAGCGTTCCGCCTGGGAGTGAAGAGACCGCGCTATACGGCCGGTTCTGAGATCGAGGGCGATTGGGTCATCGGATATCGATTTGAAGATTTGCAGACCGGCGGCCGGGTCCTCTATGCGCCGGCCATCGAAGCCTGGACTCCGATACTTACCGAGGAGTTGTCTCGGACCGACTGTGCATTTGTGGACGGAACTTTTTGGTCCGAGGATGAAATGATTCGGATTGGAGCTTCTTCACGCACGGCGAAAGAGATGGGCCACATTCCGATCAGCGGGGCCGAAGGGAGCCTGCAGCGCTTGAAGGCAAGCGCTGGTCCCCGCGGGCGGCGCACGATCTACATCCATATCAACAATACCAATCCGATCTTGGATGAAAACTCGCCTGAGCGCGGTGTACTGGCCGAGCGCGGGATCGAAATCGGCAGAGACGGATTGGAATTGGAGGTCTAGCATGCAGGAAGTCTGGTCGAAGGATGAATTGATCGATCGATTAAGAGCGGTCGGTGCGGCCAAATACCATAACCTGCACCCATTTCAATTACGCATGAATGAAGGGCGGTTGACCCCGGAGCAGTTTCGCCGATGGGTGCTGAACCGCTTCTATTACCAAAAAAACATCCCCATTAAAGACGCGATCATCCTCTCCAAGCTTCCGGCTCGTGAAGACCGCCGGCTCTGGTTGACGAGGATCATCGATCATGATGGACGGCAAGGGCAGGAAGGCGGGATAGAAGCGTGGCTCGCTTTGGGAGAGGCTGCCGGGCTTTCCCGTGAGGAGATGCTCGATGACAGCGCCGTGTTACCCGGGGTTCGCTTCGCGGTTGAAGGTTATGTCAATTTTTGCCGCCTCAAACCGTGGCCCGAGGCAGTCGCCTCTTCCCTGACCGAACTCTTCGCTCCCGACCTGGTCGCCAAAAGGATTGGGGTCATCGAAAAATTTTATCCCTGGGTGAAGCCGGAAGGTCTGCGTTATTTCCATCAGCGCCTGGATCAAGCTCCGAGAGATGTCGATCATGCACTTGATCTTGTGATCCGGAGCGCGAAAACCCGTCACGACCAGGAGCTGGCAATCGCCGCCTTGAATTTCAAATGCGATGTGCTCTGGTCGTTGCTGGACGCCATCGACGGTGCCACGAGATAGCGAGAGCAAATGGTTGAACGGATATCCGATTTGTCCAAACCGGCGCTCTCGAGTAAAGCGCGATTGCGCTTTGACGAGGTGCGGCAGATCGACTTGCTCCTATTGCCGGAACGCGTCGTGAAGTTGAATCGCTCAGCAGCCGCGGTACTCGCTCTCTGCAACGGCCAGCACACGATCAGCGAGATCGCCCTGGACCTGGAGACCCGCTTTGAGCGCGCAGACCTGATTGAAGAGATCAGGGAGTTTATTCATCAAGCCTTCGACCAAAGGTGGATTGAGTAATGGATCTTCCTTTTGCTTTGGTAGCTGAAGTCACCCATAGCTGCCCGCTACACTGCGTCTACTGCTCGAATCCCTTGCAGCTGCAAGGGCCGGATGAAGAACTGGACACTGCCGAATGGTGTCGCGTTTTTAAAGAGGCTCAGGCTCTGGGCGTCGTGCAGGTACACCTGACGGGCGGAGAGCCTCTGGCGAGAGTCGACCTGCGAGAGCTGCTGCGCGGCGCCAGCGATCTCGGCCTGTACACCAACCTTATCACCAGCGGAGTCGGTCTCACCGCTCAGATAGCTCGCAGCCTGGCTGAAAAAGGATTGAGCGGCGTCCAACTCAGTCTGCAGGCCGCAGCGCCCAAACTTTCGGATATGATCGGCGGGCGGAAATCTTATCGCGAGAAATTCGATGCGGCGAGAGCCGTACGCGAGGCCAATCTGCCGCTGACGATGAATGTCGTATTGCACCGCCACAATCTGGATCAACTGGAAGAGATAATAGATATCTGCGTCTCATGGGGAGCCGAACGTCTTGAGCTCGCCAATACCCAGTACTATCACTGGGCTTTATTGAACCGTGAACGTCTACTTCCGACCCGCGACCAACTGGCCCGAGCCCATACCGTCTATCGACAGAAGAAGGCCGACCTGAAAGGACGGGTCGAGTTGATCTGGGTGCTCGCCGATTATTACGAACCATACCCGAAACCTTGTATGGGTGGGTGGGGACATATCCAGTTGATAGTTGCTCCTGACGGCACAGTATTGCCCTGCTCGGCAGCCGGTTCGATAAAGACGCTCCACTTTGAAAATGTAAGGGAACGCAGCCTGGATTGGATTTGGCACCACTCGCCGTCATTTAACCAGTACCGGGGGACGGACTGGATGGTCGAGCCGTGCCGCAGTTGTGATCGGCGCCATCTCGATTTTGGAGGATGTCGTTGTCAGGCTTTTGCCTTGACCGGCGATGCCACGCAGACCGATCCTGTGTGCCAATGGGCACCCAGTCATGATCTGGTCGACGCTGCGCTGGCGATGGCGAATGACGCGAACCGGAAGGGCGAAAAGGAATCGGGCCGTTTCATATATCGACCGCAGGCTGGACACAAGTAAACCGATGTCATTTATGCTCTCGTCGTCGAGATCGGGTAAAGATAGCTCCCTCGGCCTGGGCGCTCTGCGCCACCGGCATTTCCGTCTGCTCTGGTTAGGTTTGCTGGTCTCCAACTCCGGAACCTGGGCGCGGAATATCGCCCAGGGGTGGTTGCTCTATCAGATCAGTAACAGCCGGCTGATGTTGGGCGCATTGGCTATCTCATTTGCGCTGCCGATGACGATTCTACCGCTGTTCGGCGGGGTGATCGCCGATCGATTCAATAGGCTGACAGTGATCAAGTACACACAATTCTCCGCGGCGATTCTGGGTGCCGTCTTATCGGTGCTGACGCTCACGGGCCGTGTCACCGCATGGCAGATCGTCTGCCTCAGTTTCTTAGGAGCGATCGTGCTGGCTATCGATAATCCGACGAGGCAAGCGCTCATCCCGGCACTCGTTCCACGGGCGGATATGGCAAGCGCGATGGCGCTCAACGGAATCACGTTCACCGGCGCAGGGCTCATCGGATCCGCTCTGGCCGGAATGATCTTGAAACGGTACGAGAGTCAAAGTATTGAAGGTGCGGGCATCGTCTTCGGCTTGAATTCAATCAGCTATCTCGCCGTTCTTGTTCCTCTTTTCTCCATCTCATTGAAGGGCACGGCAAAAACTGATCGCCGGCCCCGCTCGCCGTTGGCGGATATGACCGCGGGTCTCGCCTATTTGCGGACCATGCCGGCCTGGGATTGCTCATCTATTTATCGGCCATGACCAATCTCCTCGGGCGTTCTTTTCTCCATCTGATGCCGGTCTTGGCGCGCGACGTCCTGGCGGTCGGAGCAAGCGGACTGGCGACCATGAATGCCATAGCCAGCGCGGGCACACTAGCCGGAGGACTCGGCCTGGCCGCGTTGGGCGGAGTGAGACGGCAGAGGGTTTGCCTTTTCTACAGCGTGTCGATACTGATCACTTCGGTCATACTTTTGGCGCTATCACCGTGGTACACGGTCTCGCTCATTGCGCTCGGCATCAACGGCGCCGCGACCGCCATCACGTTCGCCGCCATCGCTACCGGCATTCAAGCTGATGTGGAAGAGGAGATGCGTGGACGGATGATGAGCTACTATACCCTGACCATCATCGGATTAGCCCCTCTGGGCAGCGGGTTCGCGGGTGCTATGGCGCAATGGATGCCGGTCCAATATGCAATCATTTTGCCAGCCTTGTTTCTGCTTCTCCTTCTACTATGGGTTATCCTCCGGGTTCCCGCCTGGCAGCGATTGCCATAAAAAATTGAAACGGAGGGAATGAGGAGCGTTCCACCATATCATTTGTTGACCAGGTCGATAAAATTCTACGTTATTGTTCTAAGCCCGCTTCGCGGGCGATAGGATAAAGCCAAGGGTGGAGCCGAAGGCGGAACCCTGGGTATCCCGGCCCATCGTCGATTTTTATTTTCCCCAACATAAACGTCCATTAACTCACGAGCCGTGCGTCATTGTATGATAGCAGTGTATACTGCCAGCCGGTCGACCTGTTTGCGGCGGGTCGAACTGCTGCTGAAACTGATCGATCCCGTCAATTACCAGATCAGCAAGGTTCACCGACCCAGTATGCTTGGCAATACAGGAATGAAGTCCCCCTGAAAGCCCAACTTTCCGAAAACTAAGGCATCATTTCGCGACCTGAATGTGGCGATATCTCATCTTGTGCGCAGAGCGCACTATGTAAGGAGGGGTAATGAACAACGTCATAGCGGCCCTGTGTGGAGCCCTGTCAACTGTCGGGACGTTTGTCGTCCTTGACCGGGTAATCAGGCAAACATTGTACGTATTACCGTGGCCGTTCATCGCGAGCGCGCTACACCTTGCAGCCATCAGCGCGGCTGCCGGCCTCATCGCGGGAAAGATAGCTGAAAAACAGCACGCCCCGTGGGTGGGTTTGGCCGGGGCAGCCGTAGGCATGATTTTTGTCATCAGCATCCTCGGGCGGCGGATCGATCTTCCGTTCGATATCGACAGTAACTTTGCATTGCTTGCGACCTTGGGAATCCCCGCGGCTTTCGGAGCTCTCATAGCCGTAATCGCTCGCAAGAAAGGTTAACAACCATCAAAAGTCGCATTAAGTTACTGAACTGAAGCCGTGGGACAAGTTCGGGATCGCCACGTGCCGACGCGGGTGAGATACCGCACGGCTTCATTGCCCCATCGCTCGTACGCGTTGGGGGTCGAGCGTGCCGGACACTAACAAAGCCGTCTCGTCCGAATGCACGGGCATGGCATGGCCAGGTGGCACATCTCCCTTCACCCATTGCTACAAGCGGCTGCGAGCTGAGCCACTCGGAGCGCGGTGCAGCGGTCGGCTACGGCTGCGCTGCCCTACTATGTTGGGGAGTGCGGAGCAGTTTGGAGTGCGGTTGCTTGCTTGGGATGCCGCTGGTGAATTCGTTTTGGACAGCAAATCAGTACCGCGAGCGGTAGCGAGCGTGGCTCTCGCAAAGGATTTACGCCGGAAGTCACGCTCGCTACCGCTCGCGGTACTGATTCGCCAGCAGTATCGCAAGAAACCGCACTCCAAGCTCAGCTGGTTTTTACGAACCGGCGAACAAATTTTGAATAGTACGAGGGCAGGAAGCGTTTGAGGTATACCGCGAGCACCTCTTTTCCGCCGATCATCACCTCTTGTTTGCCACGTGCGATTGCTTGCAACGCTTTCGCTGCGCACACATCGGCAGGCATTCCGGAAGACTGCGATTCGTCCATCCGACCATAACTTTTGCCATCCGCCTCGAGCGCGTAGAGCGAAATATTTGTTTTTATGTATCCGGGACAGATGATCGTAACTTTGATGTTCTCCCGCCAGACTTCGGTACGCAGACTATCGAAGTAACCGTGAAGCGCGTGTTTCGAAGCCGCATAGCCAGATCTAAACGGAGTGTCGAGATAACCCATCAGACTGCTGACCACGACTATATGCCCGGATTTGCGAGCGAGCATCCCCGGCAGGACGGCTTTCGTCAAAGCCACCGTGCCGAAGTAATTCGTATTCATAATCGCTCGATCTACATCGAATATTGTATCTTTCACCAGGGAACGCTGAGTTATCCCGCCGTTATTGATTAATATATCAATATGGCCAAATTCTCTCTCGGCAGCATTCACTTTCTCCGCAAGCGAATCGAATTGGCTGAGATCGAGCGGGAGAGTGAATATCTTTTCCTCAGACCCCTCGCAGTTTCGTTTCACTCTTTCGAGTTCAGCCTCCCGCCGTCCCGAGATAATCAAACGTGCGCCTTCTTTATCGAATGCATAGGTTAGAGCTTCGCCAATTCCCGACGATGCTCCGGTGATCCAGATAACCTGATCTTTGAATCTCATTATTTGATTTTATCGATATACCTTATTACAAATGTTATAAGTGTTACCTACTATGTTGCCGATCAATTGGGTGGAAGGTCTCGGAGCATTCGCCTAACCTCTCCCGCATCAGGATCGAAACGCAGAGCTCTTTGTAAGACCTCGCGCGCCTTATCAGGCCTCTTCCGGGAGAGGTAAATCTGTGCCAGGTTGAGCGAGGCTTCCGTCAGACCGGCATTGCTCTTCAATGCCCTATCCCACAATTTGATCGCGTCTTCGGTCCTACCCTGCGAAGCATAAATCCCACCCAGATTGACGAGCGCGACTGTTCGATATGGCTCTAACTGCAGAGCCGCTTCATAAAATTTTGCGGCTTTCAGAATTTCGCCTCGCTCTGTATGAAGGAAGCCCAGACGCGTAAGCACCTCGGCATCGCGCGGGTTACGTTTCATCGCGGATATCAACAGACGGAATGCTTCAGATTTGTGAAATTGATCGCCGCTCCATAAAGCAACTTCGGCGTATGCCAGCCCCAATCCCCTTTCGTCAGAAGTGAACCCATCGAATGAAATCAGTCTGCGCGCCTGAATATCTGCAGTCGATGCCTGGCTAGGCACTCGCGAAATGCTGTGATCGGTCAGAACGCCGTGGCCGCCATCCACTGTAGGTCTTCTTTGCATGTGGCAACTCGCGCAGTCTGACGCAATTTCATGCGTCTTCGGCAAATGTTCAGCCTGGTGGCAACTCAGACACCGCGCGCGAAAATAGGAGGCACGCTCCTGGGGCGATGGCACGGAATGCGGATCATGACAGCTCAAGCACGACATCCGGTCGCCGCTTTTTTGCTTACACGCGCTTCGCGCCAGATGCTCTACGTGGCTGTTGACCTTCAGCTCTGAATTCCCTGCTTCGGCAAAAACAAAATAGCTGACGTATTCCGCCAGCAGATCGCCGGGGCGAAATCGGGCCAGCCGTTTACCGGGCAGTTCGACGCGCGCTTCGCCGGACAGATGGCATTGCGCGCAGACCGCATCACGGCGCGCCGGATCGAGCTTCGCCGGATTTACCATCCTCGCTTTACCTTCCGCGTGCAATCCTCCTGGGCCATGGCAGCGTTCGCAACTGATGCCCGCATGATTGAACGGCCGATCGGCAAACCTGTTTTGAGTGCCGAATATCGGCTGCGTTTGCGAGGCGTGACAGAATAAACAGTTCGCATCGATCCCGCGGTTGAAGCGCATTTCCTGGTCGTTTTCGTACCCGGGCGAAGAGTCCCAACGGTGCGTACCGGCATAGAATGTGACGGGCGCTTGAAACAGATAGCGATCGATGCTGAACAGGTAGCTTCGTCCCGCTGCATTCGAGCCTATGAAATAGTGCAATTGCTGTTTGCCATTGATCGCTGCGCCGCTCATCCGGTCGTATGCGAGGTATACCGTCCCCCCTGCGCTCCCAGTCTCACGCCCATTTTCACCGATGATGCGATAACGAATGCCTGAAGTGGTATGTGTGAATGAGGCTTCTACTATGTCGCCCGTGACGACGCCGCTGCTGTTCGCCATCGGCGTCTGAGCGTAGCTGTTATAGATCGACTCGTGACAACGAGCGCAGACCGCATTACCGACGTAACGCGGCTGCTCGGCCTGATGCGCTTCACTGCGATTCAGCCGGAATGATACGGCAACGCAGCCGGCCAAAAATACTAATATCAAGCGGAGGGCATACTTCATAAGACTTCAACGTCGCAGAGTTGGTTGTGCCGCCCGGAACTTCGCCAAGTGACTTTCAGCGCGTTCTTTTTGGCCGGTCTGTCCGTATGCCCTCGCCAGCAGATAATGAATCTGTCGCTCGGTAGTGCCGGCGCCGGGCAGTTCCAGAGCCCGCTTTCCATGTTTGATGGCGGAGGCGTAATCACGCCGTTCGAACCGCAATCGCCCCTTCTCATACTGCGCGTCGCACAAATCCGGTTTGGCGAAGATCGCCCGATCTATCAACTTCTCACTGTCGTCATAGCGTCCGAGCGTGAAAAGTAACCGCCCATAGGCCACCAGCATGTCGGGGAGTTGCTCCGCTTTCTGCAACTTCAACCCGCGTTCGTATGCACTAATCGCGTCATCGGTGCGACCCAAACCTTCATAAGTCAGCGCCAGATAAAACTGTGCGCCCGCGTGATCGGATTTCAATCTAGCAGCCCGTTCAAGCGATTCTTGCGCGGCCACAAAGTCATTTTCGACATAGTGCACAAAGCCGAGCAGGAACCAATGTTCGGCAGAATCGGGCGCGATCGCGATAGCTTGTAGCAGGCTGCCACGTGCGACATCGAAGCGGTTCGCCACCATCGCCAGGCGCGACTTGAGCAAAAGAGCGGGAACGAGCTTCGCATCGAGCCGCAGCGCCTCCTCGACGGCGGCGAGCGCCGGTTCATATTGCCGCTGTTGAAAGAGCGCCCTGGCTTTATCGAGTGCGGCTTGCCCCTGGGAATCTGCCGGCAATGGGTTCACCTGTGCGCAGGTTTCACCGTCACCGGAACACAGGAGTAGGAAAATTATGATTGTCAGGAAATGCTTCATTCAATTTTTCCTGCCTGGTTAAGCGAGTAGTATCGGTCCCCCACGAGATTCTCAAATCGATAGATGCGTTTGTTCGGGCCGGGCCACTGCACCTCGAGCCAATCCAGTTTTGCCGCCGTACCCAACCCCAACAATTCGCGCGGATCGTGCGATGAGAGATAACTACCGCCGGCTGTTTTCAAGCGGCTTCGTTTCATACCCCCTGCCGACCATGTGATGCGGACGCCGGCGCATTCCCCTTTCAGATCGAGACCGACCCAGTGATTCGCGGCGTGATTGCCGCCGACTCCCTTGTGCTTGAGCAGAAGAGGGGCTGCTCCGTTATTGGCAATTACGACATCAGGAAAGCCGTCGTTGTTCAGGTCGCCGACCGCCAGACCTCGGGCCGGAAAACCGCGTGTGAAAGCTTCGCCAGCGCGCGCGCCGAGATTTAAGAATTTACCTTTCCGATTTTCGAAGAGCAGGATCGGCTCTTTATGCTTGAGCGAAGAATCGATCGATTCGATCAGGTCGTCGGGGTGTCCGTTGCACACGATCAAATCCTGGTCGCCGTCCGCGTCGAAGTCGAAGAACTTAACGCCCCAGCCGCTGTACATCTGCGTAGCTTCTCCTATGCCGGTCGTGCCCGAGTCGTCGCTAAAAGAGTTGTCGCGACTATTCCGATAAATCGAGAATCGCTCGCGATTGAAGTTGGCGACGAACAGGTCCTCCCAGCCATCGCCGTCGAAATCGGCCGCGTCTACTCCCATACCGGAACGCGCCGTTCCATCGCTGCTGTAAGCAACCCCGGCTTCGAATCCGATCTCTTTGAACGTCCCATCGCTACGATTGAGAAAGAGAAAGTTCGGCTCCGAATCATTTGCGACGAAAAGATCGAGCCAGCCGTCATTGTTTATATCTGTGCTGACGGCTCCGAATGTCTTGCCTTTGAAGTTGCCGACGCCGGCCTGCTCGCTCACGTCCGCAAACCGACCGTTCCCGATATTTCGATACAATTTGCTCGGCCACGGTTCGTATCCCAGAGGATGGCAATAATGCGTACCATCGGGGTATTCACATTTGCGTTCGCGCGATTTGTCGTACCGGACGAAGTGCCCGACGAACAGGTCGAGCAGGCCGTCGCGGTCGTAGTCGAACCAGACCGATGCGGTCCACAGGCCTCTCTCCGCGAGTCCCGCCTCTCTTGTTATGTCGGTGAAGGTGCCATCTCTGTTGTTGCGGTACAGAATATTCCCACCATAGTTGGTCACAAACAGGTCCGTCCATCCATCGTTGTTATAATCGGCTGCTGACACGCCGAGACCGAAATCGCGCCCGGCCACACCCGCCTTTTCCGTCACATCGGTAAATTTGCCATTGCGGTTGTTGCGATAAAGCGCATTTCTCAGAGGCGTTTTCGGTTGGAAGAAATCGCATGCTCCGCTGTTAACGAAGTACAAATCCATCCACCCATCATTGTCATAATCGATGACCGCCACACCCGGGCCCATCGACTCGGGTTGATAGCGGCGCGGCGATAACGCGTTGTCGTGTATAAAAGTAATACCGCTGGACGATGGGACAATCGTCTCATACCAGACGAGCGTATTTTTGGAGGCGAGCGAGTAAGGAGAGATGGTAACGAAGAGATAAAAGGACAAGCAGACGAGGAGCCAGGGAGAGAAAATGCCTGCTGAGCATACTCTCCCTGTCTCGCCTTCCCCTTGCCTCCTTGTCTTTTTACCCGTCACTTTTTGTCTCTCGGGCCGATTCATTTATGCCATATGCTGTTGTTCCTATCAGAACCGCAGCCGCAACGCGATCTGCCCGCTCCGTGGTGCGCTGGCCGTGTTGCCGTTGTCAATCCGTCCGAACCCGGAATTGAGTATCCCGTTGACGAAACGAGTCGTCGCCAGGGCGTTGTCATTGGAAGGGCCGTTCAACCGCACGCGATTGAAGATGTTGAAGAACTCCACGCGGAATTCTAAGCTCATACGTTCGCGAAACCTGGTCACCTTGCCAAAGCTCATACTCTCATCGTAAACGCGCGCGAAGCGATAATCCGTATAGTAAGGCGCCGAAACGCCGAAGGTTCCGGGAGCCGGATCGCTCCAGGCGGCAGGATTCAAAACCAGGTCTTGGCTCGGGTCAATGCAACCGCAGTTTAAATCTTTGGTAAACAGCGGCTGTCCCTGCACCCGGTTGGCAAACGATCCACGGAACAGGAGCTGTGACAGGTTGTTCTGCGCATTCGGCACGGGGATCGGTTCCCCGCTGGCGTAACGGAAGATGCCGCTCACGTTCCACCCCGCCAACATGGCGCGTGCCAGGCCGCTGCGCTGTGCCAATCCGAGTACCGGAACTTCATAACGGAAATTAGCGACGAGCACGTGCGGCTGGTCGTTGGGCGATATGGCTTTGATCGCTGCGCGATTGAACACGTCGTTGACCCGAATCGTTCCGCCGCCTTGTTCCACGACCGTTGTCATGGTCTTTGAGAATGTGTAGGCGAAGGTGAAATCCAGACCGCTCGCCAGGCGCTTGGTCGCTTTGACCTGCAGTGAGTCATACCAGGTGTTGCCCAGCGGCGCCAGATCGACTCCCAAATTGCCGAATTGCGGGAATGGACGCAAGCTCTGCGCTACCGTCGCCGTGAGCGGGAAGCCCGCGTACGGCGCATTGAAGCCGCGCGATCTGGCTAAATCGGAGCCCAATTGTGAATTCAGCACGGCACGATCCTCGGCTCTCGTCACGTCCAGACCGCGTTTGAGCAAGTCCTCCGGCCGAATGGCATTGAGGTTGACCAGGCCATTGGCTTCGAACCACACGCCGCGATTCCCGACGTAAGCGACCTCAACCACCAGGTTCCTGCCGAACTCGCGCTGCAGATTGATTACCCAGTTATTCAAACGAGGCGGCCTGCCGGCATTAGGGTCGAGCATCGCGGGCGGATTATCGATTTGCCCGGGGGAAGGCCTGATTCCGGGATTGAGGATCAGCCTGTATAAATTCTCAGCGTTGTAATTCAACCCCTGGTTCAGGAAAAACGCCCGCTCGCCAAACGCTGGCGTGCCGAAGTTGATCGAGTTGAAGCCGTAGCCGAGCGATTGCCCCGCACCGATGTAGCTGAAACCACTCAACTGTCCATAGGTGATGCCCCAACCCACCCTCAGTACAGTCTTGTCATTGATTGACCATGCGGCGCCGAGCCGCGGCGCGAAGGCCCACGGATAGGTCTTAGTGAAACCGCAATTGCAGCGCCCTTCCCCGTCGCCGATAAAGCGCGTCGCACCATTCAAACCGCCCGCCGCCGGATTGGCGAGCGACGGATCGAACATCGATAAGCGGTCATGCAGCTCGTTCAGAGGGTTCTGATAGTCGTACCTCAATCCCAGATTGAGGGTCAGGCGCGGCCGAAACTTCCAATCGTCCTGGATGAACGCAGCCCAGGTCGAACGGCGAAATCCCACCGAGGTTGGATTGTTGATACTGGCGCTGCTGACAAGACCGAGCAAATAGCTGGCGTAGTTCGATCCGATACTGCGGCCCCCAATCGTCGTATCTTGCAGATGCGGTAATGCAGTTTGTGCGCCTGAGAACGTGTAGTTGCCGGTAGCCCCGTTATTGGCCAGATTGTTGAACGTGTCGATGCGGAATTCACCGCCGAACTTGGTCGAGTGGTTGCCGTGAATCCAGGTCAGATTCTCGTAAAAGGTAGGCTTGTCCTGTGTGTAAAGTTGATAGTTGGTCGGGCCCAAATCGTCCATTGAGCCGAGCGCGAGGAAACGCGGGAAGCCATTGACTACGGCGCCCGGCAGTCCCAATTCACTGATGGAATCATATTCTGTGATCGGCGTTGTATCGGGATTGTAATAACGCTGATAGCCGACTCCGAAGTGATTCAGCAGCGTGGGACGCAGCGTATGGTCATAGTTGATGCGGATCGTCTTGCTGGTGATCGGCTGATCGCGGCGCTTGGAGATCGGGTCGGGCAAGCCGTCCTGCCCGTTATCTTTGCGTGTGCGTTGCATACCAACATAGACCGACAGCTTGGCATTGCTCGTGAGATTGTGATCCACCTTCCAACTGTAAATCTGTTCAATGCGGCGATAGTCGAAGCGCCGCTCGAAGTTGTTAGTGAGCAGGTTGGCGTATTTTGGATCGACCCCAGGGAAGAGGCCTTGAATCTTAGCTGCGATCGGGTCGAAACGGCCCACTGGAATCCTGTTGCCGGGGAACGGGTCGCGTACAATCCCAGTGACTTGAGCGGTGATCCCGGTGACCGGATCGATCTGCCCGGCCGTGACCTCCCGTGTAGTTGCCGGATCGTAAATCGTTCCTTCCGGAATGTTGCGGCCCAGAAGGTCCAGAGCAGGGACGCCCTGAGCAGGGACGCCCGTTGGGTTTTCGAGTAGTTTCCCCGTCAGCAGTTGGCTGAAATCCCCGTTGCGGAAGTCCGCCGTCGGTATCGTGCCGAAGCCGTTGAAGCGATTGTCCTTCTGATGGTAGACCTCTGACGAGAAGAAGAAGAATGTTTTGTCGCGCCCGTCGTAAAGGTGAGGAAGCCAGACCGGCCCGCCGAAAGTCCCGCCGAAATCGTGCTGGCGAATTTTCGTCTTAGCTTTTTTGCCCTGGGCGTCAAATGGCGCGAAGGTCGGCGCGGCGTTGAGCGCTTCGTTATTCAGATAATCATAGATCGAACCAGTGAATCGGTTCGTCCCGGACCGTGCGGTGAAGTTGAGCAGACCGCCGCCCACCTGGCCGAATTCGGCGGAAAAGTTATTCGCTTGCACGGTGAACTCTTCGATGGCGTCCAGAGTCGGCTGCAATTCATTGAACAATCGTGGATCGAGCGCGCTGGTCGTGTCCTGCCCCTCGAAGATCACGCGGAACGTCCCGTTGGGACTGCCGTTTACGCGGACGGTATTCCAGCCCGTAATAGTCGTGCCGGGCGCGAGCTGTAAGAACGAAAGGGGGTTGCGCACGCCATTATTGGCGAAGTTGAGCGGCAACTGGTTGACCTTGTCGCCGTTCAAGACCGTACTCTGCTCGACCGATTCTGTGCGCAGGAGAGAGGCATCAGCGGTGACGGTAACCGTGTCGCTGGTGCCGCCGACCTGCATCATCACATCGATACGAGCCGTCTGCGCCACCTGTACAGTGATGCCGTTGCGGATGTGGATCCGAAATCCAGCCGCCTCTACTCGCAGGCTATAAGTCCCGGCGGGAAGCGAAGCCAACGTGTAGTTGCCGGTCTCGGTGCTTTGAGTCTTATACTCGGTCTGCGACCCGGCGCTCGTGGCGATGACCGTTGCGTTCGGTATCAACGCGCCGTCCGGATCGTTGATCGTGCCGGTGATTGTGCCACGGTCGCTCTGCGCATACGAAACATGCAAGAGAGTCAGGCACAAAAGTGAAGGTATCAGCCAGGTGATTTTTTTAAACATTTATATCTCCTTGCGAATGCGCGGTATCGTGCGGCGACTGAGCCCCCGCGTCAACACTCGTCGCATTCGTTATCCAGGGTCAGGTTGAGAATGTCGAAGTCGCCGTCGGCGTCAATGTCGTAGTGAATTCCGTACGCAATGCCGACGCCAGCGACCCGAGTTCCATTGTCCTCATTATTTTTCCCTTCAGCTTCGCGAACGGCGGTTGAAAGCGGTGCCCAGCACGACAGCCGCCACCAACACGACGCCGATATCTATGTTCCGCCAATAAAAGACGCGGGAAGGAAGCCGATGCCCGGGGCCGCCGATAAGCGCAGATCCTCCGACGCCTCCTAAATCGCGATTCTCACTGGGTATCCTTTAGATTGATTACTCGACACAGACGCGCATACGGAGCGCGATATCGTTCATAAAGTCAGGAAATTTTGCCCGCCACGCGCCGTCGCCATGTTTGAAGTTGTCACGCTTGATAACCTCGCCGGATTTTGTATCTACCCACTCGGCCCGGTAACACCCGGCGGGTAATGCGATCTCCAACGCCGGCCCGGTCTGGATCGATTTCGTGGCTGAGAGCGACTTCACATCCCAATCGAAATCGATCGCCGGATCAGTTCGCTCGAAGAGGAGGCGTTCCATTTTCGGCCCACTCGGTTGCTCCGCGAAATATTCGCCATTCAACCCCGGCCCACTTCCATCGGGCTCGGTCAGTACGGCGGATGGGATCGGCTCTTTCGGCAACGACTCGCTCGACCAGGCGAGTTTCATCACGCCCGTACCGCCTTTGTGAAAATATTCCACTCGGATCGGGTATTTGCGCCCCGCCTCCAGTCTGATCGCTCCCCAATCCTCGTTCTGACTGTGATCCGTCCAATTATCGATAATCAGCTGTTCGTCCACCCACAGCCGAACGCGATCCTTCGATAGCGTGTGGAACGTGTGCTCTCCCGAATGGCGCGGCGTAACATAGCCTGTCCATCTGGCGGAGAATCGATTCGGCAGCGGGATTGTGCGGAGGTAGATCGCGTATGCTTTACCGCGCTCGACCAGGGCACGCGCCGTCATTGCCGCCGGCACGCCGCCCAGAACCACACGATCATCGGGCTTCATCCGGATGAAATCGAAACCGGAGATGAATTCCTTCAGTAATCTGAGCTGCCGGCGCAGCGCCGGTCCGCCGCCTCCGGGCATCGACGATGGCAGGTCAGTCCACGTCCCACCCGGATGTTCGACCGTAAATGAGTAATCGAGGTTGTTGGAGAGAGCACCACCCGCAATTATGAAGTCCCACGCTTCCATCCGGTACGGATCGTCGCCCGTGCCGCGGAAGCCCGTCTCATTGTCGCCGATGACTTTGTTGAGGCCGTAATTGAGCGCCACTGCTTCGGGGGGAACCGCGTAGTGGAAGTTGAATATCGAAACCGCCGGGTGAGGGTCTGCGATCTTTTGCGACCCGTTGGCGATGTTCTGCGAGATAAGGAATTTGTGCGGAAAATCCTTCTGCGCGTCCGTAATCACATCGGCAATGCGGCGCTGCCATTCCAACGTCACTCCACCGGCATACGGTTCGTTGCAAATTTCGTAGTAGACATTATCGAACTCTTTCAGCTCTGCCACAATTTTTCTCGTCACCGCTTCCTGAACCGGCAACAGCCCGCCATGCTTATCGAGCGTGTAGACATGCGCGCGCTCAACATTGCCGACCTTGTTGATGTTGTTGCGCGCATTCATGGGACTGATGCTCCACATCGAATCCTGGTAGAACGGGCAAAAAAGATTCACCTCCACAACGATGCCGCGTTCACCGGCTTTGGCTACGAAGTCGCGCAGGCGATCGATGTAGCGCTCATCCCATTTGGTCAGATCGAATTTATTACCGCCGCCAGCATAGCCCGGTTCACCGCTACGCGCCCATGGACAGATTAAGCGGTTCGGCGCGGGAGCAAGCGTATTATCCGTAATATTGAAGTTGCCGATCGTTTCCGCGTATATGCCGGTGAAGGTCCGAGTATTGTTGAGGCCGTCTTTAGCTAGCGCATCTAGGTAAGCTACATAATTGAAGTCGCGGTTGAGGACCGCACCGTAATGCTCGCCGGATGTGATCAGGATTGTCGGCTTCCCTCGCCACAAGAAATAATGCGGATTTTCGGGGTGCAGGGAGATGGGCCTGGAATCGCGCGATTGTCCGAGCACCACGATGCAGAGCAGCGCCATTCCGAGCAATGCGCCGATCAGCCGGGCGACTTCAGATTTACGGAATGAGCAGCCGTGGCGTTTTGATCTATTCATAAATTTGAGCACGAAGATTTTTTAACAACAAAAATTTTGGCGAATTATACAGCTTGCTGGCAATAAACACTCCTGAATTTAAGAGAATATCAATCAAATCAGACAAAATACTGACACATGGCGGTGCAGTACGGTGAGCGTATGCAACCGATCAGGCGGGCGCCAACCATACTCCGACCGAAAGGTTGTATATAGAAACCTCAGCTCGACAGTTTGCGGTTCTGTTGCCAGGATATTGCGACTGCTCATAGAATGCCTCTATCGCAACAGTTTTACTATTCTGTAAACTAAGTTATTTGATATTGTTATAGACCGCTTCGCGGGCCACAGCAATTTCAAAAATCTTAAATTTACAGAGTATTTACTCCTTGATCGATAACGTCATTTCATAGGCGCAGGTTTGCGTTCGCGATTACGCGCGCATCTGGTGCCTGTCGATGCAGCCTTTGCAAATGACATTTTGCGTTACGCTGAAGTGTTGATGAATAGAGTTGATGAATAATGATGGTACTTTCGTATTGACCAACCTTGCGCCGGGTAACTATTGGTTGCTCGTGCGTCCAGTAACGGATGACGAGCCTGTTGATCGTCCTCCCAGGCCATTGGCGTGGGACAGCACCGAGCGGGCCAAGCTCAGGCGGGAAGCCGAGACGGAGAAGATCGAAGTCGAATTGATGCCTGCCAGCGTGTTCACGATTTTTCTATCAAATTTTGATGGTGAAAATGATGAAAATAATGTTGACCATTGCGGCAGCGCTCTTGTTGAGCCTGCCGGCGATCGCGCAAGAACCGAAGTACGAACCGCTGAAGTCCGAAGCGCCAAAGCCTGCAGGGAAAGCCGACGAACCGCCGATTCAGATCAACGGCGTTTTCCCATCGATCAGCGTCGTGGCCGGTCACAAGGATCGCAGCGAAGCCGGGATCGGCGCTCTGTTGCCGTGGGCCAATCGCCTGTGGCTCATCTCCTATGTCGCGCACATCAGAGGCGAAGACGAGCGGCTGGGGCTCTTCTTTCTCGACGAGCAGATGAAGATGCAAAAGCACCCGGCAAGCGTCGTCGGCACCTTCACCAACCGCTACATCCACAACCCATCGGATCAGGCGTTCATCGGCCCGCACGCGATCGATACCAGAGGCACCGTGCGGACGATCGAGGCGCTCAAGAACCAACGCACTACGGCGACCATGGGTCACCTGACAGATCCGCAAGGCAAGGTCTACTTCCTGACGATGGAAGGGCTGTTCTATGAAGTGGACGTGAAGACGTTGGAGGCGAAATTGCTCTTCGACCTGGTCAAGGAGCTCGACATACCCAAATCGGCGCAAGTGCATTTCAAGGGCGGCTATTCTGCGCTGGGCCGCGTCGTCGTCGCCAACAACTCATACTACGAAGCCGATTACCTGGGGATGCGCGCCGCCGGAAGGCTGGCCGAATGGGACGGCAAGAAGTGGACGGTCCTGGAGCGCAAACCCTTCGTAGAGGTCTCGGGCAAACACTGGTACGCGCGGGATTACGGCAATCCCATCCTGGCCACGGGCTGGGATCAGGCTTCGGCCATCTTGAAAGTCTTCGCCGGAGACAAATGGCTCACCTACCGTCTGCCCAAAGGCGCGCAGACATTCGATCACGCGTGGAACACCGAATGGATGCGCATCCGCGAGGCGCAGACTGAACGGTACCTGATGGACGCGCACGGGATTTTTTACGAACTGCCCGCGCAGATCTACGACGGAAAGATTCTGCCGATTCGCCCCATCGCCTCACATCTGCGGCTGATCCCGGATTTCTGTTATTGGCGCGGATTATTTGTGCTGGCTGGTGACCAGACCGATCGGAGCTACGGCCAGCCGCAATCAGGGCTGTGGTTCGGCCAGGTAGACGACCTATGGAAGATGGGCAAGCCGGCGGGCTGGGGCGGCGTCTGGCACAAGCACGAGGTGAAGGCCGGTGAAATCTCCGATCCCTTCTTGATGACGGGATTCGACAAGAAGGTCATCCATCTCAGTCATAAGGCCAACGCGCCGGTGACGTTCAAGATCGAGATCGATTTTGTCGGAGACGGAAGCTGGGTGATGTACAAAGAGGTGGAAGTCCCTGCCGCCGGCTATGCGCATCACGAGTTCCCCGACGGATTCAGCGCACATTGGGTGCGCATCCACGTCAATCGCGATTGCAACACGACCGTCTACTTTATCTATTCCTGAGCGTGTGTCGATCCGCCTGGCTCATCACCGGTGAAAGAGAGAATACCAAACATTCGTACTGAGAATTTCTGTCCGGCAGCCGATTCGCGGGAAACAACGGGAAACTAAAGGATGAAATCATCTTCAGCTACTACTTGCCAACCGAAACCACTTCGAATCGCTTCAGATTCAATCGCCCTTAGCACTTCACTTTCAAAAGCCTGCGATGATGACAAGATACCGGCCACGTCTCCATCTACTCCGGGATAAATTATCGCTTGAACTCCTATTAAGGAAAGCATATTGAAATCTGCTTTCAGGTTATCCTTCATGATTGAGAAAAGAGTGTTTCTATCTAACACCGGCGGTTGAGACCCACGAGGACAGAGAAGAATGATCTGTCCCTGCATATCCCACGGAAAGCCTCCCGCGTTAAATAGGCGCTTGGCAGATTCGGGCCTGGTCGTAGAGATGATATTGAAAGAACCGGGGGTTCGTAAAAAAGCGGATTCCAGCGATTCCAATAATCCGACCTCAATTCTCCGCACATAATCACCATTACCACTGGATGATTCTATAGATGGAAAAGTTACCAGAGCCGTGCTCGTCAATGACTTGGCAAGAATCTCCGCGACTTCATCGGGAACTCCACCCTCGATCTCGTATTCCGGCATCCTTCGCCAGCCTAGAATCCATAAATTTCCCTGAAGGGGCGATATTAATTGCCACTTCGTCGGTTCCGGATTTTCACACAGTAAAAAGCCCCGTTCTTTTGACATTAGCGCGTTACCTCAGGTATAGGATGAAAAATAGTACCTTCTGACCAATCATATACTTTGCCGCCTACTTCCTCGCCCAATTGATATCCAATGTATCCACCGATAATACACGCCCCGACTCCTCCAACAGCCGTTCCGATAGGTCCCGCGGCCGAACCTATTGCAGCTCCGCCAGCTCCTGCAGTTTTACAACCAACCCATGCTCCCGCCCACGCGGCAACGACTTCTGAAGCGCGTCGCAATGGTTTGTTGGCATGAACAACAGAGATAATATCAACAGATATTCCGAGAATCATCAGCGTTCGACCTGCGTATCGGAAGTATTTTGCCGCATGATAAGCAACGCCGCCCGAAATGCCTGCGGGAGTATGATTGGGGAGATTAAAAACATCTTTAGTACCTTTCTGATTCCAATGATAATCTATGGTCTTAGTCGACAGATTATATCCATAATCTAAGCGTAAATTACGTTTACCTTCTATATCTTGAAAGAATAGTCTTGACGTCGATCCGGTCGGGGGTTTCCATCCCCTGGAGCTAAATTCTATACATAAACCTCTTGATCCCGGTATAGGTATGCGAACCGTACTTCCCTGTCCAATTGCATATGGTATTTTTCCCGATAATGGCGGGTCATAAATATATTCTTCATTCTGCATTTCTTCATCTCCTTAATTCTTTAGTAGGGTCAGAACCGAAGTCTCACCAGCTCCGGTGGAGCGGCAAATCGGCATTTAGATGTCGCCCCTCTCAGGAGCTTGAGATGTTGGAGAGCAAGTTCTATAAATATTCCGCGCCCCTGGGGCTAAGGACCGATAACGTTGATTTCGATGACTTTTTTTATTTGCACTCTTCATCTAAACCTCAAAAGGATACTTCCTGATGCCTGATATAGCACAAGCCGCTTTATGGTCTAGGAGCTACAAATATAAGGTGTCAATTAAGTGGTGAAACATGACGCAATCGGATGGGTAGGAGATAAAAAAACAGTCGATGTTGTCTCCCTGGGCGATGGTGACTCCCTCAGCACCCGCTTTGGTCACATCAATCTCGACGCAGTGACCGCCGAGATTGATGAGCGCATTGGATGACCCAGTTGTCCCTTGTTGGATAGCGATTGAATCAGGTGAATCGGCGAGACCGTTTGGCAGCTTATTCCCGGCATGGTAAGGTGTCAAAGATTCCTGGTCTGAACCTGATATACCAATAAAACCTTCGTCCGCAAGATAACCCCTTGGGGGGAGAAGTCTTGAGTCACCGGTGCGATCGGGCTTCAAACCTTGCGATAACTGGGGGACGTTATGAACGGCATAGTAAGACTAATCATCTGTATCCTCTTCATTACCAGCGCTGGTTATATCATTTGGCCCGGCGCGACGAGCGGCGCAGCTCTTCATTCCGAGCTCCAGCAAGGGAAAATCGACTTCGCGCGCGACATTCAGCCGATCTTCGCCAACCATTGTTTTAAATGCCACTCCGCCAAAAAAGCATCCGGACAATTGCGGCTGGATACGAAAACTCTGGCTATGAAGGGCGGTATCTCGGGTGCGGTAATAATTCCGGGAAATAGCAAGGAGAGCCTTTTGCTTCGGCGCATCCTAGGTACAGACGGGGGCACAGGCGGTGAAGCGCGTATGCCGATGGGCGGCCCTCCTTTGAATCCGAGCGAGATCAACCTGATAAGAAACTGGATCGATCTGGGTGCGAATTGGCCAGGTGTTGAACAGGACTCAGAGCTAAAGAAGCATTGGTCATATGTTAAACCGGTCCGCCCACAGTTACCTGAAGTTAAACACAAAAACTGGGTCAGGAATCCCATCGATTCGTTCATTCTGGCGCGGATGGAGAAAGAGAATCTTCCTCCATCGAAAGAAGCGGACCGCGTGACATTGCTGCGCCGCGTTTACCTGGATTTGATCGGTCTTCCGCCATCGCCACAAGAGGTCGATGATTTTCTGGCCGACAGTTCACCGGAGGCTTACGAAAAGGCGGTCGATCGCCTGCTCGTCAGCCCTCATTTCGGTGAAAGGTGGGCGCGACCGTGGCTCGACCTGGCGCGTTACGCCGATTCTCACGGCTATGAAAAAGACCGCCCGCGGACGATGTGGAAATATCGCGATTGGGTGATCGACGCAATAAACAAGGACATGCCGTTCGATCAATTCACGATCGAACAACTCGCTGGCGATATGTTGGCGAAGCCGTCGAACGATCAATTGATCGCCACCGGATTCCATCGCAACACCATGCTCAACCAGGAGGGCGGGGTCGATGATGAGGAGGCTCGCTGGGAGACGATCATTGATCGCGTCAATACGACTGCCACGGTATGGCTCGGTTCGACGATCGCCTGTGCGCAATGCCACAACCATAAATACGATCCCTTCTCGCAAAAGGAGTATTACAAACTCTTCGCGTTCTTCGATTCACACGAATACAACTTGCTGGTCATGCCAGGAAGCGAGGGCTGGGTGATCGAGCCGGAGCTCGAATTGCCGACACCGGAGCAGGCAGTGAAACGAAAAGAGATGCTGGAGGCTATCAAATCGCTCGAAGCGAAGCTCAAGACTTCCTCACCCGAGCTCGATGCCGCGCGCGCTAAATGGTTAGACGAACTGCGCAAAGAGCCGGGCCAATGGATCGCGCTCGATCCGGTCGCCTTCAACTCGGCCGGGGGAACAAAACTCGAAAAACTCGCGGACAAATCATTGCTCGCTAAAGGCGACCATCCGGTAGAAGAGACCTATTCGATCACCGCGCAGATCCCTCCGTCCTTACCGAGAATGACGGCTCTGCGGCTTGAAGTGATGGCCGATGAGAGTCTGCCGCATGGCGGTCCGGGACGCGACCCGTACGGCAATTTCGTACTTTCCGGCATCGAAGTTTTCGCCGCGTCAAATCGTGTGAAGCTGGCCAATGCCGCTGCCAATGATTCCATCGGCCGACCTGACCTGAAGCAACTCTTCAGTAATGATCCACAAACCGGGAAAAGCGGGTGGATGATCGACGCGACGAGAGACGAGAAGCGCCTCAACCGAGAGATCGTCTTCACTTGCGCAGAGCCGATCAGCCCCCAAGCCGGCATGACACTCACGATCAAAGTGAGACAGATCGGCCGGGTAGTCGCGCAGGGATTGGGAAGAATTCGATTATCCGTCACCAGTTCGGATCATCCGGAGTCGATTGTCTCGCTGCCGGTAAGATTTCGGCCGCTACTGGATCTCTCAGTCGAGAAACTGTCGCAACCTCAGAGGCAAGCTCTCTCCGATCAATTCCTGCAAACGACACCGATACTAAAACGGGAAAGAGATCGATTGCGAGAATTGCGAACCGGGCTGGAAAACCTCGGCATAGTCAAAGCCCAGATTATTCGCGAAAAACCATCGTTTGAAAGGCCATCGACTGAGCTGCGCGAGAGAGGCAATTATATGAGCCGAGGCGAAAGGGTATATGCCGCTACTCCCGCCATCCTGCACTCGTGGCCCGAAGATGCGCCATACAATCGCCTGGGTCTGGCGAGATGGCTCGCCTCTAAGGAGAACCCGCTGACAGCCCGGGTCATGGTCAATCGATTCTGGGAGGCGATCTTCGGTCGGGGGATCGTGGAAACAAGCGAGGACTTCGGCGCGCAAAGCTCACCGCCCACGCATCCCGAGCTGCTCGATTGGCTCGCGGTGGAATTTATGCAGCCCGAACGGGGCGGCGCGGCATGGGGTATGAAGAGGATGATCCGGTTGATTGTCACTTCGGCCACCTATCGCCAGGATTCATCAGTCAAACCGTCGTTATTGGAGCGGGATCCATACAACCGTTTGCTGGCACGGGGCCCGCGGTTCCGTCTCGAGGCGGAGATAATCCGCGACAGCGCACTCGCCGCGAGCGGGCTGCTCAGTCCTAGGATCGGAGGACAAGCTGTTTACCCGCGACAGCCTGAAGGCATCTGGATGAATCCCTACGATGGCAGTAGCATCAAATGGACTACCAGTAAGGGCGAGGATCTCTATCGGCGAAGTCTCTATACTTTCATTCGCCGCACGGCCCCTTATCCGATGATGACGACCTTCGATGCCACCAGCCGCGAATACTGCACGGTCAGGCGCGTTCGCACTAATACTCCACTGCAGGCCTTGAACCTGCTCAATGACGGGGCGGTATTCGAGATGGCGAGCGCTCTCGCCCGACGAATGATGACGGAAGTGAGTGGGGCAATCGATGAGAGAATGACCTTTGGTTTCAGGCTGTGTCTCGCGCGGAAACCCGGCGAAACCGAAGTCAGGCGCCTGGCTGAATTGTTTCGACAGCAACTTGAAATTTATCGCCTCGATCTCGAGGGGGCAAAAAAGATCGCGCAGGGATCAGGCGCAGCGGACAATAAGGGCGATCCGGCGGAGGTTGCTGCCTGGACAATGGTCGCCAATGTACTCTTGAACCTGGATGAAATGTTATCGAAGGAATAGAACCTGATGAGGCTGAATAATATGACGCAGAAAAATGAATCGCTCAGGCAAGTAACGCGCCGGCATTTCTTCAAGCAGACCGGATACGGTATCGGCGCTATGGCCTTATCTTCACTCATCGATGAAGGAGCGATTGCGCAGACAAATAATGCTCCACACTACGCGGCCAAGGCGAAAAAGATAATATTCCTCTTCATGGCAGGCGGTCCCTCGCAGATCGATATGTTCGATCCCAAGCCGAAGCTAAATCAATACGACAACCAGCCGATTCCCGAGGAGCTGGTCAAAGGAGAGCGTTTCGCATTCATCAAAGGCACTCCGCTCTGCCTCGGCTCGCCGTTCAAGTTCAAACAACACGGGCAATCGGGGGCAGTCCTTTCCGAACTGCTGCCGCATTTATCAAAGCATGCCGATCGGATTGCATTCATCCGCTCGATGCACACGACGCAGTTCAATCATGCTCCGGCACAGATTTTTATCAACACAGGGCATCAAATTATCGGGCGGCCGAGCCTCGGGTCGTGGTTGATGTACGGCATCGGGAGTGAAAACCGTGACCTTCCGGGTTTCGTCGTCATGCTATCGGGCGAAGCGGACCCCGATGGAGGTAAGGCGCTGTGGGGCAGCGGATTTTTACCGACTGTCTATCAGGGCGTCGAATTCAGATCGAAGGGGGAGCCCGTTCTATTTGTCTCGAATCCGGATGGAGTCAACGTTCAGTCACGCCGCGGCACGCTCGATGCGCTGAAGGACCTGAACACCATCAGGCAGGGTCGGACAGGCGATCCGGAGATCGCGACGCGCATCGAGGCATACGAACTTGCCTTCAGGATGCAGACGAGCGTGCCCGAGCTGATCGACATCAGCGGAGAGCCGGCTCACATCCATGAGCTTTACGGGACCGAGCCGGGAGTGAAGTCATTCGCCAACAATTGCCTGCTCGCTCGCCGGCTGGTTGAGCGCGGCGTAAGGTTCGTTCAACTTTATCATCGCGGATGGGATACACACGGTAACTCGGTGGGGGGCGACATCGCCGTCAAGTTACCGCATCTCTGCATGCAGACCGACAAAGCGATCAGCGCCCTGCTGACCGATCTTGACAATCGTGGTTTGCTCGATGAGACCCTCGTGGTTTGGGGTGGGGAGTTCGGACGCACTCCGATGAACGAAAAACGCAACGGGTCGAACCTCATGGGGCGCGATCACCATCCGCGCGCATTCACCGTTTGGCTGGCCGGCGCTGGCATCAAACCCGGGGTCAGCATCGGTCGGACCGATGAGTTCGGTTACAACATCGTCGAAGATGCAGTCGAAGTTCACGATCTCCACGCGACAATCCTTCATCTGATGGGCATGGACCATACGAAACTGACTTATAGATTCCAGGGGCGCGACTTCCGGCTGACCGATGTTCATGGGAATGTGGTGAAGAAAATTCTGGCGTAAGAATCGTGTGAGGAGGTGTGATATTGCGCTGACTCAACCCGGTTATGGTCTTGAGAATTAACGGCTTCCGGTGGTACCGCAACGCTTTGCCCATTGGTAATCTACACAACTCTGATTTTTGAAATCCCTCGAGGGCAGGAGACGGCACAGAATGATAGGCATCTCTCTCAGACCGGTTTACCGGGCTTTCCCGCAGGGCAGATAGGCCAGCCGTGTGACGGCTGGTAGCTTGAAGGATATATCCTTAGCCCGTTTTCAACGGGCTTGTTCATCGGGCTATAGCCGTCTCTCGATCATTGGTGGCTAAAGCCGGACTGCAAGAACGCTAAAGCGCCTCGAGATTAGGTCTCCTGAGCTCGCCTCCTCAAAGGACTGGCATATGTGCCCTGCGGGAAAACCCGATGAATCGGGCTAAGAGAGGAGGCCAATCATTATGTATAACCTCCCGCAGTTTGGTGGATTTGCGAGATCTCTGATTTGTGTAGATACCAATGACGCCTCCACCACTGGCTAACATCCACCGCCTTTTCAGGGGCGTAGAGCAATAATCGCAAATCGCGAGAGTTTGGATAATGACAAGGTTTCAACCCACGGTAGACGCGCGGGATTATCCTTCATCCAGACTGCGCAGTCTCTTCACTGATCTCATTTATTTTTTTGAGGAAGCAATGAATTCGAGACAGATGAAACCCTCCAACCGGTTATTAAAAGTAATGCTGGTTCTCCTGGCCCCGATTGTCCTGTCTTCTCAGGAGGCAGCCCAGGAACCTGTTCGCTTTGGCACCGATGTATTGCCGATCCTGTCGACGAACTGTTTCGCCTGCCATGGGCCCGATGAGAAGAACCGCAAGGCGGGCTTGCGCCTCGACATCGAGGAAGCCGCGAAATCCAAACGCCGAAGCGGTTTTCCCGTTGCGCCCGGACAGCCTGAAAAAAGTTTGATCATAGCGCGTCTGACCAGCAGCGACCCCGATCTCGTGATGCCGCCTCCGAGCGCGCACCGTAAGGTCACGCCCGATCAGATCGAGACATTGCGTCGATGGATCGCCGAAGGGGCGAAGTGGGGAAAGCATTGGTCTTTTGAGCCGGTGACGCGGCCCGCGCTTGCAAGCGGGCGACGCCCGATTGATGCGCTGGTGAGCGCGTCGCTCGCGAAGAAGGGGCTCAAGCTCCGTAATCCCGCTGCGCCGCATACACTGGCGCGGCGATTATGGCTAGACCTGATCGGGTTGGCGCCCACACCGGAGATCGCCGATAGTTTCGCCGCAGATCCTTCATCCGCCGCCTATGAACGAATGGTGGATGAACTATTGCGAAAGCCTCAGTTCGGGGAACACTGGGGGCGGATGTGGCTCGACCTGGCGCGTTATGCAGATACTAAGGGATACGAAAAAGATTTGGGCCGTACCATGTGGCCTTATCGTGATTGGGTAGTGAATGCGTTCAACATAGATATGCCGCTCGATCGCTTCACGACGGAACAGATCGCCGGCGACCTGCTGTCAAATCCTACCGAGCAACAACTGATCGCGACTGCTTTTCATCGCAACACGATGACCAATGATGAAGGAGGAACTGACGATGAGGAATTCCGCGTAGCTGCGGTGAAGGACCGCGTGGATACCACGGTGCAGGTATGGATGGGCCTGACGATGGGATGCGCCAAATGCCACACCCACAAATACGAGCCCATCTCGCACGCCGAATATTACAGCTTTTATGCGATGTTCAATCAGACAACCGATGCCGACCGATATGACGATGCGCCCACGATAGAGACACTCTCGCCCGAGCAAAAGGAAGAACGCGCGCAATTGCAGGCGCGCCTCCAATCGTTAGGTCGAGAATTGACATCGCTTGAGGACGCGGGCCAAACCGATAAAGCCTGGGAAAGCAAATGGCGTCTCGCCGCCGTGGCGGAAGCCGTCTCCCGAGACGGCGCGATGCTTACGCCGCAAAAAGACGGCGCCGTCGCTGCCAGCGGAAAAGCTCCTCCGGAAGATATCTATACCGTGACGCTCACGCTTGCGGCCGGATCACATACCGCGCTGCGTCTGGAGGCGCTCCCCGATAAGCTCGCGAGCGGCCAGCTGGCGGTCGGGCGCAATGGCAGGACATCCAACTTCGTTTTATCGGAACTATCCGCGGAATTGCTTGACGCGTCCGGCGGGCGGCCGGTTCGGCTTACCGGAGCGCGCGCGGATTTCGCGGAGGAGAAAGGACCCGTCGCTGCCGCGATCGATGGCGACGCGAAAACGGGCTGGTCGGTCAGTTCACGCGCGCACGAACCGCACATAGCGCTTTTCAATATCGCGGAACCACTTCAGTTGAAGGCTGAAGCTAAACTGCGCGTAACACTCTCGCAGCAGTTCGGCGAATCCCACACGCTGCGGCGCATACGTCTGGCCACTAGCAACGACGATCCGGCTACCTTGCAGCCACCGGTAATTTCACCGGAAATTCGCAAATTGCGCGACGAGCTCGCCGAAGCCTATCAAGCGCTGAAAAAATTCAACGAGGACGTTGTGCGACTGCCGGTGATGCGCGAACTCACCGCGGACAAAAACCGCGAAACTAAAATCCATGTTCGCGGTAATTTTCTGGATCAGGGAGACCCGGTCACGGCGGGCGTACCCGCTGCGTTTCTCAAGTTCCCCGAAGGTGCGCCGCGCAATCGCCTGGGCGTAGCGCAATGGCTGGTCGGCCGCGACAATCCGCTGACGCCGCGCGTCTGGGCGAACCGCATCTGGGCGCGGCTTTTCGGAATCGGCATCGTCGAGACCGAAGAGGATTTCGGCGCACAGGGTTCCCTGCCCTCGAACCCTGAACTGCTCGATTGGTTGGCATCTGAATATCGTGATGGCGGATGGTCGTTGAAAAAACTCATCAAAACAATTGTGATGAGCGACACCTATCGCCAGTCGTCAGACGTCACGTCCGCTTTACGTGAAGCCGACCCGCGCAATCTGATTCAATCTCGCGGCGGGCGATACCGCCTCAGCGCAGAAGCTGTGCGCGATCAGGCGCTATCGGTCGCAGGGCTCCTCTCGGATAAAATGGGAGGCCCGCCCGTCATGCCGCCTCAACCTGCCCGTCTGTGGCGGTCAACGTATAACGGTAAAAGTTGGGTAGAGTCCGAAGGCGAGGATCGTTTCCGTCGGGGCATTTACACTTATCTCAAACGCACAACCCCGTATCCTTCGATGATAACCTTCGATGGCGGCAGCGGCGAGGTATGTCAGATACGCCGCATCCGCACCAATACTCCGCTTCAGGCCCTGGTGACGCTCAATGATCCCGTCTATCTGGAGGCTGCCGCAGGCATGGCCCGACGGATGATCGCGGAGGGCGAAAATTCTAAATCGCGCGTCGCACGCGGGCTGCGTCTGGCGCTGATACGTCCGCTGCGCAAGGGAGAAGCTGGCCCATTGATAGCATCTGCAGAGAGATGCGCAAAAGGTGTTTGCGGCTGCCCCGGATAAGGCGGGCGCACTGATCAAGATCCGCGCGCGCGGTCGCGCCAACCGGAGTCAGCCAGCCCGAATTCGCCGCGTGGATTGTGACTGCCAACGCGATCATGAATCTGGATGAATTTCTTTCTCGGAACTGACCTATGAAAACGAGCGATTTATCACCGGAGTTTATCCGCACGCGCGAGATTACGCGGAGGCATTTTTTCAAGAGCAGTGGCCTGGGGCTCGGCGCCATGGCATTGCAATCGCTGCTGGCGCGCGATGCGATCGCCACAACGCAAGAGCACAACCCGCTCGCGCCCAAGCCGCCGATGCTTGCGGCGCAAGCAAAGCGCGTCATCTATCTGCATATGGCGGGATCGCCGTCGCAGCTCGAGCTGTTCGAGCATAAGCCGGAACTGAACCAACTGCATATGAAGGATTGTCCGCCATCGTTCCTCGAGGGCAAGCGGTTCGCCTTCATCAAGGGCGTGCCGAAGATTCTGGCGGCGCAATTCCGGTTCGCGCGTCACGGCCGGAGCGGGCAATGGATCAGTGAACTGCTGCCGCATTTTGCCAGGGTCGTAGACAAGACTTGCGTCATTCGTACGGTTCATACCGATCAATTCAACCACGCGCCCGCCCAGCTCTTCGTTCATACGGGCTCGCCGCGGTTGGGCAATCCCGCGCTCGGCTCGTGGGTAACCTATGGGTTGGGCAGTGTGAACGAAGACCTGCCGGGCTTTGTTGTCTTGCTATCGGGGGGCAAGACGCCCGATGCCGGCAAATCGCTGTGGGGTTCGGGCTTCCTGCCCGGCGTCTATCAGGGCGTGCAATGCCGCGACAGCGGAGATCCGGTGCTCTATCTGGGTAATCCCGACGGCATCGATCAAAAGTTGCGCCGCCGCACCCTGGACGCTCTGGCAGAGATGAACAACGCCGAGTATCGCCGCAGCGGCGACGGCGAAACGCTCACACGCATCGCACAATACGAGCTCGCATACCGGATGCAGACTTCCGTGCCAGAGGTGATGGACATTTCAAAAGAGCCGCAGCATATCCTCGATCTCTACGGCGCGAAGCCCGGCTTCGTCTCCCAGGCCGAAAGCGCCGAGGACCCGCGCATCTTTTATAAAGGCGACGATCCCACTTTCGCCAATAACTGCCTGCTCGCGCGGCGTTTGATCGAAAAGGGCGTGCGCTTCGTCCAGTTATATGATTGGGGCTGGGATCATCACGGCTCTTCGCCCGGAGAAAGCATCGACGAAACGCTTCCGATCAAGTGCCAACAGACGGATCGCGCCATTGCCGGCCTGCTGATCGACCTTGAACAACGCGGCTTGCTCAACGAAACGCTGGTGGTCTGGGGTGGCGAATTCGGTCGCACGCCTATGATGCAGAACAACGTGCGCACCGAACTGAAAAAAGGCTTCATCGGCCGCGACCATCACACATTCGCCTATACGATGTGGCTGGCTGGCGGCGGCGTGAAAGGAGGACTCGCGTATGGCGCGACCGATGAGTTCGGCTATTACCCCGTCGAAAATCCTGTGAGCATCCGCGACTTGCAGGCAACCATATTGCACATCCTCGGCCTGGATCCTTACCGTTTCAGTTTTCCTTATCAGGGATTGAACAACCGGCTCATCGGGCCTACCGATGAGGGGCAAGTGCTAAAGGATATCCTGGCGTAACGAACTATATTCCTGCCAATCAACAGATAATACAAGGTACCGGGCCGGTCGCATGCCGGGAGTGGATTACCCGGAAGGGTGCGCATAATCGAACGCCCACAATAGGTACACGAAACGGCTAACAAGAAATATGCATCTGACCGGATTGCGCCCTCCAGGCCATAATAATCCCACTGACTACTTCCATCATAGAAAAACGAAA
Organism: uncultured Acidobacteriota bacterium; assembly: GCA_963796275.1. Classification (GTDB taxonomy): domain Bacteria; phylum Acidobacteriota; class Blastocatellia; order RBC074; family RBC074; genus JAKEHZ01. Next base: position 179,571 of record CAWCKY010000007.1, on the reverse strand, counting down.
GCAAATCTTTTCCTAGTTCTATTGCGGGGGGCGTCCCTCGGGAACGCGGAAAAGGCGGAATCGCGCAGCTTCACCCTCTTCCGCGCGTTCGGCGTCGAGCAGCCGTTGAACCTTCTCTTGCAGCGCGATGGCTTCTTTCATTCTTCCGGTTTTGCGGTAGAGCGTCATCAATTGATATGTCGCGTTGCGATCGGACGAATCGAGGCGAATCGCGGTCTCCAGGGCGCGCGCCGCATTGGCCGTTTCCTCGCGCCGTAGATAGACCTTACCCAGCAGCGAATGGGCGCGGGCGTTGTTCGGTTCACCTTCTATCACGCGCCGCAGCAGCGTTTGGGCCTCCTGCGATTCGGCGGGCGACGAATCTTTTTGGAGCAACGCCTGCGCCAACGTAAGGCAGACGCGTAAATCCTCGGGCGCCCGCTGGAGTTCTTCGCGCAATTGATCGAGCGCTTCTTCCACCGTGCCGAGTTGCATCAGAGCGACAGCCAGACTGATGCCGCTATACGTAGCGTCGGGCGCAATCTGTTTGGCCCTTTTAAACGCCTCTTTGCCTTTATCCGCTTGATTGGAGCGGATGTGCAATACGCCGAGCATCGTCTGGATGCGCGCCGAAACAGGAATATTACGCGCGCCGACTTCCAGCACTTCGATGCCGATTGGGATCGCGTCGTGTTCGAGGCAGATCGCGGCCAGGTCGGAGTAAAGGCGTTCTTCGCGCGGATGTAGCGCGATTGCTCGGCGCAAGACTTCGATCGCTTCGGGTACCTGCTTGTTCGCGTTGTAAGCAGCGGCTAGCAGGCTCAGCGTGTCGCCATCGGCAGTCTCTTTCTTGCCCAGCGATTCGAGCGTGGCGATTGCGTCCGCGAACTTCTTGCCTTCCAGTTGCGTCAGCGCGAGGTTGTACCGGATTTGATCGTTCTCACCCGTCGCAAGCAGTTCGCGAAACTGCGTCTCCGCCGGCTCCCATTGCCTGAGTTGATAGTGACACATCGCGCGTTGCCATTTTACGATGGAATTATTGGCCGCCGTTCCCGCTTCGCCGTAATGCTTGATCGCGGCGGCGCAATCTTTTCGCTCGAAGGCCAGCGCGCCGAGCATCGCGTGAGCGGTTGGCTCAGGGCGGATTTGGAGAAGCGCCTCGAGCGTCTTGCGGCATTGCGGATCAGACAGTTGATACTCGAGTTGGGCGGCGCCCTGCAGCGCGGGCAGAAATTTCGGTTGAATTCTCAAAGCCTGTCGAAAGGCCGCCAGGCCATCCTGGTTCCGCCCCATGCCCTGCAGCGCAATGCCTTTGAGCGTCAAGATTTGATAATTGCGCGGCTGTGATTTCAGACCTACGTCGCAGGCGTGCAGGGCCTCGGCAAATTGTCCCTGACGAATCAGATCGCGCGCCTGCTCGAAGCCCTGGGCGAATGCTAGCTCACAGCTTAAGCTCAGAATGAAGATAAGAAAGTGGACGAAAAGGAAGACACAGCGCATACGAGCCATCTGCCCACCCCCCCTCGTGAAAAAAGCGCCTGCGGAGAAGGCGGCGCCGGTTCAGCGATTTTGCCGAAGCGGCGCTGCCGTTCAGATGACACCATCAAAATGAGATGCGCGCGCCTACCTGCATCACGCGCGGATCGCGCTGACCGAGAATCCTACCGAAATTGAAGCTGGCCAGATTCGCCTCAACGTCTCCCAGGTTCACGCGATTGAGAACGTTGAAGAACTCGAATTTGAGCTGCAGGTTCCCGCCTTCACCGAGTATCGGCAGACGGTTATTCTTGATCAAGCTGGCATTGATGCCGATGAAGCCTTGCTGCCGGAAATAGGACCGCTGCCCGTTCCCTTCCGTCCCGATGGTCGGCACCGGGAACTGCGCGAACGTGTAGACGGCCTTCTGCGAGTTACTGCCCAAAAAATTGTCGCGGCTGAATTTTTGCGGCAGATTCGGCGCCTGATTCGGAAAGTCGTAATTAAACCCGTCCGCATTGTAATCTCCGCTGTTCGGATTCAACCCTGTCACGATCCCGTTAGCGTCGCGTATCGGGTTAAACGCCGCGTTTGAGAAGACGGTGAACGGAGTGCCGGATTGAACGATAGCCGTCGAACCGATCTCCCAACCGCCCAGGAAGGCTTTCGCCAACCGTGCTTCCCTGAACGGCGTCGGCAGCCGGTAGATGCCCGAGGCGGATAAACGATGCCGCACATCAAACCGGGAATCGGCCTGGCGGTCTCCTAACTGCCGCGGGTCCGGCGCGGATTCTAACCCGACCGAACGCGAGCCGCCCTGGTACAGATCGGTGACGCGGCCCAGCGTGTACGAAGCCTGGACGAGACCTCGTTGGCCCATGTCCGTGCGAACTGAAGCGATCATCGCGTTGTAGGCCATCTTGTTGAAATTGATGATGTAGGTGATCTCGCCGAAGCTCGGGTTCAACCGATCCAGACGGGTGTCGAGCAAGTCTCCCGGTATCCGGTTAAAATCCGTGCCGACAATGGCATCCCAGGTCCGTGAGCCGCTGTAGCTGATTCCGACCACCGTGCGCCGCCATATTTCGCGTTCGACGCCGATCAGGTAATTTACGACCTTCGGCGTGGTGAGATCGGGAGCGACGCCGCCGACGCGGGTCTGCAACCCGCTGATGCCGCCGCGCGCGTCGAGACTCGCCGCCGTCAACGGCGGAATATTGAAGCCGAACGGGAACACGTCCGACGTGCCGATCTGGAAGGTTGGAGGTTTAAGCGGCAGGTTGACGCCGAAGTTTGGGAGGAGGAAATTCGGCGGATTGATATTCATTCGGTCCACCGTCTCGCCGAGCGTGACCCAGTCATTATACAAACCGATGCCCCCTCGTATGCTTGTCTTGCGGCTGCTGCCGGGCGACCAGGCGAATCCGAATCGGGGACTGAAGTTCTTATTCAACCGTCCGTCAAATGGATGATCGACCAGGCGGATGGCCGCGTTCGGAATGATCTCGTCCACCGTCTTGCCCGGTGCGACGAATAGATTCGTGAATTTCCAGTCCTTGACCGGCTCCTTGATCGCGCTCGGATTGCCGAAATCGTCCCAGCGCAAACTCAGCGTCAACGTCAAATTCGGGCGCACTTTCCATTCGTCCTGAACGAAAGCGCTGATCGTGTTGAGCGCCGCGCCGAATTCGTAGGATTTCCTCTGGCCCGTCAGGGGATCGTGGGCGCCCAGGCCGCCTGAAAAAGGTTGATCGCGCACCAGGTCGAGCAAATTCAGAAAGGTGAAGGTCGGGCGGCTGTTGCCCGGCGCGAAGAGCGCATAATCGTCGCCCGTGTAAAACGTCCCGCCGAATTTCAATGTGTGCGAACCCTTGACCCAGGTCACGACATCGCGCCAGTTGTAGTTGTGTTGTACGAAGGTGCCGCCGCCACCGACGCCCGTCCCGACGCTGCCCTGAACCCCGATCGAGGGGAGGCGGAACGGTTTGCCGATGCCATCCGATCCTTCCACCCGGTTGGCCGAGAAGCCGAATTCGTTGAGCAGAGTGGCGCTGAAGGTGTGAACCCAGCTGGCCTGGTAAGCGTTCACCTTGCGCTCGCTAAGTCCACTTAGCTCAGGGCGAATCGCGAAATCGGCGTTTTCGGACTCCGTCCGGACGAAGCTGCCATAAATGCGGTCTTTGCCATCGCGCAGATTTTGGTCGCCGCGAATGCTCCATTGCAGCCCATTGCGGAACGGCGAACGGTTCCACGTGCCCTGCACCACCATCGGAAGGGAGCACGGAATATTGGCCGTCGCCGCCATTCCGCAATTGCCGGCGCCCAGTACGTCAGCCGCGGTACTCAGGACATTGGTCTGCACCGGCCCCTGAATCGGAACATCGGTGAGGAGTTTTGTTCCGACCGTATTCGGGAAGTTTTGTCGGGCCCAGGCGAGAAATTCCGGAGCCTCGTAGCTCTCGTTGCTGATCTGCGAATTTTTTGAGCGCAACATTTCGACGGCCCCGAAGAAGAAGGTCTTGTTCTTGATGATCGGGCCGCCGAAACCGCCGCTCAGGTTCTGCCGCGCGAACGGGGCATATTCGGCGACATGGGGCAGACTGGTGCGGGCGCGCATGTCCTGGTTGGTGAACCAGTAATTAGCGGCCCCGTGATACTGGTTGGTGCCCGCCTTGGTCGCTATAGAAACCACGATTGAACTGCCCAGGCCCTGCTCGGCCTTAAACGTATTGGTCTCGATTGTCACTTCTTGCACTGCCTCGGGATTGAGCCCGAGGTTGGAGGTCCCGTTGGTGATATTGCTCGTCACACTCAGCCCGTCAACGTTGAAGGTGTTGCCGGCAGCGCTGCGGCCGTTCGCGCTCATCTGGGAAAAATACTCCGGGTTGAAATTGTCGTCTGCGCCGTTCGTGCCGACGACTCCGGGAGCGAGCGACAGCAGAACGAAGATGCTGTTGTTGAGTAGCGGCAGGTCGCGAATCTTGCCCTGTTTCAACGTCAATTCTTGCCGCGTCTCAGCCGTGTTGAGAATCGGCGCCTCCGCCGTCACCTGCACGGTCTCTTGTGCGGTCTTCACTTCCAGATCGAAATTGACTTCGAGGTTTTGCCTGGTCGTCAGCGAAGTCTTCACCGACTTAACCTGAAACCCTTGCGCATCGATCGTGATTTCATATTCACCCGGCGCCAGGCTGGTGAAGCGGTAGAAACCTGCCTCGCTCGTCTTGGTCTCCTGCGTCGCCCCGGTTTGCCTGTTATTGAGTTTGACCGTAGCACCGGTGACCGCCGCCTTTGACGCATCCTGCACAACGCCCTGGAGGGCGCTGTTGAATTGCGCCCAGGCGGGGCTGGAGAGCAGAAAGACGGTTGTCAGTACAGCCCAAATACTTTTCCGCATGCGATTCTCCTTTGTGATAAATCTCTTCTCTTTGTTTCGATTGGCGATGATCCCGGCAAAGTTTTAACCAGCTGTTATTGAGCGAACGGGGCAAGGTTTGGGGCTTCAGGTTGAACTAACCAGCATTTAAAACGAGCTATGAGCAGATACCGATAAACCTAATTGATAAGAGTCTCACCAGGTTTGCATTTCAGCTGGTAGACGTCCTCATCCACGCGGATCGACAGCCCGGGGCTCTCCGGAATGCTGTAGGTTCCATCGCGGAACTCATATCCTTCTGCGACGATCAGGTCGCATGTGGAACGGTCGTCTTCTGCGGCGATGACGTTGGGAACGGCTTTCGCGAGATGAAGGCCCATCAGACCACCGACCTGCGATCCCCAGTTATGAGGGATCGACACGGCGCCGGCCGCCTCGCCCATGCGCGCCAGCGTGAGATTCTCCAACAGACCGCCGGTGCGAATATCCATCTGTAGAATGTCCATCAGACGCCGCGGCTCCAGGTAGGGCTTAAACAATGCGATGTTTGAAGCATTCTCTCCATCGGCGATCAGCGTCTTCATTCCGGCTTGATGCATCTTCGTCCTGAGATCCGTATAGTGCTGAACGTCCTCCGGAAAGATTTCTTCTATCAGGTACAGATTTGCGTCGGCGGTCTCGGCCAGCAATCGCCAGGCGCGTACCGGGTCTTTTTGGTACCCGTTGTTGGCGTCCGCCATCAGCTTCATCTGCGGGCCCACGGCTTTGCGGACGGCCCGCACGACTTCGATGTCCCGGCGCAATCCTTCTTCTTTATCCATCCACTTCCACCCGCGGCCGAGCTTGAGCTTGACGCCGCGGTAACCTTTCTTCTGAGCTTCTTCAGCTTCCTCGACGACGGCGCGTACTCCACGGTCACGGAACCAGACATCGCTGAAATAGAGCGTTCCGTCGTAGACCTCTACCCTATCGCGCGCGCTCTTGCCGATCAGTTGCCAGACCGGCTTCCCGTTCAGCTTTCCGATAAGGTCCATCAGGGCCCAGTCTAGAAAACGGTAACGCCCGAGAATATCCGCAAATCCGGGAGAACGACCGACGATGCGGCTATCCTTCATTTCGTACAATTCGAGCGGATTGGCGCCGATCAGGCTTTTGAGCGATTGATGAAATTCCGCATTCGCCGCGGCGTATCCCATTACGCCAACCCCTTCGATCCCTTGATCAGTAGCGATCCGCACCAGGGTTTGCGGATAGGTGTGACCTTTGGGAGCTCTGTCGTAACTGTTCATCGCGACAAACTTGTGGAAACGTCCTTCATAAGGCGCCAGCGCCACGCTTTTGATCGCGACGGGCGCAGTTCGCATCCGTCTAGCCCGACTCGATGTCGCCCAGTCTTTTGCAGCAGCTGATGTGATGGCCGAAGCCGCAATTGCAGAAATAAAATGTCGCCGGTTCATTTCCATTCCTTTCCAGAACATCACCGGGGTCCGGGTTGCAGCGCACTTGGGCGTGAGTGAAGAAGTCGATCTGCCCGGTGGCGCCACACGTCACACGCACAGTCACGCCTGGCATGAGGGATGCAGTTGGTCCCTCACCACGCCATGAATTAAACTGCGCCCAACAGGTCTGCGTTCCTATCCAGCGGAAGCCCGAAGATCGAAGCCTGTTCGCAGCATACAAAGGCTCTTTTGTTATTCTTATTGTGAAATATTTCCAAACGCGAAATGTGAACGGAATATATGTTCGATGAATCACACTGTCAAGGCTGATTTTGCATTGCGCAAAGCGCCGTTTTACTATGTGAAACATGTGGAAAATAACTATCGAGACCCGGATGAACGTGCTGTCCCTCATAAGCCGCACAAGATTCTGGAGGCGCTGCGCTCAGATTGTCCGCGGCTCCCTCAAAACCCTGAGTGAGACGAATAAGACTATCCCTGAGGCGATTCGACGACTATGCGTAAAACTGTATTTATCATTTTTGCCGTTCCTTTACTTAGCTTCATATGCTTAAGCTCGCGAACAGCCGTCACCAGCCAGCTTTCTCGCTCCGATAAGCAAATCCCAAGCACCAGGGCTGTGTCTTTCAGCTTTCTGTCTTGGTTTGGCGGGAGCGATGAGGATGACTGTGATGACATCACGGTGGACTCTGCGGGCAATATTTATCTGGCTTGTCATTCTTTGTCGAACGATTTTCCGGGCTCCAAACGACGAGATAACTCCCAGGACGCCGATCGGATGGATGCTTTCGTATCCAAGATCGACCCGGTCGCCGGAAAAGTGATCTACACGACACGTTTGGGAGGGAGTAAATATGACGGTGCATTTCGCATCGAAGTTGATCAACAAGGCAATGCCTACGTTGCCGGATTTACCAAGTCGTCTAACTTCCCTACTACCGGCAATGCATTTCGGCGCGAATATATCGGCGGCGAGAGCGATGCCTTTCTGGTGAAGCTCAAGGCTGACGGCGCAATTGAATACTCGTCGTTTTTCGGCGGCAGCGCCGCTGATCAGGGCAATGCACTGGCGCTCGATAAAGCAGGGAATGTCTATCTGGCTGGGACGACCTGGTCCGATGATCTGCCTGGAATTGAAATGGGAAGCAAGAATTCAGGAAAGGGAGACGGATTCGTCGCCGTTTGGAAGCTCGATCAGCCGTCAACCTTGCGAGTCGAATATGTCAAATATATCGGGGGCAGTGAGGATGAGAAGTTGACGGGAATAGCTCTCGATAATTCAGGTAGTCTATTCATTTCCGGGTGCACCCAATCACCTGATTTTCCGCTGCGAGCGGCGATTCAAAAGATGCTGAATGGAAAAACAGACGCATTTTTGACCAGGCTGAAGCTCTCTGATTTGAGTTATGGATTTTCGACTTTCATTGGAGGCGCGGGCGAAGATTATGGTTGGGGCATAGCTGTCGATGGTGCCGGAAGGCCATATCTCGCAGGCGGATCTGAATCCACCGACTTTCCTACCACCCCGAATGCCATCCAGCGTAGCTACAAAGGGGAGACCGATGCATTCGTAATGAAGTTCGATACGATGGGAACGAAAATATTGTATTCCACCTACCTTGGTGGCAGCGGGTATGACTCAAGCGGCTATGATGGTGGCGACATAACAATCGATCGGGATGGCAATGCGTGGGTTGTAGGAATGACCCATTCGTCAGATTTTCCGACGGCAAACGCGATTCAAACTGTCTATGGCGGTGGAGAGAGAGAAGGCTATAGAGATGGAGATGGCTTTGTATGCGTGATAAATCCGAATGGGTCAGTGCTGTTATCGAGTTACGTTGGAGGTAACGGAAGGGATTATTTGGAAGGGACAGCGCCTGCGCCGGAGGGCGGCGTCTGGGCAACCGGACTGACAGGCTCGCGTAATCTACCAACAATCGGCTCACTGCAAAATGCGCATAACGGCGGGCTGTTTGACATTTTACTTATCAAGGTTGCAGTGTCAGAACGAAAATCGATGCCTCGCTGAATCAGTTTGTCTGGATGACAAATTGGGATGTATGGCTATTGACGGCGCGGGTTCTCTAAATCAAGAGAGCAGATGCCGCTTCTCGGGAGGTCTTGAGCAACTCCTGTCTGATCTCCTTTTCCCTCTCGGGCGTGATGCGAATGAGCGGGCACATCACACTGATAGCTGCCATCACGTTCCGGTTTTCGTTAAAAACAGGCGCTCCCATACAACATATTCCGACCGCTGATTCTTCGCGCTCCATAGACCAGCCTTGATTCTTGATCTTCTCGTACTCCTTAAGGATTGCGAGGCGGTCGACAATAGTTCTCTCGGTAAAACGAACGAGCCCATAGACTTTGAGGATTCTATCGATGCGCTCCTGCGGCTGGAAGGCCGTGATCGCCTTGGCCATGGAGCTGCAGTGTGGCGGGAGCAGTTTTCCGAGCGTATTTGTCGCGCGAACCTCTTGAAATGCCTCCAGAACGTCGATCACCTGTATCTTATCCCCAAACAAATAGGCCAGGCTGACGGTCTCATCGAAGCGCTGGTTGAGATAAACCAGCAATGGGCGCATTTTTTGCTTAAGCTTCTCGGCATGCCCGTAAAGGGTCCCAAACAGGACTTTGGGCGCCATCCTATAAGATCCGTCCGGATTGCGCTGAAGGTAGTTATGGTGCTCGAGAGTCAGAAGCACGCGGAAAAGTGAGGCTTCGGGTATTCCGCTCAACTGTACGAGCTCGGTAAGATTGAGGTTGGTATCCGGGTCGGAGAAGAAATCGAGAATGCCAAGCGCCCTGCCGATGACTTTCGAATAATACTCAGGGGCGGACGTGACCTCCGGGTGTACCTTTGGCTTCACACTGGACTTGGGTCTTCTTCTCCGAATTTTAGCTTCAGATTTTGGCAATCGAATTTACCTAGCCCTACCTCACCACTACTAACAAATAGTAGAAATAACAATATTGAAAAAAAGTGTCAACTAATTTTCAAATTCCTGAAAAAGTTCTATTTCATCAAAAACCCTGCTTTTTGATCCGCTCTTAGACTATCTCTATTTTCTGCGGTTCGATATGAGCTGGCGAGGGTCGATCTTTCCAGATGGTCAGCCCGGCAACATCGGGCCTATATCCGCCAAAGGCGAGACTGGCGAGATAGCCGCTCGCGAAGAGGATGAAGTGACTGAAGACTCCGATCATGATCGGGTGCATCTGGAAATTGAATCCGAGATCGACCTTGAGAGGGCCCGTGAGGACGGCCCACAAGATGAAGGTCAAACAGATCGCCATCCCGATATATGCTCCGCGACGAGTCGCTCTTTTACTGAAAAATCCGAGGGCGAAGAGACCCAGCATACCGCCCGAGAAGATCATGCCCAATGTCACGATCAGTTCGACCAGAGCTTTGGCGCGAGCGGAAATCAAGATCAGAGCGGTGCAAACACAAAGGATGCCTGTAACCAAGACCGCGCAGCGCCCGAACAGAAGACGAGCTCTCTCGGAAGTATTGGGCAGAGCGCGCGTAAAGTAATCCTGCGTGACGACCGTACCGACGCTATTCAAGTCGGAGCTGACCGACGAATTGCAGGCGGAGAGAATGGCCGCCAGTATGAGGCCGACCAGTCCTGGAGGTAACTGCGTGGCGATGAAGTGAGGCAGAATATTATCGGGCTGTTGGAGCACATCGGCCGGTATTTCATGCGCAGTCAATCGATAGAACGCCCAGAGGCACGAACCGATGAAGGCGAAAGTAAGCCAGATAGGCAGGCAAGCCAGCGCACCCGCCAGCACACCGCGTTGGGCCTCCCTATCGGATCGCGCGATGAGATAGCGTTGGACCATGTTAGGCTCGGTCATATAAGCTCTGCCAAAGTGGAAGAGGCCGGATAACGCTAATATCCAAAAGGTGGGCTGAGCGCCGAAGACGCTCTGCCAATTGAAACTGAGATCTCCCAGACCAAACTTGCCGCCTGAATATCCCGTGTAGATCACTGTCGCAGGCCCGCCCTCCGGCCGCCAAAGAATAATTATCACGATAGAAATGGCAGCCGTCGCCAGCACGAGCCCCTGCAGCACGTCCGTATAGACGACTGCTTCGATCCCGCCGATAAGGGTGTAGAGGATAGTGAAGAGGCCGATCGCCACTATCACCATGCGGATATCCCATCCAGTCATCACCTCGACGGCGATGGCGGTTAAAAGCAGCGTGAAAGCGAGATCGATGGTGCGGAGAAGCAGGAAGCCCGTCGATCCATAAAAACGAGCGAGATAACCGAAACGCTGTTCCAGATACTCGTAACTGCTCATGCGAACGACCCGGCGGTAGAAAGGGACTACGAAAATGACGACAAAGAGCAGGACGAAAGGCACCATCATGTTGGGCACGACAAGCCACCAGTTACGCGCGAAGGCTGCGCCGGGATGCGCGACGAAACTCACACTGCTGATGACCGTGCCGACGATCGCGAACCCCACGATCCATCCGGGCATCCGCCGGTTCGCAAGAAAATAGTCGTCCGTGGTCTTCTTCTTTCGCCTCGCTGCCCAGAATCCGATTGCGCCGATGATCAGAAAGTAAGCGGCTATGACCACATAATCTATAAGGTGTTGGGATCTCATGATTTTGTGATGAAACTCCCGGATAAAATTCGAAGGTAAGTGAAAAAAAAGGTAAATTCACATCGACCTTTTGTCAAGATAAATTTCAAATATGCTGCTTTACTTTCATAAAAAACACTGCTTTAATCCCAGGCGCAATTATTTCACTTGTTATATCCCGAAAAAATGAGAGTTAACCAGACCAAGATTCGTCTTCAAAATAATGAAGTAGTTTTCGGTTGTGCTTTGCAGCAGTACCGTTCGACCGAGATTCCCAGGCTGCTGGCGGCTGTGGGGTTCGATTATCTTTTTATCGATTCCGAACATGGTGGTTTCAATTTAGAGACGGTACAAGACATCGTAGTCGCCTCCAACCAATCGGGCATCACGCCATTCGTTCGCGTCGGGGAGATGCGTTATTCGCTGGTGTCGCGCGCTCTCGACGTCGGGGCACAAGGGATCATCTTTCCACGCGTAGAGAGCGCCTTTTTCTTGGAAGAGGCAATCGGTTGGACGAAATATCCGCCGGTTGGCACTCGCGGTTTTGGCTTTATGGCGCCGCAACTCGATTACGAGCAGCTGAGCATTCCCGAGATCATCGGGCACCTTAATGCTCATACGATGATCATCGTTCAATTCGAGACGGTCCTCTCCCTGGAGAGGTGTGACGAGTTGCTCGCTGTTCCGGGAATCGATGTGGCGATGGTTGGCCCTACCGATCTGTCGATTTCTATAGGTAAGCCGGGAGAGTTCGATCATCCGAAACTGATTGATGCCATAGACGTCTTCGTTAAAGCATGCGATCGTCACGGAGTCGTTCCGGGCATTCATTGCCGATCGGCCAAGATGGCGACCTCGTGGCTTCAGCGAGGGATGCGATTTCTAGGCTGCGGCAGCGAGCACGGCATGATGCTCGAAAAAGCGCGAGATACGATGGATGAGCTACGTTCATCTATGAAGAGGAACGCGCTGAAACAATGAATAGCGCCTGGGTGCGCACGCTTCCAGCGTGCTCGGTTTTCGCCAGCGGACCATGGATGAAACCCGGCACGCTGGAAGATTTTGCTGGCGAATTCATTTTGGACAAAGAATCAGTACCGCGAGCGGTTGTGCATGTGCGACAAGATAAGCTGTCAACTTTGTACAATCTTGTCCATTAAGCGCCAACGGCGCGCAAATCTAACAGCCAGGGGTGAAGCGCGCAGCCCGTAGCCCCTGGTAGATGGCAAGCAAGTCGTTAAGCCCTGTAGTAGGGGCGCAATAAATCGCTCGTTATGACGCCTTTCAGGGCTTGGCGCTTCTTGGTGATGCGTTCCAGGGGCTACGCGCTACGCGCTTCACCCCTGGCTACTATATTGGGGGCCCCGTTGGGGCAAAGGAACCCGCCTTATCCTGATCTTGGTGCGCATCAGCGGTACTGATTCGCCAGCAAAATCTGTAAACGTGCGCACCCATGGCTTTCTGAGGAACCTGTATGACGAAATACCTGGTCATCTTCTGTTTGCTGCTGATGCTTCCCTACCGAGGAGCGACCAAACCTGGTCAAGGGGCGATTACTTTCACCGAGAGTGCGGACAGGGTAGAGATCAAAATCAATGGTAAACCTTTCAGCACTTTCTATTATGGAGAAGACTGGCCGAAGCCATTCCTTCACCCCCTGCGGGCCAGTTCGGGGACGATCGTTACGAGGGGCTTTCCGCTGGAAAAGATCGCAGGCGAGAGCAACGATCACGTCTGGCACAGAGGCCTCTGGTTCGCGCACGGTGACATAAACGGCGTCGACTTCTGGCGCGAAGCGAGCGGAGACCGGGCGAAAGATGCCAAATTGCCGCTTCCGGTGGGACGGGTCGCAATCAAATCGGCGCCGCGAATGAAGAGCGAGAACGACGCGGGCACGATCGGCGCGGACTTTAATCTGGTCGCTCCAGGCGACAAAATTATCGGCACGATTAGCCAGCAGTACACCTTCCGCCGCATCGGCAACAATATTGTCATCGACGTGAGAGCCGCCGTACTGGCAGATCAGGGCGGCCAACTGAAGATGGGCGATACGGAAGAAGGATTACTCGGGTTTCGATTTGCCGATGAATTCAAGGAGGACCGCGGCGCCACGCTCTCCAACTCCGAAGGACTGAAAGGGACCGACCAGATATGGGGCAAGCGTGCGCGTTGGGTGGACTATTCTACGAGCATCAAAGGCGAGAAAGTCGGTGTCGCTATTTTCGATCATCCGCGAAACCCGAAACATCCGACTTATTGGCATGCCCGCGGTTACGGGTTGAATGCCGCCAATCCTTTCGGGGAACACGATTTTCGTAATGACAAATCGATAGACGGAAGCGTCACCATCCCGCCTGGCGGCATTCTCACATTTCGCTACCGCATCGTCATTCACCCCGGCGAAGCTCTCGGGGTGGAAAAACTTTATGCCGTTTACGCCCAGGAAAAATGAAGGAGTCGTCAATATGAACCGACGTCACTTTGTACAATCGGTAATTGCGAGCGCGGCGATGGCGAGGACCGTCGCGGCGAGCGATAAGGTAAACGTTGCTTTTATCGGAATTCGCGGCAGAGGCAGAAGTCTCATGGGCGCATTCTCCGCGCTCCCGGATGTAAATATCGCGTGCCTATGCGATGTCGACAGCCGAGTGCTCGAACAGGCGGGCATCGAGACGGAAAAAAAGCTGGGCCGCCGGCCTCAGCTAGTCGGCGACCTGCGACGCGTGCTTGACGATAAATCGATCGACGCCGTCGTGATCGCGACGCCCGACCACTGGCACGCACCGGCCACTATCCTCGCCTGCGACGCCGGTAAGGACGTCTATGTCGAGAAACCCGCCTCGCATAACCTGATGGAGGGGCGTTTAATGGTCGAGGCGGCCCGGCGAAACAAGCGGGTCGTCCAGCACGGCACACAAAACCGAAGCCGCCCCTCGACACAGCGGGCGATCGACTACATAAAATCGGGCAAGATCGGCAAGGTGTATATGGCCAAAGCCTGGAACGTTCAGTTGCGCGACGATATCGGGCACAAGGAAGATAGCCCTGTTCCCGCGGGCGTTGACTACGACACCTGGACAGGCCCTGCCCCGATGCTGCCGTTCAACGAAAACCGCTTTCACTATAATTGGCACTGGCATTGGAACTACGGGACTGGCGATATGGGCAACGACGGCGTTCACCAGTTGGACATTGCGCGCTGGGCTCTCGGTGTAGACTTTCCTCTGGAGGTCAGCGGGATGGGTAGAAAGCTTTTCTTCCAGGATGACCAGCAGACGCCCGACAGCATGAATATCTCGCTCAACTTCAAGGACCAGGTAATTCACTGGGAGATGCGCATCTGGACCCCCTACAAGCTGGAAGGCGTGGATAACGGTGTTGCAGTTTATGGGTCGGACGGGATGGTTCATATAGGAAGGTGGAAAGATCGAAAAGCTGGTTTCAAGGTCTTCGACAAACAGGGCGAACAGGTACTTTTCGATGAGGCGACCGAAGGAGATGATCACGCGCGAAATTTCATCGACTGTGTACGCAGCCGCAACAAACCGAACGCGGAGATCGAGATCGGATACATTTCAACCGCCTATGCGCACCTGGGAAATATCGTCGCCCGCACGGGCCGGAACATAAAGTTCGACGCCGAAACCCAGGCAATTTTAGGAGATACAGCGACCAGCCGCTTGTTGACGCGCACGTACCGTAAACATTGGTCGACGCCTAAAGGAGTGAATACGTGACAACAATCAGTACCGCGAGCGGTAGCGAGCAAGGCTCTATTGAGCGGCTGTTGATAAAACCTCGCTCGCTACCGCTCGCGGTACTGATTTTCAATGCACCCTGCGTATCCGTAGTGCCATATACTGCTTTCCCGAGAGTTTAATTGGTGGACGATCACTCGTGTAATAGTAATTGTCTTTCGGCTTGATTTCGAATGTCCCTTCAACCGGCGTTATTGTCATCTCCCAGGTATCGAGAGCCTCAACTTTAAACTTCGTCTCGGCCGGAAAGTCATAGCCTGCCCGGGGAAGTTGAAATGTCCACGAATCCGGTCTCTCTTTGCCGAAGTAGAAAAGATAGTACTCACCCTTTTTGCCGCCCACCGGCTGGTCTTGCCATTTATCAATGGGTTCGAGCCCTTCGGCCGGCCCTTCTTCCAGTATCTTTCTGAGGAAAGCGATTCTGGCCGGACTCTGCCCGTGCAGTACTCCGCCCTTGGACCACCAGAGAATGTCCTGGGGATGGAGGTATGTCTCGCCGTGGCCCACGTAGGTGCCCGCAATAGTTCCCTGCCAGAACCGGTAAACCATCTCTTCCGCGGAGATATTGCCCCAGCGCCGCGGGATGTTTCCTTCGTATTTCACTTCATCGTAAACAACCGGTTTCTGATAGACGTCTCTCAAAAGCTCCGCCCGCCCGTAATCTGTGACCGCTGCCCCATTCTGAATGCTCGCGTGTGTGACCCAGGATTTTGTATGGTTATATATGGTCGAACCGTTATGTATGGATCGCAGGTGCTGATAGGGATCCTCTTGCTGAAGGATTTGGAAGAAGCGGTCCCAATCGGCCATAGTCTTCAGCTTTAACTTCTTTCCTCTCTTCTTGAGTTCAACTACCTCCTGCCGGTTTTCATTCATCATAAAGTCAAATTCATTGGCCAGAGACCACCACACGTTACGGTAGGCCGCCAATCGGGCGACCATGTAGCGTAGATAATGATCATCGTTTTCCGGTCCCATCACAGCGAAGCCCCAGCGATCGTAAGGGTGGAAGAGAATAAGATCGGCTTCGATCCTCATATCGCGCAGCTCGCCCAGGCGCTTTTCGATGTGCCGGAAGAACTCCGGATTGAATCGAGAAAAATCGAATTCTCCGCTCGCGTCCCTTTCGAAGGGAAAAAAAACCGGTTCGTTAGCGTTATAGACGTAGTGCTTGGGGAAGATACACATTCGCAGTTTATTGAAAGGAGCTATCTTCAGCGCGGCGAGGGTCTGTTCTTCGAGCATGTCCCCCTGATGCGCCCAGGCATAGCAGGTCGTTCCGATAGGAAAATAGGGAGTGCCATCGGCGTACCCGAAGTGGTAGGTGTTACGCACTCGAACAGGACCATGATTATCGGCGGCGGCGGCGATGCACGTTAAGGTCCCCGACTTACCATTCAGCGCATCACGGTTGCTCTTCGTCCGATAGCGCCATTGCCCCGTCTTTTCAGGCATGAAACGAATGCGGTATATGCCATCACCATCGTAAAAACCGGTAACCGCTACAGCCTGGTCGCCCTGAATGAAGGTAGCCTCTAGACTCACCTCCCGGAAAGGATTTCCATCAGATGGACCTTCAAGCCTGATATCGAATATCCCCCACTGTTCCACAACTGCCTGGGCCGCGGGATGCGGTCCCGATACGGTAACCGGCCCCATTAAACAAACGGCGATAAGGATAATTAAGCGCTGGTTGATTGGCGATTTCACGAGATTGCCCCCCGAGTAAAACCCGTCTTTGTTTGGCAGGCAATTAAATCAACGTCTCTTTTGAAAGTAAAGATACATTTTGAAAATTACTTGACACTTATCATTTTTACATTTACTTTCCACGAAACCCGGATGAGATGCGCGGCTAGAAGGTTCGCCACAGAGATGGGTCCCCCAAATCACCCGGGACCTGGGGCCTTTGTGTCTGGCGGTGAATCACATCTTCTTGAGACTGCAATTCCTATAACAAGTACCGAAGGAGATTTATGCAAACAAGATGGGTATCGATCCTGCTCTTTGTTCTCCTATTCGTTCCCGGTATGGCATTCGGCCAGAATTTCCGTGGGGCTGTAAGCGGAGCGGTAACGGACCCGAAGGGGGCTGCGATCCCCGGAGCGAAGGTGACATTAACCGACTTAGCCACGCGTGTCACGTTGACTACAGAGACCAGTGCCGAAGGCTTATACTCGATCTTATACATCCCGGCGGGCCGGCACAGGCTGCATATTGAAGCGATGGGCTTTCAGTCGAAGGTGCTTGAGAACGTGGATGTCCGCGTCGGCGATCAATTGAAATTCGACCTGAGTCTGGAGATCGGACAGACCACCGAAACCGTCACCGTCAAGGGCGACTCGACACCGCTGCTGGAAACCGCCTCGGCCTCGATGGGAATGGTGATCGACCGGCAGCGCATCGCCGATCTGCCGTTACCCGATGGAAATCCGTTCACACTTGCACGCTTTGCCGCGGGCATCGCCAACACCGATGTCGGCAATCTACGGTTCACCAGGGCGTTCGACAATGGCGGCACCTCGAATATCGCGACCAACGGAGTAGTGGGACAAGGAAGCGAGTTTACGCTTGACGGCATTCCCAATAATGGGGCATTCGTTCGTCAGGTGGCCTATGTGCCGCCCGCGGAGGCGGTGCAGGAGTTTAAGGTCGTGACAACCAGTTTTGATGCCCAGCAGGGACACTCCGCCGGAGCGCAGATTGACGTCGTTTTGCGAAGCGGTGCGAATCGCCCGTTCGGTTCGCTCTATTGGTTCAACCGCAACGAGGCGCTGGCGGGCAATGAATTCTTCGTCAATGCGAATCCCAATTGCGATAAGGACGGTCGTGGTGAATGCAGGCGCAATCCTCTTCGCTACAATCGCTACGGAGCGACCGTTGGCGGCCCCATCGTTCTGCCCCGCTTTGGAGAGGGCGGCCCCCCATTCTGGAACGGAAAAGACCGGCTATTCTTCTTCTTCGCCTTCGAAGGCCTGCGCCAGTTAACTCCGGCGACCAATACTTTCACGGTGCCGACCCAGGCGATGCGCAACGGAGATTTCTCCGCCTTACTGCCCGGTATCGTCATCTACGATCCGGCGTCTGCATTTCCCAGCGGCGAGCGCGTGGAGCGTAGACCATTCCCGGGCAATATTATCCCGCCCGAACGTATTAATCCGATAGGGAGGAATTTTTTGTCCTATTGGCCCCTGCCAAACTTGCCCTGTTCAAGTGTACAGTGCCGCAACAATCTGATCGCGCCGGTCCCCCGCACCGATTTCTTCCACACCGAGTCGGTTCGCGTGGACGCGACGGTCAACGAAAAATACCGTTTCTTTGTCCGCTACAGTCACAATCGGCGGAAGCAGCACACCGAGGGATTTACCGGCGTGATAAATGGCGTGGATCCGACGACCTCCGACTCGTTCCGTATCAACGACGGAGTAGCGGTCGATCACGTCTATACGACCTCGCCCACCTTGATCCTGAATATGCGCGCAGGCTTGACCCGCTTCGAGAGTATCAATTCGCGGGCCGCTGAAGGCGTCTTCGATGTTACCTCGCTCGGCTTCCCTCCGAGTGCCACAACCTTTTTCCGCGAAACCGGCTACTTCCCCCAATTCAACATCACCAACTTCAATCCGAATACGGGCGGCGGCACCTTTGGTGCTCCCCTATCCGGTAGACAGGCCTTCGACGTCTACGCGTTCCAACCGACCATCACCAAAATCATGGGCCACCACAGCTTCCGGACCGGCTACGACTTGCGCGTCTATCGGATCAACGAACATCCGGCAAGCCACGAGGCCGGACTGTACGAGTTCGATGCCGGACAAGTGGCCACGCGCCAGTTCAGCAATTCGCCGGCGGCGTCCATCGGCCAGGAGCTGGCCGCCTTGCTGCTCGGCTTGCCTTCGAGCGGGCGAATCAACCGCAACGCGACTCGCAACAATCAACTGCTCTATCACGGCCTGTTTCTTCAGGACGACTGGAAGGTGACCAGGCGGCTCACTTTAAACCTGGGACTGCGCTGGGAGATGGAATCGCCGACCACTGAGCGGTACAACCGCAATGTGCGCGGGTTCGATTTCACCTCGCCGAGTCCCATTGAAGCGGCGGCGCGCGCGGCTTATGCTGCCAAACCCATCCCGGAGGTGCCCATCGATGCTTTCCGTGTCACGGGCGGACTATTGTTCGCAAACGAGAAGAACCGCGGATTCTATGAGGCAGATAAGAACAACTTCCAGCCGCGGATCGGCATAGCTTTCGAATTGACGCCTAAGACAGTGCTGCGCGGCGGATTCGCCATCTACTCCGTCCCGTTCTACATAGACGGTGTGAATCAATCGGGCTTCTCTCGGTCCACGCAGATCGTGCCGACACTGGATGGAGGCCTGACATTCCAAGCCTCTCTGGCGAATCCCTTCCCCGATGGCGTGGCTGATCCCCTGGGAGCAGCGGAAGGGTTGTACACCCTCCTGGGACAGGGCGTCGGCTTCGTTCCGCTGGAGCGCAGGAATACCCAGTCTCGCCGGTACGAGTTGAGTCTGCAGCGCGAACTCCCGGGGCGCGTGGTGGTCGAGCTGGCCTTCGTTCGGACAGTTAATTACGATCAACTCGTAGAGGATGTTGAGCGGAACCCGATTCCGCGGCGGTATCTCTCCACGCTCAACCAGCGCGATGATGCCGTCGAAAATTTCCTTGAAGCGATGGTCCCGAACCCATTCAAAGGCCTATTGCCGGGCACCGGTTTCAATGGGGACAAAATCGTACGGTCTCAATTGCTGAGTCTATATCCCCACTTCGGAAGCATCTCGATCGAGCGGTACGACGGTAGAAGCATCTACAACTCGGGGCAGCTTCGCGTCGAGCGACGCTTTGCCAATGGCTTCACCTTGACCGGCGCCTACACCTACTCCAAGCTGATCGAGGAGATGTCGCTGTTGAACCAGACAGACACAAGCTATGAACGCCGAATCTCCAACAACGACTATCCCCATCGCGTAGTCATCAGCGGTATTTATGAATTGCCCGTGGGAAAAGGTCGCCGCTTCCTGTCGAATGGAGGCCGCCTGCTCGACCATCTGTTCGGAGGGTTTCAGGTCCAGGGTATCTCTACCAGTATCAAGGCGGACGCCCGCTGGGATGGGACCCTGTCGCCTACTTCGGGGACCCCAGTGAGCTACGGACGAACATCACTAGCAACACGGTCAGTACAATCGCCGATCCCAACCGAGTGGTCTTCGACACCAGCGGGTTCTACTTTACCGACGGGGAAGTACGCCGAAATGGCACGATTAACCCCGCGTTGCAGCGGAGCGATGAGCGTATCCAGCTCGGCAACAACATCATCACCTTTCCATCGCGGCTTTCAGGGTTCCGATCGCAGCCGCTCAGCCAGATCGATCTCTCGTTGATCAAGAACTTCAAGTTTACCGAAAGGACTCAGATGCAACTTCGGGTGGAGGTTTTCAATGCGACGAACACGCCGCAGTTTGGCGGGCCGAATCTGGATCCCACCAGCTCAAACTTCGGCAAGGTCACTAGTCAGGTCAATCTGGCACGCAACATTCAGATAGGCCTGCGCCTGACCTTTTGAAAAAAATGAAACAGTGAATTGCGCCGGGGTTCGCCGCTTCCAGATTTTGCTGGTAAATTCATTTTGGACAACGAATCAGTACCGCGAGCGGTGGTGCATGTGCAACAAGATAAGCTGTCAACTTTGTACAATCTTGTCCATTAAGCGCCAACGGCGCGCAAATCTAACAGCCAGGGGTGAAGCGCGCAGCGCGTAGCCCCTGGTAGATGGCAAGCAAGTCGTTAAGCCCTGTAGTAGGGGCGCAATAAATCGCTCGTTATGACGCCCTTTCAGGGCTCGGCGCTTCTTGGTGATGCGTTCCAGGGGCTACGCGCTATGCGCTTCACCCCTGGCTACTATATTGGGGGCCCCATTGGGGCAAAGGAACCCGCCTTATCCTGATCTTGGTGCGCATCAGCGGTACTGATTCGCCAGCAGAATCTTCCAGCGTGCCGAGTTTTAGCTATGGGTCCATTTGCCGAAATCCAGCACGCTGGAAGCGTGCGAACACAGGCGCTTCCAGAGGAGGAATGTGAAAGACACGACCGGAGATGCGAATTGCAGCTTATCACGCCGCGAAATGCTTGGTTGGTCTGCTTGTACGGCAGCCGCCACAACACTCTCGGTGTTGCAGGGCCAGACGCTGGCTAAGACTGCCACGACCGCGGGCGTAGAGGTAGTGCGCGAGTTTCCTTTCGGGACAGTAAGGCTGACCGGCGGGTTGCTCAAGCACCAGTACGACCGGATTCATACGCATTACCTTTCCTTATCGAATGACCGGCTGCTCAAGGTCTTCCGCCAGCGAGTCGGCCTCCCCGCTCCCGGGCCGGATATGGGCGGCTGGTATGATTCTAATGGCTTCGTACCCGCGCTGACTTTTGGGCAGTATATCTCCGGCCTCTCGCGGATCGGTGCGGCGACGGGGGATAAAGCGTGCCACAGCAAGGTGCGCGCCCTGGTAGCCGGGTTCGGAGAATTTCTCTCGCGAACCGATAACCCTTATGCCGGGCCGGGCGCAGAAAAAATGTGGCCGGCGTATGTGATGGACAAGTATGTTGTCGGCTTGATTGACGCCTACCGGCTGAGCGGCATCGAGCAGGCAAAAGAATTGCTGCCGGAGGTGATAGCAAAATGCCGCCCCTACTTCTCGCCGGTGAGCAGAGACCGGATCGGTAAGAAGGATCCGCCATACGATGAAACATATGTGCTGTCAGAAAACCTGTTCTCAGCGGCCGAAGTAATCGGCGACAAAAAATATTATGATCTGGCCGTCCACTATCTTTTAGATACTGAATGGTTCGACCCGTTGGCGGCGGGAAAGGACGTATTACCCACCAAGCACGCCTATAGCCATACCATCGCGCTGAGCTCGGGCGGGCAGGCCTATCTCGCGACCGGCAATCCCAAATATAGGAAAGCGCTGGAGAATGCCTGGAGATTCCTGGAGCCGCAACGCTTCGCATCCGGTGGTTGGGGACCAGAAGAGCAGTTCATTCAGCCGGGTAAGGGCAAGCTGTTCGAAAGCCTATCCAGTTCCACAGCCCATTTTGAAACGCCGTGCGGAAGTTATGCAGATCTGAAACTGGCGCGCTACCTCATTCGCCTGACCGGTGACCCGCGTTATGCGGACGGGCTGGAAAGCACGCTCTATAACACTATTCTGGCGACGCGTTCGCCCGACAACGACGGTGGTTACCCGTATTACTCGAATTACGGAGCCAATGCCGTCAAGAAGTATTACCACCGCAAATGGCCCTGTTGTTCGGGCACGCTGATGCAATGCGTTGCCGATTACGTGCGCGATATATATTTTCACGACGACGACTCACTTTACGTCAATTTGTTCACGCCTTCGACGGTCAGTTGGAAAAGGCCGGGCGGCACGGTCGAAATCGCGCAGGCGACGAATTACCCCTCTGAAGACACTTGCGGAATCACGATCCGCTCCGGTGGAAAATTCATACTTAAGGTACGCATCCCGGCGTGGACAAGCGGTGCGACGATTAGCCTGAACGGCCGGCCCGCCGCCCCCGTGTTAGCGGGGCGTTATGCGGCGATTGAGCGTGTCTGGAAGAAGGGCGATACGGTTGATGTCGTCGTGCCGCAAACATGGCGAACACTGCCGATAGATGAGAGCCACCCTGAAGTCGTGGCGATGCTGCGCGGCGCTGTTATGTATGTCGGTCTCAATCCCTGGGACGGGCTTGCTGAAACCCCCATCGATCTGCCTGAGGCGCTGAAGCCTGTCGAAGGACGGCTGGATGGCTACGTTGCGTTTGTTAACGGCAAGGAACTTGTCTTCGTTCCCTACTTCGATCTGGAAATGGAAAGTTATAACACCTATTTCAGGAAGTCCCGACCAGGAAAATAGAGGGCGAGATAGAGCCTGTTCGCCTTCAGCGCGTGAAAAGTTGCGAAAGAATTGTTATGTCTCTATCGAATGGGGACTAACGTGCATCAGCCCTCAATAAAAACATCCAACCACGAATGCCCTTCTTTCTATACGATGCCGCCGTTGGACCTATCAACGACCGATCGCGAACAGGTCGCGCTCGGCGCGAAGAAACATCATGCCTTCTGAAATCGCGGGCGTCGCCATCAGCAACTGGCCAACGCCATTTTTGTTGAGCAGTTCGAATTTCGCGCCTGCCCTGACCACGAAGATGTCGCCGTCTTCGCTCGCCAGATAGATTTTGCCGTCCGATGCCACAGGCGATGCGCTGAACCCGCTGCCCTGATGAGGAACCCTTTCGGTATATTTCTCTTCCCCGGTTGCCAGATCGTAACAGGAGATGATGCCCTGATTGCGAAGCGTGTAAAGCAACCCGCGGTAGATGAGCGGCGTGGGCATATACGGCCCGACCTGCTGCTTCGACCAGATAACGCCCTCATTCGAGCTCTCGCCCGCTTTCAACGTGATATCGCCGCTCGCTCCCGCGCGAATGGCGAAGATTGGCATTTCAGGGCGGCGCCCGCTGGCGACGACGATCAGGTCATTGGTGAAGACCGGCGTGGGCGCGGTGATCTTCGAGCTCCCGCCTAAACGCCATAGCTCTTTGCCGGTCTCCGGGTCGTAGGCGCGAATGAATTTCGATCCGTTGGTAACCAGCTCAACCCGATTTTTGCCCGGATAGATCGTGGGCGTGCCCCACGAAGGCAACTCGTCGCGCTCGCTTTTCCATGCGGTGGTGCCGTTCTCGATGTTGATGGCGATCAGGAACGATGCCTTCTGCTGATCGACCTGAACGATGACCATATTTTTGTAGATGATGGGCGAACTGGCCGGCCCCCACTCATAATCGGGCACGTCGTAGGCTCCCATATCCATCCGCCCCAAATCTTTCTTCCACGCGGGGCGGCCATTCATATCGAAGGCGTAAAGCCCCTGCGAGCCGAAGAGTGCGACGACGTAACGCCCGTCGGTCGCGGGCGTGGAGCTGGCGTAGGTAGATTTGATGTGACGTTTGTCGACCGGGGAACCTTGGTAAGCCGTCCGTTCCCAAACTACCTGGCCCGTCTTTTTGCGTAGGCAGATAACCTTCCATCGGTGAGTAGAACGATCATCTGACGCGTCGCCGTCCCCGTAAAGGCCCGGTTTGAAGTTGGCCGTACCGCGACTGCTGATCGCCGTTGTGACGAATATTTTGTCGCTCCAGACAATCGGGCTCGAATGCGCCAATCCGGGAATAGCGGATTTCCATCTGATAGCTGTTCCCTTCTCGCCGTCCCAGACCTCGGGAAGATTTTGCCCGTCAGCCACGCCAGCCGCGTGATTGCCGCGAAACGACGGCCAATTGTCTTGAACGGCTTGTCTTTGCGCACCGATTGGAATCGCCGCGAGAAGAACAAAGCCGCAGACGCTCAGTTTGAA
Organism: uncultured Acidobacteriota bacterium; assembly: GCA_963796275.1. Lineage (GTDB taxonomy): Bacteria > Acidobacteriota > Blastocatellia > RBC074 > RBC074 > JAKEHZ01. The sequence goes on along the minus strand of CAWCKY010000007.1, from coordinate 155,486 downwards.
TATCGCCGAATAGATAGAGACTGAGAATGTGTTCGTTTTCATCCAATTCCCTTCTCTTTCACGGGCTCCTCGCCCGGAATGGGTGTAAATCACGGAATACCGTCCTGGGGTCGCCGCCGCGGGGCTCCGCATCGATCAGTGCGATTTCGTCACTTCCCTTTGATTTCCTCCACCAGCTTTCCCGCGCCGTACAACTTCTGCAGCGCTTCGATGACTGCAGCCGTGTGTACGCCCACAGCCCGCGCGCCCTCGCTTTCGTCGATGTAGAGATACCGATTCGGCAATTTCTGAATATTGCTGTCGAAATTTATACCGACGATCTCGGCTTTGCGATTGATGATGGGGCTGCCGGAGTTGCCGCCGATGGTATCCGCTGAATAGACGAAGTTGAGCGGCGTCGCTAAGTCCAACCTGGATTTAGCTTCTTTCCAACGCGGCGGCAAATGGTAAGGCGGCTTCTCATTGAAGCTGGCTGCGCGATCGAACAACCCGTAGAACGTCGTCTTAAATGGAACGAGTGTCGTGTCTTCTTCGTAGCCCGCGACTGTTCCGTATTCGATCCTCAAATTGAAGTTGGCGTCCGGATAGACCGTTTTGCCGTAGACAGCGAACCGCGCGTTGGCGATTTTCTCACCTGCGCCGGTTTCGATGTTCTGGATATTCTCTTCATTCCAGGTGCGCAACTCGCGCACGATCGGCTCGATTCTGCGCGCGAGGTCAATAAGCGAATCGTCGGATTTGCTGATCGCTTCAGCGCCGCCTTCAAACAACGCTTGGCGGAACGCGACATCGTGTAGCTTCGTTCCGCCGATGACTCGCTTCGCTAGTTCGGCCGGAGTCGAACCGGCGAGCGCCGCTCGAACGAATGGGTCGTCACGGCCAAGAGCCTTTTGCCCCTCTTCCAGCCAGGCCGCCAGTAACGCCACCTCCATTTCAGGGTAGATCGGCGCGGGTGAGAGCAGGTTGCGCTTCAGCGCCGCGATTCGATTGTCGCGGAACTCCTCGTGGCGTTGTTCGTTCGGCTTGCCGATCTCTTCGGCATAGCGCACGAAAGATGACGCGGTCGCGCCGAGCCGTGAGGCCGTGAGATTAGAGAAAGCGATCCGATTCGACATAGCGGGCAGAGACGCATAAGCCTTCTCGATCCGCGTCCATGCGTCGCCGTAAGCGCGCTGCCATTCGATTTTAGACGAGATGGCTTTCCGCAGCGCGGTCTCTTCGTCTTCTTTCTTTTTGAAGATGCGCGGATTTTCCAGGCCCGCCTGTTGGCCGACCAGCCGCTTGATCGAATTCTCCAGACCGCGGATCGACTGCGATGCCTGTCGTTGTTGCTCGGGGCCGCGCTTGGCGTAATTCTTCAATGCGGCGCTGCGCGAAGTCCACACCTGCATTTGCAGCGGATTCCCGACATCGCGTTGATAACGCAGTTGCGCGACGGTCAACAACCGCGCGGTCGATCCGGGAAATCCCGGCACGATAACCAGCTCACCCTCGCCGACCGATTCTCCTGAAGCAGGCGACGCCCATTTCAAATAATGCTCGATCTTAGCGGGCCGCCCCTCTTCGTAAACGCGGAAGAAAGTGATGTCCAGGTCGTGACGCGGAAAAGTGAAGTTGTCATAATCGCCGCCGAAATATGCGATCTGCTCCTCGGGCGAAAAGACCAGCCGCACATCGGTATATCGCTTGAAGCGGTAAAGCCAATATTCGCCGCCGTTGTAAAGCGTCACGACTTCGCACCGCATCAAGGCATCAGGGCCTGACTTCGCCGATTCTTCTTTTTCTATCGCAGCCATCTCGGCCTTGCGCTGCGCGGCGGCTTCTTTGTCCGAGGCTTCGGATTTGACCGCGCCCTGTACTCGCTTAGTCACATCCTCGTAAGAGACCAGCACATTGACTTCGAGGTCGAGGCATTTCAATTCTTCCTGGCGCGTTGAGGCGTAAAAACCTTCCTTGACGAAATCACGCCCGCTCGCCGAAAGCTTCGCGACCTGCCCCGCCCCGACGTGCTGGTTGGTGAAGACCAGGCCGTCAGCCGAAATGAAGGATCCGGTCCCGCCGCCCGCGCCCTCGCTCAAACGCACGGTGGAGAGCCGCACGTGATCCAGCCATTCGCGCGACGGTTCGAACCCGTACTTCTCCTTCCACTGCTTGAGCGGAGGGTTGTCAAACGTCCACATCCCGTCGTCAGCGAAACGAACGGGAACGAAGATCAAACAGAATGCACAAATAAAAATAATGGGAAGTTTTCTCATTTAGCCAAACTCCATATAGCAATAACTAACAAAAATACACCGAAACTGTTGATGAACGGCTGTCCTCTGTCGAAGATTCCCAGCATCTACATTCAGGTTGGTCACAAGAGACTCCGCGAAAATTCAGGGGGAATTCGGCCGGACTCATCGCTCCGAGAGTTGCAACAGATGTCCGGGCTTCTGGTCTTCTGGCACCTCTCGCTTCTTGGTTAACATACAAGTTCTATGAGAATACCACGACGGATGGAGATGCCTCTTCCGAATCGATAGTACGACACACAACACAATGCGGGCAATTGTTACGAAAATTGTCTTTGAAAGCTGAGGGTGATCTTGGTGTGTTGGAGTAGGCGCATCATTCAAGGTTTAATGTGTCTATGACAGCAACCTCACACTTTCACACCCCATAATATTGGAGGCTCCACGAATTATTGGAGGCTTTCGCTCCTGAGCTCTAAGAAACACACCTATAAAGGCTCCAATATTGAAGGATTTCTATATTCCGCTGAACACACAGTCCTGAAGGGTTAAATCATCTGCTCGAATATCACCTACATATTTTGAGATGCGTGATGCTGCTCGCGTTTCTGATTCGTCAGCGGTATCGCAAGCTATTGCACTCGAACGTGCCATCAAACTACGTATTCTGCTAAAAAGCATTGTAAATGCCCCGGTAGAGTTATTTGTCTGGACCCAAGCTTGCTACATACGATTTTGGAGTTTCAAAGATAAACAGTTTACCCGGATGTAGATTGTGCCGGGATTAGTGGAACTCCGATGGCTGGCGCTACGCCAAAACCTATGAGGCTTTCTGATAAATACATGCGATTACGTCATGATAAAACGTGGAGCTGCATTGCGAGCGCCATGCTCTTGATCCTGTTTACTTCATCCAGCGCGCCGGTACCGGCACAGACGCCGTTGCCGCCGGCGAGAAAAGCCGTGCCGCAACCAACGTCTCCCGCCCGGGTAGCGACAGCGGCGCAGACCGTCGATGGGGGCTGGCCGCGCGCCTACAAGACTCCGAGCGGCGGCAACATACTTCTCTATGCGCCGCAGGTCTCCAGTTGGGAAAACCAGCAACACATGACAGCCTACGCAGCCGTCTCATACCTATCGAAAGGCGCCAGCAAGCCCGCGCTCGGGACCGTCAAACTTGAAGCGGACACAAAAGCATCCATTGATGAACGGCTCGTGAACTTCGCGTCGCTGAAGATCACCGAATCGAACTTCTCGACGCTCTCGAAGGAGCAGGCCAACGAGGTCGTCGCGGAAATCATCAAGGCGATCCCCAAAGAGGATCGGGTCATTGCGCTCGACCGCGTTCTCGCCAATATAGACACGAGCCTGATCATTCCCAAGCAGGTAGAGGGAATCAAATCGGACCCGCCCACTATCTTTTTCAGTAAGAAGCCGGCGATATTGGTCAATTTCGACGGCGAGCCTATCTGGAGCCCTATCAAGGAAAACGATCTCAAGTTCGCCATCAACACCAACTGGGATGTTTTTCAGTATGGCCCGACCAACAGCTACTACCTGCGCAACAAAGACAAATGGCTCAAAGCGACCAACGTGAAAGGCCCATGGGAGTCGGCAGACAACCTACCCCAGAGCTTCAACAAACTTCCCGCTGACGAGAATTTTAAAGACGTAAAGTCCAATCTGCCCGCCAAAAAACTTGCGGACAAAGCGCCGATGGTCTTCGTCAGCTTCGAGCCCTCCGAAATGATTTTGCTCAAGGGTGATCCGAAGTACGTTTTAGTACCTGGCACGCAATTACTTTGGGTGAGCAACACTGAAAGCGATCTTTTTCGCTTATGGGTAGGCGGCCCGGTCTATTATCTTGTGACGGGCCGGTGGTTCACGGCGCCCGATTTCACAGGTCCGTGGACCTTCGCCACAACTAACCTCCCAGAGGACTTCAAGAAGATTTCGCTCGAGCACCCGCGCTCGCGCGTACTCGCATCCGTGCCGGGGACACGGCAGGCAGCCGAGGCCGTCTTACTTGCGCAAATACCGCAAACTGCCCGCGTCAATAAAAAACAGGTAAATGCGCCAGAAGTCGTCTATCAAGGCGATCCCCAGTTCCAGGCCATCGAGAAGACGTCTGTCGAGCGGGCGATCAACACCGACAAGGACATCATCAAGGTCGGCGACATCTATTACATGTGCTTCCAGGGTGTCTGGTTTATGGCGAAAAGTCCAACAGGGCCGTGGGAGGTGACGGGATCGGTGCCGGGTACGATATACGAAATTCCGCCCAGTTCTCCGGCGCATAATGTGACCTATGTAACGGTGAAGGAAGATGAGAGCGACAGCGAATGGGTGGCAGTGGCGGCCATGGCGGGCTACAGCGGGATGATGATCGCCTGGGGATGTACCGTCTGGGGGACAGGCTGGTACTACCCGCCTTACGCCTGGTACGGAGGCTATTATCCGATCTATTACCCTTATCATCATACCTACGGCGCTGGCGCCTGGTATAACCCGTATAACGGCGCCTATGGCGCGGCGGGTGGGATTTATGGCCCATACGGCGGAGTAAATTATGGAGCCAGGTATAATCCGAGCACAGGGACGTATGCGCGAGGCGCAGCAGCTTACGGGCCTTACGGATCCCGCGGATATGCGCAAGCATACAACCCGCGCACCGGCGCTTACGCTCAGACGCGTCAGGGGTCGAACGTCTACGGCAATTGGGGGTCGACCAATGTCCAGCGCGGAGACGACTGGGCCCACACCAAGCGGTACACCAACAGGCAGACGGGAGAGACGACGCGCGTGACGCGGACCGGTGAAGGCGGAATGGTCAGCCGGCGCGGGCCGGAAGGCGGCGGCTCCGTCGGGTCGAGCGGAAACAATATCTACGCGGGGCAGGATGGGAGCGTCTACAAACGCAGCGATGGCGGTAATTGGCAGAAGTTTGAAAACGGCGGATGGAAGCCGGTCGACAAGCCGCAGCGCCAGGACGCGGCACCGGGACAGCAACAGAGACAGACTGGAATTTCGGCCAACGATCCGATGCTCCGGAAAGATGCATCGCCCGCTCAGCGAGCTGGGGTCCCGGAGAACGATCCGATGTTTCGGAAAGACGCGACTCGCACACAGCAGCAACGAAGCGCCCAATCTCGCGACCGCGCCGGAGGTTCAGCAACGTCGGGAGGCCAATTCGGAAGCCAGGGCAGACAGCTAGATCAATCTACCTATGGCCAGCTCGAATCCGACAGGTCAGCCCGTTCGAGCGGGGCCAAGCGCACAAACGACTTCGGCGACTACCGTACCAGCGGCAGCAGTAATCGAAATGTGGGGAGTTATAGTTCAGGCAGCCATCGTAGCGGAGGAAGTTATCGGGGCGGGAGCGGTTCTCGTAGTGGTGGTGGCGGCTTCCGTGGCGGGGGTCGCGGGCGCTGAATTAAGCGATGAAGTTTGGGACAAGGCTGTTCATCACCCGCCTCCACAATAATTGATGGCAATAAATATATGGGGGAAATGCAGGGAGAGATCCAGCGGGTTTTCGCAGGCGTCGCTCGTGCTGCCAGGTCTGTGTGAATTAACTGACCTCCAACAATTCGTGGGCGCTCCAATATACTGGGGAGCGGATATTCTGCCCAAATCTGAATCAGCCTGGCAAGACTAGCAATCTAAATCACTTCCACAAAATCCGGAAGATTTAGCGGCCAGCGTTTTTTTGGCGCAAAGATTGCCATCTTATAGAGCATAAGTTCGGACACCACAAGAAAGGAGATATGTCGATATGAAGGTGGCAACCCAGCGGAAGCAAGGGAGTCTGTATATCATCCTAAGTCTATGTGCGTTGCTCATGACGCAGGGGGTCTTTGGCGGGATGGTACAAGAGCCACAGCAACCTGCGGCATCATCAGACGCTCCCAATATCCCGGCCGATCAGCTTGATGCGCTGGTTGCGCCGATTGCTCTCTACCCGGATCAACTCTTAAGCCAGGTGCTGGTCGCCTCAACCTATCCTCTCGAAATCATCCAGCTTCAGCAGTGGCTGACGAAAAATCCGAATCTCAAGGACAAGGCGCTGGTGGATGCAGTCTCGAAACGATCATGGGACCCCAGCATTCAGGCGATGGCAGCGCTGCCGGACGTGGTTAAACGACTCGCTGATGACATTCAATGGACAACTGATCTCGGGAACGCTTTTCTCGCGCAGCAGAGCGACGTCATGGATGCCGTGCAACGCATGCGCAAAAAAGCCAAGGACACCGGGGCTTTGAAGTCGAGCGATCAACAGAAAGTCGAGACCAAGGTGGTGGAGAGCAAAACAGTCATCGTGGTACAGCAGGCGAATCCGGAGGTGGTTTATGTCCCAACTTATAACCCCACGGTTGTTTACGGTCCGCCGGTTTATCCGTATCCCCCGATCTACTACCCGCCCTACCCGACGGGAGCAGTGATTGCCACGAGCGCAATCTCCTTCGGAGTTGGTGTTGCAATGGGCGCTGCGTGGGGCGGCGGTTGGGGCTGGGGTGCCGGCTGGGGACACAACGACATCGACATCAATGTGAACAACAATTTCAATCGCAGCGCCAATATAAATGGCGGCAACCGCGCCAACATCAGCGGTGGCAACCGCGTCAGCAATACCGGGAACACATGGCAGCACAATCCGCAGCATCGCGGTGGAACTCCTTACGCGAACCAGGCGACAGCCGACCGATTCGGTGGCACGGCGCGTGGAGATTCATTGTCCAGTCGTCAGTCGGGTGCGCGTCAGCAAATCGACCGGCAAGGCGGTAACCTCGGCAGCGGCGCAGGCACTAGAGGTGCGGGCGCCGGGGTGAGCGATCGCTCCAGCAGTGGTGGCAGCCGTGCGAGTGGCACCGGGGTGAGCGATCGCGCCGGCGGGAGCGGCAGCCGCGCGAGTGGCGCCGGGGTGAGCGACCGCGCCAGCGGTGGCGGCGGTGATCACGTTGGAAACCGCAATATTCCAAGCAGCTCAGGTGGTGCGAATCGGAGCGCCTTCGGTGGCGGTTCCGGAGGCTACAGCGGGAGTGCGTCCCATGCAAGCAGTTCGCGCGGCGCTTCGAGCATGGGAGCATCTCGGGGAGGCGGCGGTGGATCGAGAGGAGGCGGTGGTCGCCGGAGGTAATCAGTCATGTCAGTGAGGAAAAACATGAGCTTACAATCAATGACCCTGCGTTGTTCAGTCCTCTTCAGGCTGGCTTGCGGACTAGTCATCGCGATGTTGATGTCGCCCGCCCCGCCTGCTGTGTCTGCATGAGGCCGGCAAGGCACCTGCGACCTCGCGCTCGAAACCAAGAACTTTCGACACGCCACAACAAGCGGCGGAAGCTTTGGTCGAAGCGGCTGAAAAATTCGATGTCGCTGAGCTCGATGCGATTTTCGGGCCCGACGGACAAGATCTGATTGAAACTGGTGAACCGGCTTATGACAAAGAGAAGGCTATGGAGTTTGCCGCAGAGGCCCGTGTTCGAATGAGAGTATCAATCGATCCCAGGAACAAGAATCGTGCGATTCTTAACCTCGGCAAAGGCGATTGGCCGGCTCCCGTGCCGCTGGTGAAATCCGGCGGAAAGTGGTCATTCGATGCGAAAGCCGGGCGTCGAGAGCTTTTATACCGTCGAATCGGAAGGAATGAATTGGATGCCATTGAAATTTGCCGCGGCTTCGTGGAGGCGCAGCACGAATATGCCCTTCAGAAGCACGACGGTTCCAGCGTGAATCAGTACGCGCAACGCATCGTCAGCACACCCGGAAAGCGAGATGGTTTGGCCTGGCAGAACCCCGACGGTTCATGGGGCGGCCCGGTGGGAGAACCGATCGCCCTCGCGATCGAGCATGGCTACAGCAGCAAATACGAGCCTTACCACGGTTATTACTTCAAGATCTTGAAAGGACAAGGCCCAGCAGCCCCCCTAGGCAAGCTGGATTTCGTGGTAGAGGGTGCCATGATCGGCGGCTTCGCGCTCATCGCAGCCCCCGCTCAGTACCGCATCACTGGCGTGAAAACTTTCATGGTGAGCCACGACGGCGTGGTCTATCAAAAGGATCTCGGTCCGAACACCCTGGAGATCGCGAGGAAAATTGAGCGCTTCAACCCGGACAAAACGTGGAGTCCCGTCGATGAGAAGTAGCCTTCGCTGAAATAGCCTGCACTGCAACGCCTGTGGCAATGCCGCATCTGCGGCGATGATCTATCCGGCAATCAACTCATGAGGAGATTTACAATGAATCAGTCTATGCTGAAAAGAGTTTTGCTGTTTCGATCTTTGTAATGTCATTGCTGCTGCTCGTTTCCGGTGTGCTGCCCGGCAGGAAGGCGGCGCGCTACCTGCAGATTGAAAACAAAATCCGCGCTCTGCTGCGGTACGAACTCGCAGTCGATATTCCGCTGGTGAAGTGACGCGAATGGCCGAGGGATATTTGAGCAATTGGGTTCCTCAGGGCCCGTTGAAGAGTCTCATGCCGGTAAAGGGGAAGATTATGTCTGGAATAAAAATTGTTTTTTTGATATTGGGATTGATTTCCTTGGGTCCGCGCGCCACGGGACAAACCACGTCACCTACAATCAGGGAAGAGCTTGTTTCAAGACCAATCAAAGCCGTGAACTATAAGGTCCTCGGTGGATCGACAACCATCGATTTCAAACCGACAGATCTGTTACCGGGCGCCGGGGGCGAGGCCAAGGTAGAGAGCAAACAAGGTTTCGTACGAGTTAATGCCAAGTTTCGCGATTTGCCGCTGGCCACCAAGTTCGGGGCCGAATATTTGACCTATGTCCTCTGGTCGGTTTCTACCGAAGGCCGGGTAGAGAATCTCGGCGAATTGCTGCTTGATAAGGGTGAGAGCAAGCTGGATGTGACTACACAACTCCAGGTCTTCGCGCTGGCGGTCACCGCGGAACCCTATTTCGCAGTCCGCCGTCCCAGCACTAAAGTAGTGCTGATAAACGAGCCGCGAGACAAGGTCAAAGGAAAACTTTTTCTGCTCGACGCTCAATTCGATTTGCTTGAGTGGGACCAGTACCGCAAGCTGGCAAACCCGCTGGGCATGACCTTGGACCTCAAGAAATATCCGTTGGAACTCTACGAAGCCCGCAACGCGATTCATATCGCTCAATCGCTCGGTGCGGAGAAGTACGCCCCGGACATTTTCAACCGCGCGAAATCAAGTCTGGAGTTAGCAGAAAATGCGGTCGCGAGAAATCAGAGCAAGAAGGAGATCGCAACGAATGCCCGTCAGGCAGTGCAGTTTGCCGAAGACGCCCGAACGTTGTCGTTGAACAGGCAGAGAGAGGAGGCGCTCGCCCGGCAGCGCGAGAATGAAGCGCTCGCCAAAGCCGAGGCCGAGAAAGCCGAAGCAGGTAGACGTTTCGAGGCGGAAAGGCGGGAGCGCGCTGAAGTGACGACCGCCCAGGAGGCGCAACGGCGCGCCGAATCTGACGCGGCGCGAGTAAAGGCCCAGCAAGCCGAGGATCTGGCAAAACAGAACGCGGCACAGGCCGCGCGCGAAAAAGCGGAATTACGCGCACGGTTGTTGCAGCAGTTCAACGCTATTCTGGAAACAAGAGATAGTGATCGAGGATTGATCATTAACATGGGCGATGTCCTCTTCGATACCGGCAAATACACCTTGCGGCCGCTGGCTCGCGAGAAACTCGCCCGATTGTCCGGCATCGTCCTCAACTATCCAGGCCTGAAACTTGAGGCCGAAGGTCACACTGATAACGTCGGGGGCGAAGAGTTCAATCAGAAACTTTCCGAACAGCGCGCCAATGCAGTCCGCGAATACCTGATTTCACAAGGGATTGCCTCGGATCAAGTGACTGCCGTCGGTAAGGGGTTCTCGATGCCGGTGTCGGATAACAGTACCGCTGATGGAAGACAGAAAAATCGCCGCGTAGAATTGATCGTTTCCGGCGAAGTGATCGGTACCAAGATCGAGAGTATCAGATGAATCCCGGCTCGATACATTTAGAACAGTTGAACAGTTTGCTGTTACAACTCGGAAAACAGGGCTCCAATAATTCGTGGTCGCTCCAATATCATGGACGAAAAGCTTCCGTTCACTTCTTCATTGCGACTCGCACATATGAGATGTAAATCACTTGCCAGCGGTCGAATGTATGATTGTTATCTCGCACCCCGACCGTAATTACTTCTTTACCGGGGGCGGGAACTTCTGAAACATCTTCGTCACCGCCTTGTTGATCGTCTTTTCACCTTTCTCAGGCTTGTCAGGGATAGTTGCACTCGCCGTTCCACGCCAGATGTACTTTTTATTCTTGACATCGCCGATGTCGACGATCAATTGGCCGACCTGAATATTATCGACATAAGTGGTCGACGACCCCATTCCCCCATAACCCCAACGACCCCATCCAGGACCATACATACCTGTGTCGATTGTATTCATTCGGGTCTCGGTATCTCTTCCTGCATGATAGATGACAACCAGATCCGGGTTGGCGGAGGGTTCAACCTTTTGTAACCCCTTGGCCGCGAGTTGTGCATCAACATCTCTGACTATTCGATCGGCCATCATCGGGTTCTGAGCCGGAGTGCCCTTGGCCCATGTGTACGTCTTATAAACTGAGAAGTTGGTGGCCTTGTCCCAGTCCACGTTGACCTTCTGTGCCAACACATTGTTGGTCACAATCAAGAGCAAACAGGAACTTAAAACGATTCGTGCTATTTTCATGATTGCCTCCTTCTGTTGATTAGCAGTGCTGCCCCTCGCGTTCGCAGATTGCTGTTTCAGCCTGCATCAGCGAGCCAGACAGGCTCAGGTTCGCCTCCTCCGAACGGCTTCGATGAACTCCAATCCTCTGACCTCGGTAACCGTTAAAAACTCGATAGTTGGTGGCTCAGCTCCCAGTTCCATCAATAGTAGTAATTTTTTGTATCCCTCAGAGCGAACGTGTCGTGTCAAATCGTTCAGAGTATCCCAGCGAGATTCGAAATAGATCACATTCGCATCTGACAAATCCCGATAAAGGAGGGAGCCAAGGCAACCCGGTTCCACCTGAGTTGGCCCCAACAAAAATGATAATGCCCGACCCAACTCCTCACGTTTCTCCGGAGAAGCAACGATACCAACCAACTCTATAATCATCTCGCTCCTTCTTCCTTAAGCTCGCATTTTCCCGAGGGTCAATTCTCCAATGCGCAAACGCGTGAGAATAACGATCCCACCTGCTAAGGACTGCAAGGGGAATGCCGAACATCGCAGCCGCAACTGAATACCAAACAATGGCCTGATCGTTTCGCTGTGTGTTGAGCTTATGAGTGGTGATGAAATAACATCACCATTTAGAAGGTTTCGGCTTCTGAGGATGGAAGGACTGTTTGCCAGCGACTGCACAGAATAAGTCCGGATGGTTCGGCAAAGGCGGAAAGACCTCCAATATTTCGTGGGCGGCCTAATATCTTATTGGCGGCTACGGCACTGTATCAGCGGACGCTGATTTCCTTTGAACTATTGTGGACGAGTGATTCCCAGCTTCTTCATGCGCGCCTCCAGAGTGGTCGGCTTCAATCCGAGAGTTTCCGCCGCACCGCCCTTACCGCGGATACGCCAGCGAGTTTTCTGTAGCACCTGCTGTATATGACGGCGCTCGACTTCGTCGAGATTTTGCCCGGCAAGCGGCGGGGATTCATCTGATCCGGGGACCTCAGCCCGAAATACTGGTCCGGGATTTAGGATGAGATATCGCTCTATAACGTTACGTAGTTCGCGGACGTTTCCGGGCCACGAATACGCAAGAAACGCTTTCAATGTAGCGGGGTCGATGCGCTCCACATTTCTACCCATCCGTTTGCATAAATCCTTCAGGAGATGCCAGGTAATGGCCAGCAGGTCTTCGCGGCGTTCCCGCAGGGGAGGAATATCGATGGGGAAAACACTCAATCGATAGTAGAGGTCTTCGCGGAATTTGCCATCCTTGATAGCGACCTGCAGATCACGGTTGGTTGCCGCGATCACGCGCGCATCAACTTGCATAGTCTTGGAGCTTCCCAGGCGCTCGAATTCACCATCTTGCAGGACCCGTAAAAACTTGGCTTGCAACTCGGTTGGCAACTCGCCGATTTCATCAAGGAAGATAGTCGAGCCGTTGGCAAGTTCGAAGCGCCCGATCTCACGTGAAAGCGCTCCCGTGTAGGCGCCTTTTTCGCGACCGAACAGCTCGCTTTCGATCAGAGTCGCAGGCATAGCAGCGCAATTGACTTTCACCATCGCCTTGTCTTTCCGCTTGCTTAGCTCGTGAATAGTTCTGGCTATCAACTCTTTGCCCGCGCCCGTTTCGCCGGAAAGAAGCACGACCGAGTCAGTAGATGCGACCTGCTCAGCTTTCTTCAATACGCTGCGAATGGCGATGCTCTGCCCGATTACGGTGGTCGTATGGCTGTGCTCGAACTCGATCTCTTCCCGCAGATAGGTATTCTCTCGCTCCAATCGCTCCTTTAAATCTGAAATCTGTGAGAAGGCGGCCTGCAGTTTCTCATCATTCCGCCTCCTCGTCAGCGCATTCGCAAAAATGTTCCCCACCTGTTGAAATCGCGAGATCAACACAGTATCCCATGGGATGCGCTTGCGGTAGCTGGATGTGGCCAGGCACCCGATCAGTTTGCCGTCAATCAGTAATGGAATAACGAGAGCCGATCTGAGGCCAGCCGACTTCATAAACTCGAGTTCGGCGACGGCCTCTTTGGGCAATTCTTCCGGGCGCGAGAGCTCGGTTATCTCTCCCTTTAGGATACGATCGTACAACCAGGGCAGGCTGTCTTTTGCTATCTCTCGGGAGTGCGGAATTCCAGGCCAATCCCACCGGTGGGGGACGATCGGGTTACTCATGCTGGAGTCGATCTCACAGAGAATGGCTCGGTTCGTGCCAAACACCCCGACAATCTGCTCCAGAGCGTTCGCAATCTCGCCATCCATTTGGGCCGTGGGAAGATTGATGAAGGTTCCCAATAATCGAGACGATAATTTTTCAAACCCGAGCTCCGAGCCCAGCTCTCGTATGCGCTTGCGTTCGCTGACGTCGCGAATAGCGGTCGAAACAAGCACCCCATCTTTCGTTTCCAAGGGACTCTGGCTGATTTCGACCGGAAATTCGCCCCCATCTTTCCGCAAGCCGTATGGCTCAAGGACTAGTTCGACGCCGCTGGGCCGGATGTGCGTATCCAATGAATAGCAGGATTGGTGGCCAAATCGACCATCACGGAAACGTTCCGGTATAAGCAACTCGATTAACTCGCCGATCAGCTCTTCACGCCGATAGCCGAATAATTGCTCCGTTTGGGAATTTACGAGCACGATTCGGCCCTCAGCATCAACCAGAACCATCGCGTCCGGCGCCGATTCAAATAATCTGCCGAAACTCAACTCCGCCGTTTTGTATTTGCTTTGATCTGCTGTGAACGCTTCAGAAGTCACTACCGAACCGCGGGACTTGTCCAATTTGGCTTTCTTCAGAGATTTGCCCACGATTTTATCGCTTATTCTAAGAACAACTGCCATGAGTACCCCTCCAACGTCCGCCTACCGGCTTTCTGGTCGGCGGACTTTTGATCTCTTCTCCGGGCCATCAACACAGACAACCTCTTCCTGCCGTTTGCGTCCTTTCAAATGTCATGGAACTTCATTGCAATCTCAAGATAGACCGAAAAGACACCAGTTTCCTTATCCGGTGATCGTAACTCATCGCCTCCATGACCCTCTCCGCAAGACTGACTTATCGATGGCTAAAGTTGCGGACTACTCCAAGAATTTATAGGTCCGATGAGAAAAACTGCTGATGCCGTGATACCAGTCGAGGGAGGATGATAAAAAGCGGTGCTGCTGCCCTAAAACAGCAGCACCGAGAACAGCACCCCGTAGCTTTAATACGGTGCCTTCAGAATAGTAATGGTCATACCCATTACTTACATGGCGGAGACGAGAAATTTGGTGACATCTTCTTGTCCGTGATTCGCGGCCAGCCATGACAAATCCATTACGATCAGATTTGACAATCTTCCAAGATCGAATTTTATGGATACATGAATGAACTGGATACTGGTAATACATGTAGGTTTCACTAGGAAAAAGTTACAGGTTATCATCAAGGCAGGGGGGTCGCTCTGATCGCTATAACTCCTCTGACCAAGCGCTTTAACTTCCATTCCCATGTGTGTGTGTTAGAATTGCTATCGGAAAGAACAAATAGATAAGTGGCAGACCTGATTTCAACCCTATGTCTCAAGTACGGATGTGACTTAGGAGACGGAGATCATTGTTTGCCATGACCTTATTAAGGCAAAATTTTCACAACTCTACTGCGACTCAGCCCGGGATCAACGGTAGAGTAATGTCTCACCTCAGACTATGTCGTCATCTGATAATTGGTCTGATCATCATCCACACAGCGCTGATATTCCTATCTTCTCCAGGGGCGGCGGAAGATGATTATGTTTCGATGTTTCAAAATGGCATCAGAAACCCCTATGACACTCCAGAGGCTCTGCGGTTGTTTGGCCAGGCTGCGAACGAACCAATCTATGGCACCGCTGACTCCCTCCTCGGGAAAGGCATAATCGGCGGTCACCTGCTCAGCTTCAAGGCCATCGGCGTCAAATCCACCGAAATGGGACTGCGGATTCTGAACGGAGAGCGACCAGCGGCAATCCCCATACTCGATACCGATACGAATCTGGATATGTTCGAATGGCGCCAAATGCGGCGTTGGGGAATAAGCGAGAAGAGACTACCGCGCGGGAGCATCGTCCTGTTTAAGAATTTATCGGTCTGGGATGAATATGAATTGTACATTGTCGGCATCATCGCCCTGTGCATTATCCAGACTCTGCTCATCTACGTTTTGTTGAGATTGCAGAATAGGCTGAGAAAGGCCAGGCAATCGGCGGAGGAGCGCCATCGCTTCGAGGCTCTGCTGGCGGAACTTTCGGCCGCCTTCGTCTATTTACCGGTTGATGAAGTCGACCAGGCGATCGATCAGTGGCTTGTTCGCCTCAGCGAGTTTCTCGGGGTCGATCAAATTTTGATTTCCGAATTCTCGCCCGATCAGACGCTGTATCACATAACATACTCAACTCTTGCTCCCGAGATAAACCCCTTCCCCAAGAACATCGATAGAAATGCATTTCCATGGTATACGCGACAGATCCTTAGCCAGTTTAACGTGGTTCTGTCACGTATCCCCGACGATTTGCCGGCTGAGGCGAACGCAGAGCGGCAATATTGTCTAGAGAAAGGGCTCAAATCGAGCCTGTCCATCCCGCTCTCAATCCGCGGATCGAGCATCGGCGTGCTGGTGTTTTGTACGTTTCATTCGTTTCGCATCTGGCCCAAGCAATTAGTTGCGCGCCTGCAGGTCGTCGGAGAGAGTTTCGCCAACGCCATCGCCCGCAAGCGAGCGGAGGCGGAGGTGATGGAGCACCGCGCGCGCCTGGCTGGTATCATCGAATCGGCGATGGACGGGATTATCACCATCGATGAAAACCAGCGGGTCGTCTTATTCAACAGCGCGGCCGAGGCGATGTTCGGTTGTTCCGAGGCGGAGGCTATGGGCCAGCCAATCGAGCGATTTCTGCCCGAACGGTTCCGCGAGCTTCACCGCGAGCACATCCGAGCTTTCAAGGAAACGTTCGTCACGCGACGGGCCATGGGCAAACTAGGCGCGATTCATGGGCAGCGCGCCGGCGGCAGCGAGTTTCCCATCGAAGCCTCCATCTCGCAGGTCGAGGCGGGCGGTCAGAAACTCTATACCGTCATCCTGCGCGACATCACCCTTCGTGAGCATGCCGCGGCTGCACTGCGGATAAGCGAAGATCGCTACCGCGACATCGTCGAGAACAGCCTCGACCTGATTTGCACCCACGATCTGTCTGGGCGAATTCTTTCCGCCAACCCGGCGATGATCCAGGCCCTGGGCTACGCCCCGGACTATTACATCAGTGACAATAGTATGCGAGATATGATGGCTCCTGAGTTTCGCGACCAGTTTGATGAGTATCTGGCGATGATAACGCGAGAGGGGATGGCGTCCGGGTTGATGATGGTTGAGACGAACAAGGGGGAGAGGCGAATCTGGGAATACAACAACACTTTGCGCCTGGATGGTGTTGACTACCCTATCGTACGAGGGATGGCGCGCGACGTCACCGAGCGCAAACGCGCCGAGGAAGCGTTGCAGACGGCGCTCGCCGAGCTGAGCGAGCTGAAAAATCAACTCCAGGCTGAAAACGTTTATCTACAAGAAGAGATCAGGCTCACCCACAACTTCACGGAAATTATCGGTAACAGCGACGCACTCAAGTACGTGCTCTATAAAGTCGAACAGGTTTCCGCGGCCGACACGACCGTTCTGATTATGGGCGAAACCGGTACCGGGAAAGAGTTGATCGCCCGCGCGATTCACCAGGCCAGCCCGCGCAAAGACCGGCCTCTGGTGAAAGTCAATTGTGCCACGTTGCCTGCCAACCTGATCGAGAGCGAATTGTTCGGTCACGAGAAAGGAGCTTTTACCGGCGCTCAATCACGAAAGGTCGGGCGGTTTGAACTCGCCAACGGCGGGACGCTTTTTCTAGACGAGATAGGTGAGTTACCGCTGGAACTGCAGCCCAAACTTCTTCGCGTACTTCAGGATGGTGAATTCGAGCGGGTAGGCGGTTCCAAAACTATAAAAGTCGACGTGAGAGTCATTGCCGCCAGCAACCGTAACTTGCAGCTGGAAGTCACAAAAAGTCTCTTTCGCGAAGACCTATGGTACCGGCTCAACGTCTTCCCCATAACCGTGCCTCCGCTCCGCAATCGAAAAGAAGATATCACTACTCTGGTAAACTTCTTTATCAACCAATTCAGCAGAAAAATGGGCCGTGGCATTAAGAGCGTGGAACCGGCGACGATGAAAGCTCTACAAAATTATGGATGGCCGGGAAATGTCCGGGAATTGTCCAATGTAATTGAAAGGGCGGTGATCAATACTCAGGGCCCCGTGCTTCAACTGGCAGATAAACTCGAAGCAATACTAAATACCGGAAGCCATTTCGCGAACATAAAGAGTTTCGAAGAACTGGAACGCGAGATCATCATCCAAAGACTCGAGCATACAAATTGGAAAATCAGCGGGCCCGGCGGAGCAGCCGATTCTCTGGGTCTTAACCCGAGCACGCTTCGGACTCGCATGATTAAACTCGGAATCCAGAAATCCGATGGCCATTCCTGAATCCACTCGCGGTATTCCGCGAATTTGCTGAATAACGCGAATCATCTGTTTATCTAAGACCGCCGTAAAACGACCTTGTAATCTCCCAAAGTACTATCAGCCAAAACAATTTAGATCGTTGCTTCAGCGAGCGGGAACTGCGGCCTGAAAATCGCACTTAAATGATAAGTGTGCGGTAAATGATAAGTGTGCGGTCGCAATCACGGTGCGGAGATTTCGATGTCTCATTGAAGGAAACGTTATTTATGATGATGGCTATTATCAGAGTTACCGTGCTTCCATATAACTCACGCGAAATCTTGCAAACGTTTCAGTCATTGACTGACTCCATCCAACATCAGAAGGGGTGCCTGGGCTGCCACTTCTATCTTGAGATGGGAAACGAGAATGCCGTGTGTTTGATCGAGGAATGGGAGACGCGGGAGGATTTGAATAATCATTTCTTGTCGAGAGACTTCGCCGTTTTATTCGGCGCTACCAGCCTATTGCGGGATTCATCGGCGATAGAATTCAAGTTGCTTTCACCTACGGCAGGGATGGAGGTGGTTGATGCTGTGCGGCGAAGGGCCGAACGATGATCACCGAAACATCAAAGAAATTAACGGAAGAGAGAATGTTGGAATTGAGCAGGCGGCTGATCGAGGCCCAGGAGAAGGAACGCTCCCGCATCGCGCGAGAGTTGCACGATGACTTGAATCAGCGGCTGGCACTTCTCTCACTCGAACTTGAGCAGCTCGGGCGACAGCCTCCTGGTTCTGCCGATGAACTCCGCCAGTGGGCGCAAACTCTGAGGAATAGTATCCGATCGATATCGACAGCTATCCACCGTATCGCTTACCAACTCCATCCGTCCAAGCTCGACACGCTCGGGCTGGTAGCGGCTATCAGAGGGCTCTGCAATGAAGTTTCAACGTATCAGCAATTATGCGTGAAATTCAGCGCTCGCGACATTCCGGCATCGCTTTCCAAAGATGTCGAGCTGTGCCTCTTTCGCATCGTGCAGGAGGGACTGAGTAACGTGATAAAGCATAGCGGCGCGCAGGAGGCGCGGGTGGAATTGACGGGCACCGCGCAGGCAATTCAATTGCGCATTGCTGATCAAGGTGCAGGCTTTGATACCGATTCTGTCAAAATGAGAGGTGGGCTGGGTTTTATCAGTATGCAGGAGAGATTGCGTCTGGTGGGCGGCGAGATTTCGATCAGCTCGGAATTGTCGCGCGGGACACAGATAGATGTGCATATCCCTCTGACCACTCAAGACTGCTGACCACCTGTTCTCTCAATAGGAGATAAACCTATAAACTGATTCTCATTCCCTGGAGGATAAAATGAAACGCACGCGTATTTTAATTGCAGATGACCACATCCTTATTTTAGAAGCCTTCAAACGATTACTCGAACCCGAATTCGACGTAGTCGGAACGGTGGCCGATGGGCGCGCTCTGCTTGCAGCCGCAATCGAACTCAAACCTGACGTTATCGTGCTCGACATCTCAATGCCGCTGCTCAACGGATTGGACGCCGGCAAACAAATCAAGAAGTCATCGCCGTCGGTCAAATTGATCTATTTGACGATGGATCAAGACCCGGAGCTCGCCGCTGAGGCATTTCGTCTCGGGGCCTCGGGCTATATCCTCAAGAACTCATCTGCTAGGGAATTGCCGTATGCGATCCGAGAGGGGGTCAATGGCAGATATTACGTGACGCCGCTGGTGACGGAAGGCATGGTCGAGTCTTTCATCACGGCCGCCAAACGCCGGACGAAACGTATTAAACCGACAACGCGTCAAAGAGAAGTTCTCCAGTTGCTGGCGGAGGGAAAATCGATGAAAGAGGTCGCTGCAATCCTTGACATCACCCTCCACACAGTCGCCTTTCATAAATACAGTCTTATGGAACGGCTGCGGCTTAAAACCAACGCCGAGCTGATCCAATTCGCGATCAGACATCGCCTCGTGTCGGGTTAGTCGTAAACTTATAAGCAGCAATTAGACCCTGGGTTTGTTCAACAAAAGTCTGGCATAAGGCATGTATAAATTCGGCCCAAATTTACTTTCTCAAATCACCTATGGCTACTCTGACTTCCCACACGCTGCCTCGGTGCGGTGAACCCTTTGCCATTGCTTTGCGGTCTTCTCTCACATCTGCCCCGTACTCATTTAATTTTCTCCAGCACCTTTTTGGCGTACGATCTCGACCGAGCAATGTGCGTGAGTGGCGACGGCGTGCGAGACAGAACCGAGCAGAAACCGCCGCAAACCGCCGTAACCGTGGGAGCCGAGAACGATCAAATCAGCGTCCCACTTATCAGCTTCGTCCAGAATGACATCTCTGGCTGAGCCGCTCCTGATCTCACTGGCGATCTGCAGCCCGGCAGTCTTACCTGACCTGATCTGTTCGGCCGCATCTCTTATCGCAGCCTCCGCCTGTCCCCTCGCCGCCTGCTCCATGTCATCGTAGTAGCTGTCGGGCAGCACCCATCCCTCGGTCGTGGGCACGTATAGGTCTGCCATAGCGGAAATTATCCTGACTTCGCTGCCTTCGGGCCACGGTCGATCTGCGACTGCCTTCACTGCAGCTTTGCTGTAATCGGAGCCATCGGTTGCCAAAAGGATTTTCATACCTCCTCCTTTATATATGCCTCGACACCAGGAATTTACGCATTACAAACAAACATCTGAATAGGCAACCTTGATGCCAGACAGCGGTTGAAGGTGGTGGGTTATCAAATAACGTAAATAGGCTAGGGATGGCCGCCAGGATGTCGTTTTGTCGCAAGGTATGTTCCCTAAATTCTCGGTCTATCGCGCATTTTTCCGCTCAAACCTCAGTAATTTCTCCAATAATCCGGGTTGGCATTATCCGCTCAGGATTTTATCCACGGCACACGTAATGCCCCCGTTTGAGTGGACAAACTTCAAGAACACAGTTTGAAGAACGGCCGCAATCGACTTGAAGATGCGCACCGATCCAGATAATAAGCTCACTCAGTATTGAGAAGTTCTTTCGCCGCTATCTCATCCGTAACGAGTACATTGAACAATCTGCCCCTGAGCGCTGCCTTCAATGCCGGAAGCTTGTATCTCCCCACCACTACCACTATCCTCTTCTTAACCTTAACCATTTTCTTGAGCTCATCCACTCCGAGTGATGGAAAGACATTCCATGCAGGAGATGTTCCTCCCTCCTCATCGAAGAATGAGTAGTTGATGTCGCCGACTACCCTTTCCCGCGCCAGCGCTGCCTCTGTCAATCTCAGGTGTTCGAGCAAGTACTTATGCGGGCGTGGAGATAACTTCTCGTAGCCCGGATCAGCCTTCAGACATCCTAGACTGGCAAACATAAAATCGGCCCGCTTCATCTCAGCGAGGACCACTTGGACCGCCTTTCTGCGGGAGAAAACTTCATATTCATCTTTGAGCTTCTGTCGCGAGAGTGGCCTGTTCAGTGGCAGCCCGGTGGCGAAGTGAGCCTGGCCAGGCAGCCTGCCGCTCCTGACCCAGAGGAGAGTCAAAAGCACAGTGGGATCGATATGTGTGAGAACCGGGCCGGAATCGATGATCGCCGCAGGCACGAGGAAGACGTTTCGCTCTTTCTGCGGCAGCGCCATGACCATCTCATACATCGTGTCGCCGCCGCCAAGAGCTACTTTCGCTCCATCCGGTACGGCAGCTTCGAAGTATTGGCCGCAGCCTTGCCGAGCAAGCGCCGCAGAAAGGCCAGATCATCGGCATAAGTGATTACTATGGCCTCCTCAAGCCAGTCATATCTCTTCTTCAACTCCTCTCCCAGTCGATGGAGCCGCGGCGGATTGAATTCGATCTGTACGAATCCCCGTTCGCGCGCCTCTTCGAGCAGCCTGATCACTTGCGTGGCGGAAGCGCGAATCTCGTGCGAGATCTCGGTCTTGGTCAGCTCCTTCTCGTAAAACAGGTAGGCCACTTTCAAGACCTGGTGCAACCTCTCGTCGGCATCTCTTCTCCTCGGCATTTCAACGCCTCCTCTCTTATCGCTACCACTCCAATCGACAACACCGGAGCTCGGCACCCTCACTCCATCAGTTAAAAAGATCATGAATGTATATTTTAACAAAATTTGTATGAACATACATTAACATGTATCGTAATAACTAATGGCATGGGATGATGTGCTGAGAACAACCAATTTGAATCTGAGGTAACTAACGCGATGTCGAATTTCGCTCTCAGTTTTATTCTGGGGCTCATCACCGCCAATGCGGTCATTCTGGCATTCCTGATCAGACTGGTCATCAGTTCGCATCGAACCGGCATTGAGACGGGCACGTCGAGGATGATCGGTTTGAAAGGTAAGGCGGTGACCGAAGTTGCGCCGGAAGGCCGAGTGAGTGTGCAGGGTGAATACTGGTGGGCGTATGCGCGCGCGAAGATTGAGGAAGGCGAAACAGTGTGTGTCATCGGAATTGACGGATTGACGCTTGAGATCGAACCGTGCCCCGGCAAGGCCGTCATACCAAGGCCGGTGTCCGCCATTGCAGATCGCGAGATGTTATGAAGCATCTTTGGGAACCCGCCGCAGGGACAACCTGCGTCATGTCGTTGGAGGTGATGACTAATGTTGGAATTTCTTTCATTTCCGCTTGTCGTTATTGGGCTGCTCGTTCTCTACCTATTCAACTCGATCAGGATTCTTCCGGAATATGAGCGAGGTGTGATCTTCCGTCTGGGGCGGCTGCTATCGAAAGCCAAAGGGCCGGGAATCGCACTGGTCTTTTATCCGATCGACAGGATGGTGCGCGTCAGTCTGCGAACGGTGACGATGGACGTGCCTCCGCAGGATGTCATCACGCGCGATAACGTCACGGTCTCGGTCAACGCGGTGGTCTACTTTCGAGTGATCGAGCCGCGACTCGCCATCGTAGAGGTCGAGAACTATCTCTACGCCACTTCACAGCTCTCGCAGACAACGCTGCGTTCAGTCCTGGGCGAGGTTGAGCTGGATGAACTGCTCTCCGAACGCGAGAAACTCAATGCACGGTTGCAGGACATTCTTGACAAGCAGACCGATCGCTGGGGCATCAAGGTATCGCTGGTCGAGATCAAAGCGGTGGACCTGCCGCAGGAGATGCGCCGCGCGATGTCTAAACAAGCGGAAGCCGAGCGGGAGAAACGCGCCAAGATAATTCATGCCGAAGGCGA
The DNA here is from genome assembly GCA_963796275.1 of uncultured Acidobacteriota bacterium. Classification (GTDB taxonomy): domain Bacteria; phylum Acidobacteriota; class Blastocatellia; order RBC074; family RBC074; genus JAKEHZ01. Next base: position 132,837 of record CAWCKY010000007.1, on the reverse strand, counting down.
GTATCAGGCCGCCGAAAAGCTGGTCGGCGCAGCCAACGCAATTGCCACCGAGCCAGTCGCCATTCAATTGCGATATCTCCAGACGCTGACGGAGATCGGCGTTGAGCAGAACACAACGGTCGTTTTTCCCATTCCGATTCAGCTTTTCGAAGCGCTGACCGGATCGAAGGACAAAGAGAAGGCTGAGATTCCGATCTCCATCCCGCGCGAACCGGTCAAAGTTCCGCGTAATGAAACTCGATAAAGCCGCCGAAATGATGGGCGGGGGGCGGGCAGTCTGATTGCAGATTACTTCCCAGCGCTGCCCGTTCCGGCATGGATATCGGTAATATCCTGACAGGCCTCCTTTACCCTGGGAATCTAGTCGCCTGAGAAGCATCTCGGGAAAAGGCTATCTCTCCTTACTGAGCGAAGAGCTAGACCACTCCTCTTCTCCGCTCGGCCGTCCGGCCATTATTCGCCATCGCCCATTTGAGCGCGGGCGGCGTCAGCAATGTCGTAACGACAACCATGAAGACAACCACACCGAAGGTCGCCACATTGATGACCGGTTCATCGACGCCCTGTGCGTTGCGCAGCATCATGGATGCGCCTATCCCGGCAAATATCAATCCAACCTCGCCGCGCGGCACCATGCCAAATCCGACGGCGAGACGGCTCACATCCTTGTCGACAACGGCCAGTGAGCAAACCTGCTTGCCTATGATGGCGGCGATCGTTAGCGTGACGGCGAACATGAGCAGCCCCGGCTGCACGAACGCCCGCAGATCGACCTTCAACCCCATCAGAACGAAGAAGACCGGGACCAGCAGTGCGCTCACGGGCTGAATCAGTTCTTCGAGGCTCCTCTCTCCCTTTGTGCGGAAGGATTCGTAGTGGGAATCATCCAGCACCATTCCGGCGGCAAAAGCGCCGATTATCGGCGCTAACCCGACCTCCGCGGCCAACCAAGCCAATAGAAAACAGAATGAGAATGCCAGCGCCAACAGCACTCCGCGCACTTCCAACTTGCCCGCTTGATGAAACAGATGCGGCATGAGATATCGCCCGGCAGCAACTGCGCCTACCAGAAAGACAATCGCTTTGACGGTGATTAGCGCAATACCAGCCAGCGACAGCTCCGTTCCGGTGTTGGCAGCGTTGATGGCACCGGCTACGACAGCCAGGATCAAAAGTCCCAACACATCATCGATCACTGCTGCTCCCAGAATAATACGCGATTCGCGCGCCTGTAATTTGCCAATATCTTTGAGCACGCGTGCCGTGATCCCGACGCTCGTCGCGCACAGCGTCGCGCCGATGAAGAGATGAGCTAGCGTTCCTTCTCCCGGTAGGAAATAAGCGGCGATACCCCAACCGAGAAAGAAAGGGGCTATAACGCCTGCGAGTGCAACCAAAAGTGATGACCAGCCGACCTCGAGCATCTCACCAATGTTTGATTCTAATCCGACTTCGAAGAGAAGTATGATCACACCAATCTCAGCCAGAGCGCTGATCACCGCATTGGTCTTGAGCGACTCAAATCCCATAAAACCGACGATCGTGAGATTACCAATGATGATCCCGCCCAAGAGCTCGCCGAGCACGGCAGGCTGTTTGATCCTTTCGAAAAATTCGCCTCCCAGCTTGGCAATCAACAGGAAGACTGCCAACCCACCTATCACGATCGGATCGATTCCATGCGCATTTCCTTCTCCTGTATACGCGAGCGCGATGCCGGCCATGATCAAGATCACCAGGCAGATCAGTAAACCTGTCCAAAAAACTCTCCTCATCATCTCCCCTGTTAGGCGTAAACGTCTCGCATCCTGCAATCGGTGCAATATGCTATCCAATATAGTATCCAATATCGTAGCGGTGCAATCATCGTGCCCCGAAATGTATTTTGAAACTCTATGTAAGAGGCGGCTCGGCTCCCACATGATCTGTGCACGAACCGACATTCTTTAATCAGCAAGTATGAGCAAGCCAAGCTGAGGTGTTGCATATCACCATATCGGCGCGAACGTTCATCTCACAAACGAATCCGTGATCGAACATCAATATGGTATCCAAACTCGTGGTGATTCCTAAAAACGCAGCCATCCGGATGGACCTATTATTTCAGTTGCTCTTCAGCACATGCTTTGGATATGAAATCATCAGTCGAACAGTCTGACAAATGGACTGTAGCATTTCTCCAATGCCGTGTCCCACAATGCCACAAAAAAACAATTGATGGGCCAGCAGGACGCGGGAACTCTCAGTGAGCGCTCGGCCAAAAAGGCTTTGTCGGCTGTAGTATCGTCAGATATGGCACGCAGATTGTACTCAGTAAATAGAGAGATTTCTGAATTGGTAATGCGCCGCGCGCATGTATGGAGAAAGACTATGGATAAGAAAAACAAGACCCAGCAATTTGAAGAATCTTTGAAGCAGCTCTTCCAAACTTGCCCGCAATGCGGACAAGCTTGGTTAATCTTCGGTCTACGGGAGAATGAGAAATATTCATGCCGAGTTTGCAATCATCGTTTTATTATCCTGCACGCTAATAGTAGTAGTGATCCGGCATCGATCGAGTCGACGCGAGGAAGGAAGTAAATTTTGAACATAAAAATGCACACGGCAACAATTTTGTCGCGAGTGCCGGTCTTGTCGTCAGGCTCGGATGATGAGAGGGCGCTTAAGGATAAGGATACACAACAGCGCACTCGCTGTTGCGTTTCATGCCATGTCCGATGCCCGGTATTAGCATCGCGTCTGATTATCCTGGAGTGATTTGGACAAAGTGCGCCTGCATCCCGAGATTCTCCTGCTGCTGCCAAAGCCTATGCCAAGAAATGATCTGCAGCGATGCGGCCTCAGGTTGTCCGAAAAACCGTGAGAATTTCAAGTTTTTGCAGGAAAATTCCGAAGCGCGTATTAAGCACTCCCTTCGGAATTTTCCTCTCAGCGATCGTTCAACGATTCGTTGTTATCTCGCGGTTTCCGTAAAATTGTTTTAGCTGAGGTCGCTTGCTGATTTCTCCCCAGCCTTCCGCTCAGACGCCGCAAGTTTTATACCCTTAAGCATTTAGTCGAAAGCCCTGGTCCACGCGAGTTGTGGTGCGGAGCTTGCGTGAATTGTCAATCTATCCACCGGTCAACAATGGTCTTCCTACGAGCCAAAATAGGAGGAAATGCCAATGTCCAAACCTCTGCGTTCGCTTTTTGCGATGATCATGTTTCTTTTCCTGATTCCCGGCCTATTGGTGGCCCACACGCAACAGACCTGGCCCGATCCGCCTAATCCGCAAACGGGGCAAGACGGAGTCAAATCGGAGAGCATTTCAACTCAAAGCACGGCTCAAGGGAACGGGGCGGTGGGTGAGACAGTCGCCCGAATGCATACTGAGCTCGTCACTCTTAACGTAACCGTCACTGATAAGCAGCACAATCCGGTGCCCGGTCTTGACGCTCGGCACTTCGAAATCTACGAAGACAAGGTCATGCAGAAGATCGAATTCTTCAACAACATCGATGCGCCGGCAAGCATCGGCATCGTCTTCGATACATCATCGAGCATGAGCGACAAGATCGACCGGGCGCGCGAGGCGCTCAAAGCATTTATCGAGACGAGCCACCGCAGCGACGACTTCTTTCTCCTTCCCTTCGATTACCGCGCCTACTTGATCGCCAAGTCAACCGACGGCGAGACTGCCGTGCGCGTACTCTCCAAGATCGAGGCCGGCGGCTCCACTGCGCTCTACGACGCTGCCTATTTCGGAGTTGAGAGCGTTAATCAGGGCCGCTACAAGAAGCGTGCGCTGTTAATCATCTCCGACGGGGAGGATAACTCCTCACGCTATTCGTTCAAGGATCTGCGTTCGCTGTTGAAAGAGTCTGACGTCACGGTCTACTGTATCGGCATTGTGAACCGCTACGGTGCGTTCGGCGACCATATCGATGAAGAGGGGCGAATGCTTCTCACCGACCTCGCCAAGATGACCGGAGGGAAAGCCTTCTTCCCGCGTCTCAATGGAGAGTTGGAGGAGGCTGTGGTGCGCATCGCATTGGAGTTACGCAGGCAATACAGCATCGGCTATATCCCGGCCAACTTCAGCCGCGATGGCAAGTGGCGTAAGATCAAGGTGCGCGTCAATTCTCCGCCCGAGTTGCCTCGACTGGTCGTCCGCACGAGAGAAGGCTACTACGCCGATCATTGATGTAGCTGGGCCCACTGATCCCTCTGCCCATGCCTCATGCCCTGGCATATTTCGAAGCTTCCTTGACATAACGCAACTTCCGTCAATCATTACCGAGGCGATCAACAGCCATGGAATCAGGACCGTCTCCGGTCAATCGCTAGGCCTGTAAACGCATTATCCCAGACTCTCCATTGCTACAGCGTCGTGGCGTACGAATTGCTCTAATTCTATCTGCCATCTTCCTCTTGACCGTACATCTGCTCACTACTCACTCAAGCGGCGAGCGAGCCGATTTGTCAGTGAGATAGCAAAGAGCACTCGTGCATTGCTTAAATGGGCGCGGTCATTTGACGCTAGCCTCAGCTTGATGTTGGAGGAGCGGGCTATAGTTCCGAGGAGTCAAAATCCGGGGACGTATATAGCCTGGCGCCGATGAGTCCAGGCGGGTGCCGGGCGGCATGAATGTTAATTCAGGGAGAGCATTGGCCGGATAGGATTAAGTTAGCGCGCCGCTTTGGGCTTCCGCGGTGGCACTTGAGAAGGAAACAGGTAATGAATACTACAAAAGTTTGAGGCACAGGAAAGGAGCAGACGATGAGCAAAACAATATGGATGAGCGTTTCCTGCATACTGGCGATGAGCTTCGCTTTGTACGGGGAGAAGAATGAGAAGGCGATGCACGATGCGATAGCGCCAGTCAACGCCGGTCAGAGCACCGGCCAGGTGGGATTGGATAGCAAGCAAAAGCCGAGCGCTGCTACCGTCACTGCAGCGAAGAACGTCAAGCCGCCGGCCAACGCCAAGCAAGCGACGACTATCGGCACAGGCCGGCTCACCATAAACAGGTCGAACCCGAGCTACGTCTGGAGCCAGGAGGTGGACTATGACACCGACGGGACAACGGAGAAAACCGACTTTCTGTATGACCCCACGGACAAGATGACCTTTCTCTACGTCGAGAAAGACTTCACCTGCGCGGGCGGCACGAGCCGAGGCAGTGGAGGGATACTCATTGCGGTCTACAATGAAGGCAACAAGCTTCGCAGGCCTGCCGGCTCAGGATGGTATGTGGCTGAGCTCGATAAGGGCGAATGCAATGCGCAAGCCGCCGCGCTCTGGGGCTGCAAGTTCGACGAAAACGGCAATGCGACCGTATGCGGCTTAGTGGTGGCCCAGGCACAGGACGACATCGAAGTTGTCGCGCAGAAGTCCAATTAGCGAACCGCCCGGGAGATAAAACAATATAAAAAATTTGGCGGAAGCGCAGGAGGCGTCGTTCGCGGCGGAGGTACATCCAATGATCTCGAGGAAGAGAACGAAGGCAGGATTTCTGCTGGCCGCTCTCATCACCATGCTCATCGGGGGCGCGTTGGTGAAGCGGCCCGTCACTACGGGGAGCCATGTCGGCTGCCACATGGCTGTGGCGCAAGAGCCAGGTCAGGAGCCCGGTCAGGAAGAGGGCAACCCCGGGCACAAGCGTCCAGAACAGAGTTGCAACCATAAGCCGACCAAAGAGCAGGTAAACTGCCACTGCAAAACTGACTGTAACACGGACGGCACCCAGAGAGAGGACTACCGCTGCCGCTCATTTTGCCACAAGGATATGTGTAAATGCCCACGGAAACCATGCGATTAAATCGATCGGCAATTATCGGGAGCTCCTGTGCTCTCGCTAGTTTGCTGAGGAATAGAAATGAACCGCGCATTGAAAGTACTGGTTGGACTTCTATTCCTGACAGGGGTGGGTGGGTCTGGCCAACAGACGCAAAGGGGAGCGCCGAAGTTCGGCTTCAACGTCGGCGCCGGCTTTGTTATTCCACAAGGCCAGCCAATGACCTTGACGACTGTCGGTGCGAACTCACAACAGACGGCGGATGCAACTTTCAAGTGGTGGGCCAGCGTAAGCTGCGAGGGCAAACATCATCATTCGGGCCCCGATCGAAGAAGGGATCAGATCGGCGGTGGCGCCTTGTACGCCGGACGTCGCAGTTGAGTAGGGACGCGCTGGCACCAGGATCGTGTGTGCTCCCGATCACGTTGGTGATGCCGGCAGCCAAGCGAATCCGGCTCAAGCGCCATTCGCCATGGCCAAGCCCGGCGCAACCCACGGTTCGGGCACGGCCAATTATCTCGGACTGCGAATTTTTGGTTTCGCAACAAATGTAAGAGGAGAAAGTCATGAGGAACGTTATGGGTAAGAAAAATATGGGCTCGAGACTCATAGCCATCATATTAACGCTGGGGTTGATCAGTGTTGGTTTCGTGAGCGCCGCCAGTCAGAGTTCCCAAAATTTTGTACCACGCACTTACACCGACGGCAAAAAGGCCAAGGTGGAGGGGGTGATCGCCGGCCGCAACGGAGACACCATGACAGTGCGTGATAAGAAAAAGACTATCACGATCGCCGTTCTCAACAGCAGCACCAAGGTCGAGTCGCCGAAAGCACTGTGTTGGAAGCATCACTGGAGTGCTACCGAACTGATCCCCGGCCTGCGGGTCACGGTCAAGGGAAAAGGCAATTCACAGGGGCAGCTGATGGCGGACAAGGTCACATTCGACAACGACTCCATGCAACTGGCGCAGACCATCAGTGGTGGTGTTGCGCCGCTGGAGACCGAACAGGCGCAGATGAAGACCCGGCAAGAAAAGATGGAAGGCCAGCAGGCAGAGATGCTGACCGCGCAACAGGAGATGAGAGCCAGACAGGTGACGATGCAGAGCCAGCAGCAGGAGATGAGAGCCAGGCAGGTGGAGATGCAGAACCAGCAGCAGCAATTGAAGGCAGATCTCGGACGGACTCAACAGGAGACGGATGTGCTCGAAAAGCGATTTTCGGAGCTGGATGAGTATGAGATCAGGCATACTGTTGCGATTGGCTTCGCTACTGGCAGCGCGAAGCTCACGCCGGAGGCCACGCTCGTACTGGATGACATTGCCGAGAAGGTGATGAACACTGAAGGATATATGATCCAAGTGGCCGGCTATGCCGATTCCACCGGGGTCGAGGCGTTCAACCAGCAGTTGAGCCAGCGACGCGCTGACGCGGTTGTCGCGTACTTGCAGCAGATCAAAGGTATGCCGCTGCGCCGGATGCTGACGCCCGCCGCCATGGGCATCTCGCAACCCGTCGCCGACAACAGCACGACCGAGGGTCGCGCGCTTAACCGCCGCGTCGAGGTGAAGATATTGGTGAATAGCGCCCTGAGTCAGAAGTAAAGATTGACTGATGGTTAGGGAAAGTTCGAGCCTTGATCATCGTTTCGGCCACTACCGGTTTGGTCGGATGAGTGGTAAATAGACCGCCTATCTGATTTATGCTTGCATATTTTTCTATGCACGAATAAATGGTGGGTGTGTGGCAGTAGTGGCCGAAAGGGTGATCAAGGTCGAAGGTTTGCCTCCATCGTCGTACTTCGGTAATAGAACCTCGCCATCTCTATCCCCCATCGGGGAAAAAGCATTGAATTAAGGATTCAGATGGGCAGAAAGAAGGTAGCCATTTTCTCGTCCCCGCCGTGTGTTTTAACGCACAGAAAGCCAGTAAAATGCTCCTCGTTGGGTCAGCGACGTTTAAGTCCACCGTGTGTTGAATCTGTTTTAATGCACGGAAAGACTGTAAAAACTCCCCGTCGCGTCAGCGGCAGTTGTGAAACTCAGGCATCGCTACGCGACTCGGGATAATCTCGCATGTATACGGTGGGTTGAAACCAGGTTCAAGATTCAAACCTCCTGTCCTTACCAAAAACTTTTCGGTTCTGCGCAGGAGGCGCATGGCCTTTGCGCCTCGGCTGGGGCGCTGGATCAGACATGGGATGAAGAGAAGATGCCGCACCTCAGAACCCCATCCAGCATACCAGAGTTCAACCACCGTGGCAGAATTCAGGCGTCGCTAACGCGACGCGCCCATATCTTCAAGCCCTCCGTGGGTTGAAACCCACGGCTACAATCATGCCGTCGCTACGCGACGAAGAAGTGTTTGTGCAAAAATCTGACGGGTAATGACAAGGTCTCCCACCACGATGGGGACCTCACATCGTACACCGACAGAGCCCGACAGGGTATCAACCCGGTTGAAACCCACGGCTAATTCACGCCGCGGCAACGCTAATCGCATACAATTCGGCGCCAAGGATGATCTATACGGAAGAGTGAAGGATGTAAGGAAGGTAGTCAGGTTTCACTCCCGGATATTCAAAGACATTGAATTAAGGATACTGATGCGCGGAGGGGCAGGGGCAGATTTAGGTAGCCAGAGTTGGAGCGCAGCGGAAACCGCTGGTGGATATGTATGTTGTCACATCCAGCATTTCTCGCATCCCTTAAGGTTGCGAAACTTTGGGGGGGTCCCAGTGTTCCGCTGCGCTCCAACTCTGGCTACCTTTCTTAAACCTCTTCAGGGTTTATATGCCAATGCCCTCTAAGGGTAGAAATTCAGTCAACGTGAAGCGGCAAGCTGTCGCTTCACCTGGTTGATTTCCTGCTCAATCCGGGCCTTCAAGCCGGGATCCAGCTCAAGAGCCCGGGTGAAATCTTGCTCGGCCTCAGCCACTTTTCGCTGCCGCAGCCGGTCCAGGCCGCGCTGAGCATAGGCCCGCGCCAGGTAGCCGATGATGCCCTGCTGGCGGCTCTCGCCTTTGCCGATGGCGGTAATTTGATCCAGCGGCACTATATTGGGATCGGTAGCCGAATCCGGTCGGGAATATAGTTCGAGGGCTTTAGTGAGGTCTGCAATGGCCCTATCCCAGTCTCTCAGGCTATAGCGCGCCATGCCACGGTGGATATAGGTGGTAATCAGCTGCGGATTGAGTTTGATCGCATGGTTGTAATCCGCGATTGCCGCGTTCATCTCGCCCTTCTCCTCTCGCGCGGTGCCGCGCAGGTCGAAGGCCAAACTCAGATTCGGGTTGATCTCGATGGCGCGGTTGTAGTCGGCGATGGCCATATCCAGCTCGCCTTTCGTACCCCGAATCGTGCCGAGATTAAGGTAGGCCGGAGCGAATGTCGGGTCGAGCCTGATTGTTTGCTCGTAGTCCTCCGCTGCCCGATCCAGGTTCCCCTGCACATGCCATGCGACGCCGCGGTTATTGTAAGCGCCGATAGAGTCCGGGTCTGCTTCTATCGCCCTGCTGAACTCGGCGATAGCGCCGTTCACATCCCCGCCGTCCATTTTGATATTGCCGTATAACATGTGCGCTTCTGAGAGGAAAGGGTTGGACTCGATCATCCCCTTTGCTCTGTCGACGTAATCGAAAAGTTCTATGGCGCGGATCAGGTCAGGCACGGCGGCCGCCCTATTGCCCTGAGCATAATAGGCGAGGGCACGGTTGTAGTAAGCCGAGGAGTAGCGTGAATTGAGCGCCAGCGCCCGGTTGAAGTCAGCGATGGCCTTTTCCCAATCCCCACGCTCAAAATAGATTGCCCCGCGACTGTTGTAGACATCAAACAGGCGCGGTTTGAGCCGGAGAGTTTGGTCGAAGTCAGCCAGTGCTCCTACCAAATCATTCATCATCCGACGCAGGTTGCCCCGATCGTAATAGGTCTGGAAGTCACGCGGGTCGAGTTCAACTGCACGGTCGAAGTCGGCTAGCGCACCATCGAGATCTCCCATCTCTATCCGCGCAGTGCCGCGTCCGAGGAAGGCGGCAGCCAAGCTCGAGTCCAATTCAATGGCACGATCGTAGTGGGCGATAGCCTGACTCGCCTGTCCGCGCTCAAGACTGTCGCGGCCGCGCTGACAGTAGTCCTTCGCCGAATTGAGCGTTTGCGCCAGCAATGCAGGGGCGAGTAGAGCCAGCAGAAAAACGGACCAACAGGATAAGTGCGCTCTTGCAATTTTATTGGTCTCCAACCCGGTCTTCATCAGCCCTCCCATGAAAATGGCGGGGGTTGGAGGTTGGAGGCTGGATATTTACTAACTCCTTAGTTCATCACCCAGGAGAAGGTTTTGTATTGGGCAACAAGCATGAATCTAGGTATTTAATAAATCCTTAGTCCAGCCCCAGCCTCCATCCCCACAATTTTCATCGTTTCAATGCGTCGCTCGCGCAAAGAACGAAAGGTTAGTTCTCTCTCCCACTACTCCTAGGCGACTCATTCGCGATCGAGAGCCACCCTTCCATGGATGCCTCCCCCTTACTATGGCAACACTCACACCACTCCCGTCGAACACCGATGGGTTTGTGTAATATGCTGCCGGCTTAATCTTTATTCAACGTAAGCAACAAGGTATGGATGGGAGGAGAGGCCAATCGGTCTGCGTTACTTTATGGAAACTATGACATATGGAGGAATCCCCGAGATCAAGAAAAATTATCCTCACCGTCCTTGATCCATTTGATGGACTTCATTTGTGCCTTGTGTAATGAAATTTCCCATTCTGAATTGCCCGCACGCCTCATTTAACCGGCGGCGGGAAAAGCTTTAACAACTTCGCAACGCCCTTATTCAACCGTTCCAGGTTTTTCTGCGGATTTTTGCTCGGGTTCAGAGTTTTGGTTGCATTACCGCGCCAGATCAGTTTTTGCGCTTTCACGTCATAGATATCGAGAACGAGGGTGCCGATATCGATGGTTGAGCTGGTCAACGTCGCCATACCACCACCCCAGCCCCAACCGCCTCCCGTACCATAGGCGTTCCATTCTCTCTCCTGATTTACCGCAATTTGGTATGTGACATACATATCAGAATTGTCGTTGTCGGTTTTGGTCAACCTTTTCGTAGCCAACTGCAATTCAATAGCTTGTTTGATTTGCCCATCCAGTATCTGATTGGGGTGTTCGCCACCTACCTCAACCAATTTGTAAGTCTTGTACTGATTGAAATCAGTCCCCTGAACATAGTTGTAATGCACATCTTGCGCCTGCGCGAGACCGCCGCGATAGAACAAAATCGCGCACAGAACGAATGCGATTTGAAAGCGGTTACGAGGTCTACTTATGCGATCACCTCCCTCAACATCCCTTCCTGTTCATAGATGAGATTGCTGGCGATCGGCTCGAAATGCGGCGCCGACTTGAAGGCCTCAACGACCTTGTCGGTCGTCACCGCTCCGAGAAGCAGGAAGAGACCAGAGGCCCCCTCGGTCACCTTGGTGCGCACCTCGTCGATGAATTCGTCGTCGATCCCATAGTCGCTGAAGCGTCCGCCCAACGCTCCTTCCGCCGCACCGACCGTCATCCTGTACAAAGGCGCGAAGAAGATTAAACCGAACAGCAATCCCCAGAAGGCGCCGTCGATAGCGCCGGGAGCTTCAGGATGTCCAAGATGACGGGTCTTCGGCCTCTTCTTTCCTTCCGGCCAGCTGACGATCGCTGCATCGAGGATGTGGAGCTCTGGTTGTCTCTGCAGGCTCTGCGCCATCTCGAGCCCCTTCACGGCGCCGTCGGGCGTTTCAAATCTCAGTACCACCAGGCCTGCCATATGCTCATTCCTCCTTATTTGGAGATCGAATAATGTTGCAGATTATGCGGAAGATGACTCTCCTGCCGACCTGCGCGTCGGGAATCTGACGTTCCAACCACTGCCGCCCTTGCCGCTGCCCTCACTTGTTGAGCTCGACCAGATTCTCCGGAGAGGGACGATCTCGTAATGAGAGCAGAGCTAAAAGAATCTATTGGCGAAACGTGATTTCAACCGTATTTTTTCAAGAAAGTGATTGCGCCCATTCATGTGATCGGTGCTGGCGATCACAACAATCGTCAGAAGTCAGGCTGAGTGTATCGGTAGAGAAAGCGATTGGGAACTGTCACTTATTACAGACATAGAGAGAAAAATGTACCAGGACTCGACGCTCGACTTGATATCTTCGAGTTCTGCGATCTTCACGGCGGGTTACTGCTCGGATCCACCTGCGCCCTGTGTGAAGGAAGAGCATCCACCGACTCTTCGAGACTTCGGTAACATCGATTGGCATGGCGCATCTCCCAATCCCCTCCAATAGGCAAACTATCACTATCAGCCGACGACTCCCGGCGTGCCCTTCAGCGGCTCTCGTTCAGGGCTTCTAGAGGCCCGGGATTCAAGCATCAATGGCGCATAATGCTGAGTCAAAATAGGTCCAAGAGTGGCAGTCGTCAGCATCAGGACAAAGACCGCATCGAGAATCCTGTCATCGATCAGGCGCTCGCCCGCAGGGTTAAAGGTATTAAAGCCGACAAGCGCAGCCGCAAGTGTCGCAGCCACCTGAGGCAGGGTGAGCGACCATACCGTCATACGCTCGGCGGAAGTGTAGTTGAATGCGCGACCAACAACTTGAGCTGCTATCCATTTGCCTGCGATTAGCGCGACGATAATGGCTGCCACCAGTGCGAAATTATCGATGATACTTCGGACGAATACGATCGGATTGATCAGGAACCCCGTCACTACAAAGAAGATCGGGATGAAAAAGGAATTTCCAAAGAACTCCAGCTTCTCTTTGGCCGGCTTATGTTGAACCGCCGCATTGACCGCCAGCCCGGCAAGGAATGCTCCGACTATAGCCGGGAGATGGATAAGTTGAACCAGGACGGCGGCTGTCGCCATAATCCCAAACATCAAGATGAAATACGCCTGCTCATCGTCTCCCACCTTATTTAAGATGTAGCGGCCGGCGTATCCCAGACCGAACAGTAGGAGCAGGATGATGGCTATGATCTCGATGAGTTGCACTGCGAGATTTGCCATCGAAAAGCCGCGTTCATATGTTGAAACGCACATGGCGAAAACGACGAGAGACAGCGTGTCGGATAAAACCGTCGCGCCGACTGTGATCGTCACAGGCTCTGTGCGATGCGCGCCAAGCTGTGTCAGGATCGGCAGCCCGAGCAATGTATGTGACGCGAGTAGTGACCCCACTACGATCGCCGCGATGACCCCGTAGCCAAAAAACAGGGCAACCCCGGTGCCGAGGAGTAAAGGGAGACTGGTAGTGATGAGGCCGAACAGGATTGACTTGCGCTGTGAGCGGCGAAAGAGAGCGAGGTCGATCTCAAGACCGGCGAAAAACATCAGCAGCAATATTCCCAAACCCGCAAAAAAGTCCGCGACCGGTCTCTGCGTGCCCATAAAGTCAAGAACATAGGGACCAAGCACGACTCCGCATAACAACAATCCCACAACCGCGGGGATCCGCACGCGGCGCGATAGAAATGGGACGCCGAAAATAATCGCCATTCCCAGGGCGAACTTCGTAAGCGGTGACAGAGCCAGAGCATGCGAGCGTATGAATTCTAAAGCTTCCATAGATTTCTACCTCAGTTTCGCCTGCTCAAGCGCCAGCTTATAAGCGACGTAGTATTTGTAGATGTTGCGGACGTACATGACCGTCACTTGTCCGATGTTTTTGGCAACTACCAGTTCGACATTATCGAACCAGACATTAGGGTCAAGACCCTGTTCTTTCGCCTGTTTGCGAAGACCTGCGATTCGGTTCGGCCCTGCGTTATAGCTGGCGAGCACGAACAATGCGCGGTTAAGAGGATCAATATCGGGATCATTGAAATACGTATCAGCGATGTTGCGCAGCATTTTCGCGGCGGCATGGATATTGCCGGCCGCATTACTCACATTCGGAATATCGATTGGACTGGCCGCGGCGTCTTTCGGCATGACCTGCATGATGCCCACCGCACCGCCCGGACTCTTCATGTCCTGATTCAACCCGGACTCCTGGTAACCCTGAGCCGCAAGCAATAGATAGTCGAAATCGTACTGCACTGCATACTTCTGGAAGATCGCGTCCAGGGCGCGGAACTTTTCCATCTGCTTCTTTGAGGTCGAGTTCTTTACCCAGTCGGTGTTCTTCAGGTAGCGTCGAAGCAGGGTATTACCAAATGACGTCCCCGCCGCGTGCGACTCGACATACTCATCTACAATTTGCTTTAGTCGAGGATTGTTCTTTCGCATGACCCAGGCAAGCTCCACTCCGCTGGCGATCACGAGTTCAGGATGTGGCTTGATGTTATTCAAAACTTTCGACCACAGATCAGCCCGCATTCCCGTCGTCACGGTTGCCGGAATCAACCCGGCATTCACCATCTGGATCAGATCATCGTTAGACAGGTTCTCGTTCGCGGCTTTGATCACGATTGGCGCGTTGCCGGACTTTAGGAGCGAATCGTTCACCTTCTGCAAGTTTTCGTAATAAACAGTGAGCGGATTGACGTAGACCTCTTTTCCGCCAAGCCCCTCGAGCGTGGAGATAGCACCGTTTTTGGCCCCGGTGACGATAATCTGACTTACATCTTTCTCAATCGGCGTCGAGAACGCTGCACGCCGCTCACGCTCGGGAGTGATGGTTACCGCGTAGGCGATGATGTCTCCCATGCCTTCCGTGAGAGCCGCCTCAAGCTGATCGATTCTGACGGGAAGGAATGTAACCTCCACTTTATTTGCGCCTGTCTTCAACTTCTCGTTAGTGAAACTCTGGAAATCCCTCAAAGCCTCGTACATCACGCCTCTTGGCACACCGCTGTCGTAGAAGAAGCCGACGGGGTTGAGTATGACAAGAGCACGAATGGCACCCCGCTTCACCATCTCGTCCAAATCTCCGGTATGGCGCTCGACGTTTAGCGGTAGCCGCACGCCATCAGATGGAGGCGGGGGGTCGTCTGGCGATAATTTCGGGATACTTGCAGTTCCAGTCGGAGCCGTTGGCGTTTCTTTTACAACTTCAGCCGGAACCGTTGGCGATTCTTTTACAACCCCAGCCGGAGCCGTGGGCGGTTCTTTTTTGCAGCATGTTATCGGGAGCAGAAGACCAAACAAAAGTAGTACCCGCGCCACGGATCCATGAATCGAGGTGGCGGCTTTGTACATTCTTATTCCTCCTAAAAAGCGCTGTTCATTTCTCGAACGCGAAAATGCGCTTCCAGTCGTCCTTCATGCTGATCACAGTCCAGCCCTTGTTCTTCGCCTCATCGTAGAGGGTCTGGGTGAAGGCACCGACCTTGGTGTCGGTCAGCCCCTGGGCTGGGCCATAGGCATACTCGCGTTTCGCATCGTCGTGCAGCACCAACATCATCAGGCGCGCGCCGTCGCCTGCCCCGGTGTACTCCAGCATCTGCCGGTCGCCCGTCGAGTTGCCGAACGCTGCGGACGGCCGGCGCCCGATCATGAGGTGGATACCTTCGGGCTTGCCCGCATTGTCGTCATTGAGCAGAAGCTTGGGCTCTTTGGTGAGCGTCGGTTTGCCGCTTTCATCGTATCCGTACGCGGTTCCTCCCGCGCTACCAATTACATGCTCTGATGGGACGCCGTACACCTGCTCGGAGTATACGCGCACGAAATCCTGGCCGCCGCCGGTGACGATGTAGGTCTTATAGTCGTTGGCGCGCAGGTAACGCAGCAGCTCCAGCATCGGTTGATAAACAAGTTCGGTGTAGGGTCGCCTCCAACGCGGATCCCTGGCGGTCGCCAGCCAGCTCTTCACCTCGGCGCTGAACTGCTCCACCGTCATGCCGCTGAGCGTGGCGCCGAGAATCTTCTCGAGGTCCGGCATCGAGAGCCTGGCGATCGCCTCGCGATTGCCGGAGAGCACTGTCTTGAACGGCTCGACGTTCTTCAACTCCGGCTTCTTCTCCGCGAGCACTTGGACCCGCTCGAGGCAGTAGATCACCTGTGTATACATCGGATGCTCGACCCAGAGAGTGCCATCTTGATCGAAGGTGGCGATCCGGGCCTCAGGCGGCGCGAACTTCGAATTCGACTGGTCGGTGGTCGCTCGCACGAACGCGAGAATCGCTTGCTTGGCCGGGCCGTCGTTCCATGAAGGCAGAGGGTCGGTCTGCGCGTGAGCGTGCAGACTGATCAATAGCATAGGCGCCAACATCGCTATACGGAAAATCGTAAGACTTCGTATGACAGATTTCATTTGAAGATCTCCTTCAATCTGACTTGTGATTCCGCTTTCTTGACTGCTCTATGACATGACCAAGATTGTGTGGAGGGGGAGCGTGCAGCGTGGGCGGGTAGGGGAGGCTGTTCCCGTCATCTTGAAAAGCGGTGGCGGGCGCACAGAGCTCACCGCCCACGCTCATGGCCGACTTTCTGGTCGGCGCATGCTTCTACTTTTTCATGTTCATTGTTCGTGATTTATTTTCATGTTCATGGTTCCTGCCTGCTTATACTGAACAGATGCAGTGGGAGCGTGGCTGCCATAGACTCTGGGTAAACCAGGGGTTTAAGGAGCGGTCACCATCGAACTCTTCATCGCAAACTGGATCAATTCCGCACTGGACTTGATCTGAAGCTGTTCCATCATGGTGTACTTATGGAAAGCGACTGTCCGCGGCGTGATGTCGAGTATGTAAGCCACCTCCTTCATCGTGCGGCCTTCGGCCAATAACTGGAGCACCTCTTTCTGACGTATGGTTAGTTTGTTGCGACTCCTTCCCCGCGCATGATTCAGGATGAATGAATCGACAATATCTTTAGTCATCAGTTGCGTCACATAGTTTCTACCGAGGAGCGCCTCTCGTATTGCATAAATAAGTTCTGAAGCGGCGGAGTTCTTGAGAATGTATCCCATGGCCCCCAAGCGCAGAGCTTCGGCAGTTACATCTGGATCCTGATTCATCGTCAAGTAGATCAGTTTGACCCTCGGCATCACCTGCTTCAGCCTTTTGCCCGCAACCAGCCCATTCATCGTTGGCATTCCGATATCAAGTACAATCACATCAGGACTAAGCCCCGGAGCAGCCTCGAGCAATGTATGCCCGTCGATAAAGGTTCCGACCACTTCGAATTCGGGTTGGAGCAAATTTTTGAGGGCATCCAGCAATATGGTGTGCTCATCGGCCAATATGATCCGCGCTGGTTTCATAGTTCCTTCCATTGAGACATGCAGATAAAAGTCTTGGCAGCAGCCCACGTGGCTGCCGCCAAGTCAAATTGTGCTCTCCCGAAACGAAAGTATGGAGATCAACGAGAGATGCTCCCTGGGCCGCCCCTCACTGTTCCCAAAGCGACGTGGCAGTACCCATTTACTACTACCACAACCGCTCTGGCTCCTGTCTCGAAAGACGAGAATGTCAGCGCCGCGGCGGAAACCAGCATCTCCCATTAGTACACTGTGGGGTTTCCCACATACCAGATATATTGCAAGGCTCAGGCCATCTCCGTCTTCAAATGCAATTTGCCATTTGTCGTTTGCCATTGATGACCTATTTGCACGGCCATCTCCGTCTTCAAATGCAATTTGCCATTTGTTGTTTGTCACTGATGACCTATTTGCTCGGGCTATCATTGATCATGCGCAATGAGTAATCTGAAATTGCACAGAAGTTGCGGCATAACGCGGGAAGCACGAAATACGCCTTTTGCGCCGCTGCCTACTGCTATCGTCGCGATGGCCGGCGAATACCGAGCTTCTTCATGCGTGATCGCAGCGTCCCGGGACGTAAACCAAGGATCGCCGCGGCGCCGTACTCGCCTTCCACTCGCCAGTAGGTCTGCTCCATCACGTCCAGGATATGTTTCCGCTCCACTTCTTCCAGCCGTCCGACACGATGGGGTGCATCCGTCTCAATTGCTTTCGGCTCAATGACCGCCTCCGCACTGGGCTCCGCCGCCCAAATGGGCTGCACGCCATCGGCCAGCCTCAGCTTGCCGCCATTGCTTAAGATCACTGCCTTCTCAAGGACGTTCTTCAATTCCCGCACGTTCCCAGGCCACGCGTAGCGCTCCAGCGCCTCCAGCGCCTCAGCCGTGATGATTTCGATATGTTTGCCCAGTTTTTGACTGAACTGGTTCACGAAGAAGCTAACCAACGCATGGATATCCTCCCGCCGCTCACGCAACGGTGGGAGATGGATGGGGAAGACGCTCAGCCGAAAGTAGAGGTCAGCCCGGAATTTCCCTTCACGGACCAACTCTTCCAGACCTTGATTGGTTGCCGCCACCACCCGCACGTCAACTTTGATGGTCTTGTTCGATCCCAGCCGTTCGAATTCCCACTCCTGCAGCACCCGCAGCAGCTTCGCCTGCGATTCCAGCGGAAGGTCACCGATTTCGTCCAGGAAGATCGTCCCGCCGTGGGCCAGCTCGAAGCGGCCAATACGCCTCGCATTCGCGCCGGTGAAAGCGCCTTTCTCGTGGCCGAATAGCTCGCTCTCGATCAGTGTGGTCGGGAGCGCGGAACAATTGACCTTGACCAGCGGGCGCTCGCGTCGCGGGCTTAGTGAGTGGATGGCCTGGGCGAAGAGTTCCTTGCCAGTGCCGGTCTCTCCGGTGATGATGACAGTAGAATCGGTGGCCGCGACCTGCTCAACCTGAAGAAGGGCCGACTTGAGTGATTCGGCGTGACCGATGATCTGGCCGAAGTGGGTGGCGATATTGGCCTCATCTCGAAGGTAGATGCTTTCGTTGTGGAGTTGCTCCTTGAGCTGGCGAACTTCGAGCAGAGCACGGGCCAATTCCTCTTGCATGTGCTTGCTCTCGGTGATGTCGATGCACGAGCCGATGTAACCGAGAAAGTCGCCTTCGCGCGTGTAATGCGGGACACCGTTGTCGAGCACCCAGCAGTACGCCCCGTCGGCGCGCCGCAACCGGTACTGCAGGGTGAAGCTCTCGCGCTCGCGGAAGGCAGCCAGATAATCGTCGATGCATTGCTGCCTATCCTCCGCGTGCACGCCCTCCAACCAACCCTCACCCAACTCCTGCTCCAGGGTGCGCCCTGTGAATTCCAGCCAGGGTTGGTTGAAGTCCGTGCAAAGGCCGTCGGTACTCGACATCCAGACCATCACCGGGGCGGCGTCGATCAAGTGGCGATAGCGTTGTTCGCCATCGGACAGAGCGTCCTCGGTCAGCTCGCGCTCGATGAGTTCCCGGTAACTGATGTCTACATTGTAATGATTATGATTGATAGGCTCGCGCAGCGCTTCAACATCCGGCTGGTTATCGTCGCGCTGATAATTGAGAGCCGGGTTGAGCTGCCGCATCAGAAAATGCGGGCCGATGAATTCCCTTCCGGCGGTGGCTAGCTTCACGCCCTCACCGGATAGCTTTACGTTCTTTTGTTGGGTTTGTTCGAATTGTGGATTTTCACTGATTTCAGTAATTCCTGAAATATACATGATCTCCTCCTCTCCTACACCTCTTCAGCAATGGTTCCTGACGAGAGCTCTACCGTAACCGTGCCGAACGATTCGGCCGGTTAGCTGGTGGTTCTATCTTGTTATGATGTAAGTGATCGCCAGGCACGGGTGTCCTGGCCATTAGGGAGGAAGATCATGCGAAAGCGAACTCAGTCGAGGAATGAGTGTAGGAAACCCATCCATCCTTCTGGTCAGCGCGGTAACACTGGGGAGTATGACCGCTTTCACATCAGTTTTGGTTGCATCGATGTGAATCGCCCGAATCACTTGTATGTACTAAGATAGAGCTTATTTAGGTTCTTATTTCTCTTGCGCTTTTGCCGTATAATTTTCTCCTCGAAAGTGGCAATCTTTTTGATTTTGTCATCATCTTAAGTAACTCAACTCATGTGCCGCTTATGTGTCGAACAGATCCCATCCTTGATATAGGTCTGCTAACCAATATCCATACAGCTTTTTAAAAAAGCATACAGTTGATAAAGGTGAATAGAGTACTTGAAGCGATCGCCATATTTGGTGATCCTCCAAATATGGCGGCGGAAGAGTGGATTATCTAAAAATTTGGATAATTACCTCAATTCACTCCCATAAATTTTGGGCCGCTGAATCCCCAATTTCTTCATTCGTGACCGTAAAGTTCCCGGGTTCAACCCCAGAATCGCTGCTGCGCCTTGTTCCCCCTCGATCCGCCAAAAGGTATGCTCTAGCATCTGCAAGATGTGCTGCCGTTCGACTGCCTCCAACCTCGTGTACCGTTCGTCCAGTCCTCTGGCCGCATCTTTATCCACGAGGTCTAGACCCAATTCCATCTCCTGATTCACTCGTAGACTATCCAGCAATCGCAGCCTACCATCAGGTGTGATGATCACCGCTCGTTCGATGACATTCTTCAGTTCTCGAACATTCCCAGGCCAGTGGTACTTCTCCATAGCCTCCAGCGCCTCTTGCGAGACCTCTTCGATGGGCTTTCCCATGCGCTCACTGGCTTGCTCTATGAAAAAGTGTGTGAGGAGTGGTATGTCTTCCCGTCGCTCCCGCAAAGCGGGCATCCGAATCGGGAACACGCTCAAACGGTAGAAAAGGTCGGTACGGAATTTCTCCCGCCGCACAGCCTCTTTCAGGTCGTGGTTGGTTGCTGCGATGACCCGCACATCAACTTTGATTGTCCGGCTCGAGCCCAGGCGCTCGAACTCTCCCTCCTGGAGTACTCGCAATAGTTTAGCCTGCAACTCCGGCGGCAGTTCCCCAATCTCGTCCAGAAAGATCGCCCCCTCGTTTGCCAGTTCAAAGCGGCCAATGCGGCTGGCGTTAGCACCAGTGAAGGCTCCCTTTTCATGCCCGAATAACTCGCTCTCAATCAAGGTCGGGAGCAGTGTGGCGCAGCCGACTTTGACCAGCTGGCGATCGCGGAGCAAGCTGATCGAATGGATAGCTTGGGCTAAGAGCTCTTTTCCTGTCCCGGTTTCGCCGAGGATGAGTATGGTAGTGTCGGTGGGCGCCGCCTGCTGTGCCCCCTGCAATACCTCTTTGAGAACCTTACTCTTCCCAATGATCTGGTCAAAACCGTGGGAGTGCGGGACCTCTTCTCTGATGGGCGCGTTATCAGAGGCCGAGTTCAAACCCTCTTCCCTCTCCCGCAACCTCATTTCAGTATCCCGCCGCCGCTCATCCATCCCGAAACTTGTTGTTTTACTTGCCATAACCGGCCTGCCAATAATCCGGTATGAACGACTCCTCCGACAATATAGGTCAGGCTTTCTAACTTGCGTTTCCCCCGCTTCCGGAGGTAGAGCAGGTTATAACCTGCTATGCAATTTCATCGCAAACCTCACTCCACCGCCGGTTGAGGTTTTCCGCTTTAAATAACTTTTAAATAACTTATTGATGCTAATCTCTTTTCCAAACGACCGGAAGAAAGAGACGACAAATGCGAACACTAACTGGCCACGAAAGGTAATGGGAGCCGAGTAATGTCGCAGAAATTTTGAAATGACGCGTTTACCGACTGATTCATTTAGGGAAAATACCTGACAGCGCAGGGTTTCAACATGCGGCAGCCAGATCTATTCCTGAGCATCGCTAAGTAAATTTCCCCTATCGAGAGAGGTGCCGCCGAACGCGACATCTGCCAAGCACTATCTCGCTCCAGACCATCATCTCAATCATCTCCGCCGGCTCTTCCAGCTCTTTCAGGAAAAGGTCACGTGTTGCTATGCGCTGCAGCAACTCCGGTTTGAGTTTCGTGTATCCGTATCGCCTACCCTGCCAGAGGAACTCCTCGTTGGTCTGCTCGATCATTTCTTCAACCATCCGGGCGCGTTTCACGTCGTTCAAAATATGAACTGCGTGCGCCAGTTCATGCCCGAGCACCTCGGCATAACGTTCCACCCGGGTGAGCCCTAGAAAGGGGATGTACCCGTTGGGGCGCAGGGGAAGGGGCTCGACGCTTGCCCGATCTATATTCGAGAGGTAGAGGCGAATGATAGCCACTTGCCTTTCACCCAGCGGGTCGAATTGCTCAATGTGAAAAGAGCCGGCCGTACTCGTGATTGTGCGGCCCTTGCAATACAACTCGATGTAGACGGCGTGGCGGCTCTTATCAAGCTGCTCCCACAACGATCGAAGCGTGGGGTGTAATGGCAAGCCCATGACGTCCTCGGCAAAGACGATACGTTTGATCGCATCCCATCGTCTTAAATCCTTTGGTGAGATTCGATCCGTAATGATGCCCGACTCGAGCGCGCGGTCAGGACGCATCGAACCTCCGCCAGACTGCGCCCTCGCAACAGCAGACGCGAGACCTGAGCATGTTAATAATGCGATTATCCCCGCTATTTGTTTAACCAAAACCAACAAAGCCATTCTCTTAAGCGGAGAGCACAGATGAGTCTTTGATCTACTTCTAGTAGTAAATGGGCGATGGTAAGGATGGCAAGCCTCGTGCCCGAGCGGGTAACCAGGGAACTCGATAGGGTAACCAGTGAACTAGATAGTTGATAGTTGATAGTTGATAGTTGATAGTCGGTAATTCGCAAACACTTGGGCAACGATCTGTATCAACCTAATCAACTATCAACTATCTATTATCGACTATCAATTTTCCGCGACAGTTTGGGGAACCTGAGTGATTTCCCTGAAGCTCTTAAATATCGCAGATGGTTGAGTGGGATTTGGGTGTTTGAATTCCGAGTTTTGAGCCGATTACGGAGATCGCTGGAATTAATTCAAAGAGTTTCTTGATGATCGACGAATCAGTACCGCGAGTGGTAGCGCGGGTCTCAATCGATCAACAGGTTCGGGTACAACGCTCGCTACCGCTCGCGGTACTGATTCGAACTTGAATCGCCATCTAAAACATCAATAGCTTAGTTTACAGGCTATTCGCCGTACCGCCTATTCCATCGAGTTTCCAATGGCTCTGCTCCAGCCGCCGAAGAATGAGTTCACTTTCCATCTCTTCCTCTTCGAGTCTCTTTGTCTCTCTGGGCGTGCGAGCGCAGTCAACGAGCGAGAATCTCCTTCTTCGTTGTAACTTCGATATAGAATGTTATAGCGATTTCTGCGATGCCAGCCGTCCCGACTCTCTGTAATTTTTTTTTCAAAATACAGTCAAAACTGACAGTACTCAGCCCGCTCTGCTGTCATTACAATCATTACGGAAGATTTGTAATTACTGCTGGGGTGAGCACGCGATGCTTTTGGCGTACGCCAAGGAGCAGGCGGTACAACCGGAGGGGAGAGCATCCTCTTTGGGATTATAAGGCTGAGGGAGATTCATATACCTCAGCCACCATCAGCAGGAAGCGCATTCATCCGCGCCCGGAAGGGCCGGCTGTTTGCTGCTTCCGAGGTTGGGTGAACAAATACCAAGAAGGAGTTTTTATCATGATTCGCCGCAAAGCATTTTTGTTGTCTGTGATCCTGGTGGCGCTAAATTTCGCTGCTCTGGCTCAGGATAAGAAGGTCGAAGTCTCAGGGTCTCTAGGTTATACCTTCGCCTCAGGCTTTGACATCAACCCGGTAGTTATCAATGGCCGTGCTGTCGACAGGGTCGGGGCGGACAGCGGATTCTCGTGGGGACTACAGGCCGACTACAACGTGAACGACAACGTCGGAGTAGGCTTTCTCTTCAGCCGACAGAAAAGCAGGCTGACAGTTAGCGATGTGGTCGGCGACAAAGCCGATATCGTCGCCAACCCGATTTACAACTATATGGGCGTCATCACCTATAACTTCAAGGACGGAGATTCAAAGTTTCGCCCATACGCCATTGCCGGCATGGGCGTTACGGAGTACGCGCCGGGAACTCTCACCGCCATACCTGGGGGATCAATCACTCCCTTCAGCATCAATTTGGAGAACAAAGCCAAATTCGGAATGACGTATGGCGGCGGCGTAAAGTATTTTCTGACACCCATGTTTGGCATAAAGATGCAGGGCCGCTGGACACCGACCTACATCGGCTCGCAAGCGGACGGCATCTGGTGCAACGCTTTCTATTGCGGCGTCGTAGGCAGCTCGAAGTGGTCGAACCAGGGCGAATTTGTTGGCGGACTTATCGTTCGCTTCTGAACGGATGATGGACTGAAACAATGAAATTGAAATTGGAGGATGGAGGCGGGGAGGCTGAAGCAAGGATTTAGTATATCCCCAGCCCTGGGCTCCATCCCCAATTTCTATAGGAGAAGAACCAATGAGAAAGAATGGAATAAAATTTTTCTTGGGCGCTATAACAGTGGCGTTTGCAGTCTTTGCCACAAGCAATAGCGCTTTAAGCCAATCAATTACGAGCGGCCAGAAAGTCAAGTTAAATGGTCTCATCACTTCCCGGGCGGGAGAAAACATGACGATACGGACCGCCAACAATGAGACCGTTACCGTGGTCCTTGGCGAGGACACCAGTGTTGCGATGAAAAAAGGGGCATTGGGTATCCGGAAGAAGAAGCTCCTGGTGACAGCCCTCATTCCCGGTCTCAAAGTCGAGGTAAGCGGGGTGGGCACTGCTAATGGCCAGGTGGATGCTAAGAGCGTCAGCTTCAACGGGGACGACCTGCAAACCGCTCAACAAATCCAGGCGGGCCTGGTTCCAACTCAACAGGCACTCAAAGCCACCGGGCAACAGGTCGACGTCAATAAACAAGGGGTCGAGGCAAACAAGCAAGCGATTCAGGCTAACCAGCAACAAATTCAGGCCAACCAACAGCGGATAGCTAAAGTGTCGGGCGATGAGGCCGAGCTGAACAAGCGTTTCAGCGAACTATCCGACTATGACATTAAGGACACGACAACGGTCTATTTCGAGACCAATAGCGCCGTTCTATCCGACACGGCCAAGCAGGATTTGTTGAAGTTGGCCACCAATGCCGCGGGGCAGAGCGGATTCTTGATTCAGGTGGCGGGCTACGCATCCTCGACAGGAACTGCAGCGGTGAATGAGAAATTGAGTGCGGGCCGCTCAACAGCCGTCGTGGATTTCCTGGCTCAGACGGGAAAAATTCCGCTGCGGCACATTCTTGCGCCCATGGCTATGGGAGCCACCAATCCCGCGGCAACGAACGAAACGGCAGAGGGTCGCGCTCAGAACCGCCGCGTTGAGGTCAAGGTTCTCGTCAATAAAGGCATAGCCGGCAATTAGGGAGATCGATTATGAAGTCATCCCATTCATTGACGATTTGCCTGATCGTTGTGACTCTAACGTGGTCCGGGCAACAGTCGGTTGTTTGCGCGCAAACGCAGATCAACCAGCCTTCACTTGAACAAGTGAGCCCGGACCCGTGGCCCAAGTCGGCCCAGGTGAACGGGGCGAAATACACCTTATACGAACCACAGTTGGAGAGTTGGGATGGCTACAATCTTACGGGCCACGCCGCAGTCTCGGTCAAGCCCTCAGGCGCAAAGTATCCCACCTTCGGGGCAATCAATATCAGTGCCGCTACCATCGTCGATCGGGAGGCGCGAACCGTGAGGTTCCAGAATATTACGGTCGAGAAGGCCAACTTCCCGTCAGCGGCGGCCAAGGCAGCTATGTATCAGAAGAATATCCAGGCGATTCTCGAGAAAGGGCCTGCAACCATTCCGCTCGACAAACTTCAGGCGGATCTCGCCGTTTTGCGCGCAGAGAAGAAAGGTCGGGCCGTTCCCGTCATAAACGAGCCGCCGAACTTCATCTTCTCCGAGAGCGCCGCGGTACTGATCTCCATTGACGGTCAGCCGGTCTGGGGCGCCGTGCCGCATACTTCGCTGGAGCGCGCCGTTAATACGCGAGCGCTATTACTGCGTGATAACTCGGGGAAGTTCTATATCCACCTTTTCGACGGATTCATGGAAGCCGAGGCTCTTTCAGGACGGTGGACGGTGGCAACGAAGACGCCGCACGACGCTGACCGGGTAGCGCAGCAACTTGCGAAAGAAAAAGTGGTTGATCTGATGGCGGGCCCTCCCAATGAAAAGAACGAGAACAAGAAGCCTTCACTTAAGGCTGGCGCGCCCACTCTTTATGTGGAGACCATACCCACCGAGTTGATCGTAACGGATGGCCAACCGGATTGGGTACCTATCGCGGGCACGAACCTGCTCTACGTGAAAAACACGACAGCGGATATAGTCAAGGATTTGAAAGATCAGAAAATTTACATCCTGGTCACAGGCCGCTGGTTCCGCGCGCCCAACTTTACCAGTCCATGGCAATACGTACCGGGCACGAGCCTGCCGCCGGACTTCGCCAAGATCCCGGACGACAGCCCAAAGGAGAACGTGAAAGCTTCGATCCCGGGAACTCCGCAGGCTCAGGAGGCCGTCATCGCCGCTGATATTCCGCAAATGGCAACGGTCAACCGGGCAAACACCCATTTCACTCCAGTCATTAGCGGCGCCCCGATGCTGAAGCCTATTCCCGGCACGTCGCTGAGCTACGTTTTCAACTCGTCGGATCCGATCATCCAAGTATCGCCGGCGGAGTGGTACGCAGTCGACAACGGAGTGTGGTTCAGCTCCACGTCGGGACAGAGCCCCTGGGTGGTGGCGAGTTCGGTTCCGGCAGTCGTCTATTCGATCCCGCCGAGTTCGCCGGTCTACTATGTTACGTACGTCAATATCTACGAAAGTACGCCCGAGACTGTCGTGGTCGGCTATACGCCCGGCTACCTGGGTACTATTGTCTCCGCGGACGGCGCGGTGGTTTATGGTACCGGTTACACCTATCCGGCCTACATTTCATCGACCGTCTATTACCCGACGCCGGGCACTTATGGTTATGCGACAAATATGACCTGGACGCCCTGGGTCGGCTGGGCTTTCGGCTTCGGCATGGGTTGGGCCTGGGGCGCTACGGATGTAGGTTGGGCCGGCGCCTGGGGATGGGGCGCGGCACCTTACTGGGGCGCCTATCGCGGTTATTACGGCTACGGCGCTTATGGTGCCGCCTATGGCTATCACGGCGGAGGGGCAGTTTGGGGACCAGGCGGATGGGCCGGAACAACGGGCAATATATATCGCCAGTATGGCGCGACGAGCGTGGTGAGCCGCACGTCCGGAGGTTACAACGCGTGGACCGGCAATGCCTGGAGCAACCAGGTCGGCCATTCATACAACTCCGTCACCGGGAGGATGTCAGCCGGACAGCGAGGCGCAGTTCAGAACGTCTACACTGGTAACTCGGCATATGGGGCCCGCGGCGCGACATACAACCCCACGACAGGAGTCGGCGCGGCGGGTAGCCGTGCGACCGTCAACAATGCAGCGACCGGGCAGAGCACTACCCTGGGACGGGGTGTGGCGACCGGTCCGGCCGGAGGGACGACGCGAGTCGGACAGGTGAACAACAATTATTATGCCGACCACGACGGGAACATCTATCACGCCAATGCGGCGACGGGCACATATCAGAAATACGGCGCTAAGGGATGGGATGACACAGACCGCAACCAGCTACAATCGCTCCAGTCTTCTCAACAGGCGAGAGATTTTGGCGCATCGCGGGCCGCCGGCTCTTCCTGGGGTGGAAACTGGAGCGGATGGAAGGGCGATGATTCTGCAGGAAGAAGCATGGGTGATTTGGGCGGTGATCACAGCTGGGGCGGCGGTCGTTTTGGCGGCGGATCTGGCGGCTTCGGCGGGTTCCATGGAGGCGGTGGCTTCCGTGGCCGGCGCTAATAGCTGCCCGTGGTAACTTAGCTCGTAGCTTTGATCCGCCGCGGGAACGCGCTGATCTTCCTTATCATTCAGATAACACCCAACAAAACATAAGAACGTGGGGGCAAATGGGCCCCCACGAAGGGGGACTCTGCCTCCAATCTACCTGCGTCTCCATAGCCTGAAACCCTAATCCTGTACAAGACGGCCATCCACCGACTCAATTATTGTTGAGCCAATGCCGGAACATATGCCGGAACATATGATTGATTCTCAGTATTTATCCGGCAACCTGCAACACATCTAAGAACAACACAAATTGCGAGGCCACAGTTTTTTCAAGTCTCGTTGAAGAAAGGAGTGCCCGCTTTGAAAAAAGTTCTTTCCATATTTGTCCTGCTGATCTTTTATGCCCTGACGCTTTTACCTCTGTTCACTCTGGGGCAGCACAGTTCATTAGCATCCGATCCTGCGCTCTCGTCCGGGATGAGACTTCTCTTCCCTGCTGGAAATATCAACCATCTGCGCTTTGCCGGTAGCGCCGGTGTGGTGCAAGGAGAACGGCCTGCACTGCAACTGCGCGCGGGCGCCGTGTGGAACCGTGAGCCGCTCAACGTGACGAATGGATTCGCAAGCGCCTTCCGTTTCCGGATTAACGGCAATGCTATTCGAGCCTCACTTCAACATCCTATCGCCCTTGCCTTCGCCATACAGAACGCTGGAGAGACTGCCACCGCCGAGGGCGACTGTCATGCTGTCTTGCCCAACAGCATAGTAGTCGATCTAAACCTGTACGGCGATCTGTCATCCTGCCGACAAGATAGAGGCATTCAACTCAAACATCATCAAACAGGAATAGCTGCCTTACAAAATGCACCTTTCTTGTTGGGACGAGTGGAACCCGAAGAGATACCGGCATTGGATGACGGCCAGACGCATTTGATACTGGTCGAGTATGTAACTTTAACGGAGCAACCGGAGCATCCGGGGCAGCTCAACATCTATCTCGACGATTTGAATAAACCGCTGCTGAACGCCAGGATCGATCTGGCTCTCAGTCTTGATCCGGACGATGGGCGCGCTCGGCTGGGCTTCGCTTCGCCTGCTGCTGCGTCGCAGAATCTCGAAATCGTCGAGTGGTGGTACTGGCCCATCTCAAGTAACGTCAGCGCAGATAGACGCGCACTAGCTTATGGGACTTCACTTCGTGACTGGGCGGCAAGCAGCGGGTCCGAGACGACGATCACGTCGGCTTCAATACAGCCGGGCTACTGTCCTGGCCCCGCCAACGACGCGGACAATGGGGTATACCAGGTTCTCAACCCCGGTTCCTCGAGCACCATCTACACCTCGGAGCACTTCGCCGCCAGATGGAATGATTCGAGCGGCGTGCCATTGACGCAAGCACAGGTCGAAACCGGCCTCAAATTACTCGAGTACATTTGGACCAGGTATATTACTGAAATCGGTTATCCGAAACCCTATGCTAATGATGCCGTCAAATACAAGGTCGACGTCAATGTCAGCAACCAGGGTTGGGCATCGGGCGGCGGGACCGGGCAGCGCCATCCCGCGATGTGGCTTCACTATAACGCGTTTCAAGACCCGGGAGCTCTGGCGCACGAGCTGACGCATTCCATTCAGTTCGCCACGCGCGGCATGCGCGATTCGGAGTACACGGGCTGGTCCTGGGAAAGCCACGCGGAATGGATGAGACATCAGTTCTTTCGCGACCAGGTCAATTGCGCTGAGTTATTGGTCAACTATCCGCATCTCTACTACGGTTCCACAAGGAATCGATACTGCAATTGGCAGTTCTGGGAATACATCAAGGACAGGTATTGTTATCGAGCAGTGAATGACATCTGGGCACTCTCGAAGGAACCCGGTGAAGCTGGATATCGCGATGAGGACCCGTTCACGGTTCTGGCTCGTAACATGGATTGGTCCCAGAATCAGCTCAACGATGTGTTGGGCAGCTGGGCACTGCACAATGCCACCTGGGACTACCCGAACGGTAATGTCTATCGCTTGCGGTTCGGCTCATATGCGGATCGCGCGGGAATGCGGCGCACGCGCGTCACTGTACTGCAGGACCTCGATCTCGAGCGTCGGCGATTCGCCGTTCCCGAGTTTTGGGCTCCTCAGCGCTGGGGCTACAACCTGGTGCGCCTGGTGCCGGATAACTCGGGACAACCGGGGCAACCGGGGCAACCGGGGCAGAACAGTACTGTGACGGTGACATTCAAGGGGGTCGTACAGACTACCCCGGCATCGACCAAGTACGGCACGTTTGCTCGGCAGCCTGCGACTATACCGCCACCAGGTTCCGACTGGAGGTGGGGGCTGGTTGCGCGTAGTTCATCGGGTGCGACGCGATACTCTCCTATGCAGCGAGGCGCGAATGGACGAATCTCATTCCAGGTCGACTCCGGGGATACGGAGTTGTGGCTGGTTGTGGTCGCGACTCCTTCGATGATGCACAAGATTCTGTGGGATCAAATGTACTACACGATCTACCGCTATCCGTGGATGGTCGAACTCGAGGGCGCGTGGCCTGAAGGTTACCCCGATGCCGCAACTCCAGGTGGTTCAGGAGCGCCACATCCAAACGGCGGCGGATGGGTGGCGAGCACTGCGCGAGTCGACCCGACGGCATTTGTAGGTCCCCGCGCGCAAGTTCTGGGGAACGCTGTCGTCAGCGGCAACGCCCGAATCGCAGGCTGGGCGATAGTTGGCGGCAACGCTCAGGTGCGCGACGAAGCTGTAGTCGAGGACTTCGCGCAGGTGCTCAACGGGCAGGTCTATGAGAATGCGCGGGTCTCTGCGTTGACGATCGTCAACAACGCATCGGCGAGGATTCACGGATCAGCCCGAGTGGCGTCGATTATGAACGCCATCGGCGCCTACGATATTTCGGGGACTGCGCAATTGATCGGCGATATCGAGCTCTGGACATCGCTCTCTCGTGGAGTCTTCTATGGGTTCGTCGATGCCGCGATTGCGGCGGATCCGGCATACGGCGCTAACCGAACCGCACCGAGTCCTGAAGTAACCATATCCGGTCCCTTCACGTGGCATTGAGAACCTGGCGGCGGAAGCACGGATATACAGAACTTCCTGCTGTATAGAATTTGATCCGCTGCCGGCGCGACGAGCGGCGAAAGTCGGTATCCTTTAGGTGAGCCGGTAGTGTGCCACCACCGTCTGTCGCGGCTTGTGTTTCGGTACTGGTTTTCCTGAAGAATCGGTACTTCCAACGACGAACAGTGAAAGCATAAAAAAAATTGCGCGGCGTTTATAGATAGTTCTCTCCTCTCTAGTCTAGGCTAACGTTGGATCCATTGCCTTGACCAAAAGGCAGCGAAAATAAGATAGATTGTTTGTGTCGGGAGCCGAGGAAATGGCGTGATTGATTTAATGGGAATCTTTCAAAATTTAATTCTATTTTTTCGTGGAGTGACGCCACTTTTGCAACAAAATCAGTTTCTAACGGAACCCAGCTTAAAGACCTAGCGTTGTGGCAATCGGCGTCGATCTCCGGTTGACCTTTGTGGCATGGCCAGCCGCGGCAATCCTGGAGTGACGGCCGTCAGCAGCAACCCAACATCCATGTAACTGTCTATTATACATATATCGGTTACATTAGATGCATTATCGGACGCAAACAAAGCACTTTATTAACACGCTATCCTCTCAAGTCAAGGCGGCGGATACCCTATTGACGGCTCGGGAAGCGATCTCTGGCGGATGCTGAACAACCCATCACTGGATATTTCGATCAACGGCGCCGAGCGAGCGGTCTCTGATTCGCCTGTTATGTTGTCTCCGAGCGCGACAAAGGCTGCTGCAAGCCTGATGTTTCAAACGGAAGCCGATCTCGCCATGGCACAGCTCGATCCTCGAAATCGCAAGGGCGCATCGGGAGAAGACCTGCTTTCGCGCAATTTCAACTGGGGGCTTTCTCTACTCAATCTTCCCGGACGTGCCGGATTGGATGTAAACCTCGGGCTTTCACTTAACTCTCTGCTCTATACAAGAGTAGGTCCTGAAGTAGTCG
Organism: uncultured Acidobacteriota bacterium; assembly: GCA_963796275.1. Lineage (GTDB taxonomy): Bacteria > Acidobacteriota > Blastocatellia > RBC074 > RBC074 > JAKEHZ01. The sequence goes on along the minus strand of CAWCKY010000007.1, from coordinate 101,407 downwards.
TTGACGATGCGGCGTGGGTCGAAGATTCATTGCCGGCAGGAGCGGTGCCAATGGGTGAAGGAGGAGATAGTTGGACGTGGATAAGTCCTTCTATTGGCCTGAATCCATATTCGGGGTCGTTTTATCATCCATCCAATCTCGTAGCAGGTTATCATGTGCACAATTTCTATGGAGCCACCCAGACCCTGCAGATCAATGCCGGGGATAAACTCTATAGTTACGTCTATCTCGATCCTGCCAATCCTCCCGGCGAGGTCATGCTACAGTGGTTTGAGAACGGAAGCTGGGAGCATCGGGCTTATTGGGGAACCAACGCACTCAGTTTCGGAACTGATGGGATAAACAGCCGGCGCAATATGGGGCCATTGCCTGCAGCAGGACAATGGGTGCGTTTGGAAGTGTCTGCAAGCCAAGTTGGATTGGAGGGCAAGACAGTCAGTGGGATGGCCTTCACGCTCTGGGCATCGGGCGTCAACAGAGCCTATTGGGATAACTCAGGCAAGGCCAACAGCAGCGGAGATATCATCTGGTTCGATGATTCACTGCCGGCAGGTGCTATTCTACAGGCCAACGGAGGAGACAGTTGGAAGTGGGTTGGCGCTAGCTTCGGTCCGTATTCAGGGACGGCTTACCATCAATCCGCTGCTGCAGCGGGTTTCCATCAATACTTCTTCTATGAGGCAACCCGGACCCTGCAGATTAGTAACACTGCTCCGGCGGAGAAACTTTATACTTATGTCTATCTCGACCCAGCGAATCTTCCCAATGAGATTATGCTTCAGTGGCATGAAAACGGTAGTTGGGAGCATCGAGCCTATTGGGGAGCCAACAACATCGTATTTGGAACAAATGGAACAGCAAGCCGGAAGTATATGGGGCCGTTACCAGCGACAGAAGGATGGGTGAAGCTGGAAGTGCTGTCAAGCGAGGTGGGGTTGGCAGGGAAAACGATCAATGGGATGGCTTTCACGCTCGATGGTGGGATGGCGCATTGGGATAAGGCAGGCAAGGCTACCAATGCTGGAGATATAGTGTGGTTCGATGATTCGTTGCCGGCAGGAGCAACCGTTGGAGGAGATAGTTGGACCTGGGTCGGCGCTACCCCAAGTCCATATTCGGGGACGGCTTATCACCAATCCGCTGTTGCATCAGGCGTCCATCAACACTACTTCTATGGGGCAACCCAGACCTTGCAGGTCAATGCTGGTGATAGACTATATGCTTATGTCCATCTTGATCCGATCAACAAGCCAAGCTCGATCATGTTGCAATGGAATGATGGTAGCTGGGATCACCGCGCTTATTGGGGGGCTAATAATTTTCCTGGGGCAGTGGAGGGAACGGCGAGTCTGAGATATATGGGGCCATTGCCTCCGGAGGGACGGTGGGTGCGATTGGAAGTACCTGCGAATCTGGTCGGGCTGGAGGGAAGCACAATCAATGGAATGGCCTTCACACTCTATGGAGGGAGCGCCAGTTGGGATAAGGCCGGGAAGACGAAGGTTTTATTGAATACTGGGAGCGCCATTCACTTCGACCTCGATTCAGGCAATCCGGCTCCTGGCTTCCGGCTGGGTTTCCCGATTGTTCAGCGCTACTTCTTCAACCCGCAAGCCGGGAAGAATGCTTACCTTTTGATTATGCCCTCTGGCCAGGCTGTGGAATTGCGAGAGGTCAGTCAGAATGTCTTCGAATCGGTCGATTCGTCATATCTGCACTTGACCTACAATCCAGCCGACAACTCAATGAACTTGCGTCCGACCAATGGCACACAGTTGAGGTTCGAATTCAAAGGCGGCGAGTACAAACCAACTCAGATCAAGGATCGCAACGGCAATTACATCACGATCAACTATGGCGCCGGGTCTGGCGGCGCCGAGATCAGCACGATTGTCGATACTCTGAACAGGGTGATCACTTTCAATTACGACTCCTTCTTCCACCTCAACTCGATCACCCAGAGCTGGAACGGGCAGACGCACACCTGGGCAACCTTCAGCTACGGCACTCAGGTGATCCAGACCAATTTCCCCGGACTCAGTCTGCAGGGAGTGGCCAATGGCTCCAGTGTCTCGGTGCTGACTCAGGTCGGATTGGCCGATGGGTCGATCTACAAGTTCGAATACAACACCTATGCCCAGGTCAAGGCGATCAGGAAATATGCACCTGAGGACTCGAACCCGCAGTCGTTCCCCGCAGACTACGTCGAGCGGGCATACACTATCTACAACCTGCCTGCTAACAGCAGCGCGCCGCAATCTGATTGCCCGCGCTTCACGATGCGGACGGATTGGGCGATCGAGCATTGGGCCGGAGGATCGTGGTCGGCAACGGACACTACCTATGGTCCTGCCATCCAGAATGGGACTGAAGGGTATGTGACCTCGCCGGATGGGACGCTCCAAAGAGAATTCTTCGCAACCACTAGTTGGCAACGAGGACTGACGACACAAACCGAGATATGGTCAGGCAATGCGAGGAAGAAATGGACCTCTCTCCAGTGGACGCAAGATAACACTGCAATCTCATACCAGCTCAATCCGCGTGTGGTTGAGACCAATGTTTACGACGATGCAGGCAATCGCAGTCGGAGCACGATCAGTTACACCAGCTTCGGTTTGCCGATCGATGTCTATCAGTATGATGTCAACGGGACAACGGTGCTGCAGCACAATCACAGGGATTACAACCTGAACACAGTCTACACCAATCGGCGAATCATCGGCCTGCCCAGCGCGCAGTTCCTCTACGATGGCAATAACAATCTCTTCTCGAAGGTGGACTATCGCTATGATCTGGGCGGGACATATCAGGAGCATCAAGGCCCGCCAGTAAGGCATGATACGACCAATTACGGTCCGTTATTCGTGCAGGGGCGCGGGAACCTGAACAGCATGCGCCGCTGGGATGTAACCGATCCCAACAATGGGGCCAAGGTCTCGGAATACAAGACGGGTTATAACACCTCAGGTTCAGTCATCTTCAGCCGCGATCCGCTCAATCATCAGACAAGCATCAGTTACACCGATTCCTTCTCGGATGGAGTGAATCACAACACATTTGCCTATCAGACGAAAGTGACCGATCCAGATAATTTCTTCTCGACGGTCAAATACAACTTTGACTTCGGCGCTGTTACACAGACGGAGGATCCAAAGGGAGCGGTATTAACGCGAACCTATGACGCGATTGGGCGTCTTGAGCGAGTCACCAATCAGGTCAACGAAGCTTACACGCGCTACGAATACACTCCGGACCAGTGGTTCGTCGAGTCCTATACCACGATCAAAGATCTGGCGACAGAGTTCTATTCAGCTACACGCTTCGATGGTCATGGTCGTGTGCGAGCAGAGTTGGCAGACCATCCGGCAAGCGTCGGGCAGTATCGGGCGAAACTAAATCACTATGATGAGATGGGACGATTGGCGCGGCCGAATAATTGGGCAGAGATAGATGCAGACTGGCAGGCGGCGGGGGATGATGCGGGGGGAACGGGGCAGACTTATCAGGTTTACGATTGGCAGGGGAGGCCGACGGTCTTGACGAACCAGGACTTAACCACCAAATCAATTAGCTACGCTGGATGCGGATGTGCTGGAGGTCAGTTGGTTACCTACACGGATGAAATGGGGAGACGGCGGGAGCAGGAATACGATATTCTGGGGAGGGTGCGGAAAGAGCGAACCTACCACTACGGCGGGTCGAATGGGAATGACGTTTACTCGACGACGACGTATACTTACAATACACGTAGTCAGGTTACCAATATTAACGTGATAGATAATGCTTCAGGAGTGTCGCAAAATACGGTGATGGTTTATGACGGGCATGGGAGGCTGAAGACGCGGCAGTTGCCGAAATATGTTGGGAATCCGCAGAGCGAGACTCCATACGATATCTATGAATATTACCCCAATGATACTTTAATGAGGTCAACAGATCCGCGTGGAGGGAGTGCGACATACGGTTACAACAATCGTCACTTGGTGACGAGTATTATCTATGGTGCCCCATCTGGTGTTGCCCAGACGCCAAATGTCACCTTTGCATATGACGAAGCAGGGAATCGCACTGTAATGGATGATGGGCCTGGCATAGTGACATATACCTATGACACGCTAAGCCGAATGACAAGTGAGACCCGAGTAATTGATGACCTCTCACGTTACATCTATGGAGGATCGGGACAGTCATACCTGAACACATATTCGGTCGGTTACGACTACAACCTCGGAGGAGGGCTGAAACGTATCTTGACCCCAACAGGCGATACGATTGACTATTCTCACGATATATCTGGAATGGTGACCAAAGTATCAGGCACGCCGCGCGACGGGGTTACCGATTACATTGCGGACATCAAGTATAGGGCATGGGGAGCACCAAAACAAATCTTATACGGTTATGGTGGCTACACTATTACCTCGCAGTATAACAATCGGATGTTGATATCCAGCATAAACGATCAAAGCGTTGTTGGCGCAAATTATGGTTACGACCTCGACGGGCAGCTCAAAACTGTTCAGGGGCTCTACAATCGTACTTTGGACCAGTCTCGTAGTTATGACCATGTCGGGCGTGTGACTCAGGCTCGTTCAGCCATAGCCGCCGGGTTAGGGAGTCCCGCGCCTCAACAGTTGATACAAGACTATGCTTATGATCCATTCAATCATCTGACTAGCCGGTCGGGAAGATATTGGTATATCAACCAAGCTACGTTTTCTGCTGCCTATATAAATGATCGAGCCACGAACGTGCAAGATATAAAGCACAACTGGCAGTACGATGTCGCAGGTGATATCAAGAGGTATACTGCCCCTGGTGGTCCAATTTTCTTTGACGAGACTCTTGATTGGAATGCGGATGGAAGAATGGTAAGAATTACCAAACTCCCCCACGACAGTCAGTTCTACTCTAGCACAGATGATTATCAGTTCGACGGCGACGGGAACCTGGTTTCTAAAACTTCAAGGCATAGGAGTCCAGATGGTAGCATTCAGACGGGTCACGCTGCGTACTATGTCAGGTCAACGGTTCTTTCAGAAGCGTTGTTTGTTGGGAGTATCCCTTGGAGTTTGGAAAATGGGCAGTATCTTATTACACGTTGTTATTGTATTGATACCCAGCATCTGATATATTCAACTTATAGACAGCTCTATGTTTATGCGGGCGGTGAGTTAATCGCAACCAGATTGTATGACCAAACATCGATATTCTCAATTCCTGGAGTGACATTTAGCCACCGTGACCCTTATAACTGGATTGCGAAGAGCGGAAACGCCTCTAGCTACAATGTTTACTCTGTCGATCCTCTAGGCGGATTAGTAAAAGCGGCTTCGCAAGGTGAGATCGATGCTTGGAATAGCGGAGGTGGGTCAAGTGGATCTCCCCCTCCTGAGAGTTATTACAATGACAATTCAGGAGGGTCTGCCTCTCCTTACGGTTATAGCAATCCTGCTGGCAGTATGGGATTGGACTGTTATTTGGATGGTATACAAACGCCATGTGAGCAGACTATCGGATTGATATCACATGGGTCAGCCAGTATCGATCAAATTGCGACCCCAACTGGGATTGCGAGTACCTCGGTTCCTGGATTGTCAATTACACCTGATTATACTGACAATGCGAAAGACTACTGGAAGGAGAATGATTGGGGGATCGATATCTATGGGAGTATACAGTATAAAGTAACCATTTCAAACTTTTTCTCAGGGTCCTTGGGTAGTTTGCAACAACGTGCACCATGGACACAACGAAATAAGATACCAACTCATCATGAGTATTATATGGGATACCTCAATGCAAAATCCATATTATCTGGTAACAATGATCTAGCTAGGAGATGTAGAGAGGCGATCGGGTCGAATAAGTTTCCAGATCCAGCTGAATTACTGGATACTATTAGGAACAGTGGGAATACGGGCTATGCCCCTGACCAGCTTATCCCCAGTGGTAATCCAAATGCCGCAGCGCAAACAACGGGAATAGGAGGGGACGCAAAAATCATGTTATATGCTCGTTACTTCTCTCAAAGAGATGGAACGACCATACGAGTTGGTAGGCAACTTGTGGACCTAGATCGTGTTCAGATGCAAACAGCAGTTTGGCTTCATGAGTTGTCGCATGCGACGGGAAAATATACCCATCATGCCTCCAATCCACATGAATACGTCAAATCAGACTCCGAAGTTGACGCAATTGTTTATCTAAACTGCATTGAGGGTGCTAAATTACCGAAACCAAGATACCGATATTGATATGAACCCGTTATACATATCACCTACAATTGGATATGCTCCCGAGAGGTAGAGAAGTCTAGCCTTAGCTTTTACCATGTGGGTTATTCGTAGATTCTGCCAAAGTTTATTTGGAGCACCTGAATGAGAGAGAAAGTGAAGCACCTATTGTATGTGTTATTAGTTTTCGTCGCTATCTCATCGTGTTGTGAATCATCGCAACCAAAATCGGTGAAGACTAATGATGCAAATACTGCTGACCAGGAAGTCTCTTACGCACAACCACTTTGCGCTGAATTTAGAGGAAAGGATCACGCGTGGATCGTGTCGAAGGAGGGTGATCTATTGGTTACTCAGGATGGAGGTGGGAAGTGGAATAAAATAGCTGCTGGTACTGTTGATGGATTCGATCTACTTAGCTTTGTTGATGAAAATAATGGCTGGGTAATAAATAAATTTGGAAATTTGTGGATAACTGAAGATGGTGGGCTGACCTGGAATAGGCTTAGAGCAAACACCCCATCTTTCGTTTCATCTGTAGGCTTAAAATTCGCGGACAAATTGCACGGGTGGGTATTGGGGCCTTTCACGATTTGGCGAACTGTTGATGGAGGAAAAACTTGGCGTGAGCATGCTCCTCCAACACAAGAACACTATCATTTTTACTCCCTCTTCTTTCTCGATTCCAACGAAGGATGGATAGGTGGAGAATATGGAATTATGTATCATACTAAGAACGGTGGCGAAAGCTGGGAAGAAATCGAAGTAGGGTCAGAAGAAACGGAGTATACGAATGTTTTCTTTGTTTCTAAAATCGTGGGGTGGGTTAAGGGGCTAAGAGGAGAGTTATACAGGACTCTAGATGGTGGGAGAAGGTGGCGTCCTTTGTCTTTTTCGATTCCAGGAGAAGGTTGGAAAATAAAAACTATCTATTTTGTGGACGCAAAGCTGGGATGGGCTGTTGGATGGGGTTCAGAGGTTGATGTGTCTGAAAACAAAGGTGGCATTGTGTTGCAAACTATCGATGGCGGTAAAAGTTGGAAGGAAATGAATATTAAACATAATGAGGTCTTTTATGAATTAATTTACTTTTCAGGATCCTCAGAATGGATGGGTACTTTCTCGAAGAAATGTTTATCGGACGGTTGACGGCGGAAAAACCTGGTACAAGGTGTTGCAACTTTCAGCCTAAGCTGCTGTAAAGTAGCTTCCTAGTATACATATTCTTGCAAGAGTAAACTTGTGTAGAACCAATATTATATTTACTTACTGATGAACTGCTTGTCTTGTGGAGCCTAATAACAAAAAGATCAACCTTATTACTCCCTCTATTAGGTAGCATTACCCTTCTTTTACTCTGCCTTTCTCAAAAGCTCCTCAACCCATTGCCCTCTGATGCCTGGGATGGATCTTCGCATCAAGCGCTAGCCGAGCTATACTCAACACATATCTTTCCTGACACGTTTGGCTGGACGGATGCTGTTCTTGGTGGCATGCCGTTCCCCAACTTTTATCCGCCGGTGCAGAACTGGCTGGCCGCTTTGCTTTATCATTCCCAGTTGTTATCTTTCGGTGCAGCATTTAAGTTAGCCGTTCTGAGTTCTGTCTTCTTGCTGCCATTTATAATTTGGATTGCGGCAAAGGAGATTGCAGGACATAGCATACTGATTGCTTCCGGTTCGCTAGTCGTCACCCTTTTTCTCCTCACCGACTCGCGCTTCTACCTGCGGCTGAACTCGGGTGTCGATCTATTCAGTACTCTTCAGCTCGGACTCTACGCACAATTATTAGGCTTCATCTTACTGGTCTTATGGTTGTCAATCTATCTAACGGACTCGCAGGCTTGGTGGAAGCCTGGATTGTCAGCGTTAGCGTTGGCACTTACGATACTTTCGAACTTCTTCGCTGCCATTGCTGCGGTCTTTTTTGTGGCCGCGGCTCTTCTTTGCGACGGGTACAAATGTTTGCGTACGATTGGTAGCAGTGAATTCCGTCCAACCGCCTACACGCTGTTTGCCCGCCTGGCATCCGTTCTGTTTAGTGTTCTGCTGGTGCTTTTCTGGCTGGCACCAATGTTCAGCGAGTACGAGTACTTCGTCACCCGCCCCAATCCGGTCAACCTCGGCCGTTATTTCTCCAATGTTCTTTGGGGCTACTGCATTGTGGCAGTGATCGGGGCTGCAATCTGGCGCAAGAACCCGTCTCCCGCTATGTGGTCCTATCTGGGCGGCTGCGGATTATTGTCCGGGGCTCTGTTCTTCTCTTCAGCAGCACCTGCTTGGTTTCCTTTACAGGCTCAACGACTCCTGGCCATTCTGATCTTTCTGCTGGCTGTTCTAGCCGGTATCGCGCTGGCTGCGGCTTTCCGCGGATTGGCCAGACTGCTTGGTGAATTTCCCGGAAAGGATCAGGCCTTCTCATTGAAGCGTGTACGCTACACAGCAGGCATAGCTTTAGGGGGACTGGCCGTGACAGTCCTCACTTCGCCGGGGACGAAAATTCAGTTCTCGTTTTACACCCCCCAAAAGTTCACAGAGATAGCCAGTATTTTAGACTTTGCGAAGGTGCGACGCAGCGGACGCTATCTGGTTGAGGTGCCTCCCGTGCGCGAGACGCGAGCGCGGTTTGACGGCAGGGCGATCAACGCTTATTTGGCAGCTCAAGGGAACGAGGCCCTGAGCATCGCCTACCACGAAGCTTCGGTCAACTCTCTCTTCTTCCTGCCTGTAGTTAACACGCTCTCGAGTGCGCCTTACCACTTCGGGATCAGCTCGGTTCTTGGCGACGACCTAGACTTCATCAGGCAACCCATATCGAAACATTTGGAACGAGCCAGGATGGTTGGGACGCGCTACATCGTCATCCACACGCCGCAGATCAAAGCCCGCCTGGCTCAGGAACCCGCAATCGGCAGTTGGCAGGATTTCGGCGCGTGGACCGTGTTTGAGCTGAAGGAGAGTCCGCCACCCAGAGCGCGCGTATTGCCATATCGCCCGGCGCTGGTGGTGAGCGACTTCACGGTCAAGGAGAGGCGGCGCAACGATTCCAGCTTCATCAGATGGGCTGAGGAACAATTCGCCGATGGGTGGTTCGACGTGCTGTTGGTGCGCACGCCGGAGAGGAAGATTGACCGACTGCAGGACCTTGAACTTTTTGGAGCGGTTGTCCTCGACAGCTATGAGTGCGGCGACTGTAACCGGGCCTTTAAATTGTTGCGCGAGTTCGCGGGGAAAAGGCTTCTGGTCGCCTTAGCGAGCGATGCTCCCTTGTTCCAGAGGATCAATGCAGCCCGTTCGGAGTTCACCAGACTGGAAGTCATCGAGCGCAAAAAAGAAGTGCCTGGCGAGCGGGTAAATTCGTTATTCCCGACCTATCATTACAGCTCCAGCCAGATACGCCATGAGTGGATAGCCATCCGTCGCGTCCTTGAACGAGACAAAGTCCCGACCTTTGCCGAGCCAGATGGTTCGCCTGTTGTGGCCGGCGCAGTATCCATTGAAACCGGAAAAAATTTGATCAAGCTGGACTACGCGCCATTAAATAAGGCCGTTGATTCATCTGTGCTGGCGCCAATCCTGGTGGCGACTACTTTTCATCCGAAGTGGTACAGGGCCGACAGCGGAACGATCTATGCAGCCACGCCATTTTATATGCTGACATTCGCGGATGGGCCAGTGACGCTAACTTTCAGCCGCCAATGGTACGACCGCGCGGCCTTATTGATTTCGGCCATCGCTTTCGTGTTAGTGGCATGTTTCATCGTGTGGTCGGCGCTGCGGAACTCAACTTCTATTTCAACTGTGAAAAATGAGCTACCCGATCACCCTTAAACAACCAGCCTTACGAAAAGTGGGGTTCTCCCTTCTTCTCGCCGTGTTTGCAGCACCGGCGGTTTACGCGCATCTGCAAATCACACGGGCGACGATTGATTACCGCGGCTCTCTTGCCTTGTTAGACCGCGCTTTTGACCTTCTGCTGGCGGTATCTATTATCACCCTCGCCTATTGCATTGGGAGCAGCATCAGCCGGGCTCTCAAATTGAAATTCGTCGGTCATGCGGAAGAAGTGGCATACTCGGTCATGCTTGGGACGGGCAGCCTCGCTCTATGTGTTTTCGGTTTGGGGATAGTTGGTTGGCTCAGGCCGTTGCCTGTTGCGATGCTCATTATACTGCTGCTTGGAATTACTTACCGTGAGATTTCCAGCCTTTCCGGGCTGTTGAATGAACTGTTCCGAGAACTCATTGCCAATTGGACCCGGCTCATAGCAGTCTCTCTAATCGGTCTGGCCTCTTTGCTCCTTATCCTTCGAGCCGCAATTCCGCCCTACTCTCCTGATGAGGCTATTTATCATTTGCCGGTCACACAGGTATTTGTCGAACACGGGCAATTGTTCCCGGTGCTGGACAACTTCTCAGGCAATCTGCCTTTTCTGGTCCATATGATCTATGCCGTTTGCCTGATGGCGAAGGCTGATATTGCGGCAAAACTGTTTAGTGTTTTACTGGGTCTCATCAGCGCCCTGGGATTGTATGGTTTTTGTGCGCGATTTCTTTCTCGCCGGATAGGGATGATTGCGCTTCTTGGATTCTTCGCAGCCGGGATGGTGATTGAGATAGCCGTCACATCTCGCGTTGACGTCACGCTCGCCGGTATGTTGTTTCTCACAACCAGCGCAATGATAACTTATCTAGCGACTGCCAATCGCGGCTGGTTGATTGCTTCGGCTCTGCTCGCAGGTTTCAGCATGGGAATTAAGTATACTGCCGGCCTGTGGCTGCTGATGTTGGGAGTATTGTTTTGCGTTGAGTGTTGGCGCAGAGGAGATTCTTTCTCTCACATAATTAAGAATGGTTTCGCCTTCATCCTTATTGCCCTCGCCGTTACTTCTCCCTGGCTCATCAAAAATGCCGTCTGGTTTCACAACCCGATCTATCCTTTTTTTACGGGAGAGGTCGCGCGTTTTGAGAACGGCCGCCCTCTATACTTCACTGCTGAAGATCAAGAGAGAATAGATGTTCATTTTAATCGAGCGCGGGAAACCGATCCGCAAATCGTCGCTCAGATCGAACAAATTCTGGCGAAGTACGCTTCGCGCAGGCCGGAACGTCATCCACTAAGGATATGGGAATATTTGACAGCATCAGCCAGATATAACATTGCCGATCCGGGTCTGACCCCGAACTATCTGTTCGCGTTTCTGCCATTCTTGATCCTGGCTAAAAAACAGAGATGGATTGTCTGGTTGCTTGGAATCAGCGCCGGATTTTTCCTTTTGACCGTCCAGGCATCCTGGATAGACCGTTACTTGCTTCCGCTTTACCCCCCATTGACGATCATTTCGGCATATGCGTTGAATTCCGCCAGCGAAAGGATCGGGGATCGCTTCCAGCTCGGAAAATGGCTGCCTCTGACCATTGTTGGTATTGCTCTAGGAGTTGTCCTTTACAAAAGTAGTCATGAATACATCATCAAAAATGGTCCTGCATTTCTTACAGGAGGAACCTCACGCCGAGAATTTCTGATGTCCTCCAGAGGAGATTATCGTGCCCTGGATTTTATCAATCGCCTTTCTCCTCCTGATGCAAAGGTGCTGATGATCGGAGCTCAGATGAATTATGGGATCGAACATCCTCACATCTCAGACGCTGGTTGGAATTCGGTCGTGTGGCGAAGACTCTTGAGCCGTTGTACTTCGCTGGAGGAAGTTCATCTGGCGCTCAAGCAGCAGGGCGTACGTTATGTGATGTATTATCCTAACCTTTTCGGGTTTGTGGCCTATATCGGCAATAAAGGCAGTGGTCCATCAGGAGATACGGTACCAGGAGTCAGAGCCGCCGAAAGCGAGGAGCCAGATTACCAGATTCAACTGCAGAACTGGGTGACTTTCGAGGTTTATAGTCATCGTTATTTGGAGCGGATTTATGGCAATGATTCTAGGTTCGGACTCAAAATCTTTCGGCTTAAGCAGAACTAATCCTGATGGAAATCTACTAATCCCATTGTGGCCAAGTAAGCGCTGAGGCGGCCCAAACCAGCCTCCCACGGCTGTTTAGCGACCCCTAGCTCGATGACGCCAAAGTTGAAAACCTTCGGCCCTCCTTTAATTGTTAAGCCTGATGGCGCGATTATGCAAGGAAACACCAGGATCAAGGTGCTGACTGAGAGAGGGTTGACGTTAATTCGCTTCCAAGAACGTCGTACTAATATGAGACTCAATAGGAGAGACAGATGTTAGATGCTGAAAAAATAGCAGAGCTGAAAAAAATCTATTCTGATTTGCCGTCTGATCAGAAATATCCGCTTTGTGTCTTCTCTAGCTCTAAATATTACGGTAAGTGCGCGTGGTTCTTACCCAAGTCAGGAGACTGAGAGTGACACTGATACTGTAAAGAATAGCCTTGCTGAGTTGATTGGCTTCAATGAAATGCAGGAAACTGTCACAGGAGAGTTAGCAGGTATGGTAGATGGCAGCGAGAATAGATATCCAGATGATGTTTTCTTGGCCATTCTTCTTGAAAAGGCACAAAACAGTCATTGTGAAAAAGGATTACTCACTGCGCTGAAATTTTCATTCAGCAGGCTTGGGATTTCTTTGGATGGCCTATGACATACGGCCCCTGTGAAAAAGATTTGCTTACTGCTCTGAAGCTCTCTTTCAAGCAGCTCGGCATTTCTTTGGATGATGAGTTATTCACAACTTGAAGTAATCTTTTCAGAAGTAGTAATTTCTTTCATATTTCAAGTAGCACGAGGTCATCTGATAATGGTTTATGTTCGCGGGCCAAATGGCTTGGTGAAAGCGATTGGTCGGCGCGAACATAAAACGGCATTACAGGATGCCCGGCTTCCATTGATCCACCCCCTTGCGCATCGGTTTCCGTTTCGTAGGGTCTTCCCTCTTTTTCAACTCCCTTCCCTCGATTGTTATAGTAGAGATTAGCCCTCGCCGAGAAGCTTCATTTAGTAGGTCCACCATCTGATCCTGTCTTAATGTGTCTCCGATTTGTTGGGGGTGAGGGGAATATCTCGTGGTCTTGCAAGCCATATTACCCTCTCCTTCTGCTCATGCCGCTCGGAGCATCCCTTATCTCTCGGCTGCATCCGTTCTTGATATGCGCGATGTATTGCCTCAGTGGCATGTGTTTATATGCAGAATCCGCTTGCGCCTCTCTAATGCCCGCTCTAATTGTGCCCCGCAATCGAGCTGCATTCTGTGGATTGTTGAGGGATTCATCCAATCGCAGCCAAAGACGGGCCTGATCGTCGGCCGCATCCGGATCGTCATGGACGCTGAGAACGATTTGCACTTATGCAATATATTGCATAATAGGCGAATCGTTCTCGTCGTCCTATTATGAGACTGATTGAAAAAAAGAGCGGTTTCAGTGCGAAGCATGGCGCGTTATCACTGATAGCCGCCTCGTTAGCTCTGCTGATATCAGTTGCGCTTGCTTCTGCTTCCTCGCTGAGTTCGGGTCAGGACAAAGATGGGAAACCCGACTTCACCGGGAAATGGAAAGCTGTGTCATTGACGAAAGAGGCTGGAGATCCACCTATCCCGCCTGGAGCCGAGAAGGAAATGAACGAGGTCGATCACAAGGACCCGGAGCTGAAATTAATAAGAAGCTTCGAGGAACTGCCTAGAGTGATTGAACTGCGTTGGACCACCGATGGAAAGGAGAGTACCAACACCGAGCCAGATGGCTCCACGTTCAAATCAAAGGCTGGTTGGAGCGGAAAGCAGCTGATCATTACGACTCAGCTTACGGGCGGCGGGCTAAAAGAGACCTGGGATATGGACGACGACCGGAAGACCCTTACTATCGCCAAAGAATTTATGGGTAACAGGTGGAAGATGGTTTACAAAAGACAATAGTATGTTGCGCGATTCTGAGGGCAATAGTTTTCTTGAAGCCCGCTACGGTGCGCGGCGAGCCTACGCAGTAATTGGCTGCTCCGGCTCGCGCGCGCATACGGAGTTGCTACGAATTACCCGAACCTTGCTGATCCAAGCCGTTCAGAAAATCAATCAGCAGCCGGTTGATCTCGGTGGGGCGTTCCTGCTGTATCCAATGCCCCGCACCCGGCAGCAACACTTTCTCCTTGAGGCCGGGCATGGTCTGTTCCAGGGCGTCAAAGTATTGCCTATTCATCGCAGTCAAGGGATCAAGCTCTCCGCCCGCGAAGAGCGATGGCTGCCGAATCTTCGCGCCGCTCAGGAAGCGCATTAGTTCCCACGCCCGGTCAATGTTCCGGTACCAGTTGAGCCCACCCCGAAAACCGGTCCTCTCGAACTCGCGTGTGGATAAGTCGAGATACTCTGCCGTCAACCACGACGGCAGTGTCTCCGGCAAGGTGCCGCTGTCGAGCAGCGTCTCGTGCTTGCCGAACAGAAAGCGCCAGCGCTTCTCTAGCGGAGGATCACCCGACGCCGAATAGAGAAGCATGATCAGGCTCTTGCGAACGTCGGCTTCAAGCTCTGCCTCAGCCTTGCCAGGTTCCTGAAAATACAATTGATAAAAATGATTCTCGCCCGCCATCTTCCTCATTGCATCGGTCGGGCGAATGGCGGTCCAGGACCATTGACGATAAGGAACGCTCAGCAGAGCGACGGCGCGGAAGATATCTGGCCGCAGCAGGGCGCAATGCCAGGCCACCAGCGCCCCCCAGTCGTGCCCGACGATAACGGCCTGCTCCTCGCCCAATCCTTGGACTAAGCCAACGATATCAGCAGTCAACTGTGTGAGGTCATAGGCTTCGATTGCTTCAGGCGCCTCGGTCTGGCCGTAACCACGCTGGTCCGGCGCCACAACGCGGTAGCCCGCACCAGCCAGCGCCGGTAATTGGTGATGCCAGGAGTACCACAGTTCCGGAAACCCGTGACACAAAACGACCAGCGGCCCCGTGCCCTGGTCTGCAATATGCATCTTAATGCCGTTTGTTTCGATGACTCGGTGATTAGCCGTTGTCATAAATATCCCATTCAGCCCCAAACGGATTGATCGCCGATCTCACTTTTGGACGTCCGACGTGAGATTTTGGTAAATAATTGTCCACGAAGTCGGGCGAAAGATTACGTAAGATAATATCCTCCTCAGCCCAATCTCAAAAAGACCCTCGGATCCATCTTCGCCGCTCGCCGCGCCGAAAGCATACATAGTTTCAGCCGCCTGATCAAACTGCGTGACGGACGGCGCAGTCTGCAACACACGGCTGCAGTTCGCTCAGGTAAGCCTTTCGTTACCTTATTGCTGTCTCGCAGAACGTGCGCCTGGTTGTTCCCTACTGCTCCGCGCGAACCAGGCGGACGCCAAATACACCGGCGGTTTCATTGCCGCCCGTAGCCTGAAATCGCACCGTCACCTTTTGCTTCCCCTTCACCGAATCACCCGGAACCGAGTACTCGACATCGAAAAAGCTCTTGGTCGGGCTGCCGGGGCGATGCCGTTCGATGCGCTGTTCACCGATGCGCGTGTCGTCCACCAGGATTTCAAACGTCCGCGTCGCGCGCTCTTCGCCGTGATAGGTCACAATCAGCTTCTGCGGATGAGCCGCATCGACGGGCAGATCGAAGGAAAACCATTTGCGGGCGCTGCGACCCGGGCGGCCTCCGATGCGCACGGGCGTTGTGTCTTCGCCTCGCTGGTTGAAATCGCGCTCGGAGTACACTTCGCCCGGCTGATCCACAAATGCAACCGTCGCGGCTTCGAGCTTGCGCCGGCGTTCTTCTGCGGCGAGCAACTCGCCGGCCTTCTTCTCCCATTCGGCCGGCGTGAACAGGTCAAAGTAGATCGAGTATGTGCGACGGTGCAGGCGGTAAAACGGCACGAGGTTTACATCTTCTTCGTGCCCGATGCCGCCGGTGCGAAAATTGCCCGGTTTGTCCGTCACGGCTTTGAGCCATTCGGACAGCGGGCGGTCGGCGGCCACGAGCGATGGAATGCGAATCGGTTGAGCAGGCGGTCGTGCCCCGGCTTGGGCCTCAGCCTGTCTGCCACGGCGGCGTTCTCTTTCCGGACCCAAATCGCCAGCCAACACAATCGGCCCCCACATTATCGCGGTCACACGCTTGTTATCGGGCAATGGTTCCAACCACAGCGTCTTCGGCAGCGTCAATGCGACGGCGTCCCCCGTCTTCCATCTGCGCTTGAGTTCGACGTAGGAGCCGGGAGCGGAAAGCTGTTTGACGGGCTGCCCATTGACCTTGACGGCAAAACCTTCGCCTGCCCACGAAGGGCGGCGCAACGCCAGCATGAATTCTTTGGGCGCTTTGAGCGTCAGCTTCAAGCTAGCCGATTCGCCTTCGGGAAAGTTTGTGTCCATCGCCAGGTCAACGCCCGCCGCTTCCCATTTGGCCGTGGAAGGCGCGTAAATATTGACCCACAACTTGTCGCCCGATTCGTAATATAGCCCATCGCCGTGCAGCGCGTGGCTTTCCATGCCGGAGCCTACGCAGCAGGTGAAGCTCGCGGAACATATCCTGATACTCGCGCTGCACGCCGCGCCCGACCGGAACCATATAACACGTGCGGCCGTCTTCCGCGATCAATCGAACCGAGGATGTGATTGAACAGCGCGCGTTCGTGAAACTCGGCATATTTGATCTCGGGATGAAGCGCGAAGAGTTTCCGCGTCATCTTGATCATGTTGTAAACGTTGCAGGTCTCGGCGGTGCGCCCGTCAATGCGGTCGCTCAACACGTCGGGCGGGCCGAAATATTCGTCCTTGCCGTGGCCTCCCGTCGCAAAGCTGTGATGTTTAACGACGATGTCCCAGAAAAAATGGGCCGCCTCGCCATCAGCCTTATCGCCCGTGTAGGCGTAGCGCACCAGCGAGCCGTGCAATCTTCGGCACCTGCGTGTTGCCGTGCAGTCCGTTCAGGATGTTTTCGCGGCGCGCCAGCGGATCGAGCACGGCGCGGTGGTCGAAGCGGTGTGACAGCGTCAGCCAGCGCTTGTCGCCCGTGTCGGCATAAAGGTCAGCCAGCACTTCGGGCATGCCGCCAAACTCGGTATTGAGCATCTTCTGCAATCTGCGCGTCGTCGAGTTTGGCGAGGATGCCTTCGGCCCAGGCGGCGAATTTGATTTCGATTTCGAGCGCCGCTCGATTGCCGGTGTAACGATAAGCATCGCGCAAACCGGCAAAAGTTTTGTGCAGCACGTACCACGGTGCCCACAGCCCGTTCAGGTCGAAGCTCGCCGAGCGGATGTTGCCCTTCGAGACTTCGATGAACTGCTCCTTGCCATTGGCCAATGCCCCCAGATAACCGTCGCCGTACTTGTCCTGCACTTCCTTCAATTCGCGGACGATGTATTCGGCGCGCTCTTTGAAGCGCGCGTCGCCCGTCGCGGCGTACATCATGCTCACGCCGGACAAGTAGTGCCCGGCGATGTGGCCGGTCAGGTTTCTGCCATCGCCATCCCACCCGCCGTAAGGCTCCGCTTTCGGTTCCAACCCTGCGCGCTTGCGGTAGAATGCCAGCATCCGATCCGGCTCCAACTTGAGCAAATAGTCCGCGTCCAGGTCCTGCGCATGTTTGAGCGGGCCGCCGGTGAGGCGAACGGCTGTAAGCGGCAGTGGGCGCGCGGCATCAGGGACGGCGTTTTTGATTGGCTGGGCGTGGGCCAGGTTGGCGATAGACAGGACAGCGATGATGAATATGGTGATTCGTGACATATAAATTCGACTGCTGAATCTAAGTGCACTTGACCGCGTAAGCCGGCAAAGCGCCTGGTTGTTTAGAATTCGATTCGCGCGCTCAACTGGACCGTGCGCGGGTAGAAAACACCTGTGGCACGGCTGAAATTCACATCCGTTAGATTGGCAACGACAGTGCGTGGATCCAAATTGACTCGATTAAACAGATTGTAGAACTCAGCACGGAACTGGAAACGAGCGCCCTCCTTACTGTAAAACCAGGGTATGCTGAAGCTTCTACCGAGGCTGAAGTCTACCAGGGCTAATCCGGGCCCCCGGAAGGTGTTGCGCCCGAGATCACCACCTCGAGCCCAACCCACGCAAGCGCCTGTTTCGTTGCGCCTCGTGCACTCCGGCAGAGGGAAATCCGCCGCGCTCATAAATCCGGCGATAAAATCGGATCGGTCGGCGCGTCTGGAGCTTCCGAATGATGGGATGTTTGGCACGTCGAAATTATTGCCATCACCGTTGAGGTCCTGCCCGGCGACGACCCAGAACGGATACCCGTCCTGGAAGCTGCCGGTGGCGCCCAATTGCCAGTTGCCCAGAATGGCACTCGCCAATCGCCTTCCGAAAAGGGTTTTGGGAACCTCGTACACTAAGCTCGAGGAAAGCCTCTTGGGAATATCGAAAGAGGCCAGGCCGCGCTGGGCATTGATGTTGTTGGCATCGACGACCGGTGATTGGAGGCTGTCGCGCCCGACGCCGGTAGCGTCCTGAACGCTGATCGCCTTGCCAAAGGTGAAAGAGGTCATGAAGGTGTACCCTCGATTGAACCGCTTGTTGAGCGAAATTGTGCCGCCGTCGTAATGAGACCAACCGCTGTTATCCGTGTAACTCATGCCGGCAAAGTATGGGTTCAACCGGTCGAGAACCCCGTCAAAACTCAGGTCTCCAGCAAACCGGTTTCGGTCGGTATTCGTGTATAGATGGACGGCCTGCGAACCCAAATAGTTTGCCTCGAGGATCCAGTTTGATGTGAAAGCGTACTGAATGCCGAAGAAGCGGTTGATCGTATAGGCATACCTGAGGTCAGGCGCGGTCCCTCCGATGGCCGCTCTTGCTCCGATGGGTCCGCCGCGCTCATTGACGCCGATTTGGAGTCCTGTGGGGAAAGGGCAGTTGAATGGTGACATATCGAGCCGGCAAAGCCCGTATGCTGGTTGCGGACCATCCGGAGTCTGGGTACTGGCGGTGATCCCGGCCTGGAATGGCGGATTGGCGCGGATCCGATCGCTCCAGGCGATGTTCGGCCACCGGCTCATAAAAACTCCCATGCCGCCTCGGATGCTCATACGATTCTCTAAGCCAGCCGGCGTCCAGGCAAAACTCAAGCGCGGCGCGAAGTAGCCGATGCGGTGTTTTTCAAAGAGGTTCGGAACAATACCTACCGAGGCATTGGTCATGCGTTCTTGAAAAGTCGATCCGGCGCCCGGTGCGATAGTGCTCATCCGGCCATTCTTCTCATAGGGATTCGAAGAGAAATCCCAGCGCAATCCCAGGTTGAGCGAGAAATTCTTTTTTACCTTCCAATTATCCTGGACGAAAAGACCAAACGTGGTCGTCCGGTATTGGACATCCTGAAATGCCGGAGCGCCGTCTCGCAGGTCGTAATTGACGCCGGTTTGATTCTGCACAGTGTCAGCGGCGAAATCGAAGATATTCAAGAATTCGTACCCGGGTCGCTGTTGTGGTCCGCTGAAGAGATCATTCTCCTGGTCGCGGAATATCTCGACGCCGACCTTCAAGGCATGCTTGCCACGGTTGACCGATAAAACGTCCCGCCAGTTCCAATCATTCTGGATGAAGAGCGCCGGCGCAAAACCGTTGCCGAATCCTCCCGGCACCTGCAGGGAACCCAGCCCATTCCCGGTGCCTATGGGCGGTATTTCACAATGAGAACATTCCTGGCCGCCCTGGAACCTGGTGAAGCCAATAGCGGCTTCGTTGATCATCGAAGGACTGAATGTATGCGTCCAGTTGACATTGGCGTAGTAGGTAATTGGTTTGGCGGCGAACGCGTTTCGGAACTCTGTCCGGAGCTGCTGGCCTTCGACATCTGCGGTTCTTCTTTGATAATTGACGTGCACCCGGTCTTTGGAATCGTTGAAGTATCGGTCCACTCGCACATTCCATTGCATTCCGTTGCGGGTTGGGGCGAAGCTCCGAACGACCGACCCGCGCATCGGCATGCCGCAGGGCATACCCAGTGGGCCTGTGCCCGAGCATTCTGTAAACCCCGAGACTGCCATGACATCCGCGACCGTCTGAATGGCCCCTGCCTGGAACGGTCCGATATCACCGGCGGGGAAACTGGTCAGGAGGGAGGTCGAGATGTTATCGGGGTAATTCGCTCTCAAGAAATTGACGAATTCCGGGGTTTCGACAGTAACCTGGTCTGTCACCGTGTCGGACGAGCGGAGTATGTCCATGCTGCCGAAGAAGAACATCTTGTCTCTTTGAATAGGGCCGCCCAGCGAGAATCCGAACTCGTTTCGCCGTGAGACCGGCAGAGTGCGGCCGGTATTCGGGTTCGGCGTGTTCTGATAGACGTTGCGTGCCATGAGTTTGTTATTCCGGTGATACTCGAAGAGAGAACCATGTACGCTGTTGCTGCCCGACTTGGAAACGGCGTTAACTACGATCGATCCGCTTCGTCCGTACTCCGCGGAGTAGTCGTTCAAGGCCACGCTGAACTCCGCGATCGAATCGGGGTTGAGAGTTACATAGACGGTGCCTGGATCGGGATTGCTATTGGCCGATATACCATCCACATAAAAACCGTTCCCGTCTCCACGTAGACCGTTCGCATTCACTTTCGGCTCACCGACAAGACTGAAGATATCCAGGCTGCCGGCCTGGCTGCTGAGGTTACCGACTCCAGTCACGCCGGGAGCCAGCGATACGAGATCCAAAATGTTCCGTCCGGCAATTGGGAGGTTCCGGATTTGCGCTTCAGAAATATTCGAAGCGACCTTGGCTTCTGAACTTTGCACCGGCGAAGGATCGGATGTGACGGTAACCATCTCAGTGACATCACCCACTTTCAGCGCGAGCGATATCGTTCGCGTCTCGGCACCGCCAAGTATGATGTTCTCCTGCCTCACGGACGCGAAGCCCTTGGCGGAAACGGTGATCTTGTACTTCCCCGGCGGCAGAGAAGGAAAACTGTAATATCCTGCGGTATTGGTCCTCGCCGTCTGGCTGATGCCGGTATCTATATTAGCGAGAATTACATCAGCTTCCGCCACGATCCCTCCATTCGGGTCTATCACCGTGCCTTCAATGGCGCTCCGAAACTGAGCCACCCCCTCAAGGCTGGTAAAAGCCAAAACGAACAACAAATAAGCGGCAGTTTTCGCGATACTTCTAAATATTCTAAATATTTTATATTCCCTAAAGATCATGGGCCGGCCCTCCCTTGGCATTGGAATGGAACGGTCTCGAGGACCGACAGCAACGGCATAATGGCCACTCAAAAAATTCGTACGGGGTTTCCAAATTTATTCGAAGCTGCTATATCCAAGCAAAGATCGTACGCATTTTTGTGGGAAACGATCATAGAGTTAGTCTAATTGGTCGTATAGTATGATGTTAAGGTGGATTGAATATGATTAGGTGGCGCACTCCTATCCTCTCAATCCGGAGAATACAGGTGCTCAGACGACATAAATTTTTGCCGGCATTGTGGTTGCTCTGCACGTTAGGAGCGTGGGCAGGCTCTGTCTGGGCACAAGGTTCGAACTACCAGGCTGCGATGAATCTTGTGCAAAAGAGAGAGTTCGATCAAGCCATCCTTCTCTTGCAGCAGATTCTTGATCGCTCACCTGTCGATCTCAAAGCTCGTAACCTGCTGGGAATCGCTCTCTCCGGTGCGGGCAAGCGAGAAGAAGCGAACGAGCAATTCGAGAAAGTCCTGGCGCTGGACCCGAAGTTTGTCCCGGCGCTCAAGAACATGGCGGTCAATGAACTGGCTCTTGGCAGACAGCGAGATGCCAAGCTTCATTTTGAGGCTGCATTAAAGTTGATGCCCCGGGACCCGGCCTGTCACTGGGGACTGGCAGAGATCGCATTTGTAGCACGCGACTTCGAGCGCGCGGTGGATCACTACGAGCAAAGCGGCGACATGGGTCGGAAAGACCCTCGCGTGACGATCAAGTTCGCCACCAGCTATCTCGAAGCCAAGCAGCCCGCCAAAGCTACAGCGCTCCTGGAAAATATTCCATCAAACTTATCTGAGGCAGAGGCGAATACTCAGGTTCCATGCCGGGGTCTTGCTCGCCCGAATGGAAAGGTACGATGCTGCCGCCCACCGATTCGAGTTGGCTCGACAGGGATACCCGGATCCCTATCAGGTGGGATACAACCTGACACTGGTGCTGGTCAAGAATGGAAACCTTGCATCAGCAATCCGGTCCGGTGAAGAGATGCTGGCCTCCGGCCATCGTAAAGCCGAAATTTACAACCTGCTGGCGCAGGCTTACGAGCGGAACGGGCAAAGGAAACGGGCTTACGATGCCCTCCGCGCGGCCGTGGAGCTCGAGCCGAAAGACGAAGCAAATTACCTCGACCTGATCGCTCTCTGCTTGAGACACGAGAATTTCGACCTCAGCTTGGAAATCGCCGACATCGGCGCTCGATTGATCCCTGAATCTCCGCGCCTGCGTTTGCACAGGGGCGTGGTCCTGGTAATGAAGGGCAGGCTTGAGCAAGCAGTCAGGGAGTTTGAGACCGCTGGACAACTTTCGCCCGATGAAGCGTTACCTCGGGTTGCCCAGGCACTAGCCCTCATCCAGATGGATAAAGGTCCCGAGGCCATTGCCCTCTTGCGGCGGCAAACCGAGCGCACTCCCAACGATCCCCGCGTGTTTTGGCTTCTTGGAGAAGCGTTGAGTCGTACCCGGTCAGGAACAGAAGCGGAGAGAGAAGCAATCACTGCCCTGGAGAAGTCCATTCAGTTGGATCCGGGGCTGCCGCAATCGCGCGCTCTGCTGGGGAAAATGCTGCTCCGTCGCGGCCAGGTGGCCAGAGCGGCTGAGCAATTGGAGAAGGCACTCGATCTGGATCCAGAGGATCCGGCGGCCACCTATCAACTGGCGCAAGCGCTTCAGCGAATGGGGCAAACTGCTCGCGCCCAACAACTCTTCAACAAATTCAGTCAGGCCAAGAGCGAGGAGATGCAGACCACTCAGCGCAATCTGATGCGTATTATAAAGGCTGGATCGCAATAAAGAGAGGGGAGCCATCTTTCTCGGGTCATTGGAACGCGCGATCATCATAACTAAGCTCGGCGCCAATATGCGGCGATAAATGAACTTCAAGGCTTCGCCTACCACTGTCCTCTTGCTTACCGAGAGGGGTTGGACTACACTCATCTCGGTAACCAATGGAGGCTGATATGAGTAGACTTGGACCTACGTCCTGCAAGTTAGCGACGGCTTCTCAATACCTTCCCCTGTATAAACCTTAAGCAATAAGTTGGATTACTGCAGATTGGAAACCGAGATATAGAAAAACCGTCGCGGCAAATTAACACGGTTCGGTCGACATGAGTTGTGAATAAGGCCGCCAACTGGAATTGCTTCTCTAGCGCCATCTCGCGTGGAAAAACTCAAGGAGGTTTGAGTGATGCGGATCAAACACTGGTTTTATACTATCCCATTGCGGTTACGCTCGCTCTTCCGCCGCCGACAAGTTGAGAAGGAACTGAACGAGGAACTCCGCTATCACTTCGAGCGGCAAATCGAAGAGAACGTCACCAGAGGTATGACGCCGGAGGAGTCTCGTTATGCCGCGATGCGCGCTTTGGGCGGCCTCGAGCGGCGCAAGGAGGAGTGCCGCGATATGCGACGCGTAGGGTTGATCGAAAACATGCTACACGACCTTCGCTATGCCGTCCGGGTGCTTCGCCGCAGCCCAGGCTTCACGGCGGTCGCGATTCTTTCACTGGCGCTCGGGATTGGCGCTAATGCCGCGATCTTCCAGTTACTCAATGCCGTCCGATTGCGCAGCCTGCCGGTGGCCAATCCACAGGAGTTGGCTGAAGTGCGAATCGCCGGAGGCCAGCCTGGGATGGGGTTCTATGCCAACCCGTACGTTCAGATTACAAACCCTTTGTGGGAACAAATTCGCGAGCACCAAAAAGCATTCTCCGGCATTTTCGCCTGGGGAGACGATTCCTTCGCCGTCGGTCAGGGAACAGAGATGCGCCGATTCAACGGTTTCTGGGTAAGCGGCGATCTCTTCTCCGTCCTTGGCGTCGTGCCGGTGAAGGGACGTCTCTTCACGGCAAGTGATGACCGTCCCGGATGCGGTGAGGCAGGGGCGGTAATAAGTTATGCGTTCTGGCAAAACTATTTTGGTGGTGAGGACTCGGTGATCGGCAGGACCTTGATTATTGGGGACCAGCCGCACACGGTGATCGGCGTGACGCCGCCGGGATTTTTCGGCCTCGTAGTCGGAAAGAGCTTTGACGTTGCGTTGCCGATCTGCGAGCGAGAAGACGAGCTGGCAAAAAGAAACATCTGGTGGTTAGTCGTCATGGGCCGCTTGAAACGAGATTGGACTTTGGCCAGTGCGTCTGAACACTTGAATACCATCAGCCCCGGCATCTTCGAGGCAACGGTGCCGATCGGCTATGGTGGTTCCACTAATGATAGGTATCGGAAATGCCGGCTGACAGCGGCGGCGGCAGGAAAGGGTGTCAGCCCTTTGCGAGATAGCTACGAGACATCGCTCTGGTCGCTGCTGGTGATCACCGGTATGGTGCTTTTGATTGCATGTGCGAATATCGCCAACCTTTTGCTCGCGCGGGCGAGCGCAAGGGAACGAGAGATCGCGGTGCGCGTGGCGCTGGGCGCATCGCGCGGGCGGCTGATCCGACAGATGCTCTCAGAAAGCCTGCTGCTCGCAGGTTCCGGCGCTGCGCTCGGCGCCGGTCTGGCACAATTGATGAGCCGTGGCCTCATCTCGTTTCTCAACACGGAAGACAATAACCTGAAACTCGACCTGAGTTCGGACTGGCGGGTCCTGGTTTTTATGGCCTCAGTCGCAGTTCTTACCTGTATTGTATTCGGGCTCGTACCGGCGCTCCAGGCCTCGCAGGTCGCGCCTGTCGCGGCGATGAGATCAGGTGGGCGCGGGCTGACGAACCGGGAACGATTTTCATTCCAGCGCTTCTTTGTGATCGGGCAGATTGCGCTTTCGCTGGCGCTGCTGTTCGGGGCATTGCTTTTTGTGAGGAGTTTTCGAAACCTGATCACATTGGATGCTGGCTTTCGCCGGAACGGAATTCTCTTCATTGACGTCAATTTACACCGACTTCAGCTCCCCCGCGAAAAGGTAGTCGCATTCCGAACGAATTTGCTGGAACATATCCGGGCGGTTCCACAGGTGGAATCCGCCGCTGCCACCATTTACAGACCTTTAGCCAGTGACTTTTTTGACATGTCGCTGGGAGTCAGGGTACAGGGCCTAGAGGGAAAACAAGAAGACAGTTCGAAATTCGCCTATGTCGGCCCAGGATATTTCAAGATGATGGATATACCGCTGCTTGCCGGCCGAGACTTCAATGACTTCGACATAGCGGCATCCCGCCAGGTCGCACTTGTGAACGAGACATTCGTGCGACGATTCATCACGAACGGTAATCCTGTCGGAGCTCTCGTGCGTAGCATTGCGGCAGGACCGGGCTATCCGGAGACTCTTTATGAAGTGATCGGAGTTGTCAAGGATACGAAATATGTCGATCTGCGTGAGGCGATCCCTCCGATCACCTATGTCTCCACAGCGCGGTACCCCGATCTCGGACCGTGGGCATTCATTGTGATTCGCTCTTCAGCGCCGCTTACCGGGGTGATCAACGAAGTCAGGCGCAGAGTCGGTGCTATCAGCCCAGACTTAACAGTTCAGTTCAAGGTCTTCGAGACGCAGGTTCGCGAGGGGCTCATCCGGGAGCGCCTGATGGCCTGGCTCGCCGGTTTCTTTGGAATTCTCGCAGCCGTACTGGCGACGATCGGATTGTACGGCGTCATATCCTACATGGTACTCAGGCGGAGGAACGAGATCGGGATTCGCCTGGCTCTCGGCGCCAGCCGCGCCGACATCGTGTTGTTGATCTTGCGGGAAATGGCATTGTTGCTTTTGATCGGACTGGGGATCGGAACCGTCGTTTCGCTCGCGGCGGCGAAGAGCGCCGGAGCTCTTCTCTTCGGCCTTTCACCACACGATCCCTGGACACTTGTTGCGTCCGCCTGCTTGTTGGCTGCGGTTGCGGGATTGGCGAGTTTTATGCCTGCCTTACGCGCCGCGCGAGTCGACCCGATGGTCGCTCTGCGCCACGACTGAGCGTTTGAAGCTCCGCATTTAATGCGGTTAACCCAGACCGCCTGAAGGCGGAACTCCAAACGATTTCCCTGGAGACTTGAGAGATGCGGTTCACACGCTGGTTCTACACATACCGCCAAGATTGCGCTCGCTATTCCGCTGCCGGCAAGTCGAGTAGTATCTCGATGAAGAACTCCGCTATCACATTGAGCGACAAGTCTAAGAGCACATCGTCAAAGATATGGTTGACCAGATCAATCCAGGATCGTCGAAATAGAGCCACTTTCTGCTTGACAACCCGCAGCAGTCCTACCTATAGGCGCGCGCCGCGAATTATAGCCTCGATGAAAGAATGATTGCGCTGCAGTCAATCTGTCCCAGCCAAAGCTTTGCCGTCTGCTCGCACACCTCGATACCAAGAAGGCGCCCGGCCTTGAGCGGTACCATAACCTGGCGCTCGTTTCCCAAGGAGAAAGGTCATGCTTTCGCTCATCCATCACGGCACTACGCTACGCATTCTTCTCACGACAGCCGTTCTAATAATAGCTGGCACGCTCGCCTTCGCTGACATCACCGTCACACAAAATGTCGGACCGGGAGCAACCAGTTGGCCGGCCTCTCCGATCGTAACAACGGTGAGCAATCCGAGCGCGCAAGCGACGGTGGGCGAAAGCTTCAGCGGAGGCGGAGGATCGACGAGCTACAGCCAGACGGTCACTATCCCGCAGGGGAACGACTACCAGCTGCAATCGATCTACCTATATGTGGGCGACGGGACCGGGACGACCGGCACCGCCCCCCTCACTCTCAATCTCTACTATCTCGGTGGCAGGATCGCGCCAAATCCGAATAGTTACAGTTCAGGCATTGACCTGTTTGGTTCCGGCTCCGGTCTGCCTATCACTTACACCTCGCAGGCCAATGGGCTGCTCCGGTTGGATTTCACCGGCAGCGATCGAGTGGTTTTGCGCGGCGGCCGCATGTACGCGTTCGAAATTTCCGGTATCAGCGGGACCTCACCGATCAACTGGTTTCGCTCGATCAGTGATACGTATGCGGGAGGCGCGGCTTATCGCAATCGCAGTTGGATCAACGGCAATAATGCCCGAGACTTCGCCCTGGCGATCTATGGCGTGGTCACCAGCGAAACGCCGGCTCCGAGCGAATGCACAGTCAACCCGGGCATCTCACGCCAGCAGATCGACGGGTTTGGCGCCGGCGTGGTATTCCTGGATGCCGGCCTTGATCCGCTCACAGACGATCAGATGGACACGCTCTATGGTACGGGCCCCGGCCAGTTCGGCCTCAGCCTGATCCGCGTCCGCATCTCGCCACGATCGTCGCGCCGAACGGAACAGTGAACTTGAACGGTACCGCCACGCTTCGGGGCACCGTGAAAGCAGATCGTTTGATGGTGAACGGCAATGCCACGCTCGAGAATCCGTGAGTGATCATAAACAGGTTGCATAAAAAATTGCCGCGTAATCCCCTGAGAGTGTGTGCAACAATCGCCGTGTCGCTCCCTGAGGCGGGCGTGCGGCAACCGCCGCGTCGAATCCCTAAGACGTGTGTGCAACAACCGTTGCGACGAAACAATTTTTTCGCAAATTCGTGGAGACGAACCGTACAATCGAGATTGAGTCGTGTAAAATCAGTTCGTATAACTTATTACTTAAGAAAGTTGGCCCTGGTTTGTTTGAAAGGCCATTTTCCTACCCACAACGCGAAAGAATGCCCCAATAAAATTAGCGAGGTACATCAACTTTATGAAAACGATGTTTCAAGTTTTTCTGGCCGGGATGTTTCTAGTTATTGGCGGCAATGTGTCGCGTATATCTGCATCTGAACCGCCCGCGCATGACATTAATTTTCAGATCCAGCTGAGAGACAATGTCTCGGTGCAGATGGGCGCAACGGTAGTGGTAAACCCCCGCAATCCCAACTTCGGATTACAAGTGCTTTTTCTAAATGGCACTGGGCAAACGGCGAATACCTTCAAGCCTCTGACTCAGGCGATCTTCTCGGACAATTTTGGTTTTTTGGTTTCGAAGGCGGTGTTGTTAAATTACCCCGGTCACGGAAACAGCGGCTATCCCAATGGCATTCAGTTTGGGAGCCTCACGATAAATGATTATGTCACTTCTCTGCTGGCCTCTCTCGATAAACTTCCGCAACTTGGAATACGGCCGAACGTCCTGCTGGGCCATAGCCTGGGAGCAGAGATCATAATGTTAGCGCAACAAAGATTGATCGATCAGGGCGTCACGTTGAGCAGCAAATTCGGTATCAGAGGTGCCATCTTTCTTGTTCCCGATATTCCCGGGCCGCTGCCCTGGGCCTTCGTCGATAGCGGCGCGGCCGGCCCGCTGGTCGCACAATTCGTCAGGCAGGATCCGGTCCTGGGAAGCGTACTGGATATTCCCCCTCCGGTCTGGGTTTCGCTGTTCTACGGCGACCGGGCCGGCAACATCCCCCTCAATGCAACTACTCCGGAAGAAGCCGTTGCCAAAGGGTACATCTCGCTTGATTCAGCTACTGTGGGAGCTGATCTCATTGGAGCCACCGGCTCTCGTCCTACAATCAGCCAGGGCATCTTCTCGCTAAATCGAGGCACAGTAGCCTCAGTTGTGACATTTGAGCAGGATGGACTCTACGTCTTCCCTACTGAACATAGAGACCTCTATTCCTTTATCACTCAGGATCAAAACGGGAGGCTGTTCTTTACGGTCAATGGCGCCGATACCGTACATAATCTGCACGTCGTAAATCCCAACGCAATATTGAATGCGGTTAAGACGGCGCTCCTCAGCTGCCGTTAGGTCAGCGCGTGACGAAGGTGTGGCGCGTCCCTGTGAAAACAGCGATCAGTAGATAGCAGAAAGTGGATACACAGGCTCCTGCCCGTTACTAACCGCTGAAGACGGGGAACACGGGTAAATTTGTTACATTCGCCGTGTTCCCCAGCATGCTGGTCATCGCGTTTCCATCCAACTGAAGCAGGAGCCATCTTTTCGATCCGGCTGTGGGCCGGGATGGTCGGCGGTAACAACGCCGCTGCCCGGCTCAACCCGCAAATGAAAAAGAAAATCAGTCTATTCTGGCGATCAATTGAACCTCAA
This sequence comes from uncultured Acidobacteriota bacterium, assembly GCA_963796275.1. GTDB lineage: Bacteria > Acidobacteriota > Blastocatellia > RBC074 > RBC074 > JAKEHZ01. The sequence goes on along the minus strand of CAWCKY010000007.1, from coordinate 72,024 downwards.
ACCAGAAGCGTGTTAGCCTCTCTGACCACCCGGTCTGATTATGGGGAGTATTTCGGTCAGCAGAGACAATACCGCAACTACCACCGAAACAGTGATAGAGAAAATACATACTTTGCGTATTCTTGTCGGGTCGTTGACTTTGAGTACCTGCACCTTGCTGGCGGTACACGCACGGAATACCACTTCACTTCCCGTTTGGACTTTGACATATGCGCCTGATCCTGTTGCTCACAATCACAGCCCTACTCTCTCTCGGCGCACCGCCTTCGGTCGAGCTATTTCGGGACGATTTCTCGAGATTCCCACCCGGTTGGCTCTCGAAGCCGGTCGGCTTGCTGAATGGAGCCATTCAGGAATATCACTATCTGCCTCATCGTGGTGTGCCGGCTTTCCCGTGGTATAACCCGATCACGCATAATGACTCGTGGGTGGCAGGCGACGAGGACGGCAAAACATATCTCGAACAACATCTCCTGCATGACCAGCCGGAGCGCTGGCAACCGCTATTCGTAACTGGCGATCCATCGTGGACCAGTTACACAGTTTCGGCGAGAGTCCGGCCACTGTCGCTCGCGGAATCAGCCGGCATCGTGTTCCGGTATCACACGAACCGCCATTACTACATATTCTCTATCTCGGGCGGTAAGAAAGCGCGTCTGGCGCTGCGGCTGCCGATCGAACAGAAGTTGCGCGTGATAGACTGGAAGGAACTCGGAGCCGCCGACGTATCTTACGATATCAGGCAATACCACGAATTGAGGATAGAAAACGAAGGAGCGAAGATTCGCGCATATTTCGATGGCAAACTGGTCATCGAGGCGGATGATGGGGAGATACTGAGCGGGCGTGCAGGCATTACGGCAAACGTTCCCGCAAGATTCACCGAATTCGTAGTATCTGCGCCCGATGCCGTCGAGAAGCGTATCCGCAGCGCTATCGTCGCACGCGAGAAGGAGCTGACATCGCTCCGAGCATCCAATCCGCAGCCGAAGCTCTGGAAGAAGTTTCGCACTCCGATATACGGTGCGGGGCGTAACGTGCGTTTCGGGGATCTGGATGGCGACGGACGCACCGATCTATTGATCGCGCAGAATATTCCGAAGGTGCGCGGAGATGCGTTTGACCATATCAGCTGTCTAACCGCCGTCAATTTCGATGGCAAGGTACTTTGGCAGATCGGCCGCCCCGATCCGCGCAATACCTTACTGACCAACGACACTCCGTTCCAGATTCACGACATTGACGGTGATGGAAAGAATGAAGTCGTCATGGTGAAGGACTTTCAGATTCAGGTGCTGGAGGGAGCGACCGGCAAGGTGCGCCAGCGCGCCTGGATGCCTAACGCACCGTCAGACAACAGGGAGCGGCCGTACGAGCTGAACAGCGGCGACTCGATAATCTTCCTGAATCTGTCGGGGAGAAAGGGTCGCCAGGAGCTGCTGTTAAAGGATCGTTACCGTACTTTCTGGGTGTTCGACAATCAACTAAAGCTGTTGTGGACGGGTAAGGGGCAGACCGGACACTATCCATATCCCTATGATTTCGACGGTGACGGTAAGGACGAGTTCGTGATCGGGTTTTCCTTATGGAACGGGACGGGCAAACAGCTCTGGTCGCGCGATGCGGAGATGAATGACCATACTGATGCTATCTCTGCCGGAAATTACACGGACGATCCGCAGGCGCGGCCTCGAATCTACTCCTGCGGAAGTGATGAGGGTTTCGTCGTGATCTCCGCTGATGGAAAGATCGTGAAACAGGTGCGCATCGGGCACGCGCAGACGCAAAGCGTCGGCAAGTATCGGCCCGAGGCGAACGGTCTGCAGATTATGACTGCCAATTTTTGGCGCAATACGGGGATTGTGACGCTGTTCGACGCTGAGGCTAATATTCTCGCACAAGAAGAGCTCATTCCCGGCTCAAGCCATCTACAGCCGGTGAATTGGCGCGGCGATGGGCACGAATTCGCGATGCTCAGTGCGAATTTGAAGGAAGGTGGGATGATCGACGGGCAATTGCGGCGCGTGGTCATGTTCCCGAACGACGGGCATCCTGATCTCGCGTATCAGGTTTTGAACGTCACGGGCGATGAGCGTGACGAAATCATAGTGTGGGATTCGGATTCCGTGTGGATATATACGCAAGACAGGCCATTCACTGGCAAGCAGATATATAAACCGGTACGCAACCCCATGTACAACGACTCTAACTATCGCGCAACCGTCTCGCTACCGGGCTGGAAACCATAACTGATGTCACCCAAGGGCCATTTCTGGCGGATCTAATAAGACTCTAGAGATGGAAGGCTATTAAAAAATGCGCCCAGGTGCGATGTAAAATGTCGTAAAAATTGTTTTCAATCAGCAAACCAGAATCAGCCGGTAGCTGCTTCCCGGTTTAAACTATGTCCTTCCGCAATCGCATTTCAACCGGAAGTTCAATAGCCCTTACCTCAGAAGGAGGCAAATATGAAACATTGTTGTCTGTTCCTGTTTCTTTGCTCATTGACTGCAACTGCTTTCGCGCAGAATTACGGGTCGAGTGAGCGCGTCACCATTAAATCCGAAGTGCTGGGCGAGGAGCGGATTGTGCTCGTTCGCACACCACCAGGATACGAGCGCGATGGCCACCGATACCCGGTTCTCTATATGACCGATGGCCTGGCTCAGCTTGGTCATACCGTCAGCACGATAGAATTCCTTTCGCGGAATGGCCGTATGCCGGAGATGATCGTCGTTGCGATCACCAATACTGATCGTACGCGTGATCTGACACCGACGCGTGAAAGGAACGAGCCGATACAATTTCCAACCAGCGGAGGGGCGGACAAATTCCTGAAATTTATCGAGACCGAATTGATCCCAAAGATAGAAGGCAGTTATCGCACACAGCCCTATCGCGTCTTTGCCGGGCATTCGTTCGGCGGGTTATTTGCGATCAACTCCTTTCTGACACGCCCGGAGGTCTTCAATAGTTTCATCGCAGTCAGCCCGTCTCTGCACTGGGACAACCAGTTGATGTGCCGCAGGGCCGAAGAGTTCTTCAAAGACCGCAAAGAATTGAACAAGACCCTCTATTTTACGATGGCCAACGAAGGCGGGGCGATGCGCGAAGGATTTGACCGGTTCAAAAACATCCTCGCCAAAAACAGGATACCGGAGTTCGAGTGGGATTCGATGCTCATGGAAGACGAAGATCACGGATCGGTCGTATTGCGCAGCCATTATTTCGGCTTCAAGAAAATTTTCGATGGATGGCAAGTCTCGCCCGCGATTGCCAGGCAGGGCGTGAATGCCGCCGAGGAGCATTACCAAAAGTTGACGGCGAAATTCGGCTACACGATCTTGATGCCGGAACAGTTGATGAATAGCATCGGATACGCGTTGATGGGTGACGGCAAGATGGATGAAGCCATAAAGGCATTTAAGATTAACGTCGAGAGATTTCCCGGGTCAGCCAATGTCTATGATAGTTTGGCCGAAGCCTATGAAAAGAGCGGTAAGCTCGAACTGGCACGTCCGAATTATGAGAAAGCCATACAAATCGGCACAAAGAACAACGATCCGAATTTGCCGATCTACAAAACCAATTTTGAAAGAGTGGACGGAATGTCAAAGAACAAGGCTGAAACAAAAGTGAAATAATATCTGTTTCATAACCTTCCCCGATCGCTGTTCTTGGTGCGCGTGTTTGCTCGCCGGATCGTCAACATTAGCGATACTAAAGGTGGCCGAGTTATCGGGCGATGCTGAGCGGAGAAGAATTGATATCCTTTTGAAATGTCGCCTGGGTCTCGGTTACCAGCCCATTGACGGACTTCTCTCCGGTCATCAATTGTGTCAGCCCCTCTTTCATGACCGCGCGCAGCGCTGGGCTGGCATTGTCATAAAAGATGCCGAGGTCGCATTCCTTGAAAGCCGAAAGTTCATCGAGCAGGTGAGGTGCAAGTGAAATGCCGCGCAGGTCATCGACTCGCAGCGCCGGTAGATTTTGATTTTCGATCAGGAACCGGCCGACTTCACGACTTAGCATCCAATCGGTCAGCTCAATGGCCGCCGCCTGATCATTGCCTTTAAATACCTGCCAGACGGCAGTAGGTGAACCGGTGGCGATGGCACGCTTCCCCAACTCGGCCGGCGGAAAAGGGAAAAACCCGATGACGAACTGTGGCGGATGCGCGCGTTCTCTCTCTTGCGCCCAACTTCCTCCCAGACCGAGGTACAACGGGGATTTCCCTGCGAGGAAACGGTCATAAGCCCCATCGCTGGTGAGGCTGGCGAAATCACGGTTGAAATAACCGCGCTTCATCCACTCCTTCATCTTCTCGGCCCCTTGTCTGAATGGCTCCGAGTCGAAAGCTACTGAATTTTTACCGGCGAAGAGGTCGCCGAGGATCTCGCGCGCCGGCCGATTGATCAGATTGACACGGTTGTTGATCAGCGCGTACCAGTGGAAGAGCAGTTGATCACCCGCTTTTTCACCGATCATCAGCGGGGTCTGACCTTCCCTTTTGAGCCGCCCCAGCAGTGATTCAAATTCCGCCTCGGTTCTGGGAATCTGCAGACCGAGCTTTTCAAAGACCTGCCGATTGTAAAAAATCCCAGCGAAATGAATCCGCGAAGGAATCAGAAATGTTCCGCCGGTGTAACGACGACCGAGGTATTCGAGCATTTCCGGCTGTAAACGATATCTCCAATCGCGCCGGGTCGCTTCATCGCTCAGATCGACCAGACGACCTTGACGAATGAGCGCATCGACCGAATGCGATCCCTGATCGCCGCACGCCAGATCCGGAAAGGCCGTCTCTCCCGACAGCGCGCTTTTGATAATGCGAATGTATTCATCGAGGCTGTTGTAGTAGGTGACCAGGACCTCGACGCCCGGATGTTCCTGTTCGTAACGGCGTACCAACTCGTCGGTGAAACGTTTTTCGTGGTGACTTCCTGCGCCCAGGTACCACATGGTCAAAGTGACGGGTGCCCCGGTACCAGCAGGCGTGAACCGCTCACGAAATTGAAGAGTGAAAGCCATTGCTATCCCGATAAGACCGATGAGCATTAGCGCGATCACGACAGGTACGGATTTTAGTGTCACTCTCAGATTATCAACATTCATGTTTACACTTCTATATGGAATCGGTCGTTCCCTCTAAGTAACAAGATTTGTTTTACGGTAACTCAATTGAGAAAAAACGAGTTATCAATATTCCAGTGCCAGCCGCGGTTCTTGTCCTGAAGCGCTTCCGCTGGAGATATCCGCCCATCCGTTTCCAGTATCCTCGGCATCTCTGGCACGAAGGATCATCTCAATATATCGGCTGCGACCTTCTACCGCCTGACGGACGACTGGTGTGACATCCCATTCGTACCACATCGCCGGGGCACTGATCAGAATGGCGGATTGGAACGACGACGGCCCTTGCTCCCCCGGCGCGCCGAATTGACGACTCATTGCAAATTTGCCGTAGACACGGACGACCTGTCCGCGGCCCGACGCCTTCAATCCGGCGCAGTACAAGCGCAATTTGGCGCTCAACACTCGCGCCGGCAGAGATGGAAGCTCGAACCTTACGATTGCCCCTGCTTCATTATTCGCCTGGCTGACGATTCGCAATACCGACCGATTGTCCTGACCGGCCGTAGACTGCGGCTCCGCTGATGGAAGGACGGTCGTCATTGCCGCGTTGACCAGGTCGGAAGCCAGCATCAAGTTGCCAAATCCGGATGGATCGAACCAATTGTCAACCGTGCCATGCCACATAAGTAATGAGGCGTCTTTCTCCCTGCGGCTGACGCCGAGATCGAAACCGAATTTACGCCCGGCCTCGCCGGTGACTGCTAAGGTTGTCCAGGGAATTGCGGCTTCCATGCGATACCCCCAGTTCTCCCGCACGGTCGCCATCTTCAATCCGGCGGTGCGTCTGTTCTGCTCGGTCGGGACGCCGCCTTGAACCGGCAGAATGAATTGATAATTGTGCGCCCGGTAGCTATGTTCCCTCTGGTTGCCGGTGTCCAGATAGATCTCAACCTCGTCTCTTTTTCGCGCCGCCGAACCGCTCTGTTCGCCATCGCGCACCTCTACCATCAAATAGAGATTAGCTACGTCCCATAGCACGCCAAAGCTTGCGCTGTGATATACGTTGCCCTTCAGCCGCTTCCCAACCCGCTGATTGATACGGCCAGCCCACACCGTGTCCGGCAATCCGTCAATCTCGGGCGGAACGGCGACCTGAGCAGCTTGAGCAGAACCGCTCAACGCGGTCTCGACGGGCGCCGCCTTGTTGCGCCGCTCAACCCCATTCAAAAACGCCCAGACGAAGGCCGTCCCGATCGCGATGAGAGCCATCACGATTGCGACCGCCCACCAGCCAACTGCTCGGTCTCGCCGGAGATTTTCAACCGTCGCCGGAATCTCGCCATTCAAATCGCGGTTCGGCAGGCTCACGCTTTGAGGCTCGATAGCCTGCTCCATCACGCGCCTCGTCGTGCTCTCAGCGGATGATCGCTGAAGAGTCTCCGTCCGCCTGGAGAAGACCGGAACATAGTGACCTTTTGGGAGCGAGATGATTACATCGCAGGCATCGGGATTTTCCGCATAGTACTCTTCCAGCTTTTTACGTAATCTGACGGCATAGTTTCGGACGATTGGATCAATGCGGGGATCGTAATTCGCTGCCCGACCAAAGACCTCCGTGCCGAGCACGTACTCTTTCAGGTAGTGATCATTGCCCTTAAGAGTCTCTTGCACGATGTAATTGAGAAATGAGGATAACCGGCTCGCGCTCTGAAACTGGCGGCCGCCGATGATGGCCGAAAGAGCTGCTCTGATCTCCGGTTCGGCCGGAGGCGCAGGTTCGGCTGCAGTCTGGTGATAGTTTTCAGTGGACATAGTTGATGGAGTCGCCGCTGCTTCTTCTTGACCATCGGATAAAAATTACAGGGGCTTAAAGTGCCACAGTAACTTCTCTCTGTCCACCGTTTCGACTACGGGTGAATCTTGCAATGCATGCAAGGCCGTAGCCCGGTTCGATACGCTTGTCATTACCTAATTTTCTGCACGATTTTCTGCACGAAATGAACATTCACGCCGTCACCTAACGACAACGTGAATTTAGCTGCAGTTTAAACAGTTTCATCCCCCTTGTCGTTAACCCGGATATTTCACGGAAGACACATTTTCATCGTCGCGTAGCGAAGGTGTGGATGTAGCCGTGGGTTATACAGGTTTCAATCACCGTGGCAGATCTTTTCAGCGACGGGTGATTCAGGCGTCGTTTACGCGACGCGCGAATATCTTCAAGCCTTCCTTGGGGTTGAAACCGGTTTCAACCTCTTGTCATTACCCAAACTTTTACTCTTTTTGGATATACGATCTCCGCCCCAACGGGGCGTAAATCTTGCGCCCCGTTGGGGCGGAGATCCATTAGCGCAAAAGTTTGGGTAATGACCAGGTTTCAACCCTCGGTAGACATGCGAGATTGCCCGCGTCGCGTATCGACGCTTGAGTTCCCGCGCTCTCAACCACGAGAAGCGCTTTACCGGCTTTCCGTGCGCTAATACATCGCAAAATGCATCGCTAAATTCATAGTTACGCCACGCGACAATAAAATGCATCTCGAAAAGATCTGGGCATCGACAAAGGGCTTTATTCCCGCGCCTGTTTCGTGGGCCGAAATTGGATAGAATCTGGTTGAGAAGAATTTCCCATAGCCACACTTCCACCGGAAACTGGTTCAAGAACCCATTGTGCGCTCTCCCACACAGGAAAAATTGTTCCGTACTGTGCATGACCCGCAAGGTTCTCAACGTGAATATAGTTACTTGACTGCCACACGTTTCTTAATCTGATGAATCCGCTTCCGGCATCCTCAGTCGTCCAGCGGGAGCTCATCCAACCTACGGTGCGGGCGGCGCATTGAACAAAACCGGCCAGGTTTTCAATGTGCATATACTCACCTGTGCCGACGTTTTTAATTTCTTTCTGCCCGCTCCCTACATCTTCAAGAACCCAATTGTAAGCAGCTCCAGCAGCGGTGGAGCTATATCTTACGCGATCGCCCGCATCATATAGGTAGGTGTTTTGCCAGCGATTTTTGATTCTGTAAGCAGTCGCAGTACTAATCACAGTGATAGCGCTCGTAGCTGTTTTACCTTGATCTACGGTTGTAACCGTAATGACAGCCGTACCTGTGCCAACCGCAGACACTAGCCCTGAACCGTTTACGGTAGCCGCCGCATTATTATTTGACGCATAGGTCACACTCTTGTTGGTAGCGATTGCAGGTGAAACCGTAGGAACGAGTTGAACAGTACTTCCGACCGGCAATGACCGAGATGTTGGTGATACGGTAATACCTGTAACCGGAACATTGCCGCCCGCAATTGAAAATGTAATCTTGTCCAGATTGAAGTTTGCATCATCAAGAAACACTCTCATCACCTGAACGCCTGCCGTCAATGAGACATTGGCTTTTGAGATTGTCATCCAGGTTTGCCAACCATTCGTGTTGGCAGTGCTAAACAATCCGGTATTATCAACACCATTGAATTCGATGTGGAAAGCTCCACCGGCAAACATCGATGCGACACGAACGTCAATGTTATAGACGCCAGCGGTCGCAACATTCACGGTATACTCATACCACTCGCCAGTGGCTGTCCATCCGATGTTAAGACCGCCTTCGCTACAGATTTCAGTATCCACACCTTCGGTTGTTCTTCCTTGACCTCCCTCATTTGCCGCCTCGTTATCGTGATAAGCGACGCCTTCACCTCCTGTATCAAAGTTTTCAAATTCGATTGTTCCAGGTATCGCGGCAGGACCAGGACCAGGGAAAGGATCCTGCGTCGAAGGTGATTGCGTACTGATTTGCACATTGGAAAATGTTGCCGTAGCAATGGTACCGTCAGCATGCGATGCTACCGCTAGACCGACCAGCGCTGTAGCGCCCATAGAAATAGTTGCCGAGCCGATTGTTGTCCAGTTTGTGCCATTTGTTGAGGCCGAACTCGTGAAAGTATTTCCAATACGCTGCAAACGCAGCCAGTAAGGAGCCGCACCCGCGCCGCCCCCCGTGTTCTCGCTAATACCATTCGTTGTGGCCCTGCGTTGGAAATTCACACCATTTCCCGGCGTCACGGTTGTGAACGCATGCTGTGATCCCGCAGCAGTTGATGCTCTGATCATTACCCCGGCCTTTGCCCAAACATTTGTATTGGCCAGGCTGGCAACACGCGCTGTAATTGTTACGTCGCCATTAATGGGCTGATAGATATATCTGAATTCGTCTGCCGTATCCCAGACATCGGCCCCCGATCCATTGGCGGTAAATGTCGCAGTTGAGCTGTTATAGCTGGCAAAGCCCGAAGCAGCAACCGCGCCAATATCCCCGGTTACCCATGGAGAAGGCAGATTGCTTGGTGGAGACTGAACGGTAATCTGAATGTCATCAGTGCCTATTCCACCTTCCCCGTCACTGGCAGACATTCTGAAAACATAGGTATTACCACTAGAAAGTCCGGTGACCGATGTAGTTGCACTTGAATTTTCAGTGATCGTTGCCGTAGGACCGCCAATTTGAGACCAACTGTATGTTATGGGATCTCCATTCGCATCTGTTGCGGAACCACTGAGGTTTGCTGATGTTGTTCCCGAAGCCAAATTCTGATCTGGACCTGCGTTAGCTATCGGAGCATTGTTCGTATTTCCGTCGCAAATAGAGCTGTGAGTGCCATTGATCACAAAGGTAGCGGCTGAATCGTTCCTGGTCTGCCCGGATGGAGTATTACAAATATTCGTATTTGTAATTGTCATTGAGCCATCGGTCTCGGGAAGCACGTAAATGCCATAGCCTGCATAATCATCATATGTCGGAGGCGTGTAGTTGTTGATGTTGCCATCAAGACCTGCTCCGTTAAGTGTAACGTTGATGAACTCGATGTTTGAGATTCTGAACGTGCTCGCAACATCATAAATCATAACGGCATCCTTCTGTGAGCCCTGGATGTCGACGTTTCTCAGTCTGAAGTTTTGAACGTTATACAATCGGGTAAAGATATCCACTGCCCCATAACGGTTATGCCAGAGATTCGCATTCGTTCCACAGCCGATAACCGTCGTTTCATACACTTCAATCCATAAGGTCGAGCTGAATGAGCTACCTACTGTGGGAAAGTCTGAGTTGATGCGAATGCCATTTTCAGTGCTATCTTTGATCAACAAGTGGTGGCCCTTGTGCCCTCCGCCTCCAAAGAAACCGATACCCCCAGCGCGCCAGGTATTTTCTGCCGTACAATATCTGAATTCGTTATTGAAACACTGCTGAGGGCCATCGAAGGCAGACCAGGTGGCAATTGCATCATCGCCATTGTTCCGCATGTTACACTGTTCAACGATGCAATTACTGCTGCCGCGAGTTAAATTGATGCCATCGGCGTAGTTATTTCTGAAGCGACAAAATGAGACGCGAAGTCCATTCGTAATAGCGCCATTCCAGGTTGTGATCCACGCGCCTGTTTCGAAGTGCTCAATCCACAGTCTTTCGATTACAGAATTATTGCCATAACCACCGGTGAGACCTTTGTATTCATTTCTGGTCGTGTTTTCTCCGTTCATGTAGAAATCGCGGAGCTGTATATTATCGCCATTCCCAACAATGCCACCCGAACCGGTGCTTGTGAAATATAAGGTTGTATACCAAATACCCGCACCTTGAATTGAAATGTTGGTTTCGATATTCCACGTAGAACCAAGATTGAACGTTCCCGCAGGGATATAGAGGGTCCTTCCTGAGTTCTGTAAGGCAATTCTTGCACTGTTGAATGAGCTCAAATCGTCCTGACCATCGTTGGGAACGGCGCCGAACTCCGTTACACTACGCATAGTCGCCGGGTTGAATGCGACTGCCTGAGGGATTGGCTCCAGTTCAATGAAGTCAATCATGTAAGTAATGCCATCAACACCTTTTTGAAGTTTTACACTAGCGCCTGCCGGAATAGAATTCGCCAGGAATACCCGTACCTCGTCAAAACGCATTCTTTGAGTGGCATTAGGATTGGGTGTATTCGATGGCAGGTTAGGGTCTCCTTGACCCGGTTTCGCAAAGTATTGCCACGCCCATTTCGTGGTTAGATTGATATTCTGGACAAATGTATTATTTACATAAAGTCCAAGGGTGCCGCTCTGTCCATCAGGAATACTATAACGCAGAACGAGACCTTGCCCCGCCTGTGTAGTCAGCCAGCTTACCGATGAATTGGCCGCAGACAAACTCGCGCAAATTCTATCGCTCGCTTCAGACTGAACTTTTGTCTGATCAAACGTCGGCCCTAACAACGTAGCTCCACCAGCGAGCGATGTTGATGTAGCCTCGTACCTCGTGTATGGCATCAGGTACGCTCCTCTTGGCAATCCATCGCTCTGCGCGAATACTGATAAAGAGAAAAAACATAGAAGGAATAAGCACGTAATCGTTTTCATATGCTTGTATTTGGTTTTGCTAAGAGAACATCCATTTCCGCTAAACCGACTCGATCTCAATCCTTGTATTCCCATGTTGTTCTATCCTCCCTGGGGTAAAATTGCAGGACTGCCTGCGAAATCCGCGGCGCTCATCATTTTTATCGTAAAGTTCTTAACTTCCAGCTTGTAAGACCCCGGAATGGGCTGGAAAATCGGTAATCCCCACTGCGGCTCGTCGTATTCTACGACTTGATGCTGGTCGCCGCGTTGGCGCGATCACTTTGGCTCCGGCGACAGCTTCTCTCTCTCTTTGGGTCTTGAACCTAATCGATCAACTCAAAAAATATTAGCAAGTTAGAAAACGGCGTTTAAAAAATACTCGTCCCAACCAGACGGGTTGGGGTCTCTCTGAGAGGTTCTCGAACTGTTGAGCAGGCGGATTATCCTTCGTCGGATGGAGGGAAAACAGGTATCATGGAGTAATGTTACGGTAAATGCGTTGATTCTATTGGCCTTAGGATCGTTCTTCTGATTCGGTTTCCGTAGCGGTGACCCGTCGATGCCAGGCGGGGATGAGATTAAGAGTCCATCTCACACCGAAAGTAATAGCGATACTATGTGGTTATGATCGATCGGAGATCGCCTCAATGTCCGAACCTTCCCACACAGGGAGTAATAAGATGCCCATAAAAAGAGTAGCCCTTGACGGTATTGAACTCGAGTACGAGACGCGCGGAGATGGTGAGCCGGTCGTACTGATCCATGCCGGCGTCTTCGCCGACTGGTTCAAGCCGCTTTTGGATGAGCCAGCCCTTACTGACCGTTATCTATTGATTCGCTATCATCGCGTCGGCTACGCGGGCAGCAGCCGCGTAGCGGGTTCGGTCAGTCTCGCGCAGCATGCGGCGCACTTGCGTTCGATGATGCGCCACCTTGGAATCGCGCGGGCGCACATTGTAGGCCATTCATCGAGCGGGAATATCGCTCTGCAACTCGCTCTCGATGCCCCGGACGTGGTGCAGACATTGGCCGTCCTGGAACCCGCGCTGATGACGGTCCCGAGTGCACAGACCGCTAGGTCATTCGTTGGTACGGCCATGCAGCTTTACCGGGCCGGCGACAAGGCTGGGGCGGTCGATACCTTCTTGCTGGGAACCTGCGGGCCAGGCTACCGTGCCTTGCTGGATCGAGTGCTCCCCGAGGCATTCGACCACGCCGTGGCCGACGCGGATACATTCTTCGGTCAGGAGATGCCCGCCATCCAACAGTGGCCGTTCAGCCGGGATGACGCAAGGCGGATCACACAACCGATACTCGCGGTAGTCGGGGAGATGAGTATGGAAATGTCCCCGATCTGGGACGAGCGTCAGCAACTTCTGCTCACCTGGCTGCCAAATGCAGAGCCGTTTGTCCTTTCCGGCGCAGCGCATCTGTTGTACTTACAGAATCCGCAAGGCATGGCAGAGGGGTTGGCCGCCTTCTTAGCCCGTCACCGCCTCCCGATAAGGTGAAGTGAACAAGAGAGGAGCATTTCTCAGGGATAACTGCAAGCCGCCGAGCCTCATTCGCGGTTCATTGGGAATTCGCGTGAGCTCGCGCGATAACTGTGGGTGGAATGCCTGACTCTACGCTTACTCGGCAGTCTGTTCGGAATATTGCTCGCATCTTGGGGAATGAATGCGCTGAGCGCCGATGGGGGATTTCGGCTGCCCAGCGCGCGGGGGGATAAATTGAAATCAACGCGCCCGCCGCCTATCAGAGCAAGCTTTTCGCTCGTCCGCGACTGGTGATTGAAGCGAGGCGACGGCGCGCAAGCCGGATCATTTCATTGCGCCCGCATGGCATAGCGCGATACTTCGGCAGGACCCCTGCAATATTGGTTGACATGGCAACCCTGCTGTTCTCCACTAACAAAGGAATGTCGGTGCTATTTGTCCGAATAGTCTTGAGCAGAGACTCCAGGAAATCCGGACCTACATCGATCAAAGCCAAATCGTACTTGCCGGTGGCAGAGTGGCCCCATTCTTCAGGATAGACAACACTTGCGATCTCCACCTCGTTCGGACTGAATACCGATTGAAGATACGGAATCCGGTCAGCTGAGTCGCCGATGATGAGCACACGCGGCTTATCGACTGTCATTCGTTCTCCATCTTTATTGCTCGTCTCAATGGCGCGATTCAGCGCGAAGCGCAATTCATCGAGATGGATCGGCTTCCCGATGAAATCGTCGGCGCCGCCGCGCAGAGCAGAGACTGCCGTATCATAGAAGGTCTCCGCCGAAACCATTACCACGGCAACCCTCGGCCATCGACGCTTGATTTCACGCAGCAAATCAAGACCGGAGCTGTCCGGCAGATTGATATCGAGCAGCACGGCTGCGATCTGAGAATCGCCGAGCGTCGCCAGCGTCTGTGCGCCAGTTCCAGCTTCGCTCACGTAATATCCCCAGCACTGTAGAGCCTCACATAACAATCCGCGAATCATCGGCTCATCATCGACAACTAATACTTTCTCTTTCGGCATAACCTGTCCTTGATCATTTTCTTCATGTTGAAATTATCAATTTGATGACATTCATCTCGATCATTTGAAGCCGGCATCGGTAATGACCCCGAAATAATGATAAGCAATTCTCTGGCCACGGATTTCACTCGGTATCCCGCCCATTTCCAGACCGCAATGGAAGCATAGGAGGCCCTAAATCATCCTCCTCCATCAAAGTTACATTCGGCATATGACAAACGCGCTAACAGAACGGTTGGGGCGATTGCGGATTTTTGCGCAGCGATTGGGGAACTTTGCCAAATTTTGGGTGGAGTTTAGCCTGCACAGTAGGGAAGGAAAACTCTACAGATTATATAAATGAAGGCTGTGAAATTTAAAGTGGGTAATTATCAAGCAAGAGCCGGGGGAGCTAATAGAATCCCCCGGCTTGGAGAATGTACGTTCGCGCCGGGCAAGTTGGGGTCAAGCAGGATTGCAGGGCAAGCCTCTTGATGCTGCCCCTGGCTTTACATAAGAACTATTCAGCCAAAGGAGGCGTGTCCCCCAGACTCAACTTTAACCAGGGAGGCCGAGGCAAATAGTAATACTTAAAATCTCGATACAAACATCACACCCTGCTGGACATGCCAAGACACTAGAACTTCTAGATTGAGAAGCAGCCTCAACATTCCCAAGCCCCAGGCTGCAGCCAGCTAAGAGCATCACCAGCAATAACTTACCAGCTAATTTTCTATTCATCATATCGGTATAAAAATCTCCTTGTGTTTGTATGCGTAGCGTTGTGATTCTGAACGTTTGCGGTCAGTTAGCCACTTGATTCTTGGCTTGAAGGGCAACCTATATCACTATCATTTCAGTGAGAGGAAATTCGAGAAAGCCGCGCGAGTAAAGCTTCATGGGAAGTCCCCAATTCTCGTGCGGTTCATTAAGATATATATATCATTAACTGGGCATGTCATGGAAGACATCCTTGGACGTTCGAGTACGAATTCGCACTTCGCCACGACCAGACTGTCACTTTACTTATATTCACTCGGAAGCGAAGAGCCTTACCAATGCGTATAAAACGTATAAGCTCTATGCTTGGAGGGGTCGCCAGATCAGGTGAGCTATTCGTTGAGCACATCAGCAAGTATAAGTAATAATTTTTCCGCCGTATATGGCTTCGACAAATATGCCCGCACGCCTGCACCGGCGCTTTCGACCATATTCCCGTTGGCATCGAGTCCGCTGGTGGCAATTATCTTGACACCAGGATTGAGCCTATGTAGCGCGCGAATGGTGGCCGGTCCGTCCATAAACGGCATCATCATATCGGTCAACACCGCCTCGATCTCGTTTTTTTGTTCGGCATAGAGCGCTATCGCCTCAGCACCATCGTTAGCGGTCAACACCTGGTAACCGAAGTTCTCGAGCGTTTGCCTGGCTATCTCACGAATCGCGGCTTCATCGTCTACGACCAGAATCGTTTCTCCATGACCGAATGGAATCTCAGTGGGTAAATCCTCGGCTCGCCTTAGTCGCCCGATATCCACGACGGGCAGATATATCTTGAATAGTGTCCCTTTACCGACCTCGCTGTAGACATTGATGAAGCCGCTGTGGCTCTTCACGATCCCGATCACAGTAGATAAGCCGAGACCTGTTCCCTTGCCCGTTTCCTTGGTTGTGAAGAAAGGTTCGAATATCTTATCAATGATCTCCGGCGGGATGCCGGCTCCTGTGTCGCTCACCGTAATCACCAGGTGAGGCCCGGGTTTGGCATCGATGTGAGTATCCGCAAACGTTTGATCAAGGTGGATATCCTCGGCCTCTATCGTCAGTCTCCCACCGTAAGGCATAGCGTCACGCGCATTGACACACAGGTTCATCAACACCTGATGCAACTGCGTGGCATCGCCGGAGACGGTCGGCAGATCTTCCACCAGCGAGATTCTGACCTCTATCGATTTAGGAAAGGTGCTCCTCAGCGTTCTGGCCATCTCGCGCACCAGATGGCTCAGTTGCAGGGGGGCGCGTTCTCCCTGAACTCCCCTGGCAAAGGAGAGGACCTGCTTGATCATCTCGGCTCCGCGTTCGGTATTCTCCTGCAATACCGAGAGCAGACGGTGGCTGTCTTCATCGTTAAACCTGATCTGCAGCAATTGGATCGCCATCAAGATGGGCGAGAGTACGTTGTTAAGGTCATGCGCAATGCCGCTGGCGAGCGTGCCGATGCTCTCCATACGTTGCGCGTGAAGATACTGCGCTTCGAGCTTCTTCTTTTCTGTGATATCCGTGTCGATGGTGAAGATCGACTGCGGATGATCCTCCTCATCGCGCACCAGAGTCCAGCTACTGTCTACCATTCTCTCTCTGCCATATTTGGTACGATGGCGCAATTCCCCGCTCCACTCACCATTCTCGTACAACCTTTCTTTAGCTTTTTCGAATTGCGATCGATCGTCACCGTAACACAACTCCACGATATTCCGGCCAACAGCCTCTGCCGTAGACCAGCCATAGATACGTTCGGCGCTCCTGTTCCAGTAAATAACACGATCATCAAGCCCTCGGACCAGGATCGCATCGCGCGCATGATCGAGCAGCGCGGCTTGTTCGGTGATCTTCTTCTCCCTCGTCTTACGCTCAACGATCTCCGCTTCCAAGGATTCATTGGCCGATCTCAATTCGACAGTGCGATCCTGCACGCGTCTTTCCAGTTCTTCATACGCCTGCTGCAATGCCTCTTCCGCTCGTTTACGGGCCATCCTGTTTTCGGCCTCCCGCAAGGCGCGGCGAACGGCCGGAGCAAGCCGCTCCAGCTTTTGCTTGAGCACATATTCCGCTGCGCCGCTCTTAAGCGCATCGATAGCGAGTTCTTCGCCGAACCTGCCGGAAATCAGAATAAAAGGGATATCGGGGCAGGTCTCTTGCGCGATGCCGAGCGCGGTCATGCCATCGAACGAAGGTAAGGAATAGTCCGAAATTATCAGGTCGTAAGAGACCTCCTCCAGCGCCACCAGGTAATCGGCTCGCGTCTCTACCCGGCTGATCTCGCAAACGACCCCTTCGCCGGCGAGCGTCTCTTCGGTCAATTCCGCGTCCAGTCGATCGTCTTCGATCAAAAGAATGCGTAAGGGCCTTTTCGCCGACTCATCAGATTCAGCCACGCTTCCGTTGGATCGATTCATCGTCATCTCAGTCATTGTGACTCTTCGTGTATATGCGCGGCGGATGATTTACGACCGTCCAGAAGAGACCGATCTGTCTGATCACGTCGGAGAACTCAAGGAAGTCGACCGGCTTAACCACATATGCATTGACACCCAGGTTATAGCTACGCACTACATCGCTCTCCTCGCGCGAAGAAGTGAGCATCACAATCGGAACGGATTTCAACTGCGGGTCGGCTTTCAAATTTTGCAGCACCTGGATCCCATCCAGCCTCGGTAATTTGAGATCGAGCAGAATAACCAGTGGATGACTTCCCTCCCGCGCGGCATAGTTTCCTCGCCGGTAGAGGTAATCGAGCGCTTCGACACCGTCGCGAACCACGACCACCTCATTGCTGATGTTATTTTCGGAAAATGCCGCCAAGATCAGCTCGACGTCTTTGCGGTCATCTTCCACGAGCAGAATAGGTCTCACTTC
The DNA here is from genome assembly GCA_963796275.1 of uncultured Acidobacteriota bacterium. GTDB lineage: Bacteria > Acidobacteriota > Blastocatellia > RBC074 > RBC074 > JAKEHZ01. Next base: position 54,423 of record CAWCKY010000007.1, on the reverse strand, counting down.
AATCACCATTTCTAAACTCCTTCCTCATCAGAAGGTAATGAAAAGTAGAAGGTCGCACCGCTACCCACTTTGCCTTCGGCCCAGACCGAACCTCCGTGGCGTCGAATAATGCGTTGAACGGTGGCCAACCCGATTCCGGTACCCTCGAAATCTTCTCTACTGTGCAGTCGTTGAAAGACTCCGAAAAGCTTATCGGCATATTGCATATCGAATCCGACGCCGTTATCGCGGACGAAATAGACCGTCTCGCCCTGGTCGTTCTTTGCGCTTCCAATCTCGATGTGCGCTTCATCACGCGTACGCGTATACTTCAAGGCATTCGAAATCAAGTTCGACCAGACCAGGCGAAACATCGTCTGATCGCCTTCGGTATCCGGAAGTGAATCAATCTGGCAAACTATCTTTCGGCCCTGCATTTCCGGCTGCAAAACTTCAAACACTCGCTTGACCGTCTGATCAAAGCTGACGTGGCTCTTGGCTATCTCGGCGCGCGCCATCCTGGAAAAAGCCAGCAGGTCATCGATCAATTTACCCATTAATCCGGCAGCTTCATCGATATTCTGGATATAACGCAGGCTCTTCTCGTCTAGACTTTCGGCGGCGCGCTCCTTCAGGAGTCTGGCGAATCCGCTCAGATGGCGTAGGGGGGCGCGCAAATCGTGCGAGACCGAGTAAGAGAACGCTTCCAACTCCCTGTTTGCGGCTTCAAGCTGCGTGGTGCGCTCGTGAAGCTGTGCGGTGCGCTCGCGCACTCGCTGTTCCAGATCTCGATTGAGCATGCGCAACTCTACTCCCACACGCTTCCATTCACTTGTATCGCGAATGATAGCCGTGACGATACGCCCAACCCCGGTCTCCATCGGGCTGAGGCTGATCTCGACCGGAAACTCAGACCCGTCTCTTCGCCGAGCCGAGAGATCTAACCCGATGCCCATCGGACGCCTATGCGGATCGGCCGAATAGCTGGCGCGATGACCGACGTGTTTGATATGAAATCGCTCCGGAATCAGAATTTCAATCGGCTGGCCAAGCAGCTCTTCACGGCTATAACCGAAGACCTTCTCTGTCTGCGTATTGACGAGCACGATCTGGCCGTGTCGATTGACTATCACAATAGGATCAGGCGCAGATTCCAGCAAACTTCGGAACATCGCCTCGGACGCTTCTAGTTGCATGTCGTGCAAATGGTCGCTCGCTTTCTCCATAAGTTTCGCGACAAGGGGACTGCCTGCTTCAGGCGACAGGGGGGAATTTCGTATCGTGCGGAGCGCAGCGTAGCACGTTCCAGTCTTGAAATTCCACAAGGCCTCGCGCGGTGCCGGCACGTATCACCTCATGATATGTCATTTTCATCTGCCGCTCATGCCCCACGCAGAACGCGGCTAATTTAATTCGTGTTTTTATGCAGCCGGTCGCGCAATATCCCCCACCATCCGTTGTCAATCTTTATATATACGATGGGAAACAGGACGCTTTACCCTGGCACAAACTTGCCCTTCCACGCGCAAATTAAGTTCAGCATAAATGGTCACGTATCGCCTGCGGGAGCTCCATTTTCCAGCACTCTTCGCCATCGGTGTCTGGAACGATGAGTTCGAGATATCACGGCTGCTGAGAATACTTAGCATCACGTCCAGGACAGACTGTCCCGTATCCCTTTCTCAGATACCTTCTGCGTGGCAAGATAATTGCTCATCAAAAAGCGGAGGTAATACCTAATAGTATGGCAAAACAAAAGATCCTGGTGGTCGATGATGAAAGGGCGATCCGCTGGACTCTGAAAGAAGCTTTGCGGGGATGGGGATATGAGCCGATTGAAGCGGGGACGATCTCGCAGGCGCTCGCTTCATTCGAGTCAGATCGTCCCGCAGCCGTGCTGCTTGACATAAACCTGCCTGACGGCTCAGGGCTGGATGCCCTTAAAGAAATCAAGAGCCGCCAGCCGCAAGCAGTTGTGATTATGATCACAGCCAATGTCTTGGTCGAGGATACGCTGGCGGCCCTGCGCGGCGGAGCCTATGACTTCATCGGCAAACCGATCAACCTCAACGAACTGCACGTCACGATTCGCAATGGCCTTGAGGCCAATCAACTTCGCAAAGAGGTCAATCAGATCCGGCGCGAGCGCACCCGCGAATTCAGTTTCGAGCAAATTATCGGAGAATCGCCGGCCTTGAAGGGGATGATCGCGATGGCTCGCAAGGTCGCCGTGAGCGAAGCCTCATCAGTGCTGCTACAGGGTGAGAGCGGAACCGGAAAAGATCTCGTGGCCAAAGCTATCCATTATGGCTCGCGCCGCGCCGAAGAGCCTTTCGTGGCGATCAATTGCGCGGCAATTCCACCGACGCTGATCGAAAGCGAATTATTCGGATACGAGAAGGGCGCCTTCACCGATGCCAAGGGGCGCAAGGAAGGATTGTTCGAGCAGGCTGAAGGCGGAACGATCTTCCTGGACGAGATCGGCGAGCTCGAGCTCGGTCTGCAGGCGAAGCTCTTGCGTGTGCTCGAGGAAGGAGCTTTCCGGCGCGTCGGCGGATTGAAAGACCTCCCTCTCGACATGCGCGTGATCGCGGCATCGAATCGCGATCTTAAAGCTGAGAGCGAAGCCGGGCGCTTTCGCATCGATCTCTATTACCGCCTATCGGTAATCCAGATCGATCTGCCGCCCCTGCGTGAACGCGGCGACGACGTGTTGCTGCTGACCGAACACTACATCAGCGGTTTCAATGAGCGGCTCAGAAGAAAGATATCCGGACTCGCGCCGGAAGTAGCCTGGATATTCCGGCGTTACTCGTGGCCGGGCAACGTGCGTGAGCTCCGTAATGTGATAGAGCGAGTAATGATCCTCGAAGACGGTGATTTGATCACCGCGACCTGGTTACCGCGCGGCATTTCACCTGAAATGCACCCCGAAACACAAGCGAGCGAGCCTATAAAAACGCCGGCCGTGGCAGATGATAAGGTTATGGAAGCCAAGACCGCGAGTCTGTCCGGGCTTTTCCAGCTGCCGCCCGAGGGAGTTCAACTCGAATCGGTGGAGATGGCGCTGGTCGAGCAGGCGATGAATCGCAGCGGTGGCAATCAAACGCGAGCGGCCGAATTGCTGGGCATTTCGCGCGATCAATTGCGCTACCGTTTAAAAAAGCTTGAAGGTATGGACACCGAAATACCCAGATAAGAAGCACGCTTATTGTCTTATCGACCAGAATGGCGCGGTGCCTCGCCGTGCTCCTCGATCCGATCCCCTTTGGTGCAAACGAATTCAGCTGGCGAAATCGATGTCCGGTGTGCTATTGACACTCTTATCCCTATCGAAAAACCGTCTGGCGAAAAGACCTGTATTTGTAAGCACTGAATGGCAAAATAGCAAAGTCGCACTATTACCATACAGCAAAAAAATGAAAGCCGTGCATAGAAAAATCTTGCAGATCAATACCCAGACAGCCTGGACTTTGTGTAGTTGAGTTTGGAGTTCCGACTTCAGGGGGTGTTACTCTGACCGCCTGAGGCTGAATCCACAGTCTTCGCATTTGCCAGATTATTTATCAGGTAAGAATTATCGGTGGAAATGGTTTGCGCCCTTGTCCAACGGGCGACGTCGTAAATAACGCTAGCTGGACTGCGTCAGAAGGCCCTGCAGACAACGGTATTTAAACTCCCACGCTCGACGCGCAACTCCTGGACCGGAGATGTCACTATGGCCCGGCCGTTGGCATTGAACTCCATCTGCAGCCCTTCGCAGAGCCAGCCTACTCTGAGCATGCAGCCACCAAAAGTTGAGCCGCTCACAGTCGCCTCCACCGGCTGAGCAAAAAATTTCCCGCCTCTCACCAGCGCGCGACCGGACTCGGGTTCAATCAGAAAGATATCATAGTCGCTGTTGCACGTACGCACGTGGATCCTGTCGCAAGGCCTTAACGTCTGCAGCGTTATCCCTTCAAGCTCATCACTAAACTCGAGAGTCTCAACTGAAGTGCAAGATGGAAGCGTGGAATACATAGTTTTGTCGATGCTTGACCGCTCACGTGAGTTCAAGCACTCGTCCTTTCCAACACTGTTATGGAGCAAAAAGTGTGCCTGCTTTAAATGTCTGATTATAGGAGGTAAAGAGTAGCAAGTGGGTTAAATTGCGCACCGGTTGGGTAAATATACGCATACAGACGGATAGTGATCGTACGAACCAGATTGCTACACAGCGATGCTGACCATTTCAGTCCCGGCCTGAGCGCAGAATGCACCATGATAGATAAATTCCCAGCTCAAAGTGTGAAGCTCGCAAAGTTGGTAGACAATAATAAACTCAACAGAAGTATCGATCCGGTCGAGCATTAGGCGGGGCCGACTAGGCATTTATCGATGACGGCAGGCTCCAGAATGAGAGAGGCAAGCGGGGATTTATCGTATCGGGTTGCCGGGAGTCCAGAATGGCTCGGGCGCTGCGACGAACTCTATTGGGATATCCTTGATGAAGCCTTTCAGCCATTCGGCGCAATACTTCATTCCTGCTTGCTCCGACACAACATGGCCGAGCACGATAAGGGCTTTCTTTTGCCCTGAGGTGATTGCGTCCTGAGCGTATTCGACCAGTTCCCACTCGTGTGTCTCCCCGACCACCAGTACATCCACGTCGGGTCGCGAAAGAAAGGGAATGCCGGGCATCAGGCTCAGGTTCCCCCAACTCGCAAGCACGCGTTTGACTGGCAAATTTGGATCGCCAAGTACGCGCATAGTGCGAATCTTCAACTTCGTCTCCATCTCTCGGGCAAGTAGCGCGAGCGGGGTTTCCGAGAAAGTAAACATCTTAGGGTTATCCGGGTCGGCCTTCTTCTCCCAGCCCAACTCCCTCATCATTCCGATGGCGATTCCGTCCGGTTGCCGACCGTGCCAATGATCGTGGAAATGGAACACAACCATATTGTGCTTGTTCAGGAAATTAAGTTTGAATTGATAGGTAGGATCCTGAAGGATATGGTCGGTTCGATCCTGGTGCGAGAAGAAAGTCGACTCGTGGGTGATCACCATATTCTTCCCGCTCGCGGCGGCTCTCTGAACGACGTCAAGCGTCGCCATCATCGTGGTGGCGATTCCTTTGACAGGCGTCTCCACCGTTCCAGCGATGATGTTATCAACCGTTTGAGCGCGCCACGGAATGCCGACGCTGGCTTTGATGCGATCGATCACTTGCCCGGCAGTGAGCGTCTGCGTAGCTCGTGGGAGTGTGCCGCTCGCAACCAATCCTGAAGAAGCGAGGAGGAAAGAGCGGCGTGATAGATTGTCGATGACCATAAATTACCTCAACGAAGGCATCAATTACGGATCGCGGCTATCGATGCCTGAGCACCTCTATTCGATCCACTTTAGCCCCCTGACATATCAGCTACACTTCCGCATCTCCAAGTCGAGCAGTCTCATCTTGCGAAGTTGACCCGATTATCTGGGCACCTCAACATCTGCATAAATCGCGTCCGCCATATCCCCAGAATTCCGCCGACAAATGGTCGAATTTGTTCGGGCTGGGGAACCCAGAAAACCTTGGCATGAGAGTTTGAGCCATGCCCCCAGGCAATCCGAACCGGGGCGCATAAGCAGAAACGTGATGAAGGACATCCGCCCAAGGATCGAGGATCGAGAAGTTTGAGTGAGTTTAAATTCTCGATCCTCGATCTTTTTTCTTCGATCCTCGATCCTCGATCTTCTGTCCTTACTGCCTTGTTATCCTCAAGTCGTCAAGGCCTGCTTCGACGAGGCTTGCGCCGCTGGCGTCCGCCGCCTCGACCAGGATTCGGATCGTCTGTCCGGCGAACTGACTGAGGTTCACCGTGCCGGTGGCCCAGACTGCATCGTCGTCCTCAGTGCCGCCGAGTTCCTGGAATACTGTGGTTACGGTGCTGCCGACCACAACCCGCACGCGGAAGAAGTCGGCGGTCGAGGAGTTGGTTCCGTGGGCCAGGTAATAGGAGAAGGTCAGCGTGAAGCTGGTTCCTCCTTGTAAGGTGATTGCCGGTGACATGACGGTTGTGACGCCGCCGTCTAAGTCATTGACTCCGGCGGAGGAGCCGGCCAGGGCGCCTGTAACCAGGGCATTCACCCCACTGACAGTGGTTCCGAGCTGCTTGGTTCCGCTCGAAGTTGTAGTCTCGGGATTAGCAAGCGCCCATTGTCCTGTCGTCGCTGTGTCGGTTCCATTCAGGTTGGCCGTCCATCCCTGGTTAGTCTCGAAGTTGTCGAGGAAGATCGTCGTCGCCCCCCCACCGCCGTTGCAATCCTGCGGTATATCGGTTGCGGCGACGTGCGTGGTGCCGTTATTCCCTTGGGCCGAGACGCCCATCCCGTGACGCGCGAAGACGCGCCAAATGGTGCATCTGTTCGCACCGCCGTTGATGTTCTGATCAGCCATCAAGATGCCATCGCGAGCATTGAGGTAGGATGGACTGCAGGGGGTGAACTTCATTCCTTGCAGGACCAGCCTGTCGGCGATGGTGGCGCCCAGCGTTTGTCGTAAATCCCACAATGTCGCAGCCCAGACCTCGCCGTCGCGATGGACCTGAAAGCCTCCAACTCCCAGGTCGGCGTAAGAATCGTGAACCGGGTTCGCCGGAACCGTGTAGGCGGCGCGGCGAATGCCGCGCGTCAAATTGTTGGTGACAAATTCGCCGACAACGCCATTATTATAGAATGTGGAAGCCCAGTAATCCGACCAGCCTTCGCCCATAGCGCCCGCTTGCGTTCCGCCCAAACAGCTCGTGTTTGCCGGCCCGCCAACCAGACGATTCGAAATTCCATGACCATACTCGTGCAATACGACATCGCCGTCGAATGTGGAGTCGCGGTCATCATTCAGATCAGACGTTCCGCGCGTGAAGAGAAACATCTGCATACGCGGGCGCGATCCTTCGGGCGGCGTCCCAAAGTTTGCGTTGTTGGTACCCGATCCATCCTGCGCTTCGGCTCTGACCGAATCATTGCCGGTCCCACCACGCCCGAAGTTATTCGTCTGGAAATTGCCAGCCGATTCAGTGAACCCGAGCCGGTAAGAAAAATCGTGCATTATGTTATTAAAATAGAAGAGACTGGCCAAAACAGCCGCTCTTTGCGTCCGAGGATCAATGCCCAGTGTGAATGGGAAGGTGAAGTCCTGTATGGACGAGAAGGCGCGTCCGTTTTGAATACCGGTGGTAGTAATCGCATCCGGTTGGTTATCCGCATTCGTGTCCAAATAGGCATCGACGTTATTGCCTGTCGTCACCGTCGAAGTGCCCATCCAGCCGGCGGCCGTGTTGATCGTCGTATCCCCGACGAAAGATTCGAGCGTGCGTTGACCTAACCCATTCACCCGGAAGACCGTTCCCTGGGCGACGTCCGCGTAGAGGTTGTGGCGATAGAGCATCGCTCCCGTATTCGCATCGACCAGGATTTCGTACCATTCGTTCGCCCCGACATCCACGTAGGAGTGCCAGGCGAGTACGGCTCGCAGCCCGACGCGCATAATTCTCATACCAGAGAGAATATTCTCGCGGTCCTCACCGAACGGGTTTCGATAAACGGCTCGTTCGCCTTTAGCTATCCGGTCCTCCATCATCTCGAACGATGCAGGCGCCACTCTGCCCGCGTGCAGAAAAGCCATCTGCATGCCTTCGCTCTCGGAAAGCCTGGGAGCCATATCGATTCGGGGGTCGGGAATTACCAGCCCTTCGTTGATAGAGATCACCTGCCCGTTGGCGTTGACGACCACTTGAACTTCCCCTTGAAAGACAGGAATGCCGTCGACCGTTTGTTCGTAATTTAAAAAGGTCGTGCCATTGTCGTTATCCGCATTCTTCAATTTCATCTCGGAGATCTGGCCCCGGTCGAGTCCGAACATGGCCGAATGATCGGCGAGAAAACCGCGCGCGATCGAATCCGGCAGGTCCGATTGGGGAACGGAGAGCGGCCCCTCAATATTGAACACCATTTTCGGCAGACCCGTATCGCTCATCACCACACGTAAATTATCACGCGCCTCGAGAGGAATTCGCTGACGGAAAGATTCAATGGCGTTCTGCATCGCCTGTGTATCGGTGGCGACAACCGCCGCGCCCAATTGATTCACTCGGCTTGGCGCTGCGTCGCGAAGCTCCTCGCGGACATCGTAGTTGGGCAGGCCGACGGGTTGTACCTGCAAGGTCGGCGGCTCGATCTGTTGCTGTCCGGCTGCGCCTTGATTCGACGCGCCGGTCACCGAAGACATCCAGATCGCTGAGAAAAACATTGCTGCGGCCAGCAAAAGGTAGAGTGTGTTACGCATACTTGTGACCTCCTGTTTTTCGAACCTGTAGTGGGTGCTTCAGCCACTTTTACTTTCCGAGTGGCGTGTTTTTTTAGCGCAGTCGGCGCTTGCGAATCCCTCTCCTGTCTGTTCACACCCTTGACTTGATTGCTCAAGCCAAGACATTACCCGCCACGTCCAATCCGCACGGTGAAGGTGAAACTCGAGTTGGTTGCGAGCCTCGTAACCGTAAAAATTGGCCGCAGACGTTATATGGAACTTAGAGAAGCTATGGTTGGTGTATCAGACGAGGGGATATTATAGTTATGAAGATAAATAAACAAGAGTTATGTAGGTATAAAAAAGATTCTAATGGATACCTTACCTAACACTAATATGGCGTGGCTACAGCCTCGGAACGGCGCCGAAACATAGACTCGCTCGTTAGCCTTCACTCATCCGAAGCCTGGCTCGGTGTCGATCGAAGGCGCAACCCGAGTCGGCCGAGCAATGCCTGGTCGCGATTGTGCTCTGGATTGGGCGTGGTCAGCAGCCGGTCGCCCATAAAGATCGAATTGGCGCCGGCCAGAAAACAGAGCGCCTGCGCTTCGTCCGAGAGCGCGAGCCGGCCGGCGCTTAATCTCACCATCGAGACCGGCATCAGAATGCGCGCGGTAGCGATCATCCTCACCAGTTCTATGGGATCGGTGTCAGGTTGTTCGGCCAGCGGCGTGCCCTCCACACGTACCAACAGATTGATCGGCACACTCTCGGGATGCGGGCGCTGGCTGGCGAGTTGTTGCAGCAGACCGTAACGATCCCCGCAGGATTCACCCATCCCGATGATGCCGCCACAGCACACGGTGACGCCGGCGCGCCGGACATGCGCCAGTGTCGCCAGTCGATCTTCGTAAGCGCGCGTGGTGATGATCGAGCCATAGAACTCCGGCGCTGTGTCGATGTTATGGTTGTAGGCTGTCAGCCCCGCGAGGGCCAATGCTTCGGCTTGCTCGTCAGTCAACATGCCGAGCGTGCAGCATGCCTCCATCCCCAAAGCGCGAACCCCGCGCACCATCTCGAGCACACGATCGAACTCCTTGCCTTGTGGCGCGTCGCGCCATGCCGCGCCCATACAGAAGCGGGTCGCGCCTTGCTCGCGAGCCTGACGGGCCGCATCCATCGTCTCGTCTACGCTCAGAAGTGTGTGGCGCGTGACGCCGGTTTGATAACGAGCTGATTGCGGGCAGTAAGCGCAATCCTCAGGGCAGCCGCCCGTCTTAATACTGAGTAGCGTACAACCTTGTACCTCTGATGGATTGTGATGGCGGCGGTGCTCGATCTGAGCCTGAAAGATAAGATCGGGCAAAGGTAGATTGTAGATGAGTTCGATCTCGCTGACTGTCCAGTCGTGGCGCAGCACGGAGACGTCAATTGAAGCCATGCGGAATATTTCTCCTTGATCGATATTCGACTTGCCGAACGGGCCGCATCATTGCGGCTTGCGATGTGACCGGGCATAAAGACCGGGCAAAAGATATCAACACGACTGCAATCTACACCAGAATCAACTCGAAGCGAATACGTGATGCCGTCAACTCACGGGGGCAGACGAAATCTGTCCCAAATCAGTTTCACCATAAAAAACGGTTGCTCTGAAATTAACAGAACAACCGAAGTAACTGATATAGGTTTATTAGTTGATTGACAGAATGCCAGCTAACAAAATGCCGTAGTCATCTCGAGAGTCAGGCGACCTTATCAACTGTCAGTTGATAGCCTCACGATCGCGCTGCTCAGGAAAGAAGCCATTAAGAGGCTCTTTGAAGTGCATTCCGATTTGTCATTCCTATAACGATTTCAGGCCGTTTTTTACGGTATTTCGATGAAGAATATTTTCAGCTGGGAACACGGTCAGCTGAGGCGCAGCATTTCTCTGAATAAACTCCGAGAACGGGCCGACTGAACGTCGGAGCGCTAGCATCATCCTGGGCGATCCCAGAGCGCCAGTGCCATACCGCCTCCACCTGCCCCCGTCGGCTTCACGGCCAACGCGCCATCGTTCAGCAGCGACCGGATCAATCGCTCTTCGTCTCCGGAAATCAGGTCCCAGTTCGAGGCGCCAAAACAATCAAGCGCCATTCGCATTCCTTCGGCGATCGCCTTCAACCCGGCCTGTTCTTCACCGCGGCCGTAATTCAATAGCCCTTTCAACGCTTGGAATGACGCAGCGTCCATCGCCCGGTCTACGGCGGTAGCCCTCTTCGGATTTCTGGCTATGAATGTCTTTACCCGTGAGACACAATCGGAAGTGTTCGACCGCAACCCCGTATCGTGCAGAGTGAAATGGGGAATTCTCCCGAGCTTCAGTATTCGCGGCTGACCGCCTTTCTCGAATACGATCGGCGCATTGGCAAGCACGACCGCGATGTCCATGCCACTGCTGGCGCCGTGAAAACGGGACTCCAAACAGCGCGCAAGTTCAGCCAGCTCAGTTAACGGAAGACCTGTGGCGCTGGCGATCCACCGCGCCACAGCCGAGCACAAAGCGGCTGAAGAGCCGAGGCCGGCGCCTTGAGGTATATCGCTCTGAATGGTCAGGCTGCCCATGGGCAAGGAAAACCCGTCATTCCCACTCCTCCAACTTTCATAAGTTCTGAGTAGCTCATGTATCACTGGCTCAGCGTCCGGCGGAGTAACTTTCAGCTTTTTGCTTCGTTGCGGAACAAAGTCGAGGCAGAGGCTCACTTCCGGGAAAGGGAAGACGATGGCCATACCGCCGCGCATCACAGCATGTTCTCCAACCAGGACCCATTTTCCTGGTAGACAGGTTTTAAACTTAACCCACATTATGAATACCTGGACGCAAGGGAAAGCATGCTCTGCACGTTCCCTGCTGTGCAGGACTCAATGAATTCCAGGTAATCGGCAACCGGGCCTGGCGGAGTAACCTTGCTCGCGCGGCGGGTGGCGTCGGCGTACTCCGTTACGGCGTCGTCGTGCCATCGTCGAACCGTACTCAACGCCAGCTTGTACGGAATGTTCTCGCGCTGGGCAACTACGGATACTATATTCAGAGAGTCCTCGCGCGCGTCCCTTTCGATAGAACAGATATCGTTAGCGAGGCTTTGAATTCTGGCCGACAGCATTTCACACCGGAAGATGTCAGTGGCGTGAGGCAGTTCCTCGCGCGCGCCGACCCTGAGAAGCAGTTTCCAGAATTGGAAGTAGGCAAGGGCGGAAATGGAGTGTAATCGCACCCACAGGGATGTGCGCGGGTCGCGAGGATCGGAATGGTCGGCCGTCGCGTCTCGCAAGAAGGAGGAGATGTTGAGACCGAAGTAATGGAAAAAGGCCGAGGCGTCGCTCTCCTTCGCCGCGAGCAGCCGATCGAACCGCAGACGGAAATCTCGCGCGGCACTGAGTACGGGATGGGAAGCGCGCGCTTGCCCGCCTCTCATAATTCCCGCGTAGTTGAGCGCTAAATCCCGATTCAGCCCCCGCGAGCGGGCCTCGTTAAAAAACACCGTCATATACAGAAAATGACAGAGCAGACGTAGGGCGTCGTCCTCGGGGCTGCGTGCGGAGCAATAGGTGATGAAGGTCAGGAGGATGTGATTCCACTCCTCCCGCCCCTCGAAGAGCTGGTAGCGATCGGACAGGCTGGCAAGTTCGTCTCGGACCAGCTCAATCTGATCCGCATTCAATTCGAAACAACCAAACGGATAGGTGATCCGCTCGCTGAGTCGCGATCCGCCGGAGCCGTCCATGACGACTTCTCTCGCGAGCGCCGTGCGTGGAAGGCGCCGCGAACCGATCATCAGGGCGCATGCGCCCCAGGCTGTGGAAAGGCTCTCCCCGCCGAAATACACCGGCCGGCGTCCGAATCGGAAGCAGGGCGCGGCCGGCCACGAGCCGTCGACTCTCTGGGCACGCGCGAGTTCATCCAACTCCCGCTCCGCGTGTAACCCCACTTTCCACGCCGCTGTCACGCGTGCGGAAAGCTCGACATTCGATCCGGGCAGGCCGAGTCGTTCGCGAATCCGCCATTCCACCGCAGCTGCAAAACGGGCTCGGGAGCGTTCAAAATCAGCGAGCAGTCGTGACAGGAACAGCAGGAAAATGTCAGGGGACGGGTAATAGCGCGTTCCCTCCGAGAACCGGATCCCCGTAAGTTGATTCCAGACGTATTGCTCGGAAGCCTTCAGATCGGCTTCGCGGCCGAGCATATAAAAGAGGTAGAGCGTGTTGGCGCAGACGGCCGCGTCCACGCGATCCTTTCGACTTTCATCGGGATCGAGATAGACGCATAGCACACCGGAATCGTCGACGTTCGCGGCAATGACATCCAGTACGCGCTTGACGTCGAAAGCCAGCGATATGCCGCGCTTGAGCGCCAGCTCGATCCCCGCCGCTGTGCAGTCGACGTCCGCCGCGAGCATGCCGCGGTCCGCAAAAAAGTGAACGAAACCCTGCCGAGTGAAAGACCGACAAACTCTCTCAAGTTGACGTTTCTCACCTGGCGCGTCCAGGCCACAGTCATCAAATGAGCGCAGAATCAGCATGGACGTGAACACTTCTTCGGCGGACTCGACCTGCGAAGAAAAGCCGGGATCTGGGGAAACAAAAGAGGGAAATCCATTCGGGGCGCATCGCTCGCGCAGAAATCCGATCGCCCTTTTTACATCGGCATCAGGGTTCGGGACGGGTCTGTTGGCGGCGCCCGGTCTATGCCGCAAGTCAGTCATAAGTGGTAATGAAAACATTGTTATGTTGGGTGGTGATAGAGCTTCATCAACATCGCCCGAATGGGGCGGCGCCGTCGCCCGGCTCATCTTCGAGGAAAGCGCCCGCGCCGTAACGGCGAATCAATCTCTCACGCCACATATCAGCATCTGCCGCCTCGACGATCAGATGCACGTTCGGACCGGCGTCCATCGAGACGATCGGGGGCGAAACGATGGCAGGTGCCGGCCCGTTGATCGCCGGCGCGAGCCACTGAAGTAACTCTATGCTGCGGGGGCGCCAATATGAGAAAGGCTCAGCCGTAGTGTGGAATAAGCTGTGCATCTCCCAGGCTTCTCTCCACGCGATTCGGGCGAGGCGGGTCAGGTCTCCTTCAGATAGTGCCCTGCAGGCCTGCTCGAATCGCGCGCTCGCGCGCTCCACGCGCCCCGTCCATAGCGGTGATTCCTTAACGAGCTGGTGGGCCCTGGAAGAAGGAATCTTCTTGGCCTCGTCGCTGACCAGCAAAACGAAGTGGCTAAGCTCCGGCGTCGAGGCATTCATTTTAAAAACGCGATCCGCCTCCCATCCGACCCAGGGACCTTCAAACGAGCGGCAAGAGCTGCCTGATCCTTGTCGCGACAGGCTCGCCATATCTCTTCGCAAACCCGTTTCCGATTCCCAGGTGCCGTCAAATGCTGCTTGATCGCTTATGAGCGTCATCGCCGTCGCCAATGTCAGTGCGGCGAAACTGGCGGCGCTCGATGCGATGCCGGTCGACGACGGAAAGGTGTTCCCGCTTCGAATCAGATAAGAGCACCTCTCTCCATCCTGCGCGGTAATCGGTACTCCGTATCTCGCAAGTATCGCCGGCGCGGCACGACGCACGCGCTCGAAGTGGCGCAAAAAGCGGGCTATTCCAGCTTCATCGAGACGCGGGACTTCGAGTTTGAGACTCGCCTGTCTGCTCCACAGAAGCGGAGGCTCTGGCACCCACGTCGCCTCAGCCGGGCCATCCGCGTTGGCGCAAGTTATCTCCACGCAACTGCGCAGCCTGTTCAGCGTCATTGACAGGCTCGGGTTCTCAGGTATGTTGGTCGCGTCGTCCTGCTTTCCCATGTATTTAACTATCGCTATGTTAGATGGAGCGAGGGCGCACACAGTTAGTTGCATGTCTTTTCTCCGTTGCCGAATGGCATGTGAAATATTTTATATTTCACTCGATGCGCCAATGTCGGTTGTTCCGATATAGAATTTCAGGTCAGGGCCAGTAGATCATCCTCATGCCGGACAGGAGCCAGCGATGATTCGATCGGGCCTGACGCCGCGTACCTTCTGCTCTGACAGGCCCAATCGTGGTAGCCGCGGATCCAGTTCCGGATTCCCTCCACACCCCGTTCCACCGCCACGCACTCGTTGCTGGAAAGTCTCAGTTCGGCGCTGATGTGCGGGCTCTTCGCTTGCAATTCGAGTGCCGCCTTGAGCCGCTCGCGGGCCATCCGCACAGCCCGTTCAATGGCGTCCGCCCGGGAACAGCGGAGTTCCCTTCGCAGTACAGCGACTAGGTTATAGGATTTGCCCTTGCGCTCGTCCCGCTCTAGAGAATGCACATCGTTCATGAACCCGATTGTGTCCGTCGCAGCGGCGCGAAGGTCGCGCATCCGCTGGTGGGAATGCGCGTGAGGCGGGACCTCGAAGCCCCGGCTCCGCTCGGCCAAATCGAATCCGTGATAGACGCCCACACTATGGCGGCGCAGCTCCACGTACGAGTTGAGATCCAATACCGCCGAGCTGGCGGCAAGGCGCTCCTCTTCCAAGCTGGCGGTGAGGAAACGCGCCGAGTTCGATGCAAATAGGTTCTGCCAGGTTTCCGACATCCCGCGGCGCATGTCCGTCCATACTTCGACCCATGCCAGCGTGATCGGGCAGACGATGTCCGGAGGGGCTCCTGCCGGACGAAACGGGATGGTGATCATCTCCTGGGTCACCGCGGCCAGTTGCGCCCGCCGGTCGCCCTGCGGTTCATCGAACTCGTCATCAATAAGGAAAAAAATGCTGAAAAAGTTCATCAGCATTTCCAGATCGGCGCGGTCGGCATATGGATAGGTCCGGGCGGTCAGCTGCGGCAGGTCCCACGACAGGTACTCCTCCATCCTGGCCTCGCTGCGCGCCAGGCCACGGGCGCGGACCCAGGAAAGATTGGCGGCACGCGCCGGCGCCAGATGTGGATTGATCATCGACGGAAATGGAATCTCGAAAATCGCTCCCTGAGGCATATGAATATCCTTTACCTACTCGTAAGCTCCGTGGCTCCGTGTTTCTGTGGCAAAAGGGGTTGGATTCCGGGTTGCCGCGTCAACCCATGACATATCAGCTTCAACCCGCGTGTCCGTGCCGACCGAATAATCGGCTCTGCATCCGCGTCCGGCGTCATGAGCGCAAGTACAACATCTGCTTGCATAGCGCCGGCACCCTTCGCTCCGCACACGCCCGGCATCGCCCTGAGCGCCCGCCGGTCCTCGAAAGTGACACGTGCCTCCAGGCCGTTTTCGGCGAGCGCGTCGGCGTACCAATCCATCGCCGCGCCCAGATCGTAGACGCTCTTTCGATCTATCGCTGTGAGGCCTTTTTTTAAGGGGTCCGCCAAACGGGAAAACAGCTGGGTGCGATCGATCTCTTGGCTTCCCAGGGAAAACTCTTTGAGGTGAACGTGTGTGGCGACCTTTCGATCAGGTTGCGCATTCGGCGCAAAGACCAGCAGCCGCGACCAGTCGAATTCGTCCCAGATGTCCGCGCAGCTCAGCGAAACCGGATTGAAGAGGGTTACTCCTCCCCGCAGCTGAGCGACGAGATCGGCGCCGCTCGGAGTCGTTTCATCAGCGCCCGTCAATTTGCGGTAGAACTGCCATGCGGTTCGCCAATCGCAACTCAACCCGAGCCGCACAGCCCCAGCGGCATAGGCAATGGCAAACTGCGCTGTCGAAGCGCCGAAGCCCCCACTATGATAAGGGTCCTCGAAATGGAAGGAGAATCTCACCCCGCAGTGTTCCCGGGCCCAGCGCAGTAGGCGGCCTACAGGGCTGTCCGCGTGCCAGTAGGGGCCTTCATCCATAGCCTCACGCAGCGAACCGGAGAAGCGCGGGGCGACGCCGGCCACCAGAGCGGGCAATCCGCCCAGGACCGCGTACTCACCCAAAACAAAAACTTTCCCGGCAATATCGAAACTACACACCTTATAAAATCTCCATATCAAGCGCTGGACGAACCCGATCGGCGCAGATGTTGTGCGAGTGGTACGCGTGGAGCCCGTTGCGCTTTGCGCTTGGTATCTCCTCGGATAACCTGATTGCGTCTCGTAAAATCTCCCTACATCTCCCACGAGCCAGTCTTGTCCCGCAGAACGGCGGTAGTGGCACAGCCGGAGCAGAACAAAGCGACTCGCAGCTCGTACTCCTGCAACTCCATCCAACGGCGCAGTTCGATTGGCCCGGTGAGCGCCGCATCCAGTGCGGGCTTCGCATAGCCGACGCGATGAGCCCCAAGTGCGATAAGCTTGGCGGCGTCGAGGCCGGACCGAACCCCTCCCGACGCCCATATCTCCGTCTGAGGAGACAGCTCCAATCGCGCCGCCAGCACGCTCTCGACGGTAGCCTCTCCCCAGTTGGCGAAAGTCGCGGCGGCCGACTGATGCAGCGTGTGGAAGCCTGCGCGCGCGCCTTCGATCCTTCCCCAGTGTGTGCCGCCGAGTCCGCTGACATCTACTGCTGAAGGCGCCACCGGACCGATCTGAGCGAGGCGGCGCAGCGTCGAACGGTGGAAACCACATCCGGTCTCTTTGACGATGACGGGACAACCCAACTCGCGACAGAGAGTTTCGATCGCCCGCCAGGCCCCCTTGAACTGCGGAGTGCCCTCCGGCTGGATCGCCTCCTGCAATGCGTTGAGGTGAACACACAGAGCCTGGGCATCGAGCGACTCGACGAGATGACGGATATCTGAGACCTCTGCCTTGATCAGTTGGCTTATGCCGATGTTGGCGAATAGCGCGAGGCCCGGAACCGCCCGGCGAAGACTCTGCCAATCATCTATCGCTCGGGCGTCCAATCGGGCCTCCAATTCGCGGCGCTGCGAACCCACTCCCATAGCCCATCCGCGCTCCTGGCATGCCTGCGCCAGCATCCAATTGATGCTCAATGCGTCCGCATGTCCCGCCGTCATACTCGCGACGTAAAAGGGCGTGGGTAACACCATTCCGAAACATGTCGTTACTAGGCTGATCTCTTCGAAGTCGAGGTCCGGGATGGCCTCGTGATATAGATGGATGGATTCCAGGCCGCTCATGCCTATGGCCTGGTTGACCGTGCTCAATGAGTGCGCGATGTGATCCTGCTTCCGTTGTTCGAACTGTTCGATATCCATAGCAGCAATGATTAGCAGATAACGTATTCGTCACGCCGGGCGATAACCTGATTGGAAGGGATATGTTTCTTTGATCTCCTTTTCAAGAGAAAAAATATTCGTTGACATAACATATCTGGTAGTTCGCCATATCCGTGAGAGCTCTTTTTATACGCGTGGTCCAGGAAGGCGGCGTTAGGAGTCGTAATCGAGACGGCCATTCATCAATCGAGGCCGTACTCAACTCCGGCTAAATTGTCGAAGATCGGCTGACGTACTGCCGCTGATGGTTATGCGCCCCTGCGTATACGAATGGTCCCGCGACGCCCCAGACCTCCGGGTCGCAAACCTTCGAATCGTTGAGATCTGCCACTCCGTTCGCCTCGAGAATCTCTTCGTAGCGACGCACGTCGAGGCGCGTGCGAGCGTCCAGAACCGTTCGAAAACTTTGTCGTTTCATCGCCTGTCCAGCCCGCTCTCCGACTCTGGCGGTGATGAACTCGGCCTGGCAGCCGCTGCCGTAACTGAATAGACTGATCGTGCGCCCGGCGTTACCCTCGGCCTGGTCTTCAAGAAAGTTGACCAGCGACAGAAAAAGCGATCCGGTGTAGATGTTGCCCACGCGCGCATTGATCTCCAGCGAAGGCACCACTCGCCTGGCAAAGTCATCTCTGGCGCTTTGCATCTCGGGGCTGTCGGATGCGAACGGCGCCCCTGCGTCGGTCTCCAACAATCGCTGATGAGCCTTCTGAGTCATCTTCACGAACGGCGCGTGATAAAGGCAGGCGACGAAGCGGTCCGCAAAATGCGGGTCGCCGTCGCGGCCGGAATCACGGCGATAGGCAGCGTAGGAGTATTGCAAGGCGTCGAGGTAGCAGGATATTGAATAGTGGCCGTCGGTGAAGGCCTCTTTGCTGTAGATAGGGCGCCAAAAGTCCATGACCTGTTTCGAGTAGTAGCCTTCGGCGTCCGTGTCGAACTCGAGCAACGCTGGATTGTCCGAAATCAGCATCGCGACGGCGCCGGCCCCCTGCGTCGGCTCGCCAGGCGCTCCAACTCCGTATCTCGCGATATCAGTGGCGATGATGAGAGCCTTCTTGCCCGCGGCGCGACCTGACATTGTCCACTGCGAAGCCGTAAATAGTCCGGCCATGCCGCCGTGGCATGCATGTTTGATCTCGAAAGATCGACATAGAGTGGATAAGCCGAGTAACTCATGAACGTAACTGGCGATCGGCTTACTATGATCAATCCCGGTTTCGGCGCCGACAATGAGCAAGGCGATGGACCCCGGATCGACGTCGAAGCTGGCTAGCAGCCGCTGTCCCGCTCCGGCGGCCAGAGTAACAGCGTCTTCGCAAGGTGTAGCGATGGACATCTCGCGTTGGCCAAGACCGACGGTATACTTGTCCGGGTCAATTCCCCGCGCGACCGCCAGGTCACTTAAGTTGATATAGTATTGCGGCACTGAAAAGGCCAAAGCTTCCATTCCGACCATGTTAAGAATCCTCCGTATGTAACTTTCAATGGCAGATGCCAGGTTAAAGCTTTGGCTAAAGCTTGAACTCCCATGCTATTTTCAGTCTCACAGGGCGTCACTCACGGGGCGACATAAGCGCGCCTCCTGTTACCGCGTTGTTTCGGATATCTAACAAAATGTCCTGCGCCTGGGTCAGCGTTATCCGATTTTTATGCAGTAGTTCCTCGCGCAGCTTCTCGACTAACATGGGTTGTTCTTCCTGATTCGCTCCGGCGAGAACCGCCAGGTTCCGCGCATGCAGATTCATATGGCCTTTGACGATACCGACGGTCGACAGCGCGCGTAGCGCCGCGAAGTTCTGTATCAAGCCGACGGCGGCGCAGATTCGGCCCAGTTCAGCAGCCGTCTGTGCGCCCAGTATCTTCAGGCATGCTCGCGCGGTCGGATGAATCCCGGTCATACCGCCTACCATCCCAACAGATGTAGGCAGCCTGATCTCGCCGACCAGGTCGTCACCCTCACGACGCCAGCGCGACAACGGGCGGTAGTGTCCGCCGAGGGCCGCGTAAGCGTGAGCGCCCGCCTCCATCGCCCTCCAGTCATTGCCCGTCGCCAATAAAATAGCGTCGATGGCGTTGAGGATTCCCTTGTTGTGCGTCGCGGCGCGGTAATGGTCCTGCGCGGCGAACTCATAGGCGTTGACGATCCCGTCGACCAGACGCCGGTCAATCTGTCGTGCGCGCGCAGTCGCAAACGACATGCGCGTGTCAGTCAGGTTCGAAAGAATGCAGACGCCGACTTCTTCCCCGGTCAAGTCCTCAATGAGGGGCTTCAGTCCTTCGCATATCTGATTGATCAGGTTGGCGCCCATCGCGTCGCAGGTGTCTACATAGATATAGACCACTACCATTCCAGGCAAAACGCGCCCTTCGATGCGCTGCGCCCCGCCGCCGCGAGCGATCAAGCCTGGTACCAGTTCATTGGCGCAAGCGAGCAGCAGGTCGTGATTGGCTATAACAGTTTCTATGATGCGACCCGAATCTCTCGCCCTCGGTATCTGGATCTGGCCGATACCCAGGGTGCCTTCGGTTCTGGTGGTGACGCCGCCGTGGGGGTAGAAGAATTTTGCGGCGCTCGACGCCGCGGCGATGATCGATGTCTCCTCGACGGCCATCGGCACGACGACGTCGCGTCCGTCAATAAGCATATAAGCGGCGACTCCCAGGGGCGCCGCGAAATAGCCGATGGCGTTCTCCACGCATCTTTCTGCCAACCCGATATCCGCCGTGACCGTGCGGCCACTCAACGCTTCAATTGAAGCCTGGTCGAGACGCGCCAGTTCGGCGATGCGGCCAGCGCGCTGCTGGTATGACATGCGTGAAAAATCGTTCCAAAGTGATGTTTCGACTGAACAGCTCATTTCACTAATTGCGCCCCCACGCCTTCGCGACCTTGCGAGATATAAACCCATCATTCAGGCTTCATCCAAGCTGCGGATATCCCCTTCTACCCAGCAATCCACGCCTAATCAGCATGCTCCTCTATAACGGTTTCAGGCGATTTTTTTCGGTGTGCCGTTTAAATTATTCCCGTTCTGCCTTGAGTCAAACTTTTCAATATTTTCAGGACGCCTATTGTAAAAAAGACGCGCAATCGTAGACCTGAGGTTGAATTTGAAAAATTGCTGCAACCACGTCATCCAACGTAGGGGGCAGGCCGATGTTTAACCTGTTGTCTGCCCCCGGTTCACAGTTGCGCACTCCGGGGCCGACACATAGGTCATGCGCCAAGATAAGAATAAGGCTGGCTCCTATGTCCCAAAGGGGCGCTCAGTGGCCAGATGTTACGAAGATTACGGCTTATCTTGACACAAATGACACATAGGTCTGCCCCTGCGTAATTGCATTTATTTTCAAACAACATCAACGCCGGTAGGTATTATCAGAGCGTTGCGTTGCATAGCGACGGTTGAAGTCAGGAGTCACAAGGTGACGCAATGTGTGATGGATGGCGGTGCCGGCGTTGAAACGCCGAAATAAACTCATCGTGTTACTACGCGGCAATTCGGCATAGAATTAAACGACCAAGCTGAATGTCAATAATTCGGGCATCATCATCGCCATAATCGGCGTGAAGGAATTTACGAATGCCCGTTCCACCTCCCGGCCAGTCGCTCGAAATCTTCATACGACACGGAGGATGTGCAGGAGTCACCGAAGACGAGGATATTCCAGCACGCCAGAATCAGGTCGCATCGCTGCACTCATATAGTTCCTCTATGCAGCATTGTTATTGTTACTCCTCCCGCCGCATTCTTGATGGAGAGCGAGAACGGCGCTCAAAATAAACACGCGGTCGACCCGGTAGGGGCAGTAGAGTTCCTTGGATATCCAGAAGATGTCATTTCGCGGTGACATTGCTTCGTAGTTATCGGCGAGCCACGCGGCGGCCCGCTCAAGCGCAAGGTGAACCTGTTTGGTGCAAGTGCCGCGCGAGCGGAGCATGTGGAGCGCCAATGCTGCGTATGCGGTCTCCGCCAGCGTCGGGCGATCGGCGCAGCCCCATCCGCCACCCTCACGCTGATGCCAGAGCAGCGCGGCGACCGCGGCTGGCAGGGCCTTTGTCCGGTTAGCCTGTGCCAACGCAATGATCACTTCCGCCGTGGTGTACAACCACGAATTGTGCCACTTGTCGCCGACCCAACGGCCGTCGGGCGACTCTTTGCTTTCGAGATATCGCGCGAAGCAGCTGACATCGTCGCGAGCGCGTGCCAGCGCTAGCACGGCGTGAGCGGTCGCAGTCAAGGAGGGTTGAAGCTCGATCGGATAGGTGATGAAGGAATTTTTCTGCCGGAAACGATATATCACGCGGCTATTGACCTGATGTCCAGCAGCGATCAGCGTGGCGATCGCCATAAATGTGCAATCGCCATTAACGCTGAAATGATCGCTCTTGCCGATTCCGTCCGGACGCAACGCGTGGCTGAGGTCGAGAATTTGGGCTCGCGCCGCGTCTCGCAGCTGAGGATGGTCAACCAAGCCGGCAAGGGAGAGGGCGTGGAGCCCCCCTATCTGTTCAAAGCGATTGATAGGCCAAACAACAGGCATTAAGCTGGAGTCGCTCTCGCCGGAGGCTGCGGAGGCTGTTTTCAAAAACCGGCGCGCAGCTCGGTTAAAAACCCCATTAAGGTCATTGCGTTTTGCCGTCATCGCCAGCCATGCGGCAGTGGCCGCGGGGCAATGTCCTACGCCGCCGGAACCGTCTATAACTTCCGGGGCGGCCTGAAATCCCCACCCCTCCCAGGAGTACACCGGTCCCGAGCCCGCGCTCGGCTTCGTTGCCGCGATTATCAGTCGCTTGCGAGTACCAAGCGCTCGCAGCGACTGATACGGCTTGGCCGGCAGATCGATCCCGTGAGATGCCGCCTCGCCGAGCAATCGCGGCAGCAGCAGCTCGATCCCTACCGGCAGATCATCGGCCAGCGGTTCGGACCAGTGTTGCTGCGCATAGCGTCGCAGAAAGGCGAATCCCGCCTGAGCCGCGTCGGAAGCGTCTTTGGAACCGCGCTGTGCGCGCAAAGCCAGAGCCGCGGCCAGCGTCGGCAGGTCGCGGGCGCGGGTCGCCGATGGATGCCCCCATCCGCCGTCGGAATGCTGCCGGGCGATCAGCCAGGCGACCGTGCTCGCGCAGTCGCCGGTTAAGGGAGACAATCGCAGAACCTGCGCAGTGTCATAGACCGACGGGCTTATGAGGCCACCATCCCGGCCGAGTTCGAGAACCAGATTCCGCAGCTCGGTCAGACACTCATTTTCAGCGTAAGCCATCTATGTGACGCTCCTTGGTATTCTGCGACTCGATAATCAGCTCGGCGGCAGACATAATCGGTGAATGGAAGCTCTCAGTAATAACTGTCGGAGACTTGTTTACCTAATAGATGTAGCCTCTCCAACGCCTCGGCTTTGTTATGACGCTCCGGTCCTAAAGCGCTCTCGAATCTTTGAAAGACCAGTTCGAGGTACTTGAGCGCGTCGCGACGCGCCTGGTTGAGAAAATCTTGTTCAGCTATCCAGTCTTGCAGTGGCCCGTCATCGGGGAGGAGTTGAATCGCTTCAATGAACGTTCGATAGGACTGTCCCGGGAGATTCTGCGCGGCGAAGGCCAAGACCCAGCAGGGCCGCCGTGCGATCAGGTCTTCATATCGTTTTTCCAGTTCCTTACGGCCTTGCAGATTTCCGATATCGTCGAACATCTGCAGGGCGACGCCAAAGCTATGGCCGAACTCATCCAGGGCCGGAAAGTCTTCCGCTGGCGATTCTGCCGCCGCCGAGCCGAGCGAGAGAGCGAGAGCGGTCATGGCGCCGGTCTTCAACTCCATCGAGGCCAGGCAGACGCCGGCTACTTTCTCTTGTGGCAGAGTATCGACTCGGACGCCGGAATCGAGGGCCTGGCCGCAATGTAATTTCATCATTATGTGGTGGCAGAGGCGATGCACCCAAAGCTCCTTTTCCGGCGGCAGTCGCATCGCGGCGACTAACATCAACGGCCAGAAATAGAGCCAGTTGCCCGCGTTGAGCGCCACGGGCAAGCCGTATTTCAGGTGAATGGACGGCTGGCCTCGGCGCACCTGGCTCTGATCCGCGATATCGTCCACCACCAGAGACCCGGCGTGAAGCAACTCGATCAGGTCACCTAATCGGTGACATAGCTCGCGCTCGGTGTCAGTCAGATCGGAATATTGGCTGGTCAACAGGCACCCAAACTGCACGAGCTTCGCGCGAAACCGTTTCGACGGACGCCCAGTATGTCCGAGACGGGCATCAGTAGTGTTTCATCCAACCAGTCACCCACCGGCCCGCCGATTTTCAGGTCTATGACATGGTCGAGCATAGTCGCCGAGGGAATCAGCGAGCTCTCGAGTAACAAGTTACGTTGTTCCAAGTCGCCTCCTCAGAAAATCAAGCGGGAAGCAATGAAGAGCGCGAATGATCTGCTCGATCTTTCTTCATGTTATTCATTGCTCGTGGTCAATTTTACTTCTCTCAAGGATGCGCGCGCGTCAGCTCCTGACAGGCGATATCATCACGGCATACTCCTTACCGGTTCTTACTAATAACTCGACGAGGCTCTCATCCTCGCGCTCTCCGCTTCTTTTCATAAGTTTGTGCGCGAGCATTAGACGGGTCGAGTTATCACAAGTAAACAACCCAGTGCCGATGTTGTTTTGTAATCGGACGAGGAGAGCGGCGTCATACAGTCTGGTCACAAGTTTCGCCAGCTGTAAGGCTCCCGTCAGTTGCATTACCGTCGAGCGATGGGGGTTATCCCGCGCTACTCCCCATAAGCAGAAATCGCGATACAGGCATTCAGGCTTGTGAGCTTTCACAGCCGCAACGTAGCCTGATGCCGTCGCGTCCATCATTTGCTCCAGCTTCCAGTTGTACTCGTCAACGCGCATGTCAAAAGCTCTTTTTCTATGCCGCCTGCGCCGGAGGGCGGACGCGAACGAGCGCGACAGGAGCGATCAATGCTTTCCTGCCCGCAATGGCTTTGGATTCCTGATAACGCTCGGCAGTGGACTCCCACAACGTGAAACCAAAGACATTGTGGCGCACGGCCTGAACCCAGCCGCGAATAAGGGCGTCGGTCCAATACTCCCGGCTCGGCATCTCCAACGCCTGACGGTCGAACTCCTCGACATCGGCATTGTGGATGTCAACGATCCGCTGGAACGCGTCTTCGATATTCAGGGAAGACTGTTCCATCAGGACGAGAACGAGATTGAGCCATCGGTTGCTGATGTCCTTCGCCAGACCACCGAGGTCATTGCCCACCCCCACAAGCCGCGAAGCCAATCGCTTGAGCGCTATCACTGAGTCGTGCCCGTGGAACGACCCATCAAGCTCGAATCCCTCGGCGAGCTCGATCAGGTGGAATGTCGGGAACATGCCGATGCTGATAGTCCGGCAATCGAAGAGTGTCTTGAAGTCCGGGCAGGCTACGCCTCGCTTGAACTCCTGCGCCAGGCGTGTCTCGAGCCTGGCGTTTTCGAGCCACTCCCGCATTGTCGACTCAAGTCGACCAAGCCACGCGGCACTCTGGGTCCTGCGCAATCGCCGTCCGATGTCGGTCCAGGCGGCCACGTAGCGGGAGGGCGCACGCGGCTCGGTGGCGCCGATCAATGCTTCGAGAACCACCTCGATGCAAAAGTCGTCTTCCTCCTCGACCTGCGCATCGTCCCAGAATAGCCAGAGCGAGATGAACTGAGTCACCAGGAGCGCCGCCTGGTAATTCGCTGCGGGGAGCGAGTATCCGCCGTATAAGCCACAGTTGAACTTGCGCAGTTTCTCCGCCTCGTCGCGGCTCCGCCCGATGCCATAAGACGCGAGCCAGGCGAGGGTCTCGCGCTCAATCGCCACTGCGTACCGGTTCTGAACCGGCTGCGCAATCCAACACTGAGGAAAGCGCAACTCGAAGCTCGCTGGTATTTCCACCTCGAGCCCTGAGAAATCCCGAGCCGAAACGATTTCGACGCCGCATGGAAGGCCGGTCCTCGCGTTCGTTTCCCTCCTCATTGTGTTCCTTCCTTCATCAAGGAAACCCGAGATACTGCCGCTGGTGGTAAGGTTCTCTCGATCTTCCTTGGGGTTTATTCATTTTTCACGGTCTATTTTTCTTCTTTTAAGGTTGGACGCGAGCCGCATTTTGGATGAGTTACGCCGCTCGCCGCCTGCACTATCCGCTCTCGCGTAACTTCAGGATCGCCAGTTTCAGAGCTCCAGCTACGGTCGAGACACTTACCCCGAGCAGCGCGCCAATCTCACGATAGCTCAAGTCCTCCATTCTTAAATCGAGACATTGCGCTTGCCGGCTAGTCAACGTGCCAAGGGCCCGCTCGAGCATGGCGATCCGCTCTTCCTCGAGCAGCCGCTCTTCAGGATTGATGGCTCGATCTCGAACCAGGTCGCTCAATTCTGTCCATTCTTGCGGGCTCTTAAGAGTGAAACGTCTTTGTCGTCTATGCTGGTCTATCGCCAGATTGTGCGCGACACGAAAGACCCATCTTCGCATATGGCCTTGCTCCTCTATTGCATCGAGATGCTGGAAGAGACGCAGGAAGACTTCCTGAACGATCTCTTCCGCTTCCTCCGGGCAAAGGCCGATCCGTCTCAGATACCAAAACACAGGGATGCTCAACTTATGGAAGACCTCCACCAGTTGGTCTTCGATATTCGGCGCGATCTCATCTTCTGGGCTGGCCGGGGGGTTGGCTGCCGTCAGGACAAGCTGTCGCGATACTTCAGGCTGGATTTGTGAATTTCGCATATGGAGGATTTGCCACTGTACCGCTCCTAGCTCTGCGCCCTTCGCCGTCCTGCCCGATCAACGTGATCCTGGCGCTCTGAATGACAGCGCCAAGCTGATTACTTGCCCATTCTGCGCGAGGGCAATCGGCGCCGGAAAACAGAAAGACTAAAATGGTAGGGAACAATGGCATTTCTTTGAAATCATTCTTCTATCTGTAATAGTTAGTTCTATTGGGTCTGCTGTTTTGACACACTTCTACTGTGGCGACCGATTACGACACGTGTCCATTGATCGCTATTGCAGTCGGCCTGACTCTTACGGGCAGATTCTTGTGGCCGAATCTCTTTGCGGCTGTGCCACCAATCATGCGACAGCTCTCGCTGACCTGCGGGGAGCAATAATCAGGTCGAAGCCCTCGGCATGCCTGGCAGTTCTGAGAATAAGCGTACGGAAACAGGCAAAGGATAAGCAACTAGTAAATAAGCAATGGGGCACACAAAATAATGATATCTGAAACGAATTTTTGGCGCTGTATCAGAGCAACAATACAGTACTTGCCTGACCAATAGCCTGAAAAATCAGCCCCGTTACTGAATACACACGAAACGCGAAAAAGTGTCGCTAAATAAAAATTTTTTTGAACCCTGTCAATTCCCGTCGCAGCGTCCACCTCGTGCGCGCCAACAACGCTACAAAGATATGGACCGTATGGCCGAGCACCGCCGCCGCTTCGCGCAGGATCAGCCCTTCATCAGTGACCGTCATAGTGTTGGTGTTGGTCTCGCTCTCTGTTTTGTTTTTACGGAGCACACTCACTTCTAAAATCCACTAATGCCGTGATTCCTTCCCTGCCCCGCGCCTTTGTAGGTCGTCGCGAGAGAAAGTTGTAATCATATCTGCTTTGATATTAGTAATCGGCTGCGTTGTGGAGGCAGCGCTGAAGACTGACATGATCTAGTAACATGGCTGCGCCATTATATAATTCACGAGCTCAGCATAGCGTAGGATTTTCGGAATAAATTCTCGTAGCTATCCGTCCTGTAGTAATAATCCCGTTATTTTTTGTAAAACTATCTATTTTACGTCCTTATATAACATATAACTTGTATAATGCGGTTTGTCTCTGTGAAGGTACTTTTAGATTGACCTTAGGCTTTGATATTGGGCCTTATCGCGTCAAAAGTGATTACAAAAAGCCCTGCCTCTGATTTTCGGCAAGGCTAAATGGCTTGCGCCGTCGCCATCGCATGCCAAGTCGGGAAGTAAGTTGTCCGCAGCCACATAAATTCGGGGAGCCCTGCGCTTTATTCACCTCGGATAAGTCAATAACCTCGTTGTTAAGTCCGATTTTAGGAGCATAGTCTAGGATGGATAAGTCTGCAATGAGGGACGCCATGCTGCGTCGGGCGTTTCAGTTGGCATACTTCGTTCAAGGTAAAAGGGAGCTTGCCGTTCAGATCGCAACAGCGGCGATGTCTAAATTGAACGCCGCAGCGGTCGCTCAAGACAAACGCTCCTACTACAAGCCTGGCAGCCGTTCGCGAACGCCGGGATCAAAAGCGATCAGATCGCGAACCAAGGTCTCTTTGAGCGAGTTGCACCTGCTTCAACGGCTCGTTTATGTCGAGTCCGAGCTGTATGAGCGGCTAGGAGAGCAGCAGATGAACCCGGCGATTGATGAGGAAAGGTTGATCAAGCATTACATAAAGCATTTGATAAGCATTACACTTATGCGCAATTCTTTCCACGTCACGCTCGGGATGAGCAGATTGCTCTACAACTACACCACGGCAGAGGGCATGAGACTGTATGATCTGATCATTCAGGACCCGGAGCGGGCCAAGGATGATGCCTACTGGCGCGCACGTAAGGCTCGCCTGATGCGGGAATTAAAGGAGCGCTTCAGTCAGCTGGAAGTCGTGCGGGGGCATTATGGCGAAGAGAGATTTCAGACGCGTGAGGATTCGACGCAATATCTGAGGTTGGTCAATCAGTGCTTGCAAATGTTCACGCCATGGGATACGGAATGCCCGCTACCGGGATCAGGTGCAGCGTCCGGCAAGATTGAGGCGTTGACCTTTTACGGTACTGACCCGGACGAGGAGCATCAAATTGAGGTCGCGCGAATGCACGCTGTAATCCACCCTGATTGCTATGAACGATTGGTAGCCGGATTGGGTTTGGGTTCCATGGCGAGACGTCTGGATATCCCGAAATTCTTCCCAACCTCTGGCAGCAGCCCTGATGATGGTCCTCTGAACGATCGTGACCAGGCCGCGGAGCTTACTGAAGACGAGCTCACCCGAATGCGGAAAGAGCTTGCCGATCAGTCTGCGCGCCGCAAGCGATCCGGCGGCGCCACCCGGCTGCGCGTCATAGTGGACGGGGTCGAGCGCACCTTCCTGGGCATTGATCGGAATAACGAGGTGAGCTTTGATGTGGAGGAAGGATCGAAGTTGATCGAAGTGCGTACGGTGTGTGATGAGGGCGATCTGTTACTCGCCGCTCACGCGCTCGACTACGATGATACGGCGCACATCGCCGATCCGTCGCGATTCTCGACCGAGTACGGGAGCGGTCAGAAAATATCCTTCACCATATCATCGCTGCGCCAATTACGTGAGGAAGACGGCACTCCGGTGTTTGGCTTATCTGTCGTAGTCTCCTATGAGGAGATGAATATATTTCCCGCGTTGGCGCGCGCATGGGGGCGGCTCGGATCTTTCCTATTGCGAAGGTGGCGTCCACGACGAAGGGCAACCGCGCGGGTTCTGACTGCCGTACTGGTTGCCGTCGGCATATCAGGCCTGGGCTGGCTTCTGATGGTTCGCGAGCGAACATCTCAATTCGCGGAGGATAAAGAGCTGATTACAATCGAATCCCCCTCGCCATCATACTCACCGGCGGCCGCGCCGCCTTCTGCGACAGTTTCACCAAACGTACGAGAACCTCAAAACGCATCGCCTTCTACGAATGTTTCAGATCCGGCGCCTAAGGCAACTCCTGATATTTTACGTGCAGAAATCAAGGTCTCCGCATCATTGATCGAGGTGAAGAAAATTTGCGTCGAAGTGATTGGCGACCATCAGGTAGATCCGGCGATTATCGCGTACCTGAGCCGCAGTCTGCAGGCCAGCCAACGATGGACGACTGTCATGCGTGATAAGGCGGACGCCTTGCTCAGCGTGGCCGGCGGCTCCGATGGGCGCGAGATATATGTCCGAGTCATCAATCAGGTCGGCAAAACACTATGGCCCCGCGCGGGCGACGACAGTGCACGCAAATACGGAGCTACGGCAGAGGAGGCGGCGAAAATCGTCGCTGATCTGCTCGCCGATCTACGAGAATTGGAGCGAAAACGGAGAGGACAATAGGGGTGAGAGACAAGGGAAATAAATAATTACCAGTGAAAGAGTTGAACAGTGTCCGATTACAGGGAGTTATGACTGAAAAAAATATTTCACGCAGATCATTTCTCGCCGCCGCCTGCGCAACAACAGCAGGAAACCTCCTGCCGTTAAACGCCGCGGCGGGCGAGATCATAGACATTCACCAGCATACGCATTACTCGGGCCGCGGCGACGAAGAGCTCATCGCTCATCAGCGAAAGATGGGCGTAACAAAAACCGTCCTGCTGCCAGCCGGATCGAAATACGGGCTCGAGGCCGACGCCTGGGGTAACGATTCCGTCGTGGTCCTCGCTAAAAAATATCCGGGAGAGTTCTACTTTTTCGCCAACGAACTGCCGGACATCCCGGAAACCAGGGCAGTAATCGAGAAGTACTTGAAAATGGGCGCCATCGGCGTCGGTGAACAGAAGTTCGAAGTCGGAAGCGATTCAAAACACATCGAATTGATCGCCACCATCGCGCTTGAGTACGACGTCCCCGTGCTGATGCATTTCCAGCACGGCAAATACAACACCACATTCGACCGCTTCCATAAAACCCTGGAAAAATTCCCTAAGGTCAATTTCATAGGTCACGCCCAGACCTGGTGGGGAAACATCGACCGCAACCACGATCAGACCGTGATGTATCCGAAGACGAAAGTCACGCCGGGCGGCCTCACCGATCGCTGGCTCTCGGATTATCCGAATATGTACGCAGACCTTTCGGCGGGCTCCGGGTTAAACGCGATGCTGCGCGACGAAGACCACGCCCGCCATTTCATCAAGCGCCATCAGGACAAATTACTCTACGGGAGCGATTGCAATGATCGTTTGGGCGAAGGCGAAAAATGCAGCGGGTCGCAACAGCTTGCGACGATCCGGCGGATGTCTCCGAGTGAGGAAGTGACGCGGAAGATTTTGTTCGAAAATTCGCGGCGGGTATTGAAGCTCAAATAAAATTCTGAACAGAAACGCTCCTAAATCGACAACCAACAATCGGTCATTCGTGGCCTTGCGATAGCGTGGGTAAAGCGTGGAAATTCCAGCGAAAAAAATACGAACTCCAGCTCCCTCCGCCACTTCCGCCACTACCTCGGTGTCGCCGATCGCGCGAGCAAACCTGCAGACGCCGCGTGCGCTGGCGGTTGATCTATTCGTTCTAACGTCCCATCCAACCGCCATCCACGGTCAGAATCGCGCCGTTGACATAATTCGAAGCCGCCGAAGCGAGAAATACCACGGCGCCGCTCAGGTCATCCGGTTCGCCCCAGCGCCCTGCCGGAATGCGCGCGGTGATCGCCGTGTTGCGCGCCGGGTCCGCCTGCAATGCCGCTGTGTTGTCAGTAGAGATGTAGCCCGGAGCTATGGCGTTGACTTGCACACCCATCCCCGCCCATTCGTTGGAGAGAGCCATCGTGAGCTGACCGACTGCGCCCTTGCTAGCCGCGTAACCGGGCACGGTTATGCCGCCCTGAAAGGTCAGCAGCGAAGCCGTAAAAACAATCTTGCCCGAGCCGCGCGCAACCATCTCTTTGCCCAGTTCTCGGCTCAACACAAACTGCGCATGGAGATTGACCTCCATTACCCTGTCCCAATATTCATCCGGGTGTTCGGCCGCCGGCTTGCGCAAAATGATCCCGGCGTTGTTGACCAGAATGTCAATCACGGGAAAGTCGCTTTTCACCCGCTTGATAAACTCATACACTGCCGCGCGATCGGCAAAGTCACAGGCATAGCCTTTGAACCGGCGGCCACGACCGGCAATTTCCTTTTCCACGTCGCTGCCGCTGGTTTCGAGCGACTGACTGACGCCGATGATGTCGGCTCCGGCTTCCGCCAAAGCAATGGCCATCGCTTTGCCGATGCCGCGCTTGCAACCCGTCACGAGCGCGGTTTTTCCATCGAGCTTAAACATATCCAGAATTCCCAAAATATATCCCTCCGCTTTTGATTTCGGAACACTACGAGCACTCGATTAACACCTTCATTACTTCCCCGCCCTTGGCGAGCTGGCGAAGCCCCCATTCGAGGTCGTCAAGCGAGCAAACATTGGTGATCAGTTGGTCGAGCGGCAATGCGCCGGATGCGGCGAGTGAGATCGCTTCCTCGAAATCCTGCGCTTCGTACACTCGTGCGCCGTGCAAACTGAGCTCTCGCCAGAAAAATTTGAAGAGGTCTACTTGCGGCGGTTGGCTGTGGATGGCGACGACTACGATGCGTCCGCGCACGCGCGGCAATTTCGTCATCATCTCTGCACCTGCTTTGGAACTCGTTACTTCAAAGACGACATCCGCGCCTGCGGCGCCGGTCCGTTCCTCAACCAGCGCTACGAGGTCGGTTTCCTCGGGATTAACTACTTCGACGCCGAACTCCTGCAGCAGCTTGATGCGAAACGGATTCACTTCAGACACGAGCACGCGCGCGCCCTTCTGTTTCGCAACCAGCGCGATCAATGCGCCGATCGGTCCTCCGCCCAGGACGACGACAAATTCATCCACCTTTACTTGGCCCAGACGAACGTCATGGCATGCCACGGCGATGGGCTCGATAAGCGCACCCTCTTTCAGAGAGAGCGAGTCGGGTAATCCGTGAAGCGTATGCGCGGGCACCGTCCAGAGTTTTTGCATCGCCCCGGGCCGATCAATACCGATGAATTTCAGTTTCTGGCAAATGTGTGAATGTCCAGCCTGGCAAGCCGGACACGCGCCGCAGGAATCCAGCGGTCGCACGGTCACGCGATCTCCGACAGTCCAGCCTGGCACTTCAGCGCCGACTGCTTCGATGACGCCTGACATCTCGTGGCCGATGACGGCCGGTTTGTTGACGCGGTGATCCATCGCCCCGTGAAAGACGTGCAGATCCGTTCCGCAAATCCCGCAATGAGAAACGCGAATCTGGACTTCCCCAGCGGCCGGAGCGATCGGGACACATTCTCCAATGCGGATTCGTTCATTTCCTTCGTAAAACGCGGCTTTCAATCGACGCCTCCTATCTGTTTTCTTGTTTCGTAGCAATACTAAACGTGAATGCGCGCAGCGTGAGTGATTGTTTTTGGTCTTCAATTCGCCGGGACGGATTGCAGTTTAGCTCTCTCTCTGAAGAAGGGGAAGTTCTTGAAGAAGAACATATGCCTGTCCATAGCAAAAACACCTCCTGAGATGAGGCGAGCTGGATGGCCGGATTTTTGCTTCCGCCATGAGATGCCATAATGTTTGTCAGGAGGCGAAAAATCGGCGACAGCGAGTTTCGGACAAAATATAGGGTAGCATCGAAGATGCTTTAGTATCGGCTGAGAATTTCCGGGGTAGACCATCGATCCGCAGAGCCGGATCAAAACGGGTGTTCGTATCATTCGCGAGCAGATTGGTCGTTCGACGAGCTTGAGATCATGTGTTCCGGTAGGTAGGATTCTAACTTATGAAGCTCGTGTCGATAAATGTAGGATTGCCCCGTGAGATCGCCTGGGGTGGCAAACTTGTCACGACAGGGATATTCAAGCAGCCCATCACGAGTCCGGTAATGGTGCGAACTTTGAACGCGGACGGTGATCAACAGGCGGATATGTCTGTACACGGCGGGATCGACAAGGCGATCTATGCCTACCCGGCAGAACACTATGACTACTGGCGTGGCGAACTGCCAGGCGTCGATTTGCCGTGGGGGATGTTCGGTGAGAACTTCACGATCGAGGGGTTGCGAGAAGATTCGGTCTATATCGGTGACCGATATAGAATTGGCGCGGTTGAGTTGGCTGTGACTCAACCGCGACTCCCGTGCTACAAGCTCGGCATACGGTTTAGCCGTCCAGACATGGTGAAGAAATTTCTGGCGAGCCGGCGCACTGGCTTCTACCTTGCAGTGACTAAGGAAGGTATCGCTACGGCTGAATATCCGTTAGAGCTAATCGGTCGAGACCAGCAAGAAATCAGCGTGGCTGATATCACCCGCATCTATGCATTTGAGAAGGATGATCTGGGGACGCTACAGCAGGCCATAAGCGTGGAGGCATTACCGGAGAGTTGGAAGGGATATTTTCGGCATCAGATCGAGAAGCAGACCAGATAACCAGTGAGGGACCGAGGCAGTGGCTTGCTTTGAAGATGTTCACCCAACTACCGTCCAGCGTTTGAGTTGGAGGGCGGGCTAAGGGGATAAGAAACATATATCTCCTAGCCCCACCCTCATGCTCTGTTCTGGCGCTTGCGCATATGTTTGTATTTCCATGGCATACTGGCTCAGCCCTCTCCGCCTCTCTTATCTGATTGAGATGCAATTACACTTGATTCCCTGAGGGTGTTGGTTTATGAACTCACAGTTGAAACGCGATCCATACAAACTTGTCGGCACTATCCTGGAGCGGTATGAGATTCAGGAGCTGGTGGGAATCGGTGGTATGGGCGTCGTCTACCGTGCACAGCACGAGATCACCAAAGCCATAGTCGCTATCAAGATACTGAGGCCGGATCTGACCATCAGTAATGAAGAAGGCGTCGGGTTCTTCTTCGAGGAGGCCACCAAGACCGTCGCGCTTCGCCATCCCATGATCATCAAGGTCCTCAGCGCCGATTACACCCCCGACGGTTCAGCGTACATGGTGATGGAATGGCTCGACGGGCGCACGCTCGCTGAGGAGCTGAAAGCGAACGGTTCCCCTCCGCTTCAACGCGTGATCGAACTGCTCGAACAGATTGCCGATGCCGTGGCTTACGCTCACAGGAAATGGATCATTCACCGGGACCTGAAACCGAGCAACATAATGCTCGTCCGGGAGGAGAACGGGGATGAGACCATTCGCATCCTGGATTTCGGTATCGCGAAGGTGCTCAGCACTAACATCGGAACAAATACGCGCGTCGCTGGGACATCCTATTACATCTCGCCGGAGCAGACCATCGCTCACAGCCCAATTGACCAGAGCGCCGATATATACAGTCTCGGCATCATTCTCTACCAATTGCTGACCGGTCAGGTTCCATTTGAGGCCGATAGCGAGGGGCAGGTGATGGATATGCACCGATCGATCCTGCCTCGTCCACTGCGTGAGATCCGCCCGGATATCCCCCAGGCGATCGAGGATGTCGTTTTGAAGGCGATAGCTAAAAAACCGCTCGATCGCTTTCCGACCTCTATCGATCTGGCGCGCGCCTTCCGGCAGGCGGCCAACATCCCTATGAGCGAGCTGGTGGTGCAATGCTTCGACGCCACCAGCGGTGCGGTCTTATCGCAGGCCGAGATATATCTGAACAGCAAACATGAAGGACGGATAGGAGAAGACGGATGGTGGGGTAAGAAAAACATGACGCCGCGCCAATATCTGATCGAGGTTGAATCACCACGCTATGTTCCCTTGAACAGATCGGTGGAACTCCAGCCCAACGAGGAGTTGACCGTCGTCGCCAAGCTCGATCGCAAACAGGTAGGTGAATTGATTGTTTCCTGCAATGTGCCGAACGCAGACGTAGAGATTGCTGGTAAGCCAGCTGGAAATGCCGACCAGAACGGTAGACTATATATCGAATCGATCGATGCCGGTTCATATACCATCAGGATCGCACACCCCAAATATCTTCCCGCCGAATCGCTTGTTGAAGTCGAGGTTTGGAAACAGGCCTATGCTCCGTTGCAGCTGGATATACGCCCTCAACGCGATCTATTGGAATTTGCGAAGCGGACAATGGGAGCGCTGGCGAGGGCGCTGTCGAATCGCTGGATTGAACGCACCGGTGTGCAGGCCAAAGCCGCCGATCGGAAAGTGATCGCTGGCGTCGTTGCAGAGAGCAATGAATCGGATGAACTCTATAGTACCAAACCGGAACCAATACATGCGCCTGAAACTACTGCGCCTAATCCTGAGTCCATCCCGAATGAAAATAAAAAGAGAGAAGAGCCGTTCTTCACGCTTACTACCGGCATACAATTGAGTAAGAAGGGAATAACTGTAATCGCTGCTTTAGCAGGAATTGTATCAATAGGCTTATTTGCTGCGCTATGGATGATGGGAGGAAGTAGTGATTATCCAAGCCAGGGAGAAAGCGTAGCAACTTCATATCAGAATGATTCTACTCCTGATAGTGGTGGTCGCGACGGTGGTAGTCTTGGTCCTGATCCCGGAGGGAAGGTTAGTGGTAGCAAGGGCGGCAGTCTTGATCGTGGTCCTGGAGGAAAGACCAGCGGTGTCAAGGTAGGCAGTCTTGATCCTGATTCGGGAGGAAAGACGGATAGTAATAAGGGAGGCAGTCCCGGTCCTGATCCTGGAGGAAAGGTCGACCGTAATATGGGAGGCAGTCTCGATCCTGGTCCCGGAGGAAAGGTGAGCGATAGCAAGGGAGGCAATCCCGATCACGATCCTGGAGGAAAAGTCAGCAGTAATAATGGCGGCAGTCCTGATCCTGGTCCTGGGGGAAAGGGCGGTGGTAAAGATATGGGATTAGGTGGCGACGGAAGCATTCTGCCTATGACCGCTAGCCTCAAGCCAACAAAAATCAACATAGAGAAGGCCAAATACACCGAAGAGGCGCGACAGAATAAAATTCGAGGAACAGTAATTCTCAACGTCGTCTTCACTGCTGATGGGAGTATTAGCGACATCCGCGTCGTTAGAGGCTTGCCTTACGGCTTGACAGTGAAAGCGATCGAAGCTGCGCAGAAGATTCGCTTTCAGCCGGCTGTTCAGAACGGTAAGCCGGTCAGTGTTCGCGGCAACCTGGAGTTCATATTCAACACCTATTAACCATTTTTGTAAGTTCATAATTTGCTACAAACCACTGGCGCCCCAAAAGTAACATTCCCGTTGCGGTCGCCGGCAAGTTGAAGTTTTCGTCCGTGAGTGTTTGCGTGGTACACACTTGCAAAAAGGCTCCACCACCTCTGAATATCATCCCGACATTATCCCCCTGCCCTTCACCGATGACTCAGTGCTCATACATATACCG
The DNA here is from genome assembly GCA_963796275.1 of uncultured Acidobacteriota bacterium. Classification (GTDB taxonomy): domain Bacteria; phylum Acidobacteriota; class Blastocatellia; order RBC074; family RBC074; genus JAKEHZ01. Next base: position 17,950 of record CAWCKY010000007.1, on the reverse strand, counting down.
AATTGTCATAATCTGTGATAATCTTCCCCGCTCGTTTAGCCGCTCAGTCTGGTTATCACAATCCCCCGAGTTAACCAGGCCATTATTACCCTCGACGGAGATATCTTAATGTCTCAGCCGGTTTTCCTAAGCTCAGTTCAAAGTATGTATCGCCCATTTTTCTTCTATTGCAATTTTATACTACCCATCAGCATGCTCCTCGTTCAGATTCAAGCTTCTCCCTCTATGCCCCACGCTGGCAGCAGAGCGGGGCATTTCGCAGGCGTGGCCAGTCCGGCGCAGGAAGATACGCAGGCTCGACAGCTCGAACCGGGCAAAGCGATAGAACGAGAGTTGGCCGGAGGCCAGTCTCACAGCTACACGATCACACTCGACGCCGGTCAATATCTCCGGTTATCTGTTGAGCAGCGTGGCATCGATGTTGTGGTGCAGGTGTCGAGAACGGACAGCAAGGAAGTCATGCGATTCAATTCTGAAATCAGAAGGCTGGGTACGGAGAAAGTGGAATATGTGGCTGAAGTAGCGGGAGATTATCGCCTGACAGTTCAACCCAGACAAAGGAGAGCCGCCACGCGAAGCTATGTGATCAGGATTGAAGAGGTGCGTGCGGCGACAGCGGATGATAGTGCTCTTTATGAAGCGCGCAAGCTATCTGCAGAGATCGGCCGGCTCAATCGCAATGGTAAGAATAATGAAGCATTCGCCTTAACCGTACGTGTGCGAGAGATACGCGAGGGGATATTAGGTCCAGATCATCCAGCTGTCGCGGCAATTATTAGTTTACAAGCCGCTCATTACCTTAACAACGAAGAAGACTACGCAAAGGCAGAACAGCTCTATCAACAGGCGCTGACCATCTATCGGAAATCATTCGGGATCGATCATCCCGATGTAGCCGCCTGTCTCACCGATCTCGCCCTCATCCACGAGACGAGAGGTGACTATGCGAAAGCAGAACCGTTGTTTCAACAAGCACAAACCATCCTGGAGAGGACCATGGGGCCTGAATACTCCAATGCCACTATCGTCCTCAACTATCTCGGATCCCTATACAAGCGAACAGGCGAGTATGCGAAGGCTGAGTCCCTCTATCAACACGCGCTAACCGTAATTGAGAAGAAGCTGGGGCCGGAAGACCCTGCTGTCGCTCAAGCTCTCAGCGATTTGGCCGACTATTACCGCGACCGAGACGATGTCAAGCAGGCCGAACCGCTATATCAACGCGCACTTATTATCTGGGAGAAAACTCTGGGGCCTGAACACCCGAATCTCACCAGCGCTCTCGACGGACTCGCTGCCATATACCGCAGGAGTAAAGGTGATTATGCAAAGGCAGAGCAGCTCTATCGCCGCGCTCTCGACATCTGGGAGAAAGTGCTGGGGCCGGAAAACTACCATATCACCCAACCTCTGGAAAATTTCGCGCACTTCTATTACGACAGTGGCGAGTATGCGAAAGCGGAGCCATTCGTTCGGCGGGCTCTGGGCATATATGAGAAAATGTTTGGGCCGGAGAACGACAGTGTCGCCGGCATACTCAACACTCTTGCCGTCCATTACGCTGCAAAAGGTGATATCCATCAAGCCATTACGGCTCAGTCACGTGTAAATTCCATCAGGGAACGAATTCTCGCACGCAATCTAAAGGCCGGCTCCGAACGTCAGAAGCTTACTTACCTAGCGCTCTTTTCAAGAGATACCAATTTCACGCTATCGCTTCACAGTCAAGGTGCTCCCGCAGATCCGCAGGCGCTCAATCTGGCCTTCACAACAGTATTGCGCCGGAAAGGTCGCGGGCTCGATGCGATGACCGATACAATAGCAACCCTTCGTCGCCAAGCAACCCCCGAGAATTTGGTACTCTTCGATAGACTGGCTGAAGCCCGCTCACAGTTGGCATCTCGCACACTGAGAGATTCAAGCGCGCCCGACCCTTATACCTATCAATCGCGTCTCAAACCGCTTGAGGAAAAAGTCGAGAAACTTGAGGCAGAACTGAGCAGTCGCAGCGCCGAGTTTCGCGCGCAATCACAACCCGTCACGCTCTCCGCCATCCAAGCCGCTCTTCCCACAGGCTGCGCCCTGATTGAGTTTGCCATCTTCATTCCGTATGAGCTTCGGACTGGAAATAGCCAGCCGCCTCGCTACCTCGTCTACATGCTCGCGCCGGAAGGCCAGCCGAAGTTCATTGATCTCGGTGAAGCTGCGCCTATCGACCGCGCCATAGCTGACTGGCGCAAATCGCTCCGCGATCCAAATCGGCCAGATGTCAAACGCCTCGCTCGCACCCTCGATGACAAAGTCATGCGGTCGGTACGCTCACTCCTGCGCGCAATGCCGCTCCAAACGCACCGCCTCTTGATTGCGCCCGATGGCTCGCTCAACCTCATCCCTTTTGCCGCTCTCGTCGATGAACGTAATCGGTATCTGGTCGAGCGTTACTCCATCAGCTATCTGACGAGCGGTCGCGACCTGCTGCAATTGCAAACAACACAACCGAGTAAGAGCGCTCCGCTCGTGGTTGCCAATCCGGACTTCGGCCCTGTTGCGACCGTCGCCTTGCGGGAAAAGAATTCAGAAATATCGCAGGATGGCAAACAGGGGGAGACCCAAATCGATCCGACAGAGGTCTTTTTCTCACCCCTGCCGGGTACCAAGGCTGAAGCTCAGGCCGTAAAAGATGTCTTGCCGGATGCATCGCTCCTCCTGCGAGAACAAGCTACCGAGACGGCGCTTAAGCGGGCCAGGGCGCCTGGCATTCTGCATATCGCTACGCACGGATTCTTTCTCAGCGATCAGGAAACCCCTCCGGCAGAAACACAGGATATCCTGACTGATGACCCGTGGCGCATATCTGATCTGAGGCTCAGCAAATGGGCGGCGCATATCAAAAACCCCTTACTCCGTTCAGGTCTGGCCCTGGCGGGAGCTAATCGGAATCAGAGCGGAGATGACGACGGACTTTTGACAGCGCTGGAAATGGCTGGAATGGATTTGTGGGGGACCAAACTGGTGGTGCTTTCTGCCTGCGATACGGGAGTAGGAGAGGTTAAGAACGGCGAGGGCGTACAGGGCATGCGGCGCGCGCTTGTATTGGCTGGATCGGAAAGCCAGTTAATGAGCCTGTGGTCAGTGCTGGATAATGGGACCAAGGACTTGATGAGCAAATATTACAAGGCCCTCCAACAAGGAGAGGGACGAGGTGAAGGATTGAGGCAGGTGCAGTTGGAGATGCTGCGGAGCAAATACAGGCGGCATCCGTTCTACTGGGCAGCTTTCATTCTGTCGGGAGAGTGGAGAGATTTGAATGGCGCAGCAGAAACCAGAAGGCAAAAGTAAAACTCTCGCGGATAAAGCGAGCTTGCTAGCTCCGGTTTGCACATATCGAAATAATGCGGCTGGGAATCAGTCGGGGATAAAATTTTTGGTACTCCCTATGTGATCTTTGAAGTAATTGCAGCGTTGAAGGTTAGTAGTTCCCTGAGCGTCCAGCAGTGGTCGCTCAGGCCAGCCGCTTGCGCTGGCGTCTTCCCCTTCAACGTGCCGTGTTTCCGGCACAGATTGTAATAGCTCTTGAAAAGCTGCGTCTGCGTATCAAGCCCCGTCCGACACTTCGCGAAACTGCGCGTCTTGCGATGCAGCGGCGCGACTTGCTGCCGAATTGTCCCGTTGAGCCGTTCCAAGAGCGAGGTCGAAATTTGCTTGAGCGGGATCAGTTCTTCTATGCCGAAAATCACTCGTCGAGTCACTGATACCAAACGCCGACCCGCACGCTGTTTGATAACTTGCCCGTAACGCACTCGCGGGTCAGGCACGACCTGTGGATCTTTCGGACGGCCCGCCCCTTGCCTTTGATGAAGTGGATCAAGACGGCAAAGACGAGTGTCAACGCGAACAGGTATAGCTCCCATCCATCGCTTGACCACAATGGCCAGCAATCAGGGGAGAGTCGGTTGGCTGCGCCCTCTACCAGTTTCGTAGGCCGATTCTTGCGTACGTGGGCCAACGACGACTTCGAGCATCAGGCGCGATTCGCGCGCCATTGCGATGTGCGTCCAATGCTGGCCGACCTCTTCCAGGTCGCTTTCTTGCTCGTCGGGATGCTTCTCGCCAGCGAAGCTGTAGAGTTCATCCAGTTCGACGTTCTGAGTCAAAACGCCTGTAATGACTTGCTGGTCGGCGGCTTTGGCTTGCAAACAGGCGCGATCAATCCACCGTTGAACGGTGGTCGGATGAACGCCTTCGACGCGGGCAACCGCCTCCGGGCACAATCCTTCGAGCCCTTTCTGGATGGCGCGCTGAACCTTCTCTTCCGGCGTCTTAAGGTCGTAGAAGGCCGTTCCAATGCGGTCGCAGAAAGTCTTCCGACACTGACGGCAGCGGAAGACTAAGACAAGCTGACCGCTCCGCAACCTGTAGCGGCTGTGATAGGCTAAGCACCAAGCAGGCGCGCCACAGTGCGGGCACTGCCCGGTAAGAGGTTTTGTTTTGTTTGGTTCGACACAACCCAAGCTTGCCTCTTACCGCTCAACAATTTCAAAGATCAGCTACGGAGTACCGCCCTACTGAATTTTCGTTTTTTGTTCTTCCCCGTGTTCCCGTGTTTCCCGTGGATAGATTATTGTGTCTCAAGCTTGTGTGCTTCGGTTTAGCGGGTATATTCGAGAAAGCAAGCCAGCATCTCGTCATAAGTCGGATCACCATAACGAATGGCCTTGGACGGGTCGGGGTTGTATTTGTTCTTCGCCGAATTATCGAAGTAGCCCGTAACCACGAACATGGTTCCCTTCGGAATTGCGAGAGGCTGCTTCAGGGAATACTTGGTCTGCCATGAGAAATCATACTTCGGCACATTGAGCAGCATTGCCGTGCCTGCATCCGGATAGACGGCCTTGACCTCCATTGCCGCTCCGCGAAAATGCATGTGCGGCACGATTGCTGTTAATTGAATGTCATCGGGCGCAGTCCAGCAGGCCGCGGCCTTGTGACGCTCGGCGCCCGGCGGAATCTGAATGTAAGCGTTGTAGACCAACTCAGTAGTCTGCAACCTGGAATGCGGTTCTTTGGCGAAGATCAGACCGAGGCTCGAACGATCCTGCTGGACGCTTCCCGCAGCTTTCGAGTAATGGACCTGTAAAATAATGTTTGCCCCGGCAGGAATCCGCTTGACCACACCATTACCCCAGACATCGGCTTGAGTGCCCCGAGCAAAATTAGCCAGCAACGTCATAGGCGGATTCCGCGTTTGACCATCTCGCAACGATCCCCCTCCACCGTTAGGTAGCAGGCAGCCGTCATTGTGAACCGGCGCATCGGCTTTCACTCTTCGCACGAATCCATCGTTATAAATAATGGACTCCTCCTCTGCCTGGTCGCGCTTCCGCCCATCTGTCACATTAGCCTTTCGGGAAGGCGGTTCTATGAAAGCCACTATGTGATGAACGATCTTGCGGTTGCCGGGCCGCGCCTCCGCCGCCTGCACATAGCGGTCTTCGGAGAAGTTGGTCGGTATCGTGAAGTATTGATATTCATCAGGCCCGGTCGCCTCTAGCGTATACTCTTCAGGCATCCGAAGCACCTGGTCGGGCTTACCGATACGCCAGCCTTCGAAGAATGCAGGCGCGGGCGGCAGGTCGCGCGGATCGCCTTCTTTGGCCTCGCCGTCGGCCCAGGCGGCGATGGTGTCGATCTCCTGCTGCGTCAGGCGGCGATCATTCTTAAATTCGCCGTGGCGCGGATCGGCGTGCCAGGGCGGCATCTCGCGATTGACTACTTTTTCACGAATGGATTTCGCCCATGGCCGGGCGTCTTTGTAACTCAGCAGCGACATAGGCGCTGCTTCGCCGGGACGATGGCACTCGGCGCAGTTCTTGAAAAAGATCGGCGCCACGTCTTTGGTGAATGTGACTGTTTTGTTCTCTTTATTACCGGTATCAGCGCTGCCCGCAGGAATCATGACCAGGGGCGATGTCAGCAGGATAACGGTTATCAGCGAATAGATGATGTTTTTCATGATCTGGCCTCCCTAAGTTATGTTGGTACTCCATAACTGATCTTTGAAATGATTGAGTGGTAAGAGGCAAGCTTGGGTTGTGTCGAACCAAACAAAACCTCTTACCGGGCAGTGCCAGCACTGTGGCGCGCCTGCCGAGCGGTTAGATTATCACAGCCGCTATTCGATCCGGGGCGGCCAGAGAGTTATTGTTTACCGCTGTCGGCAGTGCCGGAAAACTTTCTGTGACCGCTATGGCACAGTCTTTACGACCTCAAAACGCCGGAGGAGAAGCCCAGCGCGCTCTTCAGCAGGGACTCGAAGGTGATAGCCGACAGACTGCTTCTCCTGCTGCCAAGCTGTAGTTCGATACTCCAAGTCTACTTTCCTAGAGAAGTGCTTCGTTACTCGGTTTGGCCATGCTGTCATCGTATTGCATAGGCTTCGAATAATTCTGCATTAAAATTGACAGCGCTCCCCGCGGCATGCAGAATTCCTGCGAAACAGAACGTATTTATTTTTTTATTTTTTTACAATGGCAACAAAACAAAAGAGAGGTGCAGATGCGAAGACTTGAAGGCAAAATCGCCTTGATCACGGGCGCAAACCGGGGCATTGGGCGCGGCATCGCCCAAGCTTTCGCCGCGGAAGGCGCGGCTTTGATTTTGACTGCTCGCGACGCTGCCTTGCTTAACGAAACAGCTGAAACCCTGAAACGAAGCGGTGCCGAGGTACTGGTAGTACCCGCGGACGTGACCGAAGAGAAACAGGTTCAGGAAGTTTTTCGCCTGGCGATGGATCGATTCGCCAGGTTGGACATTCTGGTCAACAACGCAGGGTCATTTTCGGGATATGCTCCGATCGACGAAATGACGGTCGAGTCGTGGGATTCGATTATGGCCGTCAATCTGCGCGGCCCCCTACTCTGCACGCGCGAAGCGTTCAGAATTATGAAGGCGCAACGCGGCGGACGGATCATCAATATCGGGTCGATCGCCTCGCAGCGCGTACGGCCTAAATCCGCCGCGTACAGTACGAGCAAACATGGCTTACGGGGGTTGACGCAGGTGACTGCGCTCGAAGGTCGAGATCACGGAATATCGTGCGGAATTTTGCACCCGGGCAACGTCATGGTCGAGAAACGCGCCGGCGACTCTGAGCCGATGATGACGCCCGAAGATATCGCGATGGCCGCGCTCGCGATGGCCGAGCTTCCGCCGCACGTCAACATGCTCGAGGTCACGGCGCTGCACATCGAGCAGCCGTTTCTCGGTCGTGGTTAACGATGATTAGGCTTTTCATCATTCTTTCATATCGCCAGGGCGCGGACTGACGTGGGCGGTGATGTCTGCGCAGGACAATTAGCCCCGAAATCGATGAGCAATAACGAACCGATAAGATGTTTCATAACCAAACGTGTCCGGCAGCAAGCGGACCCATTGGATTGTCAGACACGGGAACCTTGCGCATGCGTTTTATTTCGCCCTTTTGGCGGTGAATTCGACGGGAGGCCGGTCACCTTGTCTGCCTTCAATGGTGCGCGTAAATTTGATTTCGTCACCCGCGAGCTTGCCTTTGAAAATCTGCTTGATCGTATTGCCCTGACGTTCACGGGTCACTGTAAACGAGATTTCGTCACCACTGACTTTCCCATCGGTAATCGGCGTCTCGCCTTGCTGTCCTGACACGCTCCCAGTAAGCTTGTCTCCCTCGACCTTGAGAGTAAATGTGGTCTCTTGCGTATTGCCCTGACGTCCGGGAACTTGGGCCGTCCATTTGCCGTTGATGTCAGCGGCATGAACCAATGTCAAAGCCATCATCACAAAGCAAAAGCAAAAGAAGAGAAACGCGATTCTAGTCTTCATTGTCTGATCTCCTTGGTTAAAGTTTTGATTGGTAAGTTAGATTCCCAGCAAGATCCCAGGTGGAACCTTCGTGCTGCTCGTAAAATACTTTACACTTGAAAATTTCTCTACCTGTCGGAAGGCGGCTTGGGCTGCGCCTGCTGCTGTTGCCGCTGTTGTGAACGGCGCCGCGGTTGCCGCGGTACCGGCTTCGCGCTGGCGATCTCCGTGTACGTTTTAATAACGCGCTCCTGCTGCGCCGGGTCCAGGATGAGGTAACGGTGGTGGCCTTCAGGCGACGGTGTGAACTTCGTGCGACCGTCGTCGAGCACGCTGATCGCACCAGGCTCGGACAGGTTGAAATAACCTGCTTGAGGTCGAACGGCATAGAGAACCGCAGTCAGCGCCCATGTCGGAGCGTCATACGGCATCTGTTTGTACGCGCGATAGGCGTCAACTACGGGATGGGCAGCCGACCACGCAAAATCCTTTTCAATGCTGGCTGCTGGGAAAAGCAACGACGCGCCGATTTCGTCGCCCGAGGCTACAATGGGCGTAGGCCACTCGGCAAAGAGCTTCTTCGCCGCTGCGATGTCGGTCTTGATATTGAACTGCGGCAGTCTATCAGAGTTGGTCGGGTAAGCTCCGCCCGCTACTGATAGAAAACGCACCTTGCGTGAAATCAACTCCTTGATACCGTGTAAATCGAGAACCCTGGCGAGGTTGGTCGCAGGCCCGGTCAGAATGATGATGCAGCTCTGATCAAGCTGCGCCGTGAGCGCGTTCCGAATCAGCGCCCTTATCTCAGCCGTATCACTGAGCTTCTCGATGCCGTGACTGTAGAGAGGCTTTCCCTCTTCATCCCGCCGCGACAGCGGTGCCGTCAACATCGGCGTGTCTTCCGGCAGCATACCCTCATCGACGAGGCCGACCGGCAAAGTTCTTCCAACTGCCCCGAACGCTCCACTCGCGACCCCAGCATAGAAACGTCCGATCACTTCACAGAGAGCAGCAGCTTTCAGATTAGGCTTGCTGATGCTGAGAGAGATGACGCGCGCTTCGCCCTTGCCGTCGAGGCCGTAGAGCAACGCCAAAGCCAGAGCCTCGTCAATGCTATTGCCGAGACCGGCATCGAAAATGATCCCGATCGTGGTTTTCTCTTGTCCTTGAGCTTGCATCTAGAACCTCATCTAAAATTGAGAGATAGAGCCGGGTTTACTGCCTCTGCGACATGAAAGGAAATCCAGACAGGATTTACAGAATTTAACAGAAGGTACAGGATCGAAGGAGAATCCTGACAAATCCGTAATTCCTGTCTGAATAATCCTCATTATTAGAAGCGTCCGTCAGCGTGTAGCTCGTGCCTCCTGCCTTATAGTTGGTTGTCCCACGTGGGCAAATCCGTCCGAAGGTTCTGTGTTTCGACTTAACTGAGATCCAGGCCCTCGAGCCGATCTGTCGAATCGCCGAAATGCTCCACCTGGGCGCCCATGCGATCCATCATCGTCAGGAAGAGGTTCGCCAACGGAGTCTCTCTGCGGTAGATGATGCGACGGCCACCCTTGATGAATTTACCGCCGCGCCCTGCGATGAGCGTCGGCACGTCTTCGTGCGTGTGCCGGTTGCCGTCGGAAAGGCCAGCACCGTATACGATCATTGAGTTATCGAGCAAAGTCGAGTCGCCTTCCTTGATCGCCTTCAACCGCGCGATCCATGCCGCAAACTGTTGCATATGATATGTGTTGATCTGAGTAACCTTCTCCATCATCCCGGGGTCGTTGCGATGGTGCGTGAGCGGGTGGTGGCCGTCCGGGATGCCGATCTCGCGGTAGGAGCGCGAGGTACCCTCGCGGGTGACGATGAAGGTCACGACGCGGGTGAGATCTGCCTGAAATGCCACCGTCACCATATCGGTCATTAACTTGAAGTGCTCAGCAAAGTCAGCTGGGATGCCGTAAGGTTTCTCCATACCAGGATCGATCTGTGCCTTGTCCTGCTCGGCCTTCTCAAGCTGGCGTTCGATCTCGCGAATTGACGAGAGGTATTCGTCCAATTTGCGCTTGTCCGTCGGACCCAGTGTGGATTGAAGCTTCTTCGTGTCGGCAATGACCAGGTCCATCACGCTGCGCCGGATTTTGTTCTGCTGCGCGCGTGCTTCCGGACTTAACGCAATGCCGCTGCCAAATAGTCGCTCGAATAACTGGCGCGGGTTCAGAATCGGCGGCAGCGGCTGGGCCTCGCTCTTCCAGGCCAGATTGTTCGTGTAGGCGCAGGAGTAGCCCGAATCGCAGTCGCCCGCCTGACGAGCGTCTTCAATGCCCACCTCGAGTGACGGAAAGCGGGTCTTGCCGCCAATTTGGTTGGCGACGATCTGATCGCAGGAAACCCCCGACAGAATATCAGTGGTGGTTTTGCGCACGTGAACGCTGGTGAGATAGGAGCCACAGCAGCGGCCATGATCGCCGGGTCCGTCCAGCCAGGCCCGCCCGGAATTGTTCGTCAGGTTGCCGAGCAGGAGGATATCATCCTTGAGCGGCTCGAGCGGCTGCAGAATGCGCGGCAGCTCGCGAAGCTTCCCTTCATAGTTTGGATTCCAATGCTGCATCATGATGCCGTTAGGCACGTACACGAACATCATCCTCACCGGCGTCTCGCCCGGAATATTGCTAGACGCCAGCGCTGGGGTCATAGCATCAAGGAAAGGAAGGGCAATAGCCGTCCCCATTCCCTTAAGAATCATTCTTCTAGGAATTGCCTTTCGTGTCATCATCGTTTGACTACCTCCTTAGGTTTCGCTGCGTTATCTCGCAAAAGCGCCTCGCCTCGCCGTGATTGGAATGGCAGGCTCTGAACGATTTCATAGATGAGCGTCTGGAATTGACCACCAGAGGCATCCAATTTCCGCGTGATGTCATTGACCGTTCTCTTGTCATACCGTTCCAGCCCACGGCCCAGCGCGTATGTCAGCATCTTCTCAGTCAAACATCGGGCAAACGCAGGGAGTTCTCCTTTGAGCAACGCCCTCATCTCTGCTGGACTGGTGAAAGATTTTCCGTTCGGAAACGTGCCGCTGGCATCAATTGGGAACTTGCCGTCCATAGCGCGCCACCGGCCGATCGCATCATAGTTCTCCAGGCCGAAGCCGAGCACGTCCATCCGGTTGTGGCAGGAAGCACAGGTAGGGTTAGAGCGATGCTTTTCAAGTTGCTGCCGCAGAGAGCCGGCATTGCCTACTGCCTCCTCGTCCAGAACCGGCACGTCAGGTGGCGGTGGAGGAGGTGGAGCGCCGAGAATATTCTGCAGTAAATACTTCCCACGGATCACGGGAGAGGTTCGCGTCGGATAGCTTGAAACGGTCAAAACGCTGGCGTGGCTCAAGACCCCACCGCGCTGGTCGGTTTTCAACTCCACCCGGCGAAACTCCTGTCCGTTGACGCCCTCGATCCCGTAGTGCTTCGCCAGCAGCTCATTCAGAAAGGTGAACTTCGCGTCCAGAAAGTCCGAGAGGGGGCGACTCTCGCGCAACATTGCCTCGAAGAACATTCTGGTCTCGATCTTCATCGCGTCACGCAACTCCGGACTCCAGGACGGAAACTTCTGCGGATCCGGCTTGACTACATCCAGGTTGCGCGTCTCCAGCCATTGTCCGGCGAAATTGTCAGCCAACGCGGCCGCCTTCTCGTCAGCCAGCATGCGCTTCGACCTGCGCTTCGACCGCCCCGGGCGCGCGCAGCTTGCCGGCCTCAGCCAGGTTCAGCAACTCATCGTCCGGCATGGAACTCCAGAGGAAGTAGCTCAGGCGCGATGCCAATTCAAGGTCAGAAATTTTGCGAATTTTAGCCGGGTCCGTCGGATCCGGATCGCGTTCGATGCGGAACAGGAAGTGCGGAGAGACCAGCATCGCCTGAATAGCCACCTGGATGCCCTGCTCCACGCTCATCCCCTCATACCCCCGCCCTTCGCAGTGCTGGCCAGTTTCATCAATGACGCGACTTCGTTCTTCGTCACCGGGCGGCGATAAGCGCGACGCGCGAGCGTGGAAATGATCTTTTCTACGCAAGCCGTCCCGGAATTCGGATCGCAGATCAGGATTTTCTTCCGGCTTGCTTTCTCAGTCTTGGATGGGAAAGGCCCGATGAAGATCATCGAACCGATGAACTTATTCTTCTTGTTGTCGTAGACTTCCTTCTCCGGAAGGCCTTTGACGAACTCGTCATTGATAAAGGCGGCGCGGAAAGTATGATCGCCTTCGGGCAGAAACAGCCGTACCTCCTCCTCCGAGTACGGATCGAAGTAGACGAGCTTTGAAGGCTTGGTTTCGACATGCATCGTATGCAGCAGCTTGCCGTCCATCCAGAAGCCCATGGTCACGGGCTTCGCATCCGCGCCGCGTTCTCCGGGCAGGCCGAAGCGAACGATATATTCGCCATCCCACTCGATGCGATGCGTCACTTCGACGGTGCTTGCATCGAGCCGCCGGATGGTCATGTCCTTCCGGCTGTACTCCGCCTCGATCGGTTTTTTAGGAAGCGGGTCAGCCCCAATGACTCGTGGCAGCGATCCGCTCAGCGGCGTCCATGTATTTCTCCATCAGCACGGGAGAGATCGTCAGCACGTCGGCGATGTTATCGAAACCGTCGCCGGAATCATCTACTGGGAACTCCTTATCGGCGCGGAAGTCGACTCCCAGCAGATCGCGGATGGTGTTTGCATACTCGTTGCGGTTCAGCCGGCGCGCCGTCACCCGTCCGGGATCGGGCCTGGCCTGTAGGTCCGCCTCTTCGAATAGCTTCTCGATCCACCGGACGACCGCGTTCAGTTCCTCCTCCTTCGGACGCGGCATGCCTTTGGGGGGCATCTCACCTGCGTGCAGTTTCTGCAGCACGCGCTCCCACATCTCTCGATCTTGAATTACGGAAGCTGCTGTTTGGTAAGCCTCAAGATTCAGTCCGCCCGACTTGAGTTGCGCGTTGTGGCAATCGTAACAATTCGAGGCCAGGAACGGTTGAATGGACCGCTCGAATTCTGCACCGCTTTGCAATCTTTGCGCTTGATATGCAGGTAACCCCGCCGCCAGCCAGCAAAGCGGGGATAGAAGCAAGATGATCGCTGAACGTAGTAGATTTCTTCTGCTCATCGTTTGATGATCTCCCGAAGCGAGCGCACATAAATGTTCCGATACGCCACCGGCCCATGGTCGCCTTGTAACATTATCGGGTTGAGCGGCGCTTCGGCATGCCCCATCGCCGCTCGCGTCGGCCCGTCTACTTCAACATAGTTTTGAACCGAAAGACCATTGTGCAGGACCCGAATGAATTTCGCGTTCTCGGTCTTTTTCCCCGTAGCGTCGAAGCGCGGTGCGCGGAACCAGATGTAAAACGACTGCCATTCGCCGGGTCGCCGCGAGGCGTTGCGGCTTGGCGCCGACCCGCCCACGCCCAGATTGTCGATCCAGCGGTGATAGATGGCGCCGCAATCGGACGTCGTCACCGGCTCGGTCGAATCCCAACTATCGAAGACCTGGACTTCGTAAAGGCCATGCAAGTAGATGCCCGAGTTCGAGCCTTTGGCGAGCACGAACTCCAGGTACAACTCAACGTCGCCAAACTTCTGATCCGTTACCAGATTGACTGTCCTGCCAGAAGGCCCGTTCAGAATCGTGCCGCCCGACCCGCGGCCCATAGCGCTGAGTCGCGTCGGCCCCAACAAACGCTCCCACAAGACGCCGGTGGTACTGAGCCACTGATTCTGGTCGGCGCCCTGACCGTGCCAGCCCGTGCGGTCTTTTCCGTTCAGCAGCGGCGTCCATCCGTCTTCCAGTAGAAACGGCGGATCTCCGTGCATTTCGCCGTCATTAAGCTGCCGCTTTTGTTGGGCGCTCATAGGCAGAACCAGCAATGTCAACGCAAATATTGCCTTCCACATATTATGACTCTCAGCAGTTAATTTCGGTTTCGGGTTTCAGTTGGTCGCAATTCCAGTCGATCACTTTAATCCGAAAACTGAAAACTGAAAAGAAACTTCCCCCTTTTTCTCTCGCTAGACCAAGCGATTTCGACGCCCTTAGGCCGCCGCATCATCAGGAAGCGGACGACTCCAGCAGATATCCAAAGGCTCGGATTGCTTGGCGAGCGTGATCTGGCCGTCTCTGTATGTGAAAGCGTTGGTGGCGTAACGGACAGACTGTGATCCGTGTTTCGATTTGAACTTGGGATAGTCCGCTCGCTTTGCGAAGAAGTTTGTGAATGCCGCATCGAGATTACGCAGCGATTGTTGGAGGACTACGGAACTGACTTCGGAGAGGAAGGCTTTCTCGGGCTCCTTTTTCCACTCTGTCAGTTTCGCGGCAGTTAGGTGATAGCCGACAGACTGCTTCTCCTGCTGCCAAGCTATAGTTCGATACTCCAATGCCTGATTGTAAATGTAGCGAGCGCAACCGAAGGTCTTAGCGAGTTGGGCCGCCTGCGTATCGCGCATCGCCCGGGGCGTGTTGGCGGTCAGACCGCTTGCGGACGCACTGAAGCAGCCTTCTCGTGTGCTTCCGATGAACGATGAGGGGAGCGCTGTTGCTTCCATCAGAACAGGCCAGCCGTATGGAAGCGGTAATCAATGACGTCGCGGAGCGCATCGGCGGCCCGCGCTTCCAGGTCGTTCCGAATGCGGGCGATCAGTCCGTTTTCGAGTCAGTGATCAGCAAGCGGCTGGCGCTCGGGAGCAATGTGATCGTGGACGGCGATTTCGGCTGTGATCCCGGCGCGGTCGGCGAATTGGTGTCAGAGGCAGTCGAAGAAGACTTCGACACGCAGTTTTCGCGCGCCAAGGTACGGTCATTCGACGGAGCAATGCTGCGCAGCTATAGCGCAGGAGTGCCGCGCCAAAGGGCGGTAGTGCTGGTATCTGCGTGCGGCATGCCGGCGAAAAGCTGCGAGCGCTGGATGCGCTTTCTGGGCAAAAATCATTTTGTCATCACTTGGGAAAACCGCTTGTTGTTTGAAGATCTCTACGGCGGACCTAGAGTGGGCGTATGATGTGGAGGCGCATGTTGCGGACCTATATGCCGTCATGGAACATTATGGCGTGCAGCATGCGCACCTGATGGGACTTTGCGGCGGGGCAGTGGTGGCGATTGCCGCGGCGGCAAAACGGCACGATCGGGTTCAATCATTGAGCTTGTGGCATGGCGATTATGAGCTCGGTTCCGCCAGTCCGAAGACGAGACACCAGAATGACCTACAGGCGTTGATGGCTGTCGTCGCCAGCAGCCAATCGCAGGCTGAATATATCCACCAGGTATTCTCGTACAGCATGCCAAAGAACCTCCGCAAAGATATTGCGCACATCGTGCTATATCCGTATGCAAACGCGAAACTGCTGCATCGCTACGACAAGTCGAACGGAGACATCATGCAGACGAACGTGTCATCGCTGCTTGGCCAGGTGACGCAAATGTCACTCGTGGTCACGAGTAACGACGACAATACGGCGCACCCAGCCGGATCTAGGTTCGTCGCCGAGCGGCTTCCGAACGCGCGTTTGCAAATGGAAAAGCACGGCGACCATCTATCTCTCTTCGACGCGCGAAGTCATTAGCCACCGAAAGCGGCGTTGAGGTTCCTTGAAATTGTCGGTTACTAGCCCGGAGAAACTTGTCCGACAGCGAAGCTGAAGTGACCAGGGACATTCCTGTGGCGTTCCAAAGTCCGGGGCTTATCTAGCGACTGGGTTTGAATATGAGCTGTAATAGCCTCGATCGCCTTATCTATTCCCAACGCAGTATACTCTTCGACCGTGAGCTTCACCGTCTGACCGCCCGCCACCACCTCGCCGATGACTCATTTCGCTTCTGGCGCTGATATTCAAGGGCCTCGCTCGGTGTCCTTCCGGCCAATTCTCGATGCCTTTTCTTCCCTTCCCTTCGAGTAATATGCTCCTGGTTGAGAACCGACCTGGAAGTCCATTGTTCTCTGTAGATTCGACAAGCAGAGCCATCACTCGACCCCAGACCTGATCGCGCGCCATATAAAATCACTCCTGTTACGCGAAACCCAGGTCACACCCAATCCCGCCAGTGCGCCGCAAGCGAAGTTGAATTCGAGCAGATGCCGGCCGGAGCAGCGGAACAAATTGTAGACGGGCCTCGCCCCGGTTGGGACGCGGCGGCGTCAAAGCCGGTATCTCCATCTGAAATAACGCTTAATAGGATTTTCATATTCGTCAAAGGTAGCTCTCTTTAATCAGGACGTATTCGGCATTCGAACCTGATGTCAGGGCGCCATTGCTCGCCCAGCTCCAATTGCTCGCTGTATATTTGCTAAATCTGATTGAACCATTTCAGCAACCAGGTCACTGAATGTATGCTTCGGCTCCCAGCCGAGTATTCGCCGCGCCTTGGAAGAATCCCCGATCAACAGATCGACTTCCGCGGGGCGATAAAAGGCGTCATCTACTTTGACAAAATCGCGATAATCAAGATGGACTTCGGCGAAAGCCAGCTCGCAGAACTCACGCACACTGTGTGTTTCTCCGGTGCTGATGACATAATCATCTGGCTCAAGCTGTTGCAGCATCATGTGCATTGCGCGCACATAATCAGCAGAATGCCCCCAGTCACGCCGCGCATCGAGATTCCCTAATCGGATTTCATCCGCCAGTCCCATCTTGATGCGCGCAGCTCCGCTACTAATCTTCCGCGTGACAAATTCAAACCCGCGCCGTGGCCCCTCGTGGTTGAATAATATACCGCTGCAGCAATACATTCCGTAAGCTTCCCGATAATTTCTGGTTAGATCAAACCCGGCTACCTTACTGATGCCGTACGGGCTGCGCGGATGGAACGGCGTGGTCTCCTTTTGTGGCACTTCATGTACCTTGCCGAACATTTCACTCGACCCGGCGAAGTAGAATTTGCAACCAGGTTGCAACTCGCGCAACGCCGCCAGACATGTAATGCGTCCCATCGATGTTGGTATTCATAGTAGAGAACCCGTCAGCGAAACTCTCGGCTACAAAACTCTGCGCCGCGAGATGATAACACTCATCATATTTTTGTTGGCTGAAGACTTGGAAGATGCTGGGGTAGCTTTCCAGGCTCGCGGCGTATAGCTTGATTCGATCCAACAAATGGGTAATCCGGCCGAACCTGCGGTCGGGGTCCTCTATTGCGACGCGGCGGACTATGCCGTGCACGTCGTATCCCTGGCCAGCAAATGCTCAGCCAAATAACTACCGTCTTGCCCGGTAATACCAGTGATAAGTGCACTTTTTCTGTTCATTATTTCCTTCCTTTCTACAGAATATCCAATTCAAGAATTGCTGTTCCAAACCCTCTCTCCTCAAACCAACAGACACCTTCCTGCACAAAAGTCAATATCAATTTGAACCGGCCTATTAAACCTGGAGCCACAATCTGAATAACTTCTTCAACAGATTCGCCTGGATGTACCATCTGGGACTTAAGCTGGGTCCGTATACCGTCATAAATAAGGTATTGCCCATCAATGTTCTTCCCCATCAATTTTCTTCCAATGGTAGCAGAAGTAGCTTGGATGAGTTCCGTAACCATACCAGGCTTGCTCTTCCAATGATAGCTAAGGTAAACTGGATGAGTTCCATAACCGTACCAGGTTTCATCACCATCGTTGCGAATAGTTATTGAAATGTCGAATGAATCGCCTGCGGCAATCCTCTCAGGCGCCCGCTCAACGTGAATAAGCCTCCCAGGGGTTTTGCGACATCAGGCGTTGCAAATTGTTTGTGCCTCGAAATTCTCCAGCTGTCGCACCCAGTTCCTTTAATTTCTGTCCGACTGAGATATCGAATCCGCCTACAAGATTCGGGAAACGTTGATGGACTACGTGCTCGTACATTACAGTATAAGCTGCATCTAAATCGTGGAGTTCGGCGATGTTTGTTTTAATTATCAGTATCGACTGCGTGGTAAAGGAAGGGGAGATATTTCGCATGAAATCTATATAATCTGGAATTGTAATCCTATGCAGGACATCCAGGCAGAAATGGTTCATTTCGAGTATGACTACAGGCCTGTTATGATCAAGAAACCTCCTACTACCTTCGATTACATTCTGCTCCGAAACCTTCAACATCAATTTTGATG
>CAWCKY010000006.1:0-2934898 GCA_963796275.1 uncultured Acidobacteriota bacterium | reverse complement strand
AGTTGAGTAAAACTGATATGGATCAATGCATTATGTGAATTTACCTTTTACGAATAAGGCGAATGCAAGAGTGGCCACGGCCTGACAGAGTCAAGAATGCGAGGAGAGGTAGTTGTTGCGCAGGCATAAACGGCTCATTGTTATTGTCCCCTGTCGGGAATCGAGCCTGCGGTACTCAGCGCAATTTTTGTATCCACCCCTTGTTTTCTCTCGATCTCTATTGTCGCAAATCCGAGTTCTACTCCCATCCATAGTGACACTGGTTGTCCGTCAACTTCTCCTGGCTTGAACTTTATCCTCCGCGCCGCCTTCACCGCCTCTTCATCCAGACCGAACCCGAGTCCGCGGGCTACTATGGCGTATTTGATAGCGCCGTTACTTCCGAATAGGACCTCTAGCCGTACGGCCCCATCTACTTTGTAGCGGAGAGCCTCCAGGGTATAACCAGGACGAGGAATCTTATAAATCCGAGGGAGTGTAATGGGCTTTTGGACCGACTTTTCGGGTTTCGCCCGGCCGAGGCTCCTCAAAGCCTCGATACGTTCTTTGATTTCTGCCGCCTCCGTTCGGTCTCGCACACCAGCGAGATAACGCTTAAGCGCTTCTTCAGACCGCCCGTAATCTTTTTTCATCAGGTAGGCATCGCTCAGAAGTTTTCGAGCCGGCACGAAGCGGGGTTTCAGCGCCGCTGCTCTTGTCGCTTCATCGATTGCGCCTTCGGCATCACCTTGGCGGAGCTTTACCAGACCCAGCATGTAGTGGAGTTCATAGTCGGGGCGCTTTGAAGAGCCGATTGCGTGTTGGAGGTTTCGAGCTGCTTCCCGCAACCTGTTCATCTCGTAGTAAGCTCTCCCCAACAGCTTGCGGACTTCCGCGGCGCTTCGCTCAGGGGGTTCTATCTCCCTCAGAGTCGCCGCCGCTTCACGGTAGCGCTTAGCCTCTATCAGAGAGCGTCCGAGAAGGAGCTGAGCTTCATAGTAGATTTCCCGCACGCTGAGTGCGCTGTAGAGTTCTTCAATCGCTTGCTCGGTCTGGCCGGACCGGTAGAGCTTCTGCCCGCGCTTGAAATGGCGTTCGGCAGCAATGGTTTCCTCGCCATCCTGCGGTACGACGGCGAAAGCCGGCAGTGCAAACACGACGAGCAAAAACAAGATCCGAGACGGTTTCGGTCGAATTAACATACCCTCTTGACTCTCCTTGCAGATGCAGAGCTTGTTGAATGGACCTCATTCGGCAAGCCAGCTCAATTCAATCTGATACGCCCAACCCAGTTCCATCTCCCTCTCGCCCGCATATTTAATATCAAGCTCATACTCGTTCTTTTGGAACTCAATTAAGCGCTCCCCTTTAGTCCGGCCCCTGTCTTTGAGCTCCCTTTCTCGAATGGATTGCCAGCCGCTTCTTGCAAACTCTTCGATGTAGAAACGTCGCACTTCGTCATCTGAAGCGGTGGCCGTGTATCCTGCGTTAAATTGAGGACTGCCATCTGGGGCAAGGGAGGGAGGCTTGACTCCACGGAAAACTTGTGTGAGTGGGAAGCCTCGCCCATAACACTTTAATCTTTTTGATCTGATCTTCACTGAGCACGACAGGACTGGTCGCCTGACAGGCGCTCAACGGCCAGGCGAGCAGCAACGCGGCAGCTAAATGAATCAGTCTTGTTCCCATCTTGCTCGGCTTCCCTTAAATGTCACGCGAGATGACCCTCCCAGTAGTCTCCTGCGCATCCGATTTACAAATCTATCTTATCAAAGGCTCTGCTATTTAGCGTACCGCCAATCAAGTCTTTACGAGGCGGGCACGAGGATTATTTTGTCCACGATATCTTGGCGGTTAAATGCCTACGATGTCTTGGCGGGTCGTACATAAGGCAATATGCGGCGAATCAGGAATATGAATTGATATACCTGCGCAATATCATTTTTTTGCTTTTCGCCTGAAGGCCGGCAGCATAGTATTTTGAGCGGGCTACAGTAAATGTTTGCGGCGCGCAAAGTTTCCACAAACTTCCGTAACTGAGGTTTCATAATTGAGACATGGGCGACATTACGTTTGAAATCATCTTCATTATCGTCTTGCTGATCGCTAACGGCCTTTTTTCAATGTCTGAAATGGCGGTCGTTTCCGCGCGCCAGGCGCGCCTGCATAAGCGGGCCGCTGACGGCGATAAAGGGGCGCGAGCCGCCCTTGAACTCGCTGCCAACCCCGGCTCCTTTCTCTCTACGGTTCAAATCGGCATTACGCTGGTCGGCATTCTGGCGGGAGCTTTCGGCGGCGCAACCATTGCCGAGAAGCTAGCGCCGCCGCTCAAAAGATTTCCCGCCATCGAGCCTTATGCTGATAACATCAGCTTCGGACTGGTCGTACTGGTCATCACCTACTTCTCTCTGGTCATCGGCGAGTTAATTCCGAAGCGGCTGGCGCTGCACAGTCCCGAAAAGATCGCTGCGGCGGTGGCCGCGCCGATGAAGAGACTATCAGCGCTCGCAGCGCCGCTGGTGAGGCTGCTGGAAGGCTCGACCAACGGATTGCTGCGACTTTTTGGTCTGCGCGAATCGAGCGACCCGCCGGTGACTGAAGATGAAATCAAAATCCTGATCGAACAGGGCATTAGAGCGGGAGTCTTTCAGGAAGCGGAGCGCGACCTGATCGAGCGCACCTTCCATCTGGGCGACCGCACAGTCAACGAATTGATGGTGCCACGCCCCGACGTCGTCTTTCTCGATCTCGACGATCCGCCGGAAGTCATCAAAGAGGTTATTAGCAGCAATCGCCTCTCGCGCTACCCGGTCATTCAGGGCGCGGCGGACAACGTCGTCGGCGTCGTGCGGGCGAAAGATTTACTCGCCCGTGAGTTCACCAATCAACCATTTGATCTGAAAGCCGCGATGATCCCTGCGCTCTATTTCCCAGACACGCTGCCCGCCTTCAAAGCCATCGAGATGTTCAAATCATCCCGGCGTCATATGGCGATTGTGATTGACGAGCATGGCGGCGTCGAAGGGCTAGTGACTGTCAATGATATTCTCGACGCCCTGGTCGGCGATATTCCTTCGATGGATGAACAGGAGGAACCATCCGTCGTCCGGCGTGAGGACGGCTCTTTCCTGCTGGATGGGGCGCTGTCCATCAACCAACTCAAACAGACCTTACAACTCAAACAACTGCCGGGTGAGGAGGAAGGCGATTTTCAAACGCTGGGCGGGTTTCTGATGATGCGACTCGGTCGTGTCCCGGCGGTCGCCGACCGCGTGGATGTCGGCGGCTGGCGCTTTGAAATCATGGATATGGATCGCAGGCGTGTGGACAAGGTTATGGTAACTCAGTTCCCTCACAATCCATCTTCAGTCTAAGCGCTGGTCAGCGACGTAAAGAGGTTGATTGATATTCTGTTATCGCGCAAACTTCCCTTTGAAACCGGAAACGATGTCTTTGCCCGAAGCGGTCTAGAGTTACCGCGCGGCGCGCAAAGCATTCATTCGTGGAACCGAATGCTTACCACTCTTTATATTCTCCTTGTCTTCCTGCTAGTTCTAGCGAACGGGTTCTTCGTGGCTTCGGAGTTCGCGCTCGTCAGCGTCCGTCGCTCGCGCATAATGATGCTGGCCAATAGTGGGAACCGCCGGGCGAGGATACTGCTCGAATTGATAGACAACCTCAACGCCTACATTTCCGCCACACAACTCGGCATCACGATGGCCTCGCTCGCCTTGGGCTGGATCGGCGAGCCGGTCTTCGCGCATCTGCTGGAAGCGCCGCTCGAAGGGCGCGTTTCGGATGCCGTCCGGCACACTATCGCCCTCACCATCGCTTTCATCGTGATTACTTTTCTGCACATCGTGCTCGGCGAACTGGCTCCCAAAACGCTCGCGCTTGAGCGCGCTGAAAAGGTCGCGCTCGCTATCGCGCTGCCGATGCAGTTGTTCTATAAGGTCTTCTACTGGCCGATCCGCCTACTCGATTGGGCGGGTACCCGCGCCGTGCGTCTGTTCGGGCTGCGCCCTTCGAGTGAGCATGCCTCCGTTTACACGGAGGAGGAGTTGAGGCACCTGATCGAAGTGTCGAGGAAAAGCGGCACTCTTGGGGAAGAGGAGCAGACGCTTATCAATCGTGTCTTTGACTTCTCCGATGCCGAGGTGCGCGAAGCAATGATCCCGCGTTTCGACGTGGCCGCCTTGCCCGTCACCGCCACTCTGGAAGAAGCGAAACGGGCTTTCCGTACACATGGCTACTCGCGCCTGCCGGTATACCGCGAAAATCTGGACAAGATCGTCGGCGTGCTCGTCAGACGAGACCTGGAGCCTTACCTGGAAGGTAGACCCGAAGCTGATTTCAAGTTGGAAGAACTGGCTCATCCGCCTTTCTTCATTCTGATCACGTCCAAGCTCGGAACGGCGCTCAAACAGATGCAGGCGGCGCGCAGCCATCTTGCCTTTGTGATAGATGAGCACGGCGGGTTGGAAGGCATCGTCACGCTCGAAGACCTCCTCGAAGAGATCGTCGGCGAGATCAGCGACGAGTACGACGAGGAAGTCGCGTCGCAGATTCAGGAGATTAAGGGAGGATACCTGCTCGACGGCATGCTTGCAGTGCGTGACGCCAACCGCCGACTAGGTCTTGGCCTGCCTGAGAGCGAGAAATACATGACAATCGCCGGTTTTCTACATGCTCAGGCAGGGCGTCTCGTAGGACAGGGCGAAGTGGTCGAGTATAAAGGCGCGATTTTTACCGTTGAAAGCATGGAAGGCCACCGCATCCTATGCGTCCGCTATACGCACGGCGGTCACGTGGTGGAAAATACGGAGAGCAACCTGAGTGTGGAAGCGACAGGGCGCTGATCGGAGGGAAGCTTGGAGATTCGCGAATTGCGCCGCTCTGAGCTTGACGAAGCAGCGAGGCTGCTGAGCAGGGGTATGCGCGACAATCCCAACCACATAGCTGCCTTCGGGCTGCACGCGGACCGTCGCCGACAGTTTATTGCCGCGCCGCACCTGCTTGAAGCCCGACTTTTCAGCCACAATCGAGTATCGGCCAGGAACGATTCGTGCAAAAGTATACGAACCGTCTTCGCCCGTGATGGTAGCCTGCGAATGTTGGTGCCGGCATTGGTGAGAGTGACTGTGGCGCTTGCCACGGCCGCGCCATTAATATCGATGATGCGCCCGCGTAGGCTACCGTTGATGCTTGTCTGGGCATGTGCGTTTAAGCATATACCGATAAGCAAACCGACGATTACGAGCAAACCAAAACAGAGTCGCATATTACCTCCTGATAAGATCACCTTTGACCGGCGCCGGCGAGCGTGTAGCCGTATCGCCAGTGCCAATATCCGCATCGCAATTGATATTGATGGGTTATCCGAAAGACCGACCGGTAAACAAGGCCGGGGCGTTCGGCAATTAACTCCGCGCGCCCCGGCTGGCTGCATTGCGCTTCACCATTGAGAGCGAAAGGATGTAAAGAGAAAAATAGACTCTCAATCCCGGTCGTGAAGCCTCAGCCAATCTTTTTATGTCATCGCTTCCGTTTTCGCCGCGGACGAAAGCCTTCCAACCAGGCTTCGCCGCTGTCTTCATCTGCGATCAGCACCGCCTGCTCCATCAGGTTCTTCACGAGCGATGCTGGCGGTCGAAGAACGATGTGCGCCATTAACGAGTTCTTCGACCTGGGGCTGAATTCCTCCTTGCCCCTAACTTCCCTGCCCTCGATGAGCGCGACCGGATCAAGTCCCAAGAGTGGGATGGCAGCTTCAGATTGCGCGTTCTTTTCTTCCAGGCTGGAATTTCCTTTCGATGTGATGGAAACGTTTTCCAGCCATAGCCCGCCATCGTTGGTCACAACCAGCGTCGCCTTGATCTGATCGCCCGGTCGCATCGTATTCAAAGCCTTCTCGTCCTTGATCAGAAACGGCATCGTCATCGCATCCATGTAATCGCCGACCTTTTCGTGTTTGATCGTGGCCCGGCGGTTCGGCTTGTCCACGGACTTGACGACGCCTCTCAGTTCGTAACGCTTCTCCTTCTGTAGCAGCCGGATCGGCGCAGCGTTCATCCGCACCGAGGCCGCCAGCGCGAATCCGGTCACAAGAAGAAGAGCGATCGCGGCGCCGGCCATTTTGCGTCGCTTCCTTTCCCTCGTTATTTCGCTTTTGCGATTCACAGATATTTTCCTCCAAAGGGTAGAATCAAAACCGCACGCTTATCCCGCCGAATATCGAGCGCCCATTCGCCGGCTCGAAGAAGGTACCCGCGGCGCTGTCAACTTGAACCGACGCCGAGTAGAGCCGGTCGGTCAGATTATTCGCCGCGAAGAAGATGCCCCACCGTTGCCGGTCGAAGCCCGCCCTACAGTTCAGCACCGCGTACTTGTCGTTGCGCGCCGTGTTCGCGCTGTCCATGAAATAAGTCGCGGGCGACCAGTCAACGTTCGGCGCTATCCAGAAACCGCGCGGGTGGTCGTAACGAAGTTCGGAGCGGACGAGATGGCGCGGCGCGCCCGGCAGGTAGTTATTGAAGTACGTCGGGTCATCAACGTAGCGGAAGCGCGAGAAGGTGTAAGCCGTACGCGCTGAGAGCGCGTCGCTGCCGGTGAAAAGCCCTTTCCGGAGTGTGGCGTCGAGCGCGAGTTCAACCCCAGTGTGGCGCGTGTTGGGCGCGCTGCGGAAGCTCGGAATGGTGAAGGGCGCGCCGGGAAACGGGAGGACGTTGGTGTTGATGATTTCGTCGTTGATTTCGAGATTGAAGAACGTCAGCTCGTAGTTGAGCCTTTGCCCTGCGCGCCCGCGCGTGCCGACCTCAGTCTGCCAGCTGTCCTGAGCACCCAGCGGCAGAAAGCCGGGCGCGCCGAAGCTGATCAATTCAATGTTCAAGACCGGCGGCTCGTAAGAGCGGCTCACGTTGGCGAAGACCTGCATCTGGTCGCGCGCTCGCCAGACGAATCCCAGTTTGGGCGAGAAGGCTTTGAACGTCCGACGGTCGGACTGGTCGCCGTTGGCGAGGAAGAAGTCGGTGAAGCGTCGCACTGCCCAATCAGCGCGCGCCCCCGTGACGAGCGTGAACGACGGGTGGATGTCGAACTGATTTTCAATGTAGATGCCGTAGTTCGTGGCGAGCGAGTCGAAGTGGGCGGTCTGCGCCCCGCTCTGTCCGTTGATATTTTCAAAGCGGCGCCCGCCGTTCGGAGTCACCTGCGGCGAGAAGCCGATGAACAAACGGTTGCGCTCGCCCGTGTAGCCGTAACGGAACTCGCCGCCGAAGGTGCGCGTGTCCTGATCGAGCACGTTGAAGATCGGGTGCTCGAGGTTGCGGTACTGCCCGAAGACGTTGAAAGAGAACTCGTGCCCGCTGTAGAAGCGGCGGCGCATCCCCAATCCAAGGCGCGTATAATCAACGAAGCGACCCTGATCCTGCTGCACGTAGATGGGGACAGCGGCGCGCGGGTCGCGGAAGAATTCCTCGCGCGTCAGCGGGCCTGGATATCTCTCCCCGATGTTGGCGTACACGATGTCGAGGTTGAAGTCCGTCCTGTCGTCGAGGGCGAAGTTGAAATTGCCGTAGAGGCGTTGCCGCCCCTGCTGGCTATGCTCGCGGTAGCCATCCAGTTCTACGTCCGTGAAGCTCAGGAAGTAGTTGAAACGACCGCGCTCGCCGCCCGTCGCCACGTGCCCTTCAAACGAACCGAACGAGCCGCCCTGCACGCGGAGCTCAAAGGGCGGGGCGGTCTTGCCCGTCTCCGTCACGAGGTTGATTGCGCCGCCCGAAGTGTTGCCGCCGTAGCGCAGGGCGTTCGCCCCCTTCCAGACTTCGACGCGCTGCGCGGCGAGAAAGTCCAAAACCTCGAAATCGCTAAAACCGTCTGCATCCATATGCGGGATGCCGTTAATCAGGATGTTGACGCCGCGCCCGTGATAGTTGTTCCTGAGTCCGGAGCCGCGGATTGAGATCTGCACCTCGTCGGAACCGAAGCGCGATTGCGCCAGCACACCCGGCGTATACTCGAACACATCGCGCAGGTTGTACGCGCGAGTCTGAGAGAGGTCGCGCCCGGCGACGACGGCGACCCCGCCCGGCGTGCGCTCCAGCTCAACGCGCGCCGTCTCAGCCTCCACCGTGACGGTCTCGCCGACGGCGCTAATCGAAAGTCGGAAATCAACCGCGCCGTTCGCGGCGCCGAGGCGCACCTCCCTCGTCGCGGTGGCGAACCCCTTAGCCGACACCGTGACGGTGTACGCGCCCGGCGCTAAGTTGTCTATGGCGTAATGACCTTGCGCGTCCGTCGTGGCGCGCCTCTGCTCTCTGATGAGCGTGTTGACGGCGGTGACCTGCGCGCCCGCGACGACCGCGCCATTCGGGTCGGTGACTACGCCGGAGATATTTACGCTTTCCTGCGCCGAAACAGATGCCAGGTTGAGTATAAGAATGAGCAAAACCGATATGGGGGTGTACCTCTTCATAGTTTTCCTTTCCTTGCGATCAATTACCGCGAATCTGTCAGATAACAGCCTAGCCGGTTCACTTTGCCGCCGAATGAGCTTGAACCGAGAGAAACGCCGTGCGCGTCGAGCCTGCAGCCGTCCACGTAAGCATCGCCTGATCGCCCAATCGCGCGAGGCGCGGGAAAGATTTTGTGCTTTGCGTGATCAGGATCGGAGGCCCGAGTCTGCCGTCAGCACCGGCATACCGGGCGAGCAATAGCGAATGCTTCTCGCCTTTTTCAATCCAGGCGATAAACGCGCCACCATCCGGGGCTGAAGCGACAGCGGCGCGCCCCGCGGGGCGTCCTTCATCTACACGAACGGGCGTGCTGAAACTCTCACCGGCGTCGTTCGAGAAAGAGACTTTGACCTGGGTTTGATCGTTGGCAGCGGTAAACCAGGCGGCGACGACGCTTTGCCCGTCAGCGTCCAGGTCGACGCCGTTCACCGGGCAGCCATCGATCTTCCAGCCGTCGGGGTGGAGCGGCTGAGGTTCATGCCATCGCCCTTGCGCGAATCGCACATACGAGATGTCGCGCGTCTCGCCCGTGTGATCACGGTAAGCGACGATCAACCCCTCGCCCGTCCGGGCCATCGCCGTCGGGCAGCAGGTGCAGACGTCGGTGTCGAGCACGGTCTCTTCGCCTGGTCCGCCGGCGGTTTTCGTGATGGTATGGCGCACGGCGTAGGTCTTATCGCGCCCATCAAGCCAGATGGCGGCGACCTGATCGTCCGCGAGAGGAGCGATCGACAGGAAGCTGTGCTCGCAATCGCTCATGTCGCGGTGCAACACGGCTGGCGGGGTCCACTTTCTGCCGCCGTCGCGCGAGCTGCTAAAGTAGATATCCTCGGGGTCCCAGGTCTTCTTCGCCTGATTGCTGACCCGCAACTGGCGGCTCTCGATCCAGTAGGCGATGAGCGAGCCTTCCCCGAGCAGCGTCACCGCCGGCTGCACCGAATCGTGGGTTACGAAGGGCCGGCCGCTGGCGATAGTTCGCGGCGCCGACCAGCCGCTCTTCTGCTGGACGGCGAACTTCAACACCCTGCCCTTCGCACCAGCTGGTTCGAGCCACGAGAGCAGCGCGCGCCCATCTGGGGTGACGGTCAGACGCGACTGCGAGCTGCCTGAGGCGGCTGGATTGCTCACCACTTTCATCGCCAGCGTCAATCCTGACGTCTTCCCGTTCTGGGCAGTTGCGATGTGCGCAAAATTCGAAATGAAGATCAGAGATAGAGAGATAATCAGAAGATTCATTGCAACTCCTTTTTCCTAATTTGTAGAGCCTGTCCGCAGTTCTCGATTCAGGCTCTCATGTTCAAAAACAATCTTCGCCTCGAGCTGGATATGCCTCTTATCCGAGTGAATGGAATTGATCGATGTTCTCTCCACTCTTCGCGAGAGGCAGGTTCAGCTGCTTCAAGGCGCGATAGATGCTTATCTAGCTGACTGTGGCTTTGCACTGGTCGGCGACGAGTCTCTGCAATTCGTCGAGCGTCGCGTCGGGGCAAACCTCGACCGCCGCTTGAAGCGATTCCAGTTGCTCCTCATCAAGAGAGAGCGTGGCATCGTCTCTCGGGTCAGCGTTCTCTTCGCCCCGATCCATCCTGAGCGTCCTTTTGATGAAGGAGGTTCCGAATCCGAAGAGCCTGGCAATCAATGCGTTGGCTCTCAGCCGGCATGTGCATGCAGGCCTCTGTATCGCTGTTTTTCATTTGATGACTCCTCCGTAATTTGTCTTGAACCACAAGCTTGAACTTTCAGCGCGGGCACTCGAAGCTGATGTCAAACGAAGAAGGTTCCAGGTATGAACTACCCTCATGCCGAGCAATGCAGAACCGGTAAGTGAAGCGGTGATTGCATGGCGGCAAAACGGACTGGCGACGTGAGCAAACACGACGCGACTTGCAGACCCTTAAGTACAATTGCCCGCGTCACCGCACACGAGACCGGCGTTATCACTGGCTCAGCATTACGGGAACCGGATGAATTGATCAGAGGAGAATGGACGGAGGGGCGCGCGGAGCATGCGCTTCGACCATCAAGGTATCGCGCGCTAAAAACGGAGTGTGATTGAATGACCGGCGAGCAGGGCCGGCGGCGAAGGCGTAACGAAGTGGCTGCGTCCTGGTGATCGAATGCTTTTGATAACCGGCCGGAAGCTGCGCGCATTGCGCCGGGCAGAAACGGCCGATGCTGACCTCACTCAGTTTGACGGCATGAGTTCCGGTGCGCGCAGCCTCGCCGGTCACCTCATATTCGCCAGCATGATGATGCCGGCAATGGCAGACGCCGCTCTCTTCACAGCAAACCATCCCGCAGGTAACAGGCTCCGGCAGCCATATCCTAGCCGAAGGCGCGGTCGCGCCGAACAGCAGCAGGAGCATTACCAATGCAGCTCGCAGCCGAAACCCTGTTTGTGATCGATGCGGGATCATTCTTTATCCGAATATCAGAAGGTCAATTTCAGTCCGAACTGGAGTTGCCTCGACGATGTTCTCGTCGTGGTGATCAACCCCGTGCTCCCGACCTCGCCTGAGCGCGAAAAGACCGTGCGCTGGCTGGGAATCGAGAGGTTCGGATGATTGAGCGAATTGAACACCCCGGTGCGGAATTGCAGGTTGAGACGCTCACGCAGCCGGAACGTTTTGTTAATGCAAGGTCCAGATCAGCGTGTTCCGCCCCACGCAATCGAATTCAACCTCCCATCGCTTTAGACACGGCGAACGCCGAAAGAACGGGCGCCAGCATTCGACCGACGTCGAATGAAATAGCGATCGAGCGACCAACGTCGAATAGCGCGGTCTCCGACAAGTCGGCAGGCTCATCTCGACGTCAATCAATATGAGGTTGAATGGTAATGATTATTTCAGGCGATATGCCCGTCACAGGCGGGAGGAGCGCGAGGAGAGGATGGTTGCGCGGTAAATTGATGATCAAGCAGAAATGGGCTCTGGTAGAGCTCCGGTGGGATGGATGCGAGCGTTACGAGCGGCGCTTGCGCATGCGCCGCTCGAAGTAGCTTGTTTTTTACGGAAACTCCGGAAGCGGCACAACCGGCCGGACATGGGTCGGTCAACGCCGTTTCAATAGTGAGTGAGACATCTCCCGGCTTCGGCTCATTGCCTTTGACATAAGGGAGCCGCACCGCACAGCAACAATGGCCCTCCGCAATGCAGCATTCCATTTCGCAAACATCCGGCTCTATCGCGGCCAGCGAAAGCGGGGTAGAGATCCATCCTAGTGCCAGCGCCAGCACCGCAACCGCCGCGCGTAACCTGAGCCAGATTTTTAGCTTGACGATCATTCGACGGCGGTCATCGTAGCAACTTGCTTTGGAGAAAGTCAATTATTTGTGCGCTCTCGTCACCAATCCCGCCGAGCTGGTACTATCGCGTTCAATGGCGCGCTCAGATTGCTCGATGCTCGCGCCGCAACCACGGATTCGGGGCCAATCGATGTGACGATCACCGGCGACGGGCGTTTCCTCCATGTTCTCAATGGAGCGGGGAGCAGCATCGGCGGTTATAAGATCAAATTCGACGGCCGCTTGATTCCCGTGCCCGGTGGCGCCACTGGCTTGCCTCTCAGCGCTAACGGCATCGCCGTGCGCTAAAGAACGGCAACGGCCAAGCCGCCTCATGGTGGATGACAACCGGCGGCTTGATCATTTCCCTCAATCTGCGTCGGTTGTAACGGCGCTAATCCGGAGGAGTTTGGCGGCTTGCGGTTGGGCTGCTTGCGACTCAGAGCCGTGACCCTCTTCACAGGTCGAACGATTGGCATTGTTCCATCCAGAGTATCTGGAACGTCGCCGAGCGCTTAGTGAAGAAAGCCCCGTCACGCCGCTAGCGGGGCCGCCGACTCCTTCCTACCAACTGAGCAAGATTCAAGCCACCCACCACGCAAACACAGTGAATACGGCGTGATGCGCGATGCTACAGCACTGACACGTACTGTGGCCCCGGCACAATCAGACCAGCAACAGTCTTTTCATTTGATCATCATCACTTTTTCGGGAAGTTCGCATCCGCTTTGACTTCGAGTATCTGCAATGTGTGTCGTTCGCTATGGCCGGCAATCTCCGCAGGCAAGTTTCCTTATGCCGATCTACGAATTATTATCCATGACGAAGTCCGCGCGCTTGGTCTGATGCGCTGACATCCAGCAGATTAATGGTTCATTTTAGTTAGGAGCATAATGCGAAAGACAAGATTACTCCGTCTCTTGGCGCCACTGTTGTGCATTTCCGTTTCCGTCGGGATCAGGGCGCAGGACCTGAGCAAATATTTCCAGAACACTGAAGGCGCGTTTGTTCTGTATGACCTGAAGAACGACCGCTATCTGCGTTATAACGAGCAGCGCTGCCGGGAGCGATTTACACCTTTTTCGACCTTCAAGATTCCCACCTCGCTGATTGGTCTAGAGACCGGCGTCATCAAGGATGCGGAGTTCGTGATTCCATGGGATAGCAAGAAGTATCCGGCGCAAGACAACTCCCTGCCCGAATGGAATCGCGACCATACGCTCCGCTCGGCGATCAAATATTCCGTCCTCTGGTATTATCGCGAATTGGCGCGGCGCATTGACGAGCCGCGCATGCGCCGGCTTGTCACGGGATTCGGTTATGGAAATCAGGACATCTCTAGTGGCTGGCAAAGCCCCCGCTTGTTCGAGGCCTTCTGGCTGCGGGGCAGCCTGAGCATCTCCGCCGACGAACAGATCGAATTCCTGAAGAGGTTTTATCGTGAACAACTACCTGTGTCAAAACGAACTGTCGAAATCGTGAAAGATATACTCACACTGGAAAAGACCGCCGACTATAAGCTGAGCGCCAAGACCGGCGCCGGGCCGCTGGCCGAGGGCCGATACCTCGGCTGGTTCGTGGGATATCTGGAGACCAAAGATAATGTCTACTTCTTTGCAACCAACCTTGAAGGAGAGAGCTCCGCCGCCATTCGCGACCGGCGCATCAACCTGACCAAACAGATTCTAATTGATATGGGATACCTCCGCAGGCAATAAACAGAGGGCCACTAGCTAGGCAACGACGGCAATCCACCCGACTTCTGAGCGCGACCGCGAGTGGTTTGCTCTGTATCTATGTAACTGCCTAGCATCTAAAACTTTATCACAGGCTGGAGTTAGTCAAGCCTGCTTAACTTCTTGTTTCATTGACCATATTAGATATCGGAGACGGGTTGTCGGGTAAGGGGGCGACGTTGCCGCCGCGCGCCCTCCCCTCAGAACTGATCGTGCCGGTTATCCCGGCAATCAGCTCAAGCCTTTCCAACGCCCTTTTCAGGACGCGGTTTCACCACCACTAACTTTTGGCTATGGACTTCTTGATGGCATCCAGGGTGTAGCAAGACCAGATTACTTGCGCCGTCTGTTCCACCGTGAGATTTCCAAATGAGGTGATGCGTTTGCCATCCCGTCAGCTTGGTGATTCTCTCCTGGCAGACCGGACATTTCCCCTCTTGCTCTCTCCACAGAAACAGCAGCATTTTGAGCCCTCTGAGCGACCCCTCTGTCTTAACATCGAGGCGCTGCTCAAAATACCTTTCCCAGTGTGGATCATAGGGATTGGCTTCACCTTTGATTTTGGTGTGCCTGCGAATGGGCGTGTAGGCGAGGCTGTAGAGCCTGATTTGCCTTGTATTTCCGCGCAGTCGCATTTCCCCGCTAAAGACCCAGTGGCGATCCCCGATGGTCTGGAAATATTTCTCCTTGATCCATTGGCGTGATTTACGCGGATGACGGCGGCGACACCACTTCCACAGCGATTTGAAGGTCGCACAGTCTATCTTCTGAAAAGTCTGTTTACTCGATGCGTGCCGGTGGTAGTTTGCCCAGCCCCTCAGGATCGGGTTGAGCATCCAGATCAAAATCCCCGGCGCGACGTGGCGGTTGGCTTTGATCACTTCGCGGATTCGCTTCAGCAGGCTGTTGATGCTCTGTTGAGACGGATGGATCAGTGTCTTCCCCTGACCATATTCCCGGATGTGCTGACCGAGGAAGTCAACCCCCTCAGAGATATGTACGATCTTTGTCTTCTCCGGTGAGAGTTCCAGTCCCCTGATTTCGAGAAACTCTTCAATCAGCGGCATGACCTCGTTCTCCAGTAGTTCTTCCGAACTGCCGGTCACGATGACGTCATCGGCGAATCTCACCAAATTGACTTTGGCCTGTCTGCCTGGGCGTGTGTTCTTCTTGAACCTTGGGTTCTTGCTCAACACCCGTTCCAGGCCATCGAGCGTCCAGTTCATCAGCACTGGCGAAATCGTCCCGCCCTGTGGCGTCCCGGCTTCGGTTTCATGCCACTCACCTTGCTCGATAAATCCTGCTTTCAGCCATTTCTTCAGGGTCTGCTTGTCCATCGGAACGTGGTCCAAGAGCCACTGATGGCTGATCCTGTCGAAGCAGGATCGGATATCGCATTTGAGTATCCACTTGGCCGAACCTTTTCGGCACAGCATCCGGAAGGCATGGTCGGTGGCGTCCACCGGTGCCCGACCTATCCGAAAGCCATAAGAGTTCGGGTCAGCCTTTGTCTCCGCAATCGGATCGAGCGCCAGTAAGTGTAATGCTTGCCGGGCTCGATCGTTCATGACGGGAATACTCAGGCCGCGCTGTCGTCCGTCACTTTTGGGAATGTAGACACGCTTGAGTGGTTGGGGGTGGTAGCCCCTCACCTTCAATTCGTCTACAGCTGTTGCTTTTTTCTCCGGTGTGTCCCAGATCACTCCGTCTACACCGGGAGTCTTTTTTCCTTGGTTCGTAGTCACTCGTTTAACGGCCAGACATCGGGCGCTGAACGAGTGGGTGAGCAGACGTTGCAGGGCTCTGACCTTGTTCCATCTGCCCTCCTGTGTTGCCTTGACGATACGTGACTGGAGCCGACGCACGTTCTGATTGACTGTTCGCCAGCTGATGGTCGTCCAGTCGATCTGCCCGTTGGGGACCGCACCAGCCTGTGTCTCCACTGCTGCCATCTGCTTTGTCTCCGGTGTCGGTAGCTCAGTTTTCTCGCCGGGAAAGACCAGATGGAAGTCTGCCCGCTTTCGCGTGGAGTGATCTTGTCGAGTGGCGCAACTCCTATCCGTCTCATTACAAGGCGGCTTTCGCTTTTTCCATCCTCCTTTGCCCGCACTCCTATCGGCTCGCCTCACGGCTCGCTTTCCCATCCGGGAGAAGTACGGGTTTACCACGTTCCGCAATTGCGACCTGACGGGTTAGGTCTCGCCTATACGCCGGTAGCCCAACGTCTGCGGTGGCGGACTTTGGAGCCTCCACCCTGGCTACTTACCTTTTGGTTCAAGCCTCTCAGCCGGTTTGGCTTGTCGGATCTCACGACGCTTGCGGCGATTCACATTTGTTGACCATACCGTCGAACCCTAGCCCCCGACCGCCTTCCGGCTGGCAGTCACAGCTTCCTCTCGCGATTCGGCTGCCAATCTCTCACGATTGGGGTTACATTGTTCCGAGAGCTTCACACCCCGCCGTTGCCGGCGACGCATGTCCCGGTAGGGTACTTGCGGCAGAACGCAAGGTGATCTCATAAATTCAAGGATCACAGTCGAAATTGCGACTTCGTGTCGCACCCAAAGCTGATCCGCCATATACGCCAACGATGTCGATAGCTGGAGCATATTGGTGCAAGGTTCCTGAGGCTACGAAGGCAAGAGGGGGAAGATTAATCGAGGTGAGGCCAAATGAAATGATCGAAGTGGGGCCAATTCAGGTTGTTAAACCAGCCAGTCTTCTAATGAAGGCATTGGGTTAGATTAGAAAGTAAGATTTTACGTGAGGCAAACGGGAATTCTAGTTGTCGCCGAGCGGAAGGAACCCTTGACGCTGAACAGACAACAGTTTGGGACGCGATTTTTCCAGATTGCGTTAGCCTCAGGGAGATGGGAATGATGATATAGCAAGCGATCTCCAATCTTACCTGACAGCGATATCACTGTCGGCTTACCCTGCAGCTTTCATAGCCGGTATGCTCACCAGCTCACGCCATGCGCTTTTCCAGTCATCACGATTCAACTCGGGTTCAAAGGACTCAACTCTTATGATTCGAGGATCGCACCGAACGGCCTGTTCTAGACGATTCCCATCCAGCAAGAGAGCGTCAAGGTCGACCTCAATCAGTTCACGGCTTCGATGCATTTAAGGAACCTACCCACTTTCGACTGGAAGACAATCCCGAACAGTCTGCTGCACGGCACTTTCTCACCGCCAATGGGATGGTGTGTTGAGGGTAAAAGAGCTGCGCAACGAGACGCACCGGTTCGAGGGCCGATTCATCGAAGATATAGCGAGGGTCTCATTCACAGCCGAACAGCCCAGCTTTCGCTTCATCTCTGACCCGGATTAGACTTCAACGAACCTCTTCTCGGAGATCGGTCGAGAGAACAATGGGGTGTTCTTCTCAACAGAAAACTCGATAGAAGAGGTTACGGATCGTTCCGGTTAACAAGCCTGGGGGCCTGGCAAACTAGTCGTGTTTGTCGGGGCTCTATGTAAAGATTAAACAGCGTCTGATTGAACATGCCCACTGGTCCAGATAAGAAGTTCACTCAGAATTGAGAAGTTCTTTCGCCGCCATTTCATCCGTAATGAGTACGTTGAACAATCTTCCCTTAAGCGCGGCCTTCAGTGCCGAAAGCTTATATCTCCCCACAGCCACCACTATCTTCTTCTTAGCCTTAACCATCTCTCTGAGCTGATCTACCCCGAGTGATGGAAAGACGTTCCAATTGGGAGATGTTCCCCCCTTCTCATCAAAGAATGAGTAGTTGATGTCTCCGACTACGCCTTCCCTCGCCAGCGTTGCTTCAGAAAGCCTCAGGTTATCGAGCAGATACTTATGAGGGCGTGGTGATAGCTTCTCGTATTCTGGATCAGCCTTCAGGCAGCCGAGGCTCGCAAACATAAAATCAGCCCGCTGCATCTCGGCGAGGACCTCCTGAACGGCCTTTCTGCGGGAGAAATCTTCGTACTCCTCTTTGAGCTTCTGTCGTGAGAGAGGCTTGTTCAGCGGCAGCCCGGTGGCGAAGTGAGCATGGCCAGGCCGTCTGCCGCTCCTGACCCAGAGGATCGTCAAGAGCACAGTGGGATCGATGTGTGTGAGAACGGGGCCGGAATCAATGATCGCTGTGGGAACAAGGAAAACGTTCCGCTCCTCCTGCGGCAGCGCCATGACCATCTCATACATCGTGTCTCCGCCGCCGAGCGCTACCTTTGCGCCATCCGGTACAGCAGCTTCGAAGTATTGCGCCGCAGCCTTGCCGAGCATGCGCCGCAGGAAGGCCAGATCATCGGCATAGGAGATGACAATCGCATCCTGCAGCCAGTCGTATTTCTTCTTTAACTCTTCTCCCAACTGGTGAAGCTTCGGCGGACTGAATTCGATCCGCACGAATCCCTGTTCGCGCGCTTCTTCAAGCAGCCTGATCACCTGCGTGGCGGAAGCGCGAATCTCGTGCGAGATGTCGGTCTTGCTCATCTCTTTCTCGTAGAACAGGTAGGCCACCTTCAGAACCTGCTGCAGTCTCTCATCGACATCTATTCTTCTCGGCATTTCAACACCTCCTCCATTTGATTCCTGGTGCTCCATTTGACGAAACCAGGAGCCTGATAGTTCACACTCTTTCGGTGAAATATCATGATGTGTATTTTAACAATAAATGTATGAACATACAGTAACATTTATCGTAATATCTAATGGCACGTTGCTGTGCCAATATCGAACAATTTGGATCGAGGGGATGAATGCAATGTGGAATCTGACTCTCGCTTTGATTCTGGGATTCTTCACTGCTGGCGCGATCATTCTTGCATTTCTGGTCAACTTAGCTTTCCGCTCGCACCGAGCCAATGTTGAGATGAGCACGTCGAGAATGATCGGTTTGAAAGGTAAGGCGGTGACCGAAGTTGCGCCCGAAGGCCGAGTGAGCGTGCAGGGTGAATACTGGTGGGCGTATTCGCGCGCGAAGATTACGGAAGGCGAGACCGTGCGGGTCGTCGGGATTGACGGGTTGACGCTCGAAATCGAACCTTGCCCCGGTAAGGCTGTCATCCCCAGGCCGGTCTCCGCTATTGAGCATCACGATGTGTAATGAAGCGCGTTTCGTTTAAATCACTGCAGATAACAATCTGCTTTATGTCGTTTGGAGGTGATAACTATGTTGGAATTTCTTACATTTCCGGTTGTTGTTATCGGGCTGCTGGTTCTCTATCTTCTTAACTCGATTAAGATTCTTCCAGAGTATGAGCGAGGCGTGATCTTCCGGCTAGGACGTCTGCTGTCTAAGGCCAAAGGGCCCGGACTCGCACTGGTCTTTTTTCCGATCGACCGGATGGTGCGCGTCAGTCTGCGAACGGTGACGATGGACGTCCCTCCGCAGGATGTCATCACGCGCGACAACGTCACGGTCTCGGTCAATGCAGTAGCCTACTTCCGAGTGATCGATCCGCGACTCGCCATCGTCGAAGTCGAGAACTACTTGTACGCCACCTCACAGCTCGCGCAAACCACGCTTCGTTCAGTCCTGGGCGAGGTTGAGCTGGATGAACTGCTCTCTGAACGCGAGAAGCTCAATGCGCGGCTGCAGGATATTCTCGATAAGCAGACCGACCGCTGGGGCATCAAGGTGTCGCTGGTCGAGATCAAAGCGGTCGACCTGCCGCAGGAGATGCGCCGCGCGATGTCGAAACAGGCTGAAGCTGAGCGCGAGAAGCGCGCCAAGGTCATCCACGCCGAAGGCGAGTACCAGGCCGCTGAAAAGCTGGTCAAGGCGGCCAGCGCAATTGCAGCCGAGCCGGTGGCGATTCAGTTACGATACCTCCAGACGCTGACGGAGATCGGCGTAGAGCAGAACACAACCGTTGTCTTTCCCATT
This sequence comes from uncultured Acidobacteriota bacterium, assembly GCA_963796275.1. GTDB lineage: Bacteria > Acidobacteriota > Blastocatellia > RBC074 > RBC074 > JAKEHZ01. Next base: position 2,915,523 of record CAWCKY010000006.1, on the reverse strand, counting down.
CCGATTCAGATATTCGAGGCGATAACCGGGTTGAAGGACAAAGAGAAGGCAGAGACCTCGATCTCCCGCTCACGTGAACCGGTGGCGGTTTCGCGGAATGAAACTAAATAAATCTGCCGAAGTGACAGGCAGGGCCGGCGATCTGATTGCGGAAGGCTTTGCCGGCCCTGCCTGTCCTGGCGTGGACATCGTGTATAGCAGTGAGATGCACTGGGAGGTGAGCGATGATCGCAGTTGAGAATCTGTCTTTCACTTATGCTGGAAGCAAGGAAGCTGTGATCAGAGGACTAAACTTCGGGATTGAACGCGGCGAAATCTTCGGTTTTCTCGGCCCGAGCGGGGCAGGAAAATCTACTACACAGAAGGTCCTGACGGGGCTCCTCAAGGATTATCAGGGCAGAGTGTCTGTCTTTGGGAAGGAGCTGAAGAATTGGAATGCAGATTACTACGAACGGATCGGGGTTTCGTTTGAGCTGCCAAACCATTATCTCAAACTGACGGCGCTGGAAAACCTCGTTTACTTTGGCTCGCTCTATAGCAGGAAATCACCTGATCCGCATGCCCTGTTGGAGCGAGTCGGGTTGGGCGAAGACGGCGATCTGCCGGTCGCGCAGTTCTCCAAGGGAATGAAGAACCGGCTCACAGTAGCGCGCGCGTTTCTGCATGATCCTGAGCTGCTCTTTTTGGACGAACCGACAACGGGGCTAGATCCGGTGAATGCCAGGCTCATCGGGGATCTCATTAGGGAGCAGAAGCAATCCGGAAAGACGATCTTTCTCACAACGCATAATATGACCGTTGCCGACGGACTGTGCGACCGTGTGGGTTTCATCGTGGATGGGGAAATCAGGCTGATTGACGCGCCTCGGGCGTTGAAGCTGCGATACGGTCAACGTGTGGTTCGCGTGGAATACGAGCTCAATGGACAGACGGCGATTCGCGATTTCCCACTGGAAACGCTGGGAAGTGATCCCAACTTTATTGACTTGCTGCTCAACGGGCAGGTGCAGACCATCCACACGCTGGAAGCAACGATGGAAGACATCTTTATCAAAGTCACCGGCCGGGGGCTCGAATGAGACGGCTGCTTGCCACAATCCACTGCGATGTCACACTTCAGTTGCGGCAGGGCTTTTACTATGCCTCAGTGTTCGTGCTGGTCGTTTGCGTGGCGGTAGTCAGCCGGATACCGACGCTCAATCTGAGCTGGTTGCTGCCTGCGCTCGTACTCGGCAATCTGATGATGAACACCTTCTACTTCATCGGCGGCCTCATCCTGCTTGAGAAGGGGGAAGGAACGCTGGAGGCCCAGGTGGTCACGCCGTTACGAACTTGGGAATATCTGGCCTCAAAGATCAGCACGCTAACCCTGCTCGCTTTGGTTGAGAACATCGTGATTGTGATTCTGCTTGCAGGGTTTAGATTCGAAGTACTGCCAATGGCGATGAGCATTGTTCTGACTTCGATACTCTACTGCTTGGCAGGAGTCGTGGCTGTCGTGAGATACGATTCGATCAACAAGTATCTTATGCCATCAGTCTTGTATTCATCTCTACTGTCAGCGCCGCTGTTGCCGTATATGATTCAGTGGGATGGATGGCTGCTCTACCTGCACCCGCTACAGGCCACGCTGCTGTTGACACAGGCAGCCTTTCGGCCGATGGTCTACTGGCAAATGATTTACGGTGTGCTCTACCCTATGCTGTGGGTCGGTGTAATGGTCTATTTCGGACAGCGTGCTTTCCGGCGCTTCATCATAGCCGGAGCAGGAGCGAAATGATATGAGCGCTTTGAAAGTGGTCAAATCGCTCGGCCCGATTGATGCGATGAACGTGCGCCGTGATTCGCTGCTGCGCTGGATAGTGGTGCTGCCGATCCTGATTGCGCTGCTGGCTCGCTTCTTTCTGCCTGTCATCATCGCGCGACTGGAAGAGACGTTACAGATCAGTCTCACAGGATTCTACCCGGCGATCGCGGGCTACGCGCTACTAATCACAGCTCCGTTGATGAGCGGAATGGTGGTTGGGTTCCTGTTGCTCGATGAGCGCGATGACCGCACGCTGTTGGCCTTGCGCGTCACACCGCTACCGCCGGGTGTTTATCTGGCCTGGCGTCTGTCGATGCCGATGCTCACAAGCATTGTGATTACACTTGTCACTTTCCCTCTGGCGGGATTGGAGAAGCCGGATATTCTACGATTGTTGGTCTCCGCGATTGGGGCCTCACCGCTCGCTCCGCTGATGGCGCTGACGCTGGCAACTTTTGCTAAAAATAAGGTGCAGGGCTTTGCGCTTGTCAAGGCTTCGAGCGTTTTACAGATGGCCCCGCTGATTGCTTACTTCGTTCACTCAGCGTGGCAGCCGGCCTTGGGGATTATTCCGACTTACTGGCCGGCAAAGCTGCTCTGGGCGTTTCAGCAGGAAGAGGCAACTGCCTGGATCTATCTGGCGGCAGGTCTGGCCTATCAATTGCTGCTGCTGGCAGTGCTGATGCGCCGCTTCAATCGCACCGTCGCCCCGTAGCAAATCGGATTACCTATCACTTCACAGAGGTTTAATCAGGTAGGATGAGCGAAACTCTCTTCACGATCACTGTCTTCATTGCCTTGTTGCTCGTCGCTTCGGGTGTGGCGATGGCCACAAAGTGGGTGCGCGTGCCCTATACCCTGGCGCTGACCATTGTTGGACTGGTCATCAGTCCGATGCACTTTTTGCCGGTCGTTCACGTCTCGCCGGAACTTATTCAATTGATTTTTCTGCCGGCCCTGCTTTTTGAGGCAGCGTGGAATCTGAAGCTGGACCATCTGCGCCAAAATTGGCTGCCGATTATCACTCTTGCCGTCATCGGCGTGGCCGTGTCGGTGGGAGTGGTTGGCACAGTAATCCACTTCGGAATCGGTCTGGCCTGGCCCTCGGCGATGCTGTTTGGGGCAATGATTTCGGCGACCGATCCGGTTTCCGTGCTCGCGATCTTCAAAAAACTCGGCGCGCCGAAACGATTGACCACCATCGTGGAAAGCGAAAGCTTATTCAATGATGGAACGGCTGTCGTCGTCTTTCGCATCATTCTCGGCATCGTCATCGGCACAACCGCTGGCTCTGCGGGCAATCTGGCTCTGCATTCACTCCGTGAATTCTGCCTGATGGTCTTCGGCGGATTGGCGATCGGCGCGACCATCGGGATCATCGCTTCGGTGCTGACCTCTTACTTCGATGATCACCTGCTCGAGATCACGCTGACCACTATTGTCGCCTACGGCTCGTTTCTGCTGGCCGAAAGCCTGCACGTCTCCCCGGTCATCGCCGTGCTGGTTGCGGGATTGATCATCGGAAACTACGGTCGCCATCGAGGCATGTCACCGACCACTCAGGTGGCAGTCAATTCGTTCTGGGAATATGCGGCATTTGTCGTCAATTCGCTGGTGTTTCTATTGATCGGTCTCGAGGTGCAGCTACCGATGTTGGTAGAGAACACAAAGGCGATTGCCTGGGCAGTTCTGGCGATGCTACTGGGAAGAGTGGCCAGCGTGTACGGCCTGATGCCGATCGTCAATCGCTTCAGCGAGCGGATATCCTGGCGGTGGCAACACATCTTGTTCTGGGGTGGTTTGCGCGGATCATTATCGATCGCGCTGGTGCTGAGCCTGCCGACTACTCTGCCCGGGCGCCCCGAATTGGTAGTCATGGTTTTCGGGGCGGTGATCTTCAGTCTGCTCGTGCAGGGATTGACGATTTCACCACTTTTGAAACGCCTCCGGCTCATCAAACGTGATCCCAGCCTCATGACGTATGAACTATTGCAAGGGCAACTCCTGGCTGAGAACGCCGCCGTCACTGAACTGGATGACCTGCGAAGTCGAGGGATGGTGGCTGAAGAAGTTTACAAGGCGTTACATGCCGACCTGACTCAGTCGCAGCATGAACTGAGCCGGCGGTTGGGAGAATTGGATGCCGGCAGCAATGTTGTAGAACAACAACGACGCCGCTTACAGCATCACCTCATCAATGAGAAAAAAGCGCGCCTTGCCTCGCTGCTGCGCGAGGGGTTGCTCTCAGAAGAGGTTTATCAGGAGTTGAATGTGAAGTTGGATGAGGACCTGGCCAGGTTGCAAGGAGAGTCAGCTACGGCACTCTCGTAACCGATTTTGAGCGCTGAAGCGCCCACTTGAGCGCAGGAGGCGTAACGAGCGTGGTAATAATGACCATGATGACGACTGCACCGAAAGTCGCCGCACCAATGACCGGCTCGCTGACGCCTTGTGCATTCGGCAGCGTAAGCGTCGCTCCGATGCCGGCGAAGATCAATCCCACTTCGCCGCGCGGGATCATGCCCAATCCGATGGCAAGGCGATTGATCTGGCGCTCCAACACTGCGAGCGAACAGACCTGTTTGCCGATCACTGCCGCCAACGTCAGTACGGCAGCGAATCCCAGCAACTCTGGGTTGGCGAAGGCGCGGAGATCAACCTTGAGACCCATGAGTACGAAAAAGATGGGAACCAACAGCGTACTGACCGGTTTGAGCAGTTCATCCAGCCGCTGCTCTCCGTGATCACGGAATGATTCAAAATGTGCTTCATCCAGCACCAGTCCCGCAGCGAATGCGCCGACAATCGGTGCAAGTCCGACCAGCGAGGCTAGCCACGCGAGAAGAAAACAGAAAGCAATTGCCAGGGCGAGCAATACGCCACGACTCACCAAACGGCCGGCGTGGTGAAAGACGTGTGGCACGATGTAGTGGCCGACGGCGATAGCGCCAGCTAGAAAGACCAGGGCCTTGGCCGCAATGATCGTAATACTGAGAAATGAAAGAGTTGCTCCTAAGGCTGCTGCTTTGATTGCGCCCGCCACCACGGCTAGAATCAACAGCCCCATGACATCATCAATAACAGCAGCACCAAGGATGATGCGGGATTCACGCGTCTGCAACTGACCCATATCCTTCAGAACACGCGCCGTGATGCCGACGCTCGTCGCGCAGAGGGTCGCACCGATAAAAATATGCCCGAGTTGAGACTCACCGGCCAGATAATAAGCAGCTACGCCCCACCCCAGTAAAAAAGGCGCAATCACACCTGCTGCGGCGACCAGCAGCGATGACCAGCCGACTTCCATCATCTCGCCGAGATTCGACTCCAATCCGACTTCAAACAGCAGAATAATCACCCCGATCTCAGCCAACGCGCCGATCACCTCGTGATTCTTTAACGGTTCAGCGGCAGTGAAGCCGAAGAGCGCCAGGTTGCCGAGGATGATGCCGCCAAGGAGTTCGCCCAGCACGGCGGGTTGCCGGAACCTTTCAAATAGTTCCCCGCTAAGCTTGGCGACGATCAGGATTACTGCAATGCCGACCAGCACCGTGGGATCCAGTCCATGCCCGGCGCCCTCTGCATCTCCACTTTCTGCTCCAGCCTCAGCCTGAATTGTGTGTGCCATAAACAGCATCACGCTATAGGAGAAGAGAAAAATGACTAAAACTCGTTTCATATCGTGGGACGGTGAAGTAACACCGAGTGCCTTTTCCCGAGGCCTTCTCGAAGTAGGCCGGAATGATTTCAAGAAAATTCTGTGAACAAAGCCAGCCCACCGGCACAGTTCACACGATGTCCAATCTCTTGAGACGCCAACTGCTTCCAGCAAGCAACAAAGCGCTGGTGGCAACGGCGACGATCAGAATGATCGGTGTGATCATCGGCAATGATTCGCTGAACCACAAGAGATTCCCGGGAAAGATTATGAGACCGCGCAGCACCGCATGATCCTGGAATACGTCGGGCCGATACATGAAGATAGAGCCCGGAAGGACCATGAGCGTGAACACCACGAAAGCCAGGAGTACAGCGTAGTAGGTCTCTCTAGCAAAGAGAAACACCAGGTTGAGCAGCGCCAGGAGCGATAGCACCAGGGCGGTCGTCACAATCCCCGCACACACGGCCCCCGCCAGGTGAAGATCCGCGGTACCGTTGATGAGGGCGATCTTCAGAGGCAAGAAGAGCGACAGAACGATGCCCATCCCGGCAATTATCCCGAAGACTGGTAATACATTGGCAAACAGGTACTGCGCCCTGCTGAGAGGTTTGGAGAATAGAAGTTCGAGGTAGCCCTCCTCTTTGGGCAGCACATATACGCGAAGCAGGTCGATGACTCCGACCCAGAAAAGTATGAAGAATATCCCCGTGAAATCATTGATAAGGATGATCTCCGTCCAGTTATTCATCGCGAAAACCTTCTTGAAGAATCTGTAGATGGCCTCAGGCATGCTCGGAAACAGAAATGACAACCCCACCGAACCGGCCATATAACTTGCCAAAACGACGGGGTGGTAAGGGCGAAACGCAGCGCGAACTTCGTGCTTAGAGTAGTCCGATAGCATATTCAATCCTTCTGGCTGATGCCGGAGGCGCGTCGAGCTCCGACCATAGCCGTCACGACGTTGAACCCTATGAGCCAGAGCACGGGTTTCATTACATCGGCCAGCCCGAAGGTATCGATCGAGCCGATCAGGGCGACGGCGTGGTAGAAGGGGTTCAGCAGGCTCGGTATTCTAAACCTTGGATCATAGAAGCCCAGGAAAGCGCAGCCCACGAAGATGGAGAGCATCATGACCGTGGTGAGCATTGCGGTGAGCTTGTGACGGAAAAAGACCGCCATTGTCCCGGCAAAGACGACTGAGTACACAGCAACCAGCATATGGACCGACGCGAGGAGAAGAAATATCCCAACTTCGAAGCCTTTCACTGCATACGAGAAGCGGATGGCGCCGGCGAGCACCGCTGCCAGATAAATCACAATGACTACTGCGGCTGCGGCCATCAATTTCACCAGGAAGTATCGCCGCGGCGAGACAGGCTTCGACAGAAAGATGTCGAGCATATTCTTGCTCCGCTCGTCGGTGATGATACCTGCCGCGAGCACAGCGCCGATCAGAACGGAGATCTTGTTCATAACGAGATCGAACCATACGAAGAGGAAGAACCTGAGATCGAGGCGAGACTCGCCGAACCAGCTCCTGAGGGCGATCAGAATCTCCTCGTGGGGCTTGGCGAGTAAGAATGGCAGCGCAACCATCGAGTAGATCACCGCCGCGATGACGAGCGCGGCCTGACGGCTCTTCAAGACTCTGAAGAACTCCTCGCGAAAGAACCCCACGGCGGGTTCAGCTCGGGCTGATTTTGCTGCGATGCTGCTCACAGCACTACTCATAATGCCCCTCCATCTGTCGCGCGAGTTTCAGGTAGAGTTCATCCATATTGGTCTCTCCATGAGCTCGCTTGAGATCATCAAGCTGGCCCTCGGCCACGAGCCTCCCACGGTGCAGAATGGCCACGCTTTCACAGACCGCCTCGATGTCACTCAAGATGTGCGTCGAGAACATCACGGTCACGCCCCTGTCTCTGGCTAGATGCTTGATATGCTGCAGAAACTCATGGCGGCCGAGTGGATCGAGTCCGGCCGTCGGCTCGTCAAGGAATAAGACTCTCGGCTCGTTGATAAGAGCCTGCGCGAGGCCGATCTTCTGGGTCATGCCCGACGAATAGCCGCCGAGCTTCTTATGAGCGACTGCAGAAAGATCGAACAGATCGAGTAGCTCGTTGATCCTGGCCTTCGCCGCTTTCCTCGGGATGCCGAACATCGAGGCGATGTAGGCGAGGAACGCGGCCGCCGTCATCTCCTTCGGCAGCGCGTAGCTCCCCGGCAGATAACCCGAGAGACGCCGAACCTCGATGCTTTCGCGCTGGATGTCGTGTCCGAGAACGGAGGCCGATCCGGCGCTCGGTGTGATGAGGCCCAGGAGCATTTTGATCGTGGTGGTTTTACCTGCACCGTTGTGTCCCATGAAGCCGAAGATCTCGCCCTCGCTAACGCTGAAGGTAACGCGGTCGACCGCGGTGACGTCCTTGAATCGCTTGGTGAGCCCCTCAATGCGAATCGCCGCCCCAAGCTGGGTAACTGGGGAAACGGCTTGCGATCTCTCCCCTCCCCGCGGCCTGGCCTGGATGCTTGAATACGAGTTTTCCATATAACTACTTCTTCCCTTCTCCGATGCCGCCTCGACTCACACTCTCGCCCGGCGCCGATATCGGCACAAGAAACAGCTCTATCAACTCAGGATCGACGATCGAGAGGCTCCCCTCAGGAATGCCCAGGAGACGCTCGATGGCTCGCTCGCAAATGTCAGTGCGTTTCCTGAGGAGCAAGGTGGCGTCCGGGTTGCCTGACTTTGCGAGCTTCAAGGCTACGGCAAATGCCTCGTGCAGGAGCGCGCCAAGGTTGAGGACGAGCCGCGCCGTCTCGACTGGATCATCAATATCGAATTGGCCAGTCTTCGCCCCCTCCTCAAGAACCCTCCCGAGATGAGGCACGATGATCTCGGTCATTTGTTCGGCCGCCTGCAGGCGAAGACGCAGATTCTCCTCACGAAAGAGCACCTCGATAATCGAACGGAGTGCAGGGGCATTCTCTTTTTTGTACTGTTGACCACTGTTGAAGAATGACTTCAGTTTCTCAAGCGGCGTGATATCTTCTCGCTCAAAAATGGGCGAGAGAGCCGCAAGACCCTGTTCGGCCATGTTCCAGACAAGCGCGCGGAGGACATCATCCTTTGAAGAAAAATGATGATAGAAAGCGCCCTTTGATATCCCAACGGCACTGATCAGATCGTTCACCGTGGTCGCGTCATAGCCGCGGCTCATAAATAACCGCTGTGCCGCCTCCAGAATCTCTGTTCGGCGCTCGTCAGCTTTCTTAACGATTCTAACCATAGGAGGAGACAATAGACCGACGGTCGGTCTATTGTCAAGAATGCAGTTAGGCGATGGATTATGGAGTCGGAACCCCATGTCTTCGGAAAAGCGCCGTCACGCTGACTGGCTTCGGATCGACCCGCGTATCGCCCGCTCGTGAAGCGCGACTCATTCAGCCATTAGACCTCCAGCGCCCGCGCTGTGGTTTTTCATGCTCGGCCTGGGAATTGGAATAAAAACATGTGTAGCGTATATACATTGAATGAAGAAACAATCGTAACACTTACACATATCCGATACTGGAGGAACGAATAAGATGCGTATTAGCTTATTAAGGAAAGAGATGATATCGCTCTGTTGCGGATTACTGCTGATTGCAGGCGCAGTGGAGGGTTATGCTCAGTCGGTCCCTGACTCGGCCGAAAAGGTGCATCCTTTGTTGGTGGGCGCACAAGCCCCCGATGTCAGTTTCAAAAAGCCTGACGGCAGCAATTTTGATCTGCGAAAGGCGGCAGCGGATAAACCTGTAATTCTCATCTTCTATCGCGGCGGATGGTGACCTTATTGCAACACGCAGTTGGGACAACTGCGAAAAATCGAATCACAACTCACCGAATTAGGCTATCAGATCGTTGCCGTCAGCCCTGACAAACCGGAGAAGCTCTCAGCCTCCATTGAAAAACAAAGTCTCACATATACGTTAGTCTCCGACAGCGAGGCAACCGGGATTAAGGGATTCGGCATCGCTTTTCGTGTCGATGATCAAACTTTCGACACCTATAAGAATAAATTCAAGCTTGATCTGGAAGAACATTCCGGAGCCAAGCACCATCTCTTGCCGGTGCCGGCCGTCTTTATTATCGGGAAGAATGGGATGATTCTTTTTCAATACGTCAATCCCGATTACAAAGTGCGCCTGTATCCGGAGATTCTCCTGGCCGCCGCCAAAGCGTATGCCAAGAAATGATCCTGATGGATGCGCGTGACGATTTTCCGATGTCGATCGGCCACCGTAGCGCAAACCAGACAGTTTGCGCTACGGTGGCGACAGCCTCCGGTTTCATACAGCCTGTTCATTCATATGGAACGCTGTAGTGGCTGGGTTTTATTTGTTGTTATTGCTTGGTCGCGGGCCTACCTTCGACCTTTTCAACCCGTTTTTGAAAAGGTCTTCCGCTATTGTCAGACCGAGCGGAACTCCGCCGATATTTCTTGAAAAGTCCGGTTCGCCCTTCTTATCGACGGCAAAAGCGTCAAATACCCAATGAACGCCGAGATAGACGCGGCTACGCCCGTTCTCCTCTATCATCTGCCATAGCCCGCCGGGGAAATTGCGAAGATGCCTCGGTCGAATCGTGCCTCGATTATCCTGGTTGATGCCATTGAATTCGTCCGAGACAAAGCCAAGGTTCTTGAACAGATTGTCAGGTTTTCTATCTTCAAGCGGCACCTTATAAAATAGCCGCGTGATATGAAAGGCAGCCGCTCCGAAGGTCGCATGTCCTGACGGATAGGCTGGGAAATTCGGCGTGAAATTCTTGTTGGTCGAATTGGTAGCTGGCGAACCTAACGGCAACCATCCTGTGTCCGTGTCGTCTGAAATATCGTTATCAGCTTCTCCAGCCAGTCCAAGCGACATGTCATGCTCACGAATGCCGACAACTGGTCGCCAGAAATCGTGAAGATATTTCTGATCCCAGGCCAAAATGCCGGCATCGCCCATCGCCGTGTTGACGAGCGCGAACAAGCGGGCATTTTCAGCTTCTGTATTGCCTTGAGCGATTGCGACAAGACGCACGATCTGGTTATACAAACGCGGCGGAGTTCCAATTCCAATCGCCCCATCATATGCCCAGACGATGCCGATTAATGTCTGGTCAATCGTTCGCCGATTGAAACCGTCCGGCAGTGTTCCCATCAACTCTGGAGCAATGCCTCTGCCGCGCACTTCTCTCAACGCTGTCAAGTATTCCTGATTGTCGAACGGCGGCGGCTTAAGCTCGTGACGTTCGGTGATAGCAAATCCCTTCGATCGGGCTCCATAGAATGGCGCGTGAAACCCCTGGCCGGGATTGTCGGGGTCGATGCGGTGGCGGCCACGCGCAAGTGATGGCAAGAACCCGGCGTCACTCGCGTTCGGGTCTTCCGCTCTATCTTGAAGAATCGCAAAAGCGACACTGACTCCGAATTCGTAGCCGGGATTAAGTATCCCTCCGGCCTCCGAAAGCCTGGCATTAAAAAAAGCTCTTTGGCTCGAAAACAACGCCGATAAGGTAGTGTGGGCCGCCCCCGCAACTGCTGCTTGCACCGACGCACCAGAGGGAGGAGATGGTAGTCCCGGCAGATAAGGCGGCAATCCTGCAGACGGATTCACGGCCGCATAAGTATCGTACATTGCTAAATGAACGATCGCCAAGGCGCGTGAACTCAGCGTCGGACCGGTCTGTTCCATTGCTCCATTGGTGTGACTTACTCGATTGGCTTCGAGCGCAACTTCGTTCCAAAAAAGAATAGAGTCTGTCATTAGGTAACTTTCTCCTTCAGGATTTGTTAAAAAATATATTGACCATTTTGCGAACTCTTGTTCGCCGGCGTTTACGGATAACAAAATACGAGACGCTACCCACGACGCACCTCGACTATCTGGAGCCATAACCTACTAACTCCACAATAACGTCAATGCCACACACCATCCCTCATTAACCACACTGTCATGGAGAAGGGGTGAAAAAAGAGTGAGTAGCTGTATCTGAGTGAATCATTTATGTGGCGGGCACAAATGATAGTTTTGATTTCACACCAACTTGATCAATAACTGAGCAATGATCCGCTGGTTGTTGAATATTCCTGCGTGGTATTCGGCATCTCGCGTGTAACCATAGATCAGCTTCGGGCTGAGGTTGTGAGATACCGATCAATGCACCAAATGCAAATGCAGTATAAGGGTGGGTAGAAAATTGTCAACGAAAAAAACTGGGTAACACACGAACCTCAACTCAGTCGTGGGTATTGGGCCTCGACCTGTCCGCCAGCTTCACCGTTCCCGCGCCGATTACCCGGCGGCTCTTGCGTTCCTGTGCGAACGCCACGGCGCGCAGGTTTTCCGTATTCCAGCCTTTCGTCAATGCCACGGTTGACTCCGCTGAAAACGAAGCGCCCGGCTTCGCTTCTGCGCTATAGATCAGGCTGAGCTGTCTGACCACAGTCCTGTGATTGAGCCTGCGGCCGGCATTCTCACCGCGCAAGACATTCGACGACAGATCGCTTTCTGTGACCACCTGAAACAGATCAATCGTTTCACCCGCCGTCACCGCTGGAAGATTACCGACATGCACCTGCAATGAGACAGCGCCTTCTTTTTTCCGAGCCGTCATGATTTGCACGTCGGCCTTCGGAGCGCGCGCCGCTTGAGCGATGGCGGTCACAGCTTTGTTCCAATTGCTACCGACGAACTCCGCGCTCCCATCCACCACCATCTGCGGAGTATAGACACCGTCCCGCCCGAAGGCTTCCGCATATGCACCCTGCCGTTCGCTGAAGATGGGAGAGGAGAACGGATCGGACCAACCGATGTAGTTCCAGTAATCGACGTGCTCGCCGAGCGCGATGATCTCCGCGCCCTCCACCGGTTGTGTGCGTTCCAGCCGGGCCAGCACCTCATCCGCCGGCGGGCAACTCGAACAGCCCTCCGACGTGAACAATTCTACGATGACCGGAGTCCGTCTTCCCATCAGTTGCTTACTGCTTTGCGCGGAGACGAGTGGGACGGTGGGAGAGGAGACAGCCATCCGCTTCTGATTACCAATGATCACGCCAGCCGCGAGCAACCCAATAACTACAATCAACACAATCAGCCAGGGTTTCATATTTCGCCCCCTCAGTCATCTACCTCGGGCAGAGTCAGATGCTGCAAATACACTAAAGAAAAGTTGCGATATCATCCAACGTTTTTTTGCTGATTTCCGGCACAACTGCATCTTCCGCTGGATAGCCCACTATCAGAATCAAAAACGGCTTCTCCTGACTCGGACGCCCCAGTATCTTGTTCAAAAAACCCATGGGGCTGGGAGTGTGCGTCAGCGAGACCAACCCCACCTGGTGAATAGCCGTAATCAGCATCCCGGTAGCTATGCCTACCGACTCGCTGACGTAATAATGCTTCACCTTCCGACCATCCGGCAACAACCCGTAGCTTTGAGCGAAGACTACAATCAAATAGGGTGCTGTTTCTAAGTATGGCTTTTGTTCATCCGTACCTAACGGAGCCAGCGCATCGAGCCATTCCTGCGGAGCTCGCCCATGATAAAACTCATACTCTTCCTTTTCTGCGGGCTCGCGTATATGGCGCTTGATTCCAGGATCGCCCACCACGACAAAATGCCACGGCTGTAGATTCGCGCCGCTCGGCGCCGTGCCGGCAGCCAGCAGACAACTCTCGATGATCTCGCGCGGAACAGGTCGGCTGGAAAAATAACGCACGGTGCGTCTCTGTTGCATCTCGGCAAGAAAATTAGTCGCGCGGCGCGTCATCTCCTCCTGAGGGTATTCCCGATAGGTTGTAAGCGGAATGAATTTTGGTTCCATCATATTATTCTATCTATGATCGCGTGGCTAACCAGGGCATGACGGTCGATTATGCGCCGCCGCTTTGGCACGGTTGCTGCACAGACTCATGCTACGCCAGCGACTGCTGTGATTCTTTGTGGTGTCGTAAAAATAGAGCGAGCATTCCAACGCATCACGGGCGACGGTCGTGCAGAGCAGGTTGATGAGCGATGCCAATACCACAGACAAGGTTAAGCGTAACGCATTAGCAATCCCGATCATCAACGAAAAGACTGGAGGTAAAAGAAGAAGCCGATGAGGAGAGCTGAGCTTAGTGTAGCCAGCAAACCTGCGCCACCCCCACCATACCAGGCGCTCACCATCACCGCGAATAAGAATACCGGAACGACGTGCGCTCCAATCAGAGGCTTGACCAGCAACACGATCAGCAGCGCGAGCGCAACGGCGAGCATTGTGATCCCATAGCCCGATAACGTGGAACCCGCGAATCGCAACACATGTGATTTCCTTCCGAACCGTATCTCAGGCCTGCATATCTGGCCCGTGATCCACAAAGACGGTGCCAATCAGTAAGAGCAAGTTTCTTCAGCCTCAATCGGTTTTATGCGAAATCCAGGGAGGATACAGCACAGCTCGCGGTAGCAGGTTGTTTTCCCTTGAATCATCCCCATGGATTTTCAATGGGAATCAGACACCATCTTATCCTGCTACCGCGAGCTGTGCTGTACCCACCACTTTTAGGAAGCAGCGGGGGCTAATTCCAATTTGAGTTCGTAGCATCACCTGGTTGCTTCCACTGATGTAATTGCCGCTTTGCGAGGTTCGCCTCATAGCTATTTGGATAGACTTTTATTAACACCTGAAGTTGCTTCACGGCATCCTCGCGCCGTCCCATTTCTTCGAACACGACCGCGCGCTTATAGAGCGCAGCGGTCGCTTTATCTCCTTTCGGGCTAATATGGACAACGCGCGCGAAAGCGTCGAGTGATTCTTGAAACATCTTCTGTCCGAAGAAAATCTCGCCGATCCAGTATTGCGCGTTATCGGCTAGATCCGAACTACGATAGGTGTCGACGAACTGTTGGAATTCAGAGAATGAGAGCGCGTAGTTACCGCGTGAATAATCACTGTACGCTGCAGCGAACAATTGGACCGGGTTACCCGGCGTGACTTGCATGAAGGCCGGCTGTTCGGGAGTCTCTTCGATCAGCCTTTGAAGTCTGGTGAACTCCTCTGAAAGCCCTTCTATCTGGTCATTTGCGGCCGTAATGCGTTCACCCGTCGCGTGCAGTTGCCCCAGGATATCGCTGCTATTAGTCGATACGGAGGATTGCGCCCTGCCAATGGCTGAGATGTTATCGCGCATTTGTATGATCAATGTACTCTGTTCACCGCCCGTCCGCCTGATTACTTCTCGCAAGCTCTCCACCTGTTCGCCTAGCATCATGATCTCAGTCTTCAGCTCTTCTAGCTGTACCGTCATGCGATCAAGCTTTTCCCTCTGCTCTTTGTCACCGCTGCTGCCAGCGTGGAGTGACGGTGAGACGAAAGTGAGAAAGAGAACGGCAGAAGTGATCAAGAATCGTGGTCTCGCGCCCATTGAGTCCTCAGAAACAAAAACCAATGATTTTCATTCACTCTCTCAAACAACGTCTGAGGTTTTTCGCCGCCCTCTCATATATGTGAAATCGTCACGGCGGTCGTGCACCCAAGGATGAGGCAATGAAAAGAGTTAAATGATGATTTTCAATGAGGCAGTTCTACTGGTTGTCGCCATAAGCAACAATCACTCTCTGTTTTATCCTCAACATTTTCAGCTGGCGACTGTGGTTCAGCGGAGGCAGCGAAGCCGTTGGGGGACCCTGGGAAACTCACTTCGCGACCCCCGCTGAAGCCCTCACTAAGGAAGGACTCCCTGCATTTTCCTTCCACTACCAGATACAGCAATGAATGTGCCACTCAGTATGGCTCTCCGAACCTCAATTTTGGTACTACCTAAACGAACATTGTTTATCCCTTGTAAAAGTTCTCCCTCAAGTACGAGGATGTTGGTGTGGCTGAATACCCTAATTGTGTCCCATATCATCCCATATCACCACACCTGGATGTTAGTCGCTTTTGCCTGTCCCTACAGCGATAATTATGATGATACAAGCTCAAGTGCCCCTTACTGCATCGCAGGCCTATTTGTAATATGTTCTGTGAGCATCATCGCACGATTAGCGGCCAAAAATGTGGGATAAGCCAGAGCGCCAGAATCGCAAGGATCAAATCCAATGCCAGCTGCGCGTCGGTTGCATGACTTTTCATATGAGCTTCAGATCTCTTCGAATGCGCCGATGTGTTCAACCCGCGTCTCGCCCGCCTTCGTCAAAGCAAACTTCGTCAGCACCGGACCCAATACCTCGTTGATAAGAACCGATCCGAGGATGACAGTAGCGATGACTTCCGAATACTTCGGAAAGATGCTGCGCACCTGCAGCGCCAATCCGATTGCTACGCCGGCGTGCGCTACGAGCGTGACACCCAGATATTTGCTGATGACTTCCGGATAGCCCAGTTTTTTCGCCCCATACCAGGCTCCGGCCATCTTGCCTGCAATGCGCGACAGCGTGTAGCCCACGCCGCTCACGCCAATCAGCAGCAGCGATGAAAGCTGCAGATGAGCCCCCGCCAGTACGAAGAAGATCGCGTAAAGCGGCGGGTCGGTCTTGCCCAGCACGTCGAAGAGATGCCGGCTCTCCTTTTCCAGATTGATCAGCACCGCGCCCAATGTCATCGTTGCAATCAATGACGAGAGACCAAGCCAGTGCGAAGTCCCGACGGCAACCAGGATCATTCCCAAAACCAGGATCAGAATCTCACTATGCTCTTCTACGTGTCTTCCCCACATCGCCAGTACATAACCCAGCACGATGCCCAGGGCGACCGAACCGATGATGTTCCAAAACAGTAATAGGAATTCCCTGCCCAACAAGGACGCCAGCAAAGGCGTGGTTTCAGTGCTGTCGAACAACTTCACAACGAATGTCGCCACGCCGAAGACGATGATACAACCGACGTTATTGAGCGCCAGTACGTTGTTCACCGCATCGGTCAGCTGTCCTCTTGAGTTTGCTTCCCGCATCACCAGAACTGTCGCAATCGGCGAAACCTCGACCGCGATGACGCCCAGCAGCAGCGCCACCTGCCAGCTTCCATTGAGAGCAAGCAGGGTTATGAAGACAGCCGATACGGTTCCGGCCATCAAGTAGAGGATGAGCAGGAGTGTGCGTTTGCCAACTCTCTGCAGATTTTCAAACTCGAAGACTGCTCCGATGCTGAACAGGATCAGGCCCAACGCGATCTCGCTGAAGAATTCGAGAGTGGTCACGGTTTCGCCGCTCAGTACTTGCGAAAACGACGGGCCGAGAAACAGACCGACAAGGAAATATCCGACGACTTCCGGCACTCGAATGAACTTGACCAGATGCCCGCCAGCGAGCGCCAGAACCAGGATTAGGCCGACCAACAGGACGTTGCTCACAGCACCACCACCCTCTCTCGCACTGCCAGGAAGAACATCTGCTCCCCTCGCCTGATCTGCCAGAGCTGCATATCGCTTGCCGTCCTGTTCTGCTGCACGCGTTGAAAATCTGCCTGGCTGTCGAGTAGCCGGCGATCGACTGTGACGATGACGTCATCGGCTTGTAATCCCAATCGTGCTGCCAATGCGGCAGGCCGCACGGCCTTGATCTTTACACCCGCTGTCAAAACATCACGATCCAGTTCCAGCACCAGCATTTGCTCGCTATCATCCGCCTTCTGAGTTGATTGATCGGTTACACTCTGGTATGGGCGCGTTTCAACTTCAAACAGGCGTTCTTTCGCGTTACGCCGGACATTCAGTTTCAAGCGTGTGCCGGGCGAGGTCTGATTGATCATTTCGATCAATTGTTTCGCTGTCGTAACCGGTTGATCGTTGAAGCGAACTACCATGTCCATCTCGCGCAGTCCGGCTCGCAACGCAGGGCTATCGGATTTGACCAGCGAAATGAGGGCGCCCTGTTCGACCGCAAAGTATTCACGCAGGTCTTCACTCAGTTCCTGGAGTTCTAGACCGATCCAGGACTGAGGCTGCGGTTTCTTCTCAGTTAAGAGTCTGTTCGCCACATTCAACGCATGGCCTATTGGAATCACTGATCCTTGACTGCCGTTATCTTGAGGTAGCCGGAAATTGATTCCTATGATCTTGCCTTCGAGGTTGAGCGCCGGGCAGCCATCCTGTTCCGCAACAATCGAGGAATCCAGAAGGAATGTCTCGAGCCCCGACGGATCGCGTCTGACGACCGAAATCATATCCAGCGATACGCTCCGCTGGCCCGTCGGTGAGCGCGCAAGTCTGACCAACCAGGTGCCTGATTGCAGTAAAGGTTTCTCCTCAAATTCCGCCAATCTTATGGGCACGTTCGATTCACTCAGTTTCAGTACCGCCAGATGTTCAGCCTGATCGAAGGCTACGAGGTCAGCAAGCTGTTGTGTGCCGTCATCAAATAGAATATTGAATCGATCTCCGGCGTCTGCGACTTTATCTGATGTCAGAATATGGCCTGCACCGTCGATTATTAGGCCGGAGGCGACTGAGGCAAAGGCCGTTGACCTGCTAACCGGCTGTGACAGCTGATAGTCATTGTATACAGCGATTGTGCGCGGAGGTTGTAATCCCTGAACTGATCTGATAGCGACGACTGCTGGGAGCGCGTTTTGGATGACAGAGTCGATTGTTTGTTCAATCGACTCCAGTTCGCTCTTTTTGAGCACGGTCTGCACGCCCTCGACCTCTTTCCGTAAAGATTCAAGAGTCGAGACTTCAAATCGCATCGACTTTTTATCCTGGCTTACTCCACGCAGTAATCCGCCGATCAGCAGCACCAGCGCCGCAGAAAGGAAGATTACAATATGATAGGGTTTCGTCTTATTAACCCGCTTGAAATTTTCAGGCAGCTTCATCTGCGCTCCCTCCTTTTGTTGACCGGATTGCTCCCTTCAATTCCAGCGCACCGCTGCGGATGTGCAAATCACGTTGTGGGAATGGTATTTCAATGCCGTGTTCCTTAAATTTATCGTAGATCGCGAAGTTTAACGCGTTGATCAGAACCCCTTTGCGGTGCAGAAGAGTGGAGCTCCAGGCGCGCAACTCAAAGAGCAGACTGCTTTCACCGAATTCAAGAAAGCGGACAACCGGAGGCGGGATATCCATGACATCAGGGTTTTCTTCAGCAACCATGAGCAGAATTTTTTCTACCAGCCTGGCATCGCTGCCATAAGCCACACCAATTGGAATTTTGAACCTGATCTTTGAATCACGGTGCTCCCAATTGACAACGTTCTCGGTGATAAACTTGGAATTAGGGACGATGATCGTTATGTTGTCGTTGGTCAGAACAGTGGTGCTTCGAGCGCCGATCTCGATCACATCGCCTTCGATGTCACCGATTTCAATGCGGTCGCCGATCTTGATGGGCCGCTCGAAGAGTATAATCAAGCCGCTGATGAAGTTGCTTGCGATGTTCTGTAGACCGAATCCGACGCCGATTCCGACCGCCCCCGCGATCACGTTCAGCGTTGTTAAGTCAATGCCCACTGTTTGCAGGATCACCAACAGCCCGATAAAAAGCACCAGATAACGCGTGACCGCTGCTACTGCCTGCTGCGCGCCGATATCCAGTTTGCTTCTAGGCAGCATGCGTTTGACCAGAAGATCTCTGACTTTCTTGGCTAAGAAGAAGAGCAGCACCAGTAGAATCACAAACTGGGCGACCGTCCAGAGCGTGATCTGAGTATTACCAGCCCTGAGAATGGGATAATTGAAAATCGATCTTATGCTTTCCAACTCGAATTGTTGAAGAATCATATCTCATTTCCTTGCGCAGTTCTTCAATCGCTGGCTCCGAGCGCCCTGTCCAGGGTGAATGCAGCGCTGATCAACGACAAGTGTGTGAACGCTTGTTCACCTACAGGCATATAGTCAATCACTTCAGCGATTCCTGCGGGAGAGAGAAAGCGCGTCACCAGCACATTCGTGTCAGGCCAGTAAACCTGTTTGGACTTGACTCCTTCGATGGCAGGCGAGACGTCAAACCGGTCTCCCTTTTCATCGTCCAGAATTGCAGCAAATACGCTGGGTGAATCGAATCGTGGAAAGCATAACCAGTCGATTGAGGCATTTATGCCCACAAGCGCAGCTGAGTGCATATCGCCGATAATGCCATAGTTTTCAATGGGCAGATAAGCCACAGATCATCTCCAGATTCGTGATCCCTCAATAGATCGAAGTTCCTCAGGGCAATGAGCGTGCCGCAATTTAGGTGATCACAATGAAGCTAAGGAGAAGCTCTTCAGGCAATAACGTGCGATTCGCCGTAACGCAGTTGCTGGGGGTAGTAATTGCCAGGTGGGAGTTTTAGGGATGTGGTCGTACGCCTCATAGTGAGGCAGAAAGCTACAACTCCAGCCAATAGCCATCTGCGCGGTACTCTTCCAGCTTCCGATAAAGCGTCTTGCGATCCAGCCCCAACATTTCCGCCGCCCGCTTTTTATTTCCGCCCGTGCGCCGCAGCATTTCGAAGATATATTCTCGTTCAAGATCGCGCAGCGAGAGGTTCTGTTCACTGGAACGAGCGATAATCGCCGACACACCACCACTGTCGCGAACTCGTTTGGGCAGATCTTCAGGCGTCACCGTCGCCCCGTGAGCGAAAGCAACAGCACGTTCGATCGCATTTTCCAATTCACGCACATTGCCCGGCCATGGATAAGCCGTCAATAACGCAAGGGCTTCAGGTGAAACCCCGAGCACGGGCTTACCCGCGCTCTGGCAGGCCTTCGCGATGAAATGTTCAATGAGCAGCGGGATATCGAAGGCGCGCTCTCGCAGCGGCGGCACATTGATCAGAATGACATTGAGCCGCCAATAAAGGTCTTCACGAAAACGCCCATCTTTGACGTCTCGCTCCAGATTGCGGTTGGTCGCGGCGATCACGCGTACATCGATCCTGCGCTCATGGTTCTCGCCGACGCGGCGCACAGCGCCATCCTGCAACGCGCGCAGGATCTTCGGCTGCATTGCCATCGGCAATTCGCCAATCTCATCAAGAAAGATCGTACCGCCGTCAGCCGCCTCAAAGAGCCCAGACCGCGCCTGCTTCGCTCCGGTAAAGGCGCCGCCCGTGTGCCCGAACAGCTCTGACTCGATCAAATCGGCCGGGATCGCCGCACAGTTGACCGGCACGAATGCGCCCTTGCGCTCCGACATCTCATGAATAGCCCTGCCCACCAGCTCCTTGCCTGTGCCCGACTCGCCGGTGATCAGGACCGTGCTGGTATTCCGCGCCGCTACCGATATCAGATCGAACAATTGTCGCATCGGCTGCGACGCACCGATGATCTTCGCCGGAGCTACGGCCGATTCACGCCGTAGCCGCGCCTGTTCGCGGTGCGGAGCGCTGAGTTCGAGCGCTTCTTCAATCAGGCGCAGAAGATCGCCTGAGGGGAAAGGTTTTGTCAGATATTGAAAGGCTCCTCTCTTCACCATCTCCACCGCCTGCTCGACCGAACCGAACGCGGTAATGACGATGACTGGCGTTTCGGGGCGGCGCGCCCGCGTAATAGCCAGCAGCTCATCCCCCTTCACACCAGGCATCTGGACATCGGTGATGACGAGATCGATCATCTGGCCGGCTCGCTCGATCAAGGCAAGGGCCTCGCGCCCATCATTGGCCGGCACCGTGTCGTAGCCCGCGTCCTCGAGGACTTCCTGCAGAAACTCACGCATATCTGCGTTGTCTTCAGCGATCAACAACCGCGCGGTCATATTGCAGTCCTCCCCCTCGAAGCAATAAGCAGTAGGAAGTTTTCTTAAACTGTGACAACAATGCTCACGAACTGATAACTGCCAACTGATTTTCATTGTTTCAGGGCGCCGTCCGAGACGACATGAATGACTCCTCGGAAGATTCTTGGTCGATGCCTACTTTCGGCAGATAAATTGTGAAGACCGCACCACCCGTTGGTTGGTTGCCGACTTCAATCCACCCGCCGTGTTCCTCAACAATGCGATGCGAAACGGCCAATCCGAGGCCCGATCCCTGCCCGACATCTTTCGTCGTAAAGAATGGATCGAAGATGTGATTCAGATTGTCGGCAGAGATACCTGGCCCGGTGTCTGAAATTCCCAAGGCCACGAAGCGGCAATCATTCCTGATAACCTCTTCATTCAGCAACGCTATTCGCAGCCTCCCGCCTGTTTCCATCGCCTGCAGTCCATTAAGGCAAATGTTCAGTAATACTTGATGCAACAAATCCCGGTTACCATCAATCCGTGCCTGTTCGTCGGCCGCGACTTCGATTCGAAGGCCGGCTTTGGTCGCCTCCGGCTCGATCAGCTCACGCACTTCTGAGATCAATTGCGCCGGGTCCAGGACTTCCCGCCTCAGATTGAATGGCCGCGCGAGAGTCAGCAATTGGCGCACTATCCGGGCGATTCCGTCGGCTTGCGCGTTGATGATATCCAGGTTGCGATCTCGCCTCTCCTGCGGCAGATCAGGCCGCTGCTGCAATATCTCGACGCGGCCCTTGATGACATTCAACGGCGCTCCCATCTCGTGCGCGATGCCTGCCGCCAAACGTCCGATCGATGCGAGCCGCTCTTTGTGTCGCAATTCGCGTTCCAGCGCCAGCCGCCCTTCGGCCTCGCGCGATGCGGCGCGCATCTGCTCTTCCAGGCTGTCAGCCATGCGATTGAACTCTCGTGCTAGCTGCGCCAGTTCGCCACCACTCTCAGGCACTATGACACGGTACTCAAGATCACCATGCCCGATCGCGACTGCGCCGCCCAGCAGTTCGTTGATCGGCCTCAACAGACTCCGGCGCATGACAGCCAGCACGACCAGAACAATGGCAGCAAAGAGCGCGAGCGTGACAAAGGCAATGTCCCGCCGCGCGCGCGCGAAATCTGCTCTGATGAATGACCTCGGCTGGGTAATTTCAAAAGCCCCGCGCCGCGATTCGGCGACGCGGATCGGAACAATCAACGAAACCAGATACTGATTCGAATCGATCTCTGCAGTTTGACTGGTTGCTATTACCTGCTGAGCCTGTGGAGGATTGCGAACTTCATCAGCCGCCAGCGGATTGGATGACATCACCGATCGCCCGGTCTCATCGAAGAGTGTCACGCTGTATACCTTCGGGTCCTCACTCAAGCGGTTGATCAGTCGCTGCACATCGCCAGTGCGTCCGTTGCGATATGCGTCCTCGAGCGCGATCTTCAATGTAGCAGCATGTGCCCGCAGCTCATTCCGCATTGCAGTTTCCAGAATCGCCTCGCGCTGACGCAGTATGTAGTATCCGCCGAGCGTCATCACAATACCTACGGCCACCGTCAGAAACAGAATCAGCTTGGTGCCTGTACGCATACCCCGGACCGATCCTTCACTACCAATTTCATCGACATCTGCTGCTTGTCGTCCAATCCAGACAGTTAATGCGTTTAATACATTTTGCAATTTTCTTGCCACACTCATCACCTTAGTCTTTGTGAGATTCAATTCACTCCATGTTGCAGAATGCCCCAGCCGGAGTTAACTGAATATCCTTTCTCAAAGCAGGCAGATTCACTAACTGCTTGATCTGACTCATTGTGCACCCTGTGGCACGGAACTTGAAGTTTCTAATCGCGACTCAAACACTGAAACGGGTACAGGTATCAACCTGTTGTTGATCATTCGGCGGCTTAGTAAGAGAAGTCAAGTTTGACTCCTCAACAAAAAGGTACCGTGTTTATGCAAACATTCGGCGAGACAGAAACGATACGGACGCGGATCCCGAGCTCGTCTTATCGTTTGCAACTCAACAACCAGTTCACCTTTAAGCAAGCAGGTGAGCTGGTCGAATACCTGCACGATCTCGGTATCACTAATTGTTACACATCCCCGCTATTGGCGGCCCGCGTCGGCAGTCCGCACGGATACGATATTACTGACCATTCCCGGCTCAACCCCGAAATCGGCGATGAAACAGAGTTTGCTAGATTCGCGCAGTCGCTTAAAAATTGCCGGATGGGGTTGATTCTGGATGTCGTCCCAAACCATATGTGCATCGCATACGGCGCCAATCAGTGGTGGAATGACGTATTGGAAAATGGCCCCAGCTCGCCATATGCGCGCTTCTTTGACATCGATTGGCTGCCGCCCAAGCTAGACCTGGCCGAAAAAGTTTTGCTCCCGATGTTGGGCGAGCAATACGGCCGAGTGCTGGAGAATCAGGAACTCAGGCTCGAATACGAGCGCGGAGCCTTTTTTGTCAGATACTATGAGACCCGCCTGCCGATAGCGCCGCGGACTTACACTCACATTCTCGAACCCTTGCTGGAAGAGCTGCGCGGTAGAAACAAGGTATCGCCTCATGACTTGGCTGAGCTGGAAAGTATCATTACAGCGCTCCGGTATCTGCCGCCGCGGTCAGAGACCGACGAAGCGAGACTCAAAGAACGGCAGCGCGAGAAGGAGGTCATCAAGCGGCGGCTCGACAAGCTCATCGAAGAGTGTGATGAAGCACGGCGAGAGTTGGACGAAGTTCTCACAGCGCTCAACGGCGAACGAGGCTCCCCGCGCACCTTTAACCGGCTGGAGCGGCTGCTCGCCGATCAAGCTTATCGCCTCAGCAATTGGCGCGTGGCTGCAGATGAGATCAACTACCGGCGCTTCTTCGATATCAATGAGCTGGCAGCTATCCGAGTGGAGGAGCCGGAGGTCTTTGTGGCAGTTCACAGGTTGATCTTTCAACTAATGAGGCAGGGTCAGGTGACTGGGTTGCGCATTGACCACGTCGACGGTTTGTTCGATCCGGTACAGTACTTGAATGATCTTCAGGCCGGATGCCTCGACTCGTTAAATCAACCTCTCGGCGTCGCCGCTTCTGCGTCGCAGATGCCCTCACAATCTCAACAGACAACCGTGCCATCTCTTCCGGTCTATATTGTCGTAGAGAAGATTCTCGGTCACGATGAAATACTGCACCCGGATTGGATAGTCCATGGCACTACGGGTTACGGTTTTATGAATCTCCTCAACGGAGTCTTTGTTGACACAGCGGGCAAGCAAGCATTTCATAGTCTATACGATCGTTTCACGGAACTGGTTATCAGCTTTCCCGATCTTGTATACGAGAGTAAAAAACTCATTCTGCGCGTGGCGATGTCGAGTGAGCTGAACGTTCTGGCGCGAAAACTCGACCGAATCTCGGAACAGCAACGTTTTTCACGCGACTTCACATTCAACAGTCTTCAATACGCGCTCGGCGAAGTGATCGCCAGCTTCCCGATCTACCGCACCTATACGCGGCTCGACCAGACAGAAGTGAACGAAGAGGATCAACGACATATTCGCCGCGCAATTCGAGACGCTAAGAAACGTAATCCGGCGACCAGTCTTTCTCTCTTCGATTTCATCGGATCACTGCTGTTGCTTGAAGATCCAGAAGGGCTAAGCGAGGAACAGATCGCCGAGCGGCGTAATTTCGTATTGCGCTTCCAGCAGATAACCAGCCCAGTGATGGCGAAAGGGCTGGAAGACACTGCCTTTTATCGTTACTTTCCGCTCGCCTCGCTCAACGAAGTGGGCGGCGATCCGGCGCGGTTCGGGATCACGGTGGAGGTCTTCCACGACAAGAACCAGCAGCGAATGCACGAGCGTCCGCACGGGCTTTCCGCCACCTCAACACACGACACCAAGCGCAGTGAGGACGTGCGCGCTCGCTTGAATGTGCTCTCCGAGATACCCGCCCAGTGGTATCGCAACATTTTGCGCTGGCAAAAACTGAACCAGGATCACAGAACCCCGATCAACGGCATAGAAGCGCCGGACGCCAACGATGAATACCTGATCTATCAGACGCTCGTCGGGGCCTGGCCGATCTCACCCCCGACAGAAGATGGGCCAGGGGGCGAGTTCGATGAGTTCTCCTGGCGAATGGAAGAGTATGTAATCAAAGCCATCAGAGAGGCCAAACTCCATTCAAGCTGGATCAGTCCGAATGGAGCTTACGAACACGGCGTGCGTCGATTCATCCGAGCCATTCTGGGGCTTGCGCCTGAGAATCGCTTCCTGAATGAATTCACCGATTTTCAACAGACGATCGCCCGCGCCGGAATGTTCAATTCTCTATCGCAAACTTTGCTTAAGATCACTTCGCCCGGGGTGCCGGATTTTTATCAAGGCACAGAAATCTGGGACTTCAGTCTGGTCGATCCTGACAACCGCCGGCCGGTGGATTTTACGCAAAGACGGAGATTGCTGGCTGAAATCCATGAAGCAGAGAGAGGCGATTTGCTCGGCTTCATCGAGCGAATGATGCAACGCCCCGAAGATGGGCGCATCAAGATGTACCTGATGAAGCAGGCCCTGAACTTTCGCCGAGCGCAGCATGAACTATTCGCGACCGGAGATTATCAGCCTCTGAAAGTTGCCGGCAGCAGGAAGAATCACGTAATCGCCTTCTCACGCACCCTGAGAAACAAATCTGTCATCACGGCGACGGGGCGTTTCTTCTTGCAGCTCGGGACGCCAGATCGGCTACCGATCGGTCGAGACGCCTGGAACGAAACATACATCGCGATGGAGAAGAACATGAAGTTCTGTCGTTACCGGAATGTTTTTACCGGTGAGGTGCTGCCGGTAAATAAACAGAGCAACGGAAGCGGGCTACTGCTGGCCGAGCTCTTTTCACGGCTACCAGTAGCGATGCTGGAACTGGTCTAACGGGAGAATGAAGTCGTTTCGGCAGCATGACCGAATATGAGGGCGAGTTTCTGAGAAAGTTCCGCTTCACGAACTCACTTGCGCTGACGTCCAGGATGCTGCCTCAAATACCGTTCGCCTTGGCACCTTCCGTCTGGCACCAGAGTCTATTGCTATCAGGCGCCTCTTTTTTTCACGAACCACTTCAACTGTGCATCGAGCCTTTGAAGCCACAGCCGCCGCAGTGCTGCCGAAAACCAGGCGCCTGAACCCGCCGCGATCATCACCGCTGAGGAAGATGCAGTGCGCACCAAATCTCACTGCTTCGTCGAGTATCACCTGTCTATGCGATTCCCCCCTTATTACTTGGGAGACCACTAACCCTGCGGCACGCAGCAATCTAACCGCCAGATCCAGGCGCATACGAAGAAGCGGTTCCTCAACATCGTACAGCTCCGAGCGTAAATCGAATGACGACTTGAAACCTGTAACTAAACGCACTTGAGCCCCTTTCGGCCATTGTCGTGAAGCGACTTCACATACAGCCGCCTCTGAGCTAGATGAGCCGTCAAAACCGATCAGTAAGCGAAGCCCGCTTCCATCCCATATATCCGCGGGGCGAGCTACACGCACTGAGCAGGAAGATCTCTCGACGATGCTCCGCGACAGACTACCGAAAATCAGCCGTCCTAATACATTGCGGTTCAACGGGCTAATGACCACCAGATCCGGTTTCCACTTCGCTGCGAGCCCGATAATCGCCAGCTCCGTTTTCCCTTGATAGACTGCGTTGTCCAGCTCCCAATCAGGGAATAACTCGCTCAACCGCTCGCAGGCCTCTTTGACCGCTAACCTCGATAGCTGAACCTTGCGTTCGGTAACTTGCGCGAATGTGACGCTACAAGGAATTTCCGGCATCCCTGTTGGTATGATTGGCTCAACAACGGAAACGATTTTAATCTTCGCCTCTTTCGGCAGTCCGGCATTCTGCAGATCCTCGATCGCATCATCGGCGCGCCTCGATCCATCGTATTCAATCAGTATTTTCATTCTACAATCCATCATTCGATTTCCTATTTTTAGCCGTGTTGAAATAGAAACAATTCGTCCAACACCTATTGAAAGTGCAATGGGCGTGCCAGCCGATGGCTGATCCCCATAACGGTCTGAAAGTAGCTTTGCTGGTGATATCGCCCAGGATGGCAAGTTTGAAAGGGCGGAAAAAGTTTCATAGCCTGTGGCGCGCAGAAACACTGCGTGTTGCAGAAAGCCTCTTTCCCACTCGTAGAGAATGATGATCTCAATCTCATTGATATCGGGTTTAAACCGGTTACTGAGTCTCTCGATAACGACTTCAAATGTGCCTCCTGGGCTAATGTGCAGAATAAACCCCGCCAAGAAATTGTTGCATTCAGTCAGGGTGAAGTCCCAAAAAGCCACACCGGCAAGAATGCCATCTACTCCAGAGAGTCTTACCGAGCACATAAACCACAATAAAATAGGGTCAGGAGACACATCCTACATCTGGCACAGAGTTTGTAATTACTGTAAATGCCTGCTGAAAAATCAACCCGAAATAGAGTAATCAAGAGGTAGGAAATATGAAGTTCTGAAAAGGTAGAGAAGATGAAACAAGTAAGCTCCCTGAACACCGTGAGCCAGCTAAAAAAGATGCCTGTCGTTCTGCCTGAAACCGGCGAGATAGTAGGGCAGATTAGTGATGTCATCATCCATCCCACCGAAGGCACAGTGCTCGGACTCATCCTGCGATCAATCGAAGGCGTGACCTGTGCGGTTGCAGCTAACGATTTCTTCATTTTCAACAGAAATAACGTTGTTGTGATATTGGAGAGTGCGCTCTCTAGTCAAACAGGTGTCCGGGAAAAGATTGGAGGTGGTATCAGCGCGTGCCGGGAAGCCATCGGAGCCAGGATTGTGACAGAGAAAGGCAAATACATGGGCGATGTGAGCGATGTGTTAATCATGGAAGAGCCACAACGAGTTGTTTATCAGATACTCGAATCTCACTGGCAAAAGTATTTCGGGAGAGGGTTCTATATTTCAGCAGATCTGCCATATGCGTGGTCACGTGATGGAACCCGGTTCATCGTGCGAGAGGTTGAACTGATACGCAATCGAGCATCGCAGCCTACTGACGCTATCAGATCAGAAGGCCATGAAGTGGCATTAGAGGAAAATCTCATAGGGCAGAAAGATAGAATGGGAGGTTAAGCACATGAAACGGCTGCAAATAATCTTCGTCGCTCTGTTGGCAATTGGAAGTCTTGCGTTTTGGATGCATGGTTTGACGCCACTAGCGGCTCAGCAAAAGGAGCCGCAAACATTGGGATATGCGATAACTCAGCAAGAGGGGCAGACAGCTACCGTTGCAGCATCCTCCAAGGAGATCAAGGTCATGCGGGAATATCGCGGCATCAAACTCGGAATGAAACGTGATGAGGTGCGGGATACGCTTGGCAAGCCCGAACTGTCGGATAATGTTCAAGACAGTTTCAAGATCGGAGGCGACGACAGGCTTACGGCTCATTATGACAATGACAGTGTGAAAGCGATTCAGCTTTACTTCTTCGAGTCGAAGAAAGTCCCGACCTGGGCCGATGTCGTTGGTGATACAGAGGTTGAGCAAAGACCCGACGGGTCAAAAATCATACGAACGGACGACCCTGAAGAGAACTTCTGGGTCTCGATGTACCAGAGTAAAAGTGGAGATGTTACAACTATTATCATCAGCCGCGCACGGAACTGAAGAATCCGCGTACTGTCTCGCTCCGCTCACGTTTGAGGAAGATCACTCCCAGCGGCGGCACGTTCAGCGAGAGCGAATAGTATCTCCCGTGGCTGGCGACGGGCGACGCTTCCAGCCCGCCGAAGTTGCCATATCCGCTGCCGCCGTATTCTTTGGCGTCGCTGTTCAACATTTCCTTCCAGAATCCTTCTTCCGGCACACCTACGCGGTAATTTGTTTGCGGCACGGGCGTGAAGTTACAAACGACCAAAATTAGTTCCTCGGGCGCGCGGCCGCGCCGGAGAAAACTCAGCGTGCTTTTTTCCGCATCGTGAAAATCCACCCACTCGAACCCCTCGGGCTGAAAATCCTGTTCGTAGAGAGCCGGCTCCTGTCTGTAAAACCGATTGAGGTCTTGCACCCAGCGTTGCACTCCCTGATGCGCCGGTTGATCGAGCAGGTGCCAATCCAGGCTCGCATCGTGATTCCATTCGCGCCATTGCCCGAATTCGCCGCCCATAAAGAGCAGCTTCTTCCCCGGATGGCCATACATATAGCCGAACAACAGGCGCAGGTTGGCCAATTTCCGCCAATCATCGCCGGGAAGTCTACCGAGCAGAGAGCCTTTGCCGTGTACCACTTCATCGTGCGAGAGCGCCAGCACAAAGTTTTCCGCGAAGGCGTACCAGATGCTGAAGGACAATTGATTGTGATGATATTTTCGATGGATCGGATCCTGCGAGAAATATTCCAGCGTGTCGTGCATCCAACCCATGTTCCATTTCAGACCGAAGCCCAGGCCGCCAATGTAGATCGGGCGAGAGACCATGGGCCAGGATGTAGATTCTTCCGCAATAGTCTGGACATCCGGATAGGTTTGATAGATCACTTCGTTGAGGCGTCTGAGAAATGCGACGGCTTCCAAATTCTCCCGCCCGCCGTATTCATTGGGAATCCACTCGCCCGGTTTTCGTGAGTAATCCAGATAGAGCATGGAAGCTACCGCATCCACTCGCAGCCCATCTATGTGATATTTGTCCAGCCAATAGAGCGCGTTGCTGATCAGAAAAGACTGTACCTCCTTGCGCCCGTAGTTGAAGATGTAGCTGTTCCAATCCGGATGAAATCCCAGGCGCGGATCCGCGTGTTCGTACAGGTGCGTGCCATCGAAATAGACCAGACCGTGCTCATCCGACGGAAAGTGCGACGGGACCCAATCGAGGATCACGCCGATTCCCTGCTGGTGCAGGTGATCCACCAGGTACATAAAGTCCCGCGGCGAGCCATAACGGCTGCTGGGCGCGAAGTAGCCGATCACCTGATAGCCCCAGGAGCCATAAAACGGATGCTCCATAATCGGCGTCAGTTCGACGTGCGTGAAACCCATCTGTTTGGCGTAGGCGGCCAATTCGTGCGCCAGCTCGCGGTAGTTGAGAAACCGATTTTTTTCTTCCGGCACGCGGCGCCAGGATCCGGGATGCGCTTCGTAAATTGATAGCGGCGAGTCCAGCGAATTGCGCTCGCGGCGATTGGCCATCCATTCCGCATCGTTCCACTGGTAGCTGAGATCGGCCACAATCGAAGCTGTACGAGGCGCGACCTCCCACGCATAGGCGTACGGATCGCCCTTGTCCACCTCATAATCGCGATAACGGGAAGCGATGTGGTACTTGTAAACCGTTCCCGCACGAAGATCGGGAATGAAGCCTTCCCAGATGCCCGAACCATCTACTCTGACTTGCAAAGGATGGGCTTGCGAATCCCACTCATTGAAATCTCCCATCACGGAGACGCTGGCCGCATTGGGCGCCCAGACGCCGAAGCGAACGCCCGGCTCGCCGTACAATAGCGCCGGATGAGAGCCCAGTTTTTCGTAAAGGGTAAAGTGACTGCCTTCTTTAAAGAGATAGATGTCGTGCTCGGTCAGCAGACGGCTTTGGCCGGCGTCGCTCGTTTCAGCCCTTTGTTGTTTGGATCCAAGCTCTCTCTCCGGCATTTGTCTTCCCTTCTTTCAGTTCACCCGGGACCGGTTCTGGAGTATCTGCTTGATGCCCCGGATGGGAATCATCGCCCAGGCAGGGCGATTGTTCAGTTCGTAGCCGAGTTCATAAACCGCCTTATCGAGCAGTAACGTCTTCAGCAGGATTTCACGCTCTTCTCTCTCCGCGGGAATGAAAGCGGCCCGTCCAACCGTCTTCAGGTATTCATCGAGGAAGCTGCCGCTGACAATCTGGTACCACGGTTCGATCCATTGCTCCAACGCGGGTATGTCTTCCTGCCGCACATTGCCGTGTTCGAGCAGCGCGCTGTAAGCTGCGTAATGGAATGAACGAATCATCCCGGCCACGTCTCTGAAAGGGGACCTCTTCAATCTTCGCTCACTCGCCGCGCGGGTCGGCTCGCCCTCGAAATCTATGATCGCGAAATCCTTGCCGGTAAACAGCACCTGGCCCAGGTGGTAATCGCCGTGAATGCGAATCTTGGTGGCGGAAATCTTCTTCTCCAGAATTCGTTTCTGGCAATCGAGTAAATCCTGCTCCGCTTCAAACAATGCTTTTGCTTCGGCTGCGACATCCCCTTCCAGTTTGCTCAGGTTTTTCTCCAGCAACGGCAGCACGCGCCGAATATTGTTTCGCATAGACTGGTAGACCGCTCGTTGATAGAGCATTGAGAAAGGTTCAGGCGCAAAGTCCGGCGCTGTTCCCGTGGAGGCCAGCGCCAGGTGCATCTCTCCGGTGCGCTGTCCGAGCAGCCGCACCATCTCAAAGTAGAACCCCGCCACCAACTCATTCAATTCCGGCGGAAGCTGAGATGTATCTACCTCGAACATGGAAAGAGACTGAGGCGGAGCGTTGCGCATCTCCGCGCCTTTGCTCAGCACGCGGTCCAGGAACCGTCCCACGGCATCGAGCGTAAAGCTCCAGCCGTCGCCTTCGTTGGTCAGATAGCTCTGCAACATGCCCACAGGCAGAGATTCATTCTTCCTGGTCCGGTATTCCAGCGCGCCGGCGAAGAGCGGAATCCGGCGGAAGTCCGTGTTTTCCGTCAGAAACCGGCTCATCTCAAGATCGGGATTGACTCCTTCATCCAGTCGCCGGTAGAGCTTAAGGAAGAATTGGTTCCCGTACGTCAACGCGCTGTTGCTCTGTTCCGCTTTCAGCACGCGCGAATCGAGCGCCGGCAACTTATTGTTTACCAGCGCGCGGAGTCTTTTACCCGGGTAGCCGGTCAGCTCGCCGCGTTTGCCCTGCGCTTTCTTGCGCCGGATTATCATTGAAAGCAGGGTTTGACGCACTAGTTCATCATATATACCGTCATAGAGAATTCCGGCGTCATCGCCCACCAGCAACCAGGCGATAACGCTTTGCGGGAACCCATCAATAAGCTCAAGCGCCTGTTCTTGTGTGGCGAATGACAGCGGCAGCAAATATAATTCCGACGCGCCTTCTGTATAGTTCACTTCCAGCGTTACCAACTGCGCGCCGGCCCCGTCGAGCGGAATGACCTCCCCGATTTTGACCTGCTGCAAAATTCGCCCCTTCCCGCCGAACCAACGGCAGTTTGACAGATATTGCGGCAGTACCTTTTTTTCCAACTTCTCCCGACCCTCCGGTTCCAACAAGGATTGCCAGTGTACCTGGACGCTGAGCTGCGGCAGAGCCCGTGCCTGTCCCGCGCTGATGCTCTCCCGCGATTGGGTCAGCAACAACCAGTGATACCCGTAAGGCCCCAGTGTGAACATGTATGGCGAATCTTTGATGGCCGGAAATTTATTCTGACCGTAGACTTCCACCGGTACCTGCCCAATGAATTTGCTTAGCTCCAGCTCGGCTACCTGCGGAAATCTTGAGAGGCTGATTATCACCAGGATGGTTTCGTCCTGATACTGGCGGATGAACGCCAGTACTTTTGTGTTGTCGGTTGAGAGGAATTCCAGACTCCCGCGCCCGAAAGCCTTATATTGCTTCCGCATCGCGATCAGACGCTTCATCCACCACAGCAGCGAAGATAGATTTCGATCCTGCGTCTCCACATTGATCGCTTCGTAATGATATTCCGGGTCGATGATCACCGGCAGGTAGAGTTGTTGCGGATTGGCTCTGGAAAAGCCGGCGTTGCGGTCCGGGCTCCACTGCATCGGCGTGCGCACGCCGTCCCGATCACCCAGGTAGTAATTATCTCCCATGCCGATTTCATCGCCGTAATAAATGACCGGCGTGCCTGGCAGCGAAAAGAGCAGGACGTTCATCAGCTCAATCTTGCGGCGATTGTTATCGAGCAGCGGCGCCAGGCGGCGGCGGATGCCCAGATTGATCTGGGCGCGCGGGTCTCTGGCGTAGACGCGGCACATATAATCGCGCTCCTCGTCCGTTACCATCTCCAGGGTCAATTCGTCGTGATTACGCAGAAACATCGCCCACTGGCAGGAATCCGCAATCTCCGGGGTCTGCTCCAGGATGTCCACGATCGGGAACCGGTCTTCCATGCGCAGCCCCATAAACATCCGCGGCATGACCGGAAAATGGAACGCCATATGACATCGGTCACCCTGGCCAAAATAGGCGACGGCGTCTTCCGGCCACTGGTTGGCCTCCGCCAGCAGTATGCGGTTCTCGTATTTGCTGTCCACGTGTTCGCGCAGCCGTTCGAGGAAACTGTAAGTCTCCGGCAGGTTCTCGCAATTGGTCCCTTCGCGCTCATAGAGATAGGGAACGGCGTCCAGTCGGAGACCATCCACTCCCATCCCGAACCAGAAGTCCATCACGCGCATAATCTCCTTCTGCACGGCCGGATTGTCGTAGTTCAAATCCGGCTGATGCGAATAGAAGCGATGCCAGTAGTAGGACCTGGCTGCCGGGTCCCATGCCCAATTGGAAGTTTCGTAGTCCTTAAAGATGATGCGGGCGTCCTGGTATTTTTCCGGTGTCTCACTCCAAACGTAATAATCTCTCGCGGCTGAACCGGGGTTCGCTTGCCGGGCGCGCTTGAACCAGGGGTGTTGATCGGAGGTGTGATTGACGACCAGCTCCGTGATCACACGAAGGCCGCGTCGGTGCGCCTCGCGCAACAAGACCCGGAAATCCTGCAATGAGCCGTAATCGGGATTGATGTGGTAATAGTCGGCGATGTCGTATCCGTCGTCTTTGAGCTGAGACGGATAAAAAGGCAGCAGCCAGATGGCCGTTACGCTCAGGCTCTCCAGGTAATCGAGTTTTTCCAGCAATCCGCGAAGATCGCCTTTGCCATCGCCGTTGCTATCGTGAAAAGCCTTGACGTGCAGCTCATAAATAACCGCGTCTCTATACCAGAGCGGATCGGCTTGCAAAGGCATGACAGGCCTCCTTTCCGCTGAATATCATTTACATGAAGTAGTCAAAATCCGCTTCCCGGCGCATACGACGATGAACGCGGAATATGTGCGCAGGCATAGCCCGTGGATCCATCTCTACGTAATTGAGTTCTCCCTGCCAGATATATTTGTCATCGCTCAACAAGTCATGCACGAGATAGGCCTGCTTAGGTCCGATGCCAAGCTCGGCCAGAGGCACCCGAACATAACCTGAATGCGGATGAAAAGGGTCGAGATTGACCGTGATCAGCATCAGGTTGGATTGATCATCGGTCGCCTTGCCATAAAACAGAATCTGTTCGTTGTCCGTTTCGTAGAACTTCAGATTCCAGGTCGTCTGTAGCGCAGGGTTCTCCCGCCGGATGCGATTTACTCGAGCGATCAGGTTCCGCAGATTTCCGGGTTGGCTCGTCTCCCAGCGCTTCAATTCGTATTTCTCCGAATTCAGGTACTCCTCTTTTCCGGGGACCGCTTCGTTAACGCAGAGCTCGTAAGCCGCTCCATAGACGCCATAGTTGGACGAGAGCGTCGCCGCCATAATCAGCCGGATGATGAATGCAGGCCGTCCGCCGTATTGCAAAAACTCAGGGAGAATGTCAGGCGTGTTGGGCCAAAAGTTTGGACGGAAATACTGGCGCGCTTCCGACCCGGTCAATTCGGTCAGGTACTCAATGATCTCCTGTTTGGTATTGCGCCAGGTGAAATAGGTATATGACTGCGTGAAGCCCACCTTAGCCAGGCGGAACATAACTTTAGGACGCGTAAATGCTTCCGAAAGGAAGATCACATCCGGATATTCCCGCTTCACCTCGGCAATGAGCCATTCCCAAAAATGTATCGGTTTAGTGTGCGGGTTATCCACGCGAAAGATGCGTACGCCGCGCTCTATCCAGAAGAGAACGACGCTTCTCAACTCTTCCCAGAGCTCCTGCCAATTTTCGGTCTCGAAATAGTAAGGCAGCACATCCTGATACTTTTTGGGCGGGTTTTCAGCGTATTGCACCGTACCGTCGGGCCGCCAGCGAAACCATTCAGGGTGTTGTTTGACATCAGGGTGATCCCGAGACGCCTGGAAGGCGAGGTCCATGGCCACCTCCAGGCCATGATGTTTCGCACGGGCGACGAATCTCTCGAAGTCTTTCAGATCACCCAGCTCCGGCGCGACAGCCTTATGGCCTCCGTGTTCTGAACCGATCGCCCAGGGGCTTCCGACATCGCCGGCTTCGGCAACCGGTGAGTTGTTCTTCCCCTTCCGCTTCG
Source organism: uncultured Acidobacteriota bacterium (assembly GCA_963796275.1). Classification (GTDB taxonomy): domain Bacteria; phylum Acidobacteriota; class Blastocatellia; order RBC074; family RBC074; genus JAKEHZ01. Next base: position 2,880,082 of record CAWCKY010000006.1, on the reverse strand, counting down.
TCGCCCCGATCGGGTGAATCGGCGGTAGATAGACGATGTCAAAGCCGAGATTCGCAATCTTGGAAAGCAACCGCTCGCAATCTTTGAAGGCGCCATGCTGCCCCGGTTCCTGCCCGTAAGATCGGGGAAAGAGCTCATACCATGCACTGAAAAGCGCCCGTTTTCGATCGACCGAGACGGACAGTTCTTTCGGATAACCGGTCGCCCGGCTCCGGTCCGCCGAAGCTGCCATGACTTTGGCCAGTTCATCGCTCAAGGCGAGCGAAATGGCTCTTTCGATCTCCTGCGCATTACTGAGCGTCCCGGCCCACGTTCGCAGATGTTGGCTGAGAGCGGGAGAGGCGCTCTCAGCCGCCGCCTCCAGATATTGGGCCCCGATCAGCAACTCGATCTTGACGTCCTGTTCAGCTTCGACCCGCTTGCCCAGGTCTTTCCGCCAGGTTTGGAAGTGATCTACCCAGGCCTGCAGCGTATAGTAATAAAATCCGATCCCCTCGACTGTAAAGGCAGCCTCCCAGCGATCATTGCCCAAAGGTTTCATCGGCGTTTCGTGCCAGCCCATCTCGGCAGCCTTGCGATAGAGAAGCACGGCCGCGATTGCGTCATGACCATCCGCGAAGATGTCGGCTTGCACGATGACCTGTTCGCCGACGACCCGTTTGATGGGAAATTGGCCGCTATCAATTTCGGGGTGGACGCCTTCGATGATCACCCTTTTTTTTTCCTCAACTATCATTACTTCCCGACCTTGCCTCCTTTCGAGGTGGTAGATGTCTAAGACTCTTCCAACATCACAGATGGCTCATGCGCCTGCAGATCTGCAAATATGTGCCCAGACTGTCAAAGAGGCTTACCCACTGTTTGGCGGATTCGCCTCCCCTTGTTGCCTCTGCTGCCATTGTTTGATACAGCGTTCTGGCGATACGGAAGTGCAAATTCTGTGCCTTCATCAGATCAAGCTTAATAGACGGGGTTTGTAGAATCCGCATCATCCCTTCAATGGTTTGGAGCAATTGCAAGTCGCGCGGGTCAGCGGCGAAACGCTCCATCAGCGTTTCGATCCGGCTGCTGGCGATATATCCGAGCGAGGACTTCTCAGTTTCGAATTCCCATCTATTGATCTCATCCATGAGGCTTTGGAGGTGCACCAGGTCCGGGACTTGAGCCTGTAGCACCTCACGCAGCTTCCCCTTGAGCGTGTATTCAACCGGGGTTGCGAGCGCTTTCGGCAGCGGGATATTCAGATCCCGCATCGCCTGCACAATCGGGTAGTTGTGTTCGTAGATTTGATGGAAAGAGGCTTCGATGTCCTGAAGAGTCGAATCGAGAATGTGCGAGAAGATTTTCCGTTGTTCGTCTCGAAACAGATACCAGAGCGAGTATTTGTGGATCTCGAAGTTCCTATCTATCAGGCGGATGACCTCCGGCACGTCGCTGCGCGAGAATGCTTGGGTGATCTCCTGATGCATAGCAGCGAAGGCTGCCTCGCCCATAAATTCCCGCGCTCCGCCCGCCAGAGAGTGATCGCCTAAATGCAGCACGGCAAAACTGATTGTGCGCTCGGCCCAGGTGATGTTGGAGCGCAATGCCGCTTTGCCGACAGCTAGCTTGTGACGGCCCGCCTCACGGCGGTCGAAAACGAGCCGTTGTGCTGTGTAGCTGTAGATCACGGACGTTTCCGGATAGTCCTCAAAGAGCGATGACACCGCATAATGGGCGCCGACGCGCAGCAGATCAACCTTCGACGGTTTGACCAATTTCAGATAAACCTCCGCCCCGTCCCGATGCTCCGGGAGGTTGCTACCGGCGCCCCGGAGAATATCGAGGAAGCCAGGTTCAAGGTCTACTCCGCTGCTGCGCGCCGCGAGCTGGATGGCGCGTGCGGCGTACTGCATCACCTGGGTCGTCTCCAGCCCGGAAATCTCGTCGAAGAACCAGCCGCAACTGGTGAACATGAGCATGGCATGCCGTTGCATTTCGAGCAGCCGGAGGACGCTGACTTTTTCGTGCCGCTGCAACTCCCGCAAGGCCTGGCGAGCTAAAAACGATTCGACGTTCGACTCCGAACGGTCGAGGATGACGTAAATGTAATCGTCCCGCGCCGCCCAGGGATCACGCAGGTAACGCGTGATCTCACTCTGATAGATTGCCGCCAGCTCATCTCGCAGCCAGTCGAGCGCCTTGCGCAGCGGCGCGCGCCAATGCTGCGTCCAACTGTCGCGTCCCGAGTTGCATCCGCAATGTGCGCGCCATCTCTGGATGCCGTGCACGCAACTCCACGAGGAATTCTCGATGATCTCGACCTCATATTGCGGGGGATGTTTCTCCAAAAATTCGCCGTAGACAGTCAATCTCGCAAGGCGGCGCTCCTCCAGATAATGAAGGGCAAAGGCCAGCGCCATTTCGCCATGACGGTGATGATGTCCATAGGTCTCACCGTCAGTGGCAAAATGAACAAGTTGCGATTCTCTGTGATCTTCCGTGAATCCGCTCAGCCATCGTTGTACCAGCGTTTCACCATTATTGAGCGATCCACAGAAAGCGATGTCCTGCGAAATCGGGCCATCGTAAAAAAACAAGTTGATACTGCGGCCCGACCGCAGACGGCACAGATACGCCCTTTTCGGATCGATCCGGGAGTTATCGACGTTATGCCAGTATCTCTCATCCAGGCGGCGTACCTGCCGTGCCTGCCGAGGCGCGAGAATCGTGAAGCGAATGCCTTGCAGGGCGAGGATTTCGAGGGTCTCAAGATCGACGGCGGTTTCCGGCAACCACATTCCTTCAGGCGGGCGTCCGAAACGATGCTCGAAATCTGCAATGCCCCATATGATCTGAGTCTGCTTATCGCGATTGTCGGCCAGCGGCATGATCAGATGGTTATAGACCTGCGCCAACGCCGAGCCATGACCGGAGAAGCGTTTCCGGCTCTCCCGATCGGCTTCGATAATTGCCGCATAGACCTCCGGCACTTGCCGTTCCAGCCAGGCCAGGAGTGTAGGACCGAAGTCGAAACTGATCCTGGCATAGTTGCAGGTGATCTCCCGAATAGCGCGGTTGCGATCGAGGATGCGCGCTGCCGCATTGGGCGCATAACACTCGGCTGTGATGCGCTCATTCCAATCGTGATAAGGGTAGGACGAATCCTGCAATTCTACCTCTTCGAGCCAGGGGTTCTCGCGCGGGGGTTGATAAAAGTGTCCGTGAATGCAGATATAACGACTCATAAGAAACCCTCCTGCCGATAGAGCGCCATGCTCGACCCTTTAATGAGAACCTCATCCCATGCAGTGATTCTCTCAGGCAACGACGATCCCGGTCCGTCCCAGGTCTCGTCTGCCGAGTCAACCAGCCTGGTCCATTCGCCCGGCAATTCATGGCGGAAGCTCACTTCCTCACTATTGAAATTCATGGCGCAGAAGATGCGACTATCGCCATTCCAGCGACGCATCAATACGATTCGCTTCTTTTCGTCCCCGCTCGCCTCCAGGCAGCTCTTATCGAGCGCCGCAAGCGCGGGTATCTCGCGGCGCAACCGGATCAGCTTTCGGTAGAACTCGCGCAACAGACGATGCCTGCCCTGATTGCGTTTCTCCCAATCGACTTTCGATCGGAGATACGTATCCATAGCCTGTGGATCCGGCGGCTCGTCCGTCCACTTGAAGGTTTTGAATTCTTCCTTCCGCCCTTCTCTCACAGCCGAAATCAAATCCGGATCGCCGTGGCTGACGAAATAAAGAAATGGCGCGTCCTCGCCGTACTCCTCACCCATAAACAAAAGCGGAATGAAGGGAGAGAGCAATACCGTTCCCGCAGCGAGTTTGAGAGCTTCAAATGAAACCAGCTCTGCTAGTCGCTCGCCTAGCATGCGATTGCCGATCTGGTCATGATTCTGTGCAAAGACGACAAACTGATGGCCAGGTCTGTCGGCAGATGAGCTTCCATGTCTTCGTTTGCGGAATGCCGAATATTCGCCCGAGTAAACAAATCCCTCCCGCATTGCTTTGACGAGATGCGCGACAGATCCGAAGTCCACGTAATAGCCGCTGCGGTCAGCCATCAGCAGCGTGCGCAAGGAATGATGAAAGTCATCGCACCATACCCCCTCCAGTCCGAACCCTCCTCTCTTCTTCGGCCGGATGACACGTGGCTCGTTGAGGTTTGATTCCGCAACCAGGAATGGATTCCGGCCCTGCTGCGCAGCGAATTCCGTCACCTCATCGGCCAACTCCTGTAAAAAAGGCCTTGCGCTCTGATCAAAAATTGCGTGAATGGCATCCAGTCTCAAGCCGTCAATATGATAGTTTCCGAACCAATGCAGAGCGTTTTCGATGAAGTAGTTCCGCACGCCGTCGCTCCAGGCGCCGTCGAAATTGATTGCGCTACCCCAGGGCGTTCGGTATTTGTCGGTGAAATACGGCGCGAACCGTGCGAGATAATTTCCCTCCGGCCCGAGATGGTTGTATACAACATCAAGGATCACCGCCAGCCCAGCCTCGTGACAGGCATTGACCAATCGCTTCAATCCCACCGGCCCGCCATAAGCGTGATGCACAGAGAAAGGATAGACTCCGTCGTAGCCCCAGTTCCGCTCGCCGGGGAACTCAGCAACCGGCATCAGCTCAATAGCTGTAATGCCGAGCTCATGTAGTTCTGACAAGCGCCGAATAATGGCGTCAAATGTCCCTTCGGGTGTGAAGGCGCCGACGTGCAGTTCGGAAATGACCAACTGCTCCTTCTGGATGCCTGCCCAGCCCTGATCCGACCACGGAAAATCATCGTGCGTGACGACCTCCGATGAACCATGCACTCCGAAGGGCTGGAGATGTGATGCCGGATCAGGTCGCTCCTCATCGTTGTCGATGCGGTAAAGATACCGCGCGCCGGCTGCAACGTTATCGAGCGCCGTGCGCCAATATCCCCATTCATCCCGTTCCATCGGGATCATTCTCAGCTCAGGCGAGAGCAGCTTAAGGGCAACTTCATTCACTTGTGGGGCCCAAACTATGAACTCACATCCGCTGACACCTGCACAGCGAGCGCCGATCTTGATACCCATAGACTCTCCTTAGTGACTTGAAAAGACAGAGCGTTGGTTCAACCAGTGTTCATTGCATTAAGGGCAATTCGAGTGCCACGTGCGATCGCCCAGAGGATAGACTTGTAGACGTTTGGGAGAACTGTAGCGTTTGACCAACCCTTAGTCCCAAATTGCTACACAGCACAACTGACACTATCTCTGATGATGCGAAACCGCACGCCAAATCGGCGTTGACGACACTAGTACCCGCCCGATATGTCACGCTGACCTTCATCCCGGTCAGCCGTTAAATGAATAGGAGGTGCAATGAGTGGCTTTTATCAAACCGGATTGGTAGCAACATTTCATCGGCTGCACACACCGAAGCGGAAGCGCGGTGCAGTATCTTCGGGAAAAGCTTTGATGATTTGATCCTCGGCTCGATGTCCAGGTCCTTAATGCTATGCTCCCTGGTCAGAGAGCTAAGAGCCGCAAATAGAGAGCGAATACTATCACTGACCCTGACTGTTCTTAACCAGCCTGACGATGACGTTGTGCGCCGCTTCAGGGCGGGTTGTGATTTTGATTCGCTCGGATGCAACCCCGCTGCGCTCGCTCAAGTAATTGCTGACGGCCTGTGCGCGCTCTTCGGCGATCCACACACGTTCCGGCCCTTCCGCATGTGCGACGACCTCGGCCCGCAACTCTGGATACTGCTGGAGCATCTGCCCGATTTGATCAAGCAGATTTGAGACTCTCGCAGGCAACGACGCCTGGTTACGTCTGAAGCCGATCGGGCCGAAGAGCGACTGTACCCGTTCGCAACTCATCTCCGTGTTCGGTATGGCGAGCCGTGCGCGAACATCCTCAGCGATCAACGCCTGCGCGTCGCTTTCGATGTCACGCTCGCCGAGGTACACAATTACGAGGCGCGTCGGCTCGGTGGAGCCGGTCACGACCCGGTAACCGAGCAGCTGCATCGACGGCGGCAGCCGTACTCCCTGCATCGCTGCTTCGACTCCCTGCCAAAAGCTGGCGCGCAATTGTGCGACCGTTGGCGGCGGCACCTCGCGCCTCTCCTCTCTCGCCTTCGCACCGAGCAGCGCCGCAGCGGTAGGAATCTCGATCAGTTGCAGTCTGACGGAATCCGCCGGCCTGCCAAGCCGTTCGGCCACGAGCCGCATATATTCGGCCTTCTCGGCTTCTGTGTATGGTTTAATGTCGAAGACACGCAGCACCAGCATGATCTTGCCATCCGCATCCGAAATCGCGAGAGAATCGAGGAAGGAACGCGCTTCGCCGCCCGGCATTTTCTCATAATGGTTTTGCCACAACTGGGTGGCGACGCGCCGCACGCGATTTTCCCACTGCTGCCGCGCGATCTCGCCCTTGAGCTGGCTGAGCGACTGGGTGAGCGGGATCAGCAACAGCGCGATGGCCGCGAGGACCATCACCAGACGGCTGGACAACCCTCCGATGCTGCGCACTTTGTCCGAAACGCGAAAGCGCATGAGCAGATAACGGGCCAGGACACTCTCCTTATCCTCGCTGCGCCATTCGCGCACACGCTCTTTCACCTGCCTCGTGTCGATGTGCAAGACCAGAAAGACAACCATCGCCGTGAAGGTGATCGTCACGAGGTTGGTCAAAAACAGCAATCCGCCGCCGCGCGCCACGCGCATCCCCTCTGCGCCGTTCAAGCTCACGGCCACGCCGATCCCGTAACCGACAACACACAATGGCGGCATCAACGCGACGGCGATCGCCACACCCGGAACCGAAGTCACGACGCCCTTGACCTCCTTGCAAACCGCCATTGAGCCAATAGCGCCGGAGAAGAGTGCAACTACCAGATCGAGCGTGTTCGGCTGCGTCCGCGCAGCGATCTCGCCGGTCATCTCCTTGAACGGTAAGAATCCGACGAGCAGCACCGAAAAAGCGATCGCCACGATACAGCTCAACAGCAGCATGATGCCTGCACGCAGGCCGAGAATCAGGTCGCCGGAAGCAAAAGCCAGGCCGCCCGCTAGAATCGGGCCCATCAAGGGCGAGATGAGCATCGCGCCGATAATCACCGCCGGGCTGTTGAGAACCAACCCCAGTGTGGCGATGCCAGCAGCAAAGACGATTTGGAGCCAGTAACTCGGATCACGCAGCGTGGTGGATTTCGACAGTTCAAGGTAAATCTCTTCCTTGCGCTGCGGCGACACGCCGAGGCTCGCCGCGAGTTTGTCACGCCATCCGCTCAGCCAATGCGGCGGCCGCACCATAGAACCTACGGTTTCACTCATACAAAACACTCCTTCGGAAGCGAAAAAATGTACTCCTGCACAGACGACATTGCTGTATCCGGCAACAGATGGTCCCAATTTGCCATACGACTCTACCCGAAATTCTTGCCGCGCTCCCGTCGCGAGATCACATAATCAATCGCACCCCTCCCAGATCGGCGATCCGGTGTGGGAAGCGGTCGCCGGGTGTGCCGATGAACATATAGTTTTTTGGCACACCGAGCCGCTGTGATAAGCGCTCGATCAATTCCGGGCAGAAGGTTCCTTTAACCAGCAACAGATCAATGCGTATCTCAGGATAGATGCGATCAATGATGCGAATCTGCTCCGCCAGATCGGCGGGTATGTCTTCCTCGCGTTCGTAACAGTGAACCACCCTGAACCGTTTGGTCTGCTCGTTCTCCAGCACGTAGAGAGCCGCGCGATTGAGCGTCGCCAGATTGTCGCCGCGCGTAAAGAAGATCACGCGCTGACTATTGATCCGTTCAATGCCAGCGATGATCCAGCGACAGATGAGGCGATTAGCTTCCTGCATCCTTTCAACGGCCGCGCGCAAAACGGCCAGCGCGACTTTGAGAATCTGGACGCGCAGAAACATCACCCCCACAATTGCCAGGACGACAGCGAAATAGACGCCGAACACGCGCACAGAGGCGGGATTGATCAGCAGATTGCCGAGCAAGCCTATGCACACTGCGAGAAAACCGAACACCACGGTTGGCCAACTTGCACGCACGGCGCGCGGCAATCGCGCGCGCTTCACCTTCAGCAGCATGTTGCCGATGGCGAAAAGCGCCATCACGCCGAGAAATGAAATTGTATAGACGCCGGCTAGCGCCTCGATCCTTCCGGCGGTGATCATCAAGACCGAGCAGCACAACAGAAAGAAGAACACAATGATCCAGTGGTTTGTCCCGCGCCATTCATTTTCGCGCAACAGAATTTGCGGTAGGCAGCGGTCCAGCGTCATCCGCCGCACCAGCCCCGTCACGCCGACGTAGCTCGTTAACACTGCGCCTGACAATACCAGCGCCGCATCTACGCTCACCATTATGTGCAACCAGCGCCCCGCAGAGATCATTCCCATAGTGGCCAACAAGTCTTCCTTGTTGGAAGCGATCTGCGCCAGCGGCAACAGCCCCATTGCCAGCAGACTTGTCAGCGGGTTGAAGATCGCTACGGCGATCCACATATTCCGAAGCGTCTTCGGAAAGACGCCCTCCTCTTGCTCCTCAATGAAGTTGGCCGAGCTTTCAAACCCGCTGATGCCGAGCATCGCCGCCGAAAAGCCGAAGAAGATGGCCTTCAGCATCCCGTCCGGCGCAGGCACCTGCCAGTTCGCGGCGAAGGTGGATAGGTCGGTCAGCACTGCAACGCCGGAAGTCAGCGACAGAATCGTCAGCGTGGCGATGTGGATGATGAACAGCGCCAGCGCCACGCTCGACGACTCCCTGATGCCGATCAAGTTGAGCATCGCAAAGACGCCGAGCAGTACCATCGTCGCCCAGAAGACGTTCATCCCGCTCCACAGATTATGCGCGTAATGCATGGCTTCCTTCGCACTGATAACCGCGGTGGCGAGATAGGAGAGTAGCGTCAGGCAGGCAGCCACAGAGGCCTTGGCCTTCGAAGTCGTGTTGAGCAACACGTTGTAAGCGCCGCCGTTGAGCGGCAACGCCGTGCCGACTTCAGCGTAGATGCTGCGAAACATATAGAGCAGCAACGCCACCGCCACCAGAGCAAGCGGCGCAAACGGCCCGGCATAAAGCGCGCTGAGCGCGGCTACATACAAGCAGCTCGACGTGATGTCATTGCCGCAGATCGCCGTCGAGCGCCACTCGCCGAGTTTGTGCCTCACTCCGGAATCGAGATGTTTGATCTCGACCGCCTGCGGCTGCGACATATCTAGCTGCTCGGTAGTGCCCCAGCCGGGAAATCTCAGCAACCCATCAGTCCCGCCCGTTTCGCCTGAAATGCTTTCGCTCATCTGGTAGCCCCCGTTAAATGAAACGCGGATCTCGCCCCGCATAATCTTCCGGCTTAGCTACACGCTCGTTGAGCCATTCGATGATTGCGGCATAACCGGGACTTTCAGGATCACGTCGCAGATAGCCAGAACCGACGGCAAAAACCTGAAGCCCTGTTTGAATTGAATTGACAAAGTCGGATCGTTCAATTCGCCCTTGATGACCCGGATGACGTGATCTTCAGCACTTAGCTGCGGTCCTATCGTAATCGTCCCACAAAATAACCGGACCCTGGGCCATTTCAGTGGAAGTTGTCCGTTGTCCTGAAAAGTCATCAAGAAGTATGTTTTATGAGTAGGATCTCGTTGCCGATTTCGTTGTAGATCACTTCATCAACCAATTGTTTCGTTAATATGATACCGAAGCCGCCGGGACGCATCCCGCGCGCCTCACGGTACTCGATATGGCCGATGGGGTTTTCGGGTATGTTGGAGACGGCGGCGTGCGGCAAGTCTTCAGGGTCAAACCCGGGGCCGGGATCACGGAAGTAATAAACGATGGCCCGCTGCGAACGGATGGCTGAAACATCCACTACCAATTCGGGATTGAAGCCCGCGCCATGTTCCATCGCGTTCATCAGAACCTCTCGAAAAGCTGTGATGAGCTCTTCTCTTTCCGGGTCGGGCAGGTCTGATCTCAGCTCACTCATAAACCGCACGAGGCGTTCAGCGGTCAAACGACGCGGCGTAACCCTGAGGGTGATCCATCGCAAGTTGCCGACAGGACTTCGATGCCGTCCTTCCAGTCGCGCTCTTCAATGGCGCGATTGATCATTGCCACAACCTCGCCGGCATTATACGGCGGGCTGAAACAGGCGAAGACGTGAGCGCGCATGGCCGCGATCAAATCTTTCGGAGTAGTCTCTGACGCCAACAAAATCAGGCGCAGGCCCGGCCGGATGCGCCGCATCTCGCCAAACAGCGCAAGGTCCGCCTTCACTGGAGTCCTGGGACTCGTCAGCACCACATCGAAATCACGCCGTCGCAGAAGCTGTAAGATATCGGCATCATCCTCGCCAACCGTTTCAATCTCGCAATTTTGTAACGATGGCGCTTCACGTAACCACGATAACTCCTCCGTAGCTTCACTTATGACCAATACTCTTTGCATGGCTTCCCCTCAAAATTTCCGAATTTTTTTACTCTATAACCTGATGATAGCATTGATTAAAAATTGGGACCTCAAGCAGAACAATAAAGCAATCCGCGAGCGCCAAGGCGTCAATCGAGTCTATTATGCCAGCGATCTCGGATCCAGCTTCAGCCGCACCGACAACGACTTCTCTCGTACGCGTAACGATGTCAAGGATTACACACAATCGAAATTCATCCAGGGGGTTGTGGAATCTCGCCCCCGCCAAAGTGGAATTTTGCCCCAGTGGATAGAGACACATTTATCCATATGCTGAATGCGTGCGAGTTCTCCGGACACTTACTATTAATTTCCAAATCCTATCGGGATAAGGAATTTATATGTAACTCACCCGAGACCAAGCGTCAGCGGTACGGTGCTTGCCATTACTTTAGAGAATCATTATTTCGTAGCATTGAAGGCGACAGAAGGCAGCGCATCCTACTATATGTTCAGACTTTCACTGAAATATAAAAAAGGAGGTAATACATCATGTTCTGTCGACAATTTGTAAAACTCATGTTGTTTCCGTTAATAATGGCTTCAATTCTGGGAACAGATTCTGCACAGACCCCACAGTTGAAGCTGCGATCAGTAGACGGCGGTGTGATTGATTTAGCCAAAGAACACGGCAGGGTGGTTGTGTTAAGTTTCAGTACGACTTGGAGCCCGACGGCGTCAAGAAGCCTGCCTGCCTTTCAACGACTCTCCGACTATTTCATCGGTCAAGGAGTCAGCTTTTATTGGGTAAGTATCAACAACGCAAGAGCTGGCGAAACAAACTATGTTTCCGATGAGGATACTCAAAAACTTTGCACAAAGGCATGGCTTGCATCTCAAAGTACTGCGCGACCCGGAAAGAGAAATATTTCGCTACTTACAACTGTATGCTATTCCCACTCTGTTGATTCTTGACCGTGAGGGTAAGGTGAATATGACGATTGTGGGCTTTGACACCGAGCATTCGCTAGTCTATGCCGCATCCATTCCTATCATTTGTCAACTGCTCCAATCATAGTAGAACTTCCTTTGTCTATCTTTCAGGCCGCATGGTCAAATACAGAGTCGCTCCACGCCGATTCATCAATAACAGCGCAGGCTGCTATTTCGAATGACTTTCAGATTGCTTCTTCTGCCACTGATCACGGCCTTTCGGCAGGAGTTTCCCAGTATCCTGGCCTGCCGTAATAAGCAAATAGCCTTTTTTCGTAGTCTCGAGTGATAGTTCCCGGATCGTCATAGGCAGGCGCGTTTTTGACCGTTTCTTTATCGAGCCGGATAGATACCTGCGATTTCGACCAGTCAATCGACTCGATCCAGCGCGGACTGATCAGCACCTTACGGCCAGCCAACCATCCTCCCGTATCGATCGCCAGGTAATGAATCTGCCAACTCTCGTCATCGAAAATAAAGTCATCAACTTGTCCGATCACTCCATCCGTGGTCACGATATGATAGCCGGAGACCTCGCGGGCGCTCCGCAGATGATATCTCTCGATCTCCGCCTCTGCCTCCTCAACTGAGACAGGCTGTGGCTTAATCGTTTCCACAACCGAGATGCCTGCCGGGTAAAGTGCCTGCCCCCACAAATACGGCCCGCCCCAGTAGTAAGGATATTTGTAATAATTGGCAAATATCCCTTCGTACTGGCGCGACACCGGTTTCTCAGTATCCCAATCGGGACTATCCTTAACCTGCTGTTTCGTAACCGATGCCATAAACCTTCCGAGATCGGCGGCTATCATTTTGATTGAGATTGGCGAGACCAGGACCTTGCGTCCTTTCAGCCAGGTGCCGACGTCAACCACCAGGTAACGAATAGTCCAATGCTGGTCATCGAGGTAGAAATCAATAACCTTGCCGATGTCACCATCGGTCGCATGAATGGAAAGCCCACGTAAATCTTTAATGCTATGCAACATAACTCCTCCTTCCTATGGCCATTTTTTTGTTGAGACAATTCCTGGATAAGGATAAAGATTGTGACTGCCCGACTTGATCCGTTGATATTCATCTCAGGTTGGGGAAGAAATCCACCCTGATCCAGTCCCGATAATGACCACAATACTAAACTTGGTAGCTGCGAGCCGCGTGCCACAATCACAAGATACTTCTGCACCGCATTGTCCTAACCTGATACGAAAACAATGTGACACAAACGATAGACTGTGAGCCTGGTCATTTGCCCTGTTCGTTTGCTCGGTTATCTTCGGTTGTTTCGCATTCTCTATCGATGCACGCCGGAAATCTCCTCAGAAACGTGCCCGTCTTCGTGATCTGCAGTTATCAATGTATCGGCCGGCAGACCACGCGTGCGCTGATAGTAAGCTCGATATATCGCACCCGCTTTGGGTGCGGCGTGAACTCCTCCGTAACCGCTGTTTTCGACTAACACCACTGAAGCGATCTCAGGTTTGTCGCGCGGTGCGAAACTGACGAACCAGGCGTGATCCTTGTGCTTCTCCCCGGCTCTGGACTTCGATGCTACCTGGGCAGTGCCGGTCTTGCCGCAAACATCGAAGACTTCGACGCGTGCCCTTGTGCCCGTGCCGTTTTCGTTGACCACACCCCACATCGCACGCGTTACCTTCTCATGAATTTCAGGACTCATCGGAACGGTGAACTTCGACTCGTCCGAATAGCAAATCTCTGTTTGCACCTTGCCGAAGCGGTCAATCCCCGCCGCTCCTTTGAGCAATAGATGCGGCGTTACTATTTCTCCATCTGCCCCCACTCCTGCGACCATCCGCAGCATTTGCAACGGAGTGATCGCGATGCCCTGACCGATCGCCGCGGCAGCCGTATCATAATCGCGCCATTTCGGGTCCTTGGGATTGACCTTCGCTTTCCATGCACGGCTCGGCGGAATGCCGGCGCGCTCACTCGGCAGGTCGATGCCTGTGCGTTGACCGAGACGGAAGATGTTCGTCCACTTCTCGATATTCTCGATGCCCATCTTTAGACCTAGCCGGTAGAAATAGCCATCCGCTGATCTCACAATCGCCTGATGGATGTCCGGATAGCCGAGATGCGAGAGCGAACTCATATAGTAGTTGCCGATCCGCAGCCCTCCGTCTTTGATCCTCGATTCCTCTATTGTGATAGTGCCTTCGTTGAGCGCTGCGACCGCCATGAAGATTTTCCAGGTCGAACCGGTCGGATATGCGCCCTGAATCACGCGATTGAAGAGCGGGCGGTTCTCATCTTCATAAAGACCGCTAATCTCTACCCTATTTTTCGGGGACTTCGTGCGCAGCGAAAAGAGATTGGGATCGAATGAGGGGCGGCTGACCATCGCCAACACCTCGCCGTTGCCCGGATTCATCACGGCAATTGCGCCGCGACCGCTCGACATCAGATCGGCCTGCTCTTCAGCGACCTTCTGCAAGTCGAAATCGAGCGTCGTGTAAAGATCGCGTCCCCGCGTCGGCTCGACACGGCTGACTTCGTCGCGAAGGCGGCCACGACTGTCAACGACGACGATCCGCTCTCCGTCTTTGCCCATCAGAATTTCGTTGTATGTGCGCTCCAGCCCGCTCTTGCCAACAATGTCTCCCATTCGGTAATCGTTATCCCTACTGTAGGCACCTTGCTCCAGTTCGCGCCTGCTAACTTCGCCCACGTAACCGAGCGCGTGCGCGGCGAATGTCCTGTGAACATAATGGCGCTGCGGCATCTCCACAATGCGCAATTCGGGATGCTCAAACTGGTGAGCTACCACCCACGCGATATCAGCCGGAGAAGCGTCTTGCTTCACAACTATCGGCAGATATTTCGGCTCCCATATCATTTCCTCGAATCTCATGGTCAGCCAGTCACGATCAAGGCCGAGGTGATCGGCGAGCAGCTCAGCCTCTGCTTCAATGCTCTTCATATCCTCACGGCTGACGACGATGTTATATGAAGATCGGTTGCCGGCCAGCACAACGCCCTGACGGTCGAGAATACGGCCTCGCGGCGCCTTGATCGGAAGTTTGCGCATCCGATTCTGCCGCGCCATCTCGGCATAAGTTTCGTGACTGACGATCTGGATCCAATACAGTCTTGCGCCGAATAAGAGAAAGATGGCTATGGCGATGAAACGCAGGATGCCCAGCCGCAGCCGAATTTGCCTCCGCTCTTCATAATCATCGAAAAGATTGTCGGAAAATATCCGCATTCTCATTGCCCTCTTCTCTTCACTTGACCCGCATTGATCGTGCGTCAAGTGTGGTACCTCAAACTCGCTTCTGATCACCGTTCACACCGTTTTGATTTCATATCCTGGCAAGCGAAGACCCGCTCTCGTCAGCCTCGGCTGATTTTCTTCCCTTTATTGCTCTCAGAGTCGAGGCCTGAGACTTCTGTTCGAGAAAACGGCCTGCGCCCATCACCGCGGCGAGCATCGGATCGGGGACTACTCGCACGCACAAACCCAGTTCATGGCCTAGATGCTCGGCCAGACCCGGAAGCTGCGACAGACCGCCGCTCAGCGATATTCCCGAGTCGAGTAGATCGACCGAAGCCTCCGTTGGAATCTCTTCCAACACCGTACGGATATGTTGTTTGACGACACGGAGCGCCGGCTGGATCAGCGGATTTATCTCTTCGCTGGTAACAGCGATCTCTCCAGGTAGGCCAGTCACCAGATTACGGCCTCGCACAGCCATCGATCGCCGAGTATGCCCGGCGCCGACTGTACCCAGCACTATTTTGACACCCCCCGCAGTCTCCTCGCCGACATCCAACCTTCGTTCATGGCGCAAATAATGTGCGATGGCGCGATCCATTTCATCTCCGCCGATACACCGCGTGGAAGCGTAAATAACGCTGCCGCTGCTGATGACTGCAATGTCTGTAGTGCCCGCGCCGAGGTCAACGATCATACAGGCTGGCGGCGCGCGTAGATTGAGACCTGCGCCCGCGGCTGCGGCATAAGGCTCTTCGATGAGTTTTACTTTCACCGCGCCGGCCAGTCTGGCAGCCTCTTCATAAGCTCTTCGCTCCATTTGCGTGATGTGGGCAGGAACGCAAATCAGCAGCGACGAACCGGCCAGGCCAGGTTGTTTTAATGCGCGGCGGATGAAGACAGAGAGCATCTGCCCGGCGACCTCGCAATCTGCGATAACTCCATCCTTGACTGGACGTACAACCCGAACTGTGCGCGGTCGTCGGCTGGCTAAAACTTTCGCTTCCTCTCCAACTGCCGTGACTTTTCGACTTTCAGTGCTTAGCGCGATTACCGACGGTTCATCAATGACCACACCCTCTCCCGGCAAATAGATGCGAGCGTTGGCGGTGCCGAGATCGATCGCCAGTATCTCCGGTCATGGCCAGGTTAATTCCCTTGAAAGATGATCTCCAGAAACGGTGAATTCTTTCTTTCCAACCCAAATTATTCATTATCCCACCTCATTACTTTGCTATCTCCGCTCTCCTGACTGCACCTGCGCTGTACCTGAAGATCCATTCGACCAGTGACTCGATGGGTAGACAAATATGGTAACCACCAAAATCGCAGCTAAAGCAAAAATAGAATTAAGTCGCATATATCCAGTCCTCTACTCTCACTGGACATCTTTCAGAACGGCAATCCATGTGCCGTTGAGGAAATGTTTGTGCCATACGAGGATAGAAAGTGGCGTCTGGGTTTCCGGAATATGGATTGTTGGGATCCAACTGAGGATCACTAACTCAAAGAACCCGATGCGTGGCCGTAGGGGGCAGCAGTGTGGCAGTTTGGGACAGTCTCTCTGATGGTCCACTAGAGCGCTGAATCGAAAAATTCAATCATAAGCCACTCTTACTGTGTGTATTTCCATCATACGACTATTGCTCTGCCGGTACGGAGGTTGCAGCTTAAAGCCATAGAGCAGGCCAATGTAGCTGGGAACAAATGGAGACAAATGAGAGAGCAGTAGCATTCGCGCAAGGGGCAGTACTCAAACCTGATGACCTGCCGGAGCGCATACGATGCAGCAGTATGACTTCTGCGCTAATAGCGCGCTCACACGAACAGAATATGACGCTGCGAGAGCTGGAGCGTGAATATATTTTGGAGATGTTGCGCCGTTCGGGTGACAACAAATCACGTACGGCCGAACTGCTCGTCCTCGACCGTAAGACGCTTTATCGCAGGCTCGATGAATATCGCGCTGGCGGCATATCCAGCCTATAAGGATTTCAGCGGAGGTGCCACGAGGACAGGACACCGCGCGTGGCGCAGCACGTGATCGGTATTCGAGCCAAAGAGCAAGGTAAAGCCGGCGCCTGCGCCGTGCTTGCCCAAGCAGATCAGGTCGATCTGCTCTTTCTCGGCATAATTCAGCACTTCATTAGCCGGCAGTCCCGCTTTTACAACCATTTTGACCTCACACCACAAATTGACTTCCCCGGGGATAGTCTCCTCCAAACGGGGCATTATCAATTGAAGCACGCTCTCATCACCTCCGGGCGCAGCCGCCAACCCCCGCGCTTCTTTGGGCAGAACGTGAATCAGGTGTAACTCGGCCTGGTATTCCTGCGCCAGCGAGAGCGCATAGGAGAGCGCCGCCTCTGAGCCGTGAGAAAAGTCGTAAGCGGCGAGCACGCGCTTGATATGAATCTCACCAGTCGACAATCCGGCCCATTCGCGCTCGTCCGTATGAGTGACAATGACGGGGCAGTGTGTTTCGCGGCAGATGGCTTCAGCGGTCGAACCGAAAATCGCGGCTGCAACCGGACGCCGGCGTGATTGCATAACAATCAGATTGACGGGCAGCAGGGCTGCCTCTTTCGTAATGTCTACGGTTGGATCGCCTTCGATGATCCGTCCCTGCCAGTCGAAAGAGGGCGGAGCGACCTGAGGATTAAATTCGTCGATCAGTCCTTCAAGTTGCCTGTAGATTTGTGCCCGTGCCGATTCATCAGCAAACCTCGTCGGATCCATACAGTGACAGGCAATGAGCTGCGCTTCATAGGTGCTGGCGAGCGCAATGGCATAACGCAGCGCCTGGTTGGAATTCATCGACATATCAATTGGACAGAGAATACGTTCAATAGTAATCATCTTCTTCCTCCTTCGCCGTCATGACTTCGCTTACGGCATTATCGTGATTCATTCTCACGGATCGAACCTAAACCATTCCTTTGTTCTGCTCGGCAGCCCGACTTTTTTTCTCCATCGCCCATTTGAGCGCAGGCGGTGTCAGCAATGTCGTAACAACAACCATGAACACGACCACACCGAAGGTCGCCACATTGATGACCGGTTCATTGACACCCTGTGCGTTGGGCAGCATCAGCGATGCGCCTATTCCGGCAAAGATCAATCCAACCTCGCCGCGCGGAACCATCCCCAGCCCGACGACGAGACGATTTATTCCTTTGTCGACAACGGCCAGTGAACAAATCTGCTTGCCGATGATCGCGGCGATCGTGAGCACGACAGCAAACGTGAGCAGCCCCGGTTGTGCAAACGCACGCAGATCGACCTTCAAACCCATCAGAACGAAGAAGAGCGGAACCAACAGATCGCTCACGGGCCGGATCAGTTCTTCGAGGTTCTTCTCTCCCTTGGTGCGGAAGGATTCATAGTGGGAATCATCCAGCACCATTCCGGCGGCAAAAGCGCCGATTATCGGCGCCAACCCGACTTTCGCTGCCAGCCATGCCAAGAGAAAACAGAACGAGATAGCCAGCGCCAACAGCACTCCGCGCACTTCCAACCTGCCCGCGTGATGAAACAGGTGCGGCATGAGATACCGCCCGGCAGCAACCGCACCGATCAAAAAGACAATCGCTTTGACCGTGATGAGCGCGACGCCGGCCAACGACAGCGCCGTTCCGGTGGTGGCGGCGTTGATAGCGCCGGCTACGACCGCCAGTATCAAAAGCCCCATCACATCATCGATCACCGCTGCGCCGAGAATGATACGCGATTCGCGCGCCTGTAATTTGCCAATATCTTTGAGCACGCGCGCCGTGATCCCGACGCTCGTGGCGCAGAGCGTCGCGCCGATGAAGATGTGAGCAAGCATCCCTTCTTCCGGCAGGAAGTAGGCAGCGACGCCCCAACCAAGAAAGAAAGGGGCAATGACGCCTGCGAGTGCGACCAACAGCGATGACCATCCAACCTCGAGCATCTCACCAATGTTCGATTCCAGTCCGACTTCGAAGAGAAGGATGATCACACCGATCTCCGCCAGAGCGCCGACCACCGCGTTGGTCTTGAGCGACTCAAATCCCATAAAACCGATGATCGTGAGATTACCAATGATGATCCCGCCCAATAGCTCGCCGAGCACGGTGGGCTGCCTGATCCGCTCGAAGAGTTCGCCGCCCAGTTTGGCAATCAACAGGAACACCGCCACCCCGCCGAGCACAATCGGATCGATTCCGTGCGTATCTCCTTCTCCTTTATCCGCAAGCGCGATCCCGGTAATGATCAAGACCGCCAGGCAGATCAGTAAAACCATCAAAAATACTCTCCTCATCACTCTCCATATCAAAAAAACGGCCCGGAACAAGTATATGCATCTCGCTTTTTGCTATCGGTGCAATTTGCTATCGGTGCAATCATCGTGCCCCGAAAAGGATTTTTAGAGGCTATGGCAGGGCGGCTCACATTATCTGCGCACGAATCACATTTTCCTGAATCAACAAGGGTGAGTAAGCCTGCATCCTCAAGTGTTGCATTTCACCACATGACTCTGCTTTCGAAGCGCATTCGCCGGTTCGCGTCCGGCATTGGGTAGGAATAACAATAGTCTGGAAGAGCTAAAGATGTATTACGGCACAATTATTGCCCAAACTAATTATTAACAAACTCTGCCAATGTTTACGAAGCCCCGCAACTCTGAAAGGAGGTGAAAATATGAAGGTAGAAAAATGGATGATATCGGGCCTTCTATTGTTATTAAGCATCGTCTTTGCTAAATCTTCTGACAGATCATTATCAGCCTATGGTTCGCAAGCAGAAACTGCTAATCGCACTGCTCTGGTTCTCGGCTATCCTGATGGTGAGAAGAGCACCATCGGCATGAGAGGGACATTCCTTTGTCCGCAAGCGTATGGCGAAGCTGAAATCAATCGTTACAACCAGCGCACGGAGATAAGGTTGGAGATAGCCAGTCTCTTCTACCCAAAAAATCTCGGCGATTTCTACACGACCTACGTTCTCTGGGCGGTGATGCCGGATGGAAAGATTGATCGTCTCGCCGACGCAGCGATAAGCAGCAACTTCAAGATCGAGGTGATGACGCCACAGCAGACCTTTGGGTTGATAATCACGGCGGAACCGCATCCAGAGGTCAGTCTCCCCAGCCCGGTCATCCTGGCGGAGAACGAGCACCACAGAAAGACGAGCAGCGGTGTGAGAACGCTTCGGGCTAAGTATCGCGGAGATGACGGATTTCTCTATGTTGCTCCGTTGCCTAAGTCCGAAAGTGACATCGCAGACAACCAGACGCCGTCTCTTGTGCTCGGCGCGCGGCGGGCGGTCGAGATCGCGCGCCGGGCGGGAGCGCAGCAATATGCTCAAGCAGAGTTTCAACGAGTGAAGTCAAAACTCGAGGAACTGGAACGATCCTGGCCACAGCAGCGTCAGAACGAAAAGGAATACGCCGACCTAGCCCGCGACATTATGCGTCTAGCTGAGCAGGCGCGTTTACTTGCAAAGGAGCGCGCTCCGAAGCAGCGGAGGAGCAATGAACGATCAGAAAGCGAGATGGTCATCCGGGAGAATACTGATCTCGTCACGTTTCTGGTCACCGTGACCGACTCTTACAACCGACTGGTGAACCGGTCTTGATAAATAGCATTTCCTTGTTTACGAGGACAAAGTCAGGCAGAAGATCGATTATTTGAGCAATGAGGACCAGCTGGTCAGCATTGGTGTGATTTTTGATGTCTCCGGTAGCATGAAGAGCAAGATCGATCGCGCACGTGAAGCGCTGAAAGCATTGTTCTCTGACGGCGACTCAGTCGCGAACAAGCTCATTCTGCTCGATCCATGCAGGCGAATGGCCCTCTATGATGCGGTCTGCCTCATCTGACTGTACGCACAAAAGAAGGTTACTACGCTGCCCCTTGATTTCCAACGTAGTTAGCCACCGATTTCACACCGGTCGAGACTGGGATCATCAGTCAGATTGAGGTTGAGATCACCAGTGGGCTGAGTGAAAAACAAGAGATCATCATCGGCCCCTACCACCAGTTGCGGACGTTGAAGGATGGCGTCGAGATTCACCGCAACAACGATCGCGCTCAATCGAGAGTTTAATGAAGAAAGAAGGAGATTGAATGGCAAAAGACTTCAGCATTATTCAATGGGTTGTGCCGTTGGGGCTGATCCTCGGCGGCATGCTCGTCGGTCTGTTCGTCAACAAATTCGTGCTCGGCAGGATCAGGAAAGCCGTAGCGTGGACGAAATGGAATGGAGATGAAATTGTCTTCTCCGCTCTAGGCGGTCTGCCGATACTATGGCTGACCTTGCTCGGAGTGTATGCGGCGTTGCAAAGCCTGCCGCTCAGCCCGCCCTGGCAAAACTTCCTGAAGAAAGCGCTGCTCGTCATCGCCGTTCTGTCGGTCACGATATTCGTGGCGAAAGTCGCTGCCGGATTGGTGGGATTGTATGCGCGCCGCATCGAGGGAACGCTGCCCGCCACCTCGCTCTTCGCAAACTTAACGAAGCTGCTGGTCTTTCTGATCGGCGCGTTGATCATCCTTCAGACACTCAACATCTCGATCACGCCTATTCTCACAGCCCTGGGCGTGGGCGGACTGGCGGTGGCCCTGGCATTGCAGGACACGCTCTCGAATCTGTTCTCCGGGTTGCAGATCATCGCTTCAAACCAGGTCAGGCCGGGCGATTATGTGAAGCTTGAATCGGGCGAAGAGGGGTATGTCATCGATATCACCTGGCGCAATACGGCGATCCGCGCGCTCCCGAACAATATGGTGATCGTGCCCAACTCCAAGCTGGCCTCAACCCTCGTCACCAACTACCACCAGCCGGAGAAGGAGATGGCCGTTCTGTTGCAGATCGGAGTAAGTTATCAGAGCGATTTGAAGAAGGTCGAGCGAGTGACGATCGACGTGGCGCGGGAAGTGATGCAGGAAGTCGAGGGCGGGGTGCGCGAGTTCGAGCCTTTCATTCGCTATCACACCTTCGGCGACTCGAGCATCGACTTCAGTGTCATCCTGCGCGGGCGCGAATTCACCGACCAGTTCCTGATCAAACACGAGTTCATCAAGCGGCTGCACGAACGTTATCAGCAGGAAGGGATAGAGATCCCTTTCCCGATCAGGACCATTCAAATCAAACAGGAGGGATGAAAGACATGAACACACTGGCTTTGATTCTGGGCGGAGGACAGGGGCAGCGGTTGTATCCGCTAACGCTCTACCGTTCGAAACCCGCAGTGCCGCTCGGCGGCAAATACAGGCTGATCGATATTACGGTCTCCAACTGCATCAATTCGAGCCTGGCGCAGATATACGTCCTCACGCAGTTCAATTCGGCATCACTCAATCACCACCTGGCGCGGACTTACCGTTTCAGCGCCTTCTCAGATGGCTTCGTTGATGTGCTGGCCGCAGAGCAGACGCCCGGCAACAAGGAATGGTTTCAGGGCACAGCCGATGCCGTACGCCAGGTGCTGGTTCACATCCGGGAACTGAACCCGGACAACGTCCTGATCCTGTCGGGCGACCACCTCTACCGCATGGACTACCGCGCGCTGCTGCACCATCACCAACAGACCGACTCTGACGTGACGGTCTCCGTCATCCCGACCGACGAGCAGAGCGCTTCGAGCTTTGGCCTGCTAAAGACTGATGAGCGGGACCGTATTGTCGAATTCAGCGAGAAGCCCAAGGGGGAAGCGCTACCGCCAATGCGCGTCGATACTACTCGCTTCGGACTGAGCCCGGAGGCCGCCGCCGAGCGCCCGTATCTTGCGTCGATGGGGGTTTACGTCTTTCGCTATGAGGCGTTGCGGCAGGTCCTCGAAAATACCGACCACGTTGATTTCGGCCATCAGGTCATTCCCGCGGCGATCGGGCGATATCGAATGCAGGGGTTCCTGTTCGACGATTATTGGGAGGACATCGGAACGATCAAGACATTCTTCCAGGCCAATCTGGCGCTGGCCGACATCGTGCCCCGCTTCAATCTCTTCGATGCCGAAGCCCCGATCTATACGCACTCACGCTTTCTGCCTGGCACCAAGCTGGCCGACTGCGTCGTCCGCAACTCGATCATCTGCGACGGAAGCATCCTCAATCGCGCCGTGATCGAGCATTCCGTCATCGGCATCCGGACGCGGATTGAAGACAATGCCCGAATCAGCGACTCGCTGGTGATGGGCGCCGATTACTACCAGACGATCGAAGAGTTGGAGGAAGACCGAAGGCGCGGCGCCCCACGAATCGCCATCGGCGAGGGGGCTGTTATCCGCCACGCCATTATCGACAAGAACGCGCGCATCGGTGCGAACGTCCACATCCTCAACGAGGCCGGGATCGAACATCACGATGGTCCAAACTACTGCATACGCGATGGCATCGTGGTGATTCCTAAAAACGCAACCATCCCGGACGGAACGATCATTTAAGCTGTTCTCCTGCCGCGCGCGTCTGCCCGGAAATTGTCGGACAAACTGCAGTTCGTCTGACAATGAGTTGTAGCGTTTATCCTAAGCCGAGTCCCAAATTGCCACACGATACAAATGATGGGCTGCGCGATGATGCGGGAACGCCCGCCAAATAGGGCTTTGACGGCTTTAGCATCGCCAGATATGGCACGCCGATTGTACTCATTAATGGAGAGACGTCGAAACTTTTTTTTGCAGTGTGCTGCACACGCATTCGGTGGAGAAAAGACTATGCATCAAAAAAAAGACACCCAGCAGTGGGAAGAAGCCTTGAAGCAGCACTTCCAAACTTGCCCGCAGTGCGGACAAGTTTGGTTGGCCATTGGCTTGCGGGAGAATGAGGAGTATTCCTGCCGAACGTGTAACTATCGGTTCACTATCCTGCAAACATATTGCTCTGATAGCGTAGCGCCGCACGGGCAGAAAAGGCACAAGCCGTGAAGTAATCAGAGAGAGATGCAGGAAACACTCAGCGCCAATCTTTGCGGAGTTGAAGGCGTAGGTCGAAGCGGATAAGGAGAGGGGGGATGACTGAGTTTATGAGACCACATAGAAAGACGATTATTTACACCGATCTGGACGGAACATTTCTCGATGAAGAGGGCTATTCGTTTCGGGAGTCTCTGCCGGCGTTGCGGGCTGCGCAAGAGAGAGGCATTCCTGTGGTCTTCTGTTCGAGCAAGACGCGCGCCGAGATCGAGCACCTCAGGAAGGCGACGGAAGTGACCGATCCGTTTATTGTCGAAAACGGCGGGGCGATCCTCGTGCCTGAGGGCTATTTCCCCTTCACCATCGAAGACAGCATGTCGCGCGACGGTTACGATGTGATCGAGCTGGGCGAGTCGTACTCTAGGATGGTAAACCTTTTCCGCTTGATGCGCGCCGGTTCCATCAATCTCGATATCGTTGGCTTCAGCGATCTGACGGTCAATGAACTCGCGCTCGAATGCGGCATGACGCTCGATGAAGCCAGACGCGCCAAAGCCCGCGCATACACTGAGCCTTTCCGATTCTCCAATATTACGCCGGAGAAGATAGATGTATTCCAGGAAAGGATCAAGCAATCCGGCCGCCAATTCTCTGTCGGCAGCCGCTATCACCATTTGCATGGAAACTACGACAAAGGACACGCCGTTGAAATTCTCACGCACTTGTACCAAAGAGCTTATGGCAAGGTTACAACCGTCGGCATCGGCGACAGCCAGAACGACGCGCCGATGCTCAGCAAGGTTGCGGCGCCGATCATTATCAAGCGGCCATCCGGCGCCCATCAACCGGGACTCGTCACCCTATTCTCACAGGCGCGGCTGACAGAAGCCATCGGCCCGGCAGGATGGGCGGAAGCAGTTATGCGATTGTTGCGAGAAAAGGCTTGATGTAACGAAAAGAGACTGATGCCGCGATCAGGTGGATAAATAGTGGTCGACTCGCAGCAACAGGCAGCAAAGTTTTGTAAATGACAGGTAAAGAGGTGAAGATACGAACATTATTCAAGCTAGGGGGCATTTCCGGCATTGAAATCAATTTGCATATCAGTTGGTTGATCACCGCAGCACTGATCGTCATTTTGCTGGCAAGCCATTTTCGAACCGTCAATCCAGCCTGGAGTACAGGTATGGTCTGGGGGGCAGCGATGATCACCTGCGCTCTCCTTTTCGCATCGATTCTGACTCATGAGCTTTCACACGCGGTAGTAGCCAAGAGGCTCGGACTGTCTGTGAGGGCGATCATGTTGTTTGCCCTCGGCGGCGTGGCGCAAATAGAAAACGAGGCCAGCGACGCGAAATCTGAATTCTGGATAGGAATCGCCGGCCCATTCACCAGCGCTGCAATTGGGTTTATCTGTCTGGCGCTGGCATGGCTGAGCGGCTGGATGCTGCTTGCGGAACCGGTGACGCTGTTGCAAGCAATGATCGTCTGGCTTGGCTACATCAATATCGGGCTGGCAATTTTCAACCTGGTACCGGCTTTCCGATGGATGGCGGGCGCGTGTTGCGTGCAATTATCTGGTGGGGGACAGGCGATGAAACACGCGCGACCTGGTTAGCGTCATTCGCCGGGACGTTCTTTGCCACCTCCTTCATCGTTATCGGCATCCTCGCCATCTTTAAGGGGGCCGTCTTCGGCGGGTTGTGGATGGCGTTTATCGGTTGGTTTCTGTTCCAGGTAGCTCTGGCGAGTGTCTCACAAACTGAGGTTAGCGAGCGGTTACGCGGTGTGTGCGCCAAGGACGTGATGGAGAGTGACTGCCCCGTCATTGATGGCAATACCAACCTTCAAACTTTCGTTGAAGATCACTTAATGCGCGGCGAGGGGGATTGCTTTCTGATTATGCATGGCAGCGAGTTGACTGGATTGATCACGGTTCAGGAAGTTAGAAAGATCGCGCGTAGGCGATGGCCATACACAGTGGTCTACGATGTGATGAAGCAAATAGATCGGCTTCAAACGGTTACTCCCGAAACACCTATCACCGAAGCGTTAGGGTTAATGGGCCATAGTCAAGAAGATCCGTTGGCAGTGACGTCCAACAGCCGGCTGGTCGGCTTCATTTCGCGCGATCACATCAAGCGCCTGTTAATGAAGCGCGTCGAGTTGAAGATGGAGCACGATGCTTACGAAACCCAGAGCTCATAAGAGTTGCTGATTGTTACCGGCATCACTCGAGAGATTAGCATTTAGCCAATGCCATGTCCCAGATTGCCACATGGGCTAGCCTACTGGCAGCGCGACAATACGAAAACGACGGTTAAACTCCTTCATTAAAGGCCTTTACTCCTGCTCTCCGTGGCACGCCGATTGTACTTACATAAGCTGATAGCGAAACGACAGAACCAAGCTTTGCAATGCACCGGAGCGCACACTCGCCTTAGAAAGACCATTCGTTGTTTCAAAGCAAGAGAGGCGCAGTGACCACACATCACGCTCAGTCGTTGAACCAAATACAGAAAGATTAGGAGGCCCAATGAGCGACTTTTATCAAACCGGATTGGTAGCAACGTTTCATCGGCTTGGTAAGCCAAAGTTGGAACGGCTCGAAGATGAGTTGCTGAGCTTTGCCAGACAACGCCCAATAGCGCTGGTGCTCCCCGCCCTATATTCGGAAGTCGAAGGACCTGCCCTGCCCGTCATCATCGAGGAGTTGAAAAAGGTTAAGTATCTGGAGCAGACGGTCGTCACGATGGGAGGCGCTAATACGCATGAATTCAACCACGCGAAGGAGTTCTTCACGGCGCTGCCGCAGCGCCCGATGATAGTATGGAATACTGGGCCGCGCATCAGCGCCTTGTACGACAAGCTCGAAGGCGCCGGAATGCGCGTTGGCGGCGATGGGAAGGGCCGCTCATGCTGGATGGCCTATGGCTACGTTTTAGCTTGTCAGCGCAGCCAGGTGATCGCCCTGCACGATTGCGACATCGTCAACTATTCGCGCGAGCTCCTGGCCAGGCTGATCTATCCGGTCGCCAACCCGAATGCCGATTACGAGTTCAGCAAAGGATTTTATGCCCGGGTGACTGACCGGATGTATGGACGCGCGACGCGGTTGCTGATTGCGCCTCTCATCCGTTCGATGCTGGAGATCGTCGGCCATACCGAATTCCTGCGTTATCTAGACAGCTTTCGCTATCCGCTGGCCGGCGAGTTCTGTATGCAATCCGATCTGGCGCGCGCCAACCGCATCCCGAGCGACTGGGGGTTGGAGATCGGCGTACTCGCAGAAGTGCGCCGCAACACCTCGATTAAACGCGTTTGTCAGGTGGATATCGCCGATAACTACGAACACAAGCATCAGTGCCTTTCACCTGACGATCCCGAAAAGGGATTACTCAAGATGTGCATTGACGTGAGCAAGACTCTCTTCCGGACGCTCGCCGCACAGGGCGTCGAGCTAACGCAAGGTCGGTTTAAAACCTTGCAGGCAGCCTATGTCCGCATGGCCGAAGATACGATCAATCGCTATCAGGGCGACGCGTGGATCAACGGATTGGAATTCGATCGTCACGCTGAGGAGACGGCGGTGGACTCTTTCGCACGCGGAATCAGAATCGCTGGCGAGAAATTCTTTGAAGACCCTCTCGGTGTGCCGCTGATTCCCAATTGGAACCGTGTAGCTTCGGCATTCCCGCATTTCTTCGAGGAACTGAAAGCAGCAGTAGAAGCAGATAATGAAAGGTAATGAAGATAACTAAATTTATGAGACAGAATGGCAAGACGATTATTTACACAGATCTGGATGGTACCTTTCTTGATGAAAAGAATTATAAGTTTCGCGAGTCGCTACCGGCGTTGTGGACTGCACAGGAGAAAGGCATTCCAGTCGTTTTCTGTTCGAGTAAGAC
The DNA here is from genome assembly GCA_963796275.1 of uncultured Acidobacteriota bacterium. Classification (GTDB taxonomy): domain Bacteria; phylum Acidobacteriota; class Blastocatellia; order RBC074; family RBC074; genus JAKEHZ01. Next base: position 2,852,659 of record CAWCKY010000006.1, on the reverse strand, counting down.
GCGTGCCGAGATCGAGCATATTCGGAAAGCGACAGAAGCGAACGATCCATTCATCGTCGAGAACGGCGGGGCAATCTATGTGCCTGAGGGATATTTTCCCTTCGCCATCGAAGGCAGCGCTTCATGCGACGGTTACTCGGTGATCGAGATGGCTGAGCCATACTCGAAGCTTGTCGATCTTTTCCGCAGGTATCGCGTTGAGTTTCCCAACCTCAGCATCGTTGGCTTCAGCGATCTAACGGTCAAGGAGATCGCTCATGAATGCGCCATGACGCTTGTTGAAGCGCAGCGCGCCAAAGACCGCGAATATAGCGAGCCATTCCGCTTCTCCAGCTCCGCGCCGGAAGAGATCCAGGGGTTCCTGCAAAGAATCAGGCAATGCGGCCTGCGATTTTCAGTCGGCGGGCGTTATTACCATCTGCACGGCAATTCCGATAAAGGGTTAGCTGTCAAGTTTCTCAATGAGATGTTCTTTCGCGCCTATGGCCCGATTACTACCGTCGCCATCGGCGACAGCCCGAATGACGAGCCGATGTTCAACAACGTGGAGTTGCCGATCATCGTCAAACGCCCGTCAGGCATGCATGACCCAAACCTGACTGCTCAGTTCTCAGGAGCGCGACTGACCGAGCGCATCGGCCCGCAGGGGTGGCGCGATGCGGTAATGCAACTGTTGAGTGAGACAATGTGAATCAATGAGTTGTATCAGCGGGTGAGCCGGAGCCAAGCACGTTGCCTCACTCTGCTACCCAAAGCACGCAGAAGCGCGGTTTATAGAATGAGTAATTTTTCTACACACATGTGGCATTTGCCCACACACTCTGGCGCCAACTTTACAATTGATATCAAGCTGTCTTTACAACTAATCCTTGCCCATCTCGCGCTCCTTACTGCTTGAAAAGTCTGTATTTTCCTGCGCGCTTCTCTGCTGGCATAGGCGTTGCACTTCCAATGATCGAGCCCCGCAGAGAGGGTTGTCTGACGCACGATTAGCGGTTCTCTGAGCAGCCCATAAGTGAAAATCCTGACATTGAGGTGAAGATGCCAATATTGAACAGAGAAGAACTGCACTCATTGGTTGGGAAACAGAATGATTATTGCATCTCGATCTATTTGCCAACGCATCGTGCCGAAGCAGAGACTCGCCAGGATCCGATCAGGCTGAAGAACCTCCTGCGTGAAGCTGAGAAGCGCCTTCTCGCCCTCGGCCTGTGGAGTGCGAAGGTGCAAGAGCTTCTCAAACCGGCGCAGCAATTATTCGATCAGGAATACTTCTGGCAGCATCAGAGCGATGGTCTGGCACTGTTTCTGACCGAAGATTTCTTCCGCCATTACAGCCTGCCGGTCAGGTTCCCAAAACTTGCAGTCATCGCTGACCACTTTTACCTGAAACCATTGCTGCGTTATTTCACGAGTGCCGGCCAATTTTATCTTCTGGCGCTATGTCAAAATCAGGTCAGGGTATTTCAAGGCTCGAGCTATAGCCTCAACGAGATTTTCCTCGAAGGAATGCCTGTGAGTTTGGCCGATACTCTCGGTGAAGAAGAGCCACAGAAAATATGGCAGTTTCATAGCAGCCCGCCGTCAGGAGGAATACGTACAGCAGTCTTTCACGATCAGGTCGGAGAAGACGAGGTCCACAAGTACAGGTTGCGGCGTTTCTTCCGATGGGTGGACGCGAGTCTGCACGATCTTCTCAGAGAAGAATCTGCACCGCTGATCCTGGCCGGTGTTGAATATCTCCATCCGATCTATCGTTCGGTTAACACTTATCCACACAGGCTCATTGAAGGAATTCACGGCGACCCCCAGCAGATGCCGCTCGAAGAACTACATAAGAATACGTGGACGATCGTGCAGTCGCACTATCGGCGAGCTCGCAAAGAAGCAGAAGAGTTATATTGGGAACTAACAGGCACAGGCAAAACGACCAATCGCGTCAGCGAGGCCGACCTTGCTGCCGTACATGGTCGTATTGCTACGCTCTTTGTTCAGGTAAATGCACAGAGCCGGGGAAGTTTTGATGCGGACCAGAATACCGTCACTATGCACACAGATGCCCAACCCGAAGATGAAGACCTGCTCGATCTGATGGCATTGCGAACGCTCGCTACTGGTGGAACGGTCTTCGCCGTCCCACGAGAGCAGATGCCCGATATCTCTCCTGTCGCCGCAATCTTTCGTTACTGAGCGATGGGCGCGTGTAAAAGAGTAAGATTTGAGCGCTAAGAATCTATCCAGACACATTTTGCCACCGCTCTTAGCCTTTTGGCTTGTCGTCGCCCCTGTGTTGGCGGATAACAAACAGAGGCCGCTCAAAAAGAGAGAGAACCCGCAACTGATCGGCAAACGCGACATCAACAATGGCCAGATCAATTTCTACTCGCTGGAGAAGGAATTAGCGCTCGGCCGGCGAATGGCTGCTGAAATGGATCGGCGCTCGAATTTAGTCGCTGACCCGATCCTGCTCGAGTTCGTCAACCGCGTCACACAAAACATCGTCATCAACTCGGACGTCAAAGTGCCTGTGACGATTAAGGTGATCGATTCATCCGACATCAACGCCTTCACGCTGCCTGGAGGTTTTCTTTATATCAATCGAGGGTTGATCGAGTCTGTCGATAACGAGGCTGAACTCGCAGGCGTAATCGCTCATGAGGTGGCGCACATCGCCGCGCGACACGGCATCGAACAGGCCACAAAAGGCGTTCTGATCAATTGGGCGGCGATACCTTTGATCTTCTTCGGCGGCTGGGGCGGTTTCCTGGTTAATCAGACTGCCAATCTGGTGATCCCGCTCTCTTATTTCAAGTTCTCGCGCGGCGCAGAAAAGGAAGCTGATCGGCTGGCGGCTCAGTATCTGTGGAAGACAGGATACGATCCTCAGGGATTGATTACCTTCTTCGAGAAACTGCGGGCATCCGAGAAGAAGGATCCCGGCACCTTGAGGAAGGCCTTTCGCACCCACCCGATGAGCAAAGACCGCATTGAGGAAGTACAGAAGCTCCTGGTACGTTTCCCCGAGCGGAGGGAATATCAAATCAACAGCTCCGACTTCATCGCCTTGAAAGAGCGCATGGGAATATTCATCCGCGGAGGGCGGACTGAGGTGGAGAAAGAGGACCAGCGCCTCCCTACGCTCAAGCGACACAGGTTGGAAAAGAGCGATCAACCCGACGAAACGGAAGAAAATGAACAGCCCACACTTAACCGACGCTGGCACGACTCACAACAACTATTAACTTTCGCATCATTGAAAATCGCAAGGCAGACGGATCAGCTGACCTTCAGGTCGGTCGACGGCAAAAGAGTCAGCCTGGCTGACCACAGCGGGCATGTAGTCGTGCTCGTGTTCAATGGGACCTGGGTACCAATGACAAACAAGTCTCTACCAGCGTTACAGCGAATCGCCAATCTTTATGAAAACCGTAGCGTCGTCTTTTACTGGGTGAGCATTAACAGTGCGCGTGTCGGCGACGAATCCTACATTTCAGATGCCGGTCTCAAAGCTTTCGCCCGAGAGAATGGTTTGCAGCTGACTGTGCTGCGCGATCCCGAGAGGAAGGCCTTTCGCGCATTTGGCCTGGATGCACTGCCATCCATCGTGATTATCGATTCCAAAGGCGAGGTCTACCAAAAACACACGGGGTTCGACCCTGTGCGGGTTCTGGGATACGAAGTCTTAACCAGGGCTCTCAACCAACTGCTCTGATAAGGTTCCATTGTGTAACTCGGAACATTGATCCACAACGTTTTCAGACTGCGTGTGAATGGAAAACCCTGTTTAAACCATCGGCACGGCCCTGAAAGATATAGCTGTACCGATTGGTGTAAGAATCACTTCGGTGTCTCTCGCTCGTAAGCGCAGGATGCATATTAGGCCCAAATGTCTATGTGAGTATCAATCCAGGCGGTGTAAATGAAAAGTGCCGTGGTCGTATCGGCATTTATAAGTCGAGAAATATCCCTTGTCTGCGACCTCGCCTTCATATCGATAAACTCCTCCGGCCAGCTTTCCGAGATCGACCTCTCCTTGTAACTTGAACCGCCCGTTGACTTCATTCACGGAGAGATTCACGCTGTAACAAGCCCGCAGAAAATTCCAATAAGTGGCGTGAAAACTTGCTCGGTAATGGTGCGCGTCTAATCTGATCACAATGCATTTGAGCTGGCCCCGGTGTCTATTTACCTCGCTCACCCACTCACCCTCCCAGCGGCCTGAGATATCAGCAGTCTCAATCCTGGGAATATACTGCTGCCATTCCCGTTGAAAATGAGTGCAATTCCTAGTGAAGGCGGCCAGCAAGTGTGAAATGTTGCGAACGATATTAGTTGGAGGGAAGCAGCTCATAGTTTTTCACTTAAAAATCAAACTGTTTGAAGCCATATGCAAACTTACAAAGATGCAAAAGCTATACCAGCTCCTGTAGCACCAGACTTGCTAATGATGAGGGTGATTGAGAATGATCGGTCTGAGGACTCTGTTATGGCTGTGCTCAATTGATCAAAATATATTCAAGGAGAGAAAGAAATGAGTTTTATCAGCAACATTGAGGACATACATGCGCGGGCGCCACAGAAGATCGAACAGGGAGCCATATATGAGCTTATGCAGGCAGAGTTACTGATCGAACGAATCAAGGGGTTGCCATCGGAAAAGATTGTCGGGGTGGAGGATTTCGATGAGTTTTTATGGCAGCGAACGGTAAAACCGAGACAACCTGTTGAAAAGGAGGACCGCGCCAGCGAGTTGCAGGCCATCGCGGTGAGTATGAAGGGTGAGCGCTTTAACCGGCAATCCGCCCCGTTTTCAGCCGTGAGGAACTGCCTGAATGCCGTTGACACGAACATATGACTCCAATCGCTCAAATGAACAATTCCGGCGACACTTTGAAGAATTCTCCCAGCGCCTTGGCCTGGGTCTTGCTGATCGCACGCTTGCCATTGACAACTTCCGAAACTCGCCCCCGTGACCCAAAGATCAACACCAGGTCTGCCTGGCGCAAATCATTTGTTCCATCAGAAACTGAAGCGTCTGGTGCGGAAGGCTATCTGGTACGGGGAAGGTTTGGTCTTCGTAATCTTCAATCAGCCTACTGAGCAGCGCAAACAGTCTTCTTTCCTCGACGGAGAGGTTATCGTACCCTTCTTAAGCAGGCGACCGATCTCAGCATCCGCCCGCTCGAACTCCTCCTTATTCTCGATCACGAGGGGCGCGACCTTCGACACCAGTCGCGAATACTTGCGCAGGTCAAATTTTTGTTTAACAGATACAATCATTCTTCCCATTGCCTCTGTCATATTCGGCGCGCGTCAGCGTTCGGCATATCAGACGTGATACGCGCTCCTCCCCTCATTGTTCAGGATTGTTCATCGTGATGTGACAGATACAATTCCAGATCGTGTTCAATCAGGGCGAGTCTGAACTTATTGATCCACCCGGCACGCCCCAACAAATTGCGCGGTAAGCGATGGTGTTCCCAGAAATAGACCATCGTCTCGATTTCATATCCGAGGGCCTGAATTTTGATCTCGTGCCCGTAAAAAATCATCGGCTGCTCAGGCCTGTTTGTTTCTACGCGAAGCACAGTTCCAGCTTCGACCTGCAGTCCGATCTCTTCAGCGTGTTCACGGCTGAAATAACAAAAGTCCGCTCCCGTATCGAGTTTTGCGCCGCAGGCGGTAGTTTTCGCCCCATAGACAAGCGTGAGCGGAATGAAAATGCCCCGCTCATTCTCCTGATAGATGAATTTTTGTTTGAATTCGAGTGGATAAGTCATGGCAGGAACCGAACGAAATCCTCATTCCCTTCACCTTCGATGAACATAAACATAGCTCCATCTATGCCAAGGCTTTTCACTTCCTGCGAGACTTTATTGTAATCGACATTGTGAGCCAGAAGGCGCTTCCCGGACAGGGCAATCCATTCTCCATGAAACCGGCCAGAGTTCTGCGCCAGCCACTGAAACTCCTCTGAGCGATCATCGAACGGGATTCGTCTGAAAGAGGATGTGGGAACAGTCTGATCGGCTTCAACGCCGTTCAGTTCCCGTTCGAGCATTTTTAACAACTGCGGTCTTAAACTGGCCGGAGTCCGGCGAAAATTTTCGACCGTCGCTTGCGCGTATGGGTTTTCGATCTCTGGCATAAATACCTCCGACATCAGCGATCAAATGTCATAATCGAATAAAGTATACGCCCGGATGAGCCGGCTCTCCAATGATCGGGAACGCGCCTCGCAGCGACAAAAATCTGACTGCACGTTTCGCGTAGCAGCCTTACACGACTCAATGGAGCAAATTATTCCACCCATAATTATGGCATTTGCGCCTGGCGTTGACCTGATCCAGTTGGCATTGCAACTTTGGCACGCAGTTCTTGGAAAAATGCGCCGTTTCCCCCTGTCTTCCAAGATCCCATTAGCGCATCTGTCAACTGGCGCATCACTTCAAACCCGTAAGCTTTGACAGACTCAGCTTCCTGACCATTCAGGGGCGTGAACAAATCATGAAGCATATCCGGCGTCACATTGAGATATCGCTTCCATTCGTCCGAACTGTGGCCGCTGGCCTTCAAAACCACAGCCGGTGGTATGCCTGCCAGGATTGAGCGCGTGACGAATGCGTGCCGGAGGTCGTGTTTGTGAAGGTCTTCAATCCCCGTCAGGCGACATGCTGTATTGAATGATCTTTTCACCTCTTTGATGCCCCCAAACACAAGGCCCGATGGGTGATCGCCATACTGCTCTTTGAGTTTCAACAGTTCTTCGTAAGCACGCTGCGTCATCGGGATCGTTCTTGCTTTATTCCATTTCGCGTTGATAGCTCTGAGTCTGATCAGCCGATTTTCAAAGTCGATGTCCTTCTCTTTCCATGAAAGAGTAAAGAGTTCATTCCTTCTCAAACCGGAATCAGCAGCGATAATAAGGACTGCTCGTAGATGAGCGCGATCTCCCGTACAAACCTCGAGCAACGCCATCTCTTCGCCGAAGGTCGGCAATTGCTCGCGCTTTGACTCGGCACGTCTGTCGATTAATGATCTCGCCTTCTTCCTCGAGAAAGGATTCTGTTCCTCTCGGAGCATCTTCTCCTCGACCGCGTAATTGAGCACTGTTCTCAATAGTTCAACCGCTCGATTGATGGACTCAATACTCCTCTGGCCGCCGTTCTCCTTGATATTCAGAACCAATTTTCCATTATCATCTTCAACAATAGTGCTGCGAGCAGGAATCTTAGACAGCCAGATCGCGAACTTCTTGATCTCGCCGACCGTGATCGAAGGAAGCTTCATCTCACCGAAGTAATATTCCAGCTGCAAAAGCCAGGAGCGGGGCGCGCTGAGTTCACGACGTCCGGCGATTTTCCTTTCGCCCACGTAAACCGCCGGTATCAACTTCTCTTCCCTGAACTTCCGCGCCAGATAAGCGAATCTCGTGCGATCCCCTACGAAAGATTCATGGCCGTCTTTGTCGAGTTGGTTGAGGAGTTCGCGCTTCTTCTTTAAGGCCTCCGTTTTTGTCGTGGCAAACCTCATCAATTGAGTTCGCTTGCCCGTCACAGGATCTGTCGCGGTCACCCTGGCGTAGTATCGCTTGCGTCGCTCGTTGTACCCGACATAGCCTTCTCTTGCTTTCATTGCTTTCCGCTCCTGAAATACCCTTGTTTATTGCCTCAGCTAGGTGTTACACATTGGTGTTACACATTGGATCGAACATGTGGGGCAACCGATGATAACACCGAAAATGTTAAATACAAGTATTGATAGGGGTTTGACTAGCTGAGACAATTCAGGAAAAGGCCGGAAATGGTAGCGCACTTTTTTGGGGTGCAAGAGGCTGTGGGTTCGAATCCCGCCGTCCCGACTTTTAGAATCAATAGTTTACGGGCACCAACAAGGTGCCCGTTTTCATTGTGTTCCACATTGAGTTCCACATTCGCCCCGAAAAAATATTTTCGAATTAGCTATACCGCATTGGTCTTTTCCACAGTAATCCGGCTCAGTCAGCAGTCGTCCCAATGGATCACTTTCTGATAGAGGCTCAAATGATCGCTCAGTCCCCGGACGACTTTCTCCAATCTACCGGACAGGTATTTGCAGTATTTGACGAACGGACCCAAGATTCAGGCAATATCTCTTACGGGGTGCTGGCCGATGACAAACGATTCTTCGTGAAGACGGCCGGAATGCCGGAGAATTCTAAAGCTCATCTCTCACACGAACAGCGAGTGGCGCTGCTCAGAAATGCCGTCTCATTTCGCCGGCGTGTCGACCACCACAGCCTCCCGAAGTTGATTAATGTCATCGAGTCACCGCATGGTCCGATGTTGGTCTATGAGTGGGTCCCGGGAGAACTCTTCGGTGTAGAACGCTCGCGGCGAGCCGATCCGGCATCACCATTTCAGCGATTTCGGGCTCTTCCCTTTTCCGACTTGCTCACTGGTCTGAATGTCGTCTTCGACTTTCATCGATCTGCTGCGGAGTTGGGCTGGGTGGCGGTGGACTTCTACGACGGCGCGATGATCTATGACTTTGCAACGCAGTCCATGCGCTTGATTGACCTGGATAATTATCGCGACCGGCCTTTCACTAACGAGATGGGGCGGATGTTCGGATCGACTCGATTCATGGCGCCTGAGGAGTTCGAACTTGGCGCGATAATCGAGGAGGTCACGACTGTCTTTACGATGGGTCGTGTCATATCCGTATTTTTGTCGGACGGGACTTTGGAACCCACTCCCTTTCGTGGCGGTAGGTCTCTCTACGAAGTCATGATCAGAGCCTGCCAACCTGAGCGTAAAGAACGGTTTACTTCGATGAAAGCGTTCCATGCGACGTGGCCGGTCGCCTGCAGATATATCATCTGTGAGTCTTCGGCGGATTGGCTGTGAGCTTTCGGTGGGCTGGCGCCCATTGTCGTCCTGGCCCACCGAAGCTCACGACGGGCAAGGGAACAGGCTAAGAAAAACAGTATTCCTTCAAGAAGCGGGTTTGATAATTGAAATGCCTGGCAAGCGGCTTCCCGAAGCCACATCGTGGATTGCATTCCGAGATTGAAGGAATCCTTTGCGCTGTGGGCCTCAATTTTGCCGCCTGCATCTCGACCAGGTGGCGCGCCAGCGTCAGGCAGATTCCCATGCCGCAGTGCGCCAGCAACGATCCAGGCGTCACACCGTCGAAGATCCCCCGAAAAAATTCTTCACCCGTCAAACAAAACGCGGCAATTGAAGCATCTTCAATATAGAGCAGGCGATCTTGCCGCGGTGAAGTGTCCTGGGTCTGATCCAGGCCCGACAGAGTAACGTCGTTAATATATGGCCAATCACACGGCGTCCACTATTCGCTTCTCATCGGTGTCCTTGTGACAAGCGGAAGCGGTTGAATTGATCGAGCGCGCGAAGCCCGAACTGGCGCTCTTCGGTCTGCATACGTCATAAGTATGGGTTTCTTTGCTTGCGGACAGCAGATATAAATTCGAATCCAAGATAGATATTAAGGCTCTCTTGCTTACGTGGCGCCTGGTTTCGGTTCTTTGTCTTATTGGATCAATCTTGCCTGCCTCAGTGTAAATAATTGGGAGGCCATTACGAGAGCCGTGAGACGAACGGCGCATGCGTCTGCAAAACAGGCCATTCAGGAGGTTCCACATGACTAAACACATAACTCAACGCGCCCTTAACGGAGCCTGGTCTCCAATCCCCATCATCGCCGCGCTCTTGGTCGTCCATTTGGCCGCGCTGCAGGCGCTTGCGCAGTCCGGCAATCTCGCGCTGGGACGAGCCGTCCTGAGAAGTTCGGACATCACGGCCGGCCGCGCGACCAGCGCCGTGGACGGCAATGTCGCCACGTTCTGGCAGCCGCTGGCGGCGGATCGCTCGGACGACGCCATGGTTTGGATCGGCGTCGATCTAGGGGGCGCAACCCCCTTCAATGAAATCGTTTTGAATTTCCGCACCAATCTGGGAAGCGTCAACGGCTTCCGCGTTCTTCGCTCGGACGACAATGCAACCTGGCAGCCAGTATTCTCGAAATTCAGACCGGACCAGACGTTCGATCAAATCGACCGAACCTCTTTCGCGGACGTCATCGCGCGTTATGTACGGTTGGAATTTGTACTCAGCGTTCCAACGGCCAATTTCCAATTAAACGAATTTGAGCTTTATTCCTCGACGCCCTCGCTTTCGCGCGTGTTTCTAGTTGCGGGCGACGGGCGCACGCTCGCGCCGGCCGAGACCTTTACGGTCGCCAAAGGGGCTTCGGTCCCGCTGACATTGCGCGGTCGGCTCACAAACGGCCAGGACGTGACGCTGGAAAACGCGACGGTTACGGCGACGAGCCCCAAACCGACAATCATCTCGCCGACGACTACGGGGAACAACGTATCGATCGCGGCCCTGCAACAGGGCGTCGCCCTGATCACGGTCGCTGCGACCCTGGACGGCGTCGGCCGTGATACCACGGTCTGGATCGACAGTTATGATCCGGCCCAGATCGTTGCGGAGCTCACGCTGTCGCACCCAACGATGGAAACGGCGATCGGCCGGCCGGCCGTGATTCCGGTCGGCGCGGCCTATCCTTCCTTGAAGGCGACCTCTTATTCCGTCTGCGTGCTGATCGGCACACTCACGCGGTCTGCCCCTTCGGACTTTGAGAATCCCGTCTGGCAAGGCGTAGTCGATCTGACCGCATCGATCCTGCTGCCCGGCGTTCCGGCGACGATTCCGCTGCGTGGGATGGCGCGTCAGCCGGGCCTGTACAGGCTTAACCTGGCGCTGATTCGGCCGGGACAACCGATCGCCTATGACATGTTCACATTTAGCGTCACGGCCAGCGGCCAGCCGCCGGCCGGGCAAAGCAGTGTAGTGTTTATGGGCTCGAGCGGGAAGCTGGGGTATGCGCCGGATTACAAGGGCAATCGGCCGCTCGATTTCTCGAACGCCGGCTATGGCGGCGGCGGGGTTGCGCTGCCAAACGTGCAGGCGCGCGTCGTGCTCGAGCCGGCCGATGGAGACAACAGCGCCCGCATCCAGGCGGCCATCGACCAGGTTTCCGCGATGCCACAGAACGCCGAAGGCATTCGCGGCGCCGTTCTGCTCAAACAAGGCCGCTATGAAGTGGGGACGACGCTCGTGATTCGCGCAAGCGGCGTGGTCCTGCGCGGCGAAGGACAAGGCGAGGATGGAACGGTCCTGTTCGCTACGGGCACGGCCAAGCGGAATGTTCTGGAAATTCGCGGTTCGGGCGGCAGGACCTTACTACCGCTGCGCAAGCCGATCACCGATCTGTACGCGCCATCCGGAACGCACCAATTACACGTGAGCGGCGCGAATGGTTTCTCGGTGGGCGATTCGGTCGTGGTCCGTCGCGTCGGCAATGATCGCTGGATCCATGCGATCCTGATGGATCAGATCGTGCGGGTGACGCCGGATATTGTCCAGTTCGAGCCCTTCAATCTCGATTTCGATCGCGTCATCACCTCCATCGACGGAAATCTGATCACGCTTGACGCCCCGATTCCGAACGCCATCGAGCAGCGCTGGGGAGGCGGCGAAATCATTCGCTATGACGATCCGGACCGCATCGAGCAGGTCGGCGTCGAGCAGTTGCGCGTCGATGTCCAATTCAATCCGGCCGTGACTGCGGTCAACGCCGGCGTTACCTATTTCGCCGACGAAGACCACGCCCGAATCTTCGCCGCGATCAACAATGTCAAAAACGCCTGGGTCCGCGAGGTCACGACCTTGCATCTGGAGCATGCGCTGGTCAATGTAAGCAGCCAGGCCAAATGGGTGACGATCCAGGACAGCGCGGCCATCGATATGGTCAGCCTGATCACTGGCGAACGTCGTTATAACTTCAAACTCGCGGGGCAATTGACGCTCGTTCAGCGCAATCATGCGGAAACGGCGCGTCACGCCTATGTGGTTGATTCCCGCGTCCCGGGCGTGAACGTCTTCCTCGACAGCGACTCGATCAATGAATTCGCCACCAGCGAGCCACATCATCGTTGGTCGGTTGGCGGGCTGTACGACAACATAACGGCGGGCATCGCCATCCAGGATCGCGCATGGTTCGGCACCGGCCACGGCTGGTCGGGCGCGAACTATGTAACATGGAATTCAAACGGGATCATTACCGTGCAACAACCCCCAACCGCGCAAAACTACTCGTTCGGCCACGTAGGCAGCAAAGTCCCCGGTTTTGTGCCGAACGCCACGGATCCGCGGCCGCGGCCCGACGGCTGGATTGAATCGCTCGGCCAACACCTTGAACCGCGCAGCCTCTATCTGCAACAGCTCACCGATCGCCTCGGACCGATCGCCGTGCAGCGTATCGAGCGCACGCCGGTCGGCGGCGGCGCGCTCGACGAGGCTCGCCTCGAAACGGACCTGCCGGTGGTGAAAGGGATCATGATCAATAACCGTTTGCTCGAGACCTTCTTGCCCAACGTATTTGAATACACCGTCACATTGCCGGCGGGAACGACCGAAGTCCCCGATGTCCGGCCTCATGATCACCGTTTCCGCTCCCGGGTTCTCGACGCGGCTTCCGTGAACGGCAAGGCCACGCTCATCCTGTGGGATAGAAATGAAACTAACTCCGTGCGCTACACTATTCGCTTTGTGACACCGGCGCCATAAAGGGCATCGCGCTCCTACAGCGGTTTGCAGTCACATGAGTGGGGCAATCGGACGCTCGGTATCAAACCGCTGTTGGGTCGCGATTTCACGACAGAAAACGCTTCGGAAAAGAACGGCATTGTCATCATCAGCTATGGGCTATTGCAGCGGCAGTTCGGTGGCGCTCCGCTTGTGATCCGGCGAAAGGTAGTGCCATGTTCGCTTCAGTCGGAATAGAGGCCAGTTCTTCTGGTGCATAACCAAACGCTTCAGCCACGGCTCGCACCTTGTCGTGATCCCTCGAGAGGCCGCTCTTCGCGATAGCCCCATACCTTGAACGTACTGCATCGATAATCAATTCTGACATAATCACCTTCTTTCTATTGTCTCCATAACTAGATTGATGATGAAGTATGCGTGTTTCCTCGTTGATGTTATGGGGTGAACTGGTAAGCACGGCTGTCCTTACCTAATTGTGCGGAGATCGTGCGCTTTTGACTTTCCACCCTGACGACCGACGGGCTCAGTCTTGAACTCAAACTGGAGCAACTCGGCTGGCGCGCTACCCAGAGTGTCCAGTTGCATCCGCTGGCTAGCTGGCTGCCAACCTGTCTGTCCAAGTTCAAGGCTCAATCTTGAGATATTGCCTCCTTGGCCGGCCATATTAAGACGCGCCGTGGATAACGCAACCAGCAGCGCAGGCCACGACGCGCCCGCAGGAACTTCGAGCTTTTTACCTGGGTTGCAGACCAATCGTCTGACACGAATCTGCTCATCCTCAAACTGTGTCTTCTCGAAATTTTCGTCGGCAGGCCAGGTCTCACGATGGAAACGGCCGCATAAGGTCTTCTCGTCAACGATCCTGGTCTTGAATTCAACCCTCAGAAAATCACTCGGCAGGTCTGATGTATTTTCGACCTCATGAACTTCTTTAATGGCCTTGTAAATACGAAAGCTCCCGGCTTTCGTCGCTGGTCTGGTTACGGGGCCATAGTCCAGACCGATGTGCTTGAAAATGACGGGCCGCCGTCGTTCAGATAGATGTAGGCGGCCGCAAGCTGAGTGTGGTCGTGTGCCGGGGTTTTCTCGCGCGGGCCGTAGTAGTCACGCATTACTCTCACCCACTCGTTCTCGAATTCGAGCTTGTAAGCCTCAGCGGATCCTGCGCCAGGAAGAGAGGCGTCAATAGACAAAGAAACATTGCCGAGCGAAACAAAACATTCATATTCATTTCCCTTCGTACCTCGATATTAACGGGATTAATCGCCCGCCAACCGGAGAGACGAAAGAGATAGTGAAAAGATGCAAGGCTGAAGAAACAAATTTAGCAGGAGATGCTTTTGCAACCATTTTTTGGAGACCAGTCGATCGGCTTCCCGCGACAATCGAACTCGAAATGACAGCAATCCAGAAATACTTTTTTAAGCTTCTCTCGACCCCGCTGAACACGCGATTTCGCGCCGGGCAGTGAGAGGTTCAGCCGCTCTGCCACCTCCTTGAGGGGCAGGCCATCGACCTCGGAGAGCATTAGCGCATCTCGGTAGCCTGTGGGAAGCATCTCGATCATTGGCGCCACGCATTTTCCAACTCCCGCCATCCCTGATCTCCTTGTTCCAGCCGCTCCGGAATTTCATCGGGAAGCGGCTCGGTGCTTTTACGGGTGCGGTAATAATCAATGATCGTGTTGCGCGCGATCTGGTAAATCCAGCTCTGCACCCGATCCGCATGCGCCAGCGTGTCCAACCTTGAATGGGCCTTGATGAAAACGTCTTGAAGGATGTCCTCGGCAAGATCAGCGACATCGACGCGGCGCCGGATAAAGCTCAGTAAACTGGTGTGATATTTCATGTCAGATTTGATCCAACAATTTCTTCAACCTCGATTTCTCTGACCACCCGGCGGCCGGTTTTTCACGCCGAAACTAATGTCCGCTCAGACCTGTAAACTTGCGGGGAGTGGCGCGCCTTGCAACTGCACCGGAAGCGACGGCGCGCAGCAGATATTGATCAGGCGCGCCCGATCCTGCTGCATCTCTCGATTACCCGAAAGATATTCGCGCACGTTTTGAAGGATATGCGAAGCATGTTCGTCGGTCGGAGGAATGAGGCGGTAGTGCATCCATTTCCCTTCCCGACGGGCCACCACTATTCCCGGCATGGCGCAGGTAGGCGAGATGCCGCGAGACCCTCGGCTGCGGCATCTTCAGAATTTCGCTGAAGAAGCACACACAGACCTCATCGTCCCCCATCAGGTTAATCAAGCGTAGGCGATTGCGGTCGGAAAGCGCGACGAAGAATTTTTCGAGGTCGAAACTCTTATTTGCTCGGCTCATAACACAATCATGATATCACTAAAACATATTCGCCTTGACGCATATATTTTTCACTGCTAGTCTGAAGACACGCTCGATAATCAGAGCGTAGAAGGAGACAAAGGTGAACGCTAAAAATACCAGAACTGTGCAGACGATCAAGGCTCATGTCGCTCTCAACGTCCGTAACGTCGAGCAAAGCGTGGAGTTTTACAAAAAGATGCTGGGGATTGAGCCGAGCAAGGTCAGGACGGGTTACGCCAAGTTTGATGTGCAAAACCCGCCACTCAACCTCGCCCTGAATGAAATATCTTTCAACGAACGCGGCGCACTCTCCCACATGGGGATTCAGGTTGCTTCGACCGATGACGTCCTTGCAATGCGGGAGCAATGGGCGATAGCGGGACTCGATACCCGCGACGAGATGCAAACCAACTGCTGTTACGCGATTCAGGACAAGACTTGGGTCACCGATCCTGATGGCAATGAGTGGGAGGTGTTCGTCGTCCTGGAAGACAACCTGCCCGAGGAAAGCGGGGCGGCAATCGGCGAGTGCTGTGGCGCATCGATACCAGGCTTCGTCGGTATCACGAAGAGTTAAACAATATTCCGGAATGATTTAAGCTTCGGAGACGCGGAGTCGAAATCATTCCGGGAATCCAGGTGGTGGCGGCCTATCTGAAGTTAGGCGGCAATCGATCCTGTTTATTTTGAGTGACCAACGGCATGATTCGACGAGGGATTATCTTAGCTGGCGCTGTCACGCTCTGTATTCTCGCCACACAAATGCCGGCTCGGGCGGTTAAAATTCAACCAGCGGGTAAGCCTGGCAACCCGCTGGTCACGGCTTTATGGTTTTCGCACCTGTACGCGGAGCCACATGCGCTGACACCGAGCAAAGACCGCCAGCTCAAAACCACTTTGGGCGAAACTCTACGAGCCAAGAAGGCGGGACTATCCTGGAATCTGGTGAGCGAGGTGTTTGAGAAACGTGTTTTCCAGAGCTTCGCAAGCGCCAATGACTACATCACTCTGCCGGAGATGGAACGCATGTTAAATGAAAAAACACCACGCTCCCGCGAAGATATGTTCTTGAAGGTCCGGCGTCAGGCCGATCTGCTTACCACTCAGTTCGATCTGATCGAAGAGCGCCACCGCGCGGCGGCGGACGAGTTGGTAGCTTGGATCAGCACGAACTACCAGCCCGGCAAGCCCCTGGCTGTCATCGTCGTCTGCACTGGCAATTCTCGGCGTAGCATCCTGGGCTCGACGATGGGCAACATCGCCGCAGCCTATTACGGGCTGCCGGACATTTACTTCTACAGCGGCGGCACAACGCCAAGCGCGTTCAACCCGAGGACAGTAGCGACTCTCAAGGAGATCGGCGTCGAGGTGGAGCCATCAGGGAAGGAAGCTTCCCGTGGGAGTTCCGGTGAAGCAAATCCGATCTACCGAATCCGGTGGGGAACGGGACTGGAGACTTTGGAGTTCTCGAAGATTTACTCCGACGTTAATAATCCCCAGAGCGGTTTTGCTGCCATTATGGTTTGCAATCAAGCGGACGCCGAATGTCCGATTGTTAAGGGAGCTGTCAAAAGAATCTCGGCGCCATACGCCGACCCGAAGGAGTATGACGGCGCTGAGTTTGAGGCTGCGAAATACGCTGAGCGACGCGATGACATCGGACGCCTCATGCTCTGTGTCTTGATGCAGGCTCATCGACGTCTGGAGTTGGACAACAAACTAAAGTAAACGTCTTTCGCATTCGAGAGGGAAACCGCATGCTGCGGCTTGGCGCGCTTACAGATCGCTTGATAACTGCGTACAGTAATGGAATCACCACAAGTCATGATCTCAAAGGCGGAAGTTTCAGACCTTGAGGAAATTCTTTCGCTGCTTAATACCGTCGATCTGCCTCCTGACGGAGTAGCCGAACATCTCGGTGGCTTCCTCATCGCCAGAGACAATAAGGGTCGTCTGATCGGCTGCGCCGGGATCGAGCGGCACGGTAGACTTGGCTTGCTGCGGTCGGCAGCCGTCACACCGGAGCTTCAGCGGTCTGGTCTCGGAACTCGACTGACAGAGGCGATTCTTCAGGATGCTGCACGGCAAGGCATCAGCGAAGCTCTACTGTTGACGACCACCGCTAGGGATTTCTTCGAGAAGAAATTCGGATTCTCAGTAACAGTTCGTGAGGACTACGACGAACGCCTCGCACAATCGCCGGAATGGCGGCTGCCGCGTTGCTCCTCGGCGGCTTTAATGAAGGTCGACATTCAGCCTGAGGAGCACAGGATCGAGCGATGAGTCTTATTCGGCGAAGTGTCGCGGAGGCTATGGGATCGGCGCTGCTGCTGGCGACTGTGATCGGTTCCGGAATCATGGGAACGACTGGCCGGCGGTAATGTCGCCATCGCGTTACTCGCCAACCCTGGCGACTGGCGCAGCGCTGGTTGCTCTCATCCTGACCTTCGGGCCTATCTCCGGAGCTCACTTCAACCCGGCAGTAACTCTCGCTGACGCCTCACAGGGCGGCATTCGATGGCGCGAGGTTCCGTCGTATATTGCAGATCAAGTATGTGGCGCGTTCGTAGGGGTGGCTACCCCGCCCACCTGATGTTCGATGAGCGCCTCTTTTCAGTTGCACTCCATGCGCGGGGCGGCGCAGCACAAATGTTCAGTGAGTTTGTTGCCACCTTTGGGCTTCTATCGGTCATTTGGGGAGTGACGCGGCGGCGTTCCGATGCAGCTCCTTATGCCGTTGGCGCTTACATCACCGCCGCTTATTGGTTCACGGCATCAACATCGTTCGCGAATCCCGCGGTGACGCGCGCGCGCGCTTCTCGATCACGAGGGGCGCGACTTTGGACACCAGCCGAGAATACTTGCGCAGGTCGAATTTTTCTCTAACAGTTGCAGTCATCCTTCCAATTTTCCCTCTGTCATACTCGGCGCGCGTCAGCGTTCGGCATATCAGACGTGATACGCGCTCCTCCCCTCATTGTTCAGGATTGTTCATCGTGATGTGACAGATACAATTCCAGATCGTGTTCAATCAGGGCGAGTCTGAATTTATTGATCCACCCAGCGCGCCCCAACAAATTGAGCGGTAAGCGATGGTGTTCCCAGAAATAGACTGTCGTCTCGATTTCATATCCAAGGGCTTGAATTTTGATCTCGTGCCCGTAAAAAATCATCGACTGCTCAGGCCTGTTTGTTTCTACGCGAAGCATAGTTCCCTCTTCGACCTGCAGTCCGATCTCTTCGGCGTGTTCACGGCTGAAATAACAAAAGTCCGCTCCAGTATCGAGTTTTGCACCGCAGGCGGTAATATCGCTCCATAGACAAGCGTAAGCGGAATGAAAATCCCCCGCTCTATCTCCTGATAGACGAATTTTTGTTTGAATTCGAGTGGATAAGTCATGGCAGGAACCGAACAAAATCCTCATTCCCGTTGCCTTCGATGAACATAAACATAGCTCCATCTATGCCGAGGCTTTTCACTTCCTGCGAGACTTTATTGTAATCGACATTGTGAGCCAGAAGACGCTTCCCGGACAGGGCAACCCATTCTCCATGAAACCGGCCAGAGTTCTGCGCCAGCCACTGAAACTCCTCTGAGCGATCATCGAACGGGATTCGCCGGAAAGTGGGAACAGTCTGATCGGCTTCAGCGCCGTTCAGTTCCCGTTCGAGCATTTTTAACAACTGCGGCCTTAAACTGGCCGGAGTCCGGCGAAAATTTTCGACCGTCGCTTGCGCGTATGGGTTTTCGATCTCTGGCATAAATACCTCCGACATCAGCGATCAAATGTCATAATCAAATAAAGTATACGCCCGGATGAGTCGGCGCTCCAATGATCGAGGAACACGCCTCCCAGCGACAAAAATCGGACTGCACGTTTCGCGTAGCAGCCTTACACGATTCAATGGAGCAAATTATTCCACCCATAATTATGGCATTTGCGCCTGGCGTTGACCTGATCCAGTTGGCATTTCAACTCTGGCACGCAGTTCTTGGAAAAATGCGCCGTTTCCCCCTGTCTTCCAATATCCCATTAGCGCCTCTGTCAACTGGCGCATCACTTCAAATCCATAAGCTTTGACAACCTCGCTTTCCTGGCCTTCCAGAGGCGTAAACAAATCATGAAGCATATCCGGTGTCACATTGAGATATCGCTTCCATTCATCCGAACTATGGCCGCTGGCCTTCAAAGCCATAGCCGGTGGTATGCCTGCCAGGATTGAGCGCGTGACGAATGCGTGCCGGAGGTCGTGTTTGTGGAGGTCTTCAATCCCCGTCAAGCGACAGGCTGTATTGAATGATCTTTTCACTTCTTTAATCCCCCCAAACACAAGGCCCGATGGATGATCGCCATACTGCTCTTTGAGTTTCAACAGTTCTTCGTAAGCACGCTGCGTCATCGGGATCGTTCTTGCTTTATTCCATTTCGCGTTGATAGCTCTGAGTCTGATCAGCCGATTTTCAAAGTCGATGTCCTTCTCTTTCCATGAAAGAGTAAAGAGTTCATTCCTTCTCAAACCGGAATCAGCAGCGATAATGAGGACTGCTCGTAGATGAGCGCGATCTCCAGTACAAACCTTGAGCAACGCCATCTCTTCGCCGAAGGTCGGCAATTGCTCGCGCTTTGACTCGGCACGTCTGTCGATTAATGATCTCGCCTTCTTCTTCGAGAAAGGATTCTGTTCCTCTCGGAGTATCTTCTCCTCGACCGCATAATTGAGCACTGTTCTCAATAGTTCAACCGCTCGATTGATGGACTCAATACTCCTCTGGCCGCCGTTCTCCTTGATATTCAGAACCAATTTTGCATTATCATCTTCAACAATAATGCTGCGAGCGGGAATCTTAGACAGCCAGATCGCGAACTTCTTGATCTCGCCGACCGTGATCGAAGGAAGCTTCATCTCGCTGAAATAATATTCCAATTGCAGACGGCATCGCTGAATTTCGTGTCCAGGCCGCTGACCGTGTCTTAGGATGGATTTCAGATCTGTTCAGTCGACCACGTTTGATAATTCAGTGTGCAGCGACCCTTCACCGTTGCCAAGTGCAAATCAGGACGGGGGAAGGGGGCAAATGGGGGATTCAATGCCACCGAAGATACTCGCGACGAACGAACGAGATTCAAGTTGTATATTGACAACTCTCTATATAGACTGTAATCTATGCACATGAAACAACTGGACCAAGCCTTTGCCGCTCTTGCGGATCCCACCCGACGAGGAATCGTGGTGCATCTTGCCCGCGGTGAGGCCTCTGTGTCAGAGCTGGTTGGCCGCTTCTCGTTGACGCAGCCCACGATTTCGTCGCACTTGAAGGTGCTGGAATCTGCGGGGCTGATTTCGCGTCGCAAAGAGGCCCAGTTGCGGCCGTGCAAACTGGTGCCGGAGCGACTGAAGGCGGTCACCGACTGGCTGGAGCAGGTGCAGGAGATTTGGGAAGGCAACTACAAGCGTCTCGATGCGTTACTTGCCGAGTTAAAACAAGCACGAGAAACAGGAGCGAAAGAAATGAAACCCGCCGAAGCAAGCCTGCCGTCAGATACCGAAGTACTGGTCAAACGGAGCTTCGATGCTCCCGTCAAACTGGTGTGGCGGGCGTATATGGAACCGGACCTGATGCGTCGTTGGTGCTCGGGCCACCCCGGTTGGTCGATGCCTGTCTGCGAGATGGATATGCGCGTCGGCGGCAAGTATCGCTGGCGCTGGCGCAGTGACGAGAACGGCCAGGAGTTTGGATTCACTGGCGAGGTCCTGGAAGTCGTTCCGCACGCGAGAATCGTGCATACCCAAATCTTCGATCCGGGTGATCTGGGCGTTTCCATGGGGGGTGAACCATCGATCGTGACCGTCACCTTCCACGAAGCCGACGGGATCACGAACGTGGCGACCTCGATCAAGTATGCTTCGAAGGCCGACCGCGACGAGGCGTTCTCTACTGGCATGACTGATGGTATGGAGATGAGCTACAAGCTGCTCGATGGATGTGCTGGCTGAAGGGTGACGAGTGAAAGTCGTGAGTGGAGCTCTTCGCCGTTGTTCCTCTTGTAGCTGGATTCGCAAGAATTCAGCTCTTCGTGCATGTCTTCCAATTCGAGAACAGTGGGTGGCCGGGGCTGGAGCGTACTCGCGAAGCCCCGGTTTTCCTACAGAAACGTCAAACGTCACCGGGGCTTCCCTGCGGTCCAGCCCCGGCCACCCCAATTAGAAGACACGCTCTTTAGCATCGCACTCCACCCTAATAGTCATCGCTCGGTGTCCCGAATGCACGCGTGTTGTCGCCACGCCTCAGGCCAAGCAATGCTTGTGGTGTGGCTACGACTGGCACTGACAACTGTAGGTAACTCTGCAACGGAAGTCCGGTATTGCATCATTGACCGCGGGTTGGCACACTGCATTATCGGTAATGCAACTCGTTATTGCTCGCAAGGACGCGTAGTCACAGTGCTGGGCCTAACAAGCGGTTCGACCCGACGTGTGCGGCGTCCGGGTCTGGTCTGTAATGCACGCAACTCGCGCCGCACAACGCGGGTTACCCTGGGCGTTCGGCGGAATGGGAGTTTACACCAAACATGAAGACAACAGCTTTACTCCTGATGATGCTCGTGCCGGCTGTCGTATCGGCGCAGGAAAAGCCAACGACGGGCTACGCGCCGGTCAACGGGCTCAAAATGTACTACGAAGTCCACGGCAGCGGCGAGCCGGTGGTGCTGCTCCACGGCGCGTTCATGACCATCACCAACAACTGGACCGGGTGGATCGGCGAACTCGCCAAGACGCGGAAAGTGATCGCCGTCGAAATGCAGGGCCACGGGCGCACGGCGGACATCGAACGCGACATCAGCCAGCGAAAACCTCGCCGACGATGTGGCGGCGCTGCTCGATCATCTCAAGATCCCGCAAGGCGGACCTCATCGGCTACAGCATGGGCGGCGGCGTGGCGATGGCAGTGTGCGATCCGCCATCCGGACAAGGTGCGGAAGGTGGTCGTCATTTCGTCCGCGTTCCGCCGCGACGGCATGGTCAAGGAAGGGCTCGACGCGATCTCGAAACTCACGGCGGAAGCCTTCAAAGGCTCGCCCATCGAAGTCGAGTACAAGAAGCTGAGCCCGACGCCGGACGACTTTCCGAAGTTCGTCAAGCGGATGCTCGCCACGGCTTCGAAAGGGCACGACCTCGGCGCCGACAAGCTCAAGGCCACCACGGCGCCCATGTTCTTCATCCACGGCGACGCCGACGGCATCCGGCTCGAGCACGTCGCGGAGATGTTCCGCCTGAAGGGCGGCGAGATCCACGGCGACATGAGGCCGCGCTCCGCCTCGCGCTTGGCCATCTTGCCCAACACCACCCACGTCACGCTGATGCAGCGCATGGCCGTCATCGTGCCGATGGTGAACGACTTTCTCGACGCCAAGCCGTAAAGCAAAACAGAAAGCCAAGGCGTAGCCGCTACGGCGCTTGGCAGACAGGCCGAACCAGCCGTTGCACCTGACCGCGGCAGCCAACATTTGCCAATTTGCTGGCCATTGAACTCGATGATGAAGCAGAACGCGTTTTGGGAAACCCCTCGATATATCCCTTGTACCTCTTCGAGATCATAGGATTCCACGTCACCACCTTCCGAAAAGTAGAGGACCTCGGAATCACTATTCCATTTGGCCAGTATATCCCAATCATTTTCGGTCATTGGACGAAGCACAACCTGTTCGCCATGAAGCGTATTGTTATGTTCATTTAGAAGAGTCTCTTCTCCATTGGACATTGTTGAGCGCTCACCTCTTCATCTGGTATGACAAATACTTCGACCAACAACCATTACCATAGCTTGCGATTGATTGGGAGGATTCTTTAGGGTTTCACTTCTTAACGAAGCGGCGCACAGCCCGCGCCGCTTACCCGACACATCCCAGCAAAACTAAAACGATATACGGGCGCCGAATTGAATCTGGCGGCCGGGAGTCGCGGCTTCAGTGATGACACCGAATTGCGGCGTGTTCACGAACCGGCCAGGCGTCCCCAGGTTAGTATGATTGAGTGCGTTGAAAAACTCCGCCCGGAACTGGAACTTTGTTTTTTCCGTGATGTTGAACTCTCGCGTCATGGCCAGATCGAGCGTCTGCATTCCGGGTCCGACGACCGTATTCCGTCCAACATTTCCGAACGCAAAAGCCGGAGGGACGGCAAAGGCAGCCGGATTGAGCCAGCGGTCCGCGGTGCGCGAGCCCTCGTCGAAGATCGGTTGTCCCGTATAATTGGCCCGAATGGGATTTTCGCCGAGCAGCGTTCCGGCGTTCGCCGTGTCGCCAAAGACGGAGACGGTGAACGGGAATCCACTCTGAACCTGATAGATGGTGGAGAGAAGCCAGCCCTTTGTGATTGCCGACAAGCTGCCCGATTTCCCTACCCCTGGAAGATCGAAGACAGCGCTCAGCGAAAAGCGGTGGCGGATGTCACAGCCGAGTCCCTTCTCAGCGTACAGGTTGTTGTTGTCCTGCGGAATGGCAGATTCGAACATCGGCGAGCGGAAGTCGGGCGCATCCGTCAGACTCTTCGACCAGGTGTAATTAGCCAGAAGGCTCATCCCTTTAGAGAACCGTCGCCTGATATTCGCATAACCCGCGTCGTACCAGCTTCTCGCAGTATTCTCAAGCAAATTTATCCCGCTCACGGGAAATGTAGTACTGATGACCGTGATGTCCGACGGCAGCTCCATTCCCGGCAGGAAACTGAGCGTCCTGAACGGACGGCGTGGCCCAAGCGCTCCAGGGCCAGGCGGCGCATTGTTAATCAAGTGCGATCGTTGCAGATGCAATCCACGCGCTCCCAGGTATCCGACCTCGAGCGTGGTTTCACGCCCCAGACTCTTGGACACCGAAAGGCTCCATTGCTGGATGTACTGCGAAGGTGCATGCGGATCGAAAGCCGCGAAGCTGACCGTGGTCCTGCCGAGCGCGGCCGGCGCGAAATCAAACCCGTTTATCGCCGGGATAAAATTGTCGCTCTGCTGAGTCTCCGGAAACACAAATGGCACGTTATGGCGCTGGTTGCACCATGTGTTCATATCCACCGGCGTATAGAAAATGCCGTAGGCAGTGTGGATCACGATGCCATAGCGAGGGATGTTTTGTGAGATCCCGATCCGAGGGGCGAAGTTGCTCCGCTTCGCATACATCAACCCCTCGGGAAATCCTTGCTGGCCGCCGATGAAAACCGACGGCGTTCCGTTTTCAAAGGTGAGATTGGTGTTCGTGTATTTCAGATCCCGCAAAGGGTTCATGTATTCATAGCGGAGTCCGACCACGACCGTCGTCGTGCGGGTGAGTTGAACAGTATCCTGGGCGAAACCGTCTGCATACCATTGACGGAGCTGCATCTGGGGGATCCCGGCCTGGCGTTGCTTCACTGCAGGCAGCCCTAACAGAAAACTGGCCAGAGCAGAGCCCGTTCCGTCGTTGGTCGCCGTTTGAGTCGTGAATCCGTTTGTAAATTGATAATAGCCGCGGTTCTGGAAGAAGCCCCACATCGGCCATATGAAGTGCCGATAGCTTCCACCGAATTTAAGACTGTGCCGCCCGCGCTGCCAGCTCAGGTGGTCGCGGAGTTCAAGAATCGTATCCCAGGCGCGCATCGGCGTGGCCGCGAATGTGTCGCCCATGCCCGAATAGCCCTGCACATTGAACCAGGGAGCGCCGAAAGCCCCCTTACCACCGAAGCCAACACCCTGTATCCCCAAATCAGAGATGATGTCGTTCGACTCACTGTTTTCGGAAGACCGGTGCATGGCAAGGCGGGAAACCGTGATCGATGCCGTATTCACCACGGTAGGGCTGAAGATATGGTTCCAGGAGACGCTCCCGTGCTGCGAAAAGTTATCGTGGAATGCGCCGAACCCTGGCAGGTTTTGCGGAATAGATCCACGTTCTTTACTCAATGAATAACGCGCTGCCAGGCTGTCTCCGCCGGTTAAGTTGTAATCGAAGCGGGCCGTACCCTGGTCCGTGACATGCCGCGCATTGCGCACATCGAGATAGTTGTTGCAATCTACGCCGCCTCCAACAACCGTCGGAGCTCCCATCATCGTCATCCCACACCCGCCCATCATCATCATCCCCATGTCCATCCCCATATTCGGGCGCACCATATACTTTTGCAGAAATTTCGCGGCTACGGGATTGAGCAGATTTTCCGGGATCATATTATCCGGGAACGGATCGCGGATGATCTGTGAATTCGTGGGACCGATCGGCCTGGAAGAATCGAAGTTCGGGTTCGGCCGAGAGCTGAACGGGTTGTAGATCATCGTTCCGCTCATGCTGAAATCGCCCATCACCTCCATCTCCGTCGGCACGGTCTGCGCCATCGTCATCGCATTCGTCCGCCGCAGTCCCTCATAGTTAAGAAAGAAGAAAGCCTTATTGGACACGATGGGGCCGCCTAGCGAGGCTCCGAAATTGTTTTGGACGAGATGATTACCTGATTCCATCTCGTTGAAGGATCGGGCGTCGAACGCGCTGTTGCGGAGGAATTCGTAGACAGTACCGTGAAATTGGTTCGAGCCCGAGCGGGTAACGATATTTATCTGTCCGCCGCCGGCGCCGCCCATCTCAGCGGAATAACTGCCGGTCTGGACCTTGAACTCCAGTACGGCGTCCGGCGAGGGGCTCAGGTTCAGAGTATTGAATGTCGGATCGGTATTGGTCGCCCCGTCTAGGAGGAAGTAGTTCGCGTTCGGTCGATTTCCACCGATACTGACCGACGAACGTTGTCCGGGCCGCCAATACAAGGGATTCATATCACCGGCCTGCGCGCCGTGACTGAGATGCGCCCCCGGCACAGTTAGTACGAGATCGATCAGCATGCGCCCGTTGAGCGGTAAATTACGAATGGCGGCCGGCTCAATGACCTCGCCGACGCTGGAATCTGTAGTGCGTAAAACGTCGGCCGCACCGACTTCAATAGTGGTAGTAACGGAGGCCAACTTAAGATTAATGTCGAGCGTCAACTGTTGGCCGACCTCAAGACGCAAGGATTGCTTTACGGAAGCAAAGCCCGTGACTGTAACCTCGAGTTCATATTCACCCGGCAGAAGACCAGTGATCCGGTATATTCCCAATTCATTACTGACAACTTTACGGATTGCCTGTGTGCCGGCCGAGGTGATCTGTACATTCGCGCCCGGGAGAGACCGGCTCTGCGGGTCGTAGACGGTTCCGACAATCGTTACATAGTTGCTTTGCGCAAAACTTATTGTTGAAAACGCAATGAGTAAAAGGAAACAGGCCATCTTCATTGTCAAACCCCCGGTTTCAAATCATACAATCTGGTTAGGGCGCCCAGGCCTCGTAGATGCTAATGTTGGAAGCGACAATCAGGTCTACAAAGCAGTTTCTGAACTGAGAGGCGCATCCGATCAAACCATCACCGCCAGAATCCTATTGCCGCACTGTTTTGAGAATGGATAAAAGACGAGAAATTACCCCCGTTGTATGAGGCAATTCTCTGACCAAACGTGATCTCTGTCGTCGATTTCTGAGATAAACTATTCAGGCTAATCAAGAAAATCGTTTTTATACCGTTGATGAATCTCTGGTTAAAAATATTTGGTGGCGAAATCTGGACTAATATTGCGATATGCCGCGCTTGCTCGCGGTATATCGCGCCCTCTTCCTCACCCTCTCATGAGATTGCGAACATGGCGAACAGCAAGACGTCTAACGAAGCAACGGCTTCACCTTATGTTCAAACTCTTCCGGGAAAATGATTCCGTGGATGACTTCACGAATCATCCCCTTTTTATCAATCACCACGGTGACAGGAAGAATGTCCCCTTCATCAAACATTGCCTTCGTCTGTTCCTCGCCCAGAGCAACGGGATAGTTGACTCTGATACTTTTGATGAATTCACGCACCTCGGCTAATTCTTCCGGCGGGTACGTGACGCCGATAACCTGAAGGCCCTTGCCTTTGTACTCCCGCTGCCACTTCACCAGGTCAGGCATCTCGACCCGGCACGGCGCACACCACGTCGCCCAGAAGTTGAGGAGCACGACTCTGCCCTTGTAATCACTCAGACGCAGAGCGCGCCCCTCAACATCCCTGAGCTTCAATTTAGGAGCAGGCTTTTCGCCCTGTCCCAGGACGAGCGCAGAGAACACAACCAGGAGCATTGCGGTAATTGCCGTTCCTGTCATCGGTCCACCTCAGTACAGTATTCTGACGCCAACAAGTAAGCCCCGCTCGACGCGGAGAGCTTGAGACCCGGCGTTACGCGCCACCGGAATTTGATAGCTAGCTTCGATGACGAACCTCGGACGCATCGCGTATTGGACTCCCGGCGCAAGGTAATACTCGGTAGAGCGACTCCCGGGCACGGGCGCGCCGGCGACGCGCCCGGTTCCGCGGCGGATGAAGTTTGATTCCAGGATGGCGAACACTTCCCCACCCGGACGGTCATACTTCCGCGGGAAGAGCACGTATTCAAGGTCAGTATTGATGCGAAGTTCGTTCCCCATCCGGAACCCATCTCGCTCGGAGCGTAGAACGCCTTCGACGTTGCCCCCGAAAATGAACCGGCCTTTTGCTTGCGAGTAAGTCAGGTCAATGTGTGCAGAGAGGCCGCCGCTGATCGGCGAAAGCTGCTGGCGTATAAATGCCGGCGCATGGAGTTGTTGTTCGCTCGGAGCGTCATCCTTCCCGGTCGGAAGCTCCAAGCCGAAGCGCAGCGCTGCCTGGCGGTCCCCCCACGCCTCGACCTGCCGAAAGAAGCGATACTTGCCCGAAATGATGATGTTACCTATACCCTCGTCACTACCGGATGTCGCCCCTTCTTTGAATGAAATCCACGTGAACGGGATTTCAGCCTCTACCAGAAGCTTCGGCGTCGGAGTGTAGGAGAAGTCCAAGAGCATAATATTACGATCAACTTTCAGCCCTCCTAGTTGTTGCCGCACAAAAATGTAACGCGGCGTGAACGCGCCGCCGCGATAAACCGTCAGCCCCGGGCTCGTCGTCCTTATGGGAGCAACCGGCAACGGTCCCGCTTCCATGGGACCGCCGCAGGTTACATCGACGTATTCTGTTTGGACAGGATTATCTCCATTTTCATTGTGAGATCGCCCGGCCTTCTTTGCGGGCAAACGAGAGATGACTTCCTTCCCTTCCCCTGCCGACTTCCAATCGCCAGTGACTTCTACTTGCGCGTTCGGGGCGGCGTCCGGTAGAGCCAGTTCAACGCCCTCTCCATCCAAAGCAAAGCGCTGACCAGATGTGTCAGACAGTAGCGCCCATCCTGAGGCGTCACGCGCGAGTTTTCCGTTCACGGTAATTTTCGCGGAAGCGAGCGTATAACCGGCCTTTTTCAATGTCTTCTTGAGCGCCACATAGGAGACGGATTTCTCGGCCTTCGGCGTGA
Organism: uncultured Acidobacteriota bacterium; assembly: GCA_963796275.1. Classification (GTDB taxonomy): domain Bacteria; phylum Acidobacteriota; class Blastocatellia; order RBC074; family RBC074; genus JAKEHZ01. Next base: position 2,824,296 of record CAWCKY010000006.1, on the reverse strand, counting down.
ACACGCCGATACCGTTTTTGATGTCAGTGATTTCGATCTCATTGAGTTTCGGTGCGAAGTTTAGACGGCTCACGGCCTTCTGGATGTTGAACACTCAGTTGCCGCAGAGGTAACCGTCGATCTTCATCTCCACACGCTTTACCTGGGCAAGACCGATGCCCAAGTTTACGAGCGATAAGAAGACGGCGCCAAGCGTCGCGGTGGCGAGTAGTTTCATTGCGAATTCTCCTTGGATTGATTGTGCGTTGAACGCGGAGCGGGCGCGGACGATGTCCGCCCCCGCCCCTCTTGATTAACGATTAGCTCACTTGGCTTCGTGAGTCGCGCAGCACAATCTGCACGTGCAGCAACTTGCGCCGGCGACACAGCAGTCAGCCCCAGTCAGACAGCAAGACCGCGTTGAGGCCTGTGAACCATCGGCCGCGTACACAACGACGCCCAACCCGAGGACTAAAGCGATGACGAATGTTTTAACGGATTTCATTGTTGTATCTCCTATTTTAGATAAAGTTTGCCCATAGACCAGTGAGCATACTGGCGCTGATAAGAATTCCGCGTGCAAACTTTTTTTCTAAATCAGGAAGACACAGTGAAGGAGGTGAGTTCCTCCGCGATCAGGGAGGCGCACCCAACGGTCAGGAAATTGGACGCGAGGCCCGCTTTCAGGAATGAATCCTGCTCGACTCAATATCGCCGAAGTAGGCGCGCCGTCAACGGCTCGCACGTCACGACTTACATCCCCTGAAAGCGATAGGAGAGAACAGCATGATAAAGATTGTATTGAAGTGGAAGGCGCTCTGATTGATTTTGATGAAAGCGATTCTTCGCCGCCGGCCTGGATATGACAACAATCTCCGCCCTCGCCGCCCATCGAACAATGGCTTTCGCCGTCAGCGCCTATCTTCGGAATCAGGCAGCCGGAAAGACAATTCAGTCCGCCCCACCACAACAAGATGAAGACGGCGAAATGAAGTCGAACCATTCTTTTTGTCGCCGGCCAATTAATCCGCATCGCCGTGATTGTAAACGCCTCGCCTTTTGTAAGTCCAGAATGGCGGAAGAAATCTCACTTCAGATTGAGACTGGTGTACCCCCTTAGCCATATAAATGGTGACGAGTAATATTTTGTCAGCCGCAATAAAGACAGACCGTCTTTCTCCGCCAGTTAGCGACATTCGCACGTAATGTGCCCCCCGACCTGAAATCGATATCACTCTTTTCCAGAGTGAACATCTCGTTCTCGCGTAACCCAGTGTCTGCTGCTACGATCAGCACGGCTCGCAGATGGGCATTTCCGCGCGGCCCGGGCTTATCGCAAAAAGTTAATCAATGCCAGCTCTTCACCGAAAGAGGGAAATCGTTCGCGGCTCGTTTCGGCGACTCTTTCGATAAGCGTTCTGGCTCACTTTTGTGAGAAGGGATACTGATCCGGCACCTCTAATTAGACTCAAATGATCGCTCAATACCGGGCGACTTTTTCAGATCTACCGGTCTGGTCTTGCGGTATTCGACGGATGGATTCAAGATTCAGGCGATATCTCATCTTACGGAGTGGAGACCGGTGACAGGCGATTATTCATCTAAACCTCAAAAGGATACTCCATCCATAGACGAGCATCTGGGCGAGCTTGGATGGAGAGGAATTTTGAGACCGCGCGACTTAGCACGGAAAATCTCTTCAAGTATAGAATGCAGTGTGGTATTATTCGTTCCATGAAATTGACGATAGGATTGAAACTGAATCCGACCAAAGAGCAAGCTGCCGCATTGAAAGAGACGCTTGAGCGAGCCAATGCAGCTGCTTGTGAGTGCTCGCGCATAGCGTGGGAGCATAAGACCTTCGGCCAATTTCACCTCCATAAACTCGCTTACTCTGCTCTGCGTGAACAATTCGATATTTCCGCTCAGGTTGCCGTTCGAGTAATCGCTAAAGTGGCTGATGCGTATAAGCCCGACCACGAACGCCAACGAACCTTCCACCAGCACGGTTCGATTGCTTTCGATGATCGAATTCTTCGTTACGGCGAAAACTACGTTTCTATCTGGACTGTCACAGGCAGACAGAAGATTCCGTTTGTTGGTGGAGAGCGAGAAAAGATTCTGCTCGCATCCCGCCAAGGTGAATCTGATCTGGTCTACCGTAAAGGCCGATGGTACTTGTTTGCGACGGTCAATGTAGTCGAAGAGTCGCCGTATAACCCGGATGACTATCTCGGCATTGATCTCGGGATTGCCCGGATCGCCGCCGATTCGGATGGTAAATCGTTTTCCGGTAGCCACACTAAAAATCTGAGAAAGCGACATTTGAAGCTTCGGCGACGGCTGCAAGCGAAGAAAACCAAAAGCGCAAAGAGACGATTGCGTGAGAGACGCAGAAAAGAGTCGCTCTTTGCCAAAGACATCAATCACCAAATCAGCAAACAGATCGTAGACAAAGCCAAACGCACGAATCGAGCGATTGCATTGGAAGACTTGAAAGGCATTCGTTCGAGGGTTCGGGCTCGCAAGGCTAAACGTTCTGAATTGCATTCCTGGTCGTTCGGTCAATTGCGCTGCTTTATTGAGTACAAGGCCAAGCTCGCGCGCGTGCCAGTGCTTACCGTGAACCCGCGTAGCACTTCTCGTGAATGTTCCAGTTGTGGCCATATCTCTAAAGTTAACCGGCAATCTCAAAAAGTTTTCAAATGTCGGCAATGCGGTCACTGCCGTAACGCCGACATCAACGCTGCTCTCAACATTCGGAGCAGGGCTGCCGTCAATCAGCCAATCGCGGACGACTCTAAGAGTCGAATCGCAAGCCCCCACTATTGTGAGTCTTCGAGCTTAGTGGCGGGTAATTGACAAGATAAAGTGCTTACCTGATAGGTACCTCAATTCAATGCCATTGCCCTTACAGGACCCGAAGGGTGAGGCTTCCGAGGAGGAATTATGAGACGGGTATTGATTTCTCTACTGTTAGTTCTGCTCACTCTGTCCATCAATCCTGCGTCTGGCCCAATCTCCAGCGCGTCCCCCGGCAAAAGCAACAATGAATTGCCGGCTGTCGCGCCTGAAGAGGTCGGCCTGACCAGCGCTCGCCTCGCCAACATCCGCTCAGTGATGAATCGGCACGTGGCGGAAAAACAGATTCCAGGCGCCATCGGTTTAATCGCCCGGCGCGGCAAGATCGCTTATCAGGAAACCTTCGGCATGGCCGATGTAGAAGCGGGGAAGCCGATGCGGCTCGATACGATTCACCGTATTTATTCGATGAGCAAACCTATCACCAGCGTCGCGGTGATGATGCTATACGAAGAAGGCAAGTTTCAGCTCAACGATCCGGTCGCCAAATATCTCCCGGAATTCGCCAAGATGCAGGTGGGGACCGAAGAAAAAGACCCGCAGACAGGTATGCCCACGCTCAAAAACGTGCCCGCGAAACGCCCGATCACGGTCCGCGATCTGTTGCGACATACGGCGGGGCTGACATACGGCGTTTTTGGCGACACGCTGGTTGATCGGGAATATCGGAAGGCCGGGATACTGAGCGATCTGAATCTGGCGGAATTCATCACAAACCTCAGCAATATCCCATTGCTCTACGAGCCCGGCGCGCGCTGGCATTACAGCGTTTCGGTTGACGTTCTCGGGCGTCTGGTTGAAGTCCTGTCGGGCAAATCCTTCGAACAATTTTTGCAGGAGCGCATCTTCACTCCGCTGGAAATGCGCGACACCGGATTTTATGTCTCAGCCGATAAAAAGGATCGCTTTGCAAAACTCTACAGTCCGACCAAAGACGGCAAAATCAAGCCGGCGGTGATTTGCGCGACAAGGCAGGAATGCCTGGAGAAATTCCCCAACGCCGTGCCTTCCTTTCTAGAGCCGCCCACGATGCCTTCAGGCGGCGGCGGGCTGGTTTCGACAACCTATGATTATCTGCGCTTTTGCCAGATGTTGCTCAACCAGGGGCAATATGGCGGCAAGCGACTGCTCAGCCGCAAGACCGTCCAGCTGATGAGAAGCGACAATCTGGGAGCCATTCCTGGAATGGGGCCGGGCGTCGGATTCGGCCTCGGTTTCGCTGTCAGTAAAGCTCCGGGTGAAGCGGGAATGATGGGATCGCCAGGCGAATACAACTGGGGCGGCGCGGCCGGAACGCGATTCTGGATTGATCCGCAGGAAGAATTGATCGGCATCTTCATGATCCAGATTTTGCCGCACAACGGCCTGGAATACGGCTCGGAGTTTCGTGTCCTGGCTTATCAAGCGATCGCCGATTAAAGGCCGCCATATCAAGTCAACATGATTATTACTCCCGGCACACGCATCAACCATTATGAGGTTGTTTCTCTACTTGGCGCGGGTGGAGTCGGCGCGGTCTATTTGGCTGAAGACCAGCGGCTCGGCGCGGGTCGCCATCAAATTGCTGCTCACCGAAATCGCCCGGATTCTGATCGTCTGCGCCGTTTCGAACAGGAAGCCCGCCACTTCGGCGCTCAACCACGCGTCACCGGACGCTTTACGCGTAGCGCACTTTCAGAGGTAATTTGGCTGAATCATCATTTTCGATGCAGTTCTCTTGAAGCCTGTTTTCATTCTGCTCTAAAATTACCTTTCACCTTTACCAGCATTCTTGTGAATGAGCCATCAAGCAAATGTTTCCGATAGTTGAAAGCTGAAACTTTCCCATCTGCGGAAAGTAATCTCTGATAATGGAAACATGTTTCTGACAGTAGAAACCTTCTTAGTCCGCAGAATTCTAGTTAGACTTCTAAGCGAAGCTGGTGATGAGCGTGAGCTGACGAAATAACCCATGGAATCAGCCATGAAACGAATCCTGTTCATGTTTGCCATCGCCGGCATGAGTGCGGCGGTCCATTCCCAGTCTGGAACCTCTGCAAGCTTGGCGCGTGTTTCGGGCGCACTGCCCTTCAAGACGATCCAGATCGATGGCGGAGCCGCCGAGAGTGCGGCCATCGCTGACTTTAACAACGACGGCAAGCTCGACATCGTCTCCGCCGAGAATTGGTATGAGGCTCCAACTTGGATCACGCACCCGATCCGGACCATTCCGGTGACCAACGGGTACGTCGACAGCTTCAGCGACCTGCCGCTCGACGTGGATGGCGATGGGTTTATGGACGTCATCCAGATCGGCTATTTCGCGCGCCGCATCGTGTGGGCGAAGAACCCGGGCAAGAGCGGAAGCGCCTGGACGGAGAACCTGATCGACGCGGTCGGGCCGACCGAATTCGCGTTTGTGGTCGACCTCGACAATGACGGCAAGGCGCGCGAGCTACTGCCCCAATTTACGGGGGCGGCGGGTGCTCCGCTCACCTGGTATGAATTCCGCGACGGCAAATGGAAAAAGCATGAGGTCAGTACACGAAGCTATGGCCACGGCATCGGCGTCGGAGATGTCAACGGCGACAAGCGGAATGACATCCTGACGCCACAGGGCTGGCTGGAGGCTCCTGCCGACCCGCGCACTCCAGGCAACTGGACCTTCCATCCGACCAATTGGCAGCAGCATCCGATCGGCCTTCCGCCTGCTTCAACCAAGCCCTCAACGACCATCCCGCCGCCCATGTCCGTGATGATCGACCTCAATCGGCCACCTGGCGCCGCTGCGCAGGGCGGCCGCATCGCCGAATGGGGGTTTCTTCACGTCCTCGACATCAACGGCGACGGCCGGAACGACGTCCTCACCACGAGCGCGCACAGTTACGGACTCTGCTGGTTCGAGCAGCGCGCCGACGGCTCCTGGCTCCAGTATGTCATCGACAATTCCTGGTCGCACGCCCACGCGTCGGTACTCGCCGACATGAATGGCGACGGACACCCGGATATCGTCACTGGCAAGCGTTACATGGCCCGCAATGCCCCCGCTCCTGGCGACGAGGACCCGCTGGGTCTCTATTGGTACGAATTCAAACGCATAGCACGTGGCGGCGTCGTCGAATGGACCCGCCACACCATCGCCTATGGCGGCAAGGCTGGCGGCGGTTTGCAGATCGTAGTACGCGACATGGATGGCGATGGCGACATGGACGTCGTCAGCGCCGGCAAATCGGGCCTCTTTCTGGAGGAGAACAAGGCGAAGTGACGACGCATTAATCACCGGACGGTGGTGGTGGTGCGTCCCTACGAGCCCGCATCGGTGCCGTGCCCGTCTGTAACCAGATGAGTAGCGACCGGGCACGAAGCCTAACCCCGCGCTGGAGCCGACAGCGCATTTGGAAGAGAGCTGGAATGCGCTGCGGCTCAGCGCAAGTAGTTAGGCCGCCATATGGCGATCGGTACACTTACGTTATGCGACCCCTTCGGTATTCCATCAACATAACCCTGGACGGGTGCTGCGATCATCGTGTCATGCTCCCGGACGAAGACTTGCATCGTCACGCGGTCGAGAACCTCGACCGGGCCGATGCCCTCCTTTTTGGCCGGGTGACTTATGAAATGATGGAGGCAGCGTTCCGGTCGCCGGCGCGGACGGGAGCGAGGCCTGATTGGATGGAACCCTTCGCCCGGACGATCAACGCGAAGAAGAAGTATGTCGTGTCGAGCACCCTGGAGCGGGTCGACTGGAACGCGGAGCTCGTGCGCGGGGATATTGGGAAAGCCGTTCAGCAGCTCAAGCAGGAGTCGGGTAAGGGACTGTTCACGGGAGGCGTGAAGCTCCCGCTGGCGTTGGCGGAGCTGGGATTGATCGATGAGTACGAGTTCGTGGTGCAGCCCAGGCTGGCGGGCCATGGGCCGACTTTGTTCGCGGGGCTACCGAAGTGTATCGACTTGAAGCTCGTGAGCCGACTGGAGTTCGGCTCGGGGGTGGTGGCGATGCGGTATGAACCGAGAAGGTAGCCCTGGTTGAAGCGCTGCCCCAGACAGTCTGGTGGATCAAGGTTCGGATCGTCTCGCTGACCGCATCGAGGCATCGGACGGCAAGGCAGCCTACGCACGAACAGACGTTAAACGGCGCGAAGACTTATCCAATCTCGTCGGGTTGGCAATTGAGCGATATGGCAAGCTCGATGTACTCGTCAACAACGCCGGCGTTGCGCCAATTTCCCTTCTCGACGAGCTCGGTGAGACTTTGAAGAATTCTCCCAGCGCCTTCGCCCGAGCCTTGCTGATCGCGCGCTTGCCATTGACTACTTTCGAAACACGACCACGTGACCCGAAGATCGACACCAGGTCCGACACCGGCTTTGAGCGCAACCATCAGCTCGGCGATCACAGTTTCGCGTCCGGTCCGGCAGTACTTACGAGAGATTGATCTCCATGAATCATCAGCGTCAGTCATCCGAATGGGCTTTCATCCGCGCTTGGCCCGTAGATCGAAGGCAGCGGCACGTCGAGCAGTCGCAGATAAACAGATAATTGCCCGCGATGATGATACAGGTGGTTCATTCCGATCGCTCGCATAAATCCGATGCGAGGGAGTGACATCAAGACATTGCCGTCTTTCGTCAATGTCCAATTGGCGGTAGCCGTGGCGTCATCCCAGCGATTGATCACCTCTTTGGCGTGCGCCAGGGATGCATCAAATTCCGATAACAGATGTGTTTTCGATTCAGCAGATGGCCGGGAGCCGAAATCGGGCGCTTCTCTCGTATCCGCAGATACAAAATCAACAACTCCACGTTGGGTTTGCGCCACATGCAAAGCAAGTTCACCCAAGGTCATTGATTTCGGATGAGGTTGCCATGTGAGCCTATCTTCAGGAACCCGCTCCAGCAGCCGCCGAGTGATCGCTGCTTCTTCTTCTATTTCCATCAGGATTGAGTCTGCGATTCGCATTGTATTTCCTTTCAACTTTGCTTGCATAAAAATTGTTTTCTTCACAGGTGAATCGAACGGCGGGTGTCCAAATCGACATTAGGCCAAGATAAATTGTATCCTCCGTCTGCTTTGTGAAACGCGGCGCTCCCGATCACCCGATTGCCCATAGGATCATCTCAGAGGATGTTTCAGGTTTGAAGAACGGCCGGGCATTATCATCCTGCTGTTGTCTAGAAAGAGGCGGACTAGATGGACTGGTAGGGTGAGTAGATCTTCGCGTTGATACGCCTGAGCCCCTCCCCTACCAGTTCCGGGCTCGGCGTCCCGAATATCTCGCCCGAACCAGTGCATGTCTCAAAAAGTTCGCGTAGCGTTTCTCCCAGATTCGCATTGTGCTCAAGAGCAGCGTTAGAGTCACGATATCTCTCGTGTACGACACACTCGGAATGGTCTTCGCTAAAGAACCAGTCGTACTGCAACGTCCCAGAATCCTTAGTGCGAACGGATTGCATGCACTTTTCGGCGATGCGTTTGAATTCCTCAAGTTTGCCATCGTGGATCTTGAGCCTGGCAATAACCAGAATTTCACTCATCGGTTCCTCCTCCGGAATTTGTCCATAATCATCAAGCGTATATTTCTATAGTAAGTCATCTGATCAGATGAGTCTGTCATCATCCCTGATCCTAGACTCTCTCTGTGGTTAATATCTTATGTCTGTGACGGTGCAAGCACTCAATCCCTATGCGTCGCGTGCTTTATGCAATAGGCGAACACTCGCTGCAGAAAATTTAGTAAACCATTTCGGCTCCTATCAGATATAATAAGAGTTTGGGTTAAGCAAGCCTTGCGCTATTCACTCGGAACCTCGCCAGCCAAGCTCGCGGGAGAGCGATGAAAGACTTCTTTACTTTTCAGTAGATTGGACTGAGCACGCATCTCCGATCTGGGGATGCTAACACAGGAGGAACAAGTTAATGAAAATTGCCGCAATTATCGTGCGTACTCTGATGGGGCTGCTTTTCCTTTTTGCATCCATCACATATTTTTTCAAGCTTATCACACCGCCTCCGCCCGAAGGCGCTATGAAGATTTTTGGGGATGGTCTTGAAGCTTCTGTCTATATCATGCCGACAGTAAAAGTGATCGAACTCATTTGCGGTTTGGCATTCGTGTCTGGACGTTTCGTTCCTCTCGCGAGTATATTGATTGCCCCAATCATTGTGAATATTTTCTTGGTTCATACTTTCTTGGATATGACGGGACTCCCAGTGGCTGCCTTTTTGGTGCTGGCTAACATTTTCATTGCATATTTTCATCGAGATAGCTACAAGCTGCTGTTCCGGGCGTCAGCATAGTTGGCATTCAGGCTGCCTAAAATGCAGGCCGTTGAAAGGCTATTGTGTCTATGGCGGTAGCGTAAGGCGGCGGGGATTCCATTGCACCGGAGCCGGCGGTTCCAGGGTTTCTTGAAAACCAAGGGTACACGGAGGCCCGGTGAACACAGCCGTTATGCGTCGCAGGATACCACCAGCGCCGGCACGGCCCTAAAATTACAGTCTCGCCGGATTAGTGCCGCCAGATGATCCTTTGGTTAATTTGTTCTGGATTACTGATCTATGAAGGAACACCGAAGATGTCGCGACCGAAACTCTCACTTCCGTTAGCTCAGAGTAAAATCGAATGAGTTGATATCCAATATCACAGAGATCGAAGACCGCATCTATCCCTAACACCGAAACCGATTCAGTCTGGTTTCTGTTGTATCTTTCGAACAATCCAACCGTCATCCAGGAACCTGACAGTCGCACACGCCGGACCGCCATCCTTGGCAGTTCCTGCGATGCGCGCCTCCAATAAAACGCTTGATTTTGACAGCGCCCCATCGATCAGCTCCCATGTGATACTCGAAAGCGGGACCTTGGCGCGTCTCGACCAACAGGAATCCGAATGTCCCGCATAGGTTCCAGAGTTGATATAGATGAATCTGCTGCCTGTAGGTCCCTGTACAAATGGGCCGCGAAAATTCGGTGGCCCATCAGCCTGGTTATTGGCAATGTTCACCGTAAAGTCAAAAGAGACCTTTTCTCCCGAATCCGAAGTTGGCGGAACAAGATCGTCTTTGCCTTGCTGCAAACAAAGCAGCACGCCAGGTGGAGGCTTAATCAGCGAAATGCGTAGCGGAAGCGAACGAATCATCTTTGACATATTCGTATTAGACATGCCCCTTACCCTTCTGTCCAAGCTGAAGAAGTGTCACTGAAAAATCATAGCTAAGGATTACAAGAAATGGCATTCGCCATCAGGCAAACGACAGCGGAGCCCAGAATCACCCAAATACTACCAAACCGCGTGAAGACCTAAATCACCAAACGCCCGCATCGTTGCTGTGTCCCTTACCATTTGAACTATGGAGGGTTTACGCCTTAAGGTTTCGATCCTTCAACTCAATATTGGCCCGTTTCACGAGAATTTTTGAGCGTCTTCGACAAAGTTATCTTCGCACGCAACGCTCTTCAGCATAGAAATAGTAATGGCGGGCGCTTTCGCTCCCGCCGATTCAGCAGCGTCCTCAGCCATTAGTTACCGCTGCCAGTTGTTTAAATTATACCTCAATCCGGGTCGGGCGGCTACCTTGTTTGTAAACGTTGGTAGCAAGCGCGCTAGAGCAAAGGCAGTCGGTTTTCATGCCGAAATAAATGTCTGCTCGGACCTAAACTTGCGTGGAGAGGCGCACCTTCCAACTGCACCGGGGGGACCGGCGCGCAGCAGACCTTGATCAGGCGCGCCCGATCTTGGTGCATCTTGCGATTACCTGCGAGGATCACTAAGCTTTTGAGGATCGATATGAAGCTTTGAGCACTCACCCATATTCCATCGTGGCTTCATGACGTAGAAAGCGCCGCAACGCCTGATTGAAAACTCGATTATATGCCAGTAAACAACGATTTTTTTACGTAGGCCGCGCTGCGTTGCACGCAACTCATAGAATCCGGAACATAATTATTTCCCTGCTCGACGAACATGTGTTTGACGCCGGCGATTTGGTAATCATTGAAAATCGGTTTGAAATCGATCTGCCCGTCGCCGACCGTGGTATGCAATTCCCTATTTCGCTTATCCATATCTTTGATATGCCACATAACATAACGGCCGGGTTGTTTTTTGAACCAATCCAGCGGTTTTGAGCGGGTACCGTAGTTGAACCAATAGAGATCCAGTTGCATTTTTACGAGCTCCGGATCCGTTTCATTCAAAATAATGTCATAGGGAATGACGCCCCCTTGATCGATAAAGTCATAACCAAAATTGTGATAGGCAAGCTGTAATCCTCCCCGCTTGATCCGCTCGCCGATTGAGTTCAGCGTGGCGGCTAGCCGCTTAAATTCATCGATCGTTCTGTATTGAGGCGCCAGGGTCGGCCAAACAATATAACGCTGTTTGAGCGCCGTAGCTCCATTGATGCACTCATCGGTATAGCGTTTTAGCTCATCCTGCTGATCTTTTCCGAAAAACCTATCCAGATCGTAATGACCTGAGGACGTCGTAAGGCCGCATTCGGCGAGCAACCGTTCGGCTTGTTTCGGCTCAAAGCCCCAGTAATATTTGTTATTGCCATAGTTGAATCCATAGGTCTCGACTTCCTGATACCCAAACTCGACTATGCGTTTAAAGGCGCCGCGAAGGTCTTTTGCCATCGCATCCCTGATGGAGTAAAGCTGAAGCCCTAGCTTGAACTTCCCCTGCGCACCAGCCGTTAAAGCGGAGGGCGCCATGATGGCCATCGTCGAGAAATATCCGGCTTGTTTCAAAAAAAAGCGTCTGGAATGGGTGTTGTAAAGGTTCTTTGTCATTTAATTAGTCCTCATGCTTTACCGATCATGACGGGTTGCGTCCAGCCGACCTTGCCGTACGAACCGGTCACATTCGCCCGCACGTATCCTTCGTCTCTTTTAATCTGATAGGTTGCAGGCTTACCGAAATCTTACTTTATAAAGACGCCCGCATTTGTCTCGGTTCCGTCCCTTCCGTATGAACCGCACAATATTTAGTTGGGTTCAGTTAGGTCGTTGCGAGAGCTGGCGGGAGGGCTCTTTTGCCAGCATTACAAAGCCAAACAGCATGTCACCTGCTCCTACGACCACATATTGATTCCCATCTAATTCATATGTTATCGGGCCATTCCCGACGCCGCCGCCCAAATTAGCGTGCCACAGGGCATTGCCTGTGCGGGCGTCAAGCGCAACCAAGTTATTTGAGCCATCTCCTGTGAACACAAGATTGCCTGCGGTGCTTAATACCCCTGAACGCGAACCGCCCCCCTCCCATTTGTGGCTCCAACGAATTTTGCCCGTCTTGTAATCAATGGCCTGCATCATCGCTTCCTGCCATCCGCCTCGATCTGTGCCGCCCCACCCTTGCGGATTGTCGTCAGGGTCGTAAATGTAATAGATGCTGAACGCGCGAAATGCATTCACGTAAAACAGGCCGGTTTCAGGGCTGAAGCTGGGCGGAGGCCAATTCGTTGCGCCGTATTGATTAGGCGTGACGAGAGCTCCGTCCAATTGCGGCTCTTTCGCCGGATTCGGAATCGGTTGCCCTTTTGCGTCAAGTCCATTCGACCAATTCGTTTTGACGAATTCAGTGGTGAGAATGTTTTTGCCGGTGGCCCGGTCAAGCACAAAGAAAAATCCGTTGCGGCTGGCTTGCGCGAGCAGTTTGCGTTTCTGCCCGTTGACTTCGCCATCAAAGAGCACGGGAACCTGCGTGGCATCCCAGTCATGCGTGTCGTGCGGCGAAGCCTGAAAATACCAAACCATCTTTCCCGTGTCGGGATTAAGCGCGACGATGGATTCGGTATAGAGATTCGCGCCTGCCCTGTTCTTGTGCGCGATCACGGGTTGCGGATTGCCCGTTGCGACGTAAATCAAGTTCAATTCGGGATCATACGTGATCGGTTGCCACGTCATGCCTCCGCCGTGTTTCATCGCTTCTTCGTTCGGCCAAGTTTCGGAACCGGGGTCGCCCATCTTTTGCGGCACGACGTACCAGCGCCATTGCAATTTGCCCGTGACCGGATCGTGCGATTGGATGTACCCGGCTCTGTCCAAATCGTCGCCGCTGATGCCCGTGATCACATGATTTTTGACGATTATCGGCGCGGTGGAACCGAAAAAGAATTGATCCAGATCGCAAATCGTTTTGCGCCAGCGCTCCTTGCCGTCTTTCAAATTCAACGCGACTAAATTGCAATCCGCCGTTTCGACATAAAGCGCATCGCCCATAATGCCTACGCCGCGATTGCCGATGTGAATGCCTCCCTCAGATTTCCAGACGTGATGCCAGATTTCGCGTCCCGTGCGCGCGTCAATCGCCCAGACGTGATCGGGCACCGTGAAATACATCACTCCATTGACTACCAGCGGAGAAGCTTTAATCGCGCCTTGATTGACATTGGCGCGAAAGACCCAAGCGAGGCCCGAGTGAGTTGATGTTATTCGCATTGATCTTATTCAGCGAGCTGTAACGGCGTCCCGAATAATCGCCGTGATACGACGTCCACGAATCGGTGGGCGGTTGTCCTACTTTCGCGGGGTCGAGACTGCCTTGCGCGAACAACGGCGCGGCGCAAAGAGAAATGAAAAGAATCGTTCTGATGAATTTCATTTGAGTGACTCCAGATAAGCGACGATGTCGTGCATGTTTTTGTCGGTGATTTTGTCGAGCAATTCGATGTGCGCTTTCAACGGATCATTCTTAACGACTTTGAGCGCAGCCGAGCGCTTCCACGAATGATATTCGCCTTTGTCATCGCGCAACGACACATCAAAATCATCAATGTGAATCGGAGTTCCAGTGACGACCGGGCCATTCGCGAGTGTTACTGTGATGGTTAATTTTTGTCTACGAGCGCGCGGAAACATAAAGCGCTGCTGTATGTTGACGGGATTTGCGGTTTTGCCATAACCCGCCAAATCTCCAGTGACGGAATGGCACGTATTGCATTTACCTTCGCCGTTGAAATACGCCTCGCCCTCTTTGACATTGCCGGTCAGCACATTCTGCGGATTGAAAATCGGCGAACCACGCAACGTATCGTAAAGACGTTGATGAATGAAATGCGAAAGCTCTTCGACCTGCGTTTTGCTCAGGTCGGCGCTCGGTGCGCCGCTTTGCGTCGGATGTCCTTTTTGCAGAAACGGCCCAAGGTCGCTGCCGTATCGGTCGCTCCACATCATGTCCGAGCGCACCAGATTGGCCCCTTTGTCAGTGCCGCGGGCTGTCGTGCCGTGGCAGTTAATACATTGCGCCGCCCAGACTGCGCGCCCGCGGTCGGCCGCTGCGTTGTCTACGATATGTTTATCGTTGGCGCCCGCGCCCAATACGCCGACGGGTTTGCCCGCGGGACGGTTCGCTTGAGCGGCGGTGGCGTCACGTCCATAGTTGGTCGCCAGATAATTGAGCGCCGTAGCAAATTCCTCATCCGTCCCTTTCGCACCCATCGAAATCATTTTGCTGATGACATCTTCCCATTGGGCTCGACTGCGCGGCGACACGGTGGCGCGCTCCAGCGTGTGGCAGGCGGTGCCACAAATTTTTTGTACTACTGCGCGCGCGTCCGTTTGCGAAGATTGCATCGCAACCGTAGGTTGCAAGATCGCAATCCCCGACAAGCTCAACGCGAACATGATTCCGATCAGCGCAATAAAGCGCTTAACGCTTCTTTTCATGACCTGTTCACTCCGGGTTGGTGTTGTGGAGCGCGACGCGACGGGTCGCGTCCCATTCCTTTCCTTCGGCGAGTCTTCGCCAATCGTTTTTCTTTGTGTGTTCGCTACGAGATCAACCTATGTGGAATTGTAGCCGCATCCGACTAATTGCCACAGTAGTGAAACCGGCGTCAAGCTGCCGCTGGGAAACGCCACACAACCTCGGCCACAGGCGGATTGGTCTTTGGTCCTAAATCTGACGCCTGTCTGGTTCGTTCAACGCCGACTACGCGAATGTTAGCATAAACCATTTTCAGTTCTGGAGAGTGAATAGCTGATTGGGCGCCGTACTTCGCTCCAATCAGCGCATAGAAAACTCGGACCTGAGTCCCGAAGGGGCCGACAATGATATAACCAGCGGCAAGCGCGGCAGCGAGTCCCCCCTGGTCGCTGTGAGATTAGCGAGAAGCCCCGTAAGGGACGAAATAATCTATGATTTATCACGCCCCTTGCGGGACTTAAAACAGTTCGCGATCTGATCTACGATGCCATAGCGCGCATAGAAGGCGCGTGCTTCTGCCATGAAGAAAGGTTGACTCAATGACCATATACTGTACCAGCTTCCAAAGGCGCCGTCTCCGCGCGGTCGAACGGTTCAGAGGGAGCTGACAAGATCAGAATAATGTCTGGGAATTTTAGCGGCAGGAACCGGTTGAGGCAACGGCGTGGCGGGCGAGCCACTGATCAATGCCTCTGGGCCCTTGGGTGAGGTTCAATATGATGTTCACCAAACGCCTTCGCATGGGAATCCGGCTCGGGAGAATCACATGCAGCATTCGCATCTGGAAGAGTCCTCGTGTAAAGGTAGGCGGTCATTACCAGATGGACGAGGGCCAGATTGTTGTGGATTCAATTACGCAGATTACCGTCGCCGACATCACGAACGAGCTGGCCCGTGAATCGGGGTTCACCTCCGTCGCTGATTTGCTGCGAATCGCAAGACACGGCAGCGGCGACAAGGTGTACTTGATTCGGTTCCACTACTTGCCTAACGGCGTCTGGGACACGCCAAGGTGAGATAATCAGCCATTGCCTTTAAGGTAGTGGTCACCTCATAAAGGTATGAGATACCGCTCCAGTAAGACAGGAAATACCAATATTATCGAACGATTCAATTGCACTTTAAGGCAACGAGTCTCGCATCCTGGTCCGATGTTCATTGAGCTTTTCGAAGACCCTGAGGAATCATATGGGAGCAATCAAATACTTCGACTGTCATTGTAACCGGGATGTTATTGGGCTTGGCGATCCAACATTACATTGGTAGCACTACCGATGAGCCTACGCAGGAAACTCCTCCGAACTATAATTCAATAGTTCCACCACGGGATGAGAGTCAAACCAGGAGATCACGTTTAAACAGCCATAACGCTGCGCCACACGAAGCCAATTCTGCATGGATATTCCCAAAACGCCGCCTATGATTGCACGGCAAACGCCGCCGTGGGCGACCAGCGCGATTTCGCCATTCAAATGGGTTTGTAACAATCGTTCCAGTGCTTCCTGGATTCGCGTTGCGAAGCCTGCGAATGATTCCCCACCCGGATACACAAATGAACCCGGGTCACTGAAAAGCAAGGAGACGTGCTCTGGCGCTTCTTCGATTAGATCGGAGAGGGCGCGACCTTCCCATGACCCCATGCTGATCTCGCGCCAGATATGCGACGACCGCACCGTCATCCGCTTACTTCCAGCTAGTATTTCGGCCGTATGAAAGGCGCGCCGGAGGTCGCTGGAATAAATGGCGTCCAATTGCATGTGGTCCATTTTTTTCGCGATGAGCCGCGCCTGTTCCACGCCAAGGTCTGACAACGAGACATCCGTATGCCCGATCAGCTTACCGGCGGCCAATGACTCGATCTCGCCATGCCGAATCAAATACAGGCGCAACCGGTTTGAAGAATTTGTTTCGCTCATAGCAAGTTTAAGCGCGCCAGAATGACGGCCGTCATATACAACGCCACTTCCGTCAACTGGTTTGTCGCCCCTGATCAAGCCAATCTTGAGCGGGTGGGGTAATGCGATTTATCGTCTCGTCAATCATTGAGAAGTCGCCCCAGATTGGTCGGATTCGGGCGCGTGATTTATTATGAAGGGCGCCAGGCAGTCGGCGCACAGGCAGTATTTATATTTCCCGCGCAACTCTTCTCTCGCGCCCGGTCTGAGTTTCACTTGAAAGCACCAGCAACCTTTGAGAGAGGCGCCGCAGCGGAATGAATTTCCGCAGGCCTCACAGGCGCGCCGCGCCCGTTTGTCTGGAAAAATAAGCCTCATCAATTTGCGCAACATCACCATGCCCTCGAAAATTGATTCCCGCCGCGGGCCTCGTCGCGCAATCTGGAATCAACTCCCGCGCGCAACTCCAGCGTTCGCCCAAGCAACCACAGTAGATCTGAAAGGCGATTGAGATAGCGAATGACTTCGTCACTGACCTCCTCGCCCGCTTCCCGCAGGCGAACTACGCCTCGCTCAGCGCGCCGGCAAACGGACCGCGCCAGGTCGTAGGCGGCCGCCGGCGCATGGTCGCCGGGCAGCGCCCAGTCTGCGAGAATGCCTTCGAGGTTTTCAAGACGATGAACTTCTTTGGTTAAACGATCTGCCATTTCGGGCGTCACGTCGGGCGGTTGTTTTTGAAGCGCCTGGGGATTGGCGGTCGAGCCGGCGACCAGGAAAAGCTCCCGCTGAATCGCTTTCGTCAGCTGGTTGACCTCTTCGTCGCCGCAGATGGAGCGCGCAAACCCCATGGCCGCTCCGAGTTCGTCTATCGCACCGTAAGCTTCGACACGAAGATCGGATTTCGAAACCTGAGCCCCTCCGATCAGCCGCGTTTGCCCACCGTCGCCATGTTTTGTGGCAATGCTATTCATTCTGTCGCCTCCTAAAACTTGCTTTGAAGGGTCATGTCACGGGAGCCTCCGGTTTCAACCGTAGAGGCAATCCCGCGATGACAAAGACTACATTGTCGGCGGCCTGCGCCAGGCGTTGATTGGCGAAGCCCTGTAGATCACGAAATGCGCGCGCAACGGGATGTTCCGGCACAAGACCGCCGCCGACCTCATTGCTGACAATGATCACCTCACCCGCGATTTCGGAGTTTTCGGCGCGCCACCGCACATCATCGATCAGCTGATCAATAGCCACAAAAATCAGCCTGTTTTGTTGCGCTGCCGACTCCTCCCTGAATTCCCACATCAGGTTGGAGATCCAGATTGTGGCGCAGTCGATCAACAAAGTCGCTTCGATCGGCGCTTCGCGGATCGCTCGCGAAAGGTAAAGAGGCTCTTCGACGGTCTGCCATTCGGCCGGGCGATCCGCGCGGTGGCGCGCGATGCGCTCTCGCATTTCCTGATCGCCCTCGCCGTCCTCAGCGCGCGCCGTGGCGACGTAGGTCACACTCGATGATGAAGCGCACAGCGATTGCGCGTAACGGCTCTTGCCGCTGCGCGCCCCGCCCAGCACTAGAGTCATCATGGTTCGCTCCGCATCAGCCAGGCTTCTATCAGGGAAACCAAACGCAAATTGTCTTCTCTCGATCTGATGGCGAGCCGGATGTAAGCGTCGCCCAGCCCCGAAAATGAGTTACACCGCCGAATCAAAATTCGAGCGGATTCGAGCCATCGAGCCAGTTCCGCGCCTGAACCCTGTGATAGCTTGACCAGCAAAAAGTTGGCTTCGGAGGGGAAAACGAATAGCCCGATTTCCCGCAACGCCGCCGCGAATTCTTCCCGAGCCTGCGTGTTGAGACGGCGGGTCTCCGCCTCATACTCCCCCGCTGCCAGGGCCGCGCGCCCTGCTTCCAGCGCGATGGTAGAAACAGGCCACGCGTCGATCTGCTTTCTTATCGTCGCCGCCATTTCGGCCGCACAAACGGCATATCCGACACGCAACCCGGGGATGGCGTAAAACTTGGTAAGTGAGCGCAACACGACAACCCGCTTTTTTGATACCGCATTTCTGAGCTGGCTGGCCTGCGGGGCGTAATCAATAAACGCCTCATCCAGCAGCACTGCGACGTCGTTCGCCTCCGCCACATCTAGGAGCGCCAGCACGTCCTCTCTCGCATACGAACGCCCGGTCGGATTGTGAGGTGAGTTCAAAATGACAAGATCACATTGACGCGTTTCGATGAGGCGTACCAAGGCGCCGAAGTCCGTCGCGAAATTGTTCTTTTCCGTAAGCCTTATACGCGTTACTTGAGCTTTGACAGCCGCGCAAGCGCGAAAATATTCATCGAAGCCCGGCTCCAGCACGAGCGCTGTCGCCGGCAGCAGCGCGCGCAACGCGGCGAACATCAGGGCCGCCGAGCCGGCCCCGACAACGATTTCATCGGGCGCGACGCCGTGTTTCTCCCCCAGCGCCGAAATGAAGGCGTATGAGTCGGGGTAAGCTCGAAGCCTGGCTGGCCCGAGACAGTTCTCGATCGCTGCGAGCGCTCCCGGCGGCGGCCCGAGCGGATTGATGTTCGCGCTGAAGTCGATCACTTCTTCGGGCGCAATCCCCCAAAGCCGCGCAGCCTCATACACCCGCCCGCCATGGGTGGCTTCGGCAGGCTCCAACTTATTCGACACCTTTTTCACTGCCATATTGGCTCGCTCGGTTTCTTTCTCATGGGATTCAACTCAACCCTGATGCGCGCTACCAACCGAAGAGGAAAAGCTGCGCAGTCAGACAGATCACGAACATCAACAAAGACGCGCATGCGGTCATCCGCAGCGCGCATCCCAACGCCCGATCATCGAGCGGACGCTTGGCATCCCCCAGATATGGGCCGTAATGTGGCTCTCCGTCGTAATAGTTCTTCCCGCCGAGCCTCACAGCGAGCGCGCCCGCCATCGCCGCTTCTGGGCGTCCGGCGTTCGGGCTTTTGTGTTTCGAACTGTCACGCCCCAGGACGCGCCATGCGCCGCGCCAGTCGAGACGCAGCGCCCATGCGGACAGTACAAACAGCAGAGCGGTTAGCCTGGCCGGGATGAAATTCACCACGTCATCCAGTCGCGCCGCGAACTTACCGAAGAATTCGTATCGCGTATCCCGATGCCCGATCATTGAGTCGAGCGTGTTGACCGCTTTGTACGCCAGCGCGGCAGGGACGCCGCCGATCGCCAGGTAGAACAACGGAGCGACGATGCCGTCCGAAGCGCTTTCGGCGAGCGTTTCGATCACGGCCCGCGTCACTTCCGGCTCGTCCAGCGCCTGTGTATCCCGCCCGACGATTCGTGCGACCTGCCGTCGCGCCCCGAGCAGATCGGAATTCAATAGTAACCGCCTTACGGCGCGCGCCTCATCCAACAACGACCGGGTAGCGAGCGTCGTCACGGCGAAATAGAGCGACACTACAAATGTCAGAGTTTGATTACGGCCGCTCAGCCATCCCAACAAAAGCCAGCTCCCTAGTCCGAAAGACCCGACCACGAGCAAACTCAACGACACGCCGCCGATGAATTCGGCCCGGGGTGTACGAATGAATCGACGAAGGACGCTTTCACCGCTCTGGATCAGCCGCCCCATCCAACGCACGGGATGCGGCGCCCATTCCGGATCACCGATCAGCCGATCCAGCGCGTACGCCAGCGTGAATATCAGAAGGGCGTTATTTTTTTCCATCTATCATCCGGTGAATAACGTCCATCCTCAGATTGCGCCGATAATGCTCCGCCAGGATGTCATACCGCCTTTCCCGTTCGGCGAGCGGGTCGACGACCGGCGCCGCCGAAATTTTCTTCCCGCAGAGTTTCCGCCAGTGGGTCAGCAATAAAGCCAGCCCTTCCGCCGAATCAAAGAGCCCGTGCAGGTATGTGCCCATGACACGGCCGTCATCATTGACCGCGCCATCGTTGTGGATTTCGATGTCGCCAAGCCGCGTGAGTTGAAAGAGCGGCCGGATCCCGGCTCCCAGGCTCGTTTCCCCAAGGTGAATTTCATAGCCGCTGAACATAGGTCCCGCGTCATTTTGAGAAAAGCGCGACGGCGCGAGTAACCTCGCTGTCGCCTGACGAGTGATCTTTTCATTGGCGAGTGTTGTTGTCGCATCCAGCAGCCCCAACCCCGGAACCGATTCGATGTCGCTCTCCGCGTGGTGCGGGTCTCGGATTTCACGCCCCAGCATTTGGAATCCACCGCAGATTCCCACCAGCGGCTTGCCGGCTGCGACATGGGAATGGACCCTTTCCCCCCACCCATTCTCTCTGAGCCAGAGCAAATCGGGAATGGTGTTTTTGCTCCCGGGCAGGACGAGCACGTCGGCAGATCGCGACTCTTCCGGCTTACGCGTGTAATAAACGACTACGCCGGAAATGTTCTCAAGCGCAGTAAAGTCTGTGAAATTGGAAAGGTATGGCAACCCGACCACGCAGATGCGCAACTGGTCTTCGTTATCAAGCAAAGGCCTCGCCGCGCGGCGTTCGAGCGACACGCTGTCTTCATCATCGATGCCGTGATCGCGCAGGTACGGGATTACGCCCAGGCAAGGTTGCGACAGACGGTTTTCCAGATATTCAACGCCGGGCGTGAAAAGGCTCACGTCGCCGCGAAACTTGTTGATCAGGAAGCCCCCGAAACGCGCCCGTTCGTGCGGTTCGAGCAGGGCGTAAGTGCCGACCAGCGAGGCGAAGACGCCGCCGCGGTCGATGTCCGTTACCAGCAGGCAGGCCGCGTCCGCGATCTCGGCCATTTTCATATTCACCACGTCTCGGTCCTTGAGGTTCATCTCGACGGGCGAGCCCGCGCCTTCCAGCACGATGATTTCGTGTCGCGACGCCAGACGTTGGTACGCCGCGGCCACCGCGTCGAGCAACATCGGTTTGAGACGGTAATATTCCGCGCCGCGATAGTTGCCAAAAACTTTGCCGTTGATAACGACCTGTGAGCCCACCTCCGAAGTCGGCTTGAGCAGAATCGGGTTCATGTCGACGTGCGGCTCGATGCCGGCGGCCTGCGCCTGCATCGCCTGCGCCCGCCCGATCTCGTGGCCTTCGCGCGTGGCAAAGGAGTTGAGCGCCATGTTTTGAGCCTTGAAGGGCGCAACGTTGAAGCCGTCCTGCTTCAAAATACGGCACAGCGCCGCCGCCGTGAGCGATTTGCCCGCGTGGGAAGCTGTACCCAATACCATTAAGGCTTTCGCCGTCATACGTTCAGTACCAAGTATCGCTATTGATGAACATCGTTCAGGCTTTTACCTGCTTCCAATCGTCATCGTTCAGCCATGCGTCGCCTGCGGCCGTATCAAAAATGAAGCGGTTGAAATGACAATCGGCGAGAATCCCTCCCGGCGGAAGATATTTTTCAGCCGACAGCATCGCTTCCAGATAGTCGTAGATCGCCGTTACGTGTTCGGGAGTGTTGATCGAATGAAGCCAGACGGACTCCCCCGCAAACAGGATCAGCACGACATTCGCCAGTGGACATGGGCCTAAACAGCCAGTGACGGTCAGGTGAACGCGCAAACGCACTCCACGCTCTTTCCATTGTTGTTTAAAATCGTCCAGCGGTAGCGGCGGCATTCCGCGCTCTGTCTTGCCGCAGCAGCACCCCTGACAGACGAGCAGCTGTCCTTCCACGACGCGAGTCTTCTTCACCTCCTCGTCCGCGCGCTTCACGAACACAAATCGATTCGGTATACCTTCGGGCAAAGGTTTCTCAGCGCTCTTTCTGTCGGTATTCGCCATTAATACTCGATCCCCTTTTGGGCTTTGATCCCGCTCTTATAGGGGTGTTTGATCAGCTTCATCTCGGTCACCAGGTCGGCCAGCGCGATCAGTTCGTCTTTCGCGTTGCGCCCCGTAATGATGACGTGCAAGTCCTCGCGCTTGCGGCGCAGGGTTTCTAGTACTTCGTCCAGTGGCACGTACCCGTATTTGAGGACGATGTTGAGTTCGTCGAGCACGACGATCTGATAGCGCGGGTCTTCGATCAACGCGCGGGCCTGCTCCCAGGCCTTACTAGCTACTGCGCTGTCACGCTCGCGGTCCTGCGTCTCCCAGGTGTAGCCTTCGCCGAGAGTGTAGAAATCAATCTGCCCTCCCAGTTGTTGGGCGAAAGCGGCCTCGCCGGTTTCAATTGCGCCTTTCGTGAATTGCACCACGCCGACGCGCATGCCGTGTCCGAGCGCGCGAAAGACCATCCCCAAGGCAGCGCTGGTTTTCCCTTTGCCCGTGCCTGTGTTGACGATGATCAAACCTTTTTCTTGCGTCGCCGCCGCCTTGCGCGCGTCATAGGAGGCTTTGCGGCGCCGCATTTGTTCGGCGTGGCGCTCGTCTGTCTCCTCTCTCGTGGATTGATCGACATTTGTATGATTTTCAGATTCCATAATTCCCTCCCCCAGTCTCGCGTTTATCCTATGCCGATGGTGCGATAGTGGCGTAGCAGCAGGTACAGAAAAAACGGCGCGCCCAGTATGGCCGTCACAATTCCCAGTCTGATCTCTTCCGGACGGTTTATCGTTCTAGCCAGAATATCTGTCAGAATCAAAAAAGCCGCCCCCGTCAACGCGCTGGCTGGCAATAAATATCTGTGTTTTGGCCCGATGATCAGGCGCACGATGTGCGGCACGACCAAACCGACAAAACCGATCAGGCCGCTGACGGCGACAGCGGCTCCGGTGAGTAAGGCCGCGCTCGTCAGGATGATCCGCTTCACCTTCTCTATATCTGCGCCTACCGCGAGCGCCGTCTCTTCGCCGAGCAGCAGGACGTCAAGATCGCGCGAATAGACGAGCGCGACGATCAAGCCGATCACGACACAGGGCAGCGCCAGCCAGACGTGCTTCCAGGTGCGGCTGTCCAGGCCGCCCATCATCCAGAAAAGAATCTCCTGCGCCACCTCCCACCGAACCCATTGCAGGCTGATCACGAACGACGTGATCGCGCCGATCAATGCGTTGAACGCGACGCCGGTCAAGAGCAGCGTGGAGACGGGCGTGCGCCCGCGACGCGTGGCGATGGCGTAGACCAGAGAGAGCGCGAGCAAGGCCCCTGCGAAAGACATCACCGGCAGATAAAAAATCGATCGCATCGCCAACCCCGTCGCGAGAGCCAGGACGGCGCCGAGCACGCCTCCGGAACTCGTCCCGACGATGTCGGGTGAAGCCAGCGCGTTGCGGAACAGACCTTGCATCTGCACGCCTGCGACCGCCAGTCCCGCGCCGACGAGCGCCGCTACGATGACGCGCGGCGTCCGAATCAACCAGACAATGACCTGTTGCGGCTCCGGAATATCACTAAGGTCAACCCATCCGTGCGGCAAAGCATGGGAAGCTAATACGCGCACGACTATCGCAGCCGGCACGGACGCGCTCCCGATGGCGATCCCGGCCATGAACGCGATGAGCAACACGATCGCGACCACGGCAAAGTACCCGGCGACCCGTTGTGTGAAGAGGCCGCGCGAGGCTCGCTCGGTACTGGCCCTAGGCGCTTCGATTATCTTACTTCCGGTTTCCATAGAGTCCGTTCGCCAAATCCTCAACGAAGCCCACGACATGTTGCGAGACCGTCAGATAATGATGGCTATCGATCACAATGACGCGCCCCGCGCGCGCAGCCTTACTGCTTGCGACCGCCGGGTCTTCGAGCAATCGGTCGCGCACGGATTTTTCCGTGCCCCGGTTTGCCCCAGTGATCAGAAAGTCAGGCTGCCATTCGAGTATCTTTTCCGAATTGATCTTGGCGAAGCCCTTGATCCCTCGCTCCGCGCATACGTTGACGGCGCCTGCGGCTCGCACGACGTCGTCGAAGATCGTGTTCGAGCCCGCGGTATAACCCAGCTTGTCATAGGACATCACTCGCACGGGCGATTCGCTTTTTGGAATGCGCGCGCGGACGGCGATTAGCGCCTCATCCATCTGCACGATAAGGTTCTCCGCCGCGGCGTCCGTCCCCGTCGCGTAACCGATCGTGCGGATGTTCGATTTGATGTCCGCGATAGAATCGAAATTCGCGAATCGGAAGACCGGCGCCTTGGAAGCATGGAGCAATTCGATCGTCTCGGCGCGGCTGTAACTTGCAACGAAAATCAGGTCTGGCTTGAACTGCAAAATCTGCTCCGGCCCCTGGGTTGTCCTGTTTGGAATCTGTCGCGCCTCTTCGACAACATTGCTGTAGTTCGCATCTTCAGCCAGGTGACTCAATGCAACGACTCGCTCCGCCGGGCAGATGGCAAGCAGTATCTCGTCCGTGCCGAGCGTCTGCGATACAATGCGTTGCGGTTCGCGTGGGAGGTTGAGCGTCTCGCCTTTGGCATCGCGCAACTCACGCGGAAACGGCCTCGCGGTCGCGGGAAGTTCGGTGATGGTATCCGCAGGGGCTTTCAGCCGCCGCGTAATTTCGATTCCGGCGACCACCAGCGCCAGCGTCGTGACGATCGCGGCTATGTAAATCGGCGAGCCTTTTAAGCTTTTATTCGGCGGTTGTGAAACAGGAGTTGCCATTAGAGAGCCTTTCGACATTGATTTAAACCACGCTCCACGCCTCGATTCAGCTTACGGACGACGACTTCGCGGCAAGCGGGTGGACGATCATCGCTCCCGTCTCGTCGTCACACTTGACGCGCGCCCGGAGCGCGAAATGCTTTTCAAGGTTGCTTTCAGTTATAACTTCGACGGGCGCGCCGGCGGCCACAATCTCGCCTCTCGACAATAGCAACAGCCGGTCACAGAAATGCGACGCAAGGGTTAGATCGTGAATCGCCGCCAGCGCCGCCCCGCCGGCGCGCGTGAATCCGCGAACGAGTTCGAGCGCCTCGAATTGATGCGCCAAATCGAGATTTGCGGTCGGCTCGTCCAGCAAAATGACGCGCGTCTCTTGCGCCAGCGCGCGGGCGAGATGGACACGCTGCCTCTCGCCACCCGAAAGCTCCGTTACCGGCCGTTCAGCCAATTCTGTTACGCCCGTTTCGCGCATCGCTCGGGCGATGGCTTTCTTATCAGCGGCGCCTTCAGGTTTGAAGCGCCCCAAATAAGGCGTGCGGCCTATCGCCACGATATCGCGCGAAGTGAAGGCGAAATCGACGCGCGTATCCTGATGGACCATTGTGGCGCGCCTGGCGATCTCTTGCCGATCAAGAGTCCAGAGCAAGTCGCCGCACAGTCGCGCCTCGCCCGAAGCCTTGAGCAATCCGAGCAGCGCGCGTAACAATGTCGTTTTGCCGCTGCCGTTCGCGCCAATCAGACCGACGAATTCGCCCGCCTCAACAACCAACGAGATTCCTTTCAGAACCTGCCGGCTGTCGTAAGCGAACGAAATATCTTGAGCCGTTAGTAATATACTCATCGCATTCCTCAGCGAACCTCAGAACCGCAGACCCATTCCGCCGGTAAAGACCGCCCCCGGTGTGCGGAACCCGCTTTCGAAGTATTCCCGGTCGAAAATGTTCTCAACCTTCGCGTAAAACCTCATGCTGACCCGGTCGCTCATCGGCACGGTATAGCTCGCGCCCAGATCGGCTTTGACCGGGCCGTCGAATTTGAAGGCCCGACTCGAGAAGGGAAAGAAGTAGCTGCCGTAAGCGAACAAATCGAAGACCACGTCCAGTCGCCGCGTGATCTGCTGCGCGGCCAGCATCGTGAACATATGACGCGGCTGCACGATGGTTCGCAAGAAATTCGGCACGGAAGACGGAACGCGGTTAACGGCGTTGGTGAAGGTGTATGACGCGCTCAGGTCGAGCGTGCGATACGGCTTTGTACTTGCCGCTAACTCCACCCCACGCGCCAGCCCTCCGCCTGTGTTGCGGTACCCGCCGAATCGACCGAATGGGTCGGTAGCGGGAATAATGAATCCGGTCGAATCAAAGACGATCACATCCTGCAATCGGGTGTAGAAATAGGTCGCGCTCAGTTGCACGCGATCTCCCGCTAATTTCTGATCGATCCCACCATCGACCGCGATCGAACGTTCGGGGTTGAGGCGGGGGTCACCGAATGGAGAGAAAACGCCGTCGAAAAAAGAGGAACCGAACCGCTCGAAGATCGCAGGCGCGCGATAGCCGCTGCCGACGTGCGCGCGCAATTTTGTGCCGGTCGAGCTGAAGAAATACGAGACTGAACCGTCTCCGGTATAAGCTGTCCTGGGTGATTCGTATGGCAGTCCGGAATAAACGGAGGTCCCTCCAAAGAATTCGGGCTGCGTCAAATAGAATGATTGGGCGCGAAACGCCGCCGAAATCTGTAAGCGATTATCCAACGCGCGGAACTGATCCTGAATGAAAAATGTGTTGCTACGCTGACTGACGTCCGTGCCTGAATTGGCTCGCAACCCGGCGTTCGGGTCTTCGTCGCGGTTCGCCCCTATAAATCGCTCCTGTTCGAATTCGTACCCGACCGCAAGCAGGTTGTGTGAACCGAGCCTCCCGTCAGCCTGAAGATTGAATGTGTCGATGCGCCCGTCAAAAATACTGAAGCTATTGAATAATGGCTCGAAGCGCCCTCCCCCGGGGCCATCGCCAAATTGCCGGTTGGTGTTGACCCTTTGGTAGCTGGCGCGGTACCCGAACGCGTCATTGAGCCGCTGGTTGAAGATCACGGCAACAGTCAGGTAATTCGAGTCGCGGCGGTTGTCGGGATCGCGCAGATTCGGAATGTAGTTTGCGCCGCCTCGATCGGTCACGGCCAATCCATTCTCGATTCTTTGCTGTTGATCCAGAGGGAGGGCGACCGCGTCAATCACGCTGCCCGCCGGCGGCGGAACAAACCCGGGCAGAAAACTTGCGAAATCGGCCGCGCTCGCAGCGGTGAAAGGACTATCCGTCGAAGCCAGGTAAGCGGTGTTCCCAAACAACCGCGCGATGAGTGATATGTTTGGGGTGAAATTGTACTTCGCGACCCCCTGCCCGCTGAAATTTCGCGTCGGCGTGTGATTGACCCCGTCGGTGACGTTGAGCAGCGCGAAGCCGCCGCTGTATATGAACCGGTTCGAGTCAAAGCCTCCGGCAAGTTGGGCGCGCCCGCGATAAAGTCCCAATTGCCCGCCCGCGAATTGCAATTGCCCGTGGGTCGGTCCCCCGCCCTGGTCGGAGATGACGTTCACGACCCCACCGATGGCGTTCGTCCCGTAGAGTGAGGAGCCGGATCCGCGCAGCACTTCGAGCCGGTCTGAATTGACCGTGAACATCTCCTCGATGAATGATGTCGCGTCGCCCTGTGTTGACGCGGCGTCGCGCAGGCGCAACCCGTCAACCAGGATCGCGGTGTCCGAATCACGCAACCCCCGTGTCTGTATCCGCGCGAATGTTCCTGGTCCGCCGAGTTGTTGTACTCGCAATCCAGGCACGGTACGCAGCGTCTCGCCGATTGCATACTCATTACGTTGTTCAATCTCCTCCGCCGTGACGACTGAAACCGCTTTCGATACTTCGTCAACCGTTTGCGGTGTCCCAGCGGCGGTGACCAATATCGTCTCGCTGACTCCCGCGACCTCCAGGGCGAAATCCAGAGTTCCGGCCGCACCTCTTTCGACTCGGTAGATTCGCGAAATCCGACCGAAACCATCGGAGTTCACCTCAACCACATAATCCCCCTCAAGCAGTCGCTCAAAACGATACGCCCCGCGTTCATCGGTCACGGTCATCGCGCGCAGGTCCGTGGTGCGCGAATAGAGCGTTATGGTCGCGCTCGACACAGCCGCCCCTTGCGAATCCGTGACCCTGCCACTCAAGCTTCCAGACGATTGCGCCCACACCCGTGTCATTCCTGCGCCGAAACATATGAGACAGACGACTGCGAAAGCGATTGCTGTCCTCCCTGCTCTATAACTGTTTTTCATAGAAAACATGTCCTTTCTTTCCCATCGAAAGTCGGTGGCGATGCGCTGAGAGCCGGTCTCCTGACTTGCGGCTTTCCTCAGCGAAAAGGCCCATATCCTTGTCGCTGACAGCCCTCCTCCGCGCCTTCCCACTCATCTCGAGCAGTGGCTTTTTGCGGAGTCAGTCGCCGTTACAGTTGCGTGGGCAGTGGCGGATTCACACCGCGCTTCCCGTTCACTTTCAGCGCCTCCTAGGTTAATGGCAGACCGGAACCGGGACTTGTAGCTCTTCGCTCCGAGCCCCCTCCGGCTTGAATAAATTCGGGGGCGTCTCCTGCAATCAATAGCCAGATTCAAACTACAATCACATCCACTCATTTCGGATCTTTCAAATTCTTCAATTCGCTCAGCTTGCATGAATGAGTCCTTGCAGCAGCCAAATTCCAAAACCGAGGCTGAACAGCCCGGCCAGCGCGCGGATGGCCAGGCTCACTTTCAGAAATCGCTCCGCCATCAGGTGTGCGGGAAGGCCCACCATGCAACTCATAATGACCATCCCCGCGATCGAGCCGGCGCCGAAGACCAGGATGTAAACTATCTTTAAGACCGTTGAGGGAATGACCGGTATCAGCAGCAGCAAGAGGGCGGCGCTCCCGGCGAGCCCATGGACCATCCCGATCAATAGCGGTCGGAGGCCAATGCGCCCCCAGACGCCGTGCGAATGCTGGTGGTGTGCATGAGAGTGGTTATGCGCTTCCTTTGATCCGGCGTTTACCGACGCGCTTCTCTCCCGCCCTAATTTCCACAAGGCCCTGGCCCCGAGCCCGATCAACATGAGGGCCACGATGACCTCAACGGGCTCAAGATATTCTTCGCGCAGGTCGAACCCTAGGAGAATCACGACCAGTCCGGCCAGCAACAACGACAGCGTGTGCCCGAGCCCCCACACCGCGCCTACCAGCGAGGAGCCGAACAATGACTTATGTTCGACGGCGATAGTTGAGACCGCCGCTAAATGATCCGGCTCCAGTGCGTGCTTCAATCCGAATACCAGGCTGTAAGCCAGAATCGAGACCACCGTGATCGAATGTGGATTACCGTCCGTCACCAGCAATTCGCGAACACCAATTCCATGACGCCGCAACAACAGATAACCGGCGCAAACGGCCAAGCTTGTGATAATCAGTGTGGCCACCCTCAGAGCGGAGTGGCGATGTCTATTTTTGCCTCTCATTCAGAAACCATCTTGGCAGGTCACCAGCGCGGAGCGTGAAAGCGACGCCACTTGACGCCGCCCGTCAGCCAGGAGCGCTTCCCGACATAAATGATTCCGGGATCGGCTCTCCCAAAAACCGGTTTCGCAGCTCAAACCACAGCTGCAATCGATCCCATTGCGGCTCCTTCAAAACCTTCATCTCATCGGACAAACGGGGGTTCGGCAGAAAAACGGTCGTCATCTGCTCGCCGAACCCGTTCCACATCCGAATGCCGTAGCTGTTGCCACCAATACAGCGATTGTCCTTCGTTTCAAAGAAAGCTAGCTTCGCCACGCGCCGTTTGGCGGCCAGTTCGGCCGAGCGCGCGCCTTTATGCGCGCCAACGCAGAGATGAAAATGCCAGTGCCCGAGATCGACCGTCAGGTAGCCGTCGAGGTAGGAGACTTTCTTCGGAGCCTGCTCAAAGCGGATCTCAAAAACCGCGCCTTCGATACATGGGCCGACGATGATCTCGCGCCAATGCTCTTCAAATAAAATCCTGGTCAATTCGCGCATCGTCTCTTCCCCCGGCGTCACGTAGCTGTATTCCGTCACGGTCCCACTCAAGTCCTCGAGGCTTTCGCGCGCGCCCGTGATCGGCTTCAATTCCGCCATGGCTATTCTCCTTCTTTAATCATTTGCAGTTGATTGAGGGCTTCGATGAGCTCGGCGACGGCGTCGGCTACGTGGTGCGAGACGGTCAACACGCCGCGCGCCTGAACCTCGACAATTCTTTTGTCTTTGATTGCCTTGATGGCAGAAAGCTGCGCGTCGTTTTCGAGCGCCTGCCGAAAGCCTCGGTCGCGTTCGTACCCGGAGGCGATCAAAATTACATCCGGGTCGATCTCGGTGATTTGTTCTGGCGCAAGTTTGACGTGTCCTTTTACCCCGGCTTCCGCCGCGGCGTTTTTGAATCCGGCGGCGGCCAATATTTCGTGGATCGAGGTCCTGGAACCGGCGCTGAAGTTTCCCGACGCGAGGTATAGCATGCGCAGCCCTGCCCTTCCCGGTCGCAGGCGGGAGCGTGCTTCGGCCAACTTACGCCGCATCTCGCCGATCACGGACTCGGCGCGGCCTTCTTCTCCAACCGCCTGGCCGATCAAGCGCAGGTTGGATTCGACGTCCGCGAAGTTTCGAAATTCGATCGTGACGACGAGCGGCGTCTTAGTCTCCGCCAGCAAGGCCTTCAAATCGATTTTGGTATAGCGCGCCGCCAGCACCAGTTCCGGCCGCAGCGAAACGACTTGTTCGGCGTTGCGGTCGACGAAGACGTTAATTCGGCGGGCCGCCTCCGCGACATAGCTCGTCGCCGGATCCTGAGAAAATTTCGAGAGGCCTGCGATACGCTTCTCGTCCACCAGCGCGCATAGAATCTCGTCATTGCTGGGGGTCAATGAAACAATCCGCTCGGGCTTACGCGGGATGCTGATTTCCATATCCCCCACTTTCACTGTTCGTGGGAAGGCCCCATTGCTCGCGGTCGTTTGGTTTTGCCGTGAGGGGGTCCCACACGCCGCGATCAGCAACATCGCAAAGAGAAGAAAAGCCCAGGCGTGGCTCCGTCGACTCGCCCTCCTGCCGGCGCGCAGATCGACTTTCATTTTGGCCATCAAAAGTGACATCGGTCAGAAATTATTGGTGCCTTTCGCGGCTCCAGCGTGATTCTCGGCGGCGACCCATTCGTGTATCACCTGACCCCAATCTTTCGGCGGAAGGTCATGAATATGCGCGTAGGCGGCATTCAGCTCTCGCGCCAGCGCCCGCGCCATGCCGAACCGTATCCGACCGACTTCCATATCGATGCACAAGCCTCGTATTTGCATCCGGCTAAGGCGCGCCGCTTCCGCCAGCGCGGCCTCGAACGCGCCCGCTGCCGGCGAGGTCGCCCGCCCGTCCGTAACCACAACCAAAAATGGCCGTACTCGTTCGCCTTTGCGCTCCTGCCGCCCAATCACAGCGCGCGCCCGCTTCAACCCTTCGGCCAGGGGCGTTCTGCCTCCGGTCGGGAGTTGCGCGAGCCTACGGTAAGCGAAGACCGGGCTGCGGGTGGGCGGCAGGAGTTCTTCCGCCACCTCGCCGCGAAAGGCGATTAGCGCGACCACATCGCGCCGTTGATAAGAGTCTTCGAGCAGCGAGCAGATCGCGCCCTTTGCGGCCTGCATGCGCTCGAGCGCGGCCATCGACCCCGAAGCGTCAACAAGCAATAGAACGAAATTGCGCGTGCGAGTCCGCCGCTGTTTATGCCGCCAATGCGCGGGGCCTATCGATAACCGCGCCGGCTTGCGCGCGTCGCCGGAAACCGCGTCGAGCGCCGCGGCGCGAATCGTGGCGTCGATGGCCAGGTCCAGCTTTTCGGAAGGTCGCGGCGTCACGGACCGCACGACCTGTCCCGACCTGCGCGAGGGGGCATACGATCCTTTACCGACGACGACCGTGGCGGTCATGCGCGGTTGGCGGCGCGAGATCACTCGCCCCAGATCGAAGCCGCCGCCGATGGAGAAGACTCGCTCCCCGACCGCCAGAGCCCCGTCGCCAGGAGTCTGGTTCGCGTCCTTACTCTGCTGTGATTGGTCAAAGCGCCGGGGCGTCTTTTCCGACTCCGAAGGTGAACCAGGATTTCGCGACGACGACGTCTGCGGATTGGAACTGCGGCCGCGTTGCCTTTCACCTGTCGAGTCGTCAGGCGGCGGTTCGGAACCGCCTCCCGACTCGGGAGCGGCGCGCGGCGCGCGGCGGCGATGGGCGAGCGCCAGCGCCAGGGATTCTTCCAGGTCAGAGGCGTTTACCTCCGTGCGCCCTTCGAACGCGGCGGCTGCGCGCGCGGTTTTGTACGCTACGATGTCTGCGCGCAAGCCGTCGGCCCTCGCCTCGGCGCAGGCTTCAACAATCGCGTCGAGCGCTCCATCCGGAACCGTCACAGAGTCGAGGCGCTCACGGGCCCCATCGATGCGCGCAGAGAGCTCGTTTTCCGAAGCCCTCCAGTGTTCAAGATACGAGTCAGGGCCGGCCTCGTACGCGATCCGACGGCGCACGACTTCTTTGCGCAGCCCCGGCTCGAAATATCCGGCGATCGCGACTGACAGGCCGAATCGGTCGAGCAGCTGGGGACGAAGCTCTCCCTCCTCGGGGTTCATCGTGCCGATCAGGATGACGCGCGCTTCATGGGTAAACGAAACGCCCTCCCGCTCAACTCGATTCACGCCCATCGCGACGGTGTCGAGAAGCACGTCGACCAGATGATCCGGCAACAGATTGACCTCGTCCACATAGAGCACGCCGCGATTCGCTCGGGCGAGCAGGCCGGGCTCAAAACGCCGTTCACCCGATTGCAAGACCCGTTCGACGTCCAGCGCGCCCAGCACACGGTCTTCCGTCGCGCCGACCGGCAAATTGACGAAGGGCGCGGGGACGCGAACTACTTTCTCCGTCGCCCCGCGAGAAGGCGCGGAGTTGAACGCATCTCCGTCAACGACCTCGATCTTGGGAAGCAGTGCCGCAATGGCGCGCGCCGCCGTCGACTTAGCCGTGCCGCGCGTCCCGGCGATCAGGACTCCCCCGATGGAAGGGTCGATCGCGTTGAAGATCAGGGCCCGTTTCATTACGTCCTGCCCGACAATGGCGGAGAACGGAAAATGCGCCGCGCCCGCCGCCGTCAAAGCATCTATCCTGGTTTCTGAGCTCATTGCCGCTCACCTTTCGCTTCGAGAAGCCCTTCGTTCGAGAGGTAGGCCGTTTTCAAGTGCTCCAGCGTCTCCGGGTCCGGGTCCGACCACATCCCGCGCTCAGCCGCCTCGAGCAAGCGCCCCGTCATCTCCCGCAACGCCCACGGGTTGCTACGCTCGCAAAACTCACGGCTCGTTTCGTCGAGCACGTACTTTTCCGCCACCTGTTGATACATCCAGTCGTCAATGACCTGCGCCGTCGCGTCATAGCCGAACAGGTAGTCCACCGTCGCCGCCATCTCGAGCGCGCCCTTATAGCCATGTCGCCTGATCGCGCGCAGCCATTTCGGATTTGCCACACGGGCGCGAAAGACACGGCGCGCTTCTTCCCTGACATCGCGATTCCTCGCCGTTTCAGGATTCGCCGAATCGCCCAATACAGCCATCGGATCGCACCCGGCGAGCGATCTTATGGCTGCAATCATTCCGCCGTGAAACTGCATGTAATCGTCGCTGTCAAAAATGTCGTGCTCATAATTGTCTTTGTTCTGCGCCGCGATCTCCGTTCCCGCGAGCCTGTATTGAAATTCGTCGTGCGCGGGCTCGCCATACAGGTCACGGGTGTAGGCGAATCCCCCCCACTCGAGGTATATGCGCGCAAGGTCGTCGCTTGTCTCCCAATTCGACTCGGTGATGGCCGTTAAAATCCCCGTGCCGTACGAACCCGGTTTGTTGGAAAACAACCGGTAACGTGCTTTGGCTTTTGCCCGCTCCGCGCCATCTCTCGTAAATTTCGCCTCGTCCTGGCGGACGTGCCTGCGCACGAAATTTTCGTCTTCCGACTCTTCCAGATCGGCGACCATGTTGATCGCCCGGTCGAGCAACCGCACCACCCCCGGAAACGTGTCGCGGAAAAAGCCCGACATCCTGACCGTGACGTCCACTCGCGGCCGGTTCAATTCAGATAGCGGGATGACTTCCAGATCGACGATCCGCCGGTTCTCCGGCTGCCAGATCGGGCGGACGCCCAATAGCCATAGGATCTCCGCGATATCATCGCCTTGCGTTCGCATATTGGACGTGCCCCAGACGGTGAGGCCGATGGCTTCTGGATAGCGCCCCTCGCGCTCCAGATACTGTTTCAGCAAATCGCCCCCGAGCCGCTGCCCGACCTGCCAGGCGAAGGGCGACGGAATCGCCCGGACGTCGACCGAATAAAAGTTGCGCCCGGTCGGAAGAATATTGGTCATGCCGCGGGTCGGCGCGCCGCTCGGCCCGGCGGGCACGGCGACGCCGCTTAAACCGTCGAACAGGTTAAGCAACTCTTCATTCGTGCGGCGCAAATCGGGAATGATTCTCTCGGTCAGCCATCGGAGCGTCTCGCTTGTTTTACCTTCGGAAGGCAGATTGCAGTAGGCCAAAACCGCGCCGATGTCTTCCCACGCAAATGCTGTTTCCGACAAACGCGTAACGAGTAACCGCGCGGCCTTCTCCAGACGTAGAAGCAAATCGCCATTCGTGCGGACCGGGTCGCCGTCCGCCACTTGTGACGGAAATGGAGGGAATTCGCCACGATACACGGCGCCGAGGCTGGCCACTTCGCTCAGCGCGTCGTAATCCAGACAGTAGTCTTCGGCGATGGCGCGGCGGATTCCGGTAAAGCCCGGTGAATCGAGCCGGATTAAGGCCAGCGCCAGGTTGATGAGTTGTTCACCCTTGGGCATCTGTCCCAGGACGTGCAGGCCATCGCGGATCTGCAGATCGCCGATCTCGCACAGATAGCCATCAATGTGCTGGATAAATTCGCCATACGCGTCGTCGTCCGGCTGCGCGTCGACGCCTAAATCCTGGTGGAGATTGGCGGCCACCACGGCGTTCCAGATTTCCTGCTGAATCAGGGGTAATTTGTCGGGATCGATACGCTCGGCGTTGGCGTAGGCTCCCAGCAGTTGTTGCAGTCGCGCGAGCTCGTCATACGTCTCCGACTGCGTCATAGGTGGGATCAGGTGGTCGATAATGCAGGCATGCATTCGCCGCTTCGCCTGCGTCCCCTCGCCGGGATCATTGATGATGAAGGGGTAGAAGACGGGCAGGTCGCCGATGGCGAGTTCGGGATAGCATCCTTCGGTCAGGCCGATGCCCTTGCCCGGCAACCATTCCAGCGTCCCATGTTTCCCGCATTGGACCAGTGCGTCCGCCCGAAACACATGGCGCAGCCAGTGATAGGCGCCGAGATAATGGTGCGTCGGGATGAGGTCGCCGCTGTGATAGACGGCGAGGGGGTTTTCCCCGAACCCGCGCGGCGGCTGAATCATCACGAAGAGGTTGCCGTACAACTTCCCCGCGATATAAATCCGATCGGCGCCCCGGAACACACGGCCCGGCGGAGCGCCCCATTCTTCTTTCAGTGCGGCCTGCGTCTCCGCCGGAAATTGCGCGAACCAATCTGCGTACTCCGCGTCGGTGTAACCCGCCTTCGAGAGTCGCATCTGCTCTTCGGTCAAATACTCCCGGTCGTACCCGCCGAGGGCGATCAGTTCCTCCATCAATGCGTCCCCGCTTTCGGGGATATCAGCCACGTGGTACCCGCGCTCGCGCAATCCTTGCATCAAGTGGACGACGGAGGCCGGCGTATCTAATCCGACGGCGCTCCCGATGCGCCCGTGCCGATTCGCGAAATTGGTCAGGACGAGCGCGAGTCTTTTTTCCGCATTCGGCTTACGGCGAAGCGTGGAGTAGCGAGTCGCCAAATCGACGCATGCCCGCGCTCGCTCGGTGTGGATCACCGTGTAAGACTCCGTTTCCGAACTCGCGGCGCCGTATTCGCCCTGCTGACGAAACCCGACAACCGGACCGATGATGCGGCCGTCGAATTCCGGCATGACAACTTTCGTCGCCGCGTCCCATGGCGGCAGCCCCGCGGCGCTTTCTTTCCATTCAGAAACAGTCAACGAAGTGGTGATCCCCTGGACGAAAGGGATGGCGAGCGTCCGCAAGTAGTCCGCCATCTGGCCGCCGGCCGTGGTGGTTCTCTCTTCTCGCAGGAGTTCGGCCACTGCGTAACTGAACAGGCTGATCACGCAATCGACCGTCGGCCCGGCGTCATCCACGAAATATTTGGAAAAGATGTTGGCGGAGACGGCCTTTGCCGACTCTTCGCGCAGGCTGTAACAGAACACGGGAAGGACGTTGTAGTTGCGCGCCTCGATCTCGCGCGTCAGCCCGTCCACGACCGCCATGTCCCCGCTCTGCCAGTACGCCCGGTAAAAGAGAATGCCGATGGCGGGCCGTTGGTCGCGCCAATAAAGACGCTTGAATTCCGCCAGGCTCAGATTTGCGCAAACCGCACGGTCGCTCGCGCCCGGATGGTAGAGCCCCGCGCCGGGGATGGGCGTGGGCCCTTCGAAGCCGAACGCCGTGGAAAGAAAGACGTCGGCCAGATATCGCAGCAGGTTTCCATAATTCTCGAGGCCGCTTGACAGAGCATATTGAAAAGCCTTCGCCGCCGCCGCTAGCGGGACGTTGGAGATAGCATCCAATTCGGCGTCAGGATTCTGATCTCCGGGGATTGCGATCAAATGGCGGTTTCGTTCACGGCAGAACGACTGCAGCCGTGCAAATCCACGCTCAAAATAACTTTTCCCGCCTAGTACCCGGACTACGAAGACAAATGGCTCCGCGCCCATGTTGGCCAGCAGGTTATCGATCTCGGCATCCGATTGCAGTTTACCGCTATCGAGCGCCCACACTGTGGGGAATTCGACCGGCAGGCCCTTTGCCGCGGCGGCGACCATCTGTCGCTCGGTCGCGGCCGCGGAAATAAAGACGATCATTCCATTACCTCCCAAGCTGAGAAATAGCCCTGATGAAGTCCGGCGAAAGCCCGGACACACAAGGGCGATTATCAACACGAACGCGCCCTTTCAGCTTTAGCGGCCAAAGGCAGATGAGCCTGACGCTGCTATGGTGAAATGATGTCTAGAATTGTAGGTAGAGAATAGATTCAGCAAGATGTTGTTCTCCCATTCCACGAAGAGTTCACATGATCCAACTTCAGGCAGGTCTCCTGACTTGAGCCTTACGCCGAATATAACCGGCGTGTCTTTCCCTCCAAGCCTTCCCGCGCTTTCACGCAGTGGCGCAATTGGTGAGAGAGAATAAAAAGGCCTTCACAGTGGCGGGACCGTGCGGGAATTTCACCCGCTTCCCTATTCTCCCGTCGTCAAGAAAACGGCGACGGGCACCTGAAGCCAAACTGTTTGTTGAGACAGGAGTCACTATACACCGAACACTTCGGAAGAGAAATGTTGAACCTCAATTTCCTGAAAAAGCCCGAGGATTTAGTTTACGTTCTACAATGATGGTTACATTTATTTCCAAATACCATCAAAGCCGTGCTAGGCTCAAATGTCGCTCAGCGACAGGTAAGGCTGTTGTTGCATTTATTTTCCAAAAACCATAATTCGTTACTACGAGGCTTTTTTCGGAGGAGCTTATCTACAAGCCATGAAGAAACGACGTCTCATTGCTGAATTGGTTGCGCTTACGCTGCTCATCGCCCTGTCGTCGGCCTATCCGGCGCAGGCTCAGACCCCCGATGCCGAAGCTGAATTGCCGAAAGTCGCGCTGATCGGCGATTCGATCCGCCTGGGTTACGCGCCGCTGGTGGCGAAACGGCTGGCCGGGCGGGCGCGCGTCATCAGCCCGGCGGCCAATGGCGGCGACAGCTCTAACGTGCTCCGCAACCTGGACGAATGGGTGATCGGCGAAAAGCCGGTTCTCGTCCATTTCAACTGCGGGCTACATGATCTGAAGCTGGGGAAATCTTCGGGACAGCATCAGGTGCCACTGGACCAGTACGAGGTCAATCTGAGACGTATTGTTGAGCGGCTCAGGCGGGAGACATCGGCGAGCATTGTATTCGCCAGCACGACACCGATCCTCGATGACCGGCACGCCAAACGCGGGGCGGAATTTGATCGCTTTGAAGCCGACGTGAAGCGTTACAACGCCGCCGCTGTCGCCGTGATGAAACGTGCCGGTGTTGTCGCGCACGATCTGCACTGGGTTGTCGAGCAGGGTGGCGCTGAACAACTGCTCGACAAAGACGGCACGCATTACACGCCAGCCGGTTATGAACGTCTGGCCGAAGCCGTCGCCGATTGCATCCTGCGGCAGTTGAGCGTGCTTCGGTATAAACCGTTGCCTACGCCCAAATCGGGGGCCGAAGCCGCGGAAGCTTATCGCAAAACTGAAGTTGAACGTGACGCGCTGGTTCCGCCAAATTATCGAATCAATGTCCCGGAATTTCGCGCGCCATCCAGCGAGGGGGAATGGCGGAGCCGCCGGCCTGAGGTGATACGGATCGTTCGCGAATCGCTCGGCGATCTCCCTTCGCGCCCTTCGCCGCAGCGTGTGCGGCGGATCACGCGAGAGATTCGTGACGGCTACTTGCTCGAAAAGATAGCGATTGACAACGGCATAGACGGCGAAATATCGGCCCTGGCACTCATCCCCGAGCGGTTGCAGGGGCCGGCCCCGGCCGTCCTCTGGCTGCACTCCTCGACTCCTGACAAAACGCAAATCATCACGCCGAACACCAATGGCGGCGCCGAGGCGTTTGGCGAAACGCTCGTGCGGAAAGGTTATATAGTGCTGTCGCCCGACGCTTACTGGCACGGCGACCGCGCGGGCGCGGGGCCGTCAGGCGCGGCTGAATCCACCAGAGCCGAGCACGAGAGTCTCTTCAAGTTCCACTTGTGGATGGGCCGCACCCTGTGGGGGATGTTTGTGCGCGACGACCAGATCGCGCTCGATTACCTTTCGAGCCGGCCGGAAGTGGATCGGCGACGTATCGGCGCGACCGGAATGAGTATGGGCAGCACACGCGCGTGGTGGCTGGCCGCGCTGGATGAACGCGTCGCTGCAGTCGTCGGCGTCGCGTGTCTGACGCGCTACGAAAACCTGATCCGTCACGGCGAACTTCGGCAGCATGGCGTTTATTACTTCGTGAATGGGCTTCTCCGTCATTTCGACAGCGAGGGAGTGGTCGCGCTCATCGCGCCGCGACCTTACCTGGCGCTCACCGGGGCGCTTGACGCAGGCTCCCCCGCAGACGGCGTCAGGATGATTGAAACGAAAGCCGGTCAGGTTTATTCAGCGCTCGGAGCTCCGGAAAAATTCAAAAGCGTTCTCTACCCCGAAACCGGGCATACTTACACGCCGCAGATGCGCGCGGCTACGCTCGACTGGTTCGACCGCTGGTTAAAATAACCTCCCGACAATTTCGAAGTTCTCAGTGTTGGCGCCAAATGCCGGGATCCATTGTGTAAATATATGTGTGAGATGGTCTCACGATAGTGGAAGCAGCGCCTATAATATTTTGCCGAACAGGATTCGTTCCGCACGAGTTTTTTTATACGTTAGGCGTTCACAAACGCAGTACGCTCTAACTTAACCGCACTTAGGAGGCCCAAATGAAGAGAGTCATAGGTATCGGAGGAATCTTCTTCAACGCGAAGGACCCGGTCGCACTGCGAGCTTGGTACAAGCAGCATCTGGGCATTGACGTCCAGGAGTGGGGAGGCACCGCGTTCACCTGGACCGATGCAGCGGGCAATCCGACAACGGGTACGACCGTGTGGTGCATCGGTGCCGCCGATGGTGAGCACTTCGCACCAAGCAAGTCGACCTTCATGGTCAACTATCGCGTCGAAGACTTGGACGCTGTGCTTCAGTCGCTTCGTGACGAAGGATGCAATGTCCTGGAGAAGACGGAGGACTCCGAATACGGAAAGTTCGGCTGGGTCATGGATACTGAGGGGAACAAGGTCGAACTTTGGCAGCCACCTCCGGGACAGTGATGAGTTCGCAAAAGGAAAAACGATGGAGATGATTCTGCGGCATTTAATTCGTTTAGCCCCAAGAAACTACAGCTATTAGAGAGCCCGTCATGCGTACGCACAACTCTCCGTCATCGTTATCGTGCGAGACGGTATCACTTGGGCTGTTTGGTTCGCCGCCAGCGTGGTCGTCGCCATCCCCTATGATCGGCTTTGCGCGCGCATGAACGCTAACAATTCGCTCAAGCCGACGCCGCTCGCGGCTTAGCTCAAGCGTTAGGCGGCTTAACGGCATCACGAAACACGGAGGAGATTATGAATAATACGCAAACGTTGATAGCTACTTTAGAGAGCGCTCCTGATATTATTATTAGCCTTATTCGTGAGGTGCCGCCCCAGTACCTGAAGCGTCGGCCCAGCCCGACGAAATGGTCCGCTCATGAACACGCTTGTCATCTCTCCACCGGTGATGGAGCCATTCCTCGCACGCCTCGACTTGATGTTATCTGCTCCAACGCCTTTTATAAGGTCCATCCTTAATTCTCCAGAGGAGGAAGCGGGAGCGCTACTTAGCGTTGATTTAGACGAAGCACTCGACCGGTATGTGAGAGAGCGAGCCGGTCTGGTCAAGAGGCTGAAGGAACTATCGGTGGAGGACTGGCAGCGAACGGCAGAGCATGAGGCATTCAGTCATTATTCGGTATGGATCATGTTCCGGCATCTGCTGAACGCACGAGATGTTTCATGCCTACAGGATTGAAGAATTGCTGCTAAAGAAGGACTGGGAATAGGTAGATGCTACAGCAGGTCGCAGCCTATCACGGAGCCGCGCGGCTCCATCAGATGGAAAAAAAGGTAACCCCCTGATCAAATCAATCGTCCTGGTCATTGGACACTCTTTCACTTTTTGCGCGAATTTTTCTTGCGCTCCGATCGAACGACGTAAATAAACAATAGGGAGGACAATCCGCATGGCGAAGAAATCCACTCGCCGCGAATTCATCGCTCGAGCGACTGCCGGCGCAGCAGCGTTGTCGGCCGGCGGTTCATTGATTTCGGCCAAAACCGAAGAGCGGCTTGAAGAAATGATCAACGCGCGCCAGGCTCCCGCCACAGGACGCGTCTTGGGCGCGAATGACCGCGTCAATTTCGGCTTCATCGGAATGGGCGGTCGAATGGGCGCACACACAGGATACGTCGCAACTCGCAACCAAAATCAAGGCGATGTTCAGGCTGTCGCCATCTGCGACATCTACGAGAAAAACAAGCGGCGCGGCCAGGCGCAGACGAAAGTATCAGACAAAGACATCCACCATGATTATCGCGAGCTGTGCGCGCGCAAGGATGTTGATGCTGTGGTCATCGCCACGCCCGATCATTGGCACACGCGGCAGGCGATGGAGGCCTTGACCAGCGGCAAACACGTCTACTTGGAAAAGCCGATGACCTATACCATCGATGAGGCTCGCAACCTCGCCCGCAAAGTTAAAGCGACGGGCTTGCAGCTTCAGGTCGGCAGCCAGCACCTGTCCGACATTCAGCACTGGAAAGCGCGCGAAGTGATTCAATGCGGCTTGATTGGCAAGGTCCTCTGGGCCAGCACGAGCTACTCGCGCAACGCGCCGAGCGGAGAGTGGAACTACAAGATCGACCCCGCCGAAGAAGCGAACGAGAAGACGATTGATTGGAAGGCCTTTCTCGGTTATGCGAAGAAGCGTCCCTTCGACAAAGACCGCTTCTTCCGCTGGCGCAAATACTGGGACTATTCGGGCGGAATCGCCACAGACCTCTTCTATCATCGCCTGTCGCCGCTCATGTTCTCGATAGGCTCGCCCGAATTCCCAACTCGTGTGACCGCGCAGGGCGGGATATTCGCCCCGGTCGAAGGGGACATCCGCGAAGTGCCCGACACCTACTTCACGACGATTGAGTTTCCCGGGAAATACGCCGTGATGCTCGGATCGTCAATGCTCAACGCCACCGGTATCCCGGAAATGATCCGCGGCACAAAGGGCTCGATTTACCTGAAGACGAGAGAGTTCCAGAACAACCGCGCCAT
This sequence comes from uncultured Acidobacteriota bacterium, assembly GCA_963796275.1. Lineage (GTDB taxonomy): Bacteria > Acidobacteriota > Blastocatellia > RBC074 > RBC074 > JAKEHZ01. The sequence goes on along the minus strand of CAWCKY010000006.1, from coordinate 2,782,215 downwards.
CCGCGTCGTTCCCGAACGCCCCTTCCGTGAAGAATTCAACAAGAAGACGGGCGGCAATGAATTGGTGATTGACGTTTCCGGGAACACGCTCGGCGGTGACGAAGCCGAACGCCCAACCGTACAATTCACAACCCACCACATGGCCAACTTCATCAACGCGATCCGCGGGACTGAGAAAGTCCATTTCGATGCGGAGCTCGGGTACAAAGCGATGGTCGCGATTCGATTGGGCGTTGACGCCTACCGTTCGGGACAGACGATGTATTTCGACGCTAAGAGAGAGAAGGCCACGACGAGGCCGATGCCTTTGGCTTGAAGGGTCTCGATCTAAAACGAAGTAATTGGTAGGCGTAGCGCAAGCTATCCAGCTACTGTGTCACAAAACTCCTCGATTTCTTAGGAAATCGAGACAAGCACCATTGATATTATACTGATATCAAGAGGATGGCGTTAAACAGATCCCATATGCGAATTTCCAAGGAAATTCGAGAATTTTGTGACACAGTAGCATTAGTCGCCCCAGAAAAAGTCACGGCTCAAACGACGGCAAAAACGCCTCTGAAAGCTTCAGGCCTATTCGGAGCTTGAATCCAAGCCCTCAGAGAGTGAATCCCACAGATAAAATGAATCAACAACCAAACATTCTTTCCGGCCTGCGCGTGATTGACTGCGGCACCTACATCGCCGCGCCGGCAGCCGCAACCATCATGTCCGACTTCGGCGCCGAAGTGATCAAGATCGAACGCCCGCCCCACGGCGACCCCTACCGCTATCTCTCCTTTCTTCCGGGGATGCCCGACTCGGAGCACAACTATTGCTGGATGCTGGATGCGCGCAACAAGAAGAGCCTCGCGCTCAACCTGCAGGACGAAGCCGGGCGTGAAGTTTTGCGAAGGCTGGTCGCCACGTCCGACGTCTTCATCACCAATTACCCGCCGGAGCTCGCAGAGAAGCTTCGGGTCAATTACGAAGACTTCGCGAAGATCAATCCTCGCCTGATCTTCGCCCACGTCACCGGCTATGGCGAAGAGGGCGAAGACATTAACAAGCCTGGCTACGACACGACGGCATATTGGGCCAGGTCGGGATTGACGAGCATCATCTATGATCTGACGGTGCAGACGGGAGCAACGCCGAGCGGGTCGGGCGATCATCCGGTTTCGCTCGCACTCTTCGGCTCGATTATGCTGGCGCTCTATCAGCGCCAGCTGACCGGGCGGGGCGCGAAGGTCACGACATCGCTGATGGCTACCGGCGCTTGGAGTAACAGTTGCCAGATTCAAGCCGCCATGGTCGGCGCGACCATTCCCATCCGGCGACCCCGCTTCGCCGCCCTCAATCCGCTGGTCAATCAGTACCAGGCGCGCGACGGACAGCGGTTCATGTTCTGCTGCCTCGACACTGCCAACGACTGGGGACGGGTTTGCCGCGCCATCGGCCGCACGGAACTGATCAATGACTCCCGGTACGCCACCGCGGAAGCCCGTTCGCAACACACAGAAGAAGTGGTCGCCCTGCTCGATGAGGCGATCGGCAGCAAAGATTTGGACGAGTGGGAAGTCCTGTTCCGGGAACAGGGTGTCATCTGGGGGCCGATTCCGACAGTCGATCGCGTGGCGACCGACCCGCAGATGAAAGCCAACGGCGTCTTCAGCGAGCTGGAACACCCTCAACTCGGCAGCATCCCGACCGTCAACAATCCGCTCAACATCGAGGGAGCACCGAAAGAGAAGCCGCAAATGGCGCCCGGGGTTGGCGAGCACTCACGCGAGATATTGCGCTCGCTGGGTTATGAAGACGAGGCCATCGAGGAATTGATTCTGCGCGGTTGTACGATCGCTTGAAAGTCTTTTTTGGCGTCCGATACAATCCTCATCATGATCAAGTTTACACAAAGAGCAGCGCGCCTGCCGAGACTTGGTGTCGGACTATCTGGCGAGTTCAATGTAGCCGCCCAGGGCATCGACGCTTACTGGATGAAGGAGCACTATCCTGAACTCATACATTTCTACGAGTACGGCTCCGACCTGGAACGCGGCCTGGATGAGGGCGTCCGCCGGTGGGCGGCGGCGGGCTTGCCGGTGACGTATCACTTCCTGGACATCAACCTCGAGGAACAGATCGACCTGGACCGTTACTGGCTGACACAAACCAAAGAGCTGGCGTCAGAGATCAAGGCCGCGTGGCTCTGCGGCGACGCGGGCCGTTGGCATTTCGGGATGCGCGAGCGCGGGCACGGGATGCTCATGCCCCCGATCCTTTGCCGGGAGTCGGCGCTCGAAACGGCGGAGAGCATCGTTCAGATCGAGGCCGAGACCGGGATGACATGCCTCCCCGAGAATCCGCCCGCGATCATCTATCTGGGTGACATGCATATCCTCGACTACTTTGCCCAGGTCGCCGATCGGGCTGACTGCGGCCTGCTGCTCGACTGCGCACACCTCGCGATCTTCCAACAAACTCGCAACCTTCCTCCGCTCACAGCGCTTGACAACTATCCCCTCGAACGCGTCGTCGAGATGCACGTTGCAGGTGGGACTTACGCCGAGATTGATGGCTATCCTTATATCGATGACAGCCACTCACCAGTCCCCCTCCCTGCGACTTGGGAGATTCTCGAATATGTAATCCCCAGGGCGAAAAACCTGAAGGCCATCGTTTTCGAGTGCGAGCACAACGCGCCGGAGGAATGCCTCGACGTCTTCGAACGGCTCAATTCGCTCTTCCCCGCCGAGACTGAACTGAAGGAAGAGACGGCCTGATGAGCCACCACACCCTACAGAAGCTGCTGGTGCGGATGCTCTTCGATGATGGCTTCGTCTCGGCAGTCTACACCGATTCCGACAAAGCGCTCGCCGGGCTCGAACTGACAGAGGCCGAGCGCAGGCAGTTGCTAGCCATCGACCGCAGGGCCTGGCGTCACGATCCCCTCAGAAAGAGAAGGACGCTCAGGACGCTGGTTGAGGAGTTCAAGGTATCGACCACCATCATCCTGGCCGAGACGCGGTCGCTCGCATCCCTGGAGCGATTCTTCTCAAGCCAATTCTTCCATCGCGCCGTGCACGACCGCGGGTCTCTCGGGCTGGCCTTCTCGGAATTTCTTCTCGATGGTTGCCGGAACGGAGCGTGGAGGGCCCCGCATATTCCGGACATGGTCCGGCTAGAGGCTGCCATCGCCGGCTGCCGAAGAACGCTTGCGCGTGAGGGCAGCTATGCGGCCAGCGAACTGCCGGCGACGATCAGCGACAGGGCGCGCGTGAAACTCGCCCCCGGATATGACGTGGGCAGTTTTCAGGCGAATATCATCGAGACCATCCAACACGTCGAACGGTATCTCTTCGAGATGAGCCTGATGCCAGCGATGGCGCTCTGCGATGACGCGCCGAAGCTGACGGGGCTGCCAGAGATCGATCAACAGAAGAAGGTCTACCTGCTATTCGGCCCAGGGGCGACGGGGATTTCGATCTCCAACCTCGATAAGCCTTCCTACCTCGTCCTCTATGAGACAAAGCGAGCGGTCGAGATCAAAAGTTTGCTGTCGAGGCTGGGAACTGTAAGTGCCAGCGCCCGACGGGCTCAGGAGATACTCTCAGAGTCGCTAGAGAACGGCGCGTTGATGATTGTCGGTTAAAGCAATTTGGATCAGGCCTCTTCCTTCGGGTCCGACCCAAACCGCAGAACATGCCCATCCGAGTTTACACTGGCCGGGGTTTAACAAAGCCGCCCTGCATCGCGCAACTGAGTATCATGTCTACCAAGCTAAATTTCTCTCTGGCGAAGCTCCTAGAAAAATTAATTCTGAAAGATTGTCAATTAATTAATCACCTTATATACAGGAAGGAGATTTCGTTTTCATTCCGCGCAATGTTCTTGTTGCGCTCTACGTCTATCACTGTGGTGGAAGGAATACTAAGGGTAAAAGTGACTCAAGCAATTAACCTTAAATAACAGCATGTGTAGTGTAGTTCTGCAATTACAAACAAACACACACAGTAAAACAATAGAAGTATCGAAAAACACTATATCTCACAAGCTGACACTCTATTGTTGCCCGCAATTTGACAACGCTTTTGACAATCTTCCTATAGGTTTTTGGCCCCTTACATCTGGTCGTTATCGGGATCGATATGGCTGTGTACCTGGATGTCTCGATCCTCTTCTTCGAGACAGAAGCATCCAGTTCCTATGGCAATGGCTTAAGAGCGGAAGACATTTATTCACCTCAATAGCTATACACACTGAAGCTGCTTAGCATCTGACGGCAACTTCGTTTTCTTCTATAAGTTATCGGCCCTTATCTATGGTCTTTTTAGGCCGGAGCACCCAACTGCCTCGATCCTCTTCGAACAGTAGGGGTCTAGTAGCGATAACTTTCAGGGCCGTTTCTCTCTAAATCAATTAACTGTGCCGAAGCGTGAGATTGCAAATGCATCTCCGGGAGGTCTCCGTCTGCGCACTCTCTTCTGCGGGACGGCATTCTTTGAGACTTCTCTGGATGAGTTCAGGCTGCACCCGATGTTTCGGCGCACCTCGCAGAAGATTCCAGACGTCACAAAACAATACCTTTTAAAAGGAGGAAATGTAATGGCATATATCTCAAAGAGAGATAGACGACGCGAAAAAGAGAGACGCAATGCAACAAAAAACAGGCGCGAGCTTATCGAAGCGGGATTCAGCAGACGGGACTTGATCAAGATGGGGCTGATCGCAAGCTCCGGCATGCTCATTCCGAAAAAAGGGCTGAGCGCGCGTGCCCGCGATCCCTACGCCCGCATCCCGCTTGATGACCCCGAAAGCCCGCCGACTGATCCCTGGTTGGAAGAGATGCCGCGTCTTCAACTGGCGCCGACGGTGGCGCTCAATCCCGCGCCCCAAAGAGTTGCCAATATTGCCGCCGGTGAGGCGCCGCGCGCTGACCACCAGCGATGGGATGAGTTTGCGGCGCGCTTCGGCCCGCCCGTAACCTATCAGAACATTGCGGCTCAGACTTCGGGTCACATTCTGCATCCGCAACTGCCGCCGCAGACGCTGTTTTCTTACAACGGCCAGGTCCCCGGCCCACTATTCCGTGCATTTTATAACCAGCGGGTTGTGGTTCGTTACCGAAATAATCTGCCCCTCATCGGCTTCGACGGCTTCGGTCGGGGAGAGATATCTACTCACCTTCACAACGGTCACACTCCATCGGAAAGCGACGGATTCCCGGTCGACTTTTACGCTGCACCCAAATACAAAGACCATCATTACCCCAATATTCGTGCAGGATATGACCAGTTCCTCGAAACTGCCGGCGATCATAGGGAGACGTTGAACACTCTCTGGTATCACGATCACCGCGTCGATTTCACGGCCCAGAACACCTACAAGGGACTGGCCGGGATGTATATTCTTTTTGACGAGCTTGATAACAATAACGAAAATGCACCGCCCCCGGCATTCGGGCTGCCGAGCGGCGAGTTCGATGTGCCGATAGTCTTTCAAGACCGCGTCTTTGACGAAGACAATGGTCGGCTTTTCTTCGACAAGTTCAATCTCGACGGGATACTCGGCGACAAATTCCTTGCCAATGGAAAGATTCAGCCTTTCTTCAGGGTACGCCCGCGCAAGTATCGCTTTCGCTGGCTCAATGCCGGGCCTTCTCGCTTCTATCAGTTCTTTATCCGCGACAAAACGGCGAACCAGGACATAAAGTTCACCGTGATCGCAAACGACGGAAACTTGCTCCCGATGCCGATACACGATCAGGCCTCCGTTCGGATAGCGGTTGCCGAGCGGATTGACGTCGTCGTGGATTTCACCGGAAGAGAAGGGCACGAAATCATTCTTCAGAATCGGCTGGAACAGCAAGACGGGCGCGGCCCGACCGGTGACATACTCCCACAGAACGAGGCGATGAAGAATATACAGTTCAGAGTAGAACTGCCGTTCAACGGCGACAACAGCCGCATCCCGGATGCCTTCCGTCCTAACCCGCCACTCGAAGAAGTAGCTGAAGAAAGGGAGTGGCGTTTCGACAGATCGGGAAATTGGACGATTAACAACAAGATATTCGATGAAGACGAGGTTCGAGCCACGGTCATCCAGGGCACCGCGGAGAAATGGATACTGCAGAACAACTCCGGCGGCTGGGAGCACCCCATCCATATCCACTTCGAGGAGTTTCAAATTCGCGCGCGTACTGGCGGATTAATTCCGGTGGAAGGAGGAAGAAAGGACGTCGCGCGGCTGGGGCGCAATCAGACGATACAGCTCTTTATGCGCTTCCGGGATTTCGTGGGCCGTTATCCCATGCACTGCCACAATACCATCCATGAAGACCACGCGATGATGTTGAGGTGGGACATCGTTCAACCCTAAGGAGGTCGACCATGAAAAGAAGAGAATTGATTGCCAATGTTCTAACCCCGACGCTGGCCGACGAGAAGGCGATCGAATCGAAGCCAAAGAAGTCCGGCCCGCGAGCCAGATACTTCCCGAACTTCCTGATGCGCACGCATGAAGGCAAGGAAGTCCGTTTCTACGACGATCTGATTCACGGAAAACACGTGGTGATAAACATGATGTATGCCGATTGCCAGGGGCTTTGCCCGCCGATGACCGCAAATCTGGTCAAGGTTCAAAAGTTGCTCGAAGACCGCATCGGCAAGGACATTTTCATGTATTCGATTACCCTGCAGCCTGAAAAGGACACACCGAAGGCGCTCAAGGAGTACGCCGATATGCACGGTGTGAAAAAAGGCTGGCTCTACCTGACGGGCAAACCCGCCGATATAGAGGTCTTGCGGCGTAAGCTTGGCTTCGTCGACCCGGACCCTGAGTTGGATAAAGACAAAACGAATCACATAGGGATTGTCCGCATCGGCAATGAAGTGACGGATGTGTGGATAGCCTATCCCGCGGTTGCTAAACCACACAATCTTGTCAAACGCATTCTCTGGCTGGAGACGCCTAAAGACTATCGCCCGGATACTGTGGAAACCACGAAAGCCGAGTTGCCTGGCGGTAAGAAGAGAGTTAATTGAGCGTGATTCCGGCAATGCATAGCGATGCCGGAGATAGCGCTGATTAACGCGTATTTACGCGTGAAAGGAGATGATAGAAATGCAAAAGAAGAAGTATATTAATTGTAAGAGTTTCTTTGCTGCTCTGCTTCTGGTGGTCATGGCAGCGCCGGCTCCATTTAATTCCTTTGCGACCCAACAGGAGAAGGCCGACGAACCTTCGTGCCTGCTATTTGACGGGACCCATATCTGGGTGGGAAATGCCGGAAATGATACCGTTACGAAGCTATCGGCAAGCACTGGCTCGACTTTGGGTGTTTACGCCACAGGCAAGACACCGCGGGCGCTTGCCTATGACGGGAATAACATCTGGGTAGCCAATCAGAATGGCAACAGCGTGACCAGGCTGCACGCGAGCGATGGGGTGGCGCTCGGTACCTACACCGTGGGCAGCTCCCCGATAGCGATAATCTTCGATGGTTTAAACATATGGGTTGCCAATTTCGGCAGCGACGATGTGATGAAGCTATCGTTAGCAACCGGGCAGACTATCGGCACATACAAGGTGAAGGACGGACCGGGAGCGCTGGTTACTGATGGAGCAAATATCTGGGTGGCCAACCAGAATAGCAATAGTGTGACTAAGCTGCGCGCGAGCGATGTGAAGGCGCTCGGAACATACGCAGTAGGTAAGGCTCCAGCGGGATTGGCATATGACGGGAGCAATATCTGGGTGGCGAACTCCCAGAGCGACAATGTAACAAAGTTGCGCGCAAGCGATGGGATGACGCTCGGAATCTATGATGTGGGCGACAATCCATTAGCACTGGTCACGGGCGGAGACTTTGTTTGGGTGGTAAATCAATTCAGCAACAGCGTATCCAAACTCAGCATTTCCACGGGTGCTCTGGTTGGAACCAGTCCTGTTGGTGATGCCCCGGCATATCTAATCCTGGAAGGAGGTTCTATCTGGGTTGCAAATTTCGGAAGCCGCAGTGTAACCAAACTGCGCGCCTTCGATGGAGGCAATCTGGGCACCTTCAAGACCATAAATCAGTAATAATAGGATCGGTACCTGACTTGCCAGCGCATGATCAAAACGCAGAGGCGTATTTTATACGCCTCTGCGTTAGGAAATGTCGCGTCCTCACATCGCGAATAGACAAACGGACTATAGGGCCTGTTTTGTATGTCAGCCAATCGGAAGACTCCCTCATCGTCTACGACAGCGTTAAAGGTCAACTCGGAGGAGTCCGAAGCCGTAACGATCCCCTGATGATCCGCTTCGATCAGCCGATCATCCTCGCCCAAGCTTCCCTTCCAGCTCACCATTCATCATGAGTATGAGTGAGGTACTGGATCGATGGGAAATGCAAGGGGGGCGATGCTCTGAAAACATCGCCCCCGAAGCTACAGATAATCTCGCCCGTTCTGTTAGTCACGTCCGAGTATGCGGTCGTGCTGATCGTCGATCTTTTTGCGGTGAAAGATGTACCCGGTCAAAGCACCCGCAGCGCCACCGATAATCGCTCCGGTCTTCCCGCCGAGCAATGCGCCACCCAATACCCCAATACCCGCGCCGATACCAGCCCTCTTGATCAGATTTTCGTTTGTCGCCTCCTTCTCTTCATAAAAGCGCCCGCGATCATTGCGACTATAGTTGCGGTCGTGATAGGAACGGCTCTCGCTGCTCCGTGTACGATAACCCTTTCCTTGCGCCATCGCGTCGGGCGTCCCCGCAGCGAACAGCAGACCCACCATCAATGCCATCAAAACCGCGCTAGCTTGTATCTTCTTCATCATACCTTTCCTCCTTTTTTGAAACACGTAATATCATTCCTCGCACATTATCTTTACTCGCAAATTATCTTTACAAACCTCGTGCCACTTAGCCGATAAAGCACAGGACTTCAGTAAGCCTGCTGCCATCAGCTATTTAGCCTTACGTCCCAGGATATGTCTTTAGAATCTTTGATCGATCAGGACTATATGAACACGATTCGGTGTACACAGGATCACGAAAATGATGAGTTGTGTTTCTGAGGACAAGTAATGATGGAGGTCACTAATAGGAAACTAGGCCCGTGGGCGTCGAATCCTCTTCGATTGTGTATATCACCACTCCGGCGACCGCACTGCGTTCGAAGTCAAGCCACTCCAGGCCACGGCGGGAGATATGCTCTGCTGTGTCGTTGAACGGGGATCCATAATTTTGTGGAAGGAAAATGCTGTGATTTGACCGTCTAGTACGCTCGATTCTACGTGATATATGTTATTCTTCTGTTAGGGTTATTTAGTTTTTGAGCATGCCAGCGCTTCGCCTGGCTACGCTCATTTGTTACTCACAGCAAAAATCTTTGACCTTCTCCCGTCATCAACCGCCAAAGCGCGGTATGGTGGGGATTCAGACGCTGAGCGCCGTCGCTCATATCTCGTAGGCGTTACTTTCCGGGCGTCCCACCCGGTAGTTTTCGCAGGTATTACCCTGCTCGCAAGATGTTGACCCGCCGCGTTCTCGTATCGCTCGTGGTGCGCTCCGCATTGCGGGCATTCCCACTCACGTACCGACAGTGGGAGGTCTTGTTGCAACCCCGTGATCAAATTTCACATGAATGTGCAGGCTCTGGAGGTTGGGCGGAGAATACGAAACAGACGAGAGAATCGGTGGTTTTTCGTTTGTTTCGTTATCTTTCGTTTGTTCCGTCTTCTCTCTTCATCTTTCTTTACTGCACGCTCAAGCGAAAAGCGCGGTAATACATTGATGTGTAGTTTACCAACGTGAAATAAGCGATCACGATAAATCGTCCGACTGCGGCAAGAAGCCGTTGCGGATAGAAACCGTTCGCGTATTTTGCATGTTTCGCGATTTAACAGCTGTCCCATACTTTCACGAAAGGATGAGGAGTTACGAATGTCAAAACACAGGTTACATCAGCAATGGTCAGCTCTGATTAGAATGATCGGTCTTCTGACTTTTATGCCAGTAGCAATTGCGGCTCAGTCAGAAGTTCAACCCTGGGCTACAGGCACTTCATACGCCATAGGAGCACGAGTCATGTTCGAGGGGATCACTTACGAGTGTCGTCAGGCTCACACCTCGATCGCAACATGGGAGCCGCCCAATGTCCCCGCGCTCTGGCTGAGGCCTCTCGGCGTCAGCAGACATCCCTCACCCTGGACGTCTGTCACGCCGTACGTTGCCGGGGTGCGGGTCCAATATGGGGACGAGACCTACGAATGTCTCCAGAGCCACGTCTCGCTCCCGACATGGGAGCCGGCCAACGTCCCCGCGCTCTGGAAATTTGTGGACGACAGCAACAAACCGCTGCCCCGCCATGCAGTCATCGGTTACTGGCACAACTTTGAAAACGGCGCCGGCTTCATCAGGGTGAAAGATGTTTCCAGAGATTACGCGATCGTCAATCTCGCGTTTGGATTACCGATCCCGGGCAGCACCTCATTCATCGAGTTCGTCCCCGATTTCCGCACTTCCGTGGAAGAAGTTAAATCAGATATCGCGATCCTCAAACGCAGAGGCCAGAAAGTGCTTCTATCGCTTGGCGGTGGCACCGGGCACGTGGTGCTCGAAACCGAAACCGATCGACAGAACTTCATCGATTCCGTGACCGATCTCATCAGAGAATATGGATTTAATGGGATCGACATCGATTTTGAAGGAACCTCCGTGACACTCAACGTCGGCGATAACGATTTTAGAAATCCCACTACACCGAGTATCGTCAACCTCATCTCTGCGATCAGAGCCGTCGCCGCCAATATCGGACCCGATTTTATTTTGACCATGGCTCCCGAAACCTTCTTCGTCCAAACGGGTTATAGAAGCTATGGTCCTCGCCCGGGCTCTTACTTGCCGGTGATTCACGGTCTCAGAGATATACTGACCATCATCCACGTGCAGCATTACAACACCGGATCGGTCTTCGGGATTGATGACATGATCTATGAATCGGCGACCGCCGATTTCCAAGTGGCTATGGCTGAGATGCTGTTGGTGGGGTTTCCGGTCGCACTCGACCCTAACAGATTCTTCCCGCCATTGAGGCCGGATCAGGTCGCCATCGGGCTGCCTGCGTCTCCCCAGGCAGCCGGCAGCGGTTATACCGTGCCGTCAGAAGTACAGAGAGCGCTCGACTACCTGATAAACGGCAGATCGTTCAACGGACGCTACGTACTCCGTAATCCTGCTGGCTATCCCAATTTCAGGGGGGTGATGACCTGGTCTATCAACTGGGACCGATTCAACAACTTTGAATTTTCCGGTAACCATGCGCCTTTCCTGGATGGTCTAACCCAATTGCCGTAATCCCGCATCTGCGGATAGCTCCTTGCGAGTAGCCGAATGGCAATCCCACTGCCCGGCTACTCGCAGTCGTCGCTCACTGGAGCCTGGCAATCTATCCCTCGCCAGACTCGATTCATCTGCGTTCTCAAAAACTTCGCTTGTCTTTCTCCCACCTAAAATTGTTGAGATCAACTCTGATCCTAGCGTGGAGAGGTCGGTAATAACGGCAATTTAAAAGTTAACACTGGATGTCTGTAAGTAGGTCAACTACTCCAGCTAAGCCGCTGACGTTGCTATAGGTGGAGCAGTTGACCTTACCACCCCGGACTTTCACAACCACTATCATGTGGTTGTCGCGCGCTATTTTTCTCCTGCCATCACCCACTCCTCGTTGAAATGGGCATGCTTGATCGTTTTACGGCGCAGGTTACCTTCGGCGTCCTTCTCGACGTCTTTGCGGTTGAGGTGGTAACTGTAACTGGCGTGTAATGTACCGTCGCGGGCCTGCATGATTGAAGGGTAATGATAGGCGCCCGCCTCGGGGCCGGGAGGGTCGTATTCCAACTGCCGCTTCCACTTCCAGGTCTGGCCTTCGTCATCCGAGATCGCCACCGCCAGGCTATTGCGGGCTCGTTCGGTGTCGTTGTAGATCAATACCCAGTGTCCATTGCGAAGAGAAATGACCTCGGCGCCGGATCCTGGATTGGGCAGGTCGCTGTCGGTGACCGGCAACCAGGTTTCCCCTCGGTCGCGCGATTCGCTTTTGTGCAGACGCTTCGGCGGCGGGCCATTGTCGCGCATCAAGGTGAAAAGCGTTCCGTCCTTCTTCCGAACAATGCTGGGCTGGATGTTTCCTCCTCCGACGAGCGGGGTGCTGGTCTTCCACGTCTTGCCCCAGTCATCGGTAAGGGCCATCAGCGAGAACGAGAAGCCGTCGGAATAGAGGGGGACTATCAATCTGCGGTCGTCGAGAACGAAAGGATGGGCGCGGGTCATCCATCCCAGCCGCCGGAAAAATTTATCGGCGGCGTTCTTGCGCGTTCTGGCGATGTAAGCGCGGATGGCGGCGCGGCGCTCTTCAGGCTCGCTTTGCAGCCTGTTTTCCAGCGCGTCCATCGCTTCTTTCACCATCGCCTCGAATTCCGGGCCGGGAGTGATGTGCAGAACTTCGTTGGTCTCCCAGACGGGCGGGCCGTCGGACTGATAGCGCGATGAAATCCTGTATTTCATCAAGGCGGTGTGCCATTCGTTCGCCAGGATGGTCGGCCAAAGCAGCCACAACCTCTGCTTCGTATCGATGAAAATCGCGCAGTTGGTGTCGGGATAGCCGGGAGTGTCGGCCATCGTGAAACGCGGACTCCATTCGCGCGAGCCGCGCCTCTTCCGCGCACCCTCGATCTTCACATCATCAGCGGTCCGCTCTCCAGACCCGTGGAACCAGCAAACGAGCAGGTCCCCGCTCGGCGTTTCGACTATGCACGACGCGTGGTTGTGCCAGTGTTCGAGAGGAAAGATCATCTCCGATTTGAGAAATGGTTCACTGGTCATCGAAGCCGATCGATTCGCAATCCCAAACGCGGCGCCAGCCAAGACCAACGACAGGGCGCCTGAGACGACCGCAAGATACTTCTTGAGTGCCTGATTCATTGTGAATTGTTCTCCAGAGCCAAAGTAGAGATGGGAATATTCGGCGACATCTTCTCAGATAACGGAATTTTGGTACAGCGCCGCCGGCTCGCTCGGCCAATTCGCGATAGTACTAAACTGCGGAGAATTCGATCGCCGAGCGCAAATTGTGACCACGATTCCATCGATGCCCTGCCCTAACGCCAAATGTATTTTCTACGTGCCGAAAGGATCGAGCCGGGCTCAATCACTAGAGGCCAAGACCTGGGGTTCACCCGATTTAGTGGACAGTTTGGTCTTGGGTGGTTATGCCCACATGAGATCAAAAGAGACGTTTTTTCCTAAATCGGAAGTAGGGGGAACAAGATCGTCTTGCCTTGCTGCAAACAAAGCGGCACGCCAGGTGGAGGCTTAATCAGTGTAATCCGTAGCGGATGCGAACGAATCATCTTTGATATTATTCGTAGTAGAAATAGTAATGGCGGGCGCTTTCGCTCCCGCCGATTCAGCAGCGTCCTCAGCCATTAGGGTATACCGCTGCCAGTTGCTTGAATTATATCCCAATCCGATTTAAACCGCTACTTTTATTGTAAAATAATAAAAACAAACCACTTAACCAAAGGCAACTGGCAAAATTAGTTTGAAGTTCCCTTACCAAATTTTTGACATCACAGGCGGCACTGGGACGGTGCATTCATAAACCAGCAATGACATCTTTATTTCCCGCAGCCACGTTACACACATAATTTTATCAGGGCGTTCAATAATCGTGGCATCGCGAAAGAGCGCTCGAACGATAGGAACGGCGCGTTCTCAGAATCCAACCGTGACATTGAACTCGATCCGAATTTTGCCGAGGCTTAAATAATCGTGGCATCTGCGAAAGATGATGGGCGAGCTTCGCACAGCACTGAAAGACATCGACAGCGCCCTCGAACTTAACCTGCGCTTTGCCGATGCTTTTAACAACCGCGGCAACGTCCGACACATCAACGGTGAACTGAAGGCGCTACATCTGACTATCGCTCGGGCTGTCCGGCAGGTACGGCCAGGTCGCTCGAATAAACGGCGTCTAGCGGGCAGAAGACAGTTTCTCCGCAAGGCGCCGCCGGTTACAACTCACCTGGGACTCGTGGTCATTGAGGAGCGGTGCCCGGTGGTTGTCGCCCAGTAATCAATCCATCTTTCTCGAATCCCGTTGGCGCGCTCAATCAACTCCTTGCTCGGCTTGGCTCCATGTTCAACGATCACCACAATGCCGGTGTTGAACTTCTTCTGCGCGTGATCTACATCGGGCATGCGCGGCCCCTCTGCTGCAATCACATCCTTAATGCTCACTTTTGTCCGGTCGGCCTTGTAGATGGGGTGGCCGTTTGAATCTTTTCCGACCGCAGCCAGATTCCTCAAGATGAAGAAGTCAGGCACTTCAGTCGGAGCAATCAAGCCCATGAGGTAGAGGTCAAGGTACGACCATCCGGTAGCCGGAACATAGTAGTCATCGTCGAGCTGGGTATACGTACCATCGAAATTGTCCTGCCAGACTCCACCACCCATCGCCGACGCTTCCGTTGGTCGTTGATATGGAAAGGCCACAGGCGCGTGCAATCCTCTGGCCCAGTGCGTGGGGCCGAGAGGGATTGTCTCGTCATTCACTTTCGCCGAAACGAAGGCCGACCAGCGATGGCCCATCTCATGCGTAAGCTGCGACATTGCATAGTTGTACGGCAATAGCTTCCCATCATATGACCGCTTGCCGATTTGTTGATTGTAGAACGCAACGTTACGGTTACTGGAGTCCGTCGTCCCATCGGGTGGCCGTTCCTGCATTTGATTGGAGCCGACATAGACCGGCTGCACGAACTGCCATTGAAACCTGCCTGAGCTACAGTAACTCTCCAGTCCTCTTTGCGTCGCGCCGATCCCGGTCACCGCGCCGCCCGCGGGGCCGCCACCCAGTGGGCCAGTGCTGGGTGTTCCCGCCTCCTGATTGTCCACTCGGAAGTCGGAGTAATACGCCAGAAAATCGAATTTGTCGCCCAGAGCCTTGATGACCGTGCAAGTCATATCCCTTGGATTGGGCAAGGCCAGGTAGTGAAACGATTCGTAGATCATTGCGAACGGGCCATCCTGCCGTCTTCACCGAGGAGAGGTCTATCTCGGGGCTACGGATTCCGGCCAGCGTCACAATACACGGCGGAATTTGGTCTGCAGTCAAAGGTGGGGCGCCCGGAGTTTGGACATCAGCGATGATGGCAATCTGCTCCCCTGCCCTGAAAGCTGCAGGCAGCATGCCTTGCAGCGAGAGGCTGTTTCCGCTCGTCTTCACGACCGGAAAGACGCCGGGACCGGTGGCTGTGTACCGAGGCACACCGGCGCTACGACCGCCGCGGCCAAAGCCTCGAATCGTCCAGATGGCGTCAGGGCGGGCGCTTTCCCCACTTGTGGGAGGTGGTTTGTGCTTATCGAAAGCGATCCGGTATGTAAGGCCCACCAACTCTGGATCGCCTTCCGGCAAGACGGGGCCGCGCATCTCTAACGTGATCTTCAAGAAGAGGCCGTCCACCACCGTTACTTTCATGCCCTTGAGATCGAGGTGCGCGGCGGCAGCCGACTCCTCCTCGTCGCTGATCTGCGCGAGTTCTTTTTCCGAGCCGGTAGTGACCAGCGGGTAGAGGCCGACAATCGCGTCCTTCGCAGCCACCTGCTCGTATGACAATTCAATCGTCCCATCTTTCCACAGCACCGCCTGAAAGCGGTTGACCGTCGGAACCCAGGTGAAGTCCTGAATCCCGCCCACCGGCTCGGTCAGGCTCCAGGTGAGTAAAACCCGGTCAGCCAATTCCTTTACGTAGCGAGCGCCGGTCATGCGTGGCTTAAAGAACACACAGATCGCCGGGACCCTGTTGATTAGCGAACGCGAGGCATCTTGCAATTGAGCGAATCGGTCAATGACAACGCCGCCGCCGCGGCTAATACCAGCGGAGCCTTCGCCACCGCTACCTTGGACTGCGCCGAAGCTGATCGATCCGGTCACGCCTACGGAAAACGATTCCCAATTCTTGCCGGAATAAGGGAACGAGAAATTGCGTAACGCCACCTGGGCGCCGGTGAGCGCGGCGCCGAATTCAGGGTCCCACTTGAGCGCTACATTCTCCGCGCGGTAGCCAGTTCCTTCCGGTGTGAAGCGCAGTGTGCGCCCCACGAGGTCGAATAAGTTGGCTTTCCCGAGGACACCTTCATCCAGGGTCATGACGATCAGGTTTTCTTGCGTTCTGATCGCTCCGATTGACCGTCCCGGCCCCTGCCGCCCTTGCGTCTGCGCGATAGGGGTCTGCAAATAGACTCCGCAGAAGGACAACAGAACGCCGATCGCCATCAGTCCTCCGCTGGTTAAGTAAATCCGACTGCTCTTCTTCATAGCACCTCCTCAGCTGCGATTTGCAAGCATTCAGGCCTGCCAGACGCGCTACGATAAGTAGTCAGGCCCGCTTCCTGGAGAAAGCTGGAACGACGCCTTCACCGTGATCCAGCGCCGCAAACCGATAATCTGCGAACCGCGTTAGTAATACATTGATTGGAGCCCGGCGTCTTGTATGTTTATAAGCTGACTTGTACCAGCTTAACCCGCTAAGTTCGAACTTCACTTAGCGCTGTTTCCAGAGACTTCGTGTCCTTCGGCAAAAAAGCACAGGCCGGAAAATCATCGATCGAGTCATTGTCTCCAGAAGGAGAAAACATCAAAAGGCCCATTTGCCATAGGTCTTCTCGGAATAACAAGTGGGCCGGCATCCGAGATATCCCACCTCATTCCCACCGGGCGAAAGAACTCATTGCAAAATTGCTCTCCGGGGATCATGACAGTAGTTTATCCCCTCCTAAATTTTTAGTTGACAAACTTCCGCCAGGCAAGTAGTCTCCTAAAAATATAGGAGACTATTTCCATGGCGCCGAGAAAACAGAGCGACCGGCTGACACCTCTCGAAACCGAGATCATGAATGTGCGTTGGAAGATCAGTCCTGCGACGGTGCAGATAGGGGGGCAGCGGCTAGAACTGGAGCTGGCCCATACCACGGTACAGACTATTCTCAACGAAATAGTGCGGAAGAGAAAAGCCAAGCGCACGCTTAAGGACCATTCATATTACTATCGTCCGGTGGTGAGTCGGGATCAGGCAGCCGGGAGGGACTTGATAGACCGGTTATTCGGCGGATGGTCTGAGAGCCGAGTCATGAGCCTGGTGGAATCGCACCACCCGACACCGGAAAAGTTGGCGCGGCTCCATCGAATGCTCAAGGCCAAGGAGCGTTGAGACGCGGATCACAGGCACCTGGGTTGTGTCTTTGCTTGCGAACGACGGAACTGAAACCAAGGGCGAGTTGATCGTCGATGGCCATCGAGGGTTCGGAAAGCCGATCTTCAATATCGACGGCGCGCATAAAGAATGGAGGCATGTCGAGACGGAAGTTGGTAAAGACCGCGAAACATACTCCTTCAAAGTATTCAACGGAGAGCAGACTTTCAAGGCGGACCTGAGATTGACGAATGATCAGTTCGAAGGATCATGGAAAGAGATGAGAGCTGGGGGGGCAAATGGGAGAATAAAATTGATCCGGAAAAAATGATCGCGCCGGACTAGCGTGACAGCCGAAATCTCAAAGTCAGCCGCAGACTAAATTCCACGAAGATAGCCACCTGCTCACGCTCCGATCAGTCTTTCCAGCGTAGCGATGCATGGCAAAAGAATAGGGATGAAATCAAACTGAATTGCCCTGGGCGGTTCACTTCCAATAATGAGTCGATGGTTGATAAACCCAATTTGTACTCGTGCCTGGCCCAAGCCCATAATGTTAATTCAACTTTCCGACAAGTTGTGTAAATTATAGAGGGGCACATGGCTGACCGGACGCGGCGATTGCCGCAGAACATCGCAGGCGATTTCTTCGTTGACGATTCGTGTATTGACTGCGACACGTGCCGCCAGATCGCGCCCACGCATTTTCGCGACCACGGCGATCAATCAAGCGTCTACCTGCAGCCGGAGACGGAGCCGGAGATCAGCCAGGCTCTCAAGGCTTTGGTCTCCTGTCCGACCGCGTCCATCGGTACGCTCGCGAAACACGACCTTAGCCGGACCGTCGCTTCTTTCCCCTCGCTCATCTCCGAAAACGTCTACTTCTGCGGCTTCACTTCCGAATCGAGCTATGGGGCGTGGAGCTATCTGATCGCGCGCCCGGATGAAGCGGGCGGTAACGTGTTGGTTGATTCGCCGCGCTTTGCCGCGCCGCTCGTTCGAAGGATCAAAGAGCTCGGCGGCGTCAGGACGATGTTCCTGACGCATAAGGACGATATTGCCGATCACGCGGCCTTCGCCCGGGAGTTCGGCTGCACGCGCGTGATGAGCGAGGCGGACGGCGCGGTTCAGCTCGGCATAGAGCGCGTCCTCGTAGGCGAAGAAGAGGAGCGATTGGATGACGACCTTCTTGTCATCCCTACGCCGGGCCACACGCGCGGTCATCTGGTGTTGCTCTATAGGGAGAAGTTTCTCTTCACCGGCGATCACCTGGCGTGGTCGCCGGCGAAGCGGACGCTGACTGCGTTTCGCAACGTGAACTGGTATTCGCGCTCGGAGCAAACACGTTCGATGGAGAAGCTGCTGCGATACAAGTTCGAATGGGTGTTGCCCGGCCACGGGCGCATCCATCACGATCCGGGAGAAGTGATGCGCGAACATTTGCGACGTTGCGTCGAGTGGATGCGATCCACTTGGTAAGACTTACCTGCGACGGAACCTAATCTCATGACAGGGATAACAGGTTCCCTGATCATCCGTATCGCCGATTCTTTCTCGTTGATCAACTCGTTAAGCGTTCGCATGACATATATTGGCCTACTGCGCACGGTAGTACTATTTATTCCGCATTGCCGTCGTCTATAAAATTTCCGCTTTCCAGTCAAACTCTTCCTTCGTTATTTGTCCCTGGCCGATATCTATTACTTCTGAATGGTCTAAGATTTCAAACCAGTCTCTAAACAACTTCAGAGTTCTTCTTTTTGGCCAGTCCGACCTTTCCCGATGCCAGAATACAAGTTCTATTTCGAATATCTTTATTGTGCGAATTAAACAACACATATTTTCATATGTAACAACTTTAGCAGATTTTTTCTTGACGTTGGTTAATTATGATCATTATGATGGGCCTAATCAGTAGTAGTCTGCTAGATAGATTGCCAATCGAGAGTTTCTAGGTGTTTGGTCAATCTTTCTTTATTAATGGTTCAACTTAGGATTACGGTACGAAGTGGAGTTTCCACGAGGTGAGGCTCTAAATCGCCACCATTGACGAAAGTATGTTGGCGAAAAAGCCCTACTCTTGGGCTTTCCTGAGCCTGGTCGAAATTGTGGCGGAAGCCGGTCAGCCCAATGAATCGCGCGAACGGCTCGAACACGGCGCAAGATCGATCCTGACCCGCATCTCTTGCAAGTTCTTGGCAGGCATTGATTGATACGAAGGAATAAAACCGGGCGGAACAGGTTCTGCGTAAGGTCTTCACAAAATACCCACAGCTCTCCGAAGCTCATTATCAGTTAAGCCGGAGGCTGGCCCGTGCAGCTACTGCACCGCCAGTCATCCATATGACATATGATAGGCCGGCAATACCTAGGAGGTACTATGCCACGTTTTTGCAGTAACGTTCTCCTTTCAATCTACCTTCTGTGTGGTTCGATCTGCTTTGCACAGCAGGACACTGGGATTATCACCGGCGTTATCACCGACCCGAGCGGTTCTCCCATTCCAAACGCGGCAGTTGCATTGGTGAATGCCGGAACCAATGCCAGCATGACGGTTAACACCGATAGTAATGGACTCTTCGTCGCTACTCCACTTCGGATCGGCATGTACACGATTTCGGTAGAGGCAAGCGGATTTAAGAAGAGTGTCCGTGAAAATATTCTCCTGCGAGTGCAGGACCGTATTCGAGTTGATTTCCTCATGGAAGTAGGACAGGTATCGGAAACAATCGAAGTTAGCGCCAAGGCGCCGTTACTGCAATCCGAGACGACTTCGCTCGGCCAGGTAATTGCTACAAAGCCTGTTTCAGAGTTGCCACTTAATGGCCGAAATTTTGTTCAACTCATCGCGCTGACTCCTGGTGCGTATATACCTCAGAAAAACAATTCGCTTTATCAAGATTTTTTTATTGGAATCAACGGGAATCGAATTCAGAATAATAATTTTCTGCTGGACGGCATCAACAACAACACGACTGATAATAACCAGGCGCCGATATTGCCGTCTCCCGATGCGATCGCTGAGTTCAAGGTGCAATCAAACCTGCTATCCGCCGAATTCGGGAGAGGCCTGGGCGGAACAATAAATATCAGTTTGCGTTCCGGGAGCAACCAATTTCACGGAGTGCTGTTCGAGTTTCTTCGCAATGACAAACTTGACGCAAACAACTTCTTTAACGTGGGCCGTGAACGGCCAGCCTTTCAACAGAACCAATTCGGCGGGGCGATGGGCGGCCCGGTTTACATTCCGAAATTGTATAACGGACGAAATCGGACCTTCTTTTTCGCTGACTACCAGGGAACACGCATTCGCAAAGGCTTAACACGAATCTTCACAGTGCCAACCAATGCGATGCGTAACGGCGATTTCTCCGGCCTTGCGCCCATTTTTGATCCGGATAAGACAAGGGTTGATTCCGAGGGCCGAACAATTCGGCAGCCATTCGAAGGTAATCGCATCCCTGCAGATCGATTGGATCCCGTCATGCAGAAGTTTCTGGCTCTCTATCCGGAACCAAACCTTCCAGGTGTTGCCAATAATTACATTTTGAATCCGAAATACACCGACAATAATGATCAAGGCGATATCAAACTGGATCATGAAATGAGCGAGCGTGACTCGTTTATGTTCCGGTTTAGCCGGGGAGACCGCAATTTTGCTGTTCCGCTCGACATTCCCGACCTGCCCTACAACGGATACTTCGCTGCGCAAGAGTTTCTTCCGCAGGTGATTAATAACCGCGGCGCAGTGCTGAGCCATACGCACACGTTTTCACAACGGATAGTGAACGAATCACGCTTCGGCTTCAACCGGCTCTATGCTACGGTAACCCCGCAGAGCAACGGGCAGAATCTTGCGGCCGATTTTGGAATTAGCGGCGTTCCATCGGATCCTCAATCCAACGGTCTCTCGGTTGTCAATATTACCGGGTTTTCCGCCCTGGGGGACGCCTTTGATACGCGGCGGGGACAGACCGTATTTCACATTCTGGATAACATCACCATCATTTTGGGACGGCATAGCCTTAAGATGGGCTTTGACCATCGCAGAACACAGTTCAACTTGGGCCAAGGCAGTTCGCCACGCGGCTCTTACTCATACACTGGCGTATTCAGCCAAGATCCGCTTTCTCGCACAGACACGGGAAATCCATTTGCCGACTTTCTGTTAGGTTTCCCGGATTCGGCCTCGATTGGAACCAACGTGCGAGCGGGCATCCGGATTCGCAACTACAGCGGCTTTCTGCAGGATGACTGGAAGGTGTCCAGCCGTCTCACCATAAATATGGGCGTGCGCTACGAATACACAACCCCGGTGACGGAGGTGGCTAACAGAATGGCAAACTTCGACATTGCTACGAATAGCATTGTTCTCCCCAAAGCCGGTTCACTAGAGGATCGAGCCTTAGCTCGACCTGATCGAAACAATTTTGCCCCGCGTTTCGGAATTGCCTACCAACTGAATCAGCGAACAGTAATCCGCGCTGGCTACGGTGTGTTTTATACTCTGGAAGATGCGGGACATCATAATCCGGCGTTCAATCCTCCTTTCTCTGGTAGCTTCACCTATCCGAGTAATCAATTGGATCCCGCAACGGCACTCCGGCCTGTGCAAGGTTTCCCTCCAGTTGGGTTTGCCGATGGCGTGTTCAGCAATTTGTTTCTGAATATAAACGGCCGTCCATACGATTTCCCTGCGGCTTACAGCCAGCAGTGGAACTTTACTCTTGGCCGGCAAATCCGTGATTTCTCCTTCGAGGTAGCTTACGTCGGAAACAAGGCCAACAAATTGATGGCGAACCGCAACATCAATCAACCTGCCCCAGGACCCGCTTCGGTAAACAGCCGCCGGATATTCCCAGGATGGGGCAGCATCACATTCCAGGAACCACGTGGAAACTCGATCTATCACGGACTGCAAACGAAAGTGGAGAAGAGACTTTCACTCGGCCATATGTTCCTGCTGTCACACACGTGGGCCAAAGCAATTGACGATTCCGATTCGACCCAGCTTGCAACCACAAGTGGAACGGGAAACCTGCAAGATCAATCTAACTATCGGGCTGAACGTTCACGGTCATTCCAAGATGTCCGTCATCGCCTGATACTGAGCTACTTGTGGGAACTTCCAATTGGCCGTGGACGTGCGTTAGGCGGAAACATAACTCATGGTTGGAATCGCCTGGTTGGTGGGTGGCAGATTAACGGAATAGTCTCCTATCAGAGCGGACGCGCCTTCACGATCAATTCACCGTTTGATCATTCCAACTCAGGTTCATCCAATATCCGGCCTGACTCAACCGGTATCTCACCTGAACTTCCTTCCGAAGAGCGCTCGGTTAATCAGTGGCTGAATCCCGAAGCATTCAAGATTCCAGAAGGTTTTGCCTTTGGAAATACGGGCCGCAACGTCGGCACAGGCCCATCCCTCAAAAATGTCGACCTTTCGGTATTCAAAGACATTTTCTTTGACTCGGACGGAAAACGAAAGCTGCAATTCCGCGCAGAATTCTTCAACCTTTTCAATACACCACAATTTCAGATTCCCAACAGGACATTCAACACGCCTCAGTTCGGCACAATTACAGAAACCATCGCGGACAATCGTGACATTCAGCTAGCTCTACGATTCATCTGGTGAAATCCGTTTCGACGAGAGAGCATCGATCTTACCAAGACTTGTCTGAGTATGGATCCAGTGCCATTGAGAACGCACGGCCAGCCGCTTCCTGCAATGAATGCTGATGTAGGCAGATTGCAAACAATATCTAATCGGCGTTGATCTGCGTTTATCGGCGCCTATCGGATGGTTCTTCCACAAGCTTCTACAGCCTGATATCGATCGGCTTGCCATCGAACACCACGCTCTTTACGCCTGATTGGCCGACGACGCGGACCTCGATATTCCGTTTGTTGGGCGCCAGCATCTTCGAGCCGTTGGCCAGCCGCATGGTCAGCCTTCGCTGCGCGTCATTCCACGCAATGTTCACGCGCATGAACTCACCTTTGCGGAAATTGAACGAGGTGCCATCGTCCTCATACCAGGAGAACGCGCCATTGGCGCCGGGATACACCCACAGGGTGAGCGGCGCTTCGACCTTTTCCCAGGTGTACTGCTTCACCGGGTCCATGGGAAGAATCGCGCCCGCGCGCACGTATAGGGGCATCGTCTCGAGATCGACCCGGCGGGTGATCTCGCGCCCGCCCTCGGTGACTTCGCGCGTCCAGAAGTCGTACCAGTTGCCGCGGGGCAGGTAGACCGATCGCGAGGTCGCGCCCTTCTCGAAGATGGGTGCGACCAGAAGGTCGCGGCCGTAAAGATACTGGTCGCCGCGTCCGACTGCGTTGGCCTCGCCCGGATAGTGCAGCCACATGGCGCGGATGATGGGCATCCCCGTCTCACACGTCTCTTTCGCGGCGGAGTAGAGGTAAGGCATCATCTGGTAGCGCAGTTCGAGATACTTCTTGCAAACGGGCTCTATGGCGGCGTTGTGCAGTTCCACGGGATCGGGATTATACGACGGCGTCTCACGGAAGCCGCCGATCTCGCCGCGGTTCCAGCCCCACGGCAGGCGGAGGCGCCACTCGCGTCCATGCGAGCGGAACAGCGGGTTGAACGCCGCAAACTGGAACCAGCGGGCATACAGTTCGCCCGTGAACTCCTGCGTGGGAACGAAGCCGCCGATGTCCGTGCCCCAATACGGAATGCCGCTCAGCCCGGCGTTGATTCCCACGGCGACGTGTTGCTTCAGCGTTTCCCATCGCGACCGAACATCGCCCGACCAGAGAAAGGCCGCGTACCGCGCCATGCCGGCATAGCCATTGCGATGCAGCGCGTAGACGCGCTCGTTGGGCCGGTACATCTGGTGACCTTCGAAGTACATGCGATTGCGCAGCAGGCGCGAAGGGCCGTCGAAGCCATCGCCCTGATCGGGCCACCAGCCATCGACGCCGATATCGAGCAGCGGCTTGTGCACGGGCCAGTAGCAGGGGACCTGACGATCGGGCGGCCAGGTGCGGCCGTCCGCCAGCCGTCCGCTGGGGAGGGGGTCGACCTTGCAGGGATCGTGCACCGTGCCGGAGAAGTGGCGGCCTTCGACCACGGTGTGCAACACAACTTTGAAGTTGAGATCGTGAAGCTGTTTGATCATTCCCGGCGGATCGGGAAAGGCCTTTTCATTCCACGTGAACTCGCCGTTGTGGGTGTTCCAGCCGTTGGGACAAAAGTCGGTCCCGAGATAGATCATCATATCGCAGGGCAGCTTCTTTTCACGGAAGGTCTTGGCTTCCTGGATGATCTGCTCGGGCGAATCGAGCGTGCGATGGGACTGCTGGTATCCGAATGACCACAGCGGCACCATCTCGGGAAGGCCTGTGATTCCCGCGTATTCGCGCATGACGGCGGACGGCTCGGCGGCGCCGATGACGAACAGATCGAGCGGGAGTGGGTTCTCCGCGTCGCGCGCCTCGAACACGGCGGCCCCCTTGGCGATGAGATCGAACGCGCCGGCGGGTTGGTGAACGAACATGGCCCACCCGGAGGTCCCAATGGCAAGCTGCACCGGCACCTTGGCGCCGTGCGTGGCGAGCTGGAACGCGCCCTGCCCGCTGCCCATGCGGTCCAGGCTGCCGCGCTTATCGAACTGCGGCCCGCCCTGGCCCAATCCCAGGACGGGCGCGTCGCCGGTGAGGAACGTCATCTTCCCGGTTGCGTCGAAGCGCAGGTCCTGCAGGAGACGGCCGCCCTCGCCTTCGATGCGGATGGCGAGGGGGTCACCGGTGAGCCTGACGGTGAGGTTGCCACATTTCACGGCGCGGCTTGCGGCGAGGGCGCGCAGCTTCGCCTTAGGCTTCCCGAAGTCCTCCTTGACCAGCGCGCCGTCCTGGGGGATTGGCTTGGGCTGGCCATTTTCGAGGGGCTGGATCGCGATCCGCACGGTGTGCGGAGTAACTGCCGTGAGGGTCACTTCCACGGGCTTTCCGGCGATCTGGATCGGCTTGTCCTGCGCGGCGGCGATCGGGGCGAAGAGCGCTCCGGCTCCGACGGTGGCCACGTTCCTTAATACAGCTCTGCGACTGATCGGATTTTTCATGGGGCGGATTTTACAGCCTTGGGGCAATGTTGAAAATGCTTGTACGCAGTTCCCGCCTGATATATGCTCGGCGAAAATCCGAAAACAGGGGGATGAATTCCATGAAAGCCTCTCTCAGACGCGTTTCTGCGTTGCTGATCCTGACTCCCGGCCTCTTTGCTCAATTCGGAAGCGGCATACAGGGAACGATCGTAGACAATTCCGGAGCGGTGATTCCCAACGTGCAGGTCGTGGTCACAAACCTGAGCACCGGCGTAACGCGCGAAGTGCTCACGTCCGACGAGGGAATCTTTCGCGTGCTCAGCCTGGGCGCGGGCACGTATTCCGTCAAGGCCACGAAGGAGGGATTCGCGCACGCCGCGCAGCCTTCGGTGGATGTGGCGGCCAACGAGATCCGCAAGGTGGATATCGAAATGAAAGTGTCGGGCGTTACCGAAACGGTCAACGTCAGCGCGCAGTCGGGGGCGCTCGAGACCGAGCAGGGCCGCATCTCGTCCCAGATCACCGGCACGCAGTTGAAGAATCTGCCGATACCGAACCGCAACATCGTCAACCTGATGGTGCTGCAACCCGGCGTGAGCGGGCGCAATATGGGGAATGAAATGTTGGGCAGCGACGCCACACCGCAGTTCAACGCCAACGGCAGTCGGGCGGACGGGAATTCCTTCACGCTGGACGATTCGAGCATCAACTCCATCTCGCGCGGTGGGCGCGCCGAAGTCACGCCCAACGTGGAGACCGTGGCCGAGGTCCGGGTCACGACCAACAACTTCTCCGCGGAGCAGGGGCGCAACATGGGGGCGCAGATCAGCATCGTCACCAAGTCCGGCACGAACCAGTTCCACGGCAGCGTCTGGAACTACCACACCAACAACGTGCTGCAGGCCCGTAACATCTTCGATACGACGAGCGGGGTCCCGGTCAACCGGCGCAACCAGTTCGGCTATGGCGTGGGCGGGCCGATCATCCGCAACAAGACCTTCTTCTACACGACCTATGAAGGCGTGCGGCGCTCCGGCGCCACCACGGCGACGGCCACGGTTGAAACGCCTCAGTTGCGCGCGTGGGTGCTGGAGAATCGTCCGAACTCGCTGGCGGCGTACTTCATGCGGACGTTTCATCCGGTGGCCGACCCCACGAGCGCCATCCGCGACGTGGGAGGTCCGCAGCCCGGAGTGAATCTCTTCAGCTCGACGCCGGACGGGATCCCAGATATCGGGACCGTGCAGTACCTGACCTCGACCGATTCGCGCTCCAATCAATACACGATCCGGGTCGATCATGAACTGCGTCCCGGCAAGGACCGTTTGTATGGCTACTTTTATCGCCTGAACGCGAGCACGATCACGCCCGGCATTCGTCCGGACTTCCTGCGGCCGGCCCCGACGTGGGGTCTGTTCGGCAATCTGGTCTATTCCAAGACGATCAGCGCCAGCGCGCTGAATGAGGTGCGTCTTTCGGCTACGCGGTTCAACGGACACTACTGCGCTCCCAAGGATCCCGCGAATCCTGTAGGCGGCGGACTTTCCTGTCCGGACATGCTGAACAAGCAGGTGCCGGGCATCAACATCACGGGCCTCGGCACGGTGCGCGACGTGAACGTCTTTCCCGGCGGGTTCTTTCCCACCGAATATCAGTTGAAGGACACGTTCACGATGATCCGCGGAAGCCATGCGTTAAAGATCGGCGGGGAGATCCGCCGCGCGATCAACATCCTGTGGCACACCGCGTCCTACGTGCCCGTATACAGCTTCGCGAACATTCTCGACTTCATCGACGATGAGCCCATGCAGATGATGCGTACGGTCGATCCACGCACCGGCACGCCCACCACGACGCGCGCAGATATGCTGATCTGGGAGGGCGCAGGGTTCATCCAGGACGATTGGAAGGTGCGGCGCAACCTGACGCTGAACATCGGGCTGCGGTACGACTACTTCGGCCCGTACACGGATACGCACGATCGATTCCGCAACTTCGTGCCGGGGACGGGATCGTATGTGGATCAGCTCGCGAGCGGAAAGGTGGGATCTCACTGCCCGCGGGTGGGATCGCGACGCGTTGAACTTCGCGCCGCGGTTCGGATTCGCGTGGGACATCGGCGCGAAAGGAAAGAACGTGATCCGGGGCGGCTATGGGCTCTCCTACGATCGCATGGCCACGGTGCAGACCGCGACGTACCGCACCAATCCGCCGCTGGCCGCGACCGCGACACTGGGGCAGAACTTCGGGACCACGTTCACGTACGCGTTCGGCGATCCGGACCAGCCGTTCTACGGCTATCCGATCGATCCCGGCCTGAAGCTCGGGCTGGATTCGCGCAACGGCATCGCGGGCGCGCGGGTGGCGATCGCCGCGATCGATCCGGCGTTCAACAACCCTTACGGCCAGAACTGGTTCCTGGGCGTGCAGCGGGCCTTGCCGGGGCAGTTGGTGGCGGAAGTCAGTTGGATCGGCTCGGCGGGCCACCACCTGGTGAACATTTCGAACGTCAATCGCTACAACGGCGACATGCTGGACAACCGGTTCGACGGCTTCAACCCCAGTTTTTCGAGCATCAACATGGCGCGCACAACGTCGAACTCGATCTATCACGGCGGAACGTTTGCGGTGCGCCGCGGCTTCTCCCAGGGCATGACTTTTCAGGCAAGCTATACCTTCGGAAAGGTGCTGACGGACGCTGAGGCCGAGCAGGGGACAACAAGTTACTACGACGCCAACAATCGCAATCTCGACCGTTCGGTCGCGAGCTTCGACGTGCGGCAGCGCGTGGCGTTCTCTGGCGTGTGGGAGCTTCCGTTCCTGCGCGGGTGCGGCTCCCTGGTTTGCCGGGTGGCGAGCGGATGGCAGTTTTCGGGCTACGGGATCCTCGAATCGGGCCTGCCGCTGAATGTGTTCACCAGCGCGTCCTATCCCAACGGGGATTACAACGCAGACGGGACCAACGCGGACCGCCCGAATGCGCCGGCGGACTCGATCAGCCGGACAGGTTTCAGCAAACAGCAGTTCCTGACCGGCGTGTTTACGGCGGCGGACTTTCCACGACCGGCGCCGGGCACGAACGGCACGCTCGGGAGGAACACATTCCGCGGGCCTGGTTTCGCGCGTGTGGACCTTTCCATGGAGAAGGGCCTCAAGTTCACGGAGCGGGTCACGGGCGCGCTGCGCATCGAGTCGAATAACGCGTTCAATCGTGTGAATCTGAATTCGCCTTCCACGGACCTGACGAGCAATAATTTCGGGCGCGTGACGAGCGCCGCTATGGGACGGATGTATACCGTAAGCATGCGGCTGCGGTTCTAAGGGGGTAAACAGTTGTAGTTTTTCAGATCAAATGCTCTACCTTGACGTTTTATTGCCTTGGTGGGAGGGACTGATAAGATAAGAGAAATGAGAGCATCTATGAGCAAGCATACAAAAGGTGACGGCGCTCTAAAAGGCCAGCTCAGGGTGACACATAAGTTCCAAGACAATTACTTGGCCAGGGGCATAAAGCTTTTCCTCGACGGCACATTCTTAACGCTCCTCAAGAACGGGAAGGACATCTTATTGGAAGTAGAGCCGGGTCACCACCGTCTGCTCATAGACAATACCCTACATACTAAGACTGTGGAGTTCGATGTGGAGGCTGGCGAACAGATGTATTACAGAGTATGGAACAA
Source organism: uncultured Acidobacteriota bacterium (assembly GCA_963796275.1). Lineage (GTDB taxonomy): Bacteria > Acidobacteriota > Blastocatellia > RBC074 > RBC074 > JAKEHZ01. The sequence goes on along the minus strand of CAWCKY010000006.1, from coordinate 2,753,238 downwards.
GCGCGGCTTCGGCTCATGGATGATTGATGTATTCGGCAGCGGCCCGATGTATCTAGCCATAGAACGGGCAGAACCTATAGAACGTGTCCTTTAGTTAACAAGAACCGACCTAATAAATCCTCTGAATAGACTGTGAGGTTTCTACGGAATCTACTGGCCCATGATTCCATTCCTTGAGCGAACTACTTCCTTCTCGCGTTGCCAGATCAAACTTACCTTTGGAAGGACATCTGCTTACGTCTGCTCTCTAGTCAAAGTCCGCTACAACCAGTTTCTGCTCGCTTATATCGCATGCGGCAAGATTGTGTTCAATGGATGTCGCTGACAATATGGCATAAGCAGACTAATTGTCTCCTTCCCCTCATATTCAGATTAGTTCAGATAAAGGCCAAGCGCCTACCTGGCGTGGAGGCTTTCATTAGAACATGATAACATTCATTTCTTGCTGATCATCGAGCTCAACGCACTCCGACACCGGCTGGGAGAGGCCCCGGGGTATCCGTTCGAATTCGAACGAGGTGAAATGGGAAAGGAGGCGTATGTCTAAAAAACGATTGTCTGGTGTGGTGAAAAAAACGTCCGCTTCCGCGAAGGCGAATTTCCGGAAGGGCGGCGAGACGGACGCGTTCCTGCGCGCCATCTTGCCAAGGGAAAACGAGATGGTTGGCCGGATGCGCGACTTCGACTGGTCGCAAACGCCGGTCGGCCCGGTTGAGAGCTGGCCGCAGAGTTTGAAGACCGCCGTCCGCATCGTGCTCAATTCGCGCTACCCGATGTTCGTCTGGTGGGGGCGCGATCTGACCAACATCTACAACGATGCTTACCGTCCGATGCTCGGCGCGCGCCACCCGCAGGCGCTGGGCCAGTCGGCGGCGCGCGTCTGGGCCGACGTGTGGCCGGTGGTCGGGCCGCAAACCGAAATGGTCCTCAATGAGGGACGATCTACTTGGAACGAGTCCGTCCTGCTCGTGATGACGCGGTATGGCTTCACCGAAGAAGCTTATTTCACTTTCTCGTACAGCCCCGTGCCGGACGACGCGGGCGGCGTGGGCGGCGTCTTCTGCGCCGTCACCGAAGACACCAAGCGCGTGTTGGGCGAGCGGCGTTTGAAAACTCTGCGCGCCCTCGGAGAATGTAGTCTGGCAGAAACGAAGACCGCTGAACAAGCTTGCTACGCCGCCGCCGCCACGCTCGCCGAGAACCTGCATGATTTCCCCTTCGCGCTGATCTACCTGCTCGACGAAGATAGCCAGCAGGCGCGCCTGTGCGAGGCAGTCAATCTTGCCGCCGGAGCAATAGCGAATCCCGAGGCAGTCGCCATTGACAGCGACGAAGACGTTTGGAATTTCCGCCGCGTCCTGGAAACAAAGCAGAGTCAGATTGTCGAAAATCTGGAAGTGCGGTTCGGACGTTTGCCTGCCGGCCCGTGGGCGGACGATTGGACAAAGCGCGCGCTGGTACTGCCGCTCGCCAAGGCTGGCGTGCAAGATCTGCCCGCCGGGTTTCTGGTTGCCGGCCTCAGCCCACGCCTGGCTTTTGCCGACGACTATCGCAGCTTCCTCGAACTCGCCGCAGGGCAACTTGCAATGGCCATCGCCAACGCCCGCGCTTACGATGAGGAGCGCAAACGGGCCGAGGCGCTGGCCGCACTCGACCGCGCCAAGACTGCGTTCTTCTCGAACGTCTCGCATGAGTTCCGCACGCCGCTCACCTTGATGCTCGGCCCGCTCGAAGAGGCTCTTGCGAACGCGCACGGTGTACTCCCGCCCGGCGCGGCCGAGGACTTGGCCTTGTCACACCGAAACGCCCTCAGGTTGCTCAAGCTCGTAAACACGCTTCTCGATTTCTCCCGCATCGAGGCCGGGCGCATACGGGCTTCGTACCATCTCACTGACCTGTCCGCGCTGACGGTGGAACTCGCCAGCAACTTCCGTTCGGCCTGCGAAAAGGCCGGCCTGCAGTTGGTCGTTGATTGCCCGCCGTTCAGCGGAGGGGAGCCGGTATATGTCGATCGCGACATGTGGGAGAAGATCGTCCTGAACCTGGTGAGCAACGCTTTCAAGTTCACAATGAAGGGCGAAATCGAAGTGCGCTTGCAGGCGATCGATGGCCAGGCGCAGTTGACGGTGCGAGACACCGGGGTGGGCATTCCGTCCGAAGAATTGCCGCGCATGTTCGAGCGATTCCACCGCATCGAGCAAAGCCGCGGCCGGACGCACGAAGGCACGGGAATCGGACTGGCGCTGGTTCATGAACTCGTCAGACTCCACGGCGGCGCGGCGCGCGTAGACAGCGTGTTCGGAGAGGGGAGCGTGTTCACGGTCACGATTCCCTTCGGCAAGGCGCACCTGGACCCGGAGTGCGTCGGTAAAGCTTCGGAGTTGGCATCGACTGAAATCACCTCATCGGCCTTTGAGGAGGAAGCCTTGCGGTGGCTTCCGGAGGATGACAGCAGGCACTCGGGGGAGCCGACCTTCGCGCCCGCTTTGGCGGGTTCTGATCGCGATCTTCCGGATATTCAGCCCGAAGGCCGGCGCGCCCGCATTCTCTGGGCGGACGACAACACTGACATGCACGAGTACGTCAGTCGCTTGCTGGGCGGGCGCTGCGATGTGCAGGCGATCTCCGACGGGCAAGCCGCACTGGAGGCGGCACGCGCCAACCCGCCTGACCTGGTGCTCAGCGATGTTATGATGCCCAGGCTAGACGGCTTCGGCCTGCTGCGCGAGATGCGCGCCGATCCGAAACTCCGCGAGATCCCGATTGTCCTGCTCTCCGCGCGCGCCGGCGAGGAGAGCAGGGTCGAGGGCATGGAGGCTGGCGCGGACGACTACCTTATCAAGCCGTTCAGCGCCCGTGAACTGGTCGCCCGGGTCGAGACGCACGTCAAAATGTCGCGCCTTCGGCGCGAGGCCGAACGGCGACTGGCCGCGGAATTGGCCGCCACTCAGGCGCTCCAGGAAATCAGCACCCGAATGATTTACGAGGGCGATATCGGGTCTCTGTATGAGCAAGTCCTCGATGCCGCCATGGCCGTCATGCAATCAGACATGGCGAGCATGCAGGTTGTCGATGAAGGTGAGGACGCGCTCCGCATGCTGGCCTTTCGTGGATTCGGGCCGGAATTTGGCAGGGTATTTGAGTTGAACCGCCGGGACAGAAAGACCACTTGCAACGCCGCCAGGCGGGTCGGCCATCGCGTGATCGTGGCTGACGTGGGGACCTGTGATTTCATCGTCGGCACGCCGTCGCTGGAGGCCTATCGCAAGGCGGGCATTCGGGCGGTGCAATCCACACCCCTGATCTCACGCTCCGGGCGCCTTTTGGGCATGATCTCTACCTACTGGCGCCGGCCTCATCAGCCCTCGGAGCGCGACCTCCGCCTGCTGGACGTGCTGGCGCGGCAGGCCGCCGATCTGCTTGAGCGTAAGCAGGCCGATGAATTGTTGCGTGAGAGCGAGCAGCGTTTCCGAACACTCGCTGATGACGCGCCCGTGCTGATCTGGCTCAACAGCCCGACCGGCTGTGAGTTCGCCAATCGCAAATATCTGGAGTTTCTCGGCGTCGGCGAGGCGGAGGTTCTCGGCGATAAGTGGGCGGAATTCGTTCATCCCCAAGACCGCGAAGCTTACGTTAACGCCTACCGCGAAGCCGTTTCCGGCCGCGTCCGCTTTGAAGCCGAGTTCCGTTTCCGACGGCGCGACGGCGAGTACAGATGGATGCATTCGGTCGGTATGCCGCGCTTCGAGGGCGGCGAGTTCAAGGGCTATGTCGGCAGCGCTTTTGACATTCACGATCGTAAGCTCGCTGAAGCAGTGATAGCTCAAATGGCGGCCATCGTCGAATCGTCCGACGACTCCATCATCGGCACGGATTCGAATGCAATTATTACGAGTTGGAACGAGGGGGCGGAAAAACTGCTAGGATACACCGCTGCGGAAATCATTGGGAAGCCGGTGACGATTCTCATTCCATCGGAACGGGAAGATGAAGAATCGTACATACTCGAACTCATCAGGCGCGGCGAGAGCGTCGACCATTACGAAACAGTGCGCCGAGGCAAAGACGGCGGCGAGATTGACATTTCGCTGACGGTCTCGCCCATTCGAGATAAAAGCGGAAAAGTCATCGGCGCGTCGAAAATCGCCCGCGACATCAGCGAACGCAAGCGCATCGAGATCGAAAGAGAAGAATTGCTACGCAGAGAATCCGAGGCCCGCGGCGAGGCCGAAAAGACCAATCGCATCAAAGATGAGTTTCTCGCCACCGTCTCGCACGAGCTGCGCACGCCGCTCAATGCGATGTTGGGTTGGCTTCAGATGTTGCGCTGGGGCAACCTGGAGGAGGCCGAAGTCGCACCGGCTTTGGAAGCGATCGAGCGCAACGCCAAGGCGCAAAACCGACTCGTCGACGATCTGCTCGATACTTCGCGGATCAGTATGGGCAAGCTGCAATTTGAGCAGAGCCCGGTTGAACTTATTCCGGTGATCGAGGCTGCCCTGGAGGCCGTGCGACCGTCAGCGGAGGCAAAGGGGGTGGAACTGCGGCTGGAGCTCGATCCCACGGCCGGACTCGTGTTGGGAGACGCCACCCGCTTGCAGCAGATCGTCTGGAACCTGCTCTCCAATGCCATCAAATATACGCCTCAAGGCGAGTACGTCGAGACTCGGCTGGAAAGAGACGGGGCGTCGGCAGCGATCATCGTGCGTGACACCGGCGAGGGAATTAGTCCGGAATTTCTGCCCCACGTCTTCGCCCCGTTCCGTCAGGCGGATGCCTCTATGACCAGGCGCCACGGCGGACTGGGCATAGGATTAACTATCGTGCGCCATCTGGTCGAGGCGCACGGCGGGCAAGTCAGTGCATCGACTGAGGGAGCAGGTCAAGGCGCCACCTTCAAGGTAGTATTGCCCCTGACGACATCGGCAGATACGGGTCCCAAGGAGAAGGATAAAGACGCGGCCGAGCAATCCGCTTTGCTTACCGGTTTGCGGGCGCTCTTGGTAGATGACAACCTGGATACTCGTATGTTGTTGAGCATGGCACTCAATAAGCACGGCGCCGAAGTGAGAGCCGGCGCTACAGTCCGTGAAGCGCTCGAAATACTGGAGCAATGGCAACCAGACGTACTGGTGAGCGACATCGGGATGCCCGGCGAGGATGGCTACGACCTCATTAGACAAGTGCGGTCGCTGCCTGATGAACGTGGAGGTAATATCCCGGCAGTGGCAGTGACTGGATTCGCCAGTACAAAGGATGCTGCCCGTGCGATCGCGGCAGGCTATCAGATGTTTGTCACAAAACCGATTGATCTGGGGGAGTTGATGGCGCTTATCAGAAGCCTGACGCAGCACTTCGGCATGGGTCAAAATTCATAATGCGACTTATCTCCGCGGAAGAGCAATTGAGAAATAGATGTTAGATGCACGATGCCAGAAAATGCCACAGCCGACCGATGATCCTGGATCGCAATGAAGATATTCTTCGAGGAAGTTCTGGCCTAATTGTCTCCCTTTGCCTGGCTCTGGTGGTGCTTGAAAGCTGACTTTGCGTTCTTTCTGTTATAATCGAGGTATTACACTATAATTGATAGAGAATTAGCCCCTCCTCCTTTTTAGGATGATTTGGAGCAGAATGGGCCGATTGTCGGGATTCCCAGCTTACCTGAATCGACTTATCAGCCGCCTACGCATGTCTTGAGGACATGTATGATTTAGACCCCCAACAAAAGAAATTCAATCCTTCGTGGCTCCTAGTATGGTCCGTGGTTCGCTCCTCCAACTCAATAAAGGAGTCGTCATTAAACGAAATGTTCACAAGCCTCTCACTCCCGGTTGGAACTACTGGGCACGTTTCTATTAGTCGGCCTTTCTTCTGTGCGCGAAATGGTCAAGGCCAGAGGCACCGTGAACCAGATACTCTTCTGGTCCGGCTTGTCGGATTGGAAAAACCAGTATCTGACGCCAAACCCCGACACCATCTACTTCATGCCGTTCTTCAGCACGAAGGACGTCGGCCCGATCGTGATCGAGATCCCGCTGGCGGACGACGGCTCGATCACCGGAACCATCATGGACTGCTGGCAGATGGCTCTCGAAGATGTAGGGCCCGCCGGTGCGGATAAGGGCAAGGGCGGCAAATACCTGATCACCCCGCCCGATTACAAGGACAAGGTTCCCCAGGGCTATATCCACCTGCCATCCTTTACTTATCAAGGTTACGCGCTGCTTCGCTCCATCCTCAAGAGCCGGGGCGATGCCGATATTGCCAAGGCGGTCGAGTACGGCAAAAGGATCAAGCTCTATCCGCTCTCGCAGGCAGCCAAACCGCCCGAGACGACCTTCGTCGACGCGATCAACGTCGTGGTCGATGGTGTCATTCCTTATGATGTGCGCTTCTTTCAGTCGCTCGACCGAATAGTGCAATACGAGCCATGGCTGGAGCGTGACCGGGCAATGATCGACCCGCTCAAATCGCTCGGCATTGAAAAAGGTAAGCCCTTCAAGCCGGACGACAAGACCGCGGACACCTTAAAAACGGCCGCTCAGGAAGCCCTCGCCCTGTTCGATCTGCACTACGAGACAGGCTACGAGCCCTACAACAAAGGCACGCGCTGGTTCATCCCGGCTGACCACGAGTTCGTGGAGTCCCTTCAGTCGGGCTTCAAAACGCCTGACTCCTACCCGGTCGACGCCCGTGGGCCGATCTTCTATTTCGCCTACAGTACGATTAAGCACCTCGGCACCGGGCAGTTCTACCTGTTCGTCAGTCGCGACAGGGACGGCAACCCGCTTGACGGTGCCTCAACCTATCGTCTGCATGTACCCGCAAATCCTCCCGTGAACCAGTATTGGTCGACCGTGCTCTACGACTTTGCTACACACGCGCTTATCCGCAATATGCCGCACGCCAGCCGTTCGTCACAGTCGCCAGGTCTCGTGACCAATGCCGACGGCTCGGTGGACGTGTATTTCGCACCCAAAGCTCCCAAAGGAAAAGAGTCGAATTGGGTCCCAACTGACGCCAAGGGCAGATTCGAAGCGCTCTTTCGCTTCTACGGGCCGGAGAAGCCGCTTTTCGAGAAGACCTGGGTGCTGCCCGACATCGAGAAAATCGGCTGAATTCAGATAAGGAACAGAACACTTTACCAGGAGAAAATGTTATGGCTAACAAAGCAAAAACTGAGAGATCCGCTGGAGCTATGTCCGCGGAGCATGCCCGTGAAGAAGCGGCATACACATTGGGTGTGCAGGCATATCTATGGGGCTTTCCGCTGTACGAATATGGACGGACCTTACCCGAATCCTTAAAAGTCGGAGGAGTCAAACTAAATGCTTTTCGTAAGTTTCCAGCGCTCAAGACCGCGAAGGACCGGTTCGTGGTTACCCCAAACAACGTGACGGTAGATGCCTACGCGACGTTCGATGTAACCAGCGAGCCAGCTGTCATCTTCGTTCCGAAGCTGGTCGAGGATCGTTGGTATATCGTGCAGCTCGGTGACCTTTTCGACGAGATATTTCACAACATCGGCGGGACAAAGGGCCAGCAGCCCGGTGTCTATGTGATTACCGGCCCGGATTTCAACGGCCCTATACCCGGTGAAATGGTGCAGTTGTGCTCGCGTACAAAAATAGGCGTAGCCGCCGTTCGTATTTTCGTCAAGGGTGAAGCCGATCTTCCTGCCGCCGTAGAGGAGCAAAAAGGATTCCAGATGATGCCTTTTATCTGCTTATCTTAGCCAGGGCCTTAACTATAAATCTCCCGAAAAGGGCATGATTGAATCTCAGACACATAAGGCGCCGGCGGAACTAGGATTTTTTGAAGCGCTTGGATGTACGATGCGAACCGCACTTCCAGCCTCGGTCGATTCGACGGACACACTCGTCGCCTCTTTCCACAAGATCGGTCTCAGCGTCGGGAAAGGTTTCGAATTCGCGACTCTCGACGAGCCGACCTGGCGCGGGCGGTGAATGCCGGCGAGCAGATCGTCGATGCGGCGTGGGCCTCAACAGGTGAAACGACCAACGGCTGGCGCTACACGCTTGCCGGAGGCCGCGCCGGTCATGATCTCGCGTTGCGAGCGGCATTGGCGAAATACGTTCTTGGAGCGCAGCTCAGCGACCAGGTGATCTATCCCAACTGCGCCGTCGATGACAAAAACGAACCGCTCGACGGGGCGAACAAGTACATCATTCATTTCGAAAAGGGCAAACAGCCTCCTGTTTCCGTCTTATGGAATCTGGCGATGTATGCCGCCGATATGCTTTTCGTCGAAAACGATTTCGGTCGCTACAGCATCGGCATTACGACCGACGGGCTGAAGGAGAATCCGGGCGGTTCGCTGACTATCTATATCCAGAATAAGAAGCCGGAAGATACGTCCAACTGGCTTCCTGCGCCGGCCGACTTGTTCAACGTGACGATGCGCTTCTACGAGCCTAAAACTTCCGTGCTCGACGGCTCCTATCGGCTGCCGGCGGTGAAGCGTGTTTAGTGAAATAACAAATAACTGGAAGAAGTGACAGATTATGAAAACAAAAGAACAAAGAAATACGGAAAATATCTGCCGATGAGGCAAGGGCCATCGCCCAGGACGCCTGGGTGTTTGGCATGCCTCTCGTCTATATCGAATTACAGCTCGACACCGCCAGTCATGTCTCCCGCGTCAAGAAAGGCAAGGCGCCCATCAACCAATTCGTGCACGATAGAGAATTCCCCGATGCCACGAATAGAACGGTTGTCGGTTTCAATGTCGACACACTTTACTCTCTGGCGAACCTGGATCTTTCGTAAGAGCCAATGGTCATCTCGATTCCCGAGATGGGCGATCGTTTTTGGATCATGCAGCTTATAGATGCATGGAACAACGTTCCGCATGCACCCGGCTCGCGAACGGTCGGAAGCAAAGGCGGCAACTTTGCAATCGTTGGCTTCAAGTGGAAAGGAACGCATCCAGCCGGCGTGACGGAACTCCGAGTGCCGACGAACCTCGTGCTGGTCGGCGGACGCACGTACATAGGCGGCCCTGAAAACTACACCGCTGTCCATGCGCTGCAGGACCAGTACAAATTGGTGCCGCTTTCGGTGTGGGGCAAGGATTACACATCTTGCCCTTAAAAGAGGGCGTCGACACCAAGACACCGGTGCCGGGGGGCCGGACGACGTCAAGAATGTCAACGCGCTGCCAGACCACTTCAGTCTGACCACGCTGCGCGAATGGATGACCAGCCGGCGCAACACTACTACCGGCGACAACACCTATCGAGAGTGGCCGGCGTAAAACGTGAGCAATCCGCTGAATTTCTTCTCTGTCGCGGTCGACGAGGGAGACGAGCGATCTGCCGAAGGCTTCAATATGGTCGGGACCGGCATCCGGTTCGGGAAACTGAAGGCGCGTAACCGAAGCCACGCCGTCGGGATTATGGCATGACTGGTAGGCTGCCCTCTCCAATACCGGATAGAGTGTTTTCGCAAAAGAATCTTCCTGCGCTGGAGAGAAGCCCTCCTGCGCCCAGACGAAGAAGAGGGCGAGTCCGAAGCAGGGCTTTAACCCGGCCTGGTTTGCGTCGGATTCTGCTAGACATTCAGTATGTCCCCAATTTGTCTTCTCTGTTCAGAGAGAAACGAGGGGTTCAGGCCCCCCGCTACCTAGCCTGTATACCTATTTTAGAAAATCAGGCGAACGCTCATCTGCATCACGCGAGCCGGACTCCCCGAATTACGCGTAGTGAGAATGCCATCGTTCGTGTTGGAGATGACAGTCGGGTTGTTCGGGTTGTTGAAAACGTTGAAGATGTCGATATTCAGCCGGAGCGAGACCTTTTCGGTGATTTTGGTGAATTTGAAAAGGGATGCATCCATAAACCACTGATTGGGTGCGCGTATGTACTGATTGCGCCACGGCACCAGGTTGTCGTTGTAGCTGACCCGCTGAACCGTGTTGTTATTGAGCGGAACCCAAACGCTGTTGGAATCCCAGAACTGGCTCAGATCGGTGTTCGCCGGCGCATTCGCGGGCAGAGTTGTGGAGCCCCATGGGATCAGAGGGGCAACGGCGGGCTTGTAGTTCTCCGGTATCCCCATCACGCCATTTGGACGGCCCTGCGCGTCGACGCTGTTGATCCGGTTCGCGGGAATGTAGCCGTTGTAGTATAGAAATCCGGGGAAGCACACGCCGCTACGGCAGTCCTCGATCTTGTACTTCTCTCCGTATACTTCGAGAGGCGTGCCAGTGGAATAGTAGTTGGTCGGCAAACTGACTTGATTCGTTCTCCAGTTGCCCGTCCCGGCGATCTGCCAGCCTCCGATAATCTTGTCCAGGAAGCCCGGAATGCTGTGGCCAAGACGCTTTCCCTTCCCTACTGGAATGTCCGCGATCCAGTTCCAGCGCACTTGATGCCGCGGAGTAGTTGTATCAAGTTGATAGTTCAGAAAGCGATTGCGCTCGTCAAAGTCCGTTGGGACGGCGCCCGGAAGGAAGTTGTCAATCTGCTGGATCGTCCCGGTCGCAGCCAGCGCTTTGCCGGTGATGTAGAAGATCTGAAAACCCAGGCCTTTGCTGAAACGTCTCTCCAACTCAGCCTGGAACCCGTTCCAGTTGGCGTAGCCCGTGCTGGCCAGCCGGTTGACGGAGCCGTAGACCTGCTGATCGTAGGGCCGCCGCTCCACGCCCGAAAATTCCCCGATCTGCAGAGGCGTCCCGCGAGTGCTGTACCAGATGTATTCGGGAACGCTTTCATTAAGATTGATGATCTGCAGGATATTGGTCGTACGATTTCCGACATACGCCAGTCGCGCGACCATGTTACTGGCGATCTCTTTCTCGAAGGTAAAGTTCCATTCCTGCACTCTGGGATCGGTCAGATACGGATCGATCTGAATTGCGGTAAACCCGCGAGCGATGGTGCGCGTGTCGTTGATGTTGATGATGGAGTCATCTGCCGTATTGACACCGGCGATATACCGGGGTACCGACCGCAATCCGTAGTTCGGCAGTCTGTCCGGCGAAAGCGCCGTGTTCGTTATGCTGTTTTGGAAACTGGCCGAAACAATCTGCTGGTTCTGTTGGCTGCCGAACCAGTCCGCGATCGGCTGCGTGTAATAAGAGACTCGATAACCGCCGCGGATGACCAACTCCTTTGCTCCTGAGAGCGCCCGGAAGGCGAAACCCAGCCGCGGCCCGAACTGCTTCCAATTGTTGTAAACCAGATGTTCCGGCAGGCCAGCTTCTTTATAGCTGATGATTTTGCCTCCGAATGCGGTCAACGAGTTCAGATTGGCCGGCAGGGTCGCCTGCTTGGCCAGGAAGTTTTCGACGCTCGAGCCAATGACATATGCCCTGTGCTCGGGTGAAAAGCTGGTCAGCAAGCCGTTCTTGTCATGCAGCGGCGTACGAAACTCATAGCGCAACCCGAGGTTCAGGGTCAGGCGCTGGTTGACCTTCCAGTTGTCCTGAAAATAGGGCGCATACTCCTGCCGGCGCAGAAATGCCCATGGACGCCGGAACGTGGTTGCATAGTTCATCTGGCCGAGGAACAAATTGGCGATCGGATGCCCGGTGAAGGGAGTCGAGATCGGATTCTGAGGTGTCGACGACGGATCGTAGAGTGCTGTGGTTCCCGTGTCGACGTTGAAATTCCCGGCTGCCGACACGATCGATTTCGGCACGTCCTCGAATTTGAACTGCAATCCGAAATTCAGCTCGTGCGCTCCCTGGACCTTCACGGCGTTGTCCTGCGCCGTGATCATGTTGCTGACGAGATAGAATGGTTGTTCACCGCCGAGGCTGTAAGTTGAACCGGTTATGCCGAAGTTCATGCCGTCGACCACCGGCCAGTTGACAGCGCTAAACGGATTCGGCAGACCGAGTAACCTGGCGTAATTCGTACGGTTGTCGCCCGCTCCGCGGTTATGCCAGTCGCGCAAACCGCTGATCATCACCTCGTTCGAAAGAGTCGGAGAAAAGGTGTGATTCCAGGTTCCCGAGAGTGTGTGATTGGGCCACCAGCGCGTTGTCTGTTCGATGGTACGGAAGCCGTCTACTGGCAGATACGGCGCGCTGTTGACGCCATACTGCTCGTAGTGCTGATTGTAGGCGAAACGGAAGAACACGAGGTCGTTGTCGGAGATGCGGTGGTCGACACGTATGTTGCGCGTATCCTGCACGAGCGGACGACGGAACGTCCCGATCCAGTTGGCATCGACGAGCGGATTGATGTCGGGATGCGTCGGCAGGGCGGTGTGGTCAAAGAGAAACTTCGCCACCGGACTGATCCTGGCAGGATCGATTACATTCTGTGCCCCGTTATACGCAAGCGGCTGGCGCGACCAGGTGCCTTGCGTAGTAGTGAAAGGATCGTACAACGTGTAACGGCGGCCCTGCGCGTCAACCAGCCCGCGGAAGTCGCCGTTACGCATCTCCGCCGTGGGAACCGACATTCGCGTCGTCGTATTGGCTAGGTAGCGGGTTTGCTCCCAGTTCCAAAAGAAGAAGGTGCGGTTGTGGCCGTTGTAGAGCTTGGGAATAATCACCGGCCCACCAAGGGAAACGCCATATTCATTGCGGTTCACATACGGCGGCTTGGTGAATGAATCCTCGCGCCGGCGAGCTACGCCGTAGGCGCTGTTGCGATTTGTATAGAAGATGACGCCGTGAAACTGGTTGGTACCTGAGCGGGTTGACATGACTACGGAAGTCGGCCGCGCGAACTTCGCCGACGCGTTGTTCACTTCCACACGAAGCTCTTCCACCGCATCCAAGCTGGGCTGCCGGGCCACGTCCCAGCCCTCCCAAACCTCGTTTTGCGCCGCACCATCGACAACCAGAGTGTTCGATCCGCTCCGCAGCCCATTCCCGCGTATCATGCCGCCTATACCGTGGCCATGGGAGGACCACTGTACGCCGGGAACAGTGACCAGCAGATTCTGGTATCCGCGGCCGTTCACTGGCAGTTGTTCGATGCGCTGGCGCTCCAGCGAGGAACCCAGAGAAGGCGAACTCTGGTTCACCATCGGCGTCACATCCAAAATGTCCACCGAGGTCACGGTGCCGGCGACCTGCATCACCACATCGACGGAGGCGTCCTGCTGGACCTGAACAGTCAGCACACCTTCAAAAGTCTGGAATCCTGACTGCTCAATACGAACCCGGTAAGGACCGGGAGTTACACCCGGAAATACGTATATTCCCGCGTTGTTTGTGATTGAATCGCGAACGACACCGGTTGCGGTGTTCGTTAACATCACCCTCGCGTTGGGAATGACCGCCCCCTGGATATCGGCAACTGAGCCCCGAACCGTACTGTTCGAAGCCTGCGGCCAGACGGGGATCGCGATGGCCAACGCAAACAGGAACACTACACCACTGCGGAAACATGTCAGTACATGTCATAGATGAAGCCCCCCTACATCGCTATTCAGCGCGAACCACGGCCCAATGTGCTTTCGCCGCTTTCCTTCAGCGTTTGCGAGTCACGGCGAAACAACCCTTCCTTCTCTGCTGGTGCTATTTAGGTTTGATTGGTTAGTTTCGAGCAGTGTACACAGATTTGTAAGAAGTGCAAGAGATACTTATTTCAGATAGATTTTTAGGTGAGTCAACAGGGAGATACCCGTTTCGTTTAGATTTTTGCTTGATGCAACATTCAGTTACTCAGTTAGTTTAGCTAGTTGCCAATAATCTCTCCTGCCACTACCGGTTCCTTCCGCATACGCCGCGCCTGAGCTCGGTTTTGATCTTCTCCGTTTTGCGGAAAAGCGATATGTGGACGCACAGCAAAACAACCAATAAAGGTGTCTGCAGCCGACGCACCGTCCGCAAAACAGCCTATTAAGCGCAAGGTGTGATCTACCTGCCGGACATTGCACGATTCCCTTCCCCCTGCTCAATCTGCCCGAAGGTGGCAATCTCGGCAAAGCCGTCAATGAAGCGATGGCGACCATTGAACAGGAAACTAAGAGCGGCGCGGCGTGCTGCCGTGCATTGACGGTTGGTGGCGGGAGAAAGTAAAACCGTGATCTTGCTAAAAAAGGCTAAAATCAATGGCAAAGCTTTGTAGGTGAGTGATGGCATGAAGGCAGAGTTCCGGGTAAAATTCTTCAATGCCTTCAATGGCCATCTTTTGGTGGGATTGAACCAGACGTGCTCAACCCGCATTTCGCGCGGGTCACGAGCGTAAAGGAAAATCGGACCGGATAAACCGGCAAGTAGACTGCGGCTGTAATTCCAGTCGCATGTTCATTAACTCAAGTGATCCGCACATCCGCCGCCATCACCATCACGTTGGCGGGCTGCCTCCTGGTGGTCTGCCAGATCGAGCATGGGCTTTCGCAGACGCGCGCGGTCCAGAAAGACGCCTCCCAAGTTTTTCGCCAGGCTGCGGAGCTATTCGAACAAGGCAGATATGATGAAGCCGCCGCCGCGGCGCGCCGAGCCAGAGAGATCGATCCACAAATATTACTCGCCTGGAAACTGGCCGGGATGGCATTTCAGCTTGCCGGACGAACTTCCGACGCCGAAGCCGAATTCTCTCTGGCGCTGCGACAGTTTCCCGAAGAACCAGTTCTGTGGTTTTACCTGGCGCGCGCCCAATACCAGCGCAACTCCTTGAAAGCAGCAGAGCAATCGGTGCGACAAGCGCTGAAATGGAGGCCGGATTACGCCGACGCGCACGCTCATTTGGGCCTGATTATTGAAGCGGCGGGGGATAATGCTGGCGCGCTGGCAAGTTATCAGCGCGCGATCGCATTGAACCGGCGGGAGGGCCGTGAAAAAGCGTTTCCGCTGCAGCAGGCAGGTAATCTGCTCGGACGGTTGGGAAAGTTCGCGGAAGCGCTTGAATTGCTGACCCGAGCGGAGAAGATCGAACCGCGTGCAAGCGAATTGCGGGTTGCGCGCGGACGAACGCTGGAACAACTCGGGAGATCAGCTGAAGCCGAGGAAGAGTACCGGCATGCCCTCGTGCTGGACGGCAATCCGCTGGCGCGCACTCATCTCGAACGGCTGATATCTGGAGCGGGTGCCGGCAATACACGCGCCCGGTCAGGACAGCCGGCGAAAACAGTCTCGCCGATTCGGTTTCGCAACGTCGCCGCCAGGGCCGGTATCAACTTTACGCTGCGCAACGCTGCCTCGCCCCAGAAATATCTGGTCGAGACGATGACCGGTGGCGTGGCCGCCTTCGATTACAACAACGACGGCCACACTGATATTTACTTCGTCAATGGCGCGGCTCTACCCGCGCTGCGAAAAACATCCCCCGAATATTGGAACCGGCTCTTTCGCAACAATGGCGACGGGACATTCACCGATGTGACGACTGAGGCGAAAGTCGCTGGTGAAGGCTATGCTATGGGCGTGGCCGCTGCCGATTACGACAACGATGGCGATCAGGACATGTTCGTTACCGGCGTCAATCAAAACATTTTATTTCGCAACGAAGGCGACGGCCGCTTCAGTGATGTCACCGCACGGGCGCGCCTGGCGGGTGGAGAACGCCGCTGGTCGGTGGCCGCGGCCTGGCTCGATTACGACAACGACGGCCAGCTCGATCTATTCGTAGTTAATTACGTAAATTGGCGGCACGGAATCGACCCCGTTTGCGGCGATCCGGGCAAGGATCTGCGTACGTACTGCCACCCCGACCGCTACGACGGCCTCCCCAACCAACTGTTTCGCAACAACGGCGACGGCACGTTCACGGATGTTTCAGAGCCGAGTGGCATCGCCGCGCAAATCGGGAAAGGCATGGGCGTTGCGATCGCCGATTACGACAACGACGGATTCATCGATATCTTCGTGGCGAACGACACGCTGCCCAATTTTCTCTTTCACAATAACGGGCGTGGCGGTTTCGAGGAAGTTGCGCTGCGGGCCGGCGTGGCCTTCAACGATAGAGGGCGCCCCGTGTCTGGCATGGGTGTGGATTTCCGCGATTACGATAATGACGGGCAGCCCGACCTGATCGTCTCGGCACTGGAAGGCGAAACCTTTCCGCTCTTCCGCAACGCTAGCAAGGGATTCTTTCTCGATGAAACGTGGGCGAGCGGACTGGGTTCGGCCACGATCAAACGCAGCGGCTGGGGGCTGGGGCTCTTCGATTTCAACAATGACGGTTTCAAAGACCTGTTGACCGTCAACGCCCACGTCAACGACCAGATAGAAAAACTGAACGGCCAAGCTTATCGCCAGCCGCTAGGCGTCTTCGCCAACATTGGTAAGGGAATGTTCACCGACCTCTCAGCCCTAGCGGGCGCAAGTTTCCAGTACAGGCAAGCGCGTCGCGGTTGCGCGTTCTCCGATTTCAATCACGATGGCCTGATCGATGTCGTAACGACTTCTCTCAATGAACCAGCTGAGTTATTGCTCAACGAATCGGCGCTCGCACCGGGGACCGCCGCAACTCACCACTGGTTGTCGCTGCAGTTGGTCGGCAAGCGCGGAAATCGTGACAGCATCGGAGCGATGATCAGACTGGTCTCGGCTGAGGGCCGAACGCAATTCAATCATGTCACGACCAGTGTAGGGTATTCTTCATCCAGCGATAACCGCGTACATTTTGGTCTGGGCCGGGAGTCTTCCATCAAATTGCTCGAAATCCGCTGGCCGGGAGGTAGTATCCAACGGATAAGCGAAGTGTCCGTTGATCGAGTAATAAAGATCGTTGAGTCAGATCATTGAAGGGAGAGATTGCATGTCGGCAACTGTTCGTACGGAAAGTCCGTGTTTCCGAGATGTGACGAGAAGAGTATCCAGAATCCATTGAGCAGAGCTGGAAACCATAGCACTGATCGAGGAGGTGAGATGAACTCAACGACGAGCGAAACACAAAGGAGATCGTACTATGCGAAAGCTGATCATGTGGAATCTCATCACCCTCGATGGTTACTTCGAGGGCGAGAAGAACTGGGATTTGCCCTGGCACGAAACGGTTTGGGGCGAGGAACTCAGGCAATTCTCCCTCGAGCAGTTGCGGTCGAGCGACTTGCTTGTGTTCGGGCGCGTGACTTATGAGGGCATGGCTGCATATTGGCAGACCGCCGAGGGCGCAGTGGCCGATTATATGAACAGCCTGCCGAAGGTGGTGTGTTCGCGCACTCTGCAGACGGCAAGCTGGAACAAGACGACCCTAGTGAAGGACAACGTGGCAGAGGAAATGGGGAGACTGAAACAACAGGGCGACGGCAGCATGTTCGTTTTCGGCAGCGCCAACCTCTCGAAGACCCTGATGAATGAGAACCTCTTTGATGAGTATCGTCTGGGAATTGCACCGGTCATACATGGCAGAGGCAGGCCTCTGTTCAGTGACGAAGTGAAATTACAAAGACTGCAGTTGCTTGAAGCGCGTCCATTATCGACCGGCTGCATCATTCTTCGTTATCAGACCGACAAGATGGCGTGAGTACTCCATCCCCAACCAAGTCATCTAACAACCGGTTGCAGCGGACGACGCTCTGCACCGCCGCTGAACCGGAGCGTTAGACGGCAACAGAACAGAAACTCGCGCGCGACGGAATCGTTACGGTTGCCTTCGCGTAAGAACTTCGGAGGACGTGCGATGAAAAGAGTAACTGGCGGATCGTGCGCGGTTCTCCTCGCGCTGATACTCATGGTGGACGGAAACGCGTTCAACGACGCGGCGTCGTGCGAGAGCTTGTCGTCCATGGCGCTCCCGAACACTTCGATTACCTTGGCGCAGATGGTGCCCGCCGGAGGATTCAGTCTGCCTGGCACCGGCCCGGCGGCGGTGCAGCAATTCAGCCAACTGCCGGCATTTTGCCGTGTGGCGGCCACGCTTACGCCTTCTTCGGACTCTGACATCAAGATTGAAGTCTGGCTGCCGGCCGCGTCGTGGAACGGCAAGTTCCAGGCGGTCGGCAACGGCGGCTGGGCGGGAACGATCAGCTATGGCGCGCTAGCCTCCGCGCTGCAGGAAGGCTACGCGACGGCATCGACGGACACTGGACACGTCGGTGGTACTGCGTCGTTCGCGATCGGACATCCGGAAAAGGTCATTGATTTCGCGTATCGTGCCGTCCACGAGATGGCGGTGAAATCGAAGGCCGTTATCGCGGCCTTCTATGGTCGCGCGCCACGATTCTCGTACTGGACGGGTTGCTCCACAGGCGGGCGACAGGGCTTGATGGCGGCTCAGCGCTATCCGGATGACTTCGATGGGATTGTCGCCGGCGCTCCTGCAAACAATCAGACGCAGTTGTGCGCCTGGCGGATCGCGGTGGAGGCGAAGATCCTCCAGGCACCGGCGAGTGTTGTCCCGCGCGAAAAACTCGCCCTCGTCAATAGGGCTGTGCTCGCCGCGTGCGACGCACTCGACGGAGTGACGGACGGGCTCCTGACGGATCCATACCAATGCCGTTTTGATCCCGCATCACTCCTGTGCCGCGGGGTCGACAGGGACGATTGCCTGACGGCGCCACAGGTAGAAGCCGTGAAGATGGGCTACGCCCCCGCCAGGCGAAAGACGGGGGAGTTGATATACCCCGGGTTAGTGCCAGGAGGCGAGATGGAGTGGGCCATGCTGACAGCCGCCAGCACGGAACCTGGAGGGATCGACGTGGGCATGTTCAGGCACGTGGCCCACGAAGACCCGGCGTGGGACTGGCGCACGTTCGACCTGGATCGCGACACCTCCCTGATCGACAAGAAAGCGGGCTTCATTGACGCCGTGAATGCGGATATTTCGGGCTTTCGAGCTCGCGGTGGAAAACTTCTCATCTACCACGGTTGGAATGATGGCGGCTCGGGTGGGGCGATCTCGCCGCAGAACAGCGTCAACTATTACTCGAGCGTGTTGGCACGGATGGGGCCGAAGCAAGAGGATTGGCTGCAACTCTTCATGGTGCCTGGTATGGCGCATTGCGGGGGTGGGCCGGGCCCGAACCAGGTGAACTGGATGGCTGCGATGGAGCGTTGGCGCGAATCCGGAATCGCACCCGATCGGTTGATCGCGTCACGAGTCAGCAACAACCGCGTAAACATGACACGGCCGGTCTGTCCCTATCCGCAAGTCGCGCAGTACACCGGAGTCGGCAGCACGAACGACGCGGCAAACTTCGTCTGCAAAGTTCGGTGAACGTCTCTTTCCAACGAGCCCGGTTCTAGCAAGGATTGCAGCCGACAGCGGCTGGTGGCGGTCTGAGCCGCTGCCCAGTCAGCAAATAACCCCAAAATAATATGATATTCTCCGCAGTAGCGCGGGCCGTGAAGCGAAGGGTTCTGATGAGAGGATTGAGAAAGAAGTCTGCATTCGTGGAGCAGCAGCAAGGGAACGTCGCTGCTCTCCGCTCTGAGAGATGACAAGGAATCGAGATGGAACCTATGACCCAACACACAGGAGCAAGCTACGACGGCATAGCCAGCAAGTATGCCGAAACAGTCGACACCAAACCGTGGAACGCCTACTACGAACGCCCAGCCGTCATATCTCTGCTCCCACATTTGACAAACGTCAAAGTTTTGGATGCTGGCTGTGGCTCTGGCTGGTATGCCGAATACCTGCTCAATCGGGGGGCGACGGTCACCTCCTTCGACCTCAATTCGGAATTTGTGGCCCTTACCCGGTCGCGCGTGGGCGAGAAAGCGCGCGTGCTGCAAGCCGACCTGGCGTATCCGTTGGACTTTGCAGGGGATGCGGAGTTCGACGTAGCGCTCAGCGCACTTGTATTGCATTACCTCAGAGATTGGCAGCCGGTATTGCGTGAATTCCACCGCATTTTGAAACCGCGCGGAACGCTGGTCTTCTCCACTCACCATCCCTTCATGGATTGGAAGCTTTTCAACAAGGAGGATTACTTCGCCCTGGAGTTATTGGAGGATGAATGGGAGATCGGGAAGGTGAGTTTCTATCGCCGCCCACTGGCAGCCATCAGTCAAGACCTGGACTCAGCGGGCTTCTTCATCGAACGGTTATTGGAACCCCAGCCTACCGAGGAATTTCGGCGGGTGGATTCAGAGGGATACGAGCGCCTCACCAGAAATCCGTGGTTTCTCTGCGTTCGCGCCCGAAAGAAGGATTGAAGCTGTTTTGTTAAGAACCAGCAGCCGAATAAAGTGGCGGCTAACTTTGTCAGCGTGTCAGTAAGCCTTTGGTGAGCTTGTTTGACGCGACGACATCCCGTCCCCGATTGCTCGCGCGCGATCTCGGGTTTGATTACTATTGCTCCACGCTCTATGTTCGTCTCCGAAATTCCAAATGAGAAGGGAGCGGCTGACTTGAAGAAACGCCTGGCCCCGACGTTGCTAGCAGCAAAGACTCTGTGTGCTTGCAGCAACCGGACCTGGCGTGACCTCGCTCTTATCAAATTGCAAATTACGGTGATCGTGAATACTAAATCCGGGTCGCGCCGGATTCGGCGTTAACGATGACCCGAAACATTCATCCTCAAAAACAACACGGGGCCTCCAAAATAGCAAGCAGCAGGAGAGTTATTGTGGGCAAGACATTCAGATACGGTGTGTATGGCATCGGGCGCATTGGCAAGTCGCATGCGTTCATCGTTCAGGACCAAGGACATCAAATTGTAGCAATCGGCGACGATGTACAAGCTGCGGTGGTAGCCGCTCAGGATGAACTTAATGTTGGTGTAGTGAAAACGTTTCATGATCCAGCCCATATGGCTCATGAGATGAACGGCGCCATAGATGCCATCATCATTGCATCAAACACAAAGAATCACGCCAAAGACGCCCTGCCGTTTGTCGAAGCGAAGATACCGATATATCTGGAAAAGCCCTTGACGGATGGGTTGCAGGAGGCCTTCGAGTTTGTAGCGGCAATTGGACGCGATCCACATCAAATTCAAATTGGTTTGCAGCGACGATATGACCCGGCATTGCTCTACACCCGGAAACTAATCCAATCTGGTATGGTTGGCGAACTGCGTGAAATCCGCTGCATAATCCGCGACCAATTTCCTCCACCGCCAACCTACAGCAGCAGAGGATTGATTATTGACATGGGGATTCATGTCGCTGACGAAGCAATCTTCCTCATGAACGAATTCCCTAACGTGGTTTGGGCGAGCGTGCATCACACTCGGTCATACACCAGCCCGATTGACGAAGGTGGCGACACGGCATTCGTTACTTTCACGACACAGTCGGGTGTGTTAGGGCGTCTTGACCTCAGTCGGACACATTCCTCTGGCTATAACAATGAAACCTACATTATTGGCACCAAAGGCACTATCCATACGGGTCGTTTTGCCGGGTATCCAGGCCCCATCCACGTTGAGGTTTGGCAACCTGATGGCAAATTGCACCCCGAGTCCAAAACCTTTGAGATGACATATCTGAAGGGGAAATACCCGGAGTTTCTTCCTCGGTTTGATATTGCTTATCGTCGCGCCCACCAACAGTTCCGTGAGGACATCGAAAGCGGCGCCCCCTTCGCTGTGACGCAAAACGAGATATTAGATGCGCAGGTCTTTGCCGAGGCTGCGCACCGCTCAGCTCAGTATGCGGGCGCGCGCTACCGGTTGCAGCGATCTGACGATTGGCAGGAATACAAGGCTGCCTGCATCGACAATGGGTTAATAGACAACGATTAAGTCTCGTATACTGACGTGCGCCCGTATCGTGAAAGGATTAATTGCGAGAAAGGGGATCACGCCCTTATCCACTTATGGGGACGACCCACAGCCGAACGGAGGTTGTGCTTATATCTCGGAATAGAATGCATTCTGTATAATCTGTAGTGACGACCGGCAGCATGACGGTAAAAACAAACATCGGTGTCCAATACTAGATACTCACAACGCGGTAGAATTCATGATCAAATCATTTGCTGGCTACGACCAAACGGGATTACAGCAGCAGATCGAACAGGAAAACGATATTGAAACCTTTTTTGCTCAAGCACCAGGAATTCATACGAAAGTGCGCTTATCAAGGGCGTAGTGTGCGGTGTGCGCGTAGAAGAAATCGAAGATCCGCTGATGCAATAAATTCGCTATTTAGACAAGCTGATTGATGAGCTCGCAAAAGGAAAAACGATGGAGAAAATTCTGCAGCAATGATTCGTCTCCCCACACGGATGTGCAGCGATAGAGAGTCTGTCATGCGCATTGCACAATCCGCTGTCCCCTGGTGAGATGCCAATAGTCAGATCGATCAATTCGAGACTTTCGCTCTCAGCCTCCCAGATCGCACAGTCGATTCGGATTCCCATAATTGTTTCTCCTTGCACGTAAGCAATCGTAGTCATCGTTGTTATCAGCAAAAAGCGCGAACGAATAGGATTGCGAAACGGATAGTTTAGTATGCACATATCGTAATTATGTGTAAATCGCCGCATCGTTTGCTGAACATCGTCATATCTTTCACTGTTATTGGGTTTAAACCGTGGCGAACTCAGATTCGGTGAAGAGCCACGCAGGCGTATTAGTGATTGTGGAATTGGGAGGAGCCGGATAGCGGATAACGAGGAGTTGCTGAGCACAGGTTTGACGATTCTCGGTCGGCCATAGTAGGTGCCAGAGTGTTGGCTGAAGCGGGAGGTGCAGCAGTCTTTGCCCTGTTTCTGGGCAGGATAGCAGTTGGTATTGCCGTCGATCAGGTTAGATCAAGAAATTGCGTGATTATATCCAGAACCTGCCCGAACTTTTGACTGCAGATTTCGACGCTCGCGCAATTGGACAGGTCCTCGGAAAGATCAGAGAACGAGCTTTTTGGTGGGTTGGAGATCGTTGGTCTCATTTCAAAGAGTCCGGAACCGCGTGCATCGACGAAGGCGCATCGACCTTGACGCGGCCGGAGGCATCAGGGCCGCGCGGTCGTCATGCGAGCGGCATTGTTAAAGCGCCGGCTCGCACGACGATCCCAACACTCGCTACTGCAGATCTGACAACGCGTACGCGCGAATCACCGTCTCTTCAAACGTGTTTCCCGCGTAATCACGCGCTACCGCACGAAGCGAAACGTAGTTGCCTTTCTTCGGATGCACCAGCAACGCAACGTACCTCGCGCCCAGGCCCAACACGAATACCCGCCGCCACGTCTTGCCCTCGTCGTAGGAGACTTCCACGCCAAGCGATCTCAGGTGGATCTGAGACGAGCGAGCGCGCGTGAGCTGGCGCACCGTAATCGGGATTGCAAACGGAGCGCCTCGGAACGCTTGGCCCATCGAATTCAGCCGCGGCGTGAACTGCAGGCTCATCAGCGGAAGCTGCATAAAGGTGGCCGTGCTCGGCTCGGACGTGAAGGTCCAGGCGGCCGTTATGCTGGTGGAAAGTGGCAGTGCGCTTTGCACGCCGCTAGCCTGCAGACGGTATTCCGTCCGCTCGGCAGCCGCGGGAAATACGGACAGGCCGCGGCCGCTCTGCGAGCTTTCGCCTATCTTCTGACCGTTCGCGAACAACTCGAGCTGCCTGGTGCCGATGGACCCCACGTGACCTCCGCTGTCACCGAACAAGGGAACGGTGAACCCGAGCGAATTGCCGATCCGGAAAGCCCAGGATGCGGAGGGCTCCTCCACCGGGAATATCGCGGCGAGCGGCGGCTCGTTCCAGCGCTCCTCATAATCCCGTCCGGGCACATACTCTCTGGAGCCGGATTCCAACCCCCACAGGCCACCCTGCGGCAGAGCGATCTGCTCAGAGAACCTCCAGCGAAGAGACGGTTCGTTGCTGTAGTAATACTCGTTGCGGTGCAGGGGTAGTGTGAGGCTGAAAGCCGGCGTGAAAGTGAACAAAAAGTCTTGAACGATTGGCGTCGAACCCAAAATGGAGCTCGTGACGCCCGGGAAGGGGGCGGCATAGGTCGCCTTCACCGTGCTCAGCCGATCGAGCGGCATCGCCTGCGGCCCTGTTATCAGGGCCCCACGAGCGACCCAGGTTCCCACATAGAGGTCGCGAGCGTCCGCCCATTGCGCATTGAAGTACGACAGGAATCCCTCGACTGGCCCGCCTATCGTGTGAGTGAAGAGTGGAAAGTCGCTGGCGCTGAACAGGACGGAGCCGAACACGGATTGCCCGGTATTTTGCTGGCGTGCCAACAGGGTCAAGCTGCGAGTCGCCGTTGTGCTGGGCACTGTCGCACTCAGCTGTCTCGCGTCGCGCGCATCGAAGACGATGCTCATCGGCCCATTCACGGAAAAAGGTGCGTGATAGATGATGGTTGAGCCTCCCACCCCGAACAGGTTTGCATCACCGGAATAGCGGCCGATGGGAAGGCGCACCACCACTTCACCAGGCGCGATCGGCACCCGAATCGACCCGGTCAGTGTGTCGAAAGGCTGCAGGAACGTGAAATAGCTCAAGGCCGGCATGCCGTTCGTGCCGATGTGCGATACGCGCACATCGTAGCTTTCAGCCTCGCGCTCCACGGCCAGCGGTACCGTGAACGTTCGGTCGTCCACGACGGCGATCAGGGCGCCGGAATAGAGGCCAAACGGGCTGTTGGCGCTCGTGTCAGCCGTAATCTGAGCGCTGGCGGCGGCCCCCGGAGCGATAGAGAGTGTGGCAGGACTGACAGTGAACAGACCCGCCGGCAGGCCGATTCCGGCAGGGCCTGACCCTTCGATCCTCAGGTTCAAGGTGACGGGTGATGATCCTTCGTTCGTGTAAGTGATCGTGCGCGTGACCGGCAGATCGTCATCGTGCGGCCAGAGCGCCTTGGGGAAGCCTATAGTCGAGGGTTGAGCGGTGATCTGGGTCGCGAATGCATTAGCGACATCGACCCGACCCGCGCCCTGATCGTATGTCGACAAGGCCGGATTGCGCTTCGCCGAGCCGATCAGCACGGCTTTCAGCTGATCGGGCCCCCATTCCGGGTGTCGCTGACGCAGCAGGGCCGCCGCGCCGGCCACGTGCGGCGTGGCCATGGAGGTACCGTTCAACGCCGTGTAAAACGTTTCGATGGGTGGGCCAATGGTGGAGCCGCTGGCCAACGCCGCCACGATACCTACGCCAGGAGCAGAGATCTCCGGCTTGATCGCGCCGTCCTCGCGCGGGCCGCGGCTCGAGAAGGGCGCAATCGCCTCGTTCCGGTTCACTGCGGCCACCGAAAGTGCCGCATCAGCCGTGCTCGGTGTACTGACGGAACCCGCCATTCCCGAATTGCCGGCCGCAACCACGAACAGTGTGCCGTACTGCTCAGTGAGCTGGTTGATCGCCTGCTCGAGTGGATCGACGCCCGGGGAGTCTGCTCCGCCGAGACTGAGATTGACGACCTTTGCGCCCTGCTCCCCACTCGCCCACTCGATGCCCTCGATGATGCTCGAGAGCTGGCAGCCGTTGATGAGGCATACCTTGGCGGAGATCAGCGTCGCGCCCGGGGCGACACCCTTGTACTTGCCCGAGGACGCGGTGCCGCTGCCCCCGACGATTGAAGCCACATGCGTGCCGTGCCCCACGAGATCGCGGTCTTCTTCCGTGGTGAAGTTGCGGCTGGCTGCAACGCGGCCCACGAGGTCGGGATGCGTGAGATCCACCCCCGAATCGGCCACCGCCACCACGATGCCTTCGCCCTGATATCCCTGGCTCCACGCCGAAGGCGCACCGATCTGAGGAACACTGCGATCGAGCACCAGCTGCAAACGCCTGTCCAACCAGATCTTGCGGATAGATGGATCGATCGCCGTCGCGGCTGCCGGGGTTCGCGCAGTGACCAGAGAGTCCCATAGCGCACCGGCGTCAGCTTCCGTCGCTTTCACGGCCACGCCGTTAATGCTTTCCAATTGGTGCGTCGCGGTGGCGGACGCGGCCAGCGCCGGGCGCGCCTGAGCGGTGTAAGTGATGATGAGCGGCAGCCTGCCGTCGCTGCTCACGTCAGACAATTGCGAGACATTGAAGAGCTCTCGATCCAATCGACCGTCCGAAATAAGCTGCACCACATCTTCAGGAAACAAATAGATTTGTCGGGTGCCTGGCTCGGTTTGTGCGAGGAAGCGCAGCGCCTCGCGCCCTTTGCGAGGCTGCACCAGATTGATCGTGCCGCTCGGGCTGAGCGTTACGCGGTCGCCAGTGATGAGGGTGATGGATCTGTCCTGAGAGAATGCTGTCTGTGTGCTCAGGAATGCCCCGAGCAGAAAGACGATGAACACGCGCATACGTATTTCCTCCATGAAAGACTGATGTCCAACGAATTATTGATTGCAGGTGCCGTCAGGCCGCCCGCCGGCCGGCTGAGATAGCCGGGTGTCCTGGTACTGCAACGATACGGAATTTAGATAAAGGGATACGCCCCCCGCCATAATACGGTGACCACGTGGCAAATGTTCTCAGGGAAGGCGGTGTCGATATTGCTAAAAGTACAATGACTTAATTGAAATGTCTTAAGAAAACAGTCCTACTTTCAAAAGGTAAATAAGTCTGGGAAAGCAAATGCACTGTCGCGTTGCAACCTGAACACTTTACGAAGTGTCCCTGGCTTAATAATCCGGTTCAAAATATTTGCACCGCCCTGCGGCGAACGAGTTTTTGGGCTGTCGCGATCGTTTGGATTTTTGGCCGATTCGTTTAGTTCAGTAAGGTCGAGGAGTTGAAACATGACTCCAGCCGACGTTTCCGTGGGAATCAGGCTTAGCAGAAATTCTTGATTCTCCGTAAAGGAGTTGGAGGCAAGGTTGTAAATACTATTGAAGGGTGAAAACTATCCTTTGCGAGCCATCGAATCTTCGGCATCAGCCACATCTTCTCTTCATCGGTCAATCCGTCCATCGGCATGCCATGCGTCCATAATACTCCTCGGGCGTTGTTGGCAATGAAGCCAGCGCCGCGTGTATGGTGATCGTCCCGTTGTCGCCTCGTGGGGCGGTTTGGTCGGATTTAAACTTTAAGCGAAACCGCCAATGTTGTTCGGGCGTCTGAGATACTGTAGATCACAATTCACTTTCTTGGGCCCTAAAACAAACGTGAAGAATATGATGAGACCACATTTCACCTTCGCAGCGCTATTGGCAATCATTATTGCCGGGGCTGACAACGCTCTGGCTCAGTCACGTGATGGCGGCTCGAACTGGCCACAATGGCGCGGCCAGCAAAGTAGCGGCGTCTCCGAAGAAAAGAACATGCCCGCCGAGTGGGGCCCCGACAAGAACATTATATGGAAGACTGCGATTCCCGGTCGCGGTCATTCGTCGCCGATCGTTTGGAACAACAGGATATTCCTGACCACGTCCACCGAAGGCGAAATCGTTCCCGGTGCAAAAGCGGTCCATCACGTCAGAAAAGGCGAGACGTGGGTGCACCCGGACAGCGTTGCGGGCGACAGGAAACATACGCTCAAGGTGCTTTGTCTAGATCGCGATTCGGGGAAAATATTATGGGAGCGCGTCGCCTTCGAAGGGACGGTTCTCGACGACCGCCACCGCAAGAACAGTTATGCTTCGAGCACGCCTATCACCGACGGCAAATTCGTTTACGCCTTCTTCGAGGCCGAAGGGCTTTATTGTTACGACTTCGACGGCAAGCTGATCTGGAAGACCAGCGTAGGCAAAATCGCCAAGATGGGAATGGGGCCAGGCACGTCGCCGGCGCTTCACGAAAATCTGCTTTTTTTGCAATGTGACCTGGAAGACGGCGGACCGGACCTTTCCTTCATCTCCGCCGTGGATAAGCGGACGGGCAAGGAGGTTTGGCGGGTGAAGCGCGATCATCGGAAGACGCATGCGACTCCACTCATCGTCCGCGCCCGCGACCGGTATGAGTTGATCGCCAGCGGGGCTGAGACGGTCGTTTCATACGATCCCGCCACCGGCAAAGAATTATGGCGTTGCGATGGAGTCAAAGGACATGCGATACCGAGCGCCGTGGCCGGACACGACATGGTCTTCGTTTCGGCAGGCTATCCGAGCAAACGCGTAATTGGAATCAAGCTTGGTGGTTCCGGCAATCTGACAGGCACTTCAAACGTGGTTTGGAGTTATGACAAGGGCACGGCTTACGTCACGTCGCCGATTCTGTACGGCGATTTCGCTTACTTGGTTAGCGACAAGGGCATTCTGACCTGTATCGAAGCCAGGACCGGCCAGATCAAATATGAAGGCGGAAGAGTTCCCGTGCCGGCCAGTTTTACCGCATCCGCCGTAGCCTTCGACGGAAAGCTTCTTCTGACCAGTGAAGACGGCGATACTTTCGTCATCAAAGCCGGGCCGACTCACGAAGTGATCCGAACTAACTCTCTAGACGAGGTAATTCTCGCGTCGCCCGCGATCTCCAGGGGCAGGATATTTATTCGGGGTGA
The DNA here is from genome assembly GCA_963796275.1 of uncultured Acidobacteriota bacterium. Taxonomy (GTDB): domain Bacteria; phylum Acidobacteriota; class Blastocatellia; order RBC074; family RBC074; genus JAKEHZ01. Next base: position 2,725,037 of record CAWCKY010000006.1, on the reverse strand, counting down.
TAAACATCTCTACTGCATCGGGGGATCGGATAGGCTGCCTTGATATTTGACCGCGGTGAATTCAGTAAATGACTAAAAGAGCCGAAACGTGACCTTAAAACCGAGCATGTTCACGGTTTGATAGCTCGGCAGTTGTGGAAAACACGCCCCCCAATGCTCCTGGACATAGCAGTGAATCTTCTTCTATATGAAGTTCTTTTGTAGTTTCATCACCCGACTCTACAACGTCTGTTAGGATTGCAGCCTTATCCTTGGTTCGCATTATAAAGACAGCAAAGAATATTGATGGATATCTTGGGGAAAGAACGGAGGAGAGATATGCGTAGAAGTAGAGCGTTTGCTCTCTTGGGGACAGTCGCATTGCTGGCGAGTACTATGAGCGTGGCGGCCAACAAAGAGGGACAGCCGTCGATCGGCGCGTCCTCGAATTCGGTAACGACCGGCGTCATCCAGCTCAACTTCTTGTACGTTCACGGCGTAAAGAATGACGGCGCGTCCCGCATCATTGCGGCCAACTCCCTGGCAGATTTGAAGAACTCAATCGAAGCCGACATCCCGACCTGGATTTCGAACTACCAGGCGGCGCATCCGGGCGTCACGATCAACGTCGCGAGCGCTACGGCCAATCTCTATACGACGCCGGCCTCGCCCTACCACCCGACAGACTCGCTCGGCCCAACGCACATGGACGACTGGGAGGTCGGCGACCCCGGCTGCGCCACAACCAAGCAGGGTGATCCCTGTACTACCGCATACGAGTGGCGCTATCGCCTGGCCCAAGAGATCAACCGGCTCTTCCCATCCACCGCCAAGAACATCATCCTGATCGGCCACAGCACCGGCGCACGGGTGGCCTTCGAGGTCGCCTCCAACACGGGGCCGGCTGGCGTCGGGACATATGACTGGGGCGTACAGAACAAGATAGCCGCAGTTGTCTCGATCCAGGGCATGATCGACGGGCTCCAGCCGAGTAAGTACAACGTCGTAGGTTCGTCCGATTTCGTCACCACGTGTAAGAACGGCGACGCGATCGCCTTCTTCGGCAACGCCTCCGCGCCAGGCAACGGTTGGTGCGAGTACGCTGGAAATATCAGCGGCGTGGCTGCAGCCGACTGGGTTGCGCAGTACAAACGTGCCCTCGGGCTCATCTCCTATAGCAGCTGCTCACCCGCGCTCTGGACTGGCGAAAGCGACGGCGCCCTACCATACGCCGCCCAGGCGAGCCCCCTTATTCAAGGCCTGAATATGACGCCTACGCGGGGGCAAACTTACACCGTTGCCTACGGTAGAAACTACGGTTCCTACTGCCACGGAGCGATCACCAGCGCGAGCGACCCGAACCACGCGGCGGCGATCACCAACGCGAAAGCCAGGCTGATCGAGATGCTCTTTGCAAACGCATATCGCGTCGACATGCAGGGTACGCAAGCAACCGCGTCACCTGTCCCCTATCGGGGCTCGACTCCGCTATACAGCATCAACGCTGCGTGCCCGGACGGAGAAACAGCGGTCAACCCGCAGATCCAGGTCGTCGGCGTCTGCAAGCACCCCGGGTACTTCGACGGTGACGACCACGCCATCCAGCAGGGGTGGAACGTCTTCGTCGGCGCCGGCTGCGGTGGCGCGTACCAATGGACCCAGATCCACGACCCGAACAACAACCACAACGCGTTCTTCTATTGGCAGACCCGCTCGAGATTGATCGAGGGCGGCTTGGTCACGATCCTCCCCTCCGACTAACTGAGTCGGGAACATATCGAGCGCTTCCTTGACCCAGCCGTCGTGGCGGAACACGGCCGAAATGCTGACAACCTTAAGCACTTTTTTCCATGGCGGATCGCACGCTGCATCGCGACGCGCGCCGCCCTTACTGTAACCGAGGTCGGCAAGGCGTGATGTTTAACCGAAACTGATAGCACTCTCAGTATAGAGCAGTCCTGCTCACAAATCGGAGCCACGTTCCCGAGAAATTTACATAGAAACCGTATTGAATCGTATATCTGCGCTGTCAATTCGTCGTAGGATAATGAAAGTTTTCGTCAAATCGTATATGTTGCGATAATCAGCTACAAAACTCCGATAAGGGGACCCGAGCGATAGCTTATCGGCATCGCTCGGGTTATTTCCATTCGCTCCAACCGGCTCTAGAACAGAGGCTCATGTCGAAAAGGCCGGTCAATTTGGCTGGAAACAGGTGATGCTGCGGCGCCATGGACCTCACGGGCATCGCCATATGCACGAGCCTACCACGATAGTGCTAGGCGTCGTTCCCCCGCGCTTCGAAGTAGGGAGGAACCTACTCGATCTCAAAGAAATATCGCTTCAACATCACGTACTCCGCCCTTACGAATTATTTATAGATCTTTTACGCTATTTTTATGGCTTTGTGGTTAGTCTAAAACAGTCGCTGAATTCATTATCGACGGTTGCTCACTGTCATGGGTCTGCAGAGGATAACTGCCACGATGACAGTGCTCCGAATTGAAGGGTCATTCAGAAGCATGATAGCGGTAGATGGTCAGATGGCTTGAAGAGAGCATGTCAACCATTATCTTTCAGAATAGAGCAGCCGGATACTTTTTCGCTGCGTTGAGTGTTGCAGGCGTCACGGCCTGTTTTGCGCCGTTTCAAGAGCAAATCAACTCGACGACGGTGGCCTTCTCATTACTACTGGCAGTGCTCTTCATCGCGACCGGCTGGGGCAGTCGGCCAGCCTATCTCGCCTCGTTGCTTGGGATGCTGTGCTTCAACTACTTTTTCCTCCCCCCTCTCTATACCTTAACGATCGCCGATTCGCAGAACTGGGTTGCGCTCTTCGCATTCCTCGTAACTGCGGTCACCGTCGGGCAACTTTCAGCGCGGGCTAAACGCCGCGCAGAGGAGGCCGAGGGCGGGCGCCAGCAGATCGAACGGCTCTATCACGAACTGCAAGCGGCATTCGAGCGAGCGAGTCATGCCGAGGCGTTGCGGCGAAGCGAACAGTTGAAGTCGGCGCTGCTCGACGCAGTCACACACGACCTGCGCACGCCGCTCACTTCGATCAAGGCATCGGTCACGACTCTTCTCAAAGAGCGGCGCGCAAAGTGGGACGGAGAACCTCCCGTCAAACTCGACGAAGAAGGGCGGCAGGAGATGTTAGAAGTGATAGACGAAGAAGCTGATCGGCTCAACCGCTTCATCGAAGGCATGGTTGAGCTGGCGCGGATCGAAGCCGGAGACCTTCATTTGCGACGAAGGTGGGGGGCCGTCGATGAGATCATCTCAATGGCCCTCGACCGCGCTGAACCGCTCGTACAGCAGCATCGAGTAGTGGTTGAGGTAGAAAACGATTTGCCGCTGGTGCAGATCGATGCGCGCGCGGTGACCGAAGTCGTCTACCTGCTGATCGACAATGCGACCAAATATGCGCCTCCCGGTACACGCATCAGAATCAACGCGAGCCGGGCGTCTGACGAGATGGTTCAGATCGCCGTCGAAGACGAGGGGTGGGGGATCCCGCAGCATCTGCGGAAGCGCGTCTTCGATAAGTTCTTCCGCGCCACGCCCGATTATGCAGCTGCGCTAAACCGCCCATCTGGAATCGGAATGGGGCTGGCCATCGCCCGTGGCATCGTTGATGCCCACGGCGGAAACATTTGGATAGAAGATGGCTCACGAGGGTATGGCGTACGCGTGGTCTTCACCTTGCCGATCGGAGACGAAGAGCACCCCGCTACAGTGGAGAATGCGGTAGGCGGGATCGATTCGCAAGCAGAAGATATCACTTATGGATTCAATACCTGGAGGGAACATGACGAATGAAGGGCGACGGATTCTCGTGGTCGATGACGAGCCTCAGATCACACGCGTACTGCGGCGCGGCCTATCGAGCCACGGTTATGACGTGCAGGTGGCATTTGAGGGCGAAGAAGCGCTTTCTGCTTTCGACGTCTGGAAACCCGATGTCGTCGTGACCGACCTCGTTATGCAGAATATGAGCGGGCTTGAACTCTGCCGGCGATTGAGAGCCATCTCTTCAGTCCCGATTATCGTACTCTCGGCTAAGGGCGAAGAACGAATCAAGGTTGAGGCCCTGGACGCCGGGGCTGACGACTATGTGACCAAACCTTTCGGCATGGATGAACTGCTGGCGCGTGTGCGGGTGGTCCTTCGGCGACCTCAGTTGGCCGGCCCCGAAGAGCGGTCGATTGAAGTGGGAGACTTTCGCGTAGATATCCAGACCCGTAACGTGACCGTGCAGGGGCAAGAGGTCCACCTGACACCCAAAGAATACGAATTGTTGCTCTATCTTATTCGCCACCCAAATAAAGTGCTGAGTCATAGGGTACTGCTCGGCGCTATCTGGGGAGGCGACTATGTCGAGCAGAACGAATATCTGCGCGTCTTTGTCGGCCACTTACGCAAGAAGATCGAACCTGATCCTGCCCATCCTCGCTATGTTCTCACCGAACCCTGGACTGGTTACCGCTTCGATCCGGGGGCATAAAAATTGTTTCGGCCGACTTCCGTCATATGTCAATCTGAAACGATTCGCGACTCCATCTGACTATCTTCATACATAATCAGCGCGGAATCACATGTATTGCATTGAGTGAATCCATTTCGAAATTGTTCTGAGAACGCCGGCAACCGCACCGACCAAAGACGCTCCGGCTTGAATCCTGACCGGTAGCGGGAGGTAGCACGTGGTCCTGCGAGCAAGGGGGTCAGCAGATGCCCTATTGCCTACACAACATCACAGATTCGAATCGCTACCGGTTGAGTCTTGTGGGGGCTACAATAATATCGTCTCGGCGGAAAAGTGCCGGGACCATGGGACAAAATGGAACGAAATAGAATCAAGACCGATAAGATCAAGCGGTCTCTCCGATCGCTGCAAATAACCGCTCTCCTGAGCATCGCAGTAACGACCGTGGCAGCGCTGGATTTCACGACAACCAGATCATTCATTCCCGATCTTATCGCAAAAAAGCGCCAGCAGGAGAGAGAGCGCGTAGCGCCGCAGGGCGACTCATCTATTAAGCTGGGTACGCAGTTGGTCTCCCTGAATGTGGCGGTAACCGATCGCAATGGTCGTATAGTTGAGGGGTTGAAGAAGGAGAATTTCAGGATCTATGATGACAAAGTCGAGCAGCCGAGCAGCTTCTTCTCTGATGAAGATGCGCCGGTCTCCGTCGGAATCGTCTTCGACACCTCGGGCTCGATGAAGGGCGATAAGATCAGGCAGGCCAAAGATGCCCTCGCGCGGTTCATCGAGACGAGCCATGAACGGGACGAATATTTTCTGATCAGCTTCGGTTCGAATCCTCAACTCTCGTTAGATGGTGTGCGCGATGGCCGAGCGCTGTTGAATCAGTTCAGCAACGTCTATCCGAAAGGCAATACGGCGCTCTATGACGCAGTCTATCTCGGCATCGAGAAAGTCTCACGCGGGATATACCCTAGACAAGCGATCATTCTCATCAGCGATGGGGAGGACAACCACTCTCGATACAGCCTCGACGACCTGCGCCGCAAGCTTCAAGAATCAGACGTGATCATCTATTCCATCGGAATCGGGATGAACCGTCTGCCACAGAAGGGCAACCTGGGCGGCGGAATCCCCGGCGCGATCCCTCTGGAAAGACTGGCCTCGGTCTCCGGTGGGAAGGCATTCTACCCGAAGAACGCAGATGAGATGATCGAAGTCTTCGAGCTTATCGCCCTTGAATTGCGCCGCCTATATTCGATCGGCTATCTGCCATCGAACTTTGTAGCGGATGGTAAATGGCGCCGGATCAAAGTCACAGTGACGGCCCCTCAGAAGTCGGCGCGTCTGATCGTCCGAACCCGTGAAGGTTATTACGCGATAAAAAGACCTGATGCTCACCAGAAGCGAGACCAGCAACAAAATAGGCGGCAAGACAGGAAAGAAGTTTCAAAGAAAGCCCTATAGAATCCCACAAATTCAGCCGTTCACTGAAGGTTAAGCACCTAGAGAGGCCGGATAATGATAGCCTCAGCAAGGCTGCGGTCTCGCAGACGGTCGACGCAGGCTGTAGTCACACGCCATCAATAATGGAAGAGAAAATATCCCAATTGCTTCAGTGAAACTTTTTCCAGATTGCTGCGAATGTAGGTCGCCTTCGCGACGGTTAGCGCGTACTGTGTGGCTGCTCAGTCTTCGGTGGGAACGTGCCGACTTCGACCTGGGTTGGCTTGGCCCTCATCATTGCTGGCGGGCAAGTGACCCAATTCGGCATGGTGTTCAAATAACTGAAGGTTGGGCATGTCGATCTTCCATCTCTCGGACATCCACCCGCAGATATGTTGCTGTGCGCCGTGACCTTTTAAAACACACTCTAATATCGACACGATAACGTATGGTTGACATTTGCTGGACCGACTGGCAATACTAATTTCATCCTGGCAATAATTTTTGCCTCTCCTTTACTACCTCCTTTATCGAGTTTTTCCTCCTCATCGAAACGTGCATTTAAACGTCTCCTCCACACACCGATCATGTATCTACCTCTGTTCTATCTCATCGTAGTGCCGGCTCGGATCAACCTTTTGGCCGCGACGGAAGTGAAGGGCGAGGCGATCTATACAATCACTGAGGAGTAATCAACTAAGATGGACAGACAACTGCGAGTTGAGGGCCTGTTTTATTGGAAGAGCGATAAATTGAGTAAGAAAACCATGTCGTTGTCCAGCGGGAGCGACGTGTACATATCCTTCCTCCGGGGCATCGCGCTGGGGTTGGCATTGGTTCTGCCGTCGGGACCGGTCGCGATCGCACAGGCACCGACGCGCGCACAAACCCAATGGGGTGTCGCCAGCAATGTTTCCAAGACTGGTACGGCAGATGAAAAGAGAGGTATAGCAGCCAATGAGATGGCTAAGGATGGTATGGATAACGCGGAACTGCTCGAAGAGATGCGCCAGATGCGGCAATCGATCGAACGGCTGGAAGCGCGTATCAGCCAGCTCGAAGCGGAGAAGATCGCGCCCGCGGCAGGGCTGGCGTCAGCGTCCGGTGAGGCGGCGCCGTCTCAGGCACAAAAGCCTGCTCTATCTACAGATGATCGCGAGGTGCTGGATTTCTGGCGCGACACTACGGTCAACATGACGGTCGACGGTTATTACGGATACAACTTCAACCGCCCGCTCGGCGGCATCAATCTATTGCGCGCTTACGATGTGGAGAGCAACACGTTCAGCCTGAACCAGGCAGGTGTGATCTTAGAGCACGCGCCTAAAGTTGAAGAGGGACGCAGGTTCGGAGCGCGACTCGATCTGATCTTCGGCCAGGCGACCGAGACCCTGCAGGGCAGCGCGGTCAATGAGCTGCGCCCGCAGGTCTTCCGCCACGTGTGGCAGGCATACGGAACATATGTCGCCCCGCTCGGAAACGGATTGACGACTGATTTCGGGAAATTCGCAAGCGCGCTCGGTTACGAGACGAATTACACCAAGGACAACTTCAATTACAGTCGATCTTATTGGTTCGCCATTTTGCCATTTTATCATTTCGGCTTCCGATCGGCTTATCCCATAGGTGACAAGCTCACATCGACCTACTGGCTGGTTAACGGCATTAACCAGAGCGAGGATTTCAACGCCTGGAAGTCACAGGCAGTATTGCTGACATATAAGCCCACGAGCCGCATCACAGCGCAGGCGAATTATTACGCCGGCAAGGAAGGGCGAGTGCGAACTTCGATACTCAACCCGACCTTCCCGGTCCTGCCGACGCAGCCAGGGCTTTCGCCCAATGAGGTCCAGCCCGAGCAAAACGGCCGCATCCACATCCTCGATGCCTATGCCACATTCAATATGACCGACAAACTGACGTTCGCATTCGAAGGCGATTACGTGATCAACCGTGCCTTCAGCAACTCGTCGCCATCGCGCATCAATGGCGGTGTGGCTTACGCGCGCTATCAGCTCCCACAAGGCTTCGCATTGGCCGGGCGATTCGAATACGTTGGAGATAACCCGTCGGATGATGGGGGATCATTGTTCACTGGCGTGGACCAGGACTTAAAAGAGATCACATTGACAGCGGAATATAAGTTCAACGAAGTATTCCTGATGCGTGGCGAGTACCGGCGCGATTGGTCCAACAGGCCGTTCTTCTTGACTGACACACCCGGCGTGTTGAAGAAGGAGCAGAATACCGCGACGCTCGGATTGGTCTGGTGGTTCGGTCGCAAAAAAGGCGCGTGGTAACAATGGATCGGCAGACGCGGGACCAGATGCCGGAATTATTCCGCGGCTTTCCCAGGCATCCTGGGGAGAGGCCGGTTCTCCATCCGGTGGCCTGCGCTCCACAAGCCTGGTCAGAAGGCCTCTGTGTTTCCTCCTATTTCAAACTGAAACCTCAGTAAACATGCTACCTATGAGATATCTGCGTCCGGGCAGTGAACGTTGTTTTCTTAACAGTCCACTGAAGATCACTCGCAGTTCATCTTTACGACTTTTTTATGGACTTTTTACACAATTTTTATGAGTCCGGTGTTAGCTTGGGGCCTTAACGATGGAATGGCCTAATTGTCACCGGCTTCTTCTCCATCCTCTCAGAATGCAAGTCTAAAGCGTGCCGGAAACGAGTCAAAACTTGCGCACTTCAAAGGTTGGAAATTAGTGATCGGCTTCTTCACCAGCTATGGATCGTTCTGCCCTGGCTCCGCCAGTTGGCAAAGCGCGGTGAATTGAAGCCTTTGCTCAAGCGGGCGTGTGTATTCACAGTTAAAGATCTGCACTTTTTCTTGCAACTGGTCATGGCGCGATCACTCACTCGGCTCTCAATAGATAGACGCCGCGTGCGTGAAGAATCTCTCAAGTACGAGGCCGGTAGGCGAAGACGATTGATGGCTCAGCGTCGCATGGCGAAAGGGCCGTCATACGAATGAGTGAATTGAACTAAGACGGCAGCAGTCCGGACCAACATTCCCCAGGTGGACTGACGGTGAGGGTTTCGGTTGAGAGGTATCGTGGTCACATCAGGTACGCATTGTCCGATGACATTTATGAATTTTTTATGGGTCCTTTACGCCATTTTTACGGCTTCTGTCTTAGCATCGATCTGTTGTTATGGGCGAAACATCAACATGGACCTAGAGCCAAGAATTCCTTGAACGTTCGTGGATCATGGAGAGCAAATCCCAGATATACGCTGGAATGAGAAGGAAAAGATATGCACTCGCCGACACTTAAACAAATCGACGTGCAATCAGACGCGCAGGCCGGTTCAGCGCAGGCAGTGAGACCGCGCATGCTGACGAAGATATATTCCGGCGGAGCAATCATAGGTTTATTCGGAGGCGCGGCAGTATCGCTGTTTGGCTCGATTCTGACAGGCGCCAGTTGGTTGGTAGCCAATGAAGGCACTCGGCATTTGCTGTCGGTGACCGGTTCGGTTCTGCTTTTCATGACCATTCCACTCATTGTCTTAGGCGCCTGCTGTCTCGATTGGATGGAAAAGGATATACCGGGAATTGGTTCAAAGATCGCACTGCAAGAAATTGAAGAGGACGACGACCAATGAATTCGGCGCGCGGCGCGTGGTCATCTCTACGCTGCGCGTGATCAGGTAATAAAGATGTCTGTTGAAATTATATCGCTTTGATGTTTTTGATTCTTACTTATCTGCTCTTTCGGCGAGAGGGCCGTCGTTTCTCGATATCGCGTGAGAAGCCACCAGGAGAATCAACCCTTGCCGAGCTTCGACGCCTACGCTCCGATAGTAGAGATTTCTGATTAATCACGGAGAGAACTTATGCTCGATGACCTGCTCTATATCGCGTTGACAATCATTTTCTTCCTGCTCTCACTCGCCTATGTGCGAGGGTGTGAAAAATTGCAATAGGAGTGTGCAGATGAATCTCGAAGCTTTTATGGGCCTCGCGGTCTCCGCGCTGTTGCTCATCTATCTCGTATTCGCGCTTTTGCGCCCTGAAAAATTCTGAGGAGAAGTTGATAGGTGTCAGTTGACAGTCGATAGAGTGGGTTACCGTTCGTTCTCAACTCCTAACTATCAACTGTCACCTATCAACTAAAAACTATGACTATCAACGGGTGGTTACAAATTCTGTTTTTCTTTGTTGATCATTCTCGCGATCACGAAGCCGCTGGGCGTCTTCATGACGCACGTCTTCAATCGCGAGCGGACGTTTCTCGATCCGATTCTGCGACCCATCGAGCGGCTGATCTACCAGCTTGACCGGAGTCAACGAGGAGCGCGAGATGCGCTGGACGGAGTACGCAGTGGCGATGCTGCTCTTCAGCGTAGTCTCGATGATCGTCCTCTACGCTGCTGCAGCGTTTGCAGGGCGTATCTGCCATTCAATCCGCAGAATCTCGCCGGCGTCGATCACCGCATTCACGGCTCCTTCAACACGGCGTCGTCGTTCACGACCAACACCAACTGGCAGAGCTATGTGCCGGAAGTGACGATGAGCTATCTGACGCAGATGGCGGGGCTGGCTTATCACAACTTCGTCTCGGCCGCGGTCGGTATCTCGCTGGCCATCGCTTTTATTCGCGGGATCGCGCGGCGCGAGATGGAAACGATCGGCAATTTCTGGGTGGACATGACGCGCGCGACTGCTCTGGGTCTGCTTGCCGTTCTGCCTGGTCGGGGCTCTCGTGCTGGTAGCCGCACGGGTAACACAGAATCTTACGCCCTACGACACCGCGAAGCTCGTCGACCCGCAAACGATCGAAGTCGATAAGAAGGATGCGAATGGCAACGTCGTCACCGATGCCAGACGGTCAACCGGTGAAGGAAATTCAGCAAGTCACCGAGCAAGTGATCGCGCAGGGACCGCTCGCCTCGCAGGAATTCATCAAGCAGTGGGGCACGAACGGCGGCGGCTTCTTCAACGCCAACAGTGCGCATCCGTTTGAGAACCCAACGCCATTCACGAACCTGATCGCGCTGTTCTCGATCTTCGCGATCTCCGCCGGACTGACTTACACGCTCGGCCGCATGACCGGCTCGCAGAAGACACGGCTGGGCGGTCTTGGCCGCGATGGCTGTGCTCTTTTTCGCCGGCGTGACTGGTCTGCTTACTGGGCCGAAGCGCGCGGCAATCCGCTGCTGGCCGGAACCGATCAAACGGCGAGCGCGATGCAGTCGGGCGGCAACATGGAAGGCAAAGAGGTGCGCTTTGGCATCGCCAACAGCTGCGCTCTTCGCGACCGTTACGACCGATGCTTCGTGTGGCGCGGTCAATTCAATGCACGATTCAGCTTCACGCCGCTCGGCGGCATGGTGCCGCTCGCCAACATCATGCTCAGCGAAGTGATCTTCGGCGGCGTCGGCGCCGGAATGTACGGCATTCTGATCTACATCGTGCTGGCGGTCTTCATCGCCGGGCTGATGGTCGGGCGAACGCCGGAATACCTGGGCAAGAAGATCGAATCCTACGACGTGAAGATGGCGATGCTGGTACGTGCTCGTCTTTCCGCTGACGATTCTGGTTTTCACGGCGATCTCGATCGGTTTCGCCAGACTTCGGCACTTCGCAACTGAACAACGCCGGGCCGCATGGCCTGTCGGAGATTCTCTACGCTTTCACTTCCGGCACGGGCAACAACGGTTCGGCCTTCGCGGGCATTTCGGCGAACACGCTTTGGTACAACACGACGATCGGCATGGCGATGCTGGTCGGGCGTTTCTTCATGATCATCCCGATGCTGGCGATTGCCGGAAACCTGGCGCGGAAGAAGACCGTTCCGCCGTCGCTCGGCACTTTCCCGGTAACGACGCCGCTCTTCACGACGCTGCTGGTGAGCGTGATCGTGATCGTCGGCGCGCTGACCTTCTTCCCGGTCTTGAGCCTTGGCCCGATTGTCGAGCATCTGTTGATGAACGCGGGGCAGACTTTTTGAACTTGTGTCTGACTGTTGAAATTTGAGAAAACTATGGCTAAACGAAAAGGACAATTTCGATTTGGGATACCGAAAGATCATCTGACCCGAGCAATCGGTCGATGTCGTTTCCGCAAGCTGAACCCGCGCACGATGATGAAGAACCCGGTCATGTTCGTCGTCGAGGTCGGCAGCGTTTTCACGACCCTCCTGCTCATTCGCGGATCATTGCGCCGATCCGGAGCGCCGAGCATCGGGTTCGAGTTGCAGATCACGCTCTGGCTCTGGTTCACGGTGCTGTTTGCCAACTTCGCCGAGGCGATGGCCGAAGGGCGCGGCAAAGCGCAAGCCGACAACCTGCGCAAGGCCAAGACCGAGACCACAGCGCACAAGCTGCTGCCTGATGGGCAGACACGAAACGGTACCTGCGCCGCAAGCTGCGAAAAGACGATATCGTAGTTGTTTCGGCAGGCGAGTTCATTCCCGGCGACGGCGAGATCATCGAGGGCGTCGCCTCGGTTGATGAATCGGCGATCACGGGCGAGTCGGCCCCGGTGATTCGTGAAGCGGGAGGCGACCGCTCAGCCGTCACCGGCGGAACGCGCGTATTGTCTGATCAGATCAAAGTTCGGATCACTTCGAATCCGGGCGAAACCTTCATCGACCGCATGATCGCGCTGGTCGAAGGCGCGGAACGACAAAAGACGCCGAACGAGATCGCGCTCAATATCCTGCTCGCGGGCCTGACGATCATCTTCCTGCTCGCCGTCGTCACCCTGCAGCCGTTCGCGATCTATTCAAGCGCGCCGCAGACAATCTTTGTGCTCGTCTCGCTGCTCGTCTGTTTGATTCCGACGACCATCGGCGGCCTGCTCTCTGCCATCGGCATCGCGGGCATGGACCGGCTGATTCAGCACAACGTGCTGGCGATGTCGGGCCGCGCGGTCGAAGCGGCGGGCGACGTCAACACGCTGCTGCTGGACAAGACCGGCACGATCACGCTCGGCAATCGGCAGGCGACCGAATTCATACCGCTACACGGCGTGACCGAAAACGAACTGGCCGATGCTGCGCAACTCTCGTCGCTCGCCGACGAAACTCCGGAGGGCCGTTCGATCGTCGTGCTGGCGAAAGAGAAGTATGGACTGCGCGGGCGAGAGCTTCAACCGCACGAAGCGCACTTCATTCCCTTCACCGCGCAGACGCGGATGTCAGGCGTTGACTTCGACGGGCGCGAGGATTCGCAAAGGCGCAGCCGACGCGATTGAGAAATACCTTGGCTTCAATGGCGGGCATGCGCCTAAGGAGATGCGCGAGATCGTCGAGCGGATCTCCAAGGCGGGCGGCACCCCGCTGGTGGTCGCCGACAGACGGGCACCCGCTCGGCGTCATTCATCTGAAAGACATCGTCAAGGGCGGAATGAGCGAGCGCTTCAATCAGATGCGGCAGATGGGCATTAAGACCGTCATGATCACCGGCGACAATCCGCTCACGGCGGCCACGATCGCGCGCGAAGCTGGAGTTGACGATTTTCTGGCCGAAGCAACGCCGGAAGACAAGATGGCGCTGATCAAGCACGAGCAGGCCGGCGGCAAGCTGGTAGCGATGACCGGCGACGGAACAAACGATGCGCCGGCGCTGGCGCAGGCCGATGTTGGCGTGGCGATGAACACCGGCACGCAGGCCGCGAAAGAAGCCGGCAACATGGTCGATCTCGACTCCAATCCGACCAAGCTGATCGAGATCGTAGAGATCGGCAAGCAGTTGCTGATGACGCGCGGCGCCTTGACGACCTTCTCGATTGCTAACGACGTGGCGAAATACTTCGCGATCATCCCGGCGATGTTCTCGGCCGCCTTTCCGGTCATGAATGCGCTGAACATTATGGGCTCGCGACGCCGCAGTCGGCGATTCTCTCAGCCGTGATCTTCAACGCGCTGATCATCATCGCGCTTATTCCGCTCGCGCTGCAGAGGCGTGAAATATCGCCCGATGAGCGCAGCGGCGTTGTTGCGTCGCAATCTGTTGATCTACGGGTTAGGCGGAATCATCGTGCCGTTCATCGGCATCAAGATCATTGACGTGATTATCGTCGCGCTCGGTCTGGCATGAGTGATTTGAAAGGGTAATAGCACCCTGGGGGACGCGCGGGGGCACGCGCGCCGGGTTTCCGGCCGAGGGTCTATTAACACAAACAGGGCGCGGGGTCGCGCGCACTCCCAGCAATTTTCGGGGGAGGAAGGGAGTTATGCTTTTACAAATCTCAATTAACAACGCTTTGTTCCGGCAATCCTTAATGGCGCTGGTCTTATTCTCAGCCTCCGTGCTGATGCTGACTGCCGCTATGAACGATGTGGCATTTGCAAAGCAGTTAAATGACGAAACCAGTGCTAAATCTGAAAAGGAGTCGAAGTCAAAAGAAAAGAAAGGAATAACGGAGAGCAAAGCGGACGCAAAAACCGACACGGCGGAGAATGCCAAGATGATTGAAGCGCTCGAAGAGCGCATCAGGATGCTCGAGGAGAAACTCGCCAGGCTCAGCGGAGAGACACCATCGGTCACTGCGAAGACGGAAAATGAAATTAAGAGTAGTGAAGTTAAAGCCGACGCGATCGATGAGATCAAAAAAGAGGTCCAGGATATGAAGGACGAATCCAAGAAGAACGAATCCTTCATCAACTTCTTCCGCAGCGTCGAAGTCAGCGGCGTCGTCGATGGCTACTACGGCTACAACAATAACCAGGTCGATATGTTCACGCAGGGCCGCGTCTTCGACGTGCGCCATAACGCCTTCAGCCTGCAACTGGCCAAGCTGACGCTGGAGCGCAAGAACTCCAAGGAGAGCCCGCTCGGTTTCCGGGCCGACCTCGGTCTGGGCGAGACGGTCGATCGCTTCGTCTCGGTCAGCGACTCGAGCCGCAACGACGCGACCAAACACGTCCTGCAAGCCTATGCCAGTTACGTGGCGCCGCTGGGGAGCGGGTTGACGCTGGATTTCGGCAAGTTCTACACGCCGGTCGGGGCGGAAGTGGTCGAGACTAAAGACAACTTCAACTATTCGCGCGGGCTGCTCTTCCTCTATGGGCCGTTTTATCACGCGGGTTTGCGGACGAAGTATGCGGTCAGCGACAAGGTGGCATTGACCGGCTTCCTGGTGAACGGCTGGGATAACCTGTTCGAGAACAATTTCGATCGGAGATCGGCGGGCAAGACGATAGGTTTTCAGCTGGGTCTGACGCCGTCGAAGAAGTTTGCGATCACGGGGACCTATCTGGGCGGACAGGAGGCGCCGCTGGCGAACGTGCCAGATGTCTCATTGAGAGACAACTGGCGGAATATCTTCGACTCGGTGGTTACCTATTATGCGACCGACAAGGTGACGTTGCTGGGGAACTTCGTTTACGGCAATGACGGAGATAATTTCGGGAATCGCAATTATTGGACTGGTTTTGCGGGATATCTCAAATGCGCATTCAACAATCGGTTAGCGTTCTCACCCCGTTTTGAGGTCTTCAACGACAGAGGTGGTTTGAGGACCGGCCGAGCGCAGACGATCAAGGACATCACGCTGACGCAGGAATTGAAGCTGTTGAACAACCTCCTCACGCGATTTGAATTCCGGCGCGACTTCTCGAATCAGCCGTTCTTCACTAACTTTAATGGATTATCGAGGCAGAATCAGAACACATTCCTCGTGGGTGTGAGCTATTTCTTCACTACCAGAGAACAGTAAACAGTGGTGAAAAGAGATTTGCATATGAAAAACTTCGTAACAGCAATTTTGATGACAATCGTGACGACTATTATTCTAGGGTTGATCTACCCGCTGGTCGTCACCGGGCTGGCTCAGGTGATCTTTCCCGACAAGGCGAACGGACAATTGATCGAGAGCAACGGTCAGGTTATCGGCTCGCGGATCATCGGGCAGCCGTTTTCGTCGCCGGGATACTTTCGCTCGCGGCCATCGGCGGCGGGCGCAGTCGGATATGATGCGGGCTCATCTTCCGGCTCGAATCTCGGCCCGACCAGCAAGAAATTGATTGACCGGGTCAAGGCCGATGTCGAGAAGCTGCAGGCCGAGAACCCCGGCAAACCAATTCCAGTCGATCTGGTTACCACTTCCGGTTCCGGGCTCGACCCACACATCTCGCCTGCGGCGGCTGAGTTTCAGGTGCCCCGGGTGGCGCGCGAGCGCGGGGTGAACGAGGGCGAGGTCCGCCAGGTTGTGGCCGCGCACACCCAGGGCCGGCAGTTCGGATTTCTGGGTGAACCCGTGGTCAACGTGCTGGAGTTGAACCTAGACCTGGATAGTAAGTTCCCGCGCTCTAAATAATCTGTTCGTGGTTTATGTCTGGAAAGCGCCCCAAATTACGACTCAGCCGTGGCGGATGGCCCTTAGCCCGCTATCTCGCCACGCGATCGCCCGCGCCTATTCCTCCGGTGGCTCGCGCGGGCGATGATGTTTTACACGTGGCAAAATTGGCAGTCGGCTCAACCATCCCGC
The DNA here is from genome assembly GCA_963796275.1 of uncultured Acidobacteriota bacterium. Lineage (GTDB taxonomy): Bacteria > Acidobacteriota > Blastocatellia > RBC074 > RBC074 > JAKEHZ01. The sequence continues at coordinate 2,708,673 of CAWCKY010000006.1, read as the reverse complement.
GAATAGTCTATGTCGTAGACGACGAGGGTTGCTACCTCGGCGCCATTACCGAGGGCCGGCTGGCGCAAGAGGTTTTTGCGCACCTCGACCCTGGCCTGTATGTAGATCAGCACGCGCATACGACGACCAAGTTGTTACACCTGGGTAAAGACGTGGCGAAATCTCCCGCCAGCTCGCTTATTGAAACAAACCACCATCCGCTGCAGGCCCGGCAGACCATCACTGATGCGATGCGGGCCCTGTACCGGGCGGGGATTGACGAGTTGCCTGTCATCAATGAGGATAAACAACTGCTCGGCGTCATTCGGTCGCTCGACATTTTGCGCGATTGGGTCGAGGATTTGCTACTTGCACATGGAGATGAAACCGGGTCATTCTATTAAAAACGGATGCGAAGCAAAAATGATTAGCGATCGCGACAGACCATCGGCGGAAACCCTGCTCTCCAAGCTCAAAGAGAGCGAGCAGGCGCGGCTGCGCGTCTACATCGGGGCGGCCGCGGGAGTGGGAAAGACCTTTCAGATGTTGGAGGATGCGCATCTGCTTAAACGACAGGGCGTCGATATCCTCATCGCTTTTGTCGAACCGCACGGGCGCACCGAGACCGCTGCCCTGATCGGCGATCTTGAGCAAGTTCCGTTGCGGCGCATCGAGTACCGTGGAGTCACGCTCGAAGAGATGGACGTGGATGCTGTCATCGCTCGCCGTCCGGAGATCGCGATTGTCGATGAGCTGGCGCACACCAATGTTCCCGGCTCGAACAACCATAAACGCTACGAGGACGTGCTCGAACTGCTAGATGCCGGCATCTCGGTGATCACCGCGGTCAATATTCAGCACATCGAATCACTCAATGATGCGATCCTACGCACGACCGGGGTGCGCGTACGCGAGACGATTCCCGACAGTTTTCTGCGCCGGGCCGATGAAGTCGTCAATGTGGATGTTTCTGTGGACACACTGCGAACGCGCCTGCGACAAGGTAAAATCTATGGCGTCGAGAAGATCGAGCAGGCGCTCAGCAACTTCTTTCGTAAGGGCAATCTCTCAGCGCTGCGGGAGCTTGCGCTCCGGCAATTGGCAGAGGATCAGGCTGAGAAAGCCCAGGATTATCGCGAACGCGAGGGGCTGGAATGCGCCGTCATCCCCGAAAAGGTTATGGTCTGCATGGCTTCGCGCGGCAGCGCCAAACGTCTGCTGCGGATCGGCTCGCGCATCGCCGGCAAACTCGCCTCGGATTGGTATGCAGTTTACGTCGAGACGCCAAGCGAAGAGCCGGGCCGCATCGACCCTCAAGATTACGCCGCGCTGCAGGAAAACATTCGACTGGCTAAAGATCTGGGAGCCAAAGTAGTGAGGCTAAAAGGGAGCCGCGTAGCCGACGCGCTGATCGACTATGCGCGGCGCGAAGGAGTGACGCATGTCATCTTCGGCCAAACGGCTCGTTCACGCTGGGAGATGCTTTTTCGCGGCTCGATCGTCAATCGGTTCTTATCCGAAGTGCGTAATGCAACAGTGCAGGTGGTGCCGCTCGAAGATGCAGCCGGTGGAGAGGAACCCACGAAGACGGGATCGGCGGAGATGAGATGATGAGTCTACGCGCTAAATTGTTGATCGGATATCTGGTATTTGTCGCCGCTCTGGTGGCGCTGGGCGTGTGGAGCGTCTGGCATTTTCGCGAGTTGAGTAACCTGACACAGCTCATCGTCACTGAGAATTACGATTCGGTAGTGGCCGCGGAAGATATGAAGGATGCCCTGGAGCGGCAGGATTCGGCTGTAGTCCTGGCATTGACCGGCCGGGATGAGCGCGCGTATAGGCAGCTACGCCAATATCGGGAGCGATTCGATGCGGCCTTCAATCGAGCTGCCAATAACATCACCGAGCCGCGAGAACCTGAGGTGATTGAAGCGATCCGCCGCGACCGCGACACCTATTATCAATACGCCGATAGTTTTTTGGCCGACATCAAGTCAGCTTCCGCCGCATCCCGGGGGCAGATAGAGGGAAGATATTTCTCCCAACTCGATCCGCTCTACAATCAGTTGCGCTCCGATTGTGATGATCTGCTGCGGCTCAATCGAGAAGCTATGCTGGCCAAATCGGGACGGGCGGCTGGGGCCGCACGGCGCTCTCTTATGGCCACGCTGCTAATGGCGGGCGGCCTGGTGGCGGCCGGAATCGCGCTCGCCCTGCTCATGGCCAACGCCATCGTCCGCCCCGTGCGCGAGTTGACCAAAGCGGCGGCGAGTATTGCGCAGGATGATCTGGAGGCGCGCGCGAAGATACTTTCGCGCGATGAGATCGGCACGCTGGCGACCGAATTCAACAGCATGGCAGAGCATCTCCAGCAGTTACGGCGCTCCGATCTGGGCAAGCTGATCATCGCACAGCGCATGACCGAAGCCACCATCGACTCGCTCTACGATCCGGTGCTGGTAACCGATAATCAAGGGCGAATTACCAAGCTCAACCCCGCCGCCGAAAGGATATTTGGTCCGGAAGATGCAAACATAGGCAAACCCGTGGCCGAGATCACGGGTAACAATCGAATTGCAATGGCCGTCTCTGAAGCCCTGAGCTGGCAACGCCCCGTCGTCGGGGAGAGTATTGCGACCGCGATTCCCATCGCATTGAACGGGTCGGAACAGGCTTATCGCTTACGCACTACTCCGATGCGTGATGATCAGAAACGATTGCTGGGCACAGTGGTCATGCTCGAGAACATCACTCATTTGAAAGAGGTCGATCGTCTCAAGTCAGAATTCATTGCAATCGCTTCAGAGCAATTGGAGGAACCGGTCAGGGAGGTACAGATGAGCCTTCATTGCCTGATCGAAGGTGCAGCTGGCGAGCTCAACGATCAACAACGCGATCTCCTCCTCAACAGCCGCGAACAGGTCGAGCGATGGGAGCGGCTGAGACGGGATTTGCTCGAGCTTTCGCGTATCGAATCGGGCGAACGGTCGCCGCAACTGGCCCCGGTCAAGATCGCCGAATTGTTGGGGGCCACGATCGAGTCGCTCCGGCCACAGGTAGAAACGAGGGATCTCGAATTAAAACTCGAGCTGCCGCCTTCTCTACCGGCAGTTCTGGCCGATCGCGAACAGATCAAGCGAGTGCTCGCCGAACTCATCGACAACGCGCAACGTAGCACTCCGCGCGGCGGTGAGATCAAGGTTTCGGCGGAAGCGAGGGATGATCACATAGCAATTTCAGTGGTTGACACCGGCCGCGGCATTCCGCCTGAGTATCTGCCCCGTATCTTCCATCGCTTCGTGCGCGTTCCCGGCAGCGCATCTCCGGGCAGCGGCCTGGGGCTAGCCATCTCCAAGCGGCTGATCGAGGGGCACGGCGGGCAGATCAGCGTCCAGTCACAGATCGATCGCGGCACGGCATTCACCTTCACCCTGTTGGCGATAGAAGACGCCGCACCGTCGGCGACGCGGCGCCGCTTGACCGCCACAGAACTCGATAAATTCAACCTCGTTTCTGAAGATAAAGTGTCACGCGCGCTGATCACCGTGCGCCCGGGCGGCATACTGGTCACGGCCCATAACTACGCTGGCCTGCACTATCTCAAAAAGGTACTGGCGGAGGTGAATACCAATGTGCAGGATGTCATCGTCATGACAGTCCGTGTGCCGAAAAAGCAGGGCTCAGGGCAAGAGCGCCTGCCTGACGGCGAACGATTCACCGATGAGGAGCAACTTCTCTTCACAAGAGCCATGGACATCGCGGAAAAGCTCGGCAAGAAGATTACGCCGCTGGTGGTCCCTTCGAGCGATGCTTTTCGGGCGACGGTCATGACGGCCGTGCGGCTTGAGTGCCTGACAATAGTCGCCGGAGTGTCGACCAAGATGTCAGCCAACCAGCAGGCCAGGCGCGTCGGCGATGTCTGGGAGCATATCCAGGACGAGCGAAAGCGGAAGTTCCGCATTCTCAAACTGGTCTTTCCGGATGGAACCGAGCGCATCTACGAACTCGGCGCCCACCGGCCAACGATCACGCCCGAAGATATCGAACTCACCCACAAACTGTGGCTGGAGCTCGCGCCCGAGAACGAAAGCCTGCACCACAATGAGGTCATCTCAGTAGCCTTGCAGCGCCTGGCCCAGGACCTGGCAGGTCAGGAGCGAATTGAAGCCATTGCACAATTAGAGAAAGTACAGCAAAAGAGCTCATAGCGGGCGTTTCTTGTCGATCTTCCGCAGCAGACGCCGGGTTGAGTTATGTGCGTCAAACTTTGCACATAAGAACTTCAGTCGGAATTGAGAAGTTCTTTCGCAGCCATCTCATCCGTAATGAGTCCATTGAACAATCTTCCCCTGAGCGCTGCCCTCAGCGCCGGAAGCTTGTATCTCCCTCTCTCCCTATCGCGATGTGCAGCCTGGATGTTTGAATAGGAGTCCATATAGCTATTTCTTCCCTTCTCCGAGGTCGCCTCGGCTCACACACTCTCCCGGCGCCGATATTGGAGCAATAAACAACTCTATCAGCTCAGCGTCAACAATCGTCCCGAAATTGGATCCCGCGCCTGCGAATCTGTTATAGAACCGGAACCTGCTGCTCATCCGCCGACATGGACTGCCGGACGCCGGGATGGCTCAGGCTCCCCCTGTCGCAGAATTTCGTGTGTGACTGGAGCCGTATCGCCTTCGCCGAAAAAGATGAATTTCAGCACGTACCAGAATGGATTGCCTTCCGTCCAACCAAAATAGACGTGTGGAATTTGTTCCGTCCCATCGCGAACATGCAGCAGGAAGGCGGCGATGGCGTTCGGCACGGCCGGGCTTTTTGTGCGTAAGATGCGGTATGGCCCGATCTGTACCCCCCGCACTCTGAGCACATCGGAGAAATCCGAAGCATCCCCCGGCCTAACCTCGAAGAACAGCACCGGGTCGTCGGCCGGGATGTGGTTGTTCCAGCGCTCCTGCTTCTCTTTCAAGCGGTACTCATCTAGGTCGCCGCGATCAGGACGGTTGGCGATGATCCTGATGGTGCCTTTCTTGGCTTCATCGATATATTCTTTGGCGGAGGGGTTCAATTCGACTCTCTCGACGCGCAACTCGGTTGAGCGCAGAGCTCGCGAACCGAATGAAGTAATGATAATAGCTCCGATAAAGAAGGCCGCCACTTTGATGCCTTCCGGCCGCTCGATAATATTTGCAATCGTCGTATAGCCGAAGACAATAGTGATCGATAAGAAGACCCATCTGATCGCACCCTCTCGCCAGACGGAGAGCGTCACCGCGATGGCGGCAGAGGTCATCAACACCAACACGCCGGTCGCGTATGCCCCTCCCTGCGCATCGACATCGGCCTTAAAAATGACGGTCACCGCAAAAGCAATGGCTGTGAAGACGAAGACCAAAGGTCTGGTCGCTCGCGCCCAATCCGGGGCCATCCCATAGCGCGGCAGATAACGCGGCACGATATTGAGCAGGCCGGCCATAGCCGAAGCGCCGGCAAACCATAAGATCGCAATCGTGCTCAAATCATAGATCGTGCCGAAGGCTTCCCCCAGATATAGATGAGCCAAATAGGCCAACGCGCGCCCGTTGGCATCTCCCGCCGGGCGACCACCAATCGCCGGTTGAAACAACTCGGGTGGGATCAGCATGGTCGTCACCAGACTGCTGGCGATCAGCATCAAGCTCATAATCAGAGCCGCGGTCAGCAATAATCGATGAGTATTGCGGATGCGGCCGGCAGGTTTTTTGGGATCATCATGGACATCGCCTTTGACCAAAGGCATGACAGCGACCCCGGTCTCGAATCCGGAAAGACCGAGGGCCAGTTTGGGAAATAACAATAACGAGACGGCCACTGCCAGGAACGGATTGCCATGGACCTTGGGCATTTGAAACACCGCCTCCTTCCAGGCAGAGAGCACTTGAGGATGAGTCAGAATTTGATAAAGTCCAACGCCAACCACCACTAAGTTGAGCAGGAGATAGATGGCGACCAGTAAGACCGCCAGTCCAATCGCTTCCTTAAATCCCTTCAGAAAGATACCGCCCAGGATGGCAACCAGCAGGAGCGTTACCGCCACCCGATGATTGTGCAGAAAATGTGGGACGAGCGGGTTTTCGATCACGTGCGCGGTCGCGTCCGCCGCCGAAAGCGTGATCGTGATGACGAAATCTGTCGCGACGAATCCCAGCAAAACCAGCACGAATAGTTTGCCACGCCAGCGGGGAAGCAGGTCTTCGAGCATCGAGATCGACCCCTCGCCGTGCGGGCTCTCCTGCGCCACACGCCGGTAAATCGGCAATGCTCCGAAGAGCGTCAAGAGCACGAGAATCAGAGTCGCGATAGGAGAAAGGGCGCCGGCAGCCAGAAAGGCGATGCCCGGCTGATATCCGAGGGTCGAGAAATAATCGACCCCGGTTAAACACATGACTTGCCACCAGGTGTGCTTGTGGGAACTCCTCTCCCGTTTGTACGGACCTTCCACCTCTTCAACTTGACCTTTTAATAACCATTGCTTGAATGAGCTGAAAGACCTCTTTTCCGAAATTGTTGATTCGACCATAACTGTCTATTTTGTTATTTTGTTTCGAGAAAAACTCATCGAGATGACGCAGCCGATGGCCAGGACAGACCGGACAATTGACCTGCCGAACACCAAGAACCAGCCGGGAAGTTTCTCTCTACCAAGAACCGATTCAATGCAGTCGCCGCTCACCTGCTCGGTGATGCTGCCGATCTCGTAAGCTGTCGAAGTGAGATCATTAAGGTCGACCGTCAGCGCCCTCAACAAGGAGGTGGAAGAAAGCCTGACAAGGGCCGCCGCCACTTTTGTGCCGCGTCCAGTCATTTCAAACGGAACCGCGCTCTGATGACTATAAGCGGGAGTCACCTTTTCAGGCTAGCACGGGCCGTATAAAAGTGATAAACGATCTATAAAAATTTGATAAAGATATGACGAGCCGATAACGAGCCGCTCATCCAACTTTTATTTATCGAATAGTGAGATAAAGGTCACTATAGGCAAGTCGGCTTGGCTACAAACGGCTGTCGGGTCTTATCAGTTCCGGCATTCGGATTACGCCAAATCAGCAATAGCAGGTAATGCCGATCAAATTCATAATCCATCAAATTGATGATCGAGCCGAGCTTATAACACCCAGAAATTCGGGGGCGCGTCACAGGGCTCGCCGGTTTCGGAGTCCGGTAGCGGGCGAGAAGCGCAGCACACAATAATGAAATGGCCGAGCGTTGAAAGGTTTAAAGTTCAAGGTTGCTGCGCAACTTGGCGATGTCACGAAGCGGCGGAGCGCCGAAAAGCTTTTTGTACTCGCGGCTAAAGTACGAGGGATCCTCATAGCCCACGCGGACCCCGGCGCTCGCCGCATCCAGGTCTTCGCCGAGCATCAGGCGGCGCGCCTCCTGCAGCCGTATCTGCTTCTGAAACTGCAAAGGGCTCATCGCCGTTACGGACTTGAAGTGGTGATGGAAGCCGGAAACGCTCATTCCGAGTTCGCGCGCGATGTCATCTATTCTGAGCGGCTGGTCAAAGTTTTCGCGCAAGAAGCCGATCGCTTTGGAAATGCGATGCGTGTCTGCTCCTAAAGCCAGCAGGTGGCTGAGCCGCGCGCCCTGCCCCGCCGACAAAAGCCGGAAAACGATCTCCCGGATGATGAGCGGCGCGAGAACCTTGCCCTCATCCGGCGTGTCGAGCAGCCGGACCAATCTGACAACCGCGTCCAATAGATTGGCGTCCATCGGGCTGACGTCCATCGCCTTCATGCTCAAGTGGCCCTTTTTCGGTTCGATGCCGGATTCCATCATGACTGAGGCGACAAGAGAAGAATCCAGGTTTAGCCGGAAACCGAGATAGGGTCGTTCCTTTGACGCTTCTTCCACTTGGAAGGTGAGGGGCAAATCAATTGTGTAGATCAAGTAATGTCCCGGATCGTATCGGAATACTTCCTCGCCTAAAAGCGCTTGTTTGCGGCCCTGGGCGACAACGCAAAAGGCCGGCTGGTACATGGAATGAATCGGCTCGGTCGGTCTGGATGAACGAGCGAGGCGAAAGCTGGGGGAGACATCCAATGTTCCGTCTTCGGGAAGGGCTTGTGCGATTCGCTCAGCCAGTTCTTCTCTGTTGCTTTGCGTCCTTTGCGCTTCACGTTTCGCTTCTTGTTGCTTCATAAATTTATCTTACCCTCTTTGGTTTGTATCCGCACGCTACTCACCGAGATTTTGCAGGATCGTACAATTATTAGCCAGTATCGTCTTATCGCACTCTCTCCCTGAAGCTTTAGAATTGCACTCATAAAATAGGATACAGGTGGGAACTGTGCAGAAACGCAATCTTGGAACAAACAACTTGGAAGTCTCGACCATTGGATACGGATGTATGGTGCTTGAATACGGCTACGGCCCGGCGACTGACCGGCAGGAAGGAATCAAGATTATTCGCGGAGCCGTCGAGCGTGGCGTGACCTTCTTGACACGGCAGAAGCCTACGGCTTCCCCAGGAGATTCTCAAACTCAGTGGCCGCTGAGTCGGGAACAACAGAAGTACGAAGACGAACGACGAGATCAACAAGATCGGGACTGGAGATCGCTTCACTCTGGCGTGTGGAAGGATTCACACCATTGTTGACTGAAATGAAAGGACGAAAATGAAAAGCACGAAAATGAATCTGTTCGCCGCAGCTGCCATCACGCTCTCCCTTCTCTCTGTGGCGTCCGCCCAGACAAATGGGTCAGCTACTACTTCAGAAACCGCCGCCGCCGCTCAAAGCGCGCAGGCTATTCGCGTCACGCGCAACAGTTCCCAGCCGCCTGAGATGAGAACAGTCGAAAACTTTACGGGATCGGTCGGCATCCAGCCGTTAGCGCCGATGATTGAACCGTCGCGGCTGGCTGGCGCGCGCGTCACCTTTGCGCCGGGAGCACGGACGGCGTGGCATACCCATCCGTTAGGGCAGACGCTCATCGTGACGGCGGGCGTAGGCTGGGTGCAGCACTGGGGCGGCCCGACGCAGGAAATCAGAACCGGGGATGTTGTCCAGATTCCGCCCAACACGAAACACTGGCACGGAGCCTCCGCCAACGCCGCAATGACGCACATCGCCCTGACCGAACAACAGCTCGACGGCAAACGAGTCGAATGGATGGAAAAGGTCAGCGATGCGCAATACAGCGCGCCAGTCCGCGCTCAAGTGGCCGCACCCTCTGCGCCTGCCGCTGGTGAAAGTAGACCGTCGCAAAGAGCAATTGGCGACTTCTCTCCCAAATTGGCTGAGATTACCGACAATGTGCTCTACGGCGATGTCTGGGAACGTCCGCAGCTATCAAAGCGTGACCGCAGCCTGGTAACAGTGGCGGCGCTGATTGCCATGAACCGTCCCGAACAACTTCGATCTCACATTGCGCGAGCGCGCACCAATGGCGTGACACAAGAGGAAGTAGTCGAGACCATTACCCATATGGCGTTTTACGCTGGTTGGCCTAACGCGGTGTCCGCAATTGCAGTGGCCAAGGAAGTATTCGAGAAGAAATGAGGGACAGACGACGTATCGCGGGAGCCGTCGCGCGCGAGCGTAGGCCCGAGTATGTCCCGCTTAATTTACAAGTCATTTAGGAGTAAGCCATGAGTAATGAAGTTCTTAATCAGGGACGCCGCAGATTCATCGGCGCGTCATTAGTTGGGGTTCCCGCCGCTGCCTTTGTAAACGCTGGATTGCCGGCTTCAGGGGAGGCGCCGGCCCATACCAGGAGCGCCGGTCCGGTGAAGCAGCCAGCAGTGATCGGGTATCCCAATAAGACCGGGCTCCAGATCGAGCGTGTCACCTATCCGGCCAGGAACATGGGAACGATGATCGTCGCCAATTTATTCAAACCGGCCGGGTTCGATAGAAGCAAGAAGTACGCGGCGATTGTCGTAACCCATCCTTTCGGCGGCGTGAAGGAACAGACGGCAGGTCTTTATGCCCAGCGCCTGGCCGAGCAGGGCTTCATCACCCTCGCGTATGACGCTTCATACCAGGGCGAGAGTGGTGGTGAGCCGCGCCTGATGGAGGTTCCGGCCCAGCGACTGGACGACATCAGTTGCGCCATTGACTTCCTGGTTCAACAACCGCAAGTCGACCCGAACCGTATCGCTTCGCTCGGCATCTGCGCCGGCGGCAGCTATGCGCTGTGCAACGCGCAGACCGAACTGCGGGTGAAAGCAGTCGCGGCCGTGAGCACGTTCAACCTCGGCGAAGCACGCCGCGAGGGCATGGGTACGATCTCCTACGAGGAGCGAATGAAGCGCCTGAATACCGCCAGCGAGGCGCGGTCTCGCGAAGCCCGTGGCGAGCCCGTGCAAATGGTGTCGGTGGTGCCGGACAGCCCGGCCAGCTTCACAGAGAGCACGCCGCAGCTCTACCGCGAGGGCTACGACTATTACCGCACGGCGCGCGCTCAGCATCCGAACTCGCCGAACAAGTACGCCATCTCCAGCCTTCCGCTGCAGATGGCCTTCTTCCCCTTCAATCAGCTCGAGACGATTTCCCCGCGTCCACTTTTGCTCATCGCCGGCTCGCAGGCCGATACGCTCTTATGGAGCAAGGAAGTCATGGAGAAGGCGCGGCAGCCGAAGGAACTCTTCATCGTCGAGGGCGCCACGCACATCGATCTGTATGACAGGCCGCAGTATGTGACACCTGCGGTCGCGAAGCTGAAAGAGTTCTTCGACAAAGCCTTGAAGTGACAGGCGACAGTCGGCCCGGCGACGGAATCACCCGCCGGTGAGATTGCGATTCATTGTCGCATTGATGTGCGGCATTGCGTTTCGGGGCGGTCTATTGCAGGGATCATACGGAAGGATTCTATGAATACGAGGCATCAAAAATTATTCATCGCGCTCTGGCTGATTGCAGCCATCCTTTTTACTTCAGCAAGCGGACAGGAAACCGATAAGAGCAAGCCAGAGCCCACGCCCGCGACGCCGACGGTTCGCACCGCCTCCGGCATCGTGGGCGGTGTTACCGAAGGGGATGTCTCCAGCTTCAAGGGGATTCCCTATGCCGCTGCGCCGGTCGGCGCCAATCGCTGGCGCCCGTCTCAACCCGTGCCGGCGTGGCGAGGTGAGCGTGATGCGAGCAAGTTCGGGGCGGACTGTCCGCAGGCAGGCTTTCCACGCGGCTCTGCGCCGCTCTCGCCGAACTCGTCGGAAGATTGCCTGTTTATGAATGTATGGCGACCGGCCGCGGCCGCGCCGGGGGCAAAGCTGCCGGTTATGATGTGGATTCACGGCGGCGCCTTCGTGTTCGGCAGCGGCTCACAGCCGGACTTCTCGGGGGGACAGTTCGCCAAGCAAGGCGTCGTCCTGGTCACCTTCAACTACCGTCTCGGGCGCCTCGGGTTCTTCGCGTTCCCCGCGCTGAGCCGCGAGCATCCTAAGGAGCTCAAAGGCAACTACGCCTACATGGACCAGATTACCGCCCTCAAGTGGGTGCAGCGGAACATCGCCGCATTCGGAGGCGATCCGAAGAATGTCACCATCTTCGGCGAGTCCGCGGGCGGCGTCTCGGTGCATACGCACCTGACCTCGCCGCTTTCGCGTGGCCTGTTCCAGAAGGCGATCATTCAGTCCGGCGGCGGTCGGGACGGCGTGCTCACCGGGCGACCGATGCACGCGGACGGTGTCGATCCGCTGTATCCAGTGTCGGCGGAGACGATCGGCGTGAACTTCGCGCGCAGGTATGGGATCGATGGGGTGGATGCGGCCGCACTGGCCAAGCTGCGCGCGCTCAGCGCCGCCGAGATCGTAGACGGAGGTCAGGAAAGCGCGGGCCCGGGCGGACCGGTCACCTACTCGGGTCCGATCCTCGATGGCCGGCTGAGTATGGAGACGGCCCAGATCGCATACGAGGCAGGGCGCCAGTTGCGAGTTCCGCTGATAATCGGAGCCAACAGCGCCGATTTCGTCGGCTTCATCAGCGCGGACACGAAGGAAGCGCTGTTCGCCCAGTTCGGGGAGCGAAAAGCCGAGGCGATCGCGGCATATGACCCCGACGGAACCACCGAACTCAGGACTCTGCTCGTGATGGCCGGTACCGATCGGGTCCAGACCGAGCCGGCCCGCTTCACCGCGAGCGCCTTCGTCGCCAACGGCGCGCCCGCCTACGTGTATCGCTTCTCCTACATCCCAGCCTCGATGAAGGAGCGGTGGCGGAACGGCGTGCCGCATGGCGCAGAAATCCCTTACGCCTTCGACACGCTGGGCGCCCGCCGCGGGGCCACCTTGACGCCCCAGGACCAGGCAGTCGCCCGGACGGTCAACACCTATTGGGCCAACTTCGCCAAGACGGGCGACCCTAATGGTCCAGGCCTGCCGAGATGGCCGCGTCACGATCCCAGCAAGAACGAGATCCTTGAGGTCCGGCCCGACGGTTCGCCGGTCGCCGCCCCCGATCCCAGGAAAGCGCGTCTGGATGTAACCGAGGAGGCCGCCAAGGCGGCGAAGCCTCGCTAGCCTAGTCGAGGCTGATCGTAGCCATCCTATTTACTTGCGGGCTGGCCTGATGCGGTTACCGCGATTGGGGTAGCCGAAGAAGTCTTTCAGAGGTAAGGGCTGTTATGCCAAATAAAGAATACAAAGAAGTGGAGGAACTTATGAAAAGACGTTCGTTCGTAGGCGGCGCACTTGCCAGTGTCTCTATCACCAGCGCAATTGCCAAATCTCAGAAGGTAAAGGCGGGAGACATTCCCACGACGACATTCGGCAAGACGGGCGTGAAAGTCAGCGTCATTGCACAGGGCGGAGCGCGGATGGATTTGCATCCCGATATTCAAACCGCAGCGGCGCACGTCCGCAAGGTCTATGATCTCGGTGTGAGTTACTTCGATTGTGCGCGCGCATACTGGAATGGTCGTTCCGAAGAAGCCTATGGCATTGGTTTGCATGGCGTGCGGAAAAACGTTTTTCTCACGACCAAAACGATGGGACGCAGCGCCAAAGACGTAGAGCAGGATTTGGAAACCTCGTTGCGTTTGCTGAAGACCGATTACCTTGATCTCTGGCAGGTACATAACGTGATGAACCGCGAAGACATCGACAAGATTCTTGCTCCCGGCGGCGCGTTAGAAGCCTTTGAGCGTGCCAAAAAAGCAGGCAAGTGTCGCTTCATCGGATTCACCGGACATTTCGATCCCGAAATCCACACGGCGTTGCTGAAAGCGACTGATAAATGGGAAACAGTGATGATGCCGATTCACGCGGCAGACCACGCTTACCTGAGTTTTGAGAAAACGACTCTGCCCGTAGCGGTCGAACGTGGCGTAGGCATCCAGGCCATCAAGGTTTTCGGCAAGGCGTTCCTGCTGCGTTCGCTGAGTCCAACCGAATGTTTGCGATACGCGCTGAGCCAGCCCGGCGTTCACGTAGCCATTTGCGGCGCTGGCACACAGGGACAGATGGAAGACAACATTCGCACTGTCCAGAATTTCAAAAAGTTGACGCCGGAAGAAATTGCGGAGGTGCAGAAACGTTCCATCGTCGGATCGGGCGTCTATGCAGGAGTCACGATGGAATACTGGAAAAAGAAGGCTTAAAGCAAACGCAGAAATCAAGCATATCGCCATTTATTGGTTGGGGGATTTGATGAAACACAAATCGCAAAAATTATTCGCCATATTCTTGCTCATCTCAATTACCGCGAGCGCACAGACGGGCGGAAACCGCAATCTCCCGCCGCTGCAAATCAAAGAGCAAGGTAGTTTCGCTGTCGGCGGAACGGTCATGACGAATCCAGGTAAGTTTGATCCGTATCGCCCGACGCCCGACGGACAAACATTGCATGGTGATCATGCCTATGTGTTTTATCAGATTCCGGCGAAGGCTCGTCAGCTTCCTCTGGTGATGTGGCATGGCTTCGGACAGTTCTCGAAGACCTGGGAGACCACCCCGGACGGCCGCGAAGGCTATCAAAACATTTTCCTGCGCCGCGACTTCGGGGTCTATCTGATTGACCAGCCGCGGCGTGGTGACGCAGGCCGCAGCACGCAGCCCATTACACTCACGCCCACGCCTGACGAACAGGGGTGGTTTGGCACTTTCCGCCTCGGTATTTGGCCCGATTTCTTCCCCGGCGTGCAGTTTTCACGCGACCCAGAGGCGCTCAACCAGTACTTTCGCTCGATGACCCCAAGCACAGGCCCTATAGATGGTGATGTGATGTCGCGCGCTGTAGCGGCGCTCTTTGATAAGGTCGGGCCAGGAATTCTCGTTACCCATTCTCACAGCGGCGGCTTTGGCTGGCGCGCGGCAATAAAGAACCAAAACGTCCGCGCCATTGTCTCTTACGAACCGGGCAGCGGTTTCGTCTTCCCGGAAGGCGAAGTGCCCGCTCCGATTCAGAGTTCCGGTGGGCTGTTGGCGGCGCAGGGAATACCGCTGGCGGAATTCATGTCGCTCACCAAGATTCCTATCGTCATCTATTACGGCGATTTCATCCCCAAAGAACCAATGGCAAATCCGGGGCAAGATGGGTGGCGCGCTCGTTTGGAAATGGCGCGGAAATGGCACGATGCGATAAACAAGCACGGTGGCGATGTCACGGTCGTCCATTTGCCCGAAGCCGGCATTCAGGGCAACACACATTTTCCCTTCTCGGATCTGAACAATCTACAAATTGCTGACTTGATGTCGACGTGGCTTAGCAAGAAGGGGTTGGACAAATATCCGAAGCGAAAGTAACAGTGACTGCACTGGGGTTTAAGGAGAAAATTATGATTAAACTGAAAGTAAACGGAAAGAACCGTCAATTTGACGGCGACCCAGAAATGCCGCTGCTCTGGGTGTTGCGGGATGAACTGGATCTCAAAGGCACGAAGTTCGGTTGCGGCATGGGATTGTGTGGCGCCTGTACCGTGCATGTGAATGGACAGCCGACGCGCGCCTGCTTTACGCCGGTGTCGGCGGTGGCGAATAAGTCCGTCACGACGATTGAAGGTATTTCGCCTGATGGTTCACATCCCGTCCAAGTCGCTTGGCAAGACCTAGATGTACCGCAATGCGGTTACTGCCAGGCGGGACAAATCATGTCGGCGTGTGCGTTGCTGGCGAAAACGCCAAAGCCGACAGATGCGGAGATTGATGAAGCGATGAACGGCAACCTGTGTCGCTGTGGGACGTATTTGCGCATTCGCGCGGCAGTTCACAAAGCGGCGGAGATGAGACCTGAGAAAACGGCGAACAAACCGGTAAACCAAGCAACGCGTGCAAGCGCACCCTTGTTACCCAACAAGAAGTAAGGAGAACCCGTGAAAAAGACAAATCTCAATCGTCGCTCTTTTCTCAAAGTTACCGCGCTAGTAGGCGGGGGCTTTATGTTGGGCTTGTATCCGAAGGCTAGCACTGCATTAGCGCAAGGGCAGCGGAGAATGGCTCCCTTGGTTCCGTCGGATTTCGTCAGCATTGCGCCCAACGGCATCGTTACTCTCACCGCGAAAAATACGGAGATCGGACAAAACGTTCTCAATACGCTGCCGATGCTGATTGCCGAAGAACTGGATGTGGACTGGAAAGATGTCAAAATCGTGCGCGCCGATGCGGATAACAAATACGGTCCGCAATTCACGGGCGGCAGTTCGGCAACGCCAATGAACTGGGAACCCATGCGGCAGGTTGGCGCAGCCGGGCGGCAAATGCTGATTGCCGCAGCAGCAAACACGTGGGGCGTAGCCGAATCCGAATGCTCGACGGCATCAGGTCGTGTGCATCACAAGGCATCCAATCGCTCGCTGGGCTACGGCGGACTGGCATCCAAAGCGGCAACGATGCCCGTGCCGGATTTGCGATCAGTCAAGCTCAAAGACCCGAAAGACTACAAAATCATCGGCACGTCCACGATTAGTGTGGAAACGAAAGACATCCTGACGGGCAAGCCGATTTTCGGCATAGATGTGAAAGTGCCGGGGATGCTTTACGCCGTGTTTCAAAGAACCCCGGTGCTGGGCGGCAAAGCGGTGAGTGCGAACCTCGATTCGATCAAAGGCCTGAAAGGCGTGAAACACGCCTTTATTGTCGAAGGCCGATCGCTCCGCAATGATTACCCCAATTACCTGTTTGAAGACGCCGGGTTTGAGTCTGGCGTATGCCATCGTCGCGGACAGTTGGTGGGCAGCGCAGTCTGCTCGTGAAAAACTCGAAGTGAAATGGGACTTCGGCAAATGGGGCACGCAAGACAGCTCAGAGAATGCCAAAAAAGCCGCAGAGCTTTCCCGACAAACTGCACAACGGACGTTGCGTAAAGACGGCGATGCCGAAGCGGTTTTCAAACGCGATGACATCAAAGTTGTCGAGAGTCCATACGTGTTTCCATTTATCGCGCACGGCACGATGGAGCCCCAAAATTGCACGGCGCATTACAAGGACGGCAAAGTCGAAATCTGGGCGGCCGGACAGATACCGCAAACCGGACGCACGATGGTGGCTCAGTTACTCAATCTGCCTGAAAGTAATGTGACGGTTCATGGAGTACGCGGCGGCGGCGGATTTGGGCGGCGTGCTTACAACGATTACATGTTAGATGCCGCGTGGATTTCCAAACAGGTCGGCGCGCCGGTCAAGCTAATCTGGTCACGCGAAGACGACATCCAACACGATTTTTATCGTTGCGGCGGGTTCCAATACTTGAAAGGCGCAGTAGACAAAGAGGGCAAGCTGGTCGCGTGGCACGATCACTTCGTCGGTTACGGTGAAGGAAATGCCTTCGCCCACGACGGTGGTTTTAATGCGAACGAATTTCCCGCGCGTTTCGTGCCGAATTATCGAGTACAGTCTTCGGTGATGCCGCTCGGACTCAAAACCGGAGCCTTGCGCGCGCCGTATTCCAACTGCACCGCCTGGGTGATCCAATCGTTCATTGACGAACTCGCACACGCCGCCGGCAAAGACCCCGTGCAATTCCGTTTGGATTTACTGACAACCACTCCGCTGCCTTTAGCTGCGCGTGAGGCAGGGTTAGATGCATCCCGCATGATTGGCGTTATTAAAATGGTGGCTGAGAAATCGGGCTGGGGCGAACGCCAGTTGCCGAAAGGCACGGCGCAGGGGGTCGCGTTTCATTTCAGCCATCGCGGTTACTTTGCCGAAGTTGCCGAGGTCAGCGTGGCAGCGAACAAAAAAATCGAAGTGAATAAAGTCTGGGTTGTAGGCGACATTGGCAGCCATATTATCAATCCCAGTTCCGCCGAAGCGCAGGTACAAGGAGCAGTCATAGATGGCCTGAGCGAGCTGATGCAGGAAATCACCTTGAAAAACGGGCGCGTCGTGCAGTCGAACTATCATCAACACCCAATGTTGCGGATGTCGCAAGCGCCGCCGCAAATCGAAGTCCATTTTCTCAAAACCAACAACCCGCCGACGGGCTTGGGCGAACCGGCTTTGCCGCCTATTCTGCCCGCCGTCTGCAACGCCATTTTCATTGCCACAGGCGAACGCATTCGCACGTTGCCGATGACGAAACAGGGCTTCAGTTTCGCCTAACCGCTTTTTGCAGAGAAAACTAATGATAAAACTAAAACTAAACGATAAGAACCAGCAATTTGACGGCGATCTCGAAATGCCGCTGCTCTGGGTTTTGCGGGACGAACACGATCTCAAAGGCACGAAGTTCGGCTGCGGCATGGGCTTTTCCGGCGCGTGTACCATCCATCTGAATGACAGCCCTGTGCGCGCGTGCTTGACGCCGGTGTCGGCTGCAGCGTATATGTCCGTAACGACGATTGAAGGACTTTCGGCAAAGGCACGCAAACCGTGCAAGTCGCCTGGAAAGCCCTCGACGTGCCGCAATGCGGTTACTGCCAGGCCGGACAAATTATGTCGGCGTGCGCATTGCTTGCGAAAACACCCAAGCCGACTGATGCAGATATTGACACTGCGATGAATGGTAACCTGTGCCGTTGCGGCACCTATTTGCGCATACGCGAAGCCATTCACAAAGCCGCTGAACTCACGGCTTCAAAGGCGGCTCAACCGGCCAAAACAGGCACGAAGGCTTCAGACGCAGGAGCAAACCTGTTACCCCGCAAAGGCGGCAACAAATAAGGAGAGAGTCTATGAAGGTTTTATTTTCGTTTATGCTGATCTGCGGTTTCGCTTTGCTGACTATCAAGCTAGGCAGTACCGCGCCCGCAGCCGATTGGCCGCAGTGGCGTGGCCCGCTGCGCAATGGATTATCGAGTGAGACTGGGCTGCTCAAGCAATGGCCTGAGAAAGGGCCTGCTGTGACCTGGTCAATCGCGAATCTCGGCGAAGGCTACGGCTCCCCGTCCCTCAGAGGGGATCGCATTTATGTGCAGGGAACGAGCGAGGCGGCGGGCGAGGCCAAGAGCGCTGTCTTCTGTTTGAACCGCGCCGATGGCAAGACGATCTGGTCAGTCGCGTTCGGGGCGAAGGTAGATCAGGACAAGGGAAACGGCCCACGCGCCACCCCGACGCTGGATGGAGACAGACTTTATGTGCTGACCGAAAACGGCGATCTGGCTTGCTTGCGCGAGCGCGACGGCTCGCGCGTGTGGAGCAAAAACATTCTGAAAGAGTATGGCGGCCAGCAACCCAAAATGGCTGATCAGCGAATCGCCGCTGGTAGACGGCAATCGTTTGATTGTTTCGCCCGGCGGCAGCAACGCAGGCATTGTGGCGCTGGACAAAATGACCGGCGCGGAAATCTGGCGCACAAAAGAGTTGAGCGATCCGGCGGGCTATGCCTCCTGCATCATCGCGGAAGTGGGCGGCGTGCGCAGCTACGTCAACTTCACTTCAACCGCGGCAGTCGGCGTGCGCGCCAGCGATGGCAAGCTGATGTGGCGCTACGCCAACGTCGCCAATCGCGTCGCCAATTGCACGACGCCGATCTTCGCCGACAACAAAGTCTTTTTCTCGTCGGCGTACGGAACGGGCGGAGCCTTGCTTAACCTGACGGCGCAGAACGGCGAGGTCAAAGCGGAAGAAGCCTACTTCACGAAAGAGATGATGAATCATCACGGCGGAATGGTTTTGGTGAATGGATATCTCTACGGTTTCTCCAATGCGATTCTGACCTGCATCGAATTCAACACTGGCAAAGTGATGTGGAAAGACCGCAGCGTCGGTAAAGGCTCGATCGGTTACGCGGACGGGATGTTGTACCTGCTCGGCGAAAAACAACTGGTGGGGCTGGCCGAAGCCAATCCGAATGCCTACGTCGAGAAAGGCCGCTTCCCGATCAATGACCGGGGCTGGGATAGCTGGGCGCATCCGGTGATCATCGGCGGCAAGCTTTACATCCGCAATCAGAATGAACTGACATGCTATGACGTGAAGGGCAGATAAGGCGGATTCATGGCAAAGACGAATCTTAATCGTCGCAATTTTCTTCGCGTCTCTGCGCTGGCCGGTGGCGGGTTCATGCTCGGCCTGAATCCAAAGGCGGCGGCGCTGGCACAAGGCGGTCGCATGGCGGCCCCTGCATTGCTTCTGGCAGATTTCATTGCAGGAAATATCCTTCCAGGAAATATCCTTCAAAGATGGCCGCGTGGCGCAATCTAACTATCATCAATACCCGATGTTGATGATGTCGCAGACACCGGCCATCGAAGTCCATTTTCTGAAATCCAACAGGCCCCCGAGCTTAACTGCAAGTACATAAGGAAGAATCGAATTTTTGTCATAGACAGCTCTGCAAACGCTCCGGGCGAATCTATAGTTTTGAAAGAATGCCACCGTATTAAACCTTGTCCCGACTATCCCAGAATTAGAACAATTCATAACACCCCCGAAACCACTTCAAAAAAATCGCTCTCTTTTTTATAGAGGTGTCGTTAAAAATCCGATCCGGCAGTCTTTGTATATAGCAGTCTTAATTCCAATCTGAATCGTTTAAGGCACAGAGATGGCACTTCGATATTTCAACCGGAATTCCCGTGAGGATGTGAAGGGTGAACTGTGCCTGGAACTAGAGGGGATTCCCCTTGTGCAGGAGAACGAGACGCTTGAGCAGCGAGTTACGCGAATATTTCTGGCGCTACGGTTACCGGTATATTACTACCTGATGGCTTTTCTCGGTGACGCTTCCGCCGCTGACGATCTAACGCAGGAGGTTTTTTTGCGTCTGTACTCCCATCTGCATCGAGGTCGCCCGGTCGAGAATGTGCGGGTCTGGGTCTTCCGTGTCGCGCATAATCTGGCCTTTGACGAGCGGCAGCGGCATCAGCGATTGGCGCGGCTCGATGCGCCGACGTGGGACGAAATCTGCTCTGTACTGCCTGACCCGTCACTCAATCCCGAACAGCGCGCATTGCAGCGCGAGCGGCTTGAACGCCTGCATTCGGCGTTGCAGTGGTTATCGCCGCAGGAACGGCAATGTCTGCTCTTGCGCGCTGAGGGGCTGCGTTACCGCGAGATCGGCGAGATACTCGGCGTCGGGACGTCAACGGTAGGCGAATTTTTACAGCGAGCTTTGCGTAAATTGATGAAGATTCATACGGAGTAATGAAATGAGATGCTGGGATGAAAATAAAGGCCATCCGGCGGAAGGGACGCTGTTGCTCTATCTGGACGGCGAACTTCCCTCGAAGGAGGCCGCGCTGGTACAGGCACATTTGACCGCCTGCTGGTCGTGCCGGATGAATGCAGACCGGGTGCAGGAGGCGGTCTTCACCTTTATCGAATACCGCGACCTGGTGTTGTGTCCCTTAACTGCGCTGCCGCCCTCAAACGAGCAAAAGTTTATGGGGCGATTGCAAGGACTGAAGGATCAACTGGGTGACCGGTCGTGGCTGGCGCGACTGTATGGTCCCTGGAGTTGGGGTGTTTTTGCCTCGCGCCTCGCGGCATTACCGCGTCCGCTGGTTTGGACGACGGCCGGGCTGACAGTGGCTTTGGCCGCCGTTGCACTTTTCACGTGGTTGGATCGTGTGCCAGTGGTTACGGCGAGCGAACTTCTACAGAAGGCGAGCGAGGCCAAGGCGAGGGAACTGCGCGCGAGGGTGGAGCCCGTGATCTATCAGAGGCTGCAGGTCAAACGCGGAGGACGCACCGCGACATGGGAGCTATGGTGCGACACGGTGAATGCGCGTTTTCGACAATCTGTGAAGGGCTCGAAGGAACAGACTGCGGGCCAGTCGGATGAAGCGGCACTATTGACCGAGATAACTGATGTACTGCGCGCAAACCGGATGAACCCTCAGCAACCGCTCTCGCCCGTTTCGTTTCAGGCGTGGAGACAATCGCTGACTGCGAAACGTGAAGAAGTTTCACGCTTGCAGACCGGGGACGGAGAGATGCTGAGGTTGCGAGTGCTGCCGATTGCCAAGCCATCTGCCGGACAGATCACTGAAGCATCATTTGTGGTGCGAGCACGGGACTGGCACCCGATAGCGCAGACGCTAAAGGTTAGGGGCGAAGACGAAATACGCGATTACGAGCTGAGTGAAACGGCATATGAAGTAGTGCCGCTGGCGGCACTCACTGTCTTTGTCGAGACCACGCCCTCGTCCGCCACTTCGGCGGGACGAATTCTATTGCCAAGCTCACCTAAGCCCTCTGTTAGCCCGCTTCCGACAGCCGTCGAATTGCAGAATGTCGAGATCGCGGCGCTCTATGCCCTGCACCGATTAAAGGCCGATCTTGGCGAGCAACTCGAAGTTACGCGCAAATCGAATGAGCAAATTGTAGTGCGCGGCCAGGTCGAGACTCCCGAACGAAAGCTTGAGCTGATCGCGGCGATCAAAGATATCCCGTGGGTGGAGGCGCGAATTCGGACGTTTGACGAATCGGGAGGCCATCCTGCCAGAGTAAAAGCGCCGGCCACGACAGAGACAGTTTCGGAGCCGAGCCTGAGCGCCGAACCCGCTGCCGTTATGAACTATTTTGAGGAGCGGCTGGCAAACTATTTCGCCGAACGTGCCCTTCCCACGCAGAAAAATAGAGCTGCTATCAACCGCCAGATCACGCAGCTTGCCAACGGCGTTTTTGCTGAATCTTCCGCCGCGCTGACCAATGGCTGGGCGCTGCGCCGCCTGGCGGAACGGTTCAATGAGAGCGTGGACGAACAGGTCGATGCGGAGGCGGCGGAACGATTACGCGAAATTATCAGTGATCATCTATCAGAGATCGGCGTGCGAAATCGCAACCTGCGGGTGCAGCTGGAACCGGTGCTCGTCGCCATCTCCGGGACGAGAGCGGAGGCGGCCTCCTCGCCTCGACCTGCGGAGGGAACTCGAAGAGCGCGGATAATGCGACTCTTCGAATCGATCGAGCAGGCTCAGCATATGGCTTACCGCCTGTTCGATTCCATGCATCCCCTGGCAGACTCACCTGAGCAGGCGGCGAGCCTGATGTTAGGTGGTCTGGCGCAACTCGATGCCGCCTCTCAGGCGCTAGAACAGGACATTCGCAAGTAAAAGCAAAATAGTTTTCAGTTTTTAGTTTTTAGTTTTTAGTTTTCAGTTACCGATCGAGACCGTCCAACTGAAAACTGAAAACTATTTCCACAGGAGGGCAATCATGTCGACTTTCAGCATCAGCAGAATTGTGTTGGCCGTTGTGATCTGTCTGGCCCTTGGCGCAACGGTCTTTGGTCAGACGGCGCAGGTCACCGGCCGCGTCAGCGATCAGAGCCGCGCGGTCATCCAGGGCGCCAGAGTCACGGTCACCAACGAAGGCAACGGGTTCAAGCGCGAGACCTTATCGAACGATGAAGGCTACTTCACTGTTCCATCGCTTCAGCCAGGGACGTACCGGATATCTATTCAAAAGGAAGGCTTCAAGCCGGTCCTGCAGACCGGTCTGGGGTTGCAGGTAGAGCAGGTCGTGCGACTCGACTTCACGCTCCAGACCGGGGAGCTGACGGAGGTACTCGAAGTGCAATCGGGCGCAGTCGCGCTCGACAGCGAGACCTCTTCTATTGGACAGGTCATCACGCAGAGGCAGGTCACTCAATTGCCGCTCAACGGGCGCAACTTCCTGCAGTTGCTGTTTCTGAACGGCGGGACCGTCGAGACCACCGGCGAGCAGGGCCAGATGCGGGCAGGCGCTGGCCAAGCCATCAGCATCAACGGGTCGCGTCCGACCTCGAACAACTACATGCTCGACGGCACCTCGAACACGGATACGGCCCTCGGCACTCCGGCGGTAGTCCTGTCGGTAGATGCTATCCAGGAGTTCAAAGAACAGACCGCCACCTATTCGGCGGAGTTCGGTTTCAGCGCCAACCAGATCAACATCGTCAGCAAGACCGGGACGAATGATCTGCACGGGACGGCCTTCTGGTTTGGCCGCAATGATGCGCTCGATGCCAACGGCTACTTCAACAATCTGGCCGGAGCTCCCAAATCGAAGCTGCGGCAGAATCAGTACGGCTTCGTCGCGGGCGGCCCGGTTTGGATCCCGAAACTCTACAACGGGCGCGACCGAACATTCTGGCTGGTCAACTACGAAGGATGGCGCATCCGCAGTGGCGCCCAGACCTTTTTCAATGTTCCGACTTCCCAGCAGTTGGACGGCCAGTTCGGAGCCACCACGATCATCGATCCGTTGACGAACACGCCTTTTCCGAACAACAACACCATTCCGCGGGAACGTTTTTCGCGTCTGGCCATTCTGGCGCGCGCGCAATTTTTCCCCACCCCCAATTCCAACCTTTCCCAGGGCAACTATGTTTTGAACCGGACCCTGCCGACCGACACGGATCAGTTGACCGTCCGGGGCGACCAGAATCTGGGGAAATGGGGCACGGTCTTCGGGCGCTTCACGAAGGCAGACTTTACCAGGACCAATTTCAATAGTGTGTCGCCGGTTGGAGATACCTTCTTCATTCAGAAATCGCAGAACTGGCAGCTCTCGCACTCGTGGCCCATCAGCGCTAAGCTGGTCAATCAGTTTCGCTTCGGTCGTATCACCGCCACTGCCAACCAGAATGGCGTGCCGGCCAATCCTGCCGATATCGCAGCGCTGGGGCTGAACGGCGTCTTCACCGATACCTTAAGTGATCTGCAACGCGGGTATCCCGGCATCTTCTTTTCCGCCGGAGGATTCTCGCGTGCCGGGGGCGCGGTCAATGACTACACCACCAGCTACCAGCCCATGTGGGACGTCAGCAACACTACAACCTTGCTTCGTGGTTCCCACACCTTAAACATCGGAGTGAATTATCGTCAGTGGCAGCTCAATCGAGACCTGGCGGCCGATTTTCTCGGTGATTTCACCTTCAGCGGTAGTTTCACCGGCCACCCGATCGCGGATTTCCTGCTCGGCTACTATTCCGGCGCCAGCGTCTTTCAGCCGTCTGCGTTCAGCAATCCCGATGCTGCGGGTAATGCGCGCCAGTACAACTTCAAGTATGTCGCCCCGTACATTCAGGACGACTGGAAAGTGAATCCGCGGCTCACTTTGAACCTGGGGGTGCGCTGGGACTTCCGCACAGCGCCTAACGAGACCAACAACCATTTCGGCTGGCTGGACGTCTCCAACCCGCGAGGCGGAATGATGGTGGCGGATAGTTCTCTGATCGACAGGGGGATCATCGGCGACGGTAGCTTTTACAATTATGCCGGCCGGCGCAATCCGGCGGATGCGCCGAAGAAGGTCTTCGCACCGCGTTTCGGATTCGCCTTCCGCCCCTTCGAGAAGACCGTGATCCGCGGCGGTTACGGCCTCTTCTACGATTCCGCCGAAGGGCGTGAGATCGACGGTTCGGCGGACATATACCCGTATGTAAGCCGGGGCAATTACAATCAATTTATCACCACCCCGGAGCTTCAGACGACCGATCGCTTGTTCCCAAGTTTCCCAGCGGGCCCGGTGACAGCGGGCGCGAACAGCTTCATCGCTGTCATATCGTCGGCGACGCCGGAATATCCTTACGTCCAGCAGTGGTCGCTCTCGGTGCAGCGTGAAATCCTCAAGGACACGACCTTCGAGGTGAACTACATCGGCAACAAGGGCACGCACCTGCTGATGCGCCGCAACATCGCGCAGGCGCTGCTGCCTGACCTGAGCATTCCGCTGGATGATCCACGCAACTCGGTGGTGGCCCGCAAACCCTATCCCAATTTCGGCACCTACATCGACAGCGACTGGTCAGGCAATTCGATCTACAACGCGATGAATGTCAAGCTCGAACGCCGCTCCGCTACACTGGCGCTGGCGATGGCTTATACGTGGGCGAAGAGCCTCGACACCAAGTCCGCTGCTGCCGGCATCGGCGGGTCGATCTTTAACGGCTTCCAGGGCTTTTTGGACAACCACGATCCGCAGCGTGATCGCGGTCGATCGGACTTTGACGTTGACCACCGTCTGGTGACCAGCTTCGTCTATGATTTGCCATTCGGACGCGGCAAACGTTGGGGGAGCGGCGTCAGTAAAGCAGCGGATGTGATCATCGGCGGATGGCAGATGAACGGAATCGCCACGTTTCAAAGAGGATTCCCGCTCTCAATTACAGCAGCCGATTTGGGCAACCTCCTTGATAGTTTTGGGACCAACCGGGCGAACCTCGTCGGCGATCCGAAGAGCGGCCGGACCGGCACGGTCGATTCGTGGTTCAATAAAGCTGCGTTCGCACAACCGGCGTTCGGCATCGCCGGCGATTCGGGCCGCAACATCCTGCGTGCGCCCGGTATCAGCAATTTCGACCTCTCTCTCTTCAAGAACTTTATACTTTCGGAGCGGCTGCGCCTTCAGTTCAGGCTGGAATCGTTCAATGCTTTCAACCACACGCAGTTCTTTGAGACGGAGGTAGATATCACCTCTCCGCAATTCGGTCAGATACTGAGCGCCCGACCTGCACGCATCAACCAGCTCGGGGCTAAATTCATTTGGTGATATCGCTTATCAGATGCCTGAAGTAATTGCCCGCCGGAGCAGATGGGCCCGGCGGGTCTTTTCTCCAGAAAAAACCATCGCTAAAGAGGCTGGCAGCTGTCCCTGCAAATCAGCTCCGGCGCTTTCGAATTTCAGGTGAAGTGGAGGAGGCGAATAGGTGCGTCTTGCTTCGGCCTACTAGCGTGGCGAGGTGTGCGTGCATAACCATCAACCCATTCACCAAAGTTAGGAGTCACTATGTCCCCCAGCACAAACAGGATCAAATTCTTTATGCTCTTCCTTGCGTTCGTTTGTTACTGCCAGAGTGTGAACGCACAAGGACTGACCGGGCAAATCTCCGGCATACTCACCGATCCCAATGGTAGTGTTGTGCCCAATGCCAAAATCGAAGTCATCAACGAAGAGACTGCTCGCATGGTCACCGTGAGTAGTGACAGCGAGGGCAATTTCGTTGTGCCGCAATTGCTATCCGGGACTTACAACATTGTCGTCACGGCGAGCGGATTCAAACGCTTTGAGCAAAAAGGCATCATCCTCACGGCGAATGACCGCGTCGCGGTGCGGCGCATCACACTCGAAGTCGGCGATGTCAACCAAACCGTCACCGTCACCGCCGACGCGGCCCTGGTGCAGACCAACAGCGCCGAACGCGCCGGCTTGATCAGCGAGGAACAGATACAAAACATCGCGCTCAAAGGGCGCGATTATATGGGGCTGGTGCGATTACTGCCCGGCGTGGTGGATACGGCCAACCGCGAAGCGCCCGGCTGGAATAACCTGGTCGGGGTCACCGTCAACGGTTCGCGCGCCGGCACGCTCAATTTGACGCTCGACGGCGTGTCGAGCCTCGACACCGGTTCGCAGCAGGGGCCATATCTCGCGCCGGGACTCGACGCCATCGGCGAAATCAAAGTCCTGCTGACCAATTATCAGGCCGAATATGGCCGCAGCAGCGGCGGCACGATCAACGTGGTCATCAAGAACGGCACGCGCGACTTCCACGGTGGCGGCTTCTATTTCAAACGCCACGAGCAGTTCAACGCGAATGGCTTTTTCAATAATCGCGACGGACTGGCAAAGCCGAATTACCGGTTCAATTACTGGGGCGGCCATATCGGCGGGCCGGTGATTATTCCGGGAACGGGCTTCAACAAAAACCGAGACAAGCTGTTCTTCTTCTGGTCGCAGGAATATCTGCCGCGTCGCTATCCGACGCGCATCGGTAATCTGACTTTTCCGACGCAGGCCGAACGCAACGGCGATTTCTCGCAAAGTTCGACCGTGATCCGCGATCCGAGCACGGGCCAGCAGTTCCGCGATCCCTCGCGCGCGACACCCAACAACCCTCAAGGACTGAACATTATTCCGATCAACCAGATCGACCCGAACGGGCAGAAGCTGCTCAACATCTTCCCGTCTGCCCAACACGGCGGGCGCCAATTTCAACACCGTCTTCCAGAGCTCGGTCGACCAGCCGCGCCGCGAAGAGATTTTGCGCATGGATTGGAACATCGGCTCGAAGACGACCTTCTATGCGCGTGGCATCCAGAATTACGAAGCGTTCAAGGGCGATTTCAATTTCGTGCTCGCGTCGAATGTCTGGCCGCAATTCCCGATCAATTATCAAATCGATAGCCGGGGCCTGGTGAGCACATTGATTCACACCTTCACCCCGACGCTCACCAACGAGCTGACCTTCGGCATCAACCGCGCGCTGCAGACGGTCAATCCGCTCAACCAGGGCGGCATTGACAAGAACGACCGGGTCAAGCTCGGCCTGGAGCTGCCGCAGTTTAATCCGTCGATCAACCCGTTGAACCTGATCCCGAACGCTACTTTCGCCGGCGTCATCCAGAACGCGCCCCAACTCAACATCGAGCAGCGCTTCCCCTTCTTCGGAACCAACAACATCTGGAACTGGTCGGACAACCTCTCTAAGATCTGGGGATCGCACAATCTGAAGGCGGGATTCTACCTGGAGTACACCACGCGCAACGCGGCCCGCACGGCGGCCTTCAACGGCACGTTCAGCTTCGACAACAACGTCAACAACCCGCTCAACACAGGGCATCCGTTCGCCAATGCGCTGACCGGCGTGGTC
Source organism: uncultured Acidobacteriota bacterium (assembly GCA_963796275.1). Taxonomy (GTDB): domain Bacteria; phylum Acidobacteriota; class Blastocatellia; order RBC074; family RBC074; genus JAKEHZ01. The sequence goes on along the minus strand of CAWCKY010000006.1, from coordinate 2,680,756 downwards.
GATTCCTACACCGAAGCGAACGGCAAGCTGAATGGCCACGCCCGCTACAAGAACGTCGAATGGTTTTTGCAGGACAACTGGAAGGTAAACAAACGACTGACACTCGATTACGGCATGCGTTTCTATTACATCCAACCAACGATAAGCGCGGGCGATAATCTTGCCTACTTTGACCCGCAGTCGTACAACGCATCACAGCAACCCCGGTTGATCGAGCCACATCTTTCGTCCTCCGCTATTCCCTGCCCTCTCGGGGCTAGACGTTGCGGGATCAATCCAGTCACGGGCGAAACGCTCCAGGCTGTTAAAATCGGCACATATACGGCCGGTACAGGTACGCCATTCCAGGGAATGAACGTTGTGAAAGACGGAGTTCTCGATTCGCCAGGAATCAACTTTGGCCCGCGCGTTGGTTTCGCGTTTGACGTCTTCGGTGACGGCAAGACGAGTCTCCGCGGCGGAGTCGGAATTTTTTACGATCGTTTCAACGACGACCAGGTATTGCAGCTCGTTGAATTACCTCCGAATGTGATCACGGCGACAGCGAATTTTACGACGATCAGCGCGCTGTTCTCGACTCCAGGGCAAGGGAATATGAGCGTCAGCCCGCCGGGTGTCTTCTCTATTCAGACTGACTTTGATTCGCCGGCTGTCTACAACTTCAGCCTTGGCGTCCAACGCGACATCGGATTCAACACCGTGCTCGACGTGGCCTACGTCGGGTCGCTGGCACGTCACCTGCTACAGCGGCGCAGCATCAACTCGGTTCCCTACGGTGCGCGGTTCAATCCGTCGAGCATTGACTCGACCGTCGCAGGCGGCGCGACGCCGCTGCCCGATAACTTCCTTCGTCCATACAAAGGCTACGGCGACATCAACATGATCGAGTTCGCCGGCAACTCGAACTATCACTCGCTACAGGTACAGACTAATCGCCGCTTCACGACCAGCCTGGCGTTCGGTCTGAGCTACACCTGGTCGAAGGCGATGAATCAGGTGGACGGCAATAACAATAATATCAATCCGTTCATCGACCCGCGAATTCGCAACTACGGCAAGGCGGGCTTCGATCGCACGCACATCTTCACATTCAACTATGTCTACAAAGTTCCCGGCCTGAACAAATATTGGGACAACGCTCTTACGCGCACCGTCTTTGACGGCTGGGAGATGTCGGGCATAACGTCATTCAGCAGCGGGGCGCCGCTCGGCATCGGGTATAACCTGTCGCCGGGCGCCGATCTCGTCGGCGGCTCGGGCGCCGGTCTCGACAGCCGGGTCGTGCTCGCCGGCGATCCCAACCTCCCCAAGGATCAACGAACGCCGACGCGCCACTTCGACACAACTGTGGTGAGAATGCCGAGCCGGGCCGAGTTCGGCATCGGCAACGCTCCGAAAGACCCGATTCGCGGCCCCGGCATCAACAACTGGGACATCTCAGTCTTCAAGAACTTCCGGATCGGCGGCGAAAAGGGGGTGTCGATGCAGTACCGGTTGGAAATGTACAACGCGTTCAACCATACGCAATTCCTGGATGTTGATACGACCGCGCGGTTCAATCCCAATACCGGCGAGCAGACCAACGCTCGCTTCGGCGCATACACGACGGCGCGCGATTCGCGTCGCATCGTGATGGGGTTGAAGCTGAACTTTTAAGCGGAATGCCTCTTTGCCGTGTTAGCGGCAAGTGATTTTAGTGCGGCTGAATTCAACCGCCGCTAACACGACGAGGCAAGAAGAGCTACCACATCACTAATAACCTGCCGCTAACGGGGCGAGAAGAAGTATTCAGAGTGGAAAATCGAAAATTCGGGAAAGTTTTGGGACTGTTGCTGTTTGGCGCGTGGGCTGGTGCTGTGAGACTGTCTTCTTCATAATGCTGCATCGGTTATATTCACCCGGAAAGTTGCAATTACGGTTAATCCATTGCATTTAATCATCGAGCAGGGTGCATCTGAGACTTTTACAGAGCACACGGGCAACAGGCGATCCATCTCTCTGTTTGAATGATGTTCCCATCCAGCCCGGAGAGGTCGCTCACGCCCTGTTCGCTTCAAAGAGAAAGGAACTACCGCCGTGAAATTTGGAAAGTTGATCACTCGTGCGGCCAGTATTATTAATGGTCTGCGAATTGACGCCTGCAGTTTTGGCGCAGACCGCCGCTCAGGCAGCGCAACAAACGCCGCCACCTGTTGTCAGTTCACCGGAAGTTTCGGCAGATAGGCAGATCACTTTTCGTCTGCTCGCGCCGCAAGCCGAAAGCGTTCGGCTCACGGGTAGCGATATTCCAGGTATGGGGCAGGGCAAACCGATGACCAAGGGCGACAAGGGCGTTTGGGAAATCACCATCGGCCCTATTCCTCCAGGCTCCTATCGCTACAACTTCAACGTCAACGACGTGGCGGTGATTGACCCGCGCAATCCGCTGGTTAGCGAGTCGAACGATAATGTCAGGAGCCTCGTTCACGTGCCAGGCTCGGAAATCTCCGACACGAAGAACGTGCCGCACGGCGCGATCGCGGCGGTCACTTACTACTCAACAGCGCTCGGCAGATTCCGACGCATGCACGTCTACACGCCGCCAGGCTATGAATTGGGGCAGGGCAAATTCCCGGCCTTTTACCTGCTACACGGCGCGGGCGATTGTGACGATTCGTGGACATCGGTCGGTCGCGCCGGTTTCATTCTCGATAACTTGATTGCGGCGAAGAAAGCCAGACCGATGATTATCGTCATGCCCGCCGGACATACGCGCCCGAGGGGCCGGGGGCCGTTGCCGGGCATCGCGCAGCCAGGTAGCAGCGCCGCCCCGCCACCGGATGAATTTATTCAGGATTTCATGACCGACATCATGCCGTATGTCGAGAAGAACTATCGTGTGCTCGCGGGCCGCGAAAACCGCGCGATCGCGGGCCTCTCGATGGGCGGCAATCAGACGCTCAACATCGCGCTACCGAATCTGGAGAAGTTCGGTTACATCGGCGTCTTCAGTTCGGGTTTGCTGAATGTCTTTGCACGCCAAACTCCCGGCACAGGCGCACCGCCTGCAGCGAACGCTCCGGCACAGATAACGCCAGCGGGAGAAACGTGGCTCAAACAGCATCAGGCCAAGCTCGACGATACCAATTTGAAGAAAGGGCTGAAACTGCTCTGGGTCAGTATCGGCAAAGACGATTTCCTGCTCAGCATCAGCCGCAACACAGTGGAACTTCTCAAGCAGCATGGGTTCAGGCCAGTCTCGCAGGAAAGCGAGGGCGGCCACACGTGGATCAATTGGCGTAACTATCTGAGCGAATTCGCGCCACAACTCTTTCAGACGAAGACGGCGATGTAGCTCAATCGGATGTTGATGTTCACCCAGTCAAAGGAGCGATACAGATCATGTACTCAAGGCGAAAATTCGGAAAGATGATGTTCGCTGGCTTGCCCTTGTCAGTAGCGCTAGCCCAAACCACCTCTAAGTTCAAGGGCATCCAAATCGGCGCTATCACCTATAGCTTCCGCTCTCTGCCGGCCGGCGAGATCATCCCCGCGATGGTCAAGCTTGGTCTCGGCGAAGCGGAACTGATGTCGAACCACTGCGAAGCATTGGCTGGCGCACCTCAGGTAGCACGTTCAGGCGGTCAAAGAGGTGGCGGCCGAAGCCAGATGACACCCGAACAGCAGGAAGCACTGCGCCAGCAGCAGGAAGCGCTGCGCAAATGGCGCATGGAGACTTCGCCCGATACATTCAAGACTGTCAAGAAGAAGTTCAATGACGCTGAAATTGATATCCCGATTCTTTGCTTCAACCAGCGTATGACAGCCACTGATGACGAGATCGAGTATGCGTTCCAGATGGCGAAGGCGCTCGGCATCGAATCGATCTCCTCGAGTTCTACCGTGAGCTTTGCCAAGCGTGTCGCGCCGTTTGCAGACAAACACAAGATCATGTGGGGCGGCCACGGCCATTCGAATCTCACCGATCCCGAAGAGTTCGCCACGCCCCAGAGCTTTGCAACCATCATGTCGTTCTCGAAATACATCGGCGTCAATCTAGATATCGGCCATTTCACGGCGGCCAACTTCGATCCGGTGGATTATATCAAAGAGCACCACGGCCGGATCACTAGCCTTCATTTGAAAGATCGGAAAAAGAATCAGGGGCCGAACGTGCCCTGGGGACAAGGTGACACGCCGATCACAGAGGTGCTGCGACTGATGGCGAAGGAGAAGTATGCTTTCCCTGCCAATATTGAGTTCGAGTACCAGGTGCCCGAAGGATCAGACCTCATAACCGAAATGAGCAAATGCCTTAACTATTGCAAAAACGCACTGACATAACGTTTGTCGCTATTGAATCAAGGAGAGTGAGAGATGAACTGCTTATGCCGATTACGTTCAACGCTTCTCTTCGCGTGTTTGTTCATCGGGGCGGCGGGAGTTATGAATTCTTTGGCGGGCGGCGATGAAACCCCACGCGTCAACCCCGATCTGCTCGCAAAATCCTTGGAGCGCGCGTTGGATCACTATGCCGAACGTCTCACCGTTCGATTACGGCGTGTACCACTTCCGCCGCACGTTCGAGCTTCAGGCCAAGCCGTCGTCATTCGTCATTCACGTCACCGGCGACAACCGCTATCAACTTTTCGTAAACGGCGAGCGTGTCGTATGGGGACCGGCGCGAGGGGACTTGAACCACTGGCGGTTTGAGACAATCGATATTGCGCCGCACCTGAAAGCAGGAAAGAACGTGCTGGCGGCGGTGGTGTGGAACTTCGGGCAATACGCACCGGAAGTGCAGATTACCGAGCGCACCGCCTTCCTGTTGCAAGGCGACACCGAGACCGAGCGCCTTGTCGATACGAACAGCCAGTGGAGATGCATGCGCAATGCGGCCTATGAGCCGCTGCACTACACGCACGCGCAGATGCGCGGCTATTTCGTCGCGGGGCCAGGCGACAAAGTGGATGGAGCGAGCTACCCGTGGGGCTGGCAACAGCCTGAATTTGATGATTCAGCCTGGGCTGAGGCGCAGACGGATGGCCGCTGGCGGGGAGCTCCGCGGGATTCGCGCGACGCGCCGAACCGTTGGCTGCTCGTGCCTCGCAACATCCCGCTGATGGAGGAGAAACCTGAGCGGATCGCGGCGGTGCGGCGGTCGAGCGGCGTGAGCGTGCCTGCCGACTTCCCGCGGCAGGCGAGCCGCGTTCACCGTCCCGGCCAACACTAAAGCGCGACTGCTGCTCGACCAGTCCCACCTGACGACCGCCTTCCCTGAGTTGATCGTGAGTGGCGGCAAAGGCGCAGTGATCGAACTCGGCTACGCCGAATCGCTCTTCGCTCCAGGCGCGCAACGCGGCGCTAAAGGTAACCGCAACGAAGTCGAGGGCAAGGAGTTTGTTGGCTATTACGACATCTTCACGAGCGACGGCGGCGCCCACCGCATGTTCCGACCGCTCTGGTGGCGCACTTATCGCTACGTGGACTTGAAGATCGAGACGAAAGAAGAGCCGTTGACGATCGAAGATTTGCGCGGCGTCTATACCGGCTATCCTTTCGAGATGAAGGCGAAATTCGACGCAGGTTCCGAGCGGCTCAACAAAATTCTCGAAGTCGGATGGCGCACGGCCCGACTGTGTGCGCACGAGACTTATATGGATTGCCCGTACTACGAGCAATTGCAGTACGTGGGCGACACGCGCATCCAGGCCTCGTCTCGCTCTATAACTCGGGCGACGCGCGGCTGATGAAGAACGCGATCGCCCAGATCAACGACTCGCGCACCGCCGAAGGCGCGACGATGAGCCGCGCCCCGACCCGCCAGCAGCAGTACATACCACCGTTCTCGCTCTGGTGGATCGGGATGGTCCACGATTACTGGCGGTATCAGGACGACGCCGAGTTCGTGCGCGAGATGCTGCCTGGTGTGCGCGCCGTTCTCAGTTTTTTTGCGAGGCATCAGAGGCCGAACGGGTCGCTCCGGCAGATGCCCTGGTGGAATTACGTGGACTGGGCGTGGAGGCAGACGACAGGCGTGCCGCCGATGGGGGACGACGGCTCCTCAGCCGCGATTGACCTCCAACATCTGCTAGCGCTCGACTGGGCGGCTGACCTTGAGGAGACCCTGGGCTCGAAGAGGCAGGCGACTGAATTTCGCGAGGAGGCCGCCAAATTGCGCGCGACCGTCCGGCAGCTTTACTGGGACTCGTCGCGGCACCTGTTCGCGGACACGCCGGCCAAGACCGAGTTCTCGCAGCAGGCCAACTCGCTCGCTGTTCTCGCCCGCGCGATTGATGGCGAGGATGCGCGTTCGCTCGTCAATCGTCTTCTTAGCGATTCATCGCTGACACAGTGCACGTACTATTTCCGCCACTACCTGCATTCGGCAGTGAATCAGGTGGGCGAAGGCGACCGCTACCTTGACCTGCTCGGCGAATGGGACAAGATGCTCGCGCTCGGCCTGACGACCTGGGCCGAGACACCAGAGCCATCGCGCTCCGATTGCCACGCCTGGAGCGCTAGTCCGAATTATGAAATCTTCCGCACCGTGCTCGGCATTGACTCGGCGGGGCCGGGGTTTAACCGCGTCTCAATTCGCCCGCATCTCGGCAAATTGATGCAAGCCTCCGGCTCAATCCCACATCCCAAGGGCGAAATAACAGTGAGTTTGAAACTGGTCAGCGGAAAGCTGAAAGCGGAAGTCAATTTGCCACCCGACGTGGCAGGCGAAATCGTCTGGCGCGGTACCCGGCGGCCACTCAACGCCGGTCTGAACAAGCCGTCCTTTTAAACGAAGTCAATCATAGTGATTTGAATAAGGATTTCTCGTAAATGTTCAGGACACGCAATGCGAGGACTCGAGTTGTGGCGCATGCTGTTGATCCAGAATGGCTCGCCAATTCAATACGGGCAAGGTGATGTGGAAAGACCGCAGCGTCGGCAAAGGCTCGATCGGTTACGCGGACGGGTTGTTATATCTGCTCGGCGAGAAACGACTGGTCGGGCTGGCCGAACCCAATCCCCTCGAAGACTTGATGGACCAACCGTTCGACCTCTCCATCCAAGGTCAATCCCCCGAACCTGTCTCACCTTTGTGTCGTGGTCCGTTTTTGAATCCAATCGCCGATAGTCTTCAGCGCGATCGGGGCGATGGTCTCTTCGATCTTGACGTATTCGCTCGGCGATCCGGTCTCGCTGGTTTGAAAAAGGTGATTGAGTTTCGGCAGCCGGACGATGGTGACGTCTTTATTCCCACCGGCTTTGAGCGCGGCCTCGATCTCGCGCAGGTTTTCGTTCACGGGCACTTGCAGGTCGTTTTCGCCGTTGAGCGCAAGCACTGGGCATTTCACTTCCCGCAGCGCGGGGCGCGGATCGAATGTCAAAAAGTACCGGAACCACACAGTATTCACTTGCTTAATCTGAATCGCGAATTTTTTCCTCTCTTCTTCGGTCGCGCTTTTTGACAGTTCTTCGTGAAGCCGGTTCTCGGCAGCCGCGGGGTCTTTCTCCTCTTTCAGGACTTTGAAAATGATTTCCTGAGTCGCGCGCTGTTTAGCCAACTGCTCGACGCTCGCCCCGCCGGCTTTCAAGATCAACGAGCCCTGCAGGTAAAGAATCTCCTCGCCGGTCAGCCCGGTGCCGGCCATCAATACGATGAAAGCCACATCGGCGTTTTGCGCCGCCACCATCGGCGCGATCAACCCACCTTCACTGTGGCCTATCAGGCCGATTTGTTTAGAGTCAATCCCCTTTCGCGCCTTCAGAAATTCGATCCCGGCCGTCACGTCGGCGGCCAAATCTTCACTGGTCGAGTTCGGCACGCTGCCGGTCGAGCCGTCCACGCCGCGGTCGTCAACGCGCAGCACCGCTATGCCCTGCCGCGTCAGATAATCGGCGAGCACGAGAAAAGGTTTGTGGCCGAGCAGCGATTCGTCGCGATCTTGCGGACCTGATCCGGTGATGAGCAGAGCCGCCGGAAACGGGCCTTTGCCACGCGGCAATGTCAGCGTGCCCGCCAGTTTCACGCCATCGCGTCTGTTTTCGTAACCGACTTCTTCCTCATCGTAAGGGTAAGGCTTCTTCGGTTCCTGTGGACGATTGAGCGCGGTGGGCCTTGCCGTTCGTTTCAATGTCAGTGGCATAGATATGCCGCCCTGTTTGAATTCCCCCACAATCTCCGAAGCCTCTCTCTTCAATGTCCCTTCGTAAGAGGCCATGAGCCGTTTCATCTCGAAACGCACGGCGCCTTCTTTGAGGCTGATGGCGTCAACCTGCAGGTCCGTCGCACCCTGATCGGGGCTGTCAGCTTTGGCGGTGAGCGAGCCGTCGGCGGCCTTGGAGATTTTGAGCACGAGCCGGAGCTTTGCGGCTCCAAAATCGAGCGTCCCTTCCCACGCGCCTTCGATGCTTTGATTCGACGCGCCGGATTGGGAGGCGGCGTCCTGAATTGCGGGAAACGCTTGCGCGCCGCCGGTGATCAACAATGAAGTCAAAACTGCGGCTATCAGATTGCGGAAGTTTTTTTCAATCGTCATTGGTACCCCTATCATAAGACGCGCTATACATCCCGCGCGTTTCCATAAACACAAAGGACGTGTCCCTTCCGAAAGCTGGATTGACCACTGGAAATCCAGAATCAAGCCCGCTTTTAGGACTTAATTTTACAAGCCTTCATTACACGGTACGCTCTCTTTATGACACGATGGATTATTGTCCCATTCACCTGGGGGAAGAGCCGGAGGCGGGATGTTGCCGGGCGAGAGCGCTTTTGCGCATAAAAACGGCAACGATCAACGCCAACCCAAACACTACTAGACGCCACAGGTCATTGGTGTTCAGCGTCAACAAATAAAGGGGAGGGAAAAAGAAAAAATTGACGATCAGCACTGAGATCAGGAGGCTCAAAATCCCGCCCTTGATTCCACTGATCCACACGCTCAGGGTGATGGCTCCGGCAAAAACAATATATGGAGTGAAAGGTAAAATCAGTTTGAGGGTGCCAGTGATTAGAAGCGCCATCGCTACCAGCAGGAGGGCGACTGAGATCAGCAGCAATACAAGCAGATCGGCAAACAACGGAAACTCATGAGACATTGTTCCTGCTCCCTTCTTCAATGATCCGACAAACGGATATCCATTAACAGTTCACTATCATACTTGGTGTTTGGTAGCAGTGGGAAAAATGTAATGTTGGGGACCCTGCGTCTACTCGGCTATGGGTAAGTCCCTTCAATAGCTGAAGTTCTCGGCAGCGGCGATAGGACTAAACCTCCTCACATCAAAAGATGTATTGATGCAGTTCCGGCAAATATTCATCTCCGTCCCGCGCACTGCACAATCGCGCAAAATCAACCCGCGCTCTCAAACGCCTGCTTAATCCACGCAATCAAAGTGGCGTCCACCTCCGCGACCGCGCTCAGTCTGATCTTATAGTTGCACATGCTGTTCGGCGGTTGTTCGACCAGCCGCTCGGCGGGCGCAAGGCCTTTAACATTCAAACCGACTTCCACCTGCGTTTTGGTCGCCGGGCCGATCATTGCGAACTGCTTTTTGCGACGCAGACTGACATACGTCTTCTTAGGCGCGATCTCGAAAGCCCCGAACTTGTTGATCTCCGCCATCAGCTTGTCGTGAATAGGGCGCAAGGAGGCTTTTGGCCCCGTGTACAGTCCCGCCACGACATCGTCAACGCTGAGGCCGGCGTCGGTAGCGGCGCTTTGCCCATCGGATTTGAGCACGTGATGAGTCAGGGTGTTGGCGTCGCCGTGACCCAGTCCCAGGTCGCGTTTTAGCATGTCGCGGATTTCACCGTGTTTAGCGAGGCCGGAGGCGCGGATGATTGCGGCGAGTTCGTCCAACGATTTGCCGCTGCGATTTTCAATGTTGGCTAGTTGCGTCGCGATTGCTTTTTCCAGGTCGGCCATGATGATCTCCTGATGATTTAGGAATTAGTCGCGTTGAGAACGATGGAGCGTCGTCATCAACCAATACTTTCTCAAACGGGATAGACGAACGCGCCGATGGAAAATCGAACACGCTTCGCGTTTTTTTCACCCCGCGCGGTTCGCCCGAATTTACTTCGTCCTGATCCACCTGCGGATTATCAAACCGGCAAATAAAGCAACAATCGCTGTAAGTCTGATGCGTAGCCGCATTGTCAGTTTGAAACCTTCACAACAAATACACAATACCTTGACTATACTGATGGCGAAGTCATTTGCGAAGCCTATGTGGCGTAAGCGAGTCGCAGACATCAAAGCGGCCTTGCGTGCTCGTCAGTCATCATAGAGCGGGCAGACTTTGCATTCTTCCTGTTAGAATCTGGGAAATAAACTATAATTGATAGCGAATTAGAGCTTCCTCCTTTTTGGGCCGATTGACGGGAATCCCAGCTTGCCTGAATCGACCTATCCGCACCTACGCATGTCTTGAGGACATGTGTGATTTAGAACCCCAACAAAAGAAATTCAATCCCTCTTAGCTCCTCGTGTGGTCCGTGGTTCGCTGTTCCAACTCAATAAAGGAGTCATCATCATGAAACGAAGTACTCACATGCCTCTAACAAGAAAGAAAGGAGCTACATAAATGAACGCACAAACCGGTTTCAAAACCGAATCGACATTAGGCTCAGCCGAATTGACCGAGCGCGCGCTTCAACGCCGTACCGTCGAGGCCGTCATCTGGGCATGCCGGCGGTCAACTACCATCTTATGTATCAGGAGGTGATTACTAAGGTCAGAGGCGGCTTCAACCAGGTCCTCTACTGGTCGCGTCTGCTTGACTGGAAGAACCAGACGCTGACGCCAAATCCCGACGTGATCTATCTCATGCCTTTCTTCAATACGATGGACGTTGGGCCCGTGGTGCTGGAGATCCCGCCCGCCGATGATGGCTTGATCAACGGAAGCATCATGAATTACTGGCAGGCCGCCATCGAAGATGTGGGCCAGGCGGGGTAGACAAGGGCACAGGTGGTAGATATCTCATCCTGCCGCCCGGCTACGACAAAGCCAAAGTGCCCAATGGTTACATTCCAATGCCCTCGGACACCTATCAGGGCTACGCTCTGCTGCGTTCCGTTTTGAAGAGTGGCAGTGATGCCGAGCCAAGCATGTGGGAGAAGCTCAATACTATTTGCTGACAGCCAATGATAAGGATGGGAGGCCGTTAGAGGGCAACGCCAACTATCGACTGAACGTGCCGGCAAACGTCCCGGTCCATCTACGGTCCGGAAAAGCCATTGTTCGATAAGACGTGGAGACTGCCGGATATCGAGAAATTGAATTAGAGACAGATGAAAGGAGGAGGGGAAAATGAAAACAAAAAAACAACCAACCGCAGCAGCAATATCTATAACCGATGTGATGCCGTCTCCGAATTGGTCACGCACAATGCCGCCCGGCCCCGATAGACGCGTCAAGATTACCAAAGAGTATGCCAGGCATGTCGCGCGCGACGCCTTTTTCTGGGCGTGGCCACTGATCAATATTTATAACAAGCGCCTTGGCGCGGAGAAATCGAAAGAGCTCGCCTATGCCGGGCCGGTGCCGGCCGCGCCGCTCAATCGAATTGTCATGCTCACCGACTACGTGGCCCCTGATGAACGAATCGTCGCCTGCCCGAACCAGGACGTGGTTTACGGCGGCGGCTCATTGGGCCTCGAGGAATCGCCAGTCGTAATCCAGGTGCCCGATTTTGGCGATCGCTTTTGGGTCTATCAGGCCGTTGACCTCCGGAGCGACGGTTTCGTTCAGATCGGCAAGATGTACGGCTCGACCCCAGGCTTCTATTTGCTTACCGGGCCGAACTGGCATGGAGAGGTACCCGAGGGAGTCACTGAAGTCTTTCGGGCTTCTACCAACACCGGGTTCATCGCGCCTCGCATCTTCATGGACGATACGACTGATGATCGAAAGGCGATCCAGCCGGTACTGCGGCAGATAATGATGTACCCGCTAACGGAATATGACGGCAAGATGAAAAGCATCGATTGGAGCACGATTCAGAGATTACCGAACCCGGCGACCGGCGAGCAGGAAGTGATATGGGTCCCGCCTGAATCCTTCGTGGACACACTGCCGGTCGTTCTCGCCGATGCGCCGCCGCTGCCGGGCGAGGAGGCGCGCTACGCACAGGTACTGGCAGTACTCGACGCGGCAAAGAATGACCCGCAGATCAAAACGGCCATGACCGAAGGCGCTGTGGATGCCAACGAACAACTGGTCAACCCGCTCTTCCAATTCCGCAATTACGGTCAGCAACTGCCCCACAACTGGAGTACGATCTCAAACGAAGCGGCATTCGGCACCGACTACTTCACACGCACCGCGGTCGCGAAGTCCAACATCTTTGTAAACGCTCCGAAAGAAACGAAGTACTTCTATCAGGACCTCGACAAGGATGGACATCGCCTTAATGGCTCGGGCCGCTACACCGTGACCTTCGCTAAAGAACAGACTCCGCCGGTTTACGGCTTCTGGTCACTGACCCTATACAACGAGCACCACTTCTTCACTCCAAACGAGATCGATCGTTACTCGGTCGGAACCAAAAACAAGGATATCAAGACGAATGATGACGGTTCGCTCACGATCTATGTGCAGGCAGATCGGCCGTCTGAGACGCAACGAACAAATTGGCTGCCGGCGCCAAAAGATGCCGACTTTACGCTTTATTGCCGTGCTTATTGGCCCAAAGCAGCGGTCATCGACGGTTCGTGGACGCCGCCGGCGGTGCAGCGGGTGAATTAGCGAGCGCCTTTGGGAGTGTGGGACAAGTCACCGCTCAAGCAGGACGGCTAGAGATACTCATAAAACAAACAAACTTCAACTTCTGACCAATATCGAAAGGAAAACTAAGTAATGCCAAGTAACAAACCAAACATTCTAGTAATAATGGGAGATGATATCGGTTGGTTCAACCCCAGCATCTATCATCGCGGGATGATGGGCTACCGGACGCCCAATATCGATCGCATCGGCAACGAAGGTGCAATGTTTACCGATTGGTACGGCCAGCAGAGCTGTACAGCCGGCCGGGCGGCATTTATCACCGGCCAGTCGCCCATTCGCACCGGGCTAACCAAAGTTGGATTACCCGGCGCCGACCTGGGCATTAGTTTTGAGGACCCGACCATCGCCGAATATCTAAAACCGCTCGGCTATATGTGTGGCCAATTCGGCAAAAATCATCTTGGCGATCAAAACAAGTTTTTACCCACAGTGCATGGGTTTGACGAATTTTTCGGCAACCTTTATCACCTCAACGCGGAAGAAGAGCCGGAAGACCCCAAATATCCAAAGGATCCCCGTTTCAAGGAAATGTTCGGACCGCGCGGCGTGCTGCATTCCTGGGCACAGGACAAAGATGATCCGACAGAGGAGAAGCGCTGGGGACGCGTTGGCAAGCAGAAGATCGAGGACACCGGACCGTTGACCAAGAAACGCATGGAGACGGTGGATGAAGAGTTCCTTGGCGCCGCGCTCGACTTTATCGATCGCCAGCACAAGGACAGCAAACCCTTCTTCATATGGATGAACACCACCCGAATGCACGTCTGGACTCACCTCAAGCCAGAATCCAAAGGAGTGACCGGCCTGGGCATATATCCGGACGGTATGGTCGAGCATGACGGTCACGTAGGACAGCTTCTCAAGAAGCTCGACGATCTCGGAATCGCCGACAACACGATTGTTGTTTATACGACTGACAATGGCACCGAAGTCATGTCCTACCCGGACGGAGGCCAGACACCGTTCCGTGGCGAAAAAGCGACAAATTGGGAAGGCGGCTTCCGCGTACCGATGTGCATTCGATGGCCGGGCGTCATTAAACCCGGCACGATCATCAACGACATGTGTGCTCACGAGGGATCTGCTGCCGACGTTCGTAGCGGCGGCAGGCGACGCAGACGTTGTGACAAAATCACTCAAAGGATATGCGGCTGGTTCCAAGACCTTTAAGGTTCACCTCGACGGCCATGATCTGGGGCCATTCTTCAAGGGCAAAGCGAAAGAATCGCCACGCCAGGAATTTATCTACTGGAACGACGATGGACAGTTATGCGGAGTTCGAGTGGGTTAAGCTCTTCAATCAATCGGAGTAATTTCTGCTGGTTCTTCCATCAACAATTCCACGGCATTCATATTTCATCCTATGGTTTGAGCACAACCTTAATGCACTCATCCTGTTGATTAAAGAACGTGTCGAATCCTTTTGGCGCATCCTCAAGTTGCATACGATGAGTGACGACAAAACTAGGGTCGATATCGCCCTTCTTGATCCTTTCGAGTAAGGGGCGGAAATAACGCTGAACATGCGTTTGTCCGGTCTTGATCGTCAGACCTTTATTCATCAAAGCACCGAGCGGGATTTTGTCGCCCACTCCTCCATAGACACCGGGAATTGAGACAGTGCCCCCGCCTCGGCATGCCAGAATCGCCTGTCGTAGTACATAAGGACGATCTGTTTCGAGCATCAATGCCTGCTTGGTGCGATCGTAATACTCCCAAACTCCGGGCGCGTGCGCCTCCAGACCGACAGCATCCATACAGGAGTCCGGCCCTCGGCCGCCAGTCATCTCCATCAGACTATCGTAGACATCCATCTCTTCGTAGTTGATCGTTTCAGCGCCGCCAGCCGCGGCCATTCGCAACCGCCCCGGAAGCCGATCGATTGCGATTACTCGCTCAGCCCCGAGCAAAAAACAACTTCTGATCGCAAATTGGCCAACCGGGCCGCACCCCCAAATGGCAACTGTGTCGCCCGGCTCGATGTTGCAATTCTCGGCCCCCATATATCCCGTGGGAAAGATGTCAGATAGAAACAATACCTGATCATCCGTCAATCCATTTTCGATCTTCACCGTGCCAATATCGGCAAACGGCACACGCACAAACTCGGCCTGCCCGCCGGCAAACCCGCCAGTCAGATGCGAGTAGCCGAAAAGGCCCGCCGATGAATGACCGAATATCTTTTCGGCCATCCACGCATTCGGATTCGAGTTTTCACAAAGGGAAAACATCTCCTTTTTGCAGAAGAAACACTCGCCGCATGAGATGGGAAAACCGACGACTACGCGGTCGCCCACTTTGCGTTTCTTGACCTCGGAGCCAATCTCGACAATCTCACCCATAAATTCGTGGCCCATAATGTCGCCTTTTTCCATCGTCGGGATGAAACCGTTGTAAAGATGCAAGTCAGAGCCGCAGATCGCCGTCGAACTGACCTTCACAATCGCGTCGTGTTTGTTAAGAATCTTTGGATCAGGTACATCAACCACCTGCACATTTTTTTTGCCGTACCAGCAATTTGCTTTCATTATATTTTTCCTCTCTAGGTCTCCAAGCAGATTTTTCAACTAGATCATTTCCGCGATGTTGTGTCATATAGCCAGCTGCTGTTTGCGCGCCCATCGGATTGCCCTTCAGTCGTAAGGACCTCACCGGCCTCCATAATCTGCTTGAGGCGGCGCAAATCATCCTTCACCTGCCAATTTGGGTCTTCGCCGAAAAGTTTGGCGATGCTCGCTCCAATCACTCCGGCCGGCGGGCTATATTGCAACCTCGCCCGGACTATAGTTCCACGCCCACCCCGCGCGCGCTCAAACCGAACTGATCCCATGTGATCCACATCAGCGCCTTCGAGCGATCTCCAGGCAATCATTTCGTTAGGCCGGTCTTCGATGATCTCGGCATCCCATTCGACCGTCATCCCCGCTGGAGCCTTCGCGATCCAGTGCGAATATATATCCCCTGTTATCTCTTCCCTCACCTCACTACCCATCTGGCGGATCGCGCGGCCTACCTCAATAGATTCGAGGTGCTTCATAAAACTGGGTAGATTTTGGAAGGTCCGCCAAAATTTATAGATTTCTTCGGGAGAGCGATTGATAGTGACGGACTGCGCTACCCTCATAGCTCCGTCAGGTGCGGTCGCGCTAGAGCGGCGACTGAGCTCTCGCGAGCAGATCACATCCAAAGCTGTCACGCCAGCCACGGCGGCCGTCGCTGCAGTTAGCCGGCCGCGTTTGGCTCGGTGCGACGCAAAGGCTGCGCCCAATAGCGCCAAATCGATGGCATCGCCCCCGACGCGCGACCAGGCGGCACCGGTGGGCCGGCGCTGCGAGAGGATACCAATACCGCTGGCGATCTCTCGTGCCCCCAGGATGCGCAAAAGCCCACTGTACTTCCCGCGTGTACCGATCAACCGCGATAGGCCATGCGGAGCCGCAACTCCAATCAGCCCAAGTCCGATACTGAACCAACCCAGACCAGCTGCAAGTTGCCTTTCATTCAACCCTTTCAATGCTCCTCGCTGTCTCCTCCTTATGCCACGAGTTTCGAATTCCGTACTGCCGGGCTCTCTGTCGGGCAGATTGAATTGTTCATCTTGCCTGATTGCCTCTCCACGCTGCTCGGCCCCTTGAGCTTCTTTCTTCTTTATTTGCGCCATAATCTCTCCCTCCAAACAGATATTTTATTCAGCGAACATCAATTGATATCTCCTGCTGAAAAGACGAGAGGCCGATTATTTCTTGTCTCTCTCCACGACAAGCTGACTTCGTCAATCCGCAGGAATTTGTAAAGCCGGCTCAAACTTAAATCACTTTTTCCCCGACCCGGGTTCAGCCACCTTACGGTGCTGCTCCGCGAGCACTTCTGCGGGCGTTACATTGGCGACGGCCGATTGCAATTTGTTCTTCCAGCCGCTGACGACATCAGCATCGCCGCGCATCATTGCCTCAAAGCCGGTCTTGGCAACCTCGGCCGCATCGTCCTTCTCCTGTTGCCCGATCTTGGTGTCGAGCATATCAGCGCGCTCGAAGAAGTCGGTTTCTGTCGGACCCGGCATGAGGCAAGTGACCGTCACGCCTGAATCTTTCAACTCGGCGCGTAGCGCGAGCGAGAAAGAATCGATGAACGCCTTGGTTCCGTTGTAGACCGCCGTATAAGTTCCCGGTATGAAACCTGCTATCGAACCGGTGAAGAGAATGCGTCCATGGCCACTTGCGCGCATGTCCCGGCCCACTTTTTGGATCAGGTGGATCGTGCCGGTGATGTTGGTATTGATGACGTGCAACACATCAAGGAAGTCCTGATCGAGGAAAGCATGGCCTAACCCGTGGCCGGCGTTCGCAAGCAATGCATCTACTGGTCGACCCTGACTTGCAGTGTAAAGCTTCTCAACACCTTCACTGGTGGCGAGGTCCGCCTGAATCGCCTTGACCTCAACGCCAAACCCGCGAAATTGTTGCGCCGCATCGTTAATTCCAGACTCATCTGCGGCGATCAATAAATCAAAGCCATTTTGGGCGCAGAGTTTGGCCAGTTCATAGCCTATACCGGTTGAGGCGCCAGTGATGATTGCAAGTGGGCGTATATTTGAAGTCATTTAAATCTCCTAAAAATGCTTACCAGTCCCATAGCAGGTTTTGATAATGACTTTATGTTACTGTCATCTGTTGCATCTGGGGTATCATCATTTCTGTCTGCATATCTTCTACCTGTTTGTCTGCCTTTCCTGATAATCCAAATAACCTCATCACCCGGTCGGCCCCGTACACGAATTATGAAGATCAGTACACCTGTATGGGTTTAGGTGGAGCATTCAGCTCTCTCATTTGTTTACGCAAGAGGAGTGCCCAATTCATGCTCTACTATTTATCGGGCGATGGTCCTATTTATCGAAATCGCTCAAACAATCAGCCGCAAAGGGAAGGAGAGTACCGAATGTCGGAGAGAATGAGAATCGAGGTTGGCATAGCCATGAAAGACACTGCCATTGAGAAAGGGATCCAAGAACTTTTTTGAGCCGTCAAATTACATCTGTGGTAGAGGTGTAATGATTTTTGTACTTTTTCAATTAGCTCATATCAGAATTGATACATTTAAATTACCTGATTGTTTTCTTTCGCTGCTTTGTCGCCGAGCGAGGTCAGGAAAGAAGGTGATAGAGATGATTCGCTCTCTGATCCCAGCACGCTGTTCGCCCCGATTCCCCCTGGTCGGGGCAGCAACTGATTGACAACTCCAAGTAGATCAGCTGTCAATTCCGGGAAGAGGGTATTAAATCTCACGGCGAGCTTGGCCGGAAGCGATAAGACAACTTCGGCATCTCCACGCTTACAGGCAGCTATGATTTGCCGCGCGGCGCGTTCGCCGCTCATAGACACGAGTGGAAGCGAATCGCTAATGCTGAACCACGCGTATTCGGCGCGGTGGTTCCCCTTGAAGGTCGCGTTACGCGGGCTTCCCGTACGCATAAGTCCGGGGCAGACAGTAGTCACGACGATCCCATCTTTTGCCAGTTCGGCGCGCAATCCCGCAGAGAGGCCCATGATAGCGAACTTGCTGGCACAGTAAGGCAGTAAGTGTGGCACACTGATCTTCGCGCCAATGGAGGCAATATTGATAATCCTCCCTTTTTGCCGCATACGCATCTCGGGCAGGACAGCCAAGATCGTATAGACTGCCGCCCAATAATTGGTTCGCATTGCCTCTTCAAAATCGTTGATCGTCATCTCCTCGACAGGACCGACGCAAATGACACCCGCGTTATTAACCAACACATCGATCTCGCCAAACTCTTCTTGAACCGTATGCACAAATTGTTCGACCTCTATCCGGTTGGTTAGATCACAGGAGACGGGAAAAACCTCGCCGCCGCGCAGCATCAAATCCTCGCTAGCGCGTTCCAGTTCATCGAAGTCGCGAGCGCAGATCGCAACCCGAGCGCCTTGACGAACAAACTCTCGCGCCATTATCAGGCCAAGGCCACGCGATCCACCCGTGATCAACACTGTTTGCCCCATCAAGTCAAAGCTGCGTTGTCGACGTATTACGGCGCGACCTGCCAACAATAAGCCGATGCTTGCTCCGGTTATTGCCAGAGCCTTTCCATGTTTTCTCGCACTACGAGATGCAATTTGCGGAATTACATAATTCGATATTAGTTTCATCATCATTTTCGTTCTATATTTCATCTTCCCTCCTCTACCTCTAGTCTCATATCTCCAATTCAGACCCTCCTTCGTTCTGAATAATGGTTGAACGACCTGGTCGCACGCCCCTGCAATCACTTCAAGTTCAAGCGATGGCCGATAGCCTCGGATGCTTCGCTCAGAAGGGAATTCAGCTTTTGCTTCTTGAGAAACGCATCTCTGAAACCATTATTCGAGACCTTTGCCACAAACCGCTCATAGATATTCACGTAATCACTAGCCATGCGATCTGCGGTGAAGCGCCGCTCAAATACTTGCCGGCACTGCCGGCGATCAAAGCTCGCCAGCTTTTCAATTGCCTGCACTGCATCATCCAAATCCTCGACAATAAAGCCGGTCACTCCATCCTCCATCACTTCCGGGACGGAACCGTGCGGCCATGCGATCACTGGAGTGCCGCAGGCCATCGCCTCGATCATCACAAGCCCGAACGGCTCCAGCCAATCGATAGGAAACAGTACAGCGTACGCATTGCCAAGAAATTCGTTCTTCTCCCTATCGCCAATTTCTCCCACGAATTCGACCAGCCGGTGATCGAGCAGCGGTTTGATAACCTCTTCGAAATACTCCTGATCCACCTTATCAATCTTAGCTGCGATCTTGAGCGGCATCCCGGTGCGTTTCGCGATCTCGATGGCGCGATCCACGCGCTTTTCCGGTGAGATGCGACCCAGGAAGGCCAGGTAATTCTCCGGCGTCTCGTGAAAGTTAAAAAGGTTTTCCGGCAGCCCGTGATAGACAGTCCCCAGCCATAGGGCCGATGAAATCGGTCTGCGCTGCGCATCAGAGATCGAAATCAGCGGCATCTCACGGAACTCTTCATAAAGCAGAACCAGGTCAGGAAGGTCCAGCCTCCCGTGCAGAGTGGAGAGCTGCATCAGGCCGCGCCACCGTGATAAAGGAAAATGCAGATAGTCGATATGAAAATGAATGAGGTCGAATTCCGAGGCGCCGTTGAAGACTTTTTCGAGCATCAAGTAGTGATGTACCATCGGATCAGCGCAGCCGGGATCGGTGCGCAACGAGCGCGGACAGCAGGAGACCAGCTTCGCGCTCGTGCTCGAATCCCCGCTCGCAAACAAAGTCACCTCGTGCCCTTGCCTGACGAGTTCCTCAGTCAAATACGAGACTACACGTTCAGTGCCGCCGTACCGTTGGGGTGGCACGCTTTCGTAGAGCGGCGAAACCTGTGCGATTCTCATGGATAATCCCCTGTTGTGAGTCGGTGCCTCAATAATCAGGCCAGGTTTTCCATCATCTCTTAACACTTTGACTTCAGCTCCAACGGCAACCTGCTATATTCCAACCAGTTAGCCACCGGCAGCGGAAACAACATAATATAATGTGGGTAACGCCATAATGTTTGGCGACTTGTCCGTGTGCGCCAAAGCTCACCGGCTCCGACTCAGCTGGTAAATAGGCTAAACGCAATGGTCCGGCTTTCCACTCAATGCGTACTTTGAAATATAAGTTACATCTGACATTTCATTCCTCCCCCACTAAATCAGCTCTCGCACCTGTATTGACATCCCACTCAATCAACGACTCTACTAAAATATCGGCTGCTGTGTATTTCATGTCTACTCCTCAGAAAGTCGCACCTCTCTTTCCGAACTACTGCAATGGGTATGCCTGTCGCCCGACGCGGCGCTGCCGAACCAACCGCATGACGAATGTACTTTTATGACTGCAAGTCATACGTCCTTGACCGACTTCGAAACGATATTTAACTGATGATACCTCCGTTTAATGTGTTTCAAATCCCATTAAATAGGAGATGGTAGAGATGGAATTGAGTTTGCAGTAGACCTCCCACACCTTTATCTGGTAACCCAGTACCGACGATCGGCCCCCTTACCATCGTGCGTTCGGTACGCTCGCGGTAAATCGTAATTTGCCCTTTATTCTGTCCAAGCCACCAAAAGACCACCATCGCGATTGCGGAGCAACCTTCTGTCTCTAAATTTGTGCATGGCGACTCCCTGGTTCATCGTCACCGTTTTATACGCGCCCGGCTCACCATTGACGCAAATGCTCTGATTCTGACTGACAGAACGATAAGTCAAAGTACAGTCTTATCTTGGCTCATTGATTGCAGTGATTACTGAAAGACTCTATCCAGTTTCAGTTGACGGCTAGAGCACCGGAGGTGTGATATTCCAGAACAGATTGTCCTTAAACCGTACCATTAGGCTATTGTCGATTTAACGGAGGTAATCTGCAAGGATGCGTTAGAGCCACGGCTCGGAAGCCCTTTCCACCGTAACGGGTGGGCTGCCGTCGAGAAGCTGAAAGGTGGCGAAATGAATAATCAGTGGTCGAGGCGCTGGCTCAGTCCTGCAACGCTGAGAGAATTGGCCGCGAAGACGTGGAAGGGGATAAACGAAGACAACGTCTTTGGCCGCGCCGCTGAACTCGCATATTATTTCTTGCTTGCACTTTTCCCCATGCTTATCTTCCTGACCAGCCTAGTCGGCTTTCTGCCCGGCGTGAGAGAAGCAATTTTCGCGGCTCTTGCCAAATTCGTTCCCGGCGAGGCGATGAGGCTTGTGAGTGAGATCATTTATGACGTGACGCGTAACCGAAGCGGCGGCTTGCTATCATTCGGCGTACTAGGCGCGCTGTGGGCAGCATCAGGCGGTGTCTCGGCGGTGATGGGCACGCTCAACACAGCTTACGACGCAAAGGAGGAGAGGCCATTCTGGAAGACTCGACTGATCGCCATCGGTCTCACCATTCTACTGGCGTTACTGATTGTTGGCGGGACAACTTTGATCATGTTCGGCGACCGCTTCGCTTCCTGGGCTGCCGCAAAGCTCGGAATGGGAATGATATTCGACGTCATCTGGAGCGTCGTCCATTATCTCTTGGGCGTGACGCTGCTCTTTTTGGGTTTAGAATTGATCTACTACCTGGGGCCGAACGTCAAACAGGATTGGAAGTGGATCACACCGGGCGCAGTCTTCGCCGTGATAAGTCTGTTCGTCGCCTCGCTGCTCTTCTCGCTCTACTTGCGGTTCGCGCCCAGCTATAGCGCCACATATGGTAGTATCGGCGCAGTCGTTATTTTGATGTTATGGCTGTATTTGATGGGTTCGGTCATTCTTATTGGCGGTGAGATCAACGCCGAGATCGCGCACTCCGCGGACAAACCCATAATTCCCAAAGAGTCCTCCGAGCAACCGCATGCTGCCTGAAGGATCTCCCGGCCATCAAACGCTTATCTCCCGAAAGCTTGACACCAGCAAGTCCCAGCAATTGTGTTCCTAACATCATTATTACGGTGCCGGTGGTAAAACATAATGCCCAACCCTATGAAAGCATTGAACAGCATTAACAAATTCGTGATAACGAATACTCAGTTCTTGACCATCCGGCTATAAACGCCTTGCCTCAAGCCGGGATATCTCCCTTCTGCTCGCGACTCCAGTGTCGATGCTGGGCGATCGCCGCAATGAAATCATCCGCGATTTTGCGCGCGTCCGATGCCGAGGCCACCATCAGCCCCTCCATCGTCGCCTTCGGCGTTCCCCCGCCGCCCTCTTCGAAGCGTGGATCGCCAGAGACATAGGAGGCGCGCAGCAGATCAACTCCTTCACCGGTGGCGGCGATAGTTTTGCAATGCTTATAGGCCTCATTGATAAAATGGACTGCGTCGGGCTCTGCTTTAAGAGCCGCGACGCTTTCGGCCCCACCGGGAACATATACCGCGTCGAAGAGCACGGAACTCGTCGTGAGCAGACTGAAATCAACGGGCATCTCTTTGCCCTTTGCGCCATGGATTACTCCGCCGTGCGGCGCCACGAACTTTGCCATCGCTCCGGCCGCCTCAAGCGCCTTTGCCATGTACAGCGCTGCCGTCTCGTCGACGCCGTCCGCAACAAGGAATGCGACTTTGCGCGTTTTGATACTGTTCTTCGGCGTATTGGCCATGCTCAACGCGGGAGAGATGAAGCCCTCGCTATTGGATTTTTTGGGGCGCTTGGGCTGAAATTTAGCGACTTCGCCGTCCGCCGGAATGCTCTGATTTATCGGCGCGGGCAACTCCACGGGAAAGTGCAAGCCCAGCCCTTCGGCGACGCGGCGGGCCAGCGACTGATCCACAAACGAGAGCAGACCTACCATCCGCTCCCGGATCTCCGGGATTTCAACCTTGCCGAGCTCAAACCGCAACGCTTTGACGATATGATTCTGCTCCGGCTCGGATTGGCTGCGATAGAACATCGTGGCCTGGCTGAAATGATCGAAGAAACTCGCGCTCCGCGCCCGCACCTTAGAGGCGGAGATTTTTTCGGCGTAACTGACGAAACCGCCCATATCCTTGCCCGCCTGGAAAGGACAACCGCCGCTGATCGAGTTCGGCTCATAGCTTGTCCGGCTCTGGTTAATCGTCTGGCGCATGTATCCGTCGCGCTGATTGTTATGAACCTGCGCGAGGGGGCGATTGATCGGGATTTCGTGGAAATTGGGGCCGCCTAGCCTTATCAGTTGCGTATCGGTATAGGAGAACAGCCGCCCCTGCATTAACGGGTCGTCCGTAAAGTCGATGCCGGGGACGATATGACCGACGTGAAAAGCGACCTGCTCGGTCTCAGCGAAGAAATTGTCCGGATTGCGGTTGAGCGTCAGTTTGCCGATTCGCCAGACGGGCACGAGTTCTTCAGGAATGATCTTGGTGGCATCGAGCAGATCGAAGTCGAATTTGTGCTCGTCCCTCTCCTCGACGATCTGCACACCGAGTTCCCATTCAGGATAAGCGCCGCTTTCAATCGCCTCCCACAAGTCGCGCCGGTGAAAATCGGGATCTTTACCTGAAATCTTCTGCGCTTCGTCCCAGGCCACCGAATGAACGCCGAGCAGGGGCTTCCAGTGAAACTTGACGAACCGCGACTCACCGGCATCGTTGATGAAACGGAATGTATGAACGCCGAAGCCTTCCATCATCCGGAAGCTCCTCGGAATGGCACGATCCGACATCACCCACATAATCATATGCATTGATTCCGGCATCAATGAGATGAAGTCCCAGAAGGTATCGTGCGCGGAAGCGGCTTGCGGAATTTCATGATGCGGCTCCGGCTTGACGGCGTGAATCAGATCGGGAAATTTGATCGCGTCTTGAATGAAGAAGACTGGGATGTTGTTGCCAACCAGATCAAAGTTGCCTTCTTCAGTGTAGAATTTGACGGCAAAGCCACGCACATCTCGAGCCAGATCCGTCGATCCGCGCGACCCGGCGACCGTCGAGAACCGCACAAAAACAGGAGTCTTAGCCGATGGGTCTAGCAGGAACTTCGCTTTAGTCAGCTTCGCCATCGGCTTATAAACCTGAAAGTAGCCATGAGCCCCAGCTCCGCGCGCATGGACGACTCGCTCCGGGATGCGCTCGTGATCGAAATGCGTGATCTTCTCACGCAGAATAAAATCCTCGAGCAGCGATGGCCCGCGATCGCCGGCCTTGAGCGAATTCTGATTGTCATTGATGCATACTCCCTGGTTCGTTGTAAGATACGAGTCCTCAGGATCTTCTGTATTGACCGCAAGGTCGGTGATCTTGTCACTGGGCTCGGTCTGTTTGTCATTGATCTTTCTCACGTTTTTTCTGTTAGTAGCCATTTCAATTTTCCTTTACTTGACAAGTAATTTTTAAAAATGGATCAACAAGACCGGGAAGGTGGAAGAATCGCCTCGGCATCGCGAAGCGCCTTGGGCCGTAGCGTGTCTTTAAGGCTGGCGATATTTTAAAGGAGCCGCCTTGTCGCGGGACCCTCAGCGATCTCTTGCTTCTCAGCTCAATCCCGTCCCGGTGATCTTCAATAGCCCAATGCTCTTGTGGGCTTACACACTGGTTACAATGACATGTTATGTGTATCGCTAATACACATATCCATATCCAGGCAATACATGCACTTCCGGTCATTTAATCGGAATAACCGGAATAAACTGGTGTGAATTTCAATATTGCAATCTACGAACCAGTGGTAATTAAACGGGTAGAAAAAACTGAGCTAACTGAACAGCAGGAATATGATATCAATTTTCCAACTAGCCCAAAAAATCATAGGCGATTTCTTGCCTATGAACGCACGGGCTATGTGTACCTAAGGGCGTTTAGTGCCGAGAGTGTCAATTGATCTTCCAGTGATAAACTCAAATTCCCGATGACTTTCCTTTTTTTAGCATCTCTTTCCGCGAGTGTTGTGCCCGTGCTGCTCCGATCGCCGTTTTTACATCTTTCTTTTCTTCCGGAGGGGGCAACACCGCCCGCATTCCGAGTGAAGCTATCCACAATTCTCGGCTCCAGCCTTTACTGTGGTAAAGATGTTCATCTTCTTGTTCTTCGACTTCTGCACAGGCTTCTTTAAGAACTTTTCCTTCTTCCCCCTTGGATTTTTCAGCGCATTGAGAAATGAGTTCCCAATTTGCATGATCTTTGGTTTCTGCCAGGACAACGCACTCGCAGGCTACCAGTTCTGCCGCTTCGGGTTTACCGCTTTTTATCGCCATTTCGATCGCAGTCACCAGAGATGCACCAATATGGCGGACCACTTTACGTCCAGGTGTTACTTGTTCCGGATCGAGACCGAATTTTTCGAATAATTCGTGCATAATCTCAACGTGACGTTTGGTTTGGTCGAGATACTCTTTCCATTCCTTTTTAAGGTCTTTATTGACTACGCATTTCAGCGCAGTCTGGTAGACTTGTACTCCCCCCATCTCAGTTTCCAGTGACTGAAGTAAAAGTTCCTTAAATTGTTGATTCATTTCTGTCTCCTCCTTATCCAATGTGGTGAAAATTGTTAACATTCAACTCGCCAAATCACATTCAAGTTACCTATTTCAAGAGGTAACCTTTGATTAATCCATAACCTGCTTGCAACAAGCTCTCACACTTCTTAGGTCGGTTTGCCATGAGTTCCCTCTTTTCTTGGAATTGATCGCCGAACCAGAAAGATCAGCGCGAAGTGGCCTGACCCCGACGAAAATTTTGTTTTCTTTTTATAGGTTCACAATAAGCAATTATTGTTCCGGGCTAATGAGGGGTTTTGCTAGATAATTTCTTTTGTCAGTTGGGACTGCGGAGACACACGAAAAAAGCTCAATGTTTTTGCGCTGTTCCCATTCAGAACGGTTATGTATTACACCCAGCGCGCCGAGTAGATATAAAAGACAAGATAATAGGAGAGACAAGTAGTCAGCACTACTGCAAATTTCTTACCTCATTTGCTTTGGCACACACATTGCCCCTGATTTAAGCATGGAAGATTGGGTCATATAGAGAAAGAACCGGCAAAATAAAAAGCAAATAATTACGCTCTTTTATCTGGTTTTATCGCTTCTTTCACAACTATACAGATAGCAGAGAAAATACCGACTTTTATATTGTTGCTCTATGTTTTTTGCTCCCCTCTCTTTGTACAACTTTCGCATCTCGGCCTAAATAACCAAGCGCATTATTCTCTTTCTTTTATTTCAGTGAATAGATCGGTTATCTTATCCAGGTTGTGGAATGGAGAGAAACACGAAACAAATGAAAAATACCCAAACAAACGAAAAATTTTCGTCAATTTCGTTATTTTTCATTTGTTTTGTGTTTCTCGCACAAATGCTATTCCGTTTCCCCGATTTCTTGCTGCTCTTCGCATTTACAGACTTATCGCCAATAAGAGCGCAGCATATCAATGCGGATGTTCGTACTATTCCGCCAAAAGGTATCGAAGTCTCTGGCGCCGATCGCGCCGAACTCGAAGCTGGCGTCGCCCAACTCGGTAAAGAGATCGAAGAGGTGCGTGTTGAATTGAAAAGCAAGCCTGCATTGCTCGATCTGGCGCCTGACGTTCAAATCTTCCACAACGCAGTCCGTTACGCTCTCTCTTACAACGAATTCTTCAAGCCGGAAGATGTAACGGTTGCCAAATCACAGATCAAGCAAGGTCTTGAACGAGCGCGCGCGTTGCGCGAAGGAAAGGCGCCGTGGACGACGCAGACCGGCCTCGTGGTTCGCGGTTACGTTTCTGACATTGACGGCTCGGTTCAACCGTACGGGGTAGTGGTTCCCGCGACATATCAAGGGAGCATGCCCTTTCGATATCGTTTGGACGTCTGGTTCCACGGTCGTCACGAGACCCTGAGCGAAGTCAACTTCATCAACGACCGGAAGAAGAACCCCGGACAATTCGCTCCGCCGAACGCGTTCGTGCTGCATCCATACGGCCGATACTGCAACGCAAACAAATTCGCCGGTGAGGCAGATCTATTCGAAGCTCTCGATCACGTCCGCCGCCATTATCCGATTGATGAAAACCGCGTCAGCATTCGCGGATTTTCGATGGGCGGCGCGGCCACCTGGCACATCGCCGCGCATCACGCCGGGATGTGGGCGGCCGCAGCGCCTGGCGCAGGCTTCGCCGAAACACCTGAATACCTTAAGCTCAAGCGACACGACGCGCCGTGGTACGAACAAAAGCTCTGGCATTTGTACAACGCCACCGATTACGCTGCCAATCTCTTCAACCTGCCTACCGTCGCTTACAGCGGCGAGCTAGACCGTCAGAAACAGGCTGCGGAAGCCATGGCTCGCGAACTGAAGCTCGAGGGCATCGAACTCACCCACATCATCGGGCCGAAGACCGAACACAAATACCATCCCGACTCGATCAAGGAGATCGACCGGCGGATTGACAGTATCGTCGGCCGCGGACGCGACCCGCTGCCACGCAAGCTGAAGCTCACGACCTGGACGTTGCGGTATAACAAGATGTTCTGGGTGACGATTGACGCGCTCGGCGAGCACTGGGAGCGCGTCCGTGTTGATGCAGAAATTTCCGATTCTTCGACCGTGCGCGTCAAAACGCGGAATGTAACGGCGTTGACGCTGGATATGCCTTCTGGAATGTCCCCGCTCGACAATTCGCGCAAACCTGTGGTCATCCTCGACGACCAGAGAGTCGAAGCTACGCCGGTTTCGTCCGACCGTTCGTGGACGGCGCATTTCCGAAGGAATGGCAACCGCTGGTCGTTAGTTAAAACAGTTGACGACGGCGCATTAGTTAAACGCCACGGCCTGCAGGGTCCGATTGACGACGCGTTTATGAGCAGCTTTGTTATGGTTCGCCCAACTGGCAAGGCGATGAACGAGAAGATCGGCGCATGGGTCGCGTCCGAACAAGCGCGCGCTGTCGAACAATGGCGAGCCATATTTCGCGGCGAGCCGAGAGTGAAAGACGCCACGGAGATAACCAGTGAGGACATCGCGCGAAGCAATCTGATTTTGTGGGGCGATCCGGCTAGCAACAAGATACTCGCGAAGGTCATTGATCTTTTGCCGATCGGTTGGGACGCGCAAAGCGTGAAGGTCGGTGGTCAAATCTTTGCGGCGGATCAACACGCGCCGATCCTGATCTATCCGAACCCGCTCAACCCCAAACGTTACGTCGTGATCAATAGCGGGTTCACCTTCCGCGAGTCGCATCATTCGAGTAACGCGCGCCAGACGCCGAAACTGCCAGATTGGGCGGTGATTGATCTGAGCACGCCCGCTTCCACGCGCGCGCCGGGCCGTATCGCAGTCGCTGGGTTTTTCGGTGAGAGATGGGAGTTGAAAGAAAACAGATGAACGCCTCTGATGAGTGTGCTGACATCCCGCTGTTCGATCGCATCAACCGATTCGAGCTGTTTGCCCGAGTCGATCAAACGATATATTGATCGGACTTCAACCTTTTGGTTGCGAATAAATTCTCATCGAACTCTCGAAGCGATCTCGCCGCAAGCAGAAACTCAGTCTGCGCCACAGTTGTGAGAGTTGTCATATATTTGGCGCCTCACTCGAATCGCAGCGCTATGAATTGTATTGTTAAAGTGGCTGCGATCCGTTCGACTTGCCTCCCACTAGAATTTATAAGTCACCCATGCCGCCGCATAGTCTACTGATCGCCTCGGCGGCGTCGCTTCAACCAGGAATGGACCAGCGAAGAAATGGTTATATGCGGCAGACACTGAAAGGTGACGATTGATCTGCCAGTAGACGCCCACCGATGGCTGAGTGCCCACGTAGCGTTCGAGGTTCCCTTGCCCGGAGACTAATAAGTTACTGGCCAATCCATAGACGCCGTCGCGCAGGCTTGTCCGCCAGAAGACATCGTTATCAAGAATGACCCCGACCGATTTCGTTACCTGCAATCCCACGCGCGAACCGAACTGGATAAGATTAGTAGGCCCATTCAGATTTATCGCTCCCTGGCCATAGTAGATGCTGGTCGGGAACAGCGGACTGAAAGTCCCCAACGGCGACTTTGGATTACCACTATCACCGCTCGTGACAGAGGCCGTCGTTCCGATTCGAGGCTGAAAACGCGTGGATCGAAAAGTGTATCCCGTGGTGTGGGCAGTGCCCCAGGCGAGTAGCCCGCGATCGCCGAAGGCCCCGAATTGAAGCGCCACCTCACTGTTATAATCCCATCCCCCCCGTCTGCCCCAGAAACGCGTTCCTACCGTATGGCGCAACTCGCGGCCCACGCCTTTGTCAAATATTGCCTGCTTTCGGTCCAAGCCAAGATAATAAAGGTCGACGTTCCCTCCCTTGGTCTTGGGCAACGACCGAACGGCGTATATCCCCCAGAAGGTCGTGCCAGGCTCGGGCGGCGCGTCGAAAAAACCGGTTCCATTCCGCACGGGCTTCGTGGCGATCCCGGTCACGTCCCACGAAGCCTTTCTCCACCTGAGAGCGATTCCATCGAATGACCGGTGAACATTGGGCCCTTCTCTGAAGTCCACAAATCGGCCCGATCCGAAGCGGAACTGTTGCCGCCCAAGCCGCACGATCAGCGGGGGGGCTTTCCCCTCTGCGCCTTCCACCAAGGCCCAATCCGCGAACGCCTGCTCGAACCAAAGCTTGGACTCATCAAGGACAGGCCGCGGGCCGCCGTTTCTCCCTGCTTCGATATCGCTCGTGAGTTGCGCAAAGAACCGAATGCGACTGTTCACATGAAAATCACCAAAAGCTGAGAGCCGTTGTAAGAGATATCCATTGTCATCCTGGGGACCCACGCCCCAATTGGCATTGCGGAATCCTTCATACCACTCCCGCGCTTCACCGCCGATTGTCAGAAAGCTGTCGCCGCTCGATCCGAGTCGCACATATTTCAGAGAGTCCCAGCGATCGCGTTTGCAGGCACCGTCGCGAAGGTAGATGTAATCTTCGTCTTGCCGGAGTGGCTTATAGTTAGGTGGATTGGGGCATGTCGGCTGGGCTTGCAAACTCATCCGGACCGGTCCCCCTAGAAACATGGAGAGCCAAAGCGCCGCTGTAACCAGTCGCCTTGCAGTCATCTCATAGCTCGTAGCCCGTCATAGCTCGTAGCCCGCTCAGGCAAAATACGATCTTCAAATTGTGATTGAGCAGTCCAGACTCTATTCGCGATTCTCCTCAATACACGTGAAATAATTCCATTCCGTACACGTGGAATATAGGGTTACATAAGCCCAGCCTCGCCAGCAATCGACATAGCTTGACCAAAGTAGAATTAACTCACGACTCTCATTATCGAGGCTGATGCGAGCCCTCTGCTCGCGTCTGTGATGTTATTGCTCATCATCTTGACTTCTGCATTGTCAGTACCGCGGCTCAACGACCGACCAATCGCTGTAGATTTTCCGGGTACCGAGCCCCCTGCACAGTGATCTTCGAGGTAGCGTTATCAATTTCGCGGAGATCGTCAGGCGTCAGTTCTAGCTCAATCGCTCCAATGTTCTCCTTCAGGCGATGCAGTTTCGTGGTGCCTGGAATCGGCACGATCCATGGCTTCTGGGCCAGCACCCAAGCCAGCGCAATTTGGGCGGGTGTCGTCTTCTTTCGCTCTGCGAATTTTGCAATTAAATCCACAACAACCTGATTCGCTTTACGGGCTTCTTGCGTAAAGCGCGGGACGATGTTGCGAAAATCTGTGCTGTCGAACGTCGTGTTTTCGTCAATCTTTCCCGTCAGGAAGCCTTTGCCCAGCGGACTAAAGGGGACGAAGCCGATGCCAAGTTCTTCAAGCGCCGGTAAGATTTCGACTTCCGGTTCGCGCCACCACAGCGAGTATTCACTCTGTAGCGCGGCGACTGGCTGGACGGCGTGTGCGCGACGAATCGTTTGTACGCCAGCTTCCGAAAGACCGAAGTGCTTCACCTTCCCTGCCTGTATCAGTTCTTTCACAGTTCCCGCCACATCCTCAATGGGTATGTTCGGGTCAACGCGGTGTTGATAAAACAGATCAATTACATCCGTTTTAAGCCGTTTGAGCGATGCCTCAGCTACTTCTTTGATGTGTTCCGGTCGGCTGTCCAACTCACTCCACCGGCCTTTGCCATCGGCGGCAGGCTTAAACCCAAATTTTGTGGCGATTACGACTTGATCACGGAAGGGAGCGAGGGCTTCGCCGACGAGTTCTTCGTTCGTGAACGGACCGTACACTTCAGCGGTATCAAAAAACGTGACGCCGCTTTCGACGGCCGCGCGAATCACCGCAACCCCTTGCTGCTGGTCAATTGCCGGTCCGAGGCCAAAGCTCATTCCCATACATCCGAGCCCGAGAGCGGAAACTTCCAAATTGCTATTTCCAAGTTTGCGTTTCTGCATAGTTCCTCCTTATTTTTATTGGTTGAGTAGATTCTATAACTTCAGGGAGAAAGGGCAATAATACGATACTGGAGAAGGATAGTACGATCCTGCAAAATCTCAGAGAGCAGCGTATGGAGAGGAATTTACGATCAGGGTGAGATCGCCCCGCCTTGCATGTTCACTGAGGCCGGCACGGTCCGATTCGAACGATTGCTGCCCGGCCCGATCGAAAGAGTCTGGGTATATCTTACGGAATCCGAGAAGCGAGGAAAGTGGCTGGCTTCTGGTGAAATGGAACTGCGTGTCGGCGGGCGAGTGGAATTGAAATTTCACCACGCCGATCTTTCTCCACATATTGAACCGACACCAGACAAATACAAACAATACGAAAATGGGGTTATGAGTTATGGTCGCATCACAAGGTGCGAGCCGCCGCATCTGCAGAGTTTCAGGTGGAAAGAAGAGTCCAGTAAAGAGTCTGAAGTTACCTTCGAATTGACGCCCCACGACGGACAGGTAATTCTGGTTTTGACGCACCGTCGGCTTGATAGCCGAGAGATGGTGATGGAGGTTGCCGGCGGCTGGCATACTCACCTCGCTATCCTGGTTGATATTCTGAATGGTGTGGAACCACGCCCCTTCTGGTCAACTCACACGCGAATCGCAGCTGAATACCAGAAGAAGTTCGCGTCGCTCGTAAAATGAAGATATGTCACGGGATACTCATTTTATGGCGGGTTATGGCCGGAGTCTATCAATACAACATAACATGAGAATCCCTGAGCTAAATTGCCAATTTAGGGTGCTGGAACTCCGAGTTCAAATTTCGAGTCGCACAGGTTATGGGCCAGGTTCAACCGGGCTGGCTTGTCATAAATCAGATGAGTGATGCGAAACAGACGAAAGACACATATAAAAAACAGGATCTCATGTTCTTAGACTGCTTCGCGTCATTAAGGAGTTTGACCATTCAAATCATCGGTTACGGCTCACAGCAATGCTCCCCGGTTCGCCATCTTCTTTGCCAAAGTGAGACGACGCCTATTCTTGCCTCAGTGCCGTTAATGGATCTATCTTTGTCGCCCGCCGCGCTGGGATCCAGCAAGCCAGCAATGCGACTGCCACCAATAAAATTGCGACGCCGGCAAACGTGGCGGGATCATTGGATCTCACGCCGAATAATAAGCTCGAGACCACGCGGGTTACGGCGAACGCTCCGGCCATGCCGATCACGATGCCGATGAGGACCAACTTCATACCCTGACGGATGATCAGCTTCAGCACATCCGGGATTTGCGCGCCGACAGCCATGCGCACACCGATTTCGCGCGTTCGCCGGCCGACAGCGTAAGTCATCACACTGTACAAGCCCATTGACGCCAGCAGCAGCGCCAACAGGCCGCAAGCCGTTCCCGCACCCGCTGCCAGACGGGGCGCCCAGTAGTCGTATGACAAAATCTCATCGGTCATCTTCACGCCGTGTACGGGCACGCGCGAGTCAAGTTGCCCGATTACACGGCGCACGCTTTCCGCAACGGCTTTCAAATCGCCGGCGATGTTCGCGCTGACCAGCAGTGTCATTCCGGATCCGACATGTTGAAATCGCGGCAGGAAGAGGTGGGGCTGCGGCGCTTCATACAACGTAACGTAGAGAGCGTTTTTGACGACGCCGACAATTTCGATCAGAGAGGATTGCGGGTTCAAGATGCGAATGCGTTTGCCCAGAGCGTTCCCTTCTCCGCCGTAGAATCTACGAGCATATTCCTGATTGACGATCGCTACCAACGGCGCATCGCTGTTATCGCGTTCGGTGAAATCGCGCCCTGACAGCAGCGGCGTCGCGATCGTTTCGAAATACTTGGGCGAGACGAAATTGGCGGCGATCTTATCCCCCTCGTTTGGAGGCGGATCGGGTTCGCCTTCTTTGACAACCGTCCGGATATCGGAATTGTCCTCTAACGGCGCCCTCTGCGTGAGCGCGGCGGCGCGCACGCCGGGCTGGACCTCGATGCGCTTGAGCAACTCGCTATGAAATCGTTTGGCGGTCTCATGGGTATAGCCGAGCGAACCGGGATCAACCATCATCATTATCATATTTTCGGTACTGAACCCCAGTTCTACGTTTACTGCGTTGTTCCAGCTCCTGAGAAACAAACCGGCGCAGACAAGGATGATGCAAGTGATAGTCACCTGAGCGACGACCAGGAGGCCGCTTAGATTCCAACGGCGCCCGCTCCCTGATCGACCGGCGATATCACTCTTCAACACTGCGACCAGATCAGGCCGCGAAGCCAACAAGGCGGGCGCCAGCCCGAAAATCAATACGGTCGAGAGCGTAACGACTAACATCCATTTCAAGACGTATAGATCAGGGCTGACATCGAGATCGATCGTGACGGTGAGGCGCGGATACGTCGCTCTCACCAGATCGGTCCCCCAATATGCGAACAGCCAACCCAGAGTCCCGCCGAGCAGCGCGAGCAGAAAGCCTTCTGTCAGCAATTGCCGTACAATGCGAAACCGCCTTGCGCCAACAGCCAACCTGATGCCTATCTCTTTACTGCGCGCGGCGGTTCGCCCCAGCGTCAGATTGGCGACGTTAGCGCAAGCCGCCAGCAAAACCAGACCCGCCATAGATGTGGCGAGCACCGAACCGAGCTTGAGAATTCAGGTTGCCCCTCCATATCTCCCGTCAATCTCAGATACGCAGCGCACCAGCATATCGGAATTCTCTTTTGGATAGAGTTGCGCCAGGTTGTTCGCCAACCGCTTCAAATCGGTGTCCGCCTGCGCCACTGTGACGCCGGATTTGAGTCGCCCCATTAATTGGAGACTGTTCCAGTTGCGATTCGCCATCCACCAGCCTGTCTGCCCGTTGAATTTCGACTGCATCATCAATGGCACCCAGAAATCATGCCGGATTCCATAATTGAGACCTTTGAAGGTCGCGGGCGCGACGCCGACGACCGTGAAGGGATGGCCGTTGATGAAAATCGCTTTACCGACGATCGTCGCATCGGAGTTGAAGCAACGCTGCCAAAACGCCTGGCCCAAAACGACAACCGGATGCGAGTTTTCCGTGCGATCTTCTTCTGGCGAAAAGCCTCGCCCGAGCACCGGTTTAACTCCCAGCACATCGAAGTAATTGCCGCTGACCAGCTCGCCAGAGGCGATTTCCGCTCGGGCATAACCGCCCGAATTGTGGCCCTCGCCGCCGCTGATTCCCGCGGAGGTATTCTTGAACGCAGACAGTCCGGACAGAGTCTCGTTCTGATCGCGCAGATCTACATAGTTTGCATAAGCAACATTGCCCCAGAACGCGCCTTCCTTCTTGCTTTCCCGGTACAGCCTGACGAGTTGATCCGGCCTTTCCACCGGCAGCGAACGAAGGACTAGAGCGTTCACTACGCTCAGAAGAGTCGTGTTCACACTTATGCCCAGCGCCAATGCCAGCACGGCCAGGGCGGTAAAACCGGGCGCTTTGCGCAACACTCGCGCGCCGTAACGCAGATCTTGCCAAACTGTCTCTAACCATCCCCCGCCACGAATGTCATAGCCAAGTTCAGTGTTCCGGCTCAGGTTGCCGAAGCTTTTCATGGCGGCAGTTCGCGCCTCGTCCGGCGACATCCCTCGCTCGATATTCGTCTCCGTCTCCATCTCGACGTGGATGCGCAATTCTTCTTCAATGTCCTGCAAGGCGCTTTCGCGCCGAAACAAGGCGCGCAGCCGCGCCCTGAGAATGTTGAACCATTCCATAATTGGTCCTCCTCAGACTGCTTTTCTGACCTTCGCAATGGCCAGGGCGAGCCCCCGACCCCAGCTCTCTTCCTCGACGGTGAGTTGTTTACTGCCTGCTTTAGTCAGCGTGTAGAACTTGACCCGGCGGCTGGTCTCGGTCACACCCTACTTGGAACTGATCCAGCCGCGTTGCTCTATCCGGTAGACCGCCGGGTAGAGAGAGCCTTGCTCGACCTCAAGCAACTCGTCAGACAACTGTCGAATGCGCTGGATGATGCCGTAGCCGTGGAGCGCCCCTAAGCTGAGCGCCTTGAGGATGAGCAGGTCGAGCGTGCCTTGCAAGAGATCCGCTTTCGGTTGGGTCAAACTTCACCTCCCAGTCTGGGTTGCTTATTGTCACACTTAGAAATTCTAGGTGTAGGGTATGTATGGAGACCTAGAATGTCAAGGTCTAGAGTGAGATTGCATTCAAACTCAGGTTTTTCTTCATCAACAACATCAGTTATCGGAGAGGGGTTCCAGATAGCGTTGAGTCCTGAGTATTATTTCGGCAGCCGGACTGAAATGATGTCGAGTTGGGCCTGCTAACAACTCGAATCAAATTTGCCGTGTGGCCTAGCGCTTCACCCACCAGCAACCAAGTTGGTAACTCTTCAGCCTTAATCTCCGCGCAGAGTCTCCACCGGGTCCACGGCCGCGGCCCGGTGCGCAGGGAGGTAACACGCGGTTAGTGCCGCCACCAACAATACGACAGGCATGACGGCGTATGTCATCGGATCCAGCGGCGTCACGCCGAACAGCAGCGACTTCATCAGACTCGATAATGCCACCGCTCCCCCAAGCCCCAAAACACAACCGATGGCGCAAAGGATCACTCCGTGCCTAAGAAACATGCGAGTTACCGTCGACGGCGCCGCGCCCAGCGCCAAACGGATACCGATCTCTCTTCTCCGCTGCGCTACCGTGTACGCGATCACGCCGTAGATGCCGACGACGCCGAGCAACAATGCCATTACGCCCGCGATCGCCAGCATCACCAGTGTGAATGAGGTTCGCGCAATCGACCGGGAGTGCAGATCCGCCATGGACTGTACGTCTGCCACCGAAAGATTGGCATTCACGGACCACACTGCCTGCTCCACCTGGCGTAGAAATCCTGCGCTCCCCGTGCGCCCGCTTCGGAGCGCGAAGGTTACATTGCGGGTAACGGACGTAAACTTGTTCGCATCGAACGTTGGCCAGTAGACGGTCGCCGGGGCCACATCTTGCACGCCGTTATCATAAACGTCCTGCACGACGCCGATCACCTCGCGAAATTTCCCGGCGTACCCAATACGCTTACCGAGTGCGGCGCCAGGATCTCCCCAATACTCCCACGCCAGATTCTCGGAGATCAGGATCACGGGCCGCCGGTCCAGTAAATCGGTCCACTCGTAGCTGCGGCCAATGATCAGGCGCGTGCCCATGGCTTCCAGGAACCCAGGCGAGATGTCCTTGAAACGCCGCATCGGCGGGAACTGCCCAGGCAGCTGAGGCCGGCCTTCCACTTCTATGCCGTCCCAATCCGGCGACAGCCCATCTGTCGGTATCGTGCTGGCAAAACCTACCAACGATACGCCCGGCAGCACTGCCAGCTTCTCTTGGATCTGCTGCTGAGTTAGCGCCACTCGTTCGGGCTCGGCAATCAAGGCCGGTGGAATGGCGATCCGCAGTGTCTGAATCTGTTCCGGTTCGGTGAAGCCCGGCTGCACACGGTTCAACGCCTGAAACGTGCGAATCATCAACCCCGAACAAACCAGCAGCACCAGCGCCAGTGCTACCTGCGCCACCACCAGTACATTCTGCGCCCGATGCTTCTGCCGGCTATCGGTGGCCGACCTGCCTCCTGCCCGCAGCGCCGGACCAAGCTTCGGCCGCGCATATTGCCAGGCCGGGATCAGTCCCAACAGGAAACCCGCGGTCAGCGAAACCCCCAACGCAAAAACCGCCGTCTGCCCATCCATGGATATCTCATTCAACCTGGGCAAACTCGCTGGACCGATGGCCACCACTGCCTTCAGCAGCCCTGCGGCAATGGCCACACCCAGCAGCCCGCCCAACAACCCTAGCGCCAGGCTTTCCACCAGCAGCTGGCGGACAATCTGCCCCCAACCAGCACCCAGCGCCGCACGCAGGGCCAATTCCCGCTGCCGCGCTTCGGCCCTCACCAACAGCAGGTTCGTGACATTGGCGCAGGCAATCAGCAGGACAATCCCCATGGTCCCCATCACCAGCCATAGACCCTGTTCAATACGCCCGACAACGTCTTGTCGAAGTGGCCGAAGGGCCGGCGTGATCCTCCATTGTTCCCAGCTTCGCGGATCGACTCCCGGGGGCGCGGGCCACGAACTCATCCATACGGGAACCATCCGCGCAATGTCGGCGCTGGCTGCCTCCAGCGTCACACCCGGTTTTAGCCTCGCGACGCTCCGAAGAAAAAAGCCGGGCAGAATCAGTTGCGTGCGATTGAACCGAAACGGCAGTATCAGTTCCGCCTCCGTGTCTACAGCGCGGAACCCGGCCGGCATCACGCCCACGATCTGGGCCGGTTGCGCATCTACGGTCAGGCTCTTCCCGATTACTGCCTGATCCCCGCCAAACCGCCGTTGCCAATACCCATAGCACAGCATCGTTGCACGGGCTGCGCCGGGCGACTGATCCGCCTCCGCGAGCCAGCGCCCAGCCGCTGGCTTGACGCCCAGCGCCTCCAGCACGCCTTTCGTCACAACTATGGTGCGCACTTCTTCCGGCTCGCCCTGGCCCGTAACCGTGGCTGCCGCGGTGGTCCACGCTCCAATGGCTTCGAAACTCCGGTTGCTGTCCGCGTAGGTAAAGAACATGGAGGCGGAAAGCCGCAAGTCGCCCGAGGCGCTCATCAACCCTGGGGCTCCAGGCGCGGTGTGCTGTACCGAAATTAGCCGGCTCGCCTCCGAATATGGCAGGGGCTTCAGCAGAATCCCCTCCACGATACTGAAGACTGCCGTGTTGGCGCCGATCCCGATGGCCAGGGTGAAAATCGCCGCAGCGGTGAAGCCCGGGCTCTTACGCAGCGTGCGCAGGGAAAACCGAACATTGCGTACGATTTCTTCGAGGAACGAGAGCGTGTTCATGCGATACACCTCCTCAGTTACATGCGTTATGTTGCCAACCTTGCTACGGGCCGCTGCCTGGGCGTCCGGCACATTCATGCCCCGCCGGATGTTTTCTTCCGCCTGCATTTGGAGGTGAAACTGGAGTTCTTCATCTATACGCTGGCTCAACTCAGGCCGCCGGAACAGGGCGAAGAATCTCGAAGCCAGGGAACGGAACTGCGCCATGTTGAACCTCCCTACCGGGTACCACCGAGTACACGAGTGATGAACGCAGCCATCTGCTCCCAATTCTCTGCTTCGAGCGCCAACTGCTTCCGGCCCAGCTTGGTGATGGAATAAAAGCGCGCCCGGCGATTGTTCTCCGAGGCGCCCCACTCCGACGAGATCCAACCGTTCTGCTCCAGCTTCATGAGCGCGGGATACAGGGTCCCGTATTTCATTTCCAAAAGATCCTGGGAGACCTGCTCGATGCGTTTGGCGATGCCCCAGCCGTGGATCGGGCCCATCGTCTCCACTGTTTTGAGGACTAACAAATCGAGGGTGCCCGGCAGTAGGCCAGCCTTGTCTTTTCCCACGAGACTGCTTCCCTTTCTTTATTTCTTTCCTTTATAGATCAACTATAAGAGTATAGGCACACTCTTATAGGCTGTCAATAAGGGACACATGAATTCTAGACCGCCTTAGCCATTTCCATGCCCAGGACCAAATCGATAGTCTAACTGCTATCGCAACATTCAACGCTGCGGAAAGAGGAATGGTGATTAGATCCGAGTTTGACGATCAGGTTATCGTTCATTCTTGGCAAAAAGACGGCTACTCCGCTCGCAGCGCGACAATCGGGTCCACACGTGCGGCGCGCCGAGCCGGCAAGTAGCTCGCCAGCAGAGCCGAGAGCACCAGCATCCCAACGACAGCGATGTACGTCAATGGATCGGTGCTTGACACACCGGACAGCATTCCACCCATCAGCCGCGTCAAAGCGAGCGCTGAGGGAACGCCGATGGCAACACCCACCAAGGCGAGGCGCATACCGTGGCCAATAATCAACCGGAATATCTCCCGTTTGTCTGCACCGAGCGTGACGCGGACGCCGATTTCACGAACTCGTTGCTCGACACTGTAGGCGAGAATTCCATAGAGTCCGAGAGCGGCGAGGAGAAACGCGATGGCGGCAAAGAACGACATCACGATAGTAGTGTACCGCGGCTGGCCGGAGGCTGCCGACACGACCTCGGACATCGGCCGGAGGTCCGCCAGCGGCAGTCCAGCATCGATGGATGCCACCGCGGCACGCGCCGAGGCAGTGATAGCAGTCGGATCCCCAGATGCGCGGACGACAAATGTCATCGCCCAGGCGCCGCGGCCCTCGTACGGAGGCTCCCCCGCCTGGGCGAGCGGGAAGTAAACGGTAGGTGGGGCCGGCTCGCTGGGGCCTATTGATCGAACATCGCCCACGATTCCGACGATCTGAATGGAACGGTCGTAGCGAATCGTCGTTCCGATCGGATCGTCGCCGGGCCAGAAGAGACGCGCGGCGGTTTCGTTGACGACTGCGACGAATGGCTGCCCGGCCACGTCACTGTCGGCGAGAAGTCTTCCGCGCTTCAACGGAATGCCGATGGCGCGAAACATTCGTGGCGTAGCATTCAAGATGCGCGCCTCCCGCGTCGGCGCCCCTGGCAGGGGTGCGGGTCGGCCTTCAATAACGAAGGTGTCAGACGGTCCTGCCCACACCAGCGGGAGGCTTGAAATCGCCCCCGCGACCTGGACGCCGGGAGTTGCAGCGAGCTTCTCTTCGATCGCAGCCAATCTCCCCCGCGCTTCAGCGGAGTCGAGCTCGCGACCACCTGGGATGGACAGGCTAAATGTCAGCACATGATCCGGTTCAATGCCCAGGTCGACTTGCCGTAGCTGCTGATAGGACCGAATCAGGAGAAGCGCGCCGACCAGCAGGATCACGCTCAATGCAAGCTGGCCGATCACTAGTGCGGAACGGGCGGCGACGGCGCGGCGGGACGATGTCGCCGTGCGGGAATCCGTTCTCAGGATTTCCTGCATCCGCTCTCCGGTCGCGTGCAGCGCGGGGACAAAGCCGACCAGAAACCCGACCAGGATGACCAATGCGCACGTATACAGCATCGCGCCGTAGTCGATCGTGATGGCCTGTGAGACCGGCAGCCGCTGCGGATAAAGGGCAAGAAGCCCTGCGAGCATCGCGTTCGCGAGTATGACGCCAATGATTCCTCCGATCACGGCAAGCAGCATCACCTCGGCGACCATCTGCCGAATGAGGCGCCGGCGGTTAGCTCCGAGCGCATGCCTCACAGCAAACTCTCGCCGCCGCGCTTCTCCATTCGACACCAGCAACGCCGACAGATTAACGCAGACAATCAGGAGCACGAGGAGGACGGCGCCGGCGAGAATAACCAATGCGTCGCGCTGATCGCCGATGATATCCTCGTGCATCGGCCGGAAGACGGCAAAATGTCCCTTCGCGTATTGATCGGGGTACGCCTCCGACCAGTACCCGCGCAGATATAGCAGTTGCGCATCAACTTGCTCAGTGCTGACGCCATCTCGCAGCCGAGCGATGGCGCGCAGTGCATGACTATTTCGCATGCCTTCATCTGTATTGACAGGCATCGCCCTCCACACTTTCACGCGGTCGTCACGAAACCAGAAGCCCTCCGGCATTACGCCAATCACTTCGCATAGCGCATCGTCCAGCCTGATCGTCGAGCCGATTGCGCTTGCGCCATCCTCTAATGCGCCGTAACTGAGAATAGCTAGGCATGCTTCCCCACGCTGCGCTTCCTCTTCGGTGAAGGTACGCCCGCGGACTGGCCTGACGCCGAGCACCTCGAAGAATTCTGAGGTCACGCCCATGGTGAGGATGCGCTCGCCGTCTCCATTACCACGCGTCAGATTACGGCTGCTGAACTGGTAGGCGGCGACCCCGGCGAACGCTTTGACCCGGCTGCGGACATCGTCGAATTCCGCCCCCGACAGGGAGAAATATTGATAGTTAAAGCCGGTAGCGGGCAGATACCGTGTGTGCAGGCTCACAAGCTGTTCGCTGTGCGGGAACGGCAGCGGCCGAAGCAGTAACGCATTGATAACCGAGAAGATGGCGGCATTCGACCCGATGCCAAGTGCGAGCGTCAGAACGACCGCGATTGCGAAGCCAGGCCGCATCCACAAGATGCGAGCGGCGTAGCGGAGGTCTTGCCAGAGATCGCTGAACAAATGGCTGCCGTGGGCTCCCGGTGTGATCGGTGACTGTGGATGCGCCTGCCGCAGCGGCGTCATGTGCCGAGCCAGGACATCCCCATCTCTGAAGTCGGCGAGCGCCACTCGCGTGGCCTCATCAGGGGACATACCACCCGCAATCAACTCCCGCCAGCGGTCATCGAGATGTTGTGAGAGTTCTTCGACGATCTCGGCTTCGCGAGCGGGCGAGAGGCGCAGGGTCGATAAACGCGGGCGCACGTGTTGTGTCCAGTCAGGCATGTTCTTCTCCCATGACGAGCCGCACAGCTTCCACGAATGCCGCCCAGTCTTGCGCTGCTGAGCAAGCACGCGCCGGCCCTCAGGCGTGACTTTTTAGAAGCGGCGGCGTCTCTCGTTTCCGACACAAAGTAATGTTGATCGGTTGGTGCAATCCTGGCGAAAAAACGGCTATTCCGCGCGCAGCGCGACGATCGGGTCCACACGTGCGGCGCGCCGAGCCGGCAAGTAGCTCGCCATCAGGGCCGAGATCACCAGAATCCCAATGACAGCGATGTACGTCAATGGATCGGTGCTCGATACACCGGACAGCATTCCACCCATCAGCCGCGTCAATGCCAGCGCTGAGGGAACGCCGATGGCAATACCCATCAGTGCGAGGCGAAGGCCATTCCCGATAATCAACCGGAATATCTCGCGTTTGTCTGCGCCGAGAGCGACGCGGACGCCGATCTCGCGAACTCTCTGCTCGACACTGTACGCGAGGATTCCATAGAGTCCGAGAGCGGCGAGGAAAAACGCGATGGCGGCAAAGAGCGACATCACGAGAGTGGCGAACCGCGGCTGGCCGGAGGCTGCCGACACGATCTCGGACATCGGCCGGACATCGGCCAGCGGCAGTCCGGCATCGATGGATGCTACCGCTGCGCGCGCCGATGCAGTGAGAGCAGTCGG
Source organism: uncultured Acidobacteriota bacterium (assembly GCA_963796275.1). Lineage (GTDB taxonomy): Bacteria > Acidobacteriota > Blastocatellia > RBC074 > RBC074 > JAKEHZ01. Next base: position 2,638,122 of record CAWCKY010000006.1, on the reverse strand, counting down.
ATTCCCTGTCGCGCGGACGATAAATGTCATCGCGCGTCCCTCGTATGGAGGACGCGGGGCCTGGGCGAGCGGGACGTAAATGGCGGCCGGGGCCGGCTCGCCGGGCCCTATTGAGCGAACGTCGCTCACGATTCCGACGATCTGAATGGAAGCCCTAGTCTCTTGCGGGTCATAGCGAATCGTCTTTCCGATCGGATCGTCGCCGGACCAGAAGAGACGCGCGGCGGTTTCGTTGATGACTGCGACGAATGGTTGCCCGGCCACATCGCCTTCGGCGAGAAGTCTTCCCCGCTTCAACGGAGTGCCGAGGGCGTGAAACATTCGTGGAGTAGCCATCAGGTAGCGCGCATTCCACGCCGGCGCCCCCGGTGGGGGTTCGGGCCGGCCTTCAATAACGAAGCTGGAAGGCGGTCCTTCCCACACCAGCGGAAGGTTTGAAATCGCGCCCGCGACCTCGACGCCGGGAGTTGCAGCCAGCTGATCTTCGATCGCAGCCAATCTCCGCCGCGCAGCGGCGGGGTCACGCTCGCGACCGGCTGGAATGAACACGCTGAATGTCAGCACGTTATCCGGTTCAATGCCCAGGTCGACTTGCTGTAGCTGCTGATAGGACCGAATCAGGAGAAGCGCGCCGACTAGCAGGATCACGCTCAATGCAAGCTGGCCGATCACTAGTGCGGAACGGGCGGCGATAGAACGGCGGGACGATGTCGCTGTTCGGGAGTCTGTTCTCAGGATTTCCTGCAGCCGCGCTCCGGTCGCATGCAGCGCGGGGACAAAGCCGACCAGGAACCCAGCCAGGATAATCAAGGCACACGTATATAGCATCGCGGCGTAGTCGATAGTGATGGCCTGTGAGACCGGCAACCGCTGTGGATAGAGCGCAAGAAGCCCTGCGAGCATCGCGTTCGCGAGCATGACGCCAATGGCGCCTCCGATGACGGCAAGCACCATCGCCTCGGCGATCATCTGCCGAATGAGGCGCCGGCGGTTAGCTCCGAGCGCATGCCGCACGGCAAACTCTCTTCGCCGCGCTTCTCCATTCGTAATCAGCAGCGCAGCCAGATTGACGCTGACGATCAGCAGCACGAAGAGGACGGCGCCGGCGAGTAGGGTCAAGGCGTCGCGCTGATTGCCGACGATATCCTCATGCAGCGGCCGGCTGACGGCAAAATGTCCCTTCGCGTAATGATCGGGATACTCCTCCGACCAGTAGGCGCGCAGGAGCTGCAGCTGTGCATCGAGCTGCTCGGCGCTCACGCCATCGCGCAGCCGAGCGATGGCGGCCAGCCAATGACTCCCTCGATCGAACCGTGGATCCTCCGTGTTGATGTTGATAGGCAGCGCCGTCCACACCTTCACGCTGTCGTCGCGAAATCTGAAGCCCTCCGGCATTACGCCAATCACTTCGCAGAGCGCATCGTCGAGCCTGATCGTCGAGCCGACTGCGCTTGCTGCATCATCTAATGCGTCGTGACTGAGAATAGCGAGGCAGGCTTCCCCGCGCTGTGATTCCTCTTCGGTGAAGGATCGCCCGCGGACTGGCCTGACGCCGAGCACATCGAAGAATTCCGAGGTCACGCGCATGGTGAGAACGCGCTCTGCTTCTCCATCGCCATGCCTCAGATTAGCGCTGTCGGGTCTGTAGGCGGCGATGGCGGCGAACGCATTGACCCGGCCGCGGATATCGGCGAATTCCGGATGCGACAGGGAGCAATACTGACAGTTATAGCCGGTAGAGGGCAGATACCGTGTGTACAGCCTCACGAGCTGTTCGCTTTGCGGGAATGGCAGCGGCCGAAGCAGCACCGCATTGATAACCGTGAAGATGGCGGCATTCGAGCCGATGCCGATCGCGAGCGTGAGAACGGCAGCGGCTGTGAAGCCGGGCCGCTTCCAGAGCGTGCGTGCGGCGTACCGCAAGTCTTGCCAGAGATCGCTGAGCAATCGGCCGCCCGGAGCTCCCGGTGTGATCGCTACAGGCTGGTGCGCCTGCCGGAGAGGCGCCAGGTACTCCGCGAGGAGATTGCCGTCCCTGAAATCGGCAAGCGTTAACCGCGTGGCTTCGTCAGGGGACATACCACCCGCGATCAACTCCCGATAGCGGTCATCGAGATGTTGCGAGAGTTCTTCGACGATCTCGGCCTCGCGAGCAGGCGAGAGGCGCAGGCCCGATAAACGCGGGCGCACGTGTTGTGTCCAGTCAGGCATGTTCGTCTCCCGTGATGAGCCGCACGGCCTCCACGAATGCCGCCCAGGTCTTGCGTTGCTGAGCAAGCACGCGCCGGCCCTCAGGCGTGACTTTGTAGAAGCGGCGGCGTCTCTCGTCTGGCTTTTCGACCCAGGCACCCTTGATCCATCCACGCTCCTCTAGGCGATACAGCAAGGGATAGAGGGAATCTATGTGAAACGTGATCTGGCCGCCGGAGCGCGTGTTGATCAGTTTACTCAGCTCATAGCCGTGGCGGGGGCGCGCGTCGAGCAGTGAAAGGATGAGCAGCTCCGCGGCCCCCCGCTTCAGCTCACGATCGAGCGCTCTGGTGTTTATATCTGTCATGCACAGATAGTATATAGACAGATATCATAAGGTCAACCCATTTGTTTAGATTTTTGCGTAGCGGATGCAAAAACCGATCCAGATGGAGCGAGCAATTCGCGATCTACCCATCCGAAACGGGTGAGCTGATAGATGAGTGGAAAGGTGAGCAAAACCTAGGAGGCGGATGCAAAGCATGTGAGCATCAATAAATCTAACGGCAGGGATCGCCTGGCGGACGAGCACTCGATGCGCAAGGATAGAAACCTGGGGGTGAGCAGGACAAATGATCTTACGATCTGCTGGTGTGCAGCTTATACGTCTTTCGCGATGGATGAAAAATATCCTTACAAAGGCGTCAAGTGGATGGTGGGATATACGGATAAGGGTAATGGATTGGTGAACAAGTGCCGCTGGCGGACCGACCTGGAAGTGATAACTGATGCGCTCTTGATAAAGCCGGCTAAACACTAGCACCTAACCCGTAAGCCAACTTGATTAAGCAGGTTGACTCCCGTTCAATCATCCGCGAGTGTCTCTTGTATAAGACTTCCGGCCAGATAAGGCGAAATCGCGCGATAATTTTCTTGTATGGGACAAGTGATCGGACAGAATCCTGGGATGTCTGAGGAGCGTCCTGGGCGAGCAAATTCGCATCACCAAAATCGCGGGAGAACCATCAGGATCCGGTGGCAGTGAGCACAAAATGCGCTGCTGCCTGCACATTGCCTGCCGCTGAATCTTTTCCGTACACCTGCACACCGGTTGATGAGTCCCTACCTTTCTATGTTGACTATCAACAGGACTTGGTTTAAATTTCTGTTGCTCACCAACAGGAGAAGTATGCCACAGAATAAGAACCCGGTGCTTCCCGGAACTCTCAATCTGATGATCCTCAAAACCCTGGAGAAGACGCTCGGGCCGTTGCACGGCTATGGGATCGCCAGGCGCATTGAACAGATGAGCGCCGACCGCTTTCAGCTCAACCAGTGGACGATGTATACCGCTCTTTTGCATCTCGATCAGATGGGATGGATATCCTCCGTGGGCGTGTCGGAAAACAACCGGCGGGCCCGGTATTACTCGATTACGCGGGCTGGGCGGAAGCAGATTGCGACTGAAGAAGATAACTGGCGGAGATATCTGAAATTCTGACCCGATTCCTCGAACCTTCAGGAGGAAGTATATGATCTGGTTACGAGTCTTCATCCACCGTCTACGCGGATTATTTCTGAAGCGCAAGCTTGAGCGAGATATGGAGGATGAAATCCGCTCTCATCTCAATCTGCAAATAGAGGATAACCAGCGGCAGGGGATGAGTCCCGACGAAGCGCGGTCTGCAGCCTTACGCAAATTTGGCGGGGTTGAGCAGGTCAAAGAGGTCTATCGAGACCGCAGAGGCCTGCTGGTGTTGGAGACGACGCTCCAGGATATACGCTATGGCCTGCGAATGCTACTCAAGCACAAGGGCTTCACAGTTGTCACAGTGCTCACACTTGCGCTCGGCATTGGCGCCAACACGGCGATCTTTAGCGTGGTCAATACAGTGCTGCTGCGGCCCCTCGACTATCCAAAACCCGATCAGCTGATGTATCTGACTGCAGAATCTCCGGCCATTGGGGGCACCCGAAATGCGCTCTCTGCGCCGGAGTACATCGAGTTCCGCCAGATGAACCAATCGTTCGCGACGGTTGGCGCTTATTCGACCGGCGGCGCGGCGTACACAACCGGCGAGGTCAACATCACGGCAGCGGATCGACCTCTGCGGGTGCGCTCGATCTCCGTCGATGCACATTTGCTCAAGGCGCTCAGTATTCAGCCGGAGCAGGGACGCTTTTTCAGCGACGAAGAAACCGCCCGCTGGACCGGGACCCTACCGCCACCGATCGCGATTCTCTCGCACGAATTGTGGCGGACAGCATTTGGAGGACGACCACTCGTTGGACAGAAGGTGGAAATCGAGGGCCGGCCCCACGAAATCGTGGGCATTATGCCGCCCGGGGCCGACGTCATGGATAACCACACTCAGGTTTGGTTGCCCCTCTGGCTCCACCCGAATACGGCACGGCAACGCGGGGCCCACGTCCTCTACGTCATTGCTCGACTGAAAGACGGCGTCACCGCTGGGATGGCACAGACGGAGCTGAGCGCATTCCTCGAAAACTGGGGCGAGCGTGTCGGCGCGAAAGACCATGTCCCCACGAACCGCCCCCTGCGCTCAGTAGACCACACGCTCCAATTGCGGGCGTTACAGGACGCGATCGTTGGGAATGCCAGCCGATCGATCTGGGTTCTGCAGGCCGCCGTGGGATTCGTGCTGCTCATCGTCTGCGCGAATCTTGCGAACCTGGTGATGGCTCGCGCCGGTTCACGCAGACGTGAATTTGTACTGCGCGCTGCTCTTGGCGCCAGCCGCGGCCGGCTGCTCCGGCAGTCGGTAACCGAAGGAGCGGTGATGTCTGGAGCCGGTGGCATTCTGGGTCTGTGGCTAGCCAGCGCTGGCGTGCGGGCGCTGATCCGTGCCTACCCGACCAGCGTCCCGCGGACGAGTGAGCTCACGATCGATTTGCCCGTTTTGCTGGTTGCGCTCGGCCTCTCGACTGGGACTGCCCTGCTTTTCGGGTTCGTGTCGCTCGGGCGCGCGGCGAACGAGTAGCATGGTGACTGCGCTCAAGGAGGGCGCAAGGGGCGCCAGCGGCGCCTGGCGTCATTACGCCCGTCGTGGACTCGTGATAGCCCAAGTCGCTTTCGCGGTGATGCTGGTTATCGGAGCGGGTTTGCTAGTTCAGACAGTCTACAACCTCACGAGGATCGATGCAGGATTTGACCGGTCGCGGCTGGTGACGTTCTCGATGACATTGCCAATGGCGAATTCAGAACCCGACACACGCGCGCAGGCATATCAGCGCGTCCTCGACAGGCTTCGCTCCGTACCGGGCGTGCTGGGAACGGTTGCCATGTCGGGTCTGCCGCCGAATCGAACTCCCGATGCGATCGCTACTCCTATCGAGAACTACACCTCCGACGATGGAAAGCCCTTTGAAATCATCGACTACTACCAATTCGTCATGGGCGACTATTTCGGGACGATGGGCATCCCGATCGTCGCCGGCCGCGGCTTCGAGCGAACCGACAACGCGTCGCAAGGCAAGGTGGCCATCGTCAATGAGACTTTGGCGAAAAGGATCTGGAAGGGGCAGAACCCGATTGGCCAGCGTCTGCGGCCTCCGGGTGGGTCGTTTGGCGCCAGCGATGATGTCTGGCATACGGTGATCGGAGTGGCCAAGGACGTCAGGCAGCGCGGGGTGGAGCGCCCGGCAGGAACTGAACTTTACGTATCCCTTGACCAGCACGGTGTCTCCCCGCCGAGTATGAATGTGGTGATGCGGACGACTCTGCCACCGGCCGCACTGTCAGGGACGATCGAGCGGGTGGTACGGGAAGTGGACGCCGCGGTTCCCGTCGTGCGGCTTCGCGACATGGATTCGGTGTTCGCCGAATCGATTCGCCGGCCGAGACTCCTGGCGCAGCTATTGGGCGCATTTGCCGGACTGGCGCTGCTACTGGCAGCCATCGGCACTTACGGTGTGCTCTCCTACATGGTGACGGAGCGCCGGCGCGAGATCGGCATTCGGGTCGCCCTCGGTGCAGCTCGCTCCCACGTGCTCACACAGATCATGAAGCAAGGGCTTCAGGTCACGGCGCTGGGTGTCACCATTGGCCTGGCAGGCGCGCTTGCCGTAAATCGGCTGATTGCGTCCCTGCTGTTTGGTGTGCAACCGACAGATATCGTGACGATCGCCTTTGTGATCGCGACGATTACGGCCGTGGCGGTGGTCGCCAGTTGGCTGCCGGCGTGGCGCGCATCGCGGCTAGACCCGAACGTCGTGCTCAGAGATGAGTAAGTCCGACCCGTTCGTTCGGAATAACCAATCGAGGTAATGCATGTGGAGTTTTAGATCTCTGGAAACACTCGCACAGGATTTACGCCACGGCCTGCGAATGATGGTGAGGAATCCCGGATTCACCGCGATGGCCGTCCTCACGCTCGCGCTCGGAATCGGAGCATGTACGGCAGTCTTCAGTGAAGTCTATGCCGCAATGTTGAGGCCGCTTCCATATCATGATCCGGATCGGTTATGCCTTCACTGGAAATCGGTTCCGAAGAAGGGGCTGGAGCGGGATTGGACATCCTACCCGAACTTCAGAGACTGGAGGGATAACAACCACATTTTTGTGGACATGGGTCTGTACTTTCGACCGGAAGCGGCGGAGGTAACATTGAAAAACGGCGATCAGGCAGAGCTGGCTCAGGCCGCCGTGGTCAGCGCCAATTTTTCCTCGGTGATGGCATTTACGCCGGTTATCGGGCGAACATTCTCGCCCAGGGATAGTGAGCTCGGCCAAAACCTCTCCGTCCTGAGTAACGGTTACCGGCAGAACCGATTTGGCGGCGCGCCCGATGTCCTGGGTAAAAGCATCAGTTTCGATAAACGAAGTGCACAGATCATTGGCGTGATGCCGGAGTGCTGGCAGTTTCCATTCAAGGAGGCGCCTTTCTGGTTACTAAATACCGCAGACCCGCTCTGGAAGGGCCCTTACTGCCCGAACTGGAGGGTGCCTGATGCGTTCGCTGCCGTGGGTCGATTGAAGCCACAGACGTCAATCGCCGAAGCTCGGGCGGATATGAACCTGGTGGCGAGCAACCTGTCCCAACAGCCTCCGAAGACTGGTGTTAGGCTGCAATCGGCGGAGCTGCCGTCGGGTGTGCGGTTCTTGCAGGGTCCGGTGAATGGGCTGCTGGTGAATGGCAGGGTGCTGGTGTACGGCGATACAGGCGGGCGGGTGAAGGAGGCTTCGCACGTGCTGTTTACTCATGCAAGGCGCGACGTGGTGTGGGCGGGCACGGCGCTGGTGAGGGATGGGTCGGCAGCGGTTGTGCCGGAGCGGGAGCGCTCGCTGTTTGAGAATCCGGCTTCGTTTTGGGAGTCGTACTGGAGCGGCCGTTTCCATGATTATTCGCAGGTGAATACCAAGGTTTTGCGCGAGCCGGTTCGCGTGTCGCGTGCTGTCCGCGGCGGTGAGATGCTCGACCTGGACGGCGTGAGGGTCGAGGTAATCGATACGCCGGGATACACGGCAGGGGCTGTATCGTACTGGATCGAGTCGGGCGGCAAACGGATTGCTTGCACGGGTGACCTCATCTATGGCGACGGACAGTTGTTCGATGTTTCGAGTTTGCAGGACGCAATTCCTGAATCCAAGACGCGCGGGTATCACGGCTATGCCGCACGAGCGGGGGATTTGATCGAGAGCCTGCGGAAGATCGCAGATCGAAAGCCGGATGTATTGGTGCCGGCTCGGGGACCGTTGATCGAGAATCCACAACAGGCTATCGAGCGATTGATCACGCGCTTGCAGGGGCTGATGGCGAGCCACTTCGCTACGGATGCGCTGCGTTGGTATTGGGGCGAGGAGAGCTTGCGGATCCGATCACGAAGGGCGATGGATGGCCGAGCCGTCGATTCGATGCCGATGGGGGAGCAACGTCCCCTGCCCGATTGGGTGAAAGCAATCGGAAATTCGCGGCTGCTGGTTTCGCGAACAGGCGCAGGGTTTCTGGTAGATGCAGGGTTCAAGGGGCTGCTCACAAGGCTGCAGGAAGCAGATCGCGTGCAGGGGATATGGATCACGCATTACCACGACGACCACACTGACTACGCGCAGACTATCGCCAACCGGTTCGCGTGTCCGGTCTATTTTACGCAGCGGATGCGCGATGTGCTGGAGCGCCCGTCGCACTACCGGCTGCCGTGTCTCACTGAGAATCCGATTACGTCGGGGAAGCCCCAGGCGGATGGCAGTGGGATGCGCTGGCACGAGTTCGAGCTGACCTTCTTCGATTTTCCAGGGCAGACGCTGTACCACGGCGGGCTTCTGGTGGAGAGAGACGGCGGCGAGAAGCTGTTCTTCGTGGGAGATTCCTTTACGCCGTCGGGCATTGATGATTACTGCTTGCAAAACCGCGATTTTGCGCGGGAGGGTGAGGGATTTCTGTATTGCCTGGAGTTGTTGGAACGGCTCGAGAAGGACGCGCCGTTGTGGATGATTAACCAGCACGTGGAGCCGATGTTCCGGTTCTCGGCGGAGCAATCGGCACGGATGCGTTCGGAACTGCGGAAACGGATGGCGATTCTGCAGGAACTGGCTCCGTGGCCCGAGCTGAATTATGCGATCGACGAGAGCTGGGCGGCTGTGGCGCCTTATGGCAGTGAGGTGCGCAGCGGTGAGCGTGTTCCGATTCAGGTTCGGATTTTGAACCATTCGGCGAAGACGGAGACCTACCGGGTGAAGTGGAATGTGCCTTCCGGGTGGCGTGTTGTTAAAGCGGACGAGAAGGTGACGATCGGGCCTCGGAAGGAGGGCTCGGCGCGGGCAGTGTTTGCGGCTGCGGGTGAGGGGCTGTGTGTGATTACGGCGGATATTGAGTTGGGCGGGAAGCAGTTGCGCGAGTGGACGGAGGGTTTGGTTCGGGTGCGGCCTTGATTGGAAGCTGCGACGGAGGTTGACACGGGAGCAAGTTATATCGCAGAAGAGCGATCAATGCGGCCAGGCGTCCATAATCAGATGAATTCGTTTCATTATTTCTCCGGCTCCCATCGGATTTCTCCGGCTCCCATCGGCAATTACTATCGGCTGCAAGCTTTACCTTCTCATCCGGTCCTGTCGCCTCTTATTCGGTTTCTGTTCGTCGGGCCAGCGTTTTGCCTGAGGCTTTCTCAATTCACCTCGCGATGGATACCCTTGCCGTTCGGCTAACGATTCCCCCCTGCCGGGTTCGTATAGGACTTGCACCCCACCTGATGCTCAAGAGGAAAACATCATGATTTTCAAAAATACTGACAGTACGCCGATCTCAACTTTGTGTTATGTAGAAACAAAAAATGAAAGATTGGTGGAAAGCTTACCTGAACTTAATACACATGCTGCATAATGTAAATTTCCAAGAACCTGATCAATATCTATACAAATAAATAATAGTGCAAATTCTCCAGGACTCGGCGAATCAGCATGGATCTAACGGGGTATCTACGGGATAAATCCCTGGTCGCTCCGTACTTTATAACCACTGTGTACTTGTCGGGAGAGAATCTTATGAAAAAAAATTCGATAACCAACGACTTTGTTCCATCAAGGAATAGATACACAATCGACCGTCGTAGCTTTCTGTTTAGTGCGGCCGCATTTTCTGGCCTGGCTGTGACCGGGCAAATCCAATTACAGACGCAAACAGTCACACCAACTTTTACCACAGATCCATTCAGGCTCGGTGTAGCATCGGGTGACCCGCTGCCTAACGGAGTCGTGCTCTGGACGAGGCTGGCGCCCGATCCGCTCAACGGCGGTGGGATGCCGCCCAATCCTGTAATAGTCAAATGGGAAGTCGCTTCGGACGAGGGGATGCGCAGAGTGGTTAAGCGCGGCTGGGCATATGCGCACCCTGAATTCGGCCATTCAATACACGTAGAAGTGCACGGTCTGAAGCCGGCGCACTGGTACTGGTACCGCTTCTGTGTCGGATCTGCCGTCAGTCCGATCGGACGCACGCGCACAGCACCTGCATTCAACGCTTGCGTCGATCAATTCGCTTTCGCCTTCGCCTCGTGTCAGCATTATGAAACGGGCTACTACACACCTTATCGGCGAATGGCGGAGGAGGACCTCGATCTGGTCGTCCACCTTGGCGACTACATCTACGAGGGCGGCGTGAATGCAAATGCATTGCGACAACACAACAGTCCGGAGATTATGACGCTCGATGACTACCGGAACCGCTTCGCGCTCTATAAAGGCGATCCGGATCTGCAGCGTGCGCATGCTTTATTTCCCTGGCTAGTGACCTGGGACGATCACGAAGTCGAAAACAATTACGCCAATGACATACCGGAAAATAGCGTACCGCCCGAGGAATTTCTCGAGCGTCGCGCGCGCGCCTATCAGGCCTACTACGAACATATGCCGCTTCGTCGCCGCTCACTACCGCAAGGTCCTGACATGCTGCTGTATCGCCGCGTGAGGTTTGGCGATTTAGCCGAGTTTAACGTTCTCGATACCAGACAGTATCGCACCAATCAACCGTGCGGCGACGGCACCAAACCTTTATGCGATGAGGTATTCAATCCTGAAGCGACAATGCTGGGCGATGAGCAGGAGAGTTGGCTATTCCACAACCTCGACAAATCGAAGGCGAAGTGGAATATCCTCGCCCAGCAGGTCATGATGGGCAGATATGATTCGGCGACCGGGCCAGACCAGGCAATCAGCATGGACCAGTGGAACGCCTATCCGGCGGGGCTCTATCGTCTGCTTAATTACCTCAATGAATGCAAACCTTCGAATCCAGTCGTTTTGACAGGAGACATACACGCAAGCTGGGTTCACGATCTCAAGACCAATTTCGATGATCCGAATTCACCGGTCGTTGCCACCGAGTTCGTCGGTACCTCTATCAGTTCAGGAGGAAACGGAGCGGATTCCAATGCGACTGTCGAACGGCAACTGCCAGAGAATCCGCACATCAAATTCTATAACGCACGGCGCGGTTATGTGCTCTGTAAGCTTACCCCGCATCAATGGCAAACCGACTATCGCATCGTTGCGGCAGTGACTACGCCAGACGAGCCGATCACAACACGTGCTTCATTCGTGGTCGAAGACGGCACTCCGGGTGCAGTACGAACTGCATAATTCATCACAAAAATACAAAAATCAAAAAGAAGACCAAAATTCGCAAATATTTGTGATTTTTTGGTCTTCTTTTTTGGTTAAAGAAGTCAAGGTCCATGCTTGGGATTTTGAAATAATCGAGCAGCCCAGCCACATCGTCTGCGAGGGTTCATAGTTGAAGTCGCGTTTGATGTCTGCCGTGCACCCGCGGCCCTGCATTGCGAAGGCAATTACTATCCGAGTTTTGGAAAGTTCGCCGCTCCACTCGGTTCCAGTTGTTTGAAATTGTCATGAACGAGCCGTGGAGCAACACCACAGGTTCGCCGCTTCCGTGGACTTCGTAGTACATTTTGAGTCCGTTGACCGGCGCGTAGCCCGTAGTTGGTTTTTGCGCCGATACGACAGCTGAACGGAGCGTCGTCAGGATAACACACAAGCCGACTTCATTATTCGACTGAAAAGGATAACTTAACCGTCTCGCAGCCACTTGCAGAGCAGTCTATGATGGAATGGACGTAGGGCCGGGGCGATAAATACAGTAAGCCGCTGACAACTTGTTCGAGCGGATGATTATGATCGTTAGGCGCCTTCGACGCATAAAGGAAAATATGAAGCTCAAAAATATAATTCGGACAGCTCTTGTGACTGTACAACTTGCCGTCCTTTCTCTAATAGGACATGCGCAGGTCATTGCTATTAAGGCCGGTAAATTGGTTGACCCAGAATCTGCGACAGTTGCTGCCAACCAAATAATTCTGATAGAAGGACAAACTATTAAATCTGTCGGCCCTGATCTCAAGATACCTGAGAATGCAACAGTAATTGACTTGTCCAAACAAACGGTGCTGCCAGGTTTGTTTGACGCGCACACGCATCTCTGTATGACGACTCGGCGTAGTCGCGATGGCGGAAATTACTACTACACCACACTGATTGATTCGACGGCTTACCGTGCGCTACAGGGCGCTGGTAATGCACGCACGATGCTTGAGGCAGGGTTTACTACAGTCCGCGATATTGGCAATGCGGGCAATTATGCGGACACAGCTCTGCGTCGCGCGATTGAGGAAGGCTGGGTGCCGGGACCGACAATTATCAACGCAGGGCGCATTATTGCCCCTTTCGGTGGACAGTTTCAGCTGCAGCCTGAAAAACCGGGCCTCGGTAACCCCGAGTATTTTTATGCTGACACCCGCGATGAATTGAAGAAAGCGATTCGCGAGAACATTCATTACGGAGCGCGTGTCATCAAAATAGTGGTTGATGATCAACGATATATCTACTCAGTTGATGATATACGCTTTGTGATTGAAGAGGCTGCTCGCGCTGGGTTGCGGGTCGCGGCTCATTGTTGGACTGAGGCAGGCGCGCGCAATGCGGCGGAAGCGGGTGTTGCTTCTATTGAGCATGGGGTCGCCATTTCAAATGAGTCACTGGAGATCGCCAAACGCAATGGTGTGGCGCTGGTCCCGATACCATTTACGGAGATAAAGGCGATTGAATTCAAGACGCCAGGGGCCAACAAGCCGTTCAACGAGAAATGGTTTATCGATCCAGTCATGCGTGCGTACAAAATTGGGGTCACCCTGGTCCACGGTCCCGACGTGATTTTCACAACTAAAGAGTATTCGCGCGGGAGATTATCGATCGAAACAATTGATAATTGGGTTGAGGCGGGCATTCCTCCGAGGGTGATTTTACAAGCACTGACCACGAATGCGGCACGTCTACTCGGCCTTGAAAAGGAGCGGGGCGCGATTCGTTCAGGGATGAAAGCTGACATCATCGCGACCACTAACAATCCGCTCGACAACATAACTACGCTTAAAACAGTTACCTTTGTGATGAAAGACGGCAAAGTATTCAAGTCAAATGCCTCATTACCTTAAAATGAGGTTTAACACCATTGACCTTGTCGTTTTGGTGAGGCAGGCAGCCGAACTCTCCCAGATGGACCTTGATTTGATCGTGACCGCGGCGCTGCCGCAGGCGCTCGAAGTGCGCAAAAACAATCCGTCCATGGCCGTCAGTCACATCCTAGCCGGAGTGGCTCACTTGGTAACTGTGCCCTTCAACGACGATCACATCGGCGTTGCCGTAACTCCCCCTGTGAATTTTCAGTCATTGTTGAAAGCACTTCTCGCTACATTCGCGTCCTCTTTATCTACCAACTTTATCTACCAACCGTCGGCTCTTTCACCGACCTCTTTTGCCGACGCGGTGAATTTCGCCGCATTCTTCCTGACGAAATCCTGCAAGCTCAGCGGCCCTTGCCCCGTTAGCGTGAACACGTCGTCCGACATCCGATCATAGCGTCCCGCGCGATGCAGATCGGCCATCGTCACAAGATGGTTCACCAGGTGGACCGGCAAGCCGCCCTTGAGCAGCCCGTCCCGCCACGGCTCGACCGGGATGTCCTGAAAAGTGATCGTGCGACCAAGCGCCTTCGAATACTCCTGTGCATAAAAATACATGTTCTCGGACTGCGGGCCGGTCAGGTGATAGATATTACCGATGTGCGGCTGCGGATTGGCGAGCAGCGAGGCGACCACACGTGCAACGTCTTCCGCTGCGACCGGCGAAGTCTTGCCCTCGCCGAAGGGCAGTCTGAGCTGATTCGATTCCTTCACCGAATCCGAAGTGAAAATCAGGAAGAAGCCATCGAGAAATACGGTCGGCCGCACGTGCACTACCGGCAGACCGGACCAGTTCAGCGCCTGCTCGGCGAGCCAGTGCAGCTTGTGCTGCGGGCTTGATGTGGTTTCGGTAATGCTCATCTGTGAGAGCGTCATCTGCGACATATTGATGAACGCCTTCACGCCGTGATGCTTCGCCACCGCCGCCACATTGACCGTCGCGGCCAAATAGGCATCCGAAACCGACATGCCGAAGTACATCGTCTCGCAGCCGGCAATCACCCTATGCATCGATTCGAGATCGAGGAGATTGCCGACTACGACATCCGCACCCAGGTCGCGCAACGCCTGCGCGCGTTCGTCTTCATTTCGCACCATCGCACGCACCGCTTTGCCTTGCTTCAACAATAGTTCGGTGACCGTCCGCCCTATCCCGCCGACGCGGCCCGCCGCGCCGGTGACCAGAATCGGATTTGCCATGTTTCTTCCTCCTTAGCGTTCATCTGAATCGAAAGTCAGATTTGTTGAATGTGAGCGGCAACCAGCACCACACGGCTCGCGTTATTGAATATCTGCGTCAATTTGCAGACAGATCATGCCGCTCAGATCGAGCCGGTAACATCCGCGAAGTGCGTACCTTCACTCGATGTCACGCGGGAGTTCGTCGTTCACCGATAGTGGTCGAGTCATTGTGCTCCTCTCTGTTGGGGTGATGCCGGCTGATGTGCTCGGTGCATTGGAGGGTGTTGGGAGAGATGTCGCTATCCGGGAAGTAAACCACCGCATAGCAGCTGGAGTCGAAGTGCAGAAGGACATCTCGGCGTCCGCCGAACCTCACGTGCCGAGGCAGCGGGCCAGCTTACAATGCTAGGCTTCGGACAAAGCGGGTGTCAAGGCGATCTTTTTTGGAAGTGCAGTTAACTCAAAGAGGCGTTGCCGCCGGCCGAACAATTGTTAAAATTATGCGAAGGGTCGGCCGACAAAGATGCTAACTGATAAAAGCGCCCCTCCTCATTTATCGGGAATCTATTCCGAACTTAGCAATATGATCAATCAGCAGTGTGCAATGTCGTATATTGAAAATGCAGGAACAGGCATTTGGCGGCGACGCAAAAACCTAGAACCTAAATTACCCGGTCTGGCTTGTTGCCGAATTTTTTGCTTGTTTCGTAGAGCTCTGTAGGACCGCCTAGACCTACTCATATAGAATGTCATTATCAATCTATGCGGATAAGTCGGGTCAGGCGGGTGAAGAAAATATGAGGTTCTATCTAATCTGTTCCAAAGCCTCCAACCAGCCATACAAATCGATCGCTGCACCTTCATTTTCAGATATAATGCGTCCTCTCAGCTCGCCCGCAAGACAGAGCTTTGTTACACAGTGGGGCGAGATGCATGGCGATTCTTCCTCGGGCGATGAATTCACAGGTTTTATCGAATAGCTCAAAAAGTGGGTACGCCCTTATGTATCTTTGAGATGGCGAATACGAGTGTCAACACAAACAGGTATGGCTTCAAGCTTTTGCGACGCCCAACTAAATGTAGCGTGTGCAAATTAAAATCCAACAGAATCAATAGTCTCGCATCTCAGCGCCGGAGGCGCGTAATTTCTATAGCTCACTATCCTAACCATAACCTGAGCTCCGACGAAGGAGCGACATATGAATGCCTACCTGTTCGCTCCTCCGGAGCTCGTCAGACTTTGGTGATCGAGTACTAGAAACATCGCGCCGCTGGCGCTCAGGACCGAAATGCTGGTTCCAATTGACTTTTATTTGCACAGTCCTCAACTAAATAGCGCGAACCCGGTTTCTAATTACCCATCCGCATCGTCACTCAGAAAAGGAGCAAGGTCTATGAACCACGCAAAATCTCTCCTGACAATCGCTGCCGCCCCCCTTCTAGCAGCGATTTTGTCACCTCAGCCAATGCCCCGCGCGCAGCAGGACCAGATGTCCGACAATCCGCTCGCTGCCGGGCGAGATCAGAGGAAGGCGCTAAAGGTCGGCGAAGCGATCTACCAGGCCACCGGCTTCGGCAACACGTTTATGGTCGTGACCGCAGGCGGCAACGTGATTATCGATACCTCAATGCCCTTCAACGCCACGCGCCACAAACAACTTCTGCAAGCCGAAAACGCAGGTCCCGTCAAATACATCATCCTGACGCACGCCCACGGCGATCACACTGGAGGCGTGTCATCTTGGAAGCAGCCCGACACGAAGATCATCGCGCAGAAACATCATGTGGAGTTTCAGCACTACCAGAGGCGGCTCAACGGTTTTTTCGCCCGTCGCAACGCCGCGCAATTCTCGCTGCGCATCCCCGATCCCGGGCCGTGGCCGGGAAATTACGGCGCGAAGATTGAGCCGTCGATCCTGTTCGATGAGAAGTACGAATTCGAACTCGGCGGAATGAAATTCGAGGTCTTCAGCACGCCTGGCGAAACACCGGATCACGCGACGGTCTGGATTCCCAAATACAAAGCAGCCTTCATCGGCGACAATTTTTACACATCGTTCCCGAACATCTACACGCTGCGCGGAACCAAGCCTCGCTGGGCACTTGATTACATCGACTCGCTCAACCAAGTCCTGGCGCTCAAACCCGAAATCGTTCTGCCAAGCCATGGGACTCCGATTACTGGAAATGCGGAGATACTCAAGCAGCTCACTCGTTACCGCGATGCGATCCAGTACGTCCACGACGAAACGGTCAAAGGAATGAACGCGGGTAAGGACGTGTGGACGTTAATGAACGAGATCAAGCTACCGCCTGAGCTGGACATCGGCGAAGGCTACGGCAAATTGAGCTGGTCAGTCCGAGGAATTTACGAAGGCTATGCCGGATGGTTCGATCTCAACCCAGCGACGATGTATGAAAAGCCCGCTTCATCGGTCTATCCTGATGTCGTCAAACTCGCAGGCGGCGCGGACGTGATCGCGAAGACGGCAATGGAACGCGCGCAGGCGGGACAGGCCGTCGAGGCACTGCATCTGATCGATATGGCGCTCGCGGCTGATCCGAATCATAGGCTTGCTTTACAGGCGAGGGTGAGAGCCTTGGAGACATTACATTCGCGTTGCCGCAACAGCAACGAACGCGGTTGGCTGGAATTCAGCATCAATCAGGTCAAAAGCAAACTCGGCATAAAACCGTAATTGTGAGCAGCACAACTTCCCTTCCTCCCATTCCATTAGCCTCATTCTCCCGGCTACTACGTGCGGCTTTCACGAGGGAGAGGCTGTGAAGAAATATTGTCATCCGGAATGCGGCTTCGTCTAGTGCGCTATCGTCCAAAGAGAAAACCCGTTATCGATGCCGCAGATATCTAATAAGTCGAGATGCGATTACAGTAAAGAAGATCGGTAAACTCTGTTAAGATTCTGGTTCGTGACAAGCGATGTATGAGTATACGATTTATACTCGGCGAACGAAAAGTCGTGCCGAATGAAGATCGTCTCGATGTACAACTCCAACTCCGGAAGTGAGAAACCCCATGAACCGACGTAGTTTCATTTTTACGGCTGGCGCAGCCGTGGCAACCACCGCCTGCACGTCAGCAGGGGCGGTCTCTATAGAAGAAAAAACGATGTACGGGTTGATTGGCAAGATGACGGCTGTCGCGGGTCAACGGGATGCATTGATCGCGATATTGCTCGAGGGAATAGCAGACATGCCTGGCTGTCTCAGTTATGTGATCGCCAAGGATCCGGTGGATGCGAACGCGATATGGATCACCGAAGTGTGGGATAGCCAAGCCAGCCACAAAGCCTCGCTTTCTCTTCCCTCCGTAAAGCAGGCAATCGTGCGGGGAAAGCCGCTCATCGCTGGTTTCGGCGAGCATACCGTCACGGAACCGGTGGGAGGACAGGGCTTAGGAGGCATAAGAAAGTAACTTCTTGTATGGGATTCGCCATCTCGAACAAGCCGTACCCGCTGAATACTGCTGTTAGACAGCAGAGAAGATCACTTTGAGCGCCGGCAGAGCGCCGCGTAGGTCATTGAGACGAAAGTAGAAGTAGGCGCTGGCAAACAATCGATCGATTTCGCCGGCCAGTTCGTGCAATTGTTTGAGGTACCTGATCGTTTCTATGGTCTATTTTGTCCTGCCGGATGCCATGGCCACAAGGCACTATTTATCAGCCTGCCAAAAGGGAATGTTACCTCGTGCGCCGTATAACTGGAGTTTTGAGAATAGTTATACGGTTAAAACGACAGCCGTAGCGACAAGCGAGGGTGCGACGACTATCGATCCGCCATCAGTCTTGATGTCCAGGCCCGATCCTAGTTCTCCAGTGGAGTTCTTAATTGGAAGTTCGGATACTCGAAGAGAAGGTGGAGGCCATCTCCGCCAGTATCCGCGAACCTTATTCGATTCAGGCTAAAGTTCATCTGTTTCTCTTCATTCGATTCAGGCTAAAGTTCACCTGTTTCTCTTCTAGTGCGGGGAAGATGTCACGACCAGTCCCTGAGTCCGAGCAGCTTTTCACCCAGCGCGGTCAGGCGTGCCCCTTCGTAGCGCGTCTGCTCCCAGTTGCGCGGGTCGCCAGGGAAGGCATAGCCCTCCGGCGCAACCCGGTCGCGCCAGGACCTGATGCGCCACTGGCGCAGCCCCTGATTCTCTTCCTCGGCCGGCGTCATCGCGATGTACTGCGCCAGACGCGGCCTGACGGAATGATTCGTGCGGATGCCGTGTGCCAGTAGGCTGTTCCAGATCAGCAGGTCGCCGGCTCTGGTTTCGACCTTGACGATCTCGAAGCCCGTAATATTCGGCTGATACGGATTGCGATCCGGCGGCTGCGTTTTCACCCACTCGCGGAAGTTGCGATAGAGCAGGGGCACGCACTGGAAGCCGCCCATCTCAATCGTGGCGTCGCCCAGCGACAACACGCCCTGCACGTTAACCGGCAACGGGTCGAGGCTGGTGTCTACGTCCCAGTGAATGAAGCCGGGGAACTCATGCCCAGCTTTGTTGGGAACGTTCAGGTTGGCGCGGTCAATTGTCACCCACAAATCCTCGCGACCCCAGATGTCTACAAACGCGTCATACACTCGCGGGTGCTGCCGGTTATCCCAGAGCGCCTGATGGTTGTAAACCTCTACCATGCCGCTGTCGCGCAATTCGACCATCTCCATAAACCGCGCCGGATTGCGATACCACGTAGCCGGGTCTCGGCGATCCATTTCCTGAAATTCCCAGAGCAAATCGGTCGCCGCTTCCAGATTTTCCGCCGGTACGGCATCCGGCACGATGACGTAGCCGTTCTCCTGCCAGAATTGCCAGTCCGCGTCTGACAGCACGCGTAGCGGCGTGCCATCCAGGCGCTGGTTGAATTGCAGCCGCCTGCCGCGAATGCCGTTGGCCCCGCCGAATTGATGGTAAAGGTCAGACATAACAGAACTCCTCAGTAAGGATATTTCAAAAACCGCAATACTACTAATAAAAGAAAGTTTTAGAACCGTCGTAGGAGATCAGGCCATCCAGGCTATTCTGAGGGCGCGATGCGGGCTCACCCCGTTCCGACTCTCCGCTATACCACATCGTATCCTCAGAAATTATGCCTGCCTCACACCCACCGAGAAGTACTGCTGAAAAACAATCCAATTACAGCATTTAGCAATGAGAGAGAAACATCAGCTACGTTGGCACAGGAGATGCAAAACCTGTCGCCGGACCCGTCGCCGGTTAAAGATTTTCGTTCTGCTGAGCGGCAGGATGAATAGTTTTTTAGTAGTGAAGAAGTAATTAAGTTGTTTGAACAGAACGTTGAGATGGCGCTGAAAAGCGGGTTTGAAGCGTACTTTTACTATCAATATAAGCGAGGAAATGTGCTTTACCCCCTTGCTCATTCAAAGGAGAGAATATGTCGACATCAAGAATAACTCGAATCGTTTGTGCTTTATTGTTGCTGTTAAGCATCGGCCAGGCGGCGTTCGCTCAAGGAGCAAGGCGTTGGGTCTTACTTGGACAAACTACGGTGGATGGCCTGAAGGATTTTGACAGAATCGCGTTAGGACGAAGCGAGGGCAGCTTCCAAAGCATTCAGCTTCGTGTCGCCGGCACCCCGGTTGAGTTTCAGCGCGTAGTGGTTCGTTACGGGAACGGCACCAGTGAAGAGGTCGAGCTTCGGGACCGCATTTCAGCCGGCGGCCAGACGCGCGCCATCGATCTGCGCGGCACTGACCGGGTGATCAATAGCGTCGAATTCCTCTACAACAAGGCGAATTGGCGGCCGAGTGCTCGACCGAGAGTCACACTTTACGGGGTGAGATTCGATCCTAGGCCTGGGCCCTGGAGATTACTTGGACAAACGACAGTGGATGGCCAGAGGGATCGTGACAGAATCGTATTAGGGCGAAGCGAGGGCAGCTCCCAAAGCATTCAGCTTCGCGTCGCCGGCGCCCCGGTTGAGTTTCAGCGCGTAGTGGTTCATTACGGGAACGGAACGAGTGAAGAGGTTGAGTTTCGGGACCGCATTCCAGCAGGCGGCCAGACGCGCGCCATCGACCTGCGCGGTAACGACCGATTGATCAGTAGCGTAGAATTCCTATACAACAAGGCGAATTGGCGGAGCGTTAGACCGAAAATCTCCCTGTACGTACGCTGAGTTAAATCGGAATCTACTGGGGGCGAAGTCGCTCCCAGTAGATATTTATGCAGCATGGACTTTTGGCGAAGGGCACCCCTGGGTCATTGGTGCAGCAATCTGGGAAAGACAGGAAAGCTACCCCCCTCAGTTTTTCACCTGCCTTTGAACCGCGGTTTACGTTTTTCGTGAAAAGCAGCGATGCCTTCTTTTACGTCCTCGCAATAGTTCGTAACCATCACACTAAGCGCCGCATCTTCGAGCGCGTTTTCCCAATCCATCGTTTGTTGTTTGTACATCATTCGCTTGGTTATGCGAATGGCTATGGGCGGCCCTTCGGCAAATCGTTCCGCCCAGGCACGCGCCGTAACCATCAATTCAACATCGGGCACGACTTCCGTCACCAATCCGAGTTCTTTGGCCCGGCTGGCTGGATAGACTTCGGAAAAGATCGACATCTTAAGCGCGTTTTCCAACCCCATGAATTTGGGAAACAAATATGCGCCGCCTTCGTCGGGAATGAGCGAGAAACGCAAACTCGTATCACCAAGCCGTGCGCTTTCAGCCGCGATGCGAAAATCGCAACACAACGCCAGCGTGAGACCACCTGCGACAGCTGCGCCATTGACGGCGGCAATTGTAGGCTTGTCGAAGCGTCGTAGAAATTTGACCAGCACATGCATGTTCTCGCGCATTTCAAGCATGGCTTCCAGCTTGTGGCCGCGATAGCGCATCGGATATTGAAAGTCCCGCGAGATGTCGCCACCGGAACAAAAGCCGCGTCCGGTCCCGGTCAGAATCACAGCGCGCACGCTATCGTCATCTCGCGCATCGGCAAGCGCAGTTAGGATTTCATGCACCATCACTTCTGAATATGCATTCAGCTTCGCTGGACGATTAAGGGTTATTGTCGCTACATGTTGGTCTTTGTCGTAAATGATTTCGCGGAATTCCATAACTCAACTCCTATAATATTGAGCATTGTGGTTAACAGGGGCAAAGGAGCATATGTGTCAGCGGCCTGAAAAGTTCGGCGGACGTTTTTCGAGGAAGGCGCGCACACCTTCTTGATGGTCTTCGGTTTGGCCGCAGCGTAGATGAGTTTCGGCTTCGCGGTCGAGCATCGTGCGGAAATCTGTCGTCATGGCCAGATTGACGTTGGCTTTCATGTATCGATAGCTGGTCAACGGGCCATGTGCAATGCGCGTGGCGATGGCTTGCACTTCGCTCATCAAGTGATCGTGCGGCACGAAGCGATTAATGAGACCGACTCGATGAGATTCGACGGCGTCAATGATGTCGCCCAGCATGAAAAGCTCCTTGGCTTTGGGCGCACCGGCATAACGCGCCAGCAACCATGTCGTACCGAAATCCCCGCCGAAACCGACCTTCGCATAAGCCGTGCCGAATTGGGCGTTCTCAGATGCAATGCGTAAATCGCAAGCTAGGCAAACGCCCAATCCTGCGCCCATCGCGTGACCGTTGACGGCAGCAATCGTAACTTTCGGCAAGTTATACAAATGCCAGGAAAGTTCCTGCGCTTCTCGCAAGCCATCAATTTGTTGTTCCAACGTGAGCGGGTTTTCGTGATCGTTGGCCATATTGCTTACATCGCCGCCTGCACAAAACGCGCGCCCTGCACCGGTGACGACGATGGCACCAATATCGGGATCGCGTCCCCACTTTTTCAGCGTTTCGATAGATTGGTGCAGCAACTCGCGCGATAGGGCGTTCAATTTTGCGGGCCGGTTGAAGGTTAGTGTCGCCACTTTGTTTTCAACATGAGTCAGAATCACTTCGTCAGATAACATATTATTTCTCCTTGGTCCTTAGATTGTAGCAATCGGATTGAGGGGCAAATCTGTCACGACGAGGGTTCGAAAGATGACTTATGATAGGCCGGCAATACCTAGGAGGTACTATGCCAGTATCGATCTTACCAAGACTTGTCTGAGTTGGATCTCACGGCGCACTTGATCTCTTGTGACTATCCGGCCGTCGTCGGCCTTAGCCGCCAGGCGCTCAACTGTCGATATCAACTGGCTCACATTCCCTTCCAGGCGTAGCGGCAGAGTAATTACATTGCCTCTTCCTCAAATTCTAAGGAGGGAACATGCTATCGGATAAGAATCGGACTAAACTTATGCAAAAAAAGTTTTAGCTGACTTTTTGTGCAACTAAGATTTCTACACAAAAACCAGCGCTCACTTTTCTACCTGCAAATCAATGATCTCTGCCTGAACCTCCGCTAGCGCTGCCTCAATTGCCTTGATTCGAGGTAAAGTCCGCCAACTCCCAACGCGATAAACCTTCGGGGTTGATAATCCGTTAAGCCGAGATGCGCCTGTCAGCCACTGGGCCTGCTGTGGTGTAAGTTTCAACTGCTGACGCGCCGCCGTATATTCGCTGGTCGTGGCTGTTAAAATAAAGATTGCTCGGCAAGGATTGTTCTTATTTGATTGATCGCTCATTGCGCTAGTATAGCACTTTGTTAGAACCTTATGAGGAGACATTCCGCCGATAATCCGTGTGTCAGTGAGCTGGCAGCCTTATTTTGTGCTCAAAGCTGATAATGGTGAACCAATCGGCACGGGTCAGATATATCCCTCAGCAGTAGCCACCATTCCTGTCTTCCTGGATCGGGGATCCAGCTTGAGCCGAAGCTCCGGCACTTGAACCTCCTCAACTAAGCACTTGAAGCGCCAATGGCGCTCTCCTGAAGACTGCGGCCCTTTCATCAGAAGGAGTCTGGCACGCATTGCCGAAGTCGGCGCCCGAGATTTCCTGCCATTTGAGCGTTCACAAACGGGGGCTACGCTGCTGCCTTCAGCTCTGCCTCACTAGACGATCGTTGCATCCCTGGGTACCAACGGCAAAATGTGTTTCGAAGGTCTTCATTCAGAACCGCGCTGCGGAGCATCTTCGGTCAGGTTAAGTAAGGCGCGACGAGCGCCCATTCCGCATCACTGACATCAGTTGGATAAGCCCTTCATTCCATACATTACGCTAATCACAGTCAAAGACCAGCGGCAACTCATTGCAAACAAAGCGGAAAAATTGATAACACTCTCTAGGAGCGTTATCGCTCGCTAGTCTCTACATTACTGACGTGCCCTGGACGGTCGATACGGAGGGCCGGTTTGTCACGCCCCAGCCCGCGTGGGCGGCTTCTACGGGTCAGAGCTGGGATGAATTGCGCGACTTCGGCTGGATCGACGCCCTGCATCCACAAGACCGCGAGAACGTCTGGAGCGCTTGGCTGCGCGCCCGCGAATCACACTCCCTTTACGAATCACATGGGCGGCTCTGGCACGCGCCGAGCCAGCAGTACCGCTACTTCGAGGCGCGGGCGACACCATTGTTCGATCCCGATGGCGGCGTGCGAGAGTAGGTCGGCTAATGCACGGATGTTCAAGACCGCAAAATATCCGAAAAGTCGATGGCTCAAATGGCGGCCATCGTCGAATCGTCAGATGACGCCATCATTAGCAAGGATTTGAATGGAATCATTACGAGCTGGAACAAGGGAGCGGAAAAGCTGTTCGGTTACACGGCGGCGGAAGTCATTGAAAAACCGGTGACAATTCTTATTCCTCCGGATCGAATAGACGAAGAGCCGCGAATTCTCGAATGCCTCAGGCGCGGCGAGAACATTGAACATTACGAAACCATGCGACGGCGCAAAGATGGAAGCGAGTTTGACATTTCGCTGACGATCTCGCCCATTCTAGACAAGACTGTGAGAATTATCGGCGCGTCGAAAATTGCCCGGGACATCACCGAACGCAAGCGCAGTGAGATCGAAAGAGAAGAACTGTTGCTCAAAGAAAAGGCGGCTCGCGCCGAGGCCGAGGCCGCAAATCGCAGCAAAGATGAATTCCTCGCCGTCGTCTCACATGAATTACGCTCGCCACTGGGCGCGATCCTCGGTTACAACAGCATGCTGCGCGAGGAACAACCCGACACGGCACAACTGAAATCGTACTGCGACATCATTGAGCGCAACGCCAAAACGCAATTACAACTGATCGAAGACCTGCTCGATACCGCCCGCATCGTCAGCGGGAAGCTGCGGCTGGAAATGCGCCCACTTGACATCAACCCCATACTCGCCGATGCGCTCGACGTGGTTTGCCTGGCGGCAGAGGCCAAAGGCGTCGAATTGCGGATTGCGGAGCGCGGAGCGCGAAGTGAAAATGGCGCGACGCGGGAAGAGCCGGCAATCCTGTTGGGTGACGCCGCTCGGTTACAGCAGATCGTCTGGAACCTGCTCTCGAATGCGATTAAGTTCACGCCCGCCGGAGGGTGTGTCGAGTTGCGTGTCGAACGCGACGAAGAGAGTATCCGCATCATCGTCAGCGACACCGGCAAAGGCATTCAGCCGGAAGTACTGCGACATAAGCCGAGCCTTGATTGCTGCCTGCTGCACCATCATCAAACCGCGCTGTGCCCCGCTGCACCATAAAGCACGATGAGCGCTACCCATTCCGCGCACGTATTCATCGAAACGCACGACGCCGAGCAGATCGCAACCCAGCCGCGTTAATCAGGCGGTCTGATGGACACTTCCTGTCCGCAGGTATATTCTCTGCGAAGGCTCGCACTACTTTTTTATTAAGCGGCGAGCCGGCAACCACGCATTTCGACGCAACTCACGCTCTATCTTTCAACAGTTTTTCGAGGAGAAATTCATGCGATACCTTTTGTGTCTAATGGCGCTTATCACAGTGGCTGTTGGCGAGCCGCGCGCTGGTTATTATCGATTTCCATCAATCGATGAGAAGACCATCGTATTTTCCGCAGAAGGTGATCTTTGGATTGTTCCGATTGAGGGAGGTGCCGCACGACGGCTGACTTCGCACCCGGGTCAGGAAACATATGCGGCGATTTCCCCTGACGGAAAGACCGTTGCTTTCACCGCTGAGTATGAAGGCCCGGCAGAGGTATATACCATTCCGATCGATGGAGGGATGCCGGTGCGTCGTACCTGGGACGGGGGAAGAGTGCTGGTTGCCGGGTGGACGCGTGACGGTCGCATACTCTATAGCACCAACCGCTATTCGACCTTGCCTAACGCGAAGCTCGTGGCATTATCTCTTGATGGAAAGCAGGAAGTCCTTCCCTTGTGGCAAGCAGCCGAGGGCGATTTCGATGCGCGGGGAGAAACGCTCTTCTTCACACGGTTTTCGTTTCAGGGGAGCTCTACCAAACGATATCAGGGCGGGACGGCACAAAACATCTGGCGTTTTTCTTCCGGTAGTGAGGCTGTTCCGCTTACCAAGGATTACCCGGGCACTTCCTCTCGTCCGATGTTCTGGAACGGGCGCGTTTATTTCGCCACGGATCGTGACGGCACAATGAACATCTGGTCAATGAATCCTGATGGAAAAGACCTGAGACAACATACGAAACATCGCGGATGGGATATCCAAGCACCATCGCATAATAACGGAAAGATCGTCTATCAGTACGGCGCCGATCTGTGGCTGCTCGATCTTCGCTCCGGTAAGACCGCTATGATTCCGATCACGCTCATATCAGATTTCGACAATCTGCGAGAGCGCTGGATTCGCCGCCCGATCGAATATCTGACAACCGCCGGTCTCTCTCCCGACGGCGATGCTGTTGTCTTTACGGCGCGCGGCATGCTATTTGTTGCGCCGTCGAAATCCGGAAGACTGGTAACCGTCGCAGCCAAACCCGGGGTGAGGTATCGCAACGCACATTTCATGCCTGATGGGAAGTCCATCCTTGCCCTGTCCAGCGAATCAGGAGAGCTTGAGTTCTGGAAATTCCCCGCCTCTGGAATTGGAAGCCCGGAACGATTGACCACGGACGGCAAGGTTCTGCGGTGGGACGGCCGGCCATCCCCGGATGGTAACTGGATTGCCCATCGGGACAAGGATCAGCAGCTCTGGCTTTATGACACCCGCTCGAAGTCAAACAAGCGCATCGCACAATCGATGAATGATGATTTCGATCATCTCTCCTGGTCACCAGATAGCCGCTGGCTTGCGTACGTGGAATCGGCCGACAATACATTCAACCAGATCAAGCTCTATAACGTCGAGGATGGAACCATTACTACCGCAACCTCAGACCGTTATAACAGTGGTAATCCCGCCTGGAGCACGGACGGCAAGTGGCTCTATTTTCTCTCCGATCGAAATCTCCGTAGTTCCGTACCCGCTCCCTGGGGTCCGCGGCAACCCGATCCACATTTCGACCGTTCGATGAAGATTCTCGCTCTCGGCCTGAAGAAGGGGTTGCGGTCACCGTTTGAACCACCCGACGAATTATCCTCGGAAGCGACGAAAGCGCCCGAGACTCCAAAACCGAATGAACCTCCAGGGGGAGACGCTGCGAAGAGCGAGCCCCCCAGGATGGAAGCCGTGAAGGTTGAAATCGAGCGCGAAGGGTTGATCACCCGATTATACGAACCGCCGGTTCCAGCGGGAAACTATTCGGGACTGGCGGTCACTAACAAACGATTACTCTGGCTCGATCGGGATAATTCCGCCGATCTCCCGCCGAGGGTAGCGCTCAAGGCAGTCGAAATTACTCATAAAATCGAGGTCGAGACTGTCATCGGAGAAATAAACGGCTATGAGTTATCGCAGAATGGGAAAAAGATGCTCATCAGGCGCGGCGAGGAGTTTTACGTCTTTGACTCTGACGCCAAAGGGACTGCGCTCACTGTTCCAAAAATGCTGACAGATGCTCGCGTAAATCTGAGCGAATGGAGTTTCCCCCTCAAACCACGCGATGAATTTCGTGAATTGTTTATCGATGCCTGGCGAATGGAGCGCGATTATTTCTATGACCGAAAGATGCATGGCGTCGATTGGACCGCCATGCGTGAGAAATATTTTCCCCTGGTCGATCGCGTTACCGACCGCCCGGAGCTGAACGATGTCATCGCTCAAATGATGGGAGAGTTGTCGGCTCTTCACACTTTTATCAGAGGCGGCGATGTGCGGCGCGGAACCGATCAAGTACAGATTGGCTCGCTCGGCGCGCTGCTCGAACGCGATCACCGGGCGGGCGGCTATCGGGTGAAGCATATCTATAAAAACGATCCGGATTTGCCGAATCTACAATCGCCGCTTGCCAAATTGGGAGTCGATGTCGCCGAAGGAGATGTCATTACACAGATCAATGGAGTTGATACCCTGTCGGAATCGGACATCGGGGTGCTTCTCAGGGATAAAGCAGGCAAACAGGTGCTATTGGGCGTAGTTAATTCCGCCGGCGCCAGGCGGGATAGTATCGTCAGGCCGATCACCATGGAGCAAGAGTCAGGATTACGTTATTCGGAATGGGAGTACACACGGCGCTCCCAGGTAGATGAAGCCGGCAAGGGACAGATCGGTTACTTGCACTTGCGTGCAATGGGATCGAATGACATCTCCCAATGGGTGCGGGAATACTATCCGGTCTTCAACCGGCAGGGGCTCATCATTGATGTTCGGCACAACGGCGGCGGCAACATCGATTCCTGGATTCTCGGAAAGCTCCTGCGCAAAGCCTGGTTCTACTGGCAGCCGCGTGTGGGAAATCCGTATTGGAATATGCAGTATGCGTTCCGTGGACACCTGGTTGTCCTCGTGGATGAATACACGGCGAGCGACGGCGAAGCCTTTGCCGAGGGATTCCGAAGGCTCGGCCTTGGAAAAGTCATTGGCAGCCGGACCTGGGGCGGAGAGATATGGCTGTCGGCATCGAACCAGCTGGCAGACCGAGGTATCGCGACGGCTTCAGAGACCGGCGTCTATTCACCCGAAGGACATTGGCTGATCGAGGGTCACGGTGTCGATCCGGATATCGTCGTAGACAATCTGCCTCACGCTACCTTTAATGGGTATGATGCTCAGCTCGATGCAGCTATTAAACATTTGGAGGAATTGATAAAGAAGGATCCACGCCCGGTGCCCAAAGCTCCCAATCATCCTGACAAGTCGTTTAAGTATTGAATCAGGAGCTAATCGGATTTTGACGAGTTCGGTCTTAAGGAGCGCGGTTCGTTCAGCTACCGGAGGGCATTTTTGCCGCGACATCCCTCAATAATTTCGCGCAAGCCATAGCAGTGGACGCCAAGCGGTCTCTGGTCATCGAGCGAGCACCACGCAGACGCCCAGAAACTACTACTGGAAGTCGTTCGTAATGTGCGAGCAGCGGTGTCCGAGCCTTCGGTTCAGTTGTCCAAGCAAAGATCGCGCACGAACATTCTGAGGAGATTTTTCACGCAGCTGGCGGCTCAACATCCACGCTAAATCCTGTTGATACGCGCTCTGTAATTTCTCATAGGATTCCATGGCACGCCGAAAAAGCGGCTCGGCTTCTTGATACTTACCCAGTCCGGAGTAGACTCGGGCGAGATGCCAGAGAGTCTCGGCGGTTTCCGGATGAGCAGGACCCAACGCCTGTTCACGTACCTCGAGCGCGCGCTTCAAGAGCGGCTCGGCCTTTTTATCATTCCCATTCGAATTGTAGAAAGCTCCCAAATCGTCGAGGACACTGGCAGTCTCCGGATGATACGGGCCCATTTCCGTCTCGCGAACCATGAGTGAGCGCTGGTACTGAGATTCAGCCTCAAGATACCTGCTCCGCTTTGTCTTAAGTTGCTCCAGGCTCTCGCGGAGGTGAGATTTGGACGACTGTTTTTTGCCCAGGACTTGCTCATCGATTGCGAGTGCGCGCAAATAAAGAGCTTCAGCTTCTCCGAACTCTCCCCGCGATTCGCAATGATCGGCGAGCAGGTGCAGACTTTCGAGCAGGGACGTATGGTCCTTACCCAGCGTCTGCTCCTTGATCTCGAGCTCGCGCCGGTAGAGTGGTTCGACCAGCTCGAGCTTATTTTCCTCGTTATAGATTCGGGCAAGCCTCATGAGTATATGGATAATAGTTGGGTGATTCTGCCCCTGCCCCTGCCCCTGCCCCTTCTCGCGAATAACGAGGGCGCGCCTGAAGAGCGGCTCGGCATCTTCATACCTATGCCAGTGAAAGTAGAGTTCTGCGAGAGTAATGAGATTGGCAGCGGTCTTCGGATGATCGGGCCCCCATTTCTTCTCACTTTCATTGAACTCGTTCCGGCAGCGAGCTTCGAACTCTACAAACCGTTGCGGGTTATTGATCGCACCACTGAAAAGCACCATCAGAAAACTACCGATGGTATCCGGATGGTCCTTGCCCAGCTTCTGCTCGCGAATCACGAGCGCGCGCCTGTAGAACGGTTCGGACTCCTGGAAAAAGCCCCTGGTAGAGAAGAATCTCCCGAGCTCCTCGAGGCTCCGTGCAATGGCCGGGTGATCCACGCCCAGCGCCTTCTCCTGAATGTCGATCGCGCGCCTCAAGCGAGATTCGGCTTCCCCATCCTTGCCTCGATACTGATAGACGGCGGCGAGATCCTGAAGCGTGGCAACCAGCGATGGATGCCCCTTGCCCAGGCACTTCTCGCGGATCTCGAGTGCGCGCTCGAGCAGCGGTTCTGCCTCTGCGGGCTTCCGCTCTGCGTAGTAGAGCCTCGCCAGGTTGATGAGGCTGGTTGAGGTGGACGGATGATTCTCGCCCAGCTCCTTTTCGCGAATTTTGAGCGCGCGCTCGAGCAGCGGTTCGGCTTCCGCGTACTCTGTTATCTGATGAAGACTTATCCCAAGCCAGTTTAAGACGTATGGATCGTCTTCTCTCAGTAATGCGGCTTCATGAAACTTGTCCGCGGCCGCGCCGTACTTATGTTGGCCGTAAAGAGATTGACCGAGGAAGAATGCGGCGTCCGCCAGGTCCGTTTCATCCTGCTGTCCCGAGTCTTTTCGCTTTTCATAGGTTTGCGTCAGCAATCTGGTCGCTGTCGGGTAGTTCTTCTCATAGAGAGCCGCCAGCCCATGTAAGTATCGGTCTTCCGTTTTACGCCCCACTCGCGTATCGCATGATCTATATCTTCCGGCGCCAGTCCCAAAACTTCCGCATGCATGGCGAGCCCCAGGCTGCGTCCTTCATCTGTAGCCTCTGTGGTCCACCTGCTCTTCGTCGGATTCCCCTCTTTGAGAACCTTCGGCATTATTGCCTCGATCGCTTTCCCGTCAATCAATTTTCGCCTCTCGCCCTTTTGCGCGTTTACTGCGCCGATATACCCTGGCGACTGTGTTGGCGGCGTCAGTCCCGGAAAGCCAAATCTTTCCTGGAAGAAGCATGGTGAAATAATTGATGTCGATAGAACTATTACCGTCGAGAAGTAGAGAATGTGTGGATTCATATATATCGCCTGTGTAGTGTAATCCGTTATCTGGACAGCTAACGAATGGGCGTATTAATACCACAGGTCGGTTGAGAAGATATTAAATGTTATGACAGTTTCTGGAGCGTCACACTTTTCAAATACTGCATCCTCCTCATCTTTTGTTTTCGAGGTTCTTCAACTTCCGAACACCGTTTTCACTCTTCGGATTCAATTCCAACGACTTTCTGTAATTCGTAATGGCCAGCTGCTTATCCCCATTCGTCATGTAAGCCTCGCCGAGGCTGTCATAGACGTTGGATGACTTGGGATTGAACTCGGCATTCAGTTTAAAGATCGCAATCGCTTCTGCCATCTTCTTTTGCTGCATCAGCGAATAACCGAGTGTGTTAAGCCTCCACTCCTGGATCGCCGGTAATTCGGGCATTTCTCCTCTGATTCTACGATAATCTTCGAGAGCCTCTACGATCTTGCCCGCCATCAACTTCTCATAAGGGATCAGGGCGCCATCAGCCATCCGGGTGCTCTCGAAAGATCTTCCGCCGCTGGGTTCTATCTTTATGGTATCGACCTTGCCACCCGGATTTTTGACGAAGGTCAATTTGAAATTCTCTTTTTTGGCGATGAAGTCGGATTCAGAGACCGGGAATATCTCGAATTTAGGGCCCTCTGTCGGCTGCACATAGAGTTTACCGTTCTCCGTGGCCACCTGTAATACACTATCCGGGCCGATCTGATAACGGCCGTCGTACTGGTCGAGCTTCTCCGGCACGATCGATGTGATTTCATAAGGCGCTGGCAGGTAATCTTCCCAGCCATACTCGCGCGCGATGCTTCGTATGACTTCGTTGATGATCGGGGCGTTGTCAGAATTGACCATGACCACGACGCCATAACCTTTATCTTTATGGACCAGCAACTGCGACTTGAAGCCTTCGTTCGAACCACCGTGTCCGAAGTAGAGCGCCTGGCCATGCTTCTCCAGAAAGAAGCCCATCCCGACAAAATCTTCAATGAATGGGGTGACCATCTTCTCTGCCATCCCTTTTGACAGCACTTTGTTCGATTTGCCGGCCAGCGAGAGCTGGACTTCGATGGCGAAATTTGCCAGATCGGTCGGTGTCGTCCACAGGCCCGCCGGCGCCATTTCGGGGTAGATGTGAATCTTGCCTTTGACGAGATTTCCATCTCCCCGGTGGCCTGAGGCGGCCTTCTTCCTCCAATCATCGGGCAACGGCTGGTTATAAGTACTGTTGGTCATCTTCAATGGCCCCAACACGGTCTCCTCAGCAATCTGTGGGTATGGTTTCTTCTCTATACTCATGATCGCGAACTGGGCGATTGTCGTCCCGCCGCCGGAGTATCTGAACTTCGTGCCCGGCTCCATGTCTACTCGCACGGGAGCCGTGTTTGCGGGTACGACTCCGTCGAGAATCTGTGGGACCGTAGGGAGTTGTTCACCGACTGCGTATCCGGGAAAACCGTGTACTGTGAGGCCGGCGGTGTGGGTCAGCAGGTTGGCGAGCGTAACCTTCTTTTTCCATTCGTTATCCGGCAGCTTCCACGATGTCAACCTGTTATTGATATCTTCATCGAGCGCGATCTTGCCCTCCTGAGCCTTCTTCAACGCGATCATGGCGGTCACGGGCTTGCTGATTGATGCGGCCTGGAAGAGCGTCTCTGTCGAGACTGGTTCCTTCGTTTCGATATCTTTCAGGCCATAGGCCTTCGCCCATTCGACCTTGAAGTTGTTGATGACGGCTACGCTGAGGCCCGCCACATTGTAGTGCTTCATCCTCTCTTCGATGGTCCAGGTTGCATCGCCCTTGATCAGTATCGGAGGCAGCAACCCTTTCTCTACGCTTTTGATCCGTGATTCGGTGCTGGATTGACTGAAACCAGCCAGCAGGAAGATAGATACGAGAATCGGCATCCTGGAAAGAATTCTTTTCATAGCTTCCTCCATAGGTAAAGAGAGAATACGGAATAGACGGAAAATCATCAAAACCTTCCGTCGCGTGAAAACGGCGGTAAAGTTTCGTCAATCATGTCGGAGCGAAATCATGGGATCCATCCTGGTCGCCCGCAGCGCCGGAATCAGACAGGCGAGGAGGAAGGCGGATGTCACCAGCAATGCGATGATTCCAAAGTTGCGAAATCATTCGCGCTTAAGCCGAAGAGCATGCTCCTCATCAATCGCATGCCGTATCCTCTCGAACACTAGCAGGTTGAGGGTTCCTGGCAACAGATCGGTTTTTGTTTTTTTATATGCCCCCTCGATACTCGACAAGGCAGAGCGTAATTGACGATTTGTCGGATGTCAATGGGAAATTAGAAAACTATGACCGTAACCAATCATCCGGATTCACCACGCGCTACGTTGGCGTTTGGCTGCCCGAGGCTTGCACAACAAACCAAATTGCAAGGCGATTGAACATTCATTGGTTGACAGCGCAGAAGTACGCTACAGCCGAAGGTTTTCCCGAACGCGCCAAGCCACAGGGAGATCGATCTCCAATCGACATATATCTACCTTACGTCAGACGCCGATGGAAGAAGGGTGTCATCGATTTGAAGACCTTCTGGCTGAAATCAAAGCGCGAGGCTACTCGGGCAATGGCTATGGGCTGCAACGTGTTTTAGAGGTCTGGCGGACAGAATTCGAACGCAAGCAGGAGCGGGTGGATAAGCCGCTGCCGAAGTACGCCCGGGCATCAAAAGCTGGTACTATGCAAGATATACCGAGAGCGGCCTATGGCCTCGAGTCGAGCGCGGTAATTGGTCCACCCAACCGGCGCCTTCCCCGCGTCGAGTGGCCTGGCTATTATCAAAGAACCGCATCGAAATGAATATTCTAAAGTGATACTAAAGTAATTTTACTGTCGAGGTATTATTTCTCCTGGATTAAGTTTCAAGCCCGCGGCAGCGGAAGTATGTAGCTTCCAGCCGCCACCAAACAAATGAAGCCGAAGATGCGAATCCATATTTTACTCTTGTCGCTGATCGTGGTGAGCGCGAGTCTCGCCGCGCAGCCTCGGGTCTCGATGCGCGAAGTCAATGAAGTCGCGAAACCCGCCGCAAACCAAACGATTGCCATCGTCGGCTCGACTTTGATTGATGGACGCGGGGACTCGCCTGTGAAAGATGCGGTCGTTATCGTGCGCGGCGAAAAGATCGTCGCCGTTGGCGCACGCGGTGCGGTCACCATTCCCAAAGCCGCCGCCATCATCGAAGCCAGCGGGCTGACCTTGCTGCCCGGGTTGATTGATGCGCATTTTCATCTGGACGGCGACGAAGGATTGCCGTCGCTTTTTCTCAGTCAGGGAGTCACATCAGTGCGCGATCCCGGCGCGTGGATAGAAGCCTACGACGGCGTGCGACAATCTGGTCAGCCGCTGCCACGCCTGTTTCTCGCCGGCCCGCACTTGGACGACGCGCCGCCCGCTTACCCACATGACGCTTTTATTGTGCGGGATGCCGAAGAGACGCGCCTCGCGGTCAATCGCTTTGTGGAACAGGGCGCATCGGTCATCAAAGTTTACTTCCGCTTGCCGTTGGGTTTGATTCGCGTCGCTGTTGAAACAGCGCACGCGCGCGGGGTACCTGTAACCGCGCACTTGGAAATCGTTGACGCCGCCGACGCAATCCGCGCGGGAGTTGACGGGATCGAACACGTCACTTCATTCGGCCCGGCGCTAGTGCTGCCGCGCGAAGCCGAGAAGTATCGCCAAGCCATGATCGCCGACAACAACGCGCGCCGCGAAGGACGTTACAAGGTATGGAGCGAGCTTGATCTGAACGCGCCGCGCGTGCACCCACTGCTAGCATTGATTGCGCAACGCGGAACCTTCGTTTCTCCCACGCTGGCCGTGTTTGAAAAACAGGCGGGCGACATGAAAGCGTCTGAGACGCAGGTGCGCGCTTTCGGCCAGATGCTCAAATTTGTCGGAATGGTCAAACGCGCAGGCGGGCGTGTCGTCGTTGGGTCACACTCGAGCGTGCCGTACGCTGAACGTGGATGGGCTTATCAGCGTGAACTGGAATTACTGGTCGCCAGTGGCCTATCGCCGATGGAAGCGCTGGTGGCGGGAACAATGGAGAACGCGCGGTTCTTCCGCATCGCCGACCGGCTGGGCAGTATCGAAGCAGGCAAGCTCGCCGATCTTATTCTGATTGACGGCGACCCGCTCAAAGACCTGGCGGCGATGCGGCGCATTAAACGTGTCATGCTCAACGGCAAATGGGTCGAACCGAGCCGGTCGTGATTTCTACTGTGTGCTTTCGGCGCGGCGGCGGCGGGAATTGCTACGGCTCTTCCTATATTTTCACCATCAGCACATAATCCCACTGTTGGCGGTTCCGCTGGATCACAATCTTCCTCACGACTTACTTGAACTCAAGGCTCGATTCGATGCCTGGTGTACCTCGTCATTTTGCAGGATTGCATTCTGGGATTAGGCCAGAAATAGCTCCAGTCTGTCGCTTGTCGGGTAAAAATTTGAAATGACTGTTACTACGTTTTTCCCTTCAGTTCCGCGTAAAAAGTCTTGTTGATGATCTTCCACTCGCCGTCGACTTTCAGCAGCGACATGTAATCCGTGAATTTGACCGTCGGATAGTCGAGCACGATGACGCCGAAGCCGGCGTTGCCCGTGATCTTGACGCTATCGATCTTGCGCTTGCGCTGCGCCTCGTCGGGCGCGGGTTTGCCTGTGAAGAGCGCGGCGAATTCGGCCAATGTCAATTGATTGATTTTGCCGTCGCGGAATGAAAAGACTTTGGCATCGGGATGAAAAGCTTTCCGTATGTAATCGCTGTCACCGGTCGCATGGCCCTTGAGGTAGTTTTCAAGCGGGACGTGCGCCGCGGCATCCTCGGCGCTCTGAGCTATAGAGGCGGAATGCCAGACTGACATAAACACAACTGCAATCAAAACGGAATACAAAGCGAACTTCTTCATCTCTTCTCCTTGTTTTTTAGAGATTCTTGTGGACCGGCACACAAAAAGTAATGCTGAGTTCTCCGCTCCTGCGAAGGTTGAGGATACTCAAGCGATTTGCTATATCAATTTTCCCGCGGCCCACAAGTTTATAGTCTAGAGGTTAAATTCGACAGATCGATGTTTTGTGTGAATGATCACGTCGCTACGGGCTATACGCCGATACAGCCCCGATTGTTCACTGACGATTCAGTTGGCAAACAGCATAGATTCATCCGCTCACAGGCGATGTATTTTGGCAAACAATGAGAGTAAGACAGAGTTGAATACTGCAGCGTAGTGCCCGTTTGGAAAGGCTCTACTACCCGATCCCCACGATTTTTTTTCGGTCTCGCCCTCTATCCGATTGCGTCGAATTTCAGATTATGTTACTACTCCGCCACTCATATTTCGACTTTATCCAATTATGCTGCAGCTTAATACCGCGGCAGCTAAGCGGGAAATCAAGTATTCCCACTCCTGCTTAAGCAAACTAACGTAGTCAGCCCTTGAACTGACTTCATAATAAAAACCGGAACTCTATAATCGCACCAACGCCAAACGATCAGAAAGGTCGCATCCGTCTTTTGGTGCCGGGCGGTGGTCAAAACAGGAATATTTCCGTCGGACTGAGTCTCTATAACAACCCAACTCTTTGATCTTTTTCCACGTCGTCGTTCGATCGTTAAGGCCGATTGCGTCTGTTCAGATGCACGCTTTGGAGGATTTCGATGAAACCGATTCTCTTTACTCTGCTTGCTGTCTTTTTGATTAAGCCTTGTGCCTGGGGCCAATCCAGCGCGGGCGCCGTTAGCGGCACGGTCCGCGACCAGACCGGAGCCGTAATCCCGGGCGCGGCGGTCTTGATCGTAAACACTGCCACAAATGTTAAAGTGCCGACCAAAGCCAACGAAGTAGGTTTTTTTAAGTTTCCCGGTGTCGTGCCCGGCTCCTACGTTCTCACCGTCGAATTCGCCGGCATGCAGAAATACGAAGTCAACGTAGCCGTACAGGTGGGCCAGAGCGTGGTCATCGATCCAACACTGCAGCCGGCGGGAACCAGGGAGATGGTGGAGGTCAGAGACGTTACCCCGCTGGTCACCACGGATAACGCGACGGTCGGCGCCACCATGGATCGGACACGCATTGAGCAGTTGCCGATCAACGGGCGCACCATCACGAACTTAATATCGCAGCTACCCGGCATTGAGAACCAGCGGGCATATGGTACGCGGTTCGGTGCCATCGAATACAGCTTGGACGGATCTCAGGAAGAGGAGCGGCGATGGGGCAACGCGCCGCAAATCAGCCTGGAATCGCTGCAGGAGTTCCGCGTGGACGTGAACGCGGTATCGGCCAAGTACAGCCGGCCCACCAACGTAGTGCTGTCGACTCGGAGCGGCACCAACCAGATACATGGCTCGGTATTTGAGACGTTCCGCAACAGCGCCGTCGGCGTCGCGCGGCGCCGGCAGGATACGTTCACGAAGGCGCCATATCTGAACCGGCACGAATTCGGCTTCAGCCTCGGCGGACCGGTCGTGATCCCGCACTTATACAACGGGAAGAATAAGACGTTCTGGTTCACGAGTTACGAAGGCCGCAGGCAGTTATCGACTGCGACGGCGCAATACCGCGTGCCGACCGAGCCGATGCGCAACGGAGACTTCAGCAACCTGAGAGATTCGCAGGGCCGGCTGATCTCCATTTACGATCCCCTGACTACCAACCCGCAGACATACGAACGGCAGCAATTTAACTATAACGGGCGCGCGAACGTGATCGATCCTGCACGCATCAACCCGGTGGCCAAGTTCCTTTTCGGTATCACCCGCCTGCCTACCAACAATGTCAACCCCCTGATCGACGTGAATTGGATCGGCACGATCAACAACCCCAGCAAGCAATACAACGCGACGCAGCGCGTGGATCACCGCTTCAGCGATAAGGACTCCTTCTATGTTCGGACGACGGTGGCCGATTCCTGGGGAAAAAATAGCGCTCCCCTCGGCCAGATCATGCTGGATGAGGTGTACGGGCGAGAAATCAATACCGAGAAGCGGATGAGCATCGGCACCACGTGGGTACACACCTTCGGGCCGACATTCTTCAATGAACTCCTGGTCAGCGGCCGGCGCATAGCGTGGTCCGGCGGCAACTACAACCCGAACAATACGAATTACGTCGAAAAGCTCGGCGTGCCGAATCCGTTTGACATCACAACGGAGGCCGCCCCGCAATTCACGAGTATTGGAATTACCGGCTATGAGTTCCGCGAAAACACCTGGAAGCGCCACGCCTTCAACAACCTGACGATCGATAACAATGCCACAAAGATTATCGGCCGCCACGAAATACAGTTTGGGGGGCACTATCGCTATGACCAGTTGAACATATTGCCGGACCAGACCTGGAAAGAGGGGTTGATGAACTTCGATACGGCGGCCACTACGCTGTACGATCCGAACTCCACACCTACCAATCCGCAAGGCACCGCACAGACCGGGTCCAATATCGCGAACATGTTTCTGGGATACGCCAATTTCCAGAACAATCAAAATCGCGGATGGTTCTATCTTCGCGGTGGCGAGTACGCCGCGTACGTGCAGGACAATTTCAAGATGAGCCCCCGGTTGACGCTGAATTTCGGTCTGCGCTGGGAGTACTGGCCGGCTTACAGCGAAAAGCATGGTTCGTGGACCACTTTCAACCCGGAGAACCACGCTGTGGTCACTGGAACCAGTCTCGAGAATATGTACGCGCTGGGTGACAGCGTGCCTTCTCTGGTGGCTCGCTACCAGGCGCTCGGCTTGAAGTTCCAGACCTATCAGGAAGCGGGGATACCACGCAACTTCTTGACAACCGGGAAGCGCGATTTCGGTCCGCGCTTCGGATTTGCGTACAAAGTGGGCGACGGACGCAAGGGATTCGTGATTCGCGGCGGCTACAGCCGTGCGTACTTCCCCATCCCGATGTGGACGTTTGTGGATCGGATGTTTGTCAACACACCGGTCAGTGCCTCATATACGAATAACCTGAATAACGCCACACAGTCGCCAGACGGAAAACCCAACTACCTGTTGCGCACGGTACCGCAGATCATCCTCGGCGTGAATTCAGTGAATGCAATCGATCTGGGCAAGGTTCCGGGTATCAATCCCGGCAGCGCAAACACCACTTACTTCGCCAAAGATTTGCCCACTTCGACGATCCACACATGGAACTTCACGTTAGAAAAACAACTTGGGGCGAACACCTTGGTGCGGGCCAGATATGTCGGGAACCGCGGCGCCAACCTGGAGCAATACTATAGCTACAATACGAACCCACCCGACTATGTCTGGCACGCGAGCACGAAGCAACCGCTTCCCACGGGGAGTACGGCCAACGTGGTGCGGCGTCCGTTCGATTCGAACGTATGGGGTACCATTCAGGAATATCGAAAGACAGGGTGGTCGAACTACAACGGGATTGAACTCGAAATCGAGCGCCGCTTCAACCGAGGGCTGGCCTTCCAGTTGTTCTACCTGACCGGAAACAATCTGGCCATGACGACTTCCAGTAACACCGACACTATAGGTGTCCTGGCGGCCAATCAATTCTTACCTGGCGCTGTGCCGGCGGATTACCAGGAGCGTAACCGTTTCCTCAACTATCAGCGAGATACGAGCGTACCGAAACACCGCATCCGGTGGAACTGGGTGGCCGATCTGCCGTTCGGCAGGGGAAAAAAGATCGCAGGAAACTCAACCGGCGTGGTGGATAAACTGATCGGTGGATGGCAGATTTCCGGCATCGGGAGCCTGAATAGCACGTATACTTATCTCTCCACGGGAAATTGGAAGTTCACCGGCGAGCCCGTTCATCGGTACGGATATCAGTATCCGATTGATGATTGCAGGAGCGGTCTCTGTATTCCAGGCTATCTGTGGTGGAACGACTACATCCCCGCCAACCAGATCAACAGCAGGGATGCGAATGGCAATCCAAACGGCGTGATGGGCGTCCCGGCGAACTATAAACCCGCGGTAACTCCACTGATCCCATGGGGCAGCATGGAGCTGCCTGCGAATGCTCCCGCGAACACCGTCCTTTCGCAATTCTGGGATACCAATACCGTGTGGCTCCCTCTGAACGACGGGACGGCTCAACGGCTGGCCTACAATGACAATCTTCATCCGTGGCGCAATCAGCCCATCCCCAGCGTCATACAGTGGGGTCTGGATGCTTCGCTCTTCAAGAATTTCAAGGTTGGCGAGCATGTGAATGTCCGAGTTGGGGCAGACTTCTTCAACGTGCTCAATCATCCCGTCAATCAGAACGCAGTCAGTGGAGGTATTCTGTACACGCGCAACTCCGCCAACGCGGCACGCACGCTGCAATTCAACGCGCGCGTAAGCTGGTGAGCTGAGACTGAAAGCCCGTGTGCAGACCTATTCGGACGAATCCGCCCTTGTGGCACAGGGTTATGCCTGTGTAGTCTGTCATCGACGGAATTACGGCGAATTCAACTCGGATAAATATCTCCGCAAGATCTTCTTGAGCTGATGTATCGGTATCGGTACGTGAAGTAACGTCGAACTCTTATGGCATGGCGCCCTGTTGATCCTCTTTTTGATATGGGTTTGTGCGCAGTCATCATTTGCGTTGGTCGATAAAGCTTTCATCACATCACCAGAACGGAGCGAAAAACCATGAACAAGCAAGTGAGCTTTGCAGGCGTTATATCGATCTTGAGTCTCTTAGCCATATTGGCAGCCAGGCCCACGCAGGCGGACGCGGGGGATGTCGGGCAGGTCGTTAGCACCAAATCCGGGAAAGTCTCAGGAACCACCCTGAAGGATGACAACGAGAAAGTGCACATCTTCAAAGGCATCCCCTACGCGACTCCACCGGTGGGCGAATGGCGTTGGAAAGCGCCACAGCCGGTTAAGCACTGGAGCGACGTGCGGGATGCCACCAAATGGAGCAATCAATGCGCGCAAAGACCCGGCAGCCGGATGGGCGTATCCGGACAGATCAGCGAAGATTGTCTTTATCTCAACGTGGTGACGGCGGCCAAGACGACAACTGAGAAACGTCCCGTCATGGTGTTCTTCCACGGCGGTGGTCTCACTTCCGGAACGGGCAATTCGCTGACATACAACAATACGGCGCTGACACGCAAAGGCGTTGTCGTCGTCACGGTTAACAGCCGTCTGGGTCCGCTCGGATATATGGCGCATCCGGAGCTATCGGCAGAATCGGGTCTCGGCGCATCCGGAAATTACGGAACGCTCGATTTGATCGCCTCGCTGCGTTGGGTGAAGGAGAACATCGAAGCGTTCGGCGGCAACCCCAACAACGTTTTGATCTTTGGCGAATCGGGCGGCGGCACGAAGACGCTGTCGCTGCTAACATCGCCCCTGGCCAAAGGACTCTTTCACAAAGCCATCGTCGAAAGCGGCTCGGCGCTCATTACTCCGGAGCGAGTCACAACACTGGAACGCGCCGAAGGCGCCGGCAAACGGATTGCTGCCAAGCTTGGCATAGACAATGCAGAAACCCAGCTCGCCGCGCTGCGCGCCGCCAAGTGGGAAGACATCGTCGCCGCGGCGGGGGACAGAGAAGTCAACTTTCCAGCAAACCTGGTCGTCGATGGCTATGTGTTACCGCAATCGGTTCACGACACCATCAAGCACGGCAAGCAACACGATGTGCCCTTGATGGTGGGCGCGAACGAAGGCGAGCGCGGCGAATTGCAGCAGAATGTTCCGATGCTCGCGAATCTGATGAGCAGTACGGTGAAGTCCAAGACTTACGTCTACAACTTCGCGCACGTACCAGCCGGTTGGCGCAACTTGCCTTGCGTAGCCTTTCACGGTCTCGAACTTCCCTATGTGTTCGGTTATATCCCGAAAGGACTTACGTCGCCGACTCTTTTGTATCTCTCGGCGGGTGGGGGTTGCAATACCCCCGACCCGAAACCTGATCAGTTGGATAACGAGGTAGCCGAAAACACGATGCGTATGTGGGCAACATTTGCGAGACCGGCAATCCGAGCGTGAAGGGTTTAATCGAATGGCCTGCCTATACCGAGCAGAATGACCAGTACCTCCACATCGGTCAAAAGCTGCAGGTGAAGAGAGGAATCAAGAGCAGTTATGTAGCGCCGCCCGGCCGGTAACCGCGAAACGCACGGATGGATAGCCGCGCGATCTACCCGGCAGCTACCTCACGGTTCAGACAAGGCGGTAACCACC
Source organism: uncultured Acidobacteriota bacterium (assembly GCA_963796275.1). Classification (GTDB taxonomy): domain Bacteria; phylum Acidobacteriota; class Blastocatellia; order RBC074; family RBC074; genus JAKEHZ01. Next base: position 2,596,179 of record CAWCKY010000006.1, on the reverse strand, counting down.
CATCCTGGCTTCGGCGTGCCGCCGCTCTTTGTCGATGATCCCCCATTGTGATACACAATGGGGGTTAGGGATAAACCATGTACTTACAGAGAGGAATAAAAAGATGAAAATTAGCCGATCAATTACAATCGTCGTCGCACTGGCTACGACATTAACTCTTCTTTTCATTTCCACCATGGCACAGCGCCAGATGGCCAGTCCTCGCAAGTCTGCGGAGATGGCTTTGAACGGAAAAAAAATTTCCGTCGACTATAGTGCGCCATCAGTACGCGGCCGTAAGATTTTCGGCGAGTTAGTGCCTTACAACCAGGTCTGGCGTTTCGGTGCGAATCAGGCAACGCACTTCAATACCGAGGCAGACCTGATTTTGGGCAATACTGCAGTGCCGAAGGGAGTCTATACGCTCTGGGTTTGGCCCACAGAAACTGGATGGAAACTGATCATAAACAAACAGACCGGCGTCTGGGGTACCCCCTACAAACCGGAGTACGAGAAGACAGAGTTGGCGCGGGTCGATATGAAAGTTGGAAAGTCCAGCGCTCCGACCGAACTCATGGTCATCTCCCTCGACAAGGCCGGACAAGGCGGTGCGCTCAAGATGGAGTGGGATAACACCAGCGCCTCGGTCAACTTTACCGAGAAAAAGTGAGCAAAGAGGTTTTCAGTTTTAAGTTTTTTTCGGTAGAACCCAGTGCCCCCTGAGCCGCGAACTGAAAACTGAAAACCGCTCTATTTTAATAATGATCGTGGCTGTGATTAATTAGCCAGGTAAGACCTTGATCCTGATGTTGCGGAATTCGACAAGCGAGCCGTGGCCGAGGAAACCGATGTGACCTGACTTATTCTTCAGCCCGGGATGTTTTTTGATCGTGGCGTCTTCGCGCGCGATATCGAGATCAGCATCTAGAATGATGACGCCGTTGAGCGTCACCCGGATTCGGCGACCTTGAACCATAATCTCTTCCTCGTTCCATTCGCCGGCTGGTTTGAGGAATCCCGTGCGCGCTGGGATCACGTCGTATACCGAGCCGTGGTGCTGTTCGGACTTGATCTTGCCTTTGTACTTCTCGTGCCCATCGTCGAGTATCTGAATCTCCATCCCCTGATAAGCCGCGTCCCCATTGAGCGGAGCGCGAATGCCCACGCCGTTGTTGCCGCCGGGCTCGGTCTTGAATTCGAAACGGAAGGCGAAATTTGAATACTCTTTTTCAGTGAAGAGATTCCCTCCCCCGTCGGCTGGGCAGACCAGAACGCCGCCCTTAACGACATAGCCCGGGCCGTGACCACGCACCAGTTTCCACCCCGTCAGGCTCTTGCCGTCGAACAAAGCGACAAAGCCATTTTCGGCAGTTTTACTTTTGACGTCTTGCGCTTTCGCATGAGCGGTGAAGATCAACAGATAAACAGCGATTATCGGAGTAATTAATTTCATAATTTTTCCTCGATTAAACTAGGATGGAAACACTCGTCCAATTACTCTACCGCGGCAGATTGTATTTCATCAAGAGACCATTAGAGCTTCTGCTACCTTAAGGAGAGAAAAAATGCCTGAGAATACTGGAACTGTCGGCCGCCGCCCTTCCAGGCTGTCGGTAGCCGCGCAAAATCTGATCACAGAGGTGCACGTCTTCATATACCGCGCCACCAATGGAGCGCTCGGCGGAAGAGTCTTGAACAGCCCTGTCCTGCTCCTCACGACCCGTGGGCGCCGGAGCGGCAAGGACCGTACGGTGCCGCTCTTGTATCTGGCGGATGGAGATGATGTGATTCTGGTGGCTTCCAATGGCGGAGCAGTCAGGTCGCCGGCCTGGTGGCTCAATCTGGAGACCCATCCGGAGGCTCAGATCCAGGTGAAGGACGTCAGGCGGCAAGTCAGAGTTGTCAGAGCCACTGTAGAGGAGAAGCAGCGTCTCTGGCCGTTACTGACAGAAATGTATTCCGGTTATAAGCAATATCAGGAGATTACGGATCGGGATATCCCGGTAGCCATTTGTCGTTGATCTGGTCTTGAAGATCATCCGCTTATATTTCCCGGAGCCACACCCCTAAAACCATAAAAACCCACAAAATAAGGGGGGCACCAAAAATATCCAGCTGTTTCGCCTTTCATTATCCGGCGAAAGAAGGCAGCAAAGGTTGTCTCCACTCGTCGGAGCACATCTTGCAGAACCTGGCTATAAACATCTCCCACTTCTGCACGAATTTCTTTGATCTGCGGAAGTTGGAGAGCCTGAGCGTTATAGTTAATTGAAACGCCCTTGAGCTGGTAGGAATGCTCGAGCGGCTCTGAGATATTCAGCGAGACGCTTCAGATGTGAGACTGCCGACTCATCGAATTTAATGGCGGAGATGATCATGTCCATCTGCTTTTTGAAGCCACCCCTGTTGTTCTGGTGAGCAAACTCATAAACAACTTAAAGACGGTTTCTTCCCGTCTGATTCGACGTGATTTCAAAGCTGAAGTGACACGTGTCTATTGGCGAAAACCTATCTTTTGGCATCGATCATATTGCGTTATCTCCGCGGGTGGTGCCCCAATAGAGATATGGCGTCGGTATATTGAGGAACAGGCTGCGCCAGAGGATTAACCGCGGGCAAAGCGCCTCGATGCAAAATTCATCTCTACCCAAGCTTGCCAAAGATGCTCGCTATGGATGGAGTATCCTTTCGCGAACTTCAGATAAATTCAAGGATTTGTTCCGCCACCTCATCCGCTAAATACCAAGGCATCCAATGCTCGGCCCGCGCGATGATTTGGAGGCGTGACCCCGGGATCAGGGCGTGTAAGCGCTCGGCGTGCGCCGGAGGGAAGTGCTGATCGTGCTCGGCCCACAGCGCCAGCGTCGGGCATGTGATGCAGCCGTAGAGTTCGGGCAGGCGTGGGAGCGTGGCTTGGTATCCGGCGCACATCCGAACAATAAAAGCCCGCACTTCATCCTGCCGGAAACTCTCCCAGAAATCCTCCCTTAGAGTGGCGATCAAATGGACGCCTTTCGGCAGGAAAGTTTTCTCCGCTCGCCCGAAAACAATGCGCGGGAGCCGGCGCAAGATCACGCGGTTCCAGCCGAAGCGGCGCAAGAGGCGAATCTCCCAAGAAGTCTGCTCGTCCCACAGCACGAGCGAATTCATCACCACCAGCCGAAGCATCCGGCTCGGATGCCGGGCGGCGAATGCAAGCGCCGGCTGGCCACCCATATCTAAACCGACGAGGTTCGCGCGTTCAATCCGCCAAACGTCGAGTAAGGCGAGCAATCGGTCAGCCAGATGAAACGGCGTGGCGCCGCCGGGCCACGGCTCGCTTCGTCCCATCCCCGGCCAATCAAAGGCGATAACGGAATGGCGCTCCGCGAGGCGCGGCGCGAGAGCGCTGAAGATTTGCAAATTGTCCGGATAGCCGTGAAGCAAAACCAGCGGCGGCCCACTCCCCAAGCGCGCCACACGCACACGCCGCCCAGCAATCGTCTCCATTCTTGTTTCCAGCATCAGCGCAGATCCTCACAGAGTTTGTCAGCGGCCAAGATTCCTGAGATCGCGCAGAAGCTCACCCATTGTCCGGGGTGCGTCGAGCTGCCCGCGAGGTACAGCCCGCGGAGGTAGGGACTGCGATGAGCGAGCCGGCCGGCACGCATAAATTGCGCGCTCATCATCGGATTCATGCTCTCGCGATAAAGTTGATACTGCGCGCCCCATTCGACCGGAATGCGCGCATCCAGCACGCGGTAATCGTCAACCTGCTCGCGCCACCAACTTTCGGCGAGGATGCGGTCGAGGTATTCGCGCTGCCCCGAGGGGCCGCCGCGCTCAGCTCCCGCGTGAGACATCGGCGCGATCAATCGAGCCGGCCACCAGCCATTCTGCTCCAGCTCCGGCGCAATCACCCCAGGCATGACCAGCAGCCGGCACAGCTCGCCGCCGCCCGGAAGTTGAAAGCGCAAGTAAGGCTGCGGCGTTCTTCCCTTGACGCTCAGATAGGCGCAGACGCCCGGAGATTGGAGTGGCAGGCGGTTCAAGCGCTCCCGCGCCTGGCGCGGCGTCTCGGCGATCAATTCCAGGTAGGTGCCGACGCCGTTGTAGTTCGAGACAACAGCATCTGCCTCGATGAATTCGCTCAGATCGGTCTCGACTCCGCTGACGCGGCCACGCTCGCCACGAATCGCACGAACTTTGGTGCCATAGTCGAATTCCACGCCGGCTGCGCTGGCGGCTTGGGCGAGGGTCCGCGGAATGGTGCCGATGCCGCCCGCCGGGTAGTAAGCCCCAACGATATGGATCAAGGCGGGGACAAAAGCCAGCGGGCTAGGAGCACGTTCAAGCGTCTGGCCGGCGACGTGAGTCCAGATGGCGAGGGCGTCGATGATTGGGGCCGGTAAACCCGTGCGCCCGAGCACTGAGCCGAGCGAGCGAAACAGAAATGGTACCTGCTGTAAGGCCCGCGCCCGCAGCACATCGGCCGGACCAGGATGTGAGACGTGCTGCAGGGGGCGCAGCCGTTCATAGATTTTCGCGGTCGTGGCCACAAACCGGCGATAGCGTGCGCCGCTCCCCGGCCAGGCGCGATCAAAGCCTGCTGCTGTCTGTTCCAGATCCGCGCAAACATGCACCGGCGCAGCCTCGCTTGAAGACGCCACATAAACGTCTGCGATCCGCCGCAACGATATGTGCTCATCCAATACCAACCCGACCTGGTTGAAAGCCCATTCTAGCCCGCAGCGGTCGAGCAGAATGTAGGGCCCCGCATCGAAGGTGAAGCCGCCTCTGGTTAAACTTGAAGCCAACCCGCCAGCCTCACGACTCGCCTCGATCACGCGCACGCGAAAGCCACGGCGTGCCAGCCGGAGCGCTGCCGTCAGTCCGCCCATTCCCGCGCCGACAATGACGATCTTGGGGCTCACTTTTTCTCCTGCCGCAGCCCAAGCAGCGCCTGCACGCCGCGGCGCCTTAGCCGCAGCAGCAGGTCTGGGCGAATGATCGGCGGGAATGCCTGCTCATCCATTTCGGGAATAAACAGGGCGCCGCGCCCGCCTCCAAAAACATAAACCGGAAAGGAGACTAAGCTCAGCAGGGTAGATAGATCGTTGCGGTACGGACTGCGCCAGTCGGCCACCGGTTCATCAATCCCGATGACTTCAATCTGCCCGTCCACGCCACCGAGCCAGTGACCAGCCGCACGGAGCGTACTCGACTCGCGAGGATTTTTCAGGCCCAGATGCCGCGCCGCCACCAGATCGACGGCAAGCGCATCGGCGCCGGCATAGAAACGCTTCGGCGATGGCGGATGCGGACAACCCATGAAGCCCACCAACCCGTCCGCCGCCAGTTCATAGCCATCGAGCAACGCGAAGTGGGGCGGGAATGCATCGAGGAGCATCATGATCGCCGTCTCGCGATGCGCTTGTCGTTCGGCAAAAGCTAACTCGTCGCAACGCGCGCCGATCCATTCCAAGTTGCCGAGGGTCAAATATGCCAGATCAACCGGATGGCTGCGCATTTTACCGAATGTGATTCGGAAGTCTGCCTCCTTCCACGCCCGCCCGACTGTGTACTGCGCCAGACCGCGAAAGTAGGCGTGCGGCACTTGCTCTTCGGAAAGATCCACGACGCGAAAGTGCGGCGAGTCGATCCCGAAATAGCGTGCGACCTCAGGGACAGTCCGATTCTGGTAAAATTTATCGTAGACGTTGCGTCCCTCGACGACAGCGAACTCAGTGCAACCCTGCGCGGCGAGATAGCGCGCCAGTTCCTCGATCAACTCCGGATCGGTGATCATCGCTAGATCCTGGCGATGGTAGCCGAACATAAACGCCACCTTGATCCCGATATGCAGATCACGCACCTGTTTGCCGAGCAGGCGGGCACGCGCTTTGAGCAGATGCCCCAAGCCACTTTCATCAAGCACGCGGCGAAAGAGCGGCAGTTTATCTGCCATCTTCGTGCCTTGCACGACCCACACGCACCCACCATTGCCAAGCGGACTGTCCGCCGCCTCACTCCGCCGCAATCGCGGCAAAAAGAAATCGCCCACCTCGCCGATTTTCTGCGCCAGACTTTCTGCCGTCTCCCCCGCGACAAGCCGGTTTGCGTCATCAAACGCGGCGGCGAAGATTTCGAAGATCGCCTGGTGGCGGGCTTCGTCGGCCTGGATACGACGGAAGTCATCGGAATAGGTAGGCGGCAGGTCGGGCTCGGATTGCAAGAGTTCAACCAGATGTCCGAAACAGAGCCACGCGGTGCGCTCGGCGTCGATGTTAAAGAGGCAATAGTCGCGCAATGAACGATAATCTAGGTGCTGGCCGACGTGGCGCGGAACTCGTCCGGCGAGCGAGCCACACCACGTGGCGATCGTCGCGAGCGAGCGCGAGATGGGAGCCTCGTTCCACCGGACATGTTGCCGCACTGAAGCTGACCAGCCGCCGATGGCGCCCGCCATCTGCCGCAGCAGCGCGAGCGCTTGCAGGCGCCGGTTCCCGAATTTGAAGAGGGCGCCGCGCAGGTAGATCGCATGCATCTCTTCATCCTTCCACACCCAGATGAGCGCGCGGTGAATCAGCTCTCGAATTTCGTCTGAGATCGGCATCGCGGCCAGCCGGCGGAGGATCATGTCCTCGCGATAGCCGATTGTGACTAGTTCTTCGCGCTCCAGTGCGAGGAGGAGAAGGTGAATAAGCTCCTGCCGCGGCCGGTTGACATACCGGCGCCGCCAGCCCGCCATCTCCTGTGCGAATTCGTCATAAATGCCGCCCATCTGATGCTCTCCTGCGGATGCTACTGCCGGATTTCCATCACCGCTTCGCCTTCCTTGAACTCGTCAGACCTCTCTCCGACCGGCTTTCTGCTACGCCAGGTCTCGCTCGTATCGTCCGTTACCTCGGCGATCCGCAAAGCTGTCAGTGGATATCTCTCAGCGATCTGAGAGGCCAGGCTCAATCCCAGATACTTCTTCTGTCGCTGTCGTTCCTTCGGCCACCACGGGCGGGTCTGTTGCAGGAAAGCCAACGTTAATTTGGCGTCCCGTTTCGCCAGTAGATACGACACCATATGGTGGTGGGAACGCGTATCGAAGCGCTCCCAGTCTGCCTCCGTCGACTTTTTCATTTCGCGCATATAGGCAACGACCTGATCCATCGCCTGGCGGACGAGATCCCGCGCCCGCCCTTCATCTCGCGCCCACAAACCGTCCGACAATTCGGTTAGAAAATAGACTCGATTCTCCGCCAGCCTCAAAGACATCGCTTCGGCGACCAGTTCGTCGATCAGAGCCATCGCCTTCTTCTCAAGCTCCTCTGCGGCCTTCTTCTCTTCCTCAGTCCCCTGCGGCTCCTGCGCCGTCGTTTGGTGGATTCCGAGGAGACTGCGTGGCATTTGCGCCAAGGGAGAGGAGACGAGTGACAAAACGATGCTGAACACGTGAACGGCTGAGAAAACTTTACGGGACATCAAAGCCATAATGATCTCCTTATGAAAACCCGCGTAGTTACGTTTTATTCGTTATGTGACGTATTGACAACATTAGTCGTGACGACACAGACGACTAATACCCATGTTCAATTCTCATTGTAGAAAAAATACAAATGACATTTATGCGCGCGAATCGGCCAGCATTTTCAAAATCGATTTCCGCAACGGCCTCATCAGCGGCAGGCTCGCCAATTGAATCAGTCTCACCACAATCTCGACCGTTTGTTCCATCAACCGGCGCGTTCTGCCCTGCCCGGGTGAATCGTCGTGAATCCAGAACAGCACAATGCCCATGTGGTAAAGCCAGAGAAGTGCCGGCAATTCCGCTTCGAGATCGGTTGGAATCCTTGTCCTGGCCCCACTTATTACTTCAGCGAATAATTCTATGCTGGCGCGGCGAGTCTGTTCCGATTCGGGGCTGAACGGATTGAGGGGACTTTGCGGATCTGCGGCCGTCTTGAAGAGAATCCCGGCGAACTGATGGTACGGCGCCATGTTTTTCAGAATTTGCTCCATCACGCCGAGCAGACGGCTTTTCAGCGTGCGCTCCTTTTTCAACAACTCGGTGCAGCTTTCTGAGTGAATCTCGTGCATTCGTTCATAGTAGGCCTGTATCAGATGCTCCTTGGAACGAAAGTGGTAGTAGGTATTGCCGAGCGCAACTCCGCCCTTCTCGGCGATGGCGCGCATAGTGGTCTCCTCATACCCGCGCTCGCCGAACAGCTCCAACGCCGTCTCCAGAATCAACGACCTGGTCTGCTCGCCCTTGCTGCCCGCTCCTCCCGACTCGACGGTCAGCGCTTTCTTGTGCAACGGTTTCTTCCGCAAGACTCAACGCCTCTCTGCCTGTGGCGGCTTGATATCCGAATCTGAATCGCAGGCTCAAATTCTTCATGACGAAGCAGCGCGCCGTCGGCGTCAGGCCGGGCGCTGAATCCGATCGCACAAACGCCGTATCAGTTTGCCAGGGATTACTCGCCGACACTCCTGGTGAACACGATGCAGCTATTTCGATCTATGTGCGGCGAACTCTGTTTTCCGAACATGTTCATTTTTATCTGAACACGTTCAAATTTATACCGCGAGAGTCGAGGCCGAGTCAACAGAAAAAAGTTAAAAATGAGGCACGAGGGAGTGCTGCGCCCAGTCGTAAGGGAAGGAATATGGATCATCTTTGTCTGCCCGGTAGTTCGTCGCCTGGATGCACACGCAGAACGACTACTCACGATCAGCGCTTGATCAGGGATCGGTTCGGGCTTGTGGTTTTTAACTACAGACCAAACGCTTCCGTCACTCGTCTGGCCAGAGCATCCTCAGCCATGGTGGTGTTAACCTCGATGGTCTTCAGTTTCAGACCCTTTGCTTCCTCGTAGAGGCGTTGGGTGAACATGGCATCGCGCTCAAGCAAGTTGCGGAGGGCCCGCTCAGGGTCGCTCGTTTTCCCGAGGAACCCCCATTTCGGCCTCCCCCGAGTATCCATCACTGCCGAACGGTACTCGGGAGGAGCCAGACGGCGTGACTATGAATGGAGAGGAGCGGCTTTACGAGGTGTGGCAAAAGTCGGAAGCCCTCGGCGATTACACCAGGTTCCGTGGGCAGGCGAAGGATGTCTTCGATGATCATGCTGAAACCTTCTCCGCGGAACTAGTGGAACGTCTCAAGCATGACTTTCGGGGATCGGTTCGCCCATCTCTCGTCCATGTCCATTGTCATGAACCCATGCAGAAATGGGCAGAATTCAGGTGTGCTCCGCCTGGATATGATCCCATTACAACTCATTGTAATCTCCCCCCGAAACATCTCAACCAATAAAGCTGCTGGAGGGGGGCGCCGCTTGAGACAACTCGCCTAGATTGATTAACAGGATGCACCAGACGATTAATCGTGGACGAAGCACCACGATGCGAAATTCGTCTCGGCCAAGCTCGCCCAGATTCTCGCTAAGGATGGGTATTCTTTCGCGATTTTGATAACTCCAGTTCTCTTTTGGATTGCGGTGGGCTGAGATTTTTACGATTGCTCTTTCGCGTATCGCAAACAACTGATCATTAACCTGTGAATCTTTGAGCACGCAGCTTTGCCGTTCTCGAGCGCTTCCAGAAAGTATGAGGCATTTGTTATAGCGTTGTTTCCTGTCATTTTTTGGTTTTAGAATCTTTTTTCTGTTTCCGTTCAATCTCTTTCTTCTTCTGCATCTCAACCGCCTGGTCGTAAACTTGCAATGCCATCCGATCCAGTTCTTTGCGTTTCATCGGGTCCTTGGTCATCATCTGTTGTTCACGATAAAACAGGCCCTTATAGATCAGTAAATTCGCATTCTCGGGGTCTTCCTGTAAGCCCTTCTCTATATACTCCAGCCTCTGGTGACGCAATCGTCCGCTTTTCTCTTATCCGGCAGGGCCGCTGGATAATCCATGTCGCGGTAATGCCAGTAATCGCCGGCCGCGAGCTTCGCCTTATCCGAATAGCGATTGGTCTGGGCCTGAGAACAGTCGAAGTATCTTCTCGCTATCGCGTTATAACCCTCGACCTTGGCCTCTTTGGGAGAGCATGAATCTTCGACGCGCCTCAGCATCCACGTACGCCAGGAGTCAGTTTCGTTCAGATCATCGTAGATCATCGCGATATTGCTGATGGCATTGTCCTTGTTCGCGCAGTTGCTGCCGGAGAGAGCGAGGGCCTTCTCGAATATCTGGAGCGCATGACTCGCGATCTCTTTCTTCTTCTCCACGTTCTCCTCCTGCTCCCGATAATCTCTGACCACGGCGGCGCCGTAGTAGAGCTGGGCAACCGCATTGTCAGGATCGTAATCGATAGCATCCAGGAAGAAAGTCTTAGCCGCATCCCTGTTCCCTCCGTTGAAGGCAATGACGCCCTGGTTGAGCTTGTCTTTGGCGAGAACTTTGTGCGCGTAAGTGCAGCTGGAGTTGAACAGCGCACACCCCACGATCCCGCCGAAGATGAATAAGGTTGATATATTTCGCAAGAGTTTCATATTTTCCTGACCCCAAATGTTCTGACTCGATTCATTGATCGAGCCCTTCGTTATGAAGACCGATGGACTGCGCCCAGCCTTTTCCACAACGTCGATCATCTCAACCAATCACCCGAAGGGGACTTGCAATGCATTGATAAATATCGCCTTGCAATCCCGCGGCCGCTTATCGAGATATTCAAACAAATCTGTTGTAGAGTACCGGCAGGCTTTTATGCTCTCCCGTGTTTAGCTAGTAGACGTCGCCTCTAACTGTTTTGTTCCCTGAAGGACCCTGGGCAACCGCCGATACTCCCACAGTTAGTAGAGAGGTGCCCAGTGGCTTCTCATCGAGATAGTTTCACCGATCGACGAAGATGGCTTTTGGAGACTGCCGCAAACTTGGTCGCGACCTCGATCTGGTATCCGGAAGGTGAAGCGGAGTGTTACCCAGTGCTGGGGTTTAGGACGTCGTGAATGCGCAAGTACCTTTGAGTGGAATCGAGTTGACATACAAAATCAAAGGCAGTTCGACACATCGGAGATCATCTGCCTGGTGGATATGTGATCCTGCAATTATGGGAGCGGTGATTGCCGCGTAAGGAGAAGTTGAAAATTGGCTCAGTCCGCGTTTCACTAAAAATTGCACCAGAACCTCTTTTTCATTCTTCTCCTTGGAGCGAGATCTCACGACAAAAAACGATCACTTTTTCGCCGGCGTCTTGTTTGTTGGTCTCAGGGCCGTTTCAAACAGCTTCAAAATCCGCTTGTATTCATCGGCCCAGCTTGAAGCGCGCTCGAAGCCGTGATCCTCGACTGGGTAGGCGGCCAGTTCCCAATTCTCTTTTCGCAATTCGATCAGGCGTTGAGCTAGCCGCACAGTGTCCTGGAAATGTACGTTGACGTCGACCATTCCGTGGCATATCAGCAGGGCGCCTTTCAACCCATCGGCAAAATAGATCGGAGAGCTGCGCTTGTAAGCTTCGGCGTCGCCCTGCGGCATGTTGAGGATGTTCGAGGTGTAACCGTGATTGTAATGCGCCCAATCGGTGACGGGACGCAGCGCAGCGCCGGCGGCGAAGACTTCAGGTTCGGTGAACATCGCCATGAGAGTGATAAAGCCGCCGTAGCTTCCTCCGTAAATGCCCACGCGCTTCGGGTCAACGCCGTGCTCGGCCACCAGATATTTAACGGCGTCGACGTGGTCGCTCAAATCCTTGCCACCCATGTGGCGATATATTGCCGTACGCCAATCGCGGCCGTAGCCCGCCGAAGCCCGGTAATCCACGTCCATCACCATGAAACCGCGATCCATCAGCAGGTGGTGGAACATGTATTCGCGGTAATATCTGCTCCACCACTTGTGGACATTCTGCAGATAACCCGCACCGTGAACGAAGAGCACGGCCGGACCGCCCTTCTGCCATTTCATCGGCTTGTAGAGCCGCGCCGGAACTTCCGCCCCATCTTTCGCTTTGAATGTGACGACGGGCGGATCAATCCAGTTGTAACCAAAGAACTCGTCAATCGGTGAAGTCGTAACCTGTTTGATCTCGCTCGCTGAAGCGTTGGGTTTGTTGGGCGCGATGTAAAGCTCGGGCGGCCGGTTGCTGTACGACCGCACGATGGCGAGCGTTGTTTCGTCCGGCGATATCGTCGCCTGATTGTTTCCCGGCATCGTGGTGATGCGCGTGCGCGCGCCGCCGTTCGCGGGCATTGAATATAGGTGGCGTTGTCCCAGATCGCCCTCGCTCGAAGTGAAATAGAATTTCGCTTTGTCTTCCGAAAGATTCACGTCGGAGACTTCAAACCGACCCGATGTCAACTGCTTAGGCGTCTCACCGTCGATCGAGGCGCTGTAGAGATGTGACCATCCGTCTCTTTCGGATTGAAAGTAGACGGTCTTGTCGTCGCCGAGCCAGCCTAGCGTGAATGCGCCCGGCCCACCGACCCAGGCGTCGTCGTGTTGATGATCCAGAACTTTGGTCTTTCCCGTCGCCGGATCGATCAGCAGCGCCCAGCGATCCTTATTGTCAGCCGAGCGCGCGAACGCGACGGCGTTGTTGCCATCCTCCGACCATTGCGGATTGAGAAGCTGTACATTGCGTTCGCGCTCCTGCGCGCGCTGAGCCGAACCCTGCGCCGCGCCCTGCGATTCCGAAGACGGTGACGGTGGCTGCACCTGGCGCTGCTCCGGCTGCGGCTGCTTCTGTCCGTGATCGACCCAGATCACTTCTCCAGTCTCGACCGAAATGATTGCCAATCGCGTGCGATTCTGCTCGTCGCCCACCTTATTGCGGCTGGGAATGTCTTCTGTATAAGCCGTCTCGGTGACATAGGCCGGCACGATGGTGTTCTTCGCTCCTGACGGCCGCTGGATTACTGAAGCGAGAACATACTTGCCGTCGGGCGAGAGTTGCAGGTTGGCAACCGATTGACCGGCGGGTGGAGTGAAGGGCTTGCGCTTCTCGCGTTGTTTGCGTTTGGTTTCCTGCTCTTCACGGTTCTGGGCGCGCTCGCGGACGGCCTCTATCAATTCGCGCTCTTCCTTCTTGATGAATTCCTGGCTTTCATTGCCGCGTTGCTGCGATGTTGACCCGCCCCCAGCTCCGCCCTGCTGACGCTGCCCCACGAAACCGCGTTGCGGCGTGGATTCCGTCGGCGCGCCGCCTGTGCGAACGTCCGTGAGTTGAGTTAATTGCCCACCGTCGAGCGCCATCCGGTAAAGATTGTTCTGCCTTGTGAAGACGATATATTTCTGGTCTTTCGTGAATCGCGGGCTGGTTTCGCCGTCAATCGTGCTGGTGATCTGGCGGCGCTCGCCCTTCACGTGGGCGTATATGAAAATGTCGCCTTCTTCGGCGTAGACCGTCATCGTCTTGTCCTTCGATATATCTCCCGTGAGCGGCGGCGCCTGCTTAGCATCGTCCTCTGAAAGTTTACGCAGACCGCTCCCGTCGCGGTTGACGACGTACAGATCAGGCTCTTTCAACCGGGCCTCGCCCGCGCGCTTCCAGCGGAAATAAACACGCTGCCCGTCCTGTGACCAATAGACGCGAGTCGGCTCGTATCCGACCAAATCGGGGCCGCGCATAATCCCGTCCACGGTCAGCTCGAACTTCTTCGGCGACGATTGTTGTTGCGCAAAAGTGGGAGAGGGAAACAGCAACGCACATACGCACAAAAAAGATAGTGGGCGATTTAGGAGTGATCGATTCATTTTTGTTTCTCGCTTCGATAGAAAATTTGATTACGGCTATCGGCCGGACAGCTCGTGTGATCGAATTGCTAAACGATCATTTCTGCCAGGATATGTCAGCGGCGGCCGATTAATGCCTCGTCGCGCCGTGTTACGGAAATTTCCCTTCCCACCTCGATCTGGCTCAATGGACGCGCGCCTCATCCTCGAAAGCCCGGCGATTGTCCTCCAGTCGGGTGAGAACGTGAGAGATAGTGTACTCGAATCCGATAGGCGATTGGATCGTTGGACAAAATCGCGTCTCGACTATTCTCTCGATCCTCTCTCTATGAGGAAAGGGCGAACGCATAAGAATATCTTCAAATGGCTCATGTCTGCCATTCGGGTGAGGTCCCGGCGGAACATTTGCTCAGGCTCAATCGCCACAACTTCCGCCACGAACGGCGCGACCAGAAGCGACAGCTGCCCGGGACCTGCGCCCAGGTCGAGAACGCGATCGCTGGTCGACCAACCCGGTTGTTTGGAGAGAATAATAATTAATTCGGCACCCACGCGATCTTCGATAATCCGCGTAGTGCCAGCTGGCGCCAGCATACGGACGTGTTCCTCGGGTACCCAGGAATGCAGTTGCCTGGTTCGCTTGCTTATTGGTCCGGTCTTCCGGTCGACTCATTGCTACGAAGTGTATTTGAAAGTCGGATTGTGACAACCCGGAGATGCTGCACGGTGCTCTTTCGCCGTGACAACCATCTCCAACTGAAACGGATAGCCTGACGATGCCATAACATAACGTTCTCAGGTTAAACAATCAACAGAGTGTCTCGCCAGCCGGCTGACTGCAAAATAACCAATTCTGGGTAACGACAAGGTAATATGCCACGACTTTAAGCAGCTTCTCTAACTTGGCAGTTTGGATTTGCAGCTCTTACCAGGACTTTGTGACGCAATGGTGCGGAACGGGCATCCGGAGCAGACGAAATCGAAAAGAAACAGGCGAATGATCGGGATTTTTCGTCTGATATTTGGTCTGGATCAAATAAACGTGCGCCTGAAACGCAATCTGATTGGCCGTGGAGATGTCGACGTTTCGCTGACAGTTGAGGGGATGGCAACTAACGCTGTTCAAATCAATGTTCGTTGAGACCGAATCGAGCGTATTGGTGAGTTGGTGAATTATGACCTGGGTGATTTAATTATGGTATGGCCTACCAACCGATAGAAAATTACGGAGTCATCGGGGACACTCAAACAGTGGCTCTTGTGGGGATGAACGGGTCGATTGACTGGTTTTGTTTTCCGAGATTCGATTCCCCGAGCGTCTTCGCCGCCATCCTGGATGACAAGAAAGGCGGGTATTTCAAGATCGCGCCCGTAACCGACGTGACCTCTTACAAGCAGCTTTATTGGCCGGAGACGAACGTCCTCATCACGAGGTTCCTGTCGCCAGATGGAGTCGCCGAGATCACCGATTACATGCCAATCGGCAGGGATATGACAGCGCCCGGAAGCCGTCAAATAGTGCGCCGTGTCGAGATGGCGCGCGGGAGCATTGTGTTGAGGTTAGAGTGCTACCCGGCTTTCAACTACGCGCGTGATACACACGAAACCAGAATATCCAGGCAAGGAGCGATGTTCCATGCGCCGGGACTCAGCCTGGGGCTGGCTTCATCCGTTCCCTTGAGACAGGACGGAAATGGCGTCTTCACTGAATTCGCGCTGCAGGAAGGAGAAACGGCCGTCTTCTTGCTCAGGGAAATCCCGTGCGGAGCCGGTTGCGGTCTGACTCTGTCCAAGCAAGAGTCGCTGGAGGACTTCAAACGAACAGTCGAGTATTGGCGTCGCTGGATCTCGAAATGCTCTTACACCGGCCGCTGGCGCGAGATGGTTCACCGCTCTGCGCTGGCGCTCAAGCTGCTCGCGTATGAGCCGACAGGCGCTATCGTCGCGGCGCCGACTTGCAGTCTGCCGGAAGCGATCGGAGGCGTGCGCAACTGGGATTACCGATACACCTGGATTCGGGATGCCGCCTTCACGCTCTATAGCCTGCTCCGGATAGGATTGACCGATGAGGTTGCGAATTTCATGGATTGGGTGGAGGCCAGATGTCACGAACTGGATCCTGACGGGTCCCTGCAAATCATGTATGGAATTGACGGGCGCCATACGCTGACGGAGGAGACCCTCGACCATCTGGAAGGTTACAACGGCTCGCGACCGGTGCGTATCGGGAATGGCGCCTACAACCAGTTGCAGTTGGACATCTACGGCGAGCTGATGGATTCGGTCTATCTTTCCAACAAATACGGTAGCCCGATCTCATCAGAGTTCTGGTCGGACCTCAGACGATTGATTGATTGGATCGGCGATAACTGGCGGCGAGAAGACGAGGGGATATGGGAAACTCGCCTGGGGCGGCGGCACTTCGTCTACTCCAAACTCATGAGTTGGGTCGCTCTCGATCGCGGCTTGCGATTGGCCGATAAACGGTCGTTCCCTGCCGACCGGGAAAGGTGGTTGAAAATCCGCGACCAGATATATGAAGAGATCATGGCCAGAGGCTGGAGTACCACTCGCCAGGCGTTTGTCCAGTATTACGGGAGCGAGGCTCTGGACGCCTCAAACCTGATGATGCCGTTGGTATTCTTCCTCGCCCCCTCAGACCCCAAGATGTTGAAGACTCTCGACGCGATAAATAAGCCGCCCGACAAGGGCGGACTGGTCTCTAACAGCCTGGTCTATCGCTACAACCTGAAAGAAACGAGCGACGGGCTTGAAGGCGCCGAGGGAACGTTCAACATATGCACCTTCTGGCTCGTTGAAGCGCTCACACGCGCGGGGCGGTTGGACAGGACTCGATTGGATGAAGCCCGTCTGATCTTCGAGCGAATGCACGGTTATGCGAACCATCTTGGCCTGTATGCGGAGGAGACCGGTCCGAGCGGCGAAGCGTTGGGGAATTTCCCCCAGGCCTTTACGCATCTGGCGCTCATCAGCGCCGCATACAACCTGAATCGAACTCTCGACGAAAGGTGATGATCAACACAAAGGGAGTCTCGATTGGTTCGGTTGCAAAAAAACAGTGGCCTTGTGGGTGAGGGCCACCCACCCGCCACTCATCTATGTCGATCAGAACGAAGCCTACCCGCCGGCTAGGGAAGCACTACGATCTCAACCCAGTTAGGACTTTTGCCCATCGGGAGGTCTTGAAGTTTAGCGAGCTTCCCGCTAACAGGATCAATTTTATATAGAGACAGATGGTTGGATCGCTGGCCGACAACGATCATGAAACGGCCCGTTGCGTCAATCGCAAAACCGCGAGGCGTCATCTCGGTTGGAATGCTTTCCGTCGGCGTTATGGTTCCATTCGCCTGATTGACCCTGAACCCTGTGATCATACTGGACGTTCGCTCTGAGCTGAATAGGAACTTGCCGTCGGGCGTAATGTGTAGGTCCGCGGCGGATGGCTTCCCCGTGAAACCTTGCGGCAAAGCGCTGGCGGATTGTTTTTCCTTGAGTCTTCCCTTGTCGTCTTCGTAATCAAAGACGTGAACCGTCGCGTCGAGTTCACCGAGCATATAAATGAGCTTTCCGTTCGGATGAAATACGAAATGACGCGGGCCCGTCTTTTCCTTAACTGAAATCGATGGTGGGGTGTTCGGTTCAAGGTTTCCGGTCGCCTCATCGAATCTGAACACATTGATCAGGTCATTGCCGAGCGTGGTCGCCAGCACATAACGGTTTTTCGCATCGGCAAGAATCGCGTGCGCATTAGTGTAGTTCGGCAAGACCTGTTGTGTCGGCTGAATTAGTTTTTGCGGTCCGATGGGACTGACCGTGATTTTGTGACCAGGATAGGAGGCTGCGAACAGGAAGCGGCCCGTGCGGTCGGTTGCGATGTAAGCCATGCTGTCGGTGAGCATGCCCATGCCGATATATTTGAGCTTGCCGCTTTTCGGGTGAATCGCAAAACTGAATACCCCCTGTGGCTCGCCGCGCGTCGCGACATAGAGAAAACGACGATCCGGGCTGAGCGCCATCGGTGTCGAGCCTCCGGATTTGTTTATGCCGGGGATCAGAATCGTTTCGACGAGCGTCAACTCGCCGGTCTGCTGATTGAGTTGCAGAACGTAAATGTCGTTGCTTTCAGCATTGCCGACATAAACGAATGTGGCGGCTATCACTGGCGAAACCAGAAAAGCGCCTGCAACCGTAGCCGTGGCGGTAAGGGCAGCTTTCAACCCAAGATGAAATATTCGATGCATTCTCAGTTCCCTTTCTTCATTGGCGCGCGTCAAAACGTAACTTTTCAGGCGACTGCGCCATGAATGGAGAAACAGTTTTTTTATATAATTTATTGGTCGCAACAGTTTTCTGACAAATGAGACGCCCCGCCCTGTTCGATGGATGACGGCCGCGAGCAGATACCTTAGCGCGCAGTCATTTTCTATGACTGTACCACGCACAAATCGCTCGTTGACGCAGCCGCGCTCTCAACGGCCTCATCGTCAATCAAAATAATTATTTCGATGTTTGGGCGAAGAACAGGTTATTTTTGAATTGCATCTAGGGTTCGGATTCCGGCAATGCAAAGCTCATTAGAATGCCACCCATAGAACAGGCGACAAATTGCCGTCCGTTCACGGCGTAACTAATCGGCGAGGCGTGGATATCACCACCGGTCTGCGCTCGCCAGAGCAGTTTCCCGGTCCGGGAATGGAGCGCCAGAAAGTGGCCGTCTCCAGTGGTAGCAAAGGTCAGTCCACCCGCAGTCGCGAGCAAGCCATTGCCGAGCCCTCCTCTCGAAAGCCGGTAGTCCCATTTGATTTCGGCGGTCTCAGGATCAATCGCTTTAACGCCGCCCCATTCCACCTCGCCAGTCGCTGCGGTGCGCCCGCCCCAATAGGATTTACCCAACTCGAATTTCTGATCCTCTTTGAAATAGACATTCCCGGCTTCTGTGTAAGCAAAGATAAACCAGCCGGTCGCGGGATCATATGACGGGGACTGCCAGTTCGTGGCTCCCACCAGACTGGGGTAGACCAGCGTGCCTTCGTAGCTCGGTTCTTTAGCGGGCAACAGGATCGGCCTTCCTTTCGCGTCCAATCCTTTGGCCCACGTCTGCCGCGCGATTGGCGCACCGAACAGAAATTCGCCCGTCTCGCGATCGAGCACGTAAAAGAAGCCGTTGCGGTTCCCCTGGAACATCAACTTTCGCATCCGGCCTTTCCACATCCGGTCGACGAGCATCGGAGTCTCGTTCGCATCCCAGTCATAGACGTCGTGCGGCGTGAATTGAAAATGCCAGCGCCGTTTGCCGGTCGAAGCCTCGAGCGCGACCACCGAGCAGGTGAAGAGGTTGTCTCCTTTACGCACCTCACCGTTCAGATCGGGTCCTGGGTTGCCGAGACCCCAGTAGATCAAATCGAGCTCTTGATCATATGTTCCTGTCATCCACGTCGTGGCGCCGCCCTGCTTCCAACTATCGCCCTCCCAGGTATCATTTCCAAATTCGCCTGGCCCCGGCACTGTATTGAACCGCCATAAGCGCCGGCCAGTCGCCGGATCGTATGCGTCGAGAAAACCGCGGACTCCAGTCTCACCGCCGCCCATCCCGACGATCACCTTGTCTTTTAAAGCCAGCGGAGCCATTGTCGAAAAATACCCTTCCGACACTTCGGCCAATTTCGACTCCCATAGGCGCCGCCCGGTCTTGGCGTCGAGCGCCACAACCCAGGCATCACCGGTCGTCATAAACAGACGCTCGTCGAGCATGGCGAATCCGCGATTCGAGATACCTTTGACATCGTGCTTCGGGTCTTTCGCATGATACTTGTACTCCCACAACTGCCGGCCCGTCGCCGCATCTATAGCGTAGGCGTAATTCGATGAAGATGTCGTATACATCACGCCGTCTACCACGAGAGGAGAAGCCTGTACGACACCGTTGCCCTGAGGCTGGAAGATCCACGCAGTCTGGAGGCCGCGAGCATTCGAAGTATTGATCTGCTTGAGCTGCGAATAATGCTGCCCGCGGTAATCGCCGTAATAGGTCAGCCAGTTGTGCGGTTCTTTCGCCGCGTTCAGAATACGTTCGTAAGTAAGACCGCCCTTAACCGTCATTTTTGCCGCCATCGTGAGATCGGCCGCCTTGAGCGATTTTAGATAGGCGACAATATCCTGGACTTCAGGTTCGCTGAGCCGCTTCGCGTAATCCGAAGGCATGATTGAAATCTTTGCGTACTTGATCTCCGCGAGGTCTCGCTTGCGAAGCAGATGAAGTTCTTCGCTGGCGTCGAAGAGCTGGATCGAATATGTGTCCTCATTCCGGCGAAGCCCCTTGATCCACTTGCCGTCCTTCGTCCTCACCTCGACAAAGCCGGGCTGATAGCCTTCGCGCGAACCAGGCTTGAGGATGAGCTTGCGCAATTCATCGGCTTTGAGATTGCCGATGGTCGAAAGGTCTGGGGCGAAGCGGCTCCCGAAACCGTTGACCATATGGCAGGAGATGCAACCGCCTTTGCCGGAAAATAGCTCCTCGCCATTGGCCGCATTACCGGCAATCTTTTCCGATTCCCCGCTCATCGAACGAAGGTAGCTGACAACCTGCCAGACCTCGTCATCCGTAAGGCCCATGGCTGGCATCGCGGTTCCCGTAATACCGTTCTTTACTACATTGAAGAGCGCGGCGTCCTCGTTGCCACGTTTGAAGACGCCCTTGTTAACAACAGGGCCGCGCCCGCCATCGCCTTTCGAGCCGTGACAACCTGCGCACATCTGGTCGTAGACGCCCTTGCCGGCTCGGATGGCTTCGGGTTTATCGGCGAAGGGATTCTTCTGAGCCGGATTGTTGTGTTGCGCGAGCAGCATTGCCGAGCAGGCGCAAAGTACGGCAAGACACAGAACTAGGAACCGGGATCGCATCGATGACCTCCTGATTGTATCGAAGATTTTTTTCTTGATGTTGACCTGTACAATGTTGGCCAACTTAACGCCGATGATCAAGAGACTAAATTATTCGTTCCCCGCAAAAAGCGGCGTTACAATGGACGCGCATTCTCGCATGGTTCCGGCTCGAGGGGCTATACAATTCAATCATTTTACAGAGCAGCCAGAGCGCGGTCTCAGCTGAGTCGCAAATTATCAAATTGCTTATGGACTTCCGTTTTGTTTCGCCCACTCTGGCACGCTCCAGTTACGCCTGAAACCCGCCACATCGTAGTAATCCCCAACCCAAAAAATCTGGCGTTGGCCTGAGCACGGCTGGGCGATAAAGATTGTATTTGCAAAATCACAAAAAACACAAAATGGAATCTTTTTCTGTGTTTTTTGTCTTTTTGCGATTTTTGTGGTGATATTAGCCGACCCACGATCCTCCATCGTACTCTGATGGCAAATCATAAACATATTAAAAGAGAGGTTTAACCATGAGCGAACAACACCCTAGCAAGCTTAGCCGCCGCAATTTCATTCGCAAATCCGTCGAAACCGCCGGCGTTGTTGCTATCGGAAATGAAATGGTTTCGCATGCTGAAACCGTTCCCGGATTTCGTGTAATTGCTATCGAAGAAGCGTTCTCGGTCCCTGGTGTGACTCCGCCGATCAACCCGAACGTCATTCCGCTCCAGGATCGGTTTTTTGTGGAGTGGTCCCGACGCCTGCCTGACGTGGCAGAGCTCCGCTTGGCGGACATGGACGCGAACGGCGTGGACATGCAGGTACTCTCCCTGACGTCTGGGGTGGAAGTCATCACCGACCCCGCCGCGGCCGTGGCAGTTGCCCGGCAGGTCAACGACTACCTTGCCGAAGCGGTCGCCGCTTACCCGACCCGGTTTGCCGGGTTCGCGGCCCTGCCACTGCAGGATCCCGCTGCCGCCGTGGTCGAGTTGCGCCGGGCTGTGTTGGATCTCGGACTCAAGGGAGTTCTGCACAACGACCACGTCCTCGGGCACTACCTCGATGAACCGCAGTTCCGGCCGGTCTGGGCCGAACTGGAGCGCCTTGGGGTAACGCTTTACCTTCATCCTGCGATCATCCCCGCTGAGCGCTTGCGTGTGTTCGATGGACAACCCGTGCTCGCCGGGCCGACTTGGGGATGGACGGCAGCGGTCGGCGCCCACGCGCTCCGGCTGATCTACGGTGGAGTGTTCGACCAATTCCCAGGGGCGTCGGTGACATTGGGGCACATGGGGGAATTGCTGCCGTTCCAACTGGCTCGGCTCGATAGCCGCTACAACGTGGTGCCCCGCGATCGCAGGCCACCGTACCCCCCGTCCTACTACCTGCGGCACAATGTGTACGTGACCCCCAGCGGCGTCTTCTCCCATTCAGCGCTTCGGGCAGCCACCAGCGCCGTCGGGATTGACCGGGTGATGTTCGCCATCGACTACCCCTTCGAGTCGACCGCTGAGGCGGTCGAGTTCCTGTGCACCGCGCCGTACACCTCGACCGACCTAAAACGCATCGCTTATCGCAACGCCGAACGGATTCTGCGCCTCTGAGCGCCGTCGGACCGTCAGCGGAAGTTTTGGTTCCGGATCAACATCAGTGAAAGAGTACTCCGTCCAAAGCGTCAGCTTGGATGGCGATGGGCTTCACATCGTATGGGCGTAACGCCCGTGATTGAACTGCGCCATAGCTATGTAGGTGGCCAAAAGTTCTTTCACAAAACATTTGAGCATCATTCACCGTAGAGACGCGGAGATCGCGGAGACTCCGCAGAGAGGAAGAGGGAGGAAGGCCTTCTGATACTTTCTCCGTGCTTCCTCAGCGCTCTCTGCGCCTCCGCGGTGAACAGTGGCGTAATATTGGCTCAGACATTTGTGAAAAACATTTTAAACGAGGACTGTGCAAATTAAAGTTGATTGTTATCCGTAGTTTCCGGTTGGCTCCGGAGGAGCCCGATGTTTATAGCTTAGATGATAATGTTCATCGCAAGCTCCAGAGGAGCGACATCTGAACGCCTATATACCGCTCCTCCGGAGCTTGCGAGGTATGGATGATCGAGTGCTATAAATATTCCGCGCCGCTGGCGCTCGGGACCAAAAACATTGATTCCAATGATCTTTTATTTGCACAGTCCTCATTTAAACATCAAAAAACTTAGTCTTAGTTTAAAGAGTAATTACCCCCGAAGCGTAAGCAAATGGGAGTGTGATTCTAACGAATCATCGAAGAAAGCAGTCGGGGTTAGCCCTCCGTGCTTCCTTCGATCTCAAAATTCCTCTCCACCCAAAAGCTCACCAAGTTGTTCGCTATGGATGAGTATTGAGGTTTTAGATAACAAAGAACAAACGACATTCTTCAGAACGTCCTTCCAATGCTGAACCGTAGCACCGTCTTCTTTTGGACGTAAAAATTGCTCGGGTGGTCCGCATTCGGGTTGTATGCCATTATCAAACGGAAGGGAACGTTGATAACCGGCACCTGGACGCGGAATTCCATTCCGAGCGATGAGCGCATATCTTCCCTCAATCTCCATTTATTACTCTGCGAAGCGCGGACGATTTGGAAGTTCTGCCACGAGCCAACCATAGAGACCGAATTGTAGCCTTCAGGGAGATTAAGGTTACCCGCTTCGTTTACGAATCCCGAGAGATCCGTCACCAATTTACCCTCCGGATCAAGAATCACGCTGCCGAGATTCTGATTACCGATAAAATTCGACGAGGTGATCTGGTCATTGTATTTGCGGGCATTGAAGGCCGTCCCGACGTCGGCGAAAGCCGCAAGCGTAAACATGCTGACGATCGGAATACGATACTCAATGTTATAAATGAACTGAGTATCGCCGCCAAGCAGCGGAGCGGAAATAATAGGGAGTCCGGTGGAGGGATCCCTGGTCAGAGCCACGTTGCAGCCCTCTTTCCGACCCGGACCGGTAACTCCAGCGCAATTCCCTTCTGGCGCATTGAATATGAATTGGGATGTCACGCCCGGAGCGATAGGCCCGGTGTAGTCAACAAGATTGCCTGCGGCGTCCAAAACCTTGGGCGTGATGGGGCCACTGGTCGAGAGAAACCCGTCGCCTCTGACTATCGGCCCGAGCGAGCGGAGGTTGTAACCGCGGATGTCCTGATCGCCGCCGAGGAAGAAGCGCTCAAAGATCGGGATGCCTCCGACGAAAGAAAGCGAACGCGTGTCACCTTGTTGGGTCGGCGGCGGCGCTCCGTATGCGCGGATGTGATCGGCTCTGAAGCGCATCGCCAGCACATGCGGCTTTTCGGACCGGCGTTTGAGGACCGGCTTGAAATACTGGAATTCCAGCGAAGGCGCGAAGGTGGTCACATCACCACCCAGGACGCCGCCCGAAAGCCCGAACCCCAGGTAGAGGCTCTTTCCGTTCGTCGGATCGAGAGAGGCGTTCTTCGTGTTGTAATAGATCGAAGGAATAATGCGGCTGGTGATGATGCGCGGTTGCGAATAGGTGACCGAAACATCGTTCATCAGATCGCCGTCGCGGTTGACCTTCGGGTCTTGAACGGTGCTTCCCGTCAACGAGTACGACATCTGGAGGCGCGTGAACCTGGAGAAATTCTCGAATTTCTTCGTGAACAACTGGAGTGGCCCCGAAAGACTGACGGAGCCGCCTACCGTCTTCTGCGTGAAGATTTCGTCGGCGTCGAAAACTCCCTTCCCATATACGGCTCCGATGAGCTGCGTCTGCTGGCTCGCATTGTCGAAGCCACCCGCGAAGTACTGGTACTGCGAGCCGTAGACCTGGAAGCCCAGGCTGATCGGCTTGCCCATCAGATACGGCTCCGTGAAACCGAACGAGACGCTCTTCGACCGGTTCCCGCCCGACACCGCCACGCTCAGCGATTCGCCGTAGCCGAGCAGGTTGTTCGTCGAATATTCCATACCGAAGAAGGTCCCCTGATAGCCTGAAAGGCCGCCGGAGAACTGAATCTGCTGCCGCCCCTTCTCTTTAACCTGCAGATCGATGTCCACCGCCTGATCGCGGTCGAAGGTCCGCGTGATCGCGTCCTTCTCCTTGATCTCGTCGAACAGCCCCAACTGGTTCAGCCGCAACATCGACAGATCCCAATGCCGTTTGTTGTATGTGTCGCCTTCGTTCAGCAGCACCTCGCGTCTAATCACCACGTCCCTTGTGCTGGTGTTCCCGATGAACTCCAGGCGGCGCAGCGTGAACTGCCGCCCCTCTTCAACTTCCAGCGTCCATTCGACGTCGCCTTCGTCCGGCGTTTTGTCAATGAACTTCGGGATAGGATTGACATCTGCCTGAATGTAACCATGTGTGCCGTACAGCTCCTTGATGCCCTTGTAGACGTTCTCCGAAAGCTTCTTGGAGTCGGCGTAATCGCCGACGTTCATACCGGAGACGGCCGTGATGATGCCCGGCTGGAAGATTGAAACGCCCTTTTCTTCGACCTTGGTGATCTTGTAGCGCCGTCCGATCTCGACCGGGATGCTGATCTTCAGCCCGGGGCCGGATTTGCGGAACAACGGGAGCGGCAATCCGCTCGAGACCTTGCCCGCCGCTTGCAGCTGCGGCTCGCCCAGCTTGGCCTGCAAATACCCTTTCGTCCCGAGGAAGTAGCGCACCCGCTCGAGATCGTCCGCCAGCTTATCTTTGAAGTAGATGTCTTTCGACGAAAAGTTCGTAAAAAGACCCGCCTCCTTGACCAGCTTCATTGCGCGGCGCAGTTGGCCCTGCGAGAACTTGTCGCGCGCGCCCACGAACTCTATCTCCTTGACGCGAACGCGCTTGCCCTCATCCACGTTGAAGACCAGGGCCACCGTGATGGCCGAAATTTCCTCCACCTCGACCGAGACCTCCGCGTCCGGATGCCCCTTCTCGGCCAACAGTTCCCTGATGATCAGGCAGGCGCCGTTGGCCTTGGCGGGATCGAATTGCGACTCCTTGCCGATCTGGACATGGCGCTCTTTGAACTTTTCCAGAATCTCGCTCTCGGTTGCTGATTTCATGCCCCGATATTCCATGCCGCGGATGATCGGGTATTCCTTGACCTGGAAAATGATGATCTTGCCGCCGCGGGGGCCGTCTTCGATGAAAAGCTTGGTGGATAGCGGATCGAACAGGCCCATCTGAATGATAGACTGCAGATCGCGCTGGGCCAGGCTCAGGTCGAAACGGTTTTGCGGCTTGCACTGAACGTAATAAAGAACCGATTCGCGGGGGATGCGTCGGTTGCCGCGAATCTCCACTTCTTCGACAAAGTCCCCTGACGCCTGAGGACTTTGCGCCATAGCGAAACTAACTGAATCGAACAAAACTATCGCAATCATGACTGCGCTAGCCAGAAAGAAAAGGCTTCTGGTCATAAGCTCTCCCATTGAACAATGTTGATCTGATCATGGAGTTGGTCATGAATTAAACTTCGGAGAAAATCACCCTCCAATTCGGAAGTGATTGACG
The DNA here is from genome assembly GCA_963796275.1 of uncultured Acidobacteriota bacterium. Lineage (GTDB taxonomy): Bacteria > Acidobacteriota > Blastocatellia > RBC074 > RBC074 > JAKEHZ01. The sequence continues at coordinate 2,570,154 of CAWCKY010000006.1, read as the reverse complement.
GCCAATGACGGCAGGAACGGGGTCTCATTTCCGGCGCGCCACAATCACCGCCGTCGTCATGAACGATCCGCGTTGCCAAGATTGCAGTGATAAAGATTGGTTGGTTGTCTACCTCAGGGACTAATCGTCCATGAACGAACAGCCCGTATAGCTCACGCCGCATTCCAATTGTGCGAGTTTCGGTCTCGCTTATTTGAAGGTGGAACGGAGCACAGACTATTCGACAAGATCTTATCAATCCTGCGTGAACAGAAGTTGGTGAAGGGCCGAACTCTTCAGCGAACCGATTCAACGTACGTGTCAGCGGCGTTCGCGATCTAAATCTGCCTGAGCGCGTGATGGAAACATTACGCGCTTCACTCAACGTGCCAAATTGCACCGGATTTGGTTCTCGCCAACGTTCCGGATGAATGGGTGGATCGCTATGAGCAACGTGCGGAAGAATATCGATTACCGGCCGAGGATAAAGAACGAAAGAAATTTGACGAGCAGGTTGGGAGAGGAACGCATTGCCCCGAGCAGCCGTATTGGCCTACCTCTCTTGAACGATACCCGGCCGGCACCTTGCAGCAATGGAGTGGAATTTGATAGCGCCCAGCAATATATACTCTACAGCCACACAATATAGTGAATCTGTTCTTTACACGGCATTCTGATGTCCATCACTAAGGGATGGAATGTGGGAGGCTCAATGCACTGGCGATAAAGATTCTCATTCATCAGACTCCTCCTCGAACTCGAACTCGAACTCGGGTAGCGGCTTCCCCGTTTCCAGTAGCGTCTTGAGACTACTCATGAGCATCGGCCAACCCTCACTACAAGCGTGGTAAACCTCGCTGTCCTCCTCAAATTCGTCATGAATCACGGTGAGTCGCACGACTTGGCCGCCTTCCTCGATCTCGAATGTTACCCTCGACGGAGGTTCATTGCGAAACTCCTCGATGAACACTGGGTGGAATGTATGACTCAGCAAGCTCAATGGCTCAACCCTGAGCACAGTATGTTCATCTGTAATCTTTCCGTCACGACGGTAGATGATCTTCGAGCCGACTTTCCAATCCGACTCGATGCGTGTGCCGAACCAATATCGCTGAGTGATCTCTGGATCTGTAAGCGCATTCCAGACCTTCTCCGGTGTGGATGCAATGTAGGTAGTAATCATTATCTTGGGCTCAAACATGATCTTATTCCTTTTCCTTTTTTTCCTTTGTCATACTCTGCATGCGTCACCACATAGCTCACGTAGGCGCGTCTCACCGAGTGAAGAATAATCGTTATCAGTCCTTTTGGTCCCCTTTTCCCCAATTAGACCGCGAAATATTTAGAACAGATGCGGAATAGAACAAGCAATCTCCGTAAAGACCGTGAAATTGGCTCGAACGAGGGACGCTCGATGGTAGCCGGCACCATCAGATCATACCTGAACGAACCGCTTGCCGTTTCGTGGGATGAATTAAAAACGCGCGCCACGGCATCGATTCTGGTTGAATATTCGTCTACGGAAAGCCTAAGCGCAAATGTGATGATAATCGTTAATATCGACGGAGTCGTTACGAGATCATACTATGTGCATGGAGATGAGGAATTGGGACGAGCTGCAGCGCAGGCCCTGAAACGATGGCGCTTTCAACCCTATGAGGTTCAATGGCTACACCGTCGACAAAAGCTGCGAAATTTTGGTTCGCCACGTCGATGATAAAATCGAGCTCCTGCCGATCGAGTCTAAATGATTCGCCCAAGAGAATCGACACAAATGGCCTGCTGAAACGTCAGTATCTACGTGTCCTGGATCGAAGATTATTCGCTTCCTCACTCACAAAAGATTTACACTTCTCCGTAAATTTGCATATCATACGGACGAGATTCATACCTGGTGAGATCGGGCAAGTTTTGTGTAACTCCATCAGCAGCGCGCTATATCAACTTAATGACGGGTATTCCCCGCCCGACTCCGTGATCCAGGCGAATGGGTGAAATACCCGCCCCTACGATGCTGGGTGCATAAATTATTCAAAGGCAGTTAAGGCGTTATTAGCTCTGTATATGTGTTGGTAGAACGCGGATGGCGCGGGCAACACGGATAGAAGCTGAGCTTTTGGAATTTTATCCCAGATGATCCGCGTCGAATGGGTCACTCCCGTTCTATCTATGCGTTCTTTGATTCGCCACGCTGCTCCGTATATGGGTGATGGCCGATTTAGTCTGCCCACTTTGTATTTGATTTCTTCGTCTTTCCTACATTCATCAGTGAAAAACGCATTGTTCGCTGGAGAGCCTGACTCTCAAACCTATTAACTAACTTAACCAACGGGGGAATTATGTTATGCAGGTGTTTGTTTCGAGGAATGAAGAGAATTTTTGCCGCAATATTTCTGATCGTTGCGGTCAATGCGGCGGAGGCGCCGGCTCAAACGCCGACCGCCACGATCAGCGGACAGGTTCGTGATGCTTCAGGCGCCGCGATTCCAGGCGTTCGCGTCAGCGCCAAGAATGTCGAGACCAATATAGAGCGTGAGGCCGTGACCAGCGATAACGGGGATTTCACGATCCCGCTGCTCAAAATCGGCCCCTATCAAGTGTCGGTGGAAAAGCAGGGTTTCAAGAAGACGGTACAGACCGGTGTGGTTTTGCAGGTCGACCAGAAGGCGCGTCTGGATTTCACGCTCCAGATCGGGCAGGTTTCGGAATCGGTAGAAGTCACGGCCGCGACTTCGCTGGTTCAGACAGATTCGGCCTCAGTGGGCACCGTGATTTCCAACAAGCAGGTTGTGGAACTTCCGCTCAACAGCCGCGAATTTTACGGGCTCGCTCTGACTGCGCCGCGAGTGTTGCCGCCAGCGCAGGGCTCCACTCTCGGCTTCCGTGGCGGGTTTAATGTAGCCGGTTCCAGTGAGGTCTCGAACAACTTCACACTGAATGGAATCGACAATAACGACACGGGGATCAACGGTCCGTCTTTCCGACCTTCGATCGATGCAATACAGGAATTCAAACTTTTGAGCGGAATCTATTCAGCGGAGTATGGGCGCAACTCCGGCGGTCAGGTGGTGATCAACACCAAATCGGGAACGAACCAGTTTCACGGAACCGCGTATGAATTCCTGCGCAACCAGGCGCTCGACGCTCGCAACTTTTTCCTGCGGCTGCAGCCCGGCGAGAAAGCGCCGTCGTTCAAGCGTAATCTGTTCGGCGGCAGTCTCGGCGGCCCGATCATCAGTGACAAGACATTCTTCTTCGTCAGTTATGAAGGGCTGCGGCTGCGGCAATCTGTAACCTCGCTTGCGACGGTTCCCACGGCGACGATGGTCAATGGCGATTTCAGAGCCATGCGCGGGCCGGGACCGGATCAGATGCTCGGCAACGCCGATGATACGGGGCGCGTCCTCAATCCGTTTAACGGGCAAGAGTTTGCAATGCTGAACGTGATCGATCAGGCGCTGATCAATCCGATCGGCCAGGCGCTGGCGAAGTTTTTTCCCGCGCCTACCACGGCAACTCCAGCCGGACGATTACCGTCGAACAACTACAATTTCAGCGCGACGCGGCGCGAGAATTACAACCAGATCAGCACGCGATTCGATCACGCGTTGTCGCCGAAAGATTCGCTTTACGGCACCTACAACTATTACGACAACCCGGCGTTCGAGCCGTCCAATTCGCTCTGCGGCAGCCGCGTCCTGCCGGGCTTCGGTTGCAACACCGGGCTGACTACTCAACTAATCGGCATCGTCGAAACGCATACTTTCACATCGAACCTGACTAATGAAGTTCGCCTCGGATTCAACCGGTTGCGACAGCCGCGAATTCAGGAGGATGACGTCGTGGATTTCGTAGGGCAGTTCAACATATCAGGGACATTTTTTGGCGAGACGCCGTTCAACGGCGGTGTGCCGCAGGTTTCGATCACCGGTTATTCTAACATCGGCGGCGCGAACAATCTGCCGCAGGATCGCCGCGACAACACTTATCAAATTGTTGATAACGTGATTTGGACAAAATCTGCGCACACCATGAAATTCGGCGGCGATATCCGCCGGTTTCAGTCGAATCTGTATTTCATCAGCCAGGGGCGCGGCATCTTCAATTTCAACGCAACGGCCAACACGCCGACCAGCGGATATCCGTTCGCCGACCTGCTGCTCGGCCTTCCAACCAGCACGTCACGCAATCCGCGAGGCCCTTCGACTTACAGCCGCACCTCGTCGTTCAACTTTTATACGCAGGATGATTGGAAAGTGAATTCGCGGCTGACGCTCAACCTGGGATTGCGGTGGGAAATAAACACGCCGATGACCGAAAAGTACAACACCATAACGTCGTTCGACTCGCAGACTGGCCAGATACGCGTCGCCGGGCAGAACGGCGTGCCGGATAATCTTTTCAAGTACGATTACAACAACTTCGCGCCGCGCATCGGATTCGCGTGGCAGCCGCTGGGCGACGCGAAGACTGTTGTGCGCGGCGGCGCCGGAGTCTTTTACAACGTGCAGCCCGCGGGCAACGGCTTCCTGGGCATGCTCTTCAATTTCCCGGCCCGGCTGCCGCAGACATTCAATTCAACCCTGGCCGCGCCGATCACGCTCAACAATCCATTCCCCGGCGCCGTGCCGACGACCGCCCCAACCAACGGATCGCTGACGATGACGGCGATCGATGATAACTTCGTCACGGCCTACATTACACAATGGGGGCTGAGCCTTCAGCGCGAAGTCGGCTCCGATACGGTCTTCGAGATCGGCTATCTGGGATCTAAGGGAAGCCATCTTCCGCTCAACCGCAATCTGAATCAGGCCACCCCCGGGCCGGCACAGCAGATTCAGGCACGCCGCCCGTATCCGCAATTCGGCAACATCACCTGGATCGAGAGCGTGGCGAATTCAACCTATCATTCAATGGAGTTGAAAGCCGAGAAGCGTTACACAAAGGGGCTGTCACTGCTGGCGTCTTACACTTTCAGCAAATCCATCGACAACTCCCCGGGCATTTCGACCAGCAGCAGCGCGTCGAGCGCAAATGCTCAGGATACGCGCAACCTGAGCGCCGAGCGCGGGCGTTCCGATTTCGACGTGCGGCATCGTGTCGTGACGAGCACGATCTGGGAGATTCCGCTCGGCAAGGGACATAAGGTTTTCGGCAGCGGTCCGCTGGCATACATCTTCGGCGGGTGGCAGGCTTCGGGGATCCTATCCCTGCAATCCGGTCGACCTTTCACAGCCGTGCTAAGCGGGGATTTCAGCAACACGCTTAACCGCAACGACCGCCCGAACCTGATCGGCGATCCGAATTCCGGGCCGAAAACTGTCGAACAATGGTTCAATAAAGACGCTTTTCAACAGTCGACGACCGGTTCGTTCGGAACCGCGGGCCGCAACATTATCACTGGGCCGGGTTTCCAAAACATTGACTTCGCCCTGAGCCGGAATTTCAGCGTGACCGAGAGGTTTCGGATTCAGTTCCGCACGGAATTTTTCAACGCGTTCAACCATGCGAACTTCAACTACCCGGAGGCGACTTTCAACGCTTCGGCCTTCGGTCAGATCGCATCGGCGTTCGATCCAAGGCAAATACAGTTCGGGTTGAAGATAATTTTCTAAATAAAATGGCCGACTCGCAGGAAGATATATCCGCGAGTTCGCGGTCGGACCCCGGGAAAGTCAGCACTACGAGGTGCGCGCAGTCGTTGGCAACTCGGCGCAGGAATCCCACTTAAACCGTAAAGCGGTTGGGTGGGAGGAAATCAAATTAACAGTTAGGAGAACTACTGTATGTTTCATACTTTCAGTTATGCCTCTGCTGCTGTTTTGCGCTCGGCCTGCATTCTTCTCTGCGCCGGTTTGATATTTTCGGTTCTGCTAAATTCATCAAAAGCATCGAATCCTGGTGAGCTTCCCGGCAATGACGGGCATCGATCGAGCTGGCAATCTGGAAAAGCGACCAGTCTCCCTGCACTCACCAATCCCGGGTTCGAAGACGATGGCGCGATACCCACGGCTCCCTCCGGATGGACGAATTCCGGAACGACGGCTGCCACCTCAATCGTGCCCGGAGGGCATCTGGGCGGGTTCCATCTGGCGCATCGGAATGCGGATGAATACTCGGTCGAGACGAGCCAGACGTTCGCGAACTTACGCGACGGTTGGTATACGCTACGCGCCTGGGTGAGGCGAAGCCCCGGCCGAAACAACAGCTACCTACAACTCAAGTGTAGAAACGAAAGTGAGCGGGTCGAGCTGCCTGTCGCCCGGCCGGATCAATGGCTCCAGATCGTCGTGTCGGCGCGCGCCCGCGGTGGACGCTGCACCGTCGCGCTACATACGGAAGCCGCCGGTGGCGAGTGGTCGAACTTCGATGACGTCGAGCTCGTCCGGGGTGCAGCACGGCTCTCGGTCCTCGGAGCAGACGTGTCGAGTCTCAACAAGTCGGAAGCCCTGGGCGGTATCTATTACGATGATCACTGGGACGATCATCGCCAGCGCTCGCGCTCCGCTCTGAAGATACTCAGAGAACACGGGGCGAGTCACATCCGGCTGCGTGTCTGGGTTGATCCAGCAGACGGCTATCACGAGAAGCAGGAGCTCTTGAGAATGGCACGGCGCGCGAAAGCCTCCGGCCTCAAAGTGCTGGTCGATCTCCACTACTCCGACAGCTGGGCAGATCCTGGTCAACAGGGGAAGCCCGCGGCATGGGCGAGTTACACGGTTGAGGAGCTCCGGCGAGCGGTCTACGATTACACTTTCGATATCTGTTACAGCTTGAAGGCCCAGGCCACGGCTCCGGATATGATCCAACTCGGAAATGAGCTGAACTCTGGCCTGTTGTGGCCTGACGGGCACACGTGGAATCCACCGCAGTGGGAAAATCTGGCAGGCTTCCTCAAGGCAGGATACGAAGCGGTCAAAGACTGCTCGCCACACACGAAGGTCATGCTCCATCTCGCGAACGGCGGTGATAACGGGCTCTATCGCTGGTGGTTCGACAATATCACGGCACAGGCAGTCCAATTCGACATGATCGGAGCCTCCTACTACGGGTTCTATCATGGCTCGCTCGGTGATCTGCAGAGAAACCTTAACGATATCTCGTCCCGCTACGGCAAAGACGTAGTTGTTGCCGAAACCGCCTATCCGTTCGCGCTCGCAGACGCCGACGGATGGCCGAACCTGATCGGTACTCCCGACCAGCTCGTGGCAGGCTATTCCGCCACGCCGGAAGGACAGGCAGCAAACTTTCGCGATGTCATGTCGATTATGCGGGCCGTGCCGAACGGTAGGGGCCTGGGAGTGTTCTACTGGGATGCCACATGGATTGCCATGCCGGGCAACGGATGGAACCCGGCGGACCCTTCATCAGGAAATGCGTGGGAGAACCAGGCTCTCTTCGACTTCGACCATCGGCCCTTACCGGCGATGGACCAATTTCGACCGTAATAATATGCAAGTTCTGCTCAAATATGGATTCTGATATGACGAGGGCAGCTGAGGTATATAGAGAACGTTTTGAGAGGTATCGCGCCCTGTCGAAGTTGCAGATACGACATTACCGTCTCGCCGGAATCCTGTTTCTGGTATGTCTGTTCACGGGCCTGATTATTTTATCGTATATTCCTCGCGCAGGTACTACCCCCCGGGTCACGGTGTTAACGATGTTTGTCGCTGTCTATTTATACATTCTCGTACTTTTTTACCTATTCAGTATTCAAAAGAGGATCGAGAAAATACGACTGAAGTGCATTTGAATGTAATCTGAATAACGGACAAATGGAATTCGATTATATTCTCAGGCAGGGGATTGCAGGAAACAGCAATGCGATCGAGCTGATGAGAGCGATAGGAATCGAGGTTTAGAAACTACCCCCGAAGAGTGTGCCGCCGTACCAATGTTGGGTGGCCTGATTTATTGAAATTCAGTTTGGTCGTTTAACAGCCCATGCCGAATTGCCGCGTAGCCGCATGTATGAGTCTAATCCAGCGTTTCAACGTATTGTCTCAACCCAACCTGTGAGCACAGGGAACTCCCAAAGGCTCTTTACGTAGAGCGATTTCCCGCGTTTTTCTCCCTTAGTGATCGCGATATTTCAATTAGATTGCAAAATAGATGCAGGCGCCACGTTCATTGCTTGTCACGAGCGGTGTATTGATGCCGCTGAAAACTGTATTCACAGAAGGAAAGGAGGTACAAGTCCGTATGGATAGTAGTCTACAAACATACAAAAAACCATATATTTGTGTCTCTTTTCCAATAAAAAGGAGATCGATGGTACGTTTAAGAATATTAGCTATAACGCTTTTCGCAACATTGCTATTCACTTCAATAGCTCTGGCCCAGGAACCGTCGAAACATGAGATCAGCGTACAAGGTACTGGTTTCTTCACCAACGATACGGCCGGAAGAGGGATCAATCAGCACACCACAAATTCTGGTGGTCTACTGATCAGTTATCGGCACCAGTTAAACAAGTGGCTTGCTACGGATGGAAGTTATGGGTATACGCGTAACACATTTCAAAATTCTTCGGTATTCTTCAGTCCCGACGTTTTCGACGTTCAGACCAATGTAAATCAGTTCACTGGCGCACTTGTGTTTAAACCGTGGAGTGCAGGCGCTATCAAACCTTTCGCCATAGCTGGAGCGGGATTATTAAACTTCGACCCCGTCACCAACCATACCCAGGCCGGGGGCTTTAATATCAGACTCAGTGGCCAATACAAGGGTACGTTCGTTTATGGCGCGGGCACGGACATCGACATCAGTGATAGATTTGCATTCAGGCTTGAATATCGCGGGCTTGTTTATGGTCGACCAGATTTCGGTCGAGACTCATTGAATTCCCGCAGGACTACACATTCCGCACAACCGTCGGCAGGAATCGTTTTCAAGTTCTGAGCCACCAAAGGATTCCCTGATACCCTCAGCGTTTGGTGGGCCGCGGTGAGCTGGTTTGACATCAGGTGATGTTCGAATCTCTCACCGGTGGCTCACGATTCAACCGTCTCATCCTCAATCATCATAAAGACATAACGGTCTAGTGAGAGTCTTTTCAAAATCAACATATTTATTTATTTGTGTAGAAAAACATAAGCGGTGCATAGATGGGCAATGAGGCTTCTGCTCGGTCTGTGACGCAAGATCGCCCGTCTAGAAGGAATACCGCTCCGCCCCGTACATCGATATCTGGAAGACATGAGGTTGCGCCGGGCAACTACCTGCTACCGCACACTCTGGTTCAGGACGCGGCAGGAGTGACGCAAAGATCGACCGGATGGCGAGCAGCGCAAATACCTGGAAGATCGTGTACCATCAAAGGAACCGTGGTAGAAGATGAATGAGCGACATTACGGTCGCAGATCATAGCGATACGGCAAATTAGATGACACCTGAATCCGCCATCATAAAAACTATCGAGATATCTGCGTCCACGAAGGATGTGTGGCGTGCACTTACCGACCCGGATATGATCGCGCAATGGATGGGCGGCGCACGTGTGGAGTCCGGGTGGGAACTCGGCAGCGACATCACGTTCACCGCCAGGTGGCCTAATAAGAAGGAAATCGTTCGGGACCGCGGAACGGTGCTCGCCATCGAGCGCGAGAAACTCTTGCAGTACAACCAATGGAACGAGACCTCACGCCTGCCAGATGCGCCTGAAAATCGCACTATGATCACGTTCAGTCTTGATTGGACTGGCGCCGCGACCCGCCTGACCGTTCGTCACAATCACTTCTACAGTGAAGCAGCATACAAGCACGTCAACTTCTTCTGGGGCTATGCGCTCACCGATATAAAGAACTTGCTGGAGCAAGGATTGAGTACGCCGCCCTGGTTGCAACCGTGAGCTTTGCGCTCACTAACGTGAAGAACTTCCTGGAGCGTTGAGCGTACATTAACAAAGGGATACCGAATCACGGATTCTACAGCTGATCAGCTATAGCGGGTACGTGACGTGGGTCACCCGGTTTTCGCGATTTACTTGATAAAGCCGCGCCCGCAGATGATGGGAGACCCTCGAGGCGTAGCCAGTCTTGAATTCCTGGACGAGGAGAGCATCGTAATACAATGGCCTTCGGCGGAAAGCGGCGATCGACTTTTTATATGTAATCAATATAGGAGATACAACAATGGCATTAATCAATCCCTATCTCAATTTTGCCGGTAACACTGAGGAGGCGTTCAACTTCTACAAATCTGTGTTCGGCGGAGAATTTGTCACCTTGCAACGATTCAAGGACACGCCGCATGCCGGTGATGTTCCTCAGGGGGATAAAGACAAGATCATGCACGTTTCCTTGCCTATCGGTAAAGGTAACCTCCTGATGGGGACCGATGCGCTTGAATCGTTTGGGCAAAAACTTACGTTCGGCAATAACATGCACATTGCCATCCAGCCGGAGAGCAGAGAGGAAGCAGAACGACTCTTCAACGGACTCTCCGCCGGAGGAAACGTGGAGATGCCGCTCCAGGACGTGTTCTGGGGTGCTTATTTCGGCTCCTTTCGCGACAAGTTTGGAATTCACTGGATGATCAATTACGACAACCAACAACAGAAGTGATCTGATATCCCTTTGGCTTTGCTTTGGCCGAGAGGAAGGGTGAAAATCACTCTGGTGCTTCTTTTCCGCCTCTTCCTCTCGGCAACCAAGGTAATGATCTGCCCATCATGCTCACCGGCCGGCTGGGCGGCGGCGCGCTTAAAAGCGCGGCGAATTAGGCCGTTTGCTGCCAAGCAACTTGGATCAATAAGAGAGGAATTGATATGACAAGGACTCGCCTGACGGGCGTAGCGGCATTGGGTGCTATGCTTTTAGTTTTCTTCTCGGCGCGCACGCCCCAAACGACGGCGGGGTCGCCGACGTTCACCAAAGACGTGGCGCCGATTCTCTACAAGCATTGCGCGAGTTGCCATCGCCCCGGCGACATCGCGCCGATGTCTTTGCTGACCTACGAACAAGCGCGCCCCTGGGCCAAAGCTATCCGCGAACAAGTCGCCAGCGGACAGATGCCGCCCTGGCACGCGGCGGAATCGCACGGCACGTTCTCAAACGACCGGCGCTTGAGTGAACAAGAGAAAGCGACGCTGATTGCTTGGGTGGGCAGCGGCGCGCTGAAAGGCGAGGCCAAGGATTTGCCGCCCGCGCCGAAATTCGCCGATGGCTGGGAAATCGGCACGCCCGACGCGGTCATCAGCATGCCAAAACCATATGCAGTGCCGGGGGAAGGCACAATTGATTATCAGTATTTCCAGGCACCGACGAATTTCACTGAAGACAAATGGGTGCAGGCCATCGAAGTGCGCCCCGGCGCGCGCAGCGTCGTGCATCACATCCTGGTGTTTTGCCGCGAGCCGGGCGGAGCAGAGCCGCAGTCGGCGGCCTACAAACAAGTCGTGCCGCAACTGTCTGCCGGCGCGCGCCGGCAAATGCCGGGCTCATTGATCGCCACGACCGCGCCGGGCACGAACGCGATGATTTTCAAACCCGGCACGGCGCTACGTCTCAAGTCCGGTTCCGTGCTGACGTTCCAGATGCACTACACGACAAACGGCACGGCAGCCAGCGATACCTCAAGCGTCGGCATCATCTTCGCCAAGCAGCCGCCGCAACTGGAAGTCCGATCGAGCGCCTTTGCCAACCCGCTGTTGCGCATACCGCCGGGTGCCAGCAACGAATCGGTCGAGTCGGCGATTGAATTCAACGAGGACGTGCAAATTTTCGCGCTTTTCCCGCATACTCACCTGCGCGGCAAGAGTTGGGAGTACAGGCTCGTCTACCCCGATGGCCGCAAGGAAGTCGTGCTGTCCGTCCCCAAGTATGATTTTAATTGGCAGACGTATTACATCTACGCCAAGCCGCTGGCCGTACCTAAGGGCGCACGGCTCGAAGCGACGGCACACTACGACAATTCGGTGGGGAATCCCTGGAATCCCGACCCGAAAGTCACGGTGCGCTGGGGCGAGCAGACATGGGAAGAGATGCAGTATTCGGGCATTACCTACGCGACGGAGAGGTAATTGGCTTCCATTCGGAACCCGTAACTTATTGCTTCTCCGAGTCGGGGCGAATGGACTCGAACCCATCGACCTCTCGGTCCCGAGATGAATGATCGTTGCGATTGAGGGGCAATCCTATGCGAGGCCACGCAATGGGTAATTCGTCTCTGTGTAAGGGGAGCCCCGATGCCGAGGCCGGCAAAATAGACGACAACTCACTTATTGACACGCTCCACCTAAACGCCCAAACTGAGGTTATAGGTGGAGATTCTCGGTTCACACGCTGAATGCAGACCGGCACATAATGAAATGCCTCGCTCGTTCTCCCCATAGATGGTTTTTGTTTGAATTCTAGTGGATAAGTAATGGTCAGTCATGGTCGTGAAATACCGTCGATGACGCTGTCGGATTCCATATTTTGCAACTTCACGCTCCCGCCTGCGTTCTATGTTTGAAATGTAATCGACAGCCCCATCTATACTTTCACAATCTGAAGGAGATTCTATTTTGAGAAAAACGACGAGAATGATATTTCCCCAATTTTTCGCAGTCGTGCTGGCGTTATCGGCGGGCATCTGCGGCAATAATGCATCTGCACAGGATGAAAGTCAGAAGAGGAAACCACCTTCATTAGTCCTACGTGGCGGTTCCGACGGAACGATTGCGGCTATCAAGAATGCTCCGTTCTCGGGAGAGATGGTATGTGAGAGTGCACAAACGCTGGCCGACGGCAATCGTATCGTAACTCGAACGACGACAATGATCTATCGTGACGGAGCGGGGCGCATCCGCCGGGAGAGTTCGGGCAAAATCCGGCGCGTCGATGGCGGTGAAGGCCAAGAGTATAAAACGATCCAGGTAATCGATCATTTCGGCGGCCATATCTTTTTACTCGATCCGCAAAATCGCACGGCAAGAAAATTCCCCAGACCGATCCAGCCTATGATGGAACGTGTAATTACAGCGAGGACTTCGATTTCCGACCCGGCGGCGAATAGAGCGGCCATTGCAATGGGTAATACGTGTGGACCCGGATTCATAAAACCGATTCTCGGATTTACCGACAATTCAAATATAAAAGATGAAACGCTCGGCACTCAGACGATCGAGGGAGTGGCGGCCGAAGGCACGCGCATCACTCACACGATACCGGCGGGATCGATAGATAATGAAAGACCGATCGAGATCATCTTCGAGCGATGGTACTCCCAGGAGTTACAGCTGTTTGTATTGATAAAATCATCCGATCCTCGATCGGGAGAATCGACGGGGAAAATGACCAATATCAATCTGGGCGAGCCGGACGCAACGCTTTTTGAAATTCCCTCGGATTACAAAGTCCAGGAGTTAACGTCGGTGAGTCCGGACAATTCAGCCAAAACGGGAGCCGATGTGGTCGATCTTACGGTAGCGAATCCGGAGGACGCAGCCAGAGCGAAGTTGCATCGGGAGCAGAACAAAGAGATGGCGACAGTATCTTTTGGCGATCAGCCGAGTAACGGGGTGCTACCGATGACCGCCGAACTGAGGCCGACAATACTCTACAAAGAGAGAGGAAAATACACGGAAGAGGCGCTCCGCAACAGAATAGAAGGAACTGTAGTTTTGAACGTCGTCTTCACAGCAGAGGGTAAAATCAGGAGTATCAGGGTCGTGCGCGGATTGCCTGATGGGCTGACGGAGAAAGCTATTGAGGCTGCTCATAAAATCCGATTTAACCCGGCAATTAAAGATGGAGTGCCGGTGAGCGTGCGCGGAAATATTGAATTCAGCTTCTCGCCCGGTAAGTGATTTTATGCTCCAGAATCTGCTGGAAATGCGCGATACACCTATTTCCGCGGTGGGGTCGATCTGAGCGGGTGTTTGAACAAGATCGTAGCTGCTTCCGGAGCGCACGCGATCAGGTTGACCATCGCCGGGAGATCCGTTCGTTAGGCTGTGTCATTTGGCGCGCCTCGATGACCATGAATACAGTCCATGTTTTTCCTTGATCGAGAGATCTTTCCCCACTCCACGTAAAGTGGCTTTATGTTTGAAAAAGTAACTCGTGTAGGGTCATCCGGGGCGAATGTGTCGATGAAATTGAAAGTTATGGTCTTGGGGGTTACGCGAACGCCGCCCAGGTTTTCCGGCCCCAACTCCAGCCAGAAAGATCCCGTGGCGTTGAGCCATCTCATTACCATACAGCCAATGGTAGATGAAGGCAATGCGAGAAGGAATGGCATCGATTTCATATCGGGAATCGATAGTGAAGACCGGCGCGGTCCGTGCATTCAGCAAGCGAGACGATGGAGGCATCTACCAAATCGATCGAGTATCCTGATATTTCTCCATCAATTCGCAGGGATTTATTTTTACTGACATTCAGTGAGCGAGTCGCGAAAGGAACTACCAATGCGCATCAGTAGCACGAAGTTACAACACTTGATTTTAGCAGCAATTGTTTGGTGGCGCCTCTGCTATGCCAGTGCAGCCGTTCAATCATTGCAGCCCGGCTATATAGATAATTTCGCCGGTAATCCACGCGTTGTAGTTTTGAGTGATATCGGCAACGAACCCGATGATCAGATGTCCTTTGTGCGGTTGCTGCTTTATTCCAATGAATTGGATCTAGAAGCTTTGATCGCGACAACATCGACCTGGCAGAAGAACAAAGTCCAACCTGAAACAATGCGTAAGATAGTTGCCGCCTATGGCGAAGTGCGAGCCAACCTACTGAAACATGCTCAGGGTTGGCCTGAAGCCGCGCAATTGAATGCGGTCGTGACTTCCGGCCAGCCTGCATATGGCATGGCGGCTGTCGGTCCCGGAAAGATGTCGCCCGGAGCCGAGGCGATTATTCGCGCTACAGGCAGAATTGATCCACGGCCGATTTGGATCACGATCTGGGGCGGCGCGAACACGCTGGCGCAGGCATTACAACATGTGCGTGCAACACGTTCAGGTCCCGAAGTAGACAGGTTTGTCGCCAAGCTCCGCGTCAGTTCGATTTCAGATCAAGACGATGCCGGGCCGTGGATCCGCCGCGAATTCCCTAATCTGCACTACATCGTCAAGCCGAGCAGTCCTGATGGCGGCGAATATGCTTCTGCTACCTGGACGGGGATAAGCGGCGATGTTTACTACCGCAACTGTATGGGGGCAGATGGAAGTACGGTCACCAACGATTGGCTGGAGACGAACATTCGCGTCAAAGGGCCACTCGGCAAGTTCTATCCGAAGTTCGCATTCATCATGGAAGGCGACACACCTGCTTTTCTTGGCCTCACCAACAACGGTCTTAACAGCTATCGCAATCCGAGTTGGGGCGGCTGGGGCGGTCGCTATGTCTGGCGGCTACCCTATGGCGAGACGCATCCGATCTGGTCACAGGGTGGCGATCTCTTCCCGCGTGTCACCTCGCAAGACAGTGTCATCGGAGCGGATGGCAAAACCTACATCTCGGATCAGGCGACGATTTGGCGCTGGCGAACAGCTTTTCAGCATGAATTCGCCGCGCGCATGGACTGGACGATCAAACCTTTTGCTGAGGCAAACCATAATCCGGTAGTCACGGTGAATGACAAGGATGGCGCCGCTCCGATCTTGATCGAGGCGCAAGTGGGCCAACCGGTCACACTTGATGCTAGCGCAAGTAAAGATCCGGATGGACACAAGATCAGTTATCAATGGTTTCATTACGAAGAAGCTGGCTTTGTGCCCGAGGCAAACTTGGGAGCAGTCAGAATTGAGCGTGGAAACACAGCGAAAGCAATCGTGACGGCAACGGCTACGTGTCGTCCAGCGTGGCTCGGCGGCGCCAGAGCATGTCCCAAGGGAATTGCCCACATTATCCTTGCTGTTACTGATAACGGTTCGCCTGCTTTAACTTCATACCGACGAGTTATCATGAACCTCCGTATGGCAAATAACGATCGGCAGTAATCCGGGGCTATTGACACTTCCGCCACTAAACGCCCAAATCGGCGTTATAGTGGATGATTCTCGGTTCACGCGATTCCCCATCGCTGAGGCAGAGATCAGTTGCGAGGTGACCTTGGCGGCCGAATTGAGCGCCCGCTTTGCAGGCATTACTCACACCGCGAGAGATTGCAACAGAAGTGCGGGGTGGGGATACGGAATCCCACCCCGAAACTTTTTTCCGAACATACGATTACGGATTATAGTTAACGGTTACCGTCGGGCTCCAGCTTCCTCCAGCGCCGTCGTCGTTGGTGCTGGTGAAGTGGAACCTCACATTGAGCGGATACGTGGTGTCAGTGGTAGTGAAACCAGGGGCTGCCGGCGGGTTGCCCGTCCCGGCGCTTACTCCCAACGCGCTGAGGTAAAAGCTTCTCGCAACACCCCCAATGCAACCAGAGGCCGTAGCGGAGCCCTGGTAAACCAGTGGACTCTTCTGGTTGGGTGATGGAAACCAGGAGCCGTCGCCGGCTGGGATCGAATAGGTCTGGTTCGGGAGCGGTATTGTGAGTGTGTAGGAACTGCCATCCGGACAAGAGACGTCCGTCTGCACGTTCCCGCCCGCCAGCGATACGGTCGCTCCCAAGTGGCCGTCGGACATCGACAAAGCATAGCCTGCAAAAACGGTGTCACCAGAATTGATGCGAATAGGACGGGTCATTGAAATAATGACCGAACCGTTTCCCGGGTTCCAATTGCCTGGGAATTTTGGTATCCGGTTTTCCCCACCAGTCGGTCCACCGGCTGTAATCGAGCGACTTGTAAGGGTTGACCGCCACATTCGTATTGGCCGTCACATCACCGAGCAGGAATTTGTCGACAAAGGCTGCTATGGCCGGGGCCTCAGCCGGGAGTGTTGCACAGTGTCCGTGTCCGCCATCAATATAGAATCCAAACCTGTCTCCGATTCCAAGTGTGTTATAGACCCGCTGCGCTGCTCGTGCCGAGATATAATTCGAGCGATTGGATAGCCAGTAGAAATCTGTATTGCCCGTCTCCAGCAATGCTCTGGGCGCCACCATGGCCATCAATTCGTGATGATCCGTCGGAAGTTTGTAACCATTGTCGCCGCTGAACTGGCGCATCTGCCCCGCGAACCAGTTATAATCTGTACGCTGTATATCTTCCGACGCGCCATAAGCCTCGATCCCACGCGTAACTCGCCACGATGGCGCGCCACCACCTCCGCTTTCCTGGGGAATAGTCAGGGCAATCCGCTCGTCGAACGCCCCGGCGAAGAGCGCCATCTTCCCCGCATAGGAGCATCCGGTGACTGCCAGGTGTTGCATATCGATTGGTAGCGAGTTGACTGACTGGTGGGTAGCGATCTCCATGCCATCGATGAGACGGCTCACTCCCCACGCCCACGCGGCGTATTGTCCCGAATTGCTGACATTACCATTGCATGTTCCAGCGCAAAGTTCAGGGTAAAGCTGGTAGAAGGGGTCATTGGTATGATCACTCACTCCATATATGGATACATTGTTGTGGACGAAGTCGACGGTTGCTATCGGGCGGCTCGCAAAAACGCTGGCTGGGAGACTGCCATAATTGGCGCCTGTGGGGCGTGCAAAGAACGTCATCGGAATCAATGCCGGAAACGGGCCGCTGCCCATCCCCTGTGGAATGTATACGTTCGAAGTCAAAGTTAACGACTTCCCATTCCTGGTAACTACCACTGTCAGTGAACCCCTGGCTGCTGCTGACAACGGCGGTGTGTATGTGGCTGTAATGGTGCAGTCCGAACAATCCGGCTTTGGGCCGATCTCATATTTTTCGATCGCAGCCTTGATCTCACTACGCCGTCGCTCCCAGTTTGCGAACGAGATGTCGCGAGTTCCATCAGCAAACCGAAACGGGTCTGTCAAAGGTCGAATGATCGGAAGCTGAGCGAAAGCTGGGAAGGCCGTCGGCGGGTAGTTCGCAGCCGTGTTCTCAACGCTATAGACTAAAGGAATGCTCGGACTCTCCTGAGCAGATGTTCCCAGTGTGGCAACCAACGCAATAAGCAGTAACGCTAGCGAAAGAGATGCTTTGGTAAGACTGAAATTGTTGTGATACTTAGGCATGGCTAGTCTCCTTATTTTCGTTGTTCTCTCGTGTCGTCATTCTGTTCGGACTTGAAGTTTGCTGGCGCGATCGACAACAAGGGAAGTCACTTCATAAATTGTTGGGAGTTCCGCGTTTACGCGGTCTTCTCCTTTCGCTTGTTTTCCCTGGCCCGGAACTCCCAACTGCTTCTGCGGCCGGCCGGCGGCGATGGTAATCTTGGAAGAAGCTTTGGGATTCAACCCGTGATATTAGTTCGCGTCTACAACTATAATCGGCGGCGTCACCCACATTTAGCTCCTCTCGCTGATCTGGTTGGCAGCGAAATGTGTTCTGCGCAACTCACGAGGTTAGTAGTACACATATTACAACTTAACCTTATGGCGGAGCTGATTGTGTCGGGAAAAGCTTTGCGGCAGCGGATTTTCCCACTTGCCCGTTAGAGGCGAAACGTGCTCTGCGCGCCTCGCTTGGTTAGTCGCGGCGGAGATGGTCGCGTTAGTATTGCGAAACGGATCTTCCCCTTAGTTTGAGGTGCAAACTATATGCAGGTGATTTTTTTCTGTCAAGAGCGCCTCACCGAGCTATGGTCGTTACCTGATCGTTCCACTATCATCTGTTTGATTATTTACACGTGGTGGATATTTTGAAATCTTTGAGACGCTGAGCTTCGTGCATTGGGGCTCAACACGCACAGGCAGAGCGATGAACAAGCCAATTACACTCGATGACGAAGCGCGACGGCGGCTCGATCAAGAAGGGTTTCTGGTCCTGGAAGACTTCGCTGACGCCACCCTGGTGAGCGCTATCCGCAGTAGGATCGCGGAATTGTTCGCTCAACTGGGAGCAAGAGCGGGGTCTGAATTTAAACAGGAACCTGGAACCGATCGCCTGGCTAACTTGGTAGATTACGATGAATTGTTTCGATCGGTGATTGCCGAGCCGAAGCTGCTCGCCTGCGTCGAGCAGGTACTGGGATCGCAGTTTAAACTTAGCAGTTTGAATGCGCGATCCGCCCGCCCCCATGCAAACGGGCTACAACCTCTGCATTGTGATACGGGAGAATTGCCGGACTCTTGCGGCAATCGGGTTTGCAACATCATTTGGATGTTGGATGACTTCACGCGCGATAACGGCGCAACGCGCTACGTGCCAGGCTCACATCGCTGGGGAAAACTGCCGCAGGATGTGCTCGCCGATCCATCGGCGCCGCACATCGACGAAAAGCTGATTATCGGTAGAGCCGGAACCGTCGTCGTGATGAATGCGCATCTGTGGCACGGCGGCACTGCCAACCAAACCGATAAGCCACGACTGGCCCTACACAGTTTTTATTGTCGGCGCGATGTGCCACAGCAACAGTATCAGATGCAACTGCTGCGCCCCGAAGTGCAAAGCCGGCTGGCCCCTGAATTGAGGCAGTTGCTGGCGCTCGACGATCCAACTAATGATGAATTGAGTTCGCAGTTCAGCGGGCGAAGTGGTTTTTTGGCTTAAAAATAGAAACTCGAAAAATAGAGTGAAGATAACGCATCGACAGCCAATCAGATTCTGAAAATACAATCTGCAGGCATGGAATGCGCTTGGGCTTCATCCTCCTCGCGATCAGTCTACCAGGCCACCAGACCCATCTGTTTTTTGCCGAGATCGGAAAGATGTTCGAGCATTGCGCGGTCGTTGAAATCGACTTCGTAATCTTCGGGGGCAAAATCAGGCGAACTCCGCCCGGTTAAAAAACAGTCCGCCTGTTTTTTTAGAAATCGCGCATTCTTCTCGCACCAGGGGGCAGAGCCGATATAAACGACGTTGCTCGCCTCGCGACCGCAATGTTTGTCTTCTACCGCGTGAATCAGGTCGGGATGCCACCACACTGTATCACCGGGTTCGACTCTGGGAATGCTAACTTCGGCCTCCAGCAGGGCGCGATGCCAACGCCGATCTGCG
This sequence comes from uncultured Acidobacteriota bacterium, assembly GCA_963796275.1. Classification (GTDB taxonomy): domain Bacteria; phylum Acidobacteriota; class Blastocatellia; order RBC074; family RBC074; genus JAKEHZ01. The sequence continues at coordinate 2,550,218 of CAWCKY010000006.1, read as the reverse complement.
GCCAGAGCGCGTCCGGCAGTCGCACCGCAGAGGTCATCAGGCGCGACATCATCCTGCAAAGCCCTCAACAGCACCCAGGCCATGCCGCGAGCGATGGGCACGAGTTTCAATGTTCCGTCGCCCGGTCCCTGCGCCGTCATCGCCGTCCACCCCTGAAAAGTCCGAAACATGCTGCACACCGCCGGCGACGGAATCTCGTCGGTCTGGGTGCGCCCTTCCGCGCGGAAAGGATCGTAAGCATCGATCTCACCGAACAACACGTCTTGATAGACGCGATGAAAGCTCGGATCGCACCAACGCTCTATCGAACCGCCATCGCAATGAGCCGAGAGCCCCAGCGAGGTATCGCCGGGTTCACGGCGGCGCAAGCGATCGGCATAATTGCATTGGCGATCGGGATCGAACTCCGGCGTTCCGTCGGCCCGCGTGGCATTCCACAGGCGATTCAGAAAGCGCCGCGTCCGGTCCATGTTTTCATGCTGCCGCGCCGCCATTTGCGGCCGTGACCAGTACAAACCGTAAATCTGCGGCCGTCCCGAGGCCAGGGCGCTGAAGTATCGATCCAGGCCCATCTTTTCCCGGGCCCGAGTAAGATAATCGTTCTCTTCGATGTAGCGACCGATAGCTTCATTCCAGGAGGCGGCCTGGTCGCGGTCATAGACGCCGCGAATCACCACACACCCGCGCCGCCGAATTCGATCCTGCTGACCCGCGCTCACGGCGCCGGCGAGGATCTCGCGGTAATCGATTTGCGGTATCGCAGCCGCGCCTTCTGCCCGAACTACGTCCACCTCGCCGGCCAGCCATCGATCCAGGATTGCCATGCGCTCGGCATAATCGGGCATCCTCGCCAGAAGCGCGGCTTTGGCGTCGATCACCGCCTGTTTCGGATCGAGCATCCAGGACTGCATAGGCTAAAAATAACACGCATAAGCGACCTTTATCGACCCGCGGAAGCGAACCGAGATTCGGTGAAGCGGTGACGGAGTATTAATCGTTGTAGTATTGGGAGGAACATCCTCCGTCTGTTGCTGCTGATCGTGGGATGTTTTATCGTTTGGTTGACAGCAGGTGAGAAGCGGATTGACGCTTATACCTCTGATTGATTACCTTGGCTATGGCGCGCGATTATACTCCGCGCCGTCTCAGACTCGAACGTAAATCAATCAGTCGCATTGTTTCTCTACCAGTCAGTAGTGATGCTTATGAAGCTAAGCAGACATTGGCTCCCGGTCATCAAGGCACAAAGAAGTCCCTTGAACGTTATGCGAACAATTGATCTCGTGTCCGCTATCGCTACGACGAACAGTGGCGCAAACACTTCACAACTGTCGAATCATCGTCAAAGAATCCGGCTGGTCTCTACCTGAGAAGCCGGAGATTGTCGGATTGCGAATCGAATCTACGAAACCTAGTTGATGCGTCGTGTGAAACAGGCGGGTGGCGAAGGGAATTCCGCAATACTAGTCTGGAAAATTCCCCACGGCCATCCGTGGCGCTTGATCTCAAGAAGCGGATCGTTAAGCTGGAAGTATCTGATATCAAAAACCATCAGGTATCCAATACTAGACACTGACGCCATCCGCATACATAAATAGTTAGGGAATCTCCGGAGAATCACACATGCCCAACCTACTTCGAAATGTGCTTGCCCTCCTCGGTGGAATCGCCATCGGAGGAATCGTCAACGCGGCACTCATCACCGTCAGCCCATCGCTCATTCCTCCCCCTGCGGGTGTGGACGTAAATAGCGCCGAAAGCCTGAGGAACGCTATACACCTATTTGAGCCGAGGCATTTCATAATGCCGTTCTTGGCGCACGCAGTTGGTACACTCGCCGGCGCGCTCGCTGCCTACCTGATCGCAGCGAACTACAAGGCGCAAATTGCTTATGCGATTGGCGCAGTTTTTCTTTGCGGTGGTGTGGCGGCAAGTTTCATGATTCCCGCCCCAATCTGGTTCATCGCGCTTGACCTGCTGGTTGCGTACCTGCCGATGGCCTGGTTGGGAATTCAGATTGGAACTAGCATAAAGCACGAGAAAACTGCTGCCCGGAAAAGACAGGCCTAATCGTATGGTCGAGCCGACCGCTTCCGGCCTGTGGGCCCCAGCGGCGGCTCACCTCAAAGTCATCCGGTACTTGAACTCACTTACGACACAACAAAATGGAACCGATACGTTTTGCTTGGTCTAGACAGAATGGGTTTCAGGAGATTGTTTTCGCGCAGGTGCCTGGGACTTCGGGGATTCCGTATTCCTTTGGTCACGGTGTCCGCCGGCCAACGTTTCACATAACCAGCTACTATATCGGCACGACACCGGTTACACAGGCGTTATGGGAACTAGTTATGGGCGACAACCCCGCCGTGCATCGGGATCCCCGTTGTCCAGTCGAGAACATATCTTGGGAGCGTATCACGGAGCCCGACGGATTTCTTGATCGAATCAATGCCGGCGAGGTGCTCACGTCCGTTGCGAGTAGTGATCCCAGCCTGCGTTTTCGCCTCCCGACCGAGACTGAATGGGAATATGCTGCACGTGGCGGTCCGCATTGGCGCGACAACTTTGCTTTCAGCGGTAGTAACGACCCAGATGCCGTGGCTTGGTATGGGCCGCGCTGGGGCCGTGCCGACCAGACTCTCGTGAGGGTACTTGGCTGGCCTGCTGGCTGGCGTGTTGCCAATCGACTACGAAAGCTCTTGCCCAGCCACACGCGGACCCATCCGGTTGCCATGAAAGCGCCGAATCAATTGTCGCTCTACGATATGTCCGGGAACGTATGGGAATGGTGCCAGGACACCTGCACCGACGATCTCGAGGCTCTCCCCAGCGACGGGCGCCCATACGATGGACCGGGAACCGATCGACGCCTCCGGGGCGGTTGCCACCATAACTGGGATCTGCATTGCCGCGTGTGGTGGCGATATGGTATTCAACCTGACGCCCATGACGGATGTATTGGCCTCCGCCTTGTGCTGGCGCCGCATTCGTAGGCTGCGACCTAAGAATGGCATGCAGCGTATGCGCAATTAACGTGTCTTTTCTTCGTGAACGCCGTTGATGCCACGTTAGACAGCTTTTGCTTGGTAGAGGACATATGAGAGCAGTACCTGGAAGTTATCTAAAAATAGATTGGAGTGCTTCGCTGCCTGGCAGGACGGCAGGACGTGAAGAGTTAATTGAAGCTTGTGCAAATTAAAATCCAACAGAATCAATAGTCTCGCATCTCAGCGCCGGAGGCGCGTAATGTCTATAGCTCACGATTCTAACCATAACCTGAGCTCCGGAGGAGCGACATATAAATGCCTACCTGTCGCTCCTCCGGAGCTCGTGAGAACTTTGGTGATCGAATCTATAAACATCCCGCGCCTCTGGCGCTCAGATCAGAAAATGCTGATTCCATTTAACTTTTTATTTGCACAGTCTTCAGTTAATTGATGAACAAGGGACATTGATCGAACCGTTATTCTTTAAGCGATTTGGGGGATCCCATTTTGTTCATACCTTGGTCAACTGATTGAATTGAAGTAGTCTATTGAGAAATGTCACCAGAAAACTTGCCGAAATTAGATCTTTATCGCCGGATCGTGCAGGCGAAGCTGTTCATAGACAGCAATTATTCCGAGCGGATCGATGCGAGAGAGATCGCGGATGAGGCGTGTTACTCGAAGTTTCATTTTATCCGCACGTTCAAAAGCATCTATGGGCGGACGCCACATCAATACCTGACGCATGTGCGCATCGAGCGGGCCAAGGAACTGCTGGAACGGGAAGTGTCGGTGACGGAGGCGTGCTTTGCGGTGGGGTTTGACAGCCTGGGGAGTTTCACCTCGCTCTTTAAACGCCGTACCGGTGTGACGCCTTCCGAATACCAACGGCAGCAGCTCGAACGCAAAGCTGAGATCAGTAAAGAACCGCTAAGGTTCATTCCGGGATGTTTTGCGATGCGTTTTCAGTGAGTCTTTTGTGTATTTAGTTTGATTCGTGAGAAAGCCGAACCGGTTTTAACGATGCATCACATGATAAAGCACGAAAGCAACAAGTCGTGAATGGATGGCCGCGCAAGACCTACCCAGTTGTTTCTGACAAAGCAGTGACCACCTCGCCATGGCTTCATCGTGCCGCCCCTCTTTGACAAGGAGGGGAGTTTTTTGCAGGGCGCAATACGAGAATAGCAATTTTCGAGAAGCACGCCGGTTCCCTTCCCTGTATTCTTCCAACATCACAGTCTTGGAGGAAGAAGAAATGATAACTAAAGCGAACCATTTTTCGATCTTTGTGCTGGACCAGAAGAGCGCCTACGATTTTTATGTAAACAAGCTCGGGTTCAAAGTGAACACCGATGCCGAGATGGGTCCGAAAGGCCGCTGGCTGACGGTCAATCCGCCGGAGCAGCCTGACCTTGAGATCACCCTGATGGCGATCGACGACAAGATGATGTTTAACGCGGAATCGGCGGCGATCATGCGCGAACTGGTGAAGAAAAACACGTTTGGATTTGCCGTGTTCGAATGCGACGACATGCTCGCGACCTACGAAGAGCTGAAAGCAAAAGGCGTGAAATTTACCAAGGAACCTACAAAAGAGTTTTACGGCTTCAATGCCGTCTTTGAAGACGATTCTGGCAACTGGTTTTCGTTGAGCGAGGCAAAGAAAGCTTAAATTTGACGGATGGCCTCCAATGGCCTCTTCCCTTTCGGCAATTCGTACGCGAGTCGATTGATTATTCCGGCGAACGAGCCGCGCCAACTTCGATGCGGATATCCGCTTTGAAAGAGCGTGGCATAGCTCAGAAATGCCGTCTCGTTTTCGCCGGCATGTCCACCACCACAGTCTCCCAAAGTTTGTTCAATGTCATCGAGTCATCGCGCTCCAGCGACTAGAAAGATAGCTTACATCCCAGTTGCAATATCCTCGGTTGGGCGGCAGCGATATACAACCCCGCATTCGCCGCAAGATTCGTAACCGGCGCCTGAAAGTTCGTATGGTTGAAGCTGTTCACCGATTCGAATCGCATCTGCAAACCAATCCGTTCGCTGATCCGAATGTTCTTGAACAGTGACATGTCCACGCTGCGGAAACCGTCGCCTCGAACGATATTCCGCCCCGCGTTTCCGAATGTCCCCGGGGCGGCAAGTTGGAATGCCGCCGGGTTAAAGGCATAGCCCGCGGGAACGTTGGCATTCGGATCGCCGATCAGGTTGGGCCGGTTGAAGGATTCGTTGCGGTATGGGTCGAGCGTGTTCACGAACGGCGTGAGCGGCTGGCCGGTCTGCAGGGAAATGATGCCGTTGACCTGCCAACCGTCGAGGAGTCCCTTCGGTCCGGGAAGAAACTGTTTGAAGGGAAGATCGTAGTTAAAAGCGAGGCTAAACCGATGCTCGATATCGAAGCTCGAAAGCCCTCGCTGATGCGCCAGATTATTCGAGTCCAGGACCATCTCCGAGGAATCAGTCGATGCGTGGTCGCTTGCGTTGTCGATCGATTTTCCGAATGTGTAGGACCCGAGAAGCATCGGCCCGGTACCGAATCGCTTCTCCAACTTCAGCTGCAGACTGTGGTAAGTGGACGACGCGGCGTTCGAACTGAAGGTGATGGAGTCGTATTGGGGATAAGGACGAAGTTGCGACAGAATCGGCGTTGTGTCGCGTCCCGCGGCAATCTCGGCGGCAATCGAGTTGCGCTGCGCCGGGGTCAGCCTTTCGAGCGGCGCCTGGTTCAAATCGGTGAAGACCGGCAGCCTCACGCCTCGCGTTCCGGCGTATCCCACTTCCATGAGCAACTGCGGCGTCAGCATGCGCTGGATCGAGAAGTTGGTCTGCATCGCGTAGGGATTGCGGAAATCATCTACACCGACCACTGCGATCGCGCGAGAGGGCTGCGCCGAAGTTCGGAGATCGAGCAGCGTGGTCGATGGCGCGCCGGTCGTAGAGAACGGCGCCGGCAGACGAACCACGGCGGGCAGCGAATACGGCGGATTGTTTTCCACGGGCTGCACCGAGTTCGTTTGTTGCAGAGTTTCGTAGACCATCCCGAATCCGGCCCTGATTACGGTTTTGCCGTTGCCGGAAAGATCGTACGCCAGTCCCACGCGAGGACCGAAATTGTTGCGATCGGGTTGATAGAAGTTCTTCAAGGCAGAGCTGCCCACCACCTCGAGCGAGCCGCCGGGAACCAGGTTGGTGAGTTTTCCATTCACTTCCGTCCAGGGCACGTTGTTTTCGTATCGGAGACCGAGATTCACCGTCAGTTTTGACGTCGCGCGCCAGCCATCTTGAATAAACCCAGCGTATGCCCATTGCCGGTACCCGCGTCCGAACTCGCCGATCGTGATGGATGCGCGAACGGGCAGCCCGAGCAGCAGATCAGCCAGCGTATTCGCGCGGGCATTGGCCGTAGTCGCTGGAATCAGGCTATTCCGCGAACCGTCAAACTCGACTGTGCCGCGCTGATTGATGGCGCCCCGGGTATTGAGGTGATAGCGAGCGACCTGGCCGCCCGTTTTGAAATTGTGACGGCCTCGGCTCCAACTGAGCGTATCCGAGAGCAGGCCCGATGTCTCGTTCTGCCAGCGGCTCCCGTACAGGCTTCGCCCGCCTATGTCGGCAATGCCGCCAGCCAGGAAGTTAATGGCAGGTATACCTGGTGCGATATCATAGCCGTTGGGAAGGCCGATTTCGGTCGCGCTGGTCTGGTCCCCATTTCCGAGATCGTTGGAGTAGCGCGTCCACCCAACACGCAACTCGTTCACCATGTTCGTGCCGAAGGTATGCAGGTGGCCCACAGTTCCGTTGGAAGTAGTCTCCGGATTCGGCAAATTGAATCCGGGAACGAACGGGCCGCCAAAACGATAGATCAGATAATCCTGGTCGTTCAGATTCCACGAGACACGAGCCATCACCGTATCTCGGTCGGTAAGGTGATGGTCGGTGCGAGCATGCACCTGGTAATCATTGAGCAAGATCGTTTGCGGCGCGTTGTAGTTGAATCCGGTGGTCGTGGAAACATTCGGCAGCGGATAGAACTGCAGCAGCCTGGCCGATAGCGGTGTTATGCGTCCAGAAAGATCGAGGACCTGGCGCGTTCCGGCCGCGTCAGCGTACTCAATCATGCCTGCCTTCTCGGCGGGAGTGGGCACGCTGGTGAGGCGTGATTCCACCCCCTCCACGATACGCGTAAGTTCTGTGTTAGCGAAGAAGAAATGTTTGTTCCGAACGATAGGGCCGCCAAACGATCCACCGAACTGGTTCTGCCGAAGCACGCCGCGTCCGACATTGCTCCGTTTGTTAAAGGTATTATTGGCGTCCATCCAGTCATTGCGGAAGAACTCGTAGAGACTCCCATGATAACCGTTGGTACCGCCGCGCGTGACCATGTTCACCGTGGAGCCCATCGCCCTGCCATATTCTGCTTGGGGAACGCTGGTCTTGATCTCGAATTCCTGGACGGCTTCGTTCGATGGAATGAAATTTACCACTCCATACTGCAGCAGGTTCATCGGCACGCCATCGAGAATGAAATCGTTGGACCGTGGGCGAGCGCCATTCACGACGAATGCACCCGATAGGCCCTCTCGTGCCTTGGCGTAACGGTCTGCTGCCGTTGTTCTCCGCCAACTGGCGGTCACACCAGGCACCAGCAGCGCCAGATTCTGCAATTGCCTGCCATTGAGCGGGAGATCGACGATGCTTCTCTGATCCACGACTGTTGAGAGCGTTGCCGTTTCAGTTACTGCTGCAGCCGCGGTTGCCTGCACGGTGACGGTCTCACTCACGGCGCCAACCTCGAGAGTCAGATTGACGCGTCGTTCCTGTCCTACGTTGACGGCGAGCTCGGAGCTCTTCAGCGCCTTGAAACCGGAGTGAGAGACTTCGATTGTGTAGTTTCCGGCCGGGAGTCCCGGAATCTGAAATTCTCCTGCGTCGGTAGCCACTGTAGTTCTCTCGATCAAGGTACTGAGATTGACCGCTACAACCTTCGCGCGTGGTACTACGTTACCGGTGCTGTCAGTAATGGTTCCGACAACAACGCCTGAACCTTGAGCAGATGCAAGGCGAGTCAGTGAGAGCAAGCATGCGATGAGGATCGAGCCCCGTCGTAGATTATTCAAGACAATTCTCCTCTATAGGTTTGAATGAATCGGTATGCGGCACCGCTTTATCTTCTGAATTTCGCTGGATCGATTCGAGTGGCCCGTATTCATCGATATTTCTTCATGGAATCTGTCGCATCGAATGATCGCTTCCAGATCGTTTCCCTTCGCTCGTGCTCACAGGCCTATCGGTGGCTAGGGGCTTTTGCTCTCTCAGTCGAAACTGCCGAGGAATCGAACTTCGGGTGGCCATACCGGTAATTCGCCGCCGGGTGGTCATCGGGAAGGTAATTCCGCCCCTTTCCGTACAGCTTTTCCCTGAACGTGCCTTCCTCGTAGCTGGTCTTATAAACGCCGCGGCGCTGTAACTCGGGAACAACCAGGTCTACGAAAGCGATAATGTCGCCTGGACTGACGAGATAACGGATATTGAAGCCATCCACTCCGGTTTCGTCCATCCAGTCGATGAGTTCGTCTGCCACAGTCGACGGAGAGCCTACCAGCGTGGTTCTCCCAGTGTTCAAATACTCGGCGATCTCACGCAGCGTCCACCGGCGGGTGGGATCGGCCTTGGTAAAACTCTCCATAAACGTCTGAATGGCGTCGATCTCTACATACTCAAGCGTCTGATCCAGATCGTATTTGGCAAAGTCGATTCCCATGTAGCCGCCAAATAGAGCCAGTGCGCCTTCGATGCTGACGTGCTTGCGATAATCTGCCAGTTTGGCTTGCGCCTCCGCATCCGTCTGTCCCGTGATCACCCCAACTCCGGCGAAGATGATCAGACTGTTAGGATCGCGTCCATGCTCCGCAGCGCGTTTCCGTATGTCTGATACGATGCCGGCCACTATTTTCCGGTTCGGGCCGGAGACGAAGACACACTCCGCGTGCTGAGCGGCGAACTGCCGGCCCTTGGAAGAAGCGCCCGCTTGAAACAGCACGGGCGTGCGCTGCGGCGAAGGCTCGCAGATGTGGTAGGCCTCCATTCGAAAATATTTCCCCTGATGACGGACTTTATGAATCTTCTCAGGCCTGGCAAATATCCGGTTTACTTTGTCGCGCAGGACAGCACCGTCTTCCCAGCTTCCCTCCCAAAGCTTATAGACCACCTCCATATATTCGTTCGCCAATGCATATCGCTCATCGTGCGGGAGCTGTTCGTGTTGGCCGAAGGCTTTAGCCGCGCTCTCCAGATAGCCGGTCACGATGTTCCAGGCGATCCTCCCGTTGGTCAGATGGTCGAGTGTGGAAAGTCTCCGCGCGAAACTGTACGGCGGCTCATAAGTCACCGTGCCCGTGATGCCGAATGAAAGATGATTAGTGACCATAGCCATCGCCGGAACTAACAGGAACGGATCGTTTACGGGAAATTCAACGGCATTGCGGAACGCTGCTTCCGGATTGCCTCCGTACACGTCGTAGATGCCATAGATGTCTGCAATAAACAGCGAGTCGAATAAGCCTCGCTCCAGCACGAGGGCCATCTCCGTCCAATATTCGAGCGTGTTGTAGCGGATAGTTTGATCCTCGGGGTGAAGCCACAGGCCAGGACAACACCCTACACAGTTCATGTCCAACGCGTTCAGGCGCATCTGCTTCTTCATATGGATGGTTAATTTCTCCAGGAGATTGAGCGTCAGCCCTCTACGCACACCAGCCCCCGATCCCGCCAGGCCGTACTCAGTGAATATTTCGGGCAGCAGCTGAATCGTGATGACAATTTCCTGATTTTTTGATCAGCCGGTCTACCGTGCACACAGACTTCTGGTAGCCGGAGTTACTTGTCTCCACGCGGCAACTGCCGTCAGGCAACACGAATCCGCCGCTATCGCCCGTACTGGCGGCCCGGCTCCGATTTTTTCTTCTTCGATGACAAGGGATACGCGCCGGTAAGGGGCTTATGCTCGCTATCTGTAACTCTGTCCCAGATGCACCCGAGGATTGATTGCGACGCCCACGCCGCCCAGCCCGCGATGAGCAAACAGGACAGAAAATATATGCGTATTTGCGCAAATATCTATGCCGCGATAATAAGGGAAATCATGAATCTGTCAAGATTTTCACGGGCGCTCCTGGAGAAGCTTGATAAGAAATGACTAAAGCTGTCCTGGGCTGGGTGATAGACGTTATCTGGTGGTGGGGGTGGCCTGAAGCTTACCGCAGACGTCCGCGACTACTGACCGCGATCTGGCACGGCTTTCTGATCTTCATTTTCTTCAATGCCACGGTCGTCTTCGGGACTGGGCTGTTGCGCTGGATTGGCGCGGGGTTCTGTACGGGCCTCCTGCTCCTATGGTTTTTCAACGCCGCTAACAAAAGCCCGGTTACACTCGCATATATATTCGGTTCGTCGAACAAGGAATGAACACATCGCATCATTGCGCGCCGAATCGAGCTGATGTGGAACTCTGCTTCAACGGCCGGGAGCCGCACTATGAACAGGCGTGTTTCTGAGAAAGACGTAGACTGCTAGTTGGCCCGCATTCAAGGGCTTGAGCGCCAACATCCATAACATCTAATTTGCATGTCTCTCGCCGGTTATTGTCCGTTATAGCGCTATATGTATAATTGCGCACATGTTGAAAACCTCACGGGCGCGATGCTGTCAGAATTCAGTTATCGGGTTCCCGTTCATTTTCAGGCGGTCGGCCGTGCGGTGGACATCAACATGGGTTACAGCAGTGGGGAATTTCAAATGAGCGTACTATTCCAATAGATTGTGGAGTCAAGACCCTACGCGGATTTAATTAGCTCCGGCCCAAGATACAGCCGTAACTGTTTGGCTTCAGCTGGTTTCCTCCCAGGTCTTTGAGTCTTTTGGTTCTCAGGTTCTATCGGGTCTCGCACCCACAACGGGTCAAAGAGAGACATCTGTCTCGACTGAAACGGGTGAGCGTGATATTGCGGATGCGAAATGACTGTCGGGCGGGCAGACTGCTTGGTCCATTTGCACTGATATTCCGTCAGGAGCCGAGACTGATACTCAGCCCGTAATCGTCCATCCCAGTACGAAAGCTGCACGGGAGTTCGAGGTAAGCCATCTTCGACATATATCTTCCAGTCTCCGATCTTGACGAAACCGCGGGCGTCGGTCATCCGCTGACAATAGCGCTGCCCGAAGGCCCGCTGCAGGTCGGCAAGTTCGATGCGTGCGCCTCTTGCCTCTCCAAGAACCGCCAGAGGCGAGTGCTTCTCGTCGTTGCGCTGGCGATGCGCCCAGTGCGGCAAGCGATTGTGATCGCGGATCAGATCGCGATGAAATTCGACTGCGGCCTCGACGCTCTGGCATTGTTCCCAACGATATTCGCCGATTCGGGCTTGAATGCCGAACTGGCTCTCAATCAGGTTCTGCCAGGGGTGACCTTTTTCATAGAGGTGGTGGTGAATGCCGAGCCGCTTATTGACGCGCGCGAAATCGTGGCTGATGAACTGGCCTCCGTGATCAGAGACCAACTCTTTCCAAAGTCCCCAGCGCAGCAGCGCCTGAAAATAGACGTGCAGGACCACACCGACCCCCTGTTCCGGCGTGAGCGAGCCGGCGAGGATGGTTCTGGAGAATCCTTCCAACAGCAGACAGGAATAGAGTTGTACGCCGGCGGGCTTGGCGTCGAGGTAGCGCAAGTCAACGTAAGTGTGCTCGAACGGGTGATGACTTTTCTTCGGCCCCTCGCGTGGATCGCGTACTTCAACAATGACCGTGGGGCGTTGCGGCGCCAGATGGAGGCGGCGATTAAGTGCCATGATCTTCTTGATCGTGGTCGAGCTGAGATAGATGCCGTAGTCCTGTTCCAGATACCCCTTGATGCGGAACCATCCAGCATAGCCGTATTTCTTTTGCAGCGTGAGGACGGCATGAATAGCCCCGAAATAGACCTTGCGCCGTGGGTGGTGAGGAGCGCGCGGCAGATCGATTAGCAGAGGCTGTGAACCGTCACTCTGTTGCGCCTGCTGTCGTGCGCGGCGCAACCATTTGCGAACTGTCTTGCGTGAGGTGCGCAGCAATTCGGCAGTTCGGGTCTCTGTCCAGCCCTGCTGACTTAGTCGGACCACCTCCAGACGCAGCGCCTGCGGATCAGTTGGGACCGGATAGCGGACGAGCTGCTGAAACTCAGGATGCCGCCAGAAGAAGAAGCGTTCGCAGAGAGCTTTGACGGTATGGTGATCAATCCGATGTCCGGTCAGGTGGTGAGCGACACGCGCCAGTTCGCGGTCGCCCGCTTTCGGCGCGCAGCATTTGAAAAAGATCGACTGCACGATGACGCACTCCGGAGTGTAGGGGTCACGCGGGAACTGAGTTTCCGGAAAGAGTCCCAGCATGCCCTTTTCACGAAATTCGCGTAGCCAGCGAGTGACGGTCGAGTAACCAAGATTGAGCGCTTGTGCCTGTTCGGCCGGAGTGCCGATTCCGGCGAGGCAGGGGGCGATGGAATGATAGCGTTGTTGAACTTCGCAGGTGACGGGGACAGCGTCGAACGAAAGGGCGAGCTGTGTGGGCATTCCTTGACCTCCAGAAAAATGTAGAGTGGATGGTCAATATACGCCCGAACGACAGTCGAGCAAGAGCAAAGGTGCCTCATCGAAGTGATGTGGGCATTACCACATTCGTCGGAAAACCTCCATTAAGCCTCGTCGATCTCTCCCACAGACTTACACGTTCAAATTGTGGCAAGCTAAAATGAGATTGCGCGATTGCCGAATGACCACGCGCTTTATGCTCCTTTGAAGCCTTCTTTTCCGCCATAACCTAAAGGAAGGTCAGAGATAGAGAAATTTCGCTGTAACAGGATTCTGCGCAATTTCATTCTGTGCGCTATGGCAGTGGATAGGAGGGCGAGCGTATTCAACAAAAGATTCCCACCATGTGGCTAATAACTCGGGGAGAATTTCGGAATGAAATCTTTCAATGCCGCAGCAACGCCAACCAAATCCGTAGGGACAGTTGAAGAGATTGCAAGAGTCAACTTGGATCGCCTTGTTTCCCCCGAGCCTAACAATAAATTGCTGGGCCATTTTCAAATGCCTAACGGGCAAAGAAATCTGGCATTATCGAAATTACTCAGCTCGGTCCATTAGGCTTCTATCATCACAATCGAAGTTGGATTGTGCCGCTCCTTTCGTACTTGCAGAGCTAGCTGGAGGATCGCTGACCTCCAGCAATGCCACTGCATAGAAAGTACGAGCGCCGCACGTCGCCGGCAGCGCTCGTACTGGGAAAGAGTGAGAAGAAATGTGCGCCCGCTGCGTTGCCTCGAGCGAGCGCGCTGACTCTCTCTATCTGGTCACGTTCAAGACGAAAGTGTTACTCGTCAAGACGTGTGGCGTTTCTCTAATTCCGACCTGCCTTTTGAAGGTAATCTTGTAAACGCCGACTTGTTTGAACTCGAATAATTCATCGAGGCGAATCTTCTCTTCGACGCTCTTCCCCGCTTCAATATCCCGCACACGCCCACTTGCGGCCCCTCGATTGAGCCGTTCGATGGGAGAATTCCCGACTGGTATTCTGCTCAGTGGTTGATTGAAAGGCCCGATGACTGACACATCATAGCGGCTATAGGGCGGAGGGTCGGGTATTTTGACCGTCTCTGCTCCTTTGTTGGTGATCTCTACTCGAATGTTGATCTGCGCGCCGAGTCTCCAATCTTTGGAAGCCGCATCAATTTTCATTTCCATCTTCTTCAACGCTTCCTGATGTCGTCTGAAATCGAATGGCGGCTCTTGTGACACGCCGACCCCGGAAAGAATCGCCGTCAGAATAATAATCAATGCAAATGTGTTCATTTCACCTCCACGAAGTTAGGCAGATTATTTTTATTCCACCTCGGATGCGGAATCGCCTCCAAAAAGCCTAGCGTAATAGTCGCATTGGGATTGCTCGCAGTCCCGGGTCGCAGCGAAAATCCAGACAAGAGGCTATTATCAGCTGTCCCGGACCAGGTCCAAGACGCTTTCGCCATCGAGACCCAACGCGCGTCAGGGAGATTTGGTTTGAACATCAGGTAGGTTTCAAAACTTTCACCGTTAACGATATAGGTGTCAAAGGAAGAATCGAGTCCTTGGCCGGGCGAATCTTCGAAATCCGTTCTAATCGAACCGGGATAGTTTGCATCGAGTCCGAAATCTGTATATCTGAAAATTGTCGATGACATACGGGCCTCTCGATTGGCCTGGGCGGTTTGAACCCACTGCCATTGCCCTGTGTACCCCAAGGGGATCGCCACACTATTATACAAGAATCTTATACCCGGGTTGACTATGGCTCTTCCGTCATGAAGGGCCGGACCGGGAAGATCAAAATTCGAATCGACGGTGACGGCGGCGGCCTTTTGCATCTGCTCTACTGTGACCAGTGGCTCGAAGACGCGATAATTGACCTTGCGCGTATATGGTCTGTTATTGATCTTGAGAGTAGCGGTCACGGTCTCTGACTTTCCTCCGTTAAAGTCCCCATTGAACCAGAAAAATTGTATGGGATTTGAACCGATCAAAATACCGAAGTCGACTGCCGAACTGACGCCATTTGTAGGCGAGATATAGTTCACAATCCAATCCATTCTCGTCGACCCGGTAATATCCCAAATGAGATTGGTGAATTGGACGTCTGGCTCGGTCTTTAGTCTCAAGCTACCATACTCTCCGACAATGGCATTAAGATTCGCATTAGTGACATCGGTCCCATCGCTCTTGACGATCTTGACCTTGATCTTTCTTTTGACGTCTGATGTCGTGCCTAACAATACGTATTCTAAAGTATAGTAGCCCTCGTTGATGCTGACAAACCATGTGTTTTCGGTTCCATATTCTTCTGCCTCAACGAAGCGCACACCAAAGGGATCGTAGAACCCAAGAGTGGGATGAAAGACGTAAAACGTGAGATAGTGATCGGTGAAAATAAAATAATCGTCTTCGTTCGCAGTATCAGGATTGACCGGGGTTTCAGTATAGACATCGGCGACGAAGAGCTGAAGTTCCGGCACGTCGCGGTCGAAAGCCGCGCCTGAATCTTTCAAGACCTCCCCTTCTTGGAGAAAAGACTCAGTGTAGCCGATGTACCAGGCTGCAACTTCATATTCAAGCAGAGTAGCGCCGAACCCCTCAATAATTCCAAATTCGGGATTCTCCTCGACATCAGAGATGCCATAGATTTGTGCATTCGCGTGCGTTGAAATAAATGCGAGGAACAAAAGGATTGCGACGGGTAAAAATATTTTTCTCTTCATTGATTCTGTCCTCCTAGATAGTGATTGTTATTATTGTTTCGGCCTTGGGATTCGTGAAGAAGTAGCGGGCTTCCATCCAGGTCTTTTTTCGCGCGGCGAAAAATCCAAAACGGCCGGCCCGAAGCGTTCATCGAGAAACTGACGAATCTCGGCGCGCTACCGCGCCCGCACGGATTTCTGTTTGTCGCTTTTCCCGTCAAACTTCGCGGAGGGAGCGCCGGATGGGTGCGCCCCGTCGCGCTTGTTCCGGAAACTCACTTCCCTGCTGAGGAGAATAAATCATGAAGCCACATCGCATCGATCGCCGACAATTTCTTGGTTGGGCCGGCGCCGCAGCCGGTGGTCTTTCGATCCTGGGATGTCAAAGTAGGGATTCAACCGCGACGCCGTCTGGCAGTCCCATAGGAGCATTCGCCGGGCAAACGCTCCGGCTCTTCATCTATTCCGGCCATTGGGAGAAAGCCATCCGCGAAGAATTCGCGCCGCGTTTCCAGGCTCGAACCGGCGCCACCGTGATTCCCGATCCAGGCTGGTGGGACTCGATACCGAAGCTGAAGGCGTCACCTCCCGGACAGCCGGCCTTCGATCTTGTCCTCACGGATGCGACCCAGGGTTACCCCGCGATACGTGAGGGCCTCTTCCAAAAGATCGACATGAACCGCATTCCCAATATCGGAAAGCTCGCCCCTTCGGTGCTCGACAATTGGGTCTACCACGAAGGCTATGGCATACCGTTTCCGGAGGGGGCCATGACGCTGGGCTATAACAAGAAACTGTTGAATTTCGAACCCAAGAGTTGGGGCGACCTGATGCGGGATGAGGTGAATGGCAAGCTCGGCTTCTACAACTCTTTCTATATGTCGCTCTATACATTCGCGTGCCTCAAAGTAGCCGTCGAAGGAAGACCCGGCACAGCCGCGGCGGAATGCGTCAACAACCTGAACGGCGTGATCCAGTTCGCCCGGGAAAATCGCGATCGGGTGAAATACTGGTGGCCGACATCGACCGACATGGCCTTCAGCCTGTCCCAGCAGAACTGCTCCATCGGTAATATGCACAGCGGGGATATGCTGGTTGCCCTGCGCCAGCGCCCAGAACTCGGCGCCATCGTGCCGGACGTCGACCGCGCCTTCGTCCAGCTGATGTGGGTTATTCCGGCCGGCGCTCGCAAGGAACTTGCCGAAGAGGCAATCAACTTCCTACTCTCGGAAGAGATGCAGGAATCCCTCGTGATGAACGGTTCCGCCACGTCAGTGCTCTCGGTCGCGCAGAAAAAAGCGGCTTCCGATCCACTGTGGGGCCAGATATATCCATCGACCGAGGAGGCGTTAAAGAACGTGAAGTATTATCCGTACGATGTCTACTTCAAGGATTGGGACAACATCGTCGCCACCTGGGACAGGGAGATTCTGCGCAAAGGATAATCCCATGGCGTTTCTGGAGTTAAGGGACGTCGTCTGCCGCTACGGCCGGCGCGACGTCTTGAACGAAGTCTCGCTTGCGGTAGAGGCGGGGGCCTTCTGTTGTCTACTCGGTCCTTCAGGCTGTGGGAAAACCACGCTTTTACGATTGGTCGGCGGTTACCTTCAGCCGGAGTATGGAACGGTCATCCTGGACGGTCAGAACGTAACCGGATGGCAGCCGGAAAAACGCGGAATGGGCATGGTATTCCAGAACTACGCGCTTTTCCCTCATCTCACCGCGCGCGAGAACGTGGGATTCGGTCTCGCAGCACGGGGCATATCGGCAGTCGAACGGCGTCGCCGGGTCGAGGAGATGCTGGATCGTATCCGGCTGTCGCCGGGCGAACGCGAACGCAAGCCGCGCGAGCTCTCCGGCGGGCAGCAGCAGCGGGTGGCGCTGGCGCGGGCGCTGGTGATCGAGCCGAAACTCCTGCTTCTGGACGAGCCTCTAGCCAACCTCGACCGCCATCTCCGCGAGAGAATGCGCGACGAACTCCGCGAACTTCAACGCCGGACTGGCGTCACGACGATACTTGTGACACACGACCAGGAGGAAGCGCTTTCGCTGGCCACCCAGATTGCAGTCATGCTTGCTGGCCGCATTCTTCAAGTAGGCCCGCCACGTGAGCTTTACGAGCGGCCTCGCATGCCGGCGATCGCGCGCCTGCTCGGCGACGCCAACGTGATTCGTGTCGCAGAGGCGAGGGACGGATCTATTTTTCTAGAGGGCGGTCTGACTCTCCCGTCAGACGGATTGGCGTGCAGGCCGGGCGCGGATATTCTTCTTCGGCCTGAACGCGTTATGTTGGGGCCTAGGGCATCCGCTCATCCTCATCATGCCCGGGGAATTCTTCATGGGCTCTCTTTTTTGGGCGCCGATCAGATATTCGACATCGGACTTACAAAAGGCGGGTCGCTCAAGGTCCGATCCGCGCCGGATGTCTTGCCGTCCGCTCGAATCGGCGATGAAGTCAGCGTCGCGGTAGATGCTGCCAATGCCTGGGTCATTCCCGAACAGGATCCGGATTGGGTCGCGGCATCTTCACAGGAGGACGCGCATGGGAACGCATAAACGATCCAGCTGGCTCCATGTGCTTGTCCTGGCCGCTCCTGCCCTTGTGCTCTTGCTCTTTTTCTTCCTGGTCCCCGGACTTCTTCTGGGACGCGTCAGCCTCTATGAAGGGGGCGGTCAGAGCGGTTTCGGCATCGGCGGATCCTTCTATAAACCCGGCACGTGGTCGCTGCATGCGTATCGCGAGCTACTGGCGGACGGGTATTTCCGGTCGATACTGGCTTTCACTCTGATGTTCGGCTTGGTCGTGGCACTCGCGACTGTGGCAATCGCCTATCCGACGGCATTTCTGATTTCACGCCTGCCGGGGAAGTGGAAGCTTGTAGCCGTCTCCGCCGTCATCCTTCCAAAACTCGCCAATGTGCTGGTGGTCATCTACGGGTTGAAGCTGTTGATGGGTACGAATGGCCCGGTCAACCGACTAGTGCAGGTGCTCGGCATTTCAGCGTCGCCCGTCGATCTCCTGCACAACCTGACCGGGGCGCTGGTCGCAGAGACATACCTTATTCTTCCCTACGCCGTTCTCATGCTGATCGTCACCCTGGACCGGATCGATCCGTCCCTGGCTCTGGCAGCTCGTGGACTGGGCGCTGGTCCGTGGAGGACGTTTTGGCGGGTCACATTTCCGCTCTCTCTGCCAGGAGTGGCGCTGGTATTTTTCCTCAGTCTGATTTTCGCTTTCGGCGCTTTCGTAAGCCCTTACCTGATGGGGAGCCCGGAGGAGCTCACCGTCGCAGTGGATGTTCAGAAACAGACATTCGAGAACCTGAACTGGCCACGCGGCGCGGCCGAGGCGGTCATCATGCTCGCCACGCTCATCGTGATCGTGCTGATCTGGCAGGGGCTTAATGTCGCATTGAAACGGGCCTGGAGGGAAACATTAGCACGGGATGGATGATTCTGGCACGAGCGGCGGCGGCGGCGCTGCTCGCGCTCGTTATAGCGCCGCTGGTTTACGCGGTCTGGATATCGTTCAGTCCCGGCGAGCTGTTGGAACCGCCCACAGGCGCATGGTCTGTGCGCTGGTACCGACAGTTCTTTGCAAGTCCCCAGTGGACCGCGGCGCTGCGCAACAGTTTCGAGATCGCCGTTCTCGCGGTGGGGGGCGCCCTCGTGGCCGGAACGGCGGCGGCGCTTGCCGTGACCCGGTATCATTTCCGAGGGCGGGAGGCTTTCAATCTCATGATCATACTTCCTCTCTTTGTTCCGACAGTCGTGCTGGGTATGGGGCTGCTTCCGTTCATGCGGGCACTCGGTCTCTGGGGCTCGAATTTTTCGATTGCGGTCGCACACAGTCTCTGGAGCCTGCCGGTGGTATTCCTCGTGATGCGCGGCGCGCTGGAAGGTGTCGATCCCGACCTTGAACGCGCAGCCCGTGGCCTGGGCGCAGGTCCGATGCGCACTTTCATCAGGGTAACGCTTCCCCTTGTCGCCCCTTCCTTGGCCGCCGCGGCAGTCATGGCGTTCGTGCTATCGCTGAATGAATTTGTGATGGCGTTATTCTTAGGCACGCCCGAGACGGAAACCCTTCCCAAAGTGATCTGGCCCAACTTGCGCTACACACTGAGCCCGCTGGTCGCAGCGGCGTCAGGGATCAGCATGGCTTTGACGCTTGCCGGATTGTTGGGAATCTCGCGTTTGACGCTATGGAAGCGACGCTGAAATTCATTCAACCTGCTGAATACTAACTTCAGCTCAACTCTTATCGGACAGATCACTAACAGACTGCCAGGCGTTCGGCGGCGAGCGGAAACCCGTGAACCTTCCCTTGCAATAATCGTTCGGACTTCCGAGGAGCGTAAAGAAACGATTGACCAGTGAACCCGGCCCGCGCGGCAACCGGCCCGATGTTCTATTCGCAATCGCTCTCGCCTCGCCGGCGTCTCTTAGCGCAAGGAATTTCTGTGCAATGGTTGTCAGCGCTTCATCCCATGAGATCGGGGAGAATTGGGAATCGGGCGAGCCCTTCTCCCCGGAGACCCGTTTCAAGGGAGTCGTGAGGCGATGGCGGTTATAGACCAGTTGCGTCATCATCGGCCCCTTTATATAAAAAGTTCCCCGCCTGAACCGGATCGTCGGGCTCACCCAGAATATCGATGATACGCCCGCTCTTCATATGCACTTTCAGGCGACACAGGGAATTACAGAACTGGCAAGCGCTGTCTACGATTTTGTCCGGCTGCAAAGC
Organism: uncultured Acidobacteriota bacterium; assembly: GCA_963796275.1. Classification (GTDB taxonomy): domain Bacteria; phylum Acidobacteriota; class Blastocatellia; order RBC074; family RBC074; genus JAKEHZ01. Next base: position 2,530,186 of record CAWCKY010000006.1, on the reverse strand, counting down.
GGCGGACTGACGCGTGAAATCGAATTCGACGTCCTTCTCTTTCGATAATCCCGTTTGACAGTCAAAGGTGGACAGCCCTTCCAGCTGGCGCCGATCGAGCAGGTTGTCTCCATTCAATAAGACGGCAAGCTGCCGGCAGTTTTGATGAAACCACGGCGAGAAAGGCCTTTTGTGTCGGACTTGGACATTCAAACTCCTCAAGGTGAACTACAGTTTGTTCAGCAGCCGGTACTTCCACCGGCCAGATGAAAGTATTGTGCCAACCTGGCAGTCCTCATCTGCCTTGTAGGGGGACGGTGGAACGCAATCCATCAAGCCTCTCCATCAAAACAACAATTTCATGCCGAACTGCACGCGGCGCGGACTCTGTGCCGAACGGATGCTCCCAAACGAAGGCGAGCCCAGGAAATTATCAGGCAGATCGAAATTCGGGTGATTGAAAAAATTGAAGAACTCCGTGCGAATTTGCAGATTCAACGACTCTCGCAATGCCGTGTTTTTGACCAGCGAGAAGTTAACGTTCTGATAGCCCGGCCCATCCAGTACGTTGCGACCGGCGTTACCGAAGGTGAACGGCGCGGAGAACTGAAACGCCGCCGTATCGAACCATCGCTCCGGAGTTGGATCGCCCAGCTCTCCCTGCCCGATCACATTCGGCCGGTCATTCGCGCCGAAACCGAGGGTCGAGCGCCCCGTATTGCTGTTGTCTATATCCGGCAGCAATGCCACCGTGAATGGGCGCCCGGTCTGCAAGGTGATCACGCCATACGTCTGCCAGCCCGCCAGCAATCCTTTTTTCAAACCCGAGGTCGCCCCAGCACCGAACGGTAGATCGTACGCGTAGCTGAACGCGAAGCGGTGTCGAACGTCGAAATTCGAGCGCCCTCGTTCGGCACTAAGGTTAAGACTGTCTTGCGGGAAGTTCGGATCGCCCGCGCTGGTGAAGATACCGGAAGCGTTGTCTAGGGATTTCGACCACGTGTAGGACGAGAGTACCGACAGCCCGGCGGCAAGACGCTGTTGAAAGCGCGTTTGCAGGCTGTGATAGATCGAATTCGCGCTCGACTCCTGATAGGTGACGTCCTCGAAACGTGGATCAGGACGCAGGTATGGGATGAGCGGGTTCGGTAGTTCCGGCCCCGGGCGCGGCTGATTGACGTCTCGCGCGGCCAGGAGCTTCGTCCCTTTGGAGCCGACGTATCCTACCTCTAGCACGCGGCTCGCTCCCAATTGCCTTTGCAGACCGAAGTTCCAATGTTGCACGTACGAAGTGCGCAGATCCCGCTGGAACGCGTTAGCCGATTGCGGCATCGTGACGGGAAAGTTTGCGGGGAACGGATCCGAGAGTTGCAGCGGTAGCTGCGGCAGCGGGAAATAGAGATTCAGATTGAAATAGGGCGCGTTGAAGTAGAGCCCTTCACCCGCCGCCAGCGAGGACTGGTCGTAGTAAATGCCGTAGCCGGCGCGCAGCACGGTCTTTTCGATCAATGTCCAGGCGAGGCCGAGGCGCGGAGCGAAGTTGTTCCTGTCCGGTTCGTAGCCGCCGCGCGGGACGCCGTTCGTACCGACTGCGACAAGATTGCCCGTATTCACATCATAAACGCTCGCGCGGTCGTCGGCATCCACTGCCGGCGAGTTGTATTCGTAACGCAACCCGTACGAGAGCGAAAGGTTCGGCCGGATTTGCCAGCCATCGTTGATGAAAAAGTTATAGCTTTCGGTCCGCCGGTGTTGCGGGTTATCGAGCCGCGCGCCGCCCGTGAAGATCGGCACACCGAACAGAAGGTCAGCCAGCGCGTTGCCAGTGATCGCGGGAACCGGTTGCCCCTGCTCATCCAGAGTGAACGACGAGAAGGTCAGGAAGCCGCGTGATTGCACGTCGCGGAAAGCGTTCTGTTGAATTTTGCGGATGTCCAGGCCGAATTTGAGAAGATGCCGCCCGCGCGACCAGGTCGCCGTGTCGAGCAGCTGAAAGACGTCGATCGCACTGGATTGCGGGTTGTTGTACTCGTCGCCGATGGGCGAATAGCCCGTGATCGTGATAAAGCTCAGGCCGAAATCGCGCGGGTTGTCGGATAGCTCGGGCATCCCGACCTGCTGGTTGATACTGCTTCCCTGGTTCTCATGGTTGACGGCGGAGGACGTACGGCTGAAGGCGATGCGCACATCGTTGATCAGCGTGGGCGAGAAGACGTGCGTTTCGCCGATCATCGCATTCTGGCCGCGGCGCGGCACGCGGACGCCGAAACCGGGAACCTGCGCAAAGCTCGGCCCCGTGAATGGGTCGTAGAGATCGCGGTCGTTGAAGCTGTAGCGCGCGGAGATTTGTGATGCCCGGCTGATCTGATTGTCCACACGTATGTCGAACAGATCATTACGGTCACGGCGCGTAGGCGAAGAGACGAAGTTCGCGAACGGCGTGTCGCGATTGGGCAGCGGATAGAGAGCGGCGATCCCCTGCCCGATCGGATTGATAAACGGCAGCTGGCCACCTGGAAACGGAAATCCCGCCCCTGGTTGGCCCTGAGGAATAACCGGTTTCGTCAGCAGGCTCTGCGAAAAGTTGCCGTTGCGCTCCTCCAGCGTGGGCACGTTGGTCACGCGCGTGACGCCTTCGCGGAGACGCGTGCCTTCATAGTCGGCGAAGAAAAAGCTGCGATCCCTGATAATGCGCCCGCCCAGGCTGAAGCCGAATTGATTGCGTTGATATTGTGGCGCGGCCTCGTTGGGAGGTGCGAAGAAGTTGCGCGCGTCGAACGATTTGTTGCGCAGAAATTCATAGACCGTGCCGTGAATGTTGTTAGAACCGGATTTCATCGCGACACTGATCTGCCCGCCCGCGCTGCGCCCGAATGAAGCGTCATAATTGCTGGTGGCGACCTCGAACTCACGGATCGCATCAACAGGCGGTACGACGCCGGCAGAGTTGAGCGTCGGATTGATGTTATAGACGCCATCGAGCAGGAAATTGTTGGAATCCTCGCGCGCGCCGTTGAGATTGAAGGCGAAATCGCCGCGCACTGTAGCGGCTGAACCTTGCGCTGGTGGCGCCGCGCCCGGGACGAGCAAGGAGAGTTCGAGAAAATTACGCCCGTCGAGCGGTAATCCCGTGACCTGTCTGTTTTCAACTACCGCGCCGAGCGCCGGCGACGATTGCCTGAGGAGGCCGTAATCGGTGATCTGGATCGGATCCTGAGTCGTGGCAGCCACTCCGAGTATAACGTCGTGGCGGATATCCTGACCTACTGAGACTATCACTTCGGCCGAATAATTATCGAACCCATTGCTCTCAACGTCGAGCCTGTAATATCCAGGCCGGAGCAAGGTCAGCGCGAACTCTCCACTCTGGCTGGTGACGGCTGAGCGCGACTCGTTAGTCTCCAGATGCGTCGCTTTTATCGAGGCCCCCTGAATGACGGCGCTCCGCGAATCTGCGATTCTCCCGCGAATCGTGCCGCGATAGTTCTGCGCCAAAACAGGGAGAGTGAGGAGTAAAAGAAGAAGAAGCGATCTCAATGGTATAACGTACATCTATCGAGCCTTTCTGTCGCCGGGGATAATACGTGGCGCGGCCTGTAGCGAGGCTACACCCGCAGTGATAGTCAATCGGGCATTACCGGTTATTGGGAAATGGCGGAATTCTCTTTCTTAATCGCCCGTTTGAGAGCGAATGATCCGGTGTAGTAGCCGCTCGTATAGAACCCGACGAACTCCTTCTCATTGGCCCGCCCGATCCAATCGTAGACTCCTCCGTCCTTGGGGCCGAGGTCGGTCGTTCCCTTGAACAACACGGCCTTGCCTACCTGACGGCCTTCCATCTTGATCGTGTACTTGTAGGGCCTGCCGCATTCGCCTTCGAACGTCGCTTCCCAGACGCCTTCCTTCGACGAGACCTTTGCTGAGAGTGCCTTACACAATTCCTTCGGCGAACTCACGGGCTGCGACGGATTGTAGGCGAACCAAACGCCTGTCCATTCTCCGGTTACGTCTGGGGCCGCATCCTTCGCTTGTGAGGCCGGGTTTTGAGCAGTCTGAGCGTTTTGAGCCGAGGCCACGCCAAGGCCGATGATTAACAAAAAACTGAATAAAACTACCAAACGTCTTTTCGTCATGCTCTATTCTCCTTTTAGTTTATTCAACCTTCAACACAATGATTCCGGCGTAGTTACGCCAGCCCCGCGAAGCACGGATTCCGAAACCTCGATGAACTCTAATTGGCAGCCGCATTTTTGTACACGTGGATGGTAATCGGTTCCAGGCGGATCGGTTCTGTTTGTCTGCATCCGCGCCCGCTGCGAACTCATCGAACGATCAGGCAGACGATTGAAGCGACTACAATGATTCCGCAAATGTTTACGGGTTTAGACAATTGCGCTATTATGCACATGTGATCTCGTAGAGAAAACCCTTATCGAAAAACAAAGCATTATGCGCGGACGCGAGCCGGACAGGTCAACGCAAAAACTACAGAAAAGAGTTCCTCGCAGTACCACAGACACGCGGAAATACAAGCCGATCGGATGCTGCAATGTGTGGCTCGATTGGAATGTCAGTAAGAATCCACATATCGAAATACGATCTGTATAGTAATTGAGATGTTAGTTGTTTCTTGCGAAACCGCGTTCGAGTGAGAGGCGTATACGCGAGAGACAATATGCGCTTTTGACGTGCCCCAGAATTACGATGCACCGCGCAGCAATCCAATAACCATCAAAGAGCGCCGAAGATATTATCTCACAGGGCCGAACATCACCCCGACTCGTTTTGGTCCTCTTTATTATCGTTTGAATATTCAAAAATTCCTGACGATTTACAGTGAAATATATCCAATTGACTGTAATTCGCAGCGACAGGTAACTGTGACGAACCTCTGATATTGATATGAAGCCCCAATTGAAAGGAGAGGATTGAAATGAAATTTCGAAACAACGACGAAGCGATCGCCAGTCTCAAAGCCTTACAAGAATGCGGCCTGCTCAACAACCGAGAAATTGAAGTCGTCAACCGTCTGGGCGCGCCTGACTCGCCGCTCGACGGCGCGGTCGAGTTGGCTGAGACTTTGCATCTTCACATCAAGGTAGATGATACGCACATGCTGCCGATCAATCAGTTCTTCGACTTGGGGGCGCGGCTCGATCATCAAAAAGACGGTTTCGTCAAATATCGTTTTCCCGGAGCCATCAACGCCATCTTCTCCCACATCAAAGTCTCGCAGGACGAACTGTTGGAGACCGAAGCCAATCGCCGCCCGCGCCCTTTCCTGGATCACATCGGAATCGACCTGCGCGATGAAACCGCGGCAGTCCGCCAAACCTTCGACGCATTGCCAGCCGCGGCACAGACGCTCAATTGGGCGCACGCCTCTCAGGGCGGCCCGGATCGTCCCGTTTACTGCTGCCACGTAGAGGTGGCTGAGAAGCATTGGCTGTACCCCCCGGATGAAGGCGAAAATACGGGCATTCCGCTTGAGTTCGCTTACGGCGCACTGAAGGTCAATCCCGACAAGATGGGGTGCGATCTGCGCCCGGCCAATCCCGAAAAGATCGATCCCGCCTCGATCTCCTGCTGCGGGGCCGAAACCTCATCAGAGACCGCGACAGCCAGCGCCAACGGCCATGCGGCGAGCGGCAGCTACGGCAACTATTATCAACGGCAAGACCTGGGCCGCTTCAGCGAAATCAGCCGCGCCAATCCGAAAATGGCGGAAGGCTTCTTCGCCTATTACGGGCAGGTCATGGCGGACGGCGAGCTGACCAGGCGCGAGAAAGCTCTGATTGCGCTGGCGGTGTCGCACGCGCTGAAATGCCCCTATTGCATAGACTCCTACACCGCGACACTGCACAAGATGCACGTGAGCGAAGCGCAGATGAGCGAAGCAGTCCACGTCGCCAGCGCGATGGCGGCCGGAATCGCGCTGGTTCACAGCGTGCAGATGATGAACAAGCTCGACCAGCTCGAAGCGCGTCACGAGAACGGCGCCAGTCTTGGCGCGGGGGCGGGAGACTGATTCGATAGATCGGCCACAACCTGGCCGATAGTGATCAGATATAAGCATCGCCAAGCCGTGACGCGACACAAGAAATGTAGCGAGCCGGCAACCGTGGGAGGCGTACGGGGTTAAAGAAACGAAGCCCAAAAATCAGAACTTGAAAAACAAATAATCGAGAAGGAAATCCATGAAAAAACGATTCGTGATGGTTGTAGTGTGTCCAATTGTGCCTGCGGAGTGCGTCAACACGCTGCCTCACAATGGCCTTGACCGCGCGGTGGGGTGTCCGAGTTCTCTCGAAGTTGAAATTTGCGGTCTAAGGACGACCTGGTGCCGCTTTTCGTCATTCCCATTGATTGTATAGGAGAATTATCATGACTAATTTACGGCGCGGCTTTATCCTCATCGCCTGCTTGCTCTCGTTCTATTGCCTCGCATCTGCACAGGGTTCGCTGTCGTCATCGGAGCGGGTGTGGGCGGTCTGACAGCGGCACGAGCGTTGAGCGATCACTTCGATCAAGTGGAAGTAATTGAAAACGATACGTTACCGCAGAACGCGGTTCCACGACCGGGTACTCCGCAATCAAGGCACCTTCAGGCGTTGTTGGCCGGCGGCATGAACGCATTGAACTCCTTATTTCCTGGATTCGATCAGGATCTGATTACCGCCGGTGCTGTGCCGATTGGATTGACTCAGGAGTATTTGATGTACCGGCCCGGATATCATCCTTTTCCGCGCCGTGATCTCGGTTTGACTATTTACAGCATGTCTCGCCCCCTGATTGAATTGCTTATCAGAAAACGAACTGAGCAATATCCAAACATACGTTTTTTGCAGGGCTGGAAGGCACTGGAGTTCGTGCTTGACCCGAGCATCGAAACCATCAGCAGCATCAGGTGTCAAGCCCCTGATGGCGCGTGCTATGCCACAACGATCTTCGAGATGCCGGAAAGCGCCCCAGAGGACTGGAAGGCACTCGTTATTCTGTCGCATCCTGAAGAGAACCGCCGAGCTGCGTTTCTGTTTCCTATCGAGGGGAATAATTGGATGGTGGTTTTGACCGGCCGTTACGATGAGAAGCCATCTAATAAGGCCTCGGAGTTCGTTGAACATCTACGGAATTTGCCCGTACCGGACATGTACAACGCCGTAAGAGCAGCCAGGCTCCGCGGTGATACAGCGTTATACATATTCAAGGCGAGCCGCTGGAGGAGATTTGGCAGGAATTATGCTCTGCCGGGTAATGTTATCCCGTTCGCTGATACCATGTGCCGGTTCAATCCGGTATACGGTCAAGGGATGAGCGTGGCTGCTCAACAGGCAACCATACTGCAAGGCGTGCTAGCTGAGACGGCCCTAATGGGGGCCGCAGACCATCCGGGACGCGAATTTGTGTTGATTGCGTGCACAAGCTGTAATAGAAGGGCCCTGGCTCACTACTCACGTGCAGGACTATGCCGACCCCCGAGCCATGGGCGACCGTCCTGAGGACCTGGCCAACGCTCTAAAATTTTCTACCGCCCTATCCAGGAGAGCAGCGGAAGACGCGTACGTGCACAAGACTATGCTCGAGGTTCAGCATCTGCTTAAACCTCGAAGTGCTCTGAAAGAGCTTCAAATCAATGATTAGCAAATTTGACGCGGCCGATAAGGCTGGTCGGTTCATCTATTTACATTAAGTTTGGTCGTCTAATGCCGATGCCGAATTGCCGTAGCTGCAGGGATAAGTCTAATCCGGCGTTTCAACGCCGGCACCGGCATCCATCGTCGCGTAGCGACGGCGTGAATGTAAGCTGTGGGTTTCAACCAATGGCTGTCTTTCCGTGAGTTATTACCTGTCGTTACCCATATCTTTTCACGGAAGCCACATTTCCTCGCCGCGTTAGCGGCGGCTGATTGTAGCCGTGGGTTTCAATCGGGTTTCAACCCACGGTAGACACGTGAGATTGTCCCGGCGTCGCGTCAGCGACGCTTGACTCAACCGTCGCTGACGCGACGCGGAGCCTTTTACTGGCTTTCCGTTAAAACGCACGGCTACATTCACGCCGTCGCGGCGCGACGAAGAAGGTGTACATTTCGTGCGAAAGTTTGGGCATAACAAGGCCTTGAAACGCCGGGCTCCATCCATAGCGTCGAGACGCGGCGGAAACGAAGCAGGCAATGTTTGTAAAACTGATTGCCTGAAGCTCAATATTTCAACTCTGGAGATAAACAAATGATCCTGAAAATATTCACGATGGTTACTCTGGCCGTGGCTTGCGGATGGGCGCAAGCACCGGACGACCGATGGGACGGAACGATCACCTTCGGCACTCTGAATGTTCCATTCATTATCCATTTCGAGCCCAACGGCAAAACGCTCAAGGGCTCTTTCGTGAATGGCGACTCCCGCGTAGCTTCCAAGGAGGGTAGTTTTGAGGCTGGGTCAGTGCGCCTCACTTTCGGATCCGGCACACGGCTTGAGGCTACACTGGCGGATGGGCAACTTAAGGGCACTATTGGGAGTGGACAGGACATGCATCCGTTCACCGCGTCAAAGTTCTGTACTTGCGGCTTCGTAGGCGAGGCAGGACCGGATATCTCGGGAACCTGGGAAGTGCCGGACACCGCCTGGCGCCTGACAATCCGACGGAAAGGCGACGACACCTTTGCCACCGTTTCGCGCCCGAGCGGCGAGTTGGGACCGATAGCTGGGCGCTTTGACGGATTGACCTTCCTGCTTCACTACTTTGATGGAGTCAAGGCCGCAGTGCTTGAAATCGAGCAGCGCAAAGACGGCGGCCTTGACTTGAAATTCTCGGAACCGGGTGCTGACGTAAAGAAGTATCGGGCAGTTAAGGCGACAACCCCAAGTAAGCTCGGCGCGACCTGAAAGTGACTGATCGCGTGTGGTGACGCTCAACGCGGCGACTTTGTCCGGACCCTGAAGATGTCTCAGCCAATTCGCCCCTGGGCGCACCAAGTGGGAGTGACCTGGTTGGAATCTTCATTGGTCTGGGACTGACGGTCGCTCTGACGTGGATGCTCGCCGGTTGGCTTTACAGCGTGAGCGCAACCGATCCGGTAACCTTTGCGGGAACGGCGCTCTTCCTGCTTTTCATTGCATTACTTGCTTGTTATCTGCCCGCACGCCGGGCAACGAAAGTCGATCCAATGACTGCTCTGAGCAGCTGAAAAATATACTCATCAATGTGAGTTCACCTGATCCAGTTTCAATCCACGCAATATTTTTGATCCAAGTATTTTGCTGTCGATTACCGACAGAATCCGCTTTGAGTTTTCCATTGACCGCCGCCCGCCGGAACGTGGCGTAGCTGCAGTTGATCAACGCGGCCGCTTCCTTGTTACCAAAGCAATTAGAAATATTTTCGTCGGCTGAAAAGTCTGGCGCCGGACGCTACAAATCATCAATAATGCACCATACTTCCGCCTCTCTATTTCAGGCGGATTTTCTATTACGCAATGTTCGACCACAAACTTGAGACAAAGAACCGAAGGGACCGAAAATGAAAAAGCACATTTTTTTCCGGGGCGTATTTTTCGCCTTCGTATCATTCGCATTGGCCTGCGCTCCCGAAACAAAAAACAACGTCGCGCCTGAGGCGTCCGCCGACATCAAGCCCGCGCTCGACCGCGTCAATAGTGACAAGCTGCTTGGGCACATCAAAACGCTCGCTTCGGATGAGTTCGAAGGGCGCGCGCCGGGCACCAAAGGTGAGGAATTGACTGTTAACTATCTGACCGAACAATTCAAACGTCTGGGCCTCAAGCCCGGGAATCCCGATGGCAGTTATACGCAGAAAGTTCCGCTCGTTGGTTATACCCCCCAGCCATCGGCGTCATTCACCATCGGCGGCAAGCAGATGCCTCTCGCCAGTGAGGATTATCTGGCGCGCTCGCCCCGGTTCACGCCGGAGACCAAAGTCGAGAATTCGGACGTGATCTTCGTTGGTTACGGAGTCGTAGCTCCCGAATACGGCTGGGACGATTTTAAAGGCGTGGACGTCAAAGGCAAGACGATCGTCATGCTCATCAACGACCCGGCGATCCCCGATCCCGTAGATGCGAACAAGCTCGACGAGAAGATGTTCAAGGGCAGAGCGATGACCTATTACGGCCGCTGGACGTACAAATACGAGATCGCTTCGGAGAAAGGAGCGGCGGCTGCGATCATCGTTCACGAAACCGGTCCCGCAGGCTATCCATTCGCGGCTTTGGCCAGTTGGCGGCAAGAGAACTTCGGTATTCAGACACCCGATAGAAATATGAGTAAGGTCGCAGTTGAATCGTGGATCACTGTTGACAAGGCCAAACAGCTCTTCACCACCGCCGGGCAGGATTTCGACGGTTTGAAGAAAGCCGCGCTCAGCAAAGATTTCAAGCCCATGCCCCTAAACGCCAAAGCCAACTTTACGATCAAGACCGCGCTGCGCGAAGTGGCTTCGACCAACGTGATCGCCAAACTGGAAGGCTCGAATGAGAAGCTCAAAGATGAGTACGTGATTTACACCGCGCACTGGGACCATATGGGTCGCGACTCGAAATTGCAGGGCGATCAGATTTTCAACGGCGCGCACGACAACGCGTCAGGCACGGCCGGCCTGCTTGAACTCGCCGAAGCGTTCGCGACCTTGAATCCCGCGCCCAAACGTTCGCTCCTGTTCCTGGCAGTGACCGCGGAGGAGAAGGGACTGCTGGGCGCGAAGTACTATGCCGAGAATCCGCTTTACCCACGCGAACGCACACTGGCCAACATCAATATGGACGGACTCAACCTATGGGGGCGCACCAGAGACGTGGTGATTGTCGGTTACGGCAATTCGACGCTCGACGATACGCTTGTCGAGGCGGCGTCTGCCCAAGGGCGTGTGGTCAAACCCGACGCCGAGCCGGAGAAGGGATTCTTCTATCGCTCCGATCATTTTGAATTCGCCAAGCAGGGTGTGCCTGCGCTCTATACCGACGAAGGGACTGAATTCATCGGCAAGCCTGAAGGGTACGGCCTGCAGAAGCGCAAGGAGTACACCGATCGCGACTATCACAAGGTTTCTGACGATGTGAAACCGGATTGGGATATGTCTGGCGCCATTGATGATTTACGGCTGCTCTTCCAGGTCGGGTACCAGGTGGCGCAGGGAGAAAATTGGCCGGAGTGGAAACCGGGCACGGAGTTCAAAGCGCGTCGCGACGAGTCGCTAAAACGGGACAAAGCCACACTATGAGCGTAAACGAGGTACGCCTCTGGCTAATTTATAATTGTACGCATCATTAGCGGTAGATCAGCCTCGAGAATTTGACGTTGCGTACCAGCGAGCTGCGGTAGCCGAGAGACACGACTTTTCCGTACTTGTCGCGTGGGAAGCGCACCGTCATCCTGAATTTTTGGACGATGTCTCGGTCGACCGGCTTGAGTTCCAGGCTTCTGGACGGCGTGTTCGAGGTGCACTTGCATGCCGTCTCACTTGGACTCGATCTGGAAGACCGTCCCGATCTCGGGACTCTCGTACCGACCGGCGCCTTCAGATCGTCCACGGTGGGATCATACGGCTGCTCTCGACGATACCATTACCATTTGGAGGCAATCTCTATGCACTATGACGATAGAATAGTTCAAGCGCGAATCGACCTCACGGCAGCTCTTCGATGGGCAGAGCGATTAGGGTTTAATGAAGGTATCTGCAATCATTTCAGTCTTGCAGTTCCGGGCACCGCCGATCGCTTTCTGATAAATCCGCAAGGATTGCACTGGTCTGAGATTACACCTGCTGATCTGGTCATGACCGACTCCGATGGAAATATCATCGAAGGCAGGCATGAGGTCGAAGCGACAGCGTTTTTTATTCACGGGCGGCTTCATCTGGGGAAACCGAACGCTGCTTGCGTGCTGCACACGCATATGCCTTATACGACAGCGCTTACTATCATTGACGGTGGCAGGCTGGAATGGGCGAATCAGAATGCGCTGCGGTTTTATGGCCGCGTGGCTTACGACGAATGCTACAACGGTCTGGTGCTCGATCCGGAAGAAGGCGACCGTATCACGGCGCAGACGCAAAATGCGGATGTCCTATTTCTCTCCAATCACGGTGTGATCGTATGCGGCGATTCAGTGGCCAGAGCATTCAATGATCTCTATTACCTCGAACGTACTTGCATGGTGCAAGTCCTGGCTCAAAGTACTGGCAAACCGCTGAAGCTCGTTGACGATTCGATCGCAGCGCTGACCGGCCGGCAGATCGCCGAAGAGAAGCAATACCTGCTTCATTTTGAGGCTTTGAAGCGGATCCTCGATCGAGACGAGCCTGGATGGAGGAACCAGTGACTGACTGGCTGAAGTTTCACCTGGTGCTAGATCAGCGACGACGCTCATAGACTAGATGCCTAACTGGCGCCTGTATCGATAAACCTTAGTTGCGCGCCGCGCTGGAGTATAGCTCGCAATTAAAGCGACACCGGCCCAACAATCCGATCAACCGTAAGATTCGGCCAGGCAATGCGATTTGCATATCCGTGCACGGGGAGATCGGTCAGCGATCTACCATAGGATACTTCTGTTCATTGCGGGTGCAGGCAAAGACGAAATTCCTAATCTGAACGAAACCATGGAGCGCTTCTTAAGCAATTCACTTACGACTTGTGTCAGGCGGGACTATAAACATCCATGTCAACAGCTCCAGCCTGAAGTAGTTTCCGTTTGTCCTGTTATCTCTTAATTTTCTGCTCGTGGATAATTGCGAAAGAACTACTGCGACAGTCTGCCGCGCCCGCATGCACAAGAAGGGTAACTCGCCTGCCTGTATGGCCCTCAATCCAAAATTCCCTTCATGCTATAATCCGTTTCGATGGGCAAATCTATCACTCAAAGAATCGCGAAGAAGCAGCCCGATTTGCCGCTTTATGACGGGGGCGACTGCGTGAATGCGCTCAAGGCGCTCGGCGAGGACAATCGCGTTCGCATCATCGGTCTGTTAATGGACGCTCCTCTCGGCGTCTGCGAAATTGCGCGCCGGTTGGGCTTGGAGTACTACAACGTTTCGAGACACCTCAGGATCCTTCGGGAAGCAGGACTGCTCGACCTCGAAAAACATGGGCGGGAGCACCTGTACGTCGTACCGGAAAGAATCAGGCGCAGCCGTGCACACGCGCGCGTGCTGGATCTTGGCTGTTGCAGCTTCCAGTTCGATCAACGAACATCATAGGTCAACGACTGAAGAGCAAGCAGCCTCGCTCCTCTCACCCGGCGTCATGAACACGAATGATGCAGCCGCGTCTCCCTTCGATAGCATCTGCCAGTCGTGCACATTCAACGGCGTGAGTTCTCCCCGCCGAAACACGTTGCCGTAGTCGTCCGTTACTTCGGCTAGAGGCCCGCGATAGACCGCGTGATGCTGTTTCTGCTGCGTCCGGTGGCCGGGTTTCCTCGCCTGGATGCGGCACTCGCGCATCGCCACTCCTTCAGCCACGAAACACGGCTTTTGCGATAGCAGGACGATGTGAACGTCGCGGAACCCCGATCGAGTCAGAGCGGCCGTCAGCTCTGATGGCATCGGCGCGTACCCTACAGCCGATGCCGGACCCGGTAGAGAAAGCTTTCCGTAATTTCCGGAAGAGTCGCCTGTCAGCATGTGCAATCGTATTTCACCGCCGGGCCGCAGCACCCGCAGCGCTTCGGCCATCAGCTTGTCGCGGTTTACATTGTCACGCTCCGCGTTGAAGCTTCCTTCAAGCAACACTTCATTCAGCGAGTTGTCGTCATGAGGAATTCGGTCGGGGAAAGCGCTGCCCAGACGGTGCGTCCAGTTCGAGAGCGGCTTTGACGATAGAGAAACTGGAGCGTTGAGCGCTGCGACCGGAACGGTGGCGTCTCCACGTTCGTCGATATCTTCATGGAAAAGATAAACCTCCCACAGCATCCGATCCGGATCGGCGACCCAAAACTTGGTCTGCAGGGCATAGCAGCACTCAACTCCCTCCTCGCGCTGGGTCACGATGCCTGCAATCTCGAGCCGCCGCTGAATGTCTACCAGTTCATCGGCGGTTCGTACGCGCAATCCCGCATGGTTGACGTTTCCGCCGACACCACCGGGGATTAACGATAGAACGAGCGGCGGTTCGGCAAGCTCGAACTTGGCGTAATCATCACGGACCTTTGCCGGTTCCGTACCGAGAAGAGCGCGGTAGAATGCGATAGAACGGTCAAGGTTGCTGGCAGTGAGCGAAATGTGAAATTTGATAAGCGAAGCATCAATAGCTGTCATACGACCTCCCTATACCTTCATCTTACGGCTACGTGATCCGGCGCAGCTTCGACGGGCGCCGGTGTCAAAGGCAAGCGCACGCGCAATGCAGCAATGCCCAACAAAGCGACTGCGGGCGCGAGCAATCGCAGAACCGGCATATAAGAACCCGTCAGCTCTACGCTTTTCGCGAACAGCAACGGCCCGATGGCTGAAGCCAGGACGGTCAGCATCTGGGCGGCCCCCTGAATCCGGCCCAGGTGCGTCATCCCATAGGCGCGGCGCCAGATGGCAAAGAAGATCACGGTGATCATTCCGCCGGAGAAACCCATCAGTGCCGCAAACCCCCAGAGCTGGGGCAGCGTCGTCAAAAAAGGAAACGCGACCAATGCCACCGCGTACGCGAACAAAGCGTAGGCGGCAAGCCGCTGCATCGACCACCGCAACGTCATCAGACCGCAGCCGAGCTGCCCGAACAGCGCAATGATTGCCGTTCCCGCCAGAAACTTATGATAAGTCTCCTGGCTGAAGCCGCGTTCGGCCAGCAGAGCTTCGTTAAACAACCCCAGCCCCGAAGCCACCAGGCCATAGAGAGAGGTTGCGCCTGCGAATACCCAGAAGGCGGATGTCCCCAGGGCATCTCGCAACGAGAGATCTTCGCCTCCGGCGGCGCCTTTCTCCTCTTGCGCGGGCGAGGCTCTGCCGGGCTCACGAATAAACACCAGCACAGCGGGCGCGATAAACAAGACCAACACCAATGCGATTCCTGACCAGGCTTCGCGCCAGCCGGTATTGCGCACGACGCTGCCGACAATGATGAATGCGCCTGCAAAAAACATGCTCAAGAGCACGGAATAGACGCCCATGGCGAAACCGACGCGGCGATCGAACGCTTTCCCCACGAGCGTGATGCTCGCAACTGAAAGTGCGCTCTGCCCGAGCGCGCGGGTCGCAAAGACCAGGACGAAGAGAGCCGCGATTCCGCCCGCGAGGCCGCTCATTTGCCATACAACGAAGCTTAGCAGCGCCGTGATCAATGTGGTCGCGATTCGCAGGCCCAATCGATCGAAGATCCTTCCGGCGGGCAGGCAAACAATCGCCCCGAGAAGTGTCGCCCATAGGTTAATGTGGGCATACGTGACACGGTCCACATTCAGATCGCGCAGCAGCGGCTCGGTAATCAGTCCCAAACCCTGTGTCCTGCCGGGCAGCGTTGCAACCATAATTAACGCGGCGATCAGGACGTTTATACAAGAGTTGATCAAGCTCATAGAACTATCGGAAGTACGTCATCGTCTTGCCGTATTCGGCATATCGGTCCTTCAGCCAATCCGCAAACTCGGCGTAATGACGGTCACGCTGTTCGCCGCCATCACTGAATGCGTTGTAGCTCAGGTAGAGCAGGCGCCGGCTGCGGCCGGAACGATTGGGAGATGAACGGTGCGGCGTATATCCACTGAAGATGGCGACATCGCCGGGAGATAAAGTCAAAACGACCCCCGCCGATGTGTCCACGGATTCGTCCGGCAGTTGGTGATACATTCCGTCCTTGGGCGACATGTATCCGCGGAGATGATAGCCGCGAAAGACCTCGGTCGCTCCATTCTCCCGATCGCAGGCATCGATAGCGACGACTGCGGTGAGAAAGCTGGTGGGAAAGGAATCCCACGAGATGTAATCCTGATGAAGGTGGTAACCTTCTGCGCCGGGAGGCTTGAAGATCAGCTTATCCTTGAAGAGACACGCACGCTCTCCGTAGAGCTGTCCTACGAGATCGAGCAGATGCTGGCTGCGCGCAACGCGTTCGTAAGCGGAGCTGAGATCGATGACAGGATCGAAGCAATCGAAGCGGCATTCCCCCGTCTGAAAGTGATTTTGCCAGCGGCAGCGGATGTTATCGGTATCGATGAGGTCGCTGCGGTGGTAAAGGCGCTCCGCCTCTCCGTCGAGCGCGGAGATTTCATCGGCCGAGAAGACGCCGCGAACGATAAGGAATCCGTCTTCCTTATATTGCAGAACCGCCCGGGCATCCAGTTGTCTCGCCGTGATCGCTGGACTCATAGGTCTCTCTCCAATCATCAAGGTTCCCGCCGCGAAGCGACCGGTGCCCAACATTTAAAACGTCAAGCCCATCGTGATTCCAATACGGCGCGGCGCTCCCATTTCACCCACGAAGCCAGAAGGCGCAAAGCTGCCGTAGGCGAAAGCGATCGGAATATACCGAGTGTCGTACGCGTTCTTGATCCATGCTTCCACAAACATATATCGCCCGCGCAATCCGGCTCGGATATTCGCGAGTGAATACGCCTCCTGCCTTTGCGTGTTGGCGTCATTGTATTCGAACCCGCCGTTGAACCATACCTCGCCGCGGCCGTAGAGTGCGAAGCTGCTTTTGAGGTCCTTCGTAACCTGCGCCCCAACGGTGAAGGTGTGATCCGGCGCGCTGGGCAGTTTGTTACCGGATACGTCGACTCCTCCAGAAGACGTAGCATCCGCGAACCGCGCATTCGTCAATCCGAAAGTGGCGAAAAGATCCAAATTGGCGTGAGGCCGCGCGTTGAGCTCGGCTTCGAATCCCTTGCTAGTGGCGCGCCCGATGTTCCTGATAAAGAACTGCGCCGGCACGGCCGGATTCGGCACATTCAGTTGCAAGCCGCTCCAGTCGATGTAGAACAGCGCAGCGTTGGCGGACAACTTGCCGCCGGCCAGCAGTGTCTTGACGCCGCTCTCGACGTGCCACGCTCCTTCTTCTCCATAGGCCTCGCTGCCTGCCGGCGATGCAGGATTGAAGCCCCCGGCCTTGTATCCGCGGCCGACCGACGCATAGACCATGCGACTTCCCGCAAACCGGTACGATGCCGCCAACTGTGGGGACACATTGGAGAAGCCTTTCTTCGCTATTACTCTGTTTTCGGGACTGATTGCAGGATCGAAAAACGTGCGCAGGTCCGCTCGCTTGTTTTCGTGATCGACGCGGGCGCCGAACGTCAGGTCGAAGCTCTCGCTGAAGGTCGCCGTCATCTGCCCGTACACGCCAGCGCCCGTGTCGTTCAGCGCCGACCGAGGAGAATGCTGTGCCACCGGAAATCCCACCTGGGGGGAAAGGAGGAAAGGCGAGAAGTTATTGATCGCGTCCTGATCGTAGTTCTGCGAGAAGAAGAACGCTCCGGTCTGCCATCGCAACCTCACGCGGTCCCCCAATCTGACGGGGGCGCCGGCAGCCGATGCGAGCCGCACTTCCTGGGTGAACTGTACATCCTTTTCTTTATTGTCCCGCGTGATCAATGGGCGCGCAGTGTAGTCCAGGTCGGTGACGTCCCGCGTCTTCCAGTTCACCAGGCCGGCGGTGGTGCTGAATGCAAAACGGCTCCCTTCCCGACGGACCTGAACGGTCGATGCCAGAACATCCCGCTCCACTATTCCCTCGAAGTCCCGCGACGAACGAAACGGATTCTGGCGCAGTGCCGCCAGGTCGTTGAGCGCATAATCGCCGTCCTGATCCCGCTCGCCGGTGACAATCAAACGCGCTTCCCACCTGCTGGTTGGCGCCCACCACAATTGAGCCTTGCCATAGGACGTCCTTCGATAGTCCAGATCGTTTCCCGTGACATCGTTGATCGTGTAACCATCGCGCGTCCCACGCCCGACCGTCACGCGGACGCCGGCTTTCTCGCTGATCGGCCCTGAAATGTTCGCTCTCGCATCCCATTCCGAGTAATTGGCTAGCGGGACTGTGAGACCGCCCGTCCATCCCTTCATTTCAGGCCGTTGAGTCGTGATATTGACGAGTCCACCAAGGGTATTGCGTCCGAACAGCGCGCTCTGAGGTCCGCGGACGAATTCTATCTGCTCGATGTCCAGTAACTCGATGCTTGAAGAATTTGTATTGAGTTGCGGTACACCGTCGATGTAGGTCGTGATGCCGGGATTCGACGGGCTCGAACCGATCCCGCGAAAGCGCGCATTACTGAGCTTGCGCGCCGTGAACTCCGAGAAAAAAGTATTCGGCGCCAGAATTCCAGCGTCGCTGACCCTGAGGACGCCGGCCCCTCGCAGCACGGATTCCGAAACACCGGTGACGCTGACCGGGAGCCGCTGCACGTCGTCCGGATCTTTGTAAACGTGGACGGTTATCGGTTCCAAGCGAATCGGGGCTTTCGGTTCTGTCGTCTGCGCCAGCGCGACCGGTTGAATGGTCGCTCCGGCGATTGAAGCGATAATTATGATTCCGAGAAGGTGTTTAAGATATATAGACATTCGCGCCATTATGCACATCTGGCACTGTCGGGAAAA
The DNA here is from genome assembly GCA_963796275.1 of uncultured Acidobacteriota bacterium. Lineage (GTDB taxonomy): Bacteria > Acidobacteriota > Blastocatellia > RBC074 > RBC074 > JAKEHZ01. The sequence continues at coordinate 2,511,666 of CAWCKY010000006.1, read as the reverse complement.
CCCCTATCGGAAATTTGAAGAAGTCGTCCATGACATGCAGGCGCGGATATGGAATAGCGGTAAAAGCGAAACTACAGGATAGAGGTCTTCATTTTTTAAATAGCGGCTCCACGGCGTTCAGTCATTCATGGATTCCATGAATTGCCTGCTCGTATTGCCGGGGATGCTGCAGCGCGATGCCCATGTCCAACCGATACCGGGTAACATCGCTCCACCGGCAAATGGCTAAGATGATCGACTGAGCCTGCTCGTAATCCTCCATCGCTTCATCATCCCGTCCCAATTTCTCTAAGGCCATGCCTCGATTCACCCGGGAGAGGGATACTCCCATTCTCCGATACTACCGCCGTTCATAGCCGCTTATTGCGCGCGTTTGACGACAAGCCCAGTCACCTGACGAACCCAGCGCGCTTGACGTTTCTCGTCGGGCACGACGATCCTCAGCGGGCCTTCCCTGGCGTCCATCGCCTTGCCGTCGCGTTTATCCGCCAGCAGGATGACCTTGTCTGTATAGGCTGGATCAAGTTCCGGCAGCGCGAAGACCGCCCGATAACCGTCAGCCGCCTCGACCACGAGGTAGAGCTCGAGATTCTTGCCGCGCAGATCTTCGCCGAATTTCACGCCGGCAAGCGTTAAGACCGCGACCAGCGGCGAGCCCTCGAACTCCGAATCCTTTCCGCTGTGGTCTTTTGCCCTGACGCTGCGGCGCGGCAATTTGGCCAGGTCCTCGGCTTTGAGAGTGAGCGGACGCTCCACTTCCCCGCTAATCCGCAGGCTTTTCTTCGTTTCACCGGTCTGCGCCGGGGCAGGAACTGTGGCGTAAAACGTTATGATCAGGGAGCAAAGGATTCCGCGGATTATCATGGAGTCTCATTGACGCCTCCTCTCGAATCATTGGTGACCGGTCATAAGGAGTATCTTTCTCCCTCAGAAATTCAGCTTCAGTCCGAACTGGATCACGCGCGGATCTCCCGCCGATGTGATCGTGCCGAACGCCGCATTGCCAACCACGCCGTTCGGGTTGGCGAGCGGCGGCGTGTTCGTCAGGTTGAATATCTCCGTGCGGAATTCGAAGTTTATGTCCTCACCGAAATACGTACGCTTGATAAACGCGATATCCGCCGTGCGTGTAGCCAGGGCCACGCACCGGGTTGCGCGAAGAGTTCCCGATCGTAAATTGCGGAGCGACCGCAAAGGCCGACGTGTCGAACCAGCGATCGGTCGTCCGCTCGTCGGCGGCCAGAGTCGGATCGCGGAGAATATTCGGCCGCTGCGTGCCGAATCCCGCGAAGGCGTTGAAGTTCGTGATCTGCGTGACCGGGAACGGCAACCCCGACTGCAACCAAACCATGCCGTTGATATTCCATCCGCCGAATAGTTTGTCGGCAATGCCGGAGAGATTGAACCCGCGCCCCTTACCCATCGGCAGTTCATAGGTGAAGCTGGTGACGAAGACGTTCGGGATGTCCCCGGTCGAGACGTCGCGTTCGAGCGCGCGGTTGAAACTGTCGGCGACGGGAAAGTTGCCGACCGGTCCGGTCTGGATGGTCTGATCGAAGACCTGCCCGGCGTCGTCGATCAGCTTCGAGCGGGTATAGCTGACAAGGAACGCGAGCCCCCGCGAGAGGCGCTTTTCGAGTTTCGCTTGCAGGGCTTGGTAGCTCGTGTTGCCCACGTTGTTGCGATAGAGGCTGACAGCCGTGAATCGCGGGTAGGGCCGTAGCAACTGTGCACGCGGAATCGTCGGGTCGCCCAGTGTGGAATTGCGCGGGATCTGTCCGAAGATACGGGTTCGGCACCAGTTGCAGCAACGCGTTTCCCTGCGCGAGTTGTTCAGCGGTGAGTTGATTGATGTTCGTATCAGGAATGCCGACGTGCGTGACCTTCGACCCCGCATATGCGACCTCGGCGACCAGGTTGCCGCTGATCTCGCGCTGAACTGCGACGTTCCATTGCTGGACGTAGCCGCTTCCCAAATCGCGATCGACCGAGAAGACGCCTTGCCCCAATCCCGCATCAGGCGTTAGCGGAATGGGCTGGACGTTCGGACCCGACGAGAGCACGAACGCTGGCGTCACGCCGTCGAGCGAGCGCTGCGTGACGGTCTGAATGAACGGAAACTGCGGGATCGTGAACGGAGTCGTGATGCCGGCCTGCTCCTGCCAGATCAAACCGTAACCCGAGCGCAACACCGTGCGATCGGTCAGCCGGTAAGCGATCCCGAGGCGCGGCCCGAAGTTGAGTTTGTGCAACTCGACGCGCCGCTCTGGGAAACCCATTCTCTCCGAGATATTCGAGTTGTTGCGTTTCGAGATTGAAGATCGATCCCTGGTTATCGGTCTCGGTCGATGGGAAGTTCAGCGTGTAACGCACTCCGGCGTTGATGGTGAGACGCGGAGTCACCTTGAAATCGTCCTGCGCGAAGAACTCGAGGATGCGGGCGCGCGGGTGAATCACGTCCTGCTGGAGGTCGATCGAGAAGTTGCTCACCTGCCCGAGCAGGAAGCTCCCCAGGGCGTTTCCAGTCTGCCCGGCCAGCACGGTGCCTGTCGTCGCACCGCCCGGCTGTGTGCCGATGGTATTGTCCGTCCCTCGTGAATTGGTGAAAGGCGCGGTGAAATTGAAGATGCCTGTCGGCGACGGCGGCTGCAGAACGTTCAGCCGCTCGATCCGAAAATCGACGCCGAACTTCATCGAGTGGCGCCCGCGCTGCCAACCGACCGAATCGAAGACCTGCCACACATCCGTGTTGAAGAGCGAGTCTGTGCTCGTCGTTGGGCCGAGCTGTTGTAAGCCGGCGATCGTGAAGGTCGGCAATTCGTTCTGAAAAGCCGCATTCTGCGGGATACCGGGTAACCCCAGGCTCTCTGACGGCGGCGCATCGAGCAGCAACGCTCGGCGGTCGATCGAGCGGCGCGTATAACCGAAGCGCAACTCGTTGACGATCGGCTTGGCGAAAACGTGCACGTAGTTGCCGACAGTCTGATAGCCGCGGCTCTTCTGAAATCCGAGCGCGCCCTGTGTGATGGCGCCGCTCCCGTCAGGCAGCGGCGTCACCGGCGTCGCGTCTTCGTTGAAGAACGAATAGCGCCCGAAGACCTGGTCGCGATCCGAAAAGCGATGATCGAGGCGCACATCGAACTGATCCTGATTCGTTCCTTCGTTGGCAACGCGGCGGAAGTTGTTGGCCGCGCCCGCCGATGTCGGCAACGGATAGCGGTCGAGCAGTTGTCTCGCGACCGGATCGAAGTCGGTGAGCGGGATGATGTTGCCCACGATGTTGCCGTTGACGATGCCCACATAGGCTAGTTTATCGCTCGGGCGGAAGATTTGCCCGACACGGGCCTGGATCGTAGCACCGTTAGTAGCAAGGACGTTGATCGGGACACCAGTATTGGTCGTCGTCGCGCTTGATGTCGTGACGCCGCCCGTCGTCGTTGTCTGGAGGAAGAGCGGCGCTCCGAGATTCGCAGAGAAGTTACCGTTGCGCTGCGCGAGCGTCGGCACGTTCGAGGTTACAACTCGTCCGATGAGCTGGCGCGCACCCTGATAATCGCCAAAGAAGAAGGTTCGATCTTTGATGATCGGACCGCCGAGGGCGAAGCCGTACTGATTGCGGCGAAAAACCGGCTTATTCGGATTGGCCGGCGTCGCGGGCGCAAACAGGTTGCGGGCGTTGAGCGCTTCGTTGCGTAAGAATTCAAACGCCGTGCCGTGGAATCCATTCGTGCCTGATTTGGTCGTCAAGTTGACGACGCCTCCGTTGAAGCGTCCGAACTCGGCGGGCGGCGAGTTGACCTCGACCTTGAACTCCTGGATGGCATCGATCACCGGATTGAATGCGACCTGCCCCGGCTCGGGCTGCAGCGCAGAGATACCATCGTAGAGGTACTCATTGACGCGCGGTCTGCCGCCGTTGAGACGCGGAAACGAAGGGCCTGCCGTCGTCGGCGGAGGCGCGGCGACGCCAGGGACGAGCGAGATAAGTGAGAAGAAATTGCGCCCGTTCAACGGCAGATCGACGATGCGGCGGTTCGGAATGACCTGCCCGAGACTGCCGCTCTCGGTCCTCAGCAGCGAAGCGTCGCCGGTGACCTTGATCTCCTCGTTGATCTCGCCGGCGGTCAGAGCCATGTCCAGGCGTATGCGCTCGCCCGTCATCAGCCGCACACCTTCTTGCACGGAGCGGCGAAAGCTGTTTGCCTCGACGGTCACAGTATAGAGACCGGGACGCAGATTGGTGATGGTATAGACGCCATTTTGCCCCGATGCCGTTTTTGTGACATCCCCCGTTTCAATCTGCGTCACGGTGATCGTCGCCTTCGCGATCCCGGCGCCCGAACTGTCGCGTACCTCGCCGGTGAGTTCCGCCTGGCCGGCTTGCGCCAACACGACAGAAGACGAGGTGAGTAGAAAGATAATGGTGAATATGGGCGTCAGGAAGACGCAAAATCCACGGAAGGCTTGAAGGATATTCCCGCGTCGCGTTAGCGACGCCCGCCAAACTGACATGCCTTCTCCTTTCCAAGCACGGGAGGCGTGAGCGTTTCCCCTCACACCCTATCGGTCACGCGTCCTTAGGCCCTTGGCATAGCGGACCCGTAGGTTGACGGCGACTCGGAGTTGATTGAATTGTTGTCTTACCCTAGAGTCGCCCAGCGACTCTCTCCGCAGCTTCCGCTGAGAGCATGACCGGGTAAACTTCGAACTCGACGAGATCGATCCAATTGGCGATCCAATCGTCAATAAGTTTGCGATCTGATGTCTCCATCAGTTGAAAACAACGTTCAAGCTTTTCATCGACCCAGCTCGATATATACTGCAAGCCTACCGGAGCCAGACGACCGCGATCGCGGAAGCGCCGATAGACAGGAATCGGGTCCTGATGCTTGAATTTCTCGATTATCATGTAAAGCATAGCGACTTCTTTAAGCCGCATTAGCCTTGCGCTCTTGTGGGCTAACGCGGCTGAAATGCGACATTGCCGATGTAAACACCTAAGTATACTATCCTATACCGTTACTACCGGATTATCGCAATAGAATGCACGTATACCTATACGGTTTGATATGGTTTCATCAAACTTTTTGACGTCTTATGGTATTTCGGATGATTCTTATTGAGCCTGGACGCAGAGATGATATACAGTGATTCCCTGAGGCCAAAATTCACAGATGGGAGCGGTATAAATAATGGATATCAGCGCGCGCAATACTCTGAAGGGTACGGTCAAGCAGATACTACCCGGTGCGGTTAATACTGAGGTGATCGTCGAACTCGCCGATGGACTTGAGGTCGTCGCGATCATCACAAAAGAATCGGCCGAGCGGCTAACTTTGTCTGCCGGCAAAGATGTCTATGCCGTCATCAAAGCGAGCGATGTGATGATCGCGATCGATTGATCCTTGTCTTAACGCTTAGAGCTCATTGCTTTAGAGCTTGCTCAATCGCCGTTACGACTTTTACGCTTTCCGGCTCATCTTTGCTTGAAAATCGGGCGATGACCTTTCCTGTTCGATCGACCAGAAACTTGTTGAAATTCCATGAAACGCCTCCGCTGAATTCCGGATTCGTCTGCTTGCTCGTCAGGAATTTGTACAGCGGGTGAATCTTGCCTCCCTTGACCGAAATCTTTGCGAACATCGGAAAGGTCACGTTGTATTTCGTCGTGCAAAACGTCTTTATCTCCTCGTTCGTCCCTGGTTCCTGCCAAAAGAAATTATTGGCGGGGAAGCCCATTACGACCAGCCCTTGCTCTTTGTATTTCTGATAGACGGACTCCAGCCCCTTATATTGCTTGGTATAGCCGCACTTGCTCGCGACATTGACCAGCATCAAAACCTTCCCGTTATAACTGTCCAGCTTTACATCATCGCCGTCGATGCTTTTCATAGTGAAGTCTAGCACCGATTTTTCAACCATCGTCTCTCCATCTTTAAGAGGATCTCCTCCGTCCCACGTCAGGGCGATGGAGAAGGAGGTAATAATCAGAACGGCAAGAACCAACAACATGACATATTTCTTCATTCGTTTGCTCCGAAAATTAGTTTCTGCACGGTTCGCAGTGAGGTGCAGTAATGAGTCAATCTTATTGTAAGGTTGTACGGGGCCTACTATACGGGGTTTTATACGGGATACGGGGCATTGCATCTCCCGGATTCATTCGGTGTCTGAGCGTATTGTGCCAGCTTTTGCAGTCCGCATCTAGCTTGCGGCCACGGCATTAAGAGCAATTCATTCGGCGCATACATCCGAATAAAACCTTCACACCGAACTGCTCAGGCACGGACATTTACTGTTTGCGGTTAGACAACTTGCCCGTTACCGCAGGGGCGGATGGTCGACGGCTTTGGCTTGGACACACGCCGATCAGCAAACTTTCCCAACTTGAAACTTCTTGCTTACCGATATCACTTACTCGATAGATATCCGCTTCTCAAGAGGTCGCTGTGGATTCTCGGAGCAAACCATTCGCTGCTGGGAGCACACGAACCGGATTGTCGTCCGGATCGAATTTCGAAAGATAAACCAAACCGGAGTCCATCATGTCACGAGCTCTTTTGATCACTCTTTTGGCCACAATCATTCTGTCAAGTTTCGCAGGCTCATCGCAGAACAGCGGCAAGGCGTGGTGGCCACAGTTTAGAGGTCCGAATTCCTCGGGTATCGGCGAAGGCAAATCTCCAGTTAACTTCGGCCCCGGACAGAACGTCCGTTGGAAGACTGCCGTGGGGGCTGGCCTGTCGTCGCCAGTCATCTGGGAAAGACGGATTTTCCTGACGGAATTCGATCGGGCGAACAAGATTCTTGCAACACTGTGCATCGACCGAGGCACGGGCAAGATTCTATGGCGGCGTACGGTGGCGCCGGAACAAATCGAAAAAGTTCATGATATCAGCAGCCCCGCCGGTGCCACGCCCGCCACTGACGGAGAGCGGGTCTATGTCTACTTCGGGTCTTACGGGTTAGTGTGTTACGACCTGGATGGAAATCAGAAGTGGGAAAGGCGACTCCCTTTGCCGGAGAATCCCTATGGGGCGGTCTCTTCACCAATTGTCGCCGGTGAATTGGTTGTGCTCAATCATCAAGGGAAAGATGCATACCTGTTCGGCGTAAATCGCCGCAATGGGCGGACAGTCTGGATGACGGACCGATCAATGTTTCAGTATGGATGGTCGACTCCTGTGCATTGGCGTCACGACGGAATCGACGAGGTTGTCGTTCTGGGAGGCGACTTTAAGCCGGACCAGCGTCTGATGTCCTACAACCTCACGGATGGCGTTGAGCGATGGTGGGTGGGAGGTCTGCCGCCGTGTGGGAAAAGCACACCCGTGATTGGCGGCGGTCTGCTATTTTTCGCCGCGCCAGACATAATTTTGGAGACGGCGGCTGAAAAGCGGAACCCTGATAGGGCCGCACAGTTCTATGCGAACAACTCTGCTCGCATAGTGGCCGTACGCCCGGGCACCAAGGGTGAAATCGGCCAGGCGAATATCATATGGTCGGAGAAGAAGGGGGTGCCCGGTGTTCCCTCCCCCTTGTATTACAACGGGCGACTTTATACTTTCCAGAACGGCGGCATCGTTTTCTGTCGAGCGGCAAAAACTGGCGAGTTGGTTTACAGCGGGCGCCTGGGAGCGCCGGGCTACTACTACTCATCCCCGGTGGCGGCCGATAACAAGATATACATTGCATCTGAAGAGGGCGTGGTGATTGTTATGGATGCCGGTGCCGAGTTGAAAATTCTGGCCACCAATAAACTTGACGGTGCGATCATGGCAACGCCCGCGTTAATCGAAGGTAGCATCTACGTGAGAACCGAAAGCCACCTTTACGCTTTTGGTAAATGAATTTCGCTTCTCGGAGCTGCGCCGGTCGGTCGTTGAAGGGCCTGCGATTCGCAAGGTTCTTCGGCAGATTGACAACGTAAACGGGCATACGGCCTGCCCTTCTTCACGTCTCAAACGAACTATTCGCCGGACTGGAGGCCAAGTTTAGGGCAGACACGAATAGCTTAATATCTCTGTTGCAATTGTTGCAGATGTCTACTTTGGACCCCGCTCTTAAATCCAAATTGCAAAAAAACGTGCAACCTTAATGATGATGATGATTCAGCAAAGATATCTTTGGAAGATCAACAGTTCCGGCTCTATCCTGGGCCTGATCTCATCAAATTTGCATAGGCTTGACTACACAGTCTATAGATTTTTTATGCTCTCTCGAAATCCGTAACTATCGAGCTTCAGGCAATCGGTTTAACAAAGATTGTCTGCTTCGATTCCGCCACATCTCGATGCTATGGATGTAACCCGGCATTTCAACATTTTGTTATTCCCAAACTTTCGCACGAAATGTACACCTTCTTCGTCGCGTAGCGACGGCGTGAATGTAGCCGTGCGTTTTAACGCACGGAAAGCCAGTAAAACGCTCCGCGTCGCGTCAGCGACGGTTGAGTCAAGCGTCGCTGACGCGACGCGGAACAATCTCACGTGTCTACCGTGGGTTGAAACCTGGTTGAAACCCACGGCTACAATCAGCCGCCGCTATCGCGGCGAGGAAAATGTGGCTTCCGTGAAAAGATATAGGTAACGACGGTATTAACTCACGGAAAGCCAGCCATTGGTTGAAACCCACAGCTATATTCACGCCGTCGCTACGCGACGATGGATGCCGGTGCCGGCGTTGAAACGCAGCGTTGAAACGCCGGATTAGACTCATCCCTGCCGCTACGCTGCAATTCGGCATGGGCGTTAAACGACCAAACTGAATGTCATATGGGAGCGATGTCTGTGATGAGTGCACCACTCGCCCTCGCCTATCAGCCATCGAGCTATCTCGCCGAGTGTCTCCTCCTCCTGACACGGTGCTTTTACTCTCGTTTGGCTGACCTTTGGGCATATATTGGGTAATGTCTGTACGCGCCGCGCACAAATCCGTCGCCTAACTATGTAGAAGCCTCACGGACTATGCATTGACATTCTAGGTCTCCCTGCCTAATCTACACCTAGAATTTCTGAGTGTGACTAATAAGCACCCCCGATTTGGAGGTTAAGTTTGACTCGACCGAAGGCGGATATACTGCAAGGCGCTCTCGACATGCTCAATCTCAAGGCCCTCAGCTTAGGGCCGCTCCACGGCTACGGCCTCATCCAGCGCATTCGGCAGTTGTCTGACAAGTTACTGGAAGTCGAACAAGGCTCCCTCTACCCAGCTGTCTACCGGATTGAGCAGCGTGGTTGGATCACCTCCAAGTGGGGCGTAACTGAGACTGGCAGCCGAGCCAAGTTCAACACGCTGACCAAGGCAGGAAGTAAACAACTCAAAGCCGAGGAAGAGAGCTGGGATCGGCTCGTCCTGGCCATTGCGAAAGTCAGAAAAGCAGTCTGAGGAGGCTGATGATGGAATGGTTCAACATTCTCAGGGCGCGGCTGCGCGCCTTGTTTCGGCGAGAAAGCGTATTGCGTGACATTGAAGAAGAATTGCGCGTCCACATCGAGATGGAGACGGAGACGAATATCGAGCGAGGGATGTCGCCAGACGAGGCGCGAGCCGCTGCCCTGAAAAGGTTCGGCGACCTGAGCCGGAGCACTGAACGCGGCTATGACATTCGCGGCGGGAGATGGTTAGAAACACTCTGGCAGGACCTGCGCTATGGTGCGCGCCTATTGTGGACCAATCCAGGTTTCACGTTAACCGCCATGCTGACGTTGGCGCTCGGCATCGGCGCGAACACCGTGATTTTCAGCATCATCAATGCGGTGTGGTTGCGCCCGCTTCCGTATCCCGACCCGGACAGGCTGATAGTGGTGCGCGAGACGAAACTGCCGGAGACCAACGACTCCCAGGTTTCGCCGGCCGCGTTCCTCGCCTGGCAAAAGCAGAACACGATGTTTGCGCCTCTCGAAGCCATAACCGTCAGATATTTTAACCTGACCGACGAGATCAATCCCGAGCGGGTGCGCGGCATGCCCTCTACTCCTGGCTTTCTTCCCATGTTCGGCCTGCGGCTGATGATCGGCCGCTATTTTCTGCCTGAGGAAGATCGTCCAGGACACAACAGGGTGGTAATCCTTGGCTACAATTTGTGGCAGAGGCGCTTCGGCGGCGATCTAAACATCCTGGGCCGGACCATCACACTCGATGATCAGCTTTACACGGTGATAGGCGTGACGGCGCCAACCACGGGGCTACGTATGGAAGATACTGACGTCTGGACGCCGCTGGCGATCACGGCCGAGCAATCTCAGCAATATGACTCGCGCTATCTCTTTCCGTGCGGGCGGCTCAAGCCGGGCGTCACGCTCGAAGAGGCGCGCATGGAAATGAGCCTCATCGCCAGCAATCTGGCGAAACAATACCCCGACTCCAACACCGGCTGGAATGTGAGGCTCCTTACGTTGCTCGACTACGCCGCCGACCACACCAAGACACAGTTGGCTCTCATGGTGAGCGCCGTCGCTTTCGTCCTTTTGATCGCATGCGCAAATGTAGCGAACCTGCTGATGGCACGCGCCGCCGCCCGCCAAAAGGAGATAGCCATTCGCGCCGCGCTCGGCGCCGGCCGCTGGCGCATCGTCCGCCAGATGCTCACCGAGAGTTTGCTGTTGTCGCTGGCGGGCGGAGTTGTGGGCGCGGCGTTGGCTAACTGGGGCGTCAAGATTCTGATGGCGACGTCGTTGATGGGCGAATATCAGCTACGCGTGCTTGATCTTTCTCTGGACGACCGCATGCTCGCCTTTAATCTCGCGGTTGTATTGTTGACGGGTTGCATAGTTGGAATTGTTCCAGCGTTGCAGGCGTCCAGACCGAACATGAATGAAATTCTGAAAGACGCCGGGCGCGGCTCGACATCCGGGCAGCGCCAACAGTTCATGCGCAACGCTCTGGTCGTGATCGAGGTCGCGATGTCGGTGATTCTGTTAATCGGAGCCGGATTGATGATCCGTAGCTTTATCAACCTGCAACAGGTCGATCCGGGCTTCAATCCGAACAACGTGCGGACGATCTCGTTTTCATTGCCGAAGGAGAAGTACCGCGGAAAAGATCAACAAGCCGCATTCTATACGCAATTGATAGAGAGAGTCGCCGCTTTGCCGGGCGTGCAGGTCGCGGGCGCGGCATGCGCCGTCCCATTCAGCGACGGTCAGTGGGGCGATTTTGAAGAGGCGTTCAAATTACTGAACCAAGGCTTCAGGATCGAAGGCCGGGCGCCTTTTGAACCGGGACAAGAGCCACACGCCTATTACTCTTCGGTAAGTCCCGATTATTTCAAAGCCATTGGAATTCCATTGTTGAGAGGTCGTTATTTCAGTGAGCGCGATACAAAAGGTGCCCCGCGCGTCGCCATTATCAATAATACGATGGCGAAGAAGTTTTTCCCGAATGAAGACCCGATCGGCAAACGCATCCTATTAACCAACGGAGATGAAGTATATCGCGAGATCGTCGGCGTAGCCGGCGATGTAAAGTCCAATTACCTGAATATTGAGACGCCCGCGCAAATCTATGAGCCATACTTGCAGCAGCCCTTCCCTTTCATGACTCTGGTCCTGCGCGCCAACGGCGATCCATCCGGTCTGAATGAAGCGATACGTTCGGAAATCCTCAAACTCGACAGGAAGCAGCCCGTCGTCGGCATAATGATGCTCGACCAGTCCGTTTGGAGATCAACCCGATGGCTGCGGTCTCTGAGTCTGCTGCTCGGAATCTTCGCGGCGATCGCGGTTGGGTTGGCGGTGGTTGGGCTGTACGGAGTGATGTCTTACGTAGTCACGCACCGTACGCAGGAGATCGGACTCCGAATGGCGCTGGGCGCGCAACCTTCAGATGCGCTTATGTTGATAATGCGCCACGGCGCCAGGCTCACGTTCCGCGGCGCGGCCATTGGCCTGCTTGCGGCATGGGCGATGATGCGCCTGCTGGCAAGTGTGCTGTATGGAGTGAGGGCAACTGACCCTCTGACATTCATGGGCGTATCGCTTTTGTTAATCAGTGTCGCGCTGCTGGCTTGTTATCTACCGGCGCGGCGCGCAACCAAGGTTGATCCAATAGTAGCCCTCAAATCTGAATAGAAGTACAAGGATCGGTTGGCTCGCATTTGAAATGATATTTTTCTGTGATTGCGTCCAATTCGGTCGGATAATTGTTTTCTTGTTCGCCTGGCTGGCCTTTAAGCATTTATTGCCACTCCACTCTATATTTTCTGGAGATCAATGGATGCCTACACAACTCGCCCTTTCGTTCGACGCTGTTGATTTCTGCTATTGCTTTCCCATATAAGCTGTGCCATTCTCCCTATAACTTCCCCATAGGAGGTTTACAAATCAGGAGTCAAAAACCATGAGTGAGAAAACCGATGTCTGGCAAGGCACTCTCGCCCTGATGGTGCTCAAGACGCTTGAAGCCCTGGGGCAATTGCACGGCTACGGCATCGCCCGGCGCATCGAACAGATCAGCGAAAACAAGCTGGCGATCAATTACGGCACGATCTATCCATCTTTGTTGAAGCTCGAACAGGAAGGCTACATCGCGTCGGAGTGGAGATCGTCGGACAACAATCGCAGAGCGAAGTATTACAAGCTGACACGCGCAGGGCGCAAACGGCTGGCGAAAGAAACCCAGAAATGGGAGACGACAACGGCAATTCTGGCGCGCTTCTTCGTGCCGCCACAGGAGTCGTGATGGAGATTCGACGAATACGCGGCTGGCTGGCGCAGCTCTTTGGCTCAATCAATCGCAAACGGCGCGAGCATGAATTCGCCGAAGAGTTGGAGAGCCATCTGGCCATGCACATTGAAGACAATCTGCGCGCCGGGATGTCGCCGGAAGAAGCGCGGCGACAAGCGCTGATCAAACTCGGCGGCGTCACGTTGACCCAAGAGCATTACCGTGAACAGGGAGGCTTGCCATTGCTCGAAACCTTTGGGCAAGACTTGCGCTATGGTGTGCGAATGTTGCGGAAGACGCCCGTTTTCACCTCGATTGCCGTGTTGACGCTGGCACTGGGCATCGGCGCGAACACGGCGATTTTCAGCGTGATTGACGGCGTATTGTTGCGCGCGCTGCCATACGCCGAGCCCGATCGCCTAGTGTTGATTTGGGGGAAACACGCGCAGCACGGCGAGCAGCAACAGCAAGTCAGTTTCCTCGATTTTGCCGACATCCGGCAGCAGCGCGACATCTTTGACGAAGCCGCCGCGATCTTTTTGCAGTCGCTGACTTTGACGGATCAGGCCGGTGCGGAGCGTTTCCCAGGTATGCTGGTTTCGACCAATTTCTTTCGCCTGCTCGGCGTTGAAGCCATTCGTGGCCGCGTTTTTTCGCCCGCAGAGGATCAACCCGGTAACGACAAAGCGGTAGTCATCAGCCACCGGCTTTGGCAAAACCGTCTTGGCGGGACGGAGGACATCGTCGGGCGAAAAATCAAAGTCAATGATGAAAGCCTGACAGTCGTTGGCGTAATGCCTGTTTGGTTCGATCTGGAATTTCCTTTGTCTCCCTCTTTCCGTATTGAAGATAACGATCTTTGGTTGCCGTTGACCGGCGCACACGGACGGGCGGGCAGCCGGGGAATTTACACGTACGAAGTGATCGCGCGGTTGCAAAAAAGCGTCGAGCCAGCGCAGGCACGCACAGCGCTGAAAGCGATTGGACAACGGCTCGAACAGACTTATCCCGACACCAACATGGGGCGCAGCTTCAAGCTGGTTTCGTTGCGGGAACAGATGACTGGCGGTGTCCGCCCGCTGCTGCATATATTGATGGCGGCGGTCGGCGCCGTGTTGTTGATCGCTTGTGTGAATGTCGCTGGTTTGTTGCTGGGCGCGGGTGGGGTCCGGCAAAAAGAAATCGCCATTCGGGCAGCGCTGGGAGCCGGGCGCGGCAGGCTGACACGGCAAATGCTGACGGAAAGTTTATTGCTGGCGCTGATGGGCGTAGTGGCCGGGTTATTGCTGGCCTGGCTCCTGATGAATGCGCTGGTCAACTTTCCCGGCCTCAATCTGCCACGCGCCGAAGAAGTCGGAGTTGACGCCAGAGTGTTGGGCTTCTCGTTCGGGCTGGCGCTGATGACGGTATTGTTGTTTGGCTTGATTCCAGCGCTCGTGGCTGCGCACCCCGACTTGCAACAAGTGTTGAAAAATGGCACCGGACGGACGACTGCAGGCGCAGGCAGTCGAAGGCTGCGCAGCTTGTTAATCGTCGCGGAGGTTTCGCTGGCCTTCCTACTGCTGGTTGGCGCGGGGCTGCTCGTCAGCAGCTTCGTTTCATTGCTCAACATCAAAGTCGGATTCAACACCGAACGGTTGCTGACATTTGTCGTTTCACTGCCTGCTGCCCGCGCTAGCCAGACGCCGCAGCGCGTGGGTTTTTATCAGAAACTCCAAACGCGGCTGGCAAGCTTGCCGGGCGTCGAATCGGTTGGCGTGGTCAGCAGCCTGCCACTCAGCGGGGCTAACAGCGGCTCGGTGGTCATCGTGGAAGGCCGCCCGCTATCTGTGGGCGAGCAAGCCCCGACCATCGGTTGGCAATCCGCTACGGCGGGATACTTCAAAACAATGGGCATCCCAATTTTGCGCGGACGCAATTTCACCGCTGAATACGCTGTCCGCGCGCAACGCGTGGCTATGATTAATGAGAGTCTGGCGCGGCGGGTCTTTCCCAACGAAAACCCCGTCGGCAAGCGCATTTCTTTCGGCGCGCCGAGGAATCAGGCCGACTGGCGGGAAATCATCGGAGTAGTCGGCGACGCGCGCCATCACACTCTGGAGCTCGATCCTGACCCACGTGCCTATGACCTGTTCGAGCAGAGCAGCTCAAGCAGCATGTTCATCGTCGTGCGCACGGCGGGCGACCCGTCCCGACTGGCGAATGCGGCGCGCCAACAGGTGCGCGAACTGGATCCAGAAGCGCCGGTCTACCTGCTGGCCACGATGGACGAACTGGTTGCTCGTTCGACGGCGACGCGCCGGATCAGCATGCTGCTGGTGGGCGGCTTTGCCTTGATCGCGTTGTTGCTGGCGGCGGTGGGGATTTACGGAGTACTCAGTTTTGCCGTCAGCGAACGGCGGCAGGAAATCGGCATTCGGATAGCCTTGGGCGCGAGACGCTTTGACATCTTGCGGCTGGTTGTTGGGCAGGTGCTGGCGTTGACGCTCGCGGGCATGCTGATTGGTGTGGCAGGTTCGTTGTTGCTGACTCGTTTCAAGACCAATCTTCTTTACGGCGTCAGCTCGACTGATCCTCGGATAATGCTTCTGGTCGCAATGGCACTTATGCTGGTGGCGTTGTTGGCTTGTTATATTCCGGCGCGCCGGGCGACAAAGGTTGACCCAATGGTCGCACTACGACAGGACTGAGCGCGACCGATCCAGCGACCTTCGCGCTGATCGCCTTGCTGCTGGTATGTGTGGCCTGACCATGAGGGTCAATCTTGTCTTAACGCCGCCATAGGATCGACGCGTGCCGTTCTCCATGCCGGAACAATACAGGCCATCAACGCGACGGCGGCAAACAGAACAGACACTCCGGCGAGCGTCAAAGGATCGATGGGCTCTGTCGCAAAAAGCATCGATTGAATGAATCGGGCCAAGCCAATCGCCCCACCTAGACCCACCAGAATTCCGATGAACACAGGAAAAGCGCCGCCCCCAACCACAAGGCGGATGATGGCGAAACGGGTTGCGCCCAGGGCCATGCGAATCCCCACCTCGTGCCTGCGCCGCGCGGTGACAAACGAAAGCACGCCATAGATACCGGCGCAAGCCAGAAGCATCGCCAGCAGTGAAAGACCGCCGAGCAGCGAAGTTGTCAACCGTCGTGACATCAGGGATTCGCTCTTCATCTCCTCGACAGTCCTTGCGCGATCGAGTACTTGCGTCTTGTCAACTCTGGTTACAGCTCGCGCCACTAACTGAATCAACGCACCTCCGTCGCCGCTCCCCCGCGCCACGATTCCCAAACCGACTACCGGATTTTGCGTGAAGCTGGCATAGGTGCCGACGTCGGTCAAGCTCTCCAATCCCCTGCCCTTTTCGTCAACCACCACCCCCACAATCTCCCACGAGGTCTGAGGGCCCAGCCCGCGCCGGTTCGGAAGAATCTTCTCAACCAGGATGCGCTTACCGATTGGGTTTTCTTTGGGAAAATAGCGTTCGACGAAAGATTCGTTCACGACAACCACGGGCGGCGAGTTAGCCGTATCGCGCTTGTCGAGGAAGCGTCCCGCCTTCAGCGGCAGCCCAAGCGCTTGGAAGTATTCCGGGGAGACAATTTTGAAACCGGTTCCCACCTCTTCATCCGGCTTGTCCGATAAGCGAAACGGCATACCATCGCCCCACCCCTGCAGTGGAAGGCCGGTGGCCACTGCCGCCTCGCGGATTCCAGGCACCGCACGCACCTCATCTAGGATGCGATCGACATACATCGTCACCGTCGCTGCGTCCGGGTTGCGCTCCATCGGCAGGGGAAGGTTAGCCGCAATCAGACCCTGAGACTCAAACCCCATCTCCACGCTC
This sequence comes from uncultured Acidobacteriota bacterium, assembly GCA_963796275.1. GTDB lineage: Bacteria > Acidobacteriota > Blastocatellia > RBC074 > RBC074 > JAKEHZ01. The sequence goes on along the minus strand of CAWCKY010000006.1, from coordinate 2,495,152 downwards.
ATCAATCGTTGTCGATTTGAAGAAAGCGTGCTCACCACCACCGTCGATTCCACGTCTTCGCAGCAGCGCAGCTCGCGAGGTTCAGATGAGAGGATCGGCGCGGCACAGGCGAATGGCATTAAAGGCATCGCATTCGGCGATCTGTTTCTTACCGATGTGCGCCGAACTGCCCGTCGACTACTTTGCCGTCTCGCTTGAGCGGAGCGCTGTTCAGTCGCTCTGGAGCATCAACACGGATTGCTGCTCACTTTGCGGGGCGCTGTAGTATTTCCGCCAGAGCCTGCAATCGCTTCGAGTCTACCGCACTATCGGTCGTTCGAGCGCTTTCTTTCAGCGAACGTACGAAGCTCTGGAGTTTTGCGACCTCGCTTCGCTTCAGCTGTGAACTCTCTGCGCTTTGAATCGCGCTCCGCACGGCAGTGATTTGGTCCGCCGCCAATGCCTGCGATCGCTCCAATTGATCCAGATAAGCCTTAGCAACTACCAACCGAGCTGGCCACTCGATCCTTTGCTGGTTCTGCACATTGAGCTCAGCCACTCGCACCGTTTTCGCGGCATCAATCTCATTCTGAGTCAGAAATTCGCTTGGGCTTAGTTCAAAGATGTCCAGACCGCGGGCGATCTCCGAAGCGTAGATGTTACCGTTGTACCAGTAGGCGGACCAGTCGCCGCCCAGTACGAGCATATTTGGATCGATCGGCCCACGATCGAAATAGGCAATTTCAACCGGATGATCCGCGTCCGTAAAGTCCATAACAGAGATGCCACCCTGATACCAGGCTTGCACTTCTATATCGCGACCGGGAACTGGAATGAGAGAACCGTTGTGCGCCACACAATTCTCGGTATCGCTCTGTGCTGCTGGCAACTTGTAGTAGCTCGCGAAATTAAGCTTGTTATCCTTCAAATGGAACACAGCGTTGGCGCCCCATTTGTTCGGATCGTTGGGGCGGCAACGCGCGCCCAGTCCCCCTCCCCACTCATCGGTGAACACGATCTTTGTCCCATCGTTCGAAAACGAAGCCGAGTGCCAATATGCATAGTTCGGGTCGTTTACGGCGTCCAGGCGTTTCGGATTCACGGGATCTTTGATGTCAAGCACGATTCCATTGCCGGAGCAGGCGCCTGCTGCCAACCCTATCGACGAGTACACTGTAATATCGTGACACTGGTTGCTGTCGGTTGGCTTCTCCACGCCGTCTTTGCCATGAGTGCCTCCGTTGTTCAACCCGTTGAGCGCGCCTGTTCGGGGATTGATAAACACACGAGGACTGGACACCACCTGTGCATTCTGCGGCGCAGCCAGCGGGACTTTGATTACCTCAATGCGAAACAGCGACGTGTTCGGGTTTTTATCCGGCGCTTCATCTGAACACCCGGCCAACTCTTCACTTTGACGCACGAACGATGTGCCCGATACGTAGATATAGACGTTTTTCTTATCCTTCGGATCTACTACAAGCGTATGCGTGTGCGAACCGCGGCAAGTCTGCACTGCTGCTACCTGCCTGGGGCTCTTAATGTTGGATATATCGAAAATCCTAACGCCGCGGAACCGATCTTTTTGCGGCGCGGGCGGAGGCGGAGTCGGCTTTTTCTCTTCGCCGGCAGCGGGCGGTGGGCCGGGTGGAAATCCCTGTACGCTGCAATCGAGGCGGCCATTTGGCATCTCGACCGACATAAACATCAAATTCTTGTATACCGACACATCCCCTTGACCACCCGGACATACCATCGACGTTACCAACTGGGCCTTAGAGGGGTTGGAGATGTCATAGATATTGACTCCATAAAAATTACCCATAAACAGGTGTTTTCCCTGGAACGCAAGGTCCGAGTTTGCAAACGCCAGTTGAGCCATAACTAGTTGGGCCGGCTTAGTCATCTTTGAGGCGTTGGGAACGCCGAGCAGCCCCAACGTCTTCTGCACGTTTGGATCATCAGGATCAGCCGAGCCGAGTTGAAACGAATCAGGTTTCTTGAGCAACAGGAGGTGCTTCATGCCCATCGATGCTTCTCCTGCGTCGTACATACCCGGTGTCAGTTTGGCGCGCGGGTCGTTGGCATTTGAGCCGGTCATTCCGGCGGGGAGCGGCGGCGCCGGTTCAGGCGCAAGATCCGCTTCTCCGTTCTTTTGGTCGGATTTAGCATTTGCTGCCTTCGTTGACTCCTGAGACGAAGGCGTTTGCGCCTGCATATTGCCGGCAGAACAAAACCACAAAAGAAGGGAGCCTACGAGTAAACGGAGAGCCAGGATATGTAATCGATTCATCATTTATCCTTTAAAGGTTTTTTCTCCAACATGTTTTGCATGACACGGATTTCGGCGCGCTGGCCGCTATCTACGTCGGTTGTGAAGTTGAACAATTCAGCGTCCTGTCCCGCACCTGCAGAGTCGAACAAATCTTTAACCATGGTCAAAGCGCCGCCGTGGTGCTGAATCATTCCTTTCAGAAAAAGATGGTCGAACTTCTCGCCTTTTGCTTTCCTGAGCGCCTCCATCTGCTCCGGGGTAAGCATGCCAGGCATAAGCGCCATCGACTCGTGCGACATCTTCTCGTGCGACATCTTCTCGTGATGCATGTCAGGCATCGCCTCCGGAATTGATTGTCCGCGGAACGCAAGCCACCGTTTCATGAAGGTTATCTCGTCGGACTGCGAGCTGCTGATTCGAGCTCCCAGCGTCCTCAGATATTTGTTCTCAGTATGCGATTCGATCAGGGCAGTCATCTCGACCGCCTGTGCATGATGCATAATCATACCTTGCATGAACAGCACATCCGCTGGGGAGGCTGGCGGCAGAGTGCCCCTCGTCGTCGGGGGAAGAGTCCGCGTCGGTTTCCCCGGTGCGCCAGGTTGGACAACGACCGGTGTCGCTGGCGCAGTCTGCTGTGCGCAGACTCGCGAAGCAGATAAACTCACGAGAGTACTGGCTGCAGCAAGCACGCATGAATACTTCGCAATGATTAATGCAACCCGAATCTCCCGAGTACACTTCTCATGGACAGGTCTCACGTGCCTTAAGTATCTGATCATTGTTGGTCTCACACTATCATATTCGCGGAAACTTCAGCCCGACTTTGAACAAAACGTGAAGTAAAAGACAGAGCCTCCACAAAGTGGCGTAGCATGATTCGTGATATTAAGTCCTCACGTCAAGTTCGAGATTTTCAATCTCTTCAAATTTTGGCAAGAACGAATGCGAAAGATGTGTGACTCTGCGAAGATCCGAATTTTCATTTACTGGCTAAAATCCCCTATCCTGAATTTTATTATATCGCAATCACCGGCGATGTGCCTGATTCTGCGGCTCAAAAATCTCATCACAAAACTTTGCTTGCCGCTCCTGATCATAGATGATTCAGCACGATTGATTCTTCAGCTAAGGAAGGTATTTTCAGCACAGGTGAAATGAGAGAGGCCCATGTCAAAATCTATTCATCGTAGGCGCCGCCGCCTCACCAACGTTCCGGAATCGCATATGCGCACAGACGACGCGGGGCGGTCCGACGACAAGCCCGCGCGGCGCGAAGCTCCAGACGGGGGTGATCTGCTCGATCGCATCCTGAACACGCCGCAGCTCGCACAGGTCGTCCCTCGATTGCAGCCCGAGCTGCTACACCGGGTCATTCAGAGTTATGGACTTGAGGATTGCGGTGAACTCGTGGCGCTGGCGACGCCCGAGCAGTTGGCGCGTGTTTTTGATCTCGACCTGTGGCGCGCCGCCCAACCGGGCCTGGATGAGCAGTTCGACGCCGATCGGTTCGGCGTATGGCTCGAAGTGCTGGTGGAATATGGCGCTGCGGTTTCGGCGCAGAAGCTCGCGGAAATAGACGTTGATCTCGTGATCGCCGGTCTCGCGCAGCACGCTGCGCGTCTACGACAGCGCGGCAATCACTCCCTATGAGACTACGGATGGGGATCTGATCGATGCGAATCGCGTTATTGATGATGGTCTCACATTCGAGGTAGGCGGCTACCTGCTCGTGGCCATGCGCACCGACTCGTGGGAGGCGATCGTCGCGGTCCTGATGTCCCTCGAGGAGAGTTGTTCCGACTACTTCCATCAGGTTATGTGGGGATGCCGATCGCTCTCCAACTCAAAGCCCGAGGTCGATGGACTGGATAACCTCCTCGCCGACAGTGACCAGGACCAGTTCGATCTGGCAGTCGATCGTGAGCGGCGCAGGGAGAAGCAGGGATATGTGACGCCCGCGCAAGCTCGCGCATTCCTCCAGATGTCGCGCCAGATTCAGCTCGAGAGCGACGCCATGCCGCCCCCCAACCCGGTCGCGCGCGCATATTTCCGAGCACTCGACGAGACAACTGCTGCGGATGCCCGGAGTGAGTTCGGGCGTTTGGCGGCAGGATCGGAGACGCCGGCGACTTCAGAGGACACCGTGGAGTGCGGTTCGCCAGCGAGTCGTTCGATCTTACTCTCACGAGGCAGGTATCCTCGCGCCGCCGCCTCGGGCATTGCTCGCCGGATCAGAGGCGCACGCGCCGCATCTCGGGCGTATCCATTTGCACATGCAGTTCGTGCTCGATTGTGACCAGGCCGTCTACTCGGCGAGGGAAAAGGAACTCGCCTATCTTGCGAACACGCTCATGGCAGGATGTTCCATTCAGGCGCGGCCCTTCTCGGTGCAGGAGGCGTCGGATGCGGCCATCGCGGTCTGCAACCTCGGCTTGGAGAACTGGCCGTTTCACTGGCTTCCGGCGAACGTAACGGCGCTGCCCGACTCATTTCTTGTCGATCACGACCTCGTCAGCGTGTTCCAAGTCGGGTGGAAGGTCCTTCATGTCGCGGTCGGCATGTACGCGGCGGAAGAATTGATCAGAGTCCTTACCTGTCTCCGCTGTGCCGACCGCGACATTCAGAAGGGGCTCGACGCGCTTCGAATCGAGATGGCCAGACAATGGCAGGCTGGAACGCCATGGCGCGCTCGAGATGCGCTGGATGTGATTGCGATACTGGACATGCCGGCGTGGACAACCCTGCTTGCCTTGATCGACGAATTTCCCGCGTTGCATGCGTGCGTCGCCGTTTCACGGGACCCCAAATTACTTTTCGTCAGCGCGTATGACTTCGAGTTCATCTCGGAGAACACCCAGATCGCATCCGTCCGCGAATTTATGCGGTCGCTGCCTGAAACGCTTCGTCGCTAACCGGTTGGTGCGTTAGATTTCCCGCACACTCAGGCAAGATTTGCCTCGCTTCCTATCTTTCGCAACGTGTGGTTTGTGGCCGGCCGAGTGAGCGCCTGCGCTTCTTCTATGTCAGGAGATTGATATGTCAGGAGATTGAATTGTTTCAAAAATCCCTCATTGCCCCGCTCGCCATGGTCGACATCTATGCGCGCTGCCAATATTATTGACGACACGGGAAAGGTAATTACCTAGGAAGGGCGGGTAGTTGATTTCGACGCGAGTACCAGGCTCAGCCGAGACATGAAACGAAATAACGCGCTGCGCTTGACCGAGTTTGTGGAAATCTCCCGGCTTGTGTGAAGACCGCCCTCTCAATACCTCCAAGTTCAAAGAGGCTCAAGCAATGAAGCAAGGAAGAATCTTTGATGTCTGTATAGTGGGCAGCGGACCGGGCGGCGGCGTCGCCGCTTACGTTTTAACGGGGGCTGGGTTGAAGGTGGCGCTCGTCGAGGCGGGGCAGCTGTTGAAGGCCGGGATTGATTTTGGGACGCATGCCTGGCCGTATGAAGCCTTTGCCGCGCGCGCCCGAGGAGGCCGCGACACGACTCCGCGCCTCGCTTTTGAGAGCGATCATTTCACCCCGATCGGCGATAACCCGCGGCACGGACTGTTGCGCGCACTCGGCGGACGCTCTCTATGTTGGGCCGGGCATTCGTTGCGGTTTGGCCCGCTCGATTTTAAGCGGTGGCCTATCAGCTACGAAGAGGTCGCGCCTTACTACAGTCGCGCCGAGAAGTTTATGGGAGTCTACGGCGACAAGGATGGGCTGTGGAATCTGCCTGACGGCGAATTTCAGCGGGGCATGGCGATGCGTTGCCCCGAGGGCGAACTCAGGCGCGGCGTCGCGCGCCTCAAGGCGCAGGGGCGCAGGATGGATTTCATCGCCATGCGCAAGGCCATCCTGACCGAGCCGCACGAATCAAAGCGCGCCGTCTGCCATTACTGCGGGCAATGCATGCTCGGCTGCGACGTGGATGCGAAATACACTTCGGCCAACACCCCGATCCCGCTCGCGCTCGCCAGCGGTAAGCTGACGCTTCTGACCGGACGGATGATGGTCCGTATGTTGACCGACCGGACTGGACGCAAGGTCACCGCCATCGAATGCGTCAACACGCGGGGCGTGACGGAGAAGATTGAAGCGAAAGCCTTTATCCTCGCGTGCAGCTCGGTCGAGACGGCACGTCATCTGCTCCTGAATAAAACGCGCGAATTCCCGAACGGCCTCGCGAATTCGAGCGGGCAGGTGGGCCGAAATCTGCTCAGCCACTTCGGCTTTTACGTCTACGGATTCTTCCCGCAACTCGCCAGCCGCGCGGCGGGCAATGAAGACGGAACGGACCAATTCCACAGCTTGCTGACAGGGCTTAATTGGGATAAGCCGCATCCGAACTTTGACGGCAGCTATCAAGTACAGTGCGGCGCGGGGCTGCGTGCCGGTCGCGCGCCGCTCGCGCTACGCGACGTGGTCGGTTTCGGCAGCGGGATGAAGAAAGGCCTGCGCGAACTCAACGCGGGCTATGCGGTAATGAACATGCAGGGCACGATTGAGAACACACCACGCACGTTCGTTGACCTCGACGCGGATACGAAAGACCGCTTCGGCCTGCCGCGCCCACGCATTCATCTGCATTACAGTGCGAGCGACGTGGCAATGGCGCAGGATTGCGCCGAGACGTGCGAAGATGTGATCCGGGCCGGCGACGGGCAGGTCGTCAAAACGCCGGGGCGAATCACAGTCGCCGACCTGATTATCGATTCAAATCACTGGGCCGGTACTTGCCGGATGGGGACGGATGCTAAGACTTCCGTAGTCAACACTGCTGGGCAAAGCCACGACCTGCCGAATCTGTTCATCGGGGACGCATCTGTCTTTGCCGCCTACCCGGAGAAAAACCCGACGCTCACCAACATTGCGCTCTCTTGGCGAACGAGCGAGCAGCTGGTCGAAAAACTTAGGCGATCAGAGTTGTAAATTGTCTACTCCTGTAATTCAAATCCCGCGTTTTCCGATCGGCGCATGCTCTGCGCCTCATCAATCGCCGAGCGTGCAGGTCGCACTCGGTCTGTACAAAGTGAACAGCCCGGTACGTCTATCGTAAGCCGGCCGGGATCACCACGTCTCGATGTGCGTTCGCTTCTTCCCCTCGCGTGGCGCGGGAGCCGGCACAGCGCGCAGCCCGCTCACGATCCATCGCCGTGTCTCCGCCGGATCAATGACGTTGTCTATCTCCAAAACCGATGCGGCGCTGAGCGCCTTGCCGCGCGCGTACATCTCCTCGACGCGGCGGCGGAATTCTGCCTCGCGCTCGGCCGGGTCGGCAATGCCCTCAAGTTCCTTGCGAAAGCCCAGCCGCACCGCGCCTTCCAGGCCCATGCCGCCGAACTCGCCGGTCGGCCAGGAGACCGTGAAGACCGGAGAGTGAAAAAACCCGCCCGTCATCGCCTGCGCGCCCAGCCCGTAGCCTTTGCGCAGCACGACGGTGAAGTACGGCACAGTGAGGTTCGCGCCATTGACGAACATCCGGCAGCAGCGCCGTACCAGCGCCGCCCGCTCGGCTTGCGGCCCGACCATAAAGCCGGGCGTGTCGCAGAGCGAAAGAATCGGCAGATCGAAAGCGTCACAAAGCTGGACGAAGCGCGCCGCCTTGTCAGCTTCGTCAGCATCAATCGCGCCGGACTGATGCATAGGGTTGTTGGCAAGCAGTCCCAGCGGACGCCCCTCAATGCGGACGAGCGCCGTGATCATGCCCAACCCGAAATTCGCATCGCAGCTCAAGCAACGAATCCGTATCGGCCACCGTGCGGATCACCGAGCGCACGTCGTAAACGCGCAGTCGATTCTCCGGGATCAAGCGGCGCAACAGGCGCTGGTCGGCGCAATTCCATTCCGCGATCGGCCCCTGGAAGTAAGACAGGTAACGCTTGGTCACCGCCACGGCTTCCGCCTCGTCACGCACGACTACGTCGATCACCCCGTTCGGCGCCTGCACGCTGACCGGCCCGACCTCTTCGGGCTGATAAACTCCCAGTCCGCCGCCCTCGATCATCGCCGGGCCGCCCATGCCGATGGTGGCGCTCTCGGTCGCGATGATCACGTCGCAACAACCAAGCAACGCCGCGTTACCGGCGAAGCAGCGGCCGTTAACGACGCCAATGAGCGGAACCAGCCCGCTCAGGCGCGCGAATGCCTGAAAGGTCTCGATGTCGAGACCGGCGACAGCGACGTTGATCTTATCCGTATCGCCGGGCCGTCCGCCGCCACCTTCAGCGAAGAGCACGAGCGGGCAGCGCAGTTTGCGCCGCGAGCTGAAACATCCGATCCTGTTTCTTGTGGTTCATCGTCCCCTGCGTGCCCGCGAGCACCGTGTAGTCGTAAGCGATGACCATGGAGGAACTCTTTTCTTCCCCGAAGAGCGCGGCGTTGACTGTGCCGATTCCTGCGATGAGTCCGTCTGCCGGGGTCGAGCGCAACAAATCTTCCATCGAGCGGCGGCTGCGCTGCGCCGCGATGGTGAGCGCGCCGTATTCGATAAAGCTATGCGGGATCGCAGAGGTCCTCCACATTCTCCCGCGCCGTGCGGAACCCCAACTTTTGACGGCGCGCGACCGCTTCAGGCCGGGCCGCGTCGAGCGTGAGCGCGTGTCGGGCGTTCACCTCAGCCAAATCCGGGCGGATGGCATCTTGATTGTCCTCATCTTCCTGCACTGACGCGGTTGCCTCCATCTCGGCTGCCTCGATGAAGACGAGCGGCTGGCCCGCCGACATCACCTCGCCTCTAGTGGCCGCCACCAGGCGGATAATACCGCCCACTTCGGTGGTGACGACGTGTTCCATCTTCATCGCCTCAAGTACAGCGACTGGTTGGCCGGGTCGCGCCAGGTCGCCTTCTTTCACTTCCAGCGAGACGACCACCCCTTGCATAGGTGCGGGCACAGGCAATGCGCCCCCGAGCACCTCGATCGGCGTAGGTTTCGCCATATGGGCGGAATTCGTCTCCGCCTTCGGAAAGAATCGTCGCGGCGTTGCGTTCGCTGCCTGGCTTAGCAATTGAGCGGCGTGCGCATCCAGCCAGCGCGTCGTCACTCGGTTCTCCACGACATCCGCGTGGTCGAGTAGCGCCGCGAGGAAGGCGAGGTTGGTGGAGACGCCTTCGATCTGGAATTCGGAGAGCGCCCGCCGCGCCCGGATGATTGCTTCCTTGTACTCCGCCCCCGGCGCATGCACGATCAGCTTGGCGAGCAGCGAATCGAAGCTCGCATTGGCGCCATAACCAGCGTAACCGTATCCGTCCACCCGCACGCCCGGGCCTGAAGGTGGAGCGTAAGATGTAATCGTCCCGCTCGAAGGCAGTGCGGCGCCGTCGGGCTGCATCGTTTCCAGGTTGACGCGCAGTTGGATTGCGTATCCAAGGGGTGACTGTGCCGGCGCCAGCCCGATCTCCTCGAGTGTTTTTCCCTCGGCGATGCGCAACTGCGTTTTTACCAGGTCAACGCCGTAGACCTCTTCGGTAACCGTATGCTCCACCTGCAAACGCGGGTTGGCCTCAATGAAAACAAAACGACCGGCGCGGCTGTCCAACAGGAATTCAAAAGTGCAAAGACCAGTGTACTGCACGATTTCGGCGATCCGCGTCGCAGCGGCACAGATATGCTCTCGCAGCGGAACCGTCAGCGCAGGACTCGGAGCAATCTCCATGAGCTTCTGATGGCGGCGCTGAATCGTGCATTCCCGCTCGCCGAGGCTTATCACACGCCCCGTGCTATCCCCAACAATTTGCACTTCAATGTGACGCGCCCCGGAGATGAATTCCTCGACATAAATCTCATCCCGGCCAAAGGCGGCCCGCGCTTCAGATCGGCACCGCGCGTAGGCTTCTTCAAGTTCCGCCACGGTTGCAGCCACCCGCAGGCCTCGCCCGCCACCGCCCATCACCGCCTTGACCATGACAGCACGACCCGCGCCGAGCGATAAAAAGAAATCACGCGCTTCGTCGAGAGTAATCGCGCCATCTGTCCCTTCGGAAACCGAAACGTCACAACGCCGAGCAAGCTCGCGCGCGGCAGTTTTGTCGCCGAACAGCTCAAGCGCTTCAGGGCGTGGTCCGACAAAGATCACCCCCGCTTCGGCGCAAGCGCGAGCGAATGCTGCATTCTCGCTCAGAAAACCGTACCCCGGATGAATGGCTTCGCACCCCGCTTCTTTGGCCGTCGCGATAAGTTGCGCAATGTCGAGATAGGCTGTAGCGCCGCGCCCACGCAGCCCGAGCGCTTCGTCTGCCACGCGGATGTGCAGCGACTGCGCGTCATCTTGCGAGAAGACGGCTACCGAGCGCAGCCCGAGTTCGGCGCAGGCGCGCGCGATACGAATAGAGATTTCACCGCGATTGGCTATCAGGAGCTTCGAGATATTCATACGCCAGAATCAGTTGCATCATCAAGCAGTCGGTTCTTCTTTCTTTTTGATTTGAAGTCAAAATCGTCTTCCTGCATCCGGGTGGCTAATGTCTCGGTGGTGTGTTTCTCGGTCATCCCGAAGCTGACTCGACGATAACGACGGCGAGCGCCCACCAGCGTCACCGGTACTGGTCGTTGAGCTTTTTGACAAAAGACGAGTCCCCAACAGTTGAATCGAACGCAAATCATAATTGTCCGGGCAGAGTCTTCCAGTATCTCGACCATGTTGTCAACCATCGTGCCGGTGGTCTCACGGCGTCGAGAGTTGTGGCCTCTTTCTTTTCGCTTATTGGGCTTCAGGCAATCGGTTTTACAAAGATTGCCTCCTTCGCTTCCGCCGCGACGCGATGCTATGGATATAGCCCGGCGTTTCAACGCCTTGTCATTGCCCAAACTTTCGTACGAAATATACACCTTCTTCGTCGCGTAGCGACGGCGTGAATGTAGCCGTGCGTTTTAACGCACGGAAAGCCAGGAAAGGCTCCCCGTCGCGTCAGCGACGGTTGAGTCAAGCGTCGCTGACGCGACGCGGGGACAATCTCACATGTCTACCGTGGTTGAAACCCACGGCTACACTCAATCGCCGCTAACGCTGCGAAGAATGCCGGTGCCGGCGTTGAAACGCCCGATTAGACTCATCCCTGCCGCTACGCAGCAATTCGGCATGGGCGTTAAACGACCAAACTGAATGTCAAAAATATAAGCAATCTGATGAGGGTTAGTTGGTCGACCGCTAATTCGGTGGATTGATAGCTAACCCGGAGATGGTATAACTTTTGATAAGGCGTATTAATGAAAGTTGAGAGAAAAAGAGTTCTGCTTTCATGGAGCAGTGGCAAGGACAGCGCATGGGCATTGCACGCGCTGCGTCAGCGATCGGACGTGGAAGTGGCTGGGCTTCTCACAACCATCAATGAGCAATTTGATCGGGTGGCGATGCACGCTGTCAGGACGGAGCTGCTGCGACGTCAGGCCGAGGATGTCATGCTGCCATTGCGGTTGATCAGTCTTCCCTTCCCTTGCAGCAACGAAGTCTACGAAGAACGCATGCGCGCGGCGTTCGGCGCGGCGCAGGCGGATGGCATTGAAGGCATCGCATTTGGCGATCTGTTTCTGAGTGATGTGCGCCAGTATCGCGAGCGAATGATGGAGGGAACGGGAATCGAGCCACTTTTCCCCTTATGGGGTCGGCCAACCGACCAGCTGGCGCGGGAGATGATTAACGAAGGACTCCGCGCTCAGATTACCTGCATTGATCCGGGCCTTCTGCCAGCGACTCTGGCCGGGAGAGAATACAATGCCGATTTTCTGGAAGCGTTGCCCGATGGAGTTGATCCGTGCGGCGAGAATGGGGAATTTCACAGTTTCGCCTTTGACGGCCCGATGTTTAATCGCCCGGTCGAATTCACTATTGGAGATTGTGTTGAGCGCGATGGTTTCATCTTCACCGATCTGGCGCCCATAAACGAGGCTGGAATTTTTTAGTTACATACGACCGTTGCGAATTGATATGGTCGGGTTACTTCAAAAGTAGAAGTCAACAACAAGCCGTCGTGGCAGAAACTGCCCGTCGGCTTTTGTATCTCCTTTCCTACGTCCTGTTGACATCCGACAACGCGTCGACTACCCTCTGCCTTGACGGATGTCGAGGGGGGATAAGAAAACGGCACAAACCGATTTGTTACAGGGAACACTCGATCTGCTGGTGCTCAAGACGCTTCAGTCCGGGTCGACTCACGGATGGGACATTGCGCAGCGCATAAAGCAGATTTCGCAGGATGCACTGCGGGTAGGCCAGGGATCATTGTATTCGGCGTTACACCGGCTGGAGGCAGGGCTGGATGGCTTCCGAATGGGGGAGCGTCGGAGAACAACCGGAGAGCGAAGTATTACAAACTGACCGCCGCCGGGCGGAAACAATTGTTGTCGAAAACTGAGACGTGGCGACGATCCACCGGGGCATTGGAAATGATTTTGAAAACATCCTGAATGAAAGGTTATGGTCATGCTCAACAAGCTAAGACTGCGATTACGGGCACTTTTCTTTAAGCCTAAAATTGGAAGATGAACTGCAAACGGAATTGCAGTTTCATCTGGAGAGAGAGATTGAGGAGAACATTATTCGTGGGATGACTCCGGAAGAGGCGCGTTACGCCGCAATACGCAGTTTTGGCGGTATCGAGCGGGTTAAAGAAGAAAGCCGGGATGTGTGGGGGATCCGTTTGGTGGGAGAACTGTGGCAAGACCTGCGTTATGGCGTGCGGATGTTGCTCAAGAACAAAGGCTTCACGCTGGTCGCCGTGCTTTCACTGGCGCTGGGCATCGGCGCGAACACGGCGTTGTTCAGCGTGGTGGATGCCGTGCTGCTCAAGACCTTGCCGGTCGCTGAGCCGGAGCGGTTGGTGCTGTTTGAATGGCAAGCCGGACGCCCGTTCAGAGATAAGTGGGATGAGCGGCACTTCGTACGTGCCTGCGCCGCCGGGCACACGGGGGCTTTCGCTGTTTCGCTACGAGGTCTTTGAAAAGATGCGCCAGGCGCACGCCGCAAGCGCCGGACAGCCCGCTCAGCGATTTCTTTGCCTTCGCTCCGATCCGTGAATTGACTGCGGTGGTGGGCGACCAGGCGGAGATCGTCAACGGGCAAGCCGTGTCCGGCGGCTATTACGCCGGGCTGAGAGTGCAACCGAGCTTGGGACGCGCGATCACTGACGAAGATGACAAGCCAGGCGCAGCGCCGGTGGTCGTGCTCAGCCATCAGTTTTGGCAGGAGCGGTTCGGCGCCAACCCGGCCGTCATCGGCCAGCCGCTCAAACTCAACAAGCAATCCTTCACCATCATCGGCGTCACGCCGCCCGCCTTCACCGGCACATTGCAAGTGGATTATCACCCCGCCGTCACCGTCCCGCTTGCCTGCGAGCCGTTGCTGCAGGGTGAGCACAGCAGACTTGGGCACGGCGAACGAGCCGGGCGTCTGGTGGCTGAATTTGATGGGGCGGCTCAAACCGGGCGCGACCTACGAACAGGCGCGCGACAGCTTGAACGGCGCTTTTCAAGCCGCCGCGTTGGAAGTCATGCCGCCGCCGCGCAAAGCGAATCAACCGGCGCAACTCGAACCGAAAGATTATCCGCGCCTGATCGCGGAATCCGGCAGTCGTGGGATGCTGGACAGCCGCAGACGTTATTCACCCACCATCTATGGACTGTTCATCGTGGTGGCGCTGGTGCTGCTGATTGCGTGTGCCAACGTGGCGAACCTGCTGCTGGCGCGGGCGGCCTTGCGCGGCGCAGAGATCAGCGTGCGGCTGGCGGTCGGCGCGGGGCGCTGGCGTTTGATCCGGCAACTGCTGACCGAAAGTGTGCTGCTCGCGGCGTTGGGCGGCGCGGTCGGCGTGCTCTTCGCCTTCTGGGGCAAGAGCGCGCTCCTGGCGCTGACCGACAAAGACACGGGAATCTTGCCCAGCGGCGTTGACCTCAGTCTGAATTGGCGTGTGCTGGCGTTCACGCTGGCCGTCTCGCTACTGACCGGCGTGCTGTTCGGATTGGCGCCCGCGTGGCGCGCGACGAGCCTGGATTTGGCGACGGCGCTCAAACAGAGCCGCCGCACGACGGGCGCGGTGTCGCGGTTGAGCAAAGGGCTGATCGTCGCGCAGGTCGCGCTCTCGTTGTTGTTATTGGTCGGCGCGGGTTTGTTCATCCGCACGCTCTACAATCTGCAACGCGTCAACCTGGGCTTCAATCAGGAGAACCTCTTGCTCTTCCGGTTGCAGCCGCAGCAGGGCGGGTACAAAGACGAACGGCTGTTGCAGTTCTATCAGCAACTCTTTGCGCGGCTGGATAACCTGCCCGGCGTGCGCGCGGCGACGTTCGGGAGAGTCCCGCTCATCGCGAATGACAATTGGTTCAACGACATCTTGCTGCCCGGCGAGACGGAAAAGACCGCCGCGAAGCACGACACCAATGCGGCAGATGGTGCGCGAGAACTATTTTGCGACGATGGAAATCCCGCTGCTGCGTGGGCGCGGCTTCACGGCGCAAGATGACCAGCGCGCGCCCAAAGTCGCCATCGTCAATCAAACCTTCGCGCGCAAGTTCTTCCCCAACGATGACGTGCTCGGCAAGCGCGTCACATTAATCGATAGCAAAGCGCGAAGTCGAGATCGTCGGCGTCGTCGCCGATACCAAATACATGAGCCAGCGCGAAGAGATCAAGCCGCTGCTCTACACGCCGTGGCAGCAGGAAGGCGACAGTGATCGGCGAGATGTATTTCGCCTTGCGCACGGCGGGCGAACCGACCGCGCTCGCCGCCACGGTGCGTCAAGTCGTGCGCGAACTGGACAGCAATCTGCCGGTCACGGAAATCAGCACGCAAACGGCACGCGCGCAGGCCACGCTGGGGCAGGAACGCCTGTACGCGCGGCTCTTGAGTTTCTTTGGCGGCTTGGCGCTCTTGCTCGCGGCCATCGGACTGTCCGGCGTGTTGGCCTATTCGGTCGCCCAACGCACGAACGAGATCGGCATTCGCATGGCGCTTGGCGCGCAACGGGCTGACGTCCTGCGGCTGGTGATCTGGCAGGGAATGAAGTTGGTGCTGCTGGGACTGGCTGTCGGCGCATTGAGCGGGTATGCCTTGAAGCGACTGCTGGCGAGCCAATATTTCGCGAGCAGATGCCTGGCAGCGACAGATGGCCGAGCAGCTTTACGGCGTGAAGGGAACTGATCCGTTGACCTTCGCCGTCATCGCGTCGCTGCTGACTGCTGGTGGCGCTGGTTGCTTGCTGGCTGCCCGCGCGCAAGGCGGCGCAAGTAGACCCGCTTGAGGCGCTCCGCCAGGAGTGATGCCAATTCGGATTTTGAAATGCGGAATAACGGCGTATCGCATTACAAGTCGTGTTGTTGACTGATTCACTTGATCGGAGTGATCGTGTCCGCCACCTACGAGCCGATTGGCGGCAGGCGCAAGCTATTGTTGACGCCGATCGTACTGGTTGTCTGTCGCCGCTGGTGCGGTGCGCCGGCAATGCGGACACGAGTTTCGGCTCTGGCGATCGGCAAAGCCGGGGCAGACCTACATGCGCGTCGTCGCTTTATTATTTCAGCCGCAGCCGCATAATCGTCAGCGAATGCGCCGGGAAGGTATAACTGAAGCCATTGTTGACGACCGACGCGGAGAACGTGCGCATCGCGGGCCTGATTTTCTTGTCATCGCCGAATGTGTGCGTCGCTTTCAGATCAGGGTGGTTCATTTCCCATACGCCGACCTCGCCCTGCAACGCACCCTCTTGATTATCAATTCGTGTTGCGAGGTCTTTGTCCTTGCTGCGATTCAGCACGTTGAGATAGATCGTTTTTTCGGTGGCGTTGTAGGTCGTCGAAACGTCGAGATAGCGCAGCGGCGGGCGATTTCCGACTTTATAGGTCGGCGCGGAGACATACACATCCAACGACTGATTGCCGCGCTGTTTGGCAAATTCAGCGAGCGGGAAATAAATTGGTTGTAAAAACATCCCCTGTTTGTTGGTCATAATCGGTGCGATAACATTGACCATCTGTGCGAGATTCGCCATCTTGACCACATCGGCGCGCCGGAAGAAAGAATTGAAAAACATCCCCATCGCCAGCGCGTCCTCAAAATTGTAAACCTCTTCGAGCTTTTCGCGGTTGAACGCGCGATACCAGACATTCCATTCATCGTAGGCAATATAGATAGGGCGCGGATTTTGCTGGCCTGATTGCATCTGCTTGATCAGGCTGGCGGTGACATCAATGTAATTATCAATCGTTTGCGACCACGCCAAAAACTTTTCCAGATCGTTGTCGCGGTTATTGATGTAGGTGTGAATGGCAATGTAATCGGCCTGATTCCTTAGCGTATTCAGCACGGTGCGGTTCCAATGAATCCAGTCCGCCCCGTAATTACTCGATCCGCTGGCAATCAGCTTGATGCTGCGGTCCACTAACCGCATAGCCTTGGCTGCTTCGAGCGCGAACTTGGCGTACTCTTCAGCGTTTTTGTGGCCGAGTTGCCACGGCCCATCGATCTCGTTGCCTAGCGCCCAGTATTTCACTTTCCAGGGTTGTTCGCGTCCGTTCTTGCGTCGCTGATCGGCCCAGTATGTGTGGCGCGATTCGTTGCAGTATTCAACCCAGTGGCGCGCATCATCAATCGTGCCCAGGCCCGCGTTGATGCAAATATAAGGCTCCGTGCCGATCATTTCGCAATACTTCAAAAACTCATCGGTCCCGAAGCGATTGCTTTCCAGGTCATTCCAGGCCAGTTCTGGCCGCACCGGGCGTTGATCTTTCGGCCCGATGCCGTCCTTCCAGTTGTAGCCCGAGGCGAAATTACCGCCCGGCCAGCGCAGAATCGAGACGTTCAACTGCTTGACAGCTTCGAGGACGTCTTTGCGATAGCCACCTTCATCGGACAATGAACCGCCTTCCTCGTAAATGCCGCCGTATATCATCCTCCCCAGGTGCTCAGCGAAATTGCCGAACAGTAACGGATCAACTTCGCCAATGGTGCGGTCAATG
Source organism: uncultured Acidobacteriota bacterium (assembly GCA_963796275.1). Taxonomy (GTDB): domain Bacteria; phylum Acidobacteriota; class Blastocatellia; order RBC074; family RBC074; genus JAKEHZ01. The sequence goes on along the minus strand of CAWCKY010000006.1, from coordinate 2,477,952 downwards.
TCTATCTTGATCCGTGCTTGCGTTGTTTGACCGCTAACGGAGATCGTACTGCTGAATAACAGAGAAGCGACGATGATAATTGTGAACAAGCGAGTTGCAAGGGTGAGCATGCATATTCTCCTTTTGATGTCGTAGCGGTTTATTTATTAATAGCTCGCTGCTTTAATCCACTCCCCCTCGGAGAAACAACCAGCGTCATGTCCGCCGATTCGGGAGATTTACTAACTATGATCGTTCATTTCGCGCGGGCATGAGCGTGCGCGCCACGGTTACTTCCGGGGCATTGCTCAAAAGTGATTTCTTTAAACAGAATCCAACAACAGAAGGTGAGATTCACATTCTCCTGTCTTATGAGTAGATATGTTCCTTAAATCTTGCTCAGCAATTGATGTTGCAATACTTCACTTTGGCTTATTGAGCGATTACTTCCCGTTGAATGGTGCACATTTTGCCTCCACATGAGCATGGAGTCAATGCATTAGTGGCAAATTTGAGCATATAGATATTCTCGTTATACCGGAAATCTCGGTAGGTAAGTTGTATAGAAGGAGAGGTCGGCGAGCGTCAGCACACCAAAAGAGAGGCAATCGGTGATTGCAGTGATGAAGGTTAATAAGAGAGAGCCGCAGGCTTTTTGGCTGCAGCCCATCGGTCTACCGCCTGCTACGCTGCTACGACGCTCTGGTCGCTCGCCAGCGTTGTCCTTTCCTCCGAGCAGGCGAAAGCAATTTTATATCGAATTTCGTCTAGAATTTGCCCCAATATTTCATTTTAGATTTTGCTTGATGCAACACGGGGACTGGGAAAGGGTTAAACGGATAACAGACAGCCTGCGCTCTGCATGGTGCGATTTAGAGGCAGTGCGAGTATCACCGCCTTGCTCCAACCTTTTACCGCTCAGCATTATTATTACTCATTATGCTCTGCTTTATTGACCGACACGATCTGAGATATCTCGTTTGCCGTTGAGGTTGGCCCATTCTCCCGACTGAATAAATGCTGCCCAGTAGAACGGATGGCGTTGATCCTTGCGCCCGCGCAGCATTCGCAACTGCACCTGCCTCAGTCCTTCACCCCGTCCTTCCCCCTGCTGTAGCACCTTGTAATATTGGGTCATCAAATCCTTCGTCGCTTCGTCCGAAACCGGCCAGAGACTCATGACCTGGCTCTCCGATCCGGCCAGGACCAGCGCGCGCCGCAATCCCTGCACACCTTCACCGTTCTTCACCTCTCCCACACCGGTATCGCAGGCCGAAAGCACCACCAGTTTTGTCCCCGACAAGTAGAGCGAGGCAGCTTCCAGTGCGGTTAACAAACCATCATCTTCTTCTCCGCTCTTCCCCTCATTGACTCCCGCCAGCGCGAGGCCTGATCGCAGTAAGGGGTCTTTCACCCGGGCCACCAATTTGCTCATCCGCAGGTTCGCCTCAAGCTGAACAGTCCTGGGTTTTGCCTGCGCCAAAGCATGTCCGGCACCTCCCGGCGAAACGGTGCGTGCTGGGTCCTGATAATCGATGAAGAAGCCATGGGTCGCGATGTGGAGAATTTGCGGTCCAATGACCTGTTTGAGCGCCGTCTCAGTCGCTTCCTTCCGCCGGAAAATCGTGGCATACGGGAGCAGGGATTTGATCGCCAGCGCCTCATCCTCCGTGCCCGGCAGCGGTTGGAAGAAAATTCGTGCTGCGTCGATTTGTTCCTGCGCCTGGTTGCCGTTCTGCGATTTTCCGGTGTCCGGATCTCCCCTGGTGGCCATCGAGGCAAGTCTGCCGAAATCAGGATTGGCTACCACCAGCGGAGCGCTCTTGCTCTCCTCTGATGATTGCAGTCTCAACAGGTCACGCCCGCTGATCAGGTAGCTGATGGGATAACGCTCGATCAGATATCGATTCCGTTCATCGACGAGGGCGGCAAAAGGAATGAGGTTGAGTGAGCCATCGGGCGCAATCAGCAGTTGACGTGTGACACCCGGCATTTTACTTAGGAGTGTTCGTACCGGCCGCATCAGTCTCTCATCCACGGCGCGCGCAAGTCGTTTGACATCGGTCCGGTTCGGGTCGCGCAGCGCTACCCGCCAGGCTTCTATTGCTCGATCGATCAGTTTGGCTTCGCCCAGATCTACCCACTTCGGTTGACCTTGCGACGCAAGTAGATAGGCGAGGTAACGTGGCCGCCTGCTCTTCTCTGGCGTCAGTTCCCGCGGCGTGAAATAGACGAACTCGAGCAGGGCGCTGCCTGATGGAAGAGCAGCCTGCACTGCGGAGAGCGTGACCGGCTGCATCTGTTTGCGAAACGCTTCGCTGCTTGAGTCGTTGCTTTTGCTGAGCGCATCTTCCACCTTCTCGATTTCCCCTTCAAGGTTCTTGACTCGTGTCCTGTAGGTCTTGAGCTGACTCGCGCCTGAATCTGTGAGTTTGAGCGAAGCCAACTGAGAGCGGGCTCGCGTGAGTCGCTCGAAGAGTGCTCTGACCTCTGGTGTTGCCTGGCGTCGCAAATTGGCGATCGTATCGGTCATCACATCCAGGCCGCGTCCTTTCCGCTGCAACAAAGTGGTGAATGACAGATCGAGGGCCTGCGCGTCAATCGGCGCAGCCCGGCTATGGAGAGAGAGTGTAAACGCGGTCCGTTCGGAAAACAGAGACAGATAAAAGAGTTTCTGGCGTTCGGAGCCGATGGCGAGTTGGTGCGTGAAGATGCGTTCGTCGATGGCATTGGCGCGAGAGAGAATCGCAATTGCCTGGGCATAATCACCTTTCGCCGCGTTAAGCCGGGCAAGGTCAACCAGCGTCTCGGTGAACTCCGGATGTTCTTGCCCTAACAAGTTCTCTCTGATGGTCAGCGCGCGCCTATAGAGCGGCTCCGCCCTGGCATACTCGCCTCTCTCGCGGTAAAGGTTAGCAAGATTGTTGAGCACTTCGGCAGCAGCCGGGTGTTCCGGCCCTCCCGATTCCTCCACGATGTCCAGCGCTCGCCCGTAGAGCGGCTCCGCCTTGGCATAGTCGCGCTTTCCTTCGCTGTATATCTCGGCCAGATTATTGAGAGCCCGAGCGACATCTATATGTGCCGGCCCCAGAATCTTCTCCCTGATTGCCAGTGCGCGTTGGTAAAGCACCTCTGCCTTCGCATATTCCTCCTTCTCTCTATAGAGGTCGGCGAGATTATCGAGAACTCGAGCGACATCGGGATGTTCCGCCCCCAGCGCTTTCTCCCTGATGGCCAGCACGCGGTCCAACATCAGCTCCGCCTTTTCGTAGTCTCCCCTTTCATAGTAGAAGTTGGCAAAATTGATCAGAGGAGTAGCGAGACTAGGGTGTTCCGGTCCCAGCCGTTTTTCCCTGATATCCAGTATGTGCACGTAAATCGGCTCTGCCTTTGCATAGTTGCCTCTATTCCTGTAGATGGTAGCAAGACTATTGAGTACGACCGTGACATTGGGATGTTCCGGCCCCAAGGCTTTCTCAAAGATGGACCGTGCTTGCAGAAAGAGCGGCTCTGCTTTTTCGTAATCGCCTAGATAGTAATAGAGTTTGGCGATGTTGTTGATAGTTGCCGCGACATCAGGGTGTTCTACGCCTAGCGTTTTATGGTGAATGTCGAGTGCGCGTTGATAGGACAATTCTGCTTTATGGTATTCGCCTATAGCGATATAGAGGAGGGCAATATTGTTGAGAGAACGGGAGACCTCGGGATGTTCCAGCCCCAGTACTTTCTCCCTGATGGTCAGGGCTCGTTGAAAGTACTCCTCTGATCTTGCGTATTCCGCCTTGAAATAACAGAGTCGACCGAGATTGTCAGCTGTTTGAGCGACATCCCGGTGATGCGCCCCTAACGTCTTTTCCCGAATCTTCAATTCACGTTCACCCAATGGACGCGCTTCATCATACTTTCCGGCAAAAAACAGTCTGAGAAACTCTGAATTCAGCTTGAGGGCTTCAGACAATGCGCGATCACTCTCAGTCGCGACACCCAGCTCCACTACCTGAATCTGATAGTCTCCGGTCGCCGCATTCTTAAATTGCGCCAGAACATCTACTCTATGGCTCCCTGCCTCTTCCGCAACCCACGATACGGTCTCTGGTCCCTCCGTCCTGGTTTCAGAGTTAACCTCTGTGATCGACTTGCCATTAGCCCCAGACAGTTTCACAACCACGTCGATGCCACGTTGGTCAACCACAAACTTGACATATTGACCAGCCTTGAGAGAAATCTGATAAGTATGAGACTGGCCACCAGTCAACTCGCGTTCGATGGGTTTGCCCTGTTCCAGCTGCAGAGCCTGCTCTTCTTTCTGGCCCCGGTTTATCACTTCTGCGTAAGCCTCTACCTCTCCCTCTTTGTAGTGGGCAGTGGGATAGGCTTGAACCAAGACGAACAACAGACTGATGGCTAGTACGAGACTGCACTGTATGAGTCTTGAGCTACGCCTGATTTGATTTGAGGATATGTGAGGTCGAAGCATCTCTATCCTTCCATTAGCGAAGGAATTGACATTCTTTGAAATCAGATTTTACGAACTCTGACTACTTCAAATTGGCGAATATTCTAGTTACTCACAGCAAATTATATGCCTTCTCGAATTGAGTTACAGATAGTTCAATAACATCCTCTAATTCATCTGTATAATCAAAGCTCATACTGTAAGATAACGGTTCCGTTTTTAGCCTACCACAACATTTATTAGGTTAATGTTACGTGGCCACTGACGAATTGAACCGTTACAGTTGAATGGAAGCCATTCATGGTAGCGCACCGTTAGAACGGTTCCTATTGCTTGATACGAATAACAAATTGTTTTTGCTTTGTGCTTGCCTAGGGGAAAATTGTTTACATTCCTCTTCAAATTGATGTATATCTGATTCCGCCGAGGCACTAAAATCAAAGAACCATTCGAGCCGGAAAATCCACCGAGAAGCAGTGCCCAGCTTCGGATTGGCAGGCAATACTCCCCAAGTAAAAAACGAATAGATTAATGCTTAGTTACTACTAGGCATTCGACTAACCCTATCTATACCTGCATTGTCATGCGGGGAAAGGCAAAGTATTAGTATGGCAAAAATCTTTCCACGATTGTGGGCCGACAAAGCACCCAAGGAAGAGCAAGCTCTGGAAATACGAAAGAAGGCGGCCGATTTTCAATTAAACCGGAGTTTTCCTGAGCCTCAGAATAACGGAGACGAAGGGAGATATCCTACTGGATTTGCAAATTTTAGTAAGGCGCTGCCTCATAACAAGCTCGGCGAAGTCGATGAGAGCGCGTACAAAAGGTTGCTGCAGGCTATCAGCAGTCGCAACCCATCCGATTTCGAACAGGTCCCGGTTGCCGGATCTACCAAGCTCGCCAATCCGCAGAGCGCATTTGCCTTCGATCTTGAAGGAGCAGATTCAAAGACACTTACTGTTAACCCGCCGCCGAGCTTCGATAGTGAAGAGTTCGCGGGTGAAATGGTCGAGTGCTATTGGCTTGCGCTGACACGCGATATACCATTTTCACAGTATGGTAATGAAACTTTGACCGCCGCCGCAATAGACGATTTGAAGCGTCTCTCAACCTATCAGAATGTCAATGCCGGAACCCTTTTCCGCGTAAATGTCCCCGGCGTTCAAACCGGTCCTTATATCTCGCAATTCCTCCTCCAGCCTTATAAGATCGGCACCACCTCTTATGAGCAGCGCTACCGCACCTACCTCGGAGGTAATGATCATATAACCTCGTATCAAGACTGGCTCGATATTCAGAACGGCAGCCCGGCTCGCTCAGAAGGGGCTTTCGATGATACGCCGAGGTATATTTATAACGGCCGCGCGCTGGGTAGTTGGGCGCATCTCAATTTCCCCTATCAGGCCGCACTGATCGCGACTCTCATTCTTCTGAGTTATGGTAATGAGGCACTCGACGAGACTAATCCATACAAGGGTTCGTCGTCTCAATCCGGTTTTGTCACTTTCGGCGCGCCGCATATCTTAGACCTCGTCGCGCGCGCCGCAAATCATGCCCTGAAAGGGGCGTATTATCAAAAATGGGTTGTCCACCGCCGCATTCGTCCTGAAGAGTTCGGAGGACGGATACATAATCATATGGCCGGGGCAGCTCAGTATCCGATCAACTCAAAACTGCTCGACTCGATGGCGGTCTCTTCAGTCTTCAGCAAGAACGGCACTTACCTCTGCCCACAAGCCTTTCCCGAAGGATGCCCGACACACCCGGCCTACCCTGGCGGCAACGCGACCTTCACCGCCGCCGGCGTAACCATGCTGAAGGCCTTCTTCAACGAATCTTTCGTGATCCCCAATCCGGTGGTACCGAGCGATGATGGATTGTCGCTGGTGCCGTGGAAAGGAGAGCCGCTGACCATCGGCGGTGAATTGAACAAGCTGGCTCTTAATGCCGGAATAGGACGTAACATGGCAGGAGTACATTTTCAGAGAGACGAAATTGAGGGAATATTTCTGGGACAGGGTGCGGCGGCCAGCGTTATGACGGATTTCAACGCGACCTATAACGAAGGCTTCTCGGGCTTCAATCTGACGAGTTTTGAAGGAACGCCCATGGCGCTAAACACAAACCCCGCGCTCGCGTGATTGAGTGAGATCACGAAGATGATGGTAATCTTCGTGATCTCACCGTTCTCCGTGGTTCTTACTTGTACCAGTCAATCGAATAGATCCCGCGGTCTTCGACATCTCGGCCTGATTTTTAGAAATACATTACTGGGTACTTGCAGGCTCGCAAATAACAGTGGACTTCCAGTCAGCTCTTCCGGGAACTTTAAACACACTGCTGACAATATTTACCGGCAGCCTTCAGCTTGTAATCACTCACCCGCCACTACCTGCAGACCAGATTAATGCGCTTGTATGCAGAAAAAAAGGGGAAGTATAGTTCGTACGCTCTTTTTTATTTTCGAGCACCAAGATATACAGGAATGTTTGGATGTCAGGTGACATAGTAGGTGGGGTAGGTGGGATATTCGATTGAAAACGACGGCCCGGAAAATTAGCGCTCAGTTACCGCGATCTTCAGTGAAAACTCAAGAAGCAAGGAACTTCGTATCAAGAGGCGCTGGATCGCCTGCCCCGCGATCTCGCCGTTGATTTGTAAACTGAACGGCAGATAGAAATTGATGAGATATCCCATTTTCTCGGGTTCACAGGTAAGTTCGTTTTACCGGGCTTTTCGAAGATGGACTGGAAATATCTCAGGACGTTCGGCCGCCATCTTAATTCGTCATTCATCCAGCGTTCACAACGCTCGATCGAATCTAAGGCTTTGACGCTTCTGGTCATTTGAATTGACGAGTTCAGCCATTATGTAGAATATCTTTCGGGAGTATCTGACAAATGTAATCCGCCTTGGCCGTATACCTCGCTTTCTTACGAGGGCGATATCTTAAGAACGAAACATTCGCCGGAGGCAACAAGAATATGATTATAAGACTGCACCAGGCTTCTGCGATTATAGCGAGCCGCTTGAATAGTTTTCTATTGGCTATGTTACTCGCAGGGGTAATCGCATCAGGGCAGACCACCACGGCGACCCTCTCGGGAGTGGTCCAGGATTCAGCCGGCAGTGTCCTCCCCAGTGTGAGGATCAGCGCGAGGAACAGGGGCACGGGGGCAACGCGTGAGACCGCGTCTGACAGCGCGGGTCGTTACAGCCTCACCAATTTGGAGCCTGGGCAATACGAGCTCCGCGCTGAGCGCGCCGGTTTCAAGACGGCGATGCAAACCGGTGTAGTCTTGAGCGTCGGTGGGGCGACGGTGGCGGATATGACTCTGCAGGTCGGAGAGGTGAGCGAGGTGATTGATGTCAAACAGGAGGAACCGCTCATTGAGACCACCAGGGCGGAACTGAGCCGCGTGATCGAGGCCCGGCAGATCGAATCCTTGCCCAACATCGGACGCAACTTCGTTGACTTCGTCAAGCTGTCAGCCTTTGTGGCCCCTGGCCGGGAGAACATCGGCGGCGGAGCCTTCAAGGAACCCGACACAGGTGTGGGACAAGCTGCCGCGCCTCGCTTAGCGTTCGGCGGCCAAAAAGAGATGCACACGATGATCCTCGTGGACGGCGCGGATAATGTCCAGACTTTTACGGGACTGCCGCGCGCCACTCCCTCGCAGGAAGCGGCCAACGAGTTCCGCGTGCTCAACAGCACCTACCTGGCCGAATATGGCCGGGCGCTAGGCGGCTTCGTCAACATCATCACCAAATCCGGTACGAACCAACTTCACGGCTCGGCCTATTACTTCGGGATGAACGATGCGGTCAACGCGCGGCCACTGCTGACCACGCCGAGCTATGCTTTGCGGCAAAACCAGTACGGGGCAACCATTGGCGGCCCTGTCAGGAAGGACAAGATGTTCTTCTTCGGCAACTACGAGGGTCAGCGCCGCGCTGAGTCGAATAAATTCTCGAAAATCATCCTCGATAACCTCGGGCCTGCCGACGGCAGCCAGCCGAATACGATTAACGAAGTGAAAAGATTCTACCGGTTGACGCCTGAAACGCCGGACCTGCTTCGAAGCAACGATTATGACGGTTTCCTCGCGAAGCTGGATTTCAAACTCACAGACGGCAACAGCCTTTTCGCCCGTTACAATCTACTGGATTCAACGACGCTGGGGTTTCTTGGCGGAGGCGGGCGCGCGTCACCGGCATCGTCAACCGCGAGAAATAACTTTTTGCTCGACCAGTCGTTCGTGGTGAGCGATATTGCGCTGATCGGGGCAAACAAGGTCAACGAAGCGCGGGTTCAGTGGGCGCGACGTAGTTTCGATTTTCCATCGGCGCTCATGGAACCTGACCTCGAAGTCTCGAATCTACTTCTGACCGGAAAGAGCACCTCGGATGCCGACTTCTACCGCGAATCACGACTACAGATATCTGACAGCTTCAGCTACACGCGTGCGAGTCATGCCTTGAAGTTCGGGGCTGACTTTAACAACATCCGCGACACGACCGTATGGAATCTGTTCTTCCCCGCTCGCGTGATCTTTACGAACCTGGGCGGCCCCGGGCCGACTTTTTTCAACCATACTCCGGTGGTCTTCTGGTGGCCAGTCCCCACCGGTACCACGCAGGGGGCGCCGGCGCCAGTCCCGTTTACGCAAGCCGTTCCCGCGCCATATCAGCCCCTCACCATCATCAGATTCGATCATAATAGTTTTGGTTTTTTTGCCCAGGATGAGTGGAAGGCGACGTCCAAACTGACGCTCACCTACGGGCTCCGTTACGACTTTGAAACCTACCCCGATGATATCGTCCTGCGCGAGGACCTCAACAACTTTCAGCCGCGCCTGGGGCTGGCTTATGCCATAAGACAGCGCACTGTCGTTCGCGCCGGATTCGGGATTTTCAGCGACCGTGTCGCTTCGAGCGGTATAGGGCAGATGATCGGTCCCAACATTTTCAACGGCACCGGGTATTTGCCGAACTCTCAGGTTCTATATCCGGGCATCCCGCCCGTGCGAGGCCGGTTTATCAATCCCACGGTGCGCGGCCCGGTCCTGGCGCCTCCTGCCACGCTCACCTTCACCACAACCGGGCAGGTCCCAACGACGCCGATGGTCGGCGGTGTCATCAACCCGGGCCTCAATGGAAACCTCTCCGGAACCCTCCGCACGCCTTACGCCGAGCAAGCGAGCGTAGAGATTTCGCATGAGATCGGCGGCGGCGTGGCCGTGTCTGCGCGATACTTGTATGTCCACGCGCTCAAGCTAATGGCGCCTACCGGCATGCTCAACGGCTTACAGACCGGAATACAATCCAGCGGCAAGCCCATCATTGGGGCAAGAAGATTTCCAGAGGTAGGCGACTTCTTTGTTTTCGACAACGGCGGATACTCTATTTTTAACGGCGGAAGTTTCGAACTCCAGAAGCGGTTCGCCCGGGGCTTCAGTTTTCACAGCAGCTATACTTACTCACAGACCATAAGCAACACCGAATCCGTGGCTGCGGTCAATGACTTTCCCGAGAACCCTGATCGAAATTTGGAACGCGCGCTTTCACGACAACACGCTCGCCACCGCTACACTCTGGCATTCGTCAGTCAAATTCCCACTAGCGTGCCCATCGTGGGCGATTTCAGGTTCAGTTCGATCCTCACTGCCCAAAGCGGCCGGTTCTTCACGGTCTTTGCGGGCTCTGACGCAAATGGCGATGGCAACCCGACCAGCGACCGCCCCGGGGTGCTCGGGCGCAACACGCTGGAAGGATCCGGATTTGCCGGCTTCGACCTGCGCATCGCGCGCGAAGTTCGCATGGGCGAGCGCATCCGCGCCGAATTCACTATCGATTTCTTCAACTTGTCCAATCGCGTCAATATCACGGATCTAAATACGCTTTACGGAGGGACTGATCTCAGTTTGCCCCCCAATCCAATTCTGGGATTTGGCACGCCGCGCGATGTCGCGAATCCGCGGCAGATCCAATATGGAATCAAGCTGAAATTTTAGCGCTGCGACATGCCGCTCATCTGTAAGAGTGTCTCTGTCCGTCATATTCTCGTTCTCTTCCATCTCAAACAGGAAGCATAGGGCTCCCCTTTGCCTGGGACGAGAGAAATGGGGAATTCAGTCGTATACTTAAAGTTAATTTGATTAGGAGGAGTCAACGACCACCGCGAAGCCCCGACGGGCTATAGTGGCGGCTTGTGTGGTAGAAAGACGGGACAAGCTCATGGTGACCAGCCCCAGCCAGGATCGAATGCAGCTGTAACTCTCGATTATCGGGCTACGTTATTTGAAGCGTGTGCAAATTAAAATCCAACAGAATCAAAAGTCTCGCATCTCATAGCGCCGGAGGCGCGTAATGTCTATAGATCACGATCCTAGCCATAACCTGAGCTCTGGAGGAGCGACATATGAATGCCTACATGTAGCTCCTCCGGAGCTCGTGAGACTTTGGTGATCGAATACTATAAACATCCCGCGTCTCTGGCGCTCAGGTCCGAAAATGCTGATTCCAATTGACTTTTATTTGCACAGTCTTGAGTTATTTGAGTGAATCACACCATGAAATGTCATCGAAGAAAGCAGGAGGGTTACCCCTCCGCGCTTCCTTCAATCAAAATTCCTCTCCACCCAAGCTCACCAAGTTGTTAGCTATGGATGGAGTATCGCATTGAGGTTTTAGATTATGCTATTTCGCAACATGACATCTGGGCCATTTATATCCTGTTCACCGGTTCCATTCGAGATTACGAGGATACGCCGGAGAGCGACCGCATCGTTCCTGATGCTATGTCTTTTGATAGCCGTATGGACTGGGCATGTTTGGGCGCAGGACAATGTCCTCACGCCCGAGCTGATCCTGGGCATTCGCCAGGTGACCGACGCGCAGATATCGCCCGACGGATCGCGTATCATTTTCCAGGTGTCGCGTCCGCGCACTGCCGACGAAAAACTCGGCGGCTCCATTTCCGAATTGTGGCGAGTCGCGGCTGGGGGCGGCGAGCCGTTGCGTTTCACGACAAGCGAGGAGGGCGAGCGCGCAGCGCAATGGTCACCCGATGGGCAAACGATCGCTTTCCTCTCGCGCCGCCCCGGGTTCGAGCACACGCAGATATATATCATCCCGGTAGACGGCGGCGAGGCACGCCGCGTAACGAATGCGGAGAATTCGGTAGTTATGTTCAAATGGTCGCCGGACGGGAAGTGGCTCGCCTATACAGTAACAACTCCCAAGACGAAGGAAGAGCAAGAAGCCGAACGCAAGGGTAAGGACTGGGTCGTCGCCGATCACAACTACAAACACATTCGGCTGTATGCGATCGAGATTGCCTCGAAAAAGAGCCACCTAGTTACGACGACTGACCTTTCGGTCCACGACTTCGATTGGTCGCCTGACGGGCGTCAGTTAGTCGTCGCGGCGGCCGAGACGCCCTCCGTGGACGATTCGTTCATGAAGCTGAAGATATTGACCGTGCCGCTTTCCGGCGGGGCGCCGAAACTCGTCGCGAAAACAGCTGGCAAATTGAGCCAGCCGCGCTGGTCGCTTGATGGTAAGTGGATCGCGTGGCTCGGCGCCACGGCATTGAATGATCCGTTCGCCGGCAGCGCCTTCGTCGCGCCTGCCGCCGGAGGGACTCCAGAGAACCTGATGCCGCAATACGAAGGCACGGCTGTCTCGCTCTCGTGGGTTCCGAAAGAACCGAGCACACTCGCCTTCGTCGGGATCGAGCGGCAAGACACCAGAGCATATATGCTCTCGCTCGCCTCGAAAACCCGTACTCCCATCCCGACCGGAAGCCTCTCGCTTACTAGAGGCCTGAGCTTCAGCCGGGATGGCAAGCGCGTGGCGTTTGCAGCCAACTCGCCGTCGCACCCGGCTGAGGTCTTCGTGTCCGAGGTCTCCGAGACAGGCGCCGGCGGCTCTAACCCGAAGCGGCTGACGAATTTGAACCCACGCCTGGACCAGGTAGCTCTCGGCCAGCAAGAGATCGTACGCTGGAAATCGGTTGACGGTCTCGATATCGAAGGCGTGATCGTCAAGCCAGTGGGATATCGGGCAGGCCAGCGATACCCGGTTGTCATGCAGCCACATGGCGGACCGGAGGCGGCCGACCTCAACGGCTGGCTGGGCACCTATTCGCAATGGGGACAAATGCTCGCTGGGCGCGGGTTCGTGACTTTCTACCCGAACTATCGCGGCAGTATCGGTCGCGGGCCGAAGTACGCAATGGCTGACCATCGCGATCTGATGGGCAAGGAATTCCAGGATATGCTGGCAGGCCTCGATCACCTATTGAAAGTCGGAATCGCCGATGCAAATCGGATCGGCATCGGAGGTGGCAGCTATGGCGGCTACACAAGTGCGTGGGCGGCCACTTATGGAAGTGACCGATTTAAAGCGGCCGTCATGTTCGCGGGCATCTCAAACTGGCACAGCATGACGGGCACTTCGGACATCTTCCTAGAGAACTCGACCGTCCACTGGGATGCGATCATGTACGACAATTATGCTCTCTATTGGGAGCGATCGCCGATCGCTCACATCAAACGCGCGAACACGCCAATGCTGATCGTTCACGGCGCTGCCGATCCGCGCGTGCCGATCAGCCAGTCACAGGAGATGTACACTGCGCTAAAGTGGAAGGCTGTTCCGGTTGAGTTCGTTACGTACCCACGCGAGGGTCACGGAATTGCCGAACGCGCGCACCAGGAGGACTTCATGCGCCGCGTCGTCAGCTGGTTCGAGAAGTATCTCAAGTAACACGAGGTCGAGGGATTTATGGCTCAACACATTGGAATTGTCGCTTGCAGCGCTGAGAAGAATCTATTTCAATGATGTGACTGATAAGTTGAAGGAACGAGGATGTGATGCAGTTGTGCTCGGATGTACGGAGATACCTCTGATTATGCGCCCTGACGATAGTCCGTTACCGCAGTTGGATTCGACGCGCCTGCTTGCAAGGGCAGCTTTAAAAAAAGCTCTGGAGGAGACTCAGGCAACTCTCTAACGAAATCGCAGCAGGCTGTCATTGGCGGCGCTGAGTTCACAATGATGTACGGTGTTGCGGGCGACGCCGTCATTCAGGCCATCGCTGTGCGGCTTGGAATGAACTAGGAATGAACTACTCCACAGCGATTTTAAAATCGGATATCTGGAGCTGTGAGCGGTTAACAACTAACTTTCTCCTAAATTCCCTCCCTACTCTGACCACCAAACCTCATCCCCTGCCTTTATTTGCCCGTCATTAAGCACCTCTCCATATGCGCCTCCCTTCCAGCCACCATACATCGCATCCTTCAGCCCGGGTAATACCTCGTCCATCCGCTCACACGGTTTAGTTTCACCGTAGACTCGAATCCGGCATTCGCCGATATGTAAAACGCGTCCACGACTATTAGCCAATTCAAGCCCTTCGATCATCAGGTTGGCCCGCCGTGATGATGCTGAAAGACTACTTCCCAATTGCTCCATTATGTTTTCCCAGACTTCTCGCTCAATCAGAGTTACTTGTCGACGGCCGCCCTGATCAGCGTTGCCGACTAAGCCACGACCTTCCACGAGTTGTGCAGAGCTGACCGAATCCATCGGCCCAAGTTTCATTCTTTTAATCCATATTTTTCTGAGTCGACCAGTGTTCATATGAATGTCGAATAAAGATTGTAACGGTTATTGAAGCAAAGACTAGGTCCTTCTCCTGATCAACGTTCTTTCAACTCGTGCTCAGCGATCGAGCAAGAGTTGATATATGAAGTTCAGAAGCGGCTGTAGGGGTGGTACTCAAAATATCATTGCCGCTCAACTTCCGAGAGGTTGTTGAGCGTGACGCCGGAACGAAGGCTTTCGATCATTCGTCGCGTGACGAGGAACAACGGCTGGGGCAAATCATCGAAATCATACCAATCCCATCCGTGGCACTTTTCCGGCTCCATCGATTGCGGTTCGCCGATGGACGCTTCGCAAACGAAATCGACGTCAATGTAATGCCGCTCGCCGTCTTCGCGTTTAAAAACGTAATTGCCCACCGACAGCAGTCTCAAATCGGCGATATCCAGTCCGGTCTCTTCGTGGACTTCGCGGCGAGCGGCTTGTTCAAAGCTCTCGCCGAATTCGATGTGTCCGCCGGGGGCGGCGTAATACCCATCGCCATGCGATCCGCGTCGGCGTCCTAATAACACGCGCCCGCGCCGCATCACCAAAATGCCCATTCCGACTTGTGGTCTTCCATCAGTCATCTCTTTTTACCGGCCCAAGATATCACGAGTTTCCAGAGTCTCTCATATTGCGGGATAACGATCTAGGTCGTCCCTTCGATGCGTCGTGAGATAAAAAAACGTGCGGTTGAAAGCGAAAGGCTAGAGCTGTGTCCTTGAGGCAACACGCGCGTTAAACGGCGAGGCACTAATCAACACCAAGCAACATCTCCGCAAGAATACGGCTAGATGTTCCGATGGAAACGGCCCCTACTTTTTCAGTCGGAATACAAAAAGCCGACTGGAATAGTCTTCGGGCAGGAGCATCAGCTCATCTCCTCGGATTGCCATTCCCTCACGTGTGAAGGAATCGCCCCGGTCGGTCTTTCCAACCGTGATTCGCTTGAGAGGCTTGAGCGTGGTGAGATCGAGCCATTCGATGGCTCCTATGCCGCCGGGAGAAGCGCCTGAACCTATCAACATTTCGCCGATAACTTTCATATCCTGGAAACTGGTCTGCGTAGGATTGGGAACTTTCCGGAGCAGCGCGCCATCGGAATTCCAGAAATACAGATCGCGTGAGTCCCAGTTTCCGCCGATCAAAGTGTTTTCGCGGACGGCGATGCATCCGATGTGATCCTGCACTGCGAATTGTTCCTCGATCGCCAGGGTGCGCTTGCTCCGCTTCTGAATGACACTCGTGCTGTTCGCTTTATACTCCGCCACCGGAATCCATAATGATTCCCCCGCCGCCGATATACCTCCGGGGTGATAGCGCAAACCGTCCTGAACCATCACCTCCCGAAGCAACTTGCCATCCGGCAAGGAGAATTCCTGCAGATAGCCGGATTGCGTACCCCTATCAACGGATGTCACCCACAGGCGATTACCATCGGCTTCGATTCCCTGCACGTGATAGGTCTTTCCCTTCAGCTCGATCACGCGAAGCAATGGGAACTCATCCAATGACTGGGAGTACAGACAGGACGCGAAGAGCACGATGGCGGCTGCAACTTTCGTCAGGCGCAGGCCAAATTGGACCGGCCAGTGACTTTTGCAGCAACCGAGTTTGTCGTTCACACCTCAGCTCCATCACGATGATCAGTGAAGAAACGTTCGAGGCTGATTCGTTGAGATGCGACCTGCTCACGGAGCCCCTTCATTTCCCCTTCGCTCAGCGGCTTGAAAGATTTAATGGCGGCAATATTTTGGTCAATAAACTGAACCTTCGGCATTCCCATGACTGCGGTGCTCACAGGTAGAGTGAGCGCATAGCGAATAAGCGATTCAATGTGGGCTTTGCCGGCTCCTTCCCCCACCAATTTCTCCTGGGCCGTCACCTTCATCAAAATAACGCCCAGGTTCTTCTTCTTCGCCGCGGGCAGGGCGAGTTCTTCGAATTGAAGGGCATGTGACGGATTCATTGCCATCTGTACACAGTCGAGATCGTTATGCTCGATCGCCTTAGCCATGACAGCACCGTTGGTGTGGCTGGTCATTCCGATAAATCGAGCGACTTTTTGATCACGCAGTTCATATAGAGCTTTGATTGCGCCATTCTTCGCCTCAATCTTGGCCAGATCGTCATCGTCCCCGAGGCTGTGTATATGCAGAAGATCGACATGATCAGTCTGCAAACGCTTGAGACTTTGCTCGACTTCACGCAACGCCTCATCGCGAGTGCGGGCAGAAGGTGGCGTCTTCGTCGCCAGGAAAACATCTTTGCGACGGGTCTTCATCACTTTCCCGACGCGGGTTTCACTGAGCCCCTTGCCGTAATCGATCGCTGTGTCGAGATAGGTGATGCCGTTGTCGATGACGTAATTGAGTACGCGCAGAGCCTCCTGCTCGTCTTCGTACATCAGAAATCGACTGCCACAGCCAAAAGCAATTATTGGTACTTTGACTCCAGTTCGACCGAGTTCACGTTGCGGCAGCGTCGTCTTCGCCTCTGCCACCGGTTCGAGGGTGGATGGCAGTATAGCCGCTGAAGCTACCGTGTATGTAGTGCGTTCCACAAATTCACGACGTGATAATTTCTCTTTTTTCATTGCTATCCCCCTTTTAATAAGATGAAGGTCTGTTGGGAAGAAGTGGCAAGATTACCATCGTTTCCCGCATTCTGCCCACGGCCTCTTATGATTTGAAGACTGTTTCAGCCATATACTGGCGAATCACTTTTGCAATGTGTTGGAAATGCGACTGACAATATCCTCGATCTCGTGATGCCAGCGTGTCCCCATTCAAAACCATAATACCCCCAGCAACCATTCGCCACCAGCATTTTGAAGTTCTCCTTCAGCAAAAGTGGAGTTCGAAAAGGAGTTCCGCGTTTACGCGGTCTTCTTTCTTTCGCATGATTCCAGACCGCCTGAAGGCGGAACTCCAAACTATCGCGCTTGGAGTTCCGCGTTTACGCGGTCTTCTTTCTTTCGCATGATTCCAGACCGCCTGAAGGCGGAACTCCGAACTATCGCGCTTGGAGTTCCGCGTTTACGCGGTCTTTTTTCTTTCGCATGATTCCAGACCGCCTGAAGGCGGAACTCCGAACTATCGCGCTTGGAGTTCCGCGTTTACGCGGTCTTTTTTCTTTCGCATGATTTCCAGACCGCCTGAAGGCGGAACTCCGAACTATCGCGCTTGGAGTTCCGCGTTTACGCGGTCTTCTTTCTTTCGCATGATTCCAGACCGCCTGATGGCGGAACTCCAAACTATCGCGTTTGGAGTTCCGCGTTTACGCGGTCTTTTTCTTTTCGATCGATTTTCTGACCGCCTGAAGGCGGAACTCCAAACTATCGCGCTTGGAGTTCCGCGTTTACGCGGTCTTTTTCTTTTCGATCGATTTTCTGACCGCCTGAAGGCGGAACTCCAAACTATCGCGCTTGGAGTTCCGCGTTTACGCGGTCTTCCATTCCGCACGTGATGTTATGA
The DNA here is from genome assembly GCA_963796275.1 of uncultured Acidobacteriota bacterium. Taxonomy (GTDB): domain Bacteria; phylum Acidobacteriota; class Blastocatellia; order RBC074; family RBC074; genus JAKEHZ01. The sequence continues at coordinate 2,460,384 of CAWCKY010000006.1, read as the reverse complement.
TCCCTGAAGACGGTACTCCAAGCTAACTCCAAGTTGTTGAGCTCATGAGCAAGAGACTCTCAAAAAAATGAATGTTCCTCTCTTCCGCTTTTTATTCACCCGAAAATCACCGATGCTAGACGGGCAATACACCGAACATCTACCCCCTACTATAAAGGAGAAAGACAATGCGATTAATCGCATCATTATTGCTAATACTGTGCGCATTGATCACCAACTCGATCAACGCCGCGCAATCCCCTGATAAATGGGTCGTGAGTTGGGTTGGTTCCGTACAGGGTCCTTATCCGACTGGTAACCCTTCTGCGCAGCCGGACTTGAAGCTGGCGTTCCCCTTGTCCGAGGCCGGCGCTCGCGATCAGTCGTTCCGCCTGATCGTAAAACCTGAAATCTGGGGGCCTGAGGCGCGGCTCCGCTTCTCGAATGTATTCGGCGCGAGACCGGTAACCTTCGGAGGCGTATACCTGGGCCTGAGCCGCTCGAGTTCCGCCATCGTTACAGGCACCAACCGCCGCGTGACATTTGACGGCAGAAGTCATGTGACGATCCCGCCAGGTGAATCGGCATGGAGCGACCCGGTCGCGCTTCCCTTTGTAGGCAAAGCAGCAAATGCTGAACTCGCCGGGCGCAAGCTTGCGGTGAGCTTTCATATCCCGGGCGAGAGCGGCCCGATGACCTGGCATGCGAAAGCATTGCAGACCTCCTACCTCACCATGCCTGGCGCGGGGTCGCGGGGTGGCGATGAAAGTGAGGCGGTCTTTCCACTCAGCACTACATCGTGGTATTTCCTCGACGCGCTTGAGATGAAGGCGCCGGCTGGCGCTTACTCAATCGTAGCGCTCGGCGATTCGATCACGGACGGCACGCTTTCGACCTTAAACGGCGATGACCGCTGGCCTGACGTGTTGGCGCGGCGACTGCACGCCATTTATGGCAATCGCATTTCGGTCGTCAACGCCGGCATCGGCGGCAACCAGGTAGTCGGTCCGTCTGAGTACGCGCCACAAAAGCCTTTCGCCGGTGGGCCATCGGCAGGTGCGCGCCTGGAGCGTGACGTGCTCTCACTCTCCGGTGTGGGCGCCGTTATCTGGCTCGAAGGCATCAACGACTTCAGCAGGAACGGAGGCGCCACAGTCGAGGCAGTTCAAGCCGGAATGAAAGAGATTGTGAGCCGTATTCGCAGTCAAATTCAGGGCGTGCGCGTGATTGGCGCAACGCTGACTCCGGCGCTCGGAGCCGCCAACCCCAACCATGGGTTTCCCGAACAAGACCGAAAACGCAAACTACTTAACGAATTCATTCGAACCTCAGGCGTTTTCGATGGCGTCGTCGAGTTCGACCGTGCGATTACCGATCCGGCAACAGGCTCAATGAGAGCGGAGTTCGTGCACAACACTACGACGGGCGGTGAAGGTGACAAACTGCATCCGAACCGTCTGGGATATATCGCCATGGGGATGTCTATTGATCTTGATTTACTGAGACCTGGGAAAACAAAGAAGCGATAATTTCACGTAATGTTGATAGCCTGTTGCCTCGTGCATCGTAAGCCCAACTGACAGGTCATCTCGCCGGCACGTAGCAAATGCGTTTGAAATAAATAGGAAAGGAGTGAAATTATGGGTCTAACTGCTTGTGAAATTCACGGCTACTCGGGGATAGCGTTGGTCTGCCCGCATGTAAAGTCGTTAGTTAATATGAGAGATACGGTACGAAATGTCACAAAGATGCGGGTTGATATGGGAGATGTAGGTGCCGTAGTTACATACGCTTTTTGTGCCGATTGCGCAGCCGAATACCATTTGCCAAACTCGATTGAAATATTGGCCGACTCCACGCTCGATAAATACGAACAGGCGGTTGGGCTGGCTCAACCTGTTTGCGGTAGTTGCTTGGATGAGGCCATGAGGTAAGTAACTTCTGTAACATTGGGTAGTGCGCGAGTCTTGACAAGTAATGGTAGTTAAAATAAGCCTGTGGAAATTGAGGAACTTGAAATAACAAATATAGATGCAGACGCGGTTATTCTTATTCCACCTGCCCAGTATGTTCCCAATATTTTTATCCGGCCCGCGAGCGGGGAAGAGTATGGATCAATTTACAAACCTATTCCGTAAGCCTTGCAGGTTACCACTCGCGGCGATGACTATCAGGAGAATATGAATTTTAAAGACAAAATCGTACTTATCACTGGCGCTGCGCAAGGGATCGGCCGCGCCACCGCGCTGCAGTTCGCCGAACACGGAGCGCGCGTGATCGTTCATTACAACAACAATCGCGAGCAGGCCGAAAAGACGCTCGCTCTTCTTGAGGGCGGTTCGCACGCGATCATTCGAGCCGACATCACTGACGCCGATCAGTCGCGCGAACTGGTCGAGAATGTCGTCCGCGATTTCGGCCGTCTTGACGTGCTGATCAACAACGCTGCTATTTTCGAACCCCATCCAATCGCCTCTGTCGGTTATGACCAATGGCGAAAGGCATGGCGGGACACGATCAGCACCAACCTGATCGGAACGGCGAACGTAACTTTCTGCTCGGCTCAACAGATGATGAAACAAGGCGGAGGGAGGATCGTTAACGTTTCTTCGCGCGGCGCTTTCCGCGGCGAACCCGACGCTCCAGCTTACGGCGCTAGTAAGGCCGGCTTGAATGCGATGAGCCAATCGCTGGCTCAGGCTCTGGCCCCGCACAACGTCTTCGTGTTCGCCGTCGCGCCCGGCTTTGTCGACACGGAGCGCGTCGCATGGAAAGTCCGTGGCCCCGGCGGCGAGGATATCAACAACCAAAGTCCGCTCAAGCGAGTGGCGAGGCCGGATGAAGTCGCGCAAACCATACTGTTTCTGGCGTCGGAAGGGACGGATTTTCTGACCGGCTGCATTGTAGACATCAACGGCGCGTCGTATTTGCGCACATAAACAAACGGACTTGTCAGATTCTGCTGGTCAGTCGCATTTCCCTCGGATGTGGCGACGCCCAGATTAGGCGATCCCGTTTCCCGGTGATCCTTCTGTCGCCATCCACCCGGTTGCATCAATTCCCTGTCGTCCTCCGGTTCTGTGGCTGGGCGCCCCGCCTCTGCCCCGAGGGCGTCGATTCCTGAGGCGGGAACTCGGCCGGCAGGTGATCGCCCACCATCCCGAGCGAAATTATCGTTGTGAGGCCGCTCTGCGCCGCCCCGTTAGTCCCAGCCAGACCTGATTCATCAACAGGCTTCAGCGTCTCCGACCCTTCCACCCGTTGGATGGCTTCGTTTCGCCTGGCCCGCCCGTTGGCGAGCAGCGCATTCACGCCAACCTTCATGAATGCCGGGTTCTTCGTTTTCAGGTAGACGTAGGAGGCCAGCCGGCCGTCGCGGACATATGAGGCGTCATTGCCCTCGGCTCCAGTAGTCATGTCCTTGACGATCACTTCCCCGGGCGCGCTATTGAGCCGGCAGTATTGCAGCCAGAGCTTCTGCCATCGCTCGTCGTCAAGCATCAAGTTGAGTTCGAAGACCACTTCGGCCCCACCCATGATCGTCGCCAGGTTGTACTGCCCGGCTTCGTCCGAGAGTTGATAGAGCCTGGCGGATGCCGGGTCGTAGCCGAACAAAAGGTTTTTCCCGCTGCGCAAGCCGAATGGCATGCTGGCGAAACTATCGACGCCCGCAATAATCTTGTCGCGCCATTTCGTATCGCCAGTGCGCTCCCATTCGGTCATCCAGTTGCTGACGAAGGCAAGCCAGTCGGGGCCGAAGCGGACGCGCGTCGGATATTTTTTCTCGGCCTCGGTGATCGGCTGGGCCAGCCGCATCGGATCATATTCCGCGACCTTGTAATCCACCTTAAGCACTTCGCGCATGATGTCGCCCGTGCGTTCATCCGTGGTCAGGTAATAATAGAAGCGGCGGTACGCGGCCTGGCTGATGCGGGCCTCCTTGGCGCCACATCCCCAGTGGCGCACGTTGTGGCGGGAACCTAAACCGGCGAACTTGCCCAGATGATATGTGTCTACTTCGCTAGTGTGCCGCGTCATGGCCTCGGCCATGCGAAAGACATCGGCGCGGCCCGTCCGCAGATAGCTGTACCAGAGCCACATGTCCGTCCCCAACTCGGTATTGTCCCAGGCCATCCCACCCAGATCGTAGCGCCAGACGTGGCGCACATTGTCGTAAGAATGCATCACATCCCCATAATCCCAGAACCCATACCAGTTATGCTGATCAACCTGCTTCAGATAAAAATCGAGCGTGGCCGCCAGCCTCTCTTCAATCGCGCGTTTCACCGGGGTCGAGCGGTCCACCAGTCCCCAGATGCCGAAGGCGCGGCTCGCTTGCAGATATTGCGGCATGCAACCAAGCAGCGGCGGCTCGGCGCCGGCCTGCGCCATCTTCGCCGTCTCATCTTTGGAAGGGACGGCGTCGGTCGCAAATAGCATCAGCTCACTGGTGCGCGCCACCCCGTGCGCCGTGCTGAAACCGGGCTGCACGTCTTCGTAAACGGCTTCGAGGCCATGCGGGCGAGTGTCGTAGTGGCGCATATCCATGCCCGGCGCTTCGGGCGACCACATCCATGCGATCAGCTCCGCGGCACCACCTGATGCTTTCTGCACTTCGAGCGACGCCGGGTAGGATTGCCAGAAATTCTTTACGCTCACCCCCAATCCACCGCTTACGTCGCCCGCAAAGACCAGACCCGATGCGCGCTTGCCGGCCCCGGCCGGTATCCATGCGCTTTCGGGGTTGGTTCGTTTGAGCACGGTAAACCCGCCGGCATTGGGCTGAATCAGCTTGAAATCATTCCAGACCGCCCAATCGGCCAGCAGGCTCTGGCCGCGCGCATTATAAGCTTCCTTGTCCGGGACGCGCCTGCCGGCAATCTGATCGGGATAAACGTCGACTGCCGTCTGTGGATGTGCTGCGAAGCGGCCGCCGCGTCCAATCATCGGCTGAACCGGCTCCGACCACAGGCCCAAACCCTCCCCGGAGAATCGCAGGTGGCGGTTGTGAGCCTGTTCGCGCATTGGGACCGAGAAGACCACTCCCAACCCTCGTATGAAGTCCCTGCTCTCATCACCGTCGTAGACGATGGTATGGACCAGGCGAACCGTTCCCTGTCCGGCATAAAAATAGAGGCGGACGACGAACGGCAGCCACTCTCGACTGCTCTTGAGCCCACGATGTTTGCCTTCGATCTTGGCCACCGCGCGTACCGGGCCGGACTGCTCCATCGTCACTCTCTCGACTTTGGCAGCGTATTTCTCGCGCGAGGGTGCGTTCTCTGCTCCGCCGTCGGGGCCATCCTGCAGGACACAGATGAGTTGCCCTTGTCGCGCCACTTCGCGGCCGTCAATGACCATCGAATCAATGAGGCTGCCGCCCCACCTGGGAATGCGGACCTTCAATCGTCCGGTGTCTATTTCAAAGGTTGTGTCGCTCTCTCTGACTTGCACGACCGGCCCTGACGCGGGCGGTGCAATATTACTCAGGGAGAGCATTAATGAACCGGCAGTTTCAGGCCCGGCCACAGTAGCGAAGCCCGCCCACTTGATCGAGCCGTCCGGCCACCAGGCGAGAGGCCACGTTTGCAGAGGCAGAATCTTCCCATCGGCAGTCGTCAGGGTGAATGCCTGGTCTTTCCGAACCTTGCCCTGGGCCCACGGTACTCCCCAACTGGAGCCCATCGACGTCGCCGGGGGCTTATCACCCAGCCATTTCAATATGACGGATGAATCGGATTGCGCGGCGGCGGACAAGGTGGAACATACGACCAGCAGGCCCAGCAGCGTAAGCGATGGAACATGCTTACAGAACTGGTTTGTCAAAACATTAAAGGTCAATCTCGTTTTCATAGCGTTTCTAACCGAGTTATTGGATTCGTTTGGCGGTAACCTGCCATACTTTGAAGTTGTCGTAAGCTACCATAGTCACGCCTTCCATTGAACGCAGCCCGATCCGCCCCACGCCGTGCGGGCGTTCGGGGTCGTCAAACCTGATGGCGACCTTGCCGTTGACTTCAACTTCAATGCGCGCGCCGCTCTTGAGAATACGAAGACGATGCCTAACATCGGTCGGGCCGGTGGTCAGGCTCTGGCCTTCGGCCACCTGTTTGAAGCCAGGATTCTTGCGAAGGCGATTTGAGAGGCTTTCCGCCTCGTTGTTCCGGCTCCAGTAGGAATCGGTGTAGTTGCTTATCAATCCGCTGTGATAGGCTTGATATTCGGCCCGGCGCGGCGGCAGTGACAAGTCGAAAATATCTTCGCCATTCAGTCCAGCGGCGCAGAAGAGAACAATGGTAAGCCCGTTGGTAGATCCGCAGGGGCTCATCTCGAATTCGAGGAGGAAGTCCGCCGGAAAGGTGCGGCTATTCCAGATCACCATATGTGAGCGACGGCCCTGTTCGACAGATCGTGGTTTGCCGGACGCGTCAAAAGGCGATGGGGCCACAAGCAGCCGGCCGTCGCGACCCTCCGCGCCTCCCCATCCCTCGGCGATCCACTCCGCATCGGGCGCGGGATTGGCTTTGCGTCTCCAGACGGCGCCGGCCTGCTCAATCAGATCCTCTTCGCGGGCAATCTTCTGCGGCCGGCTGAAATCATTTTCGTAAAATAAGCGCAGGTCATACCCCGACAGGTCGAGCGGCGCTGATACGCCCGCCGCGGTCTGCGTCGTAGCCGTCTGGGACGCGGCCGTGGCGCACAGAGCCACGAAAATCAAAACGGCGATGGAGCGCGTGGCACGACGCATGGCATCAAAAGACATGGGCAATTAAACCTCTTGTTAACAATAAAGCAGACGCGACCGCCAGTGATCCGCGTGGAAACAAGCCCTGGGCATCAGGATTATCTGATCGGTTCTTTCTCGAAATCCGATTCATTCACCCAACCCGCTTTGGGTTTTTCCCCTCGCATAAATCGTTCGTAAAAATTCCGTTGCGCGGGATTGGCGTACTGGTACTGGTCGAAGATGTGACCTTTGCCGAACATTCGCGGATCGCCCTGCGCTTTGAGTTCGTCCTCCATTTGAAGTCGCAGCTTTTGCTTTATCGCCTGGTACTCTGAATCGCCCGCCAGATTGGTCAAGCAGTCGGGATCTTTGCTCACATCGTACAACTCTTCGGCGGGGCGTTTGCCAATGTGGCCGGCGATGTAGCAATCGCCAGGACCGCGCCGACAAGAAAGAGAAGCAAAGACGCCTCATGTTTCTCCGTTGTTCACTCGAGTTTTTTGTTGATAAGTCCGCTGACCATCGGATCAGATCTCGCCGCGCTTGTATCCATCGATCAAATAATCGCTGGCCCTCATTGCCAGCGCCAGAATCGTCAGCGTCGGATTCACGCAGCCGCTCGAAACGAAACAGCTCCCATCCACGACAAACAGGTTTTTGATATCGTGCGACTGATTGAATTTATTCAGGATGGAAGTTTTGGGATCATCGCCCATGCGCGCGGTTCCCACTTCGTGGATGCTGTGACCCGGCGGGAACATCTCAAGGTTTTCGGAGATCATCTCAATGCCCGCTGTGTCGAACATCTCGCGCGCGCACTCAATTGCATCGCCGGTCAAATCGCGTTCATTGTCGCCGTAATCGATGTCGATTTTGAGAGCCGGAATGCCCCAGGCGTCTTTCAGGTTAGGATCAATCGAGACGTGATTTTCTCGGCGCGCAAGGACCTCGCCGAAAGCGCTCATCCGCACGATAGCGGGATGCCAGGCCATTACTTCCCTTTTGAAATCTGCGCCGAGGCCCGGCAACAACTTCGCGTGGCCGGGAAATATGCCCGCGCCGCTGCCCGCCTGATAACCAAAGCGGCGAATGTATTTCGACCGTTTCGATACCTTGTCCAGATTCCTGAAAGCCGGGATGTAAGTTCCCTGCGGACGCCCATCTTCGTTAACGATTTCGCGGCCTTTCAACTGTTGCGCCAGGCCGGTGAAACTAACGCCCCAGGTGTGGTCGTGCAGATAACGCCCCAGCGTGCCGCTCGAATTAGCCAGCCCATCGGGATAAAAGCGCGATTTGGAATTGAGCATGATGCGCGTGGATTCCAACGTCGACGCGCCGAGGATGACGACCTTGCCATACGCCTCGTAATCACGCTTTGTCTTGCGATCGACAAAACTTACCCCTCTGGCTTTGCCGGTTTTCGGATCAATCAAAACTTCGCGAACTACTGCATCCGAACGCAGCGTCAGATTACCGGTGTCGTTCGCCGGGGCCAGCAATCCGGTAGGCGAATTGAACATCGCGCCGACATCGCAGCCTCTGCCGCATGTCCCGCAATAATGACAGGCAGCGCGGTACTTATTACGCGCCAGCTTTTCGCTGATCACTCCCGCGCGGGTTGGGATCAGGCGGCGGCCGGTTTTCTCCACGCCCTGTTGCAAAATCCGCTCGCCGCATAACATCGGCTGCGGTTTTTGGAAAATTCCGTCGGGCAATTGCGGCAAGCCTTCCATGGTTCCCATTACGCCGATCAGTCGGTCTACGTCGTCGTAGTAAGGCTTGAGGTCATCGTAGGAGATGGGCCAGTCATCGCCGTATCCGTCATGCGAAGCTGCCTTGAAATCGAACTGGCTCAAACGCAACGCGACTCGCCCCCAGACCAGCGTGCGTCCACCGACAGCCCTGGCGCGCACCCAGTCGAAAGGTTTGTCTTTCGGTGTTGAATATGGATTTTCATCCAGCCGCGCGTAAATGTGCGTTGTGTATCCATTGGCGAAACCGTACTTGTAATTGTGCTCGTCGCGCGGCGATATGCTTCCACGATATTTTTCTTCGTATGGCCAGACGTGCGTTTTGAAGTCATTGTAGAGGTCGAGCTTCGGACCGGCCTCCAGCACCAGGACTTTCATCCCTGCTTTGGTCAGCATATAGGCCGCCATACCGCCAGCGGCGCCCGATCCGACAATGACCGCATCGTAAACTTTTCTCGTCTCCATCGTTAAGCTCCAATCACTCGATCTGTTTCAACATTAACGGATTTCAGATCCATGACTGCCTCGCCGGGTTTCGCCAAAGCACGCAACGTCAGTTTTGTCCTGCCTTGCGACAGCGTCAGAACCCCGGCCCGCAATGTCGCCCATTCCATTTGGTAAACTTCCGTGGGCGCTGGATCAGCTGGGCGCGAGAGCATCCGTTTCGACCGGTTCTCTGATCTGTTCATTCCCGTGTAGCGATAGATCACCGTAGCCCTGATCGTCCGTGATGATCAACAGGACGATGGGACGGCGCGCGGCCGGCTGCGCCTTCGTTTCCCGATCAACCGTTGGTAAAACGTGCAGGTAGCGGTTGGTCTCGCCTATGGTTTGATAACCCTGCGGCACCTCTCCCGGCAACGATGCCGGATTTGGACCTTGCGCCGGCTGCTGTTGCGCCTGACCGGACGGCGTCAGCAGTAAAAACAGCATAGTAATTATCAATTTGGAGTTTTTACGCATTCCGGTCTCCGGGAGCAATTCATTTGTTTCGAGGGTTCGCCACGTTTTTCTCCCGCAGGAACTCTGGCGGGAAATCAGCGTTTTTGGCGCCGCCTTTTCGCCTCAGCCGGTTGACGCCGCCGCGATCGGGATAGAGAGGAATATACATCCCCGCGCTCTCATTGAGCGCCTCGAATAGCCGCCGATTCATCTGCTTGATCATCGCCTGATGCTCCTCACTGAAGATCAGATTGGTCGTTTCCAGCGGATCGGCTTGCAGGTCGTACAACTCATCCGTATCCCAGATTCCGTGATAGTGAATGTATTTGTAGCGGTCGCCGCGCAACGCGTGGATGGTCGGCGTCTGCGGAAAGTTTCGCTCCCAGTAATACTCGTATAACAGCGACTCGCGCCGCCCCGTGGTCTTGCCCTGCGCTGGAGCGATGATGCTTTTTCCGGCCATGTGTTTCGGCGTCTGAAGCCCGGCGGCTTCCAGAATCGTGGGCGCGATGTCTATGTTGGCGACGACCTGTTCGACAGTTGAACCGGCTTTGAAGAGCTGCGGGCACTGCATCAGCATCGGCACGCGCATCGACTCTTCGTAAGCCGTTCGCTTGTCGATCAAGCCGTGTTCGCCGAAGGCGAAGCCGTTGTCGCCCATGTAAATCACCAGGGTCGAATCCAACAGCCCTTTCTGCTTCAGCCAATCCATCACCCGGCCCACGCTGTCATCCACGCCCAGCAATGTCTCGGCGTACCGCTTGTAATACTCCGCGATGTTGAGGTCGCTGTGGTAAGGAAAGTCAACGCCGTGCCAACTGTTACGCTGATTGCGCGCCCACATCGGCGCATCCTTGACGTTGTCGGGGTTCATGGTTCGAGGTTCGACAAATGTTTTGTCTTTGTACCGACCTTTGTGGCGCTCGGCCGGAAGGAACTCGGAATGCACACCCTTATGCGACAGATAAAGCATGAACGGCCGGGCGCCCTTGCGGCTGCCGAGCCATTCCAGCGCGTAATCAGTCAATTCGTCAGTGATATATCCTTTTTGCGGGATGCGCTTACCGTTGATATTGAGGCCATTGGCGCTCGGAAAATATGTTCCTTGCCCTTTGAAACTGACCCAGTGGTCAAAGCCACGCTGCGGATCATCTTTCTCACCGCCCATGTGCCATTTGCCGATCATAGCGGTTTCGTACCCGGCCTTTTGCAGGTATTGCGAAAAGAAAAACAGGTCGTCCGAGACCGGATTGTTGTTATCCACAACGCGATGCTGATGCGCATAGAGCCCGGTCAGAATCGAGGCACGCGATGGCGAACAAAGCGCCGTCGTCACAAATGCATTCTTGAGATAGACGCCGTTACGCGCCATCGCGTCGAGGCTCGGCGTTTCGATGAAGGATTGTCCCTTCAGAAATCCGAGCGCGTCATAACGATGATCGTCCGTGAGAATGAAAATGATGTTGCGCGGTTTGGCATTCGGGATGCGCGCTAATTGCAGCGAACGTTGCCCAGTCTGCGCCTGAACGGCAAGAGCCTGGCACGCGAAAACCAGCGACAACGCGATGACGAAAATAAGTCGAATCGGGTGAAATTGCCTCACTGGGTCTCCTTGACCAATCGTTTGAGTTTTCCTGTTTCATCCCTGAGCGCCGGTTGCCCCGGATTCTTATCGGGTTCTTCAGAACATCAGGATCGGCTTTAAGTTAAAACGCTCATCCGCGCCTTTGTCGTTTGTGAAGTTGGCGACAGTTTTGTCCAGCTGCCCAGTTTGCTCCGAGGCCCCCATCTGTCTGCGCTCACTTGTCGAATCTAGCCGTCGCATTGAAATACTTCTCTCACAGACGGCGCGCATAGACGAAATATGCGCCGCTCAATTCTTTGCCTTGCGCGTCATAGAACCAGGTCTGCATGCGCGTTTTCGCGGTCGACCTTAGTGGAAGGATGAAGGTGACGGCCTTGTCGTTTGCCCTCACCGGCAGCGTCTGGTCGTAATCGCCGATCTTCAACCGCGCTTTGGCGATGGGTATCGCTTTACCTTCAGGGTATTGGCCATCGGTCAACTTAACGGCGGGCATGCCTGCCGTGAGCTCGGCATCTGCTTCCACCGGCCAGCGGCGCAGCGCGAATTCGTAGCGTCCGTTGCGCGCGATCTCCACCGTCCACGGTCCATTTTTGTTGGCGCCGGGGAGCAAGCAGTTGACGGTATTGTCACAATAAACATCCGCCCAATCCACCGCCGTCAAACGTACCGGGTTCTCTTGGGGCGCACCGATGACAATAGGCACAAACTCCGCCACACGCGGCCCGACATCTTCCCACCAGCCGTCATAATGTGTGCGCAGTTTTTTCACAACATCAGCGTGTTCGGCAGCGACGTTGTGTTGCTGTCCGGGATCGGTCTTCAGGTCATAAAGCTCCGTCCCATTGACTAACCGCCATTTGTTCCACATCACCGCCGCTTGATATTTGGCGGGCGTCTGGCCGTACTGCACAACCAGGATGCGATCTCGCAGAGCGGGTAGCCGGTCGGTTTTGCCGCGCAGCAGAGCGGCCAGGCTCACGCCGTCGAACTTCGCTTCCTTCGGCGCGCGCAAAGCAAGCAGATCAATCAAGGTCGGCAACAAGTCTTGTACTTCGGTCAAAGCGTCAACATCGCCCGCCGCGCGTAAGTCGCCCATCGGCCAGCGCAGAAAACAGATCGCGCGATGCCCGCCTTCGTAATAACTCGTTTTGCGGTCGCGCATCCCGGCGTTGAACGTGTTGACCCCTGTCGTGCCGCCGTTGTCGTTCATGAAGATCACGATCGTATCGTCGTAGAGGCCGCTCGCGCGCAGAAACTCATCAAGCCTTCCCATGTTCTCGTCTAGGTTCGCGATCATCCCAAAAAAGCGGGCCGGCCCTTTCCCTTCATAAGGCTTCTTGTATTTGTCGGCCACCCACTGCGGTCCGTGCGGCGCATTGGTCGGCAGGTACACGAAGAATGGCTCGTTGCGCATTTGACGTTCCTTTATCCACTTCATGCTTTGATCGAACCAGACGTCGGTGCAGTAACCGGGATACTTTTCGAGCTTGCCGTTGTGAAAGAAGAAATCGTCGAAGTTGTCGTTCAACCACGTCGCGGCCAACGACGAAACACCCCAGCCGATGTGATAGACCGATTCATCAAAGCCGCGATGCTGCGGCAGATTCGGCCACGAATCGCCCAGATGCCATTTGCCGAAGATGCCCGTCCGATAGCCGCTGGCCTTGAAGATTTCGGCCATCGTCGGAATGCCCGGCCGCAGCAGCGAGCGTCCCGCCGTCACCGAGGTCGCGCCGTTGCGCAGCGCGTCCACGCCGGTCAGCAATTGCCCACGCGTCGGCGTACACATCGGCGCCACGTGAAAGTCGGTCAGCCTGACGCTCTCGCCGCGCAGCCGGTCGAGATTGGGTGTCCTGAGCACAGGGTTGCCGTGCGCCGACATGTCGCCGTATCCCTGATCGTCTGAAAGGATGATGATGACGTTCGGCTTCCCTCTCGCGGGCTGCGCGTGAACGCCGGCAGTCAGATTTGTCGCGGTGACAAACGCCACGCAGATCAGTAGCGTCTGGTAAGCAGTCCTTTTCATAATTCACACGAGAAATCGGCTCATCTCAAAAACCATAGGCGCTATCGCGACCTGGTTGGTCATGGTCATCATGCGATTCAAATAGTCGCGGTCCGTGAAAGTCAGGAGAACAGGCGCGGCGCGGGCCACGCGAGATCAAAGATTTTCGAGGCGGGTATCGGCGTCGCCGAACCGCTCCAAATTGATCCCCATGCGATCCATCAACGACAGATAAAGGCTGCACGCCTTGCGGCGATCGTCGCCGGCTTTGACGTAATCCAGGGTGCGGCCTGTCCGCAGCGCGCCGCCGAGTCCGCCGACGAGCGCCATGGGTAACCGCGTGTTATTGTGCGATCGGCCAATCCACAGGTTCGAGAGAAACAGCAGGCAGGAATTGTCCAGCACTGTGCCGTCGCCTTCCGGCATGGCGTCGAGCTTCGCAGCCAAATAGGCCAACTGGCTGACGTGCCAGCGAGTGATGCGTTCGTATTCGTCGTTGTTGTTGGAGTGCGATGCGCCGTGATGCCCCTGTTTGACGTCGAGGAATGGATAGACCAGGCCGGAAAGGTCGCGCGAAATCAGCAACGTGGCGACTCGGGTCTTGTCGGTCTGAAACGCCAGGGCGATGAGGTCCAGCATCAGACGCGAGTGTTCTCGCAAATCTTCGGGCAAACCGTTCACGGGCCGCTCCATGCTCCACACGGGGCGATTTTTCAGGCGCGCCAGTTCATCGGCTTTGTCTTTTGCTTTGCGCATCCCTTCGACGCGCATTTCCACCTCCCGCACGCTGGTCAGGAATTCATCGAGCCGCGCATTGTCATCCGCGCTGAGTTGTTGGCTCAGCCGCGCGGCGCGCTCTTTCACTCGGTCCAGGATGCCGAGGTTGAGCAGGCTGCCGCGATTCTCGAACAACATGTCGAAAGCCAGCGAAGGATAGAGTTCGTTGGGCACGGGCGATTCGGCGCTCTGCCAGGAGATGTGCGAGCTATAGACATTCGAGTAATTCGTCTCGTGAAACCCGGTTATCGGCTGTTCGCATGCGAGTACCATGCTCGGTAGCAAGGTTTCCTGTCCGGCGTGACGGGCGATCATTTGATCCACCGAAATACCAGAACGAATCGTCGCGCCCTTGCTAAGCGTCGCGCCCGTCAACAGGCTGCCGGTTTGCGGCGGATGGACGCCCAAGCCGACGGACGACTTGTTGAACAGGCCGTGAATCACGTTGAGCTTGTGTTTCAAGGGTTCCAGCGGCGCGAGCGATTTGCCCAGCTTCATCTCCGCGCCCTCACCTTCAGACCACCAGTGATCTTCGTTGACGCCGCAGCCGAGAAAGACCACGCCCAAGCGTTGCGGGAATTTGGCGGCGCCCATAGCCTTTGCTCGCGCGGCAAACGATTCGAGCCACGGCAAAGCCAGCGTGCAGCCTGCCCCACGCAGGATGGCGCGGCGTGTTATTTGTGTGCCCGTGATTCGGTTGCCGGTGAATTGGTTGGAAGATGAATTCATCGTTCGGTTCCTTTCTGTGGTGCGCGTTGCGACTGGTAAGCCGGCGTGCGTTTGTTGGTGAACTGCGGACTTGTGATGATGGTTTCGATGAGCGCGGACGGCTTGTAACCGCTGGCCGCGAGACGGGCGCGCATCGCTTCGAGCAGCGGCTCATCGGAAAGCAGCAGCGTGCGGCCCAGCCCATATGCCAGCAGCTTTTCGCTCAGGCTGTTCAAAAAATCCTGTTCACGCCGCGCGCGCAGGTAGTTTTGCAATCCTGCAATCCCCGCGCCCTGCGTGCCGTCGGGAAAGGATGCACGCGCATCTACTGCGCGACCGGCAAGATCTTTCGCGCGCCGTTCGCCTATGGGGCCGTAGCCCTCGAACACCAACCCGAAAGCGTCAAACCGCGCGTGACAAGCCGCGCATGCCTGGTTTTCTCGATGCTTCGCCAGCAATTCGCGCACGGGCAAATGCGACATCGCCTCGTCACTCGGCAATTCCGGCACGCTGGGCGGCGGCGGCGGAATCACTTCGCCCAACACGCGGCGAACGACCCAATAACCGCGTTTCACCGGACTGGTGCGCTGCCCCGGCGCGTTCTGCGTCAGGAAAACGGCCATCGGCAGCAAGCCGCCGCGACCGTAATCGTGAGCATTATCTATGCGAACCCATTGGTCTGGCGCGGCCGGCGCGGCGATGCCGTAATGACGTGCAAGCACACCATTCACAAACGTGTGCCTGCCATACAACATTTCCTGCAGCGGGCGGTCGTGCTGGAGAAGGTCGATGATGAAATGAATCGGCTCTTCGAACATCGCTTCCCGAAGCAGATTGGTGAAGTCGGGAAAGCGGTTACGATCCACCGCATTGTGATCTTCGAAGCGGCGGAAGTCGAGCCAGTTCCCGGCAAATTCCGTCGCCAATCCGCGCGCGCGTTCATCCTTCAGCATCCGGCGTGCCTGCTCCAGCAGCACAGCGGGTTGGCTGAGATCGCCGGCGGCGGCGCGCGCGCTTAGTTCTTCATCGGGCATGCTCGACCAGAGAAAGTAACTCAGCCGGCTCGCCAGCGAATACGCCGAGAGCGGGCGAGAGATGGCATTGCCTTCGACTTTCGCCTGAGCATCCACCCGGTCTACGAGCCGGTCCACGCGATAAAGGAAATCAGGCGAAACCAGCAAGGTGGCGATGGAAGCGCGCATGGCTTCTTCGTGGGACAGGCGGCTTTGCTCACGAAGCCCGCGATAGTCAGCCAGAATGTCTTCACGCTCGGTTTGCGCGAGCGGCCTGCGGTAAGCGCGCGCGGCGAATTGCAACAACGCATCCAGATGGCGCGGCTCCGCTTCGAGTCGCATTTTTTCTATCAGCCGAATCTTGTTGTTCGCGTTGTCGAAGTATTGCCGGATGGCTTCCAAAATGCGCGGGTCGGTTTGCGGCGTCGTCTTTGCCAGATGCTGGTCGCGCAGCGCATAGATGGCCGATTGCGTCGCAAAGCCCCGGTGCTTTTCCCGATCCACCATCAGCGTGCGGCCCTCGCCGCTGCCGCTGAAAACAAATTGCGTGTAGTTGCGCAATGTGTAATCGGCGATGAAATCGAATTCGTGCCACAGAGTATCGAGCTCCCGCTTCGCCTTTTCATCGAGGAAGAGTTCGATGAGCGGCGTGTCGTCGCGAAAATAACCCAGCAAACTATGCAGCCCCGCGCCGAGAAACCGCTCCTTGTCCATCGAAGTGATGGGATAAAAACGCCCCCGCTCCCGCAAACAAAAGGCCGTGGGAAACACCGAGCTGAAGCGGGCGAAGGCGGCTTCGTAACCGCTGCGTTCCCCTGCCGGAATGATCAGATCGGGGTCTTCCTGCCGCTCCTTGATGTAAGCGGCGATGGCGATTTTCAGTTCCTCGATCTCCTTTTTCCCGAAGGGCGGCCCCTGCGTCACGACGAAATTTGGAGGCGGTTCGCCCGCCACGCGCAACGACGCCGGGTCGAATTCGCGGCGATGCGCGGCGAGCAGCCCGTTGCGGTACATGACGATGGGTTGAAAATTAGTGCTGAAGCCGGGGGATTCCAGCGTGGGAAACAGCTTCTCCGTGTGGCGGCGAATCCTCACGACGAACTCGCGCATCCGCTCGCAGCCTTCTCTAACAAGATCAGCGCGCGCGACATCCGGTTTATTTACGGCCAACTGCCGCCACATCGCCTGTAGCTTCACGAGCGGGCCGACGTCTTCTTTGGTTTGTTCCAGCGCCTGCCAGACCATGGCGAGATATCGCGGCGACACTTTTTGTTGCGCGGCGACGCTCGCCAGCGTGGCCGCCGGTTGGCCCAGAGCGGCGCGATATTTGTAGCGCCACGCCGCTTGAAAGTAATCGGCGAAATCCGTCGGCTGGCGATCATAGAAAGCCAGGATACGATGAATCGGATATTTCTCGCGGTCTGACTCCGCCACCATCGGCGCGGGCGCGAACACGAAGCCTTCCGGTTTGAGCACCAGGTGATCGGCGATGCGGCGCGCCGCGTCCAGATACTTCGCCATCAGCGCGGGCGAAATCGCCAATGACTCGCCCGAATTTTCAAATCCCGCCTGATTGGCGGAATCGAGCGGGAACTCGCGCGCCGGGCGCAGGTCAACTCCCGTCAGGTCGCGGATGGTGTAGTTATATTCAGCATTACTCAGCCGCCGCGCCGGCGCCGGCCCTGGATCGCCCAAATGTTTGCGCGCTTCGTGCTTGCGCGCCGCCGCAATCCACTCGATCACTTGTTGGCGCAAGGCTTCAGGCGGCTGCTTCATCTCCTTCGGCGGCATCTCGCGAGCGGCCAGTTTGCGCGACACCAGCGCCCAATGCGCGAAATCCTCCACCACGGATTCCATGGTCGTGTAGCGTTGCAGATCGAAGCTGGCCGCGGGCGCACCGCCGCCGTGGCATGCTATGCAATGCGCCATCAGAAAAGGACGGACGATTTGATCGAAGCTCTGCCGCAATGCGGTCTCGCCGGCTTCATGCTTGGATTGCTCCAGGTTGAAAGCGCGCGCCGCGCGGGCGTCGCCGTGATTGGCATGCAACCAGACGAGCGCCCCACAGGCGAACAGCAGCAGCGAAAATTTTAAGCGCAGAGAACGCAGCATCAAACCTCCATAAGCCAAATCTCGGAAATACGGCACGGACTGATGCAGGACGCGCGCGGAGGCGATTCGCTCGAAAGAGACGTCGGACAGCGAATCAGTACCGCGAGCGGTAGCGAGCGATGCTCTCGCAAAGGGTTTACTCCGGAAGTCACGCTCGCTACCGCTCGCGGTACTGATTCGCCAGCAATATCTCAGGCCAGCATTTTCTCGACCACTGCGCCGTGTACATCGGTCAAACGGAAGTCGCGCCCCTGAAAACGGTACGTCAGTTTCTCGTGATCGAAGCCGAGCTGGCGCAGCAAAGTCGCATGCAGGTCATGCACGTGGACGCGGTCATCCGTGACATTGAAGCCGAGCTCATCCGTTGCGCCGATCGTCACGCCCGGCTTGATGCCGCCCCCGCTTAGCCACATGGTGAATGCATTCGGATGATGATCGCGCCCGTCGTTGCCGCCCTGAACCATCGGGGTGCGCCCGAACTCGCCGCCCCAGATCACCAGCGTATCATCCAGCATGCCGCGTTGCTTCAGGTCTTTCACCAACGCCGCACAAGCCTGGTCGGTGTCCTGGCAGTTTTTCGCAATGGCTTTGGTCAGGTTGCCGTGCTGGTCCCAGGCTTCGTGGAAGATTTGCACGAAACGCACGCCCTTCTCCGCCAGCCGGCGCGCCATCAGCACTGAATTGGCGAACGACGGTTTGCCGGGTTCCGCGCCATACATCTCCAGCACGTGCTTCGGCTCTTTGGAGATGTCCATCAATTCCGGCGCGATCTTTTGCATTCTAAACGCCGTCTCGAACGAATTGATGCGTGTCGCGATTTCAGGGTCGCCGGTGACATTCATGCGCATCTGGTTGAGTTGGTTGATCGCGTCGAGCGAACGGCGCTGCAGTTTTTCGTCCACGCCGCGCGGATTGGAAAGATAGAGCACCGGATCGCCGACATTGCGGAACTGCACGCCGGAATAGACGGTCGGCAAAAAGCCGCAGCCCCAATTGCTGTTTCCGCCGCTCGGCCCTTTCGCTCCCGTGCTGAAGACGACATACGCGGGCAGGTCCTGCGATTCGCTGCCCATCCCGTATATCGTCCACGCGCCAAAGCTCGGGCGCCCGAAGATCATCGAACCTGTGTTCATCAGCAACTGCGCGGGCGCATGATTGAACGCATCCGTGACCATGGATTTGACGATGGCGATGTCGTCCACCACTGTCGCCAGATGCGGCAGCAACTCCGACAATTCCGCTCCGCACCGGCCATATTGCGCAAACTTGAATTTCGGGCCGAGCAGCGTCGAGTTGGGATTGATGAACGCCGCGCGATAGCCTTTGAGCAAATCCGCGGGCGGCAGCGTGCCGTCGAATTTTGCCAGTTGCGGCTTGTTGTCGAAGAGTTCCAGATGGCTCGGCGCGCCGGCCATAAAAAGGTAGATCACCCTCTTCGCTTTAGGCGCATAGTGCGTCCGCCGAGGCGCGAGCGGGTTATCGTTTTGCGCGGCGTGGCCGGATTGCGCGAGCAGTTGATGCAAGGCCAGCGCGCCCATCCCGACGCCACATTGCTCAATGAACCAGCGACGGGAAATGCCCTGCTTCATTTGATCGGTTTGTTGTTCATTCTTCACCGCATCACTCCTTCGTAATCGCTTCATCCAAATTCAGCAGCACGCGCGTAACGGTCGTCCACGCTGCCATCTGCTCCATCGTGACGCCTTTGGGCAAGATGTAGGGCTTGTCGGGATCGCTCGTGACCAGATTCCAAGGATTCAACTCTCCGCCGGCAAATCGCGCGCGATGCTCATCGAGCAAACGTAGTAATTCGGCGGCTTCCTCCGCAGAAGGTTTTCTCGCCAGTACCCGGCGAAACGCGAACTCCAGCCGCCGGCCATCGGTTGCGCCGCCTTCTTTCAATGTTTTCATGGCCAGCGCGCGGGCCGCTTCTAAAAACAATGTCTCGTTGAGCGTGGTCAGCGCCTGCAACGGCGTGTTGGAACGCGGGCGAATGACGCACGAAACATCCCCGTTGGGTGCGTCGAACGTCTGCAGCATCGGATATGGCACGGATCGAAAGCGGAAGGTATAGAGGGCGCGGCGGTAGCGATTCTCGCCTTTTTCTTCGCGCCAGGATTTAGCCCCGTAACTAGCCGGCGGCAGGTATAAAAACTCCGGCGAAGGCGGAAAGACGCTGGGGCCGCCGACGCGCTGGTTGAGCAGGCCGCTGGCCGCCAGGGCGATGTCGCGCACGATTTCGGCTTCGACTCGTAAACGCGGCGCGCGCGCCAGCAGGCGATTGTGCGGGTCCTTCTCGAGTAATCGCGGGGTGGCTTTCGATGACTGGCGATAGGTCGCTGACGTGACGATCAGACGGTGAATGTGCTTGAGCGACCATCCGGAGGATGCGATTCGAGAGCTTCGGGTTTTGAAATTCACCTCGTCGCTCCCGCCGTCCATCAATTCCACCGCAAGCCAATCCAGCAATTCGGGATGTGAAGGCGTTTCGCTCTGTTTGCCCAGGTCTTCCGCCGTCGCCACTATCCCCGTTCCGAAATATGCCTGCCACAATCGATTGACCTGCGCGCGCGCCGTCGTAGGCGCCTGGCGATCGACCAACCATTCCGCGAACGTCAGTCGATTGGCGGGCGCGGTGGCGGACAACGGGTGCAAAAATGCGGGCACGGCGGGCGTGATCCGTTTATCCGGGCGCAGGAAATCGCCTCGTTTGAGCGTGAAGGAGTCGCGCGCTTCAGCGCGCTCGTTCATGACCAGTTGTGAAGCGCCTTCCGGGTACTGTTTCCACAGCGCTTCGATCTGCTGGTTGTAAGCCGCGAATTCGGGGACGGTCGTGCGCCAGTAGCTGAACACGGCGTCAACCTGACGCCTTGGTGCGCTGGCTCCGCGGGACGCCGAATATTTCGCGCAGGCCCGCCGGCACGGGATCGGCGACTGCATTCGCCGCCGTCGTCATTGACAGGCGGAACCGCCCGAGGCCCTGCTGTTCGTTGTCGTTATTGTTCGTTCCGCCGTGCCGCTGGCTCAGGTAGAACGTCAACTCCGCGCCGCCTGCATTGGCGAGCGGCTTTTCCAGATTGAAGACTGCCTTGCGGGGTTGATTGCGAAGTCCGGGGCCGACGTCGATACTCCAGCCGGTCTCGTCCTTGCCGTCAATCGCCAAATCAATCGGCCCTGTAAAGCGCCGCCTGCCGCTCTTGTCGTTGAATTTCAGTTCGACCTCGGTTTCGGGAGGACTCACATCGGCGGTTGCTCGGGCGATTTTGAGCTTCGAGGCTTTCTTCTGATCGTCCTTGTTTGAGGCGGCGGGCCCGGCTTCGACTTCAAACTCGGTCAGCGCGCACGAGCCTTTATACGAGCGGCCCGGGCCGCCGAGCGGCAAATTGGGATCGGTCATTAGCTCCAGCCGAAATGCCGCGATGTTAGCCACGTCCGTATGCCAGCTCAGTTTCACTCGATGCTTCGCCGGAGCGTAGCCGCCGATCAAGAACGAGCCGTCTTTCTGCGGCAGGTATTTCGCGCCATCGGTTGATACGTCGTTGACTTCGGGCTGAATGACCTTCCATTCGGGCTGGTCGTTTGTGACGATATCTTCCCAGGCGTTCATCCGCGCGCGCCAGTCGGGGGCGATTTCCCGCAACTTCGCTTCGATTTCGCGCGTGCCGGACATGATGCCGGCGCGCTTCATCTGCTCCTCCGGAGTGTACACAGCCACACTGCCTTCGTTTGAATTATTCAGGAAGGCGAACATGCGGTAGTATTCTTCCTGCTTGAGCGGATCGAATTTGTGGTTGTGACACTGGGCGCATTGAATAGTCAGTCCGAGCACGCCTTTGCCGAGCGCATCCATCCGGTCGAACATCGCTTCCATGCGAAACTGTTCCGGATCCACGCCACCCTCTTCGTTGATCATCGAATTGCGCAGGAAGCCGGTCGCCACGCGCTGCTCTTGCGTTGCGCCGGGTAATAAATCTCCGGCGATCTGTTCGATGATGAATTGATCGTAGGGCTTATCCTGATTCAGCGCGTTGATGACCCAGTCGCGATAGAACCAGACGGAGCGCGGCTTGTCTTTCTCGAATCCGTCGGAATCAGCGTAGCGCGCCGCGTCCAGCCACAGCCGGCCCCAACGCTCGCCATAATGTGGAGAAGCCAACAACCGCTCGACCTGTTTTTCGTAAGCTTGGGAGGAAGTGTCTTTGAGGAACGCATCAACTTCTTCCGGCGTGGGCGGCAAGCCGATCAAATCCAAGCTAAGTCTGCGCAGCAGCGTGATCTTGTCGGCTTCAGGTGAAGGAGCTAGATTCTCTTTTTCAAGTCGGGCGAGGATGAAGGCGTCAATCGGATTGCGTATCCAGGCTTTGTTTTTGACTGCGGGAGCGGTCGGGCGCACGGGCGCCACGAAGGCCCAGTGCTTCTTGACGCCGGCTTCAATGGAAGCCGCCGCGGGAAAGTCCGCACCTTCATCGATCCAGCGTTCGATGATTGCAATCTGTTCGGCCTCCAGCGGCTCGCCGCCTTTGGGCATGCGCGCTTCGTTATTCAACCCTAAGAGGCGATGTACCAGACGCGAGTCCTTGCTATTGCCCGCTATGACGATGCGCGCAACCGATTGATTGTCGAGCAAATTCAATTGCGACATCTGCTTTTCGCCTCCGTGGCACTTCGCGCAGCGCGCCTGGAAGATCGGTTGAATGTCGCGGGCGAAATCAACCTTAGGTAACTGAGGCGGGAAGAGCGCCAGTCCGCCCCACAACGGGAGCGCCGCCGCGGCGGCGAAGAGCAGCACCAATATTTTCATCGATCGTTGCATAACTTATAGATGTAGTTACGTGCCGATGGCCGTACTCGTGCCCAGTCGTGCCGTACCAATAAATTTCGTTGACGTACTGCTTCATCCCGTCAGCGTTGGTGAATTCCAGCGCTCGTCCGCGGAACGCGGCCGGGTTATAGATCAATTAAGGTATATGCCTGTGAGCGATAGTGCCGCCCGTTCTGTAGCGTATTAGTTGTTGTTGTATAACCATCATACCAGCCCGGCAGGTTCTTCGGCAATTCAAGTGGCGATAGCCCGCTAAAGTAATGGTGGCCCATAGTGTGGAATTTCAGGGTTCTGAGGTGCTTTCTCTTCTAACCGGGAAACGAGCGGCGTATCTGCGTGGCTGGCGCCTTTACAAATTTATTCTGGATATGGTTGGCAAGAGATGATCAGCCCGGTAATGGTCTTTGAAAAAAAATGCAACCACGGATGCGGCCAATCCCACCGACTGCCGTCGGTGGGATTGAGGAGTGCATCTATATTTCAAAGAACGTCATCTGGCTGAGGTGATGCCAATATTATGGACAACCTCATGCCGGTTGGTGGTATTGCGAGATATCCTATTTGTGTAGATATCACGACGACGCCGTGAGCTGGATCAAAGCCAATCAGGACAAGCCCTTCGCCGCCCTGATACATTTCCGCGAGCCTCACCTGCCTTACACGCCGATGCCGGAAGAAGACGCGGCCCTTTTCAAGAACCTGGACCCGACGATCCCCGACGTGAGGGGGCTTGACCGTGAGCAGGTGAAACAGTTTTATCGCAACTATTACGCCGCCGTTCACGCGGTTGACCGCAACCTGGGAAAGCTGCTGGCGGCGCTGGAACGGCTGAATATCGACCGCCGCACGATCGTCATCTTTCAGAGCGATCACGGCTACAACATCGGCCACCCATGGCATTCACACCAAAGGCAATGGCTTCGTGATCGCGGGCGGCGTCAACGGGCCGAAGCGCCCGAATATGTGGGACACGTCGTTGCGCATCCCGCTGCTGATCCGCTGACCGAGCGTTCTGCAATCCGGTACAGAGATCAACGAGACGACGCTCAACCTGGACATGTTCCCGTCGGTGCTTGGCATGCTCAAAGTCAAAGCGCCGTCGGATCACAAGCACAACGGGCGGGATTTCACGCCGCTGCTTTTCGGCCTGCGCGACGCCAAATGGCGCGACGAAATCTTCGGGCAATACGACCTGCATAACGTCGGCCTCGCTTACATGCGTATGCTGCGCACGAACGAATGGAAGCTCGTTCGCCATTATCGCGCCAACGAGCTGGACGAACTCTACGACCTTAAGAACGACCCGGGCGAAACGAAGAACCTTTACAAAGAAGCCAAACACCGCGACGCCCGCGAGCGGCTGCAACGCCAGCTGGATGAGCGGATGAAGGCGATCAACGATCCTATCCTCCAGGATGTCAGATGATGAAGCCGCCTTAACGAGGCGCTGGCAGAGGAAAAGACATTCATGAAAAGACACCTAATTCTGGCTTTCATTCGTTACATTAGTCGTGCCCAAAGCAGAAAATCTCCACCGAAGATGTAGAGCGGAAGGTAACAATTAGGCATCTACTATTTCTACACATCGTTATTGACACCTCCAGCCAGTCCATAGTAAAAATCCACGTTCTCATTATTCTCACGCACGTACAAACATTCAGTGTTAACAGTTAACTTGCTGTAATTAACCATCCGTCTACACCTAAATCAGGATCGAATTTTGATCTCGAAAAATTTGTTAGGTAGAAAGACAAGCGAAGTTGTTGAAACAGCAGATGAACCCAGTTTCGGGCGAAGAAACAGGAGACACCCGCCTGTAATAGCCGAGGCGAAGGATATCTTAATATCCTTAATATCATGAGGGGGAAGACTCGATGCGAAATGGCGAAGCCGTCGATGGCCTCTCCGATCTTACTACAATCTCGCGCCGCAAGTTCATCGTCCGGGCGATGCTGGGGACGGGGGCGTTAAGCTCGCTGCCGGCGTTGCTTGAGAGGACCGGGCTGACGGAGGCCGCGCTCGCGGCCCAGCCGGATATCACGCGAGATACGTTGAATGGCGTGGCGGTGTTCTTCGTCCCGGGGCCGGATCCTTACTCCGCGCATCAGGGCGAGAGCACGCCCGAGCCCGGCGGCCTGGAGACGGGCGCCGGCGAGGGGCTCTTTCAGGGGCTCAATTTTGCCAATCCTTTCGTGCCGAACTTAGCCGACATGGTCGCGGCACTCCTGAACTCCACCGCGCTCGCGGTGAATCCCGCAGCGAGCGGCCCGTTCGCATCACCGTTCTCGAACCTTTCGTTTGCGGACAAGGCCAGGGTGTTCGCCGCGCTCGAAGGCAACCCGGCGTCGGCGCCGCTGGCGGGCACTCTACCGCTAGTCGTCGGCTTTCTTGCCTACGCCGAGACCGCGGTGTTCAACCCCGCCACGCGCACGATCTCCGGCCGGCCAATCGGCTGGGATATTTCCAACTACTCGGGCGTTTCGAACGGCCGCGACGAGTTCAGGGGCTATTTCAGGAACAGGAGGAAGGCGGATGCGTGACATCATCGTCATCGGATCGGGCGCCGGCGGAGCCGTCGTCGCCAAGGAACTCGCCGGCCGGGGGCTTGACGTGCTCGTGCTCGAAGCGGGGGCGCATCACAAGGACAGCGAGCGCGACTTCACGCACTTCGAGATCGACCAGAACAGCGCGTTCAACGGCGTCTTCCGGTTCGGCCCGTCGGATCGCACGCGCCAGTCGTGGGCCCGGGATCTGCCCCAGCACAGCATCATCTCCCAGGTTGCCGGCGTAGGCGGCACGACGCTACACTACTTCGGTAATTCGCCGCGCGCTATGCCAGGTGCTTTTAGGGGTTACTCGCGCGACGACAGGGGGGCATACGACCGGGCGCACACGTTCCCTTTCAGCTATCAAGAACTCATCCCGTACTACGAGTGGGTCGAAGAGACTCTCCCGGTGCAGACCGCTCCGATGGGGACGAAGGAAGAGATATTCCTGAATGCGGCCGAGAGCATCGGCCTCAGATACCAGACGCGCAAGGACGTGGTGCGCGACGGGTTCCGGCCGCAGGAGAACGCCATCTTGCAGCCGCAGGGTCTCGCGGGCAGGACGGACGATCCGCGACTCGTCCAGTTTCCGATCTCGCGAGGCTGCGTATTCTGCGGCCACTGCCTTCAGGGCTGCATCCTGCCGCTGCGCGCGCCACGCAACCTGAAAGCCAAACGCTCGATGGATAACAGCTACATCCCTATGGCTTTGACAGCCGATCGATGGGCGCGGCAAGGCAAGGCGATCACCCTGGTCCCGAACGCCTTTGCCGTGCGGATCCATACTGACGATGCGGGACAGGCCAACGGCGTCACCTGGCGCAACACAATCACCGGCGATCTCACAACCGAAACCGCCAAGGTCGTTGTGCTCTCGGCGGGCTGCATCGAATCACCCCGCTTGTGGCTCAACAGCGGCCTGCCCAACCCTAACGACTGGGTCGGGCGCGGGCTGACCGACCATCACTTCGACCTCATCATAGGAATCCTGCCGCGCGACTCCGGCCTATCGAGCGGCCCGGCTTCCGCAACCCGCGCGGACTTCCCTGGCCACGGTTCGCTGGAGCAGGTCGGCATCGGGCCAGCAGGGGTGGCACAGTTCAGCGGCTTGACCGATTCGGGCATCATCGGCCTTTACAACAACGGCGCTCCGGTCGGTTCCGCCGGCGCGGATGTAGTAGGCAGGCGCGCCGGCCGGGCGTTCAAGGACTTTCTCCGCAACATCGATCGCCTGATGATCGTGGCGGCCCTCACCGACGACGACGTCGAGGCGCAGAACCGCGTCAGCTTGTCTCCGGCCTTCCCAGCAGATGAGCACGGACCCATTCCGCGGGCGGAGATGAACGGCCGTGGGCGTTCGGCGCGCACGAAGGCGAACCGCGACTTCCTGGTCAAGAAGGCGATCGAGATCGTGCGGGCGGCGGGTGGCACCTCCGTCACCCGGGTCGACTTAGCTCCGCTCCTGCTCCACATGCAATCGAGCATGCGCATGGGCGAGAGCGCCGACAATTCAGTGCTCGACGAGAGCGGCGAGGCGCGCTGGGTCAAGCGTCTGTTCGTGGCCGACGGCTCATCACTCGCCAATGCTATCGGCGGTCCGAATCCTACGCTCACCATCGATGCGGTCGCCACCCGAACAGCCGAGAAGATATTCCGCCGCTATTTCGATGGCGATCCATGGGTGCGATTCGAGCGCCCCGTGTCTTCGATCGATCTCAAGGTAACGTTGGCCGTCCTTGCCCGAGGCCTCTAGCCTGTTTCTGTCAGCAGCATTCCGGCGCTAGCCGCGGAGTTGATCATTAACCGGTATATCCTAGAACAGCCGGCCTGGCCATCTGGACGGATAGCGCTCACCGCCTAAGGGGAGGCGGGACGGGCAGCGGCAGGTAATCACGCTCCAGAATCATCCATTCCTGCAGCGCCGCTTTCAGTTCCCGCTCGACGGCCGAGTGTCTTTCATCATCGATCAGGTTATTGAATTCGTTGGGATCGGCCTCCAGATCGAACAGTTCGAACATCGGCCGAGATGGCGAAAAATAGAGCCGCTGATGTAGCGGCGAGAGCTTGCTATCCCCGCTCATCTGTTGAAGTTCTTTCCAGAAAGCGTCGCCCGCGAAATCCACCGGCTGATATGGCAATTGCCAAAGCGCGTTGTAAATCAGCTTGTAGCGTTTGCCGATGACCACCCGGCCCAGATCGAAAGGCGAAGTTCCATTCGGCAACCCCGAACCGTGTGCTCCGCGTTCAGCGAAAACATACGGACGGCCCGTGTAGCTTTCACCGCGCAGAAGTTTCAGCGCGCTGCGCCCGGTCATAGCGTCGAGCGGTTTCAGACCACAGGCTTCGAGTAGAGTCGGCGCCAGGTCTTCGCCGGAAAAGAGCTCGCCAGTGGCTGATCCGGCTTCGACCTTGCCCGGCCATCGCACAATGAATGGCACGCGGACGCCGAATTCATAGAGCGTGCCCTTGCCGCGAAACTGCGACGCGCCGTTGTCACCCATAGCAACCACGATGGTATTTTCGGCCAGACCACGTTTGTTCAACTCTTCCAGAACCTCAGCGAAGCTGCCGTCGAAGCGGGCGATCTCGTCGTAGTAGCGCGCAAAATCCGCTCGCACGCCGGGCGTGTCAGGGTAATGCGCGGGCAGTTTGATCTTCATCGGGTCGTGCAGCCCCGGGATCGCATTGGCGTCTAGCGGGCGATGCGGATCGCTGAAACAGAGTTGAAGCGCGAACGGTTTGCCTTTCGCCTGATCCAGAAATTCGCGGAATTGCGCAACCGCCCCGACGTGGATTGGTCTGCCGCCACCGCCGACTCGCACAAAGTCCAGCCGCTGTTCGAACGTTTTCAACTTATGTTTGTCGAAGACGACCTGCGATTCGTGCGGCAACGCCGAACCGTCCAGGTGGTATGTCCTGCCCGCCACTCCCGTGAACCAGCCGGCGGCGCGCAACAACTCCAACCACGTTTTATGTTCGATCGGCAACGGAGCGGAAAAGCGCGTCATCTGCAACGCAACCGGCGAACGCCCGGTCATCAGCGCGGCGCGCGAAGGCACGCATTGCGGTGCGGCGACATAAGCCCGCTCGAAGCGCATGCCCTGTGAGGCGAATTTATCGAGATTCGGCGTCTTGATGTCCGGATTGCCGTAGGCGCCGACGTGCGCGGCACTGTGGTCGTCTGACAAAACGACCAGAACGTTGGGTCGCTGCGCGTGGGCAACCTGAACGCAAAACATCAGCGCGAGGAAAACTGGAAATAATCTGTTTGACATAAAAGTAAGGTTCCCATGTTTGTGTACTGTCGGTGCCTGAAAATCAGCGATCCGTGAAAATCGATGCCGCCCGCAGCCCGGACAGTGCGAACGCAATCCTTCCCATCTTTGCGTTCATATCGCATATCAATCCTAGTTTGTTTATGCTATTTCACTTAGCGCGCCTGTTCTTTCAATTCCGCAAACCGGCGACGCAACTGTGCCATCTTCGCCTCATAAGCTTTCTCATGCGCCAGATTATTTTCTTCACGCGGATCAAGTTTCAGATCGAACAGCTCTTCGTAGCCGAAATCCGGCCAGTAGATGTATTTGATCTCTCTGCGCACGAGTGCCTCGGAAGAAGGAATGAACTCGATATTGCGAATGGTCGCGTGTTGGTAAAAGAATTCATCGCGCCAGTCAGGTTTGCCCGCATTCAGGTAAAGCGGTGCCAGGTCGCGCCCTTGCATCTGTACGGGCGCAACGATTCCGGCGAAAGCCAGCAGGGTCGGGGCGAGATCAACGTTCAGCGCGATATCGTCGTTTACGCTGCCGCGTTTCCCAGGCCTCAATCGCGGATCACGCACGACGAGCGGCACGCGGATGGACTCTTCATACGGATACCATTTGTCCGCCAGCCCGTGTTCGCCGTGGAAGTAGCCATTGTCGGTAGTGAATATTACCAGCGTGTTTTCGTCCAACCCCTGTACCTTCAATTCCGCCAGCACACGACCGATCGTCGAATCCACTTCGGTCGCTAACCGGTAATAGGCTTTCATGTACTGCTGATACTTTTCCGGCGTATCGAACCGCCAATGCCAGCGGTTGCGGCCTTCGTTCTTATCATTGGCGATGAAAGGGGGCAGGCGACTGAAATATTGATCGCCCGCCGTTTTAGGAACCGGAACAGTCACGTTTTGATAAAGCGATTCGCTTTTCGGCTGATACAGATATTGCTTAGGGTTTTGATCTTCCGCGTGCGTGGCGAAGAAAGCGAGCGTAAGGCAGAACGGCTTATCGGCGGGGCGCGTCCGTAAAAACTCCAACGCATCGTTCTCGTTCTTTTGCGTCACGTGTATGGTCGAGCCGTCCGCTTGTTGTTGGTAATGCTTGCCCGCGTAAGAACGCCCGAAATCGAAATGCTCCGCCGGGAACTCTCCGTTGTGCCATTTGCCGATGTGCCCGACGTGATAACCGTTCGCGCGCAACAAACCCGGATATGTTTCGGTCCACGGCGTCTTGAACGCGTCGAAGGCCTTATTGCCGTGACGCGACATCCATTGACCGGTGAAGAGCGTGGCGCGGCTGACTCCGCAGATAGATGTCGTGACATAAGCGCGTCGAAATCGCACACCTTGTTTGGCGAACTGATCAAGGTGTGGTGTTTTAACAACCGGATTCCCCGCCACTCCCAGCGTATCGTGCCGCCAGTCGTCGGCGTATAAGATAAGGATGTTGGGCTTCGCTTTCGGGTCTGCCTTTCCCTGGGCGAGCACTGAGCGATCGGCAGCGACCAACAGTACGCAACACAGCCAAAACCACAGCCATTGAGTCAGGTAACTTGTTTCAATGTTTGTTCCCGCCCATCCCCGCGAATTTTCACGAAGCGGGCGGTTTTCTTGCTTATTTCTCGTCAAATTCAACCTCTATGATCTCTAAATCGAATCGCTCCACCGCGACGACTCTCACGCCCCGATAAAAAACCGGATGCGGCGTCCGCCGCCGCCGCATCGCCAGAAAGTGCGGTCCACACACTGACCGCAAACCCCGTCGACGCGATGACCGCTTGCGACAAATGAGTGGGGCCGCTAGTTACTGCTCCGGCGACTGCGGTCTTGAGAAATTTGCGACGATTCGTATTCATTCTTGAAATATCCTGATCCTGCTCGCCGGTTTGGTTATCGGTTTTGTCCTGGCGGACGATTGTTGCCGCGTCGCTGTCGTGCCCCCCCTCCGCCACCCTCGCGACCATTGGCCTGCGTGCCGCGCGGCGTATTCACTTTCGGAAAAACCCGCGCCAATTCGGCTTTCAATTTGTCGTGCTGCTTGTCGCCAGCTACATTCGTCCATTCGTAAGGGTCTTTCGTCTCGTCATATAGCTCTTCATCGCCTCGTTCATAACGGATGTAGCGCCATTGTTCGGTGCGGACGGCGTGATTCATAAAGCCGTGCGTTGTCAGCGCGGGCGTCGTCCAACTGGCATTCGGGTCGGCGAGCAATTTCTTGATGCTGACGCCCTCTACGTGTTTGGGGATTGGCAGACCGCACAGTTCGGACAACGTCGGATAGATACTCATAAAATCCACCGTGCGTTTTGACACTGTCCCGGCTTTTGTCACTCCGGGCGCGACCCAGATGAACGGCGCGCGAGTCGGCTCTTCCCATAGCGCGAACTTTCGCCAGTGATGCTTTTCGCCGAGCGACCAGCCGTGATCGCCCCAGAAAACGATGATCGTGTTGTCGCGGTAAGCCGATTTTTCCAGCGCATCCAGCACGCGTCCAAGCTGGCCGTCCATGTAGGTGATCGTCGCCAGATAAGCCTGCACCGCCTCTTTCCAGCGCCCCGACTTCAACATCAGTTCATGGTCTGAAGGTTTGTCGGGAGAGCTCGAGCCGGGGCCGCGCGCCATCTTCACGCCTTCCGCCGGGATGTCTTTCAGATCGTCTTCGCGGTACGGCGGCAATTCGATTTTATCGAGCGGATACATGTCGAAATATTTCTTCGGCACGTTCCAGGGCATGTGCGGTTTGTGGAAGCCGATGGTCAGGAAGAACGGCTTGTCGTGCTTGCGCTGCAACTGTTCGATGCCGTAGCTCGCGATGCCGTAATCCGAGATGCCTTCGTCGCCGCAGTCCACTGGCGAGAACCGGATGCCGCCGACGCCAGGCGTATCATTCAACAGATTACAGGGGCCGCCGCGCTCACGGTGGTAATCGTCCCACTCTGATTTGCGGTCGAAGCCACCGTGATAAATCTTGCCCGCGCCGTAAGCGGCATAACCGTTTTGTCGAAAATGAGTGACCAGCGTCCTGTCTGTCGCCACGACCGGGCGCCAATCAACCCCATTGTCGTACACGCCCGTCGTCGAAGGCCGCATCCCCGACATCAACGCCGCACGCGAAGGGTTACAGATCGGCGCGGCGCAGTAAGCGTGGTCGAAGGTCAATCCCATCCTGGCAAGCCGATCAATGTTCGGCGTAATGACCTGTTTGTTGCGCCCCAGGTGTTTGACCCAATGATTCAAGTCGTCCACAGCAATGAACAGGACGTTGGGTTTGGTTTGTGCCGCCATCGTGCGCGGCGTGCGCTGTGGCGCCAGGCCCAACAGCGTGGTCAGCAAACTCAAAGACAACACAATTCGTTTCAGAGTCATGGTTCCCCCTTACCATCTCTTCATTTTGATCACTTCATGGTGTATGCGGCACTCCATTAGCTGGTTTTTGAAACCGGTGAAAACAAAAGCCTTGGCAATTTGCCGCCAAAATGGATCGCAGGATCAGTACCGCGAGCGGTAGCGAGCGGGCTTTATATGAGGTGCCGCTCGCTACCGCTCGCGGTACTGACTTCGCTTCAGCCTCTGAAGGTCTTTTAAATGCAAAAGTTTAAATCCCGTTGGGAGTACCGTGTATGCGGCCTATTAGGCAGCAAATATCGACGGCGCAAACAAAGACCCCGTCGGTGCCGCCTCTATAAACCGTTTGGTCATCTCCTCTCAGGCGGCGCTTTGATCGGCCAGTCTGGCGAATCGATTCGCGCTGACTGCATCAACTCAATCATTTTCTGTGCCAGCGCGGGATACCGCGCAGCCACGTCGCGCGTCTCCGCCGGGTCGGTCTTCAGGTCGTATAACTCAACCGGTTGATTGACGGACGGCCGCACCGCTTTCCAATCGCCCATGCGCAGCGCCTGTTGAAAGTAACGTTCGTGCAACTCCCAGTACAGGTATTCGCGTTTCGCCAGTCGTTTGCCGAGCAACAACGGTTTGATGGAGAGCCCGTCTGTTTTGAATGAGGGCGGTAGCTTCGCGCCCGCGACATCCGCTGCCGTCGGCAGAAAATCCCAGAACGCCCATGGAGTATCGTTGACCTGTCCGGCTTTGATTTTGCCGGGCCACCAGGCGATGGCGGGAACGCGCAATCCGCCTTCATACATGCTGCGCTTGAAACCGCGCCACGGACCGTTGCTGTTGAAAAACTCCATCTGATGACCGTCGTTTGACCCCATCGCGCCGTTGTCGCTGGCGAAGAAAATCAACGTATTGCGGTCGGCGCCCGTCTGCTTGAGCGCGTCGAGCAACTGACCGATTGACCGATCCATGCGCGAGACCATCGCGGCGACGCGCTTTTCGACGTCTGGCCACGGCTGGTCGGCGTAAATCCCCAAGTCCGGCGTTTCGTATTGCGCGTGCGGAATAGTGAAGGCCAGATAGAGGAAAAAAGGTTGCGCCGCATTGGCCTGCACCCATTTAATCGCCTCGCCCGCGATCAGATTGTGCGAATAGGTTTTGCCGTCGAGTTCGACCCGTTCTTTGTTGCGCCAGAGATGTTTGGGGTAATAATGATGGGCTTCGCGCTGGCAGTTGTAACCATAGTTGAAATCGAATCCGCGGTCGGTCGGCTCGCTGCCTGAACCCGGAAAGCCCAGTCCCCATTTACCGATGGTCGCCGTTTTGTATCCGGCATCTTTCAGCAACTGCGCGACGGTGACGGTTCCGTTAGGCAGCGGCGCCTGACCTTCGGGTTTGACTTCGCGGTTGGCACGAATCGGATTATGTCCCATATGCAACCCTGTCATAAGCGCCGCGCGCGAAGGTGCACAGACCGACGTGCCGCTATACGCCGACGTGAAGCGCATGCCTTCCGCCGCCAATCGGTCAATGTTGGGCGTTTTGATTTTGTCTGAGCCGTAACAGCCCAGATCGCCCCAGCCCAGATCATCGGCGAGGATGAATATGATGTTCGGTTTGGCGTCTGTCTGCGCACCCATCGTGAGAGGCGATAAGATG
Organism: uncultured Acidobacteriota bacterium; assembly: GCA_963796275.1. Classification (GTDB taxonomy): domain Bacteria; phylum Acidobacteriota; class Blastocatellia; order RBC074; family RBC074; genus JAKEHZ01. The sequence goes on along the minus strand of CAWCKY010000006.1, from coordinate 2,427,157 downwards.
CTCAAGACCAGAAGCAAAATAATAAGCGTGATGGTTTTCATAAATGTTTCAACCCTCGTCATTCAGGCGCCCGTAGATATTTGCGCTGCCGGTTGTTTCCGGGAAGGATAGGTTGCAGTGCCTGTCCCGCTTCAATGCCTAAATCCGCTTCGAGAATATCAACGCCGGCGCGGATCAGGTCTTGATATCTTTCCGTGAGCAACCGGCGGTCAGCGATTTTTTCCGCGGCGAAATCGCGGTCCAGAGTGCGCGAAACGCCGACGATGCACAGCACGCCTCGCTCGTGCAGCAACTGGAAAACGTCCGGCTCCTTCGGCTGGGTGTGCGTCACAAAAGCGACGACATTGCTCCAGGCGACGCCAGTGCGGGCGAATCTGTCGACCGCCGCTCGATCAGGCAGCATGACCTCCTGCATTATCTCCGCGTCCAATTCGTAACAACGCTTGGCGTCATCAAAGCTATAGGCGATCACCAGCGCGTAGGCCTGCGCTTGATGCTCCCGAATCTTTTTCACTCTGACTTCCATCGGAACCGTCTTTTGATCCAGCACCAGCGCCGTTTTCCCTTTCGCCCACTCCAACGCTTCATCCAGCGTCGGGATGCGATATTCCGTGACGGCGCCTTCCGGATCTTTCAACCGTAATTCCTTCAATTGCGCCAGCGTGTAATCAGCCACATTTCCCTGCCCCGTCGTGGTGCGTTCCAATGTGGCGTCGTGCATCAACACAATCGTGCCGTCTTTCGTGTACCGTGGATCGACTTCCAGCAGTGCATGCGTAGAGCGCAACGTGTTTTCAAACGTAGCGATGCAGTTTTCGGGGAACCCTTTGCGCGCCCCGCCGCGATGTGCGCTGACCATAGGTACGCGGTCTTTGCCGTAAGACAACAAATCTTTCAGGTCTTTTGGGCTTTGCAAATTGAAGGTATGCAGACCCGCCGGACGTTTTTGCCCGCCAGCGCCAACCGACGCCCAACACAGCCAGAGAACCGCAATCAGCCAGACAATTCTTCTTCTCATGCTCATCCTTTTGTCATATCTATTAAGCGCGCGTTTCGCCAATCACATAAGCGCGGCAAATTTCAGAAAAGCAGCTTAAGCCCGAACGTCCATTGCCGCTGCCCGTGCCCTTTTTCGCCCGTTATGGTGCCGAAGGCTGTGTTCGTCAGATCGGTGTTCGGGTTGGCGAATTGCACGTGGTTGATCGCGTTGAAGCTCTCAGCGCGAAATTGCATTCTAAAGCGTTCGGTCAGGCGGACGTTCTTGAACAAAGACAGGTCGAAGTTGTTCGTCCCATCTGCTCGGATGTAACCAAAGCGCAGCGGAAGCGTGCGGATGTTGGTGGTATTGGTGGCTCTGAGGGTGTTGCTGTTGGCGATGAATTGCTTCGCCTGGGCTCGCTCGAAGATGCGGTTGGCCGCCTCCAGATTTAACCAGCGGTCGGTCGTGCGCTCGCCGACGGGCAGGACAAGATCGCGCAGATTGCCATGTACAATCGCGTTGCCGAATCCCAGCGCCTCGCCGCTCTGTCCTTCATACCAACCCTGGAACTGCCATCCGCCGATGGCCAGATCCAGCCAACGGTTCGCGTCGCCCAACCACTTGCGCCCTTTGCCGAAGGGCAATTCATAAATGCCGTTCAGCGCGAATCGGTGCGGATAATCCTGACCCGAGACAACTTCGGAAGGCCCCAGATCAGCGTCGTTCAGAAACTCGGTCGCCTGCATCAACCTTGACCAGGTGTACGACGCCTGGAACGTCAGCCCTTTGGTCAGCCTTTTCTCCATGCCGACCTGCATCGAGTGATACCAGCTATAGCCGATAGATTCAGTGACGATGATGTCTTGAAAGTGCGGAAACGGGCGTAGAAGCTGCGAACGCGCGACATTTTGATTCCCCAGCGGCGTTCCCGCGAAATCGGCGATGCCGAAGAACGGGTTGCTCTCCAGCGAGCTCAGTAAGTTGAACCTTGCGTCATCGCGTACCGAGCTGGTCGAGAGATACCGGCGCGGCACGGGGTTGATATTGCGATCAACGCCCAGCTTGTTGCCGCGGCTGCCGACGTAAGTGATCTCCGCCACTAGCTTGCCGGGCAATTCGCGCTGAACAGATAACGACCAGCGCGACAGATATGGATTGAGCGGCTCTCCCTGAAAGTAACTGATGTTACGCCCCAGAGATGTCCGCAAGCCCTGCGACGCGCCGGGCGGCGTCTGGAAGCCGTTCGGGAATGGATTGGATAGAGAGGCAATGTAGGTCTGTCCGTTATCCAGCGTCGGAATAAAATTGGTGGATTGATTGAATCCGCCCTGGTTCACGTCTTCGCGATCCACGCCGATTGTGTCGAAATAGACGCCGAAGCCGGCGCGGATCACGGTCTTCTGATTCAGAGACCAGGCCAGCCCGATGCGCGGCATGATGTTGTTCCTGTCCGGCTTCCACAGCCCACGCGGGTTGCCGTTGACACCCGCGAAGTTCAAGCCGCCCAAAGTTCGGAAGTTTTCGACCGGGAGTTCGGGAATCGGGTCGGCGCCGTAATTGGTCAGGGCCTGCGCTGCAATCGGACTCTCCACCGTCGTGTCGAATCCACGAATCGAACGGTTGAATCGTTCGGTCGGCGCACCCTCGTATTCGTAACGAACGCCGAGATTCAGGGTAAGCCGCTGGTTCACTCGCCAATCGTTGTGGAGGAACACTCCGTAAAAATCGGATTGCTGGGAGCGCGCGGCGTTGATGTTCACCGAGCCGCTCGTAGGCACACCTAGCAAAAAACTCGCCAGCCCTTGCCCGATCGGCGCAACCGGCGAATTGTCGAGCGGTCCGCGCGTAAACGCTTCGGCGAACGTGAAGGTGGGCGCGACGTTGCCGAAGCCGAAACCGTTCTCGCGCTGCAAGCGATATTCGGCGCCGATTTTCAAACTGTGATTGCCGATGACCTTCGTCGCCGTACCGCCGAAGACGTGGTAGTAGATTGAGCGCGATCCGCCGCCATCCTGCCCAATCGCCATGTAGTCGTCGATGTTGATCTCGGGAAAACTGATACGGGTCGGATCGTTCTTCGCATTGATCTCGTTGATCATGCCTTGCGGGAACCCCAAGGAAAGCAGATCGAACCCGCGCGTCAATCTGCCTTGAATAGGCGTCTGGTGCGACAGGCTGTAACGCAGATTGAGCACGAGTGTCGGGCTAAAGGTGATGACATCGTCTACCGCGATGCCGCGCCCAGGCTGCTCGGCGGTCGTGCCGGTCGCCCCGCCCTCGAACTGCACCGTCGTGTCATACTGATTATTCTGCGTGTAGCGCACGAACAGGCGATGATTCTCGTTGAAGTTGTGATCCACCCTCGCCAGAAAGTTGTGATTGCTGCGGTCAATTTTCTGCGTCGTGAAATAATTCTGGCGGCCATCCGCCGTGCCCGGCTGATTCGGCATCGGGTAGAACGCCAAGATCATTTTCGCCACCGGGTCAATGCAATTCGACGGAATGATATTTCCCTCTATCGGTTGACGACTGAAACGTCCGCCCGCCGCTGGCTGGATCGTGAACGGATCGTAAATCTGATAAGACGCGCCCAGCTTGAGCAGATCCGAAAAATTGCCGTCGCGTTGCTGTTCGGTCGGAACCGTGCCGGTGAATGAAAGGTTGCGTTCGATCTTCAACCCCTCATAGCCGAAACTCCAGAAAGTCTTCTGCCGCCCGTTGTAAAGTTTGGGTATGATGACCGGCCCGGTCGCCGTGGCCCCCCAACGTTGATGCAGCCAGGTCGGCACGTTACGCGCGCGAATCTCATCTTCCTTCGCGCCGGGCGCGGCCAGCAGTTGACCAATAAAGCGGTTGGTGTGCCATGGAATCGCGCGCAGCCGCGAATCGTTCATATAAACCGTGCCGTGCAAATCCCTGGTGCCTGATTTGACGCTGACGTTGGTCAGCGCCCCGCTGGCGTGGCCGATGGAAGCGTCGTAAGAGATCGTTTGAATTTTAAATTCCGCGACCAGATCCTGCGGCGGCGAGAAACTTGTGCTGCGCTCGAACATATTGGGCGAGCCATCCAGCGTGACTTCGCTCGTCCCCGATCTCGAACCGTTGCCGATCAGATTGCTTCCGGCCCCGTAATCGAAGGCGTTAGCGCCGGAGCGCCCGCCTGCGGTCATCACGCCGGGCGAAAGCCGCGAAAGATAGAAGGAATTGCCTCCGACGACCGGCAGTTCCGCCGCTCGTTTGCCGTCAATCACCATCCCCGATGAGGCGGAGGTCGTGTCGAGCAGCGGCGCTTCGGATGTGACGGTGACCGTCTCTGAGACCGCGCCGACTTCGAGTGTGAAATCCAGCGCTAACCGATCGCCGACGCGCACATCGACCGAATCGCGCGAAACTCGCTTGAAACCATCGGCCTCAACCGAGATTTGGTAAGGTCCTGGTTGCAGGTAGTTGATCTGATAACCACCTTCTTCATTGCAGACTGATGAGGTAATGACGCCGGTATCCAGGCTTTGTGCGATGACCTTCGCGCCCGCCACAGCCGCGCCCGAAGCGTCGATCACGCGACCCAGCACGACTGCGCGAGACTCCTGCGCGAGGCATACGCCAACGGCGCAATATAGCAGAACGACAGCGATCAAAAGGGGGAGTTGTTTCACGATGCTTGTCTTCCTGGGTTTTATCGTGGGGCTAGACGTAATCCTTGTCAGTACCCACTTCTTATGGGTCCGACAATTCAGGGTACTCCATAGCTGATTTTTGAAACCGGTAAAAACAAAGGCGTTGGCGATTAGCCGTCAAAAAGGGTCGCTGGATCAGTACCGCGAGCGGTAGCGAGCGCGCTTTATATTGAGGCCGCTCGCTACCGCTCGCGGTACTGACTTCACTTCAGCCTCTGAAGAGGTCTTTTAATACACATTTTCAAAAATCCCGTTGGAGTACCCAATTCAGATTTTCGACCGGGCTTTCTCGCAAGGCGAATAGTGCTAATGTGTCACAAAACTACTCGGTTTCTTAGGAAATCAAGCGAAGTTCAACTGATATTCAAAGGATGGCGGAGCCTTTTAGAGTGCGGTAGCTTGCTTGCTTGCTACCGCACTCCAAAGGCTCAACCATCTCAGCGCGGTACACAGATCGCATATGCGAATTTCCAAGGAAATTCGAGAATTTTATGACACGGTAACAATAGTCCAGCCGTTCGACGGCTGGTAGCGTGAAGGATATATCCCCAGCCCGTTTTCAACGGGCTTGTTCATCGGGCTTGAGCCATCTCACGATCACTGGCGGCTGATCAATATGGACCACCACCTATTGCATGCAGGTTTTGCGAAATCGGATTTGTAAGGATGCCATCTTATCCAACATCAGCGCGTGCGCCATTTCTTCCACATAGACTCGTCCGCCAGAAGTTTGATGTATATGCCGCCCACCACCGACCGGGCCTGAAAGCCGCGTTGTTTGCCGTCCTGTGTCCAGTACCAATCGGACAGCGGCACGCGCGTGGGCGATTCGTTGGCGAATTTGTAAGCGGGGGCAGCGATGGCGGTGAAATCACTCTGATTATCCGCCAGCGTCGCGGTCCACAAAATCCAATCGAGTTTTGTATAGGTCGAGCGGTTGTCGAGCGGCAAACCGAATTCGTTCTGCTTGGTTTTGTAGTATGCGATCTCTTTGCGCACTACTTCTGGCGCAAACAAATTCAAGCGCAGCAGTTTGTCCCAGACCAGATTGTATTTCTGGCTCCACGTGCCCGCTTTGTCGAACGCCAGGCGGTAATGATCGCCATCATCAGCCATCTTAGCCCATTGCCCAGCCATCTGTTGCGCCAGCGTCTGGTACGTCGCTGCCTCATTCTTCTCGCCCAGCTGCGCGGCCAACCGCGCGTAGCTCGCCAGCGCGACGATCGCCTTAATCGAGAGATTGGTGTTGTGCGCCAGATGCCCGGCGAAATCGTCCGTACAGAGTTGGTTGTCGGGATCGAGACCTTTTTCTTTCAGATATCCCGCCCACTTTTTCAGCAGCGGCCAGTACCGTTTGCTGAACTCCGCAGCGCCTTCGGCTTCGGCCAGCGCGGCCATCAGAATCAGCATGTTGCCGCTCTCCTCGACGGGCATCTGCCGGTCTTCGGTCTCTTCGCCGCCGCCGTAGACCTGCCCGTTCGCCAGCGGGTACGTGCCGAGATCGTGCGGCGCGTAAGGCCACGGCCAGCGCGGCGATTGCGCATAATCGAGCATGGGCCGCAACATCGCCTTGAGCAGTTGCGGGTTGAGCAGCAGGTAAAACGGCGCGCTCGGATAAGTCACGTCCACCGTGGCGATGCAGCCGTTCGAGAAATTCTCCTTCGAGAAGTAGAGCGGCGTGCCGTCGAAATCCGCCGCGAGCTTGTGCGCTGCGAGCGTTTGCCGATAAGCCGCAATACTGAGCGCCGCGTATTTCTCGCCGCCCGCCTTCACTAAATCAGCCGTCAGCTCGGCGTCGAATTTTTCGCAGCGTTCTTTCAGCGAAGAAAAATCGCGCGCCGCGGTTTTCAGCAAGTCCGCCGCGCCCGTGCGATTGTTGCGCCGCCAGTAAGGCCTCAGCTTGCGGTGGAAATACTCAATAGAAAATTGATCGTCATACGCGATCATCGCGTTGGCTGTCACGGGCGTCGCTCCTACCTGATCGAGATCGAGCGTCAGAGCGATGAGCGGGGTCAACCGTGAGGTGTGCGTGGGCAGTTCCAGATCTTGCGGTTCAGGAAGCGACAGACTATTGGCGTAACGCCCGCGCTCGTGGGTCGTCGTTCCGAGCGTCGCGACTTTGGCTTTCTGCGGCGGCGCGGCCAGGTAAAGATGGCCCCAGTCAATCCGCAGATCGTCGCCCGATTTGCTGAGAACGTTCTGACTGAGACTGCCCAGGCGCGCCACCTCCAGGTCGCCGACGCGATGGCGCGACCACATCGCGCGATCCTCGACCCGGTTGACGACCAGATGCGAAGTAGCGTCGAGATAGAGCTTGACCTTGTGCTCCCTGCCATCGGTCGCGCGCACTTCCCCTATCAAATACGTCACCGGGCGCGACAAAACTTCCAGGTCCTGCGGCAAAGCCGGCGTCAGGAAAGTGAAATCGAGCCGCACACCTCCCTGCTCGAAGCTGTAGATCGTGCGTGTCGGAGTCAGTTGAAAGCCGACCTGCTTCATCGGCTGGATGGCCGGCTCAGCCCAGCGCGGCGACACACCCATAAAGCGGTAGGTCGTGCCGTCAATCCGCGCGAGTCCCGTCAACGGCTGTTCGCTGCCCGTCCAGTGTTTCGTCGGTTCCGCAGTCAGCGTGTCATTCATTGACCAGACGCTGAAGTAGGGGTCGTGGGTGATGAGCGGCGTGGCTGGCGGGCGCAGCGGCGCAGGCGATTGCGCGAGGATATGTGCCGCCGACACCGAAATGACGGCCAGAAGCCAAAAACCGAGAAGATATCTTTCTTGTTTTTTCATGGTGCAAATGATGTCAGGCCGGCTGTAATTCAACTTTCTTGCCCGCCAGCGACAGGTTCTCCTTGATGAACGTTTCATCCCACAGATTCGAGATGACCGCTGAGATGTGGGGGTTTTGTAAAGCCCACAGATAAGCTTTCATCGGCGCTTTCATATCGCCCGCGATGACGCGATTTATCTTCTGCACACGCCAATCGGGGATCGGCTGTAGGGCTTTGTGATGCGTGGCGACGGCGTGGGCGGCCTTCATCGAAATTATTCCCATGCCTTTGGCCGCTGCCTGTCGAATCGCCTCTTCCAGATAACCGCCATTGATCACGTTGTAGGCGACCATCGCCACGTCGTAATAACCCGCGGCCGTCGCCGTGCGCAGCACGCCAGCCGGGTCATTGTGCGAGGTCACGCCCAGGAAGCGGACTTTCCCCTGCTTCTTCAATTGCTGAAAGGTTTCGATGATTTCCGGGCATTCCAGGTCTTCGGGCGAGTTCGCACCGTGAGGGCACATCGCGATGTCGAAATAATCCACGCCGACTCGCTTCAGGCTGGCTTCGAGCGATTCGGTGATGAATTTGCGGCAATGCCCGCTGCCTTCGACCTTGTGCCGGTAATCTTTCAGCATCGCGCCGCGCAGGTAAGCCAGATCGAATCCGTTCTGCTGATTCGGGAAATATGTCAGGAAATATCCAGGCTTTTCGACACCACGTTCCCGCCGCATCTCGGCGGCGCGTTTCAAGATCGCATCCTTCTTCTCTTGCGGAAGGCCATTAAAGATGTCCTGATACATCTGTCCGGCCAGCCGGTTGAAGCTGCTTATCTTGGTCGTCAGAAAAACCTTCTCGCGTTTCGCCGAAGACCCTGCGAGCAGTTGGCCGTAAGCCTCTTCGCACTTCCCCTGATTGTACGAAGGCGCCATGTCCAGATAGTTTAAGCCCTTCTCCAGCGCGAGATTCAGATGTTCGTAGTTGTCTAGCTTGATCGGATCACCACCGGATACGATTTCGGAAATCATCATCCCGGTTCGCCCCAATCGGCGATAAGCCATCCCGGATTGCTCATTTCGCCACTCGACCGTCGCGGCGATCGCCTTTCCACCGAAGGCGCCAACGGCAAGCGCGGCCGCGCTAGCTTGCAGAAAGTCGCGGCGATTTACGGCTCTGTTACCGCAAAAATCATTTTGTGGCTCGTTCATTATTCACCTCGCAAATATTAGGGAAGTTATCAATTGCCCATTTAACGATGTATGAGGCAAGTGGGGAGCGACACGCCATCGCTCACAATAAAAGCCGTTCCTTCATCAATTAGGCATTTGACTCAACAGCGTCTTCATTTCGGCTACGGTCTTCGCGTATGCCGGATCGTTCGCCAGATTCTTCAACTCGTGCGGGTCTTTCCGGCGATCGAACAGCATTGCCCCGCCATCGTCATATTCCGCATAACGCCAGCGTTCGGTGCGGACAGCCTTGCCGATGTTGGCGCCGAATTTCGTCACGGTATAGGCCGGTTGATTCCATTTCACCTGTGGGTTATCGAGCAGCGGTTTCAGGCTCTGCCCCGCCAGCCCTTTCGGCGCCGGCAGGCCGCACAGATCAGCCAGCGTCGGATACAAGTCAACCGCTTCGACTACGCGCGGCGAAGCTTTGCCGTTGCCCTTCGCGCCGGGCATCACGATCATCAACGGCACGCGCGTGCCGACTTCAAAGAGCGAATTGTGCTTCGACCATTTGCCCTTTTCGCCCAGGTGATAACCGTGATCGCCCCAGAAGACGATGATCGTCTTCTCGCGCAGCTCCAGCCGTTCGAGCGCGTCGAGCACGCGGCCCACGTTGTAATCAGCGTAGGTGATTGAGGCGTAGTAAGCCCGCATTACCTCGCGCGCCTCGGCGTTGGACGCATCCCGCCCGATGAACAGATCACCGCTGCGAGGCGGCACGGAGAGTTTGGGAAAGCCCGGCGGAACCGTCGGGCGCGGCGCGAAATCTACCGGTAACGGCATCTTCGCGGCGTCGTACATATCAATCATCTTTTTCGGCGCGGTCGGCGGGCTGTGCGGCTTCGTCAGGCCGAACATCAACAGGAAACGCTTGTCTTTGTATGCTTCCAGAAACTCGATCGCCTTCGTGGCGAACCGATAATCGGCGTGCGACTCGCCGTCGCCTGCGAGCGCGACGATTCGGTCGGAGTTCCGCGGGTTTTGCCCCCTCGCTGTGGTGTTCATCGCGCCTTCAAAATTGCGCTTGTCGCCGCCTTCAGTCCACGCGTCGGTATCGTCTATTCCGCCATGAAATATCTTGCCAGTGCGCAAACTCGCATAGCCTTGCTGCTTGAAAAACTTCGGCAGCGAAATGAACTCCGGATGCGCCGCGCCGAACCATGTGCGGTTGTCCAGTACCCCGGTCTGGGTAGGGTAGCGCCCATTCAACATAGATGCGCGCGACGGATTGCAGAGCGGGTATTGCACATACGCCGCGTCAAACCGCACGCCCCATGAAGCCAGCTTGTCGATATTGGGGGTCTTGATGATCTTATTACCGTACGTCCCCAGTTCGGGTCGTAGATCATCCACAGCGATAAAAAGCACATTGTATATCGGTTTTTGCACCGTTTGTCCCAAAACTGGCGTGATTGTCACGCCAACATAAATCGTCAGGCACAGGGACAAGCAGATTAGCCAGTTTTTTTGCATTGCTGTCTCTCTAACTGTCTCTCTCTTTAGTTGAAGCGCCTGGTACGGTCAGGCGAGCGCTTCCTTGAGAATCTTGCCGTGGACATCGGTGAGGCGGAACTCTCGGCCCTGGAAGCGATAGGTCAGGCGTTCATGGTCAAAGCCGAGTTGCTGCAGCAGCGTGGCGTGCAGATCATGCACGTGCGTTCGGCCTTCCACTACACTGAAGCCTAGTTCGTCGGTCTCCCCGTGAACGTAGCCAGCTTTGAACCCGCCGCCGGCAACCCACATCGTAAAGCCGTCCACGTGATGGTCGCGGCCCACGGTCTCGCGCACTTCGCCGAGCGGGGTGCGCCCAAATTCGCCGCCCCAGATTATCAGCGTGTCTTCGAGCAAGCCGCGCTGTTTGAGATCGAGCACGAGCGCGGCGCTGGCCCTGTCCACTTCGCGGCAACGAGATTCGATAGCCTGGCTGAGGTTGTTGGCCCTATCGCCGTGGTGATCCCAGTCGGTGTGGTATAGCTGCACGAAACGTACGCCGCGTTCGATCATCCTGCGCGCGAGCAACGCATTTGCCGCAAAGCCTCCTTCGCCCGGCTTCACACCATAAAGCTCCAGCATGGCTGCGGACTCCTTGCTCAAGTCCATCAGTTCCGGCGCACTGGTCTGCATCCGAAACGCCATCTCGTAGGCATTTATCCGCGTCTGGATTTCCGGGTCGCCGGTTTTGTCCAAGCGCGCACGATTAAGCGCACCCACCGTATCGTAAAAATCGCGCTCCCGCTCGCGCGTCAATCCCTCAGGGCTGCGCAGGTTGAGGATCGGGTCGCCTTTGCCGCGAAAAGGTACGCCCTGGAACGAGGTCGGCAAAAAGCCGCTGCTCCACAATGTCGCGCCGGCGCGAGGCCCGCGCGGGCCGCTTTGCAGCACAACGAAGCCGGGCAGATCCGCCGATTCGCTCCCCAATCCGTAAGTCAACCATGCGCCAAAACTCGGACGGCCCGGCGCTTGAAACCCGGTATTCATAAAGAGCTTCGCCGGCCCGTGGTTGAAGACGTCGGTGGACATTCCGCGCAGCCAGCAGACCTCGTCCACGATCTTTTGATGATGCGGCAACAATTCGCTCAACCACATACCGCTCTGGCCGTAGCGCTCAAATTTACGCTTCGAGCCGAGCAACGTTTCGTTGCCTTTGAGAAAGGCGAAGCGCTTGCCTTTCATCAAACTTTCGGGCGGCTTCTGTCCGTGTAATTCGCGCAGCTTCGGCTTGTCATCAAAGAGCTCCAGTTGCGACGGCCCGCCGGCCATAAACAGGTAGATGACGCGCTTCGCCCTGGCTGGAGAGGGTGGTTTGCGCGGGGCCATCGGATTGGTCGGGTCGATTTGCGGGCGCTGCGGCTCGCCCAAGCCATCGTGCGCGAGCAAGCAATTGAGCGCGATGGAGCCCAGGCCCACGGCGCACTGCCCGAAGAAATGGCGGCGGGTGATCTCCCGCAGGTCGTTCGTATTCATCGTTATTCTCGTGTGATGAAGTTGTCCGTGTTGAATAGCACGCGGGCCGCTGCGGCGAGCGCGGCGGCTTGCGCTTCCGTCAATCCAGCAGCCTTTAATTCCCGGCTGGCGAGCGTCGCGGCTCCGGCAGGCTCACCCTCAAAACTGCGAAGCTGCCGATCGATATACCCACGCAGTGCGTTCAATTCCCCAGAATCGGGCGGGCGACTGAAACACAATACAAACGCGTGGCGCAGGCGTGCATCAAGGGTGGCCGTGAAATCGCCCGGCGCATCGCGCACTAGGCGCGCGGCCAACCCCTGCGCTATCTCCAGAAAGGCCGGATCGTTCGCCAACGTGAGCGATTGCAGCGGCGTGTTCGAACGCGGGCGTCGCGTGCAGACGGTCTGGAAGTCGGGCGAGTCGAAGGTCGTGAAGAGCGGATAGGGCGCGCTGCGATAAAAGACCGTATAAAGTGCACGGCGGAACCGATCTCCGCCAGCAGCCGCCACCCAGTTCTTTTTGACCTGCGTGAAAGCATAGACGCCATCCGGTTGCGGCGGACGCACGCCAGCTCCGCCAATGCGCGCGTCGAGCAGGCCGCTGGCGCCGAGGGCAGCGTCGCGGACGATCTCCGCCTCCACGCGCAACCGCTCCTGCCGCGCGAGCAGCAGATTGCGCGGGTCGGTATCGTTCAAGTCCTTCCGCGCGTCGGACGATTGACGGTAGGTTGCGCTGGTGACGACCAAACGGTGCATCGCCTTCATACTCCAGCCGCGCCGCAAGAATTCGCTCGCCAGCCAATCGAGTAATTCGGGATGTGTAGGAGGCGAACCCTGCGTGCCGAAATCCTCTTCGGTCTCCACAATGCCGCGTCCGAAGTAACGCATCCAGATGCGGTTGATCGTCACGCGCGACGTCAAGGGATTGGCAGGGTTGACCAGCCAGTTGGCCAGGTCTAGCCGCGTACGACGCGCGCCGGATTCCGGCTGGCTTTGCGCCAGAGAGGGCGCGACCGCGCTGAGTACGCCGGGTTCGAGCCGGCCGAGCGTTTTATCAGGACGCGTGAAGTCGCCGCGCGTGAACAGAAAGGTCTCACGCGGCTCCATGATATCCCTCATCACCATCGCAAACGCAGGATTGCCCGCCGTCATCCCCCTGGTCGTGCGCGCTGAAGCGAGGGCTGCGTCGACCTGCGCGCGCTGTTCCGGCGTTCGCGTCGAGGCGGGTGTTTTGAGCGCGGCCAGCAACGCTACCGCACGTTCATCGCGCGGCGATTCAGCGGCGACTTCGATAGCAAAGCACCCTATGGCATACCCGGCGTTGGCATCGTGCCTGAGGGTGAATTGTAAGTTGCGACTGGCGAACTCACGCGGCCGCGCAAAAGTGAAGATGACTTCGTGCGGTGCATTCATCCGTACAGCGGCTTCGTCTTTGGCCACATTGACGGCCCAGCCTGTACGGCGATCATTGTCAATAGCCGCGCGCGCTGCATAGCCGCTCTGTTCGTGGTCGGCGAAAGCGTCGGCAAATCTCTGACCCGAACCTTCCGTTTCGCACATGAATTCCGAAAGAACGAAGGCGCCGTCGGCCGCCAGCCCCGGCCCGTTCTTCGGCAACGCTTCGTGCGGCAAGACGCGCAAGCGCACGGCGGCGACGCGCGGCGATGGGATGCGGCCCAGCACGCGATACGCGTCGTTCGGCGATGCGGGCGAAGCGATGAGCAGAGAACGATCTTCGAGCATTTTCAACGCGCCGTTTGCCTCGGTGTCGAATTCGATGATGTCGAGCGGAATCCATTCGACGGCGGAGGCCGTTGATTTTACACGCGGGCTTGCCTCCAATCGGGATATCTCAGTCCGCTCCCACGCCTCCTGCTGCAATTCTCTCTGGGCGAGCGCGTCTTCCCCATCTGGCTTGCCGAACAGTTCGCCGCGCTTGACCATCACAGTGGGGCCGACATTGTTCACGTCGGCGGTCGAATTGAAGAAGGCGAAGAGTTGGTAATATTCTTTGTGTGGAATCGGATCGAACTTGTGCGTGTGGCATTGCGCGCAACCCACCGTCAACCCCAGCCAGACCGCGCCTGTCGTGTTGACGCGATCCATCACCTGCTCGACGCGCGCCTGTTCGCGGTCTACGCCGCCTTCTTCGTTGATAAACGTGTTGCGGTGAAATCCGGTCGCCACGAGTTGCGATTTTGTAGGGTTATGCAACAGGTCGCCGGCAAGCTGTTCGATGGTGAAGCGGTCAAACGGCAGGTCGTCATTAAGCGCGTTGATCACCCAATCGCGGTACGGCCACATCACTCGCTCGCCGTCAATCGTATAGCCGTTCGAATCGGCATAGCGTGCCTGGTCGAGCCAGTGGCGGCCCCAGCGTTCTCCGTAATGCGGGCTACCGAGCAATCGTTCGACGAGCGCGTTATAAATCGCCTCCCGGTCGCGCCCACTGGCTTTACTGTATGCTTTAACAAAAGCCTCGACCTCCTCCGGCTGCGGCGTCAGACCGATCAGATCCAGGGACAATCGTCGGATGAGCGTGCGAGGGTCGGCTTCGGGCGAGGGGGCAATACCTTCACCTTCCAGCCGCGCCAGAATGAAACGATCAATTTCATTGCGCGCCCATTGCTTGTCTTTCACTACCGGGGGTTCAGCGGTAGCGAGCGGTTGAAAGGCCCAGTGCCCCTCGTATTTCGCACCCTGCGCTATCCAGCGTCGCAGCAACTCGGCTTCCTGCGGCGTGACGGCGGGTTTCTTCGCCCGTGGCGGCGGCATCACCTCGCCGGCGTCGTGCGCTGTGACGCGGCGCAACAGCTCGCTTTCGTCCGGCTTGCCCGGCGCGATGGCACGATACCCGCCGCGATCTTTCGTAGCGCCTTCGAAGGTGTCGAGCCGTAATCCCGCCTTGCGGTTCTTCTCATCCGGCCCATGACAATAAAAACAGCGGTTTGACAGCAACGGGCGGATGTCCCGGTTAAATCGAACGTCTTGCGCCGCCCCCGCGGTCAGGCGCGGCGCACCCCCAACCGCACAAATCACGAAAGCGAGCAACAGCAGACTCACGCACAGTTTCAGCAGTCTCATATCACACTCACAGAAATTGAATCGGAATTATTGTTGCGGATTATACAGCCATTGATCGTCCTGGCTATAGCGTTATTCAGCGTATCAGCCGGCTTTAGCCCGGCCGTCAAACATCAGCAAGTCGTGCGTCAGGTGCGAAAGCCTCAAATCCCCATTCTCCATGCGGGACTCATCGCTCTCTTGACTCGCGCTTACGGTCTCTGAGATTGCCTCCGTTCAATCAAAGCAACCGCGGCGTCGCTGCGATATGCTCCACCGTCACGGCGTGGTCAGCTTCCCGGATAAAAAGTCGCATCAACGCATACTCCGTCGTGCAATCGCCACCCGACGCAGTTGTCCCTAGTCGCCACTCTTCCGGCATCTGGCCGCGAATGATACACCGACCTCCTCAGTCACGCCTGGATTCAGGTGAAATATGTATAGCCGATAAAATCTGTTTGGCCACAGCCGATCTCAGCTCAGCGCAAACGTCTCAAAGCGCTTGCCCACCGCCGCCTCCTGCCCAACCTGGTTGAATTCGGCGAAGTGTTTCGTTCGCCGGTGGTAATCGAACGCCACTTCGTCGGTATAAAGTTCATACAGAAAGCACCGCAACCCATCGGGCGAAAAGCTAACGTCAAAGCGATGGCATTCCGGTTCGTCCCGCAGACTCGAGGCGGCATTCTTCAAGATCGCGTCGCGGAAGGCTTCACGGTACTCAGGTTTGATTTCATAGAGAACTGCGACTACCAACATTTTTCGGTCTCCTTCATCGAAGTTTCAATTTATGTACCATCCCGGGTCCCATCCCGGGCGGAACTTCAGTCTGATTGAATACTTTCAACACGAACTGCCGTGTCATTCGAATTATTTGGGGGCCGAATACATTTCCAGTTTGCCAGGACGCGGGCGGCGCCGAGTCGGCAATGGCTGCCCGGTCTCCCGGTCAAATTCATCCGGCGTACGCTTGGCAGGCATGCGGTCATCGGTTTCGCGCCCCCATTGATTCAGTTTCTCACGCAGTTCGGCGAGCGTTTGCGCGTGGCGCGGGTCCTCCGCCAGATTTTTAAACTCGTGCGGGTCGGCGATGACGTCGTAAAGCTCCTCCGGCGGGCGGGGCGTCTGGAAGATGCGGGATTGTTCCTGCGTCAGCCTGCCCTCACCGCGCAGACGGCGAATAGCGTCCATCGTCGGGCTGCGTCCCGAATCAGCCGAAGTCGTCAGCGGTAGATCGGGATAATCATTGCGTATGTATTTATAGCGAGCTGTGCGAACAGCACGCGCCCGATCTTCGTAATCGTGCCAGTTCTTCTCAGCGTAGATCGCGTCGCGTGTCGTCGCTTTCGGGTCATTCAGGATCGCCGCGAAGCTTTTGCCTTGCACGGTCGGTGGAATCGGTACCCCAGCCAGTTGTAGAATCGTCGGCGCGATGTCGACGCTGCTGACCAGGCCATCGGCCACACCGCCGCGCCCAATCTTCTTGGGCCAGCGCGCTATCAAGGGCGTTTTGATCCCGCTTTCGTACAGCGATGTTTTCGCGCGCGGAAACGGTCTGCCATTATCGCTTATAAACAAGACCAGCGTGTTATCGGCCACTCCCTGTTGTTCGAGCTCAGCAATGACTTTCCCAACGTAATTATCGAGGCGCGTGATTTCGTCGTAGTAAAGCGCTAGTTCTTTTCGGACTTCGAGCGTGTCCGGCAGATAGGGCGGGACAATCACGTCCGCCGGGCGATTCGGTTTGGGAATGCTGTTTTCGACATAATCGCGATGCGGGTCGAGCGCGGCAAACCACAGGAAAAACGGCTTGTCTCTCGGTCGCCGCCGCATCGTGGGCAGCCAGCCTGCGGCGCCGCTGTCATCTTTGGCCAGCATCCTTCCGGTTTTCGCATCGGTCTGAAATCCGGCTTCACCGGGATCATCCACCAGATCGAAGCGATCGCGGACATAATCGCCCAAATGCCATTTTCCCGACGCGGCCGTCCAATAACCCGCGGCTCTGAGTTTCTCCACAAACGTCACCTGTTCGGCCGGCAACGGCCAGTGCAGTTGCTCGGCGTCGGTGTTGTGCGGGTAGCGCCCGGTGATGAGACTCGACCGGCTGGGACTGCACGACGAGATCGTGACGAAGGCGCTGGTAAATTTCAGCCCTTCGCGCGCCAACCGATCAATATTGGGCGTGCGAATCTTTTTATTGCCGTAGGCGCCGATGTCATCCCAGGCCAGATCATCGGCGATGATAAGGACGACATTCGGACGGGCCGCGGGCGCCTGCGCAGAGCCAGTCGGCGTCGCCCATCCAACGATTCCCACGCCGAGCAGCAACGCGTAAATCATAAAACGGGCACGTGCCATTCTTTTCATTGAGAGGAGTCTCCAAAATACTTTTTCACGATCCATTCCGGTTGCCATTGGTCGGGCTTACGCTCTCGCCCCTTCAGGTCAATTCCGGGTGGTTGTCTGTTTTCCGTGGGAAGTTCGAGGGTATCGCCGACCCGCGCCTGCCAATGTTTCATCAACCCCATCAAGCGCGAGACGTGTTTGGCGGATTGCGGACGATCAATCAAATTGGTCGTCTCGTGCGGATCGGTTTGCAAATCGAACAATTGCAAGTGGCCGATCTTCGGATAAGCGATCAGTTTCCAGCGTTCATCTCGCACCGCGCGTTGAATCTCGATGTACGGCAGAAAAACCGAATCACGCACGCTGGCTTTTTTGCCTTCCCACAATGGACGCAAGCTCTCGCCTTCCAACCCCGATGGAGGCGCGATTCCGGTCACGTCACAAAGGGTCGGGAAAACGTCGATCAGGTAAGTGAACGCCCGCGTGGATTTCCCGCGCGGGATGCCAGGGCCGACGAGGATCAGTGGAACGCGCATGCTGTGCTCGAAGACGCTTTGCTTGCCCAACAAACCGTGACTGCCGAGGGCGAGCCCGTTATCGGCGGCGAAGATAATGATCGTGTTTCTGGCCTGGCCGGATTTTTCGAGCGCCGCGAGAATCCGCCCGATCTGCTCGTCCATATGCGTTATCATTCCGTAATACTCGGCCAGTTGATCGCGAATCATCGCCTCGGTTCGCGGCCAGGCGCCCAGGTTCTCATCGCGGCCGCCGCGCATCGCGCCGTTGTCAAATGGAAGCTGTGGCAGAAAGTTCGCGGGAACGGGCGGCAGGTTTCGATAATACATTTCACGATATGCCGCGGGCGGTTGCCGAGGATCGTGTGGCGCGGTGAAGGCGATGTATGCGAAGAACGGGTTGCGGGCGTCGTGGCTTTGCAAAAACTCGATCGCGGCGTCAGCGAACATCTCACTGGAAAACTTTGCGCCCGTGCGAACTTCCGTCAGCTTGCCGTCAGGGCCGAGGTCTCGCACCGGGACTTTTGTATGATCCGACATCCCGCCGAACATCACGGCTTTTCCACTCTGAAAGGCGCGCAGCCACGAGGGCTGGCCGTTGTGCCATTTGCCCGTGGCGAATGTGGCGTAGCCGTTTTCCCCCAGCACTTCCGGCGCCAATCGCGCCCCGTTGAGCGTTGGCGCATCCACTTTGAACCAGGTCTTGCCGCTCATCAGCATCGCCCGGCTCGGGACGCAGACTGCGCCGCTGTTCCCTCCAAAAATGTAATTGCCGCGGAAGCTGAAGCCCCTGCGGACAAGACCGTCCAGGTTCGGCGTTCTGATGTGCGGGTTGCCGTGCGCTGCGATGGTGTCGGCACGCATATCGTCGGCAAAGAGGAACAGGATGTTGGGCTTGCGTATTGGCGTGCGTTGTCCCGTCGCATCAAGCGGAATTACCGCGACCGCCGCGCAGAGCACCAGAAAGATTGTTTTCACCATTGCATCACCTCGCCAGCGCTTGTCGCCTTGCCACAGTCTCTTAATATGGCGGCTGCGCGTTTGGGTTGTGAATTGATTGATTATTTGCTTCCGTGTGAATCGCGGTCGAGATTTTATAACTCTTGCCTCGATCCATCCACTAATTACAGCTGTCGCACCGATTTTTCCTTATGTGACGCAGTCAGGATACGCAGCCGATTTCAAGGTCGCGCCCATGAAAATATTGACCAACAGCCCTACTTGGTGTTTCCGGGCCGCGAGCCGATTTAATCGCATGTCTCGTCGCTATTCCTCAAGGCTCTTTGTCTGCTTGGCGAATCGGCTTCCCTTCCCACATCCACACGCCGTTTTCATTGACTAGAAGCCGGACCGCGCTGCCCGCGACCGGTGGAGCGTTTACTTTTGGCAACCAACGCCGGTGCTCGGCGATCACTCTGACATAGCTCGGATCGCGCGCCAGGTTCGTCCATTCATTCGGGTCGCGGCGGTGATCGTAAAGTTCTTCGGAACCGTCAGCGTAGCGGATGTATCGCCAACGCTCGCTTCGCACCGTGTGATTATCGCGGTTGTGCGTCGAGATCGCGGGCCAGGCGCGCTTAGCGCTGGCCTTTTTAAGCAGTGGCGCCAGGCTGTGGCCTTCAAGCCCATCTTTCGGCGGCAAGCCGCTCAATTCCAGCAGCGTAGGGTAGAGGTCGAGCAATTCAACCGGCCGGTCGCAGCGCGCGCCGCGGGCTATGCCCGGCCCCGCAAAAACGAGCGGAACACGAGTCGAGCGTTCCCAGAGCGAGTTCTTGCCGCTGATTCCCTTCTCGCCTAGATGCCATCCATGATCAGACCACAGGATGACGATGGTGTTGTCATTCAAACCGCTCGCTTCCAGCGCGGAGAGCAACCGCCCGACCTGCGCGTCCATAAAACTGATCGTCGCCAGATATCCGCGTACCATCGGCCGCCACTGATTATTTGTCTGCAACCACGACAGGCGAGGCTCGGGAAGTTTCCAGTGCAAATACCAGGCGAATTCGGGCGTGTCGGCTCGGTCGCCGGCTTTGATCGGCGGCATCGCCAATTTGTCATCGGGATAAAGATCGAACCACTTTTGCGGCGCATAAAGCGGCACGTGCGGCAGCCGCAGTCCCACGGCCAGAAAGAAAGGCTGCGGAGGTTTTGTCTTGAGCTGCTCGATCGCCCAATCGGCGACCTTCCAGTCATCGTGATCGGAGTCCTTTTCAGGGAATGGCCCCCAATCCATCAGCTTGTTCTTGTCGGGCGTCATGACGAATTTTCCAGCTGGCGCGTTTTTATACCTTTCGACCTCGCCCCACTCGTCGAATTCGCGCGCGAGTTCGGCCGCCGACATGCTGTCATGGAAGATTTTGCCTGCTCCCAGCGTGCGGTAACCGCTACCCTGAAGCGTCTGCGGCAACGTCGTCGCATCCTTCAGCGACGCCACATTTCGTAACTTCGGTTGCAGCGCGTAAACGCCGGTCGTCGAAGGGCGCATCCCGGTGAGCAAGCTGACGCGCGACGGGTTGCAGAGCGGAGCCTGGGTGTGCGCGTTGGCAAAGAGCGTCCCACGCGCTGCGAGCCTGTCAATGTTTGGCGTCTTAACCTGTGGATGCCCGCCCAAACACCCGACCCAATCATTCAAATCATCTATCGCGATGAAAAGATAATTGGGCGGTTTTGCGTCAGACGACTTGCCAGTCTGCGCCAACACCGCGTGACTCATCCCCAGGAGTAGCAGACAACTCATCCAAATTTTGTTCATCGTTTTATCGGTCGTTCAGTGGCAAATTTTGGACGCCTCGATGTTGGGAATTTGCACCGATTGCAGAAACGTCTTCATTCACTGCATTCCCCTGAAACTTATGAAAATCAAAAGGCGCCGCAGGTGTTGCTCACGGGCGCCCGGCGAACCGCTAAGCGCCGAGACGAAAAACTCGAACTTGTCGGGATGACACTGCGTCTGATACGTTCCGAGTTCAGTGAAGCCCTCCTCCATCAGCAGTGCTGCCAGTTCTTTTTCTTAAACGTGTTCGTCAGAGAGCCGCCCGAGCGTTCTGTGAGCGATTGCGTCTATATCAGTTCTTTCAAGAGATGGTGACAGTATTGTTCGAATGCCCAATCATCGCGCTGCCGTGTGAGTGAAGGCCGAATGATTACGTCGGATGATCCAAACAACGATCCCCGCGTGAACCCAAAGAAGGTCGTGATGCTGAATATCCTGATCAACGAGCGGCACGGCGGCGGGCACGCAGATAGACCCGCACATCATCATTGCGAGTATTGATGATATAGACCGACACGCGTCCATCAGATAGCGTTTGAATCGTTGCGGGCGATTCGAGCGCCGCCAGATACCAACCCGGCGGCAGCACGACCGTGTTGCGCAACCGGCCGAAGGTTCGATCCCAGATCAGTTCGTCCCCATCGAGGTAATAGCTCTTCGGATCGGTGTATGTCTCTTTGAGCCGCAATCGCACCGAAGCACCATTGGCCACAGGCTGCGTAAAGAATGTGACGACCACTTCGGCATCATCTTTTACGTCAGGCAGGGGCAGCTTGCGCTCTTTTATTTGCTTGCCCTTGAGGGTGTCCCATTTCAGATTCTCACCGCTATCGAGGTCGATGCTCTCCGGATCGGAGACGCGACTGCCCGTACGTACGACATTGAAATAATGCTTAACACCTTCCCGACGTTCGGTGTAATCGTGCGTTATGCGGAAGGCGTGCGTGGAGGGATCGGAAAGTTCGTAGAGAATCTCACGATCCTGGTTGGCCCGCTCGATGATCGCCATACTTTTTGTCGCCGCAGTTGGTTGCCCAGAGGGAGAACCGGTTTTCCCTGCGACTTGCTTTTCGGGTTTAGCAGTGGAAACTGGCAGCCGGCGCGCGACTATCTCTACTTCCAACTGGCCGCCGCTCCCAGGGTTGACGAAGGCGAGATTAAGCCGGCCATCCGGTTCCGGGATTGCTTGCGCCGCAACAGACGACGAGACGATCTCGTAGCCGGCAGGCAAGACAACGCTGTTTCGCGGAATGCCCAGCCCACGTTTGAAGACGATGCGGTCGCCGTCGGCATAATAGCTCTGTTTATCTTTGTAAGTTTTATCGATGCGCAACCGGTATTCGCCTCGCGCCGGGACAGGATGCGCGAGGTGTACTTTGATGTACTGAGCCGTGGGATTGAAATTTCGCTTGGGTGAATCGGTTTTGGCCTGTGCGCCGGTGACGACCTCAAACTTGAGGGGCTTGCTTGTGGCCAGATCATAGACCGATTCATCCGAGGCTTCGCTCCCGGGCCGGATGATGTTGAAATGAAACGCCGCCCCGGGCGTGGTCTCGGTTACTTCGTAAAAGATACGGAAACTATTGGTTTCTGGTGCGAGCAACTCGTAGCGCGTGTAAGTATCGACGGAAACATATTGGCTCCGAGCACTCACGGTACAGATTAGAAGCGTGCAACAGGCGAAAAGAAATATTTTCGCACTCGAGATACCCGGTTTCGTTGTAATGAAGCTCGATTGGTTTCATTTTCATTTAATGCGCGTTTTTATATACCCTGCCGCCCTTCATCACGAAGACGACACGCGTCAGGGCGGTGATGTTACGCGTCGGGTCGCCATCAACGGCGATCAGATCGGCTTCAAATCCCTGGGCTAGCGTGCCGATGCTGTTTTCCAGATTGAGCGATTTCGCAGCCAGCGATGTTGCCGAGGTGATCGCATCCAGAGGCTTCTGACCGCCTTCGCGAACGCGCGCAATTAGCTCGTCAGCATTCCGCCCGTGCGCGCCCGCGACGGCGTCGGTTCCCAAAACGAGTTTCAGCCCGGGCGTGGCGACGGCTTTTTTGATCATCGCATTGTTGAGCGCGACAGCCTTCTCCATGTGGGCGAAACCGTCTTCGGTGTAGTTGCCGATGCCAAGAAACCTGGATTTGTTGCGCAGATAATTTTGAAGGACGAGACCTATGTTCGGATCGAAATAGACGCCACGTTCAGCCATCAGCTCAAGGGCTTCGTCGTCCACGAATATCCCGTGCTCGATTTGCCCGCAACCCGCGCGGACGGCTGCTTTGATCGCTCCGGCGGCATGAGCATTAACCATCGTCCGCAGTCCCTGCGCCCTCGCTTCACGGCAAACCGCCATGAGTTGTTCGTCCGTCATCGTCTGAGCCCCGCCATCTCGGATGCTCTTTGACGCGAAGATCTTCACGACATCCGCGCCTTCCTGCTTTAACTTGCGGACAAGTTCGCGGAGTTGGTCAGGTGTCCCGCTATTTTCATTGAGACTACGTATCGAAGTGAGAATGCGCGGGCCGGGTAGGGCTCCGCGCGCTATGGCTTCCCGCAGCGGGACATCCGAGGCCGCTCCGACACTCTGCACTGTGGTGAACCCAGCCATCAAAGTCGCGTAAGCGTTCTCCGCCGTGTAATACGCCTCTTGCGCCGGGGTCTCGCCGCGAGAGCTCGCTCGCCCATCCTGGCCGAAGTGATAGCTGATGTGAACGTGCGTATCAATCAACCCCGGCAAAACAGTGAGCGTTCGCAGATCGTAGGTTGGGGTGCCCGTTTGCGAAGCGATCTTCACGATCTTCGTTCCTTTAACAACAATGTTCACGTTGCGCTGAGCGCCGCCTTTTCCATCAAGCAGCATCCCCGTCCGAATGACGATGATAGATTCCTGTCCGGCCAACGGCGCCACCAAGAGAATAGATATCGCTGCCAGAAGTTGAAGCTTACGCATTGCTATTTATCATTATGCGATCGTGGGCGACGCCGGCTATATCATCACGGAAAGAGTGTAAGACATCCCGCCCTATTCCTTTCGCAAACCACGAGCCGATCGACATTCGCCGCGCGACGCGTGGGAACAGAACATGCCAGGACGGCCGCTGCCAGGAGAACGAGAGATACCACGGCGATGGTCGGGAGATAGTCGCGCCGAAAAAGAGCGGTCCCTGAAGCGCATCGAAATTTTAGGCAGCCAGTTTCCATCTCTTTCCTTTCCATCGACCACGCTAGTCAGGTAGCGGACAGACTAACGCCTGCCCCGTTTTGGGTGCTCCGGTTTAGTGTGAAGAATTAGTTGTTATTTTGGATTATCTAGCCACTCGATGTAGTTACTTGGAATGATGCGAGTGGCGCATAGAGCTACTTCTTCAACGATGGCTTTGCACCTGAAAGCTTCTCGATGCTCTCAGGACACGCTCAGAAGGCTCATTTCCAGCACCCTTAATCAGACGCAGGTGTTGGTCTGCGGCTATTTTATCGGTTGAATCCCACCGGAGCCATATCTGACGCTGATCAGTATCCAAAACTATCAGGCTGTTACCGTCGGGAGCGATTTCGTCCGCTTCGCGCAGCTTATTAAACGATTGGCGGCTACTGCTTTGCCAAAGTTCACCTCTTTCTGAGACCAATAAGAGGCGCCCACCTCGATCTCAGCCACAAATCGTTCTTTGAACGGGGCTGTTGTCGAGGCGATGTGCTTCCACTGCTTTTCGATACCCTTGACGGATTCGACCACCGATGATCGAGGCACATCAGCATGCCGAGCCTTCTGATCGTCGGCCCGAACGGGCCAGGCTGAGTCAGGAAGCCGCGAAGAAGAGGATCGAGGTCATATTGAAATCTCGACCAGCGCTTAAATGTTTTTCTATAAAATTGTGGCCCGTAATCTCTCTTTCATCTACCAGAGACGCCGGTTATTGGTCGAAGCGGTGGCAAAGACATTGGGAGCGGTCGGATTCATGCTGCTTGAATCTCCCATTCCCATCCGGCTACCTATTGACAGCCGATTGGTCAGCCTTTACCCTCGCCTCTATCGAAAAACGAGAGGACACATGAAGAAAAAGAAAACCAATATGTTGCAAGGGATGCCCGACCTGCCGAGATTGCGAGCGCTGCGGCATGCAGTCGAGCTGATCTTGCGCGACGCATGATCTGACAGAATTAGGGGACCGTATGCTGAATAGAATAAAGATGGCACTGCGGACGCTACTGCGCAGATCGCGAGCAGAGCGCGATCTGGACGAGGAACTGCGCCACCACATCGATAGGCAAACCGAACAGAACATCCGCCTGAAAATGAATCCGGAGGAGGCGCGATGTGCAGCCCGCCAAGCCTTTGGAGGGGTGGAGCAGGCGAAGGAACTGAGCCGCGACGCCCGCGGCGTTAGGTGGATTGAGGATTTGTGGCAAGACTTGCGCTATGGCACGCAAATCATGCTTAAACAACCCGGCTTCACCTTTATTGCCGTCCTCACACTGGCTATGGGGATCGGCGCGAATACGGCGATCTTCACTCTTGTCAATGCCGTATTATTGCGCGCACTCCCATTTCCACAGCCGGAACAGATCATGACGATTTGGGAGGAAGCGCCTTCTGATGGAGAAGCCAAGCAACGCGTAGCACCGGGCAATTATTTCGATCTGAAGGCGCAACAGACGGTTTTCGAGCGGATGTCGGCGTTGAGCGGTAGCGAGATGAATCTGACTGGCGAGGGCGGCCCGGAAAAATTGAAAGGCTTCGCTGTGTTGGATGGAGAAGCGCTGGATATCCTCGGCGTCAGGCCGCCCCTCGGTCGCGTCTTCCTGCCCGGCGAGTACTTGCGCGGCGCCAACAAAGTTCTACTGATCAGCCATGAACTTTGGCTCCGGCAGTTCGGCGGCACGGCGGATGTAGTGGGGAAAGAGCTGATTCTCAATGACGAGAGGTTTACCGTCATCGGGGTACTGCCGGCGGACTTCCGGTTTCTCAATCCAGACGCCAGTTTTTGGGCGCCCGCAGGATTCAGCCCTCAACTGCGGGCCTATCGCGCCGGGCATTACCTGACCGTGCTGGCGCGCTTGAAACCGGGCATCACCGAGGCGATGGCGCAGGCTGAAATCAAAACGCTGATGCAACGGATCGCGCGGGAGCATCCGGCCGAAGCGGGCAAACTCAGCGCTATCGTTCAGCCTCTGCACGATCACTTGACTGGGAATGTCCGCCGTCCGTTACTGGTGTTGTTGGCGGCCGTAGGGTTGGTCTTGCTGATCGCTTGCGCGAATCTGGCGAATCTTCTGCTTGCGCGCTCCGCCTCGCGTCGCAAAGAGTTCGCCGTGCGGGTGGCGCTCGGCGCGGGTCGCTGGCGAATCGTGCGTCAGTCACTGACGGAAAGCGTGCTACTCGCCGGAACCGGCGGCGTGTGCGGTCTGCTGGTGGCCGTCTGGAGTTTTGCCGTTTTACGACAGTTGATACCGCCGGAATTGATAGGCATTGCGACCCTGGGATTGAACGGGCAAGTGCTCGTCTTCACGCTGGGTCTGTCAGTATTGACGGGGGTGCTTTTCGGACTTGCACCCGCGTGGCAGGCGACGCAATTGGATGTCAATGAAGCACTGAAGCAAGGCGGCGCGCGCACAGGCGCAGGACATCGCCGGATGCAAAATGCGCTGGTGGTAGTCGAAGTAGCATTGGCCCTGGTCTTGCTGATCGGCGCAGGGTTGTTGGTTCGGACATTTTTCCATTTGCGCCAGATCGATGTCGGTTTTCGCGCCGAGAGCTTATTGACGTTGCAGACACGCTTGCCACGCGCGCGTTACGAGGATATCGCGAAGCGCACGAACTTTTTCCGGCAGACGCTCGAACGCGTACGCGCCCTGCCCGGCGTCGTTTCCGCCGCTTACACAAGCAGCCTGCCGATGGCGGGTCTGGGCGGCATTTACACGGTCGCTATTGAAGGCCATCCGGCTCAGGCTGGCGTGGCGCTGGAGGCAGGCCATCGCCAGATCAGCTCTGACTATTTCACAACGCTCGGCATCCCGCTTCGGGAGGGACGCGCATTTGATGAACGCGACACGTTGCAGACAGAGCCCGTTGCCATCATCAACGAAACGATGGCGCGTCGTTTCTGGCCGCAAGAAAACCCGTTGGGAAAACGCTTCTCGATTGATGAGGATTATCAGGGAAGATCTGCACCACAGCTTCTCACCATCATTGGCATCGCCGGTGATGTCAAACACAGAGGGCTGGAAGACGACATCCGCCCGGAGCTGTACTTGCCGCACGCTCAAGCTTTCTATAATTCCTCTTCAATTCCGAGCTATTTGATCGTCCGCACTGCCAACGATCCGCTGAGACTTGCATCGGCGGCGCGCCAGACCATTCAATTGATCGACCCCAACTTACCAACCGCTGATATCCGTACGATGCAAGCACGTATCGATGAACTGATTGTCCAACGCCGTTTGCGAATGGTACTGCTCACAACTTATGCAGGTCTGGCTTTGTTGCTGGCGGCGGTCGGGATATATGGCGTGCTCTCTCATTTCGTAGCGCAGCACACCACGGAAATCGGCGTTCGTTTGGCGTTGGGTGCACAGGTCGACGACGTGTTGCGGTTTGTCGTGCAACGAGGAATGAGGTTAACGCTCGTGGGCATAGGGCTCGGATTGCTCGCTTCTTTTGCGCTGACGGGGTTGATGAAAGCCTTGTTGTTCGGTGTGAGCGCGACCGACCCGCTGACGTTTGGCGTGATCGCATCGCTGTTGTTGGTTGTGGCGTTCGTAGCCTGTTTCATTCCGGCGCGGCGGGCGACGAAGGTCGACCCTTTGACGGCTTTGCGTAGTGAGTGACTGCGCCAGTCGACTCAATCGGCAGTTTGCTTTATCCATTCTGTCCCACAGCCTGAAGGTCCAGGGTTGGTAAAAACCCGGGCGCCCGGCGATGTCTGGTCGCCTGTTCGAAAGCGTATGCCAGTTTGATCAACGCAGGTTCACTGTATGCAGCACCGAAAAACGATATCCCGACCGGAAGCCCATGAATAAAGCCTGCCGGAACGCTAATAGCCGGATAACCGGCGACCGCAGCCGGCGTCGAACTGCCTCCGGCAAAATGATCGCCGTTGACCAGATCCGTCGTCCACGAAGGGCCGCCGGTCGGCGCGACGATCGCGTCCAGCCGATCTTTGTCGATCGAGGCGTCGATCCCCTCTGTCCGCGACAGCCGGCGATTCTTCTCAAGCGCCTTGAGATATTCCGGGCTGGTCAGAGGACCTTTCGCTTCCGCTCGAAGTAACAATTCCTGTCCGAAGTATGGCATCTCGCGGCTGCGATTCTTCTCGTTAAACTCGATGATCTCTTTGAGCGAATGGAAACGCGCCTTGGGGCCGAGCTCCGACAAATACTTGTTGAGATCATGCTTGAACTCGTACAACAAAACCTCGAGCTCGGACTCTTCATATTCCTTCGGCGGCGCAAGGTTGATCGGATCGATTATCGTCGCGCCAGCTCGTTTCATGGCATCGATCGCATTGTTGATTAATCGGTCCACTTCATCGTTAAAGCCGAAATACCTGCGGGCGACCCCGATGCGCGCGCCTTGCAACCCGTTGCGATCCAGGAACCGCGTGTAATCGGTAAACGATTTGCCGTTACTCTCCTGAGTGATGGCATCTCGCGGATCGACACCGACGATTGCGCCCAATAGAATCGCGGCATCAGACACAGTGCGCGCCATCGGCCCCGCCGTATCCTGACTATGCGCAATCGGAATGATCCCGGAACGGCTGACCAATCCCAGCGT
This sequence comes from uncultured Acidobacteriota bacterium, assembly GCA_963796275.1. Taxonomy (GTDB): domain Bacteria; phylum Acidobacteriota; class Blastocatellia; order RBC074; family RBC074; genus JAKEHZ01. The sequence continues at coordinate 2,399,081 of CAWCKY010000006.1, read as the reverse complement.
CGGCTTGATCCCCACAATCCCATTGGTGGTGGCCGGACAAACGATCGAGCCGTCGGTCTCTGTCCCGATCGCTATGCTGCAAAGATTGGCGGAGACTGCTACGCCCGAACCGGAGCTGGAGCCGCAAGGGTTGCGATCGAGCGCATAAGGATTGCGGGTTAAACCACCTCGACCGCTCCATCCGCTGGTGGAGCGGGTCGAACGAAAGTTAGCCCATTCACTGAGGTTCGTTTTTCCGAGAATGACGGCGCCGGCTTCGCGCAGCCGCTGCACGATGAATGCGTCGCGCTGCGCAATCGAACCTTCAAGTCCCAGTGATCCGGCGGTCGTCGACATTCGACCCGCCGTATCGATGTTATCCTTGAGCAAGACCGGGATACCGTGAAGTGGGCCGCGTGGGCCTTTGTCTTTACGCTCGGCGTCGAGCGCATCGGCGATGGAGAGCGCGTCGGGATTGAGTTCGATGACCGAATTGAGGCGATGCCCTTGTTTATCGATGGCCGCGATTCGCGATAAATACTTTTCAGCGATCGATCGCGCGGTCAGACCGCCGGACTTCACCTCTTCCTGCAACTCGGCAATCGTCTTCTCATCCAGTTCGAATGAACCGACCGCCGTGCTTTGATTGGGAGCGCCGGAAGATGACGGCGCCGGATGTCGATCGCATCCGATTGCCGCAGCGAAGCTGCTCAGAACACCGATCCGTATAAAATCTCGTCGTTTAACCATTGTGATTTATTGATTCTCTCCTTTAGATGGCAACCAGGGTCGACATTATTCAGCACCTCAACAGTCTCGACCACCAGCTCCACAACTTCATCAAGTCGTCGCAAAACCTTTTCCTTCGGTGAAGGAGAAGCTTTCGGTGCATTCCCGATCCCGATCCTGATCCCGCAATATCCCGTGGGCGATCTGTGCCCGATATAATAATTCAGGTTCCAGAATTATGTTCGATAGATCGCTCATCATTTTGAGGGCCCGGCGATTTTTATGCGCCCGCACAAACCTCACTGCCGCAACATCTTCAACATCCCGCCGGTCTGTCGACACACGGAGAGACGCATAGAGATTATGACTCCGCGATCTTCCCTTCTCTATTAAAACTCTCGGGCTCAAAGCGTCAACCCTTTTTTCTCGCTAGAGATATGTCGATATTCCACGACTCTTCCCCGATTGGCATTCCAGTTGCCCTCTATCCACGGTGTCAGGAACATTCAAAAGAACGAGAAGGCGATGCACAAATGCTCGAATTCAACACAGCCCCGTATCTTCATCGGCCGGATCCCCAAAGGCTATCCGGGAACAATCAAGACCGTCGAGTTGATTGCGCATCTGGTCAGGGCAGGCGCAAAAGACTTTGGCGTTCGGCAAACGGCGATCGAGATTCTGCGCCAATGCGACATCCGGCCGAAAAACTATCTGGGGGAGATCCACGCCCTCTTCGAGTGGGTGAGACGCAATGTTCGATACACGCGGGATATTCATCGTGTCGAGCTTCTACACACGGCGAGACGGATGCTGGAGTTGCGCGCAGGCGATTGTGACGATATGACGATCCTTCTTTCCTCTATGCTCAAGTCTATCGGCCATCCGGTGCGCCTGGTACTCGTTGGATTCAATCCAATGAAGAAGAAGTTATTCACGCATATCTATCTCGAAGTTTTTTACAAAGGTCGGTGGATTCCGCTCGATGCAACGGTCAATCGCTCGATGGGTTGGGCGCCGCCGGCAGATCACAAACAGTATTTTCCGGTTGATTAGGAGAAGACTTATGCCTTTTGCATCTTACGAGACGACACAGGTCCTGGGGATCGGCAACTATGTTGGCGAAGTCCGCCCGGGACCGGACGGACAGCTATACGAATGGGTGGAAGGTGTCGATGGCCTGGGGAACGACATCGGCTTCTGGAAAGGGATCAAGAAACTGGCCGGCAAAGCCGTCAAATTCATCCCGGGGATCGGGCCGGTGATCGAACAAGTGAGAGGGGCCGTCAAGGGATTCTGCCAGGGCCTGCCCAAGTTAGCCCCATGTGCCGAACAGAGCGTGGAGCTGAAGCCGGTCTACCAAATCGGGACCAAGCTCTGCAGCATCCTCGGAAAGGCTGGGCTGGCAGGCGCGGAGGACGGAATAATGCAGGCGCCTGACGGGCAACTCTATGAAGTCGTTGAAGGGATCGGCGAATCAGGTCAGGTCAAGCAATACCTGCGCCCGGTCTGGATGAGCATCCCGGTCGTCATTCGGCCTCGCCGCCGCCGTGGGGCGAGAAAAGGGGTCCAGGCGCAGCCGGGCACAGTCGCGCCGCAGCCAGCCGCTCCGGCGCCGCCGGGCGCTCCAGTTCGGAGGTTCCGCTAGGAGTCGAGTCATGTCGTGTGCTTGCGGTTGTTCCCAACCACAATTCGGTTCGGATTGCGCCTGTGGCTCGTCCTGCGGATGCGGTTCGGGTTGCGCATGCGAGACCAGGCGTCTGCGGATAATCCGATTGGCGCCGCCGTTAATGCCGCTCGGAGAACTGCGCGGAGTGATCTATCGTGCCAGCCGCGCGCCCGGAGAAGTTCCGCAGAACTATGTTCATTTCTTCGAGCAGCAATTTCCCGTCCTGGCCGCCGATCCGACAGGCAGGCGGTTATACATCATCGGCGGTCGATACCGGGTGACAAAGCGCGGGATTGAAGGATGAGGAGGCAGAATATGGCAGGCCATTTCGATGAAATCATGATTGTCAATCCAATACCACAGCAAGGAGGAAAACGCATGCGGTTCTATCCAATACCCAAGCCAGGAGCGAGAAAGCGTAGATGCCCGGCTCCCACGATCTCGGGTTACTTCGCTGAAGTGCCTGATCAGATGGGCTATGTCTACGAGGCGCCGGAGCCTCTCGGTTACGTTTATGAAGTACCGGAAAATGTAGGCTACGTTTACGAGGCGCCGGAGAACGTCGGGTATTACGGCGAAGCGCCGGAAACGGTCGGTTACATCTACGAATCGCCGGAGGTTTCCGGTTATGGCTCGCCTCACGGGATGGGCTATATCGCCGATCCGCCACCGGGTTTTGTCGAAGGCACCGGTTACTACGCGGAGGCGCCGGAAGTCGGTTACGTCTATGAGGTGCCACAGACGATGGGCTATTACGCCGAAGCTCCGGAATTTGCCGGCGTCAACGAGGTCTATCAACAGCCCGATCAAATGGGCTATTACGCGGAAGCGCCCGATCAGATGGGCTATTACGCAGAGGCACCGGAAGCCATGGGTTATGTCTATGAAGCACCCGATCAGATGGGCTATTACGCCGAAGCGCCCGATCAAATGGGCTACTACGGCGAAGCGCCAGAAGTGATGGGTTACGGTAATGCGCCGGAGATGGGTTATTTCGCGGAAGCCCCTGTCGAAGGCTATGTGCGGGAGCGGGAGATCAACCCGCGGGTCGTACCGTTGGAGAACATCAACGGCGTCGAGGGTTACCAGCGTCCGAGGACAATCAACCCGACCTGCGAAAACATCCGCCCTGCGGAAGAACAATCCAAATCCCGCAGCGGTTGGTTTCAACCGCTCTGGTAGATAGCTAGGAGGAAGCTATGGCTGTCGTCAAAGGAGTCAGAGAGCTAGTACATCAGCAGTTATATGATGCTGTCGCAATCAAACCGGGGAGAAGATTGGGCGAGATTCTCACATCCAACGTTTTACGGTTCTTTCAGGATGTAACGGGAAAGACGAAGTTGTTGACGAACATGCAGGCTGCGTCGTTGTTGCCGCACTGGAACACTTTTGAGGCGCATGCGCTGCGGGTGGTGATCTCGGATTTGCCGTCGGTGGTCTCTGAGAGCGCTACCATCAAACTCGAAGTAGTTGTCGTCGACTGCGCCGGGCAACCAGTGGGCAATAGGAAAGTGGAGCTGAGCAACTTCAAGCTGACGCATTTCGTGGAGTTCACACGCCGGGTTGAGAGCTCGGAGATAAAGGCGCTCCGGCTGTCACTCGACGCGTTGGAGAATCTCGGTCTGACAGTCACGGCGATCCCACCGGACACAACAACGCAGCCGCTGGCCCCGGATGAATTGGCCGAGATCACCCGCACGACATTGAAAGAGGCGGTGGATAAGTTCGGGAAAGATATCATTCCGGCGAAAGAACAGATCTTCCCTAATAATGGTTTCGGCGGGCTGATCGGCAAGTTCATCTATAACACCGTCACCACCTTCTTCGTCGGCGAGAAGATCATGATTCAGGTTCCGACGTGGTTCTTCCCCGCCGGCGCCGGCCCATATTCGGAGGACGGCAGGGTCACGACGCACGGCTATCCGAGTCCACAAGCGACCTTTCGTTTCGCCGAGGCGGTGAAAATCGATGCGCAACAGAACTTCCGCGTCGAGATCGAAGTACCGGAGAGCGAAGTGCTGAGCGATCTGCAAAGACTCTATGGGCCGCTCTTCATTTGGGTCGTCCTCGATGGGTACATGACGCGCGACGTGCAATAGACGTGCAATGAATGAAAACCCGGCCGCAGATCAGCGCGATTGAAAGCTACCTGTATCTACCTGCGTTAATCTGCGGCTGAAACCGAGGAAGAGTTATGAACCGCATGGCTCAGCCCAATCCGCCGAGGGGCGCCAATTCGTTCGGTCGCGAACAGTCGCATAGCGCGCCGGCGGCGCGCGTCATCCCCTACGAGTACGTGGCCGACTTCACGCTCAGGGGAGAGGTCGGCAACCTCGTTCAGGACGTGATCAACATCAGCGCCGAAGGCGTCTTCGTCGCTACAGCCGTCGGCTACGGCTTGGCGGAAGAGCGCGCAGAGAAGGTCGACTTGGTTCCCTCCCCAGCCACTAACACCACAGCCACGCCGATTACCCTGGCCACCCTCGGCGATGTCAAGCTAGCAAACCTGCCCCCCGATGTGCTGATCGAAGGGTTCAGACTAAATCCGAACTTGCGCGCTCTCATATCGGAAAATGGCGGCTTGAATGCAAGTTTGCCTTTGAACCAGGAGCTAAGGCAAAAGCTTTTTCAGCGATTGAAGCCGGTGGACAATTTCAGCTTCCTGCTCAGCCTGGTCGACACCGGAACCGGCCGCGAGTTGCAGAACAAGCCGGTGGACAGCCTGGCGACGCTGGGCCGCGCCGACGGGCGGAGGCCGTTCAAAATGCTGCCGCAGCCGATGGTCTTCCTGCCACGATCGACGATTCGATTGCAGATCGAAGAGCGGACGGCAGGTGTAACGGGCAGGCTCTTCATCACGCTGCAAGGATACAAAGTGCTCGGCCTGGCGGGGGCGGCGGAAGAAGAGACTCGGCGGCTGGCGGAGTTCGAGCCGATCAAGAAGATACCGGTCTACGATCACGAAACGGGCAACTATCGGCCGCTCGGCGAGGCGATTGAGCACGACGCGCCCTCGACGCGCATCGTGCCGTTCGATTATGTCTCGACGCTCGATTTGACCGGGCAACCGGGAAACATCCTCGAAGACGAAGTTCCGATCAATGTCGACGGAGGTTATGTCGCGACGGCGGTAGGCTACAGCCTGGACGCAGGCGACACCAGGATCGAGATCGACTCCCAACCGGACCCGGTCAATCCGGATGTATTCAAACTGGGCGAAATCAAACTAAGAGAAATCAAACCCGTACAATCCCTCTTCGACGGGATCCGGCTCGATCCGTTACGCGTGCGCTTCGCCTTCTCCGCCGGCGGCCAGTTGAATACGGTGAGCCGGGATTTGTTGGGGCGACTGTTCCAGAGCGTGAACCGTCCGGAGGAGGTTCGGTTCCTCTATTCAATCATTGACACGGGAACCGGCCGCGAGTTGCAGAGCCAGCGCGCCTTCAACGTCGCCAGCCTCGGCATCGCCAACGGCGACCGCCCATTCAAGGTCTTCCATAAACCGATGACATTTCTGCCGCGTTCGACCATTCGCGTGCAGGTGGAAGAGATCTTCGGAAGGGGCCGTCTCTTCCTGGTCTTTCAGGGATACAAGATTCTTCGTTAAACGCGCCGTCAGGATGTTCGCCGGCGCGATTGTAAGAGAGCGACACTATGAGCCAATTCGGTTATCCCAATCCGAGAGCGGTCCCCCAACGCGGCGCCGTTCGCACGAACGCGCCGCCCGCGGTGAAGACGATCCCTTTCGATTATGTCTTTCAATTCACGCTCCTGGGGCAGCGCGGCAACAAGGTGCAGGATGTCGTAGAGATCAGCACCGAGGGCGTCTTCGTGGCCTTGTCGGTCGGCTATAGCCTCGTCTTGGATGAACGCCAAACGCCGCGCACTTTCGGGCCGGTGATCAACCAAAATACGCTTTTGCGAAGTCCCTCTTTTGTCCCATTCTTTTCGAACGGCAATATCAACAAGTTGTTCATCACCAGCGCCCCCGGCGCAGATATCGCCCTGGTGCTTCTCGACGACCCACCTGCCACAGGCATCGCAGTTCTCGAAAACACCCTGCCTGGAATTTTGACGAGCGGGACGATCGGATCGGATGGCACTCTACTTCTGGTTTTGGAAGGAACTGAGGAGGTCCCGGTGATCTCCCCCGAGAGCCGGTTTCTCCTCTGGGATCGAACCAATAACCTGTTCACCCAACAGTTGGAGATAGGTCCCTTGAACGCCTCGACACTCATGACGCCAGTGATTGGCCCGGATCCAACCACCAAACAATTGCCGTCAGCAGGCACTGACCGTGTACATATTTACGGTTCACAAAACAGCCTGGTTGATCTCACCGTGTTGAAGAGTGATGGAAGCACCTCGATTCGAAAGTCGGCTTTACTGGATAAGCCTTTCCAATTCGCCACAGGCGCTACAGCTTCTGGCAAGCTGGTAGAACTCGGCGGCCTGCTCTCACCGGGCGATCTGCTTATCACCGGTCTCTCGCCCTCGAGCCTTCTAGGCGTCGCCTTCAGCGTCTTCGACATCCCGCGCGTGAGACTGTCAAATATTTCGCTGGGAGCCTTAGCCGCCGGACTGGAGAGGAGCGGAGTGGATTTGACGCGCGGGTTTAAACTCAATCCCGAAGCGAACGGCCTCATCGCGGCCAATCTGGCGATCGATCAAGTCGCCGGCGGGACCCTGGGAAGAATCTTCGAAACCGGCGCTGTGGCTGCGGAAGAGGTGAGTTTTCTCTACAGCCTTGATGTCAGCAGCACGGGGCGCGAATACCAGAGCAAGCCGATTCACAACATTGCCGGGCTCGGCGTCGCCAATGGCGACCGCCCGTTCCGGCCATTTGCCAAGCCGTTCATGTCAGAGCCCAAATCTTCGGTCCGCATTCAGGTCGAAGAACTCTCCGGCCCCGCGGGTACGCTCTCCCTGGTTTTGCAGGGTTACAAAATGCTCGGCACGGGCCGGGTTCCGGGATAAACGATGATTGCGAAAACGTCGAACAACAATTCCTGTGTGATCTGCGGTATCCCTCTCGACGCCGAATATTTCGATGTTAGCGGATCGATCGGTATCGCGCTGGATGCTTGCGAGACTGACCCGTTCGCACAGTTCCGCGATCCCTTAAAACCGGTCGAAAATCTGCCGCCGCGAGGCGAGCAGGTAGTGCTGGCGAGTTTTCAACTTCATCCGCAATATTGCGGCGTGCTGACTCATTTCGCGCAATTCACCGATCTTTACGCGCGCGACAACTCGCAAATCGAGACGCCAGGATTCGAGTGGTTGATTCTGCAAAATGATAAACCCCTCTTTCCTTATACAAGGCTGGAGAGAATCATCAATCCGTGGGGTTGCAACTGCCTGCCTGTGGCAGTGCGGCTCGACGAAAACGCCAAAGTCGAGTTTGTTCTCAGGAATCGCTCGATCAGCAATCTGGCTAACTATCCGATCAATTCCTTCGCCGGTCGAATCCTGGGGCGTTACTGGTACAACGAAATCTTCGGAGGTAGAAACGTAAGATGAAACGCCGGGCACCTTCACGAGTGGTCAGAACGCCGGATGGCCGGATGGCGCGTCTGCGCCCCGTACGTCTCTTTCGTCTGAAGCATCCTCCCGCGCAGACTCAAGTGCCGATCTTACCTCCGCAGCAACCGGAGAGCGCTGAGACAAGCAACTTGCAACCGATCCCGAATGGCCAGTTCTATCGTGTGGTTTCGCCGGTCCAGGAATCGCTCGTCACGCCACCGCTGGCGAGCGAGTTGAGCAAGGCCCTGGAGCAATTCGCACAATCGAACGGATTCAGCGCCGAGCAATTGCTAACCGTCTCTCTCAAACGCGGCACGTTGGGGCTGCACCGTTTCGGACGCGCAGCAGACATTTACGCCGTCGGCGGCAAAGGCATCGGCCAATGGGCGCACGAATGGAACCACGCGATGCGCAAAGCCAAGGCTGTAACCAACCCGCAAGCGCGCGCGCGGTTGGTCGAGGAGGAGAAGAAACGCAATCTGGGCCACAAACTTTATAAGGCCCTGCAAGCCCATGGGGGATGGGCCCAGCCGAAAGGTTATCCGGTGCAACTGTTCGGGCCGTGGACGCGAGGCGAGGGACCGCATAAAGCGATTTCAGACAAGTTACTCAACGCACATCGAGACCACATCCACGTAGCGAAGTAGATAGGCTAGGCATCAGAACTGCCGCGAGGGAAACACCGAATGAGCGAGGTCTGAATGCCAGTGTCCGATCTCAAGCTAAGGTAGTCCCATACAAAGTGGGAGGAAGATCGGTATGTATATACGAGTTAACGAAACGAAAATAGGAGAAGGACCCCAATTATCGCCAGTGCTCACTCTCGACAAGCTCAAGATCGATGGAATTCCCGAGATTACCTTGACCAGGAGTAGTAGCGGACAGTACGAGGGATTCTTCAGAACACCGCCGTCGTCATATAACGGATCGGTGAAACTAAGCGGGAGGGTTCAAATTGACGGAGCAGGAACCCGGCGGAATTACAGTTACGGGCTAGATCATAGTCGCTGGCCGTTGGCTAAGGCCGAGGCTCATGTTGGGGTCGGTGGGCCGATCGCGATAACTGGCGGCGGTGCTGTTCCTATCAATCAAGATGGGTCATTCATCACATCCACCTGGATGAGCTACAAGCCTTACTTAGTTCGTCATCTCACAGTACAAGTGACAGTGGGAATCAAAAACGGTGGGAGTGTCGTGGCCAAAGCAGTAGTGGAGCTAATCGATCTAGCCGGATTCCTGGCAATCGTTGACCGCGAGGAAAAGGCTCGCCCTGCATGGCAGACCCATTTACATTTTTTGGCCTCGGTGAGGAAGATATACCATGGCGGCCCCAGAGAACCGCAATTTATTGGACCATTCAATATCGTCTTGTATCGACACCGGAATGTGAGCCCGCTTTTTGCCCTTCATAGCCCCGCAGAAGAGCGGCTCCGACTCTACAAAATACTCTATGATAATGGAGAACTGCTTGAAATAGGGCATGTCCTTTGTGGAATTGAAGGCTCGCCAAAACAGAAGCCTGATCAGGATCAACAATTGCCCAAACCACACCGACCAGATTTAATCGTAACTTGGTCGGGTGATCTGGGTAGCGCCCTCCATGCTTTTATCCGGCATTTTTGGCTGGCGACCGACAAAGCCGGGAACGCTATAGACAAACATGATCCGCTCACACTCGAGTATTACCTCGTGAAGGAGGCAAGTCGATCTGATTTAATAGGAGATATCGACGGGATTAATGTCGGAAGCGCCTACGATCACTCACGTTCTTTAGCAGAGAATCTTAATGCATATTATGGTAAGAAAAGCCTTCGCCGATTTCACGAATTCATTGCTAACTCGAGGAACGAAAGAGGCATCGCGGAGCTAGCGCTAATTCCAGGTCAGCAGACTCCCAAGCTCTCCAAGCAGGCTCGGCAAACAATCGCCTATTACACCAATCAATATTTGATCTATTTGCGGTTTAACGGTCAATTATATCAGGGGCCCGAACCAATCAAACGTGCGCGAGTAGATAAGATGATCGAGAAAGATTCTCCGGAGATGGAGAAGGTCGTCGATCATTTTGTTAGCTTTCTTGAGAATGGGCTTACGCTGGAGCAAAGGCAAGGCGTGAGGCCCTGACCAATCATCGAAGGTTAATCGTATGTTCATCTACGATAGTAAATTTCAAGGGTTGGGAAGCTTGTCGGCCGTCGAACCGTTCGCCAACCGGGCGTATGGCCCACAGATGGTCTCCGACCCAACCCGCACGAAGGACCTGACCGAAGCCATCCGCGCCGTGAAGAGAACATTGAGTCTGAAAGATCAACAACGATTGGAAAAGGTCGCGTTCGCTATCGCAAAGCTAGGGACCGGCGGAAATCCCTTGAGGTATGCCGGCGAAAAAGAGAATCACATGCTCTTCTCCGCCAGCCTTCTTAAGGTGGCGCTGTTGTATGCGAGTTTCGAACTGCGTGCACGGCTCAACAACCTGGCTCCGACCGTAGCTTGGGACTGGAAGCCCTTCTTTGCCGCGGTCGCAGCGGCCGTCCCGTCGATTCCTGACGGCCCCTGGAAGAAGATGAATATCGACGAGACATTGAGGATTGCCGCAACGAGCGATTCCGGAGTGCTCAAATTCGACTTCAAGCAACAGCATCGCGCAGATCTCGATGCCATCTTTGCAGATCAGCTGCAGGATTGGGCGGCGCGCAACTGTATGCGCCGTCTTGGTTACAGTTACGTGAACGGTGCCCTTACCGCTGGTAGATTCTTCGATCCGAAATCAAAGAGAGGCATCTGGTACGCCAACGACCTCGGTGGCGGTTGGAAGCAGTTCCATGTTCCCGTCGACACTAATGGTAAGTCATCGGCGGCCATGACTGCACTTGCCATGGCCAGACTATTCGCGGCGATGCATCGCGGGACGCTCGTCGATCAGGCGAGCAGCCGGGAGATGATGGAAATCATGTCCAGAGGCGGCTCCTGGCTCTCGCTGGCGACGAATGCGAATACGCTCTCCTTCACCAGCAAGGGTGCCAAGGTGGGTCACCATCCCAGCGTAGATGCCAAGGTGAGTTCCGTGAAATCTGAAGGCGCCTTCCTTGACCGCAATGGCGTTCCTTTCGTCGCAGTATGGCAAAACTATCCGGACGCCAACCCCGACGTGATTGGCGATGTCATCAACGTCTATCGAGTGATCGACGAGGTAGTGAAGAAGTGGCCTTGATCAGTTTGAACATCCGATCATTAGTTCTCGCGCCAGCCTGGAATGCAGCCTTCGTCAGAGGAGATTGAGTAATGAAACAAGAGACTATCGTCAGCAAGTATCTGGTTGCGGTCAAAGCAACTCACATTTCACCTGGCCCCCTCCGCAAGAGCTTCGTAGCAGATGGGATGAATACCTCTTTCGGTCCGCGGATCGACGCTGCGCGCTATGACTTCCATGTTAAATGCGAGTCAGACTCAATTTGCGTGGCGAGGTGATCTGGCAAGTTATGAGAGGGAAGGACAATGACTATGTATGTTCGGGCTTATGAACGGCTAGGGCAACCGCCCCAAGCGAGACAACCGGATTTTGTTCGTATCATTCTTATCGACCCGGCTGGTATCTTTAAAAATGATCATAAGCTTCGCGAGGAGATCCGGTCAAAATTGGAGGATAAGTTCAATAACCTGGATCCGAACTGGTTGAAGCAGGCGAATATCAGGTTCCAGGCGCAATACCGGTCAAATGAACCTTCCGACGACGAGAAGGGCGGGTTTGGAAAACTCGATTTTCCCGTGTACTTACTCGGTAGGCAGCATCTCCCCGGGACCATCCTGAAACTAATGACACAACACAAGATTCCGAAAACCATACGGGGGCAGGATTTCTACGACCTTGCCAAAACGTGTTGGGATGAAATGGGTACCCTAGGCTGCGGAATTCCATCAGGTGATGGATATAGAAAGGTCGGATTCATCAAAACGCACCAGGTTTCCGGCGGCGCCACTGGCGACCTGTGGCGTGCATTTGTCAATACGATAGCTCACGAAATCGGCCATCTGGGCAACCGTTTACAGCACAGTGCGCAAGGATTGATGAAAAACCCTTTTCCGCTGCACGTCGATATCGATTTCGAAAACAGCGACAAACGCCTGTTCTTGAGTGACCTCCAGCGGTTAAGACTTCTGAAGGAAGATCCAACTGTGAATAAGCCGAAGCCCAAAATACGAGAATTCCGATGGGTTTTCAGATAAGAACTTTTATTGCGCACGGTTCAGATAAGGTGCCTGACCAAGTACTCAGTCGGCTGCCTAACGAAGATAAACCTTATGTATATCTATGACCGAACATTTGGGGGTGTACAGCCTGAAGTATTTGAACATGTGATGCTCGACGACGCGGAAGCAGTGACAAAGTTCCGGCGCCGTCTGTGGTCCCATGATCTCGGCGTCGCCGAGACAAGCGTAGCAACTTGGGATGTTTCGGACTTCATAGCCAAGTGGGATGCCGTGGCAAACGCCAATCAAGGCAAGGCTGCCGATAAAATGACGGGTGAAGGTCTCATTCCATTCGGCCCCAGGGACATGAATGGCGGGAAGAGCCAGTTTATCCAGGATCTCTGGTGCTAGAGACGAGAAACGTGACAGGTATTTCGCCAGCCTAAATCGAAACAATCGGGATTTGGACAGCATTTATTAACCGCAAAGGAGGAAGTGAAAGATGGATAACGAAACAAGAGACTATGGTCATCACGTATCTGGCTGTGCTCAAGGCCACTCTCATTTCATCTGGCCCCTCAGCAAAAGCTTCGCGGCAGACGAGATGAACACCTCCTTCGGTCCGCGGATAGACGCCGATCGCTGGGACTTTCACGACGGCATAGATCTGCCTGCCGCTGTTGGCACGCCGATTTATGCCATGGCGAGTGGCGTGGTGCATCGCGCCGGCCCGGCGGATGGGGGATTCGGCTCCACTCATATAATCATTCAAGCTGTCGATCCGACGGATGGGGAGAATGACTTATTTCTCGTCTATCTTCATCTCGACAGCATCGTGGAGGGAATAATCGTCGGCAAAGAGGTGAACCAGGGCGACCTGATCGGCGCGGTGGGTCAGGAAGATGCGGAATATCCCCATCTACACATGGAGTTCAGGAAAGGGGAGGCCAACCAGGATAGCAGCGTTCACCCTCTGCATTACCTGCCGTACATCAACAAAGCCAACTTTAAAACGCCCCGTCTTGACCGTACGAATTTCTACTCCGACAACGGTATTGAAAAAAGGGCGATCAGGCTCTTCTTTGAAGCCCTGGACCGGCGGGAGGGCGATTTGCAGGCTGTTGAAGTGGAATTGAGAGGCGACGGCGGCGCGCCCCGTAGCATTCACGTCAACTTCGATGACCGGGCGACCATCGATAGCGATAAGGGAGACGATAAAGCCTTCAAGGACGGAATCGCCATAGAAGGGTACCAGAAATCCAATATGAAGGGAGAAGGATTGCTCGAACTGCACTATGGAGTGCTCGTCAAGGACATTCCACAAGATGAAAAATTCGTAAAACTCAATATCCTGGATGTTAAGAACGGGAAACTGGAGCGCGCTGAGTTCCCTCTGCCCGAACGCAAAGCCGGCGAAGAACCCGTCGACAGCAATATAGATTTCGAAGACCGGATATTTCCGCCGCAGGATTGGGAATTGATCCTCCTATCCGGCAATGTTTGCGAGGCAAATAACACCAACCCTCTAAGCGGTTCAGTGGATATGCTCTGTCAGGACCTCGGTAGTTTGCCAGGGAGATTGATCCGTGCGGGGTTGAGCTTCGCCTTGCCTGCCCGCCGCATGTCCTGGCGTCTGGAGGCGGATATTAATCCCACGGAACTGGGGATGGGGAGAGACCAGGTAATTCATCCTCTCGCCTTCCTGGCGGGCAACAATCTGATAGCCGCCGCCTGCCTGCGTAAGATCGGAGGCGGGAAATTTGCGGCAGGAGTTCGGATCCGAAGCGCGAACGGCTTGTTCAGGGAAAGAATCGACGTGGGCGAGGGAAAAATTGAACTGGGTAAAACAGTCACGTGGAAGCTCGATCTGATCAGAATAGGAACCCGGCAAACGACTGCCGTCTTGCGATTTGGGGATGAGGTGGTGGCGCGCATCAACGGCGACACAACTCGCGTCGAACCTGATACCGGTTTCGTTGGAATTTTGCATCGGCACAGCGGGTTACATATCACACTGCAGGTCGATCAACTACTCCTGACCGAAGCGCTGCGATAGATATGAAAGCACATGAATTCGGCGCCGCATAATATCTCTCCGAACGTAAAGTAGGCGGGTAAAAAGCTGGTCATTAAGCAGAGAGGTGTGTGGTGAGCTATGAGAAAACAACCTTTCACCAATCCATTTTGATTATCGAACCGGACGAGCAAATTCGCGAAGCGATCGTCAACCTTCTCCTCTCCGCCGGCTATCAACAGATTGAGGAGAGGGGCGGTTTTGCCCAGGCAGATATTGAGAGAATCGCCCGATCCTCGTATGGCGCGATCGTGGTGGACGCCGGCGCCCCGCTGGCCGCCGGTCTGCAATTCGCTACCGATCTCGCCAGGTTATCTAACAACACCAGGATCGTTCTGATGATTGAGCCTGAAGATCAACCCGCGTGGGATCGGATCGCCCCGCCGCTCGTCGGAGTTCAATTCCTGATCAAGACCGATTTCGCCCGAAATTTGCTCTATTTGCTGGAATCCCCACTTCACAATCAGTAATGCTCCCAACCCAATGGACAAGGTGGGCTTACCTGATGCCATGTTTATTGAGAAAATATCCGAAGTTGCGGCGGTCGATCCCGAGCAGCGCAGCCGCGCGTTGCTTGACTCCGTTGGTAATGCTCAACGCCTCCAGGATTATCTGCTTCTCTGCGGTTTCGAGGCGGTCTTTCAGCGAGTGGTTCGGTCTCTCCTCATGCTTAAGTTTGTCCGGCAGACTGGCGGCGCTCAAGCTCCGCCCTCTCTCCAGGATGACGGCATATTCGATCGTGTTTTCAAGCTCCCTCACATTGCCCGGCCAGGGATAGTCCATGAGCATGGCCAGAGCCTCTAGCTCGAGGTCGGCGATCTGTTTCCTGAGCGAGGTTGAATATTTCCGCAAAAAATGGCTGACCAGCGATGAAATATCATCTCTTCGTTCTCTCAGCGGCGGGAGCCGGATCGGAAAAGCATTGAGCCGGTAATACAAATCTTCTCTGAATCGGCCGGCGACGATGGCCCCGGTCAGATCCCGCATTGGTCACAGCGACGACGCGAACGTCGACCTTGATCGTGGCGGCATCCCCGACCGGCTCGAACTCTCTCTCCTGTAAAACGCGCAGCAATTTGGCCTGGCCCGAAAGTGAAAGACTGTCGATTTCGTCCAGAATAATGGTCCCGCCGTCAGCCAGCTTGAACCGGCCCTTCCGATCTTGAATGGCTCCGGTGAAAGCTCCTCTCCGGTGACCGAACAATTCGCTTTCGAGCAGGGTTTCAGTGAGCGCCGCGCAATTGACCTTGATCAGGGGCCGTTCCGCACGACGGCTATGAAAATGGATGGCCTGAGCGACCAACTCTTTCCCAGTTCCGCTTTCGCCCTGGATGAGGACCGTGGCATCGCTTTGGGCCACCAGCCCGATTAAACGGCAAACATGGCGAATCTGGGAGCTCTGCCCGATAATGCTTGGGAAAGCGAACGTCGTTTCGACGAGGTCTTCGCGCCCCGCCGCAAGATTTATAGATGAGAGGCAAACTTCCACCTTCGATTCGCGGGCGATCAAGAGGGCCATGGGACGAGCGGAATGGTTGATGGCCCGAATGGTCAGGGCGCAGGGGATGGCCCTTCCGCATTTCGCCCTCAGTCCCTCCTCGATCATCAACGGCTCGGCGTTGTGGGCGGCGGCCCGCAGTCGGAGACCGTGCTCGGGAAGAAGGCGGCCCATGTCGAGGGCCAGCATCTCGTCGACCGAGTACCCCAAGAGCGTGACAGCCTTTTGATTCACATCCAGAAGATTGAAGTCGTGAGGATCAATGACAAAGACGGCTTCATTTATACTCTCCATCAGAATCCGGTAAAGCTCATGACCGATCCCGGCTGTGGCGGGATCGAAGGACGCGGGGGATTTTCTCATGACCACTCCTTTGCGAAACGGGAGACATTTCGGCGCCGGCGTAGATCTCTTCTGCGAATGCAATATCGAATACTACCGCGAGCGGATGGCGGCGTCTGCCGAGTAAACGGCCATCGTGTCGGCGAAATTATATTAGGCTCTCAGTTTAATATGCGTCATTCGCCCTAAAACTCCATCATCAAGCGAAATCTTTTTGAATTCTCAGACTAAGATTAGAGAATTGAATTGATGCCTGTCTTATTTCTAAACTATGGAGCATAATCTGCCGGTGCGCGGCACTGGTTAATGATCACTCATTCTCCATGATTTAATGACCGGCAGAAAAAGCTCAGCGTGTCTTGGCTGGTTACGATGAATACCCCCGTATCTGAAAACATGACTCACTTGCTGCTCGCATGGGGCCGGGGCGATGATGCGGCACGCGACGAATTGATCCCACTCGTTTATGACACCTTGCGCCGGATCGCGCGTCGTCAACTGCGCGGTGAACGCGCCGGCTACACGCTCGAAAGCGCCGAACTGATCAATGAAGCCTACCTAAGGCTGGTCGAGCAATCGGTCCCGTGGGAGAGTCGCGCGCACTTCTTCGGCATCGCGGCGAGGTTAATGCGCCAGCTCCTGGTGGATCACGCGCGTGCGCGGCAAAGGCTCAAACGCGGCGGTGACCTGCAGCATATCTCTCTCACGGCTGCAGCGAACATCGTGCAGGAAGAGGTTGTGGATATGCTTGTGCTCAATGGGGCGCTTGAAACCCTGGCTGAGGTCGATCCGCAAAAAAGCCGAATCGTCGAGCTTCGCTTTTTCGGCGGATTGACGATTGAAGAGACAGCTCATGTCATGGGCATCTCGACTCCCACGGTCGAACGTGGATGGCGCGCTGCCCGCGCATGGTTGCAAACAGAGTTGAACCATTCGATTGCGAAACATGAGTCCGGAACGCTGGCAAAAGATTCACGAGCTCTTTGAGGCTGCCGTGGAATGCCCGGTTGAGGAACGCGCTACATTGCTCGCGCACGCCTCCGCAGGCGATGAGGAGATTCGGCGTCGTGTGGAAGCCATGCTCGCGGCTGATGCGCGCGACGATCTGCTGATCGATCGCCCGGCGTACCACCTCGCCGACGCCCTCATATCCTCGAATTCCCGCCCCGATGATTCGCAGAGTTTCAGCGACGAGGTGATCGGCGTCTACCGGCTGATCAAAGAGCTGGGGCGAGGCGGGATGGGAACGGTTTATCTCGCCTACGACACGCGGCTCAGGCGGCGAGCGGCACTCAAACTCCTGCCGTCGCCGCTCGTCGATAATCCGGAGCGTGTGCGTCGTTTTTACCGCGAAGCTCACGCCGCCAGCGCACTCAATCATCCGAATATCATCACCATTTACGACTTCGGCCGGGAGAACGGCCGCGACTACATCGCCTCGGAATTTGTCGAGGGGCACACCCTGCGAAATTGTATCAATAACCCGGGTCATTCACTCAACCAAATACTGGATCTGGTTATACAGGTGGCGAGCGCGCTCGCAGCCGCTCACGCAGCGGGCATTGTCCACCGCG
The DNA here is from genome assembly GCA_963796275.1 of uncultured Acidobacteriota bacterium. Lineage (GTDB taxonomy): Bacteria > Acidobacteriota > Blastocatellia > RBC074 > RBC074 > JAKEHZ01. Next base: position 2,381,508 of record CAWCKY010000006.1, on the reverse strand, counting down.
ATATCAAGCCGGAAAACATCATGCTGCGGCCCGACGGGTACGTGAAGGTGCTCGATTTCGGGCTGGCCAAACTATCCGAGCCGGAGTCTGGCGAGAACAAAATCAACACCGATACTCAAACGAGTTTGGATTTCGAGACGCGGGCCGGTGTAGTGATGGGAACTGTCAACTACATGTCGCCGGAACAGGTGCGGGGAGAGAAGGTAGATTGGCGGAGCGATCTGTTCAGCCTGGGGGTTATCCTTTATGAGTTGATCACCTGGAACCGGCCCTTCGGCGGCGAGACCTGGCATCACACGATGGTGGCGATTACGGATGCGCCTACGCCGCCAATCGCCGGTGTTACGCCAGGCGCACCGGCCGCCTTGCAGAATATCATCGACCGTGCCTTAGCCAAGAAACGGGAAGAACGTTATCAAACTGCGCACGCGTTACTCGACGATCTCAAAACGGTGCAAGTTAGTCTGGCTATGGATGTTCGAATCCAAGGGATCGAATCCGAGAACGCGCAGATTGTGACAGCAACCGATGGTAGTAATTACAGGATGGCGATACGCATTGCTGAGACAAGTATCAAAGGCGCGCGCGACAAAATGAGCGACGCGGTCTTGTCGATGACCGCGCGAACACGAACCCTGCTCATCGTCGCCATCGCGATCATGATTCTCGCCACAGTTGCCGCGGCTTATCTTTACCTCGGCGGCGGATTGATCCCAAACCGGCCGGCGCTGACCGACAAAGACATGATTCTGCTCACGGACTTCGTCAACACTACGGGCGATGCGGTCTTCGACGATACGCTAAAACAAGGCTTGATGGTGCAGTTTGAACAGTCGCCCTATTTCAATATCCTGTCCGAGGAGCGTGCCAGGGAGACGCTCAGGCTGATGGAACGGCCACCCGATGAAAAGATACTGCGCGAGGTCGGTCGCGAGATTTGCCAGCGGCGCGGAATCAAGGCGCTGCTCGTCGGGACGATCGCCAGCCTCGGACGCAATTACGTGATCACGCTGGAAGCGATCAACAGCCAGACCGGAGAGGCGATCGGGCACCAGCAGATCGAGGCCGAAGGTAAAGAGCAGGTCCTTTGGGCGCTCGGCCAGGCCTCGACCGCTATGCGCAAGCAACTGGGCGAATCCCTCGCCTCGATCCGCAAGTACGATGCGCCAATTGAACAGGCGACGACACCCTCGCTCGAGGCTTTCAAGGATTTTACCATCGGAGCTGATTTTAGACGTAAGGGGCAATACGCCCAATCAATCTTAGCCTTCAAACGGGCCATTGAACGGGACGGTGAATTCGCTCTGGCTTTTGTCCAACTCGGGGCCTCATATCGCGACCTGCGCAAACTGGCTCTCGGCAACGAGTATCTCGAGCGAGCCTATCAACTGCGCGAGCGGGCGAGCGAGCGAGAGCGGCTCGAAATCTCCGCGACCTTTTTCAGGTATATCACCGGTGAACTCGATAAACGTATTGGAACGACTGCGTTATTGACACAGACCTACCCCCAGGAATCACACGGATTCCATCTCCACGGGAACTCTCTGATGATCGCCGGGGAGTACGCGCAGGCGGAGGAGGCTTACCGCACGGTATTGCGACTGGACCCCGATTTCTCGCTTTCGCGCGCAAACCTCGCACTCGCTTTGATCGGGTTGAATCGTTTTGACGAGGCGCAAGAAGTCATCCATCAGGGGGCGGCGCGCCACCTGGACTCCAGCGGCTTCCACAACCGGCTCTACCTGATTGCGTTCCTTAAGGATGATGGCCAGGCCATGCGTCGCCAGATCGAGTGGTTTGATGGGAGGCCGGATGAATATCAGATCCGTGAAATTGAAGCTCGGTCGTTTGCCTTTGCCGGGCGACGGCGCGAGGCCGGCGAGAGTTTCATGGAGGCAGCCGCTTTGGCCGAGGCGCGAGGCCTGCTTTCGGAGAAGGCCAGAATCCTGGCCAATGAAGCCAATCTGAGCGCGATCTTGGGACTCACGCAATTGGCTAAGAAACAAACGGCACGCGTCCTTTCCCTGCTTGAAAAGAAGAGTATCGCGGACGAAGAATTGGAGCCTTCTCTGATCCAGCAATTGGATTCACAACCGCTGGCCTGGACGCTGGCCTTATGCGGCGAGGCGGCGCTTGCGCAATCGCTCTCCGACAATCTCGCACGCAAGCACCCCCTGGATACAATGTACAACTCGGTTTGGCTGCCGCTGATCCACGCCACCATGGAATTAACGCGTGGATCAGCGGCAGGGCCGGACAAAGCTATTCAACTGCTGCAGCCGGCGCGACAATACGAAGCCGCCATCTTCTTCAAGCCGGTATGGATACGCGGACAGGCACTACTACAGGCGAAGAATGGGGCGCTTGCGGCGGCAGAGTTTCAAAAGATCATCGAGCATCGCGGATGGGACGCGATCTCGCCGCTCTGGCCGCTCGCGCATCTCGGGTTCGCGCGGGCGGCGGCATTGGATGGCGATGCGGCGAAAAGCCGCCAGGCTTATGAAGATTTCTTCCGCTTATGGAAAATGGCGGACGCTGATCTGCCGGTTTTGATTGAAGCGAAGAAAGAGTACGTGAGATTGAAGTGAGTGGCGATTAACGCCTCAAGCCCGGTATCACGCCTGGGGCTTATTGATCAGTAGCCTGTTCATCTGATCAGAGTAAATCCGGGGTTTGCGCCCAAGAATGTTCTGGCGGTTACTATCAATCTATCCGGAAACATAGAACGATGAGTGACTTCGTACATGCACAACCAGCAGCGCAGTACGGGGGAGCGAGCTTCGATAAAAAACACTTGTCAGGTTCAGCTCGCTCACGCTCTCCCCTACTGCAACCCGTTGGCTGAGCATTTACAATGATTCATAAGTGGCGCAGCGCTGCAACAGATCAACCTGTTACGCGCCGCGCCCTAATATAGCTCGCAATCAGGGCGACACCGACCAGGAACAAATGTCAGCAACGCGACGCCCATAATCGTTGAAAGCAATCGACTGGCGGCCAGACATGCGGCTGGAGCGCCACTCCGGCAGCGATGGTGCAACGTTCGTTTGTCATTTGCTCTCACTTGTTACAAACAGTCATGCGCATGACGAGCTGGACCAAGCCGGCGCCACGAACGATATTCGTTATATCAGATGCTCACAAACTGAAGCCGAACTCGAGGTTTCCCCTCACACTCGCTGGCTTTCCATCCTTCATCGCTGGCTCATAACGAATCTTGCGCGCAGCCCTGATGGCTTCCTCCGTCAATCCATATGGTAATCCGCTCTCGACCCTGACAGCTTTGATATTGCCGTCCGCGCCGAAGATGATGTTTAACACGACAGTCCCTTGAATGTTATTGTCTCGCGCTTCTTGCGTATAGTCGGCCTTCTCTTTATACGTTATTGTCGGCCGCAGTGAAGATGACATAGGATAGACGGTTTCTACCCCAGCCTGCTTTGCCGTCAAGTCGTCATCTGATTTGTACAGTCTGAAGTCGAACTCCAACTTCCCGCGCACGCTGACCGGCACGTCATTTCTGGTCGCCGGTTTAAACTGTATCTTCTTCGCAGCTTCTATCGCTTTTTCAGTCAATCCATCCGGCAACCCGCTATAGACCTCAATATTTGTGATGTTTCCATCATTAGCGAATACCGCTTGTAGAGTGACTCTGCCCTCAAGCCCGTTCTGGCGAGCCTCTTCGGTGTATTGTGCTTTCTCTTTATAGAAGATCGTCGGCCTCAAATTCTGTGACATCGGTTCGATCGTTTGACCCTGCGCCGCAGAAAGCTTCGATGCTTCCGCGTTATCATGCGTAAAAATCGGCAGAGCGAAGCCGACGGCGAGCAACGCGGCGATTGCCGATCCGCTCACAGTTCGACTGAAAAGTGATAGTTTCGTATGTCGTTTAACATTCAACATAGACTCAATCCCCCTTTATTCATAAATATCCGGCAGCGCACGGGATCCCGGTTAAAATCATCACCGTTTCGACCGAGCGTCTTTCCCCGCCCGATTCCCGATGCGCCCCCATAAGTTCCTTCTCGAACCGGTCAGCTTGACGGTTCGCTTCTCTAACTACAACCGAGGCCAACCCTACTACATTTGTAGTAGGTAGTCAAGTGGTTCTTTGGCGGCGCGGCCATCGATTCGGTGCTGCCTGTCGGGTTGCCGCACTTCGGGGACAGAGATCGCGGGAAGTTGCTCGACATACATCGGAACTATTTTTGTATTATTAATAATCGAGTCTAAAAAATGAGCGAAAATGGAGATAAAGTTGAAACATAACCGATTTAAATCCCGTCTTAACAGATTGAGATGCATTACCAAGTGATAATCACTCCGATCATCTCCCAATCCATTTAAAACAAACTCACGAGATCAAGGTTTTACCTGTGGTCAAGCGAATAAAATGGTCGATGGAATTGATTCGATCTTCGTTTCATCCGTAAACCTCTCTTAAAACAAACATTCGATTTGGGAATTACCCCCGGAATTATCGGTAGTTCATCCGTATCGACTTCTCATTCGAGAGGAGTCTTTTAGTGCTGAAACGTTTTATGTGTAAGCAGTCTATCTAAAGGAACCCCAATATGATTAGACTTCTATTAACCCTCGCAGTCGGGTTGTCTGTCCCGCCGACCTCAAAAGATTTATGGGCGAGCGACGTATAGCTCGATCGTCGGAACTTCTCGTGACGAGAGCGGTTCAGCACCGTTGCTTGGCTGGGGGCGCGGGGTTCTAAGCCGCTTGGCTGGCGGATGGCAATTGAACGGGATCACCACGGTTCGTTCGGGGGCATATTTGAGCGTAGGCAGCTGCTTGAACAACGGCGTCGGCAGCCACGCAGGGAATAAGGCCGATTCAACAGGAGAAGCCGCCAACCTCCCGCGCGATAAGCGCACATTGACGCGCTGGTTTAACACCAACGCGTTCGTCGACCAGCTGTATACCCGATATGGAACATCGGGCGAAGGTGTAGTCGTGGGCCCGGGGGCAATCAATATATCGTTGTTTAAATATCGTTGTTTAAAAACACGCGGATTACTGAGAATAAATCGCTCCAATTCCGAGGCCTTTAACGCATTCAATCATGTCAACCTCGGAAATCCGGGTACTAAGGTGAGCGACGAGCAGCCTTCGGACAGATCAGTTCTGCTGCCCCGCTCGCATCATCCAGTTTGGCTTGAAGTTTATTTTCTAAAATCCGGTGACCGGCGTCGGTTTTTTTCGAAAGGTTAAGAGGTAAGATCGTGTTTCGTTTTATTTACAGTCGCTTTTTCCTAGGACTTGCCGCGCTGATTGTGCCCATTCTGTGCACCCCCGGGCTTGCACAAGAGTCGCAACTGCGCGTACTGACGTACAACATCCATCATGGCCAGGGCGCCGACGGCAAGTTCGATCTCGAACGACTTGCCAAGATCATCGTCGCGCTCCAGCCTGACATCGTCGCACTGCAGGAGGTAGACCGTAATACGAACCGGGCCAGCGGAGTGGACCAGGCCGCGGAGCTGGGCAGACTTACCGGAATGCACGCCGAATTCGGCAAGGCCCTGGATTATTCCGGAGGCGAGTACGGGGAGGCGATTCTTTCGATAGTCAAACCGAATGAGGTGAAGTTGTATGCGCTCCCTCACGATAAGGGTGGTGAGCCTCGCGCCGCGCTGGCCGTGCGCCTCAGGCTGTACGATGATCTGCCGGAACTGCTCTTCATTAACACCCACTTGTGCCACCAGCGCGAAGCCAATCGCGTCGCCCAAGCGAAGGAGATCAATCGCCTTTTTCCGATCCAGGATGACCCGACCTGCCTGCTGGCCGGTGATTTGAACGCACAAGCCGGCAGCGAGACGATGATGGAATTCGGTAAGCAATGGAAAAATACCATGCCAAACCTCAGCACGATTGATCATGTGCTCGTGCGCAAATCGGACCCGTGGCAGGTTATAGAGACGACTGTTATCGATGATCGGGTAGCTTCCGATTCCCGGCCAGTCCTGGTAGTGCTGGAATGGAACGGAACGAAAAAAGCCCTAACTCGTTAGTCGGGTCACTCCACTGTGATCGGGATAGATCGGTATGCGCCGAACCGATCGCTGCATATGGGCGGAACAGCGATTCTGGTGTGATGCCGCGTGAAGGAATAACAGGCATGGCGGAGCCTTTGGCGAGTACTTCTCCAAAAGTGCTCCGCAATCCTCAAACTGCATATTCATGGGAAACCGCAGAATCCACGACTTGTTTTTCAAAACGTTTAGATTTTGCGTAGTTGTCAGACTCGCTCACTTGAGGCGCTTGACCGTAACATCAAGCACGCCTACTCTCTTGCCCTCCTGCTCGACATAGCATTCGAGCCGACCAGGGCCCTGCGACAGGCGGACGTCGCTAAAGACGATCTCGGTTGCACCTGCTGGAACATCCTTCTGCAGCATCGCGCCTCCGAGCGCGAAGCGCGCCGTAGCCCGCATATCCGACTTGCTGACGCGTGCCGTGACGGTATATGTCCCCGCCCGCGAGACCTTTACCTCCCAATGCCCCAGGCTCTGCGGCGTCCAGCCAGCCTGCGGGCCGCGCCAATCCTGCCGTGTCAGACGCACCGGGTTCTCCTGTGGCGAGCCGATGGAGATGCGCACTACGGCCGTTTGTGGATCGGCGTAATCGCTCGTCACATCCTTGAACCATGCCTCATAAGCGCGTTTCATCCTTTCGACCACATCCGGCTGGGCAGCGGCCAGGTCGCGCGTTTCGAGCGGGTCGTGCTGCATGTCGTAAAGTTTGAAGACCGGATTCCAGGCGCCGTCGTTCTGCCCGGGTCGTTCCGCCGGTTGCACCAGCTTATACAGCTCGCCGCGCGCGGCGAAGGCGCGGTAAAGCTCGGGCGCGTCGCCTCTATGCCACTGGAAGAAGAGCATGCGATCCGGCCAATCAACCCGCTCGCCCTTGAGCAATGGCAGCAGGCTCACCCCATCGAACTTTACCCGCGAGGGCTTAGCGACTCCGCAAACATCGAGGAGCGTCGGCGTTACATCCAGGTGAGCCGCAATGCGATCGATTTTGCGCCCCGCATCAAAACGCCCGGGCCAGCGTACGAAGAACGGAACACGGATGCCCCCTTCGTGCGTGCTTCCCTTGCGCTGAAACATACCGGCGTTATAGCGCGGCTGCTGCGGTCCGTTGTCGGTCAGGAAGATGACGACGGTCTTGTCGCTGAGCTTGAACTGATCGAGCCCGCGCAACAACCGCCCCAGATTATCATCAATGTTTTCCACCATTCCATAAATCTTCGCGGTCGTGTCCGGATCGAAGTTTTGCGGAATCGGATGTCCGCCGACCTCTTTTACGCCAGGAAAATCCTCCCGCCTGAGGTCCATCTGTTTGTACTTCGCATGGTACCGCTCCGGCACTTCCAGCGGCGTATGCGGCGCGTTGAAGGCAAGGTAAGCAAAAAAAGGCCGATCTCGATTTTCGCCGATGAACTTCAGGGCCGCATCGGTAATGACGTCGCTGACGTAACCTTTAGTCTTCACCCACACGCCGTTGCAACGCAGTAGCGGGTCGAAGTAGCTCTCACCTCCCACAGGATCGGAAGGCTGGCCAATGCCGCCACCGTTGAGCACCGATGATTCCTGAAACCCCTGATCCATCGCGCGGAGCGGGTAGTTGTCGCCGAGGTGCCATTTGCCGAAGATGCCCGTGCGGTACCCGGCGGCAGCCAGTATCTCGGCCAGCGTCACTTCATCCGCGTTCATCAGCGAGCGACCCAGATAGGTGTCGACCACGCCGGTGCGGTAGTTATAACGCCCGGTCATCAAACTCGCACGTGTCGGGGAGCAAACGGGCGAGACGTAGAAAGATTGGAACTGCACGCTATCGCGCGCGAGCCGGTCCAGATTTGGCGTATGAATCTTAGGATTGCCGTGAACCCCCAGGTCGCCGTAGCCCTGGTCGTCAGTGATGATGAGCAAGACGTTGGGGCGCGCCGGTACTGTCTGCGCCGGCAACCCGGCTCCCGGCGTCGCACTCAGCCACAGAGCGCTGACTGCGGCCACGGCGGGAGCACACAGCAAACGAATGACCCGATCGCGCGTCTTTTTACCGATAGTCAAGGCTTCATCCTCCTACAATATCTGCCCGCCTGATAGTCAACGGAAACAGGCGAGTGCGACTTATCACGGAAGCGTATTGCTCCAGGCGCGCACTGCATTGCTGAGTCGCCGCACTACATCCTGATGTTGCGCGGCAATGTTGGTGGACTCTGCCGGGTCGCGCAGAATGTGGTAAAGCTGCACATCGGAGCCGTCTTCATTCAACAATAATTTCCATTCACGGTCGCGCACGGCAAGATCGGGCCACCGGTTTTCCGGCGGGCCAGGCCGGTCGGGCGGGCGTTTCCAGAAGAGCGGTCTGGCTCTCGGGCCGATAGCCTCGCCCAGTAATGCCGCGCTCACATCCACGCCGTCAAACTTCACGGCCAACGGCGGCACCACACCTGCAAGTTTGAGCAGCGAAGGCACGAGGTCTACTGACGATAGGACTGTCGTCTTATCCCACGCGCCGCGCTGTGCTGGGGGCAGCCAACCTGGCCCCCACACAATTAGCGGCTCGCGCACGCCGCCTTCGTAAAGCGTGCCCTTACCGTTGCGAAACGCGCCCGCCGAGCCTGCGCCTCGTTCGGGGCCATTGTCATTCGTAATCAGGATGAGGGTGTCGTTGCGCAACTTGGGATGGCTGCGTACGTAGTCGAAGAGCGGCCCGAGTTGCGCATCCATATTCTTGAGCACTGCGTCGTAGAGCGCGCTTTTGCTGCCGTCGCCGCGCGTACCGGCGGGCGGGAAGAAAGGCGAATGAACATCGTCCGGCCAGAGGTTCAGATAAAAGGGTTTGCCTTCGTCTTCGGCCTGCTTGATGAATGCAAGCGCGCGATCGACGAAGGCGCGTGTCACCTGGCAACGGTCCAGCCAAGTCACCTTTCCGCGCCCAAGCTTCTCGCTGGCCAAACCGAGCGGCGCTTTGCGAGCGGGCGTGTCATCATGCGCGTCGAAGATCGGCAGGATGCGATCCCCCAAGCCTTCAAACTGCGTGAGCGAGGCATCGAAGCCGTACTCTGCGGGGAGGGGCGCTTCGCCCACGTCGCGCCCGCCGCCTAAGTGCCACTTACCGAAGTGGCCGGTGCGATAGCCCGCACCCTGCAGGAACCGCGCCAGCACCGGCGCTGCTGGATCGAGGAACTGCGCCATCCCGCGCTTCTCATTGAGCGCACGGTTGTCAATATAAGACGTGATGCGCCAGCGCGCCGGGTATTGTCCTGTCATGATTGCCGTGCGCGAAGGAGAACAGATCGGCGAATTTACATAGAACTGCGCGAATCGCAGCCCCTCTGCGGCCATTCGATCAATGTTTACCGTCTGGACGCGCTGATTGCCGTAGCTGGAATAATCAGCATAACCGGCGTCGTCGATCAAAACCACAATGATATTCGGCCGCCGCGATGTCTTGTTTTGCGCTACTGCCTCCACGGGCTGCAAAAGCAACACGCAGGCGAGCAGTGACAGTGCCGTTAACGTGTAACGAATCATATTCATCTGGTTCTTCTATCTCTTTAAAGAGTGGGGTGAAGTAGCTTTAAATTATGGAATGTCGGCAACCCAACAAAGATAGCTGGCGAGCGCTCCGCCCCGCAAAGCTAGATAAAACTTTTCGTCGGCGGTCACCATCGGACAGTCGAGTGAGACTGCAAGTGTCAAATAGGTCCAGTCATAAACAGTCTGCGCGGATTGTACCGCCCCATCGAATGCAACTTCCAACAGAGGCGATGCCGGGTGTTTGAACATTGGGACGCCGATAAAAGCTTCGACTACCTTGCGCGCTTGAGCCGCTGTCAACTCACTACGCCCGACCTTCTTCCAGAGGATATTGCCGAACTCCGGGACGATCAGATCGGGCGCGTGTAGCTCATGCGCCGCATCGAGCAGGCATTCAGCTTCGATTGAGTGATCCTCCGGAACATACCATTTGACGGCAACGCTTGCGTCCACTACGTACTTCATCGCCCGCGATCCTCACGCAACAGTACCGCGCTGTCTGAATGGGCCGTCTTGCTGAGCGAGCGCCGGATCTTCGCCGCCACCGCGCGGGCGTCGACCATCGTTGTTTGGGCTGCCTGCTCCAGTATCAATTTCAACTCGACTTGCAACGACCTCTTGTTTTGCTTGGCCCTTCCTTTGAGCGCTTCCAGCGTTTCGGTAGAGAGGTCTCTCACTAACACATCGGGCATCACCTATTTCCTCCTTCCAATGAATCTTGATTGCCGTTCGCGAATTATCAATATCTGATAAATTTAACACCTCACCGATATCATTATGATAGCACAGTTTTAGATGGCGACATCGAAAATCTCCTCGGAAGGTTTCATTCTCAAGGCTTCAACGACATGGCTTCTACCTCAGTGGACCGATTTACTTGCCAAGGAAGTCTTCGGGCTGCTCGGCGGATTCAATTAAAACAGTGACAAACCCTTTTTTCTTCTGTCGGTTTTGAAGAGCAACGGCAGAAATTTCAGGAGACTATCGTCTGGCGACCTGATCCGCTCACAGCCAATGCACAACAACCATGATCTTTCATCACGCTGTCTCCATATTTAGCTGTCACCAAGCAATCGCAGCCCGAATGGTGGTTGCGCACTGTTGGCTTCCACCATTCGGATCGCAGATACGAGCCTCGCTCACCGTTCGTCATATTCGTCGTGGCGCCGCCACCAGACCCCTGTTTCGTTGCGCCCTTTGGGTGCGCGGTCGAGCCACTGGTACATGCCCCAAAGGCTGTCCACTCCGCGCGCATAGGTGGAATAGGTGTGATAGACCTTGCCGCCCTCGAGCACGAACGTGCTCATTCCAGGCCTCTCCCGCGTGTATCTGGCGGTGTCCGTTCCCGACATGGCAGCTAAGACGTCTTCATCATCAGCGCCGCTCTGCGAACCCTCGCGCCGCAACGCTGCCTCACGCCGGTAGTTGTATTCGATACCCTCGCGCTGTTGCTCCTGGGTGAACCCGACGCTGAAGTCGAAGTTGAAATCGCTGCCGAACGAGGATGCCCAGGGGAACGTCCACCCCATCCGCCGCTTGTACGCCTGGAGTTTCGCAAGAGGCGCCCGCGATACTGTCATAAGCGTGACGTCGTGGTTCTCCAGGTGAATGACGAACCCGTCGTAGCCGTCGGCAATCGCGGAACACGACGGACAGCCGCCCGTGTAGTCGGGCCCGAACATGAAATGGTAGATGATAAGCTGCGTCCGCCCTCGGAAGAGGTCTGCCAGCGAGGCGCTCCCCTCATCGGTATCGAATCGATACTCCTTGTCGATCCGAACCCACGGCAGCTCCTGCCGGCGTCGCGCCAGCTCGTCGCTGCGACTCGTCAACTCCTTCTCCGCCTTGAGCAGCTCGAACCGGGCTGCGATCCATTTTTCACGTGATACAATTTGATGTGCCATCCATCTTCTCCTTTCAGGTTGCGCCGCGGACCAATCCGCGGGCATATTTGTTGGTTGAGTCATGTCTTCGGCCCACGCTTCGGGACACGCCCCTTCTCAACATCTTCCTTGAGGCGAAGCAAATTGTCCGCCCAGAGTTCTTCGTACGGGCTCACCCATCGTTCGTAGATCTGCCGGATCGGCGCAACGTTCAAAGTGTTCACCCGCCGTCTTCCTTCTTCGCGGGTCTGGACCAGATTGGCCTCACGCAGCACGTCGATGTGCTTCATGACCCCGAAGCGGGATAAATGGGGAAATGCCGCGACAATCTCGGTTGTGGTGTGCGGACCTTTACGCAGCAAATCCAAAATCGATCGCCGAGTCGGATCCGACAATGCTTTCCAGACGGCGTCCAGCTCATCAGACATACAGGTTCTTGCTCAAGACGATCTATGATAGATCTTTCTTCAAACTTTCGAGATTGTACTTCCAACCAGTAGCGACACCTTTCCTATGCTCGGGGTCCAGCATTCCAATCGCGCGGTGCCGAAGAATCACTCTGGTTCCCCCCGCCATCTCTTCCAACCGCAACTCAAGATGGTTTAGGGCCGGGTAGGACATAAACATCGGCCCGCTCAGTTCGAGCAACACCGGGGGTTTCATCACCTGCACGTGCCCCCAAAGGTGGCCAATCTGGTTACCGCGGTCGCGAAACCACCGGCCGCCTGGCCACGGCTCCAGGATCAGCTGCATCGACTCCCCATTCGGATTGGCAAAACCTTCGCCAAACCGATGCAGTACTCCCCTGAAGACGTCGCCGATCGCGGCCTTCACTTCGACCCGCTGCTCAATATCAAGCGTTAGATCTTCGAATTTCATATGTTCGTTCTCCTTTCTTACGTGACCAAATAGTAACGTGACTAAATGATTACGTCAAGAGTTTTTTTATTTTTGATTGGTTATTCCGCGGGTCCAGGTCGTGCACCGACTACGAACGTGATGGATAGGAGGCGGGGAATTTCGCGCGAGAATAAAAGCCCCTGTACTGCGTCCGCTAAGGACATGGTGGACAGCGGCGACTAATTTCAATTTCAAATGAGCGCACGACCGCAACAGGTTGCGGTTTTGCTTGCATCTGCCAGCCGACCATTCAACTTGTTCGTTCTCAAAGCAGTTTCCTTCGAGGCGCTCGGCATTTGCTCAAGTGATGCAACCGTTAACCGCTAATCGTTGATAGGGTAGATTTTGGAGTTTGCCCGCAGTATCCAGTCGCCGTCAGCTCACGATAAAGATACCGGCCGCCAGAGAGACGCCGAAGAATTCGGCGATTTGTAGAGGCCGATCGTCCATCCCGGGCGGGCACCTCGATGACGTGAAGTTCATGGACCAGAAAAGCGGTAACTATTGTCTGGCTTCGAACACCTTATAAAAATGGGGTACCTCCGGGAAGAGTAGCGGCTCGAGTTACGCTTCTCGAATCTGCTCTCTTGGGTAACTGTCGATTGCAGGCAAGTAGAAGAAATATTTTGTTAAAGGTATACAACCTAATTTCTGGAACATGCTATCAAAGATCACTGTGCTCAGAACTGTGCGTTTCACTAGCAAAAATAGACAAATAAGAACCTATGATTCAAATCAATCAACAATGGGAGAAAAAGAACCGCCCCCTGCCCATCACTGTCGTGGAGATGCGCGAGCGCGGCGCGCTGTCGGCAATGCGCCCATCGCTGGAGGCTCTCGCCGCCGGTATGGCCGCCGCCGGCCAGACCAAGGGTCCATTCCTCACGCCTGACTGGGCAGCGCTCACCGCCACCGCGCTCGCCGATCCGCGCGACCGCGACCGCCTCGGCGACTTTCGCCTGCTGGTCGCTTACCAAGGCGACACCATCGTAGCCGCATTGCCGCTGGTAGCCGAGCGCCGCCGCCTCGCGGGCGTACCCGCGCGCCTCTTGCGCTCGCTCAGCGACGATCACTCGCAGCGCTTCGACCTGTGGCTCGATCCCGGCCCCGCCGGCGCCGCCGCCGCGAGCGCGCTGATCACCCACCTCGGGCAGCGCGGCGACTGGGATGCCGTCGAGCTGCAGTCGGTGCCGGCGTGCGCTGCCGCCGCGCGATTGGTCGCCGCCGCGCGCGCAGCCCGCCTGCCGGTGGGCACCTGGCCTTCGATGACTTCTCCATACCTGCTGCTGCCATCGAACGCTGCTGAGCTCGACAGCCAGCTTAGCAACAAGTTTCGCGGCAATTTGCGCCGGCGCGCGCGCAAGCTCGAGGCTGACGTCGGCCCGCTCACCCTCGAGCGTATCGACGGCGATGGTCCGGGCGCGGCCGTCGACAGGGCCATCCTCGACGCTGCCCTCGACGAAGGCTTCGCCCTCGAGGCCGCTGGCTGGAAGGGCGAGCTCGGCACCGCAATCGCCTGCGACCCGCGGCTGCGCGCCCGGTACCGCACTCTCGCCCATGCCTTCGCCGCCCTCGGCCGCCTCGCGTGCTACTTCCTCAAAGCTGGCGCCCGTCGCGTCGCCTTCCACTTCGCCCTCGTCGACGACGACACCTACTACCTCTTCAAGCCCGGCTGCGACCCCAAGCTCGCCAGCTACGGCCTAGGTCATCTCCTGGTCGATGCCGTCGCCCGTGACCTCATCGCCCGTGGCATACGCGAGTTCGACTTTCTCGGCGACGACATGCCGTGGAAGCGCGAGTGGACCAACCAAACACGCACCCACGGTTTCGACTATGTCTTCGCCCCGACACTGCGCGGCCGCGCACTCGCCGCCTGGAAACTGCGCCTCGTTCCCGGCGCCAAACGGCTGTGGCCGCGCGTCCACGTCCGCTCTTCCCGCATGCACAGAAGGCGATCGCGTTCGGCTTCTTAAGGCTGAGTAAACGAACAAATCCGATTCTCAGACTGTTCCATGGGCTTCTATGGGTAAGGGATAAGGTCTGCCCCTACGATGGAATATCCAATAAATATCCGCGAGCGATCTGGCGGGAACGCGCAAGCATATGAAGCTGCCTTGCAATTATTCCAGAAGAAAAGGCGGGCCATATCCATATTACTGAGTATCACAACGTGTCCAGGACATTCCTCGCCTGAGCCTCCGACCATGGAAATGACGAAATCATTTCCATCGCGCGTTCGCGCATGAAACCGCCAACCACCTCCAACGGCGCCCAATCGCTCTGCGCATTTACCCAGGCCGCCGCCTCCGCCAGATCAGCGCCGAGCAGCGGCTTATAAGTAGGAACGTCACGTCCGCGCGCGGCGAACACCACACGGCCGAGGGAGATTTGTGTGATAACGAAGGAGCACAAGAGGCAAGGTTCACAGCTGCAGTAGAGCGTGCCGCCTGCTAGCAACTGCCACTTCCCCAGACGCCGCCATCCCTGTCGAATTGCAACGATCTCGGCGTGCGCCGTCGGGTCCAGGTCGGAGCGCACCGTATTGTGGCCTTCGCCGATCAGCTGTCCGTCTCGATCCACCAGGACTGCGCCGAAAGGCGTCTGGCCTCTGCTTACCGCAGCGGCCGCTTGTCTCAGTGCGAGTTCCATAAAGCGAGCGTCTTGTTGCTCCTGCATCCGATCGGTCAATTCGCTCATCTATCCTCCAGTGCCCAACAAGCCCCCCTCACTTCAACCGGTCCAATCTTCCCATGTTCCATGACGCTCAATCAGAATGACAATTTCACCCCCAATTCACCAACGCGTGGTGTCCCTGTTCCCAGAATCCGACCGAAGTTCGCACTCGTGAGATTCGTATTGGGATTTCCGAGGACCGTATGGTTCAAGACATTATAGAACTGCGCGCGGAATTGCAGGTTGATCCGTTCCGTAATCTTAAAATTGCGGTGAAGTCCAGCGTCCATCAGGAAGAACCCCGGGCCGCGCAGAGTGTTGATTCCGGTAGTGCCCACCGTACCCTGCGCGGGAAGCGCGAACGCCGACGTATTGAACCATTGGACGAGCTGTTCGCCACGCGAGCGATCACCGGAGACGATTGGGTCGCTAATCAAATCAGCCGTGTCGAGGTTCTGCCCGGTCAACGAGCGGTCAACGCCGGCTCGAACAGTCAGTGGCGCGCCGCTCGAGGCCGTCATTATTCCCGACAATTCCCAGCCGCCTAATATCTTGTTCGCCACTCCCTGCAAACCACCGGTGGGCAGATGCCAGACGTACGAGATCGCAAGCGTTTGCGGACGATCTTCGCCCACTACACCGCGATCCAGATTCCAGTTCAAGGGATCGCGGTTTCCCT
The DNA here is from genome assembly GCA_963796275.1 of uncultured Acidobacteriota bacterium. Taxonomy (GTDB): domain Bacteria; phylum Acidobacteriota; class Blastocatellia; order RBC074; family RBC074; genus JAKEHZ01. The sequence goes on along the minus strand of CAWCKY010000006.1, from coordinate 2,365,813 downwards.
GGGATCCTTCCGACTGCGGCGCCACCAGCCCCGTGTTCTTGGATATAGTATAGGCCCCCAGAACCGTCAGGCCCTTAGACAATCGTTTGTTGACGGTCAGTTGAAAGGAGTGGTACTGCGAATAACCGACCGTCGACGTCTCCTCGATCACTCCGAACTGCGGAAGCTGACGGCGATCCTGAGTGTCGCTCACCGTCGCACCGGCCTTGAAGACCGCCGGGTTGATGTTATGCGAACCGAACAGACGTGTGCTCTTCGAGCCGACGTAAGCTGCCGTGACTACGACATCCAGCGGAAGCTGGCGCTGGATGTTGAGGTTCCATTGCTGCGAGTACGGCGTCGCGAAATCCTCGGTGAAGACCGTCGTGGCGGCCTCTTCGATGAACTGGAACGCCCGCTTCTGCTCGGGTGTGGTGGGTGGCGTAAATGGGAAGTCGTTTGTGCCGCTGTAAGGGTCGCTGAAGTCGACGTTGAAGACCGTCTTGTCGAGCACGAAGGGCTGGATAAGCGGGAAGCGGTTGAGATTGATCGAGCGGATCACGTCGTAAAAGATGCCATAGCCGCCGCGCACCGCCATCTTGCCGTCCCCGAACACATCAAAGGCAAAGCTGATGCGCGGCGCCAGGTTAGCCCAGTTGTTCTTGAGCACGTTCGGCGGCAGTTGCGGGTCCCCCTTGAAGAGCAACCCCGGCGGCGCATTTGGATAAACCGTCGAACTCTCCCCGAGGCGGAAGCTGCTTTGCTTGCCGTCGCGTTCGGTGAAGTGCAGATTCGGCTCCCAACGCAACCCCAGGTTGAGCGTCAAGCGCCGGTTCATCTTGATGTCATCCGAAACGAAGAAATGCCAAAGCGTCTGCCGCAGCGTGTTGCTCAGCGGGGAGACCTGCCTCATATTGGCAACCCGCCCAAGCATGAAGTCGGCCAGCGAGTCGCCGGTGGCGAAGCCATTGAAGGTGAAGCTGCCCTGCGATAGGAACTCGTTGAGCTGATTGACTTGGGAGCGGGAGATTTGCGCGCCGAACTTCATGGCATGTGGCCCGCGCTGCCAGCTCATCGTGTCCTCATAATTGAAGGAATTGCGCGCCAGATCCCAGAAAGTGCTGGTATTGGCAGAAAAGTAATTGCTGACGTTTACGGTGTGCCAGCCGACGATGTCGGGCGCTGCGGGCGGCGTCTTTGAACCGAGGTCCGACCAGGGAAAACGTGGTTCCGGATTCACCAGTGCCTTCACGCGGTTGAAGGTGAAGGAGGCCGTGTTGAGCAGCGCCGGGCTGAATGTGTGAGTATGGTTAAGCACTATGCTTTGGCGGCGGAACTTCTGCGCGCTGCCCCACCCCTCGATGTCACCGCCGGGATTGAATGACTCATCATCAGTGAACATATAACGGCCATAGAGGCGGTCATTCTTCCCCAGTTCGTGGTCGATGCGGGCGACATACTGATTGCCATCCAGCGGCCGGTTGCGCGGGGCGACATAGTTGAATTGGCCGGTGTTGGGTAACGGAACGAATCTCGCCAGGAACTGCACGGCAGTCGGGTTGAGCTGTGATTCCGGGATCACATTCCCGGGAAATGGGTTGCCAGTCGGGTCGATTATTTGGCGGGTCAATTCGGAGAAATCGCCCATCCGCATCTTGGAGGTTGGGACAACAAACGTGCTGGTGTTCGGGGTGCCTCGCTCGTGCGTTCCCTGCCAGGCGAAGAAGAAGAAAGTCTCGTTCTGTTTGATCGGCCCGCCAATATGCGCTCCGAACTGATTGCGTTTGAAGTCCGGCGCCGTGCGAGCGAAAAAGGGGCGCGCGTCCAATATATCGTTGCGCAGGAACTCGAATGCGCCGCCGTGGAATTGGTTCGTCCCGGATTTTGTCACTGCATTGATGGAAGCCCCGCGATTGCGCCCGAACTCGGCGCTGTAAGAATTCGTCTGGATGGTGAACTCCTGGATCGCGTCGGGATTCGGAAACGGGAGCGGCGCATTGAAATATGCATCCACATATTGCCCCCCGTCGAGCGAGTAATTGTTCGTTGAGCTGATGCCGCCGTTGATGGCGAACCCTGGCGTGTTGGCGCCCTGATCGAGCGATCCGGTGGCGACAGCGCCCGGCAGAAGACTTTGAAGTTGCAGCACATTGCGCCCGTTGAGCGGAAGTTCCGTTATCCGCGTATGGTCCACTGTCTCCCGTAATACTCCAGAGGAGGTGTCAACCAGTGGCGGCGCGCCGCTCACGGTCACGCTTTCACTAAGCTCCCCAAGTTCGAGGGTAAGAGCTACGTTGAGGTTCTGATTGACCTGCAGGATGAGACCCGTGCGGCGATAACTTTTGAATCCTTGCCGCTCTACTTGCAGCGAGTAACGACCGCTGGGTATGAGGGAGAATGTGTAGTAGCCTTGCGAATTGGCCATGACCTCGCGAAGCGCGCCCGTCAATTCATTTTTCAGTACGACCTTCACATTGGCAACCACGGCGCCGGTGGCATCGGTTACGGCGCCGCTGATTGTGCCGGTGTCGAGTTGTGCGAAGGCGCCAAAACCAGCCAGAAATAGCACTGCTGTCAGTAGCAGATGCGAAAACAGCCTTTTCATAGGTGCATCCTTTAAATTTTAAGTTGATTGACTATGGTTAAGCGGCCTGAGCCGGATTATCGATCGCTCCGGCTCCTAAAATCTGATCCGGGCCTGAATCTGTAGAAATCGCTTGGTCGTGGCCTCTTCACCAACGACTTGCCCGAAATTCGTCATGATGGGGTCGGTGACGGGAGCGCTGAACTGTGAGCGGTTAAACAGATTCAAAGCGTCCAACCTTAGTTCGAGCGTCCACTTCTCGTTGATTCTGAATTTCCGTTGAATATTGGTATCCCAGCGGTTGAGTCCATCCGCTCGCACTCCATCAATCCTCGTAGGAAAGACCCGGCGGTGAAACGCGGCAGGCGCACTGGAAGCGTTACGTTCGAAATTGTCAGTCGTAAACCACTGCTCTAGATTCCGCCCATTCGTCTTGATCTCTTGGGGGTCTCCGTAAAAGAACAGGTTGGGCCAATCGAGCAAGGGGCCGGGCTGCCATTCAAAGGTTGCGGCAATCTGGAATCCACCGAACACGGAATTCCAGACGCCACTCTTACCCCATCGCCTTCCCTTTCCCAACGGCAACTCGAAAATGCCCGACCCGGCGATACGGTGCGGTCTTCCCAAATTTGACTGCCGCCAGGTCGGTAGTTCGTCATACTCGTTGAGAAAGAAGTCCGCCGTGTCGTTGCGGAGCCTGGTATAGTTGGCGCTTAAGGTGAACCCATTGGAAAACCTCCGGTCGAAGGTGACTTCCAAAGCATCGGTTCGCACTTTTCCGAGGGGGGTACGCGCCTGGGTCAAGCCATTGAAATGCGGAAAGGCCCGTAATAATTGATGCTTGCGGATAGTGGGGCTGGAGAAGAATCCGAGGCGGGACATTTCCTGGTAAAGCCCCGGATCGGAGGATTGCAGCCCGGAGAAATTGCTTATATTGAAAGGATTGGACACATTGCGGTTGAGATTTGTAGCGATGGCGCCGTTGCGAACCAACCCGTCTGCCCAAAATTGCTCCGGCAAAAAATCGAGTCTCCTGGAGATGGGAACTCGATCTGAGTAAGATCCGGCATAAGCTACCTCAATCACTATGTTGGCCCCTAATTGCCGCTGCACACCGATCCTCCAACGCTGCTGGCGTGCCCGTTTCGAGTTGAAATCGATGAATGTCCATCCGCGTCCGGCCCGGGCCATCAACCCGAGCGCGTCACGCGTAGGAACATTGAAACGCGTTCCATCACCCCGCACAGGAAACGGGTCGGTCAGCGGCGAGATGCCATTGAGCGGATCGCCGAGCAACCAGCTCTGCCCAAAATCGTTGGTTAATATGCTGGAAGTCGTTTGACTGAAGCCGGATTGATCAGGCTCCTGGTTGAGCACGTTGATGGTGTCGAAATAGATTCCATACCCGGCACGGAGGACCGTTTTGGAACCGATCTGGTAGGCCATTCCGAACCGGGGCAACCACATAAGTTCGTTCTTGAACGATCTTCGGTCCAAGCCGGTTGCTCCGGGATAGAGAGCGCCTCCCGTTACGAGGAACCCCGAGGCCGGCAACTCGGGAATCGGATTTTGAGCATAAGTCGCCAGGGCCGCGTCCGTGATCGGCAACCTTGCCGCAGGATCGAGATAGCCGATCATGCGGTTATAGCGTTCCGTTGCTCCAAGTTCATACTCGATGCGCAATCCTGGATTCACGGTCAGTTTCGGAGTCACACGCCACTGATCCTGAATGTACCAGGCATAGTAAGGGTTATTCGTCGCATAGTCGTCGTTTGTATCAATGGTCAGGCTGTTCGGCAATCCCAGCATGAATGCGGCCCACCTATGGCCGAGCTCGCCGGCAGGAGAGAAGCCATCATCATCCTTGCGAGTAAAGATGTTGCTGTAACCGAAATTACCGGAGGTGTTCCCTCCCCCTCCGCCTAACCGGTAGAACTGGCGCATTTCAAATCCGCCGCGTAGCGAATGGTTGCCCCGAACATGAGACACGTTGACCTTGCCGCTGATGGTCTGAAAGTAGGTGAACGTCGGAACATTGAGGCCGATCGTCTCGTAGACCGTCTCATTCATCGCATTCACAAACCTCATTGAGGGCAGAACGTGCTGGTCGCCGGCCTTTGCGTCGATGTAAGCCGGTAGACCCACGTCAGATGGTTTGAACGTGAAGGGCACCTCGAACAATGGGCCTGTTTTGAAATCGCTCGCGGCGATCACGAAATCGAAAACAGTCTGGCTGCTGTGGGTGTAAACCCAGTCCGCGGTCCCGCTGCGATTGTTCCGGTTGACTCCGTCCTTGTGTAATCCGCGAGCCGATTCGTAGGTCCAATCCAGGCGGTCTTCGCGATACTTGAGCCAGTTCCACCTGAAGAAGAAGCGATGTTTTTCAGAGTGAACATAGTCCAGCCGATTGGCCAGGGCGTTATATGTCCAATCAAACGGCATGGCCACAGCCAGGTAATTGTTGGTCGGCTCCAGCCTGGGATCCACCGGGCTATTGTTCGGTCGGGGCAAGAATCTGACGTAATGATGGTACGCCGGGTTGACGATACGGTCGGGCGGGATGATGTTGTTTAGAAATGGGTCCCTGATAACATGACCCGGGCGGTTGGGGTCGGGCTTAACGGTAAGCGGGTCATATAGCTGATAACGCACCGGATCTATCTTGAGCAGGTCCGAGAAGTCACCCTGCAGATTGGCCGGCGTCGGCAGCGTGCGGTTAACCCCGAACTCAGCCGGCTTCTTATCCTTGAACCCGTCGAGACTGACGAAGAAAAACAAGCGGTTCCTGCCATTATAAAGTTTGGGGATCACCAGTGGACCGCCGATCGACCCCGCGTAGTTGTTGGAATGCCCGGAAGGTTGGCCCGGCTGCGCGCGCAAAGATTCAGCCAGGCTTTGGTCGCCTGCGGCCTCGGCGGCGGCGATCTGCCGGTTGCGGAGCGTGTTGGTGAAGAACCTGGCCGCATTCCATCGCTGCTGCCAGTGCTGCCAGGTCAAGGTTCCATGATAGGCGTTCGTCCCAGACTTGGTCATCAGGGAGACGCTGGCGCCTGTGCTGTGGCCTACCGCGGCATCGAAATTCGATGTCTCTATCTTAACTTCCTGAATCGTGTCGGAATAAGGCAGATAGGCTGCTTGATACCCGGACCCTGCGTTCGGAGCGCCGTCAATTGAATATTCACTTCCTCCGACTCCACCGGCGACCCGGTGATCTGAAACACCGCCCAAGGCGTTGACCCCGTTGTAACGACGCTCGCCGCTGCTTTGGACTCCAGGCGTAATCTTCACCAACAGCGCGGGGCTGTTATTGAAGTAGGGCAGGTCCATCAAATTGCGGTTATCCAGGATTCGACCCGATGAGATATTGCTCGTGTCAAGGAGAGGATTTTCAGCTGTCACCGTGACGCTCTCGGCCAGTTCCCCCAATTCAAGCCGAAAATTGATCTCTGATCTTGTGCTGACCGGTAGCAATATTCCGTCTTTGACCGACTTTTTATACCCGGGCATCTCCACGCTCACCCGGTATTTGCCCGGCAAAAGCAGCGGCGCTTCAAAGTAGCCGGTTTCATTGGTCGTTATCGTAATCGAGACGCCGGTTTCGATGTTGCTTACTATCACACTCGCCCTGGCGATCAATGTGCTCTGTGGGTCCGACACGCGCCCGTAGATCGTGCTGCGTGTCTCTTGTCCCAGGGCGGGATTGGCCAGCACTAAAATCAGCCAGAACCAGGCCATTCCGAATCTGAGCTCTTCGGCAGATTTCATGGCGCTCTCCTGATCGTAAATTGTTTCGTATTGTGAAATGCTTATATTCGGATTTCGAAACAGAGAATAGAGACGACAAAGATCGAAGTCAAGAAAAATGTCATTGGTGGGTGAAATCCGGCGTGAGTACCGAAGCCATATACGAACCGTATCACGCCCTTCAGGGCTTCAATAAGCTTTCAATAAACGCTCTCAGCCGTTGCCGCCGATCGCATCCGATATCGCCTTACACGTCTCGCATAGTGTTTTAAGGAAAGCGCGCGCGCGGGGCATCGTCATCCGAGGCAATGGCCCGGACATACTGAGGGCAGCGACGACGCTCCCGCCAGAACCGAAAATCGGAGCGGCGACGCATCGCCCATCCGGCTCATTTTCACAGTTATCAAAGGCATATCCCTGCTGACGCACCTTCTCAAGCTCGACCGCCAGCGAGCGCCAGGTGGTGATGGTATGGTCCGTGAACCGCGGCAGTCCCCTGGCCCGCACGATGCGATGGGCATCCTTCTCCGGCAAGGCTGCGAGTAAAACCTTGCCCAGCGCAGTCGAGTGCGGAAAGCGTCGATTGCCGATCTTTGATGACATCCGCACTGTCAGGGGGCTCTCCAGGGTTTCAATGATCACCACTTCGCCCCCGTCGAGTATGCCAAGGTTTAAGGTCTCCTTGCAGGAATCAAGGAGCTCTTTCATGGCCGGCCGAGCGGCTTGAATCAGCGCCTGTTGATCGTTCCCCTCGGGGTGTCGCTCGAAAAACTTTCTCCCCAGACGGTAATTCCCTTCCGAGGTTCGATCCAGATACCCGCGGGATTCCAACGTCGCCACGATCCGATAGACGGTAGGTTTCGGAAGCTCGACTCGCGCCGTTAATTGGGAGAGCGATAGTCCGGCACTGTACGTGCGCAGCGTCTCCAGGATGTTCAGCGTCTTGTGCAGAACGCGCACGCCGGACGCTGGTGTTTCAATGAATCGATCTTTCATGCGTTTCACATTGTAAAACGAAGGAGAACGCAATACAAAATCGACCTTAACCGAGTGGATATCCCTCAAACATTCCGTTCCAACCCGATGTTGAGGCGCATCTCTGGCGTATTGACATCCCTCGCGACTGATCTCAACCAGAACATCGCAGTAAAATCATCGCATTACTTTCCCTTACGCTTTGATTTCGACCTCTCTTCGGCCATCTTCGATAGTTTCTTCCAGCGGTCTTTTTCGATTCGCTGCGCAAGCTGATCCTGGCGGCGTGCCAAATCATCAAGCTCGCGCTGCATCTTCAGATAGTTCTCGAAACGCCCGGCGTTGAGCGCGCCTGATTCCAGAGCCGCGCGCACGGCGCAGCGCGGCTCGGTCTTATGCTTGCAATCACTGAAATAACAATGCGCGGCTAGCCCCTCGATATCTTCGAAGGTCATCTCCACGCCCTCCTCGACATCCCACAACTGTAACTCGCGCATGCCCGGAGTATCCAGAACCATCGAACCGTTCGGCAGCGGGATCAGTTCGCGATGGTGCGTCGTGTGCTGTCCCCGATCATCGTGTTCGCGGACATCTTTGGTCTTCTGCCGGTCGAAACCGAGCAGGTGGTTGATCAAGGTTGACTTGCCTACGCCAGATGTTCCAACCAGCGCGATCGTCTTGCCCGGACTGAAATATTGCTCGAGAGATTCAAGCCCTTCACCCTTGATCGCACAAACGGAGTGAATAGGCGCCCCCGCTGCGACACCCCCCATCTCCGCGATTCTCGCCTCCACATTGTCACAAAGGTCGGTCTTGGTCAGCACGATGACGGGGCTCGCGCCGCTTTCCCGTGTGACGGTCATGTACCGCTCAATTCGTCTCGTATTGAAATCTTGATTGAGCGATGTGACTAGAAAGAGGGTGTCGATGTTAGCTCCGACGACCTGCGCCTCGGTTCTGGAGCCTTTGGTCTTGCGCACAAATTTGCTGCGGCGCGGCAACACGGCATGAATCACGGCTTTGTTTCCGCTTTCAATTACGCGCAGCACCACCCAGTCACCGACGGCTGGAAGGCTGGCACGGCTCTCGGCCTCGTGCTTCAATCGTCCGGCGATTTCGGCCAATATCTCGCCCTGCTCGGTGTAAATGCGATAGAACTGATTGTATTCAAGCGCGACGCGCCCGGGTGTGTATCCACGCTCGAGGAAATCGTGAAAATGCGCGGCGAAGAAATCGTTCCAGCCGTAACGCGCCAATTGTTGATTGGTCAAACTCATTTTCAATCTTCTCCTAAACATTGTCCGCTATTTTCCAAACACAGAAGCCGAATAGAGAGCAGCTTGTATCTCACATTCGCGTTGCCCATTTTGATGGTGGATTTAGAAAGTTTTTGGAAGAGATATGTCACAGCACGCCCTTACGCCAATACTGTCTCGATGGCGGTTCAGTCATTGACGGACGCGTGTAACTCATTTTTAGCGGACAATCATAGGCGACCAAAGCTGTAGAGTAGTTTCGCAATTTCGATCCGATCACAGCCACAAGCAGAGATGCTACACGCTCTTACATCAGAAATGCAAATTAATCGGCATCGGCGCTTATTGGCGGGGGGGTATGGCAGTCGGTTGGCGGTTGCCGGTTGCCGGTTGCCGGTTGCCGGTTCAGGAATAGAGTCTGCAAAGAGTTTGTCAAGCGAATCAATTCTCATCATATTACGAACCGACTATCGATTGCCCGTCTCGCGACGTCTACTGTCTACCGACAACCGTCAACCGACACCCGACAACCGACAACCGCCCTGACCTAGATACTCTAAAGAAGGCTTTGCGCCGATAATATTCACGATATTACTTACATTTATCAATCAAATAGCCATTCTTGGAGTAATTACTCGTCTGGCCAGCGGCCTCTTCCCTTGACGTTCGATGTGAGTTCTGCGAGACTTCGCTCGAACTTTTATCCGACAGGGTTTCATTGGGAGGAGATCGTGACATGACCAAGGTTGACATACTCCAGGGCACGCTCGACATGCTGATCCTCAAGACGCTCAGCCAGGATCCGATGCACGGGTTCGCTATCGCCTTGCGCATCCGCCAGCTCACCGACGAAGTGATCCAGATCGGCGAAGGCTCGCTCTACCCGGCGCTCTACCGCATGGAACTGAAGGGGTGGATCAAGGCGGAATGGGGAGTGTCGGAGAACAACCGGCGGGCCAAGTACTACAAACTGACGAGGACGGGGCGCAAACAGTTGGAGGGCGAAGTCTCCTCCTATAACCGGCTGACTGAGGCCATCGCCAAGGTACTGCAAACAGCCTAGCGGCGAGTGAGTATACGGAATGAATACTGTGCGACGACTCTTGCTCTGGCTCATCTCCCTATTGGGCAGAAGAAGGTTGGAGCGCGAGATGGAAGAGGAGATGCGCTTCCATCTCGAGATGCAGATCGAGCAGAACCTGGACGGCCGGGATGTCGCCGGAAGAGGCGCGCCGGGCCGCGAGACGACAATTCGGCAATCAAACCTGGTTGAAGGAGGTGAGCCGCGAGATGTGGAGTTTGAGATTTATCGAGGCACTGATTCAGGACTTGCGTTACGGCGCGCGAATGTTGATGAAGAATCCCGGATTCACGTTGCTTGCCGTACTGACATTGGCGTTGGGCATCGGCTCGACCACGGCCATCTTCAGCGCGATCCAGAACATTTTGCTTGATCCATTCCCTTACAAGGATGCGCATCGCGTGGTCACCATCCGGATTCACGATACAAGCAGCAGCCGTCCGGGCGGACGCAGGTTGGTTCCAGGCGCGGGAATTCCTCGACTACCAGGAGCAGAGCCACGTGTTCGAAGAAGTCATCGGGGTCACAGGCGGAGACGTGCTCTATGACAGTGGCGCCGGAATGGAGCAGTTCAGTGGCTGGCTATGTCACGCCCAACGCGTTCGGCTTCCTGGGCGTGCCGGCGCAACTCGGTCGCGGCATCACGCCGGACGACGCCAGGCCGGGCGCGCCGCCGGTATTCGTGATGGCCCACAAACTGTGGGTCGATCGATTCAACCTGAACCCGACAATTCTGGGTAAGACTTTCACGCTCAACGGGACGCCGACGACGCTGGTCGGGATCATGCCGCCGCGGTTCATTTTTTATGCCGCCGACGTCTGGATAGCGCGGGCGATGGAGCGCGGCGACCCACGCTCAAATCGCGATTACTGGGTATCTCTTGGCGAAGCTGAAGCATGGCGTCACCACCCAGCAAGCGCAAGCCGATATAGAGTTGATCGCACGGCGGCTGGCGCAGGTTTATCCCGACGACTATCCCAAGAACTTCAGCGTCCAGATCGTCAGTTGGTTTGATAGCCTGTTCGGCGAGTTTCGCATGACGCTCTACACGATCGCCGCCGCCGTCGGCCTGTTGCTTCTGATCGCGTGCAGTAATGTGGCCAACCTGCTGCTTGCACGCGCGACGGCGCGCGAAAAAGAGATGGCGATTCGCTCCGCGCTGGGCGCCGGCCGGATGCGCCTGGTCGGCCAATTACTGACCGAAAGTTTGCTGCTCGCGCTAGGTGGAGCGGTTGTGGGATGTCTCTTCTCTTACGCCGGCATCAAGGGCCTGGCGCTGTTGAGGTACGATAATTTCATTCCAGGTGAAGCCCAGATACGGTTAAACCTCGCCGGCCTGCTGTTCAGTCTGGGGATGGCGGTGATCACTGCGGTACTTTTCGGCCTGGCGCCGGCACTGCAGACGGTCAGAAAGAACATGGTCGAGCCGCTGAAAGACGGCGGTAAAGGCGCAAGTGGCGGCTTCAGGCGGGGGCGTATGCGGAACGCGCTGGTGGTGATCCAGGTGGCGCTGTCGCTGGTATTGCTGTCTGGCGCGGGGTTGCTGACGCGCAGTTTCGTCAAATTGCAACAGATGGACCTGGGTTTCAATCCAGACAACATCCTGTTTGCGCGCCTGCCTTTCCCGCGCGGCCAATACGCCACGGCCGCCGAAAAACAGCGTTTTTACGTGCAACTGCTGCCACGGCTGCGCGCCCTGCCCGGCGTGGTGGCGGCGACCGAGACTTCATCGCTCCCACCATACAGCGGCTATCGGCAGCGAAATAGACGATCATCGGCAAGACGCACGCTGAGAAATGGCGGGCGATTTTCCAACTCTGTAGCGATGGTTATTTCTCGACGCTGCAGCTGCGGACGATACTGGGCCGCACGCTTTCGGAAACAGAAGTACAAGGCGCGCACAAAGTTGCCGTCGTGAACCAGACGTTCGCGGACAAATTCCTCGGCAACGATTACCCGATCGGGCAATTGGTCAAAATCAATATGCTGGAGAGCATGCCCGATTCTCCGGTCAAAGACCCGGTCTTCGAAGTCATCGGCGTGATCTCGGATGCCAAGAATCAGGGCATCCAGGAGCCGCCGATGCCGGAATTGTTCGTGCCGTATACGATCACCGGCGCGTTTGAACGGGGAATTATGGTGAGAACTTCGGCTCCGCCGCTTTCGCTGCTCAACGATGTACGGCGTGAAATCTGGGCTGTGGATCGCAATGTTGCATTGACGGCAACCGGCAGTCTGGAAGATTACCTGAAGCGGTACAGCTACGCCGAGCCGCGTTTCAGTCTGGTTCTGATGAGCGTCTTTGCGAGTGTCGGACTGGCGCTGGTGGCGCTCGGGGTGTTCAGCGTGATCGCTTACACAGTCGCGCGGCAGACGCACGAGATCGGCATTCGGATGGCGCTCGGCGCGGGCCGCGCGGACATTGTGTGGATGGTCCTGCGGCGGGGCTTGCAGTTGATCGGGCTGGGTATGGGCGTGGGCTTGCTGGCGAGCTTCGCTGTGACGCGGGTGATCGCCAACCAGCTTTGGGAAGTGTCACCGCACGATCCGTTGACGCTTGGCGCGGCAGTGGCCGTGGTGGCACTGGCCGGTTTGGCGGCGTGTTATTTCCCGGCGCGGCGCGCCACGAAGGTAGATCCGCTGGTGGCGCTTCGAGTCGAATGAGTGATCACGAGTGAAAAACATTCTTTGGCAAACCTGGCGCCGGCTCCTTTCGCTACTGCGCCGGGGAAGATATGAGCTCGAGATGGAAGAGGAGATGCGCTTCCATCTCGAGATGCAGATCGAGCAGAACCTGGCGTCAGGGATGGCGGCGGAAGAGGCGCGCTATGCAGCCCGGCGTCAATTCGGCAATCAAACCTGGCTGAAGGAGGCGAGTCGCGATATGTGGAGCCTAAATTCGATTGAAACGCTGATTCAGGACCTGCGCTACGGCGCGCGAATGTTGCTGAAGAAACCCGGCTTCAGCGTTATTGCCGTGCTCACTCTGGCGCTCGGCATCGGCGCGAACACGGCGATCTTCAGCGTCGTCAACGGCGTGTTGCTTCGTCCGCTGCCTTACTACGAACCGGAGCGGCTGGTGATGGTGTGGGCCGACCGGCCGATCCTGCAGGCTCAGACAGGCTTGCCAGATTTTCCGGCGACGGTGGCCGATTTTGTTGACTGGCGCAACCAGAATCAGGTCTTCGAGCAGATGGCGGCTATGCAGACACTATTAGATGAACCTGACGGGCGACGCGAGCCGGAGTCGGTGGTCGGCCTGCGCGCTTCGGCCAGCCTCTTCCCGCTCCTTGGCGCTCGCTTCACAGTGGGGCGAGCGTTTCTGCCCGATGAAGACCAAGCTGGCAATGATCGGGTAGTCGTCATCAGTCACGGGTTATGGCAGCGGCGTTACGGCGCCGATCCAAAACTTATCGGGCAGAAGATTACACTGAACAATGAAGCCTACACCGTCGTCGGCGTGACGGCGCCCGATTTTCAATTCCCGCGCATAGGCGAGGTCCCCGCGGTCTACTACTTCGGGGTTGCCACGAAGGTCGATCTTTATCTACCCAACGCTTTCACTCCGGCGGAGATGAACGATCGCAGGGTTAACCGTCTGATTGTGATCGCGCGGCTCAAACCCGAGGTCAGCGTTCAGCAGGCGAGCGCCGAGATGAACGCCATCGCCCGCCGTCTGACCGAACAATACCCGCAGACCAACACAGACAAAGGGGCGCGGCTCGCGCCGCTGCATCAACAGACGGTCGGCAAGGCGCGGACGGCGCTGCTGGTATTGCTGGGCGCCGTGGGATTCGTGCTACTGATCGCGTGCGCCAATATCGCCAACCTGTTGCTGGCGCGCGCCGCCGGACGGCAAAAAGAGATGGCGATTCGGGCAGTCCTCGGCGCCAACCGCTGGCGTGTGGTGCGGCAATTGCTTACCGAGAGCCTGCTACTGGCAATTTCTGGAGGCGCAGCGGGGCTACTGCTGGCGTGGTGGGGCGTTGAGCTGCTGTTGGCAATCGCCCCCGATAATCTACCGCGCGCTTACGACATCAGGCTCGACACTCGTGTTGCGGGCTTCACCTTACTCGTCTCGCTGCTGACCGGGATTGTTTTCGGACTGCTTCCGGCGCTACAGGCTTCAAAGGCGAACCTCAGCGTGACGCTCAAAGAGGGTGGGCGCGACGCCGCCGGATTACTGCGGCGCCGTTTGCGCGGCTTCCTGGTCATGAGCGAAATGGCGCTGGCTTTTGTGTTGCTGATCGGCGCGGGGTTGCTGATCAGGAGTTTCGCGCGTCTGACCGAGGTTGATCCGGGACTCGATCCGCGGGGCGTATTGACGATGAATATACTGCTGCCGCCCGCGAAGTACAGTGACGGTCGGGGCGCCTCGTTCTTTCAGCAAAAACTGGAGCGCGTGCGGGCTTTGCCCGGTGTCGAAGCAGCCGCCATGGTCAGTCCCCTGCCGCTAAGCGGGGCGCATAGAAGCACAGCCTTTCGCATTGAAGGTAGGCCGTCGCCGACGGAGGAAACATTCAACGCCGGGGTACGCATAATCAGCCCGGACTTCTTCAAAACGTTTCGCGTCCCTATGGTCGATGGCCGTCTGCTCGAAGAAAGCGATGGCGCCAAGGCGCCGCCCGTGGTGGTCGTCAATGAATCTCTGGCGCACATTTATTTCGCCAATGAGAACCCGCTCGGGAAACGAATCATCATCTACGGCGGGACTCGCTCGATCGTGGGCGTGGTGGGTGATGTCAAACACTCCGCATTGGACGAGGAAGCCAAAGCGGAAATTTATCTGCCGATGGCGCAAGTTCCAACAGGATACATGTCATTGGCCGTGCGTACCAGCGGAGACCCCATGCAAATGGTTGCCGCCGTGCGCGGGCAGATATGGGCTGTGGACAAAGATCAGCCCATCTCCAACATCGAGACGATGGAGCAACTGATGGCTAAATCGGTTGCGCCGAAGAGGTTCAATCTGCTGCTGCTCGGCGCGTTCGCGCTGGTCGGGCTGGCGCTGGCCGGCGTCGGGCTCTACGGCGTGATGAGCTATACGGTCACGCAACGCACGCACGAGATCGGCGTGCGGATGGCACTGGGCGCAAACAGAGTCGACGTCCTGCGTCTGGTTATCGGAGAAGGGATGAAGCTGGCGGTCATAGGCGCCTTGCTTGGATTGGGCGGAGCCCTGGCGTTGACCCGATTGCTGAAGGCCTTACTGTTCGACGTGAGCACAACCGATCCGCTGACGTTCATTTTAATCGCGGCGGTGCTGATCATTGTGGCGCTGCTGGCCTGCTGGATTCCGGCGCGGCGGGCGGCGAATATGGATCCGCTAGTATCGTTACGAGTCGAGTAGGTCGCGTGCGATGAACAAGCTATTCCAACATCTTTTACAACTCTGGCGTCTGCTGTTGTCTCTGTTCCGCAGGGGAAGATTGGAGCGCGAGATGGAAGAGGAGATGCGCCTCCATCTCGAATTGCAGATCGAGCAGAACCTAAAAACCGGAATGTCGACGGAGAATGCTTGTTACGCCGCCCGGCGGCAATTCGGCAATCAAACCTGGCTGAAGGAGGCGAGTCGCGAGATGTGGAGTCTAAATTCGATTGAAACGCTGGTTCAGGACCTGCGCTATGGCGCGCGAATGTTGCTGAAGAAACCCGGCTTCACCTTGATTGCCGTCTTCACGCTGGCGCTCGGCATCGGCGCGAACACGGCTATTTTCAGCGTAGTCAACGGTGTTTTGCTCAAGCCGCTGCCTTATCCTCATCCAGAAGAACTGGTCTCCGTCAGATTCACAGCTGACGGGCTTGGCATCCAGGACACGGATATAACTGCAGCACACTACATTATTTTTCGCGAGCAGAGCCGCGCCTTTCAGAACATCGGTCTCTCTAATGGCTACTCGGTGAACGTCACCGGTCTTGGGGAGCCCGAGCGCGTGCCGGCTCTCCGTGTGACAGATGGCCTGCTTCCTATTCTGGGAGTTACACCGCTGATCGGACGCGCTTTCACGCGGGCGGACGATTCCCCAGACAGCGCGGATACGGTGATCCTGACCTACGGCTATTGGAGCCGCAAGTTCGGCGGCGACCCTTCAGTGATCGGAAGAGCGATCGAAGTGGATGGCAAGCTGCACATGATCATCGGCGTGTTGCCGGAGGGCTTTCGCTTCCTGGACCAAACCAACCTGGCGATGCTTCTGCCCACGAAGATAAATCGCGAGAAGACCTACTTGGGAGCGATGATATATGTGGGGATTGCCCGGCTCAAGCCGGGCGTCACGCTTCAGCAGGCCAACGCTGACGTGGCGCGCATGCTACCCATTGTAGACAGAAGTTTCCCACCGGCGCCGGGTTACAGTCTCAAAATGTTTGAAGACTGGAAGCTAAGGCCGAGCCTCCGTTCGCTGAAGCAGGAGGTGGTGGGGGACGTGGGCAAGGTCTTGTGGATTCTGCTGGGCGGCATCAGCCTGGTACTGGTCATCGCCTGCGCCAATCTGGCCAACTTTCTTCTGGTCCGGGCTGAGGGGCGCAGGCATGAGCTGGCCATCCGCGCTGCGCTGGGAGCGAGCCGGGGCCGCATCGCTGCGCAGTTATTCATTGAAAGTCTGATTTTGGCGGTATTCGGCGGATTGTTCGGCCTGGGACTGGCTTACGGAGCCTTGCGAGTCATAGTCGCCCTGGCACCACAAGGCCTGCCTCGCCTCAATGAAATCGGTGTTGATGGAAACGTCGTGCTGTTCACGCTCGCGGTATCGCTGGCTGCGAGTCTGCTCTTCGGCTCCGCCCCTGTCTTCAAATACGCGGGTGCAAGTCTCGGAACCGGACTGCGTGCGGGCGAACGTTCAATGAGTGAAAGCCGCGAGCGGCATCGGTTGCGCGGCGTACTGGTGATCATACAGGTGGCGCTGGCGCTTATCCTGCTCGTGAGCTCGGGACTGATGATTCGCACTTTTCGCGCCCTGACCAGAGTCCATCTCGGATTCACTGCGCCTCCTGCGGAATTGCAGACATTCCGCATTGCGATTCGCGACGCACAGGTGAAAGAACCAAAACACGTGCTTCGCATTGAGGAGGAGATGTTGCACAAGATCGAGGCCATTCCGGGCGTCTCCTCGGTAGGCCTTTCCGGAGCTATCCCCATTGGTGGTGGCGCTGGTTGGACGGACATAATCTACGCAAGAAACAGCGCCCACGCTCCAGATGAGAATCCGACATGCCGATTCCATTTCGTTGCGCCAGGCTTTTTCAAAACGTTAGGCACGCCGCTCCTCGCCGGCCGCGATTACACCTGGAGCGACATCTACAACATGGGTCTGATAGCCATTGTTTCAGAAAAATTCGCGCGCGAGTATTGGGGTGCCCCTGCAAGCGCCCTCGGCAAGCAAGTCCGGGCGAGCCAGACTGACGACTGGCGAGAGGTCGTCGGTGTCGTGGGAGATGTTCGCCAGGATGGAGTGGATAAGGAAGCGCCGGCTTCCGTCTATTGGCCGATCATAGCAGCCAACTTCGGGGGCAACCCGGGCTTCGAGGACTATGCGCTCCGCAACGCGACTTTCACCGTCCGCAGCCCACGCGCCGGCTCGGAAGGCTTGATCAACGAGATGCGGCAAGCGGTGTGGTCAGTCGCCTCCTATCTTCCGTTGGCGGAGGTCAACACGTTGAACTATTACTACACCAGGTCGATGGCGCGTACTTCGTTCACGCTCGTGATGCTGATTGTCGCCGGGACTATGGGGCTGCTCCTCGGCATTGTCGGCCTCTATGGCGTGATCGCCTATTCGGTTTCACAGCGAAGGCGGGAGATCGGCATTCGCATGGCGCTGGGGGCGGAAAAAAATGAAATCCTCAAGCTGGTCATCAGCCAGGGAATCAAGCTGGCATTGCTCGGCGTGGCGATCGGCATTGCCGGTGCCCTGGGCCTGACGCGCTTCTTATCCGGCTTGCTCTATGGCGTCAAGCCCGGCGACCCGCTGACGCTAATCGCGGTCACCGCGCTTCTCATAGCAGTGGCCCTCCTGGCCAGCTACATTCCGGCCCGTCAGGCGGCCAAAGTAGATCCCATGTTGGCGCTCAGGCATGACTAGATTCGTCGGGGGACCACCGGTCGCTCGAATCGTGTGATTCAATTATATGCAGCGGTCGAAATGGTTTGGATTATCGCGCGCTTTCGAACATTGCGCCGAGCATCTTCGCCGCCGTCGTCACCAGCATTTCGCCCGACCCGGCCGCGCAGCGCGCGCTGACGACTTCGTAGTTACCTTCAGGGTAGGCAGACTTGTTCGGGATATAACCGATGGAGCCGTTCGCCAGCTCAACGATCATTGTGTACGGAAACGGAGAGGCTTTCTTGATCGAGATGCCCAACTCGACGAAGACTTCGCCCGGCAAAGAGACGAAGGCCACATCCCTGCCTATCGTGATCACCTGCACCTCGACTTCGAGCGGGCGCCCCTGCCGAGCCTTAACATCCAGCACCTGAAACGTCTTAACCTGCTCCATGAATTTCGTCTGCGGAGTATTCACGCGTTTGAAGACTTCGTCGGCCTGCATCACATCTCCATCTGTGATCGGCGCCAGCGGCAGATTGACCAGTTCGCTCCGCACCTGAATCGCGCCCGGGTCAAATGGCTTCAGATCATCCCAGCTCCGGTTAATCGCGCCCGCCAACACAGAGCCGATGCGAAATGCCTCATTGATCCCTTTCTGCCTGTCTCGCCAGAACACATCGCGGTGGTTGATGTTGCCGCAAGCGCCGAGCGCAAAGAGCGTCAGCATTTCCCTGCCCCTGAATTCGCCGAGCAGCCGCGACAACTGCCCTGCGTAATCAGCAGAAACCCTGGTCCCGCCCACGGTGTCGGCGTGTAGTGCGAAGTTGACGATTGTCGTGATCGGCTTCTCATCAGGCGTCTCGAAGTAGAGAAACCCGATTTCGGGATCTATCGGCCCCGCTGCACGAATGATGTTTTTGTCCAGCTTTGGCGGATTCCAACTGACCGACCCGTCGCGCATCCAGAAGCGACGATTGAAACTTATCGCCTCCTCGCGCGCAATTGCTGCGCTCCCACGCGCCGGGGCGAGTCGCTTATTCGCTTCAGCGACGCTTTGCGCAATCAGCCCGGGCAGCGCCGCAGTGTATCGCAACGCGGGTTCCGTATCGCCGCCGTCCAGCACGCCACGGGTTCTATTTTCCGAGACGACGGGCGAAGTGTGCGTGTGTGTCGCGCCGATCATTACATTCGCGCCGGGAATCCCCGTCTGCGATTCGATCAGTTTGCGCGCAGCTTCGACGACTGCGCGCGGAAGCGAGATGAGGTCGAGCACGACAATCGCGGCTTTAATCCCATCTCGCTCGACAACCACTGCCTTGCTATAAAGGTCATCCAGCACGCCATCCGAAAGGCGTTTGTAGTAGTAACCCGCCAGCGGCGTGCCCGAGGGAGGCGTAATCACAATCGCCGCGGCGCCGACGCGCAAGCCATCCGCGCCCACACCTACAGGCAACGCGGCGAATACAAATAACAACAATGCGCGAAATTTCATTATTGTTCCTCCGGTTTTTCGGAAATTCGGTATCGAATAAACAGCGATTTTCTTATCTGTGTACGGGAAATATAGACGGAACAGAGATCGCAGAACAAACGGATCATGATTGAACGGAAATTCTGGCAAGTTTCATACAAGGGGCTGCGCAAACTTTTATGCCGAATGATCTTCCCACGATAAGGATAATGCTATTGCTCATCGCGCGGTGGCGATTTCTACAGCGATCGAGAAGGAAAGAAAATCCACGAATGATAACGACATCATTATGGTTTCCCGCTGAGCTGCTCGATAGTGAGGCCGCTGTTAATCTTCCATTCAGACACATTCAACTCCAGCATCTTTGCACCGTTTTCCCGCAGCGCCCCTTTGAAATACATTTTGACTCCGCCTACGTCGCGCCAGTCAGATAACTCCTCCTCTCGTTCGCGGCGACTGCCGTCGGCGCTCGTTTCGGTGTAAAGCTGCCGCGCCAAAAGCCCGGTAGCCGGATCAAACTCAAGGCGAACGCATAACCCATCTTTGGTCGAGATTTCAACCGCGTTATCACCGATGGCTTTGACCAGGCGAGAAGTGTCACGATCCGACATCAACAGTGTAGCGGTCTGGCGAAAGATGACCCCCTTTGCCGCGTGCAAGACATCGGCGGTCATAGGCTGCATGCCTTGCTGGGTAGATAGCCAGCCTGCTTCGCCGTCCGAATAAAAGATGGTTTTTCCGGACGGATCCTCTTGTTCATAACGGATGTGGTCAGGCGCAACGAAGAGACTGGTCTGCTTCATTTTGAATCCGCCAGCAGTAGGTTCAAAATCGATCTCCGTTTTATGCATCGCGTCATTGACTGCCGCCAGCTTTTCGGCGCCGCCCATCGCTCGTTGAGCGCGCTGTAGAAGCGCCTTGCCTTGTTTGAGTTGGTCTTTTTCCACCACAGGTTTGGGCGCGCGATCTTGCGCCAGTAGTAACCCTGTGACCAAGACAAAAAAGAGATAAATCTGCATGCTCCCAGCTCCTTTGTTTATTCAGTGATAAGTTCGCGCGGACACGAAAGCCAACATTTTCCCGCCGTAACATAGGAAATGACCTGGTGTTCCGCGCCCCGCGGATCGCACCCTGGCCATCTCATAAGGATTCCGCCTCATAGCTTTTCGCCTAAGAAATAGGATACGTTGAACTGTGTCCACTTGTTCAACGAGCGCACGCCATCAAGGTACATAAGAGCTACCCGGCCCGTGATATAGGTTGCGCCACCCCACAGAATACTTTCGATTGGCGCACTGTACCCCAAAATCAATAAATACTGCACACGCGAAGGTAACCAAAGTATAAAAGTTAAAACAAAAAATCCCGCATGAATTTCAGTCACATTCTATTGAATGCCAACATACGATTGCCACTCCTCGAAAGGGAGGACATAAAGAAGTGGTCAAATTCCTTCTCGCGTCGGGCGCCCTGGAATAGCGAGACCACTCTCAGTTCGAAAAGAGGAGTTCGGGCGTTGTTTGTTTGGAACTCCGTTTGGAGTTCCGCGTTTACGCGGTCTTTCCTTCCGCATGTAGTTTCTGACCGCCTGAAGGCGGAACTCACAACTCGTTTCTCAATCGATTCTTCGATGAGACCGCGTGAGCGCTCACCAGTTCTCGCCGTCCCGTTGTCTATACAATTGGGTTTTATCGCGGCGACCGGATTACTGTCTTCACCAAATGCAGTGACAAAACATTCGAAGTTATATCCATCATCGAGGAGCCCCGGCCTGTAGCGTCCACAATCTATCGTGGTAAGCTGCCCAACTGAAATTGCATTGGTGTACAACAAGTACCACTCGAGAACTGACATCGCGCCGAACATCTTGATCAGGCATAGGTTCTTGATGAAAAGACGTACAGCGTGAAATGGCGGCCAAGTATTGGAGGCGCTAAAATCAGCGAATGGACCAAATTCTTTCCGAATAGCTTCGAGCGGATCGAACGATACTCATTCAGGAGGCTAGCGCTAGATATTATGAGATATTCCCGCCTGTTGAGCAGACTTATCCTTTTAGTGGTTGTATTGCCATCACAAAATCGCGCCTTAGCGCACCGCTCGCCTGCCGATGCTACGCTTGCGCAATCCTGAACATGAAATATCGACTGGCAATTTTCGACTTCGATGGAACTTTAGCTGACTCATTTCCCTTCTTTCTCCGAGTATTCAATCAACTCGCAGAACAACACGGATTTAAGCGAATCGACCCGGATTTGGCGTCTATATATAGGGGCTACAACGCCAGGCAGATAATGGATCAGGTAGGGATGCCTGCCTGGAAACTCCCCCTCGTTGCAAGGAGTTTTATCTCTCTTATGAGGCAAAATGCGGCGAGCATCTCGCTATTTAAAGATACTGATGACGTGCTGGCTCATCTGGCGAATAAGGGAGTCACGCTAGCAATCGTTTCATCGAATGCCTACGACAACGTTAGTCAGATTCTGGGGCCTGGAAATACGAAGCTGATTAGCCAATTTGAGTGCGGAATGTCAATTTTCGGGAAGGCAGCCAGAATACAGAGAGTACTCAAAAAGACCGGCATTCCCTATCGCGAAGTAATCTATATCGGCGATCAAGTCACCGATCTGGAGGCGGCGCGTAAGGAAAATATCGCCTTTGGAGCCGTGTCATGGGGATATTCAACAATTGATTCCCTCAGGGCACATTTCCCCGAGGAGGAATTCGATAGTGTTTCCGCCATCAAGAGAATTGCCTGACATAGTATCGACTGCGATAAAGCCCAGGAACCTTTGGCGAAATAAGGATTGATGATCGAGTTCAGCTTTTCTTTAATACTTTGAGGTGTTGGAAGATAGAACCGAAATGAAAAATTCGATCAGCAACGCGCTTGAACGATTGTTCAAGCTGTCGGAAAACGAGACCACGATTCGAATCGAACTCGCCGCAGGGGTGACGACGTTTTTGACCATGGCATACATCATATTCGTCAACCCTCAAATTCTGAGCGAAGCCGGCGTGCCCTATTCGGGAGCGCTGTTCGCGACCTGTCTCGCAGCGGCAGTCGGTTCGCTGATGATGGGGCTGATCGCGAATTATCCTTTCGCGCTGGCGCCCGGGATGGGCTTGAATGCTTACTTCACTTACACGGTAGTAAAAACGATGGGCTATGACTGGCGCGTCGCGCTGGGCGCCGTCTTCATTTCGGGCGTCGTGTTTTTGGTCCTTACGCTCGTGCGCATCCGGGCGATGATCGTTGATGCAATCCCGGTGACTATGAAGACCGCGGTCGCCGCGGGCATTGGACTGTTCATCGCCTTCATCGGGCTAAAGAATGCCGGCGTAATCGCGGCGTCGCCCGCGACATTCGTGACGCTCGGCCACATCACTTCAAAACCCGCGCTGCTCGCGCTCGGCGGCCTGCTCGTCACGGCGGCGCTGATGGCACGCGGATACAAGACTGCGATCATCATCGGCGTCTTCGCCGTCGCCGCCGCCTCGATTCTATTAAACTTGTCGAATTTGCCGGACAGCTTGATTCAAATGCCGGACGCGAGCTCGGCGTTTTTAAAGCTCGATGTGCGCGGGGCGTTGAAACTCGCTGTTTTTGACGTGATCTTCATCTTCCTGTTCGTCGACCTCTTCGACACCATAGGTTCGCTGATGGGGTTGGGCAGACAGGCGGGATATTTGACATCCGAGGGAAAGATGCCGCGGGTCAACCGCGCCCTCTTCGCCGACGCGATTGCAACCATCGCCGGCTCGGTCTTCGGTACGTCGACGGTCGTGACCTATATCGAGAGCGCCACCGGCGTGAGCGAGGGCGGGCGTACCGGCTTGACCTCCGTCACAGTGGCCGCGTTATTTGTCCTGGCGATGTTCTTTTCGCCGATCGCCGGCGCAATTCCGCCGATCGCCACCGCACCCGCGCTGATCATCGTCGGCGCGCTGATGATCAGCGCCGTGACCGCTATCAAGTGGGATGATATGACCGAAGCCGTTCCCGCATTCCTGACCATGCTGGCGATGCCGTTGACGTTTTCGATAGCCAATGGATTGGCGCTCGGATTCGTCTTCTATCCGCTGCTGAAAGTTTTGACGGGAAGATGGCGAGAGGCCAGCCCGCTGGTTTATATTCTGGCTGTGATGTTTGTGTTGAGATACATTTACCTGGGAGCTGAATGAGGTGAGCGAAGCAAAGATTTCAGCAAAGATTTCGGGAGCGCGAAATAGGTGTTCCAGATAATCGGCGTGGCCCTTCTCTTTTAGAGCGTTATCACTTCCCGTCCCCATAATGTATTCCTCTTCTCGGCCTTCTTTCTACCGCTTCGACCCCGATTCTCCGCGCATTTTCAGGACGAGCACGCGGTCACCTTTCCCCGCAATCTTGAATTTCTTTGTGCCCTGATTCGCTATCCTGCCCAGCCCCGAGCGCGCGCCGGTCGCCGGGTCGAACCATTCGGCTGTGACCGGCCGGGCGAACTGATCCATCTTCAGTTCCACCTCTCCGCCAGCCGGCGCGTACACAACTGCAACTTCGTCGCTCTTCGCCGCGGCGATGAAGTTCGCGGGCGCGCTATTCCCCGGCTGCGTGACCAGGAGCTCCTGCGCGGGACGAAGCCTCCACCACTCGAACGAGGTGAAGAAATCTTTCAACAATTTCATGCTCGCCGCTCCCGGCAGTCTCATTGCCTCTCGCCACGGCCTGGCGATTCCCGTGTAAGGGTGCGTCATCGGCGGATTGGCTTTCAGTTCCCAGCTCCAGACGCCGTGTCCGCCGTAAGACACTCCGGCAGGCGGCCCGACCAGCAGGCTCCAGTATGCAGCGCGGCGCACTTCGTATGCGGTGAAGACCTTGCCCATCGGTCGCCCGATGTGGTCTTCGTAGTTCGGTTCCAGGTTGATCGAGGGAAATGCCGGCGATCTCTGCCACTCACGGGCAGGCGGCCCTTCGGTATGCCAGCGGTGCGATTCGTCGGTTGTCGAGTGGCCGCTCTGGTAGCCGTTGAAGCTGAACCACGGCTCCTGAGCGAATTCGCCCTGCACCCACATCCTGCCGCCCGGGTGCATCGTCGCCAACCGATAGGGCCGCTCGCCGAAGACCGCGCTCCCGATCTTGCGCCACCTGTCCGCCCGCTCGCCGCGATAATCTGCGTCGCCCGCCAGCATCCAGACGACGTGATGAGCGCCGTAGCGAGCGACCATATATCGCGCCAGCAGCACGATCTGGTCGTCGGGCAGTAATCCGCCCGGGTTGAACTGCGCCGTGCGCTCGTGCGCCCAGATCAAGATCGGCGCGGCGACGAGGCCATGGTCGTTGATCGCGTTGACACGCTCATCCATCCACTGGAAGAAGACCGGATCGACCTCTATCTTCTCGCGCCCGTAAAACGCCGCGCGGCCATCGGCATTTCCCCCCGCCGTGCGCCACTGCGTCGTCACGTATTGGATGACGTTGAATCCCTTCGCCGCACGATCTCGCAGGTACTCATCCCAGCTCGGCACGTCGGCCTTCAGGACACCGTTCCACGCCGTGTCGCCGAGCCAGAAGAATGGTGAGCCGTCGGCATAGGTCAGGTAGCGCCGGTCGCCCGATACGCGCAGCGCGCCGTGAGCGTAGAGCGGGTTCCGGCCCCGGTATGCCACACACTCGAACGCCCCCGTCCGGTTATGCAACCCCGCGTCTTTCTCCTGCGACGAGCGCGTTCTGTATGTCCAGCGACCCCGCTCTTCCGGTGAGAAACGGACCCGCCAGAGTCGGAAACCGTCCCAGAAGGCCTCAGTTGCCATCGTCCTCCCGGATGGCGAGGTGAATTCGATCTCGACACGCACATCCTGAAGCGGATTGGGATAGCTTTCTACCGCGCTCGTGAACTCGGCCTCGAAGCGCGTCCATTGCGCGACAGTCGCGGGAGGCCGGCCGAATGCAGGCGGTTGAGACACGATGAACAACAGCGTCAGCAATCCGGCGGATAATATTTTGCATCGAAATTTTTTCATTGTGAGTTTAAGTCGCCTCGCCTAGATCATGGAAATCTCCGACTTCAGCAATCAAAATTCATATCGAACGTATATTATCGGGGATTTCAGTTGAGCCGCTATGGTTTGTCGGAGATCCTTAATGTATGGTTTGGTGCAATGCAGATGTTAATTAGCGATTGATTTAATGGCAATCTTTTCAGAATTCATTCTCCAATTATAGTTTCCGGTATACAAATGATGACTACTATCATGCAACAAAACTTCTCTGAACTTACGCGCCACTGGGCGCATGACATCTACGAGGTATTTCAGGCGCAAGACATTTCAATGGTGTCTTATGTGCCCGATGCCGGCCACCTTGACCTCATCAAGCTGTGTGAAGCAGATGAGAGGACGCGAGCGGTGTCGTTGACCACCGAGGAAGAAGGCGTCGCCTTTGCGGCCGGCGCGTATCTGGGCGGTAAACGCGCTGCGCTGCTGATGCAGTCGAGCGGCGTGGGTAACTGTATCAACATGCTTTCAATGATCAAGTCTTGCCAGCTGCCGTTTCTCACACTTGTCACGATGCGTGGCGAATTCGGTGAGTTTAATCCCTGGCAGATACCCATGGGGCAAGCGACGCCGAACGTGCTCTCCACCATCGGCCTCATCGTTTATCGCGTTGATGCTCCGAGTGAAGTCCGTGACGTGCTTGAAGCAGCTGTCAGCCTGGCGTTCGGCGGATATTGCGGTGTGGCGGTGCTGCTTTCACAGCGTCTCATCGGCGTAAAGCGATTCGTGGAGGAGAAATGATGGCGGCGAAACCTTTGAAGCGTCGTGAAGTCGTGACTGCACTACTCGCCGACCGCAACGACCTATTGGTTGTAGCGGGATTAGGCGCGACAGCGTGGGATGTGGCTTCCGTCGAGGATCACCCAAATGATTTCCCGCTGTGGGGGGCGATGGGTGGAGCAGCGATGGTCGGACTCGGATTAGCGTTTGCGCAGCCTTCGCGCAGGGTGTTAGTTATCACGGGCGACGGCGAAATGCTGATGGGATTGGGCAGTCTGGCCACGATTGCTGCCGCGCGCCCGCGCAATCTGCGCGTCGTAGTAATTGACAACGAATGCTATGGCGAAACGGGAGGACAGCGCACGCATACGGCCGCCGGCGCAGACATTGCTGCGATAGCTTTAGCCTGTGGGTTCCCGCACGCGCGCACGGTGCGGGAGGCTGACTATATCGAGCCGCTGCGCGTCGATATTCATCAACTCAATGATCTGTTTCTGGCTGTGATCAAAGTAGCGCTAACCGACGACCCGAAGGCCCTACCTCCGCGCGACGGCGCTTATTTGAAGAATCGGATGCGCGGCGCCCTGCTCGGGCCGCAAGCAGTTTTCGAGTAGGGAGTATGGCAACGATTCGGCGCCAGTTGTCGCAAACAGATCGATCGCACGACTATTGCCACGACTGTACCGGAGAGGACCTGGGCGGATATGGGCGACGGTCACGACACGATCCGCCGGCGCACCGCCGTGACCTTCATATCCGGGTACTCCACGGTTTAGATTCGTCTCTCTCAGTGTGTGATGATCCATCTGAGTGGGATTTGTACAAGTGAATCCACTACGACCTCTATCGCCACCTCTCGATCTAGTGAAGAATGCCTGACCGAACATTTTCTGGATTACCTCGTCTCGGATGACCACCATAGCGACCTTCTATCCTCCCTGCTTTCGCAACAGTTCATACTACGACACATTAGAAATAGGGGACACCTAAGGTATTTTTGTCGTATTTTAGTCACTTTTTCGTTACTTAACCTCACGAAATTGAGAGACTGAATCCTGTATTTGCCAGTCGGGATGCGCACCGCGAGTAGTTGAATAATCTGCGCGATTCAACTACTCGCGATCACCGAGGGCACATTAACTGTATTCAAACAGGAATGCGAAACGGATGCATTATCCGTTTCGGGCCGATTAAATAAACTCAAATAAGGAGTGACTTGATGAAACGTTCTGCTCTTGTGCTTTGCTCGTTGTTTATGATGATGTTGTTCACCGTGTTATTCACCGATACAGCGTCAGCCCAGGTTTTTACTACCCCAGGAAGGGTAACGATGCTGCGCGTGAATGACCTCGGGGACGGCTTCGGCCCACCCCATGACTTCATTGATGTTGAAGTAGTGATTGCGCTTGATAGCCAACCGGGCAAGTTTTTTGGCTTCCAGCTTCGTAATGACGCCCGGCTTCCGGCTCGACAGGGCATGCTCGACTTATTGCGCGACGCCTTCGAGCGCAATCTGTTAGTCACGATTGACTCTAATCAGCCACCCGGCAGGAACAACTACATTCTCTTACGCGCCTGGCTGAAAAAGTAGCTGCGCGCACAGAGCCCTGTATAGTGGAACGCTAGATATTTAGCTGACCACTTAAGCTGGTATTGCCCCGAAGCACAGGATCGCTGTGAAACTACAAACACAATGAATTGTTTTTTGTATTTAAATTAAATAGAGTAGAGAAAATAGATGCAGGGGGAGCGCCTATGTGGTTGGCTATACCAGTTCATCTGACTTCCCACCACGCCGGAAGCTTTCCCGACGGAATTTCGAAGCACATTAAATGATCCCTTTGCCGGCACCAATGCATTTATCACCAAGATCGGTAGCAGGCGCCGGTTATCACCACAATCGCAATAACAATTTCGATTACTAAGACATTGGCGGTCAAAATCCAACGCCCTGACATTTCCTCCGCCATGGATCGGCTTCAAGATGCGGCAGAAGAGCACAAACGGATATTGCATCCGGCACTAATGCCTCGTCTTGAAGCTCGATCCATATCACATATCATCATCTCCATATTCCCTACTCAATATGAAAATTGTTGAGAATGACGGCTACTCTTCTCGTCAATGCCGACTGCAATCCGGAAGATTGCTCTTGAGTTATTCGGCGAGCCTTCCGGATTTTATCATAAGCATCTAACGACATATCGATACTATGCGTCGCGGAGAGTGTATACGTTGCCCCGTTGCCCCGATGCCCCGATGCCCCGTTGGCCCGTTGGCCCCGTGCTCCGTGACCCCGTGACCCCGTGCCCCCATGCCCCGGCCAGCCGCTGCGGGGATCCGAAGTGAGATCACGCAGCTCGGTGATGAGCTGCCAATATTTGGCGTAGGGCGCTCGACCGGATATACTCGGCATCCATCGCGCAGCGGCAATTTCCCACGCCGCTGCTTGGCGCCATCGCGTTGCTGGCGTGCCGGATTCCGGTGCGACGTGCGACGAAGATCGATCCGATGACAGCGCTCAACACAACTAACAAATATAGACCAGAAAGGAGCGGAACAATTTTGCAGAACATCCCAAAATATATTCACTTACCGATCCAACTTTTTTCTATCAGTTTCATATCGAGGCTTGGAGAGTTCATGAAGCAAAAGCGTTTTCCCATCATATTAGCTTCTATGCTTTCGGTATTAGTGGTGTTCGGAATTATCACGGGTCAGCAGTTACCCAATACTGCTGCGATTCAGGTAATGCCGGAATATGGGCCGGCTAAAGGGACACTGGTAATTGTCGGCGGTGGACCGACCGATGGCACGGGAATCATTGAGACATTCATCAAACTGGCAGGGGGCTCCGATGCTAAGTTTGTCATCGTCCCGACCGCTGGTGGAAACAAGACCCCGGACGGTCAGATCAAAGTCTATAACGAAGAAAACGTTCTTGCTAATTGGATAAAGCGAGGACTCAAGAATGTTCGGATGCTTCATACACACGATCCGAAAATTGCGGACACGGAAGATTTCATACAACCTTTGCGCGAGGCAAACGCTGTCTGGTTTGTGGGGGGCCGCCAGTGGAACATCGTCGATTCCTACATGAACACTGCCGCCTATCGTGAATTCCACAAAGTGTTGGAACGTGGCGGCGTGATCGGTGGCAGTTCGGCAGGTGCCACGATTCAAGGCGACTATCTGGTGCGTGGAGCGATAGCAGGCTCCCACATCATGATGACGCCGGAGCCGGAACACGAACACGGCTTTTCCTTCCTCCGTAAAACCGCGATTGATCAGCACATTAATGCTCGTAACCGATGGGACGATCTCGTTCCGGTCATCAAGAAGCATCCCAATCTATTGGGAATCGGTCTGTCCGAGGGTACGGCAATTATCGTCAAGGGAGATCGTTTTGAGGTGATCGGGATGTGGAAAGTGGCCATCCACGACAACAGTCGCGCGTATCAACCCTGGGAGAAGCCTTATTACGTTCTTTCTGAGGGCGATGTATACAACATGAAAACACGTCAGGTCGAAAAGTACGGCAATGGCACACGGTCTCCCGCTCGGCCAAGACAAACAGCGGAGCAATCGAAGGGAGACCCCGAAAAGCCCTAGTGGGCACGACGTCGGGGAGCCGGACGGTTCAACACGGCACTTATGCATCGATTCCGAAACAGTAATCCCGCCTGACTGGCGGATGGCGCGGGCGGGAATGGAAGGACAGAACCATCGGTCGAGATCCTGGATGAATCGGTCGACTTTGCTTTTTTCTGTTTCGGCATGGGTTCTCCCTTCATTGATATGATTTGAACCGCCTTCACTGTTTGGCGACGAGGGCTTTCATTTCCGATTCCTGGTCTACGATGTGTTTCCCGCTCACATCGACAGAGACCCGCTTAATCACACCGGTGAACCGAAATGGCGGCTCGTACTCTGGCGTAACAGGCGCGCCGGTGTCGGCTCCGACAAGCATCGCGCCACCCTGCGCCAGCCGATTCAGCGTCGTGACTGGAAGATCGCCTTTCCCATGGAAAGTGATTGAACACTTTCGGCCCGCCGATGTCGTCGATGTGCTTCAGCCCGTCCTCCACTGTATCGGGCACGTTGTTGAAGAAACGGCACTCGTTGATTGAGCCCGTCGGTCCGCCTTCCGCGCTCGAACCGTTATCCGAGATCAGCATGATCAATGTGTTGTCGTACTCACCGATGTCTTTCAGAAACTGAATGAGCTTGCCGATGTAACGGTCGGTGTGCTCCAGAAACCCCGCGAAGACCTCCATCATCCTGGCGTAGAGCCTTCGCTCATCCGACGGAAGCTTACTCCAGTCCTGCACGTCCGGATCTGGCCGGGACAATTCGGCATTGGGGGGCGCGAGTCCGAGTTTCTTCTGGTTCTCGAAGACCTGCTTGCGATACGCCTCCCAGCCCGCGTCGAACTTGCCCTTGTATTTGTCGGCCCATTCCTTAGGCACGTGATGCGGTGAATGCATCGCGCCCGTTGCGAAGTATAGGAAGAACGGCTTGTTTGGCGCGACCTGCTTGGTGTCAGCGATCATCGCCTTCGCTTTCTCGACCAGGTCAGGCGTCAGGTGATAGCCCTGTTCGGGGGTCGTCTCCGGTTCGATCTGCGAATTGTCGCGGATGAGCTCGGGATAGTATTGATTTGTGTCGCCTCCCATGAAACCGTAATAACGCTCGAACCCGCGTCCCAGCGGCCATCGGTCGTATGGCCCCGCCGCCGTCATCGTCTCTTCCGGCGCGAGGTGCCATTTCCCGACGCAATAAGAGCTGTAGCCGCGTTCCTTTAATATCTCCGAGATGAACCCGTTCTCGAACGGGATGTAACCGTCCGATCCTGGATATCCCGTGGAGCCGTTCGTCAGACAGGCCAGGTGATTCGTATGATGATTGCGACCTGTGATTATGCAGGAGCGGGACGGCGAACAGAGGGCGGTCGTGTGCATGTTAGTGTAGAGCAAGCCCCCCTTAGCCAGCGCGTCGATGTTCGGCGTGGAGATCGGGCTGCCGTAGCACCCGAGGTGCCCATATCCCGTATCATCGAGAACGATGAAAAGCACGTTTGGCGCACCTTCCTTCGGCCTGGTGGGCTCCGGCCATGCTGGCTCCGACACGTCGGGCGTCCGCCCGATGACGCCCGGGAATCTTGCTCCCGGCTTGTATTCTGTCAGCGACATAAATCCCCTTCTATAAAATTATCCACCGATAGATTTGTGGCTTAATTCGGTTCCCGAGTTTTGTTGTGTTGGAGAGTTTCAGCCTTCTTTATTGGGATGTCGTCATTATACAAATGTGTGGCACGGCTTTATATCCCGGTGGTTCAGTAGACAGGCTCTTTTGATTGCGTATTCCGGCATAGGTAATCTACGTAGGGTTATTCGGAAAATTCCCAGGCATTACTTAAGATCCGAGGCCCGCAAAATATTTGAATATTGGCGTTGCTGATGATTTACCGCCCGCCTGAATAGCGAGGTTCAGAAATCGCAACAAGGCGTCCAGCTAAGAAATCAGATTGTAATGGAGGAAATTCCCTTTATTGAAATAATCTACGCACGCGATCGCTACTGACTTTAGCGCCCTTTAGTGGGACACCGAGCTGTCTAACAAGTCTCAACCTAGACTGAACAGATCTTTATTGACTAAATCCCACCGACTGCCGTCGGTGGGATTAACCTATCGTCTAAAGCTTGGTTGACGAATTCCTTACTCTTAGTTCGGCGAGCAAATTCTTCCAGGTCCTCTGTTCACGAGCCGGCTCGAAAAGTTCGGCACAATCCTCGCACTTTGACTTGAGAACATTTAAAAAATCCGGTTCTGCCTCCGCGCGCAGCAAAAGCCCCCTCAATTCACGGGTATCGCCTACGGTGAAATAGCCAGGGTAGTCCGCGCCTAATATCCCGACAGTGCCGGGAATTTGCGTTGCGACCACGGGCACCGAAGCTACTATCGATTCCGAGAGCACATTGGCGCCGCCTTCCAGCCGAGACGAGAGAACGCACAAATGGCTGCGCGTCAGGATGCGGCGTGCGCGCCATCGCGGTTGTTCACCAAGCCACAGGTAACGTGGGTTGACCTTCATCTCCGCGCGCGCTTTCGCCGCCATCTCCTCGGTCATCGCCCCGCCAATGTGTAACACGCGAATTCTTGATGAAGACGGCAGTCGACGCGCCGCCAGCGCAGCCCGAAACGGGTCTTTCACCGGTCGCAGGTGGCCGATCACGCAAACATTGAAATTGCGTGACCCGGCCCGATTGCCTGGATGCCGGTTGTTGTCCGATATAGCTGGCTGAACCGCTCGACCCCCCCGAGCCGACTGATAGATGACCCGCGTTTTCGCGTGATGTCGCGACGGCAAATCGTCAAAAGCCTTCGGTTGAAGCACGACAATGCGCGTGGCAAGGTCAAGCGATTTGCGCGCAAGCTTGCTCTGCTTGAGGTCCTGGTAGAGGTCTGTCCCGGAGAGCGTGACGACAAGCGGTTTGTCCGGATGCAGGCTGCGGAATCGGTCGATCGAAAAATAGCCGTGGCGCGCATGTAGCGCGATGAGCAGATCGTAATCGCCATCTTCGTAGACCTGGGAGACGGCGACATGGTGTCCAAGTCCCTTGAGGATGCGCGCCCATCGCAGCGCCGTTACACGGTTGCCGTATCTGGATCGAGGCGGCGCCGGGGTGGTGATGAGGATATTCATCGTTCGTCTGAAAGCGCGCAAGTGCGGAACCCGGCCCACACGTCGCGACGGTCCGGCTTGTAGAAGTTACGATAGTTATTGCGAATCAGGCGCGAACGAGTGGCCCAGCATCCTCCGCGCAATACTTTATGATCCCCGAACCATGGCGCGGAATATTCCTTGTAGGGGCCGGCGGCGAAGCCGGGAAAAGGTTCAAAAGCGGTGGCGGTCCACTCCCAGGTATTACCTATCATCTGGCGGCAGCCGAAAGCGCTTTCGCTCGCTGGCAAGGCATGCGCAACTAGACAACCCATATTGCGCCAGTCCAGATTTGCGCGCACAGGCGTGGGTGGCGAGTCGCCCCAGGGGTAGCGCCTTTTGCGATCGGCAATTCCCTGCCCACCCGGCGCCGGCTCGGAACTGGCGGCCATCTCCCATTCGGGCTCCGTCGGCAGGCGACGTCCGGCCCAGCGGCAGTAGGCCGAAGCCTCATACCAATTGACGTGCAACACGGGGAGGTCGTTTTCGAGTGCGACCCATTGGTCGAAGTTCCGGCGCAGCCATCGGCCGCCAGAAATCGGTTGCCAATAAATCGGGCGTTCGGCCTCGGAGCTCTCGCGCCATCGCCATCCTTCCACATCCCAAAACACGCGATTCAGATAGCCGCCGTCGGCCACGAAAGCCGCGAATTCTGCGTTCGTCACCGCGGTCCTTGAGATCGCAAACGGCTTCACCTCGACCGGATGCGCCCACATTTCATTGTCAAACACAAAACCGTCGTCCGGCGCGCTGCCGAGCAGGAATGTTCCTCCGGGTACTTCAGCGTCTCCCAACCCCTTCAATAAAGTGGCGGTTGATGTAGCGGCTTCCATCTTTCCACGCTCTCCCTCAACTTGCGCTCCCGGTGGTACGTCCCGAGCCGGGGTCAGGCGAGGCTCAGTATAGCCAAGCGTCTGTCTCGTATAAATGATCGCCTCAGCGTGCATGTCTTCGTGAAAAAGCGCGAGTTGTAGAAAGTATGCGTCATTATATACGTTCACATCGCGAGAGGGATTAGATGCCGTTTGCTCGACCACGCGATCGAGGATCCGCTGCGTATAACCGATTGTTTCAGCCTTCGAGGGCAATGAGAGGTCCCAGCGCGTATCGTGCGCGATGCGTGCCGAGTCATACATCTGATCCGCCACATTCCAAACCGGTTCGAGTTGGCGAAGATGGCGTAATATCCAATATTCCTGGAACCATCCCACGTGCGCGATCTCCCAGCGCAAGGGATTGACGATGGCGAGGCGCGGTCCGATCATCTGTTCGTCGCTCAGGTCAGAGACTAATTCGAGCGTACGCGCGCGGGCTTCCAGCAAGGCGCGGATGAGTTGATTCTCGGAATGATCGGGCGCTGTAATTGTCATAAAAGGGATCGACTAATAGTTTACACAGACGACCCTGAAACGACCACCTCACCTGCCTGCAGGCCAGCGGCGTCAGCTCCCAGCCCTTCTCATCCGCTTGATCGCGCGCGTTGTCGCCCACACTTCTGCGTGACCGTAATTCAGCGCCCGGAATACAATCATTTTCAAAACATTGAAATGAAAATGCCGCCGAGAATGGCTACGACAATTGGCAGATGAATCTGACCTTAATCAGGCAAGAGTGTAGTTGCTCAATCAACGGATGGGAGGACGCTCGCCCAGTGCCTCTTCGACAGCGTCGCGCAGCCTCTCAACCAGGTCGTCACGGTCCTGGTAAGTGGCTCCGGCGACGCGAATAGGTTGCATGAAGACGGCCCGAACGCGACCGGGCCGCGGTAACCAGGCACCAAATGGCCAGGACTCACGCGCGCCTACAATGTAGAAGGGCACGAGGTCTGCTTGACCCTTGATTGCCATGACCACGGCTCCTTTTCGATACCGTGAAAGGCGGCCATCGCGGCTTCGTCGTCCTTCGAGCGAGATACCGAAGCATTGGCCTCGCTTGAGGTGCCGAACGGCTCCCTCAAGCGCGCGTTTCCCCTGCGCCGGCCATTGGCGCACGATCACGGTCGCCCCCAGCGCGACCATCATCTGACCGATGAATGGAACCAGCGCGAACTCGATGTTGATCACCATCCGGAATTGCCCCGGCATCACGCAAGGGAAGATGAACGATTCGAGGAGGCTCGTCTGGTTGAGGTGCGCGAACACGTAAGCTCGACCCTCTTCGAGCGGCGCCTCCCACTCTACCTCGAGGTCGATTCCGAATACTCGGAGTTGTGCGCGCGACCAGCGCCGTAAAAGGCGGTAAGCCGTCCGGCGAGATACGAATGCGGCCCCACAAATGATCGGCATGTAGATCACGCTGACCATGGCGCTCTCTATCCATCGCGCGATTCCTATGGGGATGTCTCGGAGTCTTGTCATGATCGTGTGTGGGCCGGTCGCTGCCAGGTTAACACACAACATGGCAGCAGCATCGTCTTCCGATCGTCTGGGACACCATCAGATATGCGCGTTTGGCAGCCGACGAAACATTCGTTATAATTCCGCCGATGAAATGTCGGAGTAACATTACAAAAAGATTCCTCTCTTTCGCGCTAGCGCTCAATGTGCTCTGCTTGTCTCTAGGCTGCATTGCTAACTGCGCAGACCATGTGGGGGAATCATTTTGCGCTTCTGACGCACCCAGCGTTTCGTCGAGCGAGCCGGAAGACGTGTGTTGTTCACTCGACACACTCAGATATCTACCGCCGGAGAAAATTCAGAAAACACCGGCGGGCCACCTCACCCGGCCCTTGCTGCTCTCGGAGATTTTCGATTTTTATCATTTCCAAACTTTGAACCTGACTGCCGGGCCGCCACAGCCTGCAAGTTCGCCACCTCTGCCAAGAGTATCCGTGCTGCGCATTTAATCGCCACACCCTCACTCACGCACACACAAATTCATCGCCCCAATCATCACGCTATCGGCTGATGTCCGCGTGTCCGCTTCTGCATCAGCGGGGAGAATCCACCGTGAATCGAATAATATTGTCACTCTTGTTATCTATTTTGACATCGTCGCTTTTCTTTCAGCCTGCCTCGGCGCAAGCGGCAAAGGCGAGTGGCTTTATCGAAGGTCAGATCGTGTGTTGTTTAGATTGCTGGAATAAGGCCGACCGCCGGAAAGTCCCGTACGGCTCGCAAGAAGACCTGACGCAAGCCGCCAAGTGCATCGCCAATGGCGACCCGACACTTTTGGCGGTAGCGGCACAGGACGGCGCCACGAAGTTCTATCAACTCGAAGACGGAAAGTTCAAACGTCCGGAGCCGAACTGGCTGAGTTATGTCGGCAGCCGCGTGGAAATCACCGGCCCGGTTCGCGTCAGTAAGAAACAAAACTTTGTCAAAGTGGACGATCTTAAAGTTCTATCCAAGCCTTCAGAACCGGCTTCTCCTGACGTCATAGGGAAAGAGACCGAACTGGTGTTGAAAGACCTGTTCGGGGTGGATCAGAAATTGAGCTCATACCGCGGGCGGATCGTCGTGCTGAACTTCTGGGCGACGTGGTGCGGACCGTGCAAGAAGGAGATGCCCGATCTGGCGGCTATCCAGAACAGTTACGCTGCTTACGGAGTGCAGGTCATCGGCGCTTCGGCTGACACATTCGCCGAACTGAAGGCAGTGCGACAATTCATCAAGGAGACAATCGTCAACTTCCCGGTCTGGATGGGCGCAACTACGGAACAGATGGCTCAGTTCGGCCTCGGACCCGGGCTGCCCGGCACAGCCATCATCGGGCGCGATGGAAAGATAGTGGCGATATATAGAAGCGTCGTGACGCAGGAAGAGATCAAAAAGCACCTCGAAAAGCTGGTGGCGCAAGGCGAGCGCGAAGCAAAACGCGAACAGATAGCCATGGCCAAAAGTAAATCGACACTCGAGGTTTCCAGCGTACCTAGCTGACCGCTCTGACCGGGCGAGGGCCGCGCCGTGAGCGGGGCAGTGAACGTAAGTGAAGATAAATGGACTTTCGGGACGCGTGTCATTCCGGGAGCCGTGCCGCGCGCGACTGTCCGAACCACACTCACATACCGGATTTATCCTAGATTATCTGCGGGGGTTGAATTCAATCCACGCGCTGAGGATGCAAGCGGCAGGGTGAGTCCGCTGATCAACTGGTTGGTTATGCCGGAGACTGAACGCCGCCCGGCGCTGATTCTCGGCACGAGTTCCGACCGAATCGGCACGCCCGACGGTCAGTCGTTTTACGCAACCTTCAGTAAAAACCTGAAGCGTGAAACAGGGCTGCCCATCGCTCCGTATGCTGGCGTGGCTTACGGAACGTATGAGCACAACTGGCGGCCAGTGGCCGGGCTGAATGTGTACTTTACCAAGAAGATATCATCGCTGGTCATTTATGACGGCGTTCGAGTGCATCCTATGGTGAACTATGCGCACGGGAGGCACAACTTCTCGTTCGTGCTGGCCTTCGCAAATAAACCCGGTTTCAGTTATAGCATCACGTTTTAGCAATACGGTTTTAGCAATAGCCGATCCGGAGTTTCTCAAAAGCGGTGTTGTCGAAACGCATCGTGTGCTTCGTGCCCGTCATAAAAAAATCAAAGCGCGCAGAGAAAAATCTCCTAGCTTGATAGCTAATCGAAGAGCGTCGGTTGTGGCTGTTCGGGGACTATGAAGTTGCTCAATCCCACACCCACCAGGCGGAATCGCTGATCAGGGGATGATTCGACGCGTTCTCGCAACGAGAGCGCAATGGCCGTGAACTCCTCACAACTAACTGGAGGGCTCGGCGGTGTATGGCTGCGTGTCATAATATTGAAGTCGCTCGTCTTCAATTTAAGTACGACAGTTCGCGGGATACGGGCGTCTTTCCGAGCAGCCGCCCATACTTTCTCAGCGAGTCGTCTAATCGGATCCTCTGTCTCGCAAAGCGGCAGGTCGCGTTCGAAGGTATCTTCAGCGGAGATCGACTTCGTCGGCCTGTCGGACACAACCGGATTGTGATCAATGCCGTTCGCCAGTTCATAGAGACGGCGCCCGTACCGACCGAACTTGC
Organism: uncultured Acidobacteriota bacterium; assembly: GCA_963796275.1. Taxonomy (GTDB): domain Bacteria; phylum Acidobacteriota; class Blastocatellia; order RBC074; family RBC074; genus JAKEHZ01. The sequence continues at coordinate 2,328,208 of CAWCKY010000006.1, read as the reverse complement.
TTTCAAGCGCTTCCAGCCCGAGATCACGGAGGTCTACGACAGTTGCGACGCCCAGTTCCTTCAATCGGATTTCCGTGACTTTACCCACACCGGGAATCCGGCTGACGGCGAGCGGCATGAGAAAGGCGATCACTTCATCCGGCTGAATCACGAAGAGCCCGTCCGGTTTGCGCCAGTCAGAAGCGATCTTGGCTAGGAACTTGTTCGGCGCGACTCCGGCGGAAGCGGTGAGGTTTAGTTCATCTCGAATCTGGCGCCGAATCATGCGCGCCACGCGAGTGGCCGTGGGCAAACCTGACTTGTTCTCTGTTACATCCAGGTATGCCTCGTCGAGCGAAAGCGGCTCGATAATATCAGTGTGGCGCGAAAGGATATCTCGCACAGCGCGCGAGGCGGCTTTGTATCTGGTGAAGTCGGGTGGAATAAAGATCGCGCCGGGACAGAGGCGCTCCGCGCGAATCACGGGCATGGCGGAGCGAACGCCAAACCGCCGGGCCTCGTATGAGGCGGCGCATACTACAGAACGATTTCCGCGCCAGGCGACTATGACAGGCTTGTCGCGCAAACTCGCATCGTCGCGCTGCTCGACGGAAGCGTAGAATGCGTCCATATCGATGTGCACGATCTTTCGAAGAGGCGTCTCAAGGTAATCTTCGAGTTCGATCTCTTTTCGCGTCATGAAGCCCCCTCGCGGCATCGCGAGCCACCGCGGTTGCAAGCGTGATACGATTTTAAGCGAATTTAGGGTGAATGCGAAACGAGTAGCCTCCCGTGGGTGGGAAACGGTGATTGCGTCCGTCTTCGATAAATTCAGACTAGATGAGAAAAACTCATCTCGGTTAAGAAGGTTTTTTAGCCCCCCTCCCGCCTCTGAAAAGCTATCCATTTGAGGTTGCATATCGGAAGGCAGTGAGTCATATTTTTGGTGTCCATTTTCTCAAGGCCTCCACTTTATTACTGGTTAAATCTTCCCGGATCAACCAGCTTAAAAATCCAATTAATCAATTCTGAATCGGTACGCTCTCGAATTATTTAGAGAGCTTCGCAAAAAAGGCGTTTATTTGGGCTTTCGTGGAGGTTGTCGCATGCGCGTCGGGTTCGCCAAAGTATCTCTTGTTTCCCTTCTCTTCTTGTTATCGTTGGGCACGTCTGAGGTGGGCTCACAAACTCAGCAGCCCAAACAGTCCGAATTAGCTGTGAAGATCGACACCGATCTGGTCGTAACGGACGCCCTGGTCATGAGCAAGAACATGAGCCGCGTCATTGGCGATCTCAAGCGGGATGATTTCCTGCTCTACGAAGACGGCGTGCAGCAGGAAATCTCACATTTCAGCCAGGATAAGCTGCCTCTCTCAATAATGCTCTTGCTGGATGTGAGTGCAAGCGTGCAGCCAAGACTCCAACAGATACAGGCCGGCGCAAGGTATGCGATGCAGCAGTTGAAACCTGAAGATGAAGTGGGGGTCATGGTCTTTGCGAGCGGGGCGAAGCTTATTCAAAGCTTCACCAAAGATCGGCGACTGATCGAAGACAAGATTGCAGGTGTCAAAGACAATCCCCTGGGTTTCTGGGCGCGGAGCGGCACACGCATTAACGAGGGGGTATATCAGGCTGCGACGCAGATGAACCGGGCTACCAACCCGCTCAGCCGCCGGGTCATCATCGGAGTGACGGATAATCAATCGAGCGCGATTCCTACGGGCCATTCGGGGAATGAAGCCATGGAACAGCTCTACGAGTCGGGGAGCGTTGTCTGCGGCTTGATTGTGGAAAGCGAGATATTCGGCGCGATAATTGGGAAGGCCAGATATCCTTTGGGAACACTACTGGGCCGCATAGACCCCTTTGCTGATAAGACTGGTGGCGAGGTGATGAAGGCTAAAAAAAAGGAGGTCGCGCGTAGATTGGTTGAGGTGATCGGCCATCTACGCGCACGCTATACGTTGGGATACACACCGACCGACTCCAATCTCGATGGCAAGTTTCGCAAACTCGAGCTGAGGGTCGCGCCACAGGTAGAAGCGCGCGAGGGTAAAGTCGTGGTCAGAACCCGGCGAGGCTATTATGCGCGCAAAAAAGATCGCTCTTGATATCCTCACGCTGCTAAACGTTTCTACGTCATAACGTAGGAATCCCAAAGTAATCGAGCCAATTATGCAGGCCAGCAGATGAAGCGGAAGACGGTTTTCTATGAGGGCGAAGTTCCTCGGCCTCTGAATCGAAGGGGAACGAGGGAACGATCATGGGATCAGCAGTACCTTGCCCGTCGTCTTCCTGCCTTCGAGTTGCCGATGAGATTCGGCGGCTTCGGCCAGTGGAAACGTCTTCTCAATCCGTAGCTTCAATTCACCGGATAGGATCCAATCGAACAGCTCGCCCGAGCGCCACAGTAACTCATCTCTGGTTGCCGCGTAATTTGCCAGGCTCGGTCTGGTCAAAAACAGCGAGCCTTTTTGAGCCAGTAGCGCAGGGTTGAACGATTCGACCGGTCCGCTTGACTGGCCGAAGAGCGCCAGCATCCCTCGCGGCGCCAGTGAATTCAGGCTTTTGAGAAAAGTGTCTTTCCCGACTGAATCATATACAACTTGAACACCTTTTCCTCCAGTCATCCGGCGCGTCTCCTGCTCGAAGTCCTGCTTGGTGTAAAGAATTACCTCTGCGGCTCCGGCATCGCGGGCAAGCTGCGCTTTGGCCTCCGTCGAAACAGTACCAATGGCGCGCGCGCCAATGCGTTTCGCCAATTGAATTAGCAACAATCCCACACCACCGGCCGCCGCATGAATCAATGCCGTCTCGCCAGCTTTGAGTGGATAGGTGGAAGTCATCAGGTAATGCGCCGTCATTCCCTGCAGCATCATGGCGGCAGCCTGCCGTGCATCAACGCCATCAGGGACCTGGACCAGCTTCCATGCGGGCACGATAGCATATTCAGCATAAGCGCCCGGAGACATCGCATAAGCCACGCGGTCACCTACCGAGATTTCAGTGACACCTGAACCGATGGCTTCGATCACACCAGCGGCTTCCATCCCAGGAATGAAGGGGCGCTCTTGCGGATAAAGTCCGGTCCGGTGATAAACATCAATGAAGTTGAGGCCGATGGCTTCGAGCCTGACCAGCGCCTCGCCGGCTTTCGGGGCAGGTTTTTCGATTTCCTGATAGACCAATGCTTCCGGTCCCCCGTATTGAAGGACGACAATTGCTTTCATATATCTGTTTTTCCCGTTTTACGAATTCCCGTTATAGATATCAGCCTATGTGATTGATCCGCGATACTAAGCATTGAATGTTAAAACTAGACAATGGCGCAAGTACAATAGTTCAGTAAAACAACCAGACTCATGAACTAACTTACCAGCCCCGTTTTACAAGTCGCAAGGGCCTCATCAATAAATGCTCCGGATGACGGATGCCGATTGATTGTAATCCATTCTCAACCGAATTGAGGCCGCGCCTGCGCCGAAGAGCACAAAGTTTGAGGCCGCCACTTAAAAAAATTATTGAGAAGCCGGCTCCGAGGGACGGGTGAACTGTATGTCAGACGTTCGCTGATTGAAATGAATCGCCGATGAGTTGCTTAGCAAAGTAACAGATGAGATATTGTAAATGTTAATAAATGAGTTTATTGAGTTCCGTCTTCATGCGGGTTTTAAGTTTGGATTTGCGCCTTCAGTTGATGCTACTCTGACCGCGTGTGAAGGAGGAACTCAAACGAGTGAACTCCAACCGGAGTTCGAACGCTTGCAGATGGAGGTGACACATTATGTCGCAGCCACTACCTGAGAAGATGCATTTCAAGCGGATGGATGAAGGGACGGACGAAGATTTCCGGATACTCAAACGGGTCCACGAGCAGACCCTGCAGGAATTGCCCGACCGGCTGTTCGGGTTGCTCGACGCCCTCGGCCAGGACACCGCATACAACATCACACGACGCGACCACTGCCTCCAGGCAGCGACCAGGGCCTTGCGCGATAGCAGGGATGAGGAGTACGTGGTTGTCGCACTGTTGCACGACATCGGCGAAACGCTCGGGCCGTTCAACCACGGCGAGGTGATAGCGTCCATCCTGCGCCCGTTCATTTGCCGCGACAACTACTTTATGCTGGTGCACCACAGCCTGTTCCAGACGTACTTTTTCGCCGCCCACCTTGGGCTGGACCCCGACGCGCGGGACCGATTCAAGGGCGACCCGGCTTACGAGAGGACGGTCGAGTTCTGCGCCAAATATGACGAAGTGTCATTTGACCCGGGTTACCACAATGAACCGATTTCCACCTTTGATCCGATGGTACGGCGCCTGCTCGCCAAATCCTGGGTTCCTCCCCGATGAACCGGCGTGTCGATTGCGAAGGCCGAGACGGCGTTCGCGGACCAGCAGATAATCAACGGCCTTCGGATTATCCGCCTTGGACAGTAAGTTATCGAATGATAGTCGAGGCCGCCGCGCCGATTGTTCATAGCCTCCGGAAATCTTCCATTGCCGGCGAGTGAGCGTGAGCTGTAAAGCCGTCCAGAACGCGCGTTTGAATCCAAGTTTACAAATAGCGGCCTGTGCTGGTGCGTCGCATCAACACAGCACGAGACAGCACGAGATCGCCCTGATATCCAATATATGGCAAGTAAATATGTACGACGCATCATAGTTACGGCCGGCGCCGCAATCGCGGCATTAGTACTTTTCCTCGGCTTCCTTCTCGTGAGGTCCGATACATTGGAACGGCGATTCCGCCACATTCATCCCGACGACAGTGAGTCGCGGTTGCTTGAAGTCGTCGGCGCACCGACCGAAATCAGAAGGTGTGGAGAAGGCAAACACGGACTTCCGCCAGATGTCGGCGCAGTCGCGAGGCGGTGCAGGCACATATACTGGTACAGCAGCTATATTCTTAAAGACGGATGGCTCGTCCCGATTGATGATATGGGTCACATCATTCAGATAAAGCGCCTCGCACTTCCCTAGGAAAAAGGGAGAAGTTCTGTAAACCAGCCAGCATTCGTTGCATGCAAGATAATCCCAGTAAAGAATTTCGTTTCCATTAAAACCCCACCGACTGAAGTCGTGAATGATTCTAAATCCCGCCCACGGTAGTCGGTGGGAATTGGTCAGACGGCTCTCGGCTTGAAAACCGCTTGCAGCGATCCACCTTACCTTCGCTGAATTTTTGTCTAGACAATGGGGAGTACCTCAAAGAACCCGGACAAACAGCCTGCCCACATTTTCGTAGCAGAGAATTTCTGTTGCGGTAAGGGTGAATCCATCGCAAGATTGAGCAGGGGCGCGGCGCGCAAAGTCGCAAGCTTCTAGCGTTTCGAGGCGCCCGATGTTTCCAATTGCGGAGGAGGAGTACAATGCCGGCGAAAAGCCCTGAAGAAATTTGTCATCTTTTCAAAAAGTACATGGCCGAAGGCAATCTTGACTCGGTGTTTAGCCTCTATGACCCGGAAGCGGTCTTTCTGAATCGAGGAAGCGAAGTAAAGACCGGGGAGGCGCTGAAAAAGGAATTGGCCCAATTTGCGGCGGTTAAAGCTACTTTCGACTTCAAGATCAAACAGATTATCCAGTCCGGCGACATAGCACTGATGCACACCGCGTGGAAGGTATCCGCGCCCGAACCTATGGCGGTATATGCAATCGAGGTCGCCCGCCGGCAACCGGACGGCACGTGGCGCTGGCTCATCGGCGACCCCTTCACGGTGGGCAGGCATACCGCCGCTGACCAGCTTGATTAAGCGGCTCATCCCCAGTTCTGATAATGGAACGATCCTGAAGATCGCTCGCCGATACGCGGCCGGAACTTTCAACCGCATTGTGCTGTCGGCGCATCAAGCTATTTGTATCTTCTAAACCATTTAACACTGCTAATCCTGCGGACAGTGCTCCGCAAGATATGCCTGGCACGGGTAAATAAAAAGGTTTAGACTTTATTTCATAAAGTGGCAAAGTGGCATTGAGAATGAAATCTTTCGATGTAGTTATCATTGGCGCGGGTCTTTCGGGGATCGGCGCAGCCGTCCACTTGCAGTTGCACTGTCCGGGCAAGACCTTTGCGGTGCTGGAAGGCCGCGACACAATCGGTGGCACTTGGGATTTGTTTCGGTATCCGGGCATTCGTTCGGATAGCGACATGCATACGCTCGGCTACAACTTCAAACCCTGGAAACATCCGAAGGCAATTGCGGACGGCCCTGCTATCCTCGCATATCTGAAAGAAGCGGCTGAGGAGTATGAGATAGTTCCGCACATACGCTTCAAACATTTGGTCCGCCGCCTCTCCTGGTCCTCTGCAGATGCGTTGTGGACGGTGGAGGCCGACCACGAAGAGCGCAAAGTATCGTTCACGGCGCGCTACGTGATGTTGTGCTCGGGCTATTATCGCTATTCAGCGGGCTACACGCCGGAGTTCGCGGGGCTATCGCGTTTCAAGGGAACGATTATTCATCCGCAATTTTGGCCTGAGGACCTCAACTATGCGGGCAAACGCGTCATCGTCATCGGCAGCGGTGCGACGGCAGTCACCTTGGTACCGGCGATGGCCGACAAAGCGTCGCACGTGACGATGGTGCAGAGGTCGCCGACCTATATGTTGTCGCTGCCGGCGGTTGACGCCAACGCCAACTGGTTGCGCAGTCATTTGCCGCTCAGTTTGGCTTACCGGTTGACGCGCTGGAGAAACGTGGTTTTGCAACTCATCTTCTTCAATGCCGCCCGCAGGTTTCCAGAGCAAGCCAGGACGAAGTTGCTCAAGCTGATTCGTAAGCAATTGGGGCCGGAGTTCGATATGGCGCATTTCGCGCCGCGCTACAATCCCTGGGATGAGCGGTTGTGTATTGTTCCCGATAATGATCTTTTCGCGGCCATCAGCGCGGGTAAGGTTTCCATCGTCACCGAACAGATTGACACCTTCACCGAGACAGGTCTCAAGCTAAGCGCGGGACGGGAACTCGAGGCTGACATCATTATCACCGCAACCGGGTTGGACCTTCAGTTTGCGGGAGGCGCGGAGGTCAGGGTCGATGAGCAGCTCATCGAGACCGGCAAGGTCGTTTTGTATAAAGGGATTATGTTCAGCGGTGTGCCCAATCTGGCGTTCGTCTTTGGTTACACGAATGCTTCGTGGACACTCCGCGCCGACCTGCTGGCGGAGTATTTTTGCCGCCTGATCAATTTTATGGACGCACACGATTATGTTGAGGCAAGACCGAAAGCGCCTGATCCCACGATGCCGGTGAAACCGCTCGGAAATCTGAAGTCGGGGTACATCAAACGCGCGGAAGAGAACATGCCCAGAGTGGGAATGAAAGGTCCCTGGCGCAATCCCCAGAACTATGCGTTCGATATTTTCAGGTTTCGCTTGGGAGCGATCGATGACGGCATTCTGGAATTTCGGCGCGCCTGCGACACGAAGGTCCCTGAGACCTCGCAGATGTCACTTGCTGAGGCAAGACCCGACTGACTACGTATGCAGTCGGATGTCGGGCGCGACGTTTGAGCCCCCATATATTTCATTCTGAGAAAAATTTCGATAGACGCTGAATCCGGCGCGGCCCTGCGTTCGTCTTAGGAAATGCAAGTTACAGATTGACTGTTACGGATGACCCGGGCGCTTGCAATTTCCCGGTTGGGATCGCACCGGCCATCCGGATTCACCAGCGGTGTAGGATAGATGCCTCGTACTCCGCTCCCAACATACGCAAGGAGATAGAATGGAACGAAAGCAAGCATCAGATTATCCACAGGAACTGTTAGACCTGTTTCACGAATACCAACACGGCGAGATCAACCGCCGCACTTTCCTGGAACGTGCGGGCAAGTTTGCGACCGGGGGCCTGACCGTCGCGGCGATTTTCGAAAGCCTGACACCCAACTTCGCCTGGGCGCAGCAGGTGCCACCGGATGACAAACGCATCAAAGTTGGGTACGAAGTCGTGCAATCGCCCGCAGGAAACGGTTCGATCAAAGGTTATCTGGCGCGCCCGGCAAAAGATGGAAAGCTGCCCGTCGTCCTCGTCATTCACGAAAACCGCGGACTCAATCCCTATATCGAGGATGTGGCGCGTCGCCTTGCGCTCGCCAATTTCATCGCTTTTGCGCCCGATGGATTGACTTCGGTCGGCGGATATCCCGGGAGCGAGGAGAAAGGCGTCGCTGCCTTCCGCACGGTGGATGGTAAAAAGATGACCGAAGATTTCATCGCCGCAGCCCAGTGGCTCAAGGCACGTCCCGATTCCTCCGGCAAACTCGGTGCGGTCGGTTTCTGTTTTGGCGGCGGGATGGTGAATCAATTGGCTGTTCGACTGGGGGCTGATCTGAATGCCGGCGTCGCTTTCTATGGTCGCCAGGCGGGCGCGGATGATGTTCCCAAAATTTCCGCGCCTTTGTTGCTTCAATACGCGGGCAATGATCAGGGCATCAACGCAGGCATAGCGGCTTACGAGGCGGCGCTGAAGGCTAACAACAAGGTCTATACGCTGCAAATGTACGAGGGTAAACAACACGGCTTCCACAACGACACGACGCCGCGATATGACGAAGCCTCCGCCAAATTGGCATGGACTCGCACTCTCGAATTTTTCAATAAGTACCTGCGGTAACGCCAGACTACGAATCTCGTTACGTAGTCACCGACCCCCGATTACGTGACGTCAAAACCAAGCTTATATAAGTGAAGACTGTGCAAAATAAAAGTTAATTGGAATCAGCATTTTCGGACCTGAGCGCCAGAGGCGCGGAATGTTTATAGTATTCGGTCACCAAAATTCTCACGAGCTCCGGAGCGACAGGTAGGCATTCATATGTCGCTCCTCCGGAGCTCAGGTTATGGTTAGGATCGTGAGCTATAGTCATTACGCGCCTCCGGCGCTGAGTGCAAGATTATTGATTCTGTTGGATTTTAATTTGCACTGGCTTCAAATAAGTTTCCACCGCCCCGCCTGAAATACCGTGAACGAAACGTTCCACCTGTAGACCCCGGGACCGCGCCAACCTCATGCTTCGCGCGGTGCGGCGCGATAATTGTGACTACCTGCGCTGTTTTTGAGAGAAAAGCTGCGATTAAGGAGTAGCCTCACACCACAGTTTCTCAGATTACTTCTCATGATTTCTGACCGCATGAAGGCGGAACTCCGAGCATGGAGATCGCGTTTGGAGTTCCGCGTTTACGCGGTCTTTTTCTTTCGTATGATTCCCTGACCGCCTGAAGGTGGAACTCCGAACATCGAGATCGCGTTTGGAGTTCCGCGTTTACGCGGTCTTTTTCTTTCGTATGATTCCCTGACCGCCTGAAGGTGGAACTCCGAACATCGAGATCGCGTTTGGAGTTCCGCGTTTACGCGGTCTTTTTCTTTCGTATGATTCCCTGACCGCCTGAAGGTGGAACTCCGAACATCGAGATCGCGTTTGGAGTTCCGCGTTTACGCGGTCTTTTCTTTTCTCATGATTACAGACAGCCTGAAGGCGGAGCTCCGAGCGCGTTTTCCCTATTGACATTCGACAGGTTCAGCCATTAACCTCCTCTATCGAAACACGAGAGGAGCTCAGGTCGCGGAGGATGCTCGACCTGTTCTAACCAGCGCTGCGGGGGTGTTGCACGCGACGCGCGTCTGACTATCGCAGATTGGGAAGAGTCGGAGGGTAACGAGCGCGCAAAGTTATAAAGTTGACGACGGCTGGGAAAACATTGCGACGAGGGAGAGCGTAGCAGCGATTCTCTGGCACAGTTCGTGCTGATGGTGCGCGGCGTGTGATCCGAAAGAAAGTGAGGAACCCGAATGCTGAGTAGATTGAAGATGGCGCTGCGGGCGCTACTGCGCAGGTCTCGAGCAGAGCGCGAACTGGATGAGGAGTTGCGCCATCACATCGAGAATCAGACCGAGCTGTACATCCGTCTTGGGATGAGCCCGGAAAATGCGCGGCTATCTGCGCTGAAAAGCTTCGGCGGGATGGAGCAGGCGAAGGAACGTAGCCGCGACGCGCGCGGCGTGAAATGGATTGAGGATGCGTGGCAAGATTTACGCTACGGTGTGAGGATGCTGACCAAGAACCCCGGCTTCACTCTGGTGGCTGTCCTCTCACTGGCGCTCGGAATCGGAGCGAACACCGCGATCTTCAGTGTGGTTCACGGGGTATTGTTGAAGCAGTTGCCTTACTCGGACCCTGATCAAATTGTCACGGTCACGGTCTCATATCCATTGAGAAATATCGAGCTGCTCCGAGGCAGGAATTATCTCGACTGGCGCAGACAGAGTCAGAGTTTCGACCAGCTCGCCTTTTATGATACCGGCGACGCCAACTTCACCGTGGGCGGAGAGGCCGAGCGGCTGATACTGGGACGGATATCCGCCAACTTTTTTCCTTCGCTGGGCGTCAAGCCTCTGCTCGGTCGCGACTTCCGCCTTGATGAAGATCGGCCCGGCAGTCAACGCGTGACGCTGTTGAGTCAGCGGTTTTGGCAGCGCCGCTTCAGTTCTGATCCGAATATTGTGGGGAAAACGTTGATGCTCGATGGTGACAGCTTCCTGATTGTCGGTGTAATGCCATCCGGGATTCGTTTTCCTGGAAGCGTTGGACTCTTCCAAGTCGCTTATCAACCTGATATCGATGCCTGGACGCCGTACGTTCTCAACCTGCCGCGCGATGAAAGCATATTGATCAATGTGCTTGGGCGACTAAAGCCGGGCATAACTATAGAGCTGGCGCAATCGGATTTAGAAATGATTACTCTCCGCGGGCAGCGATCAGGAGCAGCCGGAGTCGCAGAGATCAAAGTTACCAAGCTGAGCGAGAAGATAGTCGGAAACGCGCGGTTGGCGCTGATTATACTATCCGGGGCCGTCGCATTCGTTCTGCTTATCGCCTGCGTCAACGTCGCCAACCTGCAGCTCGTGCGGGCTATGGCGCGCAGGAAAGAATTGGCGGTTCGCGCCTCTTTGGGAGCTGGACGTGCGCGGCTCGTCCGGCAACTAATGACCGAGACCGCCATCCTGTCCATTCTGGGCGGAATGATCGGGTTACAGATAGCCTGGGCCGGCATCCGCTGTTTGGTGGCGCTCGAACCAGACTGGATCCCGCGCGTCAAAGAACTGGGTATCGATGGCTCAGTGCTCGGTTTCACTTTCTCCATCTCGACTCTGACCTGCGCGATCGCCGGCTTGCTGCCAGCATTGCTGGTATCCCGGATAGATTTGAACGAAGCGCTGAAGGAAGGTCTGAGGGCTCGATTCTCTAATCGCGGGGACTGGCGACGGGCGAGCCCAACACTGGTGGTGGTCGAACTCGCATTGTCGCTTGCGCTGTTGATAGGGGCGGGGTTGATGATCAAAAGCTTCCTCCGCCTGCGCAATGTAGAAAGAGGTTTTCAATCGGAGAATGTGCTGACGCTGAATGTGCGGCTCAGTTACTCGAAATATCCTCCCGGATCGCCACAGCGCTTCGCCTACTGCCGAGAGTTGCTCTCGCGCCTGCAGACACTGCCCGGCGTCCAATCGGCAGCATTGACCACGTGGCTGCCGCTCACCAGGCTGTCCGGCCGCGGCACACTCAACATCGAGGGCCGACCGCCGTGGGAGAAAGGTAGAGAGCCGGTTGTCGAGTTAAACACCGTCAGCTCCGATTATTTCCGTACTATGGGAATGCAGATGCGCGCCGGGCGCGCATTTAACGATGATGATCGCGCCGATACGCCACACGTGGCGATCATAAACGAGACGCTGGCTCGTCGTTTCTTTTCAGCCGAAGACCCGCTCGGCAAACGTCTGGATAGCCATAATCCCCAATCGCCCTGGCTATCCATCGTCGGGGTGGTAGCTGATGTCAAACATCTCGGACTCGACGAAGAGGTGAACCCTGAGATATATTTTCCGTATTCGCAGACTCCCGTCTACACTGATCCAATATTGGCTGTTCGTACTGCCACTGACCCCGGGCTTATGATGGCGGCCATACGTAATGAGGTCGCGGTAGGCGATCCTGATCAACCGATCTATGAGATGATGACTATGGATGAGAGGCTGGCCAACTCGATGGCGCTACGCCGCAATGGCATGCTGCTATTCGGAGTTTTCGCGGCGGTCGCGCTCATTATCGGCACCATCGGCATATATGGCGTCATTTCGTATTCCGTCGGCCAGCGCACGCGCGAGATCGGGATTCGAATGGCGTTAGGGGCAGACGGGGTCGATGTTATGATGATGATCTTAAAGCAAGGGCTCAAACTGATATCGGCTGGTGTGACGATCGGTTTGATCGCCTCGTTGGCGCTGACTCGACTGATGGAAAACCTGCTCTTCGAAGTGAGCGCGACCGATCCGCCGACCTTCCTCTTAATAGCTTTGATTCTGAACATCGTTGCTCTGTTAGCTTGTTGGGTTCCGGCGCGACGTGCGACAAAGGTAGACCCCATGATCGCTCTGCGAGCGGAATAAAGGGCAACTTTTATAAATTAAATTAGACATTTTCAAAAAGACGTTGTTGAGATTCTCGTTCGTCAGGGTACGACAAGGGGTTGGCGTCGCGGTTCGTCTTCCGAGATATGCTAATTGCGGGCAACAGTCCATTTACTGGAATGGCGTATCGTCCAAGCCGCACGTGACGAAAGAGTTTCAAATCAAATATCTATAAAAACCTATCGCAGCTAACCTCGTCCAATCATCCTAAACGAATACAAGACAAACATCGTCTGCTAACTTTTTAATGTGCGGGAGTTGCGCGGCTCAGCGCAGCAGCGTTTAGCGGGACACGATCTGTTCGATGTTTTCGATCACGATGTCCGATCAAGCAATGCATGGCGGGCGCAACGCAGAATAAACATTAGGAGCCGAGCGGATGGGGAGCGCCGCGGCAATTACCTCGCCGAGAACGAGCGCTCTTGCCTGACGCAAACTCGACGAGTATGGCACACTTGAGGTTGGCAGATGACGGATTCACTGATTCTGGAGGCGGATTTTCTCGCCCATATAAAAATATAAGGCGCATGGAGTTCCGCCATTAGGCGTTAAACTCTGACCGCCTGAAAGCGGACGCACCTCATTCAACCGCGGTTTGCCATATACGAAGCAAGATCGGTGATGAAGGAAGGGCGATTGATAGATATCGCCCGTTTAGTTGAAAGGCGCGATCTCTCATCGAGCCGCAGTCAGGCGTCAGGACGGCCATGATCTTCGGCACTCCGCTCGACTCACGCTTGCTGTCGCGCGATAGAGCGACAATTGCAAATTCGTTATTCGTTATTTCGTTATAAGAGGAGCGATTATGAAAACCGCAAAAAAACGCTTCATTTTTAGTATTGTCGCGGCATTCTGCCTTTGGGTTACTCCGGCGACTATTGCGCAAAATGACAAAACGACGGCCACCAAACCGCCGCGCGATTATCCCGTCAAACCTGTGCCGTTCACCGCTGTGCATTTCAACGACGTCTTCTGGGCGCCGCGAATCGAGATCAACCGGACGGTGACGATTCCCTTCGCTTTCGAGAAATGCGAGGACACGAAACGCGTTTATCACTTCGAGCGCGCCGCTGCGGCGCTCCGCGGCGAGCAGCTTCAGGACAAGAGACCGCCCGGCTATCCCTTCGACGATACCGACGTCTACAAAGTGCTCGAAGGCGCTTCTTACTCGCTCAGCGTTCACCCTGATGCCAAGCTCGAAGCTTACCTCGACAGCCTGATCGCAAAGATCGGCGCCGCCCAGGAAAAGGACGGCTACCTTTACACCACTCGCACAATTGACCCCATCAACCCTCACCGCTGGGCCGGGAAGGAGCGTTGGGTTCTGGAGAAAGACGACAGCCACGAGCTTTATAACCTGGGTCATCTCTATGAAGCCGCCATCGCTCATTATCAAGCCACGGGCAAACGCTCGCTGCTGGACATCGCGCTCAAGACCGCTGACCTGCTCACAGAGACTTTCGGGCCGGGCAAGAAATCCATCTGGCCGGGCCACCAGATCACGGAGATGGGTCTGGTCAAGTTATACCGCGTCACCGGCGAGCAGCGGTATCTCGATCTGGCCAAGTTCATGCTCGACGAACGCGGACCGGATGGCGATAAGGGCGCCGGCCGCGCCTACAACCAGTCTCATAAGAAAGTCGTAGAGCAGAACGAACCGGTCGGTCACGCCGTGCGCGCGACATATATGTATTCGGGCATCGCCGATGTCGCGGCTCTCACCGGAGACGCGGCCTATCTCAACGCGATCGATAGAATCTGGGAAAGCATGGTCGGCCGGAAGCTGTATCTCACCGGCGGTATCGGAGCTACCGGTTCCGGCGAAGCATTCGGACGCGACTTCGAGTTGCCGAATATGACCGCCTATAACGAAACCTGTGCCGCCATCGGCAACGATTACTGGAACTATCGCCTGTTCCTGCTGCACGCCGATGCGCGCTACATCGATGTGATGGAACGGACGCTTTACAACGGGTTGATCTCCGGTGTGTCGCTTGACGGCAAGTCGTTCTTCTATCCCAACCCGCTGGAATCCAAAGGTCAGCATCAGCGCAGCCCCTGGTTCGGCGTGGCCTGCTGTCCGGGAAACATCACGCGATTCCTGGCCTCCGTGCCCGGCTACGTCTACGCTCAGCAGGGCGATACGCTCTACGTCAACCTCTTTGTCGGAAGTCGGGCTGAGACCAAGATGGACAATGGCCGAACGGTGAAGATGGTTCAGGAGACGCGCTACCCATGGGACGGCTATATCAAAATGACAGTCAATCCGGACAAGAGCGGGCAATTCAGGATTAACGTGCGCATCCCCGGCTGGGCGCGCAACGAAGCCGCACCGGGCGACCTTTATCGCTTCCATGACAAATTCGATGAGGCGGTCGCGCTCAAGGTCAACGGCAAGACCGTGACTTTCCAACTCGACAAGGGCTACGCGAGCCTGAATCGCAATTGGAAATCGGGCGATGTGATAGAACTGGCTCTGCCGATGCCGATCCGGCGCATAGTGGCTAATGACCAGGTAGAGGCCGATCGCGGGCGGGTGGCGCTGCAGCGCGGACCGCTCGTCTATTGCGCCGAGTGGACCGATAATCCGAACGGTCGCGTGCGCAACCTGGTACTGCCCGACAACGCGAAGCTGACAGCCCAGTTCAAACCCGACCTGCTTAACGGCGTCACGATCGTCAAAGGCAGAGCCGTCGCCCTCGCCTCAAACGCCGAGGGCAAAGCGATCAAGACCGAACAGGATTTCACCGCGATTCCCTATTACGCCTGGGCCAACCGAGGTCGCGGGGAGATGATCGTCTGGCTCCCCAACAACGAATCGAGCGTCAAGCTGCCGCCCCCACCGACAATCGCTTCGAAGAGCAAAGTTCGCGCGTCGGAAAACCAGAATCCCAACCTCATCGCCGCCATCAACGATCAATCCGAGCCGCGATCGTCGAGAGACAACTCGGACACTTATTTCCATTGGTGGCCCAAGAAAGGCGCGGCGGAATGGGTGGAATACGCCTTCGAGAAACCCGCCACGATCTCGGAGACCGATCTCTATTGGTACGACGACACTGGCCGCGGCGAGTGTCGCACGCCCGCCTCCTGGCGCATCCTCTACAAGGACGGGGAGGCGTGGAAGCCAGTAGAAACGACCGAGTCTTACGGCGTCGAGAAGGATAAATTCAATAAGGTCACCTTCAAATCAGTGTCGACGACGGGGCTGCGTCTTGAGATCACGATGCAGCAGAATTGGTCGGCTGGCATCCAGGAGTGGAAGGTGAAGTAAAAGTCCGGCCGCAGTCCGGTAAGCTTGGCACGGCGAGCAAGAGTGGCAGCCCCTGTCGTATCAGCCGGGGGCTGCTCTTGCGACTGCTCGCGGCAGTGATTGAATTGACGATGACTGAACACAATTTCGATCAACTTGATCAACTCGCGCGCGACTTCTGGGAGTGGCGCGCTTTTCACCAACCAAACTCAAGCGACGACCTTCCGCGCATCGAACGCCCGCGCGGTTGGGAACCCGATTGGTCGCAGACCGCTGTCGAGCGACAGCGCGCGGCTCTGGCTGTATTCACAGAACGGTGGAAGAGCATTGATGTGTCAGCATGGCCGATTCCCCGTCAGGTAGACTATCGATCAATCGGGTCGGCGTTGGCTCGCGTGCGCTGGGAGTTGGACGTTTTGCGCTCCTGGGAATGCAATCCGAGGTTTTATATTTATCAGACGCTGGGAGCGCTCTTCGAAGAATTGCTCAAGAACCGTCCTTTCGATCACGACCGCAGCGCGGAGATCATTAACTGCCTGCGGCGCATTCCGAAATTGCTCGCCGACGGGAAGGCCAATCTGGCGCGCGGCGCCGTCAAACCGTTTGCCGTGGTGACGCTCGAGATATTGCGCCAACTGCGTCCGCGGCTCTCGCAAGTCGCCCGTGAACTTCAGCCGCTGCTTGCAAGCCAAAGCGCCGGAGAGATCGGGCAAGTCTCGGAAGAAGCGATCGCGGCGCTGGAAGACTGGCGGGCCTGGCTGGAAGAGCGATTGCCTGCGATGTCGGAAGAGATGGCGGTCGGGCGTGAAGGTTATGTCTATTTTCTTCGGCACGTCGCTTTGATGCCGTATACCCCGGAACAATTGCTGGCGATGGGCAGACAGGAATGGGAGAGATCCATCGCTTTTGAAGCCATCGCGCAAGAACGCGCAACCGGCATGGCTGAAGATCCACTCTTTCCCGATCAGGCTACGCAGATGGCGCGCGAGGAGGAAGACGAAAAAAATATTCGGCGCTTCCTCGAAGAGAAAAACATTCTAACCGTGCCCGATTGGATGCGGCATTATCGTAATCTGCCGCTGCCCGCATACATTGAGCCGCTGGCGGCTCTCGGCGTGGTTGATGACCTGACATCCCCGACTCGTCTTGATGAAAATGGCGTGCGTTACATCCCTCAGCCTGCGCAGAATCTGGGTTATTTCGAACTTTCATCGGCGCGCGACCCGCGCCCGCTCATCGTGCACGAAGGCGTCCCGGGCCATTACTTTCAAATGGCGCTCTCGTGGGCGCATGAAAATCCGATTCGTCGCTATTACTATGATTCGGGGCCCAATGAGGGCATCGGCTTTTACGCGGAGGAGATGATGCTCCAGGCCGGGTTGTTCGATGACAGCCCGCGGACGCGCGCGATCATCTACAACTTCATGCGGCTGCGCGCCCTGCGGGTCGAAGTTGACGTCAAGCTGGCGCTGGGTCTCTTCAGCATTGATGAGGCGACGGAGTACTTGCAGACTAAAACGCCGATGGATTACGAAACCGCGCGGGCCGAAGCCATCTTCTTCGCTTCCCTTCCCGGTCAGGCCATCACATACCAAATCGGCAAGCTGCAAATTACAAAGTTTCTGGCTGAAGCACGGCAAGCCCTTGGAGCTAAATTCAGCTTGCGCGCATTTCACGATTACGTTTGGAAGAACGGAAACATTCCAGTCGCGCTCCTGCGGTGGGAGTATCTCGGATCAAACGACGAGGTGATCCTGCTCGAGGCTTGAGTACCCAACCCAGTTTTCAGTTTTCAGTTTTTAGTTTTTAGTTTTTAGTTTTTAGTTGTTTACCAACATTCCCAACTGAAACCTTATATTATTGGAACTTTATTACCGAAACGTTATTAAACCGTAACTGCTTGGCGAAACAAATTGCGCCAGGCTGACTCACTGAGAGCCACTGAATGTGCCAAACAAGGCCTCAGAATCGCCCTTGAGTCGCTAAATCTCTTTCCATTCAAACCGTTGCCACGTTGGAATAAAGATTGCTTTAGGAGTGAAGCTTGTGGACGTGTGAGTAATGAAGTAGATTATAAAACTCGCGATAGCTACAACGTTTGCCCACCTTATAATTTGAATCATGTGAAAATTAAAGTAATTAGTTATCGGTGATTTCAACAATTACTTGAAACTCATTTGATCAAGCCTATTCACGAAGTACATTTAAAATGAAGCCACTTTTTCCGTCGGATTTTAATTCGCACCGGTTCCAACAAACTAAGTTTCAATTTCAAATGATTTTCATTCGGTTGGAACCTGGCAGATCAATACGAAATATTTTAGGAGATCATATTATGCAAAGGCTGTTTTTTCTGGTGGCGTGTCTACTGGTAACGACGTCCTTATTTACGCAAGGGTTAGCCACCCCGAAAATCGCATTTTCGAGCAACCGGGATGGCAACTTCGAGATATACGTGATGAATGCCGACGGCTCGGATCTGACAAGGCTCACCGATGATCCGGCCTGGGATGATGAGCCCAGTTGGTCACCTGACGGGAGCCGGATCGCATTCCGGAGCAACAGGGATGGCAACTGGGAAATCTACGTGATGAACGCCGACGGTTCGGGCCTCACTCGGCTGACGAACGATGCCGGCTTCGACATTGAACCGGCGTGGTCGCCTGACGGGCGGAAGATCGCGTTCACAAGTGATCGCTACGTCAGTTTTGGGATTCGCGTCTTTGGGATTTATGTCATGAATGCCGATGGATCGGACGTGACACGGCCAATTGTTCCGGGTTTTGACAGTTACCCGGCCTGGTCGCCTGATGGGCGGAAGATCGCATTCATGAGCACGCGTGAGTCTGCTGACTTAGATCCCGCACCAGATATCTGGGTGATGGATGCGGACGGCACCGCGCTCACGCGGCTGACCTATAACCTGCGTACCCGTGGGGTCCCGAGTTGGTCTCCAGATGGGAGCAAACTAGCTTTCACAAGTGACCAGGAGAACGATCCCGGAATCTACCTGATGAACGCCGACGGATCGGATCAGAGATTGCTGAATGCCGGCGTCGAACCGGCGTGGTCGACTGACGGTCAGAGGATCGCATTCGCGGACAGCCGGGACGGCGCCCCCTGTTGTTCAACTGATTACAATGTCGAGATATACCTAATGAACGCGGATGGATCGGCCGTGATGCGGCTGACGAGTAATCCGGCCCACGACTATCAGCCGGTCTGGTCGCCATGATGGACGGTACTTTATGAAAACAAATGCCGTGAGAATGCTCGACCAACTAAATATCCCGTACGAATTGCGCGTTTATGAAGTCAGTGAACAAGAATTGGACGCGATTTCAGTCGCTCGTAAAGTGAATATGCCGCCCGAGGCGACCTTCAAAACGCTTGTCGCGCGGGGAGACAAAACCGGTGTAATTCTGGCTTGTGTGCCCGGAAACATAGAACTCGATTTGAAAAAGTTTGCAGCAGTGACTGGCAATAAAAAAGTCGAGCTTGTTGCATTGAAAGAAATACAATCGCTCACTGGATACATTCGTGGCGGCGTCTCACCGCTGGGGTCAAAGAAAAAATATCCACTTTTTCTCGACCAAAGTGCGCTGAACTACGAACAAATCAGCGTGAGCGCGGGACAACGCGGTTTGCAGATGATCCTTTCTCCCCATGACCTGCAACGCGCCGTACAAGCAACTATGGCCGATTTAGCGAAGGCCGCATCACCGTAATTTACCCAATCTGAAGAATTGGGTATCGTCAAAAATTTTACGCTCTGCCGAGCAGTTCTTTCGCAGCCGATTTCGAGTTAGTAGGGCGTCCCTTAAAGGTCGGCTAAGGACCTCTGCGAGCGCGAGCAAATACACCCGGCCGCTCGACACTAACGCGGATACGCCTGACTTTGCCGCTATCTGTCGCATCAGCTGGGTTATAACTGAGCCAGTACTGATGCCTCAAATCTTCGGCAACCTCACGGAAAACCAGACTGAGATCTATCAATGTGTCGGCTCGGTGGAACTTGGCACCACTGCGTTCGGCAATCTCGAAATAAAAATACCTGGCCGGGTCGCCCCCCTCACGCCCTCGCAGATCGGAATTCAAGACTGTCCGAGGCGCTAGCCGGGAGAGATATTGAATCGGGTAAACGATGACACCGGTGGCTTCGGCACGCGTAATGGTCGAATGCGCCGTGGAATGTTGGCTCCCACTGTCCACGCCGTCAGTGAGGAGCACGATTGCCTTACGCCCTTCAAGCCGGCCTAGCCTTTCAGTGATCGTCAAATCGATGGCATCAAATATCCGCGCGCCTCGGCCAACACGCGTGCCGCTTATTGCACGGCGCCACACGTCGCGATTATCGGTCATCTCGGTATCGATGTAGATATCATCATCAAAGGACAAGACCATAACACGATCCTGCGGACGAAGTTGCTCGACGAAATCGAACGCCGCCTGTTGCATTGCTTTCATCTTGGTGAGGGTGCTCCGTGAGGTGTCGATGAGTAGCGCAATCTGGAACGGCTCCTCGGTCGAGCTAAACCCGATGATCTCCTGTTCCACGCCATTCTCGAACAGATGGAACTCGCGCCTGGCGAGTCCAGCGACAGGCTTGCTATCCTCGTCGATCGCGCTTACGGGAATCGTAAATGGAGCTTTCCTGGGCTTGACTACCACATCATCTGCAGGAGTCGACACCGTCCCACCCGGTCGGCGGCCCGATTGAGCAAAGATCGATAAGATCATTCCCACCATCAAAAGTATCAAAAGGACAGAGTTGGCTCGCGGCCGTTCTTCTCTCATCTCTCTTCCCTGTCAATCCGTGATGTCGAATTAGTTCTCTGTAAACAAAATTTTTTGATATTCCTGTAGCCCGCAAAGCGGGATAGTGACATGAAAAACTCGATCATCACTTGGTGGCGCGCTTGAGAATCGGCCGGTTCATCCGCCCCGGCGCCTGGTCAGGACCGATGGCGGATTCCTCAGCCGAAGCCCGGTAGCCTTCACGGGTACGCAACACGGCGTTGGAACGGTTGACGCTGACTCTGAGGCGGCGGTAAGAACCGTCGCGCGCCGCCTTGGTCGGGTAGTAGCTGAGCCAATACTGATTGCGCAACTCTCCGGCGATCTGCGCGAAGGCCCGATCGAGGCTCGCCACATTCTCTGTTCGATAGAGCTTGGCTCCGCTGCGCTCGGCCAGCTCGCCCAGGTAACCCGACTCCCTACGCCCCTCCGACTTCATGCCGCCGATCACGACACCACGCCCCAAGACCAAATTCTGAAGATCGTTGTCGGTATCATATTGGACAACGTAAACGAGTACATCCGATGCTTCTACCCGTACGATAGTTGAGCGAGAGTTTGCCAGCCGGCTGGCCGTGTCCGCGCCGTCGGTGAAGAGCACGATGGCCTTCCGCCCTTCAACTTCATCTAGTCGCTCGGTGATCGCCAGTTCGACGGCATCATAGAGGCGTGTCGAGGTGCCGGTGCGCGTGTTGCGAATCGCCTGGCGCAATTGCCGACGATCGCTCGTGAACTCCGAGTCTACGCTGACGGCGTCATCGAAGGAGATAACCATGACCCTGTCCTGCGGCCGCAACTGATCCACGAAATTTATCGCTGACTGTTGGATATCCTCGAGGCGGAAAACGGTGCTCCGCGAAGTGTCCAGGAGGAGCACGAGATGGAACGGCACTTCGACCGCGGCAAACCACTCGATATCCTGCTCGACATCGTCCTCGAAAATGCGAAAGTCACTTTTCTTGAGCCCGGGAACAAATTTTCCCTGTCCATCGAGCACCGCAACCGGTATTGAGACGAGGGAAGTCTCGATACGAACCGCGGCTCCTTCGGCATGTGACTTGGGAGCCCCGGTCGGCTCGGTCGATTGCGCGATGAGGGGTAGGGGCATAACCAGCATTGAAAGGCCTAAGCAGAAAGCGGCGAATTGAACCGATAGACGATATTTCATGAATTCTCCCGGTTCCCGAGATAGGTGAAAGTCGATCTCGGCCATTATATAGCGCCATTGCTGACATCTGCCGGACGTGGTGGGGCATAATCCCTTATCCACCTTCCACGCTCGGCAACATAACTATCTCTACCTCGTCATAGTAACGGTAGCGTCCGCCGTGATGATTTGCAACTTTAACGTATTTGAAAGGGTAGCTGGCCTTCAGCGTCGCTCGATGATTTTCCACCGCTTACACTAGCGCCCTTTTGCAGACGCCGTGAGTGCGCCGACGCCCTACTGTGCGCCCGCTTGCCGCAACGCGGTTTCGATAGCAGCGTGCCCCTTCTTTCGCGCCCAGGCCAGCGGCGTCGCCCATGGCTCGCCAGCTTTATTCACATCGGCGCCCCGCTCCAAGAGTAAGGCGACCGTCTCTTGCCGCCCCCAGCGGGCAGCGTATCCAAGGGGTGTCGAGCAGTAGTCATCATCAAGCGGATTGATGTCCGCGCCGTGATCGAGCAGTAAACCGGCCTTGCGCAGATCGCCGGTGTAGGCCATATCGTGCAGCAGCGTGAAACGCCGCCAGTTCATGTGATTGGGATTCATGCCGTTTTCCAGCAAGAAGGCGGCGATCTCGTAATGCTTGAAGTAGTAGCGCGCGCCCCATTTTGAGAGATCGGGGACGCGCGCGCCGCTACGCATCAGGAGTTCGAGCATCTGGCGGTCTCCAACCTTGGCTGGCATCATCAGGATGCCTTCGCCCCAGAACGCAGTTTCGTCCAACGCCAACTCCGGGCGCTCCTGCAAAATTGCCCCCACTTCGGCGTGTTTATTCTTGTCCACCAGCTCTTGAAAACGGATCTGGGTTTCGTCTTTGCCGTAGCCTATCTTTCCGGTGTCACCCCAAGCGTGGGAGAGATTGGGGTCGTCGAGGCTCCGCTTCAGTAATTGTGCGATCTCGTCATATTCGCGATCCTCAGCCATTGTGACGAGCGAGTCCCGAAAGGGATGGGTCAAATATGTAGAATCGAGCGCTCCTTGCTCCACCAGATAGCGGACTAGATCGAGATGGCCCTTGCACACCGCGAAATGCAGAGGCGTAGTGTAGTCGTATTGGCAAGTGAGCAGGGCTGGACAACGTCGGGCCAGTTCCTGCACGCGGACCAGATCACCGTCACGGCTCGCTACGAGCATATTCCAAACATCGGTGGTGGTAGAGACCACGCCCTTGTGAAGCTCCATAGGCCGCATCTCTTTCATTTCAAAAGGTTGGATCACGTGATACCTCTCTGATGATCAAACAGTTGTTGGTCCTGGTAGCAGACCGAAGGCGGAGGCCGCAATGGCCAGCTGCGAAAGCACCGATACCGGATTCGGCTCCTCGATACCGTCTCGATAATAGATTGAAAAGAAGTAAACGCTATAACTCCGAATGTCGCAAATTACGCATCCGAGATAGCAGTAGTCGCCGATATAAAAATCGGTGAGAACTATTGAACGATGCGAACCTCGTCGCTTCCCTCGATGAGGCCGTTCTGCACAGTCCTGCCCATCAGGACCGCCTGCGTATCGCCGGTTTTCAACCCCGTCTCGGTGGTATTGAAATGACACACCAGATCCAGGCGCCCGTCTCCGTTCACGTCCTCTCCATTGCGGTTGCAGAAGGCCAGGCTGCGCTCTCTGCCGGTGGAGCCGAAGGTCAGGCTAGCGGTATTGACCATGGCCGGGGCCGGAAATGTTCTGGTCGACAAGATGGCCAACGGCAGCTTCCCCTTACTCTTCGTGTTGATGGTCGCCGGCTGCTTCTCGCCCGGCTTTATATTGATAGCAACCAGACGCAGAACTCTCAACGCGTCCGAGGCACCTGGTATGTCAGCGCCGAGATCCCTGCCATCTGTGCCGGCGTCTCGATATGGGCTACTTGCGGCGAGCTGGAAATTGCTTCCGACGGTCGAGGTGAAGCCGACGGCCGCCGAGTCGGGCGGGAAGAAGTTGCCGGCGGGATAGAGGTCATTGTTACGGCCGATCAGCGCATTCTTCAGGAAAGTGGCATTCGGAGTGTAGAAATCGAGCGTCGGGGATCCTTCCGGCCTGCCAGAGCCTGTTACGCCCCACGAAACGATGTTGTCGATAAATCGAAACCCGTCCGCCAGGCCGAGAGTCGTGTTCGGATCGAAGAAAAGCGACCACGTTCCGCCCGCGCCACCCTGCGCCTGGATGAAGGTGTTGTGTTCAATACTCACGTCCGGCGGGCCTTGAAGTACCTGGAACATGAGGCTCCTGCCGTTCCACCCGGCAATTCTTGGATGTGTGTAGTACGCAGGCTTGCCCCACGCCTGCGAGTCGATATTGTAGAACAGGTTGTCCTTGAATCTGATCCGAGACACCCGGCCGCCGTTCGCGCCATCGCGCCCGAGTATCTGCACGCCGGAACCCGCGTTACGGACCACATTACGCGTGAAGGTGATATCTTCCACAACAGCCCAGGGCATCGCCCTGTTCTCCGTTCGCACCGTAAGAAGAATCGCGAAGCTCGACTGGTCGAAGCCTACCCAGGTATTCTCGAGCAAGTTCTCCTCAACCAGGGCGCGGCGCCCGTTCTTGAATTCGAGGAGATTCTTCACCCACCACCGTGGTTCGATGCCATTGGGCTTCATTTCCGACATCCACTCCGGCGGCTTTCGCAAGTGGTTGTGGCGGACGACGATATCGGAGGGGATCAAATCGGGGCTCTGGGCAATCCCGCCGCCGAACATAATGTTCTCTGCCCCGCCCTCCAGGTAGTTGTTCACGATAGTGAACGGGCCCGGCCCATTGATGCTGCAAATCGCCTGTGCGTCCTGGAACTCACTCTTGAAATCAGAAATCCAGCAGTTCTTTATTACGGTCGAGGCGCTGTTCAGCTCAACTCCGCGCTTGCTTCCCACCTGGGGATCGCCGTGTATGTAGAGGCGGTTGAGTTCGATATCTGATGCGAGGCCATCGACCGTGGTCGCCGACCCGGAGCCGAGCGCCACGATGCGGAACGAATAAACGCCGGCCGCCGCGTAAAGTTCCAGGTTCGCCAACCTGTAATGATGCGCGCCGGGTTCAGTGGAGATGGCCGGCGAATCATTGGGAGCAACGATCTTGGCGAACATGGAGGCCTCCAGCGGGGTGATCCTGGTGCCTTCCAGCAGATCTGCTCCCGCCGTGGTGATGGTCACGAACGCTTTGCCGGTCTTATTCCGGAGAATGAAATTCCCCGTGTAGACGGCCCCCGGATCGAGTGTGATGGTGTCGCCCGGCTGGGCGATATCAATGGCCTGTTGCAGGTTTCCACCGTCAGGCACGTGAAGGATATTCTGGCCGAATGTTCCTCCTTGTACCCGGATAGCACGAACATCAAAATTGAGGGCACCGACAAAAACGACTGCAATCGCCAAAGCAATAAGAGCTGCTCTTTTCATGACTTTCCTTTCTCATTGCCGACTGTTTGTCGTCGGATTTATAAACCGCTGGTCGACTTAAAACGAGAAAACAGGTTGGAATTGAGGTACTCGCGTGTAATACGCCCGTATAAAGAGCGAGCTTCAGTTGGTGATTCTCTCGAATCAACCGTTGAAGTTTCAACAACGGGACTTTGCGCGCCAATAAATGGAGGACCTTCAACCATTTGATGGCGGATGTTAGACCAAATGTGATGTACTTTCCCCCCATTTGATATAAAGTATCTTCTTCATCGAATCAAGCGAAACGAATCTCATAAATGGATGACTATTCCGGCTGCGCAGAAGCCTCTTCAGGCAATGCGGTACAGAATAAAGTACTTCGCAAAAGCCCGATAAAATGTCTTCTGTATCTATCTATTAGGTATTGATAGTTATTGATAGTTACGTCATGGAGCGTCGGGCATGGTCGATAGACCTGAGCCGGCAGCAAAATGAAATTGCACTGCTGGGGGTCAAATTGAATGTTCGATATGCTGGCCGTGAAGCAGAAATGATTTCCCGGCTGAGGAACGCAATATGCCTTCTTCACTAAAACTGATGATCCTGTCCTCGCTGAGTCTTTTGGCAATCACGTGGCGCCCAAACTTCGATCAGGCGCCGCCCGCGCCGGTCTACGTCACGCTATGGTTCGATACCGAAGATTACATACTCCCGCAAAGCGATGACGCGGCGAAGCGTCTGGCCGAGACGCTCACTCGGCTCGGCATTCGGGCGACTTTCAAAATCGTGGGGGAGAAGGCTCGGACGCTGGAACGGCGCAAGCGTACGGATGTGATCGCGGCGCTAAAGAAACACGAGATCGGCTATCACTCCAACACGCACAGCCAGCAACCGACCATCGCCGTTTATCTGCAGCACACCGGATGGGAAGATGGCGCCGTCGAGTTTTACCGGCGCGAAGTCCAGGGCGTACGCGACATCGAACGAATATTCGGCGTCACGCCGAGTTGCTACGGCCAGCCCGGGGCGGCGTGGGCTTCGCAGACCTATCCGGCGCTCAAGCGGATGGGCATCGGGATGTATCTGGACGAAGGAGACCACGTCGGCATTGACGATCAGCCGTTCTATTTCGGCGGGATGCTGAATGTCTTCAAAATGCGCTCGAACGTCGCGCGGATGGAGTTGACAGGCGGTGAGAGTCTGACCGCGGGCAAGGCGAAATTCCAGGCGATCTACAACAAACTGCGCGCACAGGGTGGAGGTACGATCAGCATTTATTATCACCCTTGCGAGTGGGTTCACACTGAGTTCTGGGACGGGGTAAATTTTCGGCGCGGAGCTAATCCTCCTCAGAGCCAATGGAAACTGCCGGCGACCAGACCGGCGGCTGAGACCGAGGCGGCCTTCGGCGATTTTGAGCAATACATGAAGTTCATCAAGGAGCAGCCGGGTGCGCGCTTTGTCACCGCTACCGAGTTGATCAAGCTCCATGCGGATGGCGCGCTGACGCACAGCTTCACGCGCGATGAGATAGTAACCATCGCGCAGTCGGTTCAAAAGGAGATTACATTTTTGAAGATGAGCAGCTTCACGCTCGCGCCGGCTGACAGTTTCTCGCTACTGACCGAAGCTTTTCTCTCTTCCCTCAATGAAGAAAAAGGACCGGTAAAACTGAATCCGATCTATGGCCCAGCTCATATGTTCGAGCCGGCTGCGGGCGGCGGCAAATTGACGGCGGTGAAAAGGGGAGAGTTTTACGACGCCGTCCGTCAAGCCTCGCAATTCTGCCGCACGCACGGGCGGATGCCGGATGAAATCTGGATCGGCACCAGCAGTATCTCACCGCCTGATTTTCTGGCGACGCTCGGAGCTGTTATCGAGGGCGGGAAGAATGCCGATGACTACCAGAACGACATCGTATTGCGGCAGGGCAAGTTCACGGCCGATCGTTTCATCGCGCAAGATTCGCCGCAATTGTGGGGCTGGGTGATCTTTCCCGAAGGCTTCCATGCTCCGAAGATCGTCGAACTGGCGCGATTGCAGGCGTGGACATTGAAACCCGCGATACTGCAAAAGTAAGCAAGAGTCTGTCATTCATAAGTGAGCGCGGAGGAAACATTCAGCTTTTGCCACCGCCGCCGATACCACGTCCCCTTCAAATGGCACGCATTTCTTCTGCTTCAATGAATGTATCCTTTCGCCATCCCACCGCATTTATAGCACTGGGAAACGGTTCATTCTGAGTGGCAATTTTTTTACGCGGGGCTCCTGGTAAAATTCGATCAGGATGTTCTGTCTTATGAAGAAAAGCCAGCCAGTGCGAATCAACTATCTCTCGGAAGGCCATGGGGCGAGTTTCAGCGAAGTCAAGGATAAACGAATTGACTACCAAAGCGGTTGCGAGCGAGCAACCGCACTCCAAAGTGCTCCGCAATCCTCAAACTTACATATTCATCAGAAAACCGCAGTAAAAGCCGAGGATGTGGTTAATCAGTTAATAACTCGAGGCAAGATCAACGATTGTGAATATCTCAATTCATTGCTAACGCATCGGTGGTTTTGAGTTAGGCATCCCGAGGCGCCAACGGCGCTGAATATTTATAGCTCTAGCGAGAAAATATCCGCGAGCTACATCTTATGCTGTAGTATACTTCGTGACGCCTTAGGCCAACGGCCGGAGTATCCGGGTCAGTCACAAAGCACCTAATTACCGTTCCTGATTAATGCTGAAGGCAACGCCAACATAGAAAGTCATCCTAATACAGAAACAGTAACGATGAAGATAAAGTGGAAGTTGCTCGATGATGGCAAACTTCCTGAACCTTTAGTAAGCAATTGGTGAGGAGGAACAAAGTATGTTTGTTATCAACAGATTTTTGCTTGTATTTGCGCTCTTGATTACAGCAGCGGCCCAGTCGCCGGAACCACAGCTGTCCGACACTCGACTTTCTGTTCATACCCTTGTTCGAGAGGATATCTTCGCCGGTCTCCTGGCCGATGATATGGAGCGTCTCGCGAGAGGAGAAAAGAGCATTCAACTGCTGCTCGAAAAACGCCCGCCAGAAAAAGCCAATTTGCTGGCCTGGAGTGGAACTGCAACCCTTTACCGCGCCGTGCGCGCCCACGAGAATCAACGCGAGACTGAGTTTCAGCAACATTATCGCAAATCGCTCGAGCTTTTTTCTCAGGCCAAAGAACTCGCGCCGCAAAGTGGTGGAGTCGCTGCAATTACCGGAGGCACTTACGTAGTCTTGGCCGACCGACTGCCAAAGGAAAGTCGCGCTGCAGCCTGGTCACAAGCATATGACTCCTACCAACTGCTTTGGAAACAGCAGGCTCCCGCCGTAGAGAAGCTTCCTGTGCATCTAAGGGGCGAACTTCTCGGTGGTCTCGCTCAATCCGCCCAACGCACGGGTCGAACCCAAGAGGTGGATCAATACCTCGACCGAATACTTGCAGTGTTGCGCGACACTCCGTATGAGCCTATCGCCAGGCAATGGAAAAAGAATCCCGAATCTGCCGCCAACACCAGTATCACATGCTTAACTTGTCACGATTCGGGACGGCTCTCCGCTCGCGTAGATTCACTCAAAAATAAATGAAGTGCATGCGTAATTCCCCAAATGGTCGGATCCTTGCACTGTCGCCATCGGCCGTTTCGTCTCGAGTCTCATCAACCAAAGGATAAGGCTGATGCCGACAGGTCATAAGGATTTCAGCACATCTTGCTAACCACAACATATCGCAGGTCTTTTACTATTTGAGATAGTTACTAAGAACCTGAATGTTAATAATTTCTACCTGATCGTTCTAGAAGTGGGTCATAATTTGCCTTCAGGCGACTGTGGAATTTCGACAGGTCTCGTAGTACCTTGATGGCAAGATGCCAAGGAGGAGATCCGATGTACATTACCCAGATGCTCAAACGTGCCGTGCAAATACACCGTAACGACATCGCGACTATCGACGGAACAAGGCACCGTACGTGGGCGGAGTTCGCCGAGCGCGTGGCCAAACTGGCCGGTGTCTTTCAAGAATTCGGTCTCTGCGAGGGAGACCGCGTCGCCATGCTTGCCCTCAACAGCGACCGATATCTGGAATATTTCTTTGCGGTACCCTGGGCCGGAGGAATCGTGGTTCCTCTCAACATCCGTCTTACTCCGGCAGAACTGATCTATATGCTCAACGACTCCGGCGCGAAAATTCTGATCGTCGATGACGCCTTCCAGGCAATGCTCCCCGCCTTCCGCGGTAACTTGGCCGCGGTCGATCACATCGTATTTGCTGGCGAGGGTCTCACTCCCGAGGGGACGGTCAACTACGAAGAGCGTCTCACCGATGCTCAAGCAGCGCCTGACATTGAACGTGGCGGTCATCAAGTCGCGGGCATCTTCTATACAGGTGGGACAACCGGTATTGCAAAAGGTGTCATGCTGACGCACGATAACCTAATCAACAGCTCTCTTAACGCGCTGGCCAGCATGGATAACAAGCGCGATCGCCCGGTATATTTGCATGCAGCGCCGATGTTCCACCTGGCGGACTGCCTGGGAAACTGTACTCACACCCTTAGGGCAGGCACTCACGTATTCCTCCGCCGGTTCGACGTCGAAGCAATGCTTAAAATCATCGAGGAGCACAGAATTACTCACCTGACGCTGGTGCCGACGATGATCAACATGCTTGTCAACTTCTCAGACGTGGAAACCTATGATCTTTCCAGCCTGCGCACCATTGTCTACGGGGCCTCCCCCATGCCGGAAGCATTGTTAGCCAGGGCGATGCAGGTTTTTTCCGGCTGCGAGTTCATGCAAGGTTACGGAATGACCGAAACCGCTGCGCTCATCACTTTGCTCGCACCGAAATACCATACCTTCACGGGCCAGTGCGCAGGCAAAACCGCTTCAGCGGGTCAGGCGGCTCCGAGCTTCGAAGTGAAAATCGTTGACGAACTTGATCATGAGGTGCCATTGGGCACGGTAGGGGAGATCGTCACCCGCGGGTCACAGGTGATGCGCGGGTACTGGAACAAGCCGGCAGAGACGGCCCAGGCACTGCGGAATGACTGGATGCATACGGGCGATGCCGGTTATATGGATGAGGATGGCTTTGTCTACATCGTGGACCGCGTCAAAGACATGATTATCACTGGCGGCGAGAACGTCTACTCGGTCGAAGTCGAGAACATACTCTACCAGCATCCTGCCGTTACTATGTGTGCTGTCATCGGAATTCCAAGCGAGGAATGGGGGGAGGCGATTCACGCAGTGGTGGTTTGCAGGGAGGATCAGCAGGTGACGGAAGCGGAGATATTGTCATTCTGCAAGGGACGCATTGCCGGGTATAATTGTCCACGCAGCGTTGACATTCGCCATACACCTCTCCCGCTCAGCGGTGTGGGGAAAATTCTCAAGACTGAATTGCGCGCTCCCTTTTGGGAGGGGAAAACTCGACATATCAATTAATGCCGGTAAATCCATAATAGCGAAAAGGCGCATTTTCAAAACTACTATCGCGTTTTGAACCGAGCGCGATGGTTAGGCTTCAGGCCGCACAGTTGTTGCTGGCATATATTGGGTATTGCCCCTATGCGGCGCGCACAAATCCGTCGCCTAGTTTTTACAGTCAGCCTCGCGGGCCATGCATTGACATTCTAGGCCTCCTTGCCTACACTATACCTAGAAATTCTTAGTGTGACCGATAAGAAAAACGGATATGGAGGTGAAGTTTGACTCAACCGAAGGCGGATCTCCTGCAGGGGACGCTCGACATGCTCATCCTCAGGGCCCTCAGCCTGGGGCCGCTTCACGGCTACGGCATCATCCATCGCATTCGGCAGTTGTCCGACGAACTGCTCGATGTCGAGCAAGGCTCTCTCTACCCGGCAGTCTATCGGATTGAGCAACGCGGCTGGATCAGTTCCAAGTGGGGTGTGACCGAGACCGGCCGCCGGGCCAAGTTCTACACGCTGACTAAAGCTGGCAGTAAACAACTCACCGCTGAGGAAGAGAGCTGGGACCGGCTCGCCCTGGCCATTGCGAAGGTCAGAAAAGCGGTCTGAGGAGGCCCAATTATGGAATGGTTCAACATTCTCAGGGCGCGGCTGCGCGCCTTGTTTCGGCGCGAAAGCGCCTTGCAAGACATTGAAGAAGAATTGCGCATCCACGTCGAGATGGAGACGGAGACGAATATCAAGCGCGGGATGCCGCCCGACGAGGCGCGAGCCGCCGCTCTGAAAAGTTTCGGCGACCCGGTCAGGAACACTGAACTCGGCTATGACATTCGTGGCGGAGGGTGGCTAGAAACGCTATGGCAAGACCTGCGCTACGGCGCGCGAATGTTGATGAGGAACCCCGGCTTCACGCTAGTCACTGTTACTACGCTCGCGCTCGGCATCGGCGCCAATGCGGCGATTTTCAGTTTTGTGAATGCCGTATTACTCAAGCCTCTCCCCTATCCAGATCCGGAGCGAATCGTCAGCGTGTGGGAAAAGCGTCCGGACGGAGGTAGCAACTACATTTCCACTCTGAACTTCCTCGACTGGAAGCGGCAGAATCGTTGTTTTCAATTTCTCTCAGCCATCACCGAGGACACGGTGACCTTGACCGGCTCGGGCAGCCCCGAGCAGCTTAATGTTCACAGAGTCTCGGCATCGTATTTCAAGGCGCTTGATGTGGAGGCGACGCTGGGACGCACCTTTGCCGCAAGCGAAAACGAGGTTGGCAACGATCTGGCAGTAGTGCTGTCGAACCGCATTTGGCGGAGCCGGTTTGGCGGCGACTCCGAAGTTATCGGCCGCAAGATCACGTTGGATGCAAAAAGTTACACCATCATCGGCGTGCTTCCGGCGAACAGTACGTTTGACCGAACCGGGGCCGTTATGTGGCTGCCTCTTGCTTTCACCCCCGCGAACATGACTCGCAATTTTCACTGGCTTAATGCCATTGCTCGCCTTGAGCCCGGCGTCACTCTGAAGCAGGCCCGCGACCAAATGGACACGATTGGAGCGCGCATTGCTGCCCTGTACCCGGATTCGAAAAAGGGTTGGGGCGTAACGGTCGATCCTTATATCGATCAGGTGGTTAAGCCAGAGCTCCGCCGCTACCTCTGGGTGCTGCTCACAGCGGTGGGAGCCGTGCTGCTGATCGGGTGCGCCAATGTCGCCAATCTGACCCTGGCGCGGGGTACGGACCGCGAACGCGAGATCGCTATTCGTTCAGCATTGGGCGCGCGCCGTCTCCGTCTGATCCGGCAGTTGCTTACGGAAAGCATATTTCTCGGAATCCTCGGTGGCGTGGCGGGCCTCGCGCTGGGCAATGCATTAATGCGCGGAATGAACCGGTGGTTGCCGCCTGACATGCTGCCACCGGAAGCGAACGTCCGTATGGACTACGGCGTGTTGCTTTTCACGATGACTATCGGAATCCTCACGGGAATCCTTTTCGGCCTGGCGCCAGCGCTCAGCGGCACGCGGCCCGATCTTGCCAGATCGCTGAAGGAGAGTGGGCGAACGACTGCCGGGCTCACACAGCATCGGATGAGGACAGCCCTGGTGGTTGCCGAAGTGGCGCTGTCATTTGTATTGCTCGTGGGCGCCAGCCTTCTGATCCGAAGCTTCAACAAGCTTGCAAGCCTCGACCCGGGCGTGGATACAACCAATGTTCTTGCAATGGATCTTCCAATTCCGCGGACAGAATTCACGAACGGCGCGACACTGACGAACTACCTTAGGGAAGTGACCCAGAAGGTCAGAAGCGTGCCCGGCGTGCAGGACATCGCCATCACTGAGGGACCGCCGATGAAAGGCCTTGGCTTCGCCCCCTTCCAGATCGAGGGGCGGGAGTATCTTCCCTACCCCCAGCGCCCTGTCTCAGGGTTCAAGGTGGTAGGGCCGTCATATTTTGATACGGTTGGCATGAGATTGTTGAAGGGGCGCAGACTTGATGAGAGCGATGTTGCCGGCACCGTGCCTGTTACCGTGATCAATGAAACTATGGCGAAGACTCACTTCCAAGGCGATGATCCCATCGATAAGCGCATCTTGATTCGGCAGCTCGTGTTCGGGAAGTTTGGTCGAGGCCCGGAAATCCCCTGGCAGGTAGTGGGCGTGGTATCGGACGAGAAAGTCGGCAGGAGTCTCGCCGCGGACCTTCCGGTCGTCTACGTCACGTTCTATCAAAATCCCTCCACCGCCAATAGCCTGGTAGTTCGTACCGCCTTGGATCCGTTGCTCTTAAGCGGATCGATCGAACAAGCAATCTGGAAAGTGAATAAGAATCAGGCGGTGACGAACATTGAAACCTTGGAAGAAATCAAGTCACAATCGGTAGCGCCAGCCCGGCTTCGCACTGTGCTGTTGGCCATCTTCGCTGGCATCGCGCTGTTGCTGGCTGCCGTCGGGATATACGGCGTTGTCTCCTATTCCGTGGCGCAAAGAGTGCGTGAAATGGCCATTCGCCTGGCTCTTGGTGCATCACCGGGCGATCTGCTGAAGCTTGTGATCGGAAAAACGATGCTCATCGTCCTGGTTGGACTCGCTCTCGGTTGGGGCGCGGCACTCGCGCTTACGCGCGTATTGGCGAGCTTGCTCTACGATACAAGCCCGACGGATACGGTGACGTGGGTCGTCGCTGGGTTGTTGCTCGCGGTGGTGGCGCTCTTGGCCTGCTATTTTCCAGCCCGGCGCGTGACGAAGGTGGACCCCCTGACGATTTTGCGCTTTGAGTAATTGATGGCCGCCTTGGCGGAATCAGCCAATACCCATCCACGCAGCGAAGCTGTTCGCCGCGATGAATCACCCACTTTTCGAGTGAAGCGCGGGGAGGGCGATTAACTCGCCCGGATTTCCCCGCGCATCATTCTCCTATGACCCAAGGGCTCAATTACCAGATGCGGCAGCCTTTGGAGGCTCGGCCTCCACCTTAATCGCCGTTTTTATCTTTTCCCAGCGAACGACGACATTTGCTGAGCTCGGAGAAAGCATCTCGAAGCTGTAACTCAGCCACTCCTCATGCTCGGCGGTTTGCGGCTTGACTTTGACACGCAGCGCATCGAAGTCGGGGTTGTAAAAAAAATGCCCCCACAAGCCTGGCACCCGATTGAAGATAACAGTCCATTCGGTTTCCGTCGGAATAGTGAAAAGAGCGTACGAGCCCGCACCCAGCTTTTGACCTTCGATAAGCACGTCGTTACTGAAGGTAATATAAGTCGCCTCATTGGCTCCGGTGCGCCAGAGCCTATTGTATGGCACTAGTTGCCCCCAGATCTGCCGTTTCTTGACCTGCGGGCGGCCGTAGGTGATTGAGACCTTAAGTGCCCCGATCTGCCCGCCGACTTCTCCGCGGGGACTTGGCCTGGTCGCCATGGCTAATCCTCTTCGACCATTCGCAGGTTTGCCGGCCAGAAAGGATTCGATCTCCCTGTCCAGCTCCTGCGGCGCATCTTCGGTGACATATGTGCGGGCGTTTTCGAAGGGCACTACGGTTAGCGGAATCGCCGGGTACTTCATTTTCGCCTCGTACCACTGTGAGGGAGCAGGTCCGGCCTGGCCGGGGGAGCTGTCGTCGTGGATAGCCGGGATGGCCAGCAATGGGACCTTGAGATTCTTCAATGCTAATGATAAATCGCTCGCAAACATTTCGACGTTGTAAAGGTACGCGCGCGGATCGGAAGAAACGGCATCATCGACGGCCAATGTTCGGGCGCGCTCGATCTCGTGGACCCTGGCGGCGAATTCAGAAAGTTGCGCCGGTGGCAGAGCTTTGATTCTCGCTTCGGCCGATTCGCGTGAGGGCATTAGCGCCGGCAAAAATTCAGAGATCATTCCGATCGCGCCCGGCTGCTTCATCAATACATCGGGG
Organism: uncultured Acidobacteriota bacterium; assembly: GCA_963796275.1. Classification (GTDB taxonomy): domain Bacteria; phylum Acidobacteriota; class Blastocatellia; order RBC074; family RBC074; genus JAKEHZ01. Next base: position 2,293,276 of record CAWCKY010000006.1, on the reverse strand, counting down.
CGCTCCTCCAAAGTGGCCGGGTAATCCGGGTTGGCCAGCGATCTGAAGGTGGAGTATATGTTCCCACCAATTACGACCGCGGCGCGAATCCTGTCCGGCCGATTGACGGCCAAACGAATGGCGAGGTGGGAGCTCGTGGCCATCCCAACAACTACGGGCTTGTTAAGCCTGTTCTTCTCGATCAGATTGATGACGCCCTTTTCAGCGCCGTCCCACCACGGCGTCGACTTCAAATCGAGCGTCTCCGGGCGGGGCGGCGCTGGCGTGCCACCGTAGCCTGGCAGCGTCACGGCATACATCGTATAGCGATCAGCGTTGCGATCCATAAAGGTTCGATAGAGTGACCGGTCAGTCTTGATGTCGGCAATCAATATCATCGGGATGGGTCCACGCCCGCGTTTTTCGACCGCGCCCAGATTCCCGAGAGGGGTCGTGCCGCCAGGCGGTTTCGCCCCCGAATCATTAACCAGCCGGTGCAAGTCCTGTCCGAAGTTCTTCGCGAAGTTTTCCACCGCCATTTCGGGCGGCATCGGTTTCGTCCCGGCAGCTTGGAACAACATCATCACAAACTCCTTGAGCGCTGCCTGGCGGTCTTCGAGGCTTGTCGATGGCGAGTGGACCTTCACCCGCAGGTCAGCCAGACGGTCGATCTCTTTTGCTGAAAACTTCGACTCGAATTTAAAGTAGCGAAGATAGACGAGAGTCTGAGCTTTCGCTTCAGCCAGGCGCTGCTCGTCGCCCTGAGATGAGGCAGATATAACCGCGATGGCCATCAGTACAACAGCAGCCGCGGCGCGGAAGGCAGAGAAAAGTGTGCGCATTGACGTCCTCCTGTGTTGCGTCATGTTAGAGATGAGTGTGCGTGATGAAGGCGCGCTGGCCTTCTGCGCTGGTTACGACTAGAGAATGGGAGAAGATGCGAGTTTGAAGCGAGGTGTCGGGAATTTGCAGCGAGCCGGTATCTTGTGTCTATGAAGTGCAGGATCAGAACTGCTGGCCGAGCATCGTCGTCAGCCGGTCGCGGTAACCGCGGCTCAGTTTTAGGTGTTTGCCGTCGTTGAGCACGACCGTTAACTCGCCGTGAGACTGCGTCTGCAGTTCGCGGATACGTTCCAGATTGACTATGGTTGAACGGTGAATTCGCAGGAAACGATTTTGATCGAGCTGCGATTCGAGGTTGGTCAACGTTTCGCGCAGTAAATGCGATTTGCCTCCGACATGCAATCGCGCGTAATAACCTTCAGCCTCGATCCAGTCGATCTCTTCGGTCCGGATGAAAAGCACGCGCCCGGCGGACTTGACGATCAGGCGAGCAATCGGCTTGGACTCGGCCGGCGCGATTGAACTCTTCACTGCTCCGGATGACGGCCTGCCCTGATGATCCGCGAGCAGGGCGAACAGACGTTCACTGAGTTGGCGGAACTGCTGCTGTTCGAGCTGCATCTGCGCCCACCCCAGCGTTTTTTCAAAGCGCTCATCGTCAAATGGTTTGAGCAAATAATCGAGCGCGTGGAATTCGAACGCCCTTACCGCATACTGGTCGTAGGCTGTCACAAAGATGACGACCGGTAACCGGTCGGGGGCCAGCTCTTCGAGCACCCCGAAACCGTCGAGATCGGGCATCTGGACGTCGAGGAAGACGAGGTCGGGCGCCTGTCGCCTGATAGAGTTCAAAGCTTCGTGTCCGTTGGCGCATTCTCCGATGACCGCAAACTCGACTCTGCCCCTTAACAGGTTGCGGATGCGCCGGCGCGCCAGAACTTCATCATCAACGATCAAGGTGCGTATGGGTTTCATCATTTCTTATTGGCTCCCTGCCTTATTCGCAACCGGCGCCATCCACCTCCGTCTGTCGAAATGGGATCGACAGCTTGACTATCAGTCCGCCCTCGTCAGCGTCTTTGATCTCTATCCGATGTTTATCGCCATAGAGCTGTCGCAGCCGGGCGCGCGTGTTTGCCAGCCCGATGCCTTCCTTGAACTCTCCATCACCCTTTTGCAACCCTGGGCCATCATCAATCACCTGCAATTCGATCATTCCGTCCCGGCGTTCGGCGCGAATTTCGACGCGGCCGGCTGATGAGCGCGGAGCAATGCCATGGCGGATCGCATTCTCAACAATCGGCTGCAGTACCAGGTTGGGAACGCTCGCGTCGAGCGTCTCCGGCGCGACTGCCAGCCGCACGGTCAGACGGTCCTGGAAGCGAATCTGCTCGATCTCGAGATAACGCTCCAGGGCGTCCAGTTCCTGCCGAAGCGCAACTTCCTGCTGGCCTGCGCTCTCTAAAGTCAGCCGCAACAGTTCGCTCAACCGCGCCATCATGCGACGCGCACCTTTAACGTCATCGTCCATCAAAGCCGCAATCGCGTGCAGAGTATTGAAGAGAAAATGAGGGTGAAGCTGCATTTTGAGCGCCTGCAATTGGGCCTGCACCAGCTGAGTTTCGAGCTGAGTCGCGCGAATTTCCAGGCGAGCTGCTTGCAATTGTTGTTCGCGGAAACGCCGGTAATACTCAAAGGCATAGCCCGAACCTATAATCATCCAGTAAATGATCACGTCTACCGGTAGCCGCCCGATCAAACGCTGGTGGAGGTTTTGCAGAAAGCGTATGGTGAAAATCGGCTCGCCCCAGATCAGCTGAGACAGCGGGAGTGAAATGAGCACGAGGCAGACGTGAAAGACCAGATTTATGCCCAAATGAACAGCGAGCGTGGGCACCCACCGTTCGCGCTCGAGCCGAAACCGCGCCGCAAGCCACAGGCAAGCGGGTGCGAGGAGCGCCACCGGATACCAGACGGTCAATTGTTCGAGTAATAGCGTCCCCCATCGCATTGGCTGCGCGTTTGGGAAGAATCCGGCTCTCACGCCGTACCAGACGGTGGCGGAATTGAGCAGCAAGAACATGGTGCAGACCCCAAAGATCGCCACCCAACTCACCACATTGCGAGCCGGTCCGCTGGCTCCGCTGCCGCCTGAAGCATCGGTCCGGGATTCGATTGTCTTCCGCAGAATCAAGGGCTTATGTTCCGATCTTCATCAATCCATGAACTTATCAGCTTATCAGCTTATGAAATTTAACGGATTCCCGCCCCTCCAGGTTTCATCGCATCTCTACCTGCTGCATTAATCCCTTCGTGGTCATGAACACCATCGGGACATCAGAGTTGTTCTCGAGCACAATACGCCGTATAATAATTTCCTATAGATTGCCGAGAGTAGCAATTGCAGACAACTCCTTGAAACTCTGGTTCGCGTTCATCTAACGGTTGCATCTCGAGCATGTTGTGTATCCCGGCCGGTCATTCAGTCGATCTCCCCATAAATGGCTGGGTGATTTGACCGGCGATGACAGCCGCCATTATCATGTCGCCGGAATCCCATACTTTTGGGCGGCCTTTCTACTTGGTGAACGATGAACATTGAATATATGCGAGCCGCTAAAAAAGCAAATTTGTTAACGACCAGATAAACCTATCATTTTTGGCCCTGCGGTCTCTCCCTTTCCGTCAGAGCAATCTAAAAACGAGCACACCCCTTGAGAGCGCATGCGTACTGGCGCGAGCGTCGAACGCAAAGCGATCGATGAAATTCGCGACGTAAATGCGCATGCGGTCGCGAGGAAAATCGAGGAGGTATGATGAACAGCAATCTGATTGCTCGTTGCTTTGTCGTGATCCTATTGGTTGCGGGAATCGTCTTGGCATTGAGTTCTTCAAGCTCCGCCCAATCCGGTCGCAGGACAGTGCCGCCGCCATCGTCGCAACCCGAAAAGCAGTCGCCGAAAGATTCGGACAGGGAGAAGGGGCGCGACAACCCCTTAGCCGACGAAACGCCTGAAACGCTTGATGAAAACGGAACGATCAAGATGGATACCACGCTCGTCACCATCCCGATCAGCGTCATTGACCGCGATGGCAAATTCGTTCCGTACCTCACCAAACGCGATTTCCGGGTTTACGAAGACGGCGTGGAACAGAATATTGAAATCTTCAATTCCGTCAGGACGCCATTTCACGTCGCACTCGTGCTCGACACCTCCCGAAGCACGGTATTCAAGTTAGAGGACATTCAGGATGCCGCCATAGCTTTTATCAAAGAGCTGAAGCGTGACGATCAGGTAATGGTCGTGTCGTTTGACACCAAGGTGCGCCTCCACTGCGATTTCACGAGCGATTACGATGAACTGCGCTATGCTATTTCCGAAACCCGCACCGGAGGCGGCACGAAACTTTACGAAGCGGTCGATGTGGTGGTTGACCGGATGGAAAAGATTCAAGGCCGCAAAGCGATCGTGCTTTTCACTGACGGCGTTGACACCTCTAGCCGTCATTCAACTTACGAGGACACCATCGAAAAGGTGGAGGAGTCGGGCGTACTGGTCTATCCGATCAAATACGATACCGAGGCGGACATTCAGCAGGGTGGCATCAACCTCCCCAATTCCTGGCCGTGGCCGCTGCCCTCGCCAGATCCGCGAGGCCGCCGCCGCCGCTGGCCTCTCAAACCGTTCATCAGTAATCAATTCATGCAATGGCCGCCGAGGCGTGCGCCTGGAACGAACCCCGACGACTACCGGCTCGCTGCCCGTTACCTGCAGGAACTGGCCGAACGCAGCGGCGGTCGACTCTATAACGCCGACACCCTTTATAACGTCACGCAGGCCTTTACGATGATTGCCGAGGAGCTGCGCCACCAGTATGCGATCGGCTATTACTCGACCAACGCGAAGAAGGACGGCACATACCGCGAGTTAAGAGTTCGTGTTGCCAAGAACGGGATGATCGTTCGCGCTCGCAAAGGGTACCGAGCGGCGAGCGGTAAGGAAGTGATTGACGACGCAGGCGGAACCCAACGTCCCGAACTCAAACGGAAACGAGTAGCGACGCAGTAAACACCAACAAAACGATAATTTCGCTAGCAGGTGCTTGAACGAGGCTGTGGCGCGAGCAGAATGGGAACTCTTCCTCTCGCGCATCTTTTGGCAATTTCGGTTCGCGCCATAAATCGCACAGTCCGCGTAATAAAACCACCAAGGATGAGAGTAACCTACAACCGCAGTGAGTACTCCGTGCCGTCACCGAGAAAGAGCGTCATCGAGAGAAATCCGTTCGCAGGATCCTGCATATATGATACATAAGGCGCGAGAGCGATTCGGAACGTGAAGATGTTGTCCGCAACGACGATTGCTCCGGGCCGCAAATGCGGGGTGAGCATCCGGAGCATCGGGAGATAGAGCTCCTTAAAGCCGTCGAGAAGGATCATGTCGACTGATCCGCCGGGATTTTGCAGCGTTTTTTGCGCATCACCCTCACGAATATCGACGAAGTCGCTGAGCCCGGCATCGCCGATGTTTCGCCGGGCTATCACGACTTTATTGGGCTCGAGTTCCGAACCTATGACGATGCCGCCACCGTTATCACGCACCGCCGCCGCCAGGTACGTAGTGGAGACGCCGAATGACGTGCCGAACTCAACGATCCGCTTCGCTCGGATCGAACGTGCGACCGAGTAGATGAATTGCCCTTGTTTCGGCGAGACCGGCACGTAGAGGTTCTTAAGGCGTGAAACCTCCTCTGACATAGTGAGTTCCCGGCGTGCGAGCTTGTCAGCAACGAACGACGCTAGCAGACGTGCGAGGGCCAGGTTTTGCATTCCCGCTTCACGATGAAGGCGCTCCAGGACAGCGTGGACTCGCGATTCGCGAAGTGAGCAGTCACTCGAATTAATGTCCTGTTCTATCATTCCCAAACCTTACATGATGGCCAGCGAGATGAACATGCTGGAGCGGAGTTCTCGCGCGATGGGCAGGAACGACTGTTGAGCGAACACATCCTTATCGCGCATTCTATTTCTCTCCGCCGTTCACCCAAACGTCGGAAGGCATTATGTCACGAGCCGAGCGTCCGAGCTCCCGACCGGAAATTGAGAGTCAGATCAGCATATCATCTTGCAATGCTACAGATTTCCATTCAAGGATAATGCATCATAGCTAATCTCATCTTGACCTTATACTTTGGTATAAGGCGCATACTATTAACGCTGGCGGAGGGAGTGCAGATGCGTATCGGTGAGGTCGCCGCACAGGCAGGAGTCAATGTTCAAACAATTCGTTTCTACGAACGCCGTGGCTTGCTCAAAAAGCCGCGCCGCCTCTCGTCAGGATACCGCGATTATCCCGCGGAAGTCGTGAAGGTCGTCCGTTTCATAAAAGGGACTCAGAAGCGGGGTTTCAAACTCCAGGAAATCGAACGGCTTCTGCAGCGGCTCGCGACGCGGTCATTGACCGCCGCCGAGGTACGTGCCGGCTTCGAAGCCAAGATTCGACACCTCGATGAACAGATTCGCGATCTGCAAATGATGCGCGACGAATTAGACGCGAGTCTGGACAGTTGCGAATGCAGTGATGGGCATTCGCTCTGCCCCGATTTGAAGGCGATCGCCGACAGCGTCGCGCGCTCTTAAATGGGAAGGCTGCACCATCAACAAGCAGCCAGGCCAACAACTATTGGAGGATAGTATGGTCAGCCCAAGAAAACTTCTCAGTATACTAGCGGCCGTATCGGTCTGGTTCGGTCTCGGTGGCCCCCCCTCAGTGGTTAAATGCGACGCTTGCGACAGAGCGATTTCGGTAACTACTCAAGCGACAGAACAGGAGAAGAAGATGAGTGATAACGTAGCCGGCGAATCGCCGATCGCATGCAACCTGAATGCGCTCGACAGGGAGCAGCGGCGGCGGCATCAGGCACTAACTGCGAAGTTGCGCGCCGCAGTGCAGGAGATGCGCGAACTGCCTGACGGATATTCGTTCCGCTTACCTTCTGATGAAGCGATGATTCAAGGTACCGCCGAATGGATCACGCTGGAACGCCGCTGCTGCCCTTTCCTCGCCTTCGGCTTTGAAGCGGGTCGAGAGAACGGACCGTTGTGGCTCAACCTGACCGGACGCGAAGGAGTCAAACCTTTCCTGAAAATTGAATTCGGTATTGAATGATGATAATTCGGTTATACTTTCAAAATGATCTTATTGCGGGCCGCATTTTTATTCATTCTGACAGCCTTTGCGGAAATTTTGGGGTGCTTTCTTGCCTACCTTTGGCTGCAAGAAAACAAGTCAGCCTGGCTGCTCATCCCTGCGGCAAGCAGTTTAGCCGTCTTCGCGTGGCTATTGAGCCTGCACCCAGGTGCAGCGGCTCGGACTTATGCCGCTTATGGCGGCGTCTATATCACCGTCGCTCTCGCCTGGCTGTGGCTGGTCGAAGGTCAGCAGGTTAATCGCTGGGATATCATCGGCGCCACGGTGAGCCTTATCGGAATGAGCATCATTGTCCTCGGCAATCGATGGAAATAGAAGTTTGATCCATCATCCTCGCGCCAGGCTACACCAACTGATCACATCTCTTTTCAACTTACCTGGGTACGCACGTGCGTACCCAGACGCTTTTCATTGTGAAACCAGTGAAGATAGCCGTTGTGAGAACTCTGTGAGAAAAAAAAGAGCCTGAAATCAACTTATCCTGAAGACATTTTCAAGCCAACTATAGCATATGGTGAATGAGGAGGGTGCAGTGCGCCTTCCGTGGGAGTGCCAAAACAAAATTGGAAATCCTGTCCAATTTTCTGTTTTTCGGCGCGAAAAACGGTCACCGGCTTATCGGCGTCGCGCCCGACATCGAGAGATCTCGATCCAAAAGCTTGGCGAACGGGACAGCGTGGACAACCGTGTTACGGAACGTTTTACAGAATAGATTAGGAGAAGCCATGTGCAGAACGTCGATCATCGTTGCTGTATTGCTGGCAGGTAGCTTGGGCGCGGCGGAATTGCGCTCGCCTTCAATGACCAGGCCTTTGAAAGCCAAGCCCGCGAAAAGCGCCGCGAACTGGGCGCAATGGCGCGGCCCCGACAGTCAGGGCATTTCAACTGAAACGGGATTGCCGACGGTATGGAGCTCCACGCAGAACGTTAAATGGAAGACGGCGATTCCCGGGCGCAGCCATTCTTCGCCCATTGTCTGGGGAGACCGGATTTTCCTGACGACTTCGCTCGAAGGCGAAATTATTCCCGGAGCGAAAGCCGTCAAACACAAGCTGGGCGGCGAAGATTACGTCCATCCGGACAGCGTCGGGGCCAATCGCCAAAACACGCTGCAAGTCCTCTGTCTGGATCGCCGCAGCGGCAAGATGTTGTGGCGGCGGACGGCGTATGAAGGCCGCGTCTACGACGACCGTCACCGCAAAGCGACTTACGCCGACGGCACGCCGGCGACTGATGGACGCTTCGTCTATGCCTGGTTCGGCTCCGAAGGGCTGTACTGCTACGACTTCAACGGCAATCTGATCTGGAAAAAGTCGCTCGGCCATATCGCCACCCAGGGCATGGGCAATGGAACTTCGCCGACGCTGTATGAAGACCGCGTGATTCTGCAATGCGATGAAGATAACGGCGAGCGGTCGTTCATCGTCGCGCTCGACAAACGCAGCGGGAAAGAACTCTGGCGCACGCCGCGCCAGGTGGAAGTGAGCTGGACGACGCCAGTGATTGCGCGTACTCCGGCGCGGACGGAGTTGGTGGCGAGCGGCAATCAATTCATCGTCTCCTACGATCCGGCAACTGGCAAGGAGCTGTGGCGCTGCCAGGGGACGCAGAGCTGGACAGTGCCGACACCGCTAGTGGGGCACGGCATCGTGGTCGTCTCCGCCACGCATCCGGTCAAACGCGCGCTGGCGATCCGGCTGGGCGGCAGTGGCGATTTGACCGGCACGCCCAACATCGTCTGGCAGCGCGACAAGGGCACGGGCTACACGCCGTCGTCAATCCTCTACGGCGATTACGTCTATCTGCTAACCGACAGGGGCCTCTTGACGTGTCTGGATGTGAAGACGGGCGAGGTCAAATACGAAGGAGCGCGGGTTCCGAAGCCCGCGACCTTCTCCGCCTCGCCTGTCGCATTTGAAGACAAGATTCTGTTGATGAGCGAAGACGGCGACACCTTCGTGCTGAAAGCCGGGCCGCAGCACGAGGTGTTGGGAACCAATTCTCTCGATGAACCAATCTACGCTTCACCCGCCATCGCGGGCGGAGCCATTTTTATTCGTACGGCGTCGAATCTGTACTGCATTACCCAGCGGGGTGAGAAATGAGATACACACATCACGCACCTCTGGTGCTCAAGGCCGATAACATTGATTCCAATGCCGTTTAATTTACACTCCTAAAATTAAATAGGATACATGAAAGCGAGCTTCACGGTTCGCGACTGCCCTGTTGTTCCTGCTTTATGGAAAGTAGAAGGATACAGAGATGAATAGCAAATATGGAATAGCGACCTTGCTCGTAGTGATCTTGATCGCATCTGCGATCGCTCAGGATGCCAGGAAGCAAATGACGGCCTTCGTCAACGTCAACGTGATACCGATGGATCGGGAGCGCGTGTTGAAAGATCAGACCGTGGTCGTGCGCGATGGGCGAATCGCCGAGATCGGCGCGGCGAACAGGGTCAACATCCCTGCCGGGGCTGTGCGCGTGGAAGGGCGCGGTAAATTTCTGATACCTGGTTTGTTCGACATGCACACGCACCTGTTCTCGGACGGCAAATTCCCTGACAGCCTGGCCGGCGACGAGCTAAAGATCATGCTTGCCAACGGAGTTACGACTATCCGCCTGATGATCGGCACGCCCGAACACTTGAAGATGCGCGCACAGGTGGCGAATGGCGAACTGTTGGGCCCGACCATGTACGTTGCCAGCCCGGAACTGGCGGGCCGCTCGTATGGAGACCCGTTCAACGGCTACGTAGTAACGACGCCCGAAGAAGCGCGCGCGGCGGTCAAGCAGGCCAAGGCCGCCGGATACGATTTCATCAAGCTCACCATAGCCATCTCGCGCCCGGTCTACGACGCGGTGATCGAGACGGCCAGAGAGATCGGCATCCGTGTCGTCGGGCACGTCGATTTGCGAGTCGGCCTTCAGCGCGCGCTCGAAACAGGTCAGCAGATCGAGCACCTCGACTCATATATGGAGGCTGTGCTGAAGGACGACTCGCCAATAAAGATCTCGCTCTCGGACTCTGGCGTCGGGCGTAAAGCCAACTGGGAGAGCCTGGATTATGTTGACGAACGCAAGATCAACGAAGTATCGTTCGCGACCGCGAAGGCTGGCGTCTATACTTGCCCCACGCTGACGTTCTTCAAGCTCTCATACGCTGTCGAGCAGAGCGACGAAGAGATCCGCGCCCGCCCCGATTACAGCTTCTTCCCGCCCGAATTGCGCAAGTCCCGGCACGCCGCTCGCCAACGGTTCTGGGCGACGCCACCGGCGCTTGAGCGGCGGGAAAAATACATCCGCATTCGCAATCAAATCGTCAAGGGCATTCACGACGCGGGCGGAAAGATCATGGCGGGTTCGGACACGCCCGAATTGTTCCTGCTTTACGGTTTCACTCTCCACCGCGAGTTGAAGAACCTGGTCGAGGCGGGATTGACGCCCTATGCCGCGCTGGAGGCCGCAACGCGCACTCCGGCGGAATTCCTGAACGCGCTCGGCGAGGCCGGCGTAATCGGACGCGGCAAGCGCGCGGACCTTATTTTGCTCGAAGCCAATCCGCTCGAAGACATTTCGAATACTGAGAAGAGGGCGGGAGTGATGACGCGTGGGCGGTGGATGCCGGAGGCTGAGTTGAAAAAGATGCTCGAAGAGATCGCGCCGCGCTTCCAGGCGGCGTCCAGCCTGGAGAAATGATCTAAGCCCAGAGGCTATTACTTAGTTCGTTTGCCCCCTCTTCCAAATCGCCGGTTCTATCTCTTGTCTCTCCCTCTTCCCCCCAAATAGCTACTCAGCAGGCTATTCTTCGATTTTCGGGTTCGGTTTTTGGTAACGGCGCGGTAAGTTGTTGCGAACCCTGAGTCTTTGCCATAGATTATTAAACAACTTCAGGCGCATCACAGATTGTCAGGAAACATACTGCCTCGATCCAGCGTATTCGGGCTGTTAACATATTTCCAAGCGATAGCTACAGAGGTTTAAATGTCAAACTTCACGGAGATCGGTGGTGGATATGGCTCACAAACCACCGAAATTTACCTCAAGCGAGTGCTGGCTGGTAACATCGAAAGCGTGCGTACGCGTTTAAGTGCGGCGCTCGAACGACTTGACTATGATGTGATTGAGGAAGAACCAGCCTTGCTCGGGCGACGCGGCGCAAAGGGATGGGGCACGTGGTATGGTTCAGCTGACGTGCTCGATTATGCAATGACGCTCGTAATCCGGCTCAAACCAATTGGCGCATATGCTACACGCGCCACCTTCGATTACACCATCAGACATCCGTGGTTGTCGGGCGGAGAGAAGGAGGTGCTGACACGTGAAGCAGAGGCGATTATAGCGCTCGCCAGTGTTCGTGCCGCCGATAAGATTTGTACGGCCTGTGGGACAGAATCCACGGGGGATTCACGCTTCTGCCGCCAGTGCGGTGCGCCGATGACTTCTGAACAGGCCGAACTGGATGTGCTACGGATGACCGCCGAGGTGAGGGCTGGGCATACGTCTGTGGTCACAAGCGCGGTCATGCTGGTGATTACCAACCTCCTCATGCTTATCACGCCCATCATCATCGGCACAGGAGTGATCGGCCCGGAAGATTCATTGGTACTTGCAATTATCAGCAGTGTCATCTTCATTGGCCTCGGCTTCCTGAATATCTTGGTGACGCGGTTCGCATGGCAACGTCTGAACCGCGCCCTCAGGTCAAAAGGAGAAGACAGGCAAGCACTACCGATACGTAATGCACAGGAACTCGCTACGGTTGAAGCGGCTGCCCTTCCTTCCCAACGATCAGGCACGTCTATCACAGAAGGAACGACAGAATTATTAGGCATGCAAGGGGAAGAACGAGACGTACTGCCTACAAATCGAGACAGCCGCGACACTGGTGCGATGAATTAAGGAAGCCATCACCTATTGATCTATTCGCCAATCCCTTAGCGCAGTACTTGTAGAGACATTTGCCTCGCTCCCCCTACTGATCACAACATTACAGTACACTTCAGGCGAGTTGTATCTCCACCGCCGCGACCGCCTGCCTGGGAATAATCACAACCACGCCATCATTGCCGATTTTGACCGGCAAGGATGACGGCTTGACTTCATCAGGATTCTGAAAGGTATTGCGGGCGCGTATATCGTTGTGCGCGAGCACTACGCCGCGTCCGTCGCGAGCAATCGCTCCGCCCGAGAACCGGATGCGGGCGGTAACCGGTGAATCAACTGATGGGTTGGTGAGCGTGATCGTCAAGCGCTTCTCGCGAATCGAAGCGGAACCCGCCAGCGCAGCTATTTTCGCCGCGCCTTCCTGCAACGGGACTGTCAATTCATGGCCTCGAATCTGCATCGGCGCCAGCCGCGCACCCATATGTGTCCGATACATTTCGAAAACGTGATAAGGCGGAGTGCGCGTATATTTGTCTTCGAGCGCCAGGAAGAGCGAATGAATACAGTTGACCGTCTGCGCAACATTGGCCATCTCGAGCTTATCGGCGTGGCGATTGAAGATGTCGAACGTGATGGCCGTGTGCAGCGCGTCTCGGAGAGTGACGGGCTGGCTCAGAATGTAATCGGGGGTGATCTCTTCTCCCGTCTGATACCATACACCCCACTCATCAAGCACCAGTTTCGTGCGATGCTGCGGGTCATACTTGCCCATCGCTTTCCAGTGCGCCTCGATTACATCTTCGGTGCGCAAACCTTCGAGCAGTACGGCGTACCACTCTGGCTCTTTGAAATCCGCGACTCTCATTTTGTTATTGCGGAAATCGGTGTAGAAATGAAGCGAAAACCCGTGAACCTGGCTGCGATGACCGCCCTGCATGGCCTCGAAGAATCCAGTCGTCCACCCCAGATCCATATCGCGCGAATGCCCGCGCGGGCCGGTCGCGACGAGGAACGGCGCCACATAAACGGGAACCTGTGTGACAAACTGACGATACTGCGTGGCGTATTCGCCGGGCTTCATATCGCCGCCACACCCCCAGGACTCGTTGCCGACGCCCCAATACTTCACGCGGAACGGGTCCTTGTCACCGTTGGCCGCGCGCTCGTCAGCCAGACTTTCAGTTCCCGCTGGAGCGTTGCAATAAGAGACCCAATCGTGAAATTCCTTCGGCGTGCCTGAACCTACATTGGCCGCGAGGTAAGGCTCCGCGCCTATTAAGCGACAAAGCCTCATGAATTCGTGAACGCCGAACTGGTTGGTCTCCGTCGCATGTCTGCCGGGCGGCATTCGATGCTCCCAGAAATTGTAGGTCCGAGGGCGTTTGGCTGCGGCGCCGATACCATCGCGCCAATGGTAGCCGTCGGCGAAGCACCCGCCCGGCCAGCGTAGATTGGGAGCGCCGATTCGCTTCATGTCATCAACGAACTGCTTGCGAATCCCGTCGATGTGCGGAATCTTGGAATTGCGTCCGACCCAAATGCCGTCATAGATCACACCGCCGAGATGCTCGATGAAATGTCCGTACAGATGCGGGTTAATAACCGAACCTGGATTATCCGGCGCTATTTCGATTTCGACGTCAGCAGCCAAAGTGAGCCGTGAAGCCGCCAAAGCTCCGGCTCCGGCGCAAGCCGCCGATTTGATGAAAGCGCGTCGTCGCATATTGGGCAATGCCTCCTGTTTTTTTTGGTACTTGAGTTATTAAAGATGGTAGACGAACTCTGATGCCAGCGCGATTCGGGCCATTCCCCTCACTTCAAGCTCCCCGCAACGCGACCAGAGCGGCAAGTGCAGCCTCTTTCTGGTCTTTTCCCCATGGCGGGCCGGCAGCCTTGCCGAGCCTCGCGATCTCCTTCGCCAGGCTGCTCGCCGGAATCCCGAGCGCGACCTCGGCATACGGCGTCAGCATCTTTTCCGGGATCTCAGCCAGCCTCAATCCGCACTCCTTCGCGGCGCGAATGAGCACATCCCGGAACAGAACGCCCTCCGCCTTGTGCATACGGAAATGTACCGCGAGTATCTCCTCGACACTCCAGGCGGGCATTGGATCGACGACCAGAATTGCACAGGCCGCAACTTCGTTTTCCCGCTCCCGCTCTCGCTTCACGGCAGTTCGCATCTCGCGGACCGCGATCCGGCGCGCCGTTTCGATGCCGCGCTTAACCAGGCCCCGCGCCACCTCCGGCTTCAGGTCCTCCGCCGCGTGATACGGTTGCCTCGCCCACTCGTCTTCAACGAGTTCGACGCGGCGCCGGTCCGCCAGCACCAGCTCGTCATCCCGCTCGCCGACGACGATCAACGCAGCCCAGCCCGAATGAGCTTTCATCCCGAATGCAACCTTCATTACTCGAACCTCGCGCTGCGGTCTTGCTCTATAGTTCAGATTATCAGGTGCTGTTCTGTCAATGGGCTTTTCGACCTATAGCAATTAGACGATTGGCATTGATCCCATACTCACTCCCATCAAGGTCTCCGAACACTGCTACTTCATCAAAACCCGCTCTCTGCATAATATCCTTCATCTCCTGTCCGGAGTATAAATTTATCTGGAAGTTGAACGACCTCGCTGTTTCATCTTTTACGAGAATCCATTCATTCCGGCAACGGGTCCAATCTTCACAGATTTCGTGACGTTCAATAAGCAACACTCCATCTGGACCTTGCGTGGAACTTGTGGGCTGAAACTTTCTTGCCAGCGGCTCTTTACCGAAAGCATCTATTAACAAAGCCCCTCCGTCATTCAGACTTTGATATGCGTTCCGGAGCACGGTTAAATCATCTTCTTTATCATCGAAATAGCCGAACGAGGTGAACATATTCAGTATCAGGCTGAAGGAATGGTTACGAACAAATTGCCGCATATCATCCAGGACAAATTCGATCTCGAGATTCAATTTTGCCGCCTCTGCCTTTGCCTTACTCAATAGAAACTCGGAACGGTCGACGGCTGTGACCCGAATTCCGCGCTTTGCGAGTGCAAGAGAATGCCTCCCCGGGCCGCAGCATAAATCTAAGACAGCTCCTCCCCGGTAATCGACAAGACTTAATATTTTTTCTATTTGTTCCTCGGCGAGATGAAACCGTTCCTCAGGGAACATGAAAGGATACATTTCGCTCCAGAAGGATTCATCTTCAAACCATTTGCCCATTCTCGTTCCTCAGATCATTTGCGTCGCGCGCCGAATGATTTGCCGCCTCTGCCAACGGACGGCACGCGCCATGGATTCGAATCAATTTGTTCCGACCGCGCCGCGCGCCGGCGACCGCGGCTCGATAGACCACGCGCCTACAAGCGCTCGGCAATCGAGGCAATCAAGGACGCCGCGGGAACCAAGAGAGCCTGCGCCAGGACAGTACCCGCAAATCGGCTTCCCGTCAGCCAGACAATGGATCGACGGAAATAAGCCTCGCTCACGCGCCCTTCAGCGACGTCGTCGGTCACCATCGACAGGTACGGATCGATAAAGACGAACATCAGGATCGTCGCAACCCCGTTCACAACAGCGGACAGTTGGCTCGATGTCACACGCAACTCCGGGTGCAAATACGCGGCGTACAGCGCAGCGAATACGCCCACCGTCCAGATCGCCATACTGACCGCGTTCAGTAGCGCCACGCTCCATGGAATGTGCGGTCCGCGACCGACCCTCGCTACATTGCTCCACGCGGGGGAGACTGCGGCTTCTCGCACTACCGCGATGGCCCGCGTCGAAAACAGGCGGAGCGCCATCCTTGGGATGGATCGATGCCGTTCGAAGGCTTCGACGTAGTTCGCGAAGAGACGCTGAAAAGTCGGGATCAACAGCGCGCCGACCACGGTGGCGACACTCGCAGACGCCAGAAGCAAGCGAAAGTCCGATGTAGCTGTAGTAGCAGTTCCCGAGGCAATATTGTCCTCCACGCGTTTGGCCAGCAACGGCGCCTGAAATGAATTCGATGTCCGCGATACGAGAACGAGAATGTTGAAGAGCGACAATGACAGCGCAATGCGCCGCGTACGAGTTCCCGCAATGCGCACGGAGTATGCGAGCGTACCGATCAAGTGAATGATGAAGGTCAGTACGCAGATGACTAGCAGGCCCCAGTCCATCCGATCTCCTCTCTCAGGACTCGCGTTCTTTGCCGCCGATTGATCACTGACACGCGCCATCCTACTGTCAGTCTCCTGTCGATGTCCATCTTTCTTGAGCCGCCCCCGTGAAATGATCTCAGCTCTCAGCAACTGATATAAAAGAATGAGCCTTTTGACAAATATTAAATTAATATGCGTCTGGCCCATCTGCGACTCTCGATGCCTCCGAATGATTTCCATCCCGATCTTCTTCGCCGATTCGCCGCGCGGAAATCAAAATAAGCGTCGCGTTCACAACTCCGCTTAAGCAACTTTCCCGCCGAATAATGCGCGCGCCCTCGAATTTCCTTTGACGTTCGATAGTCGGTTACGTAATATGTGTTTATGCAGTATATCGACTCACAAAAGCTCGATCGCGAATTGAAGAAAGGCAGCGCAGAACTGCTCATCCTCTCGCTTTTGGAGGCCCGCCCGCGCCACGGCTACGAAGTCCGCAAACTGATAGAAACGCGTTCGGATGGCGTGCTGAAATTCAACGCCGCCTCGCTCTACCCGCTGCTCTACCGGCTGGAAAATCGCGGCTGGATCGAAGGCCGCTGGATGGAGAAAGCGGGGCAGCGGCGGCGGCGCTATTACAAATTGACGCGTGAAGGCAAGCAGGTGCTGGCGGCGCAGCGTAGCATCTGGGAGTCATTTGTCGTGGGCATCAACCGCGTGACAAGATCCGAAAATGTCTGAGTGGAACCCAGAGATAAAACGGCGGCTGGCGAATTTGAAGCTTGAGCCGACTCGCGAGGCCGCGATTATCGAAGAGTTATCACAGCACCTGGCGGACTCCTACGCGGAACTGCTCGCGGGCGGTGCGAGTGAAGCGGAAGCCGAGCGCCGGACGCTGGCTGAATTGAATGGAGATGAAATGCTTCAGCGGGAGTTGCGGCGCGTGGAGCGGCAAGTCCGTCGAGAACCGATCGTACTCGGAAACAATCGGAGAATGAATATGGTCACAGCTTTATGGCAAGACGTGCGCTTCGGCGCGCGGATGTTGATGAAGAACCCCGGCTTCACGCTGGCGGCGGCCATCACGCTCGCGCTGGGGATTGGGGCGAACACGGCGATCTTCAGCATTGTCAACGCGGTTCTCCTGCGCCCATTTCCGTACTCGGCGCCGGAGCGCCTGGTGATCTTGCGGGAGCGTGTCTCCGTGGGAGGAGGCTTCTCGCCATCCTATCCCAACTTTGTTGATTGGCGCGCGCAGAACACGGTCTTCGATGCGATCTCGGCGGTACGTCAAAACGAGAGTTTCAACCTCACGGGCGCAGGCGAACCGGAACGCATGCAGGGACGGCTCGTCTCGGCGCAGTTCTTCTCCACCCTGGGCGTCAAACCACTGCTCGGGCGCGACTTTCTAGCGGAAGAGGATCGCCCGGAGGCAACTCCGGCGGCGATCCTGAGCTACGGATTCTGGCAGCGCAGGTTTGGCGATGATCCAGGTATCATCGGGAAACAGCTCACGCTCAACAATCAAAGCTTCACCGTAGTCGGGATTACTCCGGCAAATTTTCAGTTCGGGGCGGATGCCGAGGTCACGGTGCCCATCGGTCTCTCGGGAAAACGCTTCGGCCTGCGCGGCAGCGACCCCGGAGCTGACGTCGTCGCGCGTTTAAAACCCAACGTGACCGAGCAGCAAGCGGAGACTGAGTTGAATCTGATCGCCGCGCGCCTGGAACAACTGTATCCGAAGAGCAACAAAGGACGGCGCGTGCGCATTACGCCGCTTCACGAAATCTTCGTCGGCGAATTGCGACAGCTTCTTTTGATTTTATTAGGCTCCGTCGGTTTGGTTTTATTGATTGCCTGCGCCAATGTCGCCAATCTCCTGCTCGTTCGCGCGTCCGCGAGGCGTAAAGAGATGGCTGTGCGCATGGCGCTCGGCGCCAGTCGCGCCACGCTCATTCGCCAACTGCTGACCGAGAGCGTCCTGCTGTCCGCGTCGGGCGCTGTGTTAGGAATCCTGCTCGCATACTGGGGAACGGGTTTGATCGCTACGCAATTACCTGACGGGATCCCACGCCTGGGGGAAGCACGAGTTGACGCGCCGGTGTTGCTCTTCACGCTTATCGTCTCGCTCCTGACCGGGTTGCTCTTCGGCCTGGCTCCGGCATTGCAAGCTTCACGCCCGAATCTGACCGAAGGGTTGAAAGAAGGAGAGCGGGGATCATCCGGGCGTCGCCAGCATCTGCGCAATGTGCTGGTAGTCGGCGAAGTCGCCCTGACGCTGACACTCTTGATCGGCGCCGGCCTGCTCATTCAAAGTTTCCGCCGAGTGCTACAGGTCGACCCGGGCTTTAAGGCACAGGACCTGCTAACGATGCAGTTCTCCGTCAACAACGCCGACGGGCAGAAAGTGGCGAGCTTCTTCGAACAAGTTGCAAGAAACATACGGAGCCTGCCCGGTGTCAAATCGGTCGCTGTGGCGGACGGACTTCCATTTGGGATGGCGAACTACCCGGCATTCATCATTGAAGGCCGGCCGGATGCTGAGAAAAAACCATCTGGCCTTCGCTACTCCGTGAGTCCAGAATACTTCCAGACAATGGGAATTGAGTTGATCAAAGGCCGCGTCTTCAACGCCGAAGACACCCGCGACAGCCAGCTGGTGACCGTCATTAACGAGGTTGTCGCCCAGCGATACTTTCCCAACGAAGACCCGATTGGAAAGCGGTTGAAGCATGGGCCCAACACGCCAAGTTTAGAGATTTTGGGCATCGTCCGTCACGTTGAACATTACAACCTGGACGGACAACGGCCAATCCAGCCCCAGTTTTACACCAACTTCAATCAGACCCCTTTACAGGCGCTGGCGAACAATGCGCAGCACATCAATCTGCTTACGCGCACCGAGGCCGAACCGTTGAGTCTGGCCTCAGCTGTTCGCGGCGAGGTAGCGGCCTTGAATAAAGATCAGGCGGTCTTCAACGTGCGCACGATGGATCAGATCGTAGCGCAATCGGTTGCCGCCCGTCGTTTCTCTATGCTGTTGCTCACCGTCTTCGCCGTTGCCGCGCTCGCGCTTGCCAGCATCGGTATTTACGGACTGATGTCGTACGCAGTCGCGCAGCGTGCGCGCGAAATCGGCGTCCGGATGGCGCTCGGCGCGCAGGTGAGTGATGTGCTGAAGCTGGTGATCGGACAGGGAATGAAGCTGGCGCTCGCCGGCGTGGCGCTGGGCCTGGTCGCATCGGCGGCGCTGACGAGCACGATGAAGAATCTGCTCTTCGGCATAAGCGCCACCGATCCGGTGACATTTGCCGCGATCGCTCTGCTGCTGGCGCTGGTTGCCTTGCTGGCCTGCTTCATTCCAGCTCGCCGTGCAGCCAAAGCAAACCCGATGATCGTTCTAAGAGGTGAATAAAAGGGACCCTCGAACAAGGAGGAACTATGCAAAAACTTGAGCAAGAACTGCGCTTCCGTGTGTGCAGATTGATGAAACAACATGGCTTGATCCTGATCGCTATTTTGACGATGGCGTTTGGTGTTGCTTTCACACAAGTCAAGCCCATAGCCATTCCGCTGAATGCGCTCGACGAGATAAAGCCCCGCAATGTGAAAACGGATTGGGTAACGTACAAAGGGCGTAAGGCGTTGCGCGTTGCCGGCGCAGTGCAGGCAAACGTTAGAGATGGAGAACAGCTGGTCATCCTAAGTAAGACCGAGTTCCAGGATGGCGTGATCGAACTAGAACTGACGGGCGAACCCGGCGCCGATGCGGGAGAAGGGGCGCGAGGATTTGTCGGAGTGGCTTTCCGCGTTTCGCCGGACGCTGCAAAAGACTACGCAAAGTATGAATGCTTCTATCTTCGTCCGACGAACGGGCGCGCCGAGGATCAGGTGCGGCGTAACCATTCGGTCCAATACATCTCTTTCCCAGACTTCCCGTGGCATCGATTGCGGAAAGAGTTTCCGGAGAAATACGAGAGCTACGCGGACCTCGTTCCCGGCGAGTGGACCAAGGTGAAGATAGAAGTCCGGGGGGAGAAAGCGCGTTTGTACGTTCACGGCGCACAGCAACCCGTATTGGTGGTCAATGATCTAAAACATGGGCAAAGCCAGGGCCAGATTGCTTTATGGATCGGACCGGGAACGGTCGCACACTTTACAGATTTGCGAGTAACAAATTGAAGAAAGACAGTGAAGAAAGACCGCAAGGCCTCAACACTGCTTGCCGTATCGATCGCAGGCAGCTCGAGAGCGAAGGGGAAACAACTATGCCTGACTGGAAAGCGGAAATCAGAGCGCAGATGCAGAGCTTGCAGCTCACACCGACGCGCGAAGCGGCAGTTGTTGAGGAATTGGCGCAACATCTGGATGACTACTACTCGGAGTTGTTGGCAGGTGGCGCGACGGAACCGGAAGCCTATCGCCAAACACTGACCGAATTGGACGGCAGTGAGTTGTTGGCGCGGGAACTGCGGCGCATGGGGCGGCAGGTCCCTCAAGAACCCCTCGCACCCGGAACCGACTGGAGGACGAAGATGATTGCTGACCTGTGGCAAGACTTGCGCTACGGTGCCCGGATGATATGGAAGACACCGGTCTTCAGCGCTGTAGTTGCCCTGATGTTGGCGCTGGGCATCGGCGCTAATGCGGCGCTCTTTTCGGTAGTCAACGGCGTGCTGCTCAATCCGCTGCCTTATCCGGAGCCTGAGCAACTTGTCACACTCCACCAGAGCGTACCGAATGTCGCCGCGGGTGCAGTCTCGTACCTGAATTTTCTAGACTGGCAAAAAGAAAATCGGACCTTCTCCGCAATGGCCGTCTCGCGCCCGGCCAGTTTCGCTCTGGTCGGCACGGGCGAAGCCGAGCGGATAAGAGGGCGGCGGTGCACGGCGAACCTCTTATCCGTGCTCGGAGTCAAACCCGCGTTGGGACGCGACTTCGCGCCGGGCGAAGATGAGCGCGGCGCTGGCCCGGTGGTAATCATCAGCGCAGTGCTTTGGCAGCGCAAGTTCAATGCGGCGCCGGATATACTCGGCAAAAGCCTGACCGTGGATGATAAGAGCCTCACGATCGTGGGCGTGCTCCCGGCGAACTTTACACTCTATCGCGGCACTGATGTCTATGTGCCGATGGGCCAGTGGAACAATTCAGGGTTGCAGAATCGTAGCGCGGGAATGGGCCTGCAAGGCATTGGCCGGCTCAAGCCGGGCGTCACGCTCGCGCAAGCGCAGGGTGATCTGGATGGCATAATGCGTAGGCTGGCGGACACCTATCCCGAGTCCAACCGTGGCAATGGTGCGGCGGTCATCCCGCTCAAGGAGAGGGTGGTCGGCGATGTCGGGCCGAGCCTGTGGATGCTGCTGGGCACCGTCGGGTTCGTGCTGCTGATCGCGTGTGTCAATGTCAGCAATCTGCTGCTCGCGCGCGCGACCGGCAGGACACGCGAATTCGCCATTCGCGCCGCGCTGGGCGCGAGCCAGTGGCGCCTGCTCCGCCAATCGCTGACCGAGAGTATCTTGCTCGCATTGGCAGGCGGCGGACTTGGCTTGTTGCTCGCCGCACTGGGAACGCGCGCCGCTCTCAACGTGATGCCTACCGGGTTGCCGCGTACAGATGAGATCGGGATAGATGCGCGGGTTTTGCTATTCATCGCAGCCATTTCGCTGCTCACAGGAATACTGGCGGGGCTGGCTCCGGCGCTGAAGACTTCGCAGTGGCGTTTGGCCGAAACGCTCAAGGAGAACGGGCGCGGAGCGGGAGGCGGGAGGCGCCGAGCGCAAGGCGTCCTGGTCGCGGTGGAGATGGCGCTGGCGCTGGTCTTGCTGATCGGCGCAGGCTTGATGATTCGCACCCTGAACGCGCTCTGGAATGTCGATCCGGGCTTTCAACCTGATAATGTGTTGACCTTTGGAGTCAGCTTTCCGCCATCGATGAGAGCTGTCAGCCCGGAGGCGAGGATCGCTTCATTGCGCGATCTGAGTGATCGCCTCAACTCGACGCCGGGAGTCAAGGCGGCTTCATTGTTTCTGGGCGCCTCCCCTATGCAGGGCCGTGACAGCGTGTTCTTCTGGCTTGATGGCCAGCCCAGACCTGCAAGTACCAGCGAGATGCACAGGGCATTGGCATATGGAGTCGAGCCCGGCTACCTGACGGCCATGGGCATCCCGCTAAGGCGAGGCCGTTTTTTCACCGCCCAGGATGAGACAGGAACTCAGCCTACTGCAGTGATTGACGAGGTCTTTGCCCGCCAATATTTCCCGAACGCAGACCCGCTCGGCAAGCGGATTAATCCGGGGGACCGCGTTAATCCGGGAGACAATCGAAGCTCGTGGGAGATCGTCGGCGTGGTGGGGCATGTGAAGCAGTGGGGGCTCGATGAGGACGACGCCCACGCGCTCCGGGCGCAGCTCTATTTTCCGTACCGGCAGTCGGGCTGGAATTCCGAGGCGAACGTGGTGGCGCGTGTCGATGGCGCGGCGGGAACGACTGCAACGGCGCATTTTGATGCGCTCCGCCGCGTCGTACAAAACCAGCACAACCACAACGTTATTTACGAGCCACAAACGATGAATGAGGTGATTGCCGGGTCGCTGGCCCGCCGGCGCTTCGCCATGATTCTGCTCAACGCCTTTGCGTTGGTGGCGCTGCTGTTGGCGAGCATCGGCCTTTACGGCGTCATCTCTTACATCGTCGGCCAGCGGATCCAGGAACTCGGTATTCGTCTTGCGCTCGGCGCGCAACGCTCGGACGTGCTGCTGCTCGTGCTGAGTCAGGGCCTGAAAATGGCGCTGGGCGGCGTGGGGTTGGGCCTGTTCGCCGCGCTTGTTTTGACCCGGATGCTGAACACGCTGCTCTACGGCGTGAGCGCAACCGATCCGTTGACATTCGCGGTCATCACATCATTACTGATAGCGGTGGCGCTGCTGGCCTGCTGGATACCGGCGTGGCGCGCTACGAAGGTAGATCCGCTGGTCGCGTTGCGCCATGAATGAGCGACCATGAATGAGCAGCCTTGCTTCAAGAGGTGAATCGGAGAAGGAGACGCAACCGTGCCCAACTGGAGATCGGAGATCAATCAGCGGCTGGCGTGCTTGCAGCTTGCGCCGGCGTGCGAGTTCGCCCAGGACTTGGATGACTGCTACGCGGAATTGCTCTCGAGCGGAGGATTGAAGCGGACGCCGAACGCCAAACCAGCTCGGAATTGAGTGACAAAGCGCGTATATCTAAGGAGATAATCTAGACACAGTGAAAGGCCGGGCAGCTATTCTCCGGCTGTTATTCCCGGCGCTTCGCTCAATCCTCTTGTGAAACGGGTCCAGCGCCGCAATTCCCGGCCTCTCCGATGTGCGAACTGTCAACACCTGCTTCCCGCTGTGCAGCCGATGTTTCTCGATGTACAACGGCGTAACTCCCTCCAGCGGTTCGTCGGTCTCCGCAAACACCGCCACATCGAACCACGTATCAAGCGGCTCCTCGGTCTCTTTCCCGCGGCCATCCGCCTCGAATTGTTTCGCCGTTATCTCGACAGTCACTTCATACCCGCCATCAATCTCCCGCGCGCTGGCCGCATCCACCTGCAGATCGTAGAGCACGATCCTCTCGAACAAATCGGTAATGAGTTGCTGATATTCCGGGCCCGCCTCGGCGCGCAGCGCGTTGACCATATCTCTGGAGGTGGGACAAGGCGCGGTTTGAAATGAGTAGTCCCTGAGGAAATTGCGCAGGGCCTGGTGGACCTTCTCCTTGCCGATGATGTCCTGCAGCGCATACATGGCCAGAGGGCCCTTGGCTCTGAGGTAGCCATGGTCTTTCGGTGTACATCACCGGCACTTCGGCCTCATCCTCGCTGCTCCTCCTCTTGAGGTAGCTGTCCAGCATTCCTCGGACAATGCGGTCGGCATAGGCCGGCGGGTAGTATTCCTTGAACAGCATCAGCGTGGAATAGTCCGCCATGTTTTCAGTTAGCATCCACCGTCCCTGCATTTGCGCGCCGGTGATGCGTTCGCCCCACCACATGTGCGCGAGTTCGTGCATGATGCCGTAATCGGCATTTTCCACTGCGCGCAGGTCGCTGACAAAGCCGACGACTTCGGAGAGGGGCACGGTACCGGAATGGAACTTGCCGACCGAACGGTAGCGCGGGAACTCCAGGATGCGAAGATATGAGTAGTGGTACGGCGCAAACTCGGTGGAATACATCTCCAGACCGCGTTTGGCTGTCTCCATCATCGCGGCGATGTTGAAGGGATGTTTGGGATCGTAATAAATCTCCAGCGCCACGTCCTTCCATCGGTCGCGGGCGACCTCGTAACGCGCGGAGCAGAACGAGAGGTTCGGCAGGATCGGCTCTTCGGCCTTGTAATGAAAGTAACGCCGTCCTCCCTGCAGCCACTCTTTCTGCAGGATTCCGGGCGCAACCGCAATCTGATCGGTGCTGGTACTGAGGACAACCTCGAACGCGGTGCGGCTGTCGATGCCGTAACCAAGCCTGTCCGCAAACGCGGGGTCTCCCAGCTTCGGCGTGCGCGGCGCGGGGGGCAGTCCGTATTTGCGGCGCTGTGCGTTGTCGGTAATCCTGCGACCGCCGTCATAACCCGGGATCGGCATCACGCCGATGGTGTCGAGATAGGTACCGTTCGCCACGAGTTCGTTATCAGGTTCGGCGGCGACGAACCCTTCGTTATTGCGCGTCACGTTCCAGGTCATTTTCACCGTCGCGCCCGGCGCCAGCGCTGCGTCGAGCCGGTAAAGATAGACACCCTGTGCTTTGTCTGATTGCGCCAGCGTGGCATTCTCCACCGCGATCTGATTGACGTGCAGCACGGGATTGATCGACACCACAAATTCACTGATCGGCGCCTTCTTGTGGTTGCCCAATGTCGCGCTGCCGCGCGATTCGAGCCGTCGTTCTGTGGGGAAAATATCAATCGCCATGCTGATGCTGTCGTATGACGGCGCCGGCGCGTTGTCGTAGCGCCCCCAGGCTTTTTCATAATCAGCCTCGCGCTGCAGCCGCTCGCGGGGCGTCAGGTATTCATTGAGGATATTGGTATTGTAGAAGATCCAGCCGCCGATGCCGATGAAGGCATACAGCGGCGAGACCTGCAGTGAGCCTGACTCCCGCCCCGAGGCGAGCGCGCGCATCCCGCAGTCTTTCACGCACGGAGAAATAATTGCCGCGCGGGTAGAGCAGATGCCCGGCAATGAGCAGCAGGACGCAGAAAGCCCCCCAGTAGGCGATCAACGAGAACACCGGTTTGGTGAAGTGGCCGAAGCCGTTCATATCGGAGTAGACGGCATCGGGGATGCTGAAGCTGTACAGCACATGGTCGAAGCCCATCGGTTCCAGGCTCAACAGGGCGATGTAAACGCCCAGCGTCAGCAGCATACCCAGCCATTTGTTGGGCGAGATCGCCTGAATGACCACGGCCAGGATGCACAGCATGCAGTAGTAAATACCGTTGTAGATGAACGCGGATTGCAGATACAGGCCCAGCTCGAAGTTGGTGTAGCCTGCCGCTGCTTGCATCGCCATTAAGGTGAGCACTGCCACGAGCATCAGCGCATCCGACCACCAGGCACAGCGCCGCGGTCTTCGAAAGGATCATGAGCCAGTCGGGGAAAGGCGATGCGTTGATGATCTCGCCAATGCCGGATGCGCGTTCGCGATGGATCAATTCGGCGGAGTACCAGAGGCCGATCAGCAGGATGTACGGCAGCATTCCGAAGCGCAGAATGGGAAGCATCTGACTCGTCAGCGGGTACAGCGGCGTTTCAAGCCCAATCCGACTGACATTGCTCTGAAACTCGCCGATCATCATCGTGATGACGAGCGCCAGAATGATGTAAATGAGCGGGCTTTTGAAGACACAGGACAGATCCATCTTCAGTTGCGAGACGAACTGTGCGAAGGAGGCTCGCGGGGAGAAGCTCAGTACCGGAGTGATCTTTTGAATTGCGGGTTGCGGAGTTCGTTGCGCTGTGGCGCCGCCAGGCGTTCGTCGTTTGAAGCGGAACGGCGCCTGCTCCGCTAAATCCAGGCGAAAGCGCAGCAGCGCGAGCAGCAGGGCCAGCAGCGCCACCGTCAGCCAGAGCAGGCGATTCTGCAGCAGCAGTCCCCAGCGGAAGGTTTGTGTTGAGTTCGGCGACCGTCCAGTAGCGTGTCTCAGCCGCCACGGTAAGCCTGGCCGACGGATCGGCCAGGGCAGCCCAGGCGCCCGTCCAATTTCAAGTTTCGCGTAAAGATTCAGGAGAACTTCTGCGACGAAGAAGGCCATCGCCGCGGCATAGGTCAACGCAAAGGAGCGGGTGAGCGCCGCGACACTGAAGAAGATGGCGCATAAGACGAGTGTGCTGGGCAGAATGACGACAAAGAAGATGTACGCCCAGGGCAGCAGCGAGAAGGGGGCGATGCGCGCCTGATCCAGCCACGGCATGAACGTGCCGATCATCGCGCCCAGCAGTCCCGCGAGACCGATCAAAAGCGCAGGGACTCAGCGCCCCGAGAAATCTTCCCAGCACAAAAGTTTTGGGCGAGATCGGCGCGACGATACACGAGTGAGGCGGTCGCGTGTTCGAAATCGCGCGTGATCGCGGTAGTGACGAAGGCCACGATGGGCAGCATGCCGAAGATGAAGAGCGCCAGCTCGCTCTGCAAGATGGCATACGCGCTGTTGATGGCGACCTGGTTGCTGATGTCCGATGTGATGATGGTGCCGGTGATCGACAGAAAGTGAATCAGCGCGAACATCAGCAGCGCGCCGAGAAAGAAGGGCGAGCGGAGCTGATAGCGAGTCTCGAACTGCATGACCTCCAGAATTTGGCGCATCCGTGCTACTCCAGATTGTCTTTGAGGTTGTGTGCGATCAGCGTGCTGAAGTAGACGTCTTCCAGCTCGGGGGCGGCGGGTTGCATGCCTTCGGGCTGAGTGTCGGACAGCACGCGAATCTCTGTGGAGCCTGCCTTGAGTCGCGTGGATAACACGGTGTGGCGCGCGCGAATCTCCGCGACTTCCTCGCGCTTAACCACCTGTGTCCACAGCTTGCCTTTCATCTCGCGAATCATCTGCAGCGGCTCGCCCACTTTCAGAATGCGCCCGCGCCCCATAATTGCCACCTGAGCTACAGAGTTCCTTCACATCATCGACGATGTGCGTGGAAAGAATCACCACCGTCCCCTCGCCGACTTCGGCAAGTATGTTCAGGAAGCGCCGCCGCTCCGCCGGATCGAGTCCCGCCGTGGGTTCATCGACAATCAGAAGCGCCGGGTTGCCCAGTAATGCCTGCGCGATGCCATAGCGCTGCTTCATGCCGCCGGAAAACTTATCAATGCTCTTGTTTCGAGCGTCCCACAGATTGGTCTTGACCAGCAGATTTTCCACGACCTGCTGTCGCTGACTGCCGTGGATGCCCTTCAGGGCCGCGAGGTGTTTGAGCATCGCGAGGGCGGAGGTGCGGGGGTAGGCGCCGAACTCCTGCGGCAGGTAGCCGAGTGTGCGGCGCAACGCAGTCTTGTCCTGCAGAATGTCGATGCCGTTGAACGTGATGGACCCGCTATCGGGTTGCTGCAGTGTGGCAATCGTGCGCATCAGCGACGACTTGCCGGCGCCATTGGGGCCGAGCAGCCCGAACATCCCTCTGGGCACGTCCAGATGGATATCCTGCATCGCATGCACCCCGCCTGGATAGGTTTTCGATATTCCGGTCAGGTTCAGCATAGTGTCACCGTGCGTGTGTTGTTATTGATGTTTGTCTGCAATTTCTCCAACTCCGGACTTGTGTGAAGCCCTCCGACCAATCTGATAACGTTGGGATAGAGCGTGTTATTAACAAGGACCCTCGATTTTATTGGGTGTCTGGGCAAACGACTTTCATGGGACTGAAGATATATATGTTTAAAACGCCATAACTAGGTTATTTGCAACGCTCAAAGTTAGTAACCTGTTATAGCCTCTCCAGCGCTACTTTTTCCGGCAAGGCATGTGATTGGCGTGGTACTTGGATTGAGTGCGGCAGTGGTTCTGACGCAGTCATGAAAGTTTTGCTCTGTTTGGTATGGCTGCAGCGGATGCGCCGACTTAGGAGGGGATCGCTGTGTTGACGGCAGTAGCGTTGCTTGCCTGCTGGAGTCGGTCTGGCACGCTAGGAAGGCAGACATGCCGGTCGCGTCACTGTGTGCGTAACCCTTGGATTGGACCCCGAGGTCGAACGGTCAATTCAATATATGCGCGAGCCTTCTCAGAGCAACCCCGCTTGATAAATGTCGTGAAGACGGATCAGCCCAACGCACCGGGCGCCGTCAACCACGGGAAGGACCGAGATTTGCGAAGTACGATCCTCCATCACTTGGATCGCCTGGTAGAGAGTCGCAGAGGGTTCAATTGTCACAGGGCCTCGCGTCATGACTTCCGATGCCCTGGTGGCATCCACATCAATAGACTTTTGCAGCGCGCGGCGGATGTCTCCATCGGTGATGAGTCCTTCCATATTGCCGTCTTCATCGATTACGCATGCGCATCCGAGTCCACTTCGCGTGACCTGTTCGAGCACGACACGCAGAAGATCATCGCGGCGAACCTGTGCGACGCGGCTGCTGGGAGCCATCGCATCGCTAACTTTGACGCGGAACATGTAGCCGATTCGTCCACCGGGATGGTTTCGTGCGAGATCATCTGCTTCCAACTTTCGGACTCGCATCACGGCGAAGGCTAATGCATCGCCGAGCGCCATCGCGACGGCCGTGCTGGAGCTGGGGGCCAGATTATGGAGATCGGCTTCCCGGCTGATCGAACCGTCCAGCGCCACATCCGCGGAGGCAGCCAGAGGTGAATTGACAGAGCCGACGATGGCAATGATCGGGACTTCACGCTCGCGGAGCATGCCGGATAGAGCGCTCAGCTCAGCCGTTGCTCCGCTCTTCGAAATCAAAAGTGCTACATCCCCATTCCGGCACATCCCGATATCACCGTGTGCAGCTTCAGCAGCGTGAAGAAAAAGGGCGGGCGTTCCGGTGCTGGCAAAGGTCGCCGCAATCTTATGCGCCACGTGGCCTGACTTGCCGATTCCGCTCACGATCACTGCGCCCTCTGAGTCAGCGATCAAATGAACAGCTCTCGCGAAACGGTGATCGATCTGATCGGCCGCCCGCACGATCGCTTGCGCTTCGGCAAGCATCGCCGCGCGACCAACATCTATGATTGCAGCCATTCTTGAGTCGTCTCTCTTTTGTGATGTCATCTTTTCAAAAA
This sequence comes from uncultured Acidobacteriota bacterium, assembly GCA_963796275.1. Lineage (GTDB taxonomy): Bacteria > Acidobacteriota > Blastocatellia > RBC074 > RBC074 > JAKEHZ01. Next base: position 2,263,976 of record CAWCKY010000006.1, on the reverse strand, counting down.
TTCATAATGGATGGCGCGAGTCGAACTATTGCGACAGGGGGACTGATGCGGCGCGCGCCTCTGTAAGGATTCCCGCCATATGCGACTAGATTATGTCCAACATTAGCACATCCCCCCATCGTCATGGAAAGGTGACATCGTTGGCGTGGTAAGCCACGTGAGGCGTGTCGAGATCAGATTCTTAAATGGGCGCGCAATGAATTCTTCACGAGACAAATCCACCAATATTTTCAAGAGTTTATGGGAAGAAGGAAAGCGTCTTTACAAAGCGCACGGCCACACCTCCGGCCCTGTGCAACCTCAGGGGTAAAACGCTTGGGCTCGCTCAGGTGCAAGTCGTATCGTTGCCAAAACTCCTTCTATGAATTTCCAATATTATTGAATATCACTTACTGCTACTTCCGAGCCCACCTCGAGAGCACGGTCACATAAATCCGTCATCTGGGAAGAACGTGAAGGACCTCCTCCATGTAGCGGTCAGCGGCGGAGTCGGCCTCCTCCGGACCGCTGCCATTCTGACGCGCGTTCAGGTAAGGCGCATACCAGTCCCACCAGTCGTGCTCGGCGTGCGTATTCTCGAAGTGGTCGTGGTGCTCCGACGTTTCGCGGAGGAGTTCCGCAAGGGTAGCAACGTCCACGGCCCGCTCCCGCGTCGATTCCCACTCGCGGCCGGGAAGCCGCGTATGGATTTCCTGAAGCAGCCAGCCGTTCCCGTCCGGATCCTCAAACGATGTAAACGAGAAGTAGGAGCGCCCTTGCGGGTCGCGCCCGCCGACGCGCGGGTTCTCCACGGCGTTGTTGAAAGGGCCGCCGGCGTAGTGGAAGACATCGCTCACCTCGACGCCGCGGGCGATCAAGTCGTCGCGGGCGGCGTCGATGTCGTCCACGGCGAGGACCAGGCTGTCGGCCAAGCCGGGCTTTAGCGACGTGACTCCCTTGCCGAAGATTATCGAGGCTCCCGAGTTGTGCGGCGTCATCTGCACGCCGCGGAAGTCGCCAGCCGCGATGTCGATGTCGAGTCGCCAACCGAGATTTTGGTAGAAAGCCTTGGCGCGGTCGACGTCGGAAACGCCGAGCAACACGATTTCTAGCTTCATGTTGACCGGTTCGACTTTTGCGTTCTTTGTAATTTCCATAACCCCTCCTTTGAATTTTCATCCCATTGTTGAAAAGAACTACTCGGTCCTTTCGCATCCTCTTTATCAACTAACCGTAGTATCTTTCAACCTCCTGCGACTTAAGATTATGAACCTTGGAAGCAAGCAAATACATCACGAAATCGAAATGGTTTTCAGCTTCAGGCGCGTTCTCATCATTCTGAATTTTTGTGAGCATCGCCGATCAGCATCTGGGAATACCGCGAGGAGATATCATCGCCGTCGCCATCATGAATGATCCGTACCTATGTGCGGGATATTGGTCAGTCAAGGTGTTCGGATACGTCGGGCTGAAGGATATACCACTGTGGATCGTACCTTGATACATATTGTTCCGGGCTAGGACCAGTCATAGCTTTGCTGTATTGATGAATAAGCTTGGCGATCCTTTAGATAGTACCCAGCTGATTGGTCTCTGGGAATATGTGCGGCCATCCTTTTGTTGTGGTTCCTATTACCTCTCGTTCTGAACTGACTGGGCAACGCCCCGCACAGAGAACAAACATCAATCATGGCGGGAACAGCAGAGGGCTGCGTTCCCAACCTCACCATATCCATTCTGATCGGCATCTACCAGAACCACCGACACACGGTGTCCTTGTGGCAATACGCATAATGCACATTGCCGCAAGGACACTATTGGCCCGGCTATCGCCCTGACCTCCGCTCGGCGTGGAGCTGAGCGGTGGAAGTACCGATTCTCTAGCCATAGGGACAAGTATGGCCGTTGCCAGTGCTGTCAGTAGGCTCATCCTGGTTAATCGGACCGCTAATTGGTTGGGGCAAAGACATAGGCGCTCGCATCAAACGGCGCGCCGACCACGATCGTCTCCCCGCTGATCGCCACCGAGGTGCCAAACTCGGCAAATATTTCCACGTCCGAGACCATCAGCTTCTGCTGCTGGCTCCAGACTCCACCGCTATGCACAAAGACATAGGCCGAGCCTGGATTGCCGAACTCATCAAGCCGCGCGCCGATCACGACCGTCTCCCCGCTGATCGCCACTGAGTTGCCGAACTGGTCCTCTTCCGCCGCGTCCGATGCCTCCAGCTTCTGCTGCTGGCTCCAGACCCCACCGCTGCGCACAAAGATATAGGCCGAACCTTGATCGAAGCCCGCTGCGCCATTATCCGACTCCGCGCCGACCACGACCGTCTCCGCGTCGATCGCCACCGAGAAGCCGAACCGGTCACCTGGCGCCCCGTCCGACGCCTCCAGCTTCTGCTGCTGGCTCCAAGCATCACCGCTGCGCACAAAGACATAGGCGCCTGGGCCGACTACGACTGTCTCCCCGCTGATCGCTACCGAGTGGCCGAAGAGGGCAACTGCCGCCGCGTCCGATGCCTCCAGTTTCTGCTGCTCGATCCAGACTCCACCGCTGCGCACAAAGACATAGGCCGAGCCTTGTTCCCCGCCCGCTGCACCATCATCACCTTCCGCGCCCACTACGACCGTCTCCCCGCTGATCGCCACCGCATAGCCGAACCGGTCACCTGGCGCCCCGTCCGATGCCTCCAGTTTCTGCTGCTGGCTCCAGACCCCACCGCTGCGCACAAAGACGTAGGCCGAGCCTTGATCGCTGCCCGCTGCGCCATGATCATTATGTGCGCCGACTACGATCGTCTCCCCGCTGATCGCCACCGAGAAGCCGAAAGTGTCTTGTGCCGACCCGTCCGAGGCCTCCAGCTTCTGCTGCTCGGTCCAGACTCCACCGCTGCGCACAAAGACATAGGCCGAGCCTGATTGGAACCCGCCTGCGCCATCATGAAGCCACGCGCCGATCACGACCGTCTCTCCGCTGATCGCCACCGAGTGGCCGAACAGGTCATTCGTCACCGCGTCCGAGGCCTTCAGCTTTTGCTGTTGCGTGAAGGTCGGGTCGATCGTCACCGGATAGATCGCTCCTTCGTCTCCTACCTCCTGATAGCGTGCTCGCCGCCACTGCGGCTGAAAGTGAATGGTAGAGTCCGGTTTGTTTAAGATGTTTGATGGCCACCTCACCACGCAGGGTCGGCATCGGTGAGCTGGCTTTGTCGACTGACCCGGCGCTGGCGGTCCGATCCGCCGTAAGACCGAGGTAGCAGCCGATCAGCGCCATTGCCACGATGATCAAAATACGCGTTATTTGGGTCTGGTGATTCTTCATACTTGTCTCCTTGGCTTTGGTGATGTTTAGAGTTGAACATCCTTTGACGGTCAAAGGTGTCTACCGTGATTAAACAGAAGTGTGAACGGGGGATATCGACATCCGATTGATTCCGGGTTTACGGGGAGCATCGCTGGAGGCCAGCTCTGCGCAATCTGACCACTCCGCGCCACAAATCTTCGTGAACCTTTGGCGAGGTGGCTGACAACTCGCAATATCTATGCGGCCTTAGGCAAAATACAGGATTCGTTATTCCTCGGATTACACACAAGTCAGGCGAATCCGGGTTGAGACTTTTGGAAGAAAAAACAGCTTCGGCTAGCCCTTGGCTTGGCTGATCTCTACATACTCACATAATTAACAACCTGGGCGGAGCGTCCTCCGAACGCGGAGCCCAGCCGTTCCGCCGCGCTTTGCCCAACTTCCGCGCGGCAAGCATACGTGGGGCCTTGTTACATGTGGCGGATTGCTGAATACATATCGGCGCTGGTTCTTTGACCATTGATACCCGTGGGGCCGGCTTGCGGACTGCCTTCACCGACAAGGCGTAACATAACGCATCTCCCAAAGCGGCCACACCGGCGGCTGCCTTCGATGTACTGATAGTCTCCACCTGGTTGTGTTAATCATAAGGAATTCCATGAAGATGCCCTCTTCCCATGAAGTCACGCAACTTCGTCATCACGACGGTGGGAATCTATGGCGTCATCTCATATGCCGTCAACCAGGGCACGCGCGAGATGGGCATCCGGATGGCGCTGGGTGCGCAGGCGAGCGATGTTCTGCGAATGGTAGTCTGGCGAGGATTGAGCCTGGCGCTGGGTGTGGCGGCGGCGCTCGCTCTGACGCACGTCATGAAAAATCTGCTCTTCGCAGTGAGCACGACCGATCCGACGACCTTCGCGCTGATCGCCTTGCTGCTGGTCGTCGTTACTCTCATTGCGAGCTACATCCCGGCGCGCCGTGCGACCAGGGTTGATCCGCTACAGGCTCTTCGTCATCATTAGCTGCGATCCGTTTCCTCGAAATGACTCTCGTAGTCAGGGATGAGGAGCGAATACCAAAGGTCTTTGATAACTTGGCCCTCGTGCGAGATTAGCCACAAATAGCTCCGAACTATCACTTCGGTAAAATTGTGAAGATGTAGACCAGGCATCTCACCTTGAGTGACGCAGGTCTCGTTGCCACGGGTCGAATAGGTCAAAAATAGGCGAGCGGATTAAGGAAAAGAAGGGATAACGATACCTGGCGCGGGAAATTATCTGTACATATTCCCGCGCCATGGCTGCCAACTCAACGATTGTTCCAATCAACCACGAAATCGAACGTGCCGTTCTTAAACTCTATTTGCAGAATCCAGGTCCCGGGAATAACGTCCAAATCGCCTGAATCGAGAGATAAATCACCCTTATCAGACTCCGCCGTGAACGCCGATTTTCCATTCGGATCGCGCAAAGTCCATATGGAGTTGCCTGACTCGATCCGGCCGTTAATCTTCAGTCGCGCTTTCTTAGCCCATTGGTCCGCCTGAAGTTTTAATTCCCGGGTTTTGGTTTCACCGGAGAGTGTGACGCCATACTTAGTGTTCCTCTCCTTTGATACCTGCTTGTTGGATGATTGAGCCGGCGACTCCCCGATCTCGCCCAATGCCCTGGCAGCTTTGCGGCGGACTCGTTCATTTTCATCATGCAGCGACAGGGACGTGAGGCTTTCGACTGCGGCGCGTGCTTTCATCTCGCCCAATGCCCAGGCAGCCATCCCTCGAACACGCCACTCCGCATCTCCGAGCGCCGCGACGAGCGATTCCGTCGCCTGGCTGGGCCGCAGTTCGCCCAACGAGAAGGCCGCCGCCACGCGCAACCACGAATCCTCATCACTCAGGGATGCAATCAGCGGTTCAACGGCGGCCGCGCGATTCGTTGCCAGACCACCCCTAATCTCGCCGATCGCCCAGGCGGCGTGTCTGCGCACGCTCGGCTTACCATCGTTCAACGCGGCGATCAATGGTTCGACGGCAGATTGACTTAACGATGCTAGCGCAATAGCCGCCTGCTCGCCCGGAGACGCTTGCTTGAATGTATGGCGCGCGGGACTCCAATCGCCACTGTCCCAGCATTTGATCGATTGAATGGGCGTGTCATCACCGAGCAGATTGATGAGCGCCGGGATCGCTTCGACCGCGCCGAGGCGGCCCAGCGCGCATGCCGCGAGGGCGCGCTCCGTCGGGTTTGAGGAATGCAGGGCCTTCATATTCATTGAAGAATCGCCGCCGCTTTGTTCGATCACGGCTTGCTCGCGCACCCGCGCGTGGCCGTCCGTCAAAGCGGCCATCAATAATTCGACGGCGCGGCCGCCGCGTACTTGATCCAGTTGCTCAACCGCCGCCTTCCGCACATCCCATGACTCGCTTTGCAATGTTGGCAGCAGAGCTTCAGCGGCGCGATCATCTTGGACGGAACCAGTCTGCAGACCGGCGTCAGCGCCGTTGGGTTCGTCCGGCGTTTCAGCGGCGGTTTCGATCTTCACCGCTTCCCGCTGGCGAACGGAAACAACCTCGCGCTCGTCCCGGCTCGAAGTCTGTAACAGGATTTGTGCGCCCGCCCCTGCGGTGATCAATGTAATAAGCATGATGACGCCGGCCAACAATCCGCTGAAACGATTGGCAGGTTTGGGTTGCGCGCCAACCAGACGTTGTATGCGATTCATAAGCAATCCTCCATTGGCCGCCATTGCCAATTGCGGCCCGACGGCGCGTAGCTGTTCCATTTCGAGCAAGGCCCGTGAGTATGTGAACGCATCGCCACATACCGCCACGGCCAGATCATCACAGCAGTGTTCCCGCTCCTGACGAATCTGGCGTGAGACCCACCAGACCGCCGGGTGATAAAAGAGCAATGTTTCGATCACCGCTTGCAGCAGGTTGATCAGATAATCGTGGCGGCGGATGTGCGCCAGTTCGTGGGCAATGATCGCTTCCAGTTGCTGAGTCGTCAGTCCGACCAATGCGCTGGCAGGCAGCAGAATGACCGGGCGCAACCACCCGACGACCATCGGGACCTCGACCAATGCCGATTCCCAAAGACTCGCCGGACGCCGCACCCGCAGTTGATCGCAAAGCCGCCGGAGCGTTTGATCCCATCCTTCCTTCAACAGCCGAGCCCCATAAGACTTCAGGCGTTGCGTATAAAGCCATCCTCCCACCATCCGCAATGAAAGAAAGGCCACGCCCAGGAGCCAGAACAGAATCATCCACGGCAATAGCCGTGTAACGTTCACCGACCGGATGAATAACCAGGGTCGCGGCGAGGCCAATGCAACATCTGCCTGAGTCAAAACGACTGTCGGCTCAATTTCGCCCGACTGTGGCAGCGTCGCTGGTGTCGCGGCGAAATGAAGCGGTAACCCGGTTGCAGTTTTATCCGGCGTGGAAAGGCCGATAATTGTTAACGTGAACAGCGGCAAACTCGACATCAACAACAATGCGACGCAGGCCGCGGCGTAACGCGCGTTAGTTGACGCCCCACGTAACAGCCGCAGGACGCCGGCCAGCGACAAAGCGACTAACGTTCCCTGCCATGTGAAATGGATCAATGCCCACCCCAGAACTTCAATTATCGATCGCCAGGCGTCGAGCGTATTCATTGTTTGCCTCCCTCCAACTCATCCAGCAGGCGCCGGATTTGCGCCAGTTCATTAGCCGAGGCCGGCTTGGCCGCCAACGCCCGCATCACCAATTGCGACGCCGAGCCACCGAAAGCCTTTTCAAGCAGATCACTCACGAGTCGCTGTTGAGTCTGCTCCTGCGTAAACCTCGCCTGATAGACATGCGTTCGTTCAGATTCGTCCCGCTCGACCAATCCTTTCTCGGTCATGATCTGCATTAATTTCAGCACGGTGGTGTAACCGGTTTCGCGGTCCTGACTAAGTACTTCTTGTACCTGGCGGACTGTGCTCGACCCGCGACTCCATAGCACTCGCAAAATGGCCAGCTCAGCATCGGTCGGCCGCGATGAATCTTGTTTGCCCACATTCAGCCCCTTTCCGAATTTCAGTTTTCGGGATTTTCTGTGAGCAAGCTTATACACGAAGACTTTCGTAGATGTCAACGAAATTCTTCGTAGTTCTCGATATGGCTTACCCCGAAAACGTCGATTTCATGCTCAAGGGCGTGATCGGCTTCCCTCCCCCTTCGTATTACAACGACGGATCAGAACAAGTTAGTCCGCTTCCACTGGGTGATCGCTGTCAATCTGGCGCAGGGTAGATCGACAATGATCATCCGATTTCAACGGCAACGGATTTGCAATGTGAAACTAGATGAAGAAGCTACTGAAGCAATTGCTGGCCGCGCCGTTCGTTCTTATCGCGGCGATCATCGTTCTGTTTGAAGAATGGCTCTGGGACGACCTTCAGCGCGTCGCCGCGGCCATCGGCCATCTTCCGCTGTTACGACAGTTCGAATCGCTCATCGCCGGATTACCGCCTTACGCCGCGTTGGCATTGTTCGGGGCGCCGTCGTTGTTGCTCATTCCCGTAAAATTGGCCGCCCTCTATCTCATCGCCCACGGTCAGCCGATATTAGGGTTGACGACGGTCATTGCCGCCAAGATCGCCGGAACGGCCCTGGTCGCGCGAATCTTCGTTTTGACCCAGCCTAATCTGGTGCGCATCAATTGGTTTGCGTGGCTGTATACGCGGTTCCAGTCCTTCAAGACACGAATCCATGCAGCGATCAAATCCACCAGCATATACAAAGCTGCACATCGCCTGGGTCTGCGAATGCGCACGGCGTTGGCTGAATTCTCTCGTAGACGGCGGACAATCTGGCGCAGTCGTTGGGAAGCCGCGATCAGACTCTCGCGCAAGGGGAGACAGTCGAAGGAAGGACATTGAGCGCGTCAATTGGTTATAAGCCCCAACCTGGAGCCTGCGAAATCGCCGAATGAGATTACTTGATACAATACTCTTTGGCTGTATGACCGCCGAGCGAAATGCTCAGAATGACAGTCGAACTGAGACCTGAACCTGCCGCGGCGTCCAATAGGACATCTGTAACTGCTGAATACCAGTCGTGGCGTCCGGATTGCGGCGACCCTGAATATTGAACGCGTTGAATGCATCGATATTAAATCTCAGCTTGACCTGCTCGGTGATCGAGAAGGTCTTGAAGAGCGACACGTCAGCGACGTAGTTGAACGGGCCGGGCAGCACCGTCTGCGCGAACGGATTCGCTCCCGCGGGGCCGGGGTTATATGCCGTCACCACCGATTTTCCGTCTTTCAGCTTGACGGTCACGTTATTGGTCCCGAAATACTCCATCCCGTAGGTGTTGTTGATCGGCGTCTGATACGGAACATAGTCGGCAGGAAGCCCCATGACTCCATCGGGCGTGTTGATCAAATTCGGCGCGATGTATCCGTTGAACCACATATATGCATCGCGGCACACGCCGCTGATGCAATCGGTGATCGGCACACCGCTCTTATACAGCTTGACGTTGCCGCTCGATCCCCAGTTCGATGCGCCCAGTCGGAATGATTGCGAGCGAACCTCACCGGTGAACGCCATCTGATACCCGCCGATCAGAGCATCCACCAGGCCGTTGGAACTTCGCAGCAGGCGCCTCCCTTTCCCGAATGGCAGATCGACGACTCCGTTGAATCTGATGTGATGTTTGGGAATATCGATATCTTCGCGATAGTTCTGCCAGCGGTTCAGCTCTCGGCTCGGACTTTCGAGCGTCCCGGTGTCCATACCTGCCGGAATAATGCCTTGCGCATAGGATGCAGCAGGATAGAGGACGTTGTCGCGGAAAGTGTTTCCGCCCACCCGGAAAGCTCTCGAATAGACGTAGAATATCTGGAACGCGTAGCCCTTGTCGAAGCGTCGCTGGAAGTTCACCTGCAAGGCGCTGTTATTGGAGAATCCATACTTCGTGGAGACCACGTTCGTGCCCCATATCCTCTGATCATAGGGGCGCGTCGCCGTCGATTCATATCGTCCGGTCGGCAGCGGCTCTCCAGTGGTTGTTTGCCAGACATATGCCGACGGATTGACATTGTACTGGTAATTCTGATCCAGGTTCGACCCATGCGTGAACAGGTAAGTGACGCGGAGTACGCTGCCCTTGATCGGCTGCTCGATCGTTAGGTTAGCCTGCTTCACGCGCGCGGGGGGATAATACTGATCGAGCGTACTTAACGCGATTCCGGGAAGCAGCGCGTCGGTCGTATTGGTGTTCACTACATTGGCGCTGTTCAGTCCGGCGATCACAGATTGTGGGTTACGTAACAAATAGTTGCGGAGCCCGTCCGGCGACTGCGCCGCAGTCGTGTAGCTTTGCGAGTACGATGCTCGGAATGGAAGCGACGCTATGGGAACCCTGACCGAATTGCGAATCGGGACCGGATAGATGTAATCGCCATATCCGCCGCGCATCACGGTGCCCCACTTCGAAAAGGGAGTATAGGCGAACCCGATTCGTGGATTGAAATTGGCCATACTATTGAATATCCCGGCTCTGGGAATTCCGGCCTGCTCGGGAGTCATGAATTTGACTCCCAGATTCTCCATGTTGGTGATGATTCCCTGCGTCGTATATCCCTTGTCGACATAGAACTGCAGGGGGTTGGGGAGAACGATGGCATTATTCTTGAGATCGAAACTGGGAAGGATACCGTCTTCCGTATGTGGCGCCGGATGCATCTCCCAACGCAGCCCTAGATTGAGCGTGAGCTTGCTGTTCACGCGGAAGTTGTCCTGGAAGTAGAAGTCGATCTCCTGCTCGCGGAAGCGCCCGAAAGGAGCGTTCTTAACTTGGCTATAAGAACTCGCCGCGCCGAGGAAGAAATCGGCGTCCGGGAATCCCGTGTATGGCATAGCGCCGTAGTTTGGCCCCGTTTGGGGATTGTACAACGCGGTCGCCTGGTTCGTGAACGCGATAGTATCGGCGCTCCGGTCCGGCAGATAGCCGAAACGCTCGTGTCGGTAGCGTCCGCCAAACGCAAACTGATGGTTCCCCCAGATCTTCGTCATGTTCTCGTCGATAGTCGTCAATATCTGACTCATGCCGTAGTTAAACTGAGAGCCGCCGTAAGGCATGATCAGATCTGCTCCGATGGTCGGGAAACCCGTCTGGTTGAAGTTGTTGGGCAGGCCCAACAGTCGTTCATAATTCTGATTGACGTCGCCACCGCCCTCAACATACATCCTCTGCCATTGCTGGCTCACGATCGTCTCTGAAAAGAAGGTGGCGGAGAAGAGGTGCGTATATCCCAGTGCCGCGCTGGTGGTCTGGATCGGAGTTGCCTCATATCCCGTGGCGCCTGCGGGCAACCCTCCGCCAGCGATGTTGGCCGGTGATGATTCAGGGTAGTTGCGCAGCGATCGCTCCGACTGATCGATGTGGGTGAACCGGAGATAAACCCGGTTGTTCTGATCGAAGACGTGATCCAGCCGGGAGGTGGAATTGGGTACCGTATGGGTGATGTGATTCACATCGGTAAAGTTGGGGCGGATGAGCGGATTATCGGCGGAGGTGGGAAGCGGTGTAGCGGCATAGAGCGCCCTGGCCAGAGGACTCTGGCGATCGAGCGGAATCTGGTTGTTCGGGAACGGAGTGCGCCGAAAATCGCTTCCCTGCGTAGTGTTGGGATCGTACAAGGTTATCTTGATGCCCTGATTGTTGACCAATCCGCTGAAATCGCCGTTTCTCATCGCCACCGTCGGCACCGATACCAACTGATTCGCAGCCCGCCTGAGCGAGAAGCGCTCATAAGCGAAAAAGAAGAACGACCTGGATGTGCCGTTATAGAGCTTGGGGATAATGATCGGCCCTCCGACCGAAGCGCCCAATTCATTGCGGATTAAATGAGGAGCCGCGAAATCGGCCGGATCCTGCCGCGCTCGCGCAATACCGATCGCGTTGTTTCGATGGGTCTCGAACAACGAGCCGTGGAACTGATTCGTTCCCGACTTGGTGGTGATAATCGCCGTGGCTGGTGTGGCGAATTGTGCGCTGGAGTTGAGCGTCTCGATCTTAACCTCCTGCACGGAATCCGGATCGGGCAGGGTAGCCTGCGCCGAATTGGATACTCCGCCGAAGTTGCGATTGGTCATCGGCGCCCCGTCCTGCGTATATTCGAGCCCCTCCTGCATGAGCCCATTCGCGCGAGTCCCATTCCCTTCAAGACCCGGCGTCGTCGCTGCAGCTAACCCAAGCAGATTGCGCCCATTCTGCGGAAGCTGGTCGATGCGCGTGACATCGAGGTGCGTGCTCACCGTGCCGCTGTCGTACGTGACTTGTTGGAAGGCATCGCCCGTCACGACCACCTGCTCCGTCACGTCGCCCACCGTCAGCGTCGGATTGAGGATGGCATTCTGCGCATCCTGAAGCGTGAGTTCAGTCTTATACGTCTTCATCCCCGGCGCGCTGAATGTGATCGTATAGCTGCCCACAAACAGGCCCGGCACTGAATAGAACCCCGCACTGTTCGAGGTAGTATCGTACGCGACACCCGTTCGCTGATTCACGACCCTGACCGCACTGCCTGGGACTGTTGCGGCCGACGGATCCTGAATCGTGCCCTGAATCGATCCCGCACCGCTCTGTGCGAGCACATCGATTGGTTGGAACAGCAAACCGGCCAGTAAGGTGATCGCAAATATGCTCCAATTCGGGTGTAATTTCTTTCTCGTTCGTGGGATTTTAAACGTCATATTCAAGGTCCTCGATTGAAATAGAAGTTGTGGGATCGCTTACACTACTCTCGTACCTGGGCGGGTCAGTACCCTTCAACCAGCCGCACTATTACATATCTACAGTTACGCGATTGATGACGCCGTCGTCTGAACCGGAGAGGACTATAGGATCAATTTATCTTGATCCACGCCTCGCAGCCGCTCGGGACATCCGCGGCTAGGTTCAGTTTGACAAGGGCGCGATGTTCTGGCTTTTAGACCGGGCGCACTGGCCCAGTTACTTGATTCACTTCGGCTCGCGCCTAGGTGTGAGGTCTATGGAACACAGCGTACCGCTGCTGTGTAATCACCGCATAAAATTGACTGCTGGTCGAGCCGCAGACAGCTATACAGGTAGACTATCATCCGCCAACTTGATCTAAGGCGAGATAGACCTTCTCAAGCAGATTCACCGTCAAAACGAGCGATTCAAATTTTTGTTTGTCAGTTTGATTACTCTGTATATGGCGCGAGATCGTATATTAAATCTGAGACGTGCGCAACTGATCAGTAAAAAAGTAACCAATCTACTTGCCATTGCATAGGAGGCGTCGCACAACCGCATCTTTGGATTGGATGCCTCTCTCATTACCCGGCAATAGCGAGGGGACAAAGGCCGAGTTCGTCCTACGATTTCGCGATCCGGTCAAGCGCTGCTATAATGCCGCGCCGATGTACCTGGGCAGTTAAACTAATGCACCTACAATTGTAACTCCCCCTCGGATTGGGTTTCTGTGTTCCGGGGGAATAAATCTTTTCAATCGACGTATCGTCAGACTACGCTCGAAGTTACCAACACGTTGTTTAAAATCGAGGAGTCCTCTATGCCTGCACAAAAGAATCAACGCCTCCAGCCGTACTCTAAAAATGCAACACGGACGGTCGTATTGTTGTTGACGTTTTTTATTTGCGTGTGTCTACCCCGAATCGCCAGCGCGCAAGACGGCGTTTCGATTCTGCCCGACAAAATCTATGATCAGAAGAAGCACGTGGGCGCAAACGCCAGGGCCTCTTTGATCAAGGTCAGCGATCAACCCTTCGATCGTGGATATCGGATAACGGTCGCCGGGACCTCTCGGGACATTGATGATGCGGGGATCGAATGGCGCACGGTGAAGTCGGTTAACCAGGGCGATAATCTGCAGATCACGTTCTGGATACGAAAGATCGCGCCGCTCAATGGGGATAACATTCGCGGTTTTGTCGGGTTTGAAGCGGCGGGCCATTCAAGCACCAGCTCGCTTTTAACGCCGTTCCCTTGCGACAGCAATGTTTGGACGAAATATGTCATCCCATTCAAAGCCTCGGCCGATTTTTCCGCCGGTCATGCGCAAGTGGTCTTTCAGTTCGCTTACGGCCCGCAAACGTTCGAGATCGGCGGCATCAGCGCCGTCAACTTTGGCCCCACGCCGCCCGCTCCTCCGACAGCCGTCTCGGTCCTGCCTGAGAACGTTTATCAAAGTAACTACGCATATATCGACAGCAGCGTCGGCGGCCAGGTCCTGCCCATTACGGTCGAAGGACAATCATTCACCCAGGGCTACCAGATAAGACACGACGGCGATTCTGCATTCGTCTACAACTCGGGGCTGGGATGGACAACTGCAACCCCGATCCAAAGGAACGACCTGATGAGGTTGACGTTTTGGGCGCGCAAGCTGGAGCCTGTCGATAACGGTATCATTCGCGGGCAGGTCATCTTCGAGCGGAACAGCGGGAATTTCGAAAAATCGCTGACAATCAATCTGCCCAATGATTCCGATCAATGGCGGCTCTTTCAGATGCTCTTCAGAGCGAGCGCAGACTTCGCCCCTGGCGAGGCGCAGTTGGCCTTTCAATTCGCATACGGCCCCCAGAGGTTCGAAATCGGCGGGATCGAGCTGATAAATTACGGGCAAAACGTCAGCCCCGATCAATTGCCCACGTTCTTCTATTACCCAACACGGGGTGATGCCACCGCGCCCTGGCGAGTGGCCGCCAACGAGCGGATCGATCAGTTTCGGAAGGGCGACCTGACCGTGTCGGTGGTGGATAAGCACGGCCGCCGCTTACCCGGCGCGAAAGTCTATGTCCAACAGGCCGATCATGCGTTCAGATTCGGTTCGGCGGTTACGGCCGCCAGACTCATGGGCGAAGGCATCGAAAATGACACATACCGCTCGCGGGTGACCAGCCACTTCACGACCACGGTATTCGAAAACGACCTGAAATGGGGGCTGTGGGAGTGCGAGAACTGCGGTTCGTCTTTCAATAAAGGGCAGACTCGGGCCGCCATCGAGTGGTTGACCGAACGGGGGCTGCCGATCCGCGGCCACAATGTGATCTGGCCCGGATGGAACTTCATGCCCGCCGACCTTATGACCCTTGGCCCGGATGATCTGCGCCAGCGGATAGACGCGCGATTCAACGACGTCATGGGAGATGTGGGCGTCAATGGAAGGCTCTATCAATGGGATGTGATCAACGAACCATACACTAATTTCGATGTCATGGGCCGCATCGGCGGCGTCGAGGGCATTCCGCAGTTTGACGGCGTTCTGCCAAACCAGGAGATGATCCGGTGGTTTCAAATGGCCCGCACTCTCGATCCCGGGTCCAAACTATTCATCAACGATTACGACATCATCGCAGCCGGTGGCGATGATGTGCGCCATCAAGACTATTATTTCACACTGATCAGATGGCTGATCGACAATGGCGCGCCCATCGATGGTGTGGGTATACAGGGCCATTTCAACCGAATCACTATGTTCGATCGGATGGAATCGATTCTCGCGCGCTATGCTCAATTGCCGGTCACGCTGGCGGTGACCGAATTCGATTTCAACACTTTGGATGAAGACCTGCAGGCCGAGTATATGCGCGATGTTATGAGGATGATCTTCAGCCAGCCGAAAGTCGATGATTTTCTGATGTGGGGATTCTGGGCCAATGCTCACTATTCGCCTATTGCAGCAATGTATCGCGCCGACTGGTCTTCGAAACCGGCGGCGCTTGCCTGGAACGATATGCTGTTTCGAGAATGGTGGACAAACGAAACGGGAGTTACCGACAGGTCAGGCCGCTTCGAGGTCCGCGGATTCAAAGGAAAATACAATATTACTGTCGACTACCGGGGATCGACGGAGACAGTGGAAGCCATCATCGAGAATAATAACGAAGTCAGGATCAAGATCGATAAGGACCATAAGGACCATCCCTGTCGGTCCCACAAACACTGTGATTGATAAAGCAAGGTACGAAAGCAAGAACGGAACGAACGGAATAACCTGACAGGTGATTCGGTATAATTCTCGAGGATTTTGCAACTGATCAGCCTCTTCGCCGCCGTTAGCAGCGAAGAGGCTGGTTCCCGCCAGGTGAAAACCTTCCTCTTCAATTCCCTCCCCTAACGGAGCGAGGCGCGAATCATGAAAGACCCACCCTGGCTTACTCTATCGCATCACGATGGAGCTGATTATTTCGCTCGCTCGTATTGCACCGGATAGGAGACATCCACACCCAGGGCCCTCGCGGCGCGCAGGGGCCAATATGGATCACGCAACAATTCCCTTCCCAGCAGTACCGCATCGGCATCACCGTGCGCGATAAGCTGTTCCGCCTGATGCGGATCGGTGATCATTCCAACAGCCCCGGTTTTGATGCCCGCCCTCTTGCGGATTGCCGCGGCGAACGGAACTTGATAACCAGGCGCGATGGGTATAGACGCGCCGGCGACATTGCCTCCGCTCGAACAATCGATCAAATCGATGCCTGCATTCTTCAACTCGCGCGCGAAGACGATCGACTGTTCCAGGTCCCAACCGTTCTCCACCCAATCGGTCGACGAGATGCGTACGAAAACCGGCAAGTGAGCAGGAAATGTTTCACGCACAGCGGCGGCGACCTTCAACGGCACGCTTAGGCGCCCGGTGAGATCGCCGCCATATCGATCACTTCGCCGGTTCGAGAGCGGTGAAAGAAATTCGTGCAGCAGATAGCCGTGCGCCATATGAATCTCCACGACATCGAAGCCGGCCCGCTCAGCCCTGCGGGCAGCCTCGGCGAAGCATCCGACCACCTCGTCAATCTCCCACTCCGACAATTCGTGAGGCTTCGCATATCCTTCCGCGAATGGCAGCGCACTCGGTGCGACGGGTTGCCAACCTCCGGCTTCAGGAGAGAGCGGTTTACCGCCGCGCCACGGAACATCGGTGGAGGCTTTACGCCCGGCGTGGGCAATCTGAATTCCCACCGCTGCTCCCTGCGATTTCACGAAGGCTGTGATTGGTTGGAAGGCTTCCGCATGCGAATCCGACCAGATCCCCGAATCGTACGGCGAAATCCTGCCTTCGGGCGTGACCGCGGTCGCCTCTACCATGACCAACGCCGCGCCTCCGACGGCGCGACTGCCTAAATGGACGAGATGCCAATCGCGAGGCATGCCGTCATCGCTCGAATACTGGCACATCGGTGAAACGAAGATACGATTTCTAAAGCGCAGACTCCTGATCTCTAATGGCTCAAATAAATAACTCATCTCTACCCGCTCCTCAATCTCCTAACATGTGATCGCGAGTGACGATCTCGCGGATTTACGGGGAAAGAAAGGCATCTACTTCGAAATGACAGTGGTACGCTTCGTTCCAGTGGGCCACGCTCAGTATTGTCGCGGGACCGATGCAAAGTTACTTTTTGATATAGAACTGATCGAGGAATTCATAACGCGCTCGCGCCTTATCGGCTTGGGCGCGAGTATTCACGTCGATGACGATTCGCTGTCCCTCACCGAACTTCGGCCAGTTCGGTAACCCCTTGCCGTTCGGATTCCCGCTTTTGATGAAGTTGGCGAAATATTCCTGCGTGACTTGCGAGACTTTGTAATCATCGGGCGTCCAGGCATAGACCTTGTTCAAATCGAGGTTGCCCATCGCGTACTCGATCTCAGCCGAGTGAACAGCCCCACGCGGCTGGGGCCGCGGATTGGCCGCTCCTCGCACAACTCCGCCCGCGAGACCTGGCTGGGCGTCGCCCATCTCCGGTCTCATCGCCGGACGGGGACGGGCGTAAAGATAATAGTAGGTCGGCTTTCCGCCCGTCTTCGTCGCCACGTCCACCCACTTCCACGTGCTGTAGCTGATGAAGCGGTCGCTCGCCAAATCCTGAGCGGAATCCATCACTTCGGTTTCGTTCGAGGCAGGATAGAGTTGGAAAACCTCTTCGCTCTTGCCCGGATAGAGCCGTTCGAGCGCCTTCCGGTAGTTTTCGACCGTCGGTTTCTCTCGCCCCATCACTGCGAAATAGCCCATCTCTTCGGAGTTCACTCCCGCCAGAAGCGGAACGTGCGCCTGTTCGCCAGCGGCGTAAATATCGAAGGGAGATTTCGGGAAAAAGTAGCCATCTGCGGTCGGGGTGAACCGGGGTTGGCCCGGTTTCGCCGTGGCTTCGAGCAATCGTTCGGCGCTCATCGCACGAAGTTCGCTTAATGAGGCCCCCTCGGCGAGACTGGATGCGAACTTGATGCCGGCCTCCTCGGCTTGCGCCAGCGGGATGGCCGAAAGGGCGCCGAGGATCGAGCCGCTCTCACCGATCGCGCCCGCGATCAGGTTTTTCGATAGAGGCGAAGCCATCTGCGCGCTGACAGCGATGGATCCGGCGGACTCGCCCGCAATCGTCACGCGCTTCGGATCACCGCCGAAGGCCGCGATGTTCTGTTGTACCCACTTGAGCGCCACGTGCTGATCAAACAGGCCGTAATTGCCGGATGCCCGCTGCGGCGACTCTTTCGTCAGCTCGGGATGCGCCATGAAACCGAACACGCCCAGCCGGTAATTGACGGTGATCGCCACGATACCCTTCTTCGCCATGCTCTCGCCGTCGTAGCGGCCCTCCGAACCGTCGCCCGCCACAAACCCGCCGCCGAAGAAATAGACCAGGACCGGCAGCTTCTGATTGGCCGATTTGGCGGGAGTCCAGACATTCAAATAAAGACAGTCTTCGCTCATCCCATCTGAACGAAAGTTCATATCGCCGAAGATGGAACGCTGCATACAGCGCGGTCCGAATTGGCCGGCATTCCGCACACCCTGCCAGTTTTTGACCGGTTGCGGTGGCTTCCAGCGCAAATTTCCGATGGGCGGCTCGCCGAATGGAATGCCCTTAAAGCTGCGCACGCCGGTACTTTTATCCGAAACGCCTTCGAGCGTGCCGTTTGCGATCTTGACGCGATCCTGTGCGAGCGCCCCCGCGGTTAGAGCGAGTGCGAGCAAAATGGCCAGAGTAAAGATTCGATTATTCATATGAACACTTCCTTTTCGCTGTTATACGAATGCGAATGAACCGATCGGATTACATCTATTGAGTTGGTTGCCCGGCATAATACTTTTCAAAAAACTTAAGGCGCGCCGTATCCGCAATGGAACGCGTTCCCGTCTTCTCGCCGAGTTCCAGGGTAACGTGGTCCTTCGTATCGAAGTCTGGCCAATGCGGAAGACCCTTACCGTTGGGATCACCCGTCGTCGCAAAGTTCACCCAGTATGACATCATGGTTGCCGAGAGCTGGCGATCGATCGGCTCCCAAGGGCGGTCCAGGAGTCTGAAATTGCCGAAGACGTAAGGCACTTCGGACGTGTGAAAAGCGCCGTACTGAGGATGCTCCGGCCATGGGGTGGCGCGCGAGAAGTAATACGTCCAGGCCTTCGCTTTGCTCGTGCGCGAGCGCTCGGCGGCCCAGAGGCGCATCGAGATCATCCCCTGCTCGCGCGCGCTCTGTTTCTGTGATTGGCCGGATTGCACGTCATTATCGGAGGGATACAACTTCATGAACTCATCGGCCAGATCGCCAAACCGTTCTTGCACCTGTTTCTTGAATTCGTCTGCTTCGAGCTTGCCGTAAGTCGTCGAGGCGCTACCTTCATCGGCGGTCAGCCCGGTCAGAATCGGCACGTCATTCTGTTTGCCGCCGGCGAAGATCGCGGCGGCTTCGGCCGGCAGGAACCAACCGTCGACTACTGGTCCGAAGCGCATCCCGCCGCCGGTCAGATCCTCGGCCGCCATTGCGCGCAATTCCCGGATCGATGGCGCGCTCTTCGATTCTGCAAACTTCACGCCATCTTTTTCCGCATCGGCCAGTTTGCGGTACCGTCGACCGGTACCGGAGCCACTTTCGGCGATCGCGCGATGAAACAACCCTTTGGCCAGCGGCGACACAGTCAGCCCATGGACCGCTGAGGCGCCCGCCGATTGCCCGGCTATGGTTACGCGCTGCGGGTCGCCGCCGAAGGCAGCGATGTTCTTCTGCACCCATTGCAGCGCCGCCACCGCATCGAGCAGGCCGTAATTGCCCGATGCGTTCCGGCTCGATTCTTTGGTCAGTTCCGGATGCGTTAAGAAACCGAAGACGCCGAGGCGGTAGTTGATCGTGACGACGATCAATCCTTTTTTCGCCAACTCCGCACCGTCATAAACCGCAACTTCCCCCGAACCTTCCGCGAAGGCGCCGCCGTGTATCCAGACGAAGACGGGCCGCCGCTCGCTCTCTGTTTTCGCCGCCGTCCACACATTCAAGCAGAGACAGTCTTCGCTGGCCTGATTCTGCACCATAAATTCAGCCGTCCACGGGTTGCGCGACCGGGCGAGGTTCTGCACGCAACTGTCCGAGAACTTGTCGGCCTTGCGCACGCCTTCCCACTTCGCAGGCGGCTGCGGCGAACGCCACCGCAGGTCGCCGACCGGCGGCGCGGCGAATGGAATGCCTTTGTAGACCTGCACTCCGGCAACCGAGCTGGGAGCGCCTTCGAGCAAACCGCTCTCAACCCGCACCTTGTTATTGAGGGTACGCGTCGAGGCGGTAAGACCCAAAAACAATAAACAACAACAAAGACCGAAGATTCTTGCCATCGCATTTTTCCCTATATTTTCACGATACGTCGAGGAGGTACTGTATGTATACCGGTGACGATGTCGATGGGAAGCATAATCTGCTTCACGCCGTTCGACGTCAAGGTGTGATTCCCCCAGGTCGGTACAACCTCGACAACATCATTGACGCCACCTAATGGCATAAAAACTCATTTTTTTCTTGCGCCATTTCCGTCTTTTCGGTATATTTTCGGCTGTCGAGTAATAATACCGAAAATAGCAATTGATGTTGCAATCGGTATCGCTAAATCGAAAAAACATACTTTGGTCCAATACCGGGAGCACCACAGTAAATAGAAATTCAAAATAATCTCTTAGACTCAGTTCAAGTACGGATCAGGTACGAACAGTCGAGGCGCAGCTCTGTGCAGCTGCAGGCATTTGCTAAACAAAAAAACTGAAAAGGAGTGAAATAATATGGCTCGTCGAAATCAGGTAATTGCAGTTGTCATCAAGCAATATGCGACAGGACTCTATCGAACGTGTGTCAGTTTGGACAGAGACGATATGACATTTCTCAGTACACACAAAGACGAACTCAGCGCTAACGAAACGATAGGGCTCTTTTGGCAAGCATATGATGAAGGCCGGCTGAAGACAGCTGATGACATGGCGACATTCATTCATTCGATAGAGGGTGCACCCAATTCACCGGCAGAAGATAATCGGGTGTTACTGTCGACGTTGCCGGCGACTCCCGAACAAATTTTTCTCCCTCTGGCAGCGTAAAACGACTTCTGTTGCAGTATTTGAGTGCCCAACTCAATGAGTGGTGAAACATCAGGGTGTTCCAATTTTATTTGGCACCTCCAGCCCCGCCGCCACGACCAGGCATTGTAGGAAGACGCTCTCGATAGCATCGGATCACAGGGCAAACGCATCATCACAAAGAAAGCCCCTGCTCATCGCTTGCCATCAAACTTTTGAATTTGCGCCGGAGGCGCAGCGGAAGGCAGCTGGTGGTGAAGCGTAGCGTAACCACCGGGCCGACCATAGTTATTGCATTTCTCCCCGGCAGGGGCGCCGGACCTGAGCCGAATGAAAAATAGGCTCAGTGACCTCCTTCATGTATCATGTTATTGGATACCCCGCCGCTCGCAAGGTACTTGTTAGTGATGTGGCCAAACAACTGATTGTTTAGGTTGTGGAGCCAGTGCCAGACTACCGGCGAGGAAGCAGTTGGCATCGAGAAGCAAGACTCCCGCCGCTTCTAGCGGTAGGAGTGTCAACGTAAAGCATCTTCGTGGAAAATACGATCTAACGTTGTAATAAAGAAATCCGCATCGTCTCGCGCAAATACGAGCGGGGGGCGCAGCTTAATGACGTTGTGATGCGGCCCGTCGGTCCCGGCTAAAATGGCGAATTCGCACAGCCGATTGACGAGATATGATGCTTCCGTATCAGCCGGCTCAAGTGTCATGCGATCCCGCACCAATTCAATGCCGAGAAACAGGCCCGAGCCGCGAACATCGCCGATCAGGCGATGCTTATCCATCAATTCGCGCAAACCGTTCAGCCAATGATGGCCGACGTGCAGCGCGTTCTCCTGCAAGCTTTCCTGGCGTAAAACATCCAGCACTGCCAGGCCGGCCGCACACGCTACGGGGTTGCCGCCGAAGGTGCTGAAGAATTCCATGCCATTATCGAACGAAGCAGCGATTTCCGGCGTCGTGACGACGGCAGCCAATGGGAATGCATTGCCGATGGGTTTGCCGAGTACGACGATATCGGGCACGGCGCCTTGCGTCTCGAACCCCCAAAGATGGGTGCCTAATCGGCCGAATCCTACTTGCACTTCATCGGCGATGCAGACGCCGCCGGCATTTCTTATGTGTTGATATACTTCCGATAAGTAACCCGGCGGAAAAATAATCTGCCCGCCGACGCTTGGCGAAGATTCGGCGATGTAAGCCGCGAAGCCATTCGGCAACTCCGCGATGATTCGAGCGATCTGCTGCGCGTATTTGCTCCCGGCTTCGGAGTCGCCGCGTTTGTATGCGCCGCGATAATCGTCGGGTACCGGTGCGATGTGAACCCAATCTTTTTTCCCCGTCCCTCCAGGACCGTTGAATTTGTAAGGACTGATGTCGATGAGCGCATTGGTATGTCCGTGATACGCTGCGTCCAGCACGATGATGTCATACCGCTTCGTGTGCTCGCGCGCGAGGCGTAAAGCGAGTTCATTCGCCTCGCTGGCCGAATTGAGGAAGTAGCAAACCTTCAGCGGTTCGGGCATCAACGCAGTCAACTCTTCGGCATAGCGCGCGATATTGTCGTGCAGGTAGCGCGTGTTTGTATTGAGCAGCGCCAATTGTTGCTGGACCGCTCGAACAACGCGCGGGTGGCTGTGACCCACGAGCGGCACGTTATTGTACACATCCAAATACGCGCGCCCGGTTTCGTCGTATAAATACTGGCGCCAGCCTCGCACGATCTTCAACGGCTCGCGATACGAAAGGCTCAAGTTATGCCCGATATGTACCCGCCGCGCGACGAGAGTTTCAGCCTTTGATCGTTCGGGATGCGGGAAACGATTGGCAGGGATGCCGAGAATCAGGTTCGGATCGGGCGACAAGCCCTTCCATATTTCGCGCTGGCTGGCGTACGCGACGCCGGGGAAATCGCGGTTAAGTTCGAGAAGATCGAGGATAATCTGGAAATGCAGATGCGGCGTCCAATCGCCATTTGCGGGAGGCGCGCCGACGCCGGCGATGCGTTGGCCGCGCTTGATGGATTGCCCTACCCGCAACACGCTCAGATGTTCCGCGCTCAGATGTCCATAGAGCGTGAAAAACTCCTGACCATCCGTTGTCTGGTGTCGTAGAATCAAAAGCGGGCCATAATCCAGTCGCGCCTCGTTGTTGGCGAGGCAATACACCACTCCATCCAGCGGCGCATATACCGATCTATCCGCTTCGACAAATAAATCCACGCCCAGATGAATCGTGCGATGTTCGGAAGTCGGATGAACGCGCTCTCCGGGAGCGAATGCGGGCGTGGTATAGACAGACCGCGCTTCATCATAGCGGCCAACGCCAACGGTCACGCCCGCTCGCTCCATCTCTCGCCAGATTTTCTCGGTCAAGGTGTCTCTTTCGAATGCCGCCGGATCGGCGCTGAGAAACAAGCTGCCCACGCTCAAATCGAAAACAAGACTAGGCGCGGTGCGCAAGTCCTCATCCAACACGGAGACGAACTGTGACGCGTGCTGGTGCAGCCAATCGGCGAGGCGTTCGCTATGCGGCACAGGCGCTAAGGCGCATGACTGGCGAAAAGTGTAGTGGGCAAAACGCGGATGAATCTGGGTGAGCTGCGCGAGCGCATCCCACGCCGGACGTTCGCTGATGATGATGTAAGGGTCATCGGGATGCAGATGTTTGCGCCGCGCCGAATTGACGACGCTGACCATAAGACGCGCACAGATCAAATCGTAGAGCAGGGCAATTTCGTTCTCGGCGAGAGGATAAGCCTGATGATAGCCTGCGACGACCCGCGCCGCGCTCGCCAGTGGATCAGGCTTGTCGAGCAGCGCGTATGCCGCCGCAATAGCCACTTCAAATACGGTGCAGGTGTACAGCATATCGCCGAAGTCGATTATGCTGACGACCTGACGCGACTGGCTTTTCGCATCGCTCACTATCACGTTGTAATCGTTCGCATCGTTGTGAATGACGCTTTTTCTGAGCGCCGGCAATTGCGGTATAACAGCGGATTCATAGCGGTGCAATACATTTTCGACCATCGAACGGCGAAATTCGTCCTCGATGCAGCCCAGATGTTCCTTCACCCAGAATGCGCGCGCCAGATCCCATTTCAGATCGCGCTGCGCGGCCGGATGGGAAAAGCCCGCGAGCGATGCGTCTACCTGCCCCAGGAAAGAGCCCAGGCTGAAGAGCAGTTCCGGTGTATGAGGACTCACCTCTGCCAATAAAGCGCCCTGAACGTAACTCAGCAACCACACCAACCGTTCCGTCTCATCCGAATCGTTGACTGTCACAATCCATTCGCCCTCCCGCGTCGGACAGACGCGCGGAAAGAGCAGCGATGGCGATTCCTCCGCCAAATGCGCGAGCGCCTTGCATTGCAATTCAATCAGCGCGCGTTCACGGTCTGGGTGCATGACTTTCAGCACAAACTCGGTGCGATCATCCGTTCTGAAATGAAAGTTGTGATCGTACTCTCCCGGCAAAGAGCGCGCGCGACCGCGCAGGCCATATAACTGCGCCGCCAATAGCTCGGCTTCAGCTTCGGTGAAACAGCGGTCGGGCGACTTTTCCGTAGTTTTGCTAGTCATGGTTCAGCACGCGGCCCTGGAGGAAGTTTTTCATTGAGGAAGCGGGTCAGCAATCCGTAGAGATGGCGGGTCGTGCCGCGGCCTTCATAGATGCCGTGCGAGCGATTCGGGTAGGACATCATAGTAAAAGGCTTGCCGGCGGCTACGAGCGCATCGATCAGAGCTTCTGTCCCCTGATAGTGAACGTTGTCGTCGCCAGTGCCGTGGACGATCAGCAAATGCCCCTTCAACTGACCGGCAAATGTGATAGGTGAACTTTGTCTGTACTCATCGGGATGTTCCTGCGGCAGTCCGCAATATCGCTCCTGGTAGATCGTATCGTAGTAGCGGATGTCGGGCACCGGGGCGACAGCCATCGCCATTCGATATAGATCGGGGTGGCGAAAAATCGCATTGAGGCTCGATGAGCCGCCTCCGCTCCATCCCCAGATGCCGATGCGGTTCGGATCGACGAATGGCCATTTGGTGATGGCTCTGACGGCGTTGGCTTGATCCTGCGAATTCAGCACACCCATCCGGCGATAGATCGCCTTGCGCCACGCGCGGCCACGCGGAGCCGGGGTGCCACGATTGTCTACGCTCATGACGATGTAACCCTGTTGCCCCAGCATCGTGTGCCACATAAATCCAGTACCACCCCACGCGTCGAGCACGGTCTGCGCCCAGGGTTCTCCATATACATTAAAAAGTACGGGGTAACGTTTCCGCGGATCGAAGTCAGGCGGCTCAATCATCCAGCCGTCGAGTTGCACGCCGTCGCCAGTGTCTACGCGGAAGAACTTCGTCTTGCCTTGTCTGACCTTGCCCAATCGGGCTTGCAGATCTCGGTTATCAATCAACATCCTCACATTATCGTGTTGCGGCAGCCGGATGACCTCCGTCACGGGGGGCGTGGTGAATGTGGAAAAGGTGTGGATCGCCAGGTCGCCGCTGGAAGAAATGAGGTAGCCGTGCGTGCCCGGCTTATTTGCCGGAGAAAGCTTTTCGGCCGAGCCGGCGCCATCGAGCCGCGTGCGGAAAAGATAACGCTGAGTCGCGTTGTCAGGCGAAGCGGTAAAATAGAGCCAACCGCTAGCTTCAATAACTTTCTCGATGCCGATCACATCATAACTGCCCGGCGTAATGCATTTCACATCCATGCCGTCACGAGACACGGAATATATATGCCGCCACCCATCACGCTCGCTCACCCATAAGAATCTTGTGCCTCCGTCGAGCCACTCGACATCCCCGCGCGCCAACCCGCGTTTGTCCCAGTCAATGCCACCCCACGCGACGTCAACCCACGCCTCATCCCGTTCGGTCAGAATCGTGCGCGCCCGGCCCGTGCGTTTATCGCCGAGCATTACAATGTTGGTATTCTGAAGCCGGTTGAGTTGCTGAATGATGACCTCATCCGAATTCGCCGCCCACTCCATTCGCACCAGGTAATGATTGCGCGGATCGCCGGGAATTTCGAACCATCGCGTTTCGCCGCCCCGCGCGTTCACGATGCCGACGCGCGCAGCGGAATTCATCTCGCCCGCTTTCGGGTAGGGGAAGGTAATCAGCTCAGGGTAGAGGGCAGCCGTATTGTTGATGAGCTTGAACTCCTTCACGCCTTCGGAATTGAGCTGCCAGTATGCAATCTGCTCACCGTCAGGGCTCCAGCGCCACCCGTCGCGGCAGAAGAGCTCCTCCTCGTAAACCCAGTCGAATGTTCCGTTGATGATGTAGCGCGCACCGTCCGCCGTCAGTTGCATGACGCGGCCGTCCGTTAGGCTTTCGATGTAGATATTATTTTCTCTCACGTATCCGACGCGCGTTCCGTCCGGCGAGAATTTGGCGAACATCAGCGTCGATGGTTTCGCAGCGCCGCCGAGTTTGCGCAGTTCCCAATTTTTCAGGTCGAGGACCCAATAATCGCCGCGCGTATTGCTCCGCCAGACGCGGGCCGAGTTGGTGAAAAGCAGCAACTTCTGCTCATTCTGACTTAGTTCATATTGATCGATTGCTAACGGCGAAGAGGCGCCCTGCGGTACCAATTTCTCCGCCGGAACCAGAACCTTCCTTTCTCCGGTCGCGGCATTGTAACGCACGATGTCGAGGCTCCCCTTTTTTGTGGCCGACGGTTCCAGCGTCGAATAACTGTGTCCGTCAGCCTGCCACTCAATCCCTGTAAGTGATTGCGGGCGGTAGGTGAAGACCGTATCGAGGGTCAGCAGATCGGCGTTGGACTGATTTGCCTGTTGTTGCGCAAAGAGAGGCGTAACAACGAGCAGAACGATAAATACAGGCATTACCACACAGAATCGCTTCATCTTACCCTCCTCCAATTGTCTTGATGCTCGAGCCATGCCGATGGATTGTAGAAAAATTCCGTAAATGTGTCGAACCGCGGTTGTCTCGACTCGCGCACAGATCAATATATAGGTTACAAACGCGGATTGTCGTCATCCTCTGAAAATCGGTGCGTCATTCGGAAGATGGATGCTCGCTTTCGCCCGCGGCTGCGAAATAAAGAATGAACGATATCACATGCCGAGTTTCTGGCTGATTAACTGCCCGATGTAATACTTCATAAATTCGTCACGCTTCGGTTCCAAGCATACTATCACGGGCTTTCCGCGCTCGGGGTCGATGCGGGTGAATCCCTGGTCGTCGACGAAGAGGGGCACCGTTTCGAGCCGATTGAAGAATCTGCCCGGGGAGGCGGATTCAGCGACGGCGAGTTGGTCGTGCAATGTCATGCGTGCGGCAGGTCCGGGTAGCCACAATCGGTAGAGGCATTCGAGCGCGTAAGTGAGCGGCGAGCGATACTCGCTCACCTGCTTCCGCTCTTCGTCGGTCAGTTTGACGTGGGTCGTCGAATCGAGCGGCACGATTGTCAGCGGGAGGCCTGCGCCATAGACGAGTTGCGAATCGACCGTAGATTGATAGACGTTCCATTCGCGTATCGGGGAGCCCGGCTTATCCGCCGTGCCGTGAACGCAGCCGCTCATCAAAACTACCCGCTTGACCAGTTTGGGCAGGTTGGGCTCCTTTCTTAAAGCGTCGGCAAGATTTTGCAGGGGACCGACAGCGAGAATCGTCACTTCTCCGGGATATTTTTTAACCTGCTCGACGATAAATTCGGCTGCTGGCTGTGCGATCGGCGGTTTGGTCGTGAAGTCCTCGGCCCAGGTGTATTGTTGAAAATACCCGTCACTGGTCTTTCGCCCGACCGCGACGGGGATGTCGCTGCGCCCGGTGATATGTAACAGTTTACAGGCAATCTTCATGCGCGCGGGCGTGTTGCCGTGGGTGATCGTCACGCCCAGCGGCTGGAAATTCTGATGCGATATAAGGAAAGCAAGCGCCCATGCATCGTCAATGTCATCGCCGATGTCCGTATCGAGGATGATTTTCATTTTGCCTGGTTGCTGCGTGAAACCGCCACCGTAGGCGCACAGAAATGGCAGAACTGAAATGGCGATAAGATACAATGATAATCGGTACATCGTTTCTCCTCGAAGCCTCCACCGCTTCCAGTGAGGCGAAGTAGAACTCACCTATTGACATTCAGGTTAAACGCTTAACGCCTACTTGCTAATACCTACCCGGCCTTGATGTTCTTCTGAAAAAATAAAGCAACCACGTAGGGGCAGACCTATATGTCTGCCCCGGATCGACGCTACCGTGGAACAGGGGCAGACACACTGGTCTGACCCTACCCTAATGACGTGGATGCATCTATTTTCAAAGACCATCAACATAGGGCTACATTTTTAGCGCTGTTACGCGGCGGAAGCGAAGCGGGCAATCTTTGTAAAGCCGATTGCCTGAAGCTCAATAAGTCCGGATATGCTTTACCTCGTCCGGCATAAACACGTTAATACCAACACAGCGTATTGCCGGCATTAATATCGTACTCCCTATAATCATCATCCGAGAGCCAATGCAAGAATGAAAAGACTCACGTTCAAACTTTGAGGAGTGCTAAGTATATAGTTTTCAGGAGAAAAACCATGCGTAATAGTGTGCCTGAAATGTTTACTCGCAAGATGGAGCTGGATATAAACCGGAGGCCGGTGGATTGGGATTTTGCGGTAGCTTCTGGAAAAGACTGGCTAATCGAGTTGAGAGGTAGGTTAGATAATTGATGAGTTTGCCAATTAAAGTTGGGTTATTAGTTTCTGATTGGCTCCGGAGGAGCCTGATCTATATAGCACTCGTTCATCCAAACATCGCAAGCTCCGGGAGGAGCGACATTTGAACGCCTATATGCCGCTCCTCCTCCGGAGCTTGCGATGTTTGGATGAACGAGTGCTATAAATATTCCGCGCCTCTGGCGCTCAAGGACGATAACATTGATCCATTGATCTTTTATTTGCACACACTTCAGACAATTTCCAGGTTTGTCATATACAAAACGGCGGCAGGATTTCAGTTTCGGCCGCATCTCGCAAACAAAATAAGGTGTCTCTTGATAAGGTGTCGCTTGATTTGGCTCAAATTTTTGTGAACGCCCCGTGCCCCACATGCCCCGTTGCCCCGGCCCCGTGCAGCGGGGGCATTCGATAAAACCGGGACAACCGTTTAATTGCAGAGCGTGCCCTCGATATGAGCACCCATCAGGTTAGCGATCACGACCATCAGCTCGGTTGGCTCAACCGGCTTGGTCAGGTGCATCCGGAAACCCGCACTGAGAGCGCGCATACGATCTTCAATCTGAGCCATCCCTGTGAGAGCAACCGCCGGAATCTCCTGCGACGCACTGAGGCCGCGCTTTGCTTCGAGTTCACGCACACGCTTTAGAACCGTGTAACCATCTATATCCGGCATGGCAATATCGCATATGAGCACTTCCGGTCGCTCGCCGCCCGGTGGGTCGTCCAGAATCGATAAAGCGTCGTTGCCTGAGGAGACAGCAGTTACGATTGCGCCGGATTTTCTCAGAAAATCGGCAACGGTTACGCGTGCCTCTTCCTGATCGTCTACTACCAATACGCGCGCACCTTCAATCATCGCACGGTCGTACAGCTGTAACACTGACTCGGGCTGGATCGCTTCTTCAGTCTTGATGGCTGGCAGATTAGGTGAATAGAATCCTTTCTCATCTGCCAATGGAAGCGTAACGGTGAAGGTAGATCCACGCCCCGGGCCTCCGCTCGCAGCCTTGATTGACCCACCGTGCATCTCGACCAGGGTTTTCACGAGCGCCAGTCCGATACCGAGACCGCCGCGCTCGTTCGTATTCGATGGATCGGTGCGCCCGGAACGTTCGAAGATATGGGGCAAAATTTCCGGTTTGATGCCTATGCCTGAATCTTTAACTATAATGTTGACTAAATCAGCTTTACGATCCAGCCATAATTCTATGCGGCCGCCTCTGGGCGTATGTTTTACCGCGTTCGAGAGAAGATTCCAGAACAGCTGCTGCAGCCGGACGGCATCGCCAATGACCGCCTCCTTTTTTGGGCTGTAGTACGTGAACAATTCGATGCCTTTTTCCTTGGCCTCCATACGTATCACGTCGAGAGTGTCTGCGAGTATTGAAACTATGTCTGTCGGGCGCTTGTCGAGCCGCAACTGGCCGTTGGCGATTTGAGTCGTGTCGAGGATATCCTCCACATGACGCAACTGTGCCCGCGCGTTCCGCTCGATGATGTCGCACGCCCGTCTAGTCTCCATATCGTCATTCTGGTTCGAACGTAGTATGCGGTTATATCCGATTATTGAGTTGAGACGTGACCGTAATTCATAGGATACGAGCGAGAGGAATTCTGTTTTGGAGCGGTTTGCGGTTTCTGCTTCGGCGCGGGCTGCCCTCTCCACCCCCAACAATTTCATTTCAGTGCGTTTTCGATCATTAATATCTATCAGGAGATTCACGGCACCTAGAATTTTGCCGAAATCATCATGGATCGGGACGATATGAGCGAGTGCAGATAGACGCGATCCATCAGGCCGCCCCATCATCATCTCGCATCCATTGAATTCCTTATCTTCTTTGAGCGCCTGCGCCATCAGGCTCCGATCATGCGATAGGGGTTCTCCTTCGGCGGAGAAGAGCTGGCATGAGCCGCAGAATCGCTCCTCCGGGTCGTTCAGCTTCGGCGCCCGCCTCCAGAGTTGCGCTGCACGTATATTGAAATAAGTGATCAATCCATCGGAATCGCATGTGTATACCGCCGCGGGCAAATTCTCGAGCAGGCTGCCAAACATCGCGTCGCTTCTGTCCGGAATTTCGTCATACCTCTTTCGCTCACTGATATCACGCACGATTTTATAAGCTCCGATCATTCGCCCATCTATATCCTTCATCGGAGAGAGAGTTAAGGAGACAGCAAACCGAGTTCCGTCCTTCTTTAACCGCACCGTCTTAAATTGCTCGATTCGCTCGCCTCGATACAGCCTCTCCAGAATCTCAATCGCTTCAACGCGCCGGTCGGGTGGAACCAATGTGTTCACCGGTTGCCCTATGATCTCTGATGCCTCGTAGCCGAAGAGCTTCTCGGCGCTCTTATTCCAACTCATAATGAACCCTTGCAGTGTTCTGCCAATAATCGCATCGTCCGATGATTCCAAGATAGCTGCAAGGTTAGCCAGTACGTCTTCGGGCCGTTTCCATTCAATGAATTCCTCTAGCATAAATATGATGTCCTCCACATCAAATAGTTTTCGATAGGATGCGATTCGCGTGAAACAACGTTAGGTTAGTCCGTCTGCTTCACCTTCAAAAATGCTGTGAATGAAAAATAGGCTTCTCGCATGTGCCTATTCCATATTCTCCTATCAAACGGGTCCAACTATGGATCGGGTGGTGGGAGCTCGCCGCAAATGCGATGCGCGCTTAATTGGGGGAAGCGATTTTTAGTTACGGATTCCTTGCATGATGAGAAAGATGCAATTGTCATGCCGAAGAACTGGCTTTAAAATCCGCACATATCTCCAAATACAGGCGTCTGCACTATTTACATAATTTGCATGCTGCGGAGACAGTTCCACCGCGCGCCTAATTACCCAAATCCGATGCTAAGATCAAAAATTTTTCGATAAAGTATGATGTGTTAACTCCGCTATGTTTTTTACTCGCTAGCAAATTTTGCAAGAGTATGAAATAAGAACACCTCTGTATTGAAATAATTTGCCATTTGCCAGACTGTCATTAACACTTCAGATCTTCGCAGCCAAATCACGCCAATAACGAAAATAAATATAGCTGTAATCAGAACTGGCACGTTGAAATGTACTCGCAGCTTAATTTGTTACGCTAGTTGTACCTAAATACGCTCGAAATATGCAAAAAACGGCATAGCAATTGCAACTATTTATTGACTAAACACGAGTGAACCCAAAGGAGACAGTGCGGGAGCTATACATTTCAATCTCGATTTGTATAGTAGGAAGGGAGTGGGAACTCGAAGATACGTGTAAGCCCGGCCCTACGCGCACCTTACCTCGACTCTCCTTCTAAGTTATCACCCGTGACTGAGAGATACCACATATGGGGGTGAGCAATTGGCCAGCTTAGAACAACCGGAAAAAGTGGGAATGCCTGAGGGAGAGCGATTAGTTGAGATGAGCTGGGACCCGATTACCCGCATCATCGGGAGCCTCGGCATTTATACCAAGATCGACTTTAAGAACAATGTGGTAGCCGAGTGTCATAGCACATCTTCAATCTTCCGTGGGTACAGCGTTTTTATGAAGAACAAAGATCCACGCGACGCTCATTTCATCACCAGCCGCATCTGCGGCATCTGCGGGGACAATCACGCAACCTGCGCTGTTTATGCGCAGAACATGGCCTTCGGCGTGAGGCCTCCCGAGTTGGCCGAGTGGATAATAAATCTCGGCGAAGCAGCCGAGTACATGTTCGATCATAACATCTATCAGGATAACCTGGCTGGTGTGGACTATTGCGAGCAGATGGTAAAGGAGACCAACCCCGGTGTACTGGAGAAGGCCGAGAAAACGAGCGCTCCGGGAGCCATGGTCGATGGCTATCGAACCATCGCCGATATTATGCGCGCGCTCAATCCCTTCAGCGGAGAATTTTATCGGGAGGCTCTGCAAATGAGCCGTTTGGCCCGCGAGATGTTCTGTCTGATGGAAGGCCGTCACGTGCATCCTTCAACCCTTTATCCGGGGGGTGTTGGCACAGTACCCAGCCTCCAGGTTTTCACCGACTACCTGGTTCGTCTGATGAAGTACACCGAATTCATCAAGAAAGTTGTACCTTTGCATGACGATCTTTTCAACTTTTTCTACGAGGCTCTGCCAGGATATGAAAGGGTCGGTGAGCGGCGGATTCTGCTTGGTTGTTGGGGGTCATGGGAATAATCCTGAAGTCTGCGATTACACATATAAGAATATGCCCGATTGGGGGCGAGCTATGTATGTCACGCCGAGCGTGATAGTGGACGGCAAGATCGTCACCAATGATCTGATCAAGATCAATCTGGGCATTCGCATTTTGCTCGGAAGTTCTTACTATGAAGATTGGAGTAATGCGGAGAAATTTGTCGAGAGAGACCCGCTCGGCAATGAGGTTGATCAATTACATCCATGGAATCAGGTCACCATTCCGAAACCTCAGAAGCGCGATTTCGCGGGAAAGTATACCTGGGTTACGTCTCCCCGCTGGTATGACACCGTGACCGGCAAATATCTAGCGCTGGACAGCGGCGGCGGACCGCTAGCCCGTCTCTGGGCGACTGCACTCAATGGGTTGGTCGATATCGGATACATCAAGGCCACCGGTAATAGCGTGAAGATCAATCTGCCGAAAACGGCCATGTTGCCGGAGGCTGAATTCGAGTGGAGGATCCCCAAGTGGAGCAATGCGCTTGAGCGCAACCGCGCTCGTACCTATTTCCAGGCGTATGCAGCGGCGGCAGCTCTCTACTTTGTTGAGCGGGCTCTGGCGGAGGTGCATGCCGGTAGGACAAAAACCTGGTCGCATTTTTCCGTGCCGGAGGAGGCGATCGGATGCGGTTTCCACGAAGCGGTGCGAGGTATGCTTTCGCACCATATGGTTATCCGCGATGGTAAGATCGCCAACTATCATCCGTACCCTCCGACGCCGTGGAATGCCAGCCCGCGCGATATCCACGGCACGCCCGGTCCTTATGAGGATGCAGTACAGGGTACGCCGATCTTCGAGGAGAATGAGCCCGCAAAATTCAAGGGCATCGACATCATGCGCGTGGTACGCAGCTTTGATCCTTGCATGCCTTGCGGCGTCCATATGTATCTGGGCAATGGCAAGGTATTGGAGACCCGCCATTCAACGATGTTCGGTCTTGGTGGAAAATGGTGAACGTTACGCTTGAAACTAAGTTTGGAGTTCCGCCTTCAGGCGGTTTGAAACCATGTGAGGCAGAAGACCGCGTAAACGCGGAACTCCAAACGTAAGTATGAGGAGGAATCAAAATGCCGGATACGACCGTTATCCCGGACAAAGAGATACAGGTCCCCAAACCGATCGAGGAGATCGATGTTCTTTGGATAACAGCAGGTCTCGGCTGCGATGGTGATACGATTGCGTTAACAGCAGCCACGCAACCGAGTATCGAAGATTTTGTACTCGGCGCCATACCGGGAATCCCCAAAGTGAATTTCCGTAACCCCGTTCTAGCTTATGAAGTCGGCAACGACTTCATGAAATACTTTTATCTGGCTGATGAGGGTAAGCTCGAACCATTCATCCTGGTAATCGAGGGCTCAATCCCCAACGAAAAGATCAAAAGCGAAGGTTACTGGGCTGGCTTCGGCGCAGATAAAGAAACAGGTCAACCCATCACCACCTGTGAATGGATCGATAGATTGGCGTCCAAAGCCTGGGCAGTGATGGCGGCTGGAACGTGTGCGACTTATGGGGGAATCCACGCGATGGAAGGAAACCCTACCGGGTGCATGGGGCTGGCGGACTATCTGGGTTGGAGTTGGAAATCCAAAGCGGATATTCCGATTGTATGCGTGCCGGGATGCCCGATTCTTCCTGATAACTTCACGGAGACCCTGCTTTATCTGCTCTATCAGTTTTCGGGGCGTGCTCCGATGATACCGCTCGATGAAGCCCTGCGGCCGACATGGCTTTTCGGCCAAACGGTCCATGAAGGGTGCGACCGCGGGGGATACTACGAGCAGGCGGATTTCGCAGACGAGTATGGGGCATCCAGCTGCATCGTGAAATTGGGATGCTGGGGGCCTGTGGTCCAATGCAATGTGGGGAAACGTGGTTGGATGTCCGGGCTCGGCGGTTGCCCGAACGTTGGTGGGGTCTGCATCGGCTGTACGATGCCCGGATTTCCGGACAAGTTCATGCCGTTTATGGACCAGCCACCAGGCTCGCTCTTATCATCACACGCGGTCATGACTTATGGTAAGGCAATTCATGCTCTGCGCAGATTTACGCAGATTCACTGAATAAGGAACCCGAATGGCGGCGTAAGGATGTAGAGTAATAGTCGAGTAAATAAAAGTCACGCGTCGATACAGACATTATGCGAAACGGACAGCCGAATAATTCTTTTGAAGATAACAATCCTGTCAGCCCTTCAGAAGCTGTCGCCATTCTTGACGGGCTTGCGCGAGTGTTTTCTTCATCTGATTTCAGCATCCTAGAACCGGACAGCGAGACGATCAGGCAGCTAATGAGGGCGACTGTCGTAGCAGCCCCATCGACAGACATCGAGGCTAAATACCGGACCCTCCTGGAGCAAATTCCCGCCATCGTTTTCATGGCTTTCCTCGATAAAGGAATCAGCGAGGCTTACATCAACCCACAAATCGAGCCGATGCTTGGCTTCACGCAGCAGGAATGGCTCAACGATCCGGTGCGCTGGTATCGTCAGATACATCCCGAGGATAAAGCACGTTGGAATAAAGAAGCCGCACGTCTGCTCCTTTCAGGCGAGCCGCTGCAATCCGTCTATCGAATATTGGCGCGCGATGGACATGTGGTTTGGTTTCGTTGTGAAGCCAAGATGGTACGGCACGACGATGGGCGACCATGGTTCGTTCACGGAGTAGCGTTCGATATCAGTCAGCTCAAGGAGTCGGAGGAGGCGCTGAGAAGAGCGCACGACGAGTTGGAAGTAAGAGTCCAGCAACGAACCTCGGATTTGGCAAGAGCGAACGCAGAGCTGCAAGCTGAGATCGTCGAGCGTACGAGAATCCAGGGACAGCTGGAAGAAGAGCGAGAGATCATCGAGACGGTTAACAAGACCGGGCGGATGCTCTCAGCCGAGCTCAACCTGGAAAAGTTGGTGCAATCTATCACTGATGCTGCGACTGAATTGGCAGGGGCCCAAATCGGCGCCTTCTTCTATAATGTTCTGAACGAAATGGGCGATTCATCAATGCTCCACACGTTCTCCGGGGCCCCACGCGAGCGCCTGGCCCATTTCACCTTGTCGCGAGTCACGGAGATTTTTGACCCGACGTTTTGCGGCGAAGGTATTGTGCGCGTTGATGACGTGAAGAAAGATTCACGTTATGGTAAAAACTCACCATTTTACGGGATTCCGTCTAAACATTTGCCGGTAACTAGTTACCTGGCTATACCTGTCATTTCCCGTTCGGGCAAAGTGCTAGGTGGGCTCTTCCTCGCCCATTCTGAGCCCGGGATCTTTTCCGACAGTTCGGAGCAGATTGCCGCAGGATTAGCCGCTCAGGCTGCCGTCGCCATCGACAATGCCCGCTTGTATACGGTCGAGCGGAAGGCGCGTGCCGAGGCCGAGACGGCCAATCGTCTGAAAGACGAGTTTCTCGCAACCGTTTCCCATGAACTGCGCGCTCCGTTGCACGCCATGCTCGGATGGGCGCGTCTTCTGCGACTCGGAATGCTGGATGCGGAGAGCGCTCTGCGGGCAGCCGAGATCATCGAGAGCAATGCCCAGGCGCAGCAGCGGATTATCGAAGATATCCTTGATGTATCTCGCATCATAACCGGGAAGCTCAGCATCCAAATGGCTCAAGTGTATATCCCTTCGGTAATCGAAGCGGCGGTTGATTCCATGCGTCTGGCGGCGGAAGCCAAAGGTGTGAGACTGCAGATATCGCTCGATCACGAGGTCAATCTCGCCCTTGGAGATGCCAACCGTCTGCAACAAGTTGTCTGGAATCTCATCTCCAATGCTATCAAATTTACCCCGCAAGGAGGTTCTGTACAGATACTTTCAGGACATAATGATTCACACGTAGAAATCAAAGTAATTGATACTGGTCCGGGGATAAAGCCGGAGTTTTTACCTTATGTCTTCGACCGCTTTCGCCAGGAAGATTCCTCCACCACCCGCATTCATGGTGGATTAGGTTTGGGACTGTCAATCGTTCGCCATCTCGTCGAACTGCACGGTGGGACAGTTACAGCTAGCCCCCGCGCTGATGAACAGGGAGCAATCTTTACGGTTCGGCTTCCACTCTCAACCGCCAAAGATCAGAGGGAAAAGCCGGTAGGTCATCAAACTGCTCCAAATTTCGCTCAAGCCTGGAACGAGAGTGATATACCAGGGGTTGCCTCTAACCTGGCAGATCTGCGAGTGCTAATAGTTGATGATGAAGAAGATGGCCTAAATTTGGTCACAATAATGCTTGAGAAAAATGGAGCTCAGGTTAAAGGCGTAGCATCCGTAAATGAAGCGCTTATAGGCCTGGCCGAATGGAGTCCAGATGTCCTCATCTCCGACATCGGTATGCCGAAAGAAGATGGTTACTCCTTTATCCGCAAGGTGAGAGCTCTGCCTCCCGAACAAGGCGGTAACGTACCAGCTATCGCACTTTCGGGGTATACCAGGAAAGAAGATTGTCTGAAAGCGATTGCAGCAGGCTTTCAATCGCACCTACCGAAGCCCGTAGAACCAGATGAGTTGATCGCCGTTGTGGCCAGTCTTGCCGGACGATTTGAATAAATAGCTTATCGCTGTTTTCAACGGAATATCTGAGATAAATTTCTTTTCTTACCGCATTCTTGCGGTGATCCATCACTTTAGGTTGAATTATGCTCTCTTGATCTGCTCTCCCTTGAGGCTGGCGATCATCATCACCAGTTCGGCGGGTTCAACTGGCTTGGCGACGTGCATATTGAATCCTGCGCTGAGCGCACGCACCCAGTCCTCTCTACTCGCCATCGCCGTGAGAGCTATCGCAGGAATCCGCTGCGGGGTTCTGAGTCCGCGCGCTGTTTCCAGCATCCGAATGCGTTTCATCACCGCGTAGCCGTCTTCACCCGGCATGGCGATGTCACAAATGAGCACATCAGGGCGATCGCCCCCCGGTGGGTCGGCCAGGATCGCCAAAGCCTCGCTGCCGGATGAGACTGCCGTCACGATTGCGCCGCAGTTGCTCAGAAAACTGGCGAGCGCTTCGCGCGCCTCCGATTGATCATCTACTGCCAGCACGCTTACGCCTTCAATTGTCGCCATTTCAGGTAACGGGATCGTGCCTTCAGTCCGCAGAGCCGGCAATTCCAAACTGTAGTAAAGGGTCGGCACGGACGGCGGAAGTTTAATAGTGAAGGTCGAACCGAGCCCCACACCTTCGCTCGCAGCCTCGACCCCGCCCCCGTGCATTTCGACCAGATGTTTCACCAGCGCGAGGCCAAGACCGAGACCGCCGTGCGAGCGCGAAATGGATCTATCGGCCTGGCTGAAACGGTCGAAGATGCGGGGAAGAAATTCCGGATCGATGCCTGCGCCCGTATCGTTGACGACGATACGAATCTCTTCGTCGCTGCGTTCCAAGCACAACCCGACGCGTCCACCCTCAGGCGTGAACTTAATCGCATTTGCAATTAAATTACCAACCACCTGCTGCAGCCGAACCGGATCACCATTGACCATTTCCGGTTTCAGGTCATATCGCGCGCGCAGTACGATGGCTTTCGCCTCTGCCATGGGACGCATCAGCTCCAGAACATCGGCGAGCACCGGAACGAGATCGGTCGGGCGCGGGTCGAGCCGCAGTTTGCCGCTGATGATGCGCGAGGTATCGAGCAGGTCTTCAAGAAGGCGAAGTTGCGTGCGAGCACCGCGCTCGATGACGTCGCAAGTCTGGCTGACCTGCTCCGCATCATGCGGATTTGAGCGCAGCATGCGGTTATAACCGAGAATCGAATTGAGCGGCGAACGCAATTCGTGCGAGATCAGCGAGATGATTTCGTCCTTGGCATTATTTTCCGCCTGTGCCTCGGCACGAGCCGCTTCTTCCTTCATCAGTAATTCTTCTCGTTCCGCCTGGGCCAGCCTGCGCTCGCCGATCTCGCGCGCAACTTCGGACGCTCCGATAATTCGCCCACTTCTATCATTGATCGGTGATACTGTAATATAGACATCGACCGGCGTTCCATCCTTCCTCAATCTCACTGTCTCAAAGTTCTCAATCCGTTCACCTCGTCCCAGTCTCTCAAGTTGATTGGCCGATTCCTCCCGTCCATCAGGTCGGATCAAACCGGTAATTGGCTGTCCCAACATCTCCGATGCTGTGTAGCCGAAGAGTTTTTCGGCGCCCATATTCCAGCTCGTGATGATCCCTTGCAGTGTTTTACCGATAATCGCATCGTTAGATGACTCCACCATTGCTGCGAGGTATGCCTGTGCTATTTCGTCCTTCTTACGTTCGGTAATGTCTCCTCGAACGCGGACCCAATACTTTTTACCAGCATACTCAAGCCCGATGAGTCGAGCGGACCTTGCAATTACGGCGCCATCTTTCTCCTTGTCAATGCATTCCCTCTCCCAATATCCCGTTATCCGCAATTGTTCGCTAAATTCCTTGCCGATCCGTCCCATTTCTTCAGGCGGGCGCAAACTCTTACTGAATTGCTCGCTGACGAACTCATTGCCCATTCGATCGAACTTTTCGCCTTTATCCGGATGGGTAATGTAAATCACCCCGTTTTCATCCGAGATACTTAGTTCTTCGATAATACTTTCCGGCATGCGCGTTCGCCCGGTGAGGTCATCTCCCCGTAGTTCGCCTTCTAGCAGATCGCTCACCTTCATTCTGTATATCCTCCGCTCCTGATTCCTTTCCCGACATATTTGGCTTGAGATCGCAGATTGAATTTTGATTACAGACCAATGGCTAAATAATGGCCGAATCCATTCGATCATCTCGGGCTTCCCATCAGCAAATGAGATTATACAAGGCTAATCGTGGTGAGAAACAAATATGAGCTGTGTATCTAAATAAGAAGCCCGTATATAGGCTCTTGTTCGGCTTTGGCAGATCGGATTCCAAAGGTTGGAAGCAGAGCAATATTCCTGCGAAACCACTTTTTCTTATCTTGTTGATAAAGTATGAAATACCAGAGTCAGGGCGATTCTAACAAATTAACTAGGGATTACCAGTGGGTAATTGCGCAATTCGCTCACCGACCCGGCGCCGGCGCAGCGGGCAACATGTTCCGAATTGCCGAGATGCGCCAGCCTTTCTCGGTCTTTTTCAGCACCAGCGTCGTCCACATATTCCGGGTGGCATCTCCAGCAAGGCCAGTCAGTTGATAACGCCCATCGGCGATCGCAACATCGGGCGTCACCAACCGGACTGACTCCACGGTAATCGTGCGCTTCCCTCCCGTGCTGCTCGAACTCGCCATCGTGCCCCGCACGACGGCTTCGCGCCCTCTTCGCCATTCGCCTGACGACACCAGTTGGTCGGCGTCGCTTGTGAACAGTTGCTCGACTGCCTTCGGGTCGATCTTCTCGCGCGCATCGACATATTTACTCACGACATCGCGGATAGCCGCCTCATCAGCGCGGCCGGTATTGTCTTGCGCCAACAGAGTCGCGACAAGAACGATAGAACACAAGATTGTAAGCAGAGTGCGCATTAAACCTCCATAAACAGTTTCATTGTTCAAATCTTGATGAGATCGACGATCGGTGTGAGATTTCTTCTTCACACGCGATGCCCTAATAAGCTACAACAATTCGGCACCAACTTGAACTCACCGACTCTTAAATGATGCCACCGGCAGAAAGAAAATGCCGATCGGCGTTTAAAATTCTAAGTATTCGCATGGCACGAATATCTCGCTCCTGCCCCTGCTCAATCAGGTCGTTCGGTGACAGACTTTCCTCCTGACCCGGGCAGATCGGCTTTGGCCCCTCCACTGGCTTCACCTTCGAGGAGCGAGTTCAGGCCGGAGTAGGCGTAAATCGTCGGGGCTTTATTCTGCATCAAACCACCGGTATCTGCGGTAGGCCCGTAATTACTGTGCAGATCACGACCCAACATACGAAGCATCGCCATCTGTTGCCCGCGATGATGAGATGTATGGGTAAGGCGCCGAGTCATTACCCACGCGCGCGAGCGGCGAACATCAAAGAAATCCGTCTCTTCTTCCCACCATAGATCATTCGTTCGACGAAGCGCATCAAGTCGTTTCCCGCTGTCCTCCGCATACCTTTTGATGAAATCCAGGCGGGTCTCCGGCACGGGCAAGGGAGGGGCGTTCACGTCGATGCCGAGCATGGTGCGAAACCAGATATCCTCACTCACACACTGATGTACCATCTGCTCGCGGACGCTACGTCCTCTCGGATCATCATCACGGGGGCGAACAATAAGATCATCGTCTCTGAATTCGCTCCATACGCTGACAATTTTAATTCGCTCAGTCTCGTAATTTTCGACCAGAAAGTCATATTTCATAGTATTCCCCACAGATCTCAACAGCGCTGATCGTCGTTTAGATCTTTATCCGTTTGGCGAAAAATGAATGAACAATCAAGATAAATCTTTTACCGATCTCTCCCAGTTATCTTCGTTTTCAGTCTCTGCAACCCAGGGTGGAAGCGTTATCAAGAAATTCTGAGCCAGAGCATCGAGATAGGGCTCGTACTGATCGCGTAACTCAATCAGCCTCTCTCTTACCTCCTCTGTATCATCAAATGAGATGCCGAACGTTTTCAAGCAGGAGAGCAGCCGCTCCAACTCAGCCGCCGGCAATCGATCGGGAACTGGTTCCCGCGGCATCGTCTTGAATGTCTGCGCCAGGTCGACGATCGTGTGTCGAGCTATGGCGAAGGTTAACCGAGATTGCCTTACTGGACCGCCCTTCAGACCGACCATGACCAGGGCACAGGTATCGAGGATCGCCGTCAAAGACGAGAGCCATGATTGGTTGTCGTGTTGCGAGCGGTAATAACATAAAAGCGGGTAGGAGAGATGACTCTCCAGTAACTCCGCCGTCCACCGCTCCCAATCGTGGAGCAGCCGATCGAGATTTGCCATCCCTCCGTCATGACTATGACGGCGCAATAATTCGCATACGCTGGGCGGCGAGCCCGCGCGCGCGTCGAGGAGCGAGATATTGACCTCACGTCGTGAAAACGCCTGATAGACTACCGGGAGATATGCGATGATAATCGCCAGAAACCCGTAGCCAATGCCTGCCTCCAGGACCGCCAGCAATCTTCCGACATTTCGCAGCGGCAGCACATCTCCATAATCGAATGTAAAGAAAGTAGTGCTACTGAGATATAAGTAGGTGGAAAAAGAGGTCATCCCTTTCGGCTCTCTGAGCGGAGAGCCGACGGCCCATTGCAGCACGGCGAAGCCGATAACCAGGCTGATCACCCAGAAGACGATTAAGAAGATCAGTGAAAGTGGTCCATAGAATCCCAGGTAGGTTTCACGCCTTTCGCTTGAATTCAGGCGCCGTGCGATCGCGGCATAGAGTCGCCAGGTGGAACGATAGAAGACATTGGTCAGGCGGAAGCGCCGGGTCACTCGCCGTGGTAAGACGACCGACTCAAATGCATCCCACAACACAATCAGGATCAGTGCAATGCTGGCAATTATAAGTACCGCCGTCGCCATCTCGGTCACCCCCAAACGATTGCCGTGGTTTCCGGGCATCGCTCGACTACAGAAAAGTTCGAAGTACCGCCTGATTGCCCTTGAAAAATAGCGCAACTATTTCATCCGTAGAACAACTTCGGTTTGATGACCAGATCGGCGAGCGTATATTCTCCCAGCGTATCAAGAAATGCTTTCAGAGCATCCCGCAAAACCTTCTTTAATTTGCATTCAGCCACGATCCTACAGGTGTTTCCTTCATTATCGAAACATTCTACCAGCGTGAGATTGGTTTCGAGCGCGATAATCAAACTGCGAAGATTGATCTCTCCGGGTTTTTTCAAGAGCCCAATGCCCCCGCCTTTCCCTTTGACGCTCCTGATATAACCCAGCCTGGATAAGTTATGTATGATCTTCACCACATGATTTTGGGAAATACCATATCGCTCGGAAATCTCCCGCGCGGTACATAATCGCCCCTCATGCGTGGCCAGGTACATGAGCGTCCGTAGCGAATAGTCGGAGAATAGCGTGAGTTGCATAATGTCCCATTTATCAATTGACAATCTGAATATGCATTCTGTATACATATTTTCAAATATGTATATAAAATGCACATTATATATTAAATGTGTGCAATCAAACATCAATTGAGGAGCGTCAAAATGTTGACTCAAAAAACAGTCGAGATAGTGAAGGCGTCAGCGCCGGTGCTTGCAGATCGAGCGCTGGATGTGACCCTTCGGATGTACGATCTGCTGTTCGCCAAAAATCCGGAGGTACTGCCTCTATTCAATCGAGCGAATCAGACGCGCCAGAGCCAGCAGCTCGCTTTGGCGCGCTCGATACAGGCATATGCTGCGAATATCGATAACTTGGGAGCTTTGACGGGTGCAGTAGAGCTGATCGCCAATAAACATGCCTCGCTGGGTGTGAAGCCAGAGCATTACGGGATTGTGGGCGCCCACCTGATCCAGGCTCTCAGAGATGTTTTGCAGATTGATGAAGCGCAGGTTGCTGCCTGGAAAGAAGCATATGAATTTCTGGCAGACATCCTGGTGCAGGCGGAGCGCAAGCTCTATCAACAAGCGGAAGATCAGAATGGCGGTTGGGCCGATTACCGCACATTCGTGCTGGACAAAAAGGTGAAAGAGAGCGAAGTCATCACCTCGTTCTATCTGAAACCCAAGGATGGGGGAAAGATCGCGGCTCATAAACCCGGCCAATATATTACAGTCAAAATCGACTTTCCCGGTGGCGACGTTGTGACGCGCAATTACAGTCTGTCCGATAGCCCGAATGAGCAATATTACCGAATCAGCATCAAGAGGGAGCGGCGGCCGGCCGGCGGTGCTGAAATGCCTGACGGATTGGTCTCATGTTATCTGCACGACCATTATCAGCCGGGCATGGAACTTCAATTGCGCGCACCGATGGGCAATTTCGTTCTCGATCCCGAAACCCGACGCCCGGTGGTACTTCTCAGCGGCGGTGTTGGTCTGACTCCGATGGTCAGTATGTTGAAGACAATCTGTCAGCAATATCCGAAACTGGAAACCTGGTTTATTCACGGCGCTCTCAATCGGCGCACTCATGCGATGCACGATCAGATAAAAAAACTGGCAGCCTCCCATCCCAATGTTCACGTCTATATTTGTTATAGCGAACCGGATGCCGAAGATCTGAGCGGGAAGCATTGCGATCGGACCGGCTTGATCACGGCCGAGTGGTTGGAGAGTATATTGCCGCATCTGGATTGTGACTATTATTTCTGTGGCCCTCGTCCATTTATGCAATCAATTTATCGGACCCTCAAAGCCTGGAAGGTGGAGCCGGCCCAGATCCACTATGAGTTCTTCGGA
Source organism: uncultured Acidobacteriota bacterium (assembly GCA_963796275.1). Classification (GTDB taxonomy): domain Bacteria; phylum Acidobacteriota; class Blastocatellia; order RBC074; family RBC074; genus JAKEHZ01. The sequence continues at coordinate 2,220,103 of CAWCKY010000006.1, read as the reverse complement.
CCAGCCGGCGATCTGGATACATAACCGCATTCGACGGCGGCTATCCGTATTGTCTGACGCTTTCATGGGGAGGCGCGGAGAATTTGACGGGTTGTGGTTTACCTCGTGTTCTTCGCGTTCCCCCTGGTCGAGCATCCGTTGTGATATATATATATATATTATATATATTCGATCCGGTTGTAATCATCCATTAGGCTGAAAGGAATTTATGAAATACGAAGCAATTCGTTTGCACGAAAAGCTGGCTAAATTTTCGGATCACTGGGCGCCTAAGGTGATCGCGCAGATGAATGACTACCAGTACAAATTGGTCAAAATACAGGGCGAGTTTGTCTGGCACAATCACGCCAAGACGGACGAGGTCTTTATAGTGATTGAAGGTGAGATGACAATTGAGTTGCGTGATGGAAGAGTCGACCTCAAAGCGGGTGAGATGTTTGTCGTCCCCAAGGGCATCGAGCACAAACCCGCGGCTGAGAGTGAATGCAAGATACTGATCGTTGAACCCATTGGTACGATCAACACGGGGGACGCGGGCGGTGATATGACAGCAGAAGACAACGTCTGGATATGAGCTGGCTAAATTTCTTCTACCAACCATTCGCTGCGGAAAATGGCAGCAACTCGGAACTTATTCGGAGGTTCTGTCTTCAGGCGGTCAGAAATCAATCGAAAGAAGAAGACCGCGTAAACGCGGAACTCCAAACGCGAACTCGCGACGGGCGATTTCGCTTACTTAATTGCTACACCGTGATTCAATCCTCATTCTTGTGTTCATTAGTGAGATATATCATCTGTCCGATATGATGTTGAAAATGAGCCGCACATCGCAGGAAGGTCGTGAACCGATCATTCAAAGCATCCCAACCTTTTGCACTATATTCAGCTCCCCAGTCATCTGTTGACTGCGCTTGAAGCGTATTGACCACCAACTCCACCGCATCATCAAGTCGTTGCAAAACTTCCGCTTTCGTTGGAGGGTCCGCCTCGGTGAATTCCCGATCCCGATCCCGCACATATCCCGTCCGGGCGATCTGCGCGCCGATGAAGTAATTCAGGTTCCCGATGATATGGAGGGTCAGGTGCCCGAAGCTATTTCCGTATGGATAGGGCTTCGTCCAAAATTCTTGTTCCGAGAGTTTCTCCGAGAGGGTGCGAACCTTCTCTCCGCAATCGCGATAGGTATTGATAAAACCGCTGGCAATTATGCTCGATAGCTCACGCATCTCATTTTTCTTCCCCTTTCTGGATTTGGGCCTTTATGCAGACCCGGCCGCCACGAATAATAAAAGATTATCTTATTTTTCGCTGCATTTTCCAGACAGCACTGGCCAACTATATCCAGGGGAAGCTACTTGAAAGATTCGGCCAATTGAAACGTATCGACATATTGCTGAAATTTTACGGCTTTGCCATTCGCGAGCGTCCAAATGTGGGCCACCTGCGCCTGAAACTGCTTCCCATTCGCTCGGTAAACGCCGTCGTAGAACCCCAAGGCGACGACTCTATCGCCCGCCTCGAATAGCTCGTCTATTTTGACAGTGAGCCGCTCGAAACCTTCGGCAATCCGCATAAATACGCCTTCGCGAACCTCCTGCAATCCGCGATACGGGCTGCGATCCGCCAACGGAGAATTGACCGCAGCGACCCATTCTATCTTCGGACCAAAATGTTCGAGGACGGCGTCGAAATCGCGACTGCCGAAAGCTTCGTAAATTCTGTTTATCACGGTGATATTTTCTTGTGACATATGACCCCCGATTTTATCGAGACATCCGGTACAGCGATGTCCGATGAGGATCCTATCAGTGCAAGGGAGATACGACTTCCAGATTCTTGCTTATTTCATGAAAGCTTCGCGCAGGCTGGCGCAAACTCGCAAAACAATGGTTCCGCTGCATTTACGGCGGCAAGTGGCGATGAAACATTTTTAGGACCGATGTTTGACAAGCATATCGATATCTGTCAATTTGTCTATCAGAATATGATTGACGCCGATGGACAATAAACGATTTCAAAAAATAGCCAGGGCGCTTGCAGATCCGCGACGGTTCGAGATTTATCAGAAGATCGCGACGACGGGAGGCGAAGAGATGTGCTGCGGCGCGATTTGTGACGAGTTCCCCATCTCGCAGGCGACCGTCTCGCATCACTTGAAGGAACTGACCGAAGCCGGATTACTCGACTCTCGCAATGAAGGGCAGTTTAAATATTGGTGTGCCAATACCGACACAATGAGCGAATACATCTCCGAATTGCAAAATCGCTTGCAATTGCCAAAAGCCAAAATTCGCAAATAACCAGAATTATCCGGCCAGCCCTTTTTTCCCGTTCAGCGTTTCGACACAGGTCTCTGACTAAAAATCACTAGGGCTTTGCAATTTTTTTACCGAAGCTGTAGCGGTTCCGCACCATTGGCGCTTACAGATTGCGTGGTTCACATCAGGAATTTTCAATCGACGATAATCAGGTCTCCAGTTTCACGGTGGGCCTGGTATTGGGGAAAATCTTCTCTACGCTCGCTCGCTTGGGCATGTTGTATGCGTTCACCGGCTGTGATCGATTGACCCACAACGTGTAATACAGGTGATCGGCACGCGGATCATCTGTGTTGGGATGCAACAGGATGGTTAATCCGAGGCTGTTGAGTTGCAACCACGGAACGATGATCGGCAACAGGTCGTTGGTGAAACCAAAATAGAATGATGGAGTCACGTGTGGTCCGCGCGGTTCCAGGTTCCAATTGCCCAACTCTACCGGGAAGCGCTCCACCGCCCACATGCGCACCAAAACAGCCCTCTCGTAGGTGTCATCGTCGAAATAGAAATGCGCGTGATAACTTTTGATCTCGGTGTACGGGCGCGGCGTTTTGGGCAAGCCATTCTCCTCTCCCGGTCGCACGCTCCGCGGCCGAGGCGTGGGTTCCTTGTATGTCTCATATCCCCACGGACTTTTCCCCACGTCGGGCGGGGGAACGATTGGCTTGAATGATGAATTGCCGGGCGCGACTACCTCCTGACCAGCTGCCACGATGCTACCGGCAGTGAGGCCCGCCGCTGTCAGGCCGGCGCTCACTATTATCTTGCGCCGCGCTGGCGATAGCAGATCGGCCCACTCCTGATCTTCCGCCGTGTTGTGAACGATTCTTTCTTCGTCGCTCATAGTTCGCTCCTCGGTTGTTAGCTATCTATCGCTTTATCTGCCAGCCTTCTGACATTACCTTCTCAGCTATTCCTCGATCCATCTACTCAAATTCCGATCTCTGATGGATTAAGTGCTACGCCATGCCGCCACGTAAGGTGACGCTTTAAGAACGCCAACAGATTTGCCATGAAACGAATGACTCCGCGGATAACGGATTGGGCAGTTGTAACCTACCTTACTGCTTACTGTCCACTGCCAACTTTCAGTGAACTTCTGACGAGTCGGTATATTGGAAAGAGCGAGAGATAATATCCGGATTCTGTTTTTATACAATCACCCGGGTTGTTTAACGCCCATGCCGATTTGCCGCTTAGCATCCGGGGTGAAATCTAATACAGCCTTTCAATGCCGGCACCGGCATCCATCGTCGCATAGCGACGACGTGAATGTAGGCGTGGGTTTCAACCCCTTGTCATTACCCATCAAACTTTTACTCTTTTGGATATACGAACTCCACCCCAACGGGGCGGATATCCATTAGCGCAAAGTTTGGGTAACGACAAGGTTCAACCCACGGTAGACATGTGAGATTGTCCCCGCATCGCGTCAGCGACGCTTGACTCAACCGTCGCTGACGCGACGCGGAGCGTTTTACTGGCTTTCCGTGCGTTAAAACGCACGGCTACATTCACGCCGTCGCTACGCGACGAAGAATGTGTACATTTCGTGCGAAAGTTTGGGCAATGACGAGGCATTGAACCGCCGGCTTACACCCATATGTGGCGGAACCGAAGCAGGCAAACTTTGTAAAACCGATTGCCTGAAGCTCAATAATAGAGAGCGTAGGATTGAAGATACAATGCGCCTTCTCCGCGCATAAAATTGCGAGAGAGAGGGAGCTAACAGATGCGCGGCAATTGTTCGCCGACCAGCAAGTCTACGATGCGCGAACCGCCGAAAGCCGTCCGCAAGACGACGATGCCGGGCGGTTCCGCTTTCGCCTCTCCGATGATGCGAGCTGCGCGGCCCAACGGGTGATTGCGCATCCGCTCTAATACCGCGTCCGCCACCTCTGGCGCGACCAATGCTACGAGCTTGCCTTCGTTGGCGACATAAAGCGGATCGAGCCCGAGAATCTCGCATGCGCCCTTGACCTCTTCGCGAACGGGAAGCAGTGATTCTTCGATTTGCAGACAAACTTCGGAACTGAGGGCGATTTCATTGAGCGTGGTCGCCACGCCGCCGCGCGTCGGGTCGCGCAGACAATGGATCGCGCCGGGGGCATCGATGCGCGCGGCTTCATCGAGCATGTCGGCGACCAGCGAATTGAGAGGCGCAGCGTCGCTTTCGATCTCGGTCTCCAGCTCCAACTCGCCGCGCGCAATCATAATCGTAGTGCCGTGATCTCCGATTGAGCCGCTCACTATCACTTTATCTCCGATTTTGGCGCTTGCCACCGAGATATCGGCGCGCTGTTCGATCAGTCCGATGCCTGATGTATTGATGAAGATTTTATCGGCGCCGCCTTTCTGCACGACCTTCGTGTCGCCGGTGACTATCTGCACGCCGGCCTCCGCAGCCGTTGCGCTCATTGATGCGAGGATGCACTTGAGGTCGATCACGGGGAAACCTTCTTCAAGGATGAAGCCGGCGGAAAGATATAGCGGGCGAGCGCCGCTCATCGCCAGATCGTTAACCGTGCCGCTGACGGCGAGGCGCCCGATATCGCCGCCGGGAAAGAAGAGCGGCGTTACGACATATGAATCGGTCGTGAAAGCGACGCCTACCTTTGGCGATCTCGAACACGGCCTGGTCTTCGAGCGGAGCGAGCAGCGGGTTGGAGAAGTAGTCGAGGAACAAGCCCTCAATAAGTTCGTGCATCGCCTTGCCCCCGCTGCCGTGCGAGAGGGTGATGAAATCATCTTTGACTCGAGGCTTCCGCCGTCGCACGCGCTCGACGCGCTCAAAGAGAGGTGAGGGTGTGAAGGGATTGGACATATTTTTAACCTCACGCGATGGGCGATCTTCGATAGACGGCCGAAGTTGTAATAGGCCGCGCACGCGCCTTCGCTCGATACCATGCACGAACCGATGGGCGTTTCCGGCGTGCAGGCCGTGCCGAAGACTTTGCACTCCCACGGTTTCTTGACGCCTTTCAAAATCTCGCCGCACTGGCAGGCCTTTGGGTCGGCGACGCGCAACCCGGGCATCGAATATTTCACTTCGGCATCGAAGGCGGCGTATTCGCCCCGCAGCTTCATCCCGCTGTGCGCGATCGAGCCGAGGCCGCGCCACTCGAAATATTCGCGCGGCTCGAATACCTCGCAGAGCGCCTCCAGCGCCCGCTGGTTGCCTTCGCGCCGGACTGCCCGCCCGTATTGATTTTCGACTTCCGCGCGGCCTTCGACGATCTGTTTCACGATCATGTACACCGACTGCAGCACGTCGAGCGGCTCGAAGCCGGAGACGACGAGCGGCTTGCCGTATTCCTGCGGCACGAATTCATAGGGACGCGTGCCGATCACCGTGCTTACGTGTCCCGGGCCGACGAAGCCATCGAGCCTGAGGTCGGGCGAATCGAGCATGGCTTTCAGCGCAGGCACGATCATGATGTGATTGCAGAAGACGCTGAAGTTCTCGACCCCGTCCTTCGCCGCCTGTATCAAAGTCAGCGCTGTCGAGGGCGCTGTCGTTTCGAAGCCGAGCGCCAGAAAGACCACTTGCCGCGCCGGATTTTGTTGCGCGATCTTGAGCGCATCGAGCGGCGAATAGACCATCCGCACATCCGCCCCTTCGGCCTTCGCCTTCAGGAGCGAAGTCTTTGATCCGGGCACGCGCATCATGTCGCCGAATGTCGTAAAAATGACGTCGCTCCTGAGCGCAATCGAAATCGCATCGTCCACGCGGCCCAGCGGGATCACGCAGACCGGGCAGCCCGGGCCATGGATCATCTCGATATTGGGCGGCAGCAAATCTTCGATACCGTACTTGAAGATCGTGTGCGTGTGGCCGCCGCAGACCTCCATCAGCTTGAGCGGTTGCGATGTCATCTTCGCTATCTGCTCTGCCAGTCTTACCGCAATCTCACCTTCGCGATATTCGTCGATGAACTTCATATTGCCTCCTTCCCTGAATCGAAATGTCACGGCGCTGTTACCGGATTGTCATCACCCCTCCCGGACAAAGCTGACCGCGATTAAGTGTTATGCCGGGTCGCTCAGCAACAACCGATGCGGCAATATTTCATGCACCATGTCCCACATTATGTGATAGAGCGTGACGTGTGTCTCCTGCATGCGGTGAATGCTCGAAGTCGGCACAGTCAGGCAATAATCGATCAAGCCCCGTTCGTGCATGGCAGCCATTCTGCCGCCGTCGCCGCCCGCAAAGCCGATGGTGACGAGCTTCAACCGCCGCGCCGTCTGCAAAAGCATGCATCAGGTTCTCCGAGTTGCCGCTGGTCGAAATGGCGAGCAGCACGTCGCCCTCACCGCCGAGCGCGATGATCTGGCGCGCGAAGACATCGGCAAATCCGACATCGTTGGCCACCGCCGTGACCATCGCCATGTCGTTGTTGAGGCAGATCGCCGGCAGCGCTTTGCGGCCCACCGTGATCGGGTGCATGAACTCGACGGCGATGTGCTGCGCGTCGGTAGCCGATCCGCCGTTGCCGCATACGAAGCAGCTTGCGCCCGCGATGAAAAGCCTGCGCCAACTTCTGCGCGAGCTGCAGAATCGTCTCCTGTTGCTCGGCAAAGAAACGGCTCTTCACCTCGACGCTCTCCCGCGCCTTCTCCAGCAGCGATAAGCGCAGGTCTTCCATCAATTCCCGTGGCGCGCGATCGTCAGCGTGCAGAAACGGATAAAATGCTCGCGAAAATTGGTCTACTGGCCTGGTCATCGGTCGCAGCCCTCAGCTCATCGAGCCCTTGAACTGATCAAACTCTTCCTCGTAAGAACCCAGCTCTCTCAGCAGCCGCAGCGTCTCTTCCGCTTCTCGCTCGTCAATTCGGCTCATTGCAAAACCCACGTGAATCAACACGTAATCGCCGACCTGCGCTTCATGCGGGTCGAGCATTCCGACATTGATGTTTCGCCGAACTCCGCCGACATCGACTTTAACGATTCGGTTCGCGTCGTCCACGATCTCGACGATCTTTCCAGGTATCGCCAAGCACATGATTCGATCCTCTCCGGAAGCCGAAAGTCTAAAAGAAGCTTGTCGGACGCGAGACGGGCGTTGGCGACGGCCGCCTGACCGAGAGCAATGCCGCCATCGCCCGGCGGCACGCGGTGATGAGTGAAGACCTCGAAGCCTGCGGCGCTCAGCAATTTACTGGTAATTTCCAGCAACAACATGTTCTGAAATACCCCGCCTGACAGCGCCACCCGGTTCAGCCGCCTGCTGCTCCCTGATTCGACGCGCTACGATTTCTATCATTTTTCGCCACACCCCGATGAAACCTTGCCGATATCACCTCAGCCGTTACGCCGTCGAGCAGGTCGGCTGCGATCTGCCGGATCACCGGTTCGGCCTCGATGATACCGCGCGTCGCATCGAACTCAAATTCATAACCGAGCTCGCCATCACAGACGGCCATCGCTTCCAGCTCGATCGCCGCCTGGCCTTCATAGTTGACCGCGTCCCTCACGCCGAGCAAGCTCGCCACGGCGTCGAAAAGCCTGCCCATGCTCGATGTTTCAGGGCTGTTGATGCCGCGGGCCGCCATCTGTTTAAGCATCGCACCAGGCCCGCCGATTCAGCCGCTGCACGAATGGCAAATCCAGAATGAAGGAACTCATCGCCAAGCGCGCGGTGAAGGTAAACCGCGGCCATCCGCCACGGCTCGCGAATCGCTTTCGCGCCGCCAGGCATCGGCACGTAGGCCAGATGCGCGATGCGCCGGGCAGTCGCATAATCGGCGACGAAGAACTCGCCGCCCCAGAACCGGCCATCCTCGCCGAATCCGAGTCCGTCCATTGCCACGCCGATGACTTCGCCATCGAAACCGTTGTCCGCCATGCAACTCGCGATGTGCGCGTGATGATGCTGGACGCCGATCTTAAGCACGATTCATCGCAGCGACAGCGCGTATTTCGTCGAGAGATATTCGGGATGCAGATCGTAAGCGACGACTTCCGGTTGAAGGTCGAAGAGCCGCTTGAAATGCTCGATGCCGTTCGTAAATGAGCGAAGGTCTCCAGATTCTCCAGATCGCCGATGTGATGGCTGATGAACGCGTGGTCGCTCGCGCGTCAGACAGAAAGTGTTCTTCAGCTCCGCGCCGCAGGCGAGAATCTGCTCGATTGAAGCCGAACGGATGTCTTGAGCGGCACCGGCGCATAACCGCGCGAACGGCGAAGCTGAGTTACACTTCCCGCGTGCACGCGCGCGACCGAATCATCTATCGCGCATCTGAATGCGCCGGTTGTGCAACAGGAAGATAATCGGCAATTTCGCCCAGTCGCCCTCTGGCCTCGCCATCCTCATAACATATCGGCTCATCCGAAATATTCCCGCTAGTCATCACGAGCGGCCGTCCAAATCCTTCAGCAGCAGATGATGCAGCGGCGTGTAGGGAAGCATGAAGCCGAGCGTTTTCACGCCGGGAGCGACTGCCCGCGGAATCTTCGCGCTCGATTTCTTCTCGAGCAGAACAATGGGGCGGTGCGCTGACAGAAGCAACTCTTTTTCTTCCTGCGTGATTTCGCAATACTCCCGGATGAGATCGATGGAGCCGCACATCAGCGCAAATGGCTTGTCCTCTCGATACTTCTTGCGGCGCAGACGTTCGACCGCTTCAGTATCGAGCGCATCGCAGGCGAGATGATATCCGCCCAGTCCTTTGATGGCGATGATCCTCCCCTGGCTGAGCAGGCATCGGGTATTGCTGAGGACGCCGTCTATTGAGTCCGAAAGAGGCATAACATCCCGGCCCTGCGCGTCGGTCAAACGCAGTTGCGGGCCGCAGGCGGAACAGGCGATCGGCTCGGCATGAAAGCGGCGGTCGTGCGGATTTTCATACTCTGACCGACACTCGCCGCACATGACAAACTCGCGCATCGTCGTTCTCGCGCGGTCGTACGGGATGTCCTGGATGATCGTGAAACGAGGGCCACAGTTGGTGCAGTTTATGAACGGATAGCGGAACCGCCGATCGCGCGGGTCGAATAATTCTCGCAGGCAGTCGTCGCAGGTAGCGATGTCAGCCGGAATCGGCACGAACTTCTCAGCAGATACTTCGCTCTCGATGATTTGGAAGTCTCCGAAGTTGGCGGGGATCAAATCGTCGCGGCGCTCGACCGACTCGATGACGGCGAGCGGCGGCAGGTACGTGATCAGATCGCTAACGAACTGCTCAATAGCTTGCTCCTCGCCTTCGACCTCGATCAGGACGCCATATGAATTATTGAAAACCCTGCCTCTCAGGACACGCTGACGGGCGAGCGAAAAGACGTAAGGCCGAAACCCTACTCCCTGCACGATGCCCCGCACCAGTATTTGCGTTCGCGTCTCCATCAAGTCTCGCTATCGGGAAGCGGATTAAGGGTGGAATCATGTTTCGTTTCATCCCTCATATCCCGTCCGAATCCCATCCTCTCTTCATTTCGCTTCACCTCTTGCTGCGATCGCAGATATTGCAGCCATTCATCCATACCCCGGCCCGATTTCGCCGAAATCTCGAAAACCTGCATTCCCGGTCTGACCGATTGAATGCTTCGGTAAGCAGCCTTTGCATCAAACTCGACCGCCTCGGCCAGATCGATCTTGGTGATGACTGCCGCGTCCGCGGTGTTGAAGATCGTCGGGTACTTGAGCGGCTTATCCTCGCCTTCGGTGACAGACATCAAGGTCAGACGCAGGTCTTCGCCCAGATCATAACTCGATGGGCAGACCAGGTTGCCGACGTTTTCGATGAACAGGTAATCGAGGTCGGCGAGATTCCAGCCATCGAGTGCGCGTTCGACCATCGCGGCTTCGAGGTGACAAACTGTTCCGGTGGTAATCTGTTTGACCGGAACATTCGCGCGAGCGAGCCGCGCGGCGTCGTTGTCTGTCGCCAGATCGCCGACGAGCGCGGCGACGCGGCATTCGCTCCGAAAATGAGCGAGCGTTTTTTCCAGCAGGGTCGTCTTGCCGGAGCCGGGGCTTGAAACGATGCTGACCACGAAGACCCCGGCATCGCTGAAACGCTCGCGCAGCGCGCGGGCCAGCAGATCGTTCTGCTTCAGCACATTCCGCCTGACCTCAATCAGACGGGGTATTCGGGGCTGACGCGAGTTGGCATTCATTCTTCATCTCCAATGAGCTAAGTTCCAAAGCTACCAGTTCCAATTCTCTTCCCCGCACGACTTCAGGCGCCGGCTCGCCGCACACCGGGCAGCAGAAAGATTGGATCGATGCGATCGTGCGTTCGGCGGCGCACTGCGAACAATAGACGATGACCGGCGATTCCTCGATCACCAGGCGCGAGCCGGCGAGCGGCGTGTTTTCGGAAGCCAGGTCATAAGAGAAGAGCAGTGCATCTTTGACCACACCAGATAGCGGACCGAGCCGGAGATGCACAGCGGTGACCTGGCCGCCGTGCCGCGCGGCTTCTTCCTCAGCGCCTTCGATGATGCTCAGAGCTATGGATAATTCGTGCATAATCTCTCATTGGCAGCGCGGCTGCGACCCAGGTTACTGACTAAATGCTTTTATATCGAAGGTGAGTACGAGTTCGTCCTTCAATTTGATGGCGCCGCCGAGAGCGGTGACCGGCTCGATGCGATAATCGCTCTGCCGTATCGTCGATTCGCCGCGCGCGTGCAAATAGTTGTGAGCCACCAGCACGCTGGCCTCGATGGCCTGATTGCGCGTGACGCCGTGCAGCGACAACTCGCCGTTCAACCCCACCTTGTAAGCCCCTTCTCCCGTTGGTCGTGCCGATACCTGCAAACTTCGGTAAACAACCTCAGGGAAATGAGCGATCTCCAGGACTTCTTCGCGCGTCTTCCGTTCGATCTCGCGACGATCTGTTTCGCCTATATTATCCAGCACGACCAGAGATCCGGTCGAGAACCCCAGCCGGAGAGTTGCCTCGCCAGGCGAATCCGCATCAAAGTCGACTTCGCCCGCTAGACCACGCACCGCGAGTGTCGGGCTGTGACCGAATGCCGAGAGCATTCCTTTGGCAAACGCATGTATCGTGAGCCGGCTCTGATCTGATTCTATAGTGTATCGCACGACTTTATTTGAGTATGCTACGGACAGCGCGCCGGCTCATCTCGGTCGCGAGTCCGAAAACGAGGTGTGAAGCGAGGGAGTAAGCGTGAATCGCAAGCGAATATTCAGCCGGCTTCTTCGAAAGACCGAGCGCTGGAACAACGAATTCGTCAGCGATGACCCAGACTGCTGCGCCGAATGGCAAACCAGCCCCAACGGTCGCAACCGGCTGCACTTCCGCGAGCGCGCCATAAATCCCACCTGAAGCCGCGCTCATGGCATAATGGCTTGCAGCGCCAGCCAGCTCCTTCTCATTTTTCTTCAAGCTGCGATGAAACAAGCGTTCGGAGATGACGCTCGCCGCGCGTATCGCTGCGTTATCACTCGCTTCTTCATTAGCGATTTGCAGTTCGCCGCGCCCCGGTTGCGGTGAGCCTTGTTGGAGAGACTGCGCGCCGTGTGGACGCTCAATACCATGCGACCGCCGGCTCCACCAGCTCTGAAACTGGTTCATCACCCAGCCTCCGACCAGCCCGCCTGCAACACCAGCTGCCAGGCCCTTCCACACTTCGTCATGCTGCTGCCTTCGCATGGAGCCTCACATCCTGCTAATCTTGAGATATCGCCTGATGTCCGGAAACATCTTAACTACACCCGCCCCGACCACCGCGATCAACGCGCCACCAAGAACCCGCATAAGCGGGTGATTCTTTCTTCTACGTGCAAATGGATTCCGCATATCTTCTCCTAAAAAATGCCTTTTAATTACTGTTACCTGTTATTACCACCTGCCAACAACTTGCTCACCAGCGATTCGACGGCGTCGACCGCTTCATCGACTGCCGCGGCGACCGGTTCGCTCAGGGCCATTTGCCCTTCTTCCAGGTCGACGAGCGTCGATGGTTCACAGCCAACCACCAAAACACGGTCGCATCCTCCGCCCATCGACCTGACCAGCGAAAGCACCTTGAGCGGACTCATCGCATGCGCGTCGACCAGTGATAGACTCGTCTCCGGTGCGCATTGTTCGTTCAACTCTCCTGGGTCAGGTTCGATGATGTATACCGTCCCGGGGTCGCCGCCGCGGGGCGCAGCATCAATCAATATCGCCGCGTCATAGCCGTCCAACAAAGCGTAGGCCAGATCGAGCCCGCGGATTCCGAAATCCACCACGCGCACGCCTTCCGGCCACGCGCGACGGGCCAGCCGTGCGGTCACCTCGCAACCGAAGCCGTCATCACCCAGAAAGATATTGCCGATTCCGGCAATGAGAATCCGTGCATCTGTCATCGGTTTTCCCGTCCGAGTTCCTCGAGTTGAAGCGGCTCGACCTCCTCCGGCGTGAAGAAAAACCGATGTCCCGGCTGCCTGAGCAGGCCCAGGTCCTTGCCCGGATCGTCATCCACCACGACCGCGAGGTGAATGTTTCCATCATAATCCTGCTCGATACTTTCAATCGTCGCCATTCGATCTGCCAGCGCGAGATCGAGCACGTCACCGCCCGCGCGGGGCCGCAAACGGACGCGATCGCCGGCTCTCAGTTCAACACCACCGGCGGTGATGGAATCGAGCGGCGTGTGGTCTTCGAGCAGTTGCCATTCCCATTCATTCATGTTTTCCCCCGCTATGCGGGCTTCGGAGCGTGCCGTGCAATTTCAGGAGTTGCTCGTCGGTCAGGGCCTCGCTGCGTTCGAGAATCTGACGCGCCCTTTCGTCGCTCTCGCCCATCTCACGTTTCTCTTCGTCGGTCAACGTGAGAATGCGGAGCGTAAGGATTTCGTCAATCTCCGTGCCGTCGAAGAGCTCGCCCGCGCTCTCTGGTGCAATCTGCGGATAGTCGTACAGGATGATCGGCGATGAGAGCAGACAATCACGAACGCCCTCCTCCCCGACCAGCACCGGGTATGTTCCGATGTTGCGGCAAGCGCCGGCGGCTTCACGCCATTCGCCGGGGGGATCGAGGAGCGAGATAAACTCGCCGTCTTGAACGCTCAGTATCGTATGGGTGGAGATGAGCGCACGCAGCATCATCTCAGCGCGCGCTTCATTGCGAGCCTTTTCATCATCGCCTCCCGATCCGTTCAGCGATGCCGCGTCAAACGGGGTCACATTCATGATGCGCACCGTGAGCCGAAAAAGCCGCTCGGCCACCGGTTCCTGCGCGATTTCAAGCATGACAGCGACCAGTTCCTGCCGGCGCACGACGCCTTCGTCGTTCTTCACCTCACGCGGAAACTCGTACCGAACTCGTTCGCGCGGACTATCACGCTCGCTCAAAAAAATCTCAGGCGCGATCACATCACGCTCGACTGCCTCCTGCCAACTCGACCGGTCGCCGGCTTTTTCGCGCGACAGCAGATGCAGGAAGCGCACGCGCGCTTCAATACGCGTTTGTTCGGTTCCTGTCACCAGGCACTCGGTCTGCATCCACCATGGCTCGCTGTTCACCAGACCGTAGCTCCGTGGATATACCACGCCGAAGTTGAACCTCTGGCGATTCTTGACAGCAGACGGGCGGTACGGGTAGAGCAGATAGCCCTCGTAAAGGACGGCTCGGGCTATGCTTTCCACGAGTTCGAAGTTCATCAATGAATATCCTCTCCTCCAGAGTCCTTTGTCGGAGGGCGCCCGTTTTCAAGATTGACATCCGGAATTACCCGTTCGAGAGCTTGCTCGAATGTCGGGATGCCGCGCCGGGTCTTGTAACGGTTGAGCCGTTCGAATACATCGCGGCGCAAATTCAGCCAGACGCTGTTCGGGTAATAGATATCTATCATCTCCCGCCAAACGCGCACCGGCAACCGAAAGAATGCTTCCTTCTCCCAGGGGAGCTGCGTTACCTGCAATGCGCGGTTTTCTCCCGCGTAAAATATCGTTCCGCTGAAGAGCAGCAGCAGAGGGACGTCACCTTCCCCCAGACCGGAGAAATACTTGGTCGCGGCGACATTGACGTCAAAGGTACAGGGAACGTTCATATTAACAATCGTACGATTGGTGAAGGTAGGGACCGTGACGCCGACATTCGTCCAGAACAGGCTCCGCAACGACCTGTCCCACAGTTCCGGTTGGCCGAACAGATCGAGCAATTTTTCCCGCTCGTCTTCGTTGTAACGTCGCCGCGTCACTTCGAGCATGATCTGGCAGCTCAAGAGCACGGTATGAATCGTCTCCGCCGTAGCGTTAGTCGCCTGAAGCTTGAAGACCAACGTCGGCGCTGCTGCGTTGCGCAGCGGCTCAACTGTATCTATCTGAAAATCGAGATCAGGCACAGGACTCCTCCTCCCACACAATAGCCTGTTTTTGCAATTCGACGAAGAAACGCGCGACCTCTTCCCATACCTTTGCCCCTCCCGACAGTCCGCTCCAGTGCGCCCGCAATAGTCCGGTCAGCCGGAAGCACTCGTCAATCGGCGCGATATAGTATTCGCCTGCGCTCCCCATTCTATTGATGAGAAGGGCTTCAACGTCCGGCTCCATCTTTTGCAACGACGGATTCTGCTCTGCGATTTCACCCCACGCGGCCGCTTCGAGCCATGATTCGGTTGGTCCGGCCGGGCTTGGATATAGAGCGATGGATTGGTGGGCCGCGCTGTCGTGAAAGATGAATGCCAGTCGTATCGGGATCTGCAGGTTCTGCCACTGGATGTCGCTCAGACGAAAATCGAGCAATAAGCGCGTCCGCCGGGGTACGCGGCGATATTTCGTCTCGCCCTGATTGCCGAAAAGGATCGCGCATGCGTCGCAAACACAGACCAGTTTTCGATTTTCCGGCTCGATCAGGTGTTGGTGCGCGTTGGATATAACTGCGCTGCAGAGCTCGCACAGCTCGTCCCGCGCGCGTTCACGCCCGCGAGCGATCCGGCGCAGTGTCGACAGCGGGTTGTCGCTCATTACTGGTTCCATTATGCTGGTCTACAGTTCAGGCCGGAATCAAAAATGGACTTTCCGGGTCTATTGGCCTGCGATCCTCCGGGTTGATGCTGGTCACATCGCGCGGCGTGGACTTTCCGATCGGCCGGTTTGCGCCACTGCCGCCTTCGCGGATACGGCCAGCTTCCCTGCCATGCCTGATAACCTGTTCTTCGCCCCTGTCTGTCCCCAGCAAATGGTCTACCTTTTCAGTTGCCGGTTGTTGTTTAGCCATAGTAGTGCTCCTTTTTTATGTAAGACATAAATGTTTGATATGAGAGATATGATGCTGCGACCCTGAGCTACAACGGGGAGCGAAATTAAAACCAGGGGAGAGCGAAGCGAAGCTCCCGTTGCATAAGCGGGGCGTCAAATCCTGTAAAGCGCTTAAATCGGTCTCTCACACGCACTTTCAGAACCTGATAATTCCTGGTGACGCATCCCACCGGCTCCGCTTCGCCTCCTTCTGGGAAATGTAATTGCGCCCCGTCAGGGTTTTCATCGTGTCAAAATTTGTCAAATAGCATTGGACGCCTAGGGACTTGGGGGCAACGGCCCTCGCAATTGCACCAACCCGTCCGCAAGCTGCTTCCCCGCGCCGTCGGCGACGCTTTCGACCTCGATCGCCCGCGCATCTGGGGCGGCTTCATAAATCGCCTGCTCGATCAGTCGCCGCAATGTCTCAGATGATGACGGACACCCGTTACAGTTACCTTGCAGGCGCAACCTGATAACCCCGTCTACCACGCCCAGCAGTTCGACGTTACCTCCGTGCGACTTCAGGTGCGGGCGCACGCCCTCGAGCGCTCGGCTCGCCCGTGTCTCCATCCCGTGAGGGTGCAGGTCATAGAGCAGCAAGAGCTTCGCCACCAGATCATCCCCGGCAAGCCGGTCAATGATCTCGCCTCCGCCTGCGCCTGAGTCGAAGGCAATTTCCATCATCCGCTCGATCCCCGCGCCATGCAACTCCATTAAAGACCGCATCAGTTCCAGAGCGCTGGAACGCACGCTCGAGGCATTAGAAGCTTCGACCGATTCAAGCGTGCGTACCAGCTCTTCGATCCGTTGCAACCGCCGCTGTATATCACCCCGGTCAAAATCCACCATGATCGCGCTCCGTCTGATCTTCTCCTTTACTTCATTGCGCCGAACATTGGCGAGTGCCTCGTCTCCAAGACCCGCCCGTTGCCGAGATACATATGAACACCGCAAGGCAGGCATGGGTCGAAGCTGCGGACGGCGCGCATGATGTCAATGCCCTTAAACTTTTCGGGTGGGTTCTCTTCGAAGATCGGCGTGCCCTGCACGGCGTCCTCATATGGCCCCGGCGTCCCATAGATGTCACGCGGGCTAGCGTTCCAGGGGGTCGGCGGATAGGGGTGGTAGTTCGCGATCTTGCCGTCGCGGATGACGACATGGTGTGAAAGCACGCCGCGCACGGCTTCATGGAATCCGCAGCCGATCGCATCGCGCGGCACTTTAAATTCTGACCAGGTGGCCGTACGACCGGCCCGTACTTCCGCGAGCGCCTGTTCTACAAAGTAGAGCGCGCAGGCAGCGGCGTAGGCCTGAAAGTACGTTCTGGCGCGGTCGCGCTCGATAGCGTTCGACCATTTGGGGATCTTCCATTCGTATTCGGTTTCGGGCAGCAGCGCCGTCTTGGGGAGATAGATTTTGACGCTATGGCCGGTGGCTTTGACATAGCCGATGTCCACCAGATTGTTGAGCGCTGTCGCCCACAGGCGCGCGATCGGCCCGCCGCCAGTGTCGAGCGCGAGGTATTCGCCCGTTCGCCAGTCGTACCAGCGCGGAGACATGACCCACGTGTAATTTCCCGTGAAGTCCCGTTTCTGCGGCTTCGGAATCGTCGTCTGATTCCAGGGATGTCTCTGATCTACCGCATTTCCCAGCGGGTCGAGCGTGACGAACCGCTCTTCGTTCTGCCAGTCTTCGTAATACGATGTTCCGAGCAGTATTCGGATGCCGAGGTTGATATCGACGAGGTTATTGGTGATGACCTTTCCGTCCACAATGACGCTCGGCGATACGAACATCGCGCGTCCCCACTCATCCATGTTCCGATAGCTGTAATCGCAGACCTCGGGATCATTGAACGCCCCCCAGCAACCGAGCAAGATGCGCCGTTCGCCGACCTTCTCGTAACCGGGGAGTGCTTCGTAGAAGAAGTCGAACAGGTCATCGTGCAGCGGCACGACCTTCTTCATGAACTCCACGTACTTCATCAGGCGAACGAGGTAATCGGTGAAGACCTGAATCGTCGGCACCGTGCCGATACCGCCCGGATAGAGCGTCGAAGGATGAACGTGGCGTCCTTCCATCAAGCAGAACATCTCGCGCGTCAGTCGGCTCATCGCCAACGCCTCGCGGTAGAATTCACCGCTGAACGGGTTGAGCGCCGTCATGATGTCGGCAATAGTCCGATAGCCGTGCAGCTTCGCGCCCCGGGCCTCCTTCTTCTGCGCTTTCTCCCAGACGCTCGGATTGGTCTCCTTGACGATCTGCTCGCAGAAATCCACGCCGACGAGATTATCTTGAAAGATATTATGGTCGAACATGTACTCCGCCGCTTCGCCGAGATTGATGATCCATTCTCCGAGCGCTGGGGGCCGCACGCCGAAGGCCATGTTCTGTGCGTAGGTAGCACAGGTCGCATGGTTGTCGCCGCAGATGCCGCAGATCCGACTGGTGATGAAATGCGCGTCGCGTGGATCCTTGCCCTTCATAAAGATGCTATATCCGCGAAAGATCGACGATGTGCTATAGCACTCGGCAACGGTTCGATTTTTGAAGTCTATCTTGGTGAAGATGCCGAGGCTTCCGACGATTCGCGTGATCGGATCCCAGTTCATCTCTACCAGTCCCGGAGTCTCCGGCAGGACGTTCTTCTTCATCTGACCTACAGTAGCCATTATCTGATTACCTCCTTGCACTTCAGAAAGAGATCGGCCGATAGCCGGTCTCGAGGTGCGTTCCCGGATGCCGCCACTTCGGTTCCTTGTTGACAGTCGAGTTGGTAATGCTGCGCAGAGCGCGTATAGCTCCGCCATAAAACCCCACGGCGCCTGTTGAAACGGCGGCGCCCGGCGGCTCATCCATAAACGGCATGAACTTGTCTGGGAACCCGGGCATCGTGCAACCGATGCAGATGCCGCCCACATTCGGACAACCTCCGGCGCCCCGCATCCACCCGCGCTTGGTCACGTTGCAGTTAACGACGGGCCCCCAACAGCCGATCTTGACCAGACACTTGGGCGATCCATATTCGAGAGCGAAATCGCCCTGCTCGTAGTAGCCCGCGCGATCGCAGCCTTCATGTACCGTCTTCGCGAATAGCCATGTCGGGCGCAGTTGGTCATCGAGCGGAATCATGGGCGAGAGCCCCGCTGCCTGATAGAGGAGGTAGAGAACCGTCTCCATAAAATTATCGGGTTGCACCGGGCAACCCGGCACGTTTACCACGGGAATGCCGGCCT
Organism: uncultured Acidobacteriota bacterium; assembly: GCA_963796275.1. Classification (GTDB taxonomy): domain Bacteria; phylum Acidobacteriota; class Blastocatellia; order RBC074; family RBC074; genus JAKEHZ01. Next base: position 2,201,350 of record CAWCKY010000006.1, on the reverse strand, counting down.
GCGAGCGGAAGCCCCAGCCGAGATAATCGGCCAACCCCATGCAGCCTGTCGGGTTCCCCGCCATCGCATGAATCCCGCCGTATGTCGCGCAGGTTCCGGCGGCGACGACCGCCCACGCTTTCGGCGCCAGGCGATCGATCCATTCGCACGTAGTGATCGGTTGGCCCGTTACGGGATCAGTCCCCTGCGCCGCCCAATATCCTTCATCCTTGATCCGTTCGTTTGGAATCGACCCCTCAACGACGAAGACGAATGGATCGATCTCGCCTCGTTCGGCCTGATAGAAATAATCCATAAAATCGTCGCCTACCTCCGGCGCGAGAACCGGATTATGCAGATGGACCTTTGGAATTCCCGGAATCGCCCCCAGCAGGAGGTCTTCAATGCTGGGCTGCTCGGCGGCAGTGATCGAGATCGTGTCGCCGTCGCATCCCAGACCGGCAGTGAGCCAGACTATATGGACCTCTCTCACATCCGGTGGCCGTTCGCTAAGACGTGATGATTTTGTGGCCATGTATTCACTCCATTACTATTGCTGCCGATAGCCCACATCACCCGTGCAGATACTTCTGCCTTGATGCGCGGTACCAAGCAGAGAAGAAACTCGTCGGCCTAACCTAGCCGGTCAATTGTTAGACAGGCAGAGCATTGGAGTAGCTTTGCCAGTATCGGGAGTGAACAAAGGAGGTATTTTTCGGGCACTTCCAGGTCGAACACAAGGCAGTGCTATAGGAGTTAATAAGGGAGTATTGACAGAGCTGATTACTTATGGGGAGATCGACTGTAATCTCGTCTGCGGATTTTCATTGTAAGCCCGCATTCTCGAACTTGCAATATAATTTTCAGAGAGATTTTTGATGAGGCAACAAGCCGCATTGCATCAATTCCAAACGCGAAGTTCGGAGTTCCGCCTTCAGGCGGTCAGGAAATATTCCGAAATGATAAAGACCGCGTAAACGCGGAACTCCAAACGCGATGTTCGGAGTTCCGCCTTCAGGCGGTCAGGAATTATCCGGATAAATAAAGACCGCGTAAACGCGGAACTCCAAACGCGATGTTCGGAGTTCCGCCTTCAGGCGGTCAGGAATCATCCGGATAAATAAAGACCGCGTAAACGCGGAACTCCAAACGCGATGTTCGGAGTTCCGCCTTCAGGCGGTCGGGATATCGTGCGAAAAGAAAAAGACCGCGTAAACGCGGAACTCCAAACGCGATCTGTTCCGCTTTCCGCTTCAGGCACGTCAGGAAATCATCCGGAAGATAAAGACCGCGTAAACGCGGAACTCCAAACGCGATCTGTTCCGCTTTCCGCCTTCAGGGCGGTCAGGAATCATCCGGATAAATAAAGACCGCGTAAACGCGGAACTCCAAACGCGATCTGTTCCGCTTTCCGCTTCAGGCACGTCAGGAAATCATCCGGAAGATAAAGACCGCGTAAACGCGGAACTCCAAACGCGATCTGTTCCGCTTTCCGCCTTCAGGCGGTCAGAGTTAACCTGAAAGCATTATCTATTCGCGATTTACCCCACATCACTTGGCAAATTTCGCCTTGATATTCGCGATGAACTCGCGTTTCGCTCCGTCGAGGCGCGCCACGACCTCTTCGAGCGGCAGCCCGGCTGATTCACGCGCGGCCGCAATCACCGTCTGGCATTCATTGGCATCCATAAAGCGCGTCGCTTCGAGCAGAAGCGCTTCGTCTTCCTCGGGGATAACCATGAAACCGTGCTTGTCGGCGTGGATCAATTGTCCCGGTTTCACCTGTCGCCCGAAGACCTCCACCTCGCAGCCCCATCGCACTGGCCACGAGTAAGCATGGCCGATGCACAATCTTCTGGCTAAGGCTTTGAAGCCGGCATAACACATCTCGTCCACGTCGCGTATGCATCCGTCCACAATCGTCCCGACGCAACCCAGCGCATGATGTGCGTTTGCGTTGACCTCGCCCCAAAATGAACCGACAAATTGCGGCTTGTCCAAATCCTGCACGACGACGATCTTCGGTCCTGGCACGCTCGCCATATACCGGCGATACTCGTTCCATCCATCAGGGTTATTTTTCCGATGCGCGGGATTACCCGGCTGGCAAACGACGGTCACCGCATAGCCGACCATCGCGCCCATCTGTGGCATGAAGTCAACGGTCTCTTCGAGATTGAAACCATCGCGCCCCGCATCATGTTTTGTTATCTGTTCCCATCCGTTATAGACCGTCGGAGTATTCCAGCGGCGCAGTTCCAGCAAATCGCCGTGCGTCAACTGCCGCCTCGCCATCCCGGTCTCCGGATCATTTTTCTTTGTAGTCATTGCCGGTTGTTCTCCTTAACTGATGCCGATGATCGGATCATCCGAAATCAATGGCTTGTTAATCTTTTGATCCGAATGTTGCGGAACTCCACTTTCATCGGAGGCCCGACGTGGACCTGCATTCCCAGTTTTCCACTCATCTGCCGGTTCCGGACATCGTCATCGAGCACGACCGACATCACATGTCCGTTTAAAATATGGATCATCAAATTCCCTCGGATTATGAGGTGATAGCTGTTCCAATCTTCCTTGACATACTCTTTCAACTGCTCGCGATCTCCGACTGATGCCATCATCGTCGGTGTTTTTCCTTCTCCGATGTAAGAATACTGGCCTCGCAGAGCGAGAAACGTGCGTCCGCGCTCCTCATAGTTCTGGCCCGTGTATCTGTTCTGCCCATCAATGTCGGCCTGATAGCCGCGCATCACCCATTTGTGGCCCGGCAGTTCGGTACTGCGGTAGTTGATTCCGCTGTTCCCCTGAGCATTGATTCTATACTCCAACTTCAATTCAAAATCGGCGGTTTCACCGCCACGCCAGATGATAAACCGATTGTATTTAGGAAGCGTCTCCGGCTTCGTCACACCCACGAGGCTGCCGTTTTCAACCGACCAGTACGTCGGATCACCATCCCAATCCTTCAATGTCTTGCCATCGAAAATAGATTCAAACCCGGTGTCATCCTCTACCATTGGGGCAGGCATCTTCTGTGGAGGTGGAGGTGGAGGTGGTGGTGGTGGGTCCTGAGCAGCGGTGGAACCCTCCACATTTGCAATACCGAATAGAAAAGTTAGAAAGCAAAGCACTATGATCGATCGTCCCCTATGCATGTCAGCGGTCCCCCCTAAGTCTGCTTTATCTTGAGTTATTACTTAAATATTTCGCGGTGAGTTGTCATTACAGCCCTGCCATCACTGGCGATTTCAGCCCACTATAAAATCGATTGGGGGAAAGAGCAATTCATATCTGGCTCTTCTTACTCGTCAACTTAATCTCAATCACTGTATTTATAAAAATTACGATTCGTTCTGCCTATTGTCTTCAGCTGGATGTTGCGCGGAGTCATTTTTGGTCCGGTCGATACATTATTCTCCTATTCATTTCATGTCACGACACGGTTCAAAGCACGTCCAGCGGCTTTTTTACACGTGGTGGAGGGAATTCCCGTTCGAGATCGGCCAGGTCATTCTCCGTGAGAATGACATTCAGGGATGCATGATTCTCACGGATGTGCTCGAGCCGGCTGGACTTCGGAATGGCGATTATCCCGTCCTGTCGAAGAATCCAGGCTAGCGCTATCTGTGCAGTGGTGGCCTGGTGGCGAGAGGCGATCGCCTTCAGCGCAGTATCGTCCAATATGCGCCCCTGTTCGATCGGAGAGTAGGCCATCAAAGGTATGCCGCCCCTGCGGCACCACGGGAGTAAATCCCATTCAACTCCGCGGCGTGCGAGATTATAGAGGACTTGATCTGTGGCAATCGCATCGCCACCAGGATGGTCGCTCGCCTCCTCCATATCAGAGACGTCGAAGTTGCTCACGCCATAGTCCATTATCTTTCCTGACTCCTTGAGCCGTTGAAATGCCTCCAATGTTTCAGCGAGCGGCACCGATCCGCGCCAATGAAGCAGATAAAGGTCGATGTGATCGGTCTTGAGCCGCTCGAGGCTTCGCTCACAAGCCTCGACGGCGCCCCGGCGCGTAGCGTTGTGGGGATAGACTTTGCTGACGACAAAGACCTCTTCACGCCGGCCGGCGATCGCTTCGGCGACGACTTCCTCGGCGCCGCCCTCGGCATACATCTCCGCCGTATCGATCAGATTCATCCCGAGATCAAGGCCCTGCCGTAGCGCGGCGACCTCGTCCTGCCGCCGCTTGCTCTTCACACCCATCTCCCAGGTTCCCTGCCCGAGGACGGGCACGACTCTTCCTGACGGTAATTTAAGCGTTCTCATTTATCAGTCCTTTCCGCAACTAATGCTACTGTGTCACAAGACTCCTCGATTTCTTCGGAAATCGAGACAAGTTCAACTGATATTCAGAGGTGGCGGAGCCTTTTAGAGTGCGGTAGCTTGCTTGCCAAGCCAAGCTACCGCACTCCGAACGGCTCCGCCATCCCAGCCCAGTACGCAGATCGCAGATACGAATTCCCAGGAAATTCTAGAATTTTTGTACACAATAGCACTAACCATAGTATCGGCAGTTCAGAAAACCAAGCGCAAGCCCACCTGAATGGTTCGTCCGGTGCGCGCACTCGAGACCTCGCCGAACCCCGGATCGCCGAAGGTCGTGCTAGGCAATCCGAAATCGGGATGGTTGAACGCGTTGAACATCTCCAACCTGATCTGGAATCCTTTCTGTTCCGCGAAGAAGAAATTCTTGAGCAGCGAAATGTCGAAGTTGATCACACCGTCGCCGCGAATCGTGCCGCGCCCGCTTGTACCGAAGGCGAATTCGGCTGGTTGAGCGAAGGCCGATTTGTCGAACCAGCGGTCGAGCGTCCGCTCGGACGAGCTCAGATTCGGATCGTGCAGATTGTCGGCACGCTGTCCGCCCGCGGAAAAGGCATTGGTATTGTTGGTCTGGGTCGTGACGGTCGCCGGCGGGCCCGATTGCATCAGCGCCAACATACCTACAGACCAGTTCCCAGCGATCAACCCCAGCGGACCATTTGCCAGGTAGCGTTTGCCGCGCCCGACCGGCAGTTCGTAGACCGAACTGACCGTAAAGCGGTGGCGGACGTCATTGCCCGATGGGCCGTAATCGGAACCGCGGTCATAATAGTTCGAGTATGAAGGATCGTCGCCCAGTGCGGCGCCGCCATCGTCGGTGTTGTTCAAAAATTTCGACCAGGTGTAGGTAGTCAGGAAATTGAACCCGGCCGCGAATCGTTTCTCCGCGCGCAACACGAGAGCGTGATAGTTCGAGATGCCGAATGCAGGCGCAACCAGTGAGACGCCGGAGAACTGCGGGTAGGGGCGATCGATCTGGCGGCCGACGCGCTGCGCAGCATCTGGCCGGGCAGCGATCTCGGCCAGACGCTCCGGCGTGATCTGATTGATGGTGATGTTGGCGCTCGCCAGCTTGCGCGACAGATTGCCGAGGTATCCGGCCTCGAAGATGATCTGCCCCGGCAGCTCCTGTTGAATGTTGAGATTGAATTGCCCGGAATATCCCGTGCGGCGATCCTGCTCGAAGAAAGTCACCGCCGTCGTCGCTGCCTGCCCGACGCGCACCGCCCCCAAACTGTCATTACGTTCCGCGCCGCTCAAGGACAACTCCGGTACGCCTTCACGCAGCAGGAAGGGAGCAGTCAGTCCGTTGTCCTGCGTGTTTATGCTGGCCGAACTTTCAAAGCCGAGTGAAGCAGAATTGGGCGCGCCGCGATCGAACGGATGCGCAAAGAAGATGCCTGCGCCGCCGCGAATGACGGTCCTTTGCCGTCCGAATGGGCGCCACGCGAAGCCGAGGCGCGGTCCGAAGTTGTTCCAGTCGGTCTCGTACGGCTGCGCTGGCCAGCCTTCCTGCCCGGCGAATTTGACGACGCCTCGTGTCCCCGAAACTGGGTTGATCGCCCGCGGATCGAAGCTGTTCATGCGGTTGTCGCGATCGGTGATCGGCGTGTCGGTCTCCCAGCGCAAGCCGAAATTGAGCGTCAGCGATTGATTGATCGTCCAGTCGTCCTGGAAAAATCCCGCCAGATACCAGCTGTAGCGATCCAACGCCTCGGTCTCGCGAAAAGTCACGCCATTCGGATAACCGAGCAGAAAACTCGCCAGGCCGATGCCCGTCGCGGCGTTGCCCGGCTGTCCAGTCAGCAAGGTGGTGAAGTTGAACTGCCCCGCGATCGATGTGCGGTTGGTCTCGTAATTGAGCGATTCGCGGAACTCCACGCCCATCTTCAGCGAGTGGCGCCCGCGCGTGACCGAGAGGTTGTTGACGAATTGATGTTGTTGAATGGGGAGCTGCGCTCGCTCGTGCATTGCAGCTCCGAGCGACGTCACGCCCGCGACGTTGATCCGCGGAAAGGCGCCGTCGGGAACACCATTCACCCCGAGCCGCGTCGCCCAGGATTCGCCCAGCCCGAATGATTGCTCGTGATTGATGCGATTGCTGTAAGTGTAGCGCAATTCGTTGATGACCGTCGGACTGAACGTCCGCGTGTAGCCCCAGTAAAAATAGTTCTGGTGGCGCAGCGCGCGCGTGTTGGTCTCTGCCACTATGTTCGGAAAGACAGTCGTGAAATTGCGATCGTCGCTGTTGTAGAGATAGCGGAAGTTGAGGCGATCGCGTTCGGTGAAGTTGTGATCCAGCTTCACCGTGTAGTTGTTGCGCCCAAGAATCTGCTGGTAGTTCCCACTGAAATTATTAGCGCCCGTCACACCGGACGGCGCCTGACTGGGAATCGGATAAAATTCGAGAAGATTCAACGCCACCTGGTCTAGGCGATCCGACGGAATTTTGTTTCCGGCGAATTGCGTGCGGACGGTACGCCCACCTTCCCCGCGATTGGTTGCCGGATCGAAGATCATTCCGGCGCGGCCCTGCACGCGATTCCCCTCGGTGTCGGAGACGAAATATGGCGAGGTAAACGCACCGCCGCAATTGCCTGTGGCGCCCGCCGCGTTGGCGCATTGCAGGGCACCAAGCATCTCGGAAAAATCGCCCTGCCGTTGCAGCAGCGTCGGAACCGTCATCGTGCGCGTAAGCCCCTCCAGCCGGCGTGTGCCTTCATATGCGAAGAAGAAAAATGTCTTGTTGTGGCCATCGTAGCCGGCGGGACCGAAGACTTTCTTGGGCAGCCAGACGGGGCCGCCGAGCGTGCCGCCAAATACGTTGTAACGCAGCGGCGCCTTCTGTCTCTCGCCATTCATTACCGGCGCGAAGAAATTGACCGCGTCCAGCGCATCATTCCGCAGATACTCGAACAACGAGCCGTGAAATTGATTACCGCCCGATTTGGTCGTGGCGATGATCACGCCGCCCGCCGAACCGCCGTATTCCGCCGCGTAATTGTTCGAAAGCACCTTGACCTCCTGCACGGTCTCGACCGGTGGGTCAATGTCCACCTGCCCGATGCCCAGACGCATGTTCTGGCCCGATCCGCCGTCAATCCAGAACATCTGCGATTGCGTGCGTCCGCCGGCGAGCGAGAAGTTCGGCTTGGCGCCGCTGTCGTAATTGACGAAGACTGCCGCTCCCGTCAACTTGATGATATTGAGCGTGCGCCGGTCGCCGAGCGGCAAATCCTGCACGGTCTTCGATTCGATCAATGTGCTTACATCGGAGGTTCGCGTTTGCAACAACGGAGTTTCGCCGGTGATCGTTACCGTATCAGTGGCGGAGCCGATTTCGAGCTGAATATCGAGCGGGAGCGTCGCGCCCGTGGTCAGAGTCAATCCCTGCCGCACGAATTTCTTGAAACCGGTCTTTTCCGCCTCGATTGTGTGATCTCCGATAGGAAGCTGCGTCAGGACGAAAAATCCCCGATCGTTGGTCACCGCAGTCGTGCGCTGTGTCGTGGCGGGATTGATCGCTATCACTTGAACGCCGGGAACAACTGCTCCGGTCGTGTCGGTGACGATGCCGGAGATCGTCGCTTGCGGCGATTGTGCCATCGAAAGATCTGGGCTGGCGATCGCAAAGAGCAATAAAATGAACAGGGTTGAGCGTTTATTTCGTGCCATGTCTTGCCTCTATTCTTAAAGCTAACAGGGAACCAACAAGGCAAAACGACAAACCGAACAAAAACCTATTTGCTTCGTTTGCCCTATTTCGCACCTGTCACCCTTTGCCGGATTATCAGTGGCTATTCGGCCTTCTTTGTTTTTCTTGCGGACTCGGATTGGTAAACGGCGGGCGTTCGAACGTCTTTCCGTCACCCGTCACGCGCGGGTCACCGGCATCGGTCAGAATCTTCATCAACTGCGCCTGAAGTCTCGCGCGATCTTTCGCGTAAGCGGGATCGGCGGCGACATTTTTGAGCTGATGCGGATCCTTGATTAAGTCATACAGCTCTTCGGCTGGCCGACGGGCAAAAGCGATTTCGTAAAAACGCTTCCACTGTGCGTCGCCGCGATGCAGCACCAGCCAGGCCTTGGTCGGGCCGGCATCCATATCGGCAAAGGCGGCGTATGTCTCGCTCTCCAGTTCATCCTGCCCGGGAGCGCTCGTCTCCGTGACTCGAGAGGGTGTGCCGAGCGGCCAGCGTTCCGGCGCGAAGTTGCGGATGTAGAGAAATTCCCGAGTGCGCAGCGCGCGTTGCGGGTACGGTAGATTGTTTTCGTTGGCGAATGCCACATGGCGTTCACGCCCGCTGATCACCCAGTTGCGGCTGGCATCCACCTGACCGTTTTTATCCGACCTCAGCACGTCGAGGAAGCTGCGCGCGTTCATTCCTGCGGGTACGGTTACTCCCGCCGCTTCTAAAAACGTGGGAGCAAGATCGACCAGACTGATCAGATCATCGACGACGCGCCCGCTCTTGCCGCCCATTCCCTTGGGCAGGCGTGCCACCATCGCCACATTCGTGCCAAAGTCATAGAGGTTGCATTTGCCATTCGTCACGCCGGGCATACCGTGGTCGCCGCTGACAACGATCAATGTATTCTCCAGTTCTCCGGCCTCTTCCAGTTTTTTCAGTAGCAATCCGACGTAGGCATCCCATGCCTGCACTTCGCCCAGGTAATCGGCGACATCTTCGCGCACTTCGGGCACGTCTGGCAGGAAGGGCGGCAACTTCCCTTTCAAATCGTCGGGTTCGATCCCCCACAATTTTTTGCCCGAGCCTTTGATCCAGCGACGATGCGTCGTCGTCGCGCCGAACCAGTAATGCCATGGCTGCTCCGCTTTGCGATCGGCCAGAAATGCGGCGAAGTTGCCGCGCACCTGATCGTAGATATTTGCGCGCGCCGCTTCGAGCGTCTGGCCCTCGTCCATCATCTTCGTCACGTTCTCCGAGAAATTATTCGGTAAATTGCCAGATTTCTCATACGCGTGCTTTCCCGCACCGAACGGCGCATCCACCGGCGCGCCGGGACTCCAAACCTTGTACGTCTCTCCGATGTGATAACCGGCGTCGCGCAATAAATGAGGGTAGCTGGGAATGGAAGAATCCCATTCGGCCGTTTGCAAAATCGCGCCGCGTCCCGTGTTGAAGAAGTAGCGCCCTGATAGCAGCGAACTGCGGCTCGGCGTGCACGACGGCGCATTGACGAAGGCGCGCCGAAAGAGCACGCCCTCGCGCGCAATCCGATCGATATTAGGCGTTTTGACGATCTGATTGAGCGAAGGCTGCCTGTCCAGCGTCGCATAGATGCTGGCATAACGCCCCCAGTCATCGGCGAAACAGAAGAGGATGTTGGGCCGCGCAGGACTTCGTTGCGCCCTACCGGCGGGCGACTGCCATATCAGGATAAGCGAGAAAATAGTGAATAGAACGCGCTGAATGCTCATGGTTTTCGTTCCGGAGATAGAGATGTCTTTTTAGACCGTATAGTTCAACCGCTTAAGCAACTCTTTTCATCTTTGCAACTGTCTTGCTCGTGTGGGTTGTTGGCGCGGTCGAAGAGCATCGCACCGCCGCCTCCCCATTCAACGTACCGCCAAGATCGGTGCTGCTCCGATTCGAGCGTGAATTTACGGCTTCCACCAAGTGTCCAGTTTTCGCCGTAATGCTTCGACGCGCGATGCTTCTTTATCTGTCAAGTTACTGCTTTCCATCGGATCATCTACCACGTTGTATAGCTGAAGCCTGTTCGGCGGAACATCCTCGCCTTCCCTGCCCGCGACCGGGGCGATCAGTTTCCAGTCACCCTCAATCACCCAGCGCGATAACACATTGGCCGAAGGGTCGCGCAGATCCACCGCGTCATGCGTGAAGCACGCCCCATAAATCGTGGTGCGCGAACTGACGGACTTCGCATCGAGTAGATTGATGCCGGGCAATCGGGCCTGAGGCTTCACTCCGGCGGCGGCGAGCGCTGTCGGTAATATATCGAGTGATGTCGCCAGCCTGGCCGATCTGCCAGGCTTCACCTTGCCCGGCCAGCGGATCATGATCGGAGTGCGCACTCCGGCTTCATACGGTGTCCGCTTGGAACGCAGACTCTGAGCATCGGCGTCTGGCCCCTGCACCCAACCGTTGTCGGTCACATAAATGACGATGGTGTTTTCCGCCATCCCTGCCCGGTCGATGTGATCGAGCAACTGCCCGCAGGTTTCGTCGAACCATTCTACGTTCGCCCAATACCGTGCGTGCTGCACACTCGGCGCCTTGCCTTTATATTTCTCTATCAGATGCTGGGGCGCGTTGTGAGGGCTGTGCGGCAGTATAGGCGCGTACCAGACGAAGAAAGGCTTCTGCTCCCGGCGCGCTTTGCCGATGAAATCGTAGATCGGCTGCATCGTCTTCCGCCCGATATCCAGCCCGATATCACCGTGACGCCCGCCACGCTCCTTATCGCCGTGGCTCATCCCGTCGGTGAAGCCGCCGTTCGCGTAATCCCCCAGCCACCACTTGCCGGTTTGCAGGCTGAGATAACCCTTCTGTCGCAATAATCGTGGGAGAGTTGGAAAGCGCGTGATGAAGGAGCGCATCTCGTTCCACGCGGCAACATATTCGGGCCGGTTTCGCCAATCGCCTTGCTTGCCGCCCGGGGGTGCCGGCGGATCGTTGTAGGTGATGAGATGCTCATGTGGATATCGCCCGGTGATGAGAGACGCCAGGCTGGGCGAACAGAGCGCTGTCGGCACATAACCGCGCGTGAAGGTCAGCGACTGCGATGCCAGCTTATCCAGGTTCGGCGTCTTTATGTGCGGATGTCCCATGAACCCATAATCCGTCCAGCCGTGATCGTCCGAAACGATCATAACGATGTTCGGCGGAGAGGCCGCGCCGCTCGGGCTCTTTAATGCGCCAACGCCTGTGTCACTGGCGGCAATCAGCGCCGCGACAACTACGATTTGCCATAATGATTTCATCGCCGCCTCTCCGCTGCCCGCCACGCGTCCAGCGGCAGCAAATAGCGCACGCTCACACAGCCCATTTGAACAACGCTTTCACCTTCTCGGGATGATTCGTCGCCAGGTTGTTCATTTCGCTGCGGTCGGCTTCAATGTCGTACAGTTTCCAAGGTTGGTTCTCTGTCGCCACAGACTTCCATCGTGTACAGCGAATAGCGCGGTTGCGCTCGTCCCCCCGGAAGCTCGGCTTGCCGCGATCCTAAGCCTGCATCCATGAACTTGCAATAGAACTTCTTTCAAATAGATTTTTATATGAAGCAACGGCAGAACGAATCGACGCAAATATTCGCCGCGATCGAGTTAATTCCCGATGTACTCGATGTTGTGGTTCAAGTTTTAAAAATGTTTTGTATAATTGCCCGCACTCAACTTGGCCAAAAGGTCGAGCGGAAAGAAAAGTCGTACCGGCAAATTTTCGGTTAACGAAAGGCGAACCCGAATGAAATTAGCCTCAGCCGCAGGTTTGAAAGGGGGTTTACTTGCGATCGTTATCGCATTTTCACTGAGCCCCTTTACCTTCCCGCAAAGAATTTCACCGATATCAGTATCACCATCATTAGATGGTCTTCGTGCGAAGAATATTAAGATTAGAACCCTGGATGGCAAACGCACCGACCTCAATACGCTGCTCGGTGAGGGCAAACCGGTCGTCCTGAATATCTGGGCAACCTGGTGTGGTCCGTGTCGCCAGGAAATTCCGCACCTTGTCGATCTCGCTCGAGAATATAAGAAGGACGGTCTGATCGTTCTAGGGTTGACCTACGAAGACCATAAGAACGTCAAAGCGGTCAAAGATTTTATGAGCGAATTTTCGATCGACTACGAAGTGGCTTTCACTCCACTCTCGCTATATTACTTTTTCAATCGGGCTGAAACGGCAATCAGCATTCCGCAAACCTTTGTCTTTCATTCGAATGGGACAATGATCAAGCGAGTTGTCGGTTATGATGAGAGAGATGGCAGAAAGGTATTAAAAGATGCCATTTCCCTGGCGGTACAGCCTGACAGTCAATAGGTAGCAGGTTGGGAAGTTACACTTTCCGCGGCGTTCCACCAATATCGACTCAAACGGCTCGCGTACTATTCCGGCTAACAATACAGACCACTACCATCGGCAGTGAGTGGACAACCATTACGAAGTCACCGGCCCCATCCAGGCGACAGGACTGCGCATTTCTGGTTGCCCACCACGGATAAGCTCGCTTGCATTGTTAGCGTCAGTCTATTTCTTCCCGGAATAGGCCACACGCCAGATCTTTTTACCGCCGTCATCGACGACCAGCAGGGATCCATCGCGAATCATTGTGACGCCGACGGGTCGGCCCCACACACTTGCACCGGTTTCATCAGGAACCCATCCCATCAGAAAGTTTTCATAGCCGCCTTCAGGTTTTCCATTTGCGAAGGGGATGCGAATGACTTTGTAGCCGCTGCGTCTCGAACGATTCCAGGATCCATGAAGCGCGACGAAGGCGTCCCCCTGGTATTCTTTGGGGAACATTTTCCCCGTGTAAAAGACGATGCCGAGCGCCGCCGAGTGCGGTTCGATGAGGACATCAGGAACGAGAGCTCTTGCCACCAATTCCTTGCGCGGGTTCTTAACCCGCGGATCCGCGTTCTGGCCCATGTACGAATCCGGCCATCCATAAAAACCGCCGTCTTTCACCGAGGTGGCGTATTCGGGAACGAGATCGTCACCGAGCAGATCGCGTTCATTGACGGCTGTCCAGAGCTGACCATTCGCGGGATTCCAGGCCAACCCGACCGGATTGCGAATGCCCGACGCGAAGATACGGTGCCCCGAACCATCCGGGTTATATTCATTGATCGCTGCCCGGCGCGGATCTTCGCCTTCATTCACGTTCGACTCTGACCCGACGGAAACATACATTTTTTTGCCGTCTCGGCTGAATAGAATATCGCGCGTCCAGTGTCCGCCGATGGGAACCTCTAACAGTTTCTCGGCTTCTCCCTCGACCTTTGTCTCTCCCGGCGTATATTTGAATCGAACGACAGAACCGGTATTTCCGACGTAGAACCACGTTTGAGCCCCGATTTTCTGTACGGCCATGCCGAAGGGCCGATCCAGACCCGTGGCGAAAGTGAATCGTTCGGTCTCATTGTCGATCTTGCCGTCCTTATTGGCATCGCGCAAAAGATAGATCGTCTTTTCCCGCTCATCAGCCAGAAAAAGGTCGCCGTTCGGTCCTTCTTTTATCCAGCGCGGATTGTTGTACCCACCTTCACTGAATACCGAAAGTTCGAAGCCCGGCGGAAGTTCCAACCTCGCGCCCGATGGTTGGGGAATAATTTTTGGACCATTGCGAACGGATTCTGAAGCGAATGGTTTGGGCAACCCCTTCGAGGTTAATACGATCCGTTTGCCGCTTCCCGGCGGCGTGGAAAACTCCACGGGGTTCTGGGTTTGACTATAGACGGCGATGAACAGCCCTGAGGCGATCAATCCTATGAAGATAAGTGTGCTTCGTTTGATTTTCATTGATTCTCCAGAAAGTCTCTGCTTCCAAGTATTCGGTTACTTTTTGGTTATTTTGTCTTCGCAGTCTATCGATCTGGACGCCGCGCCGCAAGAACGACGGCGCTTTCGTAGGATTATTTCCGATGGTTCAGTTGACAACATTCACAAATCAACAAAGATCGGATAAGTAAAAAGATATCCATTTATTTTTTTTGATTTATTTTTCTTGAACATTGTAAGGGATACAACTTCTCGGCCTAGAAATTCAGCTTCAGTCCGGCACTGGATCACGCGCGGATATCGCAAGTCCCGAACGCCGTATACGTATATTGGCTACGCGCCCTCGGATTGGCGTAGGTCATCAATTATACCGCCTCCAAGAGATAAAAGAGTTCCCGCCACACCGATGCCGCGCCCATTCGAGCTTGAAACGAAATCTCATTTTATTGAAACCTGGCTCAGAACATGCCCGTACTGGTAAAGTAGACAAAAGACACTTAGATATATGGTTGTATCTCTTTTTTGTGTTTTCGTGGTTAATCCTCATTTCTTATCTGTCTACTCATGAAAAAACATTTCATATTCACACTCATAACTACTTTAGCCTTTATAGCCTTGCAAATTATTAGTGGTGGCGCGTACGCGCAGGGATATCATGCAACCCTGCTGGGGAAAGTCTCGGATCAGGCTGGAGCTGCGATCTCGGGGGCGAGGATAATCGTCACGTCCAGCGAAACTAGTCTCTCTCGCACTGTCGCGACCGACAGTAATGGTGATTATCGCGTGGCATTGCTTTCCGCCGGAAAATACTCGCTCAAAGTGGAATCATCGGGATTCAAGACGGGCGAGCAGTCTGACCTGATACTACGTGTCGGAGACGAACGTAGAGTCGATGTCGCGCTCACAGCCGGGCAGGTCAATGAAGCAGTCACGATCGAAGCGCCCATCACGGATAGCGCCTTATCGACGCTCTCAAGCGTGGTTCCTTCCGAACGAGTCAATGCGCTCCCGCTCAATGGGCGCCAATTGCAGGAATTGGCGCTCACGGCACCCGGCGTAACGGCTTCCGGCGGTTACCGCTCTTCCGCATTCAATCAGTTTGGACTTGCCACTCCAACCGACGGCAACGGAGGTGCATTCAACGTCAATGGCGCCCCATCACGCGCGAACGGATTTTTCCTGGACGGAGTGGACATCAACGTCCCCGAACAGGGAGTGATAGCCTTTCCGCCGCTGATAGAAGCGACACGCGAATTTCAGATCCAGACGAGTCTGTTCAATGCCGAATACGGGCGCTTTTCCGGCTCAATCGTCAACCTGGTAACCAAGTCGGGGACAAACGCCTGGCACGGGACGGTATATGAGTATTTTCGCAACGACGCGCTCGACTCGAATGATTTCTTCAATAACGCCAATGGTCTGCCGCGCACGGTTTTGAAGCTGAATCAGTTCGGCGTCAGTATCGGCGGCCCGCTTCGCCGCAACGGTCATTTCATTTTCGGTAACTGGGAAGCCAATAAGCTGCGCCAGGGCACGGGGCCGTTCGCCAGCAACGTGCCTACCGCCGCGCAACGATCCGGTGTGCTGAATTACAACTCCATCACCGATCCCAATGGTGAGCCTGCGGCGCCGGCCACGCTGAATCTGGCTGGCCGCATCGCTCCCATCTCGCGCGCCGTGCTGGATGGTTTCATTCCGCTGCCGAACGCCAGCATCGCCGGCGCCAATTACATCGCAAACGGGATTCAAAAGATGGACGAAGACGCATTCACCATCCGGACCGATCACCGTATCACGGATCGCGATCAGGTCTCAGTGCGCTATCTTTACGACGACCAGCGTCAGTTCTACCCATTCGACATCTTTTTCATATCGTCTTCTCTGCCCGCGTTCCCGTTCCCGAACCCCGAGCGCAGGCAATCGGTCTCCGTCGCGCACACGCGGCTTATCGGCGGGAATTTCACTAACGAATTGCGCTTCGGCCTCAATCGCCAGCGCAACCCGATTCCGAGCGGGACGACTATCGACCCCGCGACCATCGGGTTACCGAACGGTGTGGTTCAGAATGAATTCGGACGCGGACTTCCCATCATCCGCGTACCCGGGTTCGGCGGCACGGGCGGTCAACCACTGACGGACAATCTGGGCGCATCGACCACCGGTCGCACAATGTATCAATTCATGGACAATCTCTCCTGGAATCGCGGGAGGCACGGTTTCAAATTCGGGGGCGAGGTGAGCCGCTCGCACACGAATCAAAGCCAGTATCGAGACTTGCGTGGATCGCTCACTTTTAGCGGCGCGCGTAATGGCGAGATCAACCCGGCCGTCCCGGGCAATGCAGCGATAGCAGCACTGGCTGATTTCCTGCTCGGCCTGCCTGCGCTGATCTCGATCAGTTCATCCAATCCGTCGCGCGGATTCCGCACGATGGCGTTCATCGGTTATGCGCAGGATGAATGGCGCGTGAACGATCGCCTCACCTTGAATTTGGGCTTGCGCTACGAGATCGACACTCCGATCACGGAAGTTAATGGGTTGCTGTCGAACCTGCTTCCCGGGCTCGGCAACTTCGTCGTCGGCTCACCCGAACTGCCGCGTTTGCATAATATCGACAAGAACAATTTCGCGCCGCGCGCCGGTTTCGCTTACCGGTTGGCCGATGACGGCAAATGGACGGTGCGCGGCGGCGCCGGCATCTATCACGACAACGGGACGTTTCAAGATCGTTTTCGCACGGCGAGATCGAATGCTCCGTTCGCCATTACAAACATCCGAAACCAGAGTGGCAGCGCCCGCACACCATTAGACTTCCCGCTCGACAGTACGCCAACCCAAACCTTCCTGTCGTTGCTCGGCAGTGGCGCGGCCACTGGCGCGGGCGCGATCGACGTAAATTACCGGACGCCTTACGCGATTCAATACAACGTCAACGTTCAGCATGAACTGGGGAAGAACCTGCTCGCCGAGGTCGCCTACGTCGGGCGACGTGGGATGAATGCGTCGCGCACTGTCAACATCAATCAGATCGTGGCGGTGAACAGCCCGGCGGCGACGCAATTCGGAATGGCCGTCGGTTCGCGTCCATTCAACAATCCGAGCCTTCCCGCCGGCGCACGGTTCTCGAACGACGTGATCAGCCAGCAGTTCAACGGGCAGGCGATTTATCATTCGATGCAGACGAGGCTGGAACGGCGGCTGAGCAACGGCGCTTCTTTTCTTGCAGCTTACACCTGGTCGAGGTCGATCGATGACGTCAGCGGCATCGGGACGGGCGCCGATGACCTGGCGCAGGATTCCTACAATCTGGCGGCGCAGCGAGGGTTGTCGAACTTCGACGTCCCGCACAAGCTCGTCTTCAGCTCGACCTGGGCGCTTCCCTTCGGACGCGACCGGCGCTTCAACGGCGCGCCCGCGATTGTCCGGGCCCTGGTGAGCGACTGGCAGATCAACGGCATCCTGACCTATCAATCGGGGCAGCCATTTTCGGTCACGGTCGGCGCGCTCGACCCGCTGACCGGGACATCCAATCGCCGCCTGAACCAGATCAGCGATCCCAAAGAGAATGTACCCGCCGGCTTCGCCTTCAATCCGGCGGCCTTTGCGGCGCCTCCATCGGGTCAGTTAGGTTCGGTCGGTCGCAACACGCTGCGCGCCGACAACTTTTTCAACACAGATTTCGCCTTGCTCAGAAATCTCAAATTCACGCCGTTCGGCGAAGCCGGCGCCATCGAGTTCCGCGCGGAATTCTTCAATCTGTTCAACCATCCGAACTTCACTCTTCCGGTGAGTTCGCGCAGTAACGATACCTTCGGACGATACGTCAGTAACTCCACCGCGCCGCGTGTCGTCCAATTCGTGGCGAAGGTGAGGTTTTGAATGGAATCGATCTATTACGTCGCGACATTTCTCTGCCACCGGACCTGTCATCACTGTTACGAAGACAGGTTCCGGCCATATTACGGCCCGGAGCGGGATCGCGTTGTAGGCGAGAGCGTGGAGAACCACGCGCGCATCATCGAGAATTTTCCCGACCGGATGACCTATCTCGACCTCAATGACTGCGATCCCGACACGGGCCGTCCGCGGGAAAAGATCGGGCGCGTCATTCTGGCGGGCGGCGAGATTCTTCTGGAGCCTGTGCGCGAGCGCGTGCTCTATTCAGCCCTCGACCTGCTCGATCAAAAATACGGTGACGAGGTGAAGCTCATCGTCCAGACGACGGGCGACCTCGTCACCGAACAGATAGTTGATGAACTGCTGGCCCATCACGTCTGGCAGATATCGGTCTCCGGGATCGACCATCACCACGATGGACTGGAGACCAAAGAAGCGCAGGATAAGCTCGTCGCCAGGTTGACGCGAATCTTTGAATCTCGCGGGATGGTGTTCAAGCCGCTGGTAGCCGAAAGCGCGGGCCAGGCCGAGATGGGAAGAACCTGTTTCTCATTTTTCGGCGCGACCGAAGACGCATGGATCGGCCCGCTGTGGCCGCGCGGGCGAGCCCGGCAGAATGAATTATCGAAGGCGACGCTGCGCGACAACTTCTGCAACCGTTGGTCCGGCGCGCTCAACTTTTTGCAGTACCGGTATCAAGGCTCGGAGGTATCGGTCGAGCCCAATGGCAATGTCTTTCCGTGCTGCATCAAGACGAAAGCGCCGATCGGCAACCTGCTCGAAGAAAAACTGGAAGCCATACTGGAGCGTCACGTCGGCAACCCGGTCTACGAAGCCTTATCGATGGGACATCCCGAACGGATGGGAATTTCTCACGGCTGGACGATGGAAAAATTCATCGAGGCTTCGACCGTCAAACTGCCGTCTGGCAGGCTATATCAGAATCTCTGCGTGGGCTGCGATAAATTCCATGAGGAAGTATTGATCCCGGCAAACAAACAATCCGTCAAACATGACTCGACAACCTGAATCGTCACACCGTTCACTGCTCTTCTTCGGCGGCCCATATGGAAACCTCCAAGCTCTGGCGGCTCTGCGCGCAATCGCCGAAGAGCTCGCGATTCCGCCGAGCTCGATCATCTGCACCGGTGATACCGTCGCATACTGCGCGCAACCGAGTGAGACCGTCGAAACTATTCGCGATTGGGGTATTCATGATTGCAGCGAAAATCGAAGCAGTGGGATTAGTTGATAGTTGATAGTTTAGTTGATAGTTCATACGTACTGTGGCAACAAGCTATACTAACTATCAATTATCAATTATCAATTATTTATTCTACTCTTCGAAAGTGCGATTCGACGGCAAACGATTCGCTCCCATTGGGCTCTACATTGAACATCGTTATGCTGAACTTCTTCGCCTCCTGCGGTGCAATAACGATACGCCATCCCCAATCTTGGCCCGAGGGCTGAGCATACGATCCGAGCACGCGTAACTCACCATCGAGAGCAGCGCCCGTACATACCATAATCCTATCATTCAGGTGCCAGGTATCGATCCAATATGCTGTGACCACATCGCGCTTCCTTTCGTAACCCAGCAGTAATGATCCGGCCTGCGGATCACCGTAAAAAACCCACGTATAGTCGATGCGAACAAACCGGCCGCCCAGAATAGGAGTCACAATGGCACTTGAGAAAGAATCCTCAGGTGAGTTGGTGTGTGGATCTTTTAGCCTATTTGTGCCGCGCCAAATTCCGGCGCAAGTCAACAGTCCATTGAGCGCGCTCATTAAATATCTCCAAAACAATTAGTTACTCGTTAAACGAGGTGAATACAAAATTCTCATTCTTCATATGGGCGGGGCGTAATTCGCAGGCCGCACATTCAAGCGTACGGGATTGGAGCAACCTGACATACTTCCGCGTGCGGTTCCGGTAAAATCTATGTGAGCGCAGGCATCTTGCCTACATGCAGCTTCTATGAAGCGCTCCACCAAACAGCTAGCGTGAAGCGCTCCACCGCTCGCGGGGGAACTGCCGGCAGGCAAGATGCCTGCGCTCACATAGATTTTATTTGGTTCCGTGCGCTGATGGAGCGATCAATATGACTCATCAAATAGTTTGATTTCGGTTAAAATTCTAAATTGAACCCTTGATTGATGTCCTCAAGGAGTTGTTATTAATCTCTTTACGGTTTACTTGAGAGAGGTTTCCTGATGTCAGTTCCCAGGCAGGCTCATTATTTCTACCAATTTGGTCCATTCCAGGTCGATGTCACCAATCGTCTCCTGCTCCGCGACGGCGCGCCCGTCGCATTACCTCCAAAAGTCTTTGAGGCTCTCTATGTGTTGGTCGAAAACTCCGGCCGTGTCCTGGAAAAGAACGATTTAATGAATCGCCTCTGGCCCGATTGCTTCGTCGAGGAGGGCAATTTGACACAGGCCATCTTCCAGCTCCGGAAGGCTTTAGGCGAGAGTGCGGCCAACCAGCAATATATCGAGACCATCCCCAGGCGCGGCTATCGCTTTATTGGGGAGATCAGAATGGTGAATGGAGAATTGGGTGGAGGAGTTCCCCATCATCACATTGGAGCGGTTGGCGATCTTGAAGCGCATGATAATAACGGCGACGAAGGTTCGCATATGAATGGGCAGACCAATGGGGAGGTAAATGGGAAGGAAGCAATCGTGATCGGGCAGCAGGAATTGATCAGCATTGCTCCGCGCCCCCAAGCTCCGGACGAGATCATAAAACAACGACCCGATGTAGGATACAACTGGAAAAAGATGGGGATCGCAGCAGTCGTTCTATTGGCTGTAGTCGCCGTCGGTCTGTATTATCTCAATCGAAGAAATCCGCTCATTGGCAAATCGGACGCGCCGTTCAAGAAGGTTCCGCAGGTCAGAAAGTTGACCACTTCCGGGAATGCGCAACTGCCGGGGCTTTCACCCAAAGGTAACTATGTGGCCTATGTTCTCGATGATGCAGGGCGGCAGAGCATCCGAGTACGACATGTGAATTCGACCTCTGAGGTGGAAGTGGTCCCGCCAGCCGCAGTAACCTACCGTGGAGTGACTTTCTCGCCGGACGGCACCTTTATCCACTATGTCGTTCAGGAAAAAGATCAGTATAACGGCACTCTTTATCAAGCTCCGGTTCTCGGCGGCAATCCCAGAAAGATACTGGCCTCGGTAGACGGCGCGATCACCTTCTCGCCCGACGGCAAACGCTTCGCATTCATACGGACGACCGATGAACAGAAAGAGTCTATCCTGATAAGCGCGAATGTTGATGGAAGCGGAGAGCAACAATTGGCCGTCCGCAAGAAGCCTGAGCTATTCTCATATAAAGGGCTGGCCTGGTCACCGGATGGAAAGACGATTGCCACAGTCGCCGGAAGGAGAAGCCCCGGCGAATCCAATATGTATGTCGTCACTGTAAATGCGGCGGATGGAAACGAGACCAGATTGGGGTCTCAAACATGGAATTGGATCGAATCAGCAGACTGGCTTAAGGACGGGAGCGGGGTGGTGATTAGCGCCTGGTACCAGGAATGGCCGGTGTATGCCAATCAGCTCTGGTACCTTTCTTATCCGAGCGGCGAGGTAATTAAAGTAACTGATGACCTGGGCAGCTATGGTAAGGCAAGTATCGCGGCTCAAGCCGATATAATGGCCACCATGCGATCGGAACGGATTTCGCGTCTCTGGGTCGCGCCGAACGGAGCCGCCAACCGCGCACGACTGATCAGAAAGGGATATGAAGACAATTACAGTGAAAATTTCGGCTTTTGCTGGACCTCCGACGGCCGTTTGGTCTATGGCTCACATGCGAGCGGAAATGCAGACATCTGGATCATGGATGCCGATGGCGGTAACCAGACGCAATTGACCTTCAATGCCAGCCGCGATGTTCTCCCGGTAGTCTCGAACGATGGTCGCCATATCGTCTTCGTCTCAAGAGGCTCAGGTACATCCTACCTCTGGCGAATGGACGCGGACGGCCGAAACCCAAGGCAACTGACGCAAGGTAAGGGCGATCATCTACCCAGCCTCTCGCCTGATGGACGATGGGTAGTCTATTCGTCGTATGACGAGTCAGGCAAACGGACATTATGGAGGGTGTCGATTGAAGGAGGCGAGCCGCTGCAACTGACTCACTACACATCGAACAGTCCCGAGGTCTCTCCTGATGGAAAGTCAATCGCCTGCCAAATGCTCGATGAGGAGACAAAGCGTTTAGTCCTGGCGGTTCTTCCTTTCGAAGGAGGGGATCCGAAAATGAAATTTTGCGATACGCCGCTGCCCACTTATGAATTACTGCGCTGGACACCGGACGGGCGCGCGCTGACTTACGTCGTAACCGATGCGGGAGTCTCCAATATATGGCTCCAGCCGATTGATGGCGGCCGGCCGAGGCAGATAACAAGTTTCAAGGAAGATCAGATTTTTCGCATAGCCTGGTCACCCGACGGTAAAAACCTGGCTTTCGATCGCGGCGTGACCATCAACAATATCATTCTCATCAGTGAGTTCCGATAAAGGCAATAACATACTCTTCTTCCCTCTTCTTCACTGCTTCTTTCGCATGGAGGTTATTTTTCATGGAGATATTCGGTCTGACCGCTGATCGAGTGATGGCGAGGATGCGCCAGGGTGACAATTCAATCCCAACGTTAAGCCGGTCCCTCCTGATCGGCAGTTTAGGCTTCTGTCTCGCCAGCCTGTGCGTCTTTGCCACAGTGGCCTTTGCCGAGCGGTGGATGTACCGGAACCTGGGCTTGATCGGCGCTTATTTCGTATGGACCATCCTTTTCATTTTTCTCGGAGGCACCTTTCTGAGCTCTCTGGTGATCGGCCCGGACCGATGGCGACGGTTCCAGCTTCTATACGGAATAGCTTTTCTCCTTTATGCGGCCGGATGGGTGGTTTCCTATTTCACTCTCCGAGGAGACGCCGGAGCATGGGCAGGTTCCATTATCGGCTCCCTTCTGATGGCGCTCGTCATCGTACTGGCATTCGGCGTCATGAAAACCTTCTTCAAGCAGTTCGCCGTACTGTTTATCGCAAATTCCGCGGGCTATTTCCTCGGCGAGCTTATTGACAGGTCGATCCGCGGAGAGACCGGGATGCTGCTGTGGGGAGTTATCTACGGGTTGTTTCTGGGAGCCGGTTTAGGGCTGTCAATATTTCTGGCGCAGGCGCCGCTCCGCCAACAACTCAATAACCGGAAACCCAATTGAGTATTCTGTGTACCTAACAGATCGCGTATGAAGTTCCGCGTTTACCCGGCCTTTCTTTTCGCACGTTACCTGACCGCCTGAAGGCGGAACTCCCAACATACATTTGGAGTTCCGCGTTTACGCGGTCTTTTTCTTTGGCTTGCTCTTTCTTACCGCCTGAAGGCGGAACTCCGAACACCGTATCTCGCCGTAACACTAAAAACTGAATCTCACGGCTAGTTGGAACGCCCGCGGACCGCCTGAACCGAATACGCCGCCCGCGGTCGTGATCGGGCGGCCGAAGCCAGACGACCGTAAGAAGTTCGGATCGCTTGAATCATCACTGTCACGCGTCAGCACGTTGGAGAAGCCTGAATAGTTGACGTTCGACACGCCCAGGATGTTAGTCACGTTGAACAGATTGAAGACCTCGACGATCGGTTTCAGACGCGCCTTTTCGCTTAACCGAAACACTTTCGACATCCGCAGATCGAATGAACTGAAATTGTCATTGAAGCGGGCGTCGTCGCTCACCAGCGGCAATGGCTGCCCCTCCGTGCCGCCGTCCGCATTTAGCTGTGTCAAAAAATGATTGAGCTCCGCTCCCGTTTTGAACGGACGGCCTCCGGCGTTGCGTTGCAAGATGGGAATGCGCGAACTCGCATCCGGCAACAGAATATCCATCGGCACGCCGGAAGCCAGGGTCACAATCGGCGCCAACTGAAAGCCGTATGGCAATTCGACCGCGCCTGAAAATGTGAAATAGTGGCGGCGATCATTCGGCGCCGGTCCGTATTCCAGCTGCAGGTCGCTCGGATCCACCGGCCCGTTGGAAAATGGAATCTGATCGTCGTTCGCATAATTGAAGACTTTTGATAGCGTGTAGGAAGCGCGCAACTGTAAGCGGTTCGAAAATCGCTTTTCCAGACTCATCAGCAGCCCGTCATATTTCGTCTTGACGCTCGATTCCAGATTGACCACGCGATCCGGCCCGCCCACGACAGGGTTGTCCACCACGCCGATCGTGCGCCCGATGATGAAGTGCGTGCCGAAGTTGTGCAGAAAATCCGCGCGCACCACGAAATCCCGCGCCAGTTCGCGTTGAATGCCGAAGTTGAACTGCTGAACCATCGGGTTCTGCAGATTGTTATCGATGATATTGATGCCACTCGCTCCAGCGCCTGGCAGGATAAAGCCCGTGAAGGGATTGCTGAAAGTCGGCGCGCCTGGCCGGAATCTGCCTGTCGCCGGATCCATGAAGATCGGCGCGCCATCTGGATCTGTCAATGCGTTTCCGGCGCGTACTTCGATCGCCAGAGCGCGCCCGTCCAGCCCGCGTTCGAGCGACATGATTTCGAGCGTGATGCGGTCGTAATATATCCCATAACCCCCGTGGATACTCGTTCTGCCGTCATTCGTCGCCCAGTTAAATCCGATGCGCGGCGCAAAATTGTTGGCGTCGCGTTTACGTTCGCCGCTATAGAACGACTCCACCAGCGGATTACGGTTCGCATACCAGGAATTGTTATTGACGTTCGTATCGATTTCGTACCGCAGCCCCAAGTTCAACGTCAGATTTCTCGAGGCGCGCCAATCATCCTGCGCGAATAATGCGAAATGATGGTTATCGTCGTCGGGAAGGAACAAATTCCGATCCGGGCTGACACTGCGCAGCGTCACGGCGAAGAGCAAATCATTATCATCTATTCTGCCGTCCCCATTGAAATCTGCTTGCGCGAAGTCCTGTACAAATTCGATTCGGCCCTGCTTAAACACACCGAGGTCGAATAAGGAATCGACGCGCTGCGCGTCACCGCCCAATTTTCACGTGTGCGCTCCGCGAACGAGCGACAGCACATTTGAAAACTGCAGCCGGTTGACCTTCGTCGCCTGCGGTATGCGAAACGAAATGCCGTCGAGCATTGAGGGAAACGTCAGTTGAGGGCCAGTAGTCAGCGGGTTCGTCGTATTGCCGAAGTTGTTGACGCTGAAACTGAAACTGTTGATTGCGGTGGGCGACAAGATGCGCGTCCAATTGGTCAGAAACGCCTGGTGATTGTTACGCAGATACTGTCGTTGCGAAGCCGATCCGATGGCGCGATCCAGCTTCGTCGCTCCGACGTCCTGCAGTCGTTCGATGGCATACCGAAAACTGAGATTGTCGCGGTCTGACGCTTTCCAGTCGCCGCGCGCCAGTCCGAGCAGATCGTCGAGAGGCGCGGGCGCGAAGCTGCGGCGGATCTGGCGCGCCACAACGTCACGCTCTCCGACAAGTAACGCCCCATCCTGATCGCGGTACTCGAACGCGCCGAACCACCATACGCGCTCCTTTTTAATCGGGCCGCCGAGCGTCGCCGCGTACTGCTGCCGATCAAATGGCGGTTTCCCGTTGCCGCTACGGTCAAAAGTCGCCGGCAGTCCCTGCAACCGCCGGTCGCGCTCGAAGAACGAAATGGACCCATGCAGATCGTTCGCCCCTGACTTCGTGACGACATTGATAACCGAGGAGGCCGAACGTCCCAGTTCTGCCGAAAAACGATTCGGCGCAATCTGAAATTCCTGCACTGCATCTTGTGAAATGTTGACCAGCGGCCCCCCGACCGCGTCATCGTTGTTGTCAGTGCCGTCGATCGTGATGTTGCCGCCGCGTCCGAGCTGCCCGGCGGAAGAGATAATAACACTGCTTGTCTTAGTCGGATCGAAGTTAGGCGCCGGTGTGTTGCCGGGAATGAGCAACGCAAGTTCGAGATAGTTACGTCCGTTGAGTGGGAGGCGCTCCACTTCGTAGTCACGAACAACTCCGTCAATAATCGCTGTGCTCGTATTGACCAGCGGATAATTGAATCGGTCATCCAGCGTCACGGTTTCGGTCGGCCCGCTAACCTGCAGCGCCCCATCAAAGGCCGCCCGTTTGTCCGACATTCAGTTGGATCCTCCGGACGAGCGCCTGCGGAAAGTTGTGCGCCTCGATCCTGACCTCATATTCTCCCGGACTTAAATTCGTCAGCGCATACAATCCTTCGCTATTCGTCACGGTCTCGCGCTTTGCGCCAGTTGCTTTCTGCGTTGCGATGATTTTTGCGCCGATAATTACGGCACCGATGGGATCAGTGACGCGCCCGCTCAGTGTGGCAGTTATGGATTGCTGGGCGAAGGCTGAATTGACTGAACAAAAAACTGAATAAAAGATGATGAAAATAGAAATAACGACCTGCTTCATGGGGGTTCCAACGTCCTTCTATCGATTTTGCTTGTTAAAAAGCCAGAAAATTTCGCTGTTTCGACCAGACGTAATTTGACGGCAGGCTCATTGTTTGCGCAGGACTGAGGGCTGGTAGATGTAAATGCACGCTGATATTACATCAAACTACGCAGCTTCTCACCAGATTCTTCAAGGGGGCCGCTGCAAATGGCGGGGATGGCGATATTTCGCGCTGCAGGTGATATATCGCAACTCAACCTTGTGTCGCTCTCTTGCGACTCCGTCCTCGAGGAAAAGCTTTAAGCCAAAGAAACCCGACGGCTAGGAAAGGGGAGAGATGCAAGAGCAGATCCAGCTGTAACCACGATGCATTCTTTGCACGTGTAGGGCTGGAAGCTTTGCAATGATGTGGATTCAGACGACTGCTTTGACTCGCTCAGCAAATATTCACAACGGACAGTCACGAATGCGAAGGAAAGTCGCGGATAATCCGTGTCGATCCATCGCATCGTGAAAATCCGTGGTGAACTCACTCTCCCAGGATGTCTGCTCTGGTTTAGAACTGCAACCTGAGAACCAACTGCATAATGCGCGGGTCGCGCGCGTTCGCCACCGTACCGAAACCGTTCCTGTCCCTCAACGAGCCGTCCGCATTGAACGGGAGGTTGGTGGGCGTTCGATCGGTCAGATTGGTGAAGGTGATATTGCTGTTAATCCCATCGAATTGGGTATGGTTGAAAACATTGAAGGCATCTGCGCGTAACTGAAGTCGCAGCTTCTCCTTGAAGGAGAAAGACTTCTGTAACGACATATCCCAGCTGTTGACTCCCGGACCCGTCAGATAGTTCACCGGGGCGCCGAGCCCGATGCTGCCCACTTCCGGAACAGAGAACGCGGCCGGATTCAGACGATTATAGGGATCATCCGATGTTCCCTGCATCGGGTCGCCAGACAGATTCACACGGGCACCTTCGGTATACGAACCGGTGATGTTCTGGTTGTTAATGTTGGGAACGTTGAACCCTACAGCATAGGGACCGCCGCTCTGGAACCTCGTGATGCCGGAGATCTGCCAGCCGTTGAAGATCGCCCGCGTCACCGAATTATCGGCGCGACCCAAATACCTGCTGACGCCCGGCACCTCATAGATGTAATTTAACGTGAAATTGTGGCGCCGATCGAAGCCGGCCGGACCATAATTGGCCAGACGCGTGTTGCCATCGATCCGGATGAAATCGCCGTCGCCGCTCACCGTGGTCAGCGCTTTGCTCCACGTGTAAGCCGTCCCGAAGAACAATCCCCTGGCGAAACGGCGGTTGAGTCCCACCTGAAGCGAATTGTAGTTTGATGTGCCGCCCATCTGATGAAGCGTGATATCTCCGTAGCCCTGATATGGGCGGAGGAAGTTGACGTCGAAAGCGCTCGAGCCGAGTGTACCACCGCCCTTCGTCGGATCCTGATTCTGCGCCAAGAAAG
Organism: uncultured Acidobacteriota bacterium; assembly: GCA_963796275.1. GTDB lineage: Bacteria > Acidobacteriota > Blastocatellia > RBC074 > RBC074 > JAKEHZ01. The sequence continues at coordinate 2,173,743 of CAWCKY010000006.1, read as the reverse complement.
TCGCTCCGTAAGGAATGGCATTGATATTCAAGCGCTGGAGCAGATGGCGCGAGAGCGAACCGACATAGGCCACATCCAGCAGCATCTCGTACGGCAACTTGGTTTGCACGCTGAAGCTGTAGTTGTAGACGGTCGGCAGTTTCCCCTCGAAACTGAAAGCATGTAATCCGAACGGAGCGAAGAGCACACTGCCCGAATTGACGTCTGCGATCGGGTTGATGTTCGTGATGAAATCATTGACCAGTGTCGGAGCCAACGTAGTGGGCGGGTTAGTCAACATATCGAATGTTTCATTCCCCTGGAACCGGTCGTAGTAGATTCCCGCTCCGGCTCGCACCACGATGTTCTGTTTGCCGGTGACGTCGAATGCGATGCCGAAACGAGGCCCATATTGGATACCCCGGTTCTCCATCAGGTACTTGCTCACATCCGTGCCCGCCTGCGCGATGCCATTGAAGAGGTCCCCCGAGTTGGGCACGATCTTGCCGATGTCGGATGCCAAGCGCATCTCCCCGGTAACGGGATCGATGGCAGCCCCATTGAACGCGGGGCGATAGAGGCGGACGGCTCTGCTCGGATCATACTGCTCCGGTAAAAATGTCGCGGTCTGGAGAGCTGAATCGAACTGCGGTTGAATCCAGTAGAGGCGCATACCGTAATCGAGCGTCACCCTGCGCGTTGCCTTCCAGGTGTCCTGCAGGTAGAACTCGAGGTTGGTATAACGATACCTGCCGGTGGCGTACTGCGATGCCTGATTAAAGGAAGAGAAGACTCCAACCGCGGCATTGGCGAAACCATACCCGGTATCGAATCGGTTGCCGGTATTGTCGCCGAAATTGATCTGTCCATTGGCATTCGCAAAAGAGGTCTGGTCCTTGCGGCTGCGCTGGATGTAGAAGCCGGCCTTGAAAACGTGCTGTTTCCAGACCTTGCTGACGTTGTCGACGAAGTCGATGGTCGTGTTGTAGTTGAAGAAAGGAGCGTTGTTGGTCCCGAAGTTCGGCTCATTGTTGATCCGTGTGCCGTTGAATTGGAATTGCGGGATGAAATCATTCTGGATGGCGCCCGGAAATAGGACCGGAAGGCCGCTCAGTCCGTTTGCGCTCCTGGTCAGGCCGTCATTGACCGGGTCGATGTTGATCTGGTTGTGGCCGTACCCCCACGTGAATTCGTTGGTCATCGTCGGATTGATGATCGTGGTCACACCTACCGCATAGCTGCGGCCGGGCCGGATGTCGGTGATCGGGGTGCCGAACGGCGTGTTCGATCCGAGAACGAACGAACCGTAATCACTCGTCACGGAATCGAAATTATTCAAAATGTGGCCAAAGACCTTCCACCTGTCGCTCAAATTGGCATCGATGCGCAGCAGGTCTTCGCGCCTCGGATAGGAGTTCGGAATCTGAGTGGTGAAGTTGAAGCCCTGGGTACTCGAACTCAGATTGTTCGGCATTGGGAACATGTTGAGAATAGCGAGGCCCGGAGTATAGAGACGGCTCTGCGGAATTTTGTTGGGCACGCCTCCATCACTGAAACAAGCGGTCTGATCGGTAGCATTACAGAGGCCCGGCAGCAGCGGGTCCTTGATAAAGACCTTGTTACCATTCAGGTCGACGCTATTCGAAAAATCGCCCATGCGCTCGAGCGCCGTCGGAACGGTTACGTCACGTCTGCCTTGCGGCTGCAACTGGCGCTGGTATTCCTGGCTCCAGAAAAAGAAAAGCTTGTCCTCTCCCAACCTGGCGAGCGGCCCGAAGACCTTCTTCGGAAGTTTGATCGGCCCGCCAATCGTATACCCGGTATTATTGAACCGGTAGAGGTTGCGACCCAGACTATCACGGTTGTTCTTCCAATTGTTGGCATTGAGCCCTTCGTGACGGTGGAAGAGGTAGCCGCTGCCATGAAACTCTCTGGTGCCGCTCTTGGTCACGACGTTGATCTGCGCGCCCGCCGAACGTCCATACTCGGCCTGGTAGTTGCTCGTGAGAATCTTATATTCCTGCACGGAATCCAGGCTGATGGTCGCCAATTGATCGCCATTATTTCCCGTATCGACGTTCCCGACGCCATTGAGCGTCAGCTGGTTCTGATTGGGGCGCGCGCCGTTAGCTGAAATATCGCCGAGCCCGGCGTGGCCCGCGGTCTGAAAATTGTTCCCGGTGACGACGACGCCCGGCGTCACCGCAGCCAGCGCCAGATAGGTCCGGCTGTTGACCGCGACGTTTTGCAGTTGCTCGCCGACGAGCGCGTCCGAACGTTCACCGCTCTCCGTTTTAAGCAGCTGGCCCTCGGATACCACCTCTATCACTTGTTCGAGGGTTCCGATATCCATTTTCAACTCGCCCACCGAAAGCTTGTCGTTCGCATTGAGCACGACGTCTTTCAATTCAAGTTTTCGGAAACCGGCGCTTTCCACCGTAACGTTGTACCGCCCAGGCTGTAATAGCGTGAACGCGAATCGACCTTCGCCATCAGTGACGGCGGAAAATGAAACTTTTTTGCTCTGATCAGTCACGACGACCCTCGCATTCGCGATCGCCGCACCACTGTTATCCAAAATTGTACCGCTCATTGAACCGCTCGTTGACTGCGCGCTCAAATTCAGCGTCACCGCCAGCAGGCAGAGCACCAAAACAATAACATTCCCCTTCGGAAAAGGATGTGAACTCATATTTCCTCATTCTTTATTAATGCGCACTACCAAGGTAGGCGTGAAGTCGATGGATTGCGGGATTCTGCTTCCGATTATGAAACAGCCACGCTGTAACCTATTACTCGAATAACCCAAGTATTTCGATTTTACCAGCAAGTAGAATTAAACAAAGCCAACGCCGAATTAAACTAACATTTCCTTTAAAATACTCTTTTACTGCGGATTTCAGATGAGTATGCGGGGTTGAGGATTGCAGAGCACCTTGGAGTGCGGTTGCTTGCTTGCAACCGCTTTGGTAAGCAACCGCACTCCAAAGCCTCCGCTACCCAAGATATGCTCACTCATCTGAAATTTGCTGTAATTTGCACTTTGTCTCTAGTTAGTTTTAGCCACTTGAATGCCTCATCCCCCAATAATTGGAATTTAGTGATCTCATGCAGGAATGAGCCTAGTAACCAATTTCGGCTGTTCTAGAATCCCAGAAAGTTTTAATTATAAGGCTATATTGAGAAAAGCTATTGCTTTGATAGCGTGGGGAAAGCCTATCCTTATGAACTTCATTGATCAATCAACTTACCGTTAAATGTAACAGTTAGACACCAGGTAACTAACATCAATAAAATGGAAAAATGGCTGTATTATCAATACTCGTTAATAACACAATGTAATTGTCTCGATCATGCGCGATATGTCGAGTAACCGAGTAACAATGCAATTACCGCCAACTAATTTCATAAATACTTATCCACCCAGATTGCACTATCCACTCCATCATTTGCTCATCTGCCGCTAATTAGTTTTTTCATCGAGAGTGAGTGGCCGCGGATTGCTGCTGCGGTTCTGTGGACACTTGACTTGATAGAGGCGAAAGGGCCGAAATTCGTGGATGAGCTTATAGACGTAGTCTCGCAAACTCTCCCACTGAATTGACCTGGCTCCACATTCGCCTGATCGAGCCCCGGGGGATTGTGTTCGCGTATCGGTTCGTAGTTCGACAGAACTAGGTGTCATCAGGCTTGAGCGCCAGAATAGACGCGCGTCTGCATGAGTCAGCCGGAATTCCCTCATCTAATTCATCATACTTTTCTATAAAGTGGTCTTATACAAAATCAGCCTATTGGCTCTTACCCCTGAGCCAATTATGGGATAGGGTACCTGAGCAATAAATAAGAGGAAATGAAGAGGCCGGAATTCTCTAAGCATTCGGTAGCATTCGGCCGAAGTCGCGACGCATAGAATATATCTAATAGAATATAGCTAAAGGATTAAGATATGAAAAAGTATCTAGCGTTCATGTTTCTATTTGTTCTCAGTCAATTGGTCTATTCGCCATCTACCATAGCTCAGAGACAACAGACCTCGGCATCGCCTGCCGATAAAGCTCAAGCGCACGGCAAAAAGGTCACACCGGATAAGGTTGAATGGAAGCCGCGCTCGCCGGGGCTGGAGATTGCAGTCTTATCGGGAGATCCTGCAAAAGAGGGCGCGCCATTCGTCATCCGGCTGAAACTCAGGGATGGCCTGCAAGTGCCACCGCACTGGCATCCGATAGACGAGCACCTCACCGTAATGACGGGAACTCTCCACGCCGGAATGGGAGAGAAGTTCGATCGCGCGGGGGCCACATCTCTGCCTGCCGGCTCATACTTGATGATGCCGAGAGAGATGCGACACTTCGTGTGGGCCGAAGGGGAGACCATAATCCAACTTCACGGCATCGGTCCATTCAAGACCATCTGGGTGAATCCGGCCGATGACCCGAGTAACAAAACCGGGTCAAACTGAACGCTGCTGATTCCCGCAATCGGGCCCGCGCCTATGGCGGAATAGACTACCAAAGCAGGCTGCAAACGATACCGGCGAATCAAAAGCCGGACATTGCGCGTCCCCCGCTCTGAACTCCGGGCTGTTTATGCTATTTGTCTTTCTTTTTACACAACCTTCATTTTAAAATTACCTTTAAAATTACATTCTCGATATAGCCATCGGCGCGTTCCATGCAATTGTCATTGAAGCCGGAGGTTTAGAGCGGTTCATTGCGGCTTTTCATCCTTACCGAACCGTGAAGAACAGGGCGGGCCGCCCTCTCTCAGCTTGTAATTTTCGGCGAACTTCGATAATGTCCCCTGACCGTCGGTTTGCGGTTTCCACCTCATCAGGCAAACAGACTTTCCAAGCAAAAAATCACGGGCGATTCCTAAGACGTCGCGTGCGGGGTATGAAGTTCAAGTGGTTCGCAGGCACGAGTAGTTCGATTACGTTGGAGGTTTTGTCATGCGAACTCTACCGATCAGCTCTGCGCCGCGTGCGGTGCGCGCTTCGATTCTTCCATCGCGCATGGTCACCGTGTACGGCGGCCATGCCTCGGCGTTGGGCGTACACCTGGCCGCGCAGCTGGCTTGCGAACACAAACCGTCTCTCTACCTTTGCGGCGACAACCGGTTCGACCCCTACATCGTCGCCAGGTGCGCCAGATCACAACAGAAAAACCCGGAAGAGGTTCTGGGACGCATCCTGGTCACCCGCGCGTTTACGGCCTACCAGCTCGATGAACTGATTCATCGCCTCGAACTCCCCGACACCCTGGAGGACACCTACTCCGTCGTCATCGTCTCCGGCATCTGCACGACCTTCCTCGACGAAGATGTCACGCATACCGACGCGGCTCGCATGTTTTACCGTTCGCTGTGGCGTTTGCGCGAGTTATCGCGGGAAGGGCTGGCATTGCTGCTCGCGCAGAGCGAGACGCCGGACCAGCCTCAACGCGCTCACTTTCTGACCGATCTCATCCGCGCCTCGAACGTGGTGATCCGGCTGGAGGGAGAGCGCACATTTACGCTCGAAAATAGTAGCGGTCGTTCGTTGATCGCATAGTGAAGAGCGTCGTTCGTCATAGCCCCAACCGTTGACAGCGACTCTTTAGCAATTTATGCCCCGTATATATGCCCCGTAACCCGAGTTGTCCTTACATCTCGAGATCGGGAGGTGGCTAATGGGAAGAACGGTCCTGCCATTCAGTATGGTGTTGGCCGAACAGCAAAAACGTTTGGGACAGTTCAGGCGCTCGCTGCGCAAGCGGGATCAGGAGCTTTTCGATGAGCTGTTTGAACGCGCGCGCCTGCACGTGCAGGCGGCCGTGCAGGCGGCCAATCCCGAACCGATGGAATCGGTCTTCATCTCCATGCTGATCGAAATGCTCAGAGAAGAGAAGCATTTGCGAACCCGCGTGGACGAATTGGAAAGTGAGTTGCGGAATGCGAAGAAGTGAGCCGCATCATCCCTTTCCCGTACCCAATAAGCTTCTCAAAGGATCGCCCACCGCCGGCAATCGAATCGAGGGATGGCTCTTCGATATCGACGAGCTCGGCCCCTGGGTGACTCTGTGGGTTTATGACGACGATGGGCGGTTGCACCGGTTGACCGATGAATTCTATCCGCCGGTTTACGCTTACGGCGACCGAGGAAGACTGAAACAGCTCGCGGCGGATATGTGCAAACGCGACCTGATCGCCGGACTGTGCTGGGCCCGCAAGCGCGAGTTCTGGAGCGGCGAAGAGATCGAGGTGATTCAGCTCAACATCTCCGATTCGTCGCACCTGTCGAAGCTGCGCGACATCGCGGCGAATCTGGATCGCGAGATCAGCTTCTACAACCTCGATATTCCGACGCCGCAACATTACCTCTATCTGACCAAACTTTTTCCCCTCTGCCGCCTCGAAGCCCGCGTCGACGAGCGCGGCGCCGTAATCGAAATCGCCGCAACCGACTCGGCGTGGAAGATCGATCACCCGCTGCCGCCGCTGCGCGTGATGCGAATGCGCGGCGAGCGGATGCGCCCGTTGACCAGGGCGAGCCGCATCCTCATTGCGACGGAGAGCGATGAGACGGTTCTCCACCCTGCCCTCGGCGCGCAAGCGATCGCCGCCTTCAACGGGATGATCGAGCGATACGACCCCGACCTGATCCTGAGCGAGCGCGGCGACTCGGTGCTGCTTCCCGCATTGCTGCAGGTCGCCCAAAGCGAAAAGCTGCAATTGCTGCTCGATCGCGATCGCGTCGTCACCGAGCGCAAGATCGAGACGGAAGGCCGCACCTATTTCAGCTACGGCAACATCGTCTACAAACCGCCGAGTTATCCGCTCCGCGGGCGCTGGCACATCGATCGCGAGAGCTCATTCGCGCACGGCGAAACCGGGTTGGAGGGGCTGCTGGAGCTGGCCAGGCTCTCGCGGCTGCCCGTGCAGAGAACGGCGCGCCGGTCGCCGGGAACCGCCATGACGTCGCTGCAAATGGATCGCGCCATCAACGACGGCATCCTGGTCCCCTGGCGCAAGAATGAGCCCGAGAAAGCGAAGACCGCTTTGCAGCTGCTGACCGTGGACAAAGGCGGGTTGACGTTTCAACCGAGGATCGGCGAATACGAAAACATAGCCGAGATAGATTTCGCCTCGATGTATCCATCATTGATGGTCACGCGCAACATTTCGCCCGAAACCGTGCTCTGTTCGTGCTGCCGGAACAGCGCCGTGCCCGAAGCCGGCTACAACATTTGCGAGAAGCGCCGCGGATTGATCCCGCTCACGCTCGAGCCGCTGGTCGAGCGGCGTCGGGTTTACAAACAGTTGATGAAGAGCGTGGATGAGCGGACGCGGGCGATTTACGACGCCCGGCGCGCGGCGATCAAATGGATGCTGGTCACCTGCTTCGGGTATATGGGTTATAAAAACGCGCGGATGGGGCGCATCGAAGCGCACGAGGCCGTGACGGCCTGGGGGCGGGAGACGCTGCTGCGAGCGAAAGAGATAGCCGAAGATGCCGGCTTCGAGATGCTGCACGCGCTGACCGACAGCCTTTGGATAATGAAGGAAGGCCTGACCGAAGAAGAATTGCCGAGGCTCTGCGAAACGATCACCGGCGCAACCGGAATCGAGATGAGCATCGAAGGCGTTTATCGCTGGCTGGTCTTCGCCCCGTCGAAGGTCAAATCAACACGTCCGGTGGCGGCGAGATTTTACGGGGTATTCACCGATGGCAGCATGAAAATTCGCGGCCTGGCTTGCCGGCGACACGATACGCCGCAGTTCATCAGAGAGGCGCAGGAAGAGATGCTCGCCGTGATGTCTCAGGCGCGCGACATCGAAGAGCTTCATCAGCGCCGGCAGGAAGCGCGCCCAATCTACGAGGCTCGCCTCGCCCAACTGGAAAGCGGGCAGGTCGACCCTCGCCTGCTGATCATCGAGCAGGTCTTGAGCCGCGAGATCAAAGAATACGAAGTCGAAACGCGAGCCGCACTCGCCGCCCGCGAACTGATCGACGATGGAGTTAAGGTACACCCCGGCGAAAAGATCGGATATGTGATCACGAATGCAAAGGCGAAGAAGAAAGCCGACCGGGTCAGTACAACCAATCGCAATGGCACGGCTCACTATGATCGGCAGGAGTACGCTGCCCGGCTCAAAGCCGCCGCCAAAGAGGTCGGCGTCATCGCCAACGATGATTCATCCAATGGGCCGGGCCGATCCGGCGCAAATTGCGATCTGCTCTTTCCGATTTAACCTCTTGTCGTTATCGCGTGGACGACTATTGATTGGCCGTCCCTCGCCCATTCTGTCCAGCACATCGGGCGGTCGCCAGCTTCACCGTTTTACCGGTAGCCGCCGATCGCTTGGCCGCATCGAGTATCCGCATGACAGTCATATTATTCGCGAATGAAGACAAGTCATTCTGACCGATCTGGATATCGCCGCGTACCACCGCTGCGAAGTAAGCGAAGGGATCATCCAGGGGATCCGATTTCCCCGCCAGCTTGAGAGGGGTCTCCTGCTGTTCGCCCGGTTTTCTCAGTCTGACGTTGCGCGCGTCCAGCGCATGTGCGTAGCCGTCGCGCCCATACACTTCCATATCCTTGCGGTTGACCGGCCAGTTCCAGGAAGCCTGAATGATCGCCTGCGCATCGCAATAGGCCAGCACGATCGTGGCTTCGTCATCGACCTTCGGATATATCTCGGGCTTGAATTGTTGCGTCACCGCCGTGACGGTCAGGGGTTCTTCTCCTTTCATCAGCCAGGTGGCGAGATTGGCTCCGTAACAGCCGAAGTCCATCAGCGCACCGCCTCCGTTCAATACCGGATCATTCAGCCATTTAAGGAATTCCGGCGGGACCTTGATCTCCTGCGGGCCCTGATGCCCGTCGTGCACGACGATCTTGCGCAGCGGGCCGAGGGCCTTTTCCTTATGAGCAAAATCGTAAACAGCTTGATTGCTCGCATACCAGGTCGTCTCGTAATTGGTGATCACGTGGATGCGGTGCTTCTTCGCCAGCGCCTCGATTTCGAGTGCGTGCTGCAAGCTCGCCGCCAGCGGCTTCTCCACCATCACGTGTATGCCGCGGGGCGCGCAGGCTTGCACGACGGCCAGATGATCGAAAGTCGTCCCGAAAGCGGCCACGGCTTGCGGTTTTACCTCGTCGAGCATCTTCTCCAGATCGGTGAAAAAGAGCGACGACGCTAATTTATAGCGGTTGGCGTATCGCTCGGCGACCTCGCGATTCTTTTCGTAAATGCCGGTGAGTTGCACGTCGCCGCGATCCTTGCGGCCGAGGATTAACGGGGCATGCCCGTGGCTCAGGCCTGCTACGGCTAGCCTGAGCGGTCGCTTCTCCTGATCGGCACCGGAGAACGCTGCCATATTCAGGCAGCATAGCAATACACAGCATAGCGATACGGCAAGTAGATGATGGATTCTCTTCATATTGAGCTGGGCTCCGGAAATTTTTTATAAAGTTTTCGCGAATTCTGCAACCCCGAATAAAGCATTGAGGCGGGTTGCGGTGGGGCAGATCGTTATTATTACTTGGAATCTGATTTCGATGCCCCGCCCTCTTCCCGCTGTATGCGGGAGAGCAGATCGCGGGCGCCGGCCGCCATTAGATTCAAATCGCTGGGGGCCTGAAAAAAGCGGAAGCCTTGCGCGATGCGTTTGTTGATCTCGGTGGGGTTGCCCGCCGGGTAGCCCACCGGCACGTTATGCTTTTTACCCGCAGCGAGGACTTTGCTCACTGCCGCTTCGACCATCGGGTCATTCGTCTTGCCGCCCACGCCCAGCGAGTACGACAGGTCGTTGGCGCCGATGAACAGCACGTCGATGCCCGGCACGGAAGCTATCTCATCGATATTATCAATAGCCTGCTTCTGTTCGATGATGACCACCACCAGAACATTCTCATTGGCGAACTTCGCATAATCGCTCCCGCTCATTCCCCAACGCGACGCAGCCATCGTCGGGCCGTAGCCGCGTATGCCTTGCGGCGGATACTTGCAGGATTTCACCGCCTGTTCGGCCAATTCGCGCGAGCTGGTGAACGGGAAGATCACACCGAGGCTGCCTATGTCGAGCGCTCGTTTAGCCATCCACGGTTCATTTACCGGCACCCGCGTGAAAGGCATAGCTTTCAGGCCGCGGGTGGTCAAAATCATGGATCGCACGGTTTCGAGCGTCAACGGGCTGTGCTCCATTTCGATCCATAAGAAATCGAACCCCACGCCGGCCAGCGTTGCCGCGACATCCGGATTGGCCGCCGTCACGGTTGCGCCGATCACGACCTTCCCCTCTTTCAAAGCTTTCTTCACCGGATTCTCGGTAATCGCCTGCGCCGTAGCCGAGGGCGAGGCCTGATACTGCGCCATCGCTTGAGTAAACACCAACAGCCAGATCGCCAGACAGGTCGCGACGCCGACAGCCGCTCGCAAAGTCCTCGTTTTCATCATTGATGTCTCCTTAATCGGTTGTCGGTTGCCGGTTGTCGGTTGTCGGTTTTAGCCCAGATGCATCCTTACCCTGCGAACCGACTACCGACTACCGATTACCGAGGTGGCAGGTACTTCTTGTGAATCTTCAGCGCCATCGACCCGGCGGCTGTCACCACGTCGTATTCGCCCTGGTAGCCGATGAGCAAGTGGGCCGCCCAGGGCTCCAGTTTATAGTCCGTCACCAACCAGCTCACCATATCGCTCGTCGCTATTTTCAAGGCGCGATCGAGCGTGCTGACGAATTCCGGCTGGCTGCCGATGCTGATGATATATTCGCCGGTTTCGACGCGCGGGCCTGTCAGTCTGGCCTTCTTGCGAACGTCCACCGTGAACTCGACGTCCATCGAGGTTTCGATCCCCGTGCCCGTCGGTTCTCCGTCGGCCTGGAGCGCATGCCCGTCACCGATGAAAAGCAGCGCACCGGGATGATAAACCGGTAACATCACGACAGAGCCCTCGACTATCTCGTTGTAATCGAGATTGCCGCCGTAGTTCCCCGAGGGACCGGAAGTCGGAGCGAAGTCGCCGTCCGGAGCAACGCCCACGCAACCCACCATCGGTCTGGCAGGAAACTCCAGCTTGATGACCTGGCTCGCGGGTTCCTTCAACCGCACGGTCTGGTTTTCAAGATCGATTTCCCATCGCACCAGATTGGATCGCCCGAGATGTACCAGATCTTCTTTGTAACGGTTCGGATAGGTATAGGGACTTTCGATAGATTCGGGCGTCAATGAAAACAAGCCGAGTCGGTAGGTGGTCCAGCCCCACGAGCGATTCATCTTCACCTTAGTGAAGCGGACGATGAGGGCATCGTTCGGCTCGGCGCCCTCAATGTAAAAAGGCCCGGTGAGCGGGTTGCTGACAAAGGCGCGGCGGACACCGCTCTCGTCCTGGCCGCCGGCGTCAATCGTTTTGGTGACGACCGTATCGCCCGGACGCACGCGTTTGAGCACAGGGTGCGCGCGCGAGAACGTGGGGTAATAATCGGTGGCCGCTATCTCATACAGCTCGTCACTCATCGTGACCGTTCTCCGCCCGTTCTTCACATACGAGAAAACGGCGAAGGCCGCGGCACACATGATAAGCGCCGCGAGCAACAGTAAGATGGTCTGTCTTTTCATACTTGCTCCTGTGGGATCATTGATTCAACCGCCGAATCTTTCGATTCAGTTCGTTCGATGATCAAAGCCAGCGTCATCTCGCCCGTCTCGCTCGCATACGGGTCATGCTTCCGGCTCACCACACCACCCGTCCCACACGAAATCGGCACATTCGGTTGGAAAATCGATATCGCCTCGCGCCCGATCCAAGACCAGATTACACGCACACCATGATCTATATCTTTTTAGTAATGCAATAGCCACCCCCAAGGAAGGTGGAATGATAAGCTTGATTCGAGGAGTTGGGTACCACACGTTTATGCACTAAATGCATACCAAAGACAAGTCTCATGTCATCCGTCCGCTCATTTATCAGGTAGATTATGATCGTCTGACGCGGGCGCCATATGGTACATCATCGCCACTCTCACTAACCATACTTTCGGCGGGAGCAGGGACTTGCTGATGCTGCTGGAGATTCGTTTATTCGGGAACGCCAGAGGCGCGATAAGTCTATAGATTTTTTTCGTAATAGCGCCCAGCTCCGGAGGAGCAGCATATAAACGGCATCACACGTCCACGGAAGATATCGCCATTGCCTCATCCTTTGTAAGAAACTCGATGGGCATGTATGATCCGGAACAATCAGGCAATCGCTCGTGCGCGATGTTGAACCAAAAGACCTAAAGATTAATCCCACGTGCCCGCGACGCGGACCTACAGTTGGCAGCTGTCGCTGGTCCAGCTGGCGACGTCGGGACCGGCTTAAGGTGACAGCATCAACGCGCACGGCACATCCCGCTCATCCGGCGCTTCACTCGATGCCGCTGAGCCTGCTATAGAGGTGAACATGAACACTCGCGTTATTTTCATCATTCTGATGCTGTTAGCTTCACGCGCTGCCTCAAGCCGCGCCGATGGGGCGGGCTGTTCCGCGCTCGCCGCCAAATCATTCGGTTCAGAAGTGAAGATCGAATCGGCCAGGCTGGTCGCCGCGAACGCGAACGCGCCTGAGCACTGCGACGTGCGCGGCACGATCTGGCCAGAAGCGAAATTTGCCGTCAAGCTTCCCGCCAACTGGAATAACCGCTTTTATATGGTGGGAGGCGGCGGTTACGCCGGACAGATCAGCCACGGTCCGATGAATACAGGGCTGCAGAAAGGCTACGCCACGGCCTCGACCGACACCGGCCACGACGCGGCGAAAGAGCCGCTGGCGACATTTGCCAATCCGGGCCCCAACAATCAGCACGCCGAAAGGAAGTTGCTCGATTATGCCTATCTCGCCGTCCACAACACTGCCGCGCTGGCCAGGCAGATCATCAAGGCATATTACGGCAGCGAACCGAAGTATTCCTACTGGGTGGGCTGCTCGACTGGCGGACGGCAAGGATTGATGGAAGCCCAACGCTATCCCGAAGACTTCGACGGATATATCATCGGCGCCCCGGTACTGAAGATTTCCGGCGAGCAGATGCGGGGCATCTGGAACGCGCAGGCGGTGACGAGTGAACCGGGGCGGATCGCGGTCGAGAAGCTGCCCCTGCTAGCTGCGGCGGTTTATAACAAATGCGACGAAGTGGATGGCCTGAAAGACGGCCTGATCGCAGACCCGCGCCGCTGCCGTTTCGATCCGGCGGCCGATCTGCCGAAATGCACCGATGACAAAGAGGGAAAGGACTGCTTCACGAATGGTCAAATCGACGGTCTGAAGAAGGTCTACGGCGGCGTCAGAACTTCCGCCGGCAAGCCCCTCTATCCGGGGCAGCCCGTGGGCGCAGAGATCGCACCGCCCGGCGGCCGCAGCGCGTGGATCGGAAGCATCGGAGCGGAGCCGGGCGTGGGATTGATATTCGGCGAAACCTTCATGCGGTTCATGGCCAGGCCACCGCTCGGCCCGGATTGGAGTTACAAATCATTCAACTTCGACACCGATCCGGCCAGGCTCGCCCGCATTTCCGCGATGATAGACGCGATCGATCCCGATATGACCAAAGTCAGAAAACGTGGCGGAAAAATCATTCACTATCATGGCTGGGCCGATGCTCTCGTCAATCCGCAAATGTCGGTGGACTATTACGAGTCTGTGCTTAAGAGGATGGGTGAAAAACAGACGAAGGAATTCTATAAGCTCTACATGGTTCCCGGCATGTTCCATTGCGCGGGCGGCGTGGGCTGCGATCGCGTCGATTGGTTTGCGCCCCTGGTGGATTGGGTGGAGAGAGGCATCGCTCCTGGCGCGCTGGCAGGTTCGCGTATCGAGAAAGGCTCAACAGCGTTCACCCGGCCGCATTGCGCGTATCCCGAAGTGGCGAAATATAAGGGCAGCGGCGATAGCAGCAAGGCGGAGAATTTCACCTGTACAAAAAATAATTCCAGATGAATGCGCGGCATAGGCGACGATCACCCAGAACCTGGGAAAGGAAACACTACTCCCCGCCGGGCCTCGTTACATCCGAACAAGGGCGGCAAAGGCGCAAACCGTTTCTGGCATTAGCGCAAAAACGGCTCGAACCGGATTATGCCGCCTTAACCGGCTGTATGAATACGGCCGGTTAATTCGGCATTAACCCGGTTAGCGAGTTGCGCCGGAATCCGAGTCTGCCGCACACGACACAGCAAATGCGTTGTCGCGACCCGGATTATCTGCGGTAAGGCAGCTCCGGCTATACTTAGTTCTTCTTCTTCATCGCCTTCGAACCTTTTGTGACTCCGATTGGCGGAGCAGGTTTGAAGCCCTTGGGCAGTTCCGTGCCGGTCTCGGACGTGTCGTACTTCTCCTTGACGATGTCGCCCTTCAACCCGGCCAACGCGCTGAGCAGTTCATTCTTCTCTCTTTCCCCGACCCGGAATTTGTCGAGAGACTTGACCAGGTCTTCGACCAGAGCGTTGAACTCGCCGCCCGTAACACGCATCTTGTCATGCGATTTTTTCATGCTCAGACCATTGTACTGGCAGGGGCCGCCCGTAGCGCTGCACACGAAATCTTTGAGATTGGAGACCAGTCGCGTCGCGTCGCTTCTGGCGAATTTTTTGTTGATGCGAGCGTCGCCGAGCACGTTCTTGGCGAAGTCATCAACTACCGCTGAGATTGCCGGCATCCCACCGAGACGATCATAGAGCGTTCCGTTTTTTGACGCGGCGGAAGCGGTTGGAGCTCCTCCCAGTGGCGGAGCGGGGTTAAAGCTGGCGGGCAGTTCCGTGCCGGTAAAGATCGATTCGTTCTCGACGATGTCGCCCCTCAACGCAGCCAACGCGCCGAGCAGCTCACCCTTCTCTTTTTCCGGAACTTTGAACTTAGTCAGAGTCTTGATCAGGTCTTCGACCAGAGCGCTGAACTCGCCTGCCGTTGTCCCCATATTCTTATGAGATGTCTTCATGTCGAGACCGGTATATTTGCACGGGCCACCAGTCGCGAAGCAGACGAAATCTTTGAGGTTGATGAGCAGGCGGTTCGGATCGGTCCTGGCGAATTTCTTGTTGATGCGAGGATCAGCTAGCACGTTACTGGCGAAGTCATCAACCACCGCGGAGATCGCGTCTTTGCCGCCCAGGCGATCGAATAGTGTTTTTGACTGGGTGGACGCGACAGGAGCAGCAGCTTTTGCTCCCAGTGGCGGAGCGGGACTAAAGTTGGCGGGCAGTTCCGTTCCGGTCGCATTCGACGGGTTCTCTACGATGTCACCCTTCAACGCAGCCAACGCGCCGAGCAGCTCATTCTTCTCTTTATCCGGAACTTTGAACTTATCCAGAGTCTTGACCAGGTCTTCGACCAGAGCATTAAACTCGCCCGCCGTTGTCGCCATATTCTTGTGAGATGTCTTCATATCGAGACCGGTATACTGGCACGGGCCACCAGTCGCGAAGCAGACGAAATCTTTGAGGTTGGCGAGCAGACGCGCCGGATCGGTCCTGGCGAATTTCTTGTTGATGCGAGGATCACCGAGCACGTTCCCGGCGAAGTCATCAACCACCGCTGAGATCGCGTCTTTGCCGCCCAGGCGCTCATATAGTGTTTTTTGTTGGGCTAATGCGGGGATGGAGAAAATCGTCAACAGGCATAAGCCGAAGACTATGGATTTGATATGTTTCACGTATTTGTCCTCCAGTTAAGGTGAAAACCCCAGGCATTATTGCCCGGAGCAGTGAAATTGGGTTTATAAGAACCGCGCGTGAATTTATCCGTTAGGGCCACAATCCGAGATCATTTTTGTTCTATAGAAAGCATACTTACTACCTATCTATACAGCGGTCGCTTCGTAGCTGGATTTCCCAACTGATATCGCCGCTCTTCGACCTCCCTCCTCTGCAAGGTCAGAGTAGGATTGCGGGACGCGCTAAGTATAAGTAACAGATTACCGGAGCTATGTTTTCGGGGGTTTGTTCTGTTTGAGGGTCAAAATCAGTAAGAGCGCACTGTAAAAATTACTACAATGATAATATTACAATACCTACACTCATCAGGCAATAAATAATCATTGCCATTCACTTGCTACTTCATTTTGATGTCGCCAATTTATTCGAATACCGCTTCTACTATACCAAATGCGCCAAAATCAACACGCAGCCGGTCATTTGGCATAACATGTATTGGAGTAATACATGTACCTGTCGTAACCACCTCCCCCGCGAGCAATCCGTCGCCGAACTCGCGCAACTCATTAGCAATCCAGGTCAATGCTATGCGTGGATCACCGAGTACGTTGGCGCCGATGCCCTCGGCGGCCGGCATACCGTTGCGGTAGGCCATAACTTTATGCTTCTGGAGATTCTGTTCACGCCAATCCGCGCTGGCAGCTGCTCCTAAAATGAACCAGCAGGCGCAGGCATTATCGGCGATCAACTGAGGCGCGCCAACTCTGGAAAAATCGTGATAGCGCGAGTCGGGGACCTCGATCGACGGATGCAGCGATTCGACTGCCTTGAGGACCTCTTCAATCAGATAAGGTGCTTCCCTTTTGGGCAGAGACTTGCCGAAGCGGAATGCGAATTCTGCTTCGGCGACGCGCATCAGATTGCCGGCGAGAGAAATATGGGCGCCGCCCGCCAGGACTCGTTGGGACAGCAATCGTCCCGCAAGAGGTCCATCCACGCCAATGTGCGATTGCCCGGCCAGACTGGTCGCAGCGATCTTCCAACCGACTACGGCTTGCCCGGACAGCCTGGCAAGTTCTGCCTGAATTGCATATCCCGCGGCGCGATCGTCGGGCCGGCAAGGCGCCGGCAGTTCGTCAATGCGCGTAGATTGGACCCAGTTCTGCCATAGCACGGCGGCTGCGTTGTGGAGATATTGAGGTTTCATATCATTAAATATCTTATATATGTTGTATATATGTGTATATCGTATTAAGAATGTCATATATCCAGGACATTCAGCAAAACACCGGGATAATACTCGATGCGGCAAAAAATTTGACGGAAGCAATTGCCATTTTCAAGTTTAATGCCGAGCATGCTGGTCCGACCGCCAGGTGAGCGATGCGCCCGCTTCAGAGCATCGCAAATTGAAGCTATCAGGAGCCGTTGCTGGAATGGTTACCGTTCCCATATCCAGTTTGCTGGTACCGGAGACAATAACTATAAACTGAAGACCATTTCTGATGAGGAAGCTAAAATCCTATGAATCGAAGAGACTTTGTTAAAACCGCTGCCCTTGGCGCAGTATCCGTCACGATGCCGCAGCATAAGCAAGCAGATGATTCCGAAATGCAGCCGATATGGTCGCAGATTGAAAAACGGCATGATGAGACCGTGCGGCGCCTCCAACAATGGATCCGGCAGCCTTCGATCGCAGCCGAGAACCGCGGCATGACAGAGGGTTGTGATATGACTATGGAAATGCTGCGCGAAGCAGGGTTCTCTCAGGTGGCTAAAATACCGACCGATGGACAACCGGGGATATTTGCCACGTTGGACGCAGGCGCTCCGGCCACGCTGGGCATTTACTTTATGTATGACGTGAAGCAGGTCGATCCCGCCGAGTGGTCATCTCCACCTTTTGAAGCGGCGCTGGTTGATAAACCGGGCCTCGGCAAAGTGATGATCGGACGGGGGGCCGTCAATCAGAAAGGGCCGGAAGCCACCTTCCTGGCTGCGCTCAATGCCATCCGCGGCGCGGGCAAGAAGCTGCCGGTCAATCTGGTGTTTGTGGCGGAAGGAGAGGAAGAGATCGGATCGCCGCATTTTCTGCAGGTGATCAAGCGGCCTGAAGTTCTCTCAGCGTTTAAGCGCTGTAGCGGCGTGTTCATGCCTTTTCCATCACAGGATCCGAAAGGCGAAGTCACCATCAATCTGGGCGCAAAAGGGATTATAGAGCTCGAGCTGGTGGCAACCGGCGAGCGCTGGGGGCGTGGCCCGAAGCGTGATACTCACTCAAGCAACAAGGCCCGATTGGATAGTCCGGCATGGCATCTCGTGAAGGCGCTCAACACGCTCGTCTCGGCCGACGGAAATACTCCCGCGATTGAACGCTTCGCCGACAAGGCGCGCCCGCTTTCGGATGCGGAGAAGAAAATGATCGCCGTGGCTGCGGGCCGGATCGACGAAGCGGCGACGAAGAAGCAGCTCGGCGTGGATCGCTGGATCCGCGATGTGAGCTGGCGCGAATCGCTCGAAATGTTGGTCTCCAAGCCGACAGTCAATATTGAAGGTCTGGTCGGCGGCTATACCGGTCCGGGAGGCAAGACCATTCTGCCTCATAAAGCGGTGGCGAAGCTGGATCTGCGGTTAGTGCCGGATATGACCGCGGCTGAAGCGCTCTCAGCGCTCAAAGCGCATCTGGCAAAACACGGCTTCGGCGACATTGAAGTGAATATGACGGGCGGATATGACCCCACCAGCACGGCCGCGGACTCTGGACTGGTGCGAGCGCAGGCGGCCGTATATCGGCGGGCGGGAATCGATCCGATCATCATGCCGCGGCTAGCTGGCTCATGGCCCGGGTATGTCTTCACCGGCGATCCGCTGCGGCTGCCCGCGGGACATTTCGGTTTGGGCCACGGCGGCGGAGCGCACGCGCCGGATGAATTCTACGTTATCGAATCGGCCAATCCCAAAGTGCAGGGGCTTGACGGCGCGACGCGTTCGTACGTCGAGTTTCTTTACGAACTCGGCCGTCAAACCTGAAAAGAAGACGCGAAATCGAGGCGCGATATTCAATGATATTTATCAGCCCTGCCTTACCAATCCGTATCTTCATCGGGTGGGGCCCGCTTAAATCATAATGATTTGAGCCCAACATATAGCCATCTGACACACAGGTCTGCCCCGGCGCGAAGCAGCGCGAACCCGGGGCAGACACATAGTCGGTTCATTATTTACTCAAATACATCACGTCTAAATTCACGCCGTCGCTACGCGACAAAGAAAATACGTTTTTAACGACAACGGTTTTAGGGCACGTTAGACACGCGGCTCGCCTATCCGAATCTCTCAACTGATCTTCACTCGGCCGTTTTCCACAACTGCTCGGTAATAAACATTGCGACGGGAACACTTTTCGACAAATTTTTTCTACCGAAATGTCGATTAGGCCGCCTGCCATTCGATTAACTGACGGAAACAAGATGATCAATCTAAACTTTTCGCTAGAACCAACAGGAGATAAGACAATGAACTCAAATCAATACAAAGAAACCAGAATAAAGAATTATGCCCTTTGGACCATTCAATGGTCGCTTGCGCTGCTCTTTCTCTGGGCCGGTGGAATAAAGCTCGTCCTGCCCCTCGAGTCGCTCCAAGGGCCGGTGGCGCTGCCGGGATTGTTCGTGCGATTTATCGGCGTGGCCGAGGCGCTCGGCGCGATCGGCTTGATCCTGCCGTGGCTATTGCGCATACGACCGGTCTTGACGCCGCTGGCCGCCGTGGGATTGGTCATCATCATGATCGGAGCGACAGCGATCACCTTGATCGGCGGTGGGACCGCGTTTGCGGGGATACCTGCAACAGTCGGGATACTCGCGGCTGCTATCGCTTACGGCCGTGGGCGGGCGGCGACGTACCGCAAAGCTGCGGGACGTCGGAACGAAGCTCCCAGTACTCGACTTTCAGCCGCGGTTTAAGCGCGCTAACTGTGGTGCGGCGATGATTCAATGAAAACGAGCCGTTTCACGATAATGCTTTCGATCGATTCGACCTGCAATAACTGCTGAAATAACAACAACTCTGTGAAAGGAAACAAAACATGAAGAATCAACCAACTGCAATCCCCGAGGGCTACCATACGATAACCCCTCATCTGATAGTGAAAGGTGCGAATCAAGCTATCGAATTTTATCGAAAAGCGTTCAAGGCTCGAGAAACCAGCCGCTTAACCGGGCCGGATGGCAAATCCGTTTTGCACGCGGAACTCGTCATCGGAGACTCGCGTCTCTTTCTCGCGGATGAAGTTCCGGGTATGGGTTGTCTCGGGCCGCTAAGTACCGGCGGATCTCCGGTCACGATGCACCTCTATGTAGAAGACGTCGATGCATTTTTCAATCAAGCCGTGGCTGCCGGCGCCCAGGTGAAGATGCCGTTGACGGATATGTTCTGGGGCGATCGCTATGGTGTTGTGGCAGACCCGTTCGGACATCAATGGTCATTCGCCACGCATATAGAAGATTTGACTCCGGAAGAGATAAATAAACGGGCCGAGACTGCCTGTGGCAATATCGCCTGAGGGGATATCAAACGCACCTTGATTCATCGATTATTAGTTGAAGAGTGTGCAATAAGATCAGTGAATCAATGTTATTGTTCCTGAGCGCCAGAGGCGCGGGATATCTATATATCTCGTTTTCCCACATCTCATAAACTCTGGAGGAGCGACATATGAATGCCTGTATGTCGCTCCTCTGCAGCTTGTGAGACTTGGGTAATCGAAGGCTATATACATCGGGCTCCTCCGGAGCCAATCAGAAAACTGTTGATAATAACCAGCTTTAATTTGCACACTCCTCTAATTTAAGATTCGATGAGTTATGACCATCTTTGAAATGGGGGGCGCCGCCGACAAACTTGGGAACAAAAGGGTTATTGGTAGAGTATAGATCGGTATGATTATCAGCATAATAGGCATAGCTATAAATCAGACCGATCCCCCTGGTTCTCAGAAGCTGTTGCGGGTTTGGCCCGGCGTGCTCGCCGTGACGCTACAGTTGTTGGCGATGTTTGTCGCCCCCCTCATCTTTTCCAATGCAAATATTATAATTGGCGGACTGGCAGGCGGGTTGATCGTTCTCGTCTGGTGGCTTTTCTTCAGCCGTGCACCCTGGTCCGAGCGGCTGGGCGCCATCGTTCTGATAGTAATCGCGCTGTACGCGACATCCCACATCGTTCACGCGTCGATTGCGAACGGCATGATGGGGATGATGCTTCCCATATTCGCCATCCCGATCCTTAGCATCGCGTTGGTAGCATCGGCGGTGGCGAGCCTTCGCCTCTCGAGCAAACTGCGACGGGCTTCGATAGCATCTGCCATCCTGCTCTCGTGCGGATTGTTGGCGTTTATACGGACCGGCGGCATGACCGGCGAAGGAGATTCTGATCTACACTGGCGGTGGACGAAGACTCCCGAGGAGCGACTCCTGGCCCAGGCCACCGACGAACCGCCGGCGCCCATCGCCACTCCGAGTCCCACGCCGGTTACAGCAGCCGCCGAGACCCCGGCCAAGCGCGACCTCGCGACAGTCAGCAATGAAAAATCGACCCCGCTCCCCGCCGATCCGGCAGCAGCGAGACCGCGCGTCGATTGGCCCGGCTTTCGCGGGCCTGAGCGCAACGACATCATTCGCGGTGTGCGGGTCGAGACCGACTGGTCGAAGTCGCCGCCGGTCGAGCTATGGCGCCGGACGATAGGACCGGGCTGGTCGTCGTTCGCTGTCCGCGGGAATCTCCTCTACACCCAGGAGCAGCGCGGCGAGGAGGAGATCGTCTCCTGCTATAACCTGACCACCGGCGACCCGGTATGGAGACACCGCGACCCGGCCCGGTTCTGGGAGTCTAATGCCGGCGCCGGTCCGCGCGCCACGCCTACCCTCAGCAATGGTCGCGTCCACACATTCGGCGCGACGGGAATCCTGAACGCGCTCGACGCCCGCAACGGTTCCGTCGTCTGGTCGCGCAACGCGGCGTCGGACACCAAGACGAAAATCCCGAGTTGGGGCTTTGCGAGCTCACCGCTGGTGGTCGGCGACGTCGTCATCGTCGCCGCCGCAGGTGACCTCGCGGCCTATGACGTCGCCACCGGCAACCCGCGATGGTTTGGACCGACCGGCGGCGGGGGTTACAGCTCGCCGCATCTCTCAACTATCGACGGAGTCGCGCAGGTCCTGCTGCTGAATGGAGAAGGCGCGATCGGCGTCGCCCCGGATGACGGTAAGTTACTCTGGAAGCACGCGTGGAAGAGCGACGGGATCGTGCAGCCGGCCGTGATCGCGGGCCGCGACATCCTGATCGGCAGCGGCTCTGGATTCGGCGTCGAGGTCGGCATGCGTCGCATCGCTATTGCGCGCGGAGCCGATGGATGGAGCGTCGAGGAGCGCTGGACTTCGAATGGGCTGAAGCCTTACTACAACGATTTCGTCGTTCACAAGGGGCACGCATTCGGCTTCGACGGCAGCATCCTGGCGTGCATCGATCTCACGGACGGCAAGCGCAAGTGGAAAGGCGGACGATATGGACACGGCCAGATTATTCTGTTACCCGACCAGGACGTTATGCTGGTGCTGTCGGAGGATGGTGAGCTGGCGCTGGTCAGTGCGACACCCGATCAGTTCACGGAGATCGCACGATTCAAAGCGATAGAGGGAAAGACCTGGAACCATCCGGTGCTGATCGGCGACCTCGTACTCGTTCGCAACGGCGAGGAGATGGCCGCGTTCCGGCTGTCCCTCGCGAGCCGTTGAACATCTCCAGATCGCGCGAAAGTATTTCTGAAAGTATTCTGAAGGATAGATTGATGGCAGAAGTGAACTCAGCTTCCAGCACGCGGACTTCGAGAGTCATCAAGGCCTCGCGGGCAGCTCTTTATCGAGCGTTTACCGATCCTGCTGCTCTGGCTGTCTGGCTTTCGCCTGATGAGATGACCGGAA
This sequence comes from uncultured Acidobacteriota bacterium, assembly GCA_963796275.1. GTDB lineage: Bacteria > Acidobacteriota > Blastocatellia > RBC074 > RBC074 > JAKEHZ01. The sequence continues at coordinate 2,151,110 of CAWCKY010000006.1, read as the reverse complement.
AGGTCCACGAATTCGACGCTCGCGTGGGTGGAGGGTATCGGATGTCGCTTTTCTATCCCTCATCAGAACAACATTACCGCGGCAAAACTTCGGAGCTTGAAGACCGATTCACGTCACGATTCGTGGAGCTCACGCCCTCGACCAGAATCGTCCAGGCGATTACCTTTGACACGATGGATCCAGCCTTCTCCGGTGAGATTACCATGGTTGCCACCTTTGAGGATAAAGACGGCGGAACAGAAGTGACCATCGTATTTGAGAACATACCGCCAGGCATCAAACCCGAGGATAATGACGCCGGCACACGGTCATCACTTGAGAAGCTGGCGCGTTATATAGAGTAGGCATACCCGCTCAACTTACTGATTAGAGATTAAAAGATGAGATATTTGTTGCTAATTTACATTGACCAGCATATCTGGGAAAAGGTAGCTGAAGACGAACGCCAGCAGATGGTTAAGGAGTCCGTAAAACTTGCGAATGAGATCAACTTGGGCGGGCAATACTTGTCCGCCGCCCGATTGCAACCAACGTCGACGGCAACGACCGTCCGCGTGCGCGCAGGCAATCGGCTTGTAACCGACGGTCCATTCGCGGAGACGCGTGAACAGCTGGGTGGCTACTTCCTTATTGATGCGAAAGATATCGAAGAAGCGATGAGCATAGCCGCACGGATTCCAGGGGCAAGAGTAGGCGCCGTTGAAATTCGGCCAGTTATGGAGATCCCAGGGCTGCCAACGAAGTAGTTGTCGCAGGCGACATTCGACTGCACTTTGGATGATGCAGTTTGCTGTCCCCAATTTCCCGCTTCCGGGACGGAGTAGTCCCAAAATCGCACGACATAAGAGTCAGAGCCCCCAGCCCCTCTCTCTAACCCAAGCAATTCAGCCATTTAGCTTTGCTCCAATACTGGCTCAGCGTTTGATTATTCAATGTGTATGAATAATCTATGGCAAGACCTGCGCTACGGTTCGCGAATATTATGGAAGCGACCTGGATTCACTTTGATTGCCATACTGACGCTGGCATTGGGCATCGGCGCGAACACGGCCATCTTCAGTGTGGTGCACGCGCTGCTGCTACGTCCGCTGCCGTATATCGAATCGGAGCGGCTGGTGCTGTTGTCGGAAAAATTGCCGGCGGGCGAGCGACAGTCAGCGTCGCACCCGAACTATGCTGATTGGAGGGCGCGTGCGCAATCGTTTGAAGGAATGGCGGTGGGATGGTTGCAATCTTTTACTCTGACGGGCGGAGACAGATCAGAGCGTGTTCTTGGATACACGGTCAACTGGAATTTCTTTCCCTTGCTCGGCATCAACCCGCAACGCGGCCGCATGTTCACCGAAGCCGACGATCGCTATGGCGCCGCGCGTACGGTCATTGTCAGTCACGGCTTCTGGCAAGGACGTCTGGGCGGTGGGGCGGATGTCATCGGGAAAACCCTGCGGCTGACCGACGAGATATACACGGTAATAGGTGTGCTGCCGCCTAGTTTCGAATACTTCGAAGCGGCGGATGTGTACACCCCGCTGGGTCTCGTTCTCTCGCCAGATTCCGCCCACGCAGGTCGTGGGAACCATGCCTTTGACTTCTATGCTGTAGCGCGTTTGAAGCCCGGCGTGACTGTGGAGCAGGCGAACAGCGAAATGGGTGCGATCGGTCAACAACTGGCGCGCGAATATCCAAACGTCAATGAAGGCAGGAGCGCTCAGGTCGAGCGGTTGCAGGATGTGATGTCGGAGAGCGTGCGCCAATCTCTGTGGGTCCTACTCGGCGCAGTCGGTTTTATCCTGCTGATCGCCTGCATTAACGTCGCCAATCTGTTGCTGGTGCGCGCGGCTGAGCGGCAGAAAGAACTCGCGGTGCGCATGGCATTGGGCGCGGGGCGCTGGCGCATCGTCCGCCAGTTGCTCAGCGAAAGCCTGTTGATCGCCGGGTTGGGCGGCGCGTGCGGATTGTTGATAGGGCGTTGGATGTTGGATGGCTTGTTGGAATTGGCACCGCCCCAGATTCCACAACTCAGCCGCGTCGGATTGGATAACGCCGTGCTGCTCTTCACGATCGGCGTCGCCGCGCTGACCAGTCTGTTGTGCGGGCTGCTGCCTGCCTTACAAGCCTCGAATACCGATTTACAGACCTCGCTGAAAGACGGCGGACGTCTGACGACGGGGGCGGCGCGCGAAGGGACGCGCAAAGCCCTGGTGATTGCCGAAGTCGGCTTGTCGCTCGTGTTGCTGGTGGGCGCAGGATTGCTGGTCCGATCGATGTTCAACCTGCTGCACGTCGATCTCGGCTTCGATGCCGACAACCTGTTGACGATGGAGCTGAATCTGCCGGAGGGAAAATACAATCCACAAACAATGCGCGTTTTTTATGACGAAGGTCTGGCCCGGATAAACGCCTTGCCGGGCGTACGTTCCGCCGCACTGACGCGCTCGTTTCCGATAAACGGCTCGAATTGGGGTGGAGTTTTTATGGCCGCCGACAAACCGGTCCCCTCGCGCGCCGATATGCCGGAATCGGATCGCATCCGTGTGAGTCCGAATTACTTCGAGACGATGGGCATGCGACTGCTGCGCGGACGATTGTTCAGCCCCGCCGACACGCCGGAATCCGCGCCGGTTACAGTGATCAACGAAGCGCTGGCACGCCGCATTTGGCCGAACGATGACCCCATCGGCAAGCGCATCAAACCAGACCTTCCCGAAGGCGATGAGCCCTGGCGGGAGGTGATCGGCGTCGTGAATGACGTCAAGATGGACGGCGTAGACCGCGCCACTCCGATGCAGATGTACCTGCTCTATTCGCAGATGCCCTATGAATATTTGGGACTGGCCGTGCGCGCCGAACGCGATGCGGCCGCGATCGCGACCGCGGTCGAAGAGGCGATTCGTGCGATCGACCGTGACATACCGGTCTATTCGATCTTTACGATGGATCAATTGCTCGGCTATTCGCTGGCGCAGCGCAGACTGACGCTGGTCTTGCTGGCGAGCTTTGCGGCGCTCGCATTGTTGCTGGCGGCGATCGGCATCTACGGCGTGATCTCGTATGCGGTCAGGCAACGCACGCACGAACTCGGCATTCGGATTGCCTTGGGTGCACAGACTCGTGATGTGCTGGCGCTGATTCTCAAGCAGGGCTTGATGCTGGCGCTGATCGGGATCGGATTGGGCCTGGTGGCGGCGCTTGCTTTGACACGTTTGCTGGAAAGTATGCTGTTCGGCGTGCATCCGGCAGATGCGATGACCTTCAGCGTGATCGCCTTTGCGTTATTGATGGTAGCCTTGATCGCCTGCTGGATTCCGGCGCGGCGAGCGACGAAGGTGGATCCGATGGTCGCGCTGAGATGTGACTGAAAGGAGAGTGCGAATGCAGACCTTATGGCAAGACCTGCGCTTCGGCGCGCGCATGTTGTTCAAATATCCCGGTTTCACCTTGATAGCCATCATCGCGCTGGCGCTGGGCATCGGTGCGAATACCGCGATCTTCAGCATCGTCAACGGACTATTGCTCAATCCCCTGCCCTACCGAAATTCCGAGCGGCTGGCGCTCATCTGGACGCATTCACCAGGCGCGAACGTCGCGCTCGATTGGCCCTCGCCGGGACAGTTCTCCGCGCTCAAATCCGAAAACAGCGTCTTCGAACAACTTGCCCTGGCTCACGGGGGCAATGTCATTCTGACGGGCGGAGCTGAACCCGAGCGGTTGGGCGCGGTGCGCGCTTCTTCCGCCGTATTTTCACTGCTCGGCGCGCAGGCGATGCTGGGACGCGTCTTCCTGCCCGAAGAAGATGCGCAAGATAAAACGCCGACCGTGATCCTCAGTTATTCCCTCTGGCAGCGCCGGTTCGGCGGCGATCCGAAGGCGTTGGGCCAGACGCTCACGATAAACAGTCGCGACCACCTCGTCGTAGGCGTGATGCCGCCCGATTTTTCCCTCGGCCACGATGTCATGCCGACGGTGGGCGCGGTGACGCAGGCGGAGTTGTTGCTCCCCTTACCGCTTAGCCCAAAGCAGATGACCAACCACGGCGACGAGAATTACAACGTTCTGGCGCGATTGAAACCGGGCGCGACCTTCGCCCAGGCGCAGACCGAAATGAATCTGGCCGTCCGCCGTTTGGAACAACAATTCCCCAATAGCTATCCGCAGAACCGCCGCTTCAGTTACAGCATCCGCCCGCTGCTGGAACAGGTGGTAGGCGATGTTCGGCTGGCGCTCTACATTCTGCTCTGTGCGGTAGGCTGTGTGTTATTGATCGCCTGCGCCAACGTGGCCAACCTGCTGCTTGCGCGCGCGGCGACGCGTGAAAGAGAGATGGCGATCCGCACGGCGCTCGGTGCGGGCCGCTGGCGCGTGATGCGGCAGCTGTTGACCGAAAGCACGCTGCTCTCGTTGATAGGCGGCGCGTTCGGCCTGCTGCTGGCGGTTTGGGGATTAGGGCTGTTGCGCTGGCTCAATCCGGGCGACATCCCGCGCCTGGCCTCCATCGGCATAGACGATCGTGTGTTGGCGTTCACCACTGCCGTCGCCGTGCTGACGGGCATTTTATTCGGACTGGCTCCGGCGCTCCGCAGTTCGCGGGTGAATTTGAGCGAGACTCTCAAAGAAGGCGGGCGCAGCCTGATCGGCGGTCATCATCGTTTGCGGAATTTGCTGGTCGTGACCGAAATCGCTTTGTCTCTGGTTTTATTGATCGGCGCGGGCCTGTTGATCCGCAGCTTCATCCGCGTGCAGCAGGTCGATCCCGGCTTCGCGTCCCGAAACCTTCTCACGATGCGGCTGGTTCTGATCGGCCCTGCTTACTCGGATGAACCTCGCCGCATGAATTTTTACCAGCAATTTTGGGAGCGCGTCCGACGATTGCCGGGTGTCGAAGCGGCCGGTGGTGTTAGTGTTTTACCGCTTGGCGGCGTCGGCTGGGGCAGTATCACGATTGAAGGATATGACGCGTCTTCGGGTCAGGGGATGATCCAATCCGATCTGCGCACCGCCAGCGCTGATTATTTCGATACGATGAAGATCCCGCTCATCAGCGGGCGGTTCTTCACCGGGCAGGATACGAAAGAGTCGGCGCGTGTCGTGATCGTTGACGAGAACATGGCACGCACGTACTGGCCCAACGTTGACCCCATCGGCAAGCGGTTGAAGTATGGCGGTGCCGATTCAACCGCGCCATGGATGACCGTCGTCGGTGTGGTGGGGAACGTCAAGCAGTACGCGCTGGAGACCGATTCACGCGTCGCTCTCTATACGCCGCACCTGCAGAGCGGCGCCGGTTCGTTGTCCATTGCTGTGCGCACCACCGCCGGCCCGCTGAGCCTGGCAGCCGCCGTCACGCGGGAAGCGCGGGCGCTGGATCCGAACCTTCCGCTTTACGATGTAAAGACGATGGAACATTGGCTCTCGGAATCGCTGGCGCGGCGACGCTTCGCCATGCTGATGCTCGGCCTCTTCGCCGTAATCGCGCTGCTGCTGGCCAGCGTGGGCATCTATGGCGTGATGTCTTACACAGTGGCGCAACGCACGAGCGAGATCGGCATCCGCGTCGCGCTGGGCGCCCAGAAGCGCGACGTGCTGCGGATGATCGTACGGCAGGGGATGTCGTTGGCTGGAATCGGTATCGTCCTCGGGTTGGTGGCAGCGATTGCGGCGACACGTTTGATGGTGAGTTTGCTTTTCGGTGTGGACGCGACCGACCCGCTGACGTTTATCGCGATCGCACTGTTGCTGGCGTTCGTGGCGTTGGCGGCATGCTGGATACCGGCATGGCGAGCGACAAAAGTGGACCCGATGATCGCATTGCGGTGTGAATAGATGCCGCTGCGACGCCGTTATTTTACAGTTCGCAAGAAAACTCTGCGCCAGAGAATGCGTCCAATTTCCCATATTGTTAAAGAAATGCGCAGTTAGGATGCTATTACGGATACTTTTAAGTTAAACGCAATAAGAAATCGATTTTGAGGGAGATTATGCAAACCTTTTGGCAAGATATGCGGTACGGTGGGCGGCTGATGCTGAGAAACCCCGGCTTTACTTTTATTACCATGTTGACGCTGGCGCTCGGCATTGGCGCGACCAGTACGATCTTCAGCTTCATCAACGGAATTTTGTTGCGGCCGTTACCCTATGATGATGCCGCCCGATTGGTGATGCTGGACGAGTTTTCATCAAAACGCAGCGGTTCGTTTGGCGTATCGTTTCCCAACTTTGTTGATTGGCGCGAGCAAAATCGAGTTTTTACGGGCATTGCCGCCTATGGGGGAGACGACTTTACGTTGACTGGCGGCACCGACCCGGTGCAATTGCAGGGTTCTCAAATCTCTTTTAACACGTTTGAGATTTTGGGCATTCCGCCTCTCTTGGGGCGTAGCTTCACCGCCACCGAAGATCAACCGGGGCAAGATGGCGTCGTCATTCTCGGTTACAGTCTTTGGACCACACGCTTCGGCGCAAAACCTGAAATCATCGGCCAGAAGATCAACCTTCACAATCGTGCGCGTGTGGTGATCGGCGTCATGCCACCGCAATTCAAGTTCCCGGACAACGCGGAGCTATGGGTGCCGCTGGCACTCAATACTCAGATGTGGACCCGCAACGATCACGGACTGAGCGCGGTGGCGCGGCTCAAACCCGGCATCACGCTGGAGCAAGCAAATGCCGATATGACTGCCGTCGCCCGCCGTATCGAGGAACAGAACCCGATCACTAACGAAGGCATGGGCGTGCGACTGACCGCGATGCGGGAAGCCCTGACGAGCGATTATCAAACATCGCTACCGCTGTTGCTCGGTGTAGTCGGGATGGTATTGCTGATCGCCTGCGCTAATGTGGCCAACCTGCTGACGGCACGCGCGAGCACCCGCCAGCTCGAGACCGCTGTACGGGCGGCATTGGGTGCTGGACGTACGCGGCTCATCCGACAAATGCTGGTCGAGTGTTTATTGCTCGGCCTATTGGGTGGTGGGTTCGGCCTTGCGCTGGCGTGGTGGGGGCGGGATCTGGTGCTCGCCGCGATACCGATAGATTTCCCGTTCTGGATGAAGTTCAACCTGGATTGGCGCGTCATCTGCTTTACGATGGCCGTCACGCTGCTCACCAGCGTGACTTTCGGCATGGCTCCCGCGTTGCAAGCGTCGCAGGTCGATCTCAACGGAACGCTCAAGGAAGGAGGCCGCAGCGGATCAGGTGCCGGGCGCCAGAACCTGCGCAGTCTGCTTGTAGTGGCAGAAGTGGCGCTCTCGCTGGTGCTACTGATCGGCGCGGGATTGATGATGCGCAGCTTCATACAATTGCAACGGATTGATCCCGGCTTTAATCCGGAGCACCTCCTGACGGCCCGCGTAGACTTGCCGAGCGCGCGCTATGACACGCCGGAGAAGGTTGAGGCCTTTTACAAGCGACTGCTCGAGCGCGCCGGTGCGTTGCCTGGCGTACAGGCTGTGGGCGCAACATCAAATCTGCCCTTGCAGAATTGGTGGGGGAGAAGCCTGACGGTCGAAGGCCATTCGGTCCTTTCCGTGGGGCAGGCGCCGATGATATTTCACAATGTAATCACGCCCAATTATCTACGCGCCATGGGCATCCCGCTGCGGGCGGGGCGCGATTTCACTGACGGGGACACGCGCAATTCACAGAAGGTGACCATCATCGACGAGCGACTGGCGCGTGAATACTGGCCGAATGAAAGCCCGCTCGGCAAGCGCGTTCGCTTTGGCCCACCCGAACAAAACGAGCCCTGGCATACCATCATCGGCGTAGCGGCCGGCGTGAAACAGGAGCGGCTCGATTTGGTAAGGCGATCGAGCGTCTACCTGCCACACAGCGAGATAACACTTGACGATCTGACACTCGCGTTGCGCAGCACGATAAGTTCTGCCGATCTGACCGCCGCCTTGCGCCGCGAACTCAAGGCACTCGATCCCAGCCTTCCGTTGACGCAGGTATTGACGATGGAGGAGATAGTCTCACGCTCCGTCTGGCAGCCGCGTTTGATCGCCATGCTATTCAGCCTCTTTGCAACCGTTGCGCTGTTGCTGGCCGCGGTCGGCATTTACGGCGTGATGTCATACAGCGTTACACAACGCACACGCGAATTCGGCATTCGCATGGCGCTGGGCGCACAAAGGCGCGATGTGTTGTGGCTGATCGTGACCCAAGGACTGAAATTGACGGTGGCCGGTGTCGCCATCGGCCTGGCGGGAGCGATTGGCTTGACACGCCTGATGACCGAGCTGTTGTTCGGAGTAAGCGCGACAGACCCGCTGACGTTCATGGCGATTGCTCTGTTGTTGATCTTAGTTGCCCTGCTGGCCTGCTGGATTCCGGCGCAGCGGGCGACGAAGGTTGACCCAATGATCTCGCTTCGGTACGAATAATTGTCCGGATCGGAAGGAATTAAAAAGCGTTTCCAAGATTGAGACTCGGAATGAACCACTGAGATCGCGGACATTTATTAAAGAGGGTAGCAATGATTACTGGATATTTCCGATCAAAGCTCAGCGATCTCCGTGGTTCGCGGCTGATGTCAGTTACAACTCGCGCAATCAGGCAAATTTCTCCGTTAGTACTGGGGCCGACAGATCGACCGATAAGCAGATGGCGTCAATGGCTCACCAAATGGCGACAGTAGCGCAGCATCATTATTTTCTCTTCGTTGATAAACGGTGTGTTGCTCTACGGGTTCGTCATTGAACCGATGCGCCTGGTGGTACGAACGACAGCTATCTCATTGCCCGCCTGGCCCGGCGAGTTCCGCGATCTGCGTGTGACGGTGTTTTCAGACCTGCACGTCGGCCCGCCGCATATCACGCTCGGCAGGTTGCGCCGAATTGTTGAGCAAGCCAATTCTACTGAAGCCGATTTGATTCTAATGCCCGGTGACTTCGTTGAAACCGCGCTGGGCTGGCAAATTGCGGAGCCGGAAGAGATTGCCACTGAATTAAAAAGGCTGAGGGCCAGAGCCGGCGTGTTCGCCACTTTAGGAAATCACGACTCTTGGTATGACTACGGACGCGTCCGGCAATCTTTTGAAAAAGAAGGTATCCGAGTTCTCGATGATCAGGCGGTTAAAATTGAACACCAGGGAAGCTCATTTTGGCTGGTAGGATTCGCTGATCAATGGACGGGCCGTCCGAAGATTGCGGCGACGTTGAAGCAAATTACCGATGACGCTCCGGCCATCGCGTTTACGCACAACCCCGATCTATTTCCGGCAATTCCCAAGCGAATCGCGCTGACGATTGCGGGACATACGCACGGTGGACAGATATGGCTGCCATTTATCGGGCGACCTGTGATTTCAGATCGCTCTTATGCCATTGGCCATATCATTGAAGGTGGGCGCCATTTGTTCGTGACGCCAGGCATCGGCACGAGCATCATGCCCGTTCGTTTCGGTGTTCCACCCGAGATTTCGATATTGACGATCAAGTAACTCGATCTGTTGTGGCCCGAGTGTGAGTGTGTTTTGCCTGTGCTGCTTACAACCGAGAAGATGACGACGTCTTTGCTTTTTAACGGTTTCCGGCTGAACGCTGAGCTGGCTGAAGCAGCCTGATGACATCTTGGTTCCCTAACTGCTTTGCCAGGTCCAGCGCGGTCATTCCGCTTTTATCCTTGGCCTTGATGTTGGCGCCCGCTTCCATCAACAGGCGGACTGCGGTAAGCCTATTGTAACCCGCAGCATACATCAGCGGCGTACGCCCATTGCTATCGGCTGCGTTGACGTCACACCCGGCCTGTAACAATGCTTCGCCGATCAACTGTAAGACCTTGTCAGGGGGCAGATCTGGCACACCACCTGGCACTACTCGCCTAAATTCGGGCATGCCGCTAACCCAAACTAGATTTACTTTTATTTCCCCCGGCGGGATCCCAAACCTGGTATCAGACCGATTTTCCATTGACATGACCATCAATGCATTGCGCCCTTCGCTATCGCGCGTATTCGGATCAGCGCCCTTTTCCATCAGGATTTTGACGGCGTTCTCGCTCTCCTGCATAGTTCTCCTCATCCCCCGAGAAGGATAAAGCCATTGATATCGCGCCGCTGCCAGCAATGGCGCACCGAAGCGGGTCTGCTCATTGATCTCTGCACCGGAATCGAGCAGCAGTTCGATGGCGGCCGGGCAATACGTAATGGCGATGGTCAATGGGCTGCGTCCAATGGAATCCTGCGCGCGTATGTCAGCGCCGTGCGCAAGCATCCTGCGAGCGATCTCAACCCGACCATACGTCAATGCAAAATGCAAAGGTGTCATAGTGACATCGCCAACCCTCGGCGGCGTCCAGCTTCCACCCAGTAATAGCCGGGTATTGACGTTCACACCTTTTTCAAGCAGGAATTTGCTCATCGCCCAAGATTCGATGATATGCGGGCCGTAAGGTTGGAATCTGTGCCGCCCAAACGGGAGCAAGGCTCTCCGCACCCAGCGTCGAACGCCTGTGGGCGGAGTGCCCGGCAGCGACCAGAATGGGAGCGGAACACCAGCTGCTTGCAATGCTTTGACGGTGTAGATCTGGCCTGAATTGATGGCAACGCTCATCGTGGAAAATTTCAGGAGGTGCAAGTGGATAAGCAGCAGCAATAATGCGCAGGTCGGCGCATAGGTCTTGAAAGCGAGCCACCAACCATGAGTTCCGACTTCCGTGTCCTGGCGGAGAGGTAGCCCGGCCGCCTCCGCCGTGATCTCGCCTAATGCTTGCCGGGCGGTGAGGTAAAGTACGGCTTGCTCGATAGAACTTTTCAGGGCGAAGTTAAAAGCGGTGAAGCAGAGTGCCAGCATCAACGGAAGCCTGATGATGACCGTCTCTTCCAATTCCCTTCTCCCGCCATCAAGCGTGTTGCCCCAAATCACCAACATCACCTGCCCTGTGGTCAATACGAGCGCGAAAGCCACCAAGCGCCTGAAGAAAGGATAAACCAGCTTTTGGCGCAGCGGCGCGATCAGTTTGGCCGACCGCCGCGTTGCCTCATCAACGCTCAGCTCTTCCTGCATCAAAGGCGGAACGATCAGCAGAGAATCAGCCCAGCGTCTGATTTCAGCCGGCTTGAACGAACTTAGTTTGCGCGCGAGGCCAGCCAATTCGACCCATGTCGCCCGGGCCAGAGCTCCCCTGCGTTGCCTTATAGCACCGACGATGTTGCGAGTGCTGATCTCCGTATCAGCCATTTTCCGCGTCTCTTCAAGGAAGAGCGTGTATGCCGCTGTGATTGAGCTCTGCTTCCATAACGTAATGGCGGAAATCAGCACCCAGAGAGATCCAAAGACCAAACCAGCCTGTAGCGGGCGCAGCCCCGGCAATTTCACCGTAGCCATCAGGAGCAAGCCGATCACCAACCAGCTCCGCCATTGTATGCGCACGGCCAACTCGGCCAGTTTGAATCTGTGCTGCCGGGTGATGGCATCGGCCTGCCGGCGCAGCCAGTCATTGCCAGTAGGCTGCAAGCTCAACAGGAAGGCGAACGCGCCTGCCGTCGCAGGCCGGGCTGAAGGGTCTTTGGCCAGCGCTTGACAAACGACGGCATCGAGCGTGGCGGGCAGATTGCCCCGCTTTTTCCTCAAAGGGACGGGCGCAACTTCACGATGCTGTCGCAGCAATTCCGCAGCGGTTCCGGCGAAGGGTACCTCCCCGCACAGCATCTGATATGCGATCACGCCCAGGCTGTAGATGTCCGAGGCGTTGTCGAGTTCTTCGCCCCGGCATTGTTCGGGCGACATATATTTCGGCGTGCCCAGCACCGTGCCTAATCGCGTCAATTGCGGCAAAGTCAGGTTGAGCCGCAGCGTCTCGTCTTCGGTGATGGAGGATGGCTGTAATTGTGGCGTCGCCCTCTGGCTCGTTGTGCTGATTACCGGCAATGGCTCCGGTTCTTCGAGCGCGAGCAGGTCGTGCAACTGGGCGATGCCGAAATCCAGCACCTTCACGTTACAGCCGCCGGCTCCCACCGGTTCGAGCCATATGTTCTCCGGTTTGAGATCGCGATGCAGAATCCCCAATCGATGCGCTTCATCAATAGCAGCACAGGTCTGGTTTAGAATATCCAACGCATCAGCGAGAGGCAGCGGGCGTTTGTCTTTGAGCTTGGCCGCCAGCGTACAGCCTTCCAGGTGTTCCATCACCAGATAGGCCAGGGTTTGCTCATTCTCGCCCGTGATGCCGAAGTCGGTCACATTGACGATATTGGGATGCCGCAACCGGCCGATTGTCTTGGCCTCGCGCCGGAACCGCTCGATGAATTCAGGGTTCCCCGCCAATTCCGGGGCGATCACCTTGACGGCCACCCGGCGCCCCGTCCCGACGTGCAGCGCGCGGTATACGGCCCCCATCCCGCCACGGCCGCATAATTCCTCTAAACGGTATTTCCCATCTAGCAAGCGCCCGATCATCTGCCCGGCATTCCGATTATCGAATGGAGGAGCCACCGCTTCTACAATCTGCGTCTGCCAGCGGCCAAACTGGGGTGAGAGATCGACACGCATCACGGGCGTCTCGAGGAAACTGCGATTCGCTTCGTGGGCATCGAGCAGAGCCTGCAGTTCGCCGCGCAACGCCGTGTCGTTCTGCGTGGCGCGCGTTATGAACTCCGCGCGCGCTTCATTCGGATACTCCAGCGCCTGATGAAAAAGCTGATCGATATTTTCCCAATCTTTGTTCATCGCTCGCCTCCGTTGTCTTGCCGGGTCTGTGATTGTTTAATATGCATAAGGTTCAAGCAACCCTCCGTCACATCAAATAGCGACAAAGCGAAGCGAATCCGCCAAGGCTGACGAAAAAAAAGTTGATGCTGTTCGTTCGGAGAAAATACATGGAGTTCCGCCCTCGGGGCGGTCAAAAATCGCATGCGAAAAGGAAGACCGCGTAAACGCCGAACTCCAAGCGAAATCCTGTTTGGAGTTCCGCCTTCAGGCGGTCTGAAAATCGATCGAAAAGCTGAAGACCGCGTAAACGCGGAACTCCAAACGAGATATCCATGTTCGGCGTTCCGCATTCAGGCGTTCAGGGAATCATGCGAAAAGAAAAAGACCGCGTAAACGCGGAACTCCAAACGAAATCCTGTTTGGAGTTCCGCCTTCAGGCGGTCTGAAAATCGATCGAAAAGCTGAAGACCGCGTAAACGCGGAACTCCAAACGAGATATCCATGTTCGGAGCTACGCCTTAAGGGGGTCAAAAATCGCATGTGGAAAGGAAGACCGCGTGCCCATATTCGTATTTCAGAGCCGGTAGAGACGCAAAATTGAACGTGTCTACCGGCCTTCTGTCCCTGGATGATTTTGTTGCCCACTCTAAAATGTCAGCCGCACAGCCACTTGCAGTTCGCGTTCGCCGCCGGCGCTTAGGATTTGGCCGAAGTTTGCGTCATTGATGCTACTCACTGGATTTCCCCACCGCGGCGAATTGGTGAGGTTATAGACTTCGCCGCGCAATTCGAGACGTATGCGCTCGCTGAGGCGCAAGTTGCGGAACAATGACAGGTCATAATTTTTGAACCCTGGGCCTCGCAAACTGTTGCGGCCCGCTGTACCGAAGGTGTTGGCGGCCGGCGCTTGGAAAGAACTTCGATCGACCCAGAGCTCCCCGCGCCCGGTCCCACGAAGATATCGCGCGGGGGCGACCACCGTGGCATAGTTTCCGTTGCCCGGACAGTTGCAGGCTGTCGCGTCCGCTATCGGTGTAAACGGCGCACCGCTCACCCACCGGAAGACGCCGTTCAACTGCCAACCGCCGAGTATGTGGCGACCAGGCCCGGACCGCAGTAACGGTTTCCCCGCTCCGAAGGGCAGTTCAAAGGTATGGCTGGCGACGAACATATGGGTTCGGTCATACCCCGTTGGGCCGTAGTTGCGGCGGATGTCTGTCTGAACAATGAATCCGCCCTGATCGTCTCCCGTTCCCATGGTTTTGCTGAAGGTATATGCGGCGGTGAACTGCAGCCCTTGCGAAAAGCGCTTTGTGATGTTGGTCTGGAGCGAGTTGTAGTTGTTGTTCAAGCCGTGGGCCCGCATATCCACGTTGGCGGTGCGCTCGAACAACACGTTGAACGGGCGTCCCGCGGCGCCGGCCCCCGGCGGCGCCGCGTTCAGCTGCTGCTGAAAGGGCAGCCTGCGACCCAGGGAACCGACATACCCGATGTCCCAGGCCATGTTCCAGCCTACCTCGCGCTGGTAAGTCAGGTTATAACTGTGCACGAAGGGAATGGGGTTGTCTCTCGGGATCGTGAAGAATGCCTGGTTCGGGTCAGGAGTAATAACGCCGTTTTCAGGCAGTGGAATATCGGGCACGGGCGGGAGCGCTTCGAAATTCCCGTTCTTCATAAAGTCGTTCTCCACACCGTCCTGGATGTTGTAAATCACCGGAAACTGGGTTGAGAGCGTTCCGCCCGTAAACCCGAACCGGCCGGTGTAGTAGCTGAGGCCGTAACCGCCACGAATAACGCTGCGGTCGCCGATCCGATAAGAGAAACCGAACCTGGGAGCGAAGTTGTTCCAGTCCGTCTTGACGTTATTTCCCAGATCGTTCTCGCCATAGCCGGCGATCAACAGGCTGTCGGTCGACGGATCGTAGTTGGACGCGCCGCCCCGGTAACGCGGTTTGACCGTCGTGTACAGCTCCCAGCGGAGCCCCAGATCCAAGGTCAATTTGCGCGAGACCTGGAAAGAGTCATGGAAAAACGTGAAGAACTGCGTCTGCCGGTTTGTCGGCGTGATCGGCATGAACGTTCGGCTGGTTTGATCCGGCGCGCCGAGCAGAAAGGCGGCGAAGGAATTTCCAAAGGAGCCGAACTGGCCCAACTCCGGCCCGCCGTTCAACGCCGTCACGCCCGGATTGAAGACAAACAACCCGCGCGGGCCGAAATTCAGACCCTGCGGCTGAAAGCGGTCCATTCGGTTGCGATGAAGGTCAATGCCCCATTTGATCGCGTGCCTGCCGGCCTGTTTGTTCCAGGTGTTGACGAAATTGAACAGGTTGTCGGCGTTGATCAACGGATAGAAGACCGGGGTCCCCATGCCTTGCATTCCACCCGCAATGTTGATGCGAGCCATCCCTTGCGACGATATGGGATACCGGATTCGGGTTCTGAATCCCGAGCGTCTGATTTGTCACATCGGTCATATTGAGACCGTTCACCTCGGCGAAGTAACGGTTATAACCGCCGCGGAATTCGGCGACCAGGGTCGGGCTGAAACTGTGGGTCAAATTCAAGACCGTCGTTACTGTATATGGCGTGCTCTTCGTCCCCTCTCCGATCGCCGCGGGAAACGCGGCTTCGGTTTCGACGCGGTAATCGGAGTAGTTGAATTTGACGAATCCGCGAGTGCGTTCGCCGAAGATGTGATCGACGCGGCCGTCGTAGGAGTACCCGTTATAACGGAACGGAACATTCACGATCAAGTTGTCCCGGAATCCTGGCTGGTTCGGCAGCGGAATCAAGGGAAGCAGCTTGTTTGCAATCGGGTGAATGCGCTCCTCAGGAATTTGGTTATCGGCGAACGGTTGGCGGCCGACTCCGTTCTCCGTTCCCGTCGCCGGGTCATAGATCGCAAGCTCAGGGACGCCGCTGAAATTCCCGCGCCGCCAGGCTTCCACCGGAACCGTCGTCGTGACGGTGTTGGACTGTCGCAGCGTTCGGCCCTGAAATCCGCCGAAAAAGAACGTTTTGTTGCGAATGATGGGGCCGCCGAGCACGCCGCCGAACTCGTTCCGCACAAAATTCGGCTTCGGCTGCGGCGACACATTGAACATATTGCGCGCGCGCAAGGATCGGTTGCGATGAAATTCAAACAGCGAACCATGCAAATCGTTGGTTCCCCCGCGCGTGATGACGTTAAGCATGGCGCCGCCCGCTCTACCGAATTCGGCGTTGTAGTTTGACGTCGTGACATTCACCTCCTGGACTACCTCGGCCGACGGGATGTAGATGCTCAACCCCAGGGTAGGATTCGTATTGTCGACGCCGTCCACCTGCGTATTGTTCGCCGAATTCCCCTGTCCGTTGGCCCGGAAGAAAGTGGTGCCCTGCGGATCTTCGGCGCGCGTAAAGTCCACGCTAGGCGGCGCCACGCCGGGCATCAGGCCTACCAGCGACTGAAAGCTACGATCCACCAGCGGCAGTTCGGTAACGGCCTTGCGATTGAAACTTCGCGAAACTTCCGAACGGTCGGTCTGCAGCAACGGACTCCCGGAGCGAATTTCCATAACTTCCGCCACCTGTCCCGGCTCGAGCTTCGCATCCGCGCGCGTCGAGGTGGTCGCCCGCAGCTCGAGGCCCTCGAGCACGAATTTCTTGAAACTTTTGGCCTCGATCTCTACCCGGTAAATCCCCGGAGCTAGATAAGGAATTGTGTAGATTCCCTGTTCGTTGGTCTGCGCGTTGCGAGTCACCCCGGTGGCCGTTTCCGTCACCATGATCTCGGCCTTGGGAATCGCGGCGCCGGTCGCGTCGGTGACGGCGCCCAGCAGCGTTGCGGATACTGCTTGCGGCCATACAGTTGACGGACATGCCAGCAGCAAAAGCGATGCAATAGTCAATCGCATATCACCTCCAATGGTCAGACGTAATTTGCTTCTAAACTACCTTGATGGAATTGGCGCACTCTCCCTAAGAGTGCGACGTGAAAAGCTCGCACGGAAATCAATGAGACGAGCTCACGGTGTTACAAAAAGACGCGCCAGAATATTTCGTTCTGATTTATGGCTGCATACTATACGCCCTATTCCGCCACGCTGGAAGAGCGATAAAAGGCACGAACTTTCTTCAGGTTGGTGGCGAAATGGCGATGCCAGAAGAGCGTCATCTTTTCTTGAAACGATCGAGGGGTGTAGAACCAAAGCTCTCAACGCGAAAACCCGAAGAGTCTGACGGCGGTTTGACCCAGGACCTTGGCCTGCTCTTCCTGCTTCATGTGCGATAAATATGACTGTACACGTTCGCGCGCGGCGCGGTAGGTAGCGGGCGAGGCTGTCGGGCCAAAGCCCCCGCCGTAGATCATCCGGTCGGCTCCATATGCGTCACACAACAGTTTGATGACCGAGCCTGGATCACGATGCGGGTATTCGGTCGGTCGCGGCAGGGCGGCGAGCTTCATCACCGTATTGTCGAAGCGCGACCAGCGCACGACGACCGCATGCTCTTCGGGCGTTCCCTGAAACGGTCGCCCGAGGTGATCGATGATCACTTTGGTATGCGCAAATTCGCGGATGTAAGGTTCGAAACCCGGCGCATAGCGCGGCTCGAAATGAAGCTGCACGGCCATTCCCAGATCGCTCGCTTTCTTCCACAGCGCGCGCAGCTCCGGCTTGCCGAACGGCGGCAATCGGTCGGGCGCGTACGCGTGAATCCGCGCCGCCACGATATCGCCGCGCTTCGCGAGGCCATCCAGTTGCTTGACTGACATAGGCTGATCGGCGAAGACCAGACAGGTTCCTTTCAAACGGCCTTTGCCGACTTGCAGGCAATGCTCGAGGTACCGGTGATCGTCCTGATACGGCTCCGGGTGCACGACGATGGCATGATTGACGCCCGCGCCGTCCATGCATTTCAACAGATGCTCCGGCGTAGCCGCGGCGGGCGGACGGTATGGCGCGCGCGGATGATAAGGAAAGCGCGCGTCGTCTACGCCCGCAAAGCAATGCAGGTGGGTATCAATAACAACTGGACCGGCCGGCCCATCGCCCGGCCCATCGCCGGCTTTGCTTGAGCTGAAAGACGCTGTGGCCAGCGTCGCTGATTGCAGGAACTCGCGTCGTGATAGGTGAGATGACATAGGAGGCTCCTTTCAGGCCAAAATGCCGTTGACGATGTTGCCGTGAACGTCGGTCAGGCGGAAATCGCGCCCGCCGTAGCGATAGGTCAGCCGCGTGTGGTCGAAGCCGAGCAAATGCAGGATCGTCGCATGAAAGTCGTGGACGTGGACTTCGTTTTCGGCCACCTGGTCGCCGTATTCATCTGACCGGCCGTAGACGATCCCGGGTTTGACGCCCCCGCCAGCCATCCACGATGAATAAACGAAGTTATGATGGCCGCGCCCGTCCGGTTGGTCAATCCATGGCGTGCGACCGTACTCGGTCGTCCACACTACTAATGTGTCTTCGAGCAGACCGCGTGACTTCAAATCTTTCAACAAACCGGCCATCGGCTGATCCACATTGCGCGCCAGCCCTTCATAAGATTTCAGATTGCCGTGCGCGTCCCAGTTATTCGATGAGCCGGTATCGATCAGCTCGATGAATCGCACGCCGCGTTCGGCCAGGCGCCGCGCCACCAGGCACTGCCACGCGAATCCCTTACTGCTCCCGCGCTCCAATCCATAAAGCTTGAGGGTCGCATCGGTCTCTTTCGACAGGTCGAGCGCTTCGGGCATCTCGCGCTGCATCCCGTAAGCCGTCTCGAAGGATTTGATCCGCGCGGCGAGCACCGATTCGTTCTCACGATTGATCAGGTGTTGTCGATTGAGGTCGGCCAGCAACCCCAACTCGCGCTGTTGAATGTGATCCGATGGCGAGCGGCGCATTAAATCCTGGATCGGCTCGGCGCCGGGGATGACGCGCACGCCCTGATGCACAGCCGGCAGGAAGTCGGAGCTCCACACCTGCCCGCCCGCATAAGGCAGGTAAGGCGCGAGGACGATGAACGAAGGTAAGTTTTGATTCTCAGTCCCCAACCCGTAACTCACCCACGAGCCAATGCTGGGACGCTTGAAGGTGATTGAGCCGGTGTGGACGCCGAGCGTCGCCTGGAAATGTTCGTTGTGATCGCACTTCATCGAGCGGATCAGACAGACCTCATCCATCACATCGCGCATGTGCGGGAAGAGGTCGCTGACTTCGGTGCCGCATTTACGGTTCGGCTTGAAGTCCCACAGCGGTCGGAGCAGCGGGCGGTTATTTGCGCCCAAGGCCTTCTTCTCTGCCGCTTCAACCAGCTTCGGCTTCGGGTCGAAGGTGTCCATCTGCGAAACCGCGCCGGACATCGGCATGAAGATCACACGCCTGGCCTTGCCCGGAAAGTGCGGTGCCTGCGGCGCAAGCGGGTTGGCGTCCTGCGCTATCAATTCTGAAAGAATGCCGGGTAGCAGGAGCGAGCCGCCCACAAGCGAGCGCACCATTTGACGACGTGAAACATTGGTCTGCGTCATATAGACCTCTCAATCCACAAAGATGAACTCACTGCTGCTGACTAACACCCGCAAATAGCTCGCCAGAGCCGCTCGCGTCTGCGCCTCTTCCTCGACCCCAATCGCCGTCAGATCGGGGCGGATGTCGCGCAAGTATTCCAACCCTCTCTTGCTCTCCGCTGGCGTGGGCGGGCGACCGAGAGCCAGACGGTAAGCGTAATCAATGCGCCTGGTGTCATCGGCAAAAGCCAGTCCCACGCGGACCGCCAAGTTGTCGGCTTGTTTATGCGCAAATGGGTTGTTCATCATGAACAGGGCTTGCAAAGGCGTGGTGCTCAAGACACGTTCGCCTGTGGGAGTATTGGTGTCGGCTCCGTCGAAGATTGAAAGCTGAGGGTGCGCGCGGATGCGCTGCTGCATCAGATAAATGCCGCGCCCATTGTGCTCGTATACGGCGACGAACGGGTTGTGTTGGCTATAGCGCCAGAGGCTTTCGGGCGGGAACGGGTGCGGGCCGCCGGCGTCCTGTTCGAGCGCGCCGCTCACCGCGAGCATAGCGTCTCGAATCTCTTCGGCGTCGAGCCGGCGCCGGTTGAAGCGCCAGAGGTAATTGTTGGCCGCGTCCAGCCCGGCGTTCGCCGCGTTCTCGCCGCTGCCCAATTGATAGACGCGCGAGAGCATCAACTCGCGGTGCAGACGCTTGATTGACCAGCCTCCGGCGACGAAGCGTGCGGCGAGGTAATCCAGAAGTTCCGCATGAGTTGGAGCTGCTCCCCGCTTGCCCCAGTCGTTCGGCGTCTGCACGAGACCTTTGCCGAAATGATAAAGCCAGACGCGATTGACT
Source organism: uncultured Acidobacteriota bacterium (assembly GCA_963796275.1). GTDB lineage: Bacteria > Acidobacteriota > Blastocatellia > RBC074 > RBC074 > JAKEHZ01. The sequence continues at coordinate 2,131,144 of CAWCKY010000006.1, read as the reverse complement.
ATCACGCGGCTGGTAAGCGGGTTCTCGGCGCTGCTAAGCCATTTCGCCAATTCAAGCCGTCCGCTGCCCTTGTAACCATCGGGCAGATGCTGGCCGCCGAGAATCGTCAGGAATCCGCGCGGCGCAATCTCGCCCAGGTTCTTGTTGTCGCCTTTGCGATGGATGCGCGCGTCGGCAGGTGCGCCTTCGGCGACGGCATAAGCTTTGTCGAGCTTTGGAGCTTCACCCAATTCAGCCAGCCGCAGCTTGATTAGCTTGAGTTCCTCCTCGATCTGTTCGACGGTGCGTGTGGAAGCCTCGGCGATCTTCAGGTTGCGGTCGTCGTGGTCTTCCTCGATCAGCTTGCCGATTGCGATGATGCGTCCGATCTGATCGGTCTTAACGGTCTTGCCCGCCGCTTTAGTCACGACTTCGGGCCCGGTCTCCTTCTGTCGCTGTCTGCCGCGCGCGTAGCCGCGTTCAACCTGCAAAGCTTCCTTCTTCAATTCAAGTTCGCCGGCCTCTTTCTGGTACTTTTCGAGACGCTCGGATCCATTGCCGTTAGTGAGCGGGACGAGGCTATGCGGATGCGGGTATATCTCGGTGCCGGGGAACGGGTAGCGCGTGCTGGCGAAGATGCCATAGAGCGCGTAATAGTCTTTGGTCGGAATCGGGTCGAACTTGTGGTCGTGGCAGCGCGCGCAGCTTGTCGTCAAACCCAGGAAGGCTTTGCCGACATTGTCAATCGTATCGTCAATCGCCAGGTTGTGATCGGTGTCACGCGACCCGAAGCGACGCGAGATGGCAATGTAGCCGGTAGCGACGATCTTCTCGAATCTGTCAGCCTCGTCTTTGTGCGGCAGCAGATCGCCGGCGATCTGCTCGCGGATGAACTCGTCGTAGGGCTTGTCTTCGTTGAATGCCCTGATGACGTAGTTGCGGTACTTGTAAGCCTGCGGCACGGGGAAATCAGAATTACAGCCGGCGGTGTCGGCATAGCGCACCAGGTCCAGCCAATGACGGCCCCAACGTTCGCCGTAGGCGGACGAGGCGAGCAGTCGGTCAACCACTTTCTCAAAAGCGTTCGGCGACTGATCGGTCAGGAAGCCATCGATCTCGCGCGGCGTCGGCGGCAGGCCGGTCAAATCGAACGTCGCGCGGCGAATCAGCGTGCGGCGGTCGGCATCGGCCACGGGCTTCAATTTTTTCTCTTCCAGTTTAGCGCGGATGAAGCGATCAACCGGTGTTCTGACCCAGGCTTCGTTTTCAACCCGTGGCGGCTGGCGGTCTTTGACGGGCTGGAACGACCAGAACTTCTTCGCCTCGTCGAAGTCATAAGCCTGCCACATAGCGTTCGGAGCGTTCGCGCCGCGCGGATCGGGCGCGCCCATCTTCACCCACTCTTCGAAATCCCGGATGACCCGGTCAGGCAGCTTGCCACCGGGCGGCATCTGCAGATTCGGGTCGGTGTAGCGAATAGCGCGGATGAGCAAACTGTTATCCGGATCGCCCGGGATAATTGCGGCCTGACCCGAAACGCCGCCTTTGCGCATCGCTTCGCGCGAATCGAGCAACAACCCACCTTGCGGCGTTCCGGCTTGTGCGCTGTGACATTGATAGCAATTGTCGGTCAGTACCGGCCGAATCTTCTTCTCAAAAAATTCGATGCCTTCTTGCGCGGGAGCCAGAGCCGGGGCCTGAGTACCATTTGCAGAGGAAACTGACGAATGAGTCGCGACCGTTCCGACCAACCCGACCGCGGTCAGAACAAGCGTTAATTTGAAGAGCCGGATGTTTAGGTGAACCATAACGAAGCATAGCTCCTTTCAGCATTTCACCGAGTCTGGTCACCGAGGCTGACGGCGAGGCTTCCGCCACAAACCATGACGCAAACTGTCGGTGAGCACTGCCAGAAATATGATCGAACTCAATACCATCGGGTAGAGGTACGGGTCGGCGTTGATGATGACCAGTCCGTTATCGACCGTCTGTAGCAGAATCGCGCCCAGGACCGTGCCGGGAAAGACTTTACCCCTTCCTCCGAACAGGCTCGTCCCGCCGAGCACCGCTGCCGCCACCGCCGCGAACTCTCGGCTATTGCCGAATGTCGGCGAGACCGCGCCAAGTTGCGCCACAGAGACCAAACCGCCGATGGCCGCACACACACCGCTCACGACATATACCAGAAAAATGATGCGCGTTGTGTTAATCCCCGCCTTTTGGGCAGCCTCGCGGTCATTGCCGGTCGCGTAAATCTGCCGTCCGAACGGCGTCTCGGCCAGCACGACGTGTGCGACCACCAACACGACCAGGAATATGAGAATCGGAATCGGCGCCCCGAAGACGCGCGCCGCTCCGATCTGGAGCAGGTTCTCCGGCAGATTCATTGCCCGCGTCTCGGTCATCCACAGCCCGAATCCACGGCCCAGATAAAGCGTACCCAGCGTCACGATGAAGGCCGGGATTGCGAGCCGCGTAACGAGCAGGCCATTGACCGCGCCACAGGCGATGCCGGCGAGCAGGACAACCGCGATAGCCAATGGGAGCGGCTGCCCGCTCAAAACCATTTTCCCCGCCACGATCGCCGTGATGAACATGACCGAACCGACTGAAAGATCGATTCCCGCTGTCAGCAGCACGAACGTCATCCCGATGGCGGTAATGGCGATTGAAGATGACTGGATCAGAAGATTGACCAGATTCGGCGCCTCGAGGAATTTCGGGGACAGAAGGCCGAACGCCGCGAAGACCGCGGCAAAGAGTATCAGCGACGCCCGCGGGAGCAGAAACATTTCAATGATGTCACGCGCTTTAGTCACGAGCCCCTCTATACCGCACGATGGCGGATTTCTATATTTCCGTCCCACAATTTTTTGTCTGGTCAGCTTTGCCGAGCGCCGAGCGCAAAATCCGTTCACGGTCGAAATCGGCGCGCTCGACGCAGTCGGCGATCCTGCCCCAGGCCATCACCAAAATGCGATCGCAGAGGCCGATCAATTCTTCGATCTCCGAAGAGATCAGAAGCACGCCCGCCCCCTTCGCCGCCAGATCATTGATGATCCGGTAAATCTCCGACCTGGCGCCGACGTCAACCCCGCGCGTCGGTTCATCGAGGATGAAGACGGAAGGTTTACCGAGCAGCCACCGCGACAGCACGACCTTCTGCTGGTTGCCGCCGCTCAAGGTCTTCACCGCCTGGCGCATGTTCGACGCTCCCTTGATTTGCACCTTTTGTGCGACGCGGCCGACTGCGCTCGCAATCTCCGTCTGGTTGAGCAAACCTGTGATCGCGCGCACGCCTTGATGCTGGAATGATGGCAGCGATGCGAGCGCGATGTTGTCGGCGATGCCCGCCTCCATCATCAGCCCCTCTGCCCGCCGGTCTTCGGTGAGGAAGGCCATGCCGCTTTGAATTCTGCCGCGCGGCGTGGGCGGCGCCGGTTTGCCGTCGATAAATACCTCGCCGTGCTCCGCGGGCACAAGTCCGAACAGCACCCGCGCCAACTCCGTGCGCCCCGCGCCCATCAATCCCGCGACGCCCACCACCTCGCCTTTATGCAAACGAAAGCTGATGTCTTCGATTACGCCGGTCTGCGTGAGACCGTTGACCTCAAGCGCGATTTCTCGCGAAACAGCGCCCGCTCGCTCCGGGAAAAGCTGATCGAGCGTCCGCCCGACCATCAGCGCGATCATCCGCTCCTCCGTGAATTCGCTTTTGCGTCCCGCCCCGACTACCTCGCCGTCGCGCAGCACGACCACGTCGTCGCACACCCGCAGCACGTCGCCGAGGTTGTGCGAGATATAGATCATCGAGACGCCCTGCGCCCGTAGCCGTTCAAGTATCGTGAACAACCGCTCGGTCTCGCGCGCGGTGAGCGAAGTCGTCGGCTCGTCGAGGATGATGATCTTCGGCGAACTGCTCATTGCCTTGGCGATCTCGACCAGTTGTCGTTCGCCGGGCGAGAGATTTTCGACCAACGCCTCCGGCGCGACGCTCAGGTCGAGCGATTCCAGGAGCGACCGAGTTCTGGCCTTCATTTCGCGGCGATTGATCAGCCACTTCCGATGCTTTGGAAAATCGGTGATGAAGATGTTCTCGGCGACGCTCAGATTCGTGAACAAATTCAATTCCTGATGGATGAAGGCGACGCCACGTGCGCGCGCCTCCGCGGGGCCGGCGCGGGGTGAATACTCTTCTCCGCCCAGCAGCATTCGCCCAGCATCGAGCGGGATCACTCCGCCGAGAATGTTCATCAGCGTGGATTTGCCTGCGCCGTTCTCTCCCACCAGTCCGAGAATGTGGCCTTCCGCGAGGGTGAAACTCACGCCGCGCAGCACACGCACACCAAAGAAACTCTTTTCGATCTTATCGTATTCGAGGATCGTTCCGCCCATGACCTTGTCGAATCGCTTATTGAGATAGGGCGAGATGCGATACGAATCAGTACCGCGAGCGGTAGCGAGCGTGACTTCCGGCGTAAATCCTTTGCGAGAGCCACGCTCGCTACCGCTCGCGGTACTGATTTGCTGTCCAAAACGAATTCACCAGCGGCATCAGATGCAATCCCGCCCCACGGCTTAACGCCCCGCGAGCAATCGGTTCCTCCACGCATCGAGCAGCGCAGCCAGCAGGATCACCGCGCCCTTGACCATCATGATGAAAAAGTACGAGAGACCGAGCATGTTCAGGCTGTTGTCAATCAGTGTGATGAAGAGCACGCCTGAGACCGTCCAGATGACTTTGCCCTTGCCGCCGAACAACGACGTCCCGCCGATGACAGCCGCGCCGATCACGTCCAGCAGAATGCGCTGCCCCAAGATTGGCGAACCGGTCTCTATTCGTCCGGTGTAGAGAATCGAAGTCACCGCCGCGCACAGACCACTGATGACGTATGCCAACCGGGTTGTCCGCCCGACCGGCACGCCGGAAACCTCCGCCGCTTTTGCGTTGTGCCCGATCGCGTAAAGCCACCTCCCGAACAGTGTCTGCCTCAGCGCAACATGCAAAGACAGTGCGACGAGCGTCGCTACGACGAACGCGTACGGGACGATGAAGAACGAGCCTTTCCCGATGGCATTAAATGTCGGCGGTAGGTTGTAGATCGTCTTCGATTTCGTCAGCCAGACGGCCAGCCCGCTTGCGAACATCATCGTCGTCAGCGTGACGATGAACGCCGGCATTCGGAGAAGCGTGATCGCCGCTCCATTGAGTAACCCGATCACGGCGCCCGCCAGCAGCATCGCGACGATAGCCGCAGGCGTCGCCCAGCGGCTTCCTCCCATCCAGCCCTGGTCGCCGCTCATCACCATCGCGCCAATCACGCTCGACAGAGCGATAGTTGAAGTCACAGACAGATCGATCCCGCCGGCGATCAGCACAACCGTCTGTCCGAGGGCGACAATAAGCAGCGGCAGCAGATTCGAAAAGATGTTGGCCGCGTTCTCCGCCGAGGCTAGCCCGGGCGTGAACGGCGTGAGCGCTAGAAAGTAAAGAATCGCCAGGTAGAAGACGGATAATTCGGACACAAACGGATTGCGCATCCCCTTTGCTTCAAAGACGAACGCCCAACCATCTCGTCGTTGTTTCGCGGAATCTTCCATCAATTGTTTCCGGCGTTTCCGGCCACCTGCTTCTTCGCCTGCGCGCCCCACATCTTGCCAGCCATCTCCTTCAAATTGCTTTGATGAATCACAAAGCCCTGGTCGAGTATTTTCGCAGGCACCTCTTTGCCGGCACTCATGTCCAGCACCGCCTGCACCGCCGCCTCGCTCTCGAAATAGACGTCCTGCACGCCATCGGCGTCGAGGTAGCCGTCAACGAGCATCTGGTACGCGGTAGCGTCGCCGTCGAAACCGCCTAGCAGGACGTGTCCTTCCTCGCCGATCTTCTTGTATTTGCCCGCTTCTTTGAGCGCCTGGATGATCGGCGGCAGCATGAAGTCCGACGAGGTGAAGATGAAGTTGATGTCGGGATTGGCTTGCAGCGCGTTGGTTACGCCGGCGCGCGCCTTCTCGCCATTCCATTCCGTCGGGATGCGCGCGACGACTTCAATTACGTCCCCGTAGGCTTTCACTGCGTTCTCAAACCCGTCGCGCCGCCCGACTGCATTGATGTCGCCGAGATCGCCGATCAGGATAGCGGCCTTGTACCTCTTGCTCGACCGCTTCGCCTGCTCGCACATATATTCGACAGTTGCCTTCGTGATCGCGTAGTTGTCGGCAACTACGGCGACCGACTTCGCCTCGGTCTGGTCGGCGGGGCGGTTGTAGAGCACGATCGGGATGTTGGCGGCATTGGCCGCCTTGATCATCGGGATGATCGTCTTCGCGTCTTTGGGCACGGCGATGATGCCGTCAACCTTGCGCACGATGAAGTTGTTGATCTGTTCGAGCTGACGGTTGGCGTCCCCGTCGGCGATGGCTTCGAGCACCTGAATGTTGCGTTCTTTGAGCTCGGACTTAATCGCCTCGAACCCCGCAACCCAATATTCGGTCTGCAAAGTCTCGAACGAGACGCCGACGGTAATCTGCTTCGGTCCTGACGGCGCGGAATTGCAGGACGAGAAGATAGCGGCAATGACGAGCCCCGCCGCGGTTATGATCAGGCGGTTCATTTATTGATCTCCTTTCGATGATTGAGGTGAGCGGGTGATCGCTTCCAGACACTCGCGGATGTTCTCAGGCTCGAAGACTCTTTTCCAATCCGGTTTGATGATCTGGTCGCGGGCACGCGCCATAGCCTTCTTCGCCCCGTCTGAAAATTGAATGTTCAATTCGCCGAAGAAGATCGCCAGTTGGATGTTGATGTGTCCGAGGATGAAGTCGCGCGCAGCTTCGGCTGGCACGCCGCGCCGGATCGCCTCGTCCATCGCTTCTCGCACGACCTGCAAACAGGTCTGCGCCGTCGTCTCCGATAACGCCGGTTCGAGGATCGCCATCTGCTCAACCGTCACGCGGTGCGATCTGATGACGGGTGAGTACATCTTCTTCGCGATCTCCTCGCCACGCACATAATCGTCTTCGTCGCCGAGCATCAGCGCGCACACGATGTTCTGCTTTGCCGCAATGCCGCCGAAGAAATCGCGGCGCTCCTCGGGCGTCGCATCATAGTTGAAGACGGAGGGGTGACACGGATGTGTGACGAAGTAAGCCAGGTCGTCGCGGTGTCGCACTTTGCCCGCCAGCGGTGCGGCGGGATCGAGGCAAATGACCAGCGCGCCGCCCTTCAGCTTAGGCACGATCTCGGCAGAGATGTGTTCGATCAGGTTGTCGGGCAGAGCGAGGATCACTGCGTCGGCCTTGACCAGCGCCTGATCCTGCGGCGTGGGCGCAATTCCACGCTCGGCCAAATTCGCAATTCCAACCCCGCCGACTTCTACGTAAAACATCCGGTATTCCGAATCCTTCAACCTGTCGGTGATGCGGCAACCCATCTTGCCGCCCGCGCCCATCAAGGCAATTGAAATCATTCTTTCTCCCTCGGCCCGCTCTTTAAATCAATGATCTGTTGGTTTCGCGCCGCATCGTAGCAGGCGAAGACGAGTCGGATGGTCTTCAAGTTATCTTCGCCGGTCGTCTCGGCGATCGTTTTCCCCTGCAAGGCCAGCAGCAGGTCGGCGTTGCACGGGACGATGCTCGCCTGCACCAGGTCGTAAGCCGGATCGGCCCACCCATAGCGCGGTGGCGGGTAGCGCCGCGCGTGCGTGCCAACAGCCGTGGTCATGCGAACCCAGTAATCCGGCCCCAGCTCGATCGACCCCTCTTCGCCTTCGACGTAAACATAGGTTTCGGGGAAGCGTTCGTGTTCGAGACGGCTCGCGTAGCTCATCTCGCAGACCACCGTCGCGCCGCTCTCCATCTTCATCATCACGGTGGCCACGTCCTCGCCTTTAATATCAGGATGAACGCGGTGCACCTGGCATGCCAGCGTTTCTGCCTCGCCCAGGAGAAATCGCGCCGTGTCCAGGATGTGGCTGCCGATGTCGGTCAGGATGAACTGCCCAAGGTCTTTGAGAAAGGGTTGATTGTCAAAGACCGGAAAGCTCGAACAGAAGTGGATGCGCGCGCGGAAGACGGTGCCGATCGCGCCGCTGTCCAACAGCTTCTTCAACTCGCGAATCGGCGCCTGCCAGCGCCAGTTCTCGTGGATGAAGAATCCGACGCCGGCCTCGCGGCAGACTTTTGTCATAGCCGCGGCTTCGGCCAGAGACGGCGCCATCGGTTTCTGGCAAATCACCGGCAGCTTGTGTTCGGCGGCGAGATGAACGAACCGGCTGTGCGTATCCACGTCCGTGATGATGTCGACGAAATCGAGCTTTTCGCGGCGGAGCATCTCTCGCGCGTCTTCATAGACCGCCGGGACTCCGAAGCGGCGGGCCAGTTCTTCAGACCGGGAGCGCGTCCGATTGCATAGCGCAACGCACTCCACGCCATCGAGCTCGCGCCACGCGGCGAGCTGAAACTGCGACCAGAAGCCCGTGCCGATGATTGCGAAACGAAGGTCTGCCATTCAGTGTCCAACCCCAGTCAGAATTCTTCCGAAGTAATCCGCCTTGCCGCCCTGCCCGCCTTTGAGCGCGATCTCAAGACCGTCGAAGCGCGAGTCGCTCGACAACGCGCGGCAAAGCGGCGAGCCGGGCGCAATCGGCGCGAGCAGTTCGAGCGCGTAAATGCCCAATTGCCGTGCCGCGTGGCCGGACGTGTCACCACCCGCGATCACGGCTCGTCGCAATCCTGTCATTTCGAGCAGTTCGCGCAAAATTATCCCTTGCTGCTCGGCCAGCCGTTCACGCGCGACTTGCGGGTCGCATCCCGCCGCGCACATCTCACGAACCGTGGCCTCGATCTTCGGGTCGTCGGGGCCGAGCGCTGAGAAGAGAACGACGCTGCGGCCGCTCGCCAGAACGTCCAACGCCTTTCGCTTTACGTCTGCGCGCTCCGCTGCGCAAAGATCATAGTTTGCCAACCGGGCGGCGTTGAGTTCGATACCGCCAAAACCATTTTCAACTGCCCACTCGATCTGCCATCCGGTCACGGGCGAGCAACTGCCTGACATAACGATGATCTGCTTCGCCACAGTGGCTGCGTGGTTCAAGTCGATGCTCCCGGGGAGCACGCCTGCCGTTTGCCAGTAAGCGACGAGTGCATATTCGACTCCCGACGATCCAGCGACGAAGAGCGTCGCATCGCCGCACTGCGACCAGATGAGGCGACCCGCCTCCTCCAATCGCGCATCGTCCAGTGTGTCGAAGATCACGATCTCGGGCCGGCTTTCCAGCACGCGAGAGATGTTTCGATCAACCTCGGCCTGCGAACCGGTGAGATTGAGGATGTCGAGCAGCGCAATCGACTTTTCGGTCTGCCGCGACAGGTGAAGCCGCAGGTCGCTCTCAAGCATCGGCGTCACCGGATGGCGATTCATCGTCGGATGGCGATCCAGGCGAAAGATTTCGTCTCCGACAGTCGCGAACAGATTGCCGAACAGGCAATAGCGCTTGAGCGCGGGCGCGCCCACCAGCAGCGGCGTGAAGCGCGAATTGAAGACTCGCCGCCCGATGTCAATCGCGCGACCGATGCTGCCGACCTTTGGCGAAGAGTCGAATGTCGAGCAGACTTTATAGTGAAAGACGCCTGCGTCCAGGCGCTTCATCCGCGTGAAGAGATCAGGCAGTGCCTCATCCATTTGCGCGGGGGTCATTATCCGGCTCACCCCCGCGACGCCCACGGCCTGCAAGTCGGGGAAGCCTTCGCGCAACAACTCCCGGGTCGGTGGCTCCAGAAACAGAGCCGTGCGCACACCGCCAAGCGCCAGCGCCTCCATCGCGTCGCACGAGCCGGTGAGGTCGTCACCGTAAAAACTGAGAAGCAATCTTTCACTGATCATCTCTTGGCCACGCCCGGCGGCGGGAAGTTCTTTGCCGCGTTGTCCAGCACGAGCACCCAGTCGAGATTCTCGCCCTTTGTCGGCGGGGCGAATTCGCGTTCGCCGGAGTTCGGGAATTCGCCGATTAAGGTCGCCTTGCCGTCGCGCGGGTTGAACCACCACGCCTTCACCTGTGCGCCGTTGATCTTGTCCATCCTCACTTTGAACGGCCGCCCCGCTGGAACGTATACCATTGCGTAGCTGCCTTCGGAATCACGCGTGGCGACGTAGCGTTTCAAGCCCGCGCCGGGAACCGAACTTGGGGGGTCGGCCGCGACGATGACCGAATCGTCGGGCACGCGCGTCAGAAACGGCCGCGATTCCATTAGACGACGCCCGTACTGCATCTGCGCCGCGCCCGGCTGGTCGATCGCTTCGTACCACGGCATCAGCGGGTTGTTGATCGGTTGTCGCCCCGGCTGCCACATCTGCCAGACCGAGTGGTGGCCATAAGTGTGGCCGAACGCGCCGGTGAAAAGGTTCCAGTACATCGGCCTTCGCACGTCAGCCGCCACCGAATGCCCGAGCTCTTTCGCGCGGAACGAGATCGGATGATCCTCGTAAATCGGCTCACCGTCAATTACAGGCTTGATCGGCGTGCGGTCGTAATCGACCCGCGTCTGCTCGTAGCGCGGGTTGAATTCGGTAACGTGGCCGTTCTGCCGCATGTCGAAATCGAGCCAGTCGTCGTTGTGAAAATGCGCCGACGACCCCTCGCCGCCGCGCGGGTGCAGCGTCTGCAGGTGCGCGCCGCCGTCGCCTTTGCGCAAACCGCGAGCCATCGCGCGCATCATTTCTTTGTGCGTCTCGGTTTCGAGCGAACGATCGCCGCCCAGAATCCAGATGATGTTCGGCGCTTCACGATAACGCTGCCCGAGCCATTCGCCATAGCTTTCAGCATTCTGCACATTGAACAACTCCGGCCCGGCTCCCCGACCGCGGTTCCACTTGTCGCCCCAGGTCGGCAGGAATCCGATGTAAAGACCCAGCGATTCAGCCTTCCTGACGATGTAATCCACGTGATCCCAGTAATCGTTCGCCGCGCCGTCCTTCACATCCGGCCTGGTCGGGTCGTTGTCCGAGAACGGGCGATGGCCGAACGGGTTCGGCGTGTTCAGCCCGTCAAGTTCTGCTAGCGCGACCGCTTGAATGACTGTGAAGCCCTTGTCGGCGCGGTTCTTCAAATAACGATCAGCCTCTTCGCGGTTGAGGCGGTGAAAGAGTTCCCACGCCGTGTCGCCGAGGTAGAAGAACTGCGAGTTGTCGGCTTTGACGATGAAACGTTTATTTTCGCTGACCTTCAACCGTTGAGGTTTTTGCTGCTGACTGAAAACAGTTATTGACGCGGTCGCGACGACTGCAATCAGAAGCAGAGCTCGAATGATGGTTAGCATGCCCCTCTCTCTCAATAGGTTGTAGATTAGGTTTTTAGCTGCCGCCGAACTTCTCTAATGCCTGGCGCAACTCAACATGATCTGTAGCGAACTCTTCCAAAGTCTTCCCGGCCAGCGCCGCCTCCCAGCCTTGCCTGACGCTGGCGACGCCCGCCGCGATGCCCGCCGGATGCGCGACGATGCCGCCGCCGCAGACGTACATCACATCCACCGTACCGAGCGCCCGGTATGAATCCACCGTCTGCCCCGCCCACTGCGCCGACGCGAGCACGGGCATCGCGACGTAAGGGTTCGCTTCAAACAACGGCATCAGACAGGCGCGCGCGCTCGCGATGACCGAGTCATCCGGCTCCCAGAATTTGTTGCGCAGGCCGTTGCAGTGCAGATGATCAACTCCAGCCAACCGCCAGATCTTCTGATAAGCCTTAAATTCCAGGCCGAGGTAGGGCGAGCGCGTCAGCATCCCCCAGCCGTTACGGTGGCCGTGAATCGGCAATTGGGAGTATCTGCGCAGATGAGCGACAGCCGGTGCGCCCGTGTGGTTCAAACTCACCATAACGCACGTCCCGCCCGATTCGAGGACCTGGTCGTGATGCCGCAACATCGCGTCAATTTCATCCGTCACGTTGAAGGCGTACATCGCTTTCCTGCCCGTCCTGTCCGCGTGATTATTGATGACGCGCATCACGGCGGCGACTCGTTTCCCAAAAGGCGAATGCGGCGGGTCGGCCATCAACTCGTCATCCTTGATGAAATCGAGTCCTGCTTCGATCAGCGTTCTTACCAGTTCGGCCGTTTGTTCGGGGGAAAGGCCGACGCTCGGTTTGATGATCGTGCCGATGAGCGGGCGGCCTTCCACTCCCGACAATTGACGTGTGCCTGCGATCCCGAATTGCGGGCCTTGATACTTCTGGCCGAACGCGACAGGCAGTTCCAGGTCGATCAGCTTCAGACCGGAAAATTCGCGCAACTCGTAGAGGTTGCCGGAGACTGTCGCCAGCAAGTTCGGCAGCGACGCGCCCATGTTTTCCAGAGGGAACGAGAGGACGACCTCGGCGCGCTTGAATCTGCCGGTGTGATCTTTCGGCGGCTTTGAAAAAGGAAGCGCCGGCTCATCAACCTCTTCGAGTTCGGTGATGCGTTCGACGCGCGCGGCGTGGCGCCGGCGCAACTCGACTGTCTCTCCCGGCACGCGCACGAACGTGCCGCAAGATTGCTCGCCCGCCATTACTTCTGCGGCGAAATCGAGCGAGTGCGCAGTCTCGATTCGATAAGTAGCGATGACTCGGTCATTGAGCATTGAGATTTACTCTGGATGCATAATTCGAATACGCGATGGTACACGGATTTGACGGATGATGACAGATCAGAACTTGAAACTGAGCGCGAACTGCATGACGCGCGGAGGCCGCGTCGCCGTCACCTGCCCGAATCGCGTGTTGACCTGATTGCCCGCCGGATCGAACCGCGCTCCCGTGTCCACGCTCTGAAATTGGGTGTGGTTGAACAGATTGTATATCTCCCAGCGGAATTGGAAGTATCGCGCCTCGCCTTTGACCGGCACGTTTTTGAACACCGACACATCCCAGTTGTTCGACCCCGGTCCTCGCACAAGGTTTCGCGGAGCATTGCCGAAGTCGCCCCGAGCCGGACGGGCAAACGCTGCTGTGTTAAACCACTTGTCGAAGCTGCGTTCGCCGCCGTCGAGTGGTGCCTTTGCGATCATGTTGGGGCGCGCGCCGTCGCCGCCGCCCGTGATGTCGGCGTTGTCGGTTGTCGAGAAGCCCACGCCCAGCGGCGTCCCACTCACGAACGCCGTCACGCCCGATAGCTGCCAATTATCGAAAATGACGCGCGTGAACCGATTGTCCAAAACCCTGCTCGCCTTCGGCAAATCCCACGTGTAGTTGAAGATGAAGACGTGCGTCTGATCAAACGACGCCTCGCCGTAAGACCACACGCCGTAAGGCCGATACATCGGCAACCCACTGCGGTCGGTGCTGCCGTAATCCATCGTCTTCGACCACGTATAGGCCAGGCCAAACTGGAACCCGCGCGAGAAGCGGCGGTTCAATGACGTTTGTAGCGCATTGTAATTGGAAGTGCCGGAATTCTCGACGTAAGTGATGTCTCCAAAGCCCGGGAACGGGCGGAAGAAATTGTCGTTCAGCGCACGCCCCTGTGCGGTTTGGTCGGCGTTCTGCCGCAGGAAGCGCGCTCCGTAAGGCACGGCGTTGAGGTTCCGCTGCATGATCAAATGCCGCCCGACGTTGCCGACGTAAGAGACCTCGACTACCGTATTGAAGCCGATGTCGCGCTGGATGCTGAGCGAGTAGTTGTAGACGCTCGGTGTTTTGTTGTCCAATTCGTGTGCGAGCACACCGCCGGGGAAGCGCACCGTGGCCGAATCCAAGAAAGTGTCGAGATTTCTGTAGAAAACCTGCGGATTGAACTGCAGCGGCGGATTACTGTTCAACCCGCCAAGGAAGTTGCCCGATGAAGGGATAGTCTGCTTCGTAACTCCAAAACCGCCGCGAATGGCGGTCTTGCCGTCTCCGAACATGTCGTAGGCGAAACCGAAGCGTGGTCCCAATTGAAGAGGCTCTTGCTTGATGAATCCGTCCGGATAACTCTCGTCTGTCGCCAGCACCATTCCGTTGATCACGTCGCCCGTGTTCGGCACATACGCGCCGATGAAGTAGCGCGGCAGCAGTTCGTTATTGAGCGGGTTGCGCGCCCGTAATTCGGCGTTCGGGCAAGGTGTCGTATCGACGTTACAGCCGGGCAGGTAAAGTACCGGCGCTTTCGATCTGTCGTAGCGATCGAGCGCGAACACCGCACCCTCCTTGTCGCGCAGCCGCCACGGCGAGAAATACGAGAAGCGCATACCGTAATCGAGCGTCAAACGCCCGAGCTTCCACGTGTCCTGGGCGAAAAAGTCGAAGAGGTAATTCTTGCCCCGCCCGGCCGTCCGCGCGCTCGACTCGGTGTAGGACTGGAAGTTGCCGAGCAGAGCATTGGCAAAGGCATACCCCGATTCGAGGGGGTTGTTGATATCGCGCCCGAAATTGAAGCTCCCGCCGAAGTTCGAGCGCGGGCCTTCGCTGGCCAGGTTGCGTTCGATGTACGTGCCGAACTTGAAAGCGTGACTGCCCTTCGTCCAACTCAGGTTGTTGACGAATGTGAACCGGGTGTCGCCCGCGTCTATCGGAGTGCGCCCGTCGTAGGTGATCGTCGGAGCCGTGCCAGGCACGCCGTCGAAGAACGCGTTGGGGATGAAGCCCAGCGGGTTCAAACTTGGATCGAACTGGCTCAGGGTGATCCCGCGTTTGGCGCGAACCACCGGATCGAAGTCACTGTCGCCGCGCGCCGCGCCGATCTCGCCCAGCAGGCGGTAGGTGGCGGCAAATTCGTTGACCAGCGTGGGGCTGATGATCCGCGTGTAACTGCCCTGCAAGCTGTCTTCTGTGAAAAGGTAGTGGTGGAGCAGTTGATCCCAATTCGAGTTGAATGCCGCCAGTCCTTCGTAGCCGCGCCGGTCAGCCCACCACGTCCTCCCGCGAACCGAGATAGTGTCTTTATCGGTTGGCTTATAGTCCACCTTGAGCAGGTTCTGCTTCTTGGGCAGTTCAGTGATCTCCTGGAAGACGTAATTGTAGTTGCCCAGGGTCAAGCCGCGGTCGAGCCGGTTGGGCAGCGGGAACAGGTTTAAGATCGCCTGGCCGTTTTTGTTGATGCGATCGGCCGGGACGACATTACGGGGAAAGCAAGCCGCCTGGTAGTTCACTCCAGCAGCTGGATTAGCGGGTGTCCCCTGGCACAGTCCGCTCAGCAGCGGGTCGCGCACCCAGATTCGCTGATTGCCCAAATCAACCGTCTGCGAGAAATCGCCGTTGCGCTCCGCCTCAGTCGGCATCGTCACCTGCCTCGGGATGCGCGGCTCGCGCACGCGCCAATCTTCGCGCGAGTAGAAGAAGAACAGCCTGTCGCGGTTCTTGTTGAACTTGTTAGGGATGAAAATCGGGCCGCCGATGGTGCCGCCGAGCGTGTTGTATCGGTAGAGCGGTTTGGCCAGCCCTGTGCGGTTGTTAAAGAAGTCGTTGGCGTTGAACTGCTCGTGACGTTTGTACCAATAGAGACTGCCGTGAAAATCGCGCGTGCCCGACTTTGACACGATGTTCACAGTTCCGCCCGTGTTGCGCCCGAACTCGGCCTGATAATTGTTGAACAGGACTTTGACCTCCTCGATGGCATCCATGCTGGTCGAGCCGTTGAAGGCCTCGACGATGTCGGCGTCCGACCCGGTCTGTCCATCGAGCGTGAAGGTGTTCCAGCGCGATCGAGTGCCGGAGATATTGGGCGTGAAGGTGCCGAAGGTACCGCCCAGCGAATCGCTGTCGAACGTGCCGCCGGTCTGCCCCGCCTGGTAGGAGACGCCCGGCAGCACGCGCAGCAGCGAAACCACGTCGCGCCCTTTTGCCTGCGTCAGATCAAGCTGCGTGGCCGAAAGCAGCGCCGAGTTCTCCGAACTGGCGGTCTTCACGATCGAGCCTTCGGCGGTGACCTGCACGGTCTCTGAAACCTGCCCGACCTGCAACTCAAGCTCGCCGATCGAGATTTTGTCGTTTGCGGTCAGGATCAGGTTCTTTCGCTCCAAGCCGCGGAAGCCCTGGCGTTCGACCTTGATCGTATATGCGCCGGGCTGCAGTGCCGGAAAGTTGAATGCGCCCGCGTCGTTCGACTGCGCGGCACGCGCTTCCCCCGTACGCTCGTTGATGACCGTGACCTTCGCGCCGGCGACCGCACCGCCAGACGCATCGGTCACGCTTCCGCTGATGCTTCCCGTGACGAGTTGCGCCTGCGATTCTCCGCATAACAGGAGCGATAGGAACACTAGCACTATGTTAGTTCGACGAAGCTGATGGCTATTCATATGTCCTCCTTCGGACCCAGGACGGAGCTGATGAGATGCCGTCCACCCCAGTTATGCGAACGGATCGCGTGCCTGGGGTGGATGGAGAGGTATCGCCTGATTGTCAGCGATCGCTAAAATTCCGGTATGGTAATGAATGCAGGCGCAGAATAATGACAGCGCGGGATGGACTTCTATAAAGATAGCATCTAAATTTATAAGAGAACTATCTTTCTCGATTATGGCTGCTAACAGGCTGCATTGGGAGAACGCCTTCTCCCTCATCGATCCACAGATCAACGCGGAAGGGATACACCTCTGGCTTTTCGACCACGCGTGTCCGATTGACGCGCGCTTTTACATCTACGACAAGCGGCGTCACATTCGAATGAACCGCCATGATTACTTCGAGATATTCTACCTGCTGGCGGGCGAACTGATATGCCGGGTTCAGGATCGGGTCTTTACGATGCGCGCGGGTGACCTGGTCGTGATCAGCAGCACGCAATACCACACAATGTATCTGCCCCCGCAATGCAGCAAGCCGGGCAAGGTTAAAGCGGCGGCGCTTTACTTCCTGCCGGAGATCATCCGCGCCAACGATCCAGGTGGCGAAGACGTCGAGTATTTGACGCCTTTTCTGATGCAGGACGCCACATTCCCTCACGTCATCCCTGGGCGAGCGGGCGTGCCGGCGGAAGTCTTCGGCATGATCAATCGCATCCACGACGAGCTGCCGGCCTCAACTACGCGCGCGCGGCTCGCGGTCAGAACTTATCTGAAGATGATCCTGGTGTTGCTGGTAAACCATTTCGCCGGCCACCGCGGCGCAGTGGAGACGTTCAACCGCCGGCAGCGCGCGATCGAGCAACTGCGGCCGCTCTTCGATTATCTGGAAGCCAATTACCGCGAGCCGCTCTCGGTGGTGACAGCCGCCGGCGTGATGGGCATGAGCGAGTCGCACTTTATGCGGCTCTTCAAACAGGTGACCGGACAGTCATTCATCAGTTATCTCAACCATTTTCGCATTGCCAAGGCGCAGGCGCTGCTGGCGACCACCGATAAGCCAGTGGCGGAGATCAGTCAGGAGGTAGGCTTTTGCGACCAGAGCTACTTCGGCCTCACATTTCGCAAGCTGGCGCAGATGACGCCACTGCAATACAAGCGACAGTACGGTGTTCGCTGATCGCTTTCCCACTTTCTCTTCTACCCGCATAATCCGATCGGCCTTCGGCTCGGCGATCTGTTGAACCGCCCCGCCGAGCCATTCGATTTGACGGCCCTGATCTTGTTTGGGCGACCGCAAACGTGCTCCACAGGTTTGTCGAGTGTCCAAAGCGTCACTGATTGCCCTTCTTTGATTGAAATTGGCTAGGTTGTTCATACAACCCATCGTCGTCTTGAAGAATAGACTAACAAGATAATAATATCACTGAAAAGCAACAGGCGTAGAACACTGCTGGAGAGGAGTCGAGAGATGGACGTCGAAACGCATGCAACAGGGCAGGAATTTGAATTGCGAGCCGGGCCGCTCTCCATGCGGTTTGAAAGTGGCGGGCTGCGCTATATACGCCTGGGCCGCTATGAAGTGCTGCGCCGCGTATACATAGGCGTGCGCGACCGCAACTGGGGAACGATGCCGTCACGCGTTTCGCATCTCGCATCGGAGATTGAGCGCGATTCGTTTCGGATTGAATTCGACTGCGAGCACCAGGAAGGCGAGATTGATTTTCACTGGCGCGGGACGATTACGGGCGAGCCCGATGGCACGGTGGTCTTCAGTTTCGACGGGGTTGCGCGCTCGACGTTTCATTACAATCGGATCGGCTTCTGCATTCTGCATCCGATCACCGAGTGTGCCGGGCAGTCGTGTGAAGTCATTCATACGAACGGGGAGATAGAGCCGGGAATCTTCCCCGCTGAGATTGCGCCGCACCAGCCCTTCAAGGATATCCGCGCAATCACCCACGAAATTCTGCCTGGTATTTATGCCACAGTGCGCATGGAAGGCGAAACATTCGAGATGGAAGACCAGCGTAACTGGACGGACTCGTCATTCAAAACTTACGGCACGCCGCTCGAACTGCCTTTCCCGGTCGAAGTGATGAAAGGCGAGCGGTTTTCGCAGCGCGTCACGCTAACGCTCATGGACAACGCGCGGGAGCCCGCTTCGATTTCATATTCAGAGTCAAACGAAATCGAGCTTTTCATTGAAGCGCATACGCCGCGGAAGTTGCCGCGCATCGGGCTGGGGGTTGCCAGTAACGGACGGGCGTTGACCGAACTTGAGCTGGCGCGGCTGCGTGCGCTCGGCCTGTCGCATCTGCGTGTGGATCTGCACATTTCACAGGACGATTTCGAGTCTAAGCTTGAACGCGCTGCGGCTGAGGCTCTCGCTCTAGACGCCCAACTCGAAGCGGCTCTCTTTCTTTCCGACATGGCCCCCGCGGAACTGCAGCGATTGCTCGCGGGAGTGCGCCGCGTCAAGCCGCGTATCGCTTCGTGGCTGATCTTCCATGTCGCTGAGAAAGTCACGAGCGCGCGCTGGGTGAGCCTCGCCCGCGAAACTCTACGGCAGTATGACCCCGACGTTCCTGTCGGCGCGGGGACTAATCTTTGGTTCACCGAGATCAACCGCAGCCCGCTGCCCTCCGAAGAGGCCGAGCTGCTTTGTTATGCGGTCAGCCCGCAGGTGCATGCCAGCGACCATCTCACGCTGGTGGAAAATCTCGAAGCGCAAGGGGCTACCGTGCAGAAAGCGAAGCATTTATCCGGCGGCAAGCCACTGTCAATCACACCGGTGACACTCAGACCGCGCTTCAGCTCCGGCGCAACCGGGCCCGAGATTCAACCGGAGCCAGACGAACTGCCGCCGCAGGTGGATGCGCGTCAAGCGTCGCTCTTTGCCGCCGCCTGGACGCTCGGCAGCATCAAGTATCTGGCCGAGAGCGGGGTGAGCAGCATCACCTATTACGAAACGGCCGGATGGCGCGGCGTAATGGAATATGAGACCGGCTCGCCGCTTCCAGATAAATTTCCGTCCCTTCCCGGCGCCGTCTTTCCACTCTGGCACGTACTGGCCGAGGTGGGAGAATTTGCAAATCGCGAGGTTTTGCGCACACCGTCGAGTGAGGCTCTCAAAGTCATCGGTTTGACATTGCGTGATGCAAGACGCACGCGGACGCTGATCGCGAATCTGACGGCGGACCATCAGGTGGCGCGATTAGCCATTGCCGGTGAGCGCGTGTGGGTGAAACGATTGAACCATGGGAATCTCAGGGAAGCGATGTTGACGCCGGAAGCTTTCCGCGCCAAAGAAAGCGATGAGATATCCCCCGAGAATGGGAATCTGAGGTTCTCGCTCCTGCCACACGAGGTGCTGCGGCTTGACGACCGGCCCGAAGCTGACTGAAACGCTGAAGGGCATTGTGTCTGGCGAGATTGATGGCTATACAATGTCCGTGATCGCCATCATGAGGAAATTTCCGCAAGTCATGCAAAATATTCCTACCTGCCGATTGAGCCCGGCTTGTCAATCTGAGCAATACTAAGCACGCGGTTAATGTTCTGATGACTCTGGCCAACAGGTGATCCCTGATCATTAGGAACCGGTCATCGCAGGGCATCGCATCGTGCTCGGCTGGGATCCATCTGAGTGAGCAAATTTCCCCACCCAGTGAGTAATTCGACCCACTCGCTTATCCGTCTCTGCCATAAATCCAGCATTTAGGTTGGGCACGCTCTTTGCTTATCAAAGTATCGAAAGAGCGAATGCTTGCCGCTCGCGAGAGCTTTCAGGCGTTCGAAAAATCATGAATAACGTGTCCCAATATTGCACTTTGAATGGAGTTAAACGTCAACGGCCGGCGTATAGTGCCCTCGCCGGTCGAGGAGCTGCGTGTCAAAACAGCAGTTGCTGATTCAAATATATTCCAATAGCCGTTGAAAGCAGTGAACCTTCTTAATCGCTCAATCCGATGCACATTCTCCAAATAAGAAGAGGGTGGCATCGGCGATAAAAGTGCCCCAGTGCCCAATGCCCCCTGTGCCCCCAGTGCCCTAGTTGCATAGGCGCAGAGAACGTTGAGAAAACGCTGAGACGAAGAGGAAGCCCACAATGTCGCTCTTCTCTCACTCCCCCTTTGCGTTTCCTCAGCGTTCTCTGCGCCTCTGCGATTTATGAGCCTGCATTAGTATTAGCATGTTCATCAGCTTCCCTCCCCCACCAATTTCAAATGAACTTATTGTTGACCCGTCGAGTTCCATTCCGATTTGATCTCGGATCCTGCCGCTGCCAATGCGGTTGGCAAACATCGAGCTGAATAACCGGGTCAGCCTGGACCTTTCTTCCGGAATTTTTCCTTTCCATTGAACGATAAATGAACTCGGACGCCGCTCTCCCAGGTCTGCGCTTTGAACCCACGTAATGGCGCGTTACGAGAGCCTTTGTCGGCGTAGCCGAGGTCGTCAGCAATCTGGGGTAAGATCGGACGGATACCCGGCACATTACATGGATGATTGAGTATTCCCGAAGATGTTGCGATCGCCGGCTTCGACAACGTGTTACTTGCGGCTTATACTGCTCCGCCGTTGACCGGTAATTCGCCAGTCAACGGCGGAATGCATAGGCTGCGCCGTTTATGCGCAGACCTTCAATCCGCGGTTTTCTGCCACGAAAATTATTCATTCAGTAAACGCGATAACGCCTGGAGTTCCGCCTTCAGGCGATCAGAACATCATGTACGGAATGAAAAGACCGCATAAACGCGGAACTCCAAACGAATTCTCAAGCGCGATGTTTGGAGTTCCGCCTTCAGGCGGTCAGAAACATATGCGGAAAGGAGGACCGCGTAAACGCGGAACTCCAAGCGAATTCTCAAGCGCGATGTTTGGAGTTCCGCCTTCAGGCGGTCAGAACGTCATGTGCGGAATGAAAAGACCGCGTAAACGCGGAACTCCAAGCGAATTCTCAAGCGCGATGTTTGGAGTTCCGCCTTCAGGCGGTCAGAAACATATGCGGAAAGGAGGACCGCGTAAACGCGGAACTCCAAGCGAATTCTCAAGCGCGATGTTTGGAGTTCCGCCTTCAGGCGGTCAGAACATCATGTGCGGAATGAAAAGACCGCGTAAACGCGGAACTACAAGCGAATTCTCAAGCGCGATGTTTGGAGTTCCGCCTTCAGGCGGTCAGAAACATATGCGGAAAGGAGGACCGCGTAAACGCGGAACTCCAAGCGAATTCTCAAGCGCGATGTTTGGAGTTCCGCCTTCAGGCGGTCAGAACATCATGTGCGGAATGAAAAGACCGCGTAAACGCGGAACTACAAGCGAATTCTCAAGCGCGATGTTTGGAGTTCCGCCTTCAGGCGGTCAGAAACATATGCGGAAAGGAGGACCGCGTAAACGCGGAACTCCAAACGAGGAACTCCAAGCGATTTTTGAGGAGTTATGTCAACAAACTCATCTGAGATCAGCCTGCTGCTCGATCAGTACCGCGACGGGCGAGCAGAAGCGTTCGAGAGGTTGATGGAGCTGGTTTATGATGATCTGCGGCGGCTCGCCGCGTGGCAGCTTCAAACCGAACGCACCGGGCATACCTTGCAACCCACTGCGCTCGTTCACGAAGCCTACTTGAAGCTGGCCGGTCAAAATCCAGTCGATTGGCAAAATAAGGCGCACTTTTTCGCGCTGGCCGCCCAGGTCATGCGCCACATACTGGTCGATCACGCACGCGCCAAACGGCGGGATAAACGCGGAGGCGGACAAACAAAGGTTGCTCTCGATGAAGCACTCATATTGACTCATCCGAGCGATTCGGGCCTGGTCGAACTGGATGAGGCGCTAAGTACGCTGGCCGAACTAGACGCGCGCAAAAGCCGAATCGTAGAGCTGCGGTATTTCGGCGGGCTGAGCATCGAAGAGACCGCCGAATTGCTGGGGATTTCACCGACCACCGTGAGGCGCGAATGGACGCTGGCAAAAGCCTGGTTGCGGCGCGAGTTGAGCAAAGATGCCGGCACCAGCTGAAACCCGGGGCACGGGGCACGGGGCACGGGGCACGGGGCACCGAGGAATGACCTGAGGAAGAAAATGACCAAACAGCTCCGAGATGAGCTTTTGTTTATGGAAGAAGAAGACCTTCGCGTGCGAGCCGAACTGGCTGCCGATGGATCTCTATTCGATGGCTATCATCCCCGAATGGAAGAAGTTCATCGTCGCAACGCCGCACGGTTGCGCGCGATCATAGATGCGCACGGGTGGCCGGGACATCATCTGGCCGGAGCGGATGGCGCAAAGGCCGCATGGCTCATCGCTCAGCACGCTATCGGTGAACCGCCCTTTCAGCGCATGTGTCTTGTGTTGTTGCAAAATGCAGCCGCTGCCGGTGATGTCCCGGCATGGCAGGCCGCATATCTCGAAGACCGTATCAGAGTTTTCGAAGGAAAGCCCCAGCGGTACGCCACGCAGTTTGAGATCGGGGAAGATGGTTGGCCCACCCCTTGCGAGATAGAAGAGCCCGAGAAGCTAGACGAAAGACGCCAGGCTGTCGGCCTCGAGTCACTCGCCGAACAGCTGAATCAAGCAGGCTGGAGCGAGCCGCCTGCCCCTGAGACGCGGGCCAGACGAGAGCATGAATATCAGCAATGGTTGCGGAAAGTCGGTTGGCGTGAATTACAAAACAGTTGAGCAGAATTGTGAGCGCCAGTGACGCAACATTACTGCACAATAATTTTGCCACTCATCATGTCCATCCCGCAGGCAAATTTGAAATCGCCGGTTTTCGCAGGTGTAAACTCGACGACTACGGGCTGGTTTAGCGGTAGTTCGCGCTTTATGTTGTATTCAGATATTACGATCTCGGCTCCGCAAATATTGTCGTCGGTGCGAACGAACGTGACGCGCGCCGGAACGCCTTTTTGTAAGGTGAAGTTGTCAGGCTGGTAACCTCTATTGCTGAGAGTGATCGTTACCGATTGCACGCTAACCTGATTGGATTTAGATGATAGCCGAGATCTCGAGACGGCCGGATTTTTCTGCCCATTTTTAACTTCACCTGAAACTTGCCCCGCGGATGAAGTTTGCCCGGGAGGTTGCCCGGCAATCAGTGGCGGCGCGTTGAGGTTCGAACTTTCAGCGCGCGGAAAGCCGCGTAGAAGCCAGAGGCCCGCGGCGCCGGCTACGACGAGGATCAGTAATGCAATGATGATTACCGCGCGCTTGCGCAGAATGCTCAACACATTCCGACCTTGAAGTTCTTCATCCGTTTCTCTTCTCACGGGCACCCTCCTCTGGAATCCGCGGGAGCGCGTTGCCAACTATTCCCGCTGATTTAAAAATAATTTCTGCAAACAAAGCGCGCATTGCCCCGCGCGCTTCATGGAACAACTATTCGATACTCTTGATATTCTGCTCACTATATAAAAGATGGCAAGTCTGCGACTAGTTCCATTTCAGTTATTGACATTCAGATTGGTCGTTTAACGCCCATGCCGAATTGCCGCGTAGCGGCAGGGATGAGTCTAATCCGGCGTTTCAACGCCGGCACCGGCATCCATCGTCGCGTAGCGACGAAGAGGGTTCATTTCGTGCGAAAGTTTGGGCAATGACAAGGCGTTGAAACGTGGCTACATCCCTAGCGTCGCGACGCGGCGGAAGCGAAGCAGGCAATCTTTGTAAAACTGAATGCCTGAAGCTCAATAAGTGTCGAAAATTTTCTGATAACGCTGACTTTTGTAATCCTTGATGCGGCCACCTAATTCGACTCAGGTAGTCTTGTGCAAGCGCCAATTCTGTAATACAAACAGCCGTCCGCTTTTTTGGGCGACAAGCCGGATATGCGATGCGCATCTACATAATCCAAAATCGGATCACCTTCGATGATTTACCCCCAATGAAATGAAACCCTACTTGTTTTCGTCTTTCATAATTCCCCGAGCATTGCTGAAACTGAGGCAAGCCCGCCGACGTAAACCAGCTATCGCTGAAGCCTGCGGCAGACTGATGGAACTCTGATAATGGCACCAACGAATTCGATTAACTCTTCGCGCCAGACGCAGGGTGTCTTGCTAATGACCGTCGCAATGCTTGCCATCCCACTCGTGGACGGATTGGCTAAGTATCTAAGCGTCAGTTATTCTCCGCTTTTTATTAGCTGGGCGAGATATGCGGTCGCTTGCATTATCGTTCTACCATTCGCGGCAGCCATTCACGGACCTCGCTTATTTCCGGCGGAACGGCGGACCATGCATGTCCTCCGAACCGTGTTCTTGGTTACGGCGATGACGCTCTACTTCCTCTCCATCGTACGCATACCGCTTGCTACAGCGGCCAGCACCTCTTTTGTCGGACCAATCATAGCAATTGTGCTCTCGGTTACCCTGCTCAAGGAGCGCATGACATTTCGGAAAGCTCTCAGTCTCGTCTTGGGGTTTGTCGGTTCCATTGTCATTCTCCGACCCGGC
Organism: uncultured Acidobacteriota bacterium; assembly: GCA_963796275.1. Lineage (GTDB taxonomy): Bacteria > Acidobacteriota > Blastocatellia > RBC074 > RBC074 > JAKEHZ01. The sequence goes on along the minus strand of CAWCKY010000006.1, from coordinate 2,106,475 downwards.
GGTTCGATGAATATGGGAGTTCTGCTGGCGCTAGGGGCAGGCGTTTCTTTTGCGTTTTATTTAATCGCCACCCGGGAAGCCGCGCGGGAAAGCGATCCCGTAAAAACTCTGGCATTTCAGTGCGTCGTCGGCATGGCGCTACTGACGCCACAAGCCTTTGCATATTGGTCCGCACCGTCATGGGATGATCTGTTCTTTTTCGTCGGGTTGGGCTTGTTCTCCTCCATCGGTCATATTCTTTCGATCGCCGCTTTCCGTCTTGCGGATGCATCGACGCTTGCCCCGCTCGTTTATATAGAACTGATCGGCACCACGCTCATCGGCTACCTTGTCTTCGATGAAATTCCGGGGGCAGCTACGATAGTCGGAGCCGGATTTATTATTGCGGCTGGTCTTATCCTACTTGAGCGCCGGGATCGGCAGGGAAGTAAATGAGTGATAATGTGACATTGTCGAATTAATATCTCTCTTGACTACCGAGAGCTGCAGTCACACGTTGCCATAATTCCTCGCTCATTCTCGATCGCCAGACCCCTGCCAGGCAAAACCTGAACTTCGCATCAACGGCTGCTTGCTGCTCGATCAGCTCAATGAACTGCTCTCCGTGCCTCGATAACAGGTCTTCAAGCGCACCAACCCCAATATAGGCGAGGGTCCGTTCGTCTGGTGCAGCTATCACTAACGCCTTAGTTATCTTCCATAAGCGTTCCGGGTCGCGATAATAGATCAACTTCCACACAGCATCGGATGCCCATGACGTCTGCTTAGTAATTGTTCAACTCCGCAAACAAGCAGATTTCCGTTTCTTTGAATTTAGATTTACTGGTAGCATTTCCTCAAAATACGACTGAATAATGAGGAGGAGGCGATGAGCACAATTCTGGTAACTGGCGGCTCCGGTTTCATCGGCAGCCATTCAATTCTGCAGCTCCTGGCTGCAGGCCATCGGGTGCGCACTACGGTTCGGAGCTTGAAGCGCGAGCGCGACGTGCGCGCAATGCTGAAGGAGGGCGGCGCCGAGGCGGGCGACCGCTTGTCCTTTATCGCTGCCGATCTTGAAAACGACGCAGGCTGGTCGGAAGCTGTCGCCGGTTGCGACTACGTGCTTCACGTGGCATCGCCATTTCCCCCGAATATCCCCAGACACGAGGACGAGCTGATCGTGCCCGCCCGCGAAGGGACGCTCCGCGTGCTGCGCGCGTCGCGTGAAGCCGGCATCAAGCGAGTGGTGCTGACCTCCTCTTTCGCAGCGATCGGCTATGGCAAGAAGCCGCAGAAAATGCCATTCGACGAGACGAGTTGGACAGACCCCAACGGCGATGACGTGCTTCCTTACGTGAAATCCAAAACTTTGGCTGAACGAGCCGCCTGGGACTTTATAACCAACGAAGGCGGCGGCCTCGAGCTTTCCGTCGTCAATCCGGTGGGAGTTTTTGGCCCGGTTCTGGATCCCGATTATTCGACATCTATACTCATCGTGCAGCGGCTGATGGATGGCGCCATGCCCGGCTGCCCGCGGCTCTATTTCGGCGTCGTAGATGTGCGAGACGTTGCCGACCTTCATATCAGAGCCATGACTCACCCGGCCGCGAAGGGCGAACGTTTCCTCGCTGTCGCCGGCGACTTCATGTTGATTCGCGACATCGCCGGGGTGCTGCATCGCCGCATGGGCGCATTGGCCAAAAAAGTGCCTACCTTACAACTGCCCGACTGGCTGGTTCGCCTCGCCGCATTGCGTGATCCGGCAGTTCGGCAGATCCTGCCCGAACTCGGCAAGATGAAGAATGCGACCAACGAAAAGGCCAGGCGCGTGCTGGGCTGGTCGCCTCGTTCGAACGAGGAGGCAATCGTCGCCTCCGCTGAAAGCCTGGTTCGGCTCGGGTTGCTGAAGGTCAAGTCTCATAGGGAAACGTGAGATGAAGGCATCCAGGAAATATGGCAAGAAGCCAAGAAGCAGAGTCCCCCGCTGCTTGAAGCGCCTCACCGTAGGCTTTCCCAGCTGCCACCGAGGCGGCATTATCCCGGTTGTCGATGGCTTCCTGTGACTGGTAAACCAGCAATGCGTATTTCATAATGTTTTGTGTCTTTTCATTCTGGGAGACAAAAAAGGCAAATAGAAAAAGAAAAAGATAAATTGGCAAATAGGTAAAATTCCTAAATTTTGCTCTCTTTGTGCCGCCTTTTGCCTTTTTGTTTCCGTCTCACCTGCTTTACGAGACCTGATTTTAAATGTCCTGACATCAGGATGGCCTCACAATTATGACGCGCATCGAGGAGCAATTTCGACATTTCGACCAAAGTTTTTCGAGTTCATGCAAACATTCCGTCGGGCTGAATTCGCCGGACGTACGCATTACTCAGTCAGCCGCCAAGGCATATCTCCAGAATGAGGTTTTCATATGAGAAAAACGTCAATTTACGCCATAAGTTTAGTGATTGCGGTAGCAGCGGCTATGGTTTTCGCGCAGGTCCCCGCGCCGCAAACAACTCCCGGACAACAGAGCCCGGGACAGCAAGGGACAAGAGGCGGTGGCCAGCAACCGATGCCGCCGGGTGCGAATCCGAATTCGCAATACCGGCTGGGACCCGACTCGTTGCCGCAGGAGGGCGTCCCGAAAGGCGAGATACGCGGACCGTACACGATTCCCAGCGAGGTCTACTCCGGGACTCAGCACACGTATTGGGTCTACGTGCCGGCGCAATACGATCCGGCGGTACCGGCTGCCCTGATGATTTATCAGGATGGTCAGGCCTTCAAAGACGAGAACGGGGATATGCGGGCGCAGCACGTGATGGATAATTTGATCTATCGGCGCGAGATTCCGGTGATGATCGGAGTGTTCATCAATCCGGGGCGCACCCCCGAGCAACCCGAACCCAATCTGCAGAACTGGGGGGATCGCACGACTAACCGTCCCACCGAATACAACTCGCTCGATGATAAGTACGCGCGGGTCATCACCGAAGAACTCATGCCGGTGCTGTACAAGGAATACAACATTTCGAAGGACCCTGAGATGCACGGAATCGGCGGCTCGAGTTCAGGCGCGATCGCCGCATTCACGGTCGCATGGGAGCGACCCAACCATTTCCGAAAGGTGTTGAGCAATGTGGGCAGTTTCGTAAATCTTCGAGGCGGACACGTCTATCCCGAAAAGGTACTAGCGAGCGAGAAGAAACCGATCCGAATCTTTTTGTGCGACGGGCGCAATGACAATCGTGGCATCCGCAATGGCGTTTACGACGAGAAACGTGATTGGTTCCACCAGAACGTGCGGCTGATGAAAGCTCTCTCGCAGAAGGGTTATGACGTGAACTATTCGTGGGGCATGAATCTGCACGGACAGAAGTTCGGCGGGGCGATCATGCCGGAGATGATGCGCTGGTTGTGGCGCGATGGCCCGGTGTCTACGGACCCGAACGACATGGTGGAGCGCGCATTCCGCCAACCGCCCGCTAAGAAAACCTAGGCTGCGGGACGTAGATAGGCGTCGCGTCTTTTCCCTTGAAATAGACGCGACGCTCGAAGCCTGATGCTTTTTTCTCAAAAGCTCACGCGGAACCCGAGTTGCAGCGTTCGCGGCATAGAGCTCGCACTTATGCTGGTCGGCACGAGAAAGCTTGCGTTGTTGAGATCGCCGCTCGGACCGGCAAAGTTTGTCCGGTTGGTGATATTGAATATCTCGAACGTGAAGCCGGTGTTGATGCGCTCGGTGAGCTTGTATTTGTAGGCGAGCCGCAAGTCCGCCAGGAAGAACCCGGGGCTGCGCGCCCCATTGCGCCCGCCTTTATTCGCGAAATCGAACGTCATGGTCTCGCCGTTATCGAAGGTGAAGCTTCCCGTATAATTGCCGGCCGGCAGCGGGTCGGCGTTGATGGCGTTCTGGTCGGCGTCGAAGCGCGAATCGAAGATCGTGAACGCACTGCCGGACAACCCACGAAGCACCGTGCTCACGATCAGCCCGCGCGTGCGCGGAATTTCATAGAAGCCGCTGAATACGAAATTGTGACGCCGGTCGAAATCAGTCGGCCCTGCGTTCAAAGCCATGTTCAGATCATCGAGCTGTTGGAAGTTGGCCGCGGCAACTCCATTGCCGCTGGTATTGCCGCGCCCATTGGCTAACGTGTAAGAGGCTCTGAATTGCAAGCCGCGGCTGAAGCGTCGCTCGAGCGAGACCTGCATCGCGTCGTATTTGGTGCGCCCCAGGTTGAGCTGTGTGGTGACATTGTTCACCACGGAGGTCGAGAAGGGTTGATCCCTGAAGAATTGGGTATCGACCGGTACGAAGGCATTGTCGATGACTTCGCCTAGCGTGTTGTAGCGGCGCGTGATTGGGTTGATCTCGGTGTCCAGATCAGGGTTGGCCCTCCTGCCGGCATTGAGAGACGCCGAAATCAACTGATCAATGCCGTCCTGATGCAGGTAATCGACGGTCAGCGCCAGGTTCGGCAACAGCTCGCGCTGGAACCCGATGGTCAGCGAACGAGTGTAAGGCATCCGGCGGTCATGCTGGTCGACGATCGGATTCGGATTGGGAGCCAGCGTACCAGATCCACCAACCAATGACTGAATCAACGCGCGATCGACCACGGGCCCGTTTACCAGCGTCGGATCGGTAGGGAATCTGCCGTTGCTTGGCCCCGGATCGACTGTGATGAGCGGGAACGCGCGGACGAACGAATCGGAGAACGGACGCGCCGTGCGGAAAGCCGTGATCAGCTCGAACGGCGTGTTTTGGTAGAAGTAACCGAACCCCCCGCGAACCACCGTCTTGCCCGCTCCGCCGATGTCGTAAGCGAAGCCAACGCGCGGCGAGAAATTGTCGTTGTCCTGCGAGATGCTCTCGTCGTCGTACCGCAAACCCAGATTGAGCGTCAGCCTTTTATTAACTTTCCAGTCGTCCTGCGCGAAAACGCTCGGGTTGTGCGCAATGACCACGAATTTCTGCGGCCCCGGCACTCGAATCTGAAGGCGTTCGGGGTATGTAAATGGGTCGGTCGAAACGAAAGGAAGGTCGCCCCTGAAAGAGAACACGCCGTTCAGCGAGTCTTCAGAGCGGTTGTCGGCGGTGACGTAGTTGTATTCGAAACCGAATTTGTACGAATGGTTGCCGCGCGTCCAGTTGACGGTGTCGGCCAACCGGTAGGAGTTGTTGATGCGGGATTGCGCGACTTCGCTCTGCTGCGCCGTGTACGAGGCGAAGTCGAGCGTCGGCGGCAACTCGGCCATCGACATACCGGAGTTGAACCCGGGATTGGCGAAGATCACGTCCTCCCGCGTGAAGTTGACGCGCATGTCATTGAGCAGGGTCGGATTAATGACGGCCGTCCAACTTCCGACCAAAGTCTGATCCACATCTTCCTCTTCGCGCCTGGCATCGAGCGTCACGGCCCCGATGATCTGATTGAATTGGGGCGAATGCTCGCGCAGCCAGCGCGCGGCGATCTGATGGTTCTGCGCGGGTTGCATGTCGAAGCGAAGCGAGGTATTCAGCGCTTTGGTGTCTTCGGTAGTCGTGGTGTTGAATTCCGGGCGCACCGGGATGGTGATGGCCACTCCCTCGGCGATAGTCGTGCGCTCGATGCCGAAGAAGAAGTGCGCGAAATCCCGTTTGATCGGGCCGCCGATGGTCCCGCCATATTGCTTAAAGCTCGTATCGGCTTCCGCATTATTATTCAAGATGGTGAAGGGGTTGGTGGCGTTGAACAGATCATCCTGGAAGAAGCCGATGGCGCTGCCGTGGAACTGATTCGTTCCCGACTTCGTGATGGCGTTGATGATGGCGCCGGATGTGCGGCCGTATTGCGCGTCGAACTGATTGGTCAGGACCTGAAACTCCTGCACGGTTTCGAGCGCGGTCCGCGTCTGACCGCCCGCCCGCTGGCCGATCACGTCGTCGTTGTTGTTGGATCCGTCGAGCAGGAAGTTGTTGTTGCGCGGGTCCTGTCCGTTGACGCTTACCGAATCCGAGCCGAACGATTCGGTGCTGATGTTGGGCACCACGCCCGGCAGCAGCCCGACAAAACCGATGAAGTTGCGGTTGACCGAGGGCAATTCGACCATCGTGCGCTGATCGATGTGACCGCCGATCTCCTTCGAGGTGGTCGAGATGATCGGCGAGTCCGTCGTGATATTGACCGTCTCACTCAGCTCGCCCGCCGGCAGTGCGATTCTCAACTCGATCGTTTCGCCCACCGCAAGCTTAATATCTTCCTGCACAACCTTCTTGAAGCCCGGCGCTTCGACCGTAATCCGGTAGGAGCCGGGAATGAGTGAGGTGAAGACGTAATCACCGTTACCGCTGGTCGTCACGGACCGCCGGTTGAGCCCGGTCGCTTGATTCGCAACCGAGACAGTAGCGCCAGGCGTCACGGCGCCGTTCTGATCCACAACCGTTCCCCGCAGCGTTGACGTGCCCTCCTGTGCGAAGTGTGGCGCTGCGACGATCCCCAAATAGATGCACAACATCATCGGCCTGAGAATTAGCCGGTAAACCAGATTTTTTTTCAGCATCCCCGGTCTCCGTTATTGTTGGTAATTTGTGTTGTTAATGTCGGTCGAGGAAACATTCGTCTCCTCGTAAAACGATGGTTGTCAGGAACCGGGCAATTGATGTGCCGGTTTGGACGTATTGAGAAGTAAGGAGTTAGAAGATAGCAATCTCGTTAGCCTCAAGCCACGTTCAAAATTTTGGAAATAATATCTGAAATCTCGTAGGCGGGGTGATTTAGTAGATTGGCGGATGAAGTGAAGTGGACGCGAGTGATTCCGTCATCAGACTAATATCAGTTTTTGATTTTATCGTGGCATTAATTTTCAGTCCCATCGGGCGCTCTTCTCTTGCCGATACAGGACCCGGTGGAAGTTCCGTAAGTCGAGCGTATTTCAATCACTCTCGCCGTCTTGATGCCGGGCCGAGCTTCGCCGTTGAGGGCTTCGCCCCGGATGATTGTAAGCTCTTCGCCACGCGTTCGATCTCGGACATAGTGCGCAGGAAGTTCTCCCCCAGTACCTTCTTCACGTCGGCATCGGAGTAGCCGCGTTTGAGCAGCTCGTATGTGATCGCCGGCAATTTCGCAATATCTTCCATACCTTCGGGCAATTGGCCGCCTACGCCGTCGAAATCGGAGCCGATGCCGACGTGATCGATGCCGGCAACCTTGGCGATGTGAACGAAGTGGTCGATCAGCATATCGAGCGTGACGTGCGGCGATGGGCCCTGCAACTCGCGCAGTCTGGCGCGCATCTCCGTCGGGTCGCCGCTGTACTGATTGCGTATCTCGTCAAGCTTAGCCTGTATCTCCGGGCTCGGTTTGACGTATCTGGTGTTGACGAAGCCTTTGCCGAAATTGACCATCACCACGCCGCCATTTTTCGCTACGGCTCGGAGCATATCGTCTGTCATGTTGCGTGGAACGTCGGTCAACGCGCGCGCCGACGAATGTGAGGCGATCACCGGCGCCCGGCTCGTTTCGATCGCGTCCCAAAATGTTGGGTCCGCGACGTGCGAGATGTCCACAGCCATCCCCATACGATTCATCTCGCGCACAACCTCACGACCGAATTCGGTCAACCCGTCGTGATGTTTGACTTTCGGATTGTTGATGTCGCCCGACGAGTCGGCCCAGTTATTGGTGTTTGAGTGCGTCAAGGTCATATACCTCACGCCGAGCCGGTAGAACTGTCTCAATGCCGAGAGGCTGTCTTCAATCGCGTGGCCGCCTTCGATGCCCATCAACGCGGCGATTTTGCCCGTTATATGAATTCGGCGAATGTCGCCGGAGGTGAAGGCCATTTCGAGCGATTCGGGATGGCGGCGCGCCTGCTCGTAGACGCCGTCGATCATATCCAGCGCGCGGCGCGCTGCCCCGCCCTCTCTGGCGTACCTTGCCGCAACATAGATGGCGAAGAAATCGGCGTCCAATCCGCCCTCTTTCATCCGCGGAATGTCGGTCTGAGTCCTGCCGCTCGAGTCGCGCGCGCCCATGTCGAAATCACGGTCGGTGATCTCCGAAGTAATATCGTTGTGCGTGTCCAGGACGATCGCCTCGCGGTGCAATTTCATCGCTCGTTCGCGTAGCTTCGCGTCATCAGATGCGGATGATTGCGATTGCGACCAGACCGCAGACAGCGAGACCGTTCCGCAAACGAAGACGATAAAGAGCGCGATAGTCCTTCCCGGCATATCCGATCCTTTCTGATTGGTGAAGAAGTTGATATGGACACTTTGATGCGGCGGGGTATTTTGATCCCGGCATCTGATTTATGCAAGAGATGGTCCGCTCACTTCGCTCAACTGCCCAGCCGCCCCATCTTTCTCAGAAAACCTTTCCTTTTTTCATGATTTTCATGGAATTATGACCGTTCCATCTCGGAGATATTCATCGTCAGGCTGAATGGATCAATGTATAAAGTGTTCCTTAATAACCAACAAAGGATGAATTGCGTGAGAAAAAAGATCACTTTGCTGATGGGTTTAGCCATCGCTATAACGGCGCTGCTAATTACGCGGTTCGCGCCCGCCCAGGAACGCAGCGAGGCAGATAAAAAACTAAAGCCGACAGTCATCCTCATTTCGATCGACGGATTCCGTCCGGACTACCTTGACAGGTATCCAGCCGCGACGCTGAGATTGCTGGCCAAACAAGGCGTGCGTGCCAGATGGATGACCCCGGTCTTTCCTTCAGTGACATTCACAAACCATTACACCATCGCCACCGGTCTTTACCCGGATAAACACGGGATCATCGGCAATACGATTTATGATCCGGAGTTCAAACAAATTTTCAGCCTGGACAAGCGCGATGAAGTGCAGAATGGACGTTGGTGGCTGGGTGAGCCTATTTGGGTGACGGCTGAAAAACAGAGTCAGCGAGCAGCCGCCTTCTTCTTCCCGGGAACCGAGGCGGAGATCGGAGGGAAACGGCCCAGTTATTGGAAGACTTATGATGGGAAGATTCCGAACTCCGAGCGGGTCGACGGGGTTCTCTCCTGGCTAGATATTCCAGGTCCAGAACGCCCGACGATGATCCTGACCTACTTCGGCGATGTCGATCACGCCGGTCACGAGTCGGGGCCCGATTCCGACGGCGTCAGAAAAGCCGTGGCCGAGGTCGATAATGCGCTCCGCAGGCTGGTGGAGGGCTTGATGTCGCGCGAAATCTTCGAGCAGGTCAACATCATTATCGTCTCCGATCACGGGATGGTGCGAACCGATCCCAGCGAGATAGTGTTTCTCGACGATTACTTCGATCCCAAACAGGCGGAGACGATAGTATGGTACGGCGGGCCGGTAAACATCTTCGCCATGCCGGGCAAGGAGCAAACGATCTATTCAACGCTGAAATCCAAAGCGCCACCGCACGTAACGGTCTATCGAAAGAATGAGGTGCCGGCTCATTTCCACTACAGCGAGAACAGGCGGATCGGCGATATTGTGGTGATGCCAGACGAAGGATGGTCGATCGTTAATCGGGAGAGATATCGACCACCAGCGCCTTCGGCAAATGGCGACATAACCCATGGCGGAGCGCACGGCTTCGACAATCGCCTCGAATCGATGCGGGCGATCTTTATCGCGCGCGGTCCGGCATTCAAAAAAGCGATAGTGGTTGAGCCATTTGAGAATGTGGATGTTTACAACATTATGGCCGGTGTGCTCGGACTGAAACCAGCCAAAAACGATGGCAACCAGAACACAGCCAGAGCTGTTCTGCTTAAATAACGAGACAGGGTGATGAGCAGATTGATGAGCATAACTGGCCGGAAAACTTCCTCCAGCCGTTCATAAAAACACTGTTAACTAAGACTAAGTTTCTTGATAATCGACGAATCAATACCGCGAGCGGTAGCGAGCGTTGTACCCGAGCCAGTTGATTGAGACACGCTCGCTACTGCTCGCGGTACTGATCGGATGGGTATTGTTCGAGCATCCACGCGCGCCACAACGGTTCGTCGCGTGCGACGACGGCTGGCGCCTGATCGCCAAACAAGAAGAAGCTGATCGCAGCATGAACTTTACCGCCCAAGGTATAGACGCCGAACAGCGCGATTCCGGGCGCCGGCTTGTCGAGCAGCAGCTTTAATTCGTGAACGTGAAGGCTATCTCCCGCCCGCTCAATTATGCCGGCAAGCGGTGGCGGCCCTGAGGCGGGAGCGCTCCACCGCTGCCCCTCGCTTGCACGCGCAAGCCCGAGCGCACCGGTCAAAGCCTCCCAGGCATTCGATTCCGGAACGGGAGCTGTGCCCATCACGCGGAAGGACGCGACTCTCTGGCCGCTGAAATGAAGCAGGTATAACCTTAATATATTGAAAAATGAACGCCAGCCGGTTTCGAACCCCTCGAGCTGATCGTCCCATTCGTCGCCGCTCGCGAACAGGCTGTGGACCAGGCGCACAATGCAAACGTCACCTGTTCGGGGCTCGATAATGAACTCAGTGGCGAGCGGAGGTGCATTCGGAGCCCAGTCCGGCTCTTCGTATGCGAACCGTCGAGGCGGTTCCCAGCCAGTCACGTTTCCGGAGGACTCCCATCCCGGGGCTATGTGGAAAGCGACGGCTCCCCCTTCGCGCTCTTCAACATCGGTCGGAAACAACCATGACGAGATGCCAGGCCCGGTAGCGATGGCCTGCCATACTTGCTCAGGGGTCCCGGGGACTTCAAACTCCAGTTGAACCGATCGCCGTTTGGCTTCCTTCGTACTCATATGTCTCCTTAACTGGTGCCGATCGATCTTGATAATGGATCACGTCATTCATCCTCGCCTCGATACCTAACCGCACGCGTTCTGTTGATCAATACCTACGCCAACAAATGGGAAATGCTCGGTCATCCAGTCCCGCCACACCGATTCGTCGCGTGCGATTGTGGCTGCCGCCCGGTCACCATAAAGATAAAAGCGGATTGAGAGGAAAACCTGGCCTCCCATATCCATAGCAAAAAGGTGGGCGAGGCCGGGCGCCGGGTCGTCCAGTTTAAGAAGAATTTCTTCGGGGAACGCCGCTTCGCCCACATGTTCGACCGACCCCGCGAGTTGCGGAGCGCCGGCGGGCGCGCTAACACGCTTTCCCTTTGTCGTTCCGGCCAAGCCGAGCAATCCGGTCAGCCTTGCCCAAGCCTCGGACCTGGGCTCCGTTGCAACGCCAGCGAGTTGCATGGCCGACCCAAATTGACCGCGAAAGTGAGAGAGGTACTGCCGCAGAATGCGGAAGAAACCAGGCCAACCATATTCCCAACCTTCGAGCTGATTGTCCCAATCGTCGCCGCTGGCAAAGAGGCTGTGAACCACCCGCACGACGCAGGTGCCGCCAGACCGCGCTTCAACGATCCATTCTGTGGCGACCGCAGGAGCGTTCGGTCCCAAGTCCTGGCTCTCTGTAGCGAACCGGTGGGGAGGCTCCCAAGCGGTCACGGTTGCTCGTGATTCCATGCCCGGGCCAAAATCGGAACGTACCGCGCTGGGCACTCCACCTTGCTCGTCGACCTCGGTCGGGACGAACCAAGCGGAGACTCCGGGTCCGGTTGCGATGGCCTGCCAGACTTCCTCCGGCGTACCAGGGACTTCAACTTCAGCTTGGACTGATCGGCGACCGGATGGGTCTTTCTTCACGCTCGATGATATCTCCTAGGAATTGGATGTTTGTGGCAAAGGATGCGCCACGATCACCAGTCGATGCGAGCGGCCGCCAGTGGCCGATGCATCGTGATAATGCGACACAAGTTTTGTAATGGCTTCGGCGAGTTCGTGACTGAACGCCGCGCGATCTGCCGCGGACCGGAATCGTATCTCGGTGTCCAGTGACAGGGTCGGCAGGCGTTTGCCGATTTCCCTGGAACGACGCAGGAGTGTGCCGACCTCACGAATAATGCGGGCGGCCAGGGCAATGAGATAGCTTGCGGAAAGACGGTCCGCATCACGACCCGGATCCGCCGCGGCCGGGCCCAGCGCGCCCGGTGAGACTACGTAGGAAGCCGCGGTCGCGACCAGCAAGCGTTCCGTCAGTCCGCCCCATTGGCGCTTCTCTGCCACTCGCACCAGACGATGCGCCTCAAGCGCTCGCAGGTGATAGTTGATTTTCTGCCGCGCAATCCCTAGTCGGATCGCGAGTGCCGCGGCCGAGGCAGGTTCAGATAACTCCGACAGTATCCGGCTCCTCACCGGGTCTAGGGCCACCGTCGCAGTCGCAGGATCATCGATGACTTCCACTTCAAGCATAAATTCAATCTACCCTTGACAACTTTTCTTGTCAAGGGGGATAAAAATCGCATTCGCTCGAAATCTCTGCGAGTCGCAGCCGCTAAATGCGTCGATTATATGCGTCGAAATTGACCAAACGCCGAGAGGTTTGCCGCGCTTGGTTTTGCCGAGAATGGCGCGGGAGACGATTTTTTCCAAAAAAAATCCGGCTGCGCGTCAGAGGCAGATGCCGTAATCTTTTAATTCCTCGCGCAATGATACGACTCCCTTGAAGTGAATTGCGCTCCACCCGGCTCCGCGTGCGGCGTCTACGTTGGCTGATATGTCATCGACCAGCAGACAATCGGCGGGGGCGGCTTTAAGTTCACGGCATGCGAGATCAAATGCTTTTGAATCGGGCTTGGCAGCGTGAATTAGGTGTGAGGCGACCGTATGGTGAAAGAGTTTGAATGATTGGTAATTGGCCAGCATGTGATCCCAATGGATGGCGTGCGTATTGGAAAAGCAGGCGACCTTCCGCCGGATTGATAAGGCGCGAATTAGTTCCAGTACGCCCTCGTCCTCGCCCTGAATCACCTGCAGCCGCAGATCGATGATCTCCTCGCGCTCCAACCTGCGGTTGAGCGCCCGATTCAGCAGGTCAACGTACTCGTCAATTTCGAGCAGGCCCAGCTGCAGCCTCTCATCCGGCGACAACCCCGACTCGTCGCGCGCGCCTATAAAAGTTTCGATCGAACTTCTGTCCGTATCACTGCGGCGTGCGAGTTCATCCAGTACCCCGTGGATGTTGAGCTTCACCACCACTCCGCCGAGGTCGAATACAATCCAGTTTATGTAACTCTGCATAAAATTTTGACTACGTTCACTCCTGAATCGATGGGGGTTGTAAAAACAGATTCGCGTGTTGGAAATGTTTGACACGACACTTTTTATGGGCGATGTCTTCATCATGCATTGAATGGATCGTAGATCGCAAATTCTTCAACACATGGGCGATGTTGGCATATCCGCCGTGAGCGGGCATCCGGCGCGCTCATCGAAGGTTTATCTGTTGACTCACCTAGAAATCTACCTGAAATAAGTATCCGCTTATTTACAGGTCCAAATTTAAGGTGTAACCTAAGACTCAGCTTTAGGGCGCTTCGCTAGATTTGGAACTCCCGATACAGAAAAAACACAAATTCTCCTGACGGACAGGACGACGACGGCATTTTGTCTGAATCGGACCTGACCAACGCATGGACGGTAGGTATGACGCTGCAGTCTTGCGGCGAAGCTGTGCGCTGCCAGAGAGTCTCGCCCTCCTGACTACGTACGGAACCGTTCTTTGAGCGCTAGTAATAAACGAATTAAGTATGCGAATGAAAACAGGAGGTAAAATAAATTATGACGGACAGAAAACGATTTGTCTCTCTGACTATAACGCTGGTAGTGGCGTTAGCAGCCGCGCTGATATTGTTTGATAAAAGCCAGGCTCAGCAGGGGCAAACTCAGGAACAGGCTATCGAGGAACAACTCAATCGAACCATGACGCAGAACGGTGGTGTATCTGATGCTCAGATTTTCATCAATGCCTCACGGTTGATCAGCGAGGGCAGACGTACATTCCGCTTCGACACTTTTGGCGATGAGGCATTCTGGGGCGACGCTCTCAGGCTGCATGAGGCCATTGAAGGCGAGAAACTGGGCGGGGTCGGACCCGGCGTCAGCCCGAGGACTGCGCTTACCGTCGGATTGAAAGTTGATGTGGATGCGCTGCCGAAATCGCTCGTCAATCAACTGAAGGCGGGCCAGGTAAATCTGGATGATCCGGCCACGACGCTCGCGCTGCTGAAACTTAACTCGGTCGTGGGCGTGACCGGTTTCTTCAACGAGCGGGGGACGCTCCGTTCAATCGGCCTGCAGTGCGCCATCTGTCATTCGACGGTGGATAACTCACTGGCTTTCGGCATCGGCCATCGGCTGGATGGGTGGGCCAATCGTGACCTAAATATCGGTGCGATCGCGGCGCTGGCTCCCAATCTCCAACCCGTTGCTGACCTGCTGGGTGTAGATGTGCCGACCGTCCGTTTGGTGCTCAACAGTTGGGGGCCGGGAAAATTCGACGCAGAACTCTTCCTGGACGGTAAGGCGTTCAACCCCCAGCAGGTGTCTCACGGCGTCGTGACTGGGACGAACGTCTCGGGAGCCACGATGATCCCCAACGCTTTTGGACTGGCCGGCTTCAACCAGCATACCTGGACCGGTGCGTGGGGCACCGTCTCTTATTGGAATGCTTTCGTCGCCAACCTGGAACTACGCGGGGTGGGGAATTTCTACGACCCGCGATTGGATAACGCAGAACAATATCCGGTTGCGGCCAGAAACCGCCTAGGACATATAAGAACGCCTCCAGAAGAAGACAGGATCACATCGAAGCTCCCCGCGCTTCATTTTTATCAACTGGCCATTCCTTCGCCGAAACCGAAACCGGGAAAGGACTTTGATACCTCGGCGGCCAAGCGTGGAGAGGCGTTATTTATCGGCAAAGCGCGATGCAACGAATGCCATGTGACTCCGCTCTGGACTGAGCCTGGCTGGAATCTGCACAAAGCCGAAGAGATCGGCATTGACAGTTTCCAGGCTGATCGCGGGCCGGATCACGTATATAAAACACAGAACCTGGCGGCTCTCTTCGTCCGCGAGCGCGGCCTGTTCATGAGTCCGGAAAACAAAGGGCGGTTTTATCATGACGGGCGGTTTGTGACGCTGCTGGACGTAGTCAATCATTACAATATTCAATTCAACCTCGGATTGTCTGAAGAGGATAAGCGTGCTCTCGTGGAGTACCTTAAATCACTATAACAGCTACAGCATCATGGGCAGTTTATAAGCGGGACGAACATGCCCGCTGCCCGGTGTCTCGACATGGGGAGGAGATGTGAGCGCATCCCCTCCCCTTTTTCCCTCATTCATTGAGGCGCACGATGATCCAATTCGCTTCAGAAAATTTTCTGGCCATAATTCGACATGATCGTATTTGTTACTCTCGTTCGGGGCTCGGTAGGAATCTGCTTCTTTCTATCGTTATTACTCGGCTGCAGAGTGAAGGCGGTTGAACACGGAGTTTACCCAAGTTTCATAAGGCGTTAGAATCACTGAGCCATTTGAGCCAGAAAAATCAGCCCAGGAGCCACGCAAGCTTTGGGTATGCAGGCATGCTTACAAATTCAAAAAATGGTAAGAGCATCGCTAAGTGCTCAGCGTCTTAAATCAATCCCTGCCAAACCTGCATTTTATGCCGGAGAAAGGAAATAATCGTGCACAAAATAACTCCACATCTGTGGTACGACAAAGAGGCGATAGAAGCCGCGAACTTCTATGTCTCGATCTTCAAGGAGTCAAAACATAAGGACACGACCACGATACACAACACTCCCTCGGGTTCGGTGGACATTGTAACCATTGAACTGGCGGAACAAGAATTCACTCTCATCAGCGCAGGCCCGCTTTTCAAGTTCAACCCTTCCGTCTCTTTCCTGGTGGCGTTCGACTCCGAGAAAGCTGTAGATGCGGCATTTGACAAGATATCGAAAGGCGGTGATGTGCTCATGGAACTCGGGCCCTATCCTTTCAGTGAAAGATACGCGTGGACGCAAGACAAGTATGGTCTGTCGTGGCAATTGATGTATCAAGTTGGCCAGCCAATCGAACAAGCAATCACCCCCACCCTGATGTTTGTGGGTAAGCAGTGCGGAAAAGCCGAAGAGGCGATAAATCATTACGTTTCGATCTTCCGCAATGCGCGAGTCGATGGCATGCACAGATATGACTCTGGCGATGCGCCCAATAAAGCCGGCACCGTTAAACACGCCGCGTTCGTCCTGGAAGGACAGGCATTTGCAGCCATGGACAGCGCTTACGGACACAATTTTGCATTCAATGAGGCAATTTCATTGATGGTGCACTGCGATACACAAGAAGAGATCGATTACTATTGGGACAAACTCACAGCAGTGCCCGAGGCGGAACAATGCGGATGGCTCAAAGACAAATTCGGGTTCTCCTGGCAAATCACGCACACCGGTATGGATGAAGTATTCCGACAAAAGGATGAAAAGAAGATCGCGCGCGTCACGGAAGCATTCCTGCAAATGAAAAAAATTGATATAGCGAAGTTGGAAGAAGCGGCAAGACGAGGATAAATTCACCGAATAAATCACAAAGTCCAAAGGGCATACATCAGGAATCGGGGTGTGGAAATAACGCGCCACTCTCCCTACTCCCTTTTTGTGCCCTTCTTTTTATGGCGTCATTTTGTCGAATCTCGGCCGGCTTCCGATTATGTTGACTACCTACAGAACATGAGATAGTCTCCGTTTGTTCACCAACAGGAGACAGTTGCTGACCCGACTCAACAAACCTCAGGAGAAACCTTATGACATGGTTACGAGTCTTCATCCACCGTTTACGGGGGTTATTTCTGAAGCGCAGGCTCGAGCGAGATATGGAAGATGAAATCCGCTCTCATCTCGAGTTACAGATAGAGGATAACCGGCGGCAAGGGATGAGCCCTGAAGAAGCGCGGCATGCGGCTTTACGCAAATTCGGCGGAGTCGAGCAGGTCAAAGAGGTCTATCGCGAACGCAGAGGCATCGCTTTGGTGGAAACGACGCTCCAGGATCTACGCTACGGGCTGCGGATGATGCTCAAGCACAAAGGTTTCACGTTGTTCACCGTTTGCGGGCTGGCGCTCGCAATCGGGGCCAACACCGCCGTCTTCACGATTGTGAACGCGGTTCTATTCAGTAATATGTCATTCCCTGGCAGCGAGCGGCTCGCCTACCTCTTCAGCTTTGACACGGCGCACGGCGAGGCCGAGCCGCTCGAGGTCTTCTCGTACGCCGAATATCGTGATCTCAAAGAGCGGATGAAGTCGTTCGACGAACTCGCCGCTTTTCAGTACGGGGGCGTCAACTTGAGCGATGATGCAAACTTTCCGGAGGGATACTTTATCTCACGGATAACGTCGAACACTTTGTCAGTTCTCGGCCAGAAACCGCTGCTCGGGCGCGATCTGGAACCAGCGGATACTCAGCCCGGAGCGCCGCCCGTCGTGCTCCTGACTTACGGCGTCTGGGAAACTCGTTACAACAAAGACGAGTCGGTGGTCGGGAAGACCGTAAGCATCGACGAAACGCCCGCTACCATCATCGGCGTGACAGCTCCCGGCATAGCGTTGCCTGCCGATAACAAGCTCTGGCTTCCATTTATAACTCAACCGGCCCAGTCAACAAGGGAACAACGCAACATCTTCGTATTCGGCCGCCTCGCCGATGGAGTCAGCATCGGTCAAGCGAGTGCTGAAGTCGGCGCTGTCGCGCGTCAACTAGCGGTCGATTATCCCGCAACCAACAAGACCGTCAGGGCGGAAGTCCGGAACATAAACCAACACATGTTCAGACTTCAATTCCGCCAAATCATGCAAACTCTATGGGGCGGCGTAGCCTTTGTGCTTCTTATCGCCTGCGCGAATGCAGCAAACCTGCTCCTCGGGCGAGGGTTGATCCGGACTCGCGAAATGTCGATCCGCGCGGCCATGGGGGCTGGGCGAGCGCGAGTCATCCGGCAACTGCTCACGGAGAGCGTTCTGTTGTCAGTTATGGCGGGCGTGCTGGGAATATTTCTCGCCTATTGGGGTGTGAGGGCATTCGATGCGGCTAACGGGTCAATAGGGGGAAGGCTGCCCAGCTGGGTCGTACTATCGGTGGATAGAACGGTGCTGCTGTACCTGGCGGCGATCACGATCGGAACGGGTATCGTCTTCGGCCTCGCGCCTGCATTACGAATATCCAAGATCGATCTGAGCAGCGTATTGAAAGATGGCGGCCAGGCAATAAGCGGCGGCGTACGGCGGCGGTTGTTAACGCATATTCTGGTCGGGGCCGAGGTGGCTCTCTGCGTGGTTCTTTTGATGGGCGCGGTGCTGATGATTCGAAGCACGATTAGCGCCGGGAGCGTGAATTTGGGCGTAAACACCGCCAATGTGCTGACCATGCAGGTAGCTTTGCCGCATCATAAATACGAGAAGCCACAGCAACAGATAACGTTTTTTCAGGAGCTGCGCACCCGCATCGCCGCGGTGCCCGGTATTGAATCGGCTACGATCGCATCCGCGTTGCCCGGCCACTGGTCCGGGCTGGAACGGATGAACCCTTTTCAGATCGAAGGATCGCCGGTCGCCGATGAGAACAAGCGGCCTCGGACAACGCTTTTGACCATCGGCCCCGGATATTTTCACTGTATGCAGGGGCGGATATTACGAGGACGGGAATTCACCGAGCTTGACGGAGACGTTGGCCGTGAAGCGGCGATCATCAATCAGAGCCTGGCCGACAGACACTGGCCCGGCCAGAATCCGATCGGGAAACGCATTCGCCTTGATGACATGGAAAACAAAGCCTGGTCGACAGTCGTCGGCGTTACAGCGGATATCGTTCAGACCCGCTTCAGCAAGGGGCTTCCCCGCGTATATCTGCCGTACCGGCAAAATCCTAGTAGTTATATGACCGTCGTCGCGCGGACAAGTGTCGACCCGCTGAACCTCGCTCTCGGCTTCCGGCAAAGCGTGAAAGAATTGAATGCGAACCTTCCCGTATCCAATCTGCGTTCTCTCGACGATCATGTCGCGTCTACACATATCGACATTCGCTTCATCAGCTTCGTTTTCAGCATCCTGGCGATTATCGCGCTGGTGCTCGCATCCACGGGTCTGTATGCCGTGATTTCTCAGTCCGTCAACCAGCGGACCCGCGAGATGGCTATCCGTGCGGCAATGGGTGCGATCGGATCTCGCCTTTGGTGGTACATCTTCTTTCAGGGTATGCGGCAGTTCATGATCGGGCTCTTGATCGGATTGCCCTTGTCCTTCGCCTTGGGTGGTGTTCTCAGGTTTATGCTGGTAGGTATCTCTCCCGGCGATCCGGTCACTTATTTGATCGTGGTTGCAGTATTGGCGATTGCGGCCGCGCTCGCCTGCGGCTTGCCCGCGCGCCGCGCTGCGCGGTCCGATCCTGCCGCATTGCTGCGATTCGAATAAGCATATGTGACCTGATTTAGAATCCGGCAACGGAGGACATAAGCATAACGATCAAACTGTGAAGAGATAATCTTTAGAAGCCTGAGATTGCGTTCTATCGATTGCTCGAGTGAGCGGCGGTAATTGTCAATTCCCTGCACCGGAATGATAATGGGCGATGGCTACGTCACAGTAGCACCAACACGAAACGAAAGGATTATCCGGTGCTCGAACGGTTGCTCTTCGTTATGACTCTGGCGTCAGTGCTCGGCTGCGGCCTCATTTCCGGCTTCTTCTTTGCTTTTTCGAAATGTGTGATGAGGGCCCTTGGGAATCTTCCGCCGGCGCATGGCGTTGCCGCCATGCAATCGATAAATGTGGTGGTCATCAATCCCTGGTTTCTGACGGCCTTTTTCGGCACGGCAGCGATGTGCCTGTTCGCGATCGCAGCCTCAGTCCTCAGATGGCACGATCAGCGCGCCATATATTGGCTGACCGGCGGCTTGCTCTATTTGATCGGGACAATTCTGGTTACGGGGGCGTTCAACGTGCCGCGAAACAACGCAATGGCGGCAATTGAGCCGGGAGGCTCGAATGCCGCCAGGCTCTGGGCCGAATACCTCTCAAGCTGGACAGCCTGGAATCACGTGCGAACGGCAGCCTCACTTCTGGCGGCATTGCTCTTCGCGATCGCGCTCAGTTCCCGTCCCTGAATCGATTGAGATCGGAACAAGTGAACCCCGGCTTTCTGTGCATATCACCATGGTAATGATGACGACTAAAAGCTCAGACGTAAGCCGAAACGGAATTCCCGAGATCGCCCCATCGCATCTGCGGACTGCGTTGACAATATCCTCCCAAAGTTCGAGCTATTAATATCGGCAGTATCGTCGACCGGGGTCGAGAAATGCGGCGTATTGCTGACATTGAATGACTCGGCCCGAAACTGAAGATTGAAGCGCTCTGTGAGTTTGAAGTTTCGGAACAGACTCAGATCGAGGTTCACCACACCTGGTCCACTCATCGTGTTTCGGCCAACATTACCGAATGCGACGCCAGTGGGGCGCGCAAATGCGCTGGTATCGAACCAGGTGCCATCGTCACCAACCTTGCCCAGCTTTTCAACCTCCGGCTTTATCTGGTCCGGCGTCTGCTGGTTACCCGGCATGTTCAACGTCGACCCGGAAGCGGTAAGTGTGTAGGGCCGCCCCGTGTAGGCGCTGAAAATGCCGTTGAGCTGCCAGCCGCCTACCAGCGCGCTGAGCACGCCGCTTTTCGCCCATCTCTTGTCGGGACCCAAGGGGAGATCATATACAGTGCCGAACTGGAATACGTGGGGGATGTTGCTCGATGATGTGGCCCGGTTGCGACCAAACACACTCGGCGCGTTCCAAAGAAATTCCGTCCAATCGCTGTAATCGGCCAAATCGATTGCATGCGAGTATGTATAAGCGGCCTTAAGAAATAGGCCGCCGGTCAGCCGCCGATTGACGGTGGTTTGCAGCGAGTGATAATTGCTGTGCGTGCGTCCGTCCCACTCTCTGGTCGTTGCGGTTCGACCAAATCGGGCGAAAAGCGGGCGCCCATCGTTGCCGGAGCCAGGTATTTGTGAAGCATTGATGTCTAGGAAGGCGAATCCGTTAACAGATGCCGTCCCGACGTATCCTACCGATGTGACAAACTCGCCGGGGAGCTTGGTCTCGACAATGAAGTTCCACGATTGGATATAGCCGCGGTTTAATTGTCTGTTGGCGACGGGATACCCCATCTCATTCGCCGAAGGCAGCGGAACCCTTCCGGTGCTGATATCAGGGCAGCAAATCGGCAGAATACCGACATCGGTGCCGAGTGGTTGATTGGGAACACCGGCTGCGATGTAATTGGGATCAGTGGTTACCGGTTGGAAGCCATTGACGCCGGAAAACTCCGCGGCAATCGTGAGCGGGAACCAGCCGCGCAATGCCTGAGCGCCCCATGGGTGCGAGTGATAGGTAATACCATAACCGCTCCGGATGACGGTCGAATTCCCTAACTGATAGGCAAACCCGATTCGGGGCGCGAAGAGTTTCTTGCTGTATCCAACTCCGTTGTCTCGAGAAAGGTCACCACGCCCGCCAATCAGGACCTCGTTGGTTGCGGGATCATAGGATTCAATGCCCAGGCCGGCAGAGCGCGTGCGGTTGGGATAAAGCTCCCATCGCAATCCCAGGCTAAGCGTTAGCTTGGGCGTGACTCGCCAGCGATCGCGCACGTAGAATGCAAACACATTCTCCTTGCTATCCATCTTGATGTACTGGCTGCTCTTCCCCGATACAGTGGGCGTGCCGAGCAGAAAACCGGCCAGGCTGTTCCAACTGTTCTCAAATGATGGGGTATCTCCCTGGAATCCGACTGTGTCCCCAAATGCTGTCGGGTTGAGGGCTGTCACACCCGGATCGAACGTGAACGCGCCTCGGGGGCCGCTTCCAAGTTCCGGCTGCCAGTGATTCATCAAATGGTGTAGATAGTCGAAGCCAAATCTGATCTCGTGTTTGCCCTTTACCCAGCTTGCATTTGTATTGAAAGTGAAGGATTGGTCATTGCGGAACAGCGGGTTCCACCCTTCGGTGTTGCCGAGGCTCGAATAGTCGGAAAAGTTGAAGGCGGGCATACCGCTCTCCCGGGGATCGGGACCGTTCGTTCCCGGAATGCCGAGCACATCGCTTCCGAAATTGGTACCGAGATCGGGGGACTGCACGTTCTGCCCAAATCGGGTCCAGCCGAATGTACCGTCGATCACAAGGTTGGGTGAGACAGTATAGGTCTGCCCGATGGTCGCCAATTGCACTAGTGTTTGGCCGGCGCCGACCCCGCCATCGCATAAACACTCGCCTCCGGCTTCGCCCAGGCCGAAATCGCCGTTAACCAGCGCACTCATGACACTGTACTTGAACCAGACTTGGTTCTTTTCATTCCGGTTCCAGTTCACCTTCGCGTCTACATTGTTACGATTTAAACGCTGCGTGCCGATGTTGAAGAAGTTGTTCAGATCCCCGGGTTGGTTGGGGAGAGGAACCAGCCCCAGCAGTTGCATCATGCGGCTGTTCAGTCGCGCAGCAGGAATCACGTTGAGCCGCCCACCACTGGAGAAGACCGAACGGCCGGTGCCGTCCTCGTTACCGGTGAATGGATCGAAAATCATCCCTCCCTGGAGCGGTACGGAGCCGCCCTCTGTGGTCGGTACTGGAATCGTGTCTCCATTGGCATCCAAAATTTGCGATCCCAAGGTTCGGCTGAAATCCCCCATGCGGAAGTCGCCCGTCGGCACGGAGTACAACCTTGAGCGGCCTACCCGCTCAAACGTGCCCTCCCAATCAGCGAAGAAGAAGAGTTTATTTTTCTTGATAGGTCCGCCGATGCTAGCCCCGTCGAAGTTGCGAATCCCTTTCGGTTTCTTCGTTAGGCCGGCGCGATTCTCATCCCACAGAAAGGCGCGCGTGGCGTTATTGGCGTGGTAGGCGAATGCGCTCCCATGGAATTCGTTTGTCCCGGATTTCGTCGACACAGTAACAGCGGCGCCTCCGGTAATGCCCTGTTCCGCATCGAAGTTATTAGTGGAGATATTGACTTCCTGAATGCTTTCTACCGGCGGAACATAAACCATATGGTGCGGCATCGTCACGAGAATATTAGCTGCACCGTCCACCCGCGTATTGTTTGCGCCGCGTTCCTGTCCATTAACATTCGTGGTCAGGTCGCGCTGTGGTGTATCGATCACTGCGTTCTGAAATCGCCCCGGAGTGGCACCGGGGACCAGGTTCACCAGACTTTGAAAGTTGCGATAGCCGGAAAGCGGCAGATTCTCGATCGCCTTCGATTCCAGGTTTGAATTGACATCCGCCTTTGTAGTCTGCAGAAGCGCACCGCTTGCATCGACCGTAACGAAATCGGCGACCCCGCCTACCTCCAACCTGACATCCACGTGTGCGACGTTATTGATCCGGACGCTCACTCCCTTTTGGGTGAGTGGTTTGAATCCGCCGGCGCTGACCGAAAGGTCGTACTCACCCTCGAGCAGGTTCGGAATTGAATAGCTGCCAGCGCTGTCCGCGGTAACCTGACGCGACAGGCCGGTCGATATGTTCGTAACCTTCACAGTTGCGTTGGGCACCACGGCGCTCGTTTGATCGGTTACGGTCCCCACGATCGAGCCATAAAGCACCTGGGCCGACGCCCCAGGCGCTCCAGCACCCAGGTATACGAGACTGATGGCCAAACATGAAATAACGACTATAGCTCGCGCAAATCTATCTTCTCGTTTCATAGCTCCCCCCTATTCGCCCGCTTACGACGCAGGTATTTGATCGGGAGCTGCGGTACGAATGACCGCCTCCCCCAGTAGAAATGTCGAAGGTAATGCCTAACTAGATATGGAACTTGGGACTAAAAGGTTAACACCGACACAATTTGTGGCAGTCAAATATTATGCCGGGGGTAACAGGCCAGCCTACTCACTGTAAACATTCTATTTACAGTCGCTTATATGGAAACGTTCAATACTGTATCTCCATATTTCTGAATATTATACGGATTTTCGGATTGAGCACTTTCGAGATATTGCTGACGTATCAGTAGGCGAGAGGCAGCGAATTTGCGCCATTCAACGAGCGAAGAAGTTACACAATTTCCGTCCTCCTTTCTATAATGCATTGTTCAGGAGGAAAAACACTGTGAAGAATTGCATGGAATCAAAACCCAATCCACGGCGCCGTTTTCTAGGTAGCGTCGCCGCCTCGGTCCTGATCTCCAGGAGCAGCCCTGGCACCGCTGAACGTGTCGGGGACGGCGCGATGAGCACGCAGGATCAACCCGCAAAACTAGCCCTCGATGACTTTCAGCCCAAGAGCATGCTCGTAGTCCCGGAGCATCCGACTCTCCGGGCGCGCTACCCGGTCATTGACGTCCATACTCATATCTCCGGCGTCTTCGGGCAACAACGGGCGACCGATTCAAGAGCCACGGTCGCGGACTCCGCCTTCAAGCAGTTGGATCAGATCGTGAACTGGATGGATCAGTTGAATATCAAGACGCTGAATAACCTCACTGGGGGCTACGGAGAGACTCTGAAACGGAACGTGAGCGACCTGCAAGGAAGATACAAAGGCCGATTCCTTAACTGTGTTGTGCCCGCTTACGACAAGTTCAGGGAACCGAACTATCCGGCATGGCAGGCCGAAGAATTGCGGCGCGCCAAGGATGCGGGCGCCATCGGCCTGAAAATAACTAAGACTCTGGGAGTCTACTTACGCGAAAACGGCTTGGACGGGCCGTTGGTCAAGATTGACGATCCGCGTTTTGACCCGATGTGGGAGGCAGCGGGAAAGTTAAACCTGCCCGTCTTCATACACACCGCAGATCCCGACGCCTTCTTCACGCCAACCGATCGTTTCAATGAACGATGGGAAGAGCTCCGCAATCACCCAAACTGGTCTTTTTACGGGAAAGATTTTCCCCCGAAGGCAGAACTACTGATCTCGCGCAATCGCGTGATCGAGCGTCACGCCCGGACCACCTTCGTCGGATTGCACGTCGCCAATCATCCGGAGAACCTCGATGAAGTATCGAACTGGCTCAACCGATATCCCAATCTGCGCGTGGAGATCGGCGCTCGGCTCGGCGAACTGGGCCGCCAACCGCGCCGGGCGCGCAAGTTCTTCGAGGATTATCAAGATCGCATTATGTTCGGCACCGACGCCACGCCGAATGGCACGGAGGTTCCGCAGCAGGTATCTGAAACCAGCCATGTTCCAAGCCTATTTTCGATTTTTGGAGACGCTCGATGAATACTTCGATTATGCCCCCAGCCCCACCCCGCCGCAGGGGCGCTGGAAGATATACGGCATCGGGCTGCCCGATCAGATACTGAAAAAGGTTTACCACAACAATGCCGCGCGATTGCTGGGTCTGCCGACGATTTGATGTCCCCTTACTGGAAGAAGGAAATTCGGGATGGACTGGAATAGCCCACACAGTGCAACTATATAAGCCAATTGAAATTGACCGAAATTGCTCCATTGCTAAACTGTATTCGGTAACTTTTTTGCCCAGCCACCTGATGCCAGCCGGTTCTGGGGAGTCTGATTGAGTGTAATGATCATGCTATTTCAACAGCGGACTGCCTGCACTTATGAAGACTTATTCATGGATCGCTATGATCGGCTACTGGCGTTTGCCATGCAGCTGACCGATCACGACCTGCATCAGGCGGAGGATTTGGTTCACGATGTCTTTGTTAAATTTGCCCTTACCCAGCCGGACCTGCAAAAGATCGAGAATCTGGACGGTTATCTCTACATATCGCTGCGCAACACTTACCGTTCGCAGATCCGGCGCGCCGGGCGGGGCTCGATGCAACAGCTCAGCCTGCTCGATTACGACTCGGTAGAATTGGGACTGCGTTTTGTCGAATCACGGCATCTCATTAATGTCCAGGATGAGTTATTTTTGATCTGCCGCTACGCCTGTTGGCGCAAGGAGACCTCGAAGGCGGCGAGTGTTTTGATCCTGCGCTATTTTCTGGGCTATTTCCCCGGCGAGATTGCCAAGATATTGCAGATCGAGCGGCAAGCGGCCGCCGAATCGCTGCGCGTCGCGCGGGCCGAGGCGCGACTCATCGTGCAGGACCCGCATCGTCTAGGATTCGTCGTGCAATGTTCAACGCCGGAACCGAGATGGATGCACACTCGACTCTCCACTGATGACCTGTTGACGGCGTTGTGGGATCAAATTTTTGGCGCGTGCAGCGGCGCATGCCCGCCGCACAGGGAACTACGGGAGCGCTATCAGAACGCAGAACGTCGGCCGGTCGAACGTGAAGTGCTCGCGCATCTGACAAGTTGCCGCCGCTGTCTGGACGAAGTCAATAGAACGCTGGGACTGCTGCTGCTCGCAGATCGCAACCCAACCGATTTCAACCGTCCTGATCCGGGATCGAAAGATGGTATGGGAGAGAATGGTTTGAAGAAAGGCGGGGGCAACAATGGCCATCGCGGTAATGATAGTAAAGGAGCCTTGAAGCGGTTGCGCCACCGCGTGAGATTGGTCTATGAACACGATCCGAAGGAGTTACGGATCGCCGTCAACGGGCAATGGCTGGTGGCGCAGGAAGTCGCGGCGGAGGTAAACAAACAGACTTTAAACCTCAGCGAAATCGAGCAGATCAGCTTCATTGAGGTTTACAGCGAACAGGAAGTCCGGATGGCTTACCTGGTCGTCGATGAACCTCCGAAGGGCGAGTTCGAGCAAGAGGAGATCGTTGAGCTGAGCGATGGACGGAGGATTGAAGTCAGCCTGAGCTTCAAAGAAGTGCGGCCTGCTCTACAGGTCGTCTACCATAACCCATCTTTGCGATCGGAGACCGCTGCCTGCCAGGCATCGCCGGAAGAGTATGAAGATATACAACCGGACGAGCGACGTAATATCTTGTATAGTTGGTGGAGCTCGCTCACCTGGATCCTGGCGAAGCCTCAGGGCGCTGTCGTGATAGGCCTGATCTTGATTGCACTCTGGTTGGTCATCGATCATCTCAATGGACCGACCGCGGCGAATCTGCTCAGCCGTGCCGCAACTGGCGAAGCATCGATGGAGCGATTGATCTCCGGCCGCCCCGATCAGGTCTTTCATCGGACGATGGAACTCGAAGAGCTCCGGGCCGACAATACGGTTCTTGCGCGGCGCAGAGTTGAAGTTTGGCGGAGCGCCGCAAAACAGCTCCAGGTGCGCCGTCTCTACGACGAGCATGGCCTGCTCATTGCAGGAGAATGGCGGACGATGAACGGTTCGCCGAAGCTCTACCGTCGGAGAGGCGAATCCTCGGCTCAGCAATCGTCCGGTCCCGAATCGAACATTGCGAATTGGGCGAACTGGACAGCTTCTGGCTCCGGCCGAACACCAACAATCGACGATCTGTGGCGGATGGATCTATCGGCGAAAGATTTCACCGACCTTGTAGGCAATGGAGGGCCGGCGAACATAGAGAATAGACCGCACGCCTATGTGATCAGTTATCGGAATCCATCTCAGGGGTTGGTGGGCGCTACCTTAACGCTCGATCGCAGCAGCCTACGTCCCATCGAACAACGACTCCATTTCAGGTATGCCAAAGTAGATCGCGTGGTGCTGTTCGTTGAAAAGCTTTTCGAGCCCAGGTCAATAAGCGATGCCGGCGGACAGGTATTCGATGTAGACTCGGAATTGATCGAGGTGAGTGTAAGCGAAACCAGGATGATCGGCAGCGACCAGACGACGATTGCGCAGCCGTCATCACTCTCCGCCTCATCTGCTTCCCCCGCTGCGTCAGCCGAACTGGAGATCAGAACTCTTATTCTCCTCCATCGGATAGGAGCCGACCTCGGCGAGGAGGTGAGCATTACGCGCGGCGCGGGCGGAAAACTGAAGGTCGAAGCGACCGTTGAAACCTCGAACCGCCAGGCTGAAATACTCAGGGCCATGGCTCCGATCGCTAACAATCCCGCCGTTCTGATCCGGATCGAGACCATCGCGGAGGCGCTCAAGCGCCGATCCTCCGGAACGCGGCCCTTGACTCCGGGAGTGATCGATGAGTATGCGGCGACCGGCAATACGATCCCGGCGCAGTCCGAACTGCGAGCTCACTTTGCCCACAAACTCGCCGACCGGATATCGCCGATCTCCGCAGAGGAGGGAGAGCGGGCGATTGAGGCTGAAATACGGCAGTTCTCGACCCGAATGTTGACGCAATCGCACAAGGCACTGCTGCGAGCCTATGCGCTGAAGCGCCTCGCGAGCCGATTCTCGCTGGATGAGATTCGCGCGCTCAATGCCGAGGCCCGTGCAGAGTGGCTCACGCTGGTTCGCGAGCACGCGCGAATCTTTGCGGATGAGACCGAAGCCATGCGCCAGCAACTACAACTCGTCATCGGAGCGGCTGAACCAGCTGATGGAGGCCAGGCCGAAGTCGATGGCAAGGTCGAAGCCCGCCTGATCGCCGCCATCGATCGGCTGTTCAAACTAGGGATAGCCAACAATCGGGCCGTTCGCGCAGCTTTCGCCATCCCGACACACGCAACCACCAGAACATCGATCAATATGGCTCAGTTGTGGCGATCTCTGATCGATGCAGAGAAGCTGTCCAGGGAGATTCAAAAAGAAGTGGCTGGGAATCATTAAGAATGATGAGTTGTCGAAACCGAACCATTGGAAAAACAGAATTCAAGCACATGGCCATCTTGGTCCTCCTCATCGTCAGTTTCGGCCTGGCGGCCGGCGAGTCGAGCGAACGCCCTTCCTCGGTTGTCCTGGCTCAGGCGACCACCTCACTGAGCGGCCTGGTCATTGACGAGAAAGATGCCATTATCGCCGGCGCCGGTGTCACCTTGCTAAACCCGGCCACCGGATTTCAACGCGAAACAAAGACCCATGAGGAGGGGATATTCACTTTCCATTTTTTGCTGCCGGGCGACTATCAAGTTACAGTTACGCGGGAGGGGTTTGGCGCCGTCATCATCGAGAACCTGACGCTCAATGTCAACGATCCTCGCTCGATCAGGATCCGTTTGAAAGTGGGCGGGATCAACGAGACCGTGGTGATCAAAGCGGATGCCGGTCTTCGTGACACTGCCGCTGTGAGCACGGTTATCGACCAACATTTTGTCGCGAACCTGCCGGTTAACGGGCAGAACTTTCTACAGCTGCTAGCGCTGACACCGGGGACAGTGCCAATCGCATCGAGCAGCATCGCTTCCGGGTGGGCATATAGCATCAATGGCCAGCGACCCACCGCCAATTACCTGATGATCGACGGCGTCAGTGCCAACATCGCCGCGGGCAATACTCTCTCCCCTGGCCCGGCTATGATTGGCGCGCTGCCCGGACTGACTGTCTTCGGCGGCTTCAATAATCTGGTATCTCTCGGCTCCCTACAAGAGTTCAAGATTCTGACATCTGCCGGCTCGTCCGAGTTCGGCCGCGCTGCCGGCGGGCAGATTTCGATCGTAACGCGCTCGGGAACGAACGAATTTCACGGCATGTTATTCGATCATTTACGTAATGAGGCGCTCGATGCCAACGACTGGTTCGCCAACCGTAGCGGATTGGAGAAGCCGCCCCTCAGGCAGAACGATTTCGGTGCGGTGCTGGGCGGTCCTCTCTTGTTACCGCGATTCAAAAATGGCACCCCCCATTTATACAACAGCCGGCGCATCTTCTTCTTCTTTTCATATGAAGGGATGCGGATCCGACAACCCCAGGTCGCAGTCACGGAAGTTCCCTCGCTCAGCGTTCGACGAAAAGCCGCCGCGCCGATCAGGCCGTACCTGGATGCCTTTCCCATTCCGAACGGCCCCGAGGATCCGAATACCGGATTGGCTAAATTTACCGCAAGCTACTCAACTCCATCAGTATTGGACGCGACGAGTATCCGGATAGACCACACCATCAATAATCGATTGCTGGTATTCGGCAGGTATAACCATGCGCCTTCTGAAAATGTAACTCGCTGGACCAGGACTCCAAGCGTCCTCGACCGTACGACGCTCAATACCAGGACGCTGACTTTCGGAGGAACCCTCTCGATAGGGCCGGAGATAGCCAACGATTTCAGATTCAACTACAGTCGGACCGCGTATAACGATTCATCTTCGCTCGACTCTTTCGGCGGCGGCGTTCCTCTGGCCGATTCACAGGTCTTTCCTGCATTTGCGTCCCCGGATAACTCTCAAGTGGCCTTTGGGCTCAGGTCTCCCAGGCTAGCTGCCGGACTAGATGCCGGAATCGAGGCGGGGAGAGAGAGGGAGGTGCCTCGGCCCCCGACCGGCCAGGTTGCTGGAGTTTCAGGAGTCCCTGGGATCGATATTTCCTTGTCAGATGCTGCAATCAAGGTGGGGAGAAATGTGAAGCATCTTCAGCGCCAGATCAACCTGGTCGATACTCTTTCAGTGGTGACCGGAAAACATCAACTCAAGTTCGGCATCGATTACCGGCGATTGTCGCCAAGTTATGAGCCTCCGGTCTATCGGCAATGGAGTACCTTCAGCGGCGCTACTGCGCTCAAAACTGGAAAGGCTTCCGTCGTTCTAAACGCAAGAGACGAAGCGGAACCTCTATTCAACAATTTCTCGGCCTTCTGGCAGGATGCCTGGAGAACCGGTCGCCGGTTGACCCTGACCTACGGGATGCGTTGGGAGGTGAATCCCTCGCCATCGGCAGCCAGCGGAGGCCTGCCATATACGGTAACCGGGTTGGATGATCCGGCCACCATGAGACTGGCGCCTAAAAATAGCAGGTTGTGGAAGACCGGCTATGGCAACATCGCCCCACGCCTCGGAGTGGCATATCAACTCTCACAAACCCGGAATCGCGAAACCATTCTTCGGGGAGGGTTCGGTATCTTCTATGATCTCGGTCCGGGTTATGCGGTGGCGGGCTATGATGGCATGCCATTCAGCAGATATGAGCTGCTGAATGGCGAACCGTTCCCGGTGGCGCCGTCGAGGGCTATGCCTCCGCCTCCTGCGGAACCTCAGCCTCCATACAGTTCCCTTACCGTCGTCAATCCTGATTTGAAGCTGCCATACACTGTCCAATGGAATCTCGCCGTCGAGCAGTCGCTTGGCTCAAACCAGACCTTATCAGCAACCTATGTGGCGGCCCAGGGGCGCCGTCTGGTGATGGGGCAAACCATCAATAATCCCAACCCTGAATTTGCTGTGTTTGACGCGATAACAAATCGTGCCCGTTCGGATTACCACTCGCTGCAGCTTCAATTTCAGCGCCGTCTCTCGCGAAGGCTGCAGGCGCTCGCCAGTTACACCTGGTCGCATTCGATAGATATCGTCTCCGACGAGAATCAGTGGATATCGGGGGTATATAAGGGAGATTCCGATTTTGATGTGCGCCATCTCTTCTCCGGCGCATTTACGTATGATCTACCGGTATTTGGTGCAAACAGGTTCGTCGGGCCACTCCTGCGGGGATGGTCGGTCGATTCGATCATCCGTGCGCAATCGGCGTTGCCCGTCAACGTTGTCGTGACCGGGAGCGGAGCCATATGGTCGCCGGTTATGGGCAAGGCGTGGGAAACGCTTCGACCGAACTTGATCCCCGGCGTGCCTCTTTATCTCAAGGATCCTGCAGCGCCCGGTGGAGAGCGAATCAACCCGGCGGCATTCTCCCCGCAGCCGATCTTAGCCGAAATTTCGGAAGATCGTTCCAGACAAGGGACACTGGGGCGTAACGCGCTTCGCGGATCTCCTTTCCATCAGATGGATATCTCGCTGCGACGAAGCTTCAGTCTGACGGAGAAGGTCGGACTCCAATTCAAGGCCGACATCTTCAACATCTTCAACCATCCCAATTTCAGCAATCCTGTGACAACACTCTACAGCCGTTATTCAAGCGGTCTGCTCCTACCTTCAATTCCCAATCCGTCTTTCGGACTTTCACAATCGATGGTGGGAAGGGGCGGAGGGAGCACGGGGATCATCGGCGGTCTCAACTCGCTGTACCAGGCGGGCGGGCCGCGCTCAATCCAATTTTCAGTAAAACTTCTGTTTTAAATCTGGCGAGTCTGCCGGCAGGCTCTAATTCGGAATCTCGAGGAGGTCTGAGATGCTCAGTAGAATATTTTTGTCTCTTTGCTCGATAACTCTGCTCTATTCGCTCACCTACGGACAATCGAGCGATGAAAGGCTGGTCATTCCCGCCTGCACTGTAATTCAACTATCGCTGCGTGACCCGCTCAGTTCGAGACGCGATCGTTAATTCTGCAATTAACCGCTTGTTATTACACAGATACAGCAATCGTCTTGTATTGTGCCCGATATCCGAGCCTCTCTGTCGACCCCCGGGAATCGATCACAAGTCGAGATCAGTTATTACCTCATCCGTTTAATCACGGCAGATATCTTTGACCGCTAATCGTTGGTCAACTCTGCCAATCAATAAGACAAGGAGATAGCCATTGAAGAATCAACATACTCACATAACGCGCTTTCTGATCATTGTGGTGATAGTCCTGATCGGCTGCTACATCAGCATGACGGTGGGTCGGACCGCCGGCGCCGGATCAGACGGCAAAGCCACTCCACTGTTGCCGAACCTGCGTGGCGAGGCGGCGATCGGACATCTCAAACAAACAGGCCTCTACCATTCGCTTTCAGCCGCAATGACGGCAGCCCGCTATGAGATCGATGAGCGGAAAGGAGGAAATTACGAAGCTTCCAACCCCAAGCAGGGCTACCGAACCATCTTTACGCGAGAAGGCGTGGAGGTGCGGGGAGCTAGCCGGACTGGACAGGACTGGCGTCTGGAAATGAAGCTGACCGGCTACGGCTACGGGTCGGCGAAGAAGGTCGTGACCTACGCCGGCCTCAAAGCCAGCGGCGATCGGATTGAGTATGAGAGGCGGACGGGCGAGGGCGGCACGCTGAGCGAGTGGTACGTCAACCGGGCTGACGGTCTGGAGCAGGGCTTCACAATCCGGCAAGCCCCCGGCGAGAGAAGGGCGGGAGAGAAGTTGAATCTGTGGCTGAAGTTGAGCGGAGATTTGCAGGCGAGTCAGGTGGAAAGTGGGGAGGCGATCCTGATGAATAGAACAGGTAAGGGAGAAGGGTTGCGCTATGACAGGCTGCACGCGTTCGATGCGATGGGGCGAGAACTGAGGGCGCGGATGAAGTTGACCGGAGATGAGGTGAAGCTGGAAGTGACGGATGAAGATGCGATCTATCCGGTGACGATCGATCCGATCTTCACGCAACAGCAGAAGCTGGAGGCCGCGGACGCGCTGGGAGATGACCGGTTCGGCTACTCGGTGGCGATCAGCGGGGAGACGGTCGTGGTCGGCAGAGTTCTTGATGATGGTTCAGTGGACAGCGATTCGGGATCGGCTTATGTCTTTGTGCTCAGCGGAGGAGTCTGGACCCAACAGCAGAAACTGGTGGCGGCGGATGCAGCGCCAGGTGACAACTTCGGCAACTCGGTGGCGATCAGCGGGGAGACGGTCGTGGTCGGCGCGAGTTTAGCTGATTCGGCCTATGTCTTTGTGCGCAGTTATGGAGTCTGGACCGAGCAGCAGAAGCTGGTGGCCGCGGACTCAAGGGGAGATGGCCTGTTCGGCTACTCGGTGGCGATCAGCGGTGAGACGGTCTTAGTCGGCGCGCGACGGGATAGTGGAGCACGCCTCCTAGAAGGCTCGGCTTATGTCTTTGTGCGCAGCGGCGGAGTCTGGATTCAGCAACAGAAACTGGTGGCCGCGGACGCGGCAGAATTTGACCAGTTCGGCAACTCGGTGGCGATCAACGGGGAGACGGTCGTGGTCGGCACGTCGGGTGATGATGGCGCAGCGGGCCGCGATCAGGGCTCGGCCTATGTCTTTGTGCGCACCGATGGAGTCTGGACTCAACAGCAGAAACTGGAGGCCGCGGACGCGGCAGAATTTGACCAGTTCGGCAACTCGGTGGCAATCAGCGGGAGCACGGTCGTGGTCGGCGCGTGGCTCGATGATGGCGCAGCGGGCAGCCTGCAAGGCTCAGCCTATGTCTTTGTGCGCACCGATGGAGTCTGGACTCAGCAGCAGAAGCTGGAGGCCGCGGATGCGGCGTTATTCGATCAGTTCGGCAACTCGGTGGCGATCAACGGGGAGACGGTCGTGGTCGGCGCGTCGGGTGATGATGGCGCAGCAGGCTTCCTGCAAGGCTCAGCCTATGTCTTTGTGCGCACCGATGGAGTCTGGACCCAGCAGCAGAAGTTGGAAGCCGCGGACGCGGCGGCATTTGACCAGTTCGGTAACTCAGTGGCGATCAGCGGAAGCACGATCGTGGTCGGCGCGCCGCTTGATGATGGCAAAGCGGGCGAGGATCAAGGATCGGTTTATGTCTTCGCCCCGGCCAATTAGCCGCCGGTTGTACCAAGGCGTCCCCCCAGCGTCTCATCACCATCTGACCAGTGCCAGCAATCAAGATGGCAATTGTGTAGAAAGGGAGCCGCACGGCTCCCTTCCCAGAAAACAGAACGGGCAATTTTTTCTTCCATCAAATTTTCAGGAAAAGCTTGCGTCGGTACATCCAGAAGAGGATCAGCCAGTAAACAGAGAGAACGGCCACCCCTGCGATGAAAGGCTCGAGCGAGCCTCCGAAAAGCTTGAATACATCCGGGCTCAGGTGAGTGTGAAATGAACGGATAATGAACTCCTCGAAAAGATGAGCAATCAGGTAGGCACCGATGGAGTTCATGCCGATCACCACCAGAGGGAAAGCCCATCTACGATAGCCTCGGATATCGATGATCCAGCTAAATACGGCAACAAAGAGGAAGCAGATGCCGCCGCTGAAGAGAGTCCAGCTCGGCGTCCAGATGCGTTTCACGATGGGGCAGATGCCGGTGAAATGAAATAGCGCTCCCGCAGCGATACCTATGATCCCCGCGATGATCAGGCGCTTCATGGGAATGCGTGGACCGGCCTCTCGCAGCCAGCGGCCAGCCACGAGCCCAAGAATCATCGTGCCCAGTGTGGGAATGAAGCTGAGGGTAAGATACCCGCCGCGATTAGCAATAAACGGCTGCGACCGGGGAAAGAGGTTCAGGAACCACTGATCGAATGCAGCGCCGAGGTTGCTGTTCTTGTTCCAATGAGCAGCAAACCCGGTGAAGTTGTGTGTCCAGTCGGCTGAAACGCCCACGGCCTGATAGTCGAATCCGGGACCTGGCGTGGGATAAAGCGCCCAGGCGAGCCAGTAACCGAAGAGGATGGCGCCGAAGGCGATCCACTGCCATCTCGGCGGTTTGAAGCCGAGCAGAAAGAGGATCGGGTAGCCAAGACCGATCTGCGTCAGCGTATCTTCGAACGTGAAATTGGTCTGGTCGCGGGAAAGAGAACGCAGGAAGATGCCGAGCCAAACGAGCAGCAGCGCGCGCCAGAGCGCATGAACGAAGAGTTGGTTGAAGGTCTTCCCCTTTGCCAGGCGACTGGCGATGGAGTATGGCAGTGCGACTCCCACTAGAAAAGAGAACGACGGCTGGATCAGATCGTGCAGCGAACATCCGGCCCATTCGACATGAGACTGATTGAAGGCCAGGATGGCCCAGAACCAATTCTCCGGAAATGAACGTGACACCTGTGCCAACCGCAATACTTCAGCCATCATCAACAACATGACGAAGCCGCGGTATGCATCGATAGCAACATTTCGCGCTACCGGCGCCGGTGAAGAGCGGGCTTCCTGCGCTGAAACGGAAGCGGAAGTCGAAGGGATTTCTTTGATCTCAGCCTGCAAAATGGTCACCTCAATATTAGCCATATCGGCACAGAGGGATAATGGGAGATAAGGAGATATAGCACTGCATAGAACTAACCCCTCTTATCTGTTCTCTATCGCGCTGCATCTCTCTCGTTTGTCGATAAGAGTGAAGCAAGAGTCACTGCCTCGCCTCACCATTCAATCCGCAAACCCAATTGTAATGAACGCTGGCCTGCACGATCACCCGTAGAAGCGGTGTTTGGACCACCCACCCCCTGAATGGTCCCGACAGCTCCCCTATCAGAAAGGATAGTATTTGGATTGACCCAATTAGGATGATTGAAAAAGTTGGTGGAAGTCAACTCAACGCGGAACCTGGGAATGCGCGGGTTATCCGCGAAGGCGAAATACTTGTGGAAGCCCACGTGCCACACGTTGGTGCCGGGACCGATGATTACTCCGCGGGCGGAATTGCCGAAACGGCCGATCGGTGGGGCCGCAAAGGCGCTCGGATCGAACCAGGAGTCGATCGTGCGATTTGAGATGTTGGGGTTGCGCAGCTGATCCGGCCGGATCGTCACCTGCGGCCGATTGGCGCTGTCGGTGTGGGCCGTTCCCGTCGGATCCGGGATGGAGATCGTGGGCGTCAGGAACATCCCGGATTGAAAATATGTGATGGCGGAGATTTGCCAGCCGCCGATTGCCATATCGAGCGCCCGCGGCGCATGACTGAGCCATCTCTTGCTAGATCCTATTGGCAGTTCATAAATGACCGCATTGTTGAAGCGGTGCGTCGGAATGCTCTGATCCACTGCTCGTTCGCGCCCGCGATCGAACGGGTTTTCGATACTGCCATCAGTGGCATCCCCCACGTCGCGCGACCAGGTGTAGGAAGTTTGAAAGAAGAGTCCTTTGGCGAGCTTACGCTCAGCCTCCAGACTCATGGCATGGTAATTATGGTTGGCGCCGTTATCGACATAAGAGATGCCCGGATACTTAGGGAAGCGACGGGGCTTGTTGATGTACAACCGATCATCGATCGCCGGCGCGTTTATATTGAAGCTGTACCGCATCTGCCGGGTATTGGTGCCCACATAAGAGAAGCGAAAGCCGGTGTTCCAACGCTCGTGCTCGACGGTCAAATTCCATTGCTGGCTGTAGGGGAATTTCAAATTCGGATTTATCGCGGCCGGCAGATTGATCGTGGATGGGCCGACTGGGCCGGCGTCCGGAAATGCATCCGGCAGAGAGAGTGTGGGTTTCGGCGTGGTGTTGGAGTACCCGGGCTCGCTGATGCGGAACGGGACTCCGCCGGCGCTTGGGTTGATCGGCACCGTGTCATAGTAGATGCCATAACCGGAGCGCACCACCGTGTGATTGGAGAGCCGATAAGCGATCCCGATGCGCGGGGCGAAGTTATTCTTGTCAGGACGGACCAGGGTCCAGCTCGGCAGGCCCAAACTGCTGGCTTTGACAATATCGACATAGCCGGAAGGCACCAGTGTCGAGAGCTTTGAGAACCCCTCGTCAGCGACAGCAATTTTGCCGCTCTCGATGTCGAAGATCGCCTGCCGTCCATTGCCCTCCTGCCAGACCGGATGATACTCATAGCGCAGCCCGAGATTCACCGTCAAACGCGGAGTGATCTTCCAATCGTCCTGGAAGAAGAAGTCATACATCCAGCGACTGCGCTCGATTAGTAACGGCGGAAACTCGCGTGATGCCGAGGTGGGGAATCCGAGGAGGAAATCGGCATAAGGATGCCCGCTGTTGGGGACGCCCGGCACGCTGCTGTAAGTATTGGCGAAAGTCACATTGCCGAACAGGCTATTGCCCGCGATTGCATCGTCCCAGCGCACTTTGCGGACTTCCGCGCCCATTTTGAGGCTGTGTTTCCCGCGGAAATAACTGACCTGGTCTTGCAGTTGCCGTATCTTGTTGAGGAAGCCGGGTCGGTTCCAGTTGATTTGAGACAGACCCGTCAGGCCGATCCCCGCGAAGCCGACGCGGAATACCCCGCCGACGTTCGGCAGGTCCTCCGCGAGCCCCTCGATGCCCAGGTCTTTGATCACTTCAAGCCCATTCAATGGTCCTTCCAGAGGATTGTTGTTGAAGGTGTGACCGAAGCGAACTTCGTTTAGCAGCGTGGGGCTGAAAGTGTGCCCGTAGGATACCGATAGCGTCTTGTTTCGGCGGAATTGGCGCCGCGGTCCGAATGAGGGGAGATTGCCTTCCCATAAACCGACCACCTGTTGGTTCACCGTGTACCGGGCGTAAATGTTGTCCTTGGATCCCAATCTCTGGTCGACTCGACCGACCATATAGTTCGGTTTATCGAATGGTCGCTGCACAGTCTGGCGAAAGTTGCCGGCCGTGAAGGTATTGACGTCACCGAAGTTGGGCAGAGGATAGAAACGCTCCTGAATCTTCTGCGACACAGGATTGATCACACCGGGAGGAAGTTTGCCGTCCGTGTAGATCTCGTTTGTGATTGGGTTGCGGAGCTGAATCCCGAGCGCGGAGAAATCGCCTCGGCGCCACGCCTCCAGCGGCACTGAAGGGTTCAAGTTGGCGGTCGCCTGGCTGCCGGTAATCGTCTCCGCCGAGATGAACCAGAATGTCCGATCTTTGCCGTTATACAACTTGGGCAAGTAGATGGGGCCGCCCGCGGAAAATCCGATGGTATGGAAGACTCCGGCATCCCGCTGAGTGGCAAACGGATTGCGAGCGCGCAGAATGGGGCTGGAGTAGTAATCGAAGACCGAGCCGTGGAAATCGTTATCGCCAGACTTGGAGATCACCGTAACAAAACCCAGGGTCCCAAATTCCGAGCTGTTATTGGCCAGATCGATCTTCACTTCCTTGAATGATTCGATGAAGTTGGCCAGCGGCCCGATCGCATTCTCATCAACGCCGTCGCTCATGGTCGTCCCATCGACGCTCCACTGAGATTGATTGGAGCGGCTGCCGGAGAACGAGACCGTGCCGCCGCGCTGCACGAGCATCGGAGTGAGCGAGAGGTAGGCCCAGACGCCGCGGGTATTCAAAGGTAGGGTCTTGAGTTGATCGGCAGTGCGCGTATCACCGAGCCTCGGCGTCTCGGTCTCGATCAGGGCCGCACCAGCTGTAACCTGAACGGAATCCCTCATCTCTCCCGGTGCCAATTTGATTTCGAGGCGGCGGACGTCGCGCGCCACCAGCAGAACGTCTTGGGCGATGAACTCGCGGAATCCGTTGGCTTGCGCGCTCAAAGCGTAGGTCCCCTCGCGCAGTTGCGTGATCGTATAGACGCCTTCTCCATTCGAGACGGTCTCTGAAGAGATATTGGTCTCCACGTTGCGCGCGCTTATTCGCACGCCGGGAAGAATAGCCCCGTTCGCGTCGGTCACCGTTCCGGTGATCGTCGCATAGGTCGTCTGTGCACATAGCAACATAGGAGCAGCGCAAACGATCACCAACACGCCTAACAGGCAGAGAAGTTTTCGCATCGGATTACCTCCAGTGTTCGTTACTCGTGATTCGTCGTCCGAGGTCATTGTTTTCGCCACGTTTTGCATCCCACGCCTGGACGTGGGCGAAAACCGGTTCTGAAATCCGGCGAGCCGATCCTACAGCTCACGGACAACGAGCGAAGAGGGTTTAAAGCACGCCCGCCATAAATACGTTGAGGTTCGGGTCGTAGTCAGGCGAGGGGCAACTTATCTGGTTTTCTAGTTAGATTACGACATTGAAAGGGTGTGAGATGCCCCGCATGAAAACGAAGTACAACATCGAGCTGGAACCAGATAATTAACGCGAGTTGACAAAACCTGCAAACGTAACCGCCGTTCTGCTGCAGAAGGTACATCCCAGCTATCGCATGGCTCAGGGAAACTGCTTCATTCGGAAATTGTTCGACGTGCCTTTTGTGTGGGCAATTGGTGCTTAATTGGCCGAATCATTTAATGCTCGTTTTGTATTCTTGTCAACCTGATATGGGCTTCGATCTATCTTCTATCACCGCGCGATCTACAGCGCCGGATGCGGAAGAGATAGCGAACCGATCATTTTTGATTTCTGCTGTCCGAATTAGTTCGATCCTTTTCTGGCGGGTCGCGCCGGCGTAACCCCGTCCCACCGGATGTCACCGGTTTGCCTATAATCCCGCGGCAGTCCGTCCCAGTCAGGCCGCGTAATTCCATTCAGATCGTAGACCACCTTCCCATCTCGCAGCGTCAATTCGCAGGTAAGCTTCTGCGTCCCTCGCAACCGAGCCCCGTACATATCGACAAAACCAAAATCACCTTTCTCCAGCTTGAGAACCGCGATATCAGCCACTGCGCCGGGTGAGAGGTGTCCCAGTCCTTCCTGCTTGATCTCTCGGGCGGGATTCCACGTAGAGCGTAAAATCACATCGTCGAGAGACATTCCCATCGCCAGAAACTTGTCCATCACATTGATCATGTCCTTCATCCCGGCGTTCATGCTTCCTATATGCAGATCGGTAGAAATGGAATCGGGGTAAAAGCCCGCTTTCATCGACGGTACTGCAATTCGCCACAAGAAGCTGCCTCCGCCATGACCGACATCGAATATCACCCCCCGCTTTCGGCCTTCCCAGAGCCCGGGGTTCACTTGGCCCGATTCGAGCTGCTCATTGCGGAGCCCGGAATAAAGGTGAGTGTAGATGTCGCCCGGCCGGAGCTTGCGCGTCACGAGTTCATTCAACGGCCGCTCGCTGTGATTTATCCCGAAATCCACCATGACCGGGATATTCGCGGCCGTCCCGGCGGCGACCGCTCTTTCGACCGGCGCCCATTCCGGGCCGGCGTAGTGGGCAGTCTTTACGCCGATTATCAGATTCTTGTAGCGAAGCGCCATGTCCGCCGTAGGTTTCGGCTCCATGTCCGACAGGTCCTGTTCGAACTTCCCTCCCCGCATGCCATGACCGACGATGTTGATGAAGGCCAGGACACGGGTCTTCGATCGATCGATGATCCGCTGTTTGAAATCCTCGAAATTTCTCCACCCCGCGCACCCGGCGTCGGCGACCGTCGTTACTCCGGAGCGAAAAGTGAAGCCGTCGGGATAGACGCTGTTATCACCGGCATACGAGCCGCGCTCGCCCGTCCCCGCGTAAACGTGAACATGAATGTCGATGAGCCCGGGCGTCACGTAATATCCGGTTACATCCACCACCTTGAACGCCTCGGTTGGATCGATTTTTGCCGCTACGGCGACCACCTTTCCATCGGCGATGGCGACATCGCGAACGGCGCTCAACTTATTCTTGGGGTCGATTACGTGGCCGCCTTTTAAGAGGAGATCATACTTTTGCTGGGACGAGACAGAACTCATCCAGGAAAGTCCGAGAAACATCACGAGAAACGCGAATTGCTTCATGGTGGTAATCATGGGCGAAATAATATATCTGATCGCAGCGGAGGGCGAGCAGAATAGATAGAATATGCGCCCGCCCCTGTTTTAAAGGGCGAGCGCAACCGACCGATTAACCGTCCAACCAATCGGGCTTCACGATAGTGTTAACGCACGATCGGTTCGACTGAGAGCGGGGTGAAATGGCCGCGCTGTGTCCAAACAGCTTTCAGCGGTCTGATAGCCTGGGGTGACAACATCGCACGGCTAGACCGGCATCGAGATTGGCTCGAGGCCATACGCCATCACACCTTCAGTGACTTGAGAAAAGCGACGCCGTCTTTCGTCATGTCCATGTTCTGTTCGATGAAGTAGCTTTTAACCCCGCCGGTCTTGGCTGCCGTAAAAACTTTCTTCCAATCGATGGTCCCCTTCCCTACCGCCACGATGGTCTTGTTCTCCGCATTCCAGTCCTGCAGGTGCATCGAGTTGAACCGACCGGGATACTTCTTGAAGTATTCAGCGGCGTCGAAGCCCTGTCTGATCGTGGACATCTGAAACTGGAACTTGACCAGCTTGGGATCGAGTAATTCCATCAAGATGTCATAAGTCCGCTTGCCATCCACGGACGAGACCTCAAAGCCCTCGTTGTGCAGCCCCTGCTGGATGCCAGCCTTGGCCGCCGCGGCGGCGATCTTATTATATTCGTCGGCCGCTCTCTTCACGTCATCCATGGTCGGGTTATTTCCCGCACCCAGAGTCGCCGTCACCATCTGCTTGATGCCGACCTCTTTGGCCCAGGCGATGCTCGCTTCTTGTGTCTGCCTGAGCTCTTTCATGCTGAAGTGCGCGCTCTCGCATACGAGGCCGTGATCGGCCAGGACTTTCTTGACCTCGGCCGCTTTGGCCAGCCCCGCGAAGTCGGCGTAACCGAATGGCGAACACAGTTCGATCCGCTTAATACCCAGGTCAGCGAGTATCTTCATCAAGCCGGGGAAATCTTGTTTAAGCATCGCCCGGTGGGGATATGTCTGACTGCCAATCGGCAATCCGAGCGGATCGGCGTGGAGCTCGATTACTCCCGCGGCCAGGAAACCAGCAACGGCGGCGTCCGTCGCTGCTATCTTGAAAAACTCTCGTCTCGATATCTCACCCATCTTCATCTCCTCAGGAAATAGTTTTCAGTTTTCAGTTTTCAGTTGGGCGGTCATCAACTGAAAACTAAAAACTGAAAACTGAAAACTATTATATGGTGTATCCATCGCGGTAGGGCGGATCTACCAGGCCATTGGCCTTCTCATTGTTGGTC
This sequence comes from uncultured Acidobacteriota bacterium, assembly GCA_963796275.1. GTDB lineage: Bacteria > Acidobacteriota > Blastocatellia > RBC074 > RBC074 > JAKEHZ01. The sequence continues at coordinate 2,064,306 of CAWCKY010000006.1, read as the reverse complement.
ACCTTCATCTGGGCCGTATCCCACAACAATTTCTCTCCAGGCAAGCGCTGAGCCATACAGCCGAGCAGAAATGCTTCGGTTACGGGCGATTGAATTTCGAAGTTGGTGAGCGCCGCCGGTTCAGTCTTGCAGGCTGCGATCCACGAATCGATAGCTGGATTGCGGGGCGGAGGCGCACTTTGAACGGCGGCCTCGCTCCGGACTTCCGGTCGGACCTCCGGTCTTGGTGGTTGCACGTACTTCACCGACGCCGGGTAGACGCGCGGGTTGTTGCCGTTGAACCCTGCCAGCACAATGCCCTTGTCGCCGACATACATCACGCCTTCCTGGCGATGTCTGAAGAGACGCGCATCTTCTTCGGAGATTCCTGCCGGACGCGGCGGGTGCAGTCCCCCGTCATACCACGACATGCGAACCTCAGGACGCCCATCGCGGGCCGGAAAGTCCAAATGAACGATGGAAGCCTGTGGATAGGTCTCCTCGAAAGATTCGCCCGAACATGCCTCTATCGCAGTTGGTGGGGTCAGTCCGAGAATTTTGAACACGCCGGCGAAACTGTAACAGCCCATATCGCCGAACGAGCCGCACCCGAAGTCGTACCACCCGCGCCAGGCGAAGGGAAGGTAGGCTTTATTGTAAGGGCGCATCGGCGCCGGGCCTACCCACATATCCCAGTTTAGATTTTGCGGCGCCGGCTGGACCTCTTTCGGTCGGTCGATCGCTTGCGGCCAATACGGGCGGCTTGACCAATTATGCACCTCGCGCACCCGACCGATGGCGCCATCAGCTATCCACTCCGAAATGCTGTGAGTCGCCTGGGTATATGGATTATTGACCGGAAGAGCGGTGGCGACCTTCATCTCACGCGCCACCGCGGCCATGCGGCGGGCCTCGCCGATCGAGTGCGCCATCGGCTTCTGACATAAAACGTGTTTGCCTTTGCGCATTGCGGCAATAGATATAGGCGCATGCCAGTGGTCGGGGGTAGCGACATAAACGGCGTCCAGATCGGGCTCTTTTTCCAGCAGCTCGCGGAAATCCATGTACGCGGCGCAACCTTTGTAATTCTCGGACGAGTTGCGAGAACCGTAGTAAGCCTGGACCAGCTTCTTGGCAGGCTCGCGACCGCCCATGCCGAGGCTGGTCGAAAAGCTCTTCGTTAGTTGAACCGTACCGGGTGAAGTCCAGTCTTCCCCCCAACTCTCGAACCCGGGCCCCAGTAGCTGTCTCGCCTCATTCAGAATTGCGTTCGAACTGTATTCGGCATACTCCTTACTGCCCTGGTTAACATCGCAGACGGAGACCACTTGAATATCGGGGAGCTGCAGCAGATCCATCATCACGACCATGCCTTGGCGTCCCAGGCCGATCACACCCAGTGTGATCTTGTCGCTCGGCGGCGTGAAGCCCTTTCCCAGCACGTGCCGCGGGACGATGGTGAAGGCAGCGGCAGAGACGGCCGCAGTAGTGAACTCCCTTCGTGATAAGTAACGCTCGTTATTTTTTTTCATGACTCGCCTCCTGATCGATTCGGTTATGATGCCGTTGTGAGTTTGAACAACCGCTCGGCATTGCGGCGGTAGATGCGATCCCGCTCATCATCGGTGATGTCGAGCCCGTCGATCACTTCGATGGTCTCCCGCGTGTAGAGCGTGCCGCCTTCAGGGTCGAAGGGTGAATCCGATGCGAATAGAACGTGATCGACTCCGAAGAAATCCAGACCGCATCTCGTGCCTGAGTACGATCCGAACAGTGCGGTATCGGCATAGAACATCTTGAAATAATCGATGGGCCGTTTTTTCATAGATACTGCGCAGGCCCACGTAATCTTCGTCCGAAGTCCTCTTCCCCAGCTGGTCCCATCCGTGACCGACTCTCCCCTCAAAATATGGAATCATCGCTCCCATGTGATGTGTGATGACCTTCAGATCTGGATACCTGTCGAATATCCCGGTAAAGACGAGCCGAGCCATAGCGACGCTCGTCTCGTAGGGCCAGCCGAACGTCCACCAGATTTCATACTTCGATTTCGCCTCGCCCGGATAATCCGCGAAACGCGGGCCGCGGGCTGGGTGCAGCAGGATCGGAAGATCATGTTCGGCCATCGTCGCGAAGATCGGCTCGTACTCCGGACCATCGAGCGGTTTGCCTGCGGCGTTAGAGTAAATCTGCACAGCCTTCGCCCCCAGCTCTTTCACCGCGCGACGCAATTCGAGCGCGGCTTCTTCCGGCTTGTCCATCGGAAGCGCTGCCGCGAAGGCAGCGAACCGATCAGGGTGACGGGAAACCAACTCGGCCATACCGTCATTCGCTAACTGCGAAAACTCGAGGGTCAGCTCCGGCTCCACCATCACTTCAATAGGCGGAGACGCGACCGAGATGATTTGGCGGTAATCGCCGAACTGGTCCATCATCTTGAAACGAATATCGAGATCAAAGAGGGCCGGGACATTGAGCGATCGCTTTCCCATATCTCTGTAATCGCTCGAGACTTCGTAGAGCCTCTCATAGAAACGTCTGGGGAAGATGTGATTGAAGACATCTATTTTCATGTGTTTCGTTCCTCTTATGCTTTATCTTTTATGAGCTTCCTGGATCTGTGCAGCCCCACCTTTTAATCATGGGCTGTTTCTTGTCGCTCGGATGTGAGGAACGAAACAGGCGAAATAAACGAAACAGTCTAGAAAGGGGCCTTTCTGTTCGTTTCGCTTATTTCGTTTGTCCCGTCTCTCTCTTCCTGTTCCGATTGCCTGTCTGCCTGATTCTGCAATTTTCAGAATTCTAGCCAATCTGATGAAAATGATATAGAGAAAGAAAATAAACCCACACTTTTTAATTTACCCTTAGAGATTGGAATTCAACTCATTCTTAATGAGCCTGAGATAATATCTCCGTAAAGCATCACTAATGAGAGTCATGCCGTATGGCTTGGAATTCCGCGTTTACGCGGTCTTCTTTTCGCACGTGATTTCTGACCGCCTGAAGGCGGAACTCCGAACATCGCGTTTGAGAATTCGCTTGGAGTTCCGCGTTTACGCGGTCTTCCCTTCCGCACGTGATTTCTGGCCGCCTGAAGGTGAAACTCCAATCAAAGGGTTTCACAATAACTCTTGAATAACTCTTGACAATCGGTTCAAACCTGAACGATTCTGGTCGAAGCTGGCATTCAGAAAAAAACATACAATCCGGCAGGCTGGTGGGTGCATGAATGCAGGGTAACCGGTGAACATCTCCCTACCATAGATGACAAATCATCGGTCATCTACGGTTAACGAACGGTCGCAATTCCAATGTGGGTTAACTAAAACCGCTCTGACAAAGGAGTCTATATGTTTACCGCATCGAGTTGTCATCTGCTCAATAATCGTTCATCCGCCGCTGTATCCGGGCAATGGCGGCTCCTCTCAGCAATCCAATATCCCGATTTACAATTCGCTTCCCTTCCCCTGCTCCTAATCATCGCGGAGATGATACAAGCCGGTCAACGACTTCACAACCTCACGCGTATCAAGGACATCGAGCATTTCCGTAGCGCGAACCAAACTGCCAGCCTCCTCCCCATCTGCAAGAGCGATTACGAACTCCATTCCGTTGACGTCGGTTACGAACCAATAGCCGGCTCAGTCAATCCCGGAATCTTCGCTTACCGAGGCACACCTTACTAAACAAAATTTACAGTGATCGGTACTGTCAGTTGGCCGGTCCCAGTTATCACAACAAATCGATCTCAGAAATCCGGAGATCCAATCTTAGGAGGACCTGATATGTCGTTTGTGAAAAGATCGCAGTCAATTTCTTTGCGCAGTTTCCGAGGCATCGCGGTTGCAATCGTCCTTGCCGCAGCGGCGTTCGCCGTTATCACGCCTTCGGCCCTGAGCGCCAGAAATGGCAGTCACGGACATCCGCATCGTAACCGGTCTTGGATCGGAACATGGGCTGCGAGCCCACAGGCACCAGATACAACAACATTACCGACAACCGGATTCACCAATCAGACATTGCGGCAGATCATTTTTACCAGCCTTGGCGGGGATACCGTGAGGGTACGGTTTACCAATGAATTCAGCGCTCAACCGCTGAACATCGGCGCGGCACAGGTGGCGATCGCCGATCAGAACGGCTCTATCAGATCGGGGAGCGGACGCACCCTGACATTCGGTGGACAATCATCCGTCACGATCGTCCCGAATGCACAGGTTGTGAGCGATCCCGTGCAATTGCAGGTTCCGGCGACGAGCGAACTGGCGGTCGACATTTATATGCCCGAAAGCACAGGTCCGGTTACCTGGCACCGCGTCGGTCTCAGGACGACATACATCTCGCCCGCCGGTAATTACGTAGGAGAGCCGCTGTTGCCTGCCGGAGCCACATCAAGGAACTATTTTTTCTTGAAAAGCGTGGAAGTTCGCGCGCACGAGGAAACCGGTGTCGTGGTATGCTTCGGCGATTCAATCACTGACGGAACGGCATCAACGCCCGACACCAACAATCGCTACCCCAATCATCTGGCGCGGCTTCTCTCCGCCTCTCATGGAAGACTCAGAATGGCCGTGCTCAACCAGGGCATCTCCGGTAATCGCGTGCTCAATGACAGTATAACCGGCGGGCCGAACGTCCAATCACGGTTTGACCGCGATGTGCTCTCCCAGCCCGGAGCTACACATGTCGTCGTGCTCATCGGGATCAACGATTCATCGAATACCGAGTTGGTCGCTGACCGGGTGATCGCCGGACACCGGCAGCTCATTCTTCGGGCACACGCGCAGGGTCTTAGGATTTATGGCGGCACTCTCACCCCGGCTGGATCAGCCGGAACTCGCGAGGCGAATCGCCAGGCGATCAATAATTGGATGCGAACCAGCGGAGAATACGATGCGGTGATAGATTTCGATGCCGCCACTCTCGATCCGAGCAACCCGGCCTTCTTTCTTCCGGCATTCAATAGCGGCGATAATCTGCACCCGAGCGATGCGGGTTACGAAGCGATGGCCCAGGCTGCTTATCAAGTATTGCGCCGAGAATTGAAATAAGTGGCGTGAGGAAGCTCACTAATAATTTATTTATAAAAGACAAAAAGGGCAATAGAGGAAAAAAGCCGATAGGCTTGGAAATTTCCACTTTTGCCCTTTTTGCATTTTTTGTTTCTATCCCACAACCGTTAGAACGGACTAGCTTAAAAACTATGAAACGTATGCTCCCTTGAAGATCAAGAATCTCGGGACGTATCATTCTACATATCGACTGGGGCTACATATCAACTGGGGGTGCATATGAAGTTCGAAAAATTCTCATTCGGAGCAATACGAATTGACGGTACTACTTATGAACACGATGTAATAATTGATCGTGGGGAGGTGGGTAAGCGCCAGAAAAAAGCCTCTAAAAAATTCCGAGATGAGTTCGGTCACACACCGCTATCCGTTGAAGAGAAGATTCCGTGGAAATGTCGCCGACTGGTAGTCGGGACCGGGTCATATGGCGGGTTGCCGGTGATGGATGAGGTGGAGCGCGAGGCGCTGCGGCGCAGGATCAAACTGCTGGTCTTGCCGACGGCAGAAGCAATCGAAGCCCTGGAAGATGACCCTGAAGATACAAATGCCATCCTGCACGTTACGTGCTAAACCAACTCTACTGTTCGATAACAAATAGACGGAAGAACACTTGAGTTGAATACCGAATACCAAAGATATAAAGAGTTGCGGGTCTATGCGGCCAACTGGAGGTCCGTCTCTGGATCCATTGAGTGCTGAACCTGACTCAAAATGTACTGGGATGAGACCTCTCTCAATCTGTCATCGAGCTTCAATGGGAGGTGCATCTCGATAATCCCTGTTGGTCCGGCGTTGACCTCCGTACCGAGACGCGCGAACTGGTTCCTGGCTGCCATATTTTTGACATCGGGCGCATTCTTCTCCAGCCATCGGCTAACCTCAGGGTGGATCAAATCCAGGCCATACTGTTGCCACAAAAGCTCCATCACAACAATGCTTGTCGGGACAGCCTTGCCTCGATAGCAGGCAGGCATTCTCAGTTTAACCGATAGTTCATTGACCACAGGATTCGTGTTTGCTTGTTGCTTGCGACCGGTATTATTGAAGCTCTGGAACATTGTAATCATCCTTTTCAATTTATTTGTAGCCAGTAACCTTCTCTCTCTGCTCCTTCTCCCTCCCGATTTGAGGTGCTAATCAAGGAGAGTATGTGTCACGGAAATATGGCAATTTGACGGCGAAGTGACATTTCTCACAGTCTCTTAGTGAAACCGGCAACAGTACATTGAATCGGCTTTTGGACGGCACTAATAAATATAGTTTGTCTTGATCGCGATGGCTGGATAGAGAAACGCCTGGCGCGATATTGCACGTCACATGCCTCAGAAATAGAATTTTGCGCCCAACTGGATGATGCGAGTCGTTACACCCCGCACGCCACCACCGACGCTGCCGAATGTAAGCGAATTTAGATTGAGATCGACCGTTTGCGGGTCGGGGTTGAAATGGTTGAAGAGGTTGAAAATCTCGGCGCGGAATTCGAACGAACGCGACTCGCCGATCCTGAAGCGTTTGTTGACCGAAAAATCGGTGTTGACGAAGCCAGGCAACCTGATCGCACCTGTGCGCGGTGAATTGCCGAAACGACCGTATGGCGCCCGCACAAAGGCAGAAGTGTTGAACCATTGTTGCCACGTACGTTCGCTCTTTGACAGGTTGCCGCTTTGCCCCGCAACCATATCGGGGCGAGAAGCCCTGCCAACGCCAGTCGTGTCTTCGGTGTCGGTGATCGCCGCGGGAAAACCGCTCTGCAAAGTTATAATCGTCGAAGCCTGCCACCCATCGAGCAGAAAACGCGCCGCGCCATTTGTATTGCGGAAGAATGGGACATCATAGATGACCGTTTGCACAAAGCGATGCGTCAGATCGAAGCCGGAGATGCTTCGTTCGGCGGCCAAATTGTAAATGTCCTGAACACCGCCGATAAAGAACCCACCGCCCACCTGGCCTCCGATATCCGCCGGGCCTGTAATCGCTTTTGACCACGTGTAGGCCGTCAGGAAGGTCAGTCCCGTCACCATCCGTCGCTCAGCTTTGACCTGCAGTGCGTGATAGATCGAGTTACCGATAGATTTATCAATGCTCATCTGGCGCGGATACGCCGTGTTCGGACGACGGCTATCGAGCGGAGGTAGTCCTGTGGGACGCGGGTCAATCAATTGAATCGGCTGGTTCCCCGGTAGTGTCACGATCAGCCCTGTGCCCTTCGAACCGACATAACCGACATCAAACACGATACTGCCCGGCAGTTTCTTCTGAATGTTCAGGTTCCACTGTTGAATATAGCTATCACGCATGTTCTGGTCGTTGGCGACCGTGAAGCTCAACGCTCCCGCGATGGAAGTCCCATACGGATTTGTCATAAAGATATTCGGAGCCCCTGAAGGATTACCGGTCAGCGACGCGCCCCCCGTTGCCTGCGCCCCTTCTGCCATAGCAAAGTAGGCGTTGTAAATCTCCGGCGTGTAGTAGATCCCGTATCCGCCGCGGACTACAGCATCATTGACGAAGCCGGGCGACCAAGCGAAGCCGATACGCGGCCCGAAATTGTTTGCGTCTCGTTCAATCAGCGATCTGCCGAAACGCGACGTATTCGGGAAAGTCGTCGCCGCCGGGATCAAGCCGTTGACTTCGATATTTGCGTAGAGGTCATCAGACTGCATCGGACGCTGGAAGTAATCGTACCGCAAGCCCATATTGATCGTCAGGTTTGGTTTGATCTTAAAGTCATCGTTAACGAAGGATGAGTACCACCAGTTCCACAAGTCCGTGTGCGTAAAGACGGGGTTTAAGCGGCTGGTCTTGACATAACCGAGCATGAAATCGGCGAGCGCGCTGCCCGTGTATGTGTCATCAAACCCGATGCTGCCGCGCGGATCGCGCGATTGATCAAAAGTGATGTTGCGCAATTCGATATCTGCACCCAGCTTCAGAAAATGCTTGCCTCGCTGCCAGGACAGCGTGTCCACGAATTGATAGATTTGATTGGATCGATCACGAGGCCCGATCTGTCGCTGGAGATCGTAAACGTTCCAGACACCATCATCCCCGCTGATCGAGATGCTGGGCGGCCCATAATGCACCGGCTCGCGCGCGATGCCGGGCAAACCCATCATCCCTGCGACGTCGAAATCGGGGTCGTCAGTCGTACCGAATATCTCGAACTCGCTGAACTTATGCCAGCCGCCGCGCAACTCGTTGACGAGCGCAGCGCCGAAGGTATGCGTCCACGACGATGAGACGTTCTGCGAACGGCCGAGGTTATTGCGCTCATCATGCCCCCAGTACGGGATTCCGGCTTCATACGTATCGTTGAAAATGTAGCGGCCTGAGATGACGTCTTTCGGGGAGAAACTGTGATCCACGCGCGCAGTGTAATTGTCCTGCCGCGAGACAGCGCTCTGTGGAGTATTAAGGAAGTTGAGAGCTCCGGCCGAAGTATTGGGCAGCGGCACAAATTGCAAGAAGGTTTGAATTTGCGGACTGAGCGCGCTGCGCGGGATGATGTTGTCGACAATGCCGACGCCCAATGGATCCAGCAATGTAATCGGTTTACTATCATTACCAACCAGGTTTCTGAAATCGCCATTGCGCATCGCTTCTGTAGGCACGCGGCGTAAACTCGGCACCGCCCCTTGCGCCAATCGCCCTCTTTCCCAGTTAAAGAAGAAGAATGTTTTATCTTTGCCATCGTAAAACACCGGACCGCCTTCGCCAAAACGCGGCAGCTTGACCGGCCCGCCTAAATTAGCCCCGAACTGATTGCGGTTCAGGCGCGGCGGGTCTACTGACTTCTCTGCTATCGCATCGTAACTCTGCGTCAACGCATCGTTGCGATTGAACTCCCAGAGCGTGCCGTGATACCGATTGCCTCCGCGTTTGGTCACGATGTTGACCTGCCCGCCCGGCGCGCCGCCGCTCTCGGCCGAGTAGGTGCTGGTTTCGACTTTGAACTCCGCGAGCGAGTCGATCGAAGGTGAGAACGAAAAGGTTTCGGCATCGTGATCCATCGCTTCGATGCCGTCAATGAAAAATCGGTTAGCTGTGTCGCGCGAGCCATTGGCTGACATTGCAGTCGAAGCGAATGCGGCATCCGACTGGCCGATCGATCCGCGCCCTCGTCGCGCCGTGATTGAACCCGGCGTGCCGGACTGTACGCCGGGAATCAATTGCGCCAGCTGTACAAAGTTCCGCCCGTTCAGCGGGAGCTCGACGATCTTCTCCGAGTCTATGACCGTGCCGACGGTCGAGTTCTCCGTCTGCAACTGGACGCCGGCCGCCGTGATGTTCACCGTCTCGCTCACTGCGCCGATCTCCATCGAAAAGTCTTGCCGCAAGGTTTGCGAAACCTGCAAAGTCAGCCGCTCGATCTTCTTGGTCTTGTATCCAGTTGCGGTAAGTGTCAGTTCATAATCACCCGCCGGCAGGAATGAGAACGAGTAATTACCATTTCCGTCAGAGACCGCCTCGCGCACCGAGCCTGTTGCCAGGTTGGTCACTTTGATCTGCGCATTCGTGACGACCGCGCCATTGGCATCCGTGAGCGTACCGACAAGCGTCGCCGAAGTTTGTTGCGCATAGCCGGTCCAATGCCCAACCAGCAATATTATGCCGATACATATCGCTGCCATCGCCAGGCGCGTCAAGCTGCCTGTAACTGTGCTGATCGAACGCAGCGAAAGCGGAAAACTCAGATGTTGAGCGCTTGTAAGGTGCATTTGCCTGTCATCTCTCTTCATAGCCATGTCCTTTTTCGTTGATGGTCGGGATTTCGTTTAAATGCAGATCAATAGTGACCATATCACTTTGCTCCTGCCTACAGACGCAGGCCGAATGTTTATCACTGAACGAATGCATCTAAATCGTTATTCAGTTCAATGTATAGAGCCGTTTTATCACGGCGCCATGGCACAGCACCAGACGCGTAAGCAGGCGGCCTGTACCTCCAAATGTAACCCATTCTTAGATGTGCTTTTTAGATATTGGCCAATGGCCAATATGGCTCAGCTATAATGCGCCTTCACCAGCAATCAATCAATTGATCAGGATATTTCGTGAAGCGCATACCTTCCAGGAGTTGCCGCACGGTTGAGGGTCGAACGGTTGCGTGTGTGGCTGATCATACCTACTGCGGATTTCAGATGAATATGTAAGTTTGAGGATTGCGGAGCACTTTGGAGTGCGGTTGCTCGCGATACTACTGGCAAACTCCGCGATATCATAAGAGCCCTGAAGGGGCCATTGGAAATTAGCCGGTGGTGGAGCGCAGCGTAACCACCGGTAGCGTGCCGGAAATGAGTCGCGCCCTGAAAGGGCGCAGGATTCCAGCGTCCCTCCGGGACGCGAAAATCTCATTGATCTGTTCCGGTGGTTACGCTGCGCTCCACCACCGGCTACATTCCGCCGCGCCTCCGGCGCCGGAGAGTTTGCCAGTAGTATCGCAAGCAACCGCACTCAAAAGGCTCTGCCATCCCGATATATGCTTATTCACTTTCGTTATCGAAAAATAGGATTACCTTCCCTTCACCACAACAGTTTCAGCCCAAACTGCAATTGACGCGGCGCATTGGCTTGCGAGCTGATCACGCCGAACGACGTAGAATTGAGAGTCGTATTGGGCGAGCCGAAGCGCGGCGTGTTGAAAGCATTCAGCGCTTCGCCGCGGAACTGCACAGACATTCGCTCGGTCACCGCAAAGACTTTGAACAACGACAGATCGAAATTACGAACGCCGTCGTTGCGAATGTCGGGAACCGCCGCGCTCACATTACCGAAGGAGAATGGCGCCGGTTGACTGAACACGCTCGTGTCGAAGTAACGATTCAATCGCTCGTGCACCGGGCCTCCCAATTTACCGCCCTTTCCATTATTGTTCGGGCGCGTCAGCGGATTGAACAGACCAGCCGTGTTGTTGGCGGAGATGGTCAGCGGCGTGCCGCTCATAAAAGTCGCGATGCCGTTGAGCTGCCATCCGCCAATCAATGCGTCGAAGAAGCGCGGAGCGTTCGCGCCAAATTTTCTTCCTTTGCCAAACGGCAGCTCATAGAGGTAATTCGTCACCACACGATGCGCGACATCGATCGAAGCCAGCGAGCGGTCGGCGCGAATGTCGTAACTATCCTGATGACTCATCCCTTCATCTATGTTTTTCGCCCACGTGTAATTGCCGTCGATCAACAAGCCCCGCGACAAACGTTTGCTGAACGATACCTGCAAAGCGTGATAGTTCGACGACGCTCCGCTCGAATAGAGCGGGATAATATCGGTGAACTGCGGGTAGGGCCTGAGCAATTGCGAGCGGCTGATCTTGGGATTGGATAACTGAGTGCCGTTGTTGATCACTCCGAAAAACGGATTATCGACGAGCTGGTTGAGCGCCGAGCCCAGGGAGAGATAGTTCGGATCGAGTTGGTTGAGGCTTAAGCCGTCTTCGCCGTTGCGTGAAAGCTGCAACCCGCGCGTGCCCACATATGCGATCTCCAGCGACATCTGCCAGGGCAGTTCACGCTGAATGTTCAGGTTCCATTGTTGGCTCCACGGCGTGACGGTGTCTTGCAACGGCGCCTGCAGATTCGCGCCCACCTGCGTCAACAAACCTTCGGACGCGCCGGGAGGTTGGCGGAAGCCCTGCGGATAAGGATTGCGCAGCAGGTTGAAAGGACTGATGCCGTCGAGCGATGTTACCCAGGGATATTCGATACGGAACCCGAATGGTCCGACCGTCCCCTGCGCCGCCTGATTCGACGGGCCGAAGATGTGCGCGTATCCGGCGCGAATCACCGTCTTCTGATTCAATTGATAAGCCAGCCCCACGCGCGGAGCGAAATTGTTAGTGTCCCGGTGATATTGATAACGGTCTTCTCCGTTCTCACCGACAAAGACGACGCCACCCTTCAGATTCGGGAATTGCGGTACGTTTTGAGCGAGCGTCGATGTCGCTTCCGGATCGAAGTAGTTCATCCGGTCGTAACGTTCGGTGCGCGGCGTATCGAGATCATAGCGCAGGCCAAGATTGAGCGTCAGCCTCTGACTGACTTTCCAATCGTCCTGCGCGTATCCGGCATAATAGAAGCTTTGCGAAGCTACATTCTTCCAGCCCTGAATCAAAACATTGTCCTCTGATCCGGTTCCCAATAGGAATGAGGCGAAGCTGCTTCCCGCCGAGTTGCTGGCGCGAAGCGGATCGGGGCCTTGCGTCATTCCGGCGCTGAAGTTGAATGTGCCCGCGCTGCGTGCCTCCCACACATTGACGCGGATCAGGCGCCCCTCGAAACCGTATTTGACGTTATGCCGGTTGTAAATCTTGTTGAGATTAACCACCAGCGGGTAACTCATAAACGCGTTGAAGCGGTGATCGTTGCCTCCCAAACTGACGTAACCCGATGCGCCGAACCGCGGAAACATCTGACGATCGACGACTGCATCGATGCCAGCCGGCAAGCCCAAACTCGAAGGCTTGAACCCCAATCCCTGATTCGAAAAGACGAAGAGCGTGCGCGCAAAGCCTATCCGTCCCGTCATCACTGTCGTGGGGGAAAAAGTATGCGAGTATTCGGCAACGATATTGCGCACACGGTTCTCCTGAATCACGCGCCCCTCGGCGATGGTGATCTCCTCGGGAAATGCTTTGAGCGGCACATCTTCAGTGTAGCGATGCGAATAGCGCGCGAAGAACGATTGCCGTTCGGAAATTCGGTGATCGACCCGGAAATCGTAATTGTCCAGATTGAGCTGCTGTGAACCGCTGGCCGAATAGTTGTTGGCTTGAGTCACGGGGTCTCCCGGCTGGTTCGGCAGCGGGTAATAGTTCAAGACATTTTGCGCAACCGGATCGATCAATGCAGTTGGAATCTTGTTCTCGGGAAACTGCGTACGTGGCTGGCCAGTGGGGTTTTGTTCCGTAGGGAACGGATTGAAGATACGAATCACCTGTCCAGCTTGATTGAGCGTATTGGAAAAATCACCCTGTCGCTGTTCGAGCGTCGGCACAGTGAAGGTGCTCGTGGCGAAGCTCCGCGCGCGCAACCCCTCGTATGAACCTAGGAAGAATGTCTTATCGCGAATGATCGGGCCCGCGGCGTGGCCTCCAAACTGGCTGCGTTTGAAACTCCCCAGCTCCTGCCCGCGCCGGTTATCGAAGAAGTTATTCGCGTCGAAGACCGAATTGCGCAGGAATTCGTATGCGCTGCCGTGAAATTGATTCGTACCCGATTTGTAGACGACGTTGAGCACGCTGCCCAGGCTGCGTCCGAATTCCGCCGGATAGGTCGCCCCCATCACTTTGAACTCCTGAATCGCATCGACCGAGGGGAAGACCGAAATACCTGTGAATCCATTGACCGTTGGAAACGAGGCGGTTACGCCGTCAATGACCGTATCCATCATTGTAGGGCGCGCTCCGTTCACGGAATAGCTCATCGAGTTGTAGTTATTGCCGATGGAGCCTGTGACGCCAGGCGTCAGAAATATCAGTGAATAGACGTTGCGCGTGTTGAGCGGCAGATCGGCGATGCGCCGGTTGTCGACTACTTTGCCCAGCGTGGTCGTATTCGATTCGAGAGCTGGCGTCTCAGCCTTGACCTCGACTCGCTCGCTCAACTCACCAAGCTCCAGCGTGAAATCCACCGCCGCTGTTTGTTGGATCTGCAAAACGACGCCGCTGCGCGTGGCCTGACGGAATCCCAACATCTTCACTTCGACGCGGTATGCTCCGACCGGCAACGGCGGAGAAACGTAATAGCCCTCGCCGTTGGCGACCAGAATGATGGTTCGATTGGTCAGTTCGTTGACGATGGTGATTTCAGCCCCCGGGACGACCGCTCCTTCCGGACTTTTGACCGTGCCAACAATGGTGGCATTGAATGATTGGGCTTGAATGTTAAGACCCAGATAGCAAATGGATGTGAATGTAAGTAAGAAAATACGCAAAGATTTCATTGTGACCTCAGTCTCCATCAAAAAAGAAGAGAAGATAGGATTCACCAAAAGTGAACCGGAAATAGTGCGAGTAAGAGAGAGTTTAGTAAGAAGGTTTAAAGATTCGCTCTTAAAGGTATTAAGAAAAAGTTAAATTAACAACTATGATCATCTAAGTAAAATTTGACGAGGAATTATAGCGAACTTTAGGACATAAAATGTTTCTGAACGTATAATCCTCAGGTATTTACGTCTTCATCATCTTCTACAGACAAAGGACCTTAGCTTTCACAGGTTCCATGTATTTAATGCGGAAGTGTGGATATCACTGTCACCGGTGCATCTTATCGAAGGCAGCTATTTCCGCCTCAAGACGATCTTCGGGTATCGAGCCGGTGCGCGCAGTCTCACTAACAGAGCGTTCCAACTCAAAGTAAGGAGAACAGATATGCACGATAAACACCGTCTTCTGGTGGTCATGAGTTTATGTGCCCTCATGCTTGTCCCCTACACTTACGGCCAGCAGGAGGCGAGTGCACCCGTGGATCAGTTCCAGCTGCGACGGCAAGTCGAAGATATCTTACAACAGGTCGATTCGGACGCCTTCGCCGACCTCGTCTCAACCGACGAGTACATTGTCAACGCATCTAAGTTGATTAAGGGCCGCATCCCACTCCCCTATGAGTTTTATTCACTCAAGCATCTACACACCGAGCATCGGACGAAGAGGAGCGTGCTGCTGGCATCGTTGCTTGCGGGGGACGATAACCAGATTAGCTGGGAGGAATGTCGCAGGTTACTGAAATCCGATCCGGTGGGTAGCCTGAAAAACACAGCCTCGATACGAATATCCGCTCAGTCATTAGCGAATATCACTCGGCAGGAGATGTTCGAGTCTTATCAGGAAGTGATCAAAGCCAGGCAAACTACCAGCCCCACACTGCCCCCAGATGTCTTAAATCCGTTGCCAAAAGCGCCTTATCCCGCTCTCAGCGCCAGCTCTGCAATACCCAATGAGACATACAATACCTATTTCGGTTTTCTACATTCCCACACGGGACTTTCGGATGGTGAGGGGACTCCCGAGGAAGCCTATCAGTATGCTCGTGACGTCGCTGATATGGATATCTTTGCTGTAACAGACCATGGGGAGTTGATCTCGACGTGGCCCTGGAATAATGAGTGGAATCGGATCAAGGAGGCAGCAAATGCCAATTATCAACCTGGTTCTTATGTTACTCTTTGGGGTTTTGAGTATTCCAATTTTATTACCGGGCACATGAGCGTGCTCAACACCAATGATTTCACCAGTTTTATTACGAGTATCGGGATCGGAGATTTGTATAATTGGTTGAATGTTCGTCCGGCTGGATTCGGAACCTTCAACCACCCCGGCAAATATGATGCTCTGGGAGTGGAGTTCTTACATTTCGACATCACAGACACCGCTGTAATTACGCAAATGGTAGGGGTTGAAACCTGGAATGGAGCCGGTAATTTCGATGAGCACTATTATCAGAATACCTGGTCGTCCAGTAACGGTAGCTATTTGGACACTGGAAACCAGAAGGGGTGGTTCTTTGGCGCGTTAGGCGCGGGTGACAATCACGAGCGGGGGTGGGGCACCACCAGCGATTACCGTACTGGCGTGTTAGCCAAGAGTTTAACGCGCGAAGATGTCATTGCCGCTTACCGCGCCAGAAGGTTTTATGCCACTGAGGATAAGGATCTTTACCTCGATTTCCGCTGTTCCGGCTATCCGATGGGCTCCCAGTTAACCGCGGTTCCGCGGAATTTCACCGTCACCGCGCGTGACGAGAGCGGAGACACCTTTAGCGAGGTCAGGCTATATCGAAACGGGACCCTCATAGCTGTGAATCTGGTATCTGGAAATTCTATTACTACGGCGTTCACGGATAATACCACCGGGAGTGCATATTACTATGTAATGGTCAAAGAAAACGACGACCAGGACGGCAACGGTCGTAACGACGAGGCGCTTTCATCCTCCATCTGGATTCAATAAGAATCCGGAGTCAATTCCCTGTTGCTATTGACATTCAGTTTGGTCATTTAACGAACAAACTGAATGTCGATAAATAAGTCAACAGGTTGTCATTCGCCTTTTTCGATCATATTCAGTTGACACCCGGTTAAGCCATCCCGATAATCCGCGCATCCGACAAGTCAAACAATAATCTGAGGCTTCCATTACAGAACGAGTCGGTTCACTTCGTTATAAGGCGTTGCTGGGACGAGCATCAAAGATTTCTACTTCAATGGTTTTGAGGTGATACATGAATCGAAGCAGCGCAAGTCTGACTGACTATTTTTTCCGGCTAACATTATCAAACCTAGTTCTCATCGTTCTCTTTTTTACCGCGTCCAATGCGCAGGTGCTCTACGGGACGTTGATCGGCAGAGTAGCAGATCAGACGGGCGCCGTGCTCGCCGGGGTCAAGGTAACAGTAATCAACAAAGCGACGGGGCAAGTGCGTGAGGTCCTCACCGATGCGGACGGCGCTTATGCATTTCGCGATCTGCAGGTTGGCGTCTATGACCTGAAGATTGCGCATAGCGGTTTTAAGGCCTACCTGAGAGCCGCGGTGAACGTATCGCTCAACAATACAGTGCGCGAGGATGTGAGTATGGAAGTCGGCGCGACGAGTGAATCGGTCACGGTTACGACGGAAGCGCCCATTTTACAGACCGAGCGCGCGGATGTGAGTTCGCAACTCGATAAGGCGCAGATCACCAACCTGCCCATCGGCGCGGGGCGCAATTTTCAGCAGCTGTACAAATTGATCCCCGGCGCGGCTCCGCCGGCTGATGCGCACTCAGACGCCGGGAATCCACAACGGTCTCTGGTCACCAATTTCAACGGCGTGTCGTATTCGAACAACAACACGAGGCTGGATGGCGCGACGGTAAGTTATCCGTGGTTGCCGCACATCGTTGCTTATGTGCCGCCGCAAGACGCGGTAGAAACGGTCAACATCGTGACCAATAGCTTCGATGCCGAACAAGGCATGGCGGGGGGCGCGGCGGTCAATGTCCAGATCAAATCGGGCACTAACGAATTTCATGGCAGCGCGCACGAATTCCACACCAACAGCAGATTGAAAGCGCGCCCATATTTTTACGACCAGCCAGGCGCGTTGCCGAAGAATATCTTCAACCAGTTGGGCGGGACATTCGGGGGTCCCATCGTCAAGAACAAACTCTTCTTCTTCGGCTCGTGGGAGCGCACGATGAGGCGGCAGAATGTATCGATTTTTCGCACTGTGCCGACTGTAGCCATGCGGCAGGGCGATTTCAGAGGCACGGGCGCGTTAATTTACGATCCTGAGACCGGGAACGCCGATGGTTCTGGGCGTGTGTTATTCCCGGAGAATCGCATCCCGGATGGTCTCATCGATCCGATTGCGGCGAAGATGATCGCGCTGATTCCCCTGCCAAACCGAACCACCGCTTCGCCCACCAACAATTATCTGGCAACCGGAAACTACGAATTCAACCGCGATAACATCGATTTCAAGCTCAACTACAATCCGACCGAGAAATCTACGATGTTCGGACGATATTCGCTTTCGCCGAGTCGAATTTTCGATCCGCCCTCGCTCGGCGCGGCAGGTGGGGATGCGCTCGCAGGCGGGCAGCCGGGTAATGCGACGGGCCGCGTGCAGAGCACTGCCATTGGTGGAACCTATACCTTAACGCCAAGTTTGCTGCTGGATGGAAACATCGGTTTTACGCGGCAACGGCTGGGCGCGGAGAACATCGACATCGACCAGAACTATGGGCTGGAGACGCTGGGCATCCCGGGCACGAACGGGCCGGAAAGATTTCAGGGCGGCTATCCGCGCTTTACGATCAGCGGCCTTTCGTCCATCGGCAATCCCAACGTCTCGAACCCATTCCTCTTCCGCGACAACCAGTACGTGGCGGCAGGCAACCTTAGTTGGATGCGCGGCGCGCATAACTTGCGGTTCGGCGGCGAATATTCCTACTACACGATCAACCATTTTCAGCCACAGACGGCGTTCGGCCCGCGTGGCGGTTTCAACTTTTCGGGCGGGTTGACGTCCCTGCGGGGCGGCCCTGCACCCACGCTCTATAACGGCTGGGCTGATTTTCTGCTCGGATTGCCGCAGAGCATGGGCAAGGATTTGCAGTTCAACAATCCGGCGACGGTGCGTATGCCCGGCTGGGGAATTTACGCGCGCGACCAGTGGCAGGTCACACGCAAGCTGACGCTCAATTTCGGCACTCGTTATGAGATATATCCATTCGCCAGGCGCGATCATCGCGGCGCGGATCGTTACGATCCGATTACCGACCAGGTGCTGATCGGTGGCCTGGGTGGTACGCCGGAAAATACAGGTGTGGATGTCGGCAAGGGTCAACTCGCGCCGCGACTGGGTATCGCATGGCGCGTGACCGAGAAGACCGTCATCCGTATGGGTTACGGCATCAGCATCGACCCCAACTCGTTCCGCCACATGCGCGACGCGTATCCCGCGACGATCTCACTGCAACTATCCGGCGCCACCTCACTGCGGGCCGCGGGCACGTTGCAGGCTGGATTACCCGCCATTCTATCGCCCGATATTTCTGCCGGTTCGATCGCGCTGCCGGCCAACATCGGCACACAAACATTTCCGCAGGTTTTCAATCGCGGCTATATCCAGTCATTCAACCTGACCGTTCAGCGCGATATAGGCTGGGGCTTTACGGCGCAAGCGGCCTATGTCGGTTCTCGCGCCATTCGTCAGACAGCCAACGTCAACATCAATGCGGGCGAGCTGGGTGGTGGTAATGCCGGCCGCGCGCTCGCCAAATTCGGTCGCATCGGCAACATCAACGTACTTATGCCGTTCGGCACGGCGACCTACGACTCGCTGCAGACTCAGTTGACGCGCCGATTAAATGCCGGCTCGCAAATCGGCCTGTCGTACACATTCTCGAAGGCCATCGGTTACGCCGATAACAGCGATTCCGGCATGACGTTCAATTCCGTGTCGCAATGGGCGCGAAATCGCGCGGTCACCGGCTTTGATCGGACTCACAATCTGCAAATTTATAGCGTCTACGAATTGCCGTTCGGCCCAGGCAAGCGCTGGGCGGCCGGAGGCCCGGCTGCGAGGTTGTCGGGCGGATGGCAATTAAACGCCATCATCAGCACGATAAGCGGCACTCCATTTACCGTGACGTCTTCGGGAACATCCCTCAATGCGCCCGGCAACACTCAAACTGCCGACCAGGTGCTCTCTGATGTCAAGATTCTCGGCAACGTGGGACCCGGACAGAGCTATTTCGAGCCCGGCGCATTCGCGCCCGTGACTGCAGTCCGATATGGCACAGTAGGTCGCAATTCAATGCGCGGTCCCCGCGTTTTCAATATGGATGCGAGCCTCTTCCGCAACTTCAAATTAACGGAACGATTCGGTCTGCAATTCCGCACCGAGATATTCAACCTGACCAACACGCCGGCTTTCAACAACCCGGGGGCTAATGTTTCATCGCCGACGCGCAGAGCCGATGGGTCAGTCATCGACCTGAACGGATTCACCGAGATCACTACAGCGCAAAGCACCGAACGACAGTTTCGATTCGCTTTGAAGCTGTCCTTTTAATTGGTATCCAGCCGCAGGGCGGGAAACGATGGATATGATGAATCCCCCGGGCATTAGCTCGAGGAGAACACGATGAATCGCCGTGAATTCAATCAGAATCTGTTATTCGCAGCGGGGACGATCGCGACACCATTGCTGCAAGCTTCACCGCGACTCCGCGCCAATAGCCAACGCGTCAACGCTCATCTCGCCGAACTCTCCGAGTACGGCAAAAATCCGCAGGGCGGCGTCAGCCGCGTCGCATACAGCGATGCCGATCTGAAAGGCCGCGAGTACGTGATGCGGCTGATGAGCGAGGCCAAGCTGGACGTGAGGATTGATGCCGCGGGCAACATCGTCGGGCGGCGCAGTGGAAGCGGTCAGGGCTTGAAGCCTCTGATAATCGGCTCGCACATCGACTCCGTCCCCGAAGGCGGCAATTATGACGGCGACGTCGGCTCGATGGGCGCGATCGAAGTCGCCCAAACTCTGGCTGAAAACAACGTCGAACTGCGGCATCCGCTCGAGGTGATCATCTTTCAGAACGAAGAGGGCGGGACGATCGGCAGCCACGCAATCGCCACCGGCCTGACCGAGAAAGAGCTGAATCTCGTCACCAATAGCCGCAAAACGATACGCGAAGGAATCAAGTTCATCGGCGGCGACGCGGACAAGCTCGCCTCCGCGGTTCGTAAACCCGGCGATATCACGGCCTACGTCGAATTGCATATCGAGCAGGGCGGCATTCTGCAATCCGGGAAGATCGACATCGGCGTGGTCGAAGGCATCGTCGGCATCAACTGGTGGGACGTGACGATTGAAGGCTTCGCCAATCACGCGGGCACGACGCCGATGAATGGGCGGCGGGATGCACTGCTCGCGGCGGCCCAATTCATCGAGGCCGTCAACCGCGTGGCGACGAGCGTACCGGGCCGTCAGGTCGGCACCGTCGGCAGGATTCAGGCATTTCCCGGCGCCTACAACGTAATTCCGGGAAAGGTCGCAACGAGCCTGGAGTTGCGCGATCTCGATGCGGCCAAGACGCAGTTGATGTTTCAGAAGATTCAGGAAGCGGTCAGGCAGATTGAGAAAGCAAGCGGAACAAAGTTCGAGTTCAAGCAGACCAACGCGACGCCTCCCGCACCCACCGACCTGCGCGTTCGCCGCGTGATCGATGAAGCTGCCAGGCAGCTGGGATTCACGACCAAATTCATGCCCAGCGGCGCCGGCCACGACGCCCAGGAGATGGCGCATCTCGGACCGGCAGGCATGATCTTCATACCGAGCGTGGACGGCATCAGTCACAGCCCGCGCGAGTTTTCACGGCCTGAAGACATAACGAATGGAACTAACGTGCTGCTGCACACTCTGTTAAAGCTGGACTCGACGAAACCGGATTGAGACCAATTGATCGGCTCCCAATGGTCTGAGCTGCGGGTATGAATGAAGCCCGCAGCCCGTCCGCGCCATCTATGGCACCTGTGTGTCTGCCCCGGGCCCACGGTAGCGCCGCTCCGGTGCAGACACATAGGTCATTTGTGTCAAGATAAGCCGCCAACTTCTTAACATCTGGCCACTGAGCGCCAAAGGCGCGCAATAAGATAGCCAAGGGGTGGAGCGCGCCTCGCGCGTAGCCCCTGGCTGTTTGATTGGCGCCCCTTTGGGGCTTAGGAGCCAGCCTTATCCTCATCTTGACGCGCATGAACATCTACGGCTTGCCCATCGTGGGTCCATCGACATTAACCATGTGCGGGATGCGTTCGGCGACCGGCGGCAGAGGTTTGCGCAGCCGGTGCGGCCCCTGCTGATACCAATAAGCCACCGTGGAGAAGTTGTCCGAACGATGGTTGGCATGGCCGTGCTCGATAGTCATCTTGAAATACTTCTCGAATGGGATCGGCGAGTCGGTGTGGAAGCGGTAGACCATCCACTTCGCCCCGCGGTTGTCGCCGCCGTTGACCGGGTTGCCATAATTTTTGTAAGCGAATGTCGGATAGTTGGACCCGAAGGGTGAAATGCCGCAGTTACCATAGCACCACGCCCCCAGGTAATAGTCCTCAGAGCCCGTGCCGATGATGTGAGGCTTCGTCTTGTCGTCGATAAAGATCATCTCGTCGCCTTCGCCCCACCAGTCGCCCTGATTCTGGATGATGTTATGCGTCACGCCGGCGAAATGCCCACGACCTTCGGTTTCGAGGATAACGTAATTGGTCGCCCCATCAGTGTTCGGATGATCGTTCACCTTCTTATCTGAGTTCAACTTCCAATCGGACGTCCATCCCGGCGTCGGAGTCATCTGCCGGTACTCGGCGTAAAAGTAGGCGATCTCCTCCGGCAGGCTCCTGTGCTTCTGCCAGTCTATGTTGTAGTAGAAGGCCTGAATCGGTCGCTCGCCTTCGTTGGTGATGGTGATGCGAGCCGATCGCCGAAACGGCATCGGGAAGTAACAGTTGAGCGCCTTTTGCGAGCCGACCGAGAGCGGACCGGACTCGTACATGAAATACTCGCCGTGGCCGAGACCGAAGAAATCGCCGATGGGCGTTTCGACCGCCGGGAGCTGCTCGCCATCCCAGTACATCCGCAGAACGATCTTCTTCAGGTGGTAGTGCTCCGGCGTCGCGATGGTGAACCACATGTGCGTAATTAAGCCCGGTCCCTGCACCTCGCCGATAGTGCGCGTCTCGCCAGCCTTTATCGGATTCTTCCAGTTGCCGTCGTCGTTCGCGCCCGTGCGGTCGTGTGAAGATATGCGTTCCTGCGTGTAAGACCTCAAGAAAGGCAGCTGGGAAAGTTCGTCCCTGCCCTGGGCCTTGACGACCTGCCCGGTCAAAACTATGAGGCACGCGATGAACAGAAAACGAGTAATCACAATTTGCATCTAACCTCCTTTATTTGTGTTTCTGCCGATATTTGTTGGTTATGCCAATCTTTTTTATAGCTGGTGATCCGGCCCACTCAATCGATAAACGGCGGGGCGTTATCTCTGGTGATCCGCGCCGTCGGCAGCGTGATCTTTTTCGGCGTCTGTTCTTTGTTCATGATTTTCACCGCCGTTTCGATGGCCTCTTTGCCGCAATTCGGGTAAAGGAACGTCGCATCGAGTTTTCCGTCGAGCACAGCCTTTGCTCCACCTTCCGTTCCCGGCAGACCGTCAATCCCGATGATCTTCAGTCCCTCGGCGCGGTTCATCGCCGTCGCCGCGAGATAGGCGCCCATAGCCATCGGGTCGTTGTGCCCGTATACCAGATCGATCTTTTCGTTCGCGCGCAGGGCTGCTTCCGCCTGTTCCCTGCCTTTGTCGCGCAACCAGTCGGCCACCGGATCGGCGACGATTTTGATTCCGGGATGAACCGTTATAGCTTCGCGGAAGCCCGCGCTGCGGTCGATCGCGGGCGTGGAGCCGGGCAGGCCTTTGATCTCGACGACTATACCTCTCCCCTTCAACAATTGCGCCGCATATTCGCCCGCCGCTTTGCCGATCTCGCGGTTGTCCGCGCCGATGAACGTCGTATAGCTGTCGCCCTCGATGCTGCGGTCGAGCACGATGACGGGAATATTGCTCTCGTAGACTCGTTTGACGATGCCGGTCAACGGCTTCGCTTCGTTCGGAGATATGATGAGCAGATCAACGCGCTGCCTCAGGAAGTTCTCCACATCGGCGACCTGCTTACTGTTGTCTTGCTGCGCATCGGCATAGCGCACCTCAAGCCTCGGGTGTTTGGCCGCTTCTTCCATCAGCGAGCTGTCCATCCACGTTCGCCACGGCTCCGCCTTGTTGGCTTGCGAGAAGCCGATGATATATTTTCCGGTCGCCTCGCCGCCGCGATTGCACGCCGAAAACGCTGCTCCGAGCATGGCCAGTAATATGACGGCGCTTCCGCCAGCAAGCCGCGTAACCGGCCGCTCCGCTTTTATCAGGATTGTTTTCATACTCGATGTCTTTCGATAAATCTCAGCCCCTTCGTTGCAGCAGCACTGCTCCGATGATGATGACGCCCTTAAAAATCAATTGCAGATTGGCGTCGATGTTGTTGAGACCGAGAATGTTGTTGATGATGCCTATAATCAGGGTGCCTACGAGCGTTCCCACAACTGTGCCGGTGCCGCCCGAGAGCGACGTGCCGCCGATGACGACTGCGGCGATTGCGTCGAGTTCGTAAGCTACCCCGTCGTTCGGATTGCCCTGTTCGAGTTGTGCGCAATGGATGATCCCGGCGAGCGCAGCCAATAGCCCGCAGATCGAGAAGACGCAGAACTTGACCCAATCGACGCCGACGCCCGACAGACGGCTCGCCGTTTCATTGCTGCCGACGGCGTAGACGTAACGCCCGAAGCGCGTTTTATTAAGGACGATCCACGCGATGGCTACTGTCGCCAGAAAAATCAGAGCCGGGACAGGCAGGACGAATTTACCTCCGACCAGAGAGAAGCTCTGCGGCGCGCCAGCCTCGCCGTAACCCATCTCGACGCCGGAGCCTCCCGACACGAGCCGGGCCAGGCCGCGCGCCGCGCTCATCATCGCCAGCGTCACGACGAACGATTGAATGCGTCCTTTCGTGATGATCGTCGCGTTAACCGCGCCAATGAGCAGCCCGGCAGCCAGCACCGCGATGACTGTCTCCGGAGTCCCGTAGCCGCCGCGCATCAACATTACGGAAGAGAGCGTTGCCGCGAACGCGAGCACCGAACCGACCGAGAGATCGATTGCCCCGGCAAGAATCACGAAGGTCATTCCGACGGCGAGGATGCCCTTCTCTGAGATCTGTCGGAGAATGTCCGTCAGGTTGCCGGCGTCCAAAAAGATAAGTTCGCCGCGACGCACCGGCGAGAAGACGCACGCGAGCAGGAACACCGCGAATAATCCGACAAATGGCTTGAACCGGCCGAGCTGGATGCGCCTCACGCGACTGTGCATCGCAGCGAAGCCTGCGAGTCGCCACGCGCGCTTTTTAGTTTCCGATAGTTGCCAGTTCAATGATGCGCTCCTCCGTCGCCTCCTGACGTTCGAGAGTGCCGGCGACTCTTCCCTCACGCAGCACGATGATGCGGTCGCTCAGAGCCAGCAGTTCGGGAAGCTCCGACGATACGAGAACGATGCCGAGACCGCTCACGGCGAGTTCTTCGATCAAGCGGTAGATTTCGGTCTTGCCTTTGATGTCGATCCCCTTCGTCGGCTCGTCCAGCAACAATACGCTCGGCCCAGTCAACAGCCACTTGGCCAGCACGACCTTTTGTTGATTGCCGCCGCTCAGGTTTTTTGTCGCGGCGCGGAGGCCCGGCGTCTTGATGCTAAGTTGCGCGATGTACTCGCGGGAAGCCGCGTCTTCGTGCTCCTTCCGCAAGAAGCCGAGGCGGCTGAAACGTTCGAGCCGCGCGAGCGTGATATTGCTTCCGACATCGAGATTGAGCACCAATCCCTGCGCGTTGCGGTCTTCCGAGACGAACGCCAGACCCGCCTTGATCGCCTGTCGCGGATCGTTAACGAAGAGCGGCTGCCCGTTCATCACGAGGCGCGACTCGCCTGCCGCCTTGTGCACGCCGAAGAGGCTTTCCAGCAGTTCCGTGCGCCCGGCGCCCATCAGCCCGGCGACGCCGAGCACTTCTCCGGCGCGCAGACTGAAACTGATATCCGACAAGCGGCGGCGTCCGACCGCATCCTTCTCCCGCGAACAGAGACCTTCAACGCGCAAAAGCTCTACATTCCTCTGCCAGTTACGTTTCTCCCGCTTATATGTAACCTCGCGTCCGACCATCATCCTCATCAGTTCGCCGGGGTTTGTCTCGGATGCAACGCGATGTCCGATCAATTCGCCGTCGCGCAACACCGTGAACTCTCCGGCGATGCGGAACAGCTCGTTCATTTTGTGCGAAATGTAGACGACGCTGGTACCCGCGCTCGCCAAAGCGCGAATGATGCCGAATAGCCTCTCGACATCGCCTGCCGCGAGCGCCGTCGTCGGCTCGTCCATAATCAGTACGCGGGCATCGAGCGAGAGGGCTCGGGCTATCTCGACCACCTGCTGATCGTTCACCTTGAGACTCCCTAAGGTGGCCCGCGGATCGAGCCGGTGCCCGAGGCGATCGAGTAAAAAATCGGCGTTCCGCTCCATCTTCCGCCGATTAACAAAGCCGAAGCGCGCCGGCTCACGTCCGAGAAAGATGTTCTCGGCGATTGAGAGCGCGGGAACCAGATTGAGTTCCTGATGAATGATGACGATTCCCGCCCGCTCCGCCGCACGCGGCGAAGCGAACTCAACCTCCCTACCATTCAGCAGAATTCGCCCCGAATCGGCGCGGTAAACTCCGGACAGTATCTTCATCAGCGTTGATTTGCCCGCCCCATTCTCGCCGATGACGGCGTGAACCGAGCCGCCGCGCACGCCGAGATTCACCTCGTTGAGCGCTACCACGCCCGGAAAACTCTTGCTGATCTTGCGTGCTTCGAGGATGTGAGTCATGAAAGGTCGCGCGCGCCCTTGAAATTTACTGCCCTGTTTTCTCGCTGGAGAGAACTATCGGCCAATCTGAATGACTGAAACGTTTCATATCAAATCAGACTGTAAAAACAATACCCGTAAAAATATGTGGTATCGCCGGAAATGTTGGACTTCACAAAATTCGAAACGTTTCATACAATACCTTCCCAGCCGATGTCAAGAGACTAACGTTATCCCGGAATGTCGGTAATTGTATACATCTATAAAAAGAATATGACAGTCCGAGGGGAATAGTGGCGACACAATTGCAATCTGAAACGTTTCAGATTGCGGCAAAATGTTATCGCCCGCGCATGCAACTTGAGCGAAATGTTGAAACGGAGATCAGGAGAAGAAATTGAGTCAAATCTATGGCCGAAGGTAATAAGTCACACACGATGGTTGATGTCGCGCGGCTGGCTGATGTTTCGGTGGCGACGGTTTCGGCTGTTGTCAACGGAAAAGGCGGAGTGAGCGCCGAGCGGACGCGGCGAGTGTTGGAAGCGATGGCGGCGCTCGATTACCATCCGGATCACGTCGCGCGCAGCTTAAAGGTCGGCAAGACGAACGTCATCGGCATGGTCGTACCCGATATCACCAACCCGTTTTTCACGGAAGTCGTTCAGGGCCTGGAAACGGAAGCGCTGCAGAACGGGTATTCTCTCATTCTCTGCAACTCCGGCGATGACGAGCAACGAGAGCAGCATCAGTTGAGTATGCTCTTCTCGCGGCGGGTGGACGGCGTAGTGCTGGCCTGCACCGATTCATCATCCGCCCACGACAGCCTCATCCGCCGCCGTTTCCCAGTTGTATTTATCGATCGTGTTCCCATCGGTTTCAGAGGCGGCGCCGTCGTGTCGGACAACATCGGGGGAGCATACGAAGCGACGCGCCACCTGATTGCACTGGGACACACGCGTATCGCCATCATCGCCGGAGAGTTACGCCTCTCCAACGGCATGGACCGCATCGAAGGATTCCGCCGGGCTATGCAGGAGGCACACCTTCCGGTGCGCGAGGATTACTTTTATCGTGGCGATTTTCAGATTGAGAGCGGCTACCAGGGCGGCCTCGAGTTGCTGCGGCTGGCCGAACTTCCGACCGCAATTCTTGCTTGTAACAATAAAATGACGCTCGGACTGATGCAGGCCGTCAGTGAGCTGCGAGTCTCCTGCCCCGAACAAGTCAGCATTCTCGGTTTCGATGATTTCGTGTGGGCGGCAAATTTCCGCCCCAAACTTACAACCGTTGCGCAGCCTACGAACGAAATCGGAAAACAGGCCATGAAAATGCTGCTCGGCAAACTTGAGCCCTCCGGCGGCCATTCCGTGATGCCCGCGGATTCTCTCGTCATGCTCAAAACCGAATTGCGAATCCGTGAGTCAACAGCCCCACCCCTGATGAAATAACGCAATAGCTGACCGTGATCCCCAATCGGCCAGCCATCCGTCTGACCTTCCTCGCCCTTCTCCCATTCCTCCCCGGGCTCGCGCCTGCTCAGTCTCCCGCTTAAAGCAGTTTTATCGCCTTGTCATAATCCAAACTTTTCGGTTTGCCCGGAGGCACAGCAGAATGTAGCCGGGAGTGAAGCGTCATTGGTATCTACAACTCTGATTTTGAAATCCCTCGATGGCAGGAGACGGCACAGAATGATAGGTATCTCCTCAGCCCGGTTTACCGGGGTTTCCCGCAGGGCAGATAGGCCGGCCGTTTGACGGCTGGTAGCTTGAAGGATATATCCCTAGCCCGTTTTCAACGGGCTTGTTATCGGGCTTTAGCCGTCGCTCGATCATTGGTGGCTAAAGCCGGACTGCAAGGACGCTAAAGCGCCCTCGAGATTAGGTCTCCTGAGCTCACCAGTCCTCAAAGGACAAATCCTCAAAGGACTGGCCTAATGCCCTGCGGGAAAGCCCGATGAATCGGGCTAAGAAGAGGCCAATCAATATGTATAACCTCCCGCCGTTTGGTGGGATTGCGAGATTCTCTGATTTGTGTAGATTCACAGTGGGTGAAGCGTAGTGAACCACCGCTAACCTCAACTGCCCTTTCAGAGAGTCCCTTTCAGATAGTAATGATCGCAAATCGTGAGAGTTTTGATGACGAGCGTTTAAATCCCGGGTTACTTCCCTCACAAAAATTACTTAAGTGTCGACTTGACAATTTGCCGCGCGCCGTGGAATGCTTAAGTCGGCACTTAACCAATATAGAAAGGAAGGATTTCGATGGAAGAGCGAACTGTCACGCACGAAACATACGTTATCGAGCGGAGTTATCCCGCCACGCCCGAGCGGGTATTCGCCGCATTTACGGACCCGGCGAAAAAGCGCCGCTGGTTTGTCGAGGGCGAAGGACTGGAGGTCGAGGAATATGTGATGGATTTTCGAGTCGGCGGCGTGGAACGCGCCCGCTTTCGCTTCAAGGAGGGGACTCCGTTCGAGGGTACGGCGCTTTTGAGCGATACCAGTTATCAGGACATTGTGCCGGAGCGTCGCGTTGTAATCGCGTATACGATGACCTTTGGCGAAAAGCGCATCTCGGCATCTCTGGCAACCTTTGAATTTTTACGCACGGATAAAGGGACCGACCTCATCTTCACGGAACAGGCGGCGTTCTTTGAGGGCGCCGACGGTCTTCAAATTCGTCAAGAGGGTTGGCGCCAGCTGCTCGAACGACTGGGGAAGGAGTTGGCTCGCTAATACGCGGCGAGGCACCGTCTATGCCAAATAGAAAAGCCAGCATCCAGCGTGTTTTCCACGCGCTCGGCGATCCCACGCGCCGGGCAATAGTGGAGAAAATCTGCGAAGGACCCATATCCGTCTCGCAGTTGGCGCAGCCGCTCGCCATCACGCTTGCCGCGGTAGTTCAACATTTACAGGTATTGGAAGAGAGCGGGCTCGTATATACCGAAAAGGTCGGGCGGGTGCGGACTTGCCGCATCGAACCCGAAGGGCTTTCGGTAGTGGAGCGATGGATCGCCGACCGCCGTTCGATCTGGGAGCGGCGGTTGGATCGGCTGGGCGATTTGCTCGCCGAGCCCGATGAAAAATCGCATAAAGGTAACTTGAAATGACGCTCAAATTTTGGCTGCATTTTTTATGAAAGGAGAAAAAAATGCGGAAATTGATTGCCTTCAATCACGTGACTCTGGATGGCTATTTTGTAGATAAGAACGGCGATATGAGTTGGGCCAAAGCGGACCGCCAGGATGCGGAGTGGAATGAGTTTGTCGCAGAAAATGCGAGCGGAGGAGGCGTTCTGGTATTCGGCCGGATCACATATGAGCTTATGGCTAGCTTCTGGCCGACGCCTTTCGCGATCGAGAATATGCCTGACATAGCCAGAGGTATGAATAACATGCAGAAGATCGTATTTTCGAGAACGATGGACCACGCGTCGTGGAACAACACGACTCTGGTGAAGGAGGGGCTGCCGATGGAAATACGAAAGATGAAGCGAGAAGCCGGAGATGGCATGGTGATATTGGGAAGCGGCAGCATAATTTCGCAACTGGCGCAGGAGGGATTGATCGATGAATACCAGATCGTTATTAATCCCGTCATTCTCGGCCAAGGGAGAACTCTGTTCGAGGGGATCAAGGAGAAGCTGAGTCTGAAGCTGACGAAGACGCGAGCCTTCAAAAATGGAAACGTCTTGTTGTGCTACGAGCCGATGGCATGATGGTGGCCAGGTTCGATGTGACTGAAACTTATATCAAAAGAGTTTGCCCTGCCTGGTCGTCTCCTTGTCGTTATCTGTCCTGCGCCCGCGCCGGATTTCGTCACGAAGGGTCTGTAAAGACACCCAGCTGGCTGCATTCACCGACCAGTAGAAGACCTTATTAAAGACATTTCCAGAGTGGGATTTCCGGTGTGGCTCGAAATATGTAGAGATTAGCGTGTACGAGTGATTAACGCTCTTGGCGACCGGCGGGTCTTCTCTGCCTTCGAGAAAAGGAGATGAGCACATCACGTCCGTCAACGTCGCATCTCCCCTGGATCTGAGGTGAAGATTGAGGTCGCCGAGGAGGCTGAATTCGACGAGCGCGCAATTTTCTATTTCGCTCGGCGAATCGTGCAGAAATCCCTTGAGATCATGGGGGACCATTTTGCCGTTCACCTGGGCCAGGAGTTTTGTCCCTTTAGATAGAAAAGGAACCTCCTTATCGGCCTCGCTTCCGCGCAGCCTTGACAGGTCGCGAACATGAAAAGGATCGATCAGTATCTCGCAGAATGCTCCGTCATCAAATCCCGGAAGAGGTTGTCGATCGCTGGCTAAAACGAAAGTACCATCCTGAATGAAAACGGGGATCCTGAGCAGTTTTTGTGAATTGGTATTGGACATTTGCCCCTCCAATATACCCGATTTTACTGATTCCAGGTTACTCGAGCACCACCAACTCGTAATCCGACAGAAGCGGAATAGTAAATTCGGTATAGCCCTTATCCACCTTGACCTCCAGACTCCCCGGGCTGCGAACTGTCTTGGCGGTTTTGAAAACTCCGGCAATCTGAACTTGAATACCGGTCATCGGCACCGGCGCAAAATAGGCAGTCTGTGAGTGACCGCTCAGATTGATCAAGTGCAACAGAGTATGCCCGTTCTGATACATCAGGCTCATCTCGACCAGCGGGTGTGCATTTGTGCGTAACTGCTGCGGTACGGCGAGACGACCAATCACATCTCGGAAAAGCCCGGCGTGCGCTATCAAACTGTGGCGGTAATACATCCCGCCCAGGTTCCATGGAATCCACGCGATCGCGCCTCGTCCCATTTGCCTAAAGACGATAGCCGGCGTCTCCGTGTCTTTCATATCGATGTGAATGAATTCCGGCGGGCCGAACATCGATGGAGGCACGAGCGTCAATGTTGCCGGACCGCTGTCGCGTACTTCGGTGAATGGACCGTTCAACATCAAAAGGTCGGTATCCTTCAACGATGGATACGCCGCGTGATCGCGCACCCGGATATAGCCGCGAATATCCTTAATTTCATTGACGACCGGCGCGACCTCGAATTCAGGCGCACGTGCGCTGACTATCAGTACCTTGCCGCCCCTTTCGGCATATCGCTGCAACCCGACGGGCGCACTATCGGCGGCGATGACGAGGTCGAATTCCCGCTTGCCCTCCCAATCCATATTGTCCGAAACCGCAAACGGTATGTGTTCTTCGGCCAGCAAGCGAAACAGCCCGCGATAAGCTTCCGTACCAGTCTCCCGGCCAGCGCCCAGCAGCAACACGCGCGCGGCGCTCCGCTGATTGGAATAATATTGTTCGTGCGCCGCTACCCAGCGGAAGATCGGTTTGGACGTCTCGAGCGCCTGCCGATCCTGCTGATCGAAAGTCCCGTTCATCTCAAAGGTGAGGGCGCCGCCGTGCGCGATGTTCTGCCAGGATCGTAGCGCAATTTGACCACGCGGCACGGTAGCGAAGCGCCACCAGTAATCTACAAATTGCATGTTCAGGTCGATCGCCATCTTGCCCGGCTGGCTGTTGCGCGCGCGGTTTACATTGTCGCTCGCCGAGTAGAGCCAGAGCGGCAGCGGCCGCGATATCGCCGTGTTCGATTCCGACATAATGCCATCTGTATATTCCTGAATGTAGTTGAAGTAGCCCGCCCGCGGCCGCTTCTGGTGAATCAAATCCCCGATGACCGCAGCGATTTCGCGCGAAGAGGTGAACATGAACTTGCGGTAATCGTCATCCGGCTCCTTGGGAATCTCCTTGTTAAATGCCGCGCGATATTTGGTTTGGCAGACATCGCAATGGCAAAGGCCTACGTAACGTCCGCTGTAATCGCGCGACTGGTTGCCGAACATATTGAAAAACAGGCCGTCGACATCGTATTTTTCGAGACCTTCTGACAGTATCTTGAGCGCCTGCTCGCGATAATAGCCGCCGTTGATGCATGTCGAATACAATCCATTGTAAATAACCGGCTCACCATTGGCCTGGCGGAAAAACCATTCGGGATGCGCATCGTAAACATCTTTCCGCGTTTTACTCAGATCGTATCGGCCGACGACCCGAATCTTCCGCGCGTGGCATTCGCGCAGCACGTCGCCGAACATATCGCGGCCCGCCGGCAAATCTGGGCTGGAATAGTGATACGGCACAGATGTCGGGTAATACGATACGATGCCTCCCATTCCCATCAGCACCACGTTGGCGCGCATCTCGGCCAACTGCCCGGCCAACCGCCGTGCGTCGAGCGTTGCATCGACCTGCCGCAGATTGGTTTGCACCCAGCGGATCGGCTCGTTCATCCACCAGCCTTCTTGTGCGAAGACATAACATGTCATCAGACAAAATAGCAGCGCGCTGCATATGGTTCTGACTGGCAGATCGCAAGGTTTGACATTTTTGATCGATTTCATGTGCCCTCGTTTTGTTATAGCCTTTAAATGAGATCAACTGCGCCCGGCAATTTATTAGCGGTTATTTTCAAATAATGTTACTGCTATTAATGTTACTGCTATTCTGGATGACTATCCGAACCTGGTAAATATAAACACGGAAAAAAATGCAGTGATTGGCACAGCCCTGAGGTGGCCGATCATATCAATCCTGAATAACATTGTAATCCCCCGAAAAAACCGGAAAAGGCGAAGACCGATTTATGCCGAAGCTACATTCCGACCTTCCACTCGCGATTCTGGCCGACGATCTTACCGGAGCGGCAGACGCGGGGCTTCCCTTCGCTTTACGCGGTTATCCTACGAACATCTGGCTCGGGCAAGGTCCAGCAGTGGATACCGCGGCCGTTCACGTTTACGATACGGCGACCCGCACCGACTCACCGGAGCAGGCGGCCGAGAAAATTCGCAGCTTCTGCGGCCCGCTCATCGGTTCAGGCTGTCCGCTGATCTTCAAAAAGCTCGATTCGACATTGTTGGGCAACCTGGCCTCTGAGTTGGAAGCCATGATGGAGACCTGCGGCTTTGAGGTCGCGCTCATCGCGCCCGCTTTTCCGGCAATGGGGCGGACGCTGGTGGAGGGCTGCCTGCACCTGTTCGGGGAACGATCCGATCCTCCACGCAGCTTGCCGGCCTTGTTGCGTGAACAGGGGGCATCCGGCGTCGCACAGGTCGGCCTCGAAGTATTGAAACATGGCGCCGAGGCCGTGGCAGAATCCGTGCACAGATTCATCTCGCAGGGGGCGCGCATGATCGCGCTCGACAGCACATCTCAGGCTGATTTACAGGCGGTCGTGAGAACGGCGGACCTTATCGGCGCGAGAGCGATACTCGCCGGAGCCGGCGCGTTGGCTGGCGAGATTGCAGCAAACATGGGCGAATCTCTCCGGATAGGAAAAGCTGACCCGGGGCAACCCGCGGACCGGGGACGCGTCCTGCTGGTCATCGGTTCTTCCAACGCCGTCACTGAGCGGCAGATCAATTGCCTCCTCGAATTAAGGCCTGTCGTGACGTTCGAACCCGGGATGATGGTTGACAGGCGACCTCTAAGCGGCGAGAGTCACATTCTGCTGCGGGCGAAACCGGGGGGCAGAGATGAGCAGATATCAATTGCAAGGTTGGTCCGCTTGCTCGACCGTGAATTGCGCGGCATTGTGCTCTCGGGTGGCGACACCGCGGAGGCTGTCGCGCGCAACCTGGGCGCAATCGGCGTCAGTCTCGAGGGAGTGATCGTGCCCGGAGTCCCGTGGGGCCGCTTCATCGGCGGCACGGTAGCAGGCCTACCACTCGCCACCAAGGCGGGCGGTTTTGGAACTGACGAATCGCTCGTAGATGCGGTAGATTTTCTAGGGGGGTCAAGTCAGATAAGAAGACTATGAAGAGAGTGGCAATAACCATGGGCGACCCCGCCGGAGTCGGCCCGGAGATCATAATCAAAGCGCTGGATGACACCGCGGTGGCGGACCTGGCCCAATGGATCATCATCGGCGACCAGGCGATATTGAACCGGACCGATGGTCCTGGTTGGCGGCGCGTACGCGAACGCCGCAATGTGGAAATCCTCGATATGGCGATGATGACCGGGGCAGAGATAAATTTCAGAACCGGCCAATTGAATGCGGCGTGCGGGCGCGCGGCGCTGGCTTATGTACGAGCCGCGACAGAGATGTGTCTGAGCGGTGAAGCGGATGCTATGACGACCGCGCCGATCAATAAGGAAGCGGTCTCGCTCAACGGCATTCAGTTTTCCGGCCACACCGAATTCATCGCCGAGTTGTGCGGCTCACCGGAATCGTGGATGCTGCTCGCTAACGACCGGATGCGCGTGATCCACGTCAGCACACACGTCCCGCTGCTCCGCGCATGCAGTCTTGATGTCGCACGCATCCAGCGGACCATCGAGCTGGGCCACGGTGCGCTCGTGCAGATGGGATTGTCTTCTCCGCGCATCGCCGTCTGCGGCCTCAATCCGCACGCCGGGGAGAACAGGCTGCTCGGCGATGAAGATGCCCAATTCATTGCGCCCGCCGTCGCGGCGGCGAAAGAGCGCGGCATCGATTGTGCCGGTCCGCTGCCCGCCGACACTCTCTTTCTGAAGGCCGCGCGCGGCGATTATGACCTGATTGTGGCTATGTATCATGATCAAGGCCACATCCCGATCAAGCTGCTGGCCTTTGAAGACACGGTTAATGTATCGCTGGGCATCCCCGTAATCCGCACATCTGTGGATCACGGTACCGCCTTCGATATCGCGGGCAAAGGAATCGCGGATGCCGCGAATATGAAAGCGGCGCTGCGAATGGCGGCAGCGATGGCTCAAAGTCGGGGCAAATCAACAAAATGACACAATCATTTTACATTTGGCATTTGTCATTTGCTTCGCCCTTCAAGGATGCAATCAATGTCAAATGACAAATGTAAAATGATAATACCTCAAAATCTTTGTCTGACTGCTCAACTCGATATGACTAAGCGCCCGCGCCCGCTCTCGATCACAGTAATAAGTTGGTTATTTATAGGGGCGGGCGGCCTTACGCTGCTTGCCAGCCTGATTCCGACGGCAGATTTGCATGCTGCACAACGCATCTCCGAGCATTCATTTGAATTCTGGCTGGTTCCCGCCATCCGGATTCTCGCTATTCTTTGCGGCCTGTTTATGTTATACGGTTTCAATTGGGCGCGCTGGCTCCTGGTTGTTTGGGTCGGATACCACGTCATCCTCAGTGCCATGCACTCGCCCTTGGAGCTGTTCGTGCACAGCCTGCTTTTCACTGTTCTTCTATATTTTGTTTTTCGCTCGCAGGCGTCGGCGTATTTTCGCGGCGCTAGAGTTTCAGCATCGGACGCCCCCCGAGAGGCCCGATAAGGTATGGCTTGATCAGCTCTTTATGCTCTAAAGTGTATAATGGACGAATCGTTCTCATGGCCCACATGCATGATTGTCGACCAATCGACGTCAGCATCGAACCAGGTGAAATGATCAATCTGCAAAAAGGAGAATGAATATGAGTAAGTTGAGCAAATCGCTGATGAAGGAGTTTGAACGAGAGGCGCAGACGACACGCAAACATTTAGAACGGCTGCCGAACGACAAGCTGGACTGGCGGCCCCACGAAAAGTCGTTTACGGCAGGCGACCTGGCATCGCACATCGTCGAATGCATCGGTTGGTCCGATTCGATATTCAATATGGACGAACTCGACATCGATCCTGCCGACTATAAGCCATACCAGGCTATGTCGGTGGCCGACCTGCTCAAGACATATGACGATAAAGTGGCAAACTGCAAGCGAGTTCTGGCAGTCGCCAACGACGAGACCATAATGCGCCCCTGGCGTTTCAAAATAATGGGCCAGGTGAAGTTCGAACATGCCAAGGGTGATGTACTGCGGGACTTCATCCTGAATCACTTGATCCATCACCGCGGCCAGTTCTCCGTCTACCTTCGCCTGCTCAACATCCCCGTCCCCGGTTCCTACGGTCCGACTGCAGACGAACAGGACTGAGTCAACGTGCTGGCTCTTCATTAACGAATACCACACATTTTGCAGAACGATTTCGTTAGTCTTTCGTTTTACTACTTAATCTTCTACATGGCACCTGTGCATGAACCGATATTTCATCGCTGATCAGCACTGATGTGGCCAATCGGCGCGGATTTAATCCTCGTCTGTCCGTCGCATTTGTGCCGATCTGGGGTGAATTTCAGCGTCTCAATGTCGTGTGTTTCAGTTCAGCCCGATTTTTCCGAAAGATAGTTCCCAAAACTAGGGATTTATCGCATAACTTGAATTTTACTCCAGAGCCAAATTAGGGAATCTAGGGCATTCCTCGCAATCTGCTCGCCAAAACGGTTAATGCCACAAAAACAATTTATCGGCCACTTGCTGGGAGTTGAAGTGAAAGGGTAGATCAAATAATCACACAACATTCATGATCGATCACGCTCTATTTTATGCAAGTAACTACTTACAGGAGACGCTTCCGAAACGCAATACACATGTCTAATACCTGATTGACCTATAAGTTTTAAGACTACACTCTTGTCTTCGGCTGTTCTCCGAGATCGGTCTATACTGCTCTACTCTCAGAAGAATCTACCGATCACGTTATCCATTTGCCGATATGAATTCGCTCGATCGGCTTCCAGATTTAGATTTGCGTAATCAAGTTGAATTCAATACAAAATCAGGATAAGTCCACGTTTTGCGAACGCTCACAGCAAGTCGCCTGATTTTAATCCGGTTCAACTTCTCTAGCTATGGCGCTTTCATCCAACAGGTGGAATATGATCTCTCCCTCTGAGTATCAGTGGGAGCGCGATGCGCTAGATTACATAAAGGAAGGCCTTCCAGATAGCGAACTGTTTCGAGCTTGGAGTAATTTCAATTCATCTCTGACGATGGATCAATTAATGAGGTTGACCTGCTGATCTTTACGCCATCAGCTTCTATCTCATCGAGATCAAGAGCAAACCCGGAACCTTGACGGGTAACATACGACCTGGGTCTGGAGATCGGGTGGAAAAAATCAACCGCCGACAACCCCCTGTTGCTCGCAAATCTGAAGGCCAAGAAATTGGCTACGCTACTGCGGCGCCAGAAAGCCTGTCAAAAGATTCGCATCCCGTTTCTTAATCCGCTTATCTTCTGTTCCCCAAAGCAGCTCGATTTTCAATTGTCTGGTAACGCCGGGCATCGTATTTGCCTGCGCGATGAGAGTTCGCAGGCCGCGGGGCGTGGCATTCTGGATGCCCTTAAAAATGGCCGGTATCCGGGTTATCAACAACCTGTGCAAACCGTGATCGATCGTCCGATGGGCAGAGTGCTCACTCAGGCCATGGAACAGGCTGGCATTCGTCCCTCGCAGCGCTCGCGGCGCGTCGGCGCCTACGATCTCGGAGAACTACTTTATCAAAGCCCTACGGACACGTATCAGGACTGGGCCGCAACTCACTCAAGGATCGAATCCACGAAACGCAGGATCAGAATCTACAACATCGCGCGAAACACTTCTGAACTCGACCGAGAATTCATCCGTCGCGCCGCACATCGCGAATTCCAAATCCTGGAAGAGATCGATCACCCGGGCATTCTCAAGGTTCATGACTTCATCGAGCATGAGCTGGCACGGCCCTCTTCTTCCACCATTATCCGGATGTCGTGCGGCTCGATCATTACCTGACCTTGAACGGCGAATCACTCAGCATCGACTTACGCCTCAACCTGTTGCGACAGATCGCTGAAACGTTACGTTATGCGCACGAGAAACGCCTGGTTCATCGATCGCTCAGCCCTCAGAGCATCCTGATAATCGACGCAGATGGTGATTCCCCCAAAATAAAGATATTCAACTGGCAGGTGGGATTTCGGAAATCCGGCAGTTCCACCAGAGATGTCTCCCGCCCGACGCCGACTTCACACCTGGAACAATTGATCGAAGATGCGGCGATGGTCTATCTGGCGCCAGAAGCCATCAATGATCCTGAAATCGCCGGGGAGCAGCTCGACATCTTTTCGCTGGGTACGATTGCCTACCATATATTCTCTGCAAGATCGCCTGCAGAAAACGGATTGGACTTGCGCGAAAAGATACCGCGCCGGGAATGGGTTGCGCATCTCATCAGTAATGGATGGCGCAGGCGCCGAATTGCAGGAGTTGATTCAATACAGCACTTTTCCCGAGAGCTCAGACCGCTGGGTAACCATCGCTGAGTTCCTGAGCCAACTCGATGGGGTCGAGAACGAGCTGACCCAACCCGCCGTCGATTACATCGCGAATCCGCTCGATGCCAAAGTCAATGACCAGCTCGAGGGTGGTTACGTTGTTCAAAGCCGGCTCGGCAAAGGCTCTTCCGCCACCGCTTTCGTCGTAGAGAAAGACGGGAGCGAAGTCGTGCTAAACTGGCCAATGATGTGGAGCATAACGAAGCTATCTGGAACGAGGCGAGGGCTATCAGAAAGCTGCGTCACCCAGCCATCATCGAAGTTTATGAGGATGTCGATGTCTCCGGCTTCGCCGGCTTCACGATGCAGAAGGTCGGGATAGACACGCAGAAAGAGGTCGAAACACTCACGCAGCGATTAAGGCGTGAGGGGCGGCTCTCGATAGACTTTCTGCAACGTTTCGGCGAGGACCTGCTCGAAGCAGTGAATCACCTGGAACATAAGGGAATTCCTCATCGGGATATTAAACCTGACAACATCGTCGTGGGGCAGACCGTTGCCGGGCGCCGATTGTGTTTGGTGCTCTTCGATTTTTCGCTCTCTCAAACACCTGTCGACAAATTGCGCCTCGGTACGGCGCATTATATCGATCCGTTTCTCGTAGATCGAAAACGATGGTATCTGCACGCCGACCGCTACGCCGCTGTCTGTAACTCTCTACCAGATGGCCACCGGACAATCTCCCCGTCTGGGGCGACGGTCATAGCGATCCTTCTTTGTTAGATTGCGAAGTCACGCTCAATGAAGCGCTCTTCGATCCACCGGTGCGCGATGTTTTGATCGGATTTTTCTCGCGGGCCTTCCGGCGCGATGCGCGAAAGCGGTTCGACAATGCCGAGGAGATGCTGCGCGCCTGGCGGCGCGCTCTTTGACGGGATCGACCAGCCGCAAACGAGTTCGACCACAGATGACGATATAGATTTCGAAACCTGGATGGAGAGCATACCTTTAACATTGACCACCGAGATCATCACTCTGCCGCTGACCACGCGCGCCGCCAATGCGCTCGAACGCATCAATGTCATCACGATCAAAGACCTGCTTTCAATTCCGCTCGGGCGGCTGCATCGTATGCAAGGTGTCGGGAATAAGACTCGCCGCGAAATCGCCCGACTCGTCAACGCCTTGCGTCTTCGTTTCCCGGATATATCGCCTTCCGTGCCGGTCGCTCCCGTGACGACCTCCGAATCGGAAGAGGCCAGGACTGTCGTGGTCGGGATTGATCTGTTATGCAAGCAGATCAACGATCTCGGGCATCCGGGGAAAAAGCTGGGAGAGCGCGCTATTCTTTACGCGTTCCTCGGCCTCGACTCATCTGGCAATGTCACGCCCGCGGCACTCGACTGGCCCAGTCAATCCGATATCGCGCGACAGATG
Source organism: uncultured Acidobacteriota bacterium (assembly GCA_963796275.1). GTDB lineage: Bacteria > Acidobacteriota > Blastocatellia > RBC074 > RBC074 > JAKEHZ01. Next base: position 2,024,730 of record CAWCKY010000006.1, on the reverse strand, counting down.
GAGCTGAGCCCCGCACGCATCGGGCAGGTCGTGACCGCTGCCCGCGAAAAATGGAGGAGAAATCCTTCCATCACCGCCCTCCGCGATACCGTTGCTGAGATCATTGAGGCGCATGGCGCGGCAATGACGATGGGCGAGCTGTGCGAGGCCGCCCTCAATGCGCGCGGGTCGGTCGCTTCCGAACCGCGGCGGTCGCAACTGGCGGCCATCGTCGTCAGAGCTGCCGTTGAGGTCGAGCGTGACAACGAAAGCCCTCGCTTCATCGAACGCCGCCTGGAGAATGATCGCATCCTCATCACACGTTTCGCTGAGATGGCCGGTTATGTCGAACAGCTCGCCCGCGTGGCAGATGGGCTGGCGAGGCTCGATCCGATCTCCACACCGGCGCGCGCATTAGAAATGCTTCGTGAAGCTCGCCCACCGGATTCAATCACACCGCTGACAGATGTGCGATTGGTCAAACTGGCCGTTGCGGCTTCAAGCACGGCTGCCCTCTCGAGCCGATTGGAAATCTACCCTCAGGGATTGGCCGCAATCCGTGCTCTGCGCCTGGCGCAAGGGGCGTTGATAGGCGTGAATACTTTGCCGGTCGACGTGATCTACCAGCGAGTTCATAGCCGATATCCCGATGCCGAACCGCTCCCCGATCGCCCCGCGCTCGATGACCTGTTAGGCGAGGCCGAGATCGACCTGGTTTGGGACTTGGATGCTGAAGACAGCAAAGGAGCTTATCACTGGCGGCAACCGACGATCCCTGGATTATCGAGCTCCACGGTTCCGCCCAGCGCGTCCGGATCGTTGATGCCGGCTTCAACCCGCGGCATTGAACTGCCTCCGGAGATCGCCGATGCGCGGATTCTCGATAACAAGCTGCGCCGCGCCTCACTCGAAGGCTCGTTCCTGGCGCTTACTGTCGCGCCGCATAAATTGCTCGATGCGGAGAAGGCACTGCTCCATCGCTTCGATCTCGATCGACACAATCTGGACGAACTCTTCCTGCGAGTGATGCGTGAGCAGGCCGCCCCCTTCCAAGTCGATCGGCAGGTCGCGCTCCAGGCCGACGCCTCGCCCCGCAACAGCCAGGACTGGCGCAACCTCATGATCTTCGTCAGCCGCTGCGTGCCGCTCATCGAAGAGGAGCTCTCGCAGTCGGATAAAACCCTGCTGCTCGTCTATCCGGGGCTCTTGTCGCGGTACGGGCGACTGGATGTGATCGAACGGTTGCGTGAGCGGGTCACTACCCCCGGAGGCAGACTGCACGGCGTATGCGTGCTTATGGCAAGCGATGGCCTGGTAGCGCTGCCCAAGCTCGATGATCTCCCCGTGCCCGTCATCAGCACCAATCAATGCGCGCGCCTGACGGAGAGCTGGATCGCCAGCGCCCACCAGAACAATCATCACGAATCGAAATCATGATCCAACCGAAAAAGCTCCTTGCCAGCCTCCAGCGTCTGATCAAAAAGCTCGAAGACGATCTGCGCCAGCGGTGCAAAGAAATCTCTGAAGTAGATGCCCGCGTACGCGCCGAATACAACCGCGCAAAAGGCGCTGCACGTACTGCCGCAGCATACGAAATCTGCTCTTAAAAAAAAAAAAAAAAAAAAAAAAAAAAAAAAAAAAAAATTGGCGCGGGACCAGCGGACGCACTACTTCCAGCAGCACCCGGCCCACAGCAATCGCGAGTATTTGGAGCATGTCTTCCTCGTACGTGGCTGCCGGCGGCCGGGGCGCTCTTCGACGAGCGCCACAACCTGCTGTGCGGCGGGATCTCCTCGGTGATGGGGCGACCGCCCTGGTGGAGTTCTGGCAGCGCGTCGATCCGGCCACCGCATCGTCCACGACTTCACCGACCCCGCGCTCGACACCCGCTTCCTCGGCGACCTCTACCAGGACCTCTCGGAGGCGGCCCGCAAGAAGCTACGCGCTGCTGCAGACGCCGGTGTTCGTCGAGGAGTTCATCCTCGACCGCACCCTGACGCCGGCGATCGAGGAGTTCGGGCTCGACAGAGTCCGCGCTCATCGACCCGGCCTGCGGGTCGGGCCACTTCCTGCTCGGGCGCGTTCGAGCGCCTGTTCTGCCACGTGGCAGCGGCGCGAACCCGGACCACCCCACGCGAACTGGTGCGACGCGCTCGACCGCGTCCACGGCGTGGACCTCAACCCCTTCGCGGTGCCATCGCGCGCTTCCGCCTGCTCGTCGCCGCTCTGAAGGCATGCGACAGTTGAGCCTCGAAGACGCGCCAGCGTTGGAGATCAGCGTAGCGGTCGGCGACTCTCTGCTGCACGGCGCCGCGCGGCAACGGGGAGCGCCGAGCAGTTGCTGCAGCCTTTCGATCAAGTTCTACGAGATCGAAGACGCAGGAGCACTCAAACGCATCCTCAGGCGGAGCCATTATCACGTCGTCGTTGGCAATCCGCCTTACATCACGGTCAAAGATGGCGGTCTCAACGCGCGCTATCGCGAACGCTCTGGCTCGTGCCATCGGAAGTACTCAGCTTGGCCGTCCGTTCATGGAGCGGTTCTTCGATCTGGCGATCTAGGGTGGCAACGGCGTCCAGCTTGAAAGCGCCGGTTACGTCGGCATGATCACGTCCAATTCCTTCATGAAGCGCGAGTTCGGCAAGAAACTCATCGAGTCGTTCTTTCCGCGCTTCGATTTGACGCATGTCATCGATACCTCAGGCGCATATATCCCAGGCTCATGGAACCCCGACGGTCATTTTGTTATTTTTTTTTTAAAAAAAAAAAAAAAAAAAAAAAAAAAAAAAAAAAAAAAAAAAAAAAAAAAAAAAAAAAAAAAAAAAAAAAAAAAAAAAAAAAAAAAAAAAAAAAAAAAAAAAAAAAAAAAAAAAAAAAAAAAAAAAAAAAAAAAAAAAAAAAAAAAAAAAAAAAAAAAAAAAAAAAAAAAAAAAAAAAAAAAAAAAAAAAAAAAAAAAAAAAAAAAAAAAAAAAAAAAAAAAAAAAAAAAAAAAAAAAAAAAAAAAAAAAAAAAAAAAAAAAAAAAAAAAAAAAAAAAAAAAAAAAAAAAAAAAAAAAAAAAAAAAAAAAAAAAAAAAAAAAAAAAAAAAAAAAAAAAAAAAAAAAAAAAAAAAAAAAAAAAAAAAAAAAAAAAAAAAAAAAAAAAAAAAAAAAAAAAAAAAAAAAAAAAAAAAAAAAAAAAAAAAAAAAAAAAAAAAAAAAAATTTTTTTTTTTTTTTTTTTTTTTTTTTTTTTTTTTTTTTTTTTTTTTTTTTTTTTTTTTTTTTTTTTTTTTTTTTTTTTTTTTTTTTTTTTTTTTTTTTTTTTTTTTTTTTTTTTTTTTTTTTTTTTTTTTTTTTTTTTTTTTTTTTTTTTTTTTTTTTTTTTTTTTTTTTTTTTTTTTTTTTTTTTTTTTTTTTTTTTTTTTTTTTTTTTTTTTTTTTTTTTTTTTTTTTTTTTTTTTTTTTTTTTTTTTTTTTTTTTTTTTTTTTTTTTTTTTTTTTTTTTTTTTTTTTTTTTTTTTTTTTTTTTTTTTTTTTTTTTTTTTTTTTTTTTTTTTTTTTTTTTTTTTTTTTTTTTTTTTTTTTTTTTTTTTTTTTTTTTTTTTTTTTTTTTTTTTTTTTTTTTTTTTTTTTTTTTTTTTTTTTTTTTTTTTTTTTTTTTTTTTTTTTTTTTTTTTTTTTTTTTTTTTTTTTTTTTTTTTTTTTTTTTTTTTTTTTTTTTTTTTTTTTTTTTTTTTTTTTTTTTTTTTTTTTTTTTTTTTTTTTTTTTTTTTTTTTTTTTTTTTTTTTTTTTTTTTTTTTTTTTTTTTTTTTTTTTTTTTTTTTTTTTTTTTTTTTTTTTTTTTTTTTTTTTTTTTTTTTTTTTTTTTTTTTTTTTTTTTTTTTTTTTTTTTTTTAAAAAAAAAAAAAAAAAAAAAAAAAAAAAAAAAAAAAAAAAAAAAAAAAAAAAAAAAAAAAAAAAAAAAAAAAAAAAAAAAAAAAAAAAAAATTTTTTTTTTTTTTTTTTTTTTTTTTTTTTTTTTTTTTTTTTTTTTTTTTTTTTTTTTTTTTTTTTTTTTTTTTTTTTTTTTTTTTTTTTTTTTTTTTTTTTTTTTTTTTTTTTTTTTTTTTTTTTTTTTTTTTTTTTTTTTTTTTTTTTTTTTTTTTTTTTTTTTTTTTTTTTTTTTTTTTTTTTTTTTTTTTTTTTTTTTTTTTTTTTTTTTTTTTTTTTTTTTTTTTTTTTTTTTTTTTTTTTTTTTTTTTTTTTTTTTTTTTTTTTTTTTTTTTTTTTTTTTTTTTTTTTTTTTTTTTTTTTTTTTTTTTTTTTTTTTTTTTTTTTTTTTTTTTTTTTTTTTTTTTTTTTTTTTTTTTTTTTTTTTTTTTTTTTTTTTTTTTTTTTTTTTTTTTTTTTTTTTTTTTTTTTTTTTTTTTTTTTTTTTTTTTTTTTTTTTTTTTTTTTTTTTTTTTTTTTTTTTTTTTTTTTTTTTTTTTTTTTTTTTTTTTTTTTTTTTTTTTTTTTTTTTTTTTTTTTTTTTTTTTTTTTTTTTTTTTTTTTTTTTTTTTTTTTTTTTTTTTTTTTTTTTTTTTTTTTTTTTTTTTTTTTTTTTTTTTTTTTTTTTTTTTTTTTTTTTTTTTTTTTTTTTTTTTTTTTTTTTTTTTTTTTTTTTTTTTTTTTTTTTTTTTTTTTTTTTTTTTTTTTTTTTTTTTTTTTTTTTTTTTTTTTTTTTTTTTTTTTTTTTTTTTTTTTTTTTTTTTTTTTTTTTTTTTTTTTTTTTTTTTTTTTTTTTTTTTTTTTTTTTTTTTTTTTTTTTTTTTTTTTTTTTTTTTTTTTTTTTTTTTTTTTTTTTTTTTTTTTTTTTTTTTTTTTTTTTTTTTTTTTTTTTTTTTTTTTTTTTTTTTTTTTTTTTTTTTTTTTTTTTTTTTTTTTTTTTTTTTTTTTTTTTTTTTTTTTTTTTTTTTTTTTTTTTTTTTTTTTTTTTTTTTTTTTTTTTTTTTTTTTTTTTTTTTTTTTTTTTTTTTTTTTTTTTTTTTTTTTTTTTTTTTTTTTTTTTTTTTTTTTTTTTTTTTTTTTTTTTTTTTTTTTTTTTTTTTTTTTTTTTTTTTTTTTTTTTTTTTTTTTTTTTTTTTTTTTTTTTTTTTTTTTTTTTTTTTTTTTTTTTTTTTTTTTTTTTTTTTTTTTTTTTTTTTTTTTTTTTTTTTTTTTTTTTTTTTTTTTTTTTTTTTTTTTTTTTTTTTTTTTTTTTTTTTTTTTTTTTTTTTTTTTTTTTTTTTTTTTTTTTTTTTTTTTTTTTTTTTTTTTTTTTTTTTTTTTTTTTTTTTTTTTTTTTTTTTTTTTTTTTTTTTTTTTTTTTTTTTTTTTTTTTTTTTTTTTTTTTTTTTTTTTTTTTTTTTTTTTTTTTTTTTTTTTTTTTTTTTTTTTTTTTTTTTTTTTTTTTTTTTTTTTTTTTTTTTTTTTTTTTTTTTTTTTTTTTTTTTTTTTTTTTTTTTTTTTTTTTTTTTTTTTTTTTTTTTTTTTTTTTTTTTTTTTTTTTTTTTTTTTTTTTTTTTTTTTTTTTTTTTTTTTTTTTTTTTTTTTTTTTTTTTTTTTTTTTTTTTTTTTTTTTTTTTTTTTTTTTTTTTTTTTTTTTTTTTTTTTTTTTTTTTTTTTTTTTTTTTTTTTTTTTTTTTTTTTTTTTTTTTTTTTTTTTTTTTTTTTTTTTTTTTTTTTTTTTTTTTTTTTTTTTTTTTTTTTTTTTTTTTTTTTTTTTTTTTTTTTTTTTTTTTTTTTTTTTTTTTTTTTTTTTTTTTTTTTTTTTTTTTTTTTTTTTTTTTTTTTTTTTTTTTTTTTTTTTTTTTTTTTTTTTTTTTTTTTTTTTTTTTTTTTTTTTTTTTTTTTTTTTTTTTTTTTTTTTTTTTTTTTTTTTTTTTTTTTTTTTTTTTTTTTTTTTTTTTTTTTTTTTTTTTTTTTTTTTTTTTTTTTTTTTTTTTTTTTTTTTTTTTTTTTTTTTTTTTTTTTTTTTTTTTTTTTTTTTTTTTTTTTTTTTTTTTTTTTTTTTTTAGCCCGCAGAAGGACAAGCGCGGTCCGTGACTGGCCGCTAATGTTGCTCTCCTAGCGGCATGCAGTGGCTGCGCTCCAGTAGGCTGACGCGACGATGGATAGTTTGCCGGCTTCCATGCAATATAAAGGCGAGCCTTTCTTGCAGAAATAAACACAATCGAAGAAGCGGCCATGACCTACATCAAAGATTTGATTGACTTACCCGACCGGTTCACCAAGGCGATTTCGTTTGAAACTGAGTTGACGGCGTCACCCGTCCGCAAGAGACGGTCGCCTAACTACGTCGTCACCACCCAACTCGTGAAATGTTTTGACTCGGCGCTCGGGTTGATTCGCTCGGCATTGGAAGGCCGAGTCAGCGAGGCAGCATCTGCATGGCAGTTTCGGCAGCGGCAAGAGCCACTTTATGGCGATCCTCCATCTGATATTGGCCGGAGATGCGCACGCGCGCTCGATTCGCGAACTGGCGCCGGTCATTGCCAAACACAACGCGTCAATGAGGGGGAAAGAATTTCTGCTGGTGCCGTATCATATGGTCGGTGCGCAGGATATGGAATCGGCGCTGCTGGGTGGTTACGTCGAAACACATCATACATCAATCCATTCCCGAAGCGGCCCTGCCTGCTGTCTTTAAATCTGAGCAAAATATTTGATGACGCCCGTAAGCTGCGCGAGAAGATGGGTGATCAGGTATTTTTTGCGAATTTGAAATGGAGGACGGACGCCGGCAGAATGTGCGGCTGGGGTGAGATGAGTGGCGGCTGGTAGACGCCGCGAACTTCGAAAGGATAATCAATTCCCTGCCCGATTTCGAAAAATATTCCAGACAAGTCCAGGTCGCCGATGATCGCGATCGGCTGATTGGCGATACGATCGTAGGTCTTTTTTTCGGCGATCAAGAGCAGCGGGGATATTCGTCGATCTCGACCTGGGGCTTTCGATCATCGGCGGGCATGCGAAGGCGCTGGGTTATCGACGGCCTGATCCTGTTTCTGGACGAATTGATTCTGTGGTTGGCCAGCCACGCATCGGAAGTAGCTTTCGTCAATCGCGAGAGCCAGAAGCTGGCGAAGCTGCTCGAAAACGGCCTACCGCCGACCGCCCTACTCCTATCATCAGCTTCGTCGCCCGGCAGCGCGATCTCCCCAAGCTGGTGGGCGATCATCATCACGGGCGCCGAGCGGTTGAGTTTCAAAGATGTGCTCAGGGTACTGGGAGGCGCGCTTCGCCACGATCATAGCTGGAAGATCGCAACCTGGCAGCCATCGCCGAGAAGCGCATCCTGAAACCGAACTCCGAGACTTCACGCCAGTTGATGGATGAAGCGTTCCAGCAAACCGATGAGATTCGGGAAGAGGTAATGAATGTCTTGCTGACCAGTCAATCCGATCGCGAGACATTTCAGCAAGGTCTATCCGTTCAGCCCTGCATTGATACACACGCTGGTAGCCGTGTCATCGCTGCTGCAACGCGAACGAACGGCGCTTAAAATGATGCTGCAACTGCTGGTCTAGCAGAAGCAGCATTTGCGTTTCGGGCAGATCGTTCCGGTCGGTGATCTGTTCGACGCGATCTCTCACGGTGAGGCGTTCAGCGATGTGATGCGCAACCATTTCGAAGATGCCAAAAAGCTATATCACAGTAAGTTGCGGCCGCTGCTTGAGAGAAAGCACAATCTCCTTTTCGATGATCTATCGGACCTGCCTTTTGACGATGAACGAGCCGTCAGAATCAGGAATGATGACCGGTTGGCCAAAACATTGCTGCTGGCGGCGCTCGCACCGGAGGTCGAATCATTCAGGAATCTGACTGTCAGTAAGCTGGCGGCGCTCAATCCTGGCATGATCAAATCGCCGATCAAGGGCCGCGAAGGCCAGGTGGTGCTGAACAGATGCCGTGAATGGGCGGCTGAAATCGGACAGATCAAAATCTCCGACGATCTGGTTAACCCGATTGTATCGGTTCACCTGACCGGCGTGGATACGCATAGCATTATCGAGCAGGCACAATCGGAGGATAATTACGGGAACCGAGTACGCAAGATCAAAGAGCTGCTCTTCAGCCAAATCGGCATTGAGTTAGAAAGATGAATTTTTTCTGCATCACGACATTACGTGGCGCGCGACCCGGCGTTCCTGCGATATCGTTTTCGGTAATATCCGGGAGATGCCGGATGACCGACTCATCAACACGGGCGAAGATTGGCGTGTCGTTATCGATTTTCCATTTGACAACGAAGGCCGCGGTCCACGTATTTATTTTAATAAACTGGAAGGGATGCGGCGTAGCGCAGATGAAGTTTCGCGCACCATCGTCTGGTATTCCATCTTTTCTGCACCGGCAAGCGCTCAATGAATTGGGAACATTATTTAGATTGGAGCATATTCTGACCGGAGATCGTTTAGGCGGCTACGTTACACGCCTCTCACCACAGGAACGCGTAGAGGCGAGGACCCCTCTCGAAAATCAACACAGCCAATTGAGGCAGCGCATAATTGGATACCTGGAAGGGGCCTATGGCATAGCGAAGCCCGAACCTGGATCCCTCAGCGAAACGCTCAAGCTGGAAGAGCGAGAGCATTTCGAAACGCTCGACCCTTCCTTCGAATTGATGCCGCCGGTGGGCGCCAATCTGAAAGATTCGTTTGAACACTTGCTCGATCAGGCGCTCAGCCATCAGTTCCCTGCACATCCGAAATTCGAACCGGAGGCGAGGATCAGCGCTTCGGTGCTCAAGAAGGTTCTGATAGTAATCGACCAGGCGACGCAGATCGAAGATGGACGCGTGATTGTGGATCGGGAGATGCGAAAGGACATGCGCCTGATCGCCAACCCGCTCAAGTTGGGCGAGATGTCTGAAATCCCTTTCGTATTAGGCGTGCACTGGAAAAATCATTTGCTGAAAAAGGAAGCTGAGCACCAGACGGACATGACCGTAGGTTCGTTGCGCAGGTGGATTAGACGAACCACAACCAATGGGATTACAGAGAGAACTTCAGAATCTGATCATCCTGACATTCGCGGCACAGACAGATCGCTCATTCGCCCTGTATGGTGGGCCGTTCTCACCGATAGTGGAGGACATTCCCGGATGAACTCGAACTCCGCGAACAACGATTGCCGGCGCCGGCGGAATGGGATGCGGCAACCGCCAGAGGCTCGGCGATATTCGGAATAACGGCCTCGCCCTTGTTGAATGCGTCCAACCTCGCGAAGTTCATCGCCGATGTCTGCAAAGTCGCACGCGAAACCCAAGCTGATTGCAACAGACTGGCGGAGAAGTTAAAGCAATTGATGGCGTCGCATCTATTTGCTGCGGCGACGATACGCGTCGATACCGATCGACTGAAGACCGCGCGGGCGACGAAGGTTTTAATCGATGCCTTGTTGAGCACAGGCGACGATCAGTTTGTTGCTGCCCTGGCGCATGTCAGAGATCGAGACCAGCGAAAGCGCAATGGGAACTAGTTTGAAATCGGCTGCGGAAGTGCTAACCGACCTAAAGCTGGCCAAGAGCGATTGGCAGATATTCGAGGCCATCCAAAAGCTGGGTGATGATCGACAGCAGGCGGCGCCCCCCATTCTTGAACGGTTGAAGATCATTTTCCAAAGTGATGAGTTGGCGGTCCAGCTCGGTCCAGCATTGAAGGAGGTCAAGACCCGCGCAACGCGATTATTGGCTGCACCACCCAGGCCGCACCCAGCGCCGCCACAACGAACAACGCAACCTGAGTCAACATCGAACACAACCGGCCAGAAAACGGCACAACTGGGGAGTTCGGGATATCGAGGGCAAACTGAGCAAATGGGGCAAACGGCGATCCCTGTTTCGCAGATCGCGGGTGGGCAATCGGTCAAAATTTTGGATAGTGGGACGATGGAAGACATGACAGAGAAAGGTTGGAGCAGGTATTCATGTGGATTCGCGAGGAACTGAATTCCGATGCGGCAGCTCGCCTGCGTTTGACCTGGGAGATATATAGTCGATGAGTCTGACCTCGTCATCATTGTCGCAGATTCGCGCACAAGTCGAATCGATCCATAGAAAACACGAAAAATACAGTGTCTTCGGGATCAGAATGTCCACACGGTTGCCGGTTGCTGAGCGATCGGAGGTGAACGGGCGGGACTGCTTTTTCAATTGGTGCGATTCGGTTCTTCAGATTCGCGAATTGCTGGTCGAGCGCGACCGCGACCGGGTGTTGCAAGTCGTATTGACCAACCTGAATGAGAACGAACTCGGGCAAGACCTGCTGGCGCGATTCGCCAAGAACAGTTCTTCACCGACGACCCCTGGCAGACGCTGCAAGAACTTTTCAAGGCGCGCCAAACTCATCCAATGTCGAAGAAGAATCGCTGGCTGGCCGAGATGTTGCTCGAACGCCTGCCGCCGGAAGGGTATCCGCCCGCCACCAGCGGGATACTGGATGCCGAAACAGTGTGGGTAATCGTACTGAAAGAACAGTTCGGGTTTGAAATGGCACGTCCCGACGCGCGCGATCTATTGGCCTGGACTATGAATACTGAGAATACCAGTCAGTATTTGGGCGCTTCGGCAGGGATCAAACAGGAATTGCGCGGATGGCTACGACAGTCGGTGGGCTCAGTTGGGGATACGATCTTGGATTGTCTGGATGCCGGGTTTGGTGAGGATGCTGTTCCCATCGGAATGGTCTGTCAGGTTGTCTTCAACGCGGCGGCGGAGATGCCGATCAAGGCGGAGTTGCACAGCGCAGCTATCCGGATGGAGCGATTCGTCGGGGGTCGTTCATTAACCGCAGCAGAGGCCGAAACATGGAGAAACGCAGCGGTCAGCCTGATCGAACGATTGGCAGAGGGAAAACAGAAACACACGGCGATGCGAGTATTGGACCGGACAGATGTAGATTTTGGCCGACCTCAAAATCGCCGAATACGCATGGCTTAGCTCATTTTCCCAGTTTGGATTTGAACAGGCGCTGGAGCAGTATGGCCGGCAATTGCTGAAACATTGTATGTTAGGCCAATTTGCCGAATTATCTGACGAGTTGCAGCATTTGACAGAAAGAGGTTTCCGCCACCGTCAGGCGTTCGGAGGGCGGCAAGCGATCATCCAGGGCGGAGACCGTAGAGATGTCGCTGCGACTACTGAGATGGCTCGCCGAAACACAGCTTGAACTGGGTAGCCTTGAAGAGGCTGCCCTGGCCTATGCGAGGTACGGCGGTTTTGTAGATCGGGCCAGATACGCTCTCTATATTGGCGATCATGCTACCGACGCTTTCGGAAGCCTACACACAACTGACAAACCTTGTCACCACGCGGCGCGAAGAGGAGAACCGGCGCTTTGGCGAATTGTTGGCCAGTGGACCGAAGCAGGCTCGTGCAGCGAGGAGATCATCAAAGTCGAGGATGTTTTGGAGCGAGTGGTCGCCGAGGAGGAGAAGTCGCTGCCGGTACTACTGATCGTGATGGATGGAATGAGTTACGCCATTTTTCATGAATTGCTCGAGGAGATTACAGACCGCGGCTGGGTGGAAATTGCGCCTGAAAGGAAGGCATGGCCAATGCCCGTTATCGCTGCGCTTCCTTCAATCACGGATGTTTCACGGGCAAGTCTGCTTTGCGCGAGGTTCTTCTCCAAGGAACCGGCATAGACGAAACCGCAGGATTTGAGTCGAATGAAGAGTTGCGAAAAGCTTCCAGGATGAAGTCACCGATTCTCTTTCACAATAACCGCCTCACAGAACCGGGCGGCAATGAACTGGCCGCCAATCTGCGACAGGAGTTGACTTCGGAGAAACGAAAGATCATCGGCGTAGTAGTCAATGCAGTTGATGATCATCTGCTCAAAGGGGGGCAATTGAACGTGCCCTGGGACTTGAAACACATTCCCGTGCTAGAACATCTGCTGTACGCGGCACGTGACGCAGGCCGCGCCGTGATCATGACTGCGGATCACGGCCATCTCCTCGACCGGCAAACCATCCAACGCCAACCTGCGGATCCGACATCTGCGGGCGATCGATATCGCAGCGCAAATGGCGCGCCGGAGGCCAACGAACTGATGGTCAGCGGAAGCCGGGTCATCTCGGGTAAGATCATCGCGCCGTGGAGTGAGCGTGTCCGGTACTCGATGAAGAAGCATGGCTATCACGGGGGGCTAACGCCACAGGAATGCGTCGTCCCATGTCGCGTGCTCGTGAGATAAAATCAAAAACTTCGACGAAGGATTGAACTACTGGGATGAGCGTCCGCTCTATCAGCCTGACTGGTGGAGCCGGCCAGAGCCGTTGCGAACCGAACATGTTCTTAAATCTCTTGCTCCAGTCAGAAGGACGATGAAAACATCGACCAAGTCCATGCCGCTTTTCACCGATGTAGAAGCATCTGCATCTCCCAAAGCCGCCGAATGGATCGACAGGTTATTAGCGTCGGATGTTTTCACCCATCAGCATAAACTGGCGGGACGAGGAGCGCCGAAGCCGGAGGAAGTGCGAAGGTTTCTGTCTGTTCTTGCAGATTACAATGGCACGGCGCTGAAATTGACGATGGCGCAACAGCTCGGTTTTCCGGAAATACGCATCCCCGGGATTATCGCCTCCATTCGCCGAATATTGAATGTGGACGGATATGCCGTGCTGGACATTGACGAGCCTTCAGGCACAATCCGCCTCAACCTTAACCTACTGAAGGTGCAATTCGGACTGGATGAAGACAATGATTAGTCCGCAACGGAGACGCGAGATCATTGACGCGCTGCGCAGGGGAACAGTCCCAATGCGCAGCCTGGATGCATTCGCCGTAGGGTTGGACAGATTTCAGAACGCGATCGATGACGAACTGAGTGTCGTGCGCACCGGCGGAAGCGTCTTCAAAGCAGTGCGCGGCGAGTATGGTAGTGGAAAGACCTTTTTCGCCCGTTGGCTGCAGGAGCGCGCCAGACAATCCGGCTTTGCAGCAGCGGAAGTGCAGATATCCGAGACTGAAACACCGCTGCACCGGTTGGAGACGGTCTATCGCCGGATGATGGAAAGGCTCTCGACTTCAGATACGGAACAGGGGGCGTTCAGGACGATTATTGACGGGTGGTTCTACACGCTGGAAGAAGACGTCATTGCCAGCGGCCAGGCAGATGCCAGTGATGCAGAAAAACTCCCGCTGACTGACTACCGAATTGATGGAGCAACGTCTGGCGGCAATCACGCGTACCGCACCAGCTTTTGCGGCAGCGCTGCGCGGTTACCTGCAAGCTAGCACAACCGTGAAAGTTCAACCGCCGATGGGTTGCTCTCCTCGATCGCCGGGCAACCTAATGTTGCGGCATCCGTCAAACGCGCGGCCAATATCAAGGGGGATGTAGATCATTACGGCGCATTGAGCTTCTTACAGGGTCTGCTGACTGTCCTGCGCGATTCCGGGCGCGCGTGATTACCTCGTTCTGGATGAAGTCGAGACACTGCAACGCGTCCGCGGCGACGTGCGTGAAAAGGGGCTAAATGCTCTGCGGCAGCTAATTGATGAGATAGATGCAAGCCGCTTCCCAGGCCTCTATCTGCTTATCACAGGCACACCTTCGTTTTACGATAGTCCGCAAGGAATACAGAAACTCTCCCCGCTTGCGCAACGATTGCAGGTCGATTTTTCGACAGACGCGCGATTCGATAATCCGCGGGCAATCCAGATTAGATTGCCGGGCTTCACGCTCGATTCATTGGTCGAGGTCGGGGTTCGAGTGCGAGACATCTTCTCGGCTTATTCCAACGAGGCCGATCGCATCACAACCATTGCGGATCGCAATTATATCGAACAATTGGCGCGGGCAATCGCGGGCACGCTTGGAAATCGAGTCGGCATCGCGCCGAGAGTTTTTTTGAAGAAGCTGGTCAGTGATATCCTCGACCGCATCGAGCAATTTCCCGATTTCGATCCGCGCATCCATTACGCACTTACAGTCTCCTCTTCTGAATTGAATGAAATCGAACGCAATGCCCTCCGCGCGGGGAACGTTGACGAGATCGAGCTTGAACTGTGATGGCTTTTGACCTGCTTCATTCTGCCCTACAACATCACATCGTCGATACCCTCGGTTGGCGCTCACTTAGACCGTTGCAGGAACGCGCTATTGAACCGCTGATTGCAGGACGACACGCAATCCTGCTAGCTCCCACAGCTGGGGGAAAGACCGAAGCAGCGTTCTTTCCGATCCTCTCACAAATGCTCACCAAGAATTGGTCCGGGTTGAGTGTGCTTTACATCTGCCCGATCAAAGCACTGTTGAACAATCTGGAAACAAGGCTGGTGCAATATTGCGATTTGGCGGGACGACGCTGCGGATTATGGCACGGGGACATTAAAGACTCAGTCAAACAAGCCATTCTGAAAGATCCACCCGACTGTCTCCTGACGACGCCCGAATCACTTGAGGTGATCCTGCTTTCTCAGCGGGCCGATCATGAGAGCTTCTTCAGGAATCTACGAGTCGTGATCGTGGACGAAATACATTCTTTCGCAGGCGACGATCGGGGCTGGCATCTGCTCTCGGTGCTCGAACGCATCACAAAACTATCCGGTGCGGAATTGCAGAGAGTCGGCCTCTCAGCTACGGTAGGTAATCCCGCAGATGCTACTTGATTGGCTCGCGGGAGTTTGCGAAGGCCAACGCGAAGTCATCGCTCCGGAGGCGATCAGCCCGCAGCAAGTAAATGTACAGCTCGATTACGTCGGAAGTCTGCAGAATGCCGCGACTGTGATTTCACGTTTACATCGTGGGGAGAAGCGATTGGTCTTTTGCGACAGTCGTGCACGCGTTGAGCAACTGGCATCGCTGCTCTCCAAGGCAGGCGTTATTACCTACGTCTCTCACAGCTCGCTTCGTCTGGAAGAACGACAGGCGGCCGAAGCGGCATTCAGCCAGTCGAGCGATTGTGTGATCGTCGCAACCAGTACGCTTGAACTTGGCGTGGATGTCGGCGATCTCGACCGGGTGATTCAAATTGACGCGCCCAGCACGATCGCTTCGTTTCTGCAACGATGGGGCGTACCGGCAGGCGCGCGGGGATGGAGCGCAACTGCTTCTTTTTAGCTACCTCACGCGAGTCTCTGCTGCAGGCAGCAGCTATCATTGAATTGTGGCAACAGAACATGGTCGAGGCAGTGATTCCCCCTCCTCTCCCATTTCACATATTTGCCCAACAGATCATGGCGTTGGCGCTACAGGAGCGTGGCATAGGAGTCAGCACCTGGCGCGCGTGGATTGGCCGGATGCCCGGGTTTGCAGACTTCTCCACTCAACAAATCGAGGGCATTCTGCAGTACATGATCAAGACGGAGATTCTCTCGGAAGACGAAGGGATTCTTTGGTTGGGGGATGAAGGTGAGTCGACATTCGGGCGGCGAAACTTTCTGGAACTATTTTCCGTCTTCACCAGCCCACCACTCTTCAGCGTCCTACACGGCCAAACGGAACTTGGCTCGGTTCATGAGTTCTCCTTTCTCGCTCGCGATACAAGCAAGCCGATTTTGCTGCTAGGTGGAAGAAGCTGGCAGGTTACGCACATTGAATGGAGTAAACGTGTTGCCTGGGTTCAACCTGCAGACGAACAAGGCCGGTCGAGATGGTTGGGCGCCGAACCGCGATCCTCATTCAAACTTTGTCAGGCTATCTGCCGGATATTGGCATCGACCACGCGGACCAATCCTGCTTGGTCTCACCGCGCACAAATTGTGATCGCCGAGGCGCGATCAGATTTCGACTGGATCAGTGAGCAGGCAACAACTTTGGTAACTGATCAGCAAAACGGAACTGCTGTCTGGTGGACATTCGGTGGTCTTTGCGCTAATAGCCAATTGGCCACAAGTCTAAAGAGCAACAGCACCTGGCAGGTCTCATACGATAACTTAAAGATCAAATTTCAGACGCCAACCAATCAAACTGAACTAAGAGAGAAGATTGCCGAACTTCACCAACCGTTTCGAACATCCTGGCAGGCATCTGACTTAGCAAACTATCTTGACGATCTTAAGTTCTCAATCTGCATTCCTCGCGATTTGGCAACATTGATGATGAACGCAAGGCTCGAGGATAATGAGGCTGTAAATTCTTTGCTATCCGAAACCAATCAAGCACACCCATGTCGTCGCCACATCGCGTAATGATGATGGACAGTAAGGAATCACTTTTGGTCCCATTACCATTGTTCTACCTCTTGTCAATTGTGGCCTTTCATGTATCTGAAGTCCCTATCGCACGAATCCTCGTCGAATGGAGCAGGCGAGCAGGCAGCTGCCTGAATGGATACCAAAACCGTCTCAAGTGTGACAATTGTGTGTGCTGCATCGGTGAGGGTTTTGGCTCTGGTTCTGCAGACTTATCACACCAAGATTGTATGTCAATGCCCTTTGAACAGATGATGCAGTATGTCATCTGTCGAGTTGGAGGCTTGTAGATATAACTGGATCAGGTCAAAGTCTCAGCCAAAGAATAGCGACGGAAGAATTTATTTTCTTTACTAACTCCCACCCTGTTTCAATATGAAAAATCCGATAGAGCATTTCTATTCGCAGAGGAGTCCCAGAAACAGTTAAGCTTCCTCACGGTTTGGGTTGAGGATACGAGCGATCGCCTCGGTCAAGCGTTCCCATTTGCTTGTCTCGGAGACCAGCATTTTGCGCCCGGCCGCCGTCATGCGGTAATACCTGGCGCGCCTGTTATTTTCAGACGTACCCCACTTGGCGGTGATCAGGCCGCGCCGTTCCATCCGCTGCAGCGCCGGGTAGAGGGAGCCGTGGTCAACCCTTAGAACATCCTGTGATATTTGTTCTATAGATTTTGCGATGGCATGCCCGTGCTTGGGCCCGAAGAGCAGCGTGCGCAAAATGAGCATGTCAAGCGTGCCCTGCAACATGTCGATCGATTCGCTTTTTTGCTTCCGCATAACGCCTCCAGTGGAAAATCTACTCGAGTATCGGGCAGCTCTGGTAGAATGTCAACGAGGCTGAAATAGTCGCACAAAAAGTGTGAAAAAATACACCCTATGTTTTGTAATCCCACGACAGCAATTATTTAATGATCTCTAAACTGTTTGGGTCTGGAGCTCATCACGCGATAAAATCCCATCCCGATATGACCATGCGATCAATACTAGCGTTTCTACCTGCAATTTTGCTGAGCGTTCTCGCTCTCACACAACAACCTTCCGCCCAT
Organism: uncultured Acidobacteriota bacterium; assembly: GCA_963796275.1. GTDB lineage: Bacteria > Acidobacteriota > Blastocatellia > RBC074 > RBC074 > JAKEHZ01. The sequence goes on along the minus strand of CAWCKY010000006.1, from coordinate 2,007,570 downwards.
AATTTCACCTGGCCCGACGGGAGACGCGCCGCGTTGAGTCTGAGTTTCGATGATGGGCGCAAAAGCCAAGTGGATAACGGCTTAGCGCTGCTCGACAGACACAATGTCAAAGCGACCTTTTATGTCGTCCCTTCGGCGGTGGAGCGACAATTGGAAGCATGGAAGAAAATTGTGGCGAGCGGGCATGAGATCGGAAACCACTCTCTGAACCATCCCTGTACCGGTAACTTCGCGTGGTCCCGGCAGAAGGCCCTGGAAGATTACACGCTCGAAAAGATGCGCGACGAACTGGAGCAGGCCAACCGGCGAATCAAAGAACTGTTGGGCGTGACGCCCCTATCGTTCGCATACCCATGCGGGCAGACTTTCGTCGGACGCGGCGTAGATACCAGGAGCTATGTTCCGGTAGTGGCGGCGTTATTCGGTTCGGGACGAACATGGCAGGATGAGACGCCGAATGACCCGGGCTTCTGCGATCTGGCGCAGACAACTGGCGTAGAGATGGATGGTCGCGATTTTGAACAGATTCTGCCTATCCTCGAAAAAGCCAGAGAGACCGGCCAGTGGGTAGCGCTGGCCGGGCATGATATCGGCCCAGACGGTACGCAAACCACGCGCGTGGCGATGCTGGAAAAATTGATGCGCTATACCAACGATCCTGCCAATAAGATATGGGTGGCGCCCGTCGGAACGATCGCAAAATACATACGCGATCACCGCAGAAAGTAAAAGTTTTAGCTTCAACCGCTAAATCTCATTTCCAGATTTCTTTTTTAAACTCTATTAATGCACTTGACTAACACCTCCTTCTTCCTGTATATAACCTATCAGTTATGCAACCTATAAGTTATGAACAAATGACTGTGGAGCGGCTGGACATGACATTTGCGGCGCTGGCGGATCCGACGCGGAGGGCAATACTGGCCCGGCTGACGTTGGGGGAAGCGACTGTGATGGAGCTGGCCGAACCGTTTGCTATGAGCCAGCCGGCGATCTCGAAGCATCTAAAGGTGCTGGAGAGAGCCGGTCTGATATCGCGCGGCCGCGACGCGCAGCGGCGGCCATGCCGGCTCGAGGCGATTCCGCTCGCAGAGGCCACCGAATGGCTGGAACCCTATCGTCGTTTCTGGGAAGAGAGCTTCGAGCGGCTCGACGAGCTGCTCGTCGAGATGAAGGCTGAGGAGAAGAAACGTGAAAACACCAAACACAGAGGAGGAAAAGGATGAAGAACACAGGAACATTGCAAGTCACAACGCCGACGGATCAGGAGATCGTGCTGACGCGCGTCTTCGATGCTCCCCGCCAGATAGTCTTTGACGCCTTCACCAAGCCCGAACTGCTCAAGCGCTGGTTCGGGCCGCGGGGGTGGTCGCTGGTGGTCTGCGAGACCGATTTCAGAGTGGGCGGATCATGGCGATTCGTATTGCGCAGTCCCGACGGCACGGAGATGGGGATGCGCGGCGTATATCGCGAGATCGTGCCGCCGGAGCGCACCGTCCATACTGAGTCCTTCGATGACTTTCCGGGTGAATCGATCGTGACTGCGGTCTGGGTTGAGGACCGCGGAAAGACGACCATGACCGCAACGATCCTTTATCCGTCGCAGGAAGTTCGCGACGCGGTGATCAACTCCGGGATGGAGCACGGCGCGGCTGAGAGTTACGACAAACTCGCCGAGGTACTGGGGTCGATCGCGGAATAGTTTTATATATAAGTTTCCAGTTTCCCTTTGCCGGCTCCCGATAATAACAAAGTGGAAACTGGAAACTATTTCCTGAAGTCCAGGTAGTACTTTGATGGCAGAAACGAATACGCATCCTCGTAGCCTTTTGCGAAGCGCGGCCGCCGTCTTTTTAGGGCTCGTCGTGATCTTTGTTCTTTCGCTCGCCACCGACCAGCTGCTGCACAAACTAGAGGTATATCCGCCCTGGGGGCAGCCGATGTACGAGACCGGCGATAATCTTTTGGCATTATCCTATCGCTTAGTATACGCCGTCGTTGGCTGCTACATCGCCGCATTGCTCGCGCCTCGCAATCCGATGGCTCACGCTCTGGCTTTAGGCAGTATAGGAATTGTATTGAGCCTGGCCGGCGCGATAGTCTCGATCAAGATGGACATGGGTCCTGCCTGGTACCCGATCGCTCTCGTGATCACCGCCCTGCCCTGTGCGTGGTTGGGCGAGGTTCTACACCGTAAAAGACGGGCTGTTCGCTGACGGGCGAATTCAAGGATTGCGACGCCGAGAAAAGGGCCTATCTGCTTGTGGGCTGACAGCACCGCAGGCTGCTCACCGCGGGATAATCTAACGGATAACGATAAAGCATCAAATTAAGCGGCTCTGGTGTTACGATCGAGCAGTACATGGCGTTGATCATACTCCGGCATCCCCGACAAGCTTATGAAATCTCAGCCATTATCCAAAAAGCCTCTCAATTTTAAACAACCGTGAATCCAAATTGCTTTTCAAAACGGAATAAGAGCAGGAACGGAAATAAAGGAATAAGGCGAGGGTTGGCGCGGATCGACAGCTGTCAAGACTTTGTGAGGGTGCCCCGATTTTGTAATTTGAATTATGTGCCCTAGACGTGCCCCAGTTCGTTATTTGTTTTCGTTCCCCGAAGACGCGCACTGTTGTTTTTTGATTTTGTGCCCCGAAGCCTTGCCCCGGTTCGTTATTTGATTTCGTGCCCCGAAGACGCGCACTGTTGTTTTTTGATTTTGTGCCCCGAAGCCTTGCCCCGGTTCGTTATTTGATTTCGTGCCCCGAAGTCGTGCCCCAGTTCGTTATTTGTTTTCGTGCCCCGAAGACGCGCACTGTTTGTTTTTTGATTTTGTGCCCCGAAGCCTTGCCCCGGTTCGTTATTTGATTTCGTGCCCCGAAGACGCGCACTGTTGTTTTTTGATTTTGTGCCCCGAAGCCTTGCCCCGGTTCGTTATTGGTTTTCGTGCCCCGAAGTCGTGCCCCAGTTCGTTATTTGTTTTCGTGCCCCGAAGACGCGCACTGTTTGTTTTTTGATTTTGTGCCCCGAAGCCTTGCCCCGGTTCGTTATTTGATTTCGTGCCCCGAAGCCTTGCCCCGGTTCGTTATTTGTTTTCGTGCCCCGAAGTCGTGCCTCGGTTCGTTATTTGTTTTCGTGCTCCGTAGTCGTGCCTCGGTTCGTTATTTGATTTCGTGCCCCGAAGTCGTGCCTCGGTTCGTTATTTGATTTCGTGCCCCGAAGTCGTGCCTCGGTTCGTTATTTGTTTTCGTGCTCCGTAGTCGTGCCCCGATGGTGTGCCCCGTGTGCCAATGCAATTCAGTCAGCATTGGCGCACGGGAGTACGTTTCTGATCATCGCCTATAATTCTGCTATTTGAGAGAGCATCGCAGCAGCCACTTCTCAGCTCGAACTTCTCAACGATCTTGACAAACTTACTCACCAGGAAACACTCGGACCTGATCATACCTTGTCACTATGGGATGGCTTTGCTAGCATTTAACTCATCCCAAATATGCTCCAGATTTCATTTCAACGCTCATGTGTCTCGCCACGATAGTGAGATAGTGAGTATGAGATACAGTTCACATCGGTCCTCCAGGCTAGAGTTGTCCCTTTCCTGATGACTTCCGTCCAGAAACAGAAAGATGAATATGTTCAGAGTTCCGCCTTCAGGCGGTCAGAGAAGACCGCATAAATGCGGAACTCCAAGCGCGGCTGAATATGTTCAGAGTTCCCCTTCAGGCGGTCAGAAAAGACCGCATAAATGCGGAACTCCAAGCGTGAATAATAAGCTGCGAAATAATTTCTGAGGAGAAGGAAGACAAATGAAATCAGGCAAAAATCGGGATTCGGCCTGCAACAGATCGACGTGGATAATTATAGCAACGCTATTTGCCTCGCTGTCCGGCGGCTATCTCGTCGCATACGCCAATAATTACATCCAGGATAGAGTCTCGTGCAGCTCGAACGATAATCGCAGGAACTGGTGCCGAGTAGATACGCGAGGTGGAGTCCGTCTCTACAAACAGAAGAGCGATTCACCGTGCATTCAAGGGAGGACCTGGGGTTACAACCGTGATGGCATCTGGGTTGACCGCGGCTGTCGCGCTGAGTTCGAGCTCGGTCGATCTGGATGGAACACTGGAGGCGGGTCCGGAGGAGGGTACGGAGGCAGGACTATCAACTGCGAGTCGAACGATATGCGCCGCCATTGGTGTAATGTAAACACACAAGGCGGAGTCCGTCTTTACAAACAGAAGAGTGACTCGCCTTGTGTTCTGGGAAGAACCTGGGGATTTAACCGTAACGGCATCTGGGTTGACCGCGGATGCCGCGGCGAGTTCCAGATCGGCCGGTGATCTACTCACGACTCATTTCGCCGGCGTCGTAGAGGAAAACTCCAGGATTTGCCGGTCCTTCAATAATCGCTCGCGCAGGCTCGCATAGGCCACATTTTGCACGGCCGTCTTGTCGTTTATCGCCAGGACGGCAGCTGTGGCTGCCGATTGACCGAGAATCATGAAGACCGGTTCCATGCGAATGCTACCGAAGGCGATGTGCGAGCTGGAGACGCATACCGGCACCAGCAGATTATCGACCTCTCCCTGCTTCGGCACGAGTGCGCCATACGCTATTTGGTACGGGCCCTTGGTAGTGATTCCGATGTCGCCTTCGTTTTGTACCGATCCGTCAGGTGTGATGTACCGCTGCACATTGTGCGAATCGATTGTGTATGACCCCATACCGACCGAATCGGGCGTCGGGCGCAGCTTGAGCAATTCGTTTTCCGTCATGACGTACGAGCCGATCATGCGCCGAGCTTCACGGATATAGAGCTGGTGCGGCCAGTTCCCATTATCCTTAAACTCATCCCTGGCCAGTCCCCATTGGCGCATCTGTTCACGCACATCCTCCGGAACGCGCGGGTCGTTGGCTATGAAATACAGCCAGCCCTTCTGATATGCCTCGTGTTCGCGCACGATCTCGCGCCTCCGATCATAGGACGCTTCCGGATAATCGTAGTTGTAACCGATGTTGTCTGTGCTCATCGGGCCGTGATTATTGGTGTCCGTCTTGCGGTTGGGGATCCGGTCGAATTTCTGGAAAGTTTCGCGCCAACCCGACTCAAAAATTCGCAAGAGAAGTTCATATTGCTTCGGGTCATAACCTGCAGGTTTCGGAAACGGCACGCGGTTATCGGCGCGATCTGTCAGGCACATGCGGAAACAGTATGCCTGCAGCCGTTTATCACCCTGACCATATTCACCGGGCGGCGCGGCGCTGATACGCGGCAGCACGCCGCTCTTCGGATCGCCCGGGACGATATAAGGGCTGATCTTCTTTGCCACTGCGCCGAAATGATGGCGATGATGCAGAACGCCCGTCTGAACGCCGTTCCATTTCTCGTCGTAAACGCTGTTCGCTTCGCGGCCTACATGGTAATCCACGCCAGCCGCCGCCATCAGATCGCCCTCGTACGTCGCATCGATGAACATCTTTCCGGTATATCGCTTTCCGCTGAGCGTCGTGATCGTGATGATGCTTGAGCCGCTTTTCCTGACGCCATTCTTGCGGTCGAGCCACTCATTGCGTTGCACCGGGATCCGATATTCCGCGATAAAATCTTCAAAGACCCGCTCGGCAACGTGCGGCTCAAAAATCCACATCGTACGCTGCTCACCATCAATCGCGGGTGTTCCCTGCCCCTTGTTGCCGTATTCCTCACGCTTCTCCCACTTCCAAGCCGTATCCTGGTTATAGTGCTTCCAAACGCGGTGATAAAATTCGCGCGCCAGCCCGCCAATCACCGCTTTATTTCCCGTGTCGGTGAACCCCAGGCCGCCGCTCGAGAGCCCACCTAAATGTTTGTCCGGGGAGACGATGATGACTGACTTCCCCATGATTTTCGCCTGAACTGCAGCGGTTACCGCCGCGGCGGTTCCACCGTAGATAACCAGATCATATTGATTCGCCGGTTGATTCTGGTTCCCCACGGGGTAGAAAGTGATTAAAACGAGAAAACAACATAAGAGATGGCGCATGTATTTTCCTTTGCCAATAAAACCACGAAGCAATCTCGATCACTTCGTTTTTTTCGTGATTGATTTCATCTTGACACCCATCTGTCTGCCTCTTATAAAGAAGCCACTCTATTGCTCCATTTCAATTCATCAGCAGCAATGAAATCAAGGTTAACGGCGTACATTAACCGTTAAAAACTAATGGCGAGATCACTCGATGGTACCTGCGGAGGAACGAAAATGATTCAGACGCATACAAGTACAAAAGGTTACGTTACACCCAGGTTTTTCCTTTCATTGATGGCGGCAGGGCTCTTCGCATCTGCATTCTATATTGTTGTCGCCCTCACCACATCGAAGGCTGTAATCGCGCAGAAGTCGGGCGATTATTACTATCCTGGAGCTGGCGAGTCGTGGGAGCGTCGGACTCCGCAGCAAGTGGGGATGGATCCCGCTCGACTCAATGAAGCGATAGCATTCGCCCAGGCTGGTGAGACGAAATCACCGCGGAATCTTGAAATAGCACATTATCAGAGCTTCGGGCGAGAGCCATTCGGCGAGGGAGTCGGCCCTTTCAAAGAACGCGGAGACCCTACCGGAGTAGTATTACGCCATGGCTACATCGTGGCCGAATGGGGCGATCCGCACCGGGTCGACATGACCTACAGCGTCACCAAGAGTTTCCTTTCCACTACGGTCGGTTTGGCGTTCGACCGGAAAATGATTGGCAACGTGCAGGATCGTGTACGGGAATATATGGCGCCTACTGTGGCTATCAGACCCGGTCTCAGCAAAAACTCGGCTGATCGACTGGGCGAATCCGAGCTGCTCGATCTTTTCGAGACCGAACATAACCGGAAGATCAGCTGGGAACACCTGCTGCGACAGACAAGTGACTGGGAAGGAACCCTGTGGGGTAAACCGGAATGGGCGGACCGCCCGGGCAATAATCCATCTGAATGGTTGAGCCGTAAGAGGCACGAGCCGGGAACGGCCTATGAATACAATGATGTCAGGGTAAACGTCCTCGCGCTGGCGGCGCTCAACATCTGGCGCCGGCCGCTGCCACAGGTGCTCAAGGAATATGTCATGGACCCGATCGGCGCATCGCAGACCTGGCGCTGGTACGGTTACGAAAACTCCTGGACATTGATCGACGGTGTGGCGGTACAATCGGTCAGCGGCGGCGGACATTGGGGAGGCGGGATGTTCATCAGCGCTCGCGATCAGGCGCGGTTCGGCTATTTGACCTTGCGCCGCGGTAAATGGAGAGATAAGAAAATTCTCTCCGAGGAATGGGTGCGAATGGCGCTCACTCCTACTCCGGTTCAGCCTACATATGGATTTATGAACTGGTACCTGAACACGGAGCAGAAGTTTATTCCCAGCGCTCCGGCTACGGCATTCGCCCACATGGGAAATGGAACGAATATGATCTACGTCGATCCGGCGAACGATCTGGTAGTCGTCGCAAGGTGGATAGATAGAAATGCAATCGATGGGCTGATCCAACGAGTCCTGGCCTCTCTCGTAACGACAACGAGCCGTCAAAGTCGGAATTGATTGTAGTAACGATCGAACATATCTGGTTCACCGCAAAAGCGCAGAGAGCGTGAGGAGACGCAGTGGATAAAACAATTTCTTCTCTGCCCTCTGCGGTGAATGGCAGATTATTCAACCTAACCGCGAGCAGTAATGAATCGGTTTCGTATTTCGCTCATCATTATTATTCTTTCAGCTCTCGCCATTCAAAATGGGGAAGAAGTGGGAGCGCAGGGAGTGGCAGTTCCCAAACGCCCTCCGCGCACGGCGGCCAAAGCGAAAATCGATATTCCGATTCCCCAGGTTAGTTTTGATGACATTGCTCCGAAAGTTGGACTAACGACTCGCCATGTGACCGGGCCGGATCGTGAAAAGAGATATATTCTCGAAATGGCCGGCAGTGGTGTCGCACTCTTCGATTACAACAACGACGGCTGGCTCGATATTTTCCTCGTCAACGGAACGACCCTCGAAGGATTTCCCAAGGGTCAAGCGCCTACCAATCACCTCTTTCGCAATGACGCCGGCGGGAAGTTCACCGACGTCACCGAACAGACTAATCTGACAAGGTCAGGCTGGGGACAGGGCGCGTGCGTGGGGGACTATGATAATGACGGTTTCGACGATCTCTTCGTGACCTACTTCGGACAAAATATCCTCTACCAGAATAGCGCTAATGGCCGTTTCGCCGACGTCACACAAAGGGCCGGCCTGATAGACAAATCGTCGCGCTGGGGATCGGGCTGCACTTTTTTGGATTATGACAGGGATGGACACCTCGATCTATTCGTCGCCAACTATGTCGATTTCGATATCGAAAAGACGCCGGCGAAAGGCAGCGGCCAATATTGCATGTGGAAAGGCATACCGGTCATGTGCGGCCCCCGCGGACTTCCTCCCGGAAGGAACATTCTCTATCGAAATGACGGCAAGGGAGCTTTCACAGACGTTTCCGAAAAAAGCGGGATAGCCGCACCGAACAGTCATTACGCATTCACGCCAATCGTCTCCGATTATGACAACGATGGCTGGCCGGATATCTACGTCGCCTGCGATTCCACCCCCAATATTCTTTACCATAACCAAGGCGACGGCACTTTCACCGACACGGGATTGCTATCCGGAAGCGCCCTCAACGAGGACGGACAGGAACAGGCTGGAATGGGAGTTTCGGCCGGTGATTACGACCATGATGGATACATCGACCTGGTCAAAACCAACTTCTCAGACGACATTTCCACTCTCTATCGTAACAACGGAGAAGGATCGTTCACCGACATGAGCTTCCAGGCAGGCCTCGGGGTAAATACTCGGTATCTCGGTTGGGGAGTCGGTTTTTTTGATTTTGATAACGATGGATGGAAAGACATTTTCATGGCCAACGGGCACGTATATCCGGAAGCGGAAGGAAAGACCGACGACTTGTATAAACAGGAACGCCTGTTGTACTGGAATCTGCGAAACGGAAAATTTCTGGATATCTCATCTCACGCAGGTCCCGGGATCGAGGCCAGATGGGCCTCGCGTGGGGCGGCCGTGGGCGACCTGGACAACGACGGAGGCCTGGAGATCGTCGTCAATAATATGAATGACAGGCCAAGTCTGCTGAAAAATTCGGGAGCGAGGAAAAACTGGGTATCGCTCAAACTTTCAAGTCAGAAGTCCAACCGCAATGGAATCGGCGCCCGGGTGACCCTGCTCACCGGACGCCTCAAACAAATGGATGAAGTCCGCAGCGGCGGCAGCTACATTTCACATAACGATATGCGCCTTCATTTCGGTATCGGAGATGCCACAAAAATTGATCGCGCGGAAGTTCTATGGCCGAGCGGAAGATCTGAAATTTTTGAAAACCTGAAGGCCAATCAGGTGATCGTACTGGAGGAAGGTAAGGGGAAATTGACGGCGCCCAAAGCCCGCCCGAGCAGTAATTGAAACACTCCATCCCATTCTGGGCATGCATCCCATCTCACCAGAGATACGGAATCAGCCGATAACGGACTCTCTCCACATAGGCATCGTAGCCCGCAAGTTTACGCTTCAAGAACTGTTCCTCGAAAATTATCCGTACAGCCAGCGTCATGACGAATATGATTACCAGTATCGCAGCGGCATACGATTCCAGCCAAAGCGGAATGCCGGCCGCCAAAGGGATGGCGCCCGCGTACATCGGGTGTCGCACCGCGCCGTATACCCCGCTATCGATCACCGTTTGATGCCTTTCTTCCTGATGCCTCACCACCGGCGCAGCAAATGCATTCTCCCTCATAGCGAGCGTCATGATCCACCAACCCGCCACAAAGAGAGCGAGTCCGATAAACGAAACCAGTGTTCCGGGGCGGGGCAAGAGATGAAATCGGAAGACGTCCAGAGATGTGAAGACGATCAAAGCGACGAACTCGACGATAACCAGCATCACGATGATCTTGTCCGAAAGCGGCTGTCCCTTCTGTATGGGCGGTTTGAAGCGTTCTTCGAGTAGTTCCCGATTGGCGCGAAAGAGACTCACCGTGCTGGTCAAAGCGAGGACGAACACGACGACCAGAAATACCCAGGCGCGCCACCAGTTCAATGTGCGTGCCGGCCCAAATATCAAAACGCCGAAGATAGCCACATTGAGAATGACGCCGACAATTGCTCGGTAGATTGTCATGCGTCCCGGCTTCAGCGTCCTGTGAAGATAGTTTTCTCGTCTACGAAACATAGGAGATTCCCGAATGGGTCTTCGGCGTAGAATGACCTCTCCCCCCATGGCCGCGTTACAATCGCGCCCGCGCTCTCCTCGTGTACCTCACCCTTCGAGAGACACGCCAGCTTCTGCGCCCGCGCATGAATATTCTCGAGCTCATCCACCGAGAAATAGATATAGTCGGGATTGGGCTTCGCTCCGCCGGCCGTTGTATCCACCAGCGCGAGAATCATGGGGCCGCAATCGAAGTAATGTCTGGCTCCATGAATTCTCCTACCTTCGGTCCCAAGCAACTCCGAGTAAAAGTCGGTCGCTTTATCCAAGTCAGTCACCTGCAGGATTAAACGGAATAATTTCGGTACGTCAGCCACCTCATATCCTTTATGAAAACTATAAAAAAGGGATCGCTATAAAAAGTATCCGCTTAGTTGTCCCCAGACTTGCCGGAGATTTAAAAATAGGTCCGGTATTGAATTACCCCAAAGCTCTTGCTGCCGTCAACCAGTCTTCTTCTCGCTCGCTTTCTTTCGTTCTATCCATAATGTTAGCCGCTGCTCGAGTACGTCCATGGGCAGCGCTCCGTCACCTAGCACCTCATCGTGGAAGCCCCGAATATCGAATGTCTCGCCCAACTCACTGTGCGCCGTCTCGCGGAGGCGCAAGATCGTTAACTGGCCGATCTTGTATGCCAGCGCCTGGCCCGGCCACGCGATGTAGCGGTCGGTTTCGGCCTGAATTTGAGCTTCGTTCGCGCTGGAGTGGTCGCGCATATACTGGACCACCTGCTCGCGCGACCATTTTTTATAATGGATGCCGGTGTCAACCACGAGCCGAATCGCACGCCATATCTCATCTTCCAACCGCCCATAGTCGTTGTAGGGGTTCCGGTAGAAGCCGAGCTCCTTGCCCAGGCGCTCGGAGTAGAGAGCCCACCCCTCGATGAATGCCGTATAGCCGGCTTGCTGGCGGAACGGCGGGAGATTTGGCAGCTCCTGCGCGATAGAGATTTGCATGTGATGTCCCGGCACGCCCTCGTGATAAGCGGTCGATTCGTTTGTGATCGTCAATTGATTCTCGTAGTCGTAGGTATTGACGAACACTTGCCCAGGTCGTGACCCATCCGGGGTCCCCTGATTGTACTGCGCGCCTGCAGCCTGCTTCTCGCGAAAGGGCTCGACCGGTAATATCTCAATCTTCGCTTTCGGCAATCGGCCAAAGAGTTGCGGGAGCTGCTTCCACATCTGATCGGTATAGCTGCGGTATTCATCCAGTATCTGTTGACGGGATTTCGGGTGAATGTCCGAATTCTTCTTCAGCGATTCGCGAAAACTCTTCAGGTCACTGAACCCGAAGTGTTTGGCTATCACGAGTTGCTCGGTTTCGATGCGCTCGACCTCACTCACGCCTAGCCGATGAATATCCTCGGGCGTCATATTCGTCGTCGTCATTCGCCGAACGGCGAGCGCATATCGCTCGCTACCATCAGCTAGAGCCCAGATGCCGATATCAGTCCGCCCCTTCGGCGCATACTCATCGCGTACGAAGCTGGTGAACTTCCGGTATGTGGGTAAAACCTGATCGCGGATGGCCGCGATTACGCCGTCCCGCAAGCGTTTCCTGTCTGCTTCCGAGAAATCCTTGGGGAATTTGCTCGTCGGTTGCGCGAATGGAGATTCTTCAGGTTTTTGTTTTGCGATGCCTTCAGCCTGTTCGCTCACCTGCAGCAGGAGGATTTTCGGCGGCATCAGCCTCTCACGCATGCCGTTGCGCATCTGAATCATCAACTCGTTGAAGCCGCGCGGCACTTGTTTCAGCCGGGTGATGTAGTCCTCGTAATCTTTAACGGTCTCGAATGGGAATGAGGTCACTAGCTGCGGCAGATCGATGTGAGCCCCGATGAACTGGTTTACCGGCATCTCCCAATCCTTGAACTTTACTCCTTCGAGCTTCTCGCGCAGGTTGCGCACCATCAAATCGCGGTTGAGCCGTTCCTGATCGGGAAACCCGGATGTATCAATCGCCTCGAATTTCTCCAGGAAAACGCGCGTCTGTCTAATATCGCGATCAATGGACGCCTGTGAAAAGTCGGACAGCCTATCGTTGTATCGCTTGTCGCCTATGATCGAAGCGAACTCCGGTTGATTACGAAGTGTGTACTCCCACTGCTCGTCGAGCAGAGTATGTAGTTTTTTGAGACGCAACTCGACCGATTGCGGCTGCTTCGCAGAGACGGTTTTAACCAGTCTGGAAACCCCGGCCAGCGCAAAATATGCGATAACAGCAAGCACCGCTGCCGTAGTAAAGAAAGAGATTTGTTTCATTGATTGGAAACTCCGATGACCATTTCGATGGCTTAACTGAAGCTGAAGCTTTATAAGTTAAAGCGAACTAAGTCCAATAGTTTGCCTTAATTGTTCGATATAAGAAAGCCCATTCACCGGCGAGGAGCAGCAGACGCAGAGGGGGCCCGGAGAGTTTTACCGAAAGCCTCGGTGCTCCCTCAGCGATAGCACTGTTATCTACGCCTATCTACGCTTCGCCGGTGAATGGGCTTTTATTGGTGCACAGGGGAGCTTAATCACCCTGTGGCTTCGGGAATTGCCTCCCGCGTTCACTAACGATGCACATCTCGAAGTTGGCCTATACCGCTTCTACTTGATAGATGACTTTTCCATATAGGTTTTTATGAGCCACCGGGCCATACTTCACACCCAGATCATCGAATTTATCATCGAAGGAACCGGCGATATAAATAATCTGATCGTCGCGGTTCATCCTCAACACCTTGGCAACCAGGCCCATTACAAAGTCCGCCGCCACGGTTATCAGGGCGGTTGCTGGCTGTGAAACACCGGCTATTGCAACCAGGCTGTCACGAAACGACTTGTATTGATCGTCGGCTGTAATTTGCTCTATCACATCTGCCGCCTGGCGAATCTCCTGGTCCGATTCGACTACCATTATCCTATAATCCAGAAACCGAGGTACCTTGCCGCCTTCATTGCGGTAAATTGCCAGGCCGCCTGGGCCAATTTGTAAGCCTTCTTCGTCGTGGATGTCCTCGAAGGTCTTAATCGTAATCGTAAATGGTTCTGGTGAGAGATTGTCCGTCACCACCGTGACCAGATAGATGTCACCTTTACCGGGGTCTCGCGTATCCTTAATATATACTTCTTTAAGTGACATTCGGATATCCGTCACGGATGGGTCGAGAGACATCGCTCTGAGCGTATTGTTCACCCTCACCGGAAGCTCGCCAAATGCCACCAAATTCCTTACATGCTCACTGGGACTATAAATTACGTCTGGGTCTGGAATGTACATAGTTAACCTTCTTTCCCTTATTGCAGGCTCTGCCGTGTTAGTGTTTTATTTATACTTCCCCCGATATCAGCCAACATATTCTGTAGTGCATAATTCGAGAGAAACCGTCCATTGACGACGACTGGTAAAATTTTTTTCGCGTTGGTTATAGCTTATTAGCTTTGAGTTTAGGCCGGCGTTTCAACGCCAGCACCGGCATCCATCGTCGGGGTAATTCGGCATGGGCGCTAATCGCCCATACTGAATGTCAATAATATTCAAGTTGAGGATTGCGGAGCAATTTGGATTGCGGTTGTTTGCAACCGGGAATGCTTCCTCGAATGTATACGTTTAAGCCCTAAACGTAATATCGCATCACCTTCCTGGCTTGCCCCGTCGGCGTGACATCGCGGAAGCCGGCCGCACGATACGTCGACGGCGAACCCATATATGTGTACAACCTTTGCCCGGCCTCGATCGGATACCCTTCGACGATCGTCGCGCCGTTCGAACGAGCGTACTCGACCGCCGCTCGCAACAGTCCGAGGGTCGTTCCTTTTCGTCGGATCCGGCGATCAATGAAAAAACAGACTACCGACCAAACTGGCGCGCTATCGATGCGCGGCAGCGCCTTGTACCGATCCAATGCCCCATATGTCTCGCGCGGCGCAATCGAACACCACCCGACCGGCTCGCCTTCGGCGTAGGCCAACACGCCAACCGGCGTGCCATCGTCGACGAGACGCTCCAGCGCCGCAACGCGACTGTCCTTCGTCGAACATTTGAACTGAGAACTCGAAAGCCGCCATCGCATACAGGAACAGTAGCGGAACTTGCCGTGCCCTTCGGAGAACCGGGCAATGTCTGATAATCGCTCTCGCGTAACAGGATGAAAATGCAATTGAATCGACATAGATCGAAGCACGCCCGGCGATAAGTGTGAGATATCCCGGGACCGAAGGATATACTACTGAGGCTTCGGATAGCAGTAGTATCTCTCGTTTATCCGCTCATTTTTTTAGATGAGCTCCTCTTCAATCAGCCTGTTTTTGCTGAATGCGCATCAATGCATTCCAGAGGGGCAGTACCGGAATATTTCCCGTTCCTGCAAACTGCCCATCGTTCGCCTCTATTATTATCCATTCCCCGCTCTCTAACTGGCCGATATCGATTGCTAGAAAAGGAGCTCCGAGCAGTTCTGCTCCCTTTCTGGCCAGATTCAAAACTTGCTCCTCTTCTTCAGGTAACAGCTCTTCTAAAGAATCTCGGCCTTCCCAGTAATATCCCAGAGCAGCTACTTCTCCACAAAAAACGAACACCCTGTATTCTCGTCCCAGAGGGAATCCCTCCTCCGAATAACGGTTGTGTCTCAGTTTTACTAGCTTGCGCGCTATCACGCGTCCTCTGGATCGATACTCGAGCTCGAAAAACTGGCGCACAAGTTGATTCAGCTCCTCGGATGTAGTTGCAACGCATGCATTCCACCCGGCGGCCTTTCTGGAGCGAACGGCTCCCCTGACGAACAACGGCAAACCAAGGAGCTCGACTGCATTCATAGTCTCATCGGGACTGGTTAGAACGACGCTCTCAGGCGTCAATCCCTGCAGCAATGGATAAGCAAGATCAAACTCCTGAGCCGTGCGATGTTGCTCGGGTGAATTAATCAATCGTATCTTCTTTCGGAGAGCCTCATCATATATCGCAGTATATCGGTCTAAGGCAGGGATAAAGCCTATCCAGATGGCAATGGCCTCGGAGGGCTGTTCAGGTATATGCCAGAGTGCGTTCTCAGCAGTTTCACAGACAGAAAAATCTTTAGGGATATAATAGACGCTGCAACCGGCAAGCCTGGCGGCATCGGTCATGTCAACATTATCCTGAGCGCTCGGGGATGTTGGCCTTTCAAGTGATGCTTCACTAAATACAATCATTTAGACTCACATAGACTCACAGGGTTATTGTGTCCTTGCAGCACCGCGGCGCCTCAATACAAAACGATCGATGATTTTAAGCGGCTAGCCGCCACATTGAACTCGATCGGCGAGCCAATCAAGCGGGGAGGTTACAGCTTGCCTATCACAATACTGTTTATGACTTTATCGAACAAGGTGGCGTCATTCCGTTCCGGATCCAATGAGTAGCGTGCAAACGCAGCGCGGCATACGATGAAAAATCGTTGTTTCCCAGCATATAATCCGTCGCCTGCATGCGCCAAATACAGTTGATGATGGTAAGTATGAAATGGAGGTTAGTATGAGTAGACAGCAGTTGGTTGTGTTGATTTCCGTTTTTATTGGCCTGATTGTTTCATTCGTATTGATATTTCTACCTAAAACCCCCATGAAGAGACTAACCATAAAGAAACAAAAAGACAAAAGCAAAAATCTCCAATGATGCCGGGAACTGATTCAGCGAGCTTTTTCGATATAGGTATTCATCTGTCGCTCCTTATAGGAGCTAGCGAGATTTAGGAGAACGAGTTCTATATAATAATATGAAAAGGACGCCCCGCTGGCGCTCAGGACCGATAATGTCGATTCAGTAACCTATTATTTGCACTCTTCAGTTAACCATTGCCAGAGCGATCGAGTGCGGTAATCATCATTTAGTTGCCCGGGCGATATACCCGCTCAGTATGGCCTTTAAGCTGCGAGCGGTAGAAATACACATCCCTTAGATCACCTGTGCTGTACCGTTTCGCCTGGTCATTGAAGTGAGGGGACGACGGATTACCGCTCTGTCCGCCTGCGGTCACTGCTTTTGCCCGCACAGTCTTACCGAATTCGACGACGGCCACAAAGCTGTTGCCGCTGGTGCCATAAATCTTCTTCGATCCCTTGTAAGGCCGGGCGCCGAACGAAGCCAATGATCCCCATATCGCGGACGTAAAGCCCACCGAAATGCTGGGGCTGTCGTCGGTGAACGGATGAACGATGTCGTCGGTAAGACGCTGAAAGCGATTGATATCCCCCCAGGGCGTCTTCCACGTTCCAAAGTCGGCCGCGAGTTTATCGGATGCTGTTGATAGCGACTCTAGTAACTGTTCCGCCGTGGCTTCGTTTGCGATATATTCCGCGGCGGACAAGCCCGTACGTTTCACTTTCCGTTGAATGTCGTCTCCCCAGAACACAGCGAGAGATGTTGGAACCGAAGTCACCGACCACCGCAGGTCCCACGCGCGCAGCAGCGCGATTTGTTCCGACGTTTTCGCCTTTAGAGGGTCGGAAGCAGACGCCCGGTCCCACGCCTTGACCAATGCGGGGATCGGCTTTTCGAACCATGGAAGATAGCTGTCGTAAGCCGCCGCAATCAACGAGTCGAGCGTGAAATCTTTTTTCCCTTGCAGAACTCTGACTGCGTGCAACCCTCGTGCAGACTCTACGCCTGAATCGACATATACCGGATAGTCGGCTTTCTTCTGGCTGCTCGAACCGGCCGCCGACCACGGCGAATCGTTGGCATTGTAAAGCCAGCCGCTCGCCGGATTCAGCAGTTTCGGCGTCTCGTCGACCGACAGCAGGCCGTGCCAGTCGGTTGCCGGATCGCTCCCATCCACCGGCCTGGTCCAGTCGAATTTGGGATCGCGCTTCGGAATAAAGTTCCCATGGAAATAAGCGATGTTTCCGTCAGCATCCGCGTATATCGTGTTATTCGACGAGTTGGTGTGCAGTTCCATCGTCTTCTTGAACTCGGCATAATTCTTCGACTTGGTACGCTGGTAGGACTGCGTCAGCGCTTTAACCGGCTCCTGCATCAGGCTAATACTGATCCATTTGCCTTCACTTGAATTGATGATCGGGCCGTGATGGGTGCGATAGACGGTGAATGTTTTCTCGGCCATCCCCTTGTCAGTTTTGTACGGTATCTTGATAACCGATGTAGTGACCGGCCGTTCTTCCTTACCATGCTCGTAATAGTAGCGATCGCCCTTCTTGACAACTGTTTCGAGATACATATCTATGGCATCAACTGCACTGGATGTGTGCATCCAACCGCATCGCTCGTTGAATCCCTGGTAGATGAAGAACTGTCCCCACGTTACCGCCCCGTAGGCGTTCAACCCTTCACGACTCGTCATCTGCAATTCTGACCTAAAGAAGAAAGATGTGTGCGGGTTGATCAGAAACAGCGCGCGACGCGCAACCGTATGCGACGGCGAGATGGCAATGCCGTTCGATCCGCTCGGCTCAGGGTCAGCGAAAAGTCCGTTATCGTCATTGCCTTTGACTTCAACCGGGATGTTCCCGTAGAAAGCCTGCAACCATTCCAGCTTTATAGTTTCGATGTCGCCGCCGATGCTGCCTTCTGAGAAAGAGAGCGCCATCCAGGGTTCGAAGCGCTTGATCACCCTAGGTTTTACCTGGGGATGTTTCGCCAGATAAAAATTTAGACCGTCCGCCCAGGCGTTCATCAGCGTCTTCAACCACAAGGGGCTCACCTTGTACTGCGATTTCAATATAGCAGGATCTGATGAAAAGCTTCATGCGCAAATCTCGCCATACCGCGGACTCGCCTTCAGCCTCTGCGAGCCGTCCCATCGAGTTGAGGTAGTTCGTCTCAATCCGGTTAAAATCGTCCTCGGCCTGGGCGTAGATAGCGCCGAATACCGCATCTGCATCCGTGTTGCCATCGATATGCGCAATCCCCCAATCGTCACGGGTGATCGTGATGTTACGGGCCTGTCTCTCCCATCGCTGGAGATCAGAGTTTTGCCCGCTCGCTGATGCATGAAAACTGAGCGGGAGTGCTGTCACAAAAACGAAAAACAGAATCAGTTTTTTCATTGAAGATAATCCTGCAAAAATAGCACCACCAAAGTCTTCCCAGGGATCGTTTTCATAAAATGAAGAAAACGGCCCATCTTCACGCTTTGATAGTATGTGGTAGTGGACTCTACTAAATCCGTTTTTGACGGATTTTACCGACATTTATTGGTCGGATATCCTTCCGCCACCATGACCTCCATGACACGCTTTTCTGAGAAGTCCGGGAGAACACCAGTTAAATGCACCTCTATGACAACCTCATCTTGCTGGTTTTTGAATACCGCCTCAGCTTTGGCTCTATTACGGTCATCAATCTCAGTGACGGTAAAACAACATTCTATTGTGTCACCAAAATATACCGGCTTCTTGAACCGAAAATTCATTCCCGATGCCTACTGATTTCCGCAAAAGCCATCGTATCCTGTTCCTTGAATGTACGTGAAACAGTAAAGAGTCACCTCGTTTCAAGCCTGCATTAGCTTTTTTTCGGATGTATGACATAAACGGGCGATACTCTACGGCTGTGGAACGGTCTTGTTGATGAATTCGGTGATGTCCCGTTTCAACTTGATAGCCGATTCTTTATCTATATACATCATGTGGCCTGACTGGTAGAACTCCCAGGTGATGTTCTTATGCATATCAGGATGAATGCCCAGGTGGTTCATCGTGTACTTAGCGGCGAAGTAGGGCGTCGCCAGGTCATAGTAGCCCTGGCAGACGAGCACCTTCATATGCGGATTTTTGGCGAACGCATTGCGCAACAGGTTGCTGGTGTCCGCATAACCGTTCTGGATGTTCCAATCCCAGGGCATAACTCCCCCCGATACGTTATAGACCATATCGGTTTTGTAACCCAGCTCATTTTGTATGTAATTTAAGAACGCGGCTTGATAAGGCGGTCGCGGCAGCGTCCCGGATGGATCGAACTCCGCCGTCTCGCCCGCGTTCAGCGGCGACGGGCCTGTGAGACGACCATCGAGCCGCCCGATAGTCATCCGGCGGTCGCGCAATAACTCACGTGTGAAATGGGCCACGTCAAATCGCAACTCGCTATTGTCTATGTAGCGCGGCTCCAGACCGGTATAACGCGCGAGCTTCTCGATCACCGATTTGCGTTCACCTGGTGTGAGCAGGTCGCCCTTATCGAGGGCTTCTATGTAGCCGGTCATTGCCCACTGTTCCGCCTCCTTCAGCGTGGCTTTTAAATCCTTCTGCAAATCCGCCGGCAGCTTCTTGTGATACCAGGCGTCGGCTGTGTAGGTGGGCAGGTGAAGCGCGTACGCCAGACTGTTTTGCAGTCCGGGGCGGATGGTGGCGAAGTTGAGGACGGTCGAGATCAAAACGATGCCATTGACCGCAATGCCCTGGTCAATCAGAAAGCCGGCGAGGCCAGCGGCCCGGAATGTGCCATAGCTTTCGCCCGCGATGCAGAGCGGCGATGTCCAGCGATTGTTGCGGTGCACGTACATCCGAATGAACTCGCCCACTGATTGCAGATCGCCCTGAACCCCGTTGAAGCGGCGCGCGATATCCGCTGTCTTCGCGCGGCTATAACCGGTGCCGACCGGGTCGATAAAGACCAGGTCGGTCTGATCCAGCCATGTGCTTTCGTTGTCCACCAATTTGAAAGGCGGGGGCGGCATATCTCCGTTGTCCAGCAGCTTCGCCTTGCGCGGTCCCATTGCTCCCATATGCACCCAGATCGAAGCTGAGCCGGGCCCCCCGTTAAAGGCAAATGTCAGCGGCCTGCTGGCCGGATCGGTAACCCCGTCCAGCGTATAAGCCATATAGAAGATGTGCGCCTCCGTCTCTCCAGTCGCAGCCTTGATCGGCATTTGTGCGACGGTCGCTGTGTACTTCAACGTTTTGCCATTGATGTTGATCTCGTGACGCGTGATGGCCGGCGTTTCATCGATATTCTCCGCGACTGCCCCGCCACTTAGACTCTGCGGCATGGCCGCGTCGGTGTTACGTTGGCGGCCTTGGGTCTGCTGTGCTGGTGGCCTGGGAGCTTGCTGTTGTGTTTGTGCCGGTGGTGTCTGGGATTGCCGGGACTGTGGTGGTTGTGCCGCTATGGGCAGCGACAATAGCAGGAGGAAAAAGATATTTTTCATGGGTTCTCTCTATATTGGAAGTTTGGAAACTATGACAACTAATCCGGTGTGCCGGCGGGACTCCCTGGCCACCTGGATTCCGGGAAACAACCTGGCTACTCTCCTTCAGACGCGACCATCCGCGATTCGGTTACCGAGACTTTCAATGATCATCAGATTGTTCCCTACGTGGCGGGGCAGCGGGGCAGCGGTCATTCGCGTTACTGATCAAATCGCAATTAAGAAAATGCAAGACGCTACTTGACGGTGTAATACCTTTTTTCCCGGCCTCTAGCAGCAGAGGTAAAGTCGGTGGAACCGCGGATCGGGTTTTGCCGCTCAACCGAACGACCAGTCAGTCAATGATCTTCAAATCGTGCCGCATTATCGGGCGAGGTGGTACACGGCAGGCAACCGTCTTGAATCCGGCTCGCTCAAACGTCGAAACTAACCCCGTGGATGTCGAGCTGGGCGACAGGTTTCTATCGAGCGGATAAGCTTCGAGCGCGGGGGCCCCGGCTTTCTTCGCTGCCTTCAAAGCTGCGGCGATCAGTAAGGATGTGATGCCTCGCTTTCGATAACCTTTTCGCACATAGAAGCAGGAGATCGACCACACCGGCAAGTCATCCACGCGTTTGAGGCGCCAGGCTCGATCAAGTTCAGGCACCTGATCGCGCGGAGTGAGCTGACACCAGCCAACCGCCGCATCTGAATCAAAGGCGAGCAGGCCCGGAGGGGGACCGTTCTTGACAATCTCTTGAAACGCCGCCTTGTTAGTCTCACCCGGCTTCTTTCGAAATGCAGCTCCGATCCTCCAGTACATACACCAACACCGATTGCATACATCACTGTCTCTGAAAAGGTCCTCGAATGCAGTCCAGAAGGCTGGCGTTAGCGGGCGAATTATAAGTTTCATTTTATCTCCGCATCGAGCGCGTCGCTTGACTCTCGGGAAATGGTACATGAATCTGTCTGCTCCGATATCATAATCCAGAACTAGCTCAGGCGCATCGCCCGCCAGCGGCGCAGCTTCGGGACGAATATCAGTCAGGTTAAAGCGTGAGTGGAGAATGAAGAAAAGGGGAGCCGTGATCGAGGTCTGTAAGGTGTGTCCCAGGTGTGGCTCCCACACCAGAACGGAATGCGCTTGACGCCAGCGTTCATAACGATATTCTTTTCCCTTACAGGAGATTTTAAGAATCTACGGAGAGATAGGGAATGGCACAATCGCGAATAGACGCATTCACAACGATGCTGAACGATCAGCCTGACAACGAAATGATATGGTATGGGCTGGCGAACGAATACATGAAGATGGAGAACTGGCCTGCGGCCATTGAGGCGTTCCGCAACGTCATCCGCATCAAACCCGAATACACTTCTGCATATCAACTGCTCGGCGCCGCGCTGATCAAACAGGAAGGGCATGCCGAAGCTCGTCGCGTGTGGATGGAAGGCATCGAGGTAGCCAATCGCACGGGAGCGTGGAAGGCGCGGCAACACATGGAGGCGCTGCTTTCTGATTTGAAGGATGAGCCCGAGCCGGGGTTTTGCGAATGACGCGGAACCGAGACCATATGTAGGCAGGTCGGTCGGAACAGTTCCAAATAAAGAAAGATATGCCGCCGATCAGACGGTGAAGCGATCGATCACTGTAACACCTCCGCCATTGGAAGAAGTGAGAGCTGCGAGGGCAGCCCCTGCGTCATCCAGGGAGATGCGCCGGCCAATCAATTTATCGAGCGGCAATTTCCCCGCGTCGATCAGGTCGAGTATCTCCGGATAGGCATGTGCCTGCATACCATGGCTGCCAAATATCTCCAGTTCGTGCGCAATCACCTTTCCCATCGGGAGCGCAGGGTCGGTTTGATCTCCGAGAAGCAATCCGATCTGTACGTGCCGGCCGCGCCGCCGGAGCGAGAGGATCGAATTGCGACAGGTAATTGCGCTACCGAGCGCGTCGACGGAAACGTGAACGCCACCATCCGTGAGCTCGTGGATGGCTTGCGGGACATTATGTATACCGGCCGCATTAAACGTGTACTCGGCTCCTGCCTCGCGGGCGAGATCGAGCTTCTCATCCGCTATGTCGACACCGATGACATTCGCGTCGAGGGCGCGCGCAATCATCACCGCCGAAAGGCCGACACCGCCACAGCCAAACACCGCGACCCACTCGCCGGCTCGCAGACGCGCCTGCTTCGAGATGCCGCGAAACGCCGTGACAAAGCGGCATCCGAGCATTGCGGCGTTGACGAATTCCATCTCGTCGGGAAGACGCACGAGGTTGACGTCGGCGTATGGTAAGGCGACGTATTCGGCGAACGAGCCGGGTCCGGTGAACCCCGGTTGAAACTGTTTTTCGCATACCTGCTGGTCACCCGCCCGACAGTAAATACAGGTTCCGCAACCGAGCACGAATGGAGTAGTAACTCTCGCACCTGTACTCCATCGTCGTACCTCGGGACCGATCGCCATGATCACTCCGGCGAATTCATGGCCGGGAATATGAGGAAGAGTCTTAATATCCGCGTCATGTCCCCGCCACCCATGCCAGTCACTCCTGCACAGGCCTGCGGCTTTCACCTGGACTACCACACCGTCCCGCGGGACGACTGGCTCTGGAACATTCGCGACCCTCGGCAGGGCGCCAAAATTGTCGTAAAGAAGCGCACGCATCAATAATCAACGTTTTTGCTATTCAGCTCTCACCAAGTGGAACTCCGGATCATCGACAAGAGGATAAACGCGTTCCTCTTGGACGTCCCATCGTTTGCTCGAATTCAACTTGTTCGAATTCTAACTGAACCTCTGGCCACGGCAAGCCCAATCTGAATAGCTCGATACCAAAGAAAAAGCGCTTGCAGCCATAGAATAACCGCAAGCGCTTGAAATTTGGCGGCTGCCTTCCCAACTCAGCTGCCGCCTGACACCGTACAACAGAGTTAACCAACTGGTATCTCGTTGCCCCACACCTTCTATTGCAAAATTGGCGCCACCGATTTCAACGGCGGAACAAAACGCCAACACCCAGTAAAATCGAGCCTTTCAGCCGCTTTCGCGCCTTCCGAGCGCAAACTCCATCGGATACCTCCGGGCAATTCTTACACGATCCACTAGGAAGATTTTGCGCGAGCACTACCTATGAGACGATCTCACACTAACAATTCGCGCTGTAACCTGCTGTTTTGGACGAAAAACTGCGGGCATGATTTGATTGCTTTCATTAGCTCGATTACGGCCTTTGTTCAGCAATATAACGCATAATAATTTACGCATAATAAATTATGCATAATAAATCTTGATCACGTTTAATCGCATAAGAGTGCTCGTTTTGAGGTCTCGCGATTATCCAGATGATTGCCGCAGAATGGGATGATGGCAACAATGAGGTGCGTTCATCCCTTTCGCGGCGACACACGCGAACAATTTTCGAGCGGTTACAAATTAACCGGCGGGTAGTACGGTTTTTCTCCCAACGCATCCACCTCCGCCCAGAATTCTGGGCCGGAGGCTTTCCCCAGCGCTTCTAACTCCCAGCTCTGCCGTTTGTAACTCCAATTTTCCGGATGTAATCGTTTTGCTTCAGCAAAGTATTTTTGCGCATCTTGGTGCTGGCCATGCTCATACAGGTATTGGCCCAGACGGAAATTGGCTGCCGCCAGGGATTCGTTCTCCGTCTTGCCGCGCATACGTCGTTGGACTTCGTCGGGCGGGAGAGCGTATATGCTGGCATCGCCTTTCTCGACCCAATTACGAATCGCATCGATATATCGTCTGCGCATTTGTTTGCCGGCGACTGCTATCTCCTTTGGCATCTTGTACGTAGTCCGGTCCATCGAACGGAATCCATCAGTCGCACCGGCTGGTTCCGCGGGGCGGACGATCCGACCGGATTCGTCGATCCACACCGCGGTTGGCACATTCAACATGTTGAATCGTTCAGCAACTATGTGTTTCTCATCGATCAGGCAAGGATATGCAGGAATTGCCGATCTGCTGCTCAGCGTTTCTTCCCAGCCCATAATATCGATCAGTTCCTTAGGAATCATGGCTGGCGTCGACGGGCGGATCCAGTTTTTTACAGCGGCAACGCCGCCAGTATCGAAGGCTACGGAGATGATGAGAAAATTTCTGTCTTTTAATTCTTCATAGAGTCCCTGCCACACTGGCAGGTCGAAACGACAACCTCACCAGGAAGCCCACGAAACCAGAAGAATCTTCTTGCCGCGATATTCTGAGAGTGAATGCAATCGGCCATCGAGATCGGGGAGCGTAAAATCAGGCGCTTGCAGGGACTGCCAGGAATTATCTTTTGAATTTACCGCCTCGCCGAAATACCACACTGCGTGGACGTCATCGTGGACAGAGGGTTGATTGAGCTGCCGGGCGAGCGCGGAAAGATTGAACTGTTTGCCATCTGCCCTGACAAAATCTTTTTCGCGTCCGGCTGGTATCGGCACGCAGACCTCACCTTTGCATATTCCCTGAGGTTTGAGTTCCCAACCCGTCGTAGCTCGTAAATCATCGAGTGAGAGCCATAGGTTGTTACCCTCTGATTTAGCGCTTGCGACTGACAACGAACGATCGTCGTATATGATCGTTAATGACATATGCCTCCAAGTTTAAATAGTATTAGATTACATTGGACTAGAAAGGGTTTTTTTCTTGTAGAATATCATTCATACGTTTCTGCACCATCGGCTTCCAATCCTCGTGCGTCAAGATGTAAAACCGCTCTTCCCGAATAGCATCGAATACGGCGTCGGCGACTTGCAGCGGGGACAAACCGGTTTCGACGAGATGACGAAGCATCGCTTCGTTCTGCACGAATATTGGATTAAGCAACACTTCCGCCGCAGCGTTTTGTAGTTCTACGGGACGATTACGTTCGGAATCCATAATTCGGGTGTTCACACCCGCTGGGCATAAAACGGAAACTCTGATTTTCGCACCGATCGCTGCCAACTCGCAGTAGAGCGTTTCCGACAGCGAAACTACTCCCTGCTTGGTAACTTTATATACTCCGAGACCAGGTCCAGAAACCAATCCCACTATCGAAGCGGTGTTGACGATGTGGCATTCGTCCGCTTGCTTCAGCATCAGTGGCACAAACGTCCGTATGCCATGAATCACGCCCCATAAATTGACGCCCATCACCCATTGCCAATCCGCCAGAGTGCTTTCCCAGACAGTCGCCCCGGCGCCGACACCCGCGTTATTGAATAACAGATGCACGGCACCAAAAGTATCGAGCGTTCTTTGCGCTAATGCATCAACGTCATTGAATTTGGAAACATCTGTCCGCACGGCTAAAACATCGGCCTTCGCCTCTCTCAACTCCCGCTCTGTTTGGGCCAAACCCGTTTCGTCGATGTCGGCGAGAACGACTTTCATCCCTTCTTGAGCACATCGCTCTGCCAATCCACGACCAATGCCGCTAGCAGCGCCTGTGATAACAGCAACCTTATCTCTGAATTCTTCCATCATTCACTCCCTTAGTTGACCGGGAAAAAAGAGGATTTGGTGCAACGACCGGAACGTGCGACGCCGCAAGGTTATCCTACGTCACCGCCCGGATATTCCACCACCGAAGACAAACCCGGAAAATTTCATTTATACATTTGGTAGATTTCCTCAGCCCGCGATCAGCAACTTATTTGAGGACTGTGCAAATAAAAGATCATTGGAATCAATGTTTTTGGTCCCGAGCGCCAGCGGCGCGGAATATTTATAGCACTCGATCATCCAAACCTCGCAAGCTCCGGAGGAGCGGTATATAGGCGTTCAGTGTCGCTCCTCTGGAGCTTGCGATGAACATTATCATCTAAGCTATAAACATCGGGCTCCTCCGGAGCCAACCAGAAACTACTGATAACAATCAACTTTAATTTGCACGGTCCTCAACTTATTTAGCTCAATTTGTTTCATTTAGAAAGCCGGTAAAGCCGGTCTATCGTCACCGGATTAAAATAGTCGCCCAACGTCTCGTTTCAGCGGCAGATGCTGTCATTTGGCCCTTGGACAGCATGCCTGGGCTCTCTCTTCACGGCGGCCCGGTCGAAGAGATTTGATGCCGGCTTCCCTCTGCTCGCTCGATGAATCCAGTCAGTTCCGGTCCCGGGCCGAGGCCTCGAAACGTAGATGCGACCCGATACAATGATCATTCCATACCCCCCTTCACTAATCCTATGACAAAGTTCATGTCACAAAATTCATGTTCGCACTGAGAGGGGCACCAGATTGGCCAAAAAGCGAATTGCCGCGCAAACACTGTTGCACGCCGGATCGCAATGACCGATTCGGTGCTAGCGATAGTCGTTCGGGTTGGCGTTTTGATCGCCATTCTCGACGGTTTGCATGTATCGCCACACGTCAGGGCGAGAACCATCAACGTCTGTGAAGCCGTACTCGGACGCGAGTTCCGCCGATGTCACGGACCGCTGATTCCATCGTTCTCGACCAGGGTCCATTGCGAGCGCCACAACGGCGCGTCCCACGTAACGAGGCGATTCGGATACCGCGAACCCGGGCGGAGCTGTGGCGGAGCGCCAGTTTTCCTCGGTGACTTTGTAGGCCTCGAGCATCATCTCCGACCGAAGCCATCCCGGGGTTATTGCCACCGCCGTCGCATGGTAAGGCGCGAGTTCGTGCCCTTGAGAGAACGCCAGCCGATTCACGGCAACCTTAGCCAGGTCGTAGAACGCCGAGATCCGGTATCGCGACGCGTTGTAGTCAGATGTTCCGTCGGTTACCTCGATCAGGAGGCCTCCAGGGCGTGCTATCAGAAGAGGCAAGAGATAGTGGGAGGTTATCAAGTGTGTATCGACCGCGAGGCGAAGAATCCGGAGCCCTTTCTGGAGATCGATCTGCCAGATTGGCTTGTTCCAGTCGGGCGGTCCACCTTTGAGCTTCTCTGCGCCCCAAATGTCGTTCACCAAAATATCGATGTGACCATACGAATCTCCGATTTGCTCCGCCAGACGCTTGACCTGGTCGGCATCGAGATGGTCGACAACCTCCGGAATGCCATGACCGCCCAATAATGAAACGAGTTCAGCTGTTTCTTCTATTGTCTCGGAACGGTCATAGTCGGATGGCAGAGAGCGATTGCGGCTGCTGCGACCACAACAGATGACCGTGGCGCCAGCCTCTCCCAGGGCGGCTGCGATACCACGACCGGCTCCTCGAGTCGCCCCGGCAACAACCGCGATACGACCACGCAAAGCGATCGGATCGACACTCCGACTATTTACGTCGCCTGTCATCTAACCTTCCTTTCCCGGTACCCGCTAGCATCACCACATCTTCGCCGCACACTCCCAGTTTACTTACAAAGTTGTTCGGCAGCGTGAAACAGACGGGAGCGCCGCTCATCTTGCCGGTGCTCTCCAAGCGGCATTCCACGAATCACGCCGGGTATAAAAGTACGCTGCCATGCACCAGTCGTAGGTGGCGCAGAAGAATCCATAAGCCAGTGGGATATCCGATAATGTTCCGGTGGCATCGATCTCAACTCCTGCGTGTACCTGCAGTTCGTGGAGCAGGTCCCAAACGCCGTGCAATGCATAGCCGAGCAGGAGAATAACAGGTATCCGCATACCGAGAATGCCAAGTACCGCGAAAATTATCACGGCCACCCCTTCAATCCGCCAGGCATTGCCAGAACCAAAATAAGCGGTGAACGCCAGATAAATAACAGCGATCAGAACGAGGAATATACCGAAGAACATCTGCTCAGCCTTTGCAGAAAACATCTTCTTGGAGATGGCGATCGATCCGATCGCAGACACCACCCCGATGGATATATAAAGGATGATGATCACCGACAACGCCACTATTGCCCTCCTTATGTTCGTTAGATTTTCGTGGGATCGCCGAGGGTCCTATTCAGCTCGACTGCCGCTTTGACGAGGCGACGCACCACCGTTCGCGTGATTTCTTGGTTCTCGCGCAATTCGATTGTGGCCATCTCGTATTTCCCTCCGGGCTTCAGGCGCTGTTCGATCTCGCGCAGGAGTTTTCCTCGCCAAAAGCCGAACAGGACCCGATTCTCTTCAGCTCGGATGAGTAGTACGGGGCCGTTTGAGAGGTAGACCAAATTACCCCACTTGATGACTTCGTCGAGATCGGCGGTGGCAAGAACAGCCGCGCGCAGTTTTTCCACCATAACACGTTGCCACCCGGAAAGAGTGGCGACGTAAGCATCAGGACTTGATATAGGTGCTGACTTCTTCATAGGTTCAAAGCTCCGTCGGAGCTTTAGCTGTGATGAGATGAATATACAGATACTGAGATGGCGGATCCGATCGTACGTCCAAAGATTGATGTATGGATGATCTGATGAATCGTCACAGACTCGCTCAAATTAAAGTACCCATACCTCTTAGGCTTCAGTCGTAAATAGCATTAGATCTTTCTCTTCATCTTTCAATCTCACCATCCGGTCATATCTCAGCCCAATTTTTCTTAGCACCTTTATCGAACTGTTATTTTCCGGTAACGTAATTCCAAGCACTCGCTTCAATCCTAAAACCCCTTGCCCATAAGACAGGACGGCAGCCGCCGCCTCGTATGCATAACCCTTTGACCGATATGTCGGAAGAAAGGCAAATCCAATATCCGCATCCGGTAGAGTGGGTCTTTTAACTAACCCGCATAATCCGATCGATTTTTCTATAGATTTCAATATCACTAAATACAAGCCATACCCATTCTGATGATAACTCTCGACCGGCCCAGTCAATATGTACTGATGCGCATCCTCAACACATTTCACACCTTTATCCCCTATGTATCGTATGAATGAAGGATCATTCAAAAGTTCAAATATGAATGATGCATCCTCTGTCGTGAGTTCTCGTAGTATTAACCTTTCTGTCTCAATTATATTCAAACGTACCTCCCGACAAACTGGTGCTTAACAATCCATGTTCATTATGCAAGATTTATATTTCTATATTTATCCTTATACTCAACCCTTGAGCAACAGATGCTCATCCGACTTATCCATTGTTCCATCGGCGGCTTTGCGCATAGGCTGCCAATTACTCATCAGACTCTTGGGCCTTTGCCCTTCAATCTTTGATTTAACTCCCACAACGCTGTTTTGTTCTCATCGTATCTCGTGAGCTTGTCTGCCTCATCATAATTGAGCCATCTATAATCACTGTGCTCTCCAGACAGTGTTATTTTCTCATCACTCACTAACACCCCAAAGCAATACTGCGGGATTACATAGACGTCCTCGCCCCAGAGATAGCTGTCTCTGAATTCTGTCACACGAACCCAAACTATGGTATCCAATGTTAAGAAATGTGACTCACTCGCTATCCCCGCTTCTTCCCTCACCTCTCTCCTGGCAGCATCGAGTGGAATCTCTCCATCTTCACCGCCGCCAGCGATGCCTTGCCACCAACCCACATCCGACCGTTTCAACAAAACATACCTGTATTCACCGTTGCTGATTTGACGATATGGATAGACAAGGATCTGAAACGGTGCTCTGGCCATAATTTACTACTAATACGCTGGCAGTTTAAAAATGCAGAAGCAAGGTCGCTTATATTATGCGACGCTTTTTGTCTTGCCCCGGACTGATGCTTCTACTCGTCTTCCCCGTCTTCTTGGATGATTTATATGACACTATATCTTCAATTGAGTAAAACACCAGCAACCCTCTCTTTTGTGCGACTTCAACCATGACGTCGGCTCCATTTGACGCCCCGCCGATTCGCAGTACAGCGTCACACTTATCAAGGAGTCGCTCAGAAATAGGGTGAAAGATTTCGTTGAATGGTGCGTCTCCCACCTCCTTTGAGCCAGCCATCTCGACCAATGGCAGAGCAAACCACTCACCCAAGACAGGGAGATGTCCTGCCCGATAAATAGGTAATGCGAATGATTCCATTGCCCTCACGTTTGCAGCCATCTTTGCCGGATCATCATCAGTACCTGATCGGTATGGCCCGGCAATCAGTATCATCAATGATTTTTCTTTCATAACGGGTTTTCCTCGGCCTTCTCCGGTCGCTTTATACATTTGCATAGCGCGGAATTCCTACTTCGTCCTTATGCTTATCGTATTTTCATGCACGACTTCATTGGCAAACATCAATAACAGAAATTCAGAATGGATGGTTCACATCCTGAATCTTGAACCATGATACGACTCCTGTCTGCAAATTGATTTCGCCCGGCACGTCAGAGTCCCACAGGCCCTCGCGTGATCTCGGCTATAAAAACAAGGTCTACACTTGTCCGCCGATATGGCGCACCCGCACTCCGCGAAATAAGTGTTAGACGCAGCTTTTTGGCTGGGGTTTGCCATGTGAATTCCTGGTAAACAAACCATATGTTGGGCGCGTTCAGATGAAACGGATGTCAGGAAGGTTGAAGGAATAATAGCTATACGTCAAAATATTCATTATGTAAGTCATCCTTTGGTATCTCTTCGATAATGGAGGTACCTTCGCCTTCGGCGCCGTCGCTCCACTGCCAGCGCTCATGAAGCCGAAGACGACCATCGGGTAACCTCTCCGGTCGGGATTGACAAAGACCCGACTTGAAAGTGCCGTCAACCGATATGTGCTGGTAGCGCATGTCCAGGTTTCCGAAGGCGTCGACCCTGGCTAAGAGCGTGCCGAATAATACATATCCGCCATTGTAGATCGCCCAGACGAGATCGCCTCGCTGATGATAGTGGAAATTCGTCTCTCCGCTGACATCGCCTCCATCTGAATTCGATATCGAGCGAAAAATCCGGCCATCGTAATCGAACATCGAGCGCACTCCTTGTCTGCAGAACGCTGTTGGCCTACCGGCAGCCCGGTGAAAATATTGGATTGTTTGACACTCCCTCCACTATAACGCCGCTTTGGGCGTTATAGTGGCGGATTCTTGGTTCTCACGATTCCCCATCGGGAACCATCCCCCGAAGCGAGTGCCCCCCCCTGGCCCCACATTTCGAGCAATCTTGCGACGTATAGGACGGATTCACCTTGCTCACCTTACGGCCAGCGCTCTCAGACCCCGCTCAGATGCGGGCAGCGTCGAAGTCCAAGGGCTGCGAGTGGTGCTCGTGAACGACCATCCACTCCCCATCGCGCTTCTCCATACCGATCGTCAGTCTCAACGTGAATGCGACCTGCTTTCCGTTCTCAGTTCCCGCGCATTCAAGTATCGCCGTGGCAAAGGCAACATCAGCCCCTGCCGACACCTTTAGATCGACTACCTCAAAACGGCCTATCCCACCATGCCAAGGGAAGAACTGCTCGAGCCAGGTTCGGCGATACGCGTCCAGTCCCTGCAAGCGGGTGGGTCCCACAACATCATACATGAGTAGGTCCGATGAGTGGTGACTCAGGACAGCATCGATGTCTCGCGCCCTAACTCCCTCAGCCCACTTCTCGATAATTTCACGCACTTGGTTCGCTTCCATGGATTATCCTCCGTCGTGGATGCTAGCTCGGAACTGAACTGTTATTTCCGGGTGACGCAAAGGATCGCGATCAATTATTATGGCTATCCTTTTTCCCCGCCGTTTCGTAATGTGCCTGGTAAGCAGTTGGTTCGGCGCTACCCGCGGCTTCGATCCCATTCAGCCAGTTCCACGGTGATACCCTCCGGTCCGGATAAAAAGACTAGCTTTCGGTTATGGAATACCATGATCTCGTTCCGGAGTTGGACGCCCATGGCTTTCAGCCTTGCCACTTCGGCCTCCAGGTCATCCACGGCGAAGCAGACATGGTTGAACCCCAGTTTCGTGAGGTTGCGAATTGCCGGGTCGGGGAGAGTATCCGGGTGACGGTACTTCAGTAACTGCACCTCCGTTCGCGGCGAGCAGTTGGCGAGGACAAGCGTGACATGTTCGGCTTCGATGCCGTCCACGCCCATGTAGGCCGAGAACTGTGGGCCCGCGATAACGACAGACTTGTCTTCGTTGAACCCTAGCAGGCCGAAAAACTGCTTGGCCGCCTCGACATCTCTTACCACAATGGTTACGTGGTCGAAGTGTTTAATCATGCCCTTTGCTCCTTTCGCCAGCTGACAATCAGGACGTCAAGCATCAGGGAGCACCTCGTGCTACCACGAGGTGCTGCCCGAATCATTCATCGCGCGCTGCGGTCCAACGACGGGTTAGGATTGAGTAGCGGCGACTACTACGCCTGCGGTCGTCAGATGGGCGCGGCTTCGTCTTCTCCCTTTTCCTCTCTCACAATCGGACTCGTGTGGCGCGTCACTACCCGCCACTGGCCCCTCTCGCGAACCCATACATCCGTGATGAGCACCTCTCCTCCCCACTTCGTGCCCTCAACGATTGCTTGTATCTCCAAAGTGCAGTTGACCACGGCAGTCTCGCCGTACTGGCGTACCCGCCACCGATCATATTGATAAGACCCATCCTGAATATCCACGGGTTTTAGGCAGTCCTCGATATAGTAGAGTTTGTCAGCCAACTGCCCCTCGGGTTGCCAACCTGAAATCGTGAAGTCGTCGGCAAGAATGCGGTCCAGTGTCGCCCGATCCCGCCGCCGAGCCGCGTCGAGCCATTCGTGTGCTAACTTTTTAATCTCCTGCTCAGTTCGATAATCGGTATCACTCATCTATGCACCTCATGGCGTGTGGGCCGCGGTCTTTTTCGATATTTGTGAATGGTCATCTACGCAGGAGTTCACCGGGCCGCCGTTTGGCATCGACTTTAAAGCAACTCCCCCGCTCCGTGCCACATTTGTCCCTTCAATCATTCTCTCGAGTCATTTCTACCTTGCTTCGGCAGCGCATGAAAGTCGGATCAAAAATGCGAGGCCATCTCCGCCGCCTTACGTTTAGCAGTTGCCACGACCTCATCCTTGGAGGTGAGACTCGCCTCCGTCGCCTCGACGAAAATCTCCCGGATGTCGGTGAAACCGATGAACCCAAAGATATTCTTCAAATACACGCTCTGCTGATCGTAACTTTCTGCACCGGAACCGGGGCCATACGCGCCGCCGCGTGCACAGACCATTGTAAGCGGCTTGCCCGTGACGAGCCCCTTGTAACCTTCTTCCAGCGTGAAGCTGTAGGTCAGCCCCCGGTGCACGAGCAGATCAATATAGTGCTTCAGTTTATACGGGATGCTGAAATTCCACATCGGCAGCGAGACTAGATATTTGTCGGCTGACTTAAAGTGGTCGGCGATGCGCACGATGGCCTGCCAGACGTGGAGTTGTTCCGGCGAATGCGGCTGGTCGTGCTTGACGGCATATGCAGCGTCAAGCGTGGCGCCGTTGATCTCAGGAAGATCGGTCTGCCAGATATCGAGCGTATCCACGACGTCGCCGGGATGCGCCGCACAGTAGCACTTGATGAAGTGCGCCGCCACCGCTTGCGACGCCGAGCGACTACCTCGTGGTGAGGTTTGAATGTGAACCAGTTTTGCCATGCTGCCTTTCTTGCGTTAGTGGTTAATGCGTATGAAGTGCCGCCGTTTTATCCTCGGTTTTCAATATACTCAGGCCCGGCGGCTCTTAAGAAACAGCCCTTTGGATTCTACAGATCAAGGTACACGTCCTCCTGCAATTTTCCCACGACCCTTTCCTTCTCACTACCTTTCCTCCGATTTCCTGCCGCCGCGTTTCTTATGCTGCTTTCGCGACGAGCTCATACCCGAGCGTCTTCGCGCGTTTCTCCAGATTAGCCACGATCCGCTCTCGCTCTTCGTACGCACGCGTTCCTTGCTCCTGATACTCTCTTCCGTTTTTCACCAGGCTGTAATACAACCGTGCGATCTTGTGCGCCGTCGCTGTTGCTGCTGAGGCTGGCGGCGTCTGCGGCGCAACGTTTGTTAGGCATGTTCTAGAGACCTACCGCCAGGACTCAAAAGCACAAGCTTGTCTACCCGCTCCGGTTGGGAAGTAGCGAACTTGAGCGCTGTCCAGCCACCTTGCGACAGGCCGATGAGGGTGGCCCTTTCTACTTTCAAGGCGTCGAGTACATCGCCAAGCCATTCGGCATAGGCGGGACTATTCCAGTCCGGGCGTATCGACGCACTTTTGCCGGGTTCCCCGAGAAGGTCAACGGCATACACCCGGTAGTTACAACTGTATTCGCCAACATCGCCTGCCCACATGGCGGAGTTCGAGCCTGCGCCATGAATGAGTACCAGCGGTTGGGCCGATTCGTTTCCGCTGGCGATGACAAAGGTGGCGCCAAAGCGTGAGGCTACGTCTAGCGTTGTGCAAGGTACTGGCCAACGAGCCAACAGAGCATCATACCAGGCCATTATCGCTCTTTCGCCCGCAGGCGATTTATAAATCGACTTGGTGTTCATCTCGTGCACCTGATAGAGGTGATGCAGAATTTTTCGTTCTTCTCTTCACACCTCAATTCCTGGTGTTACCGGCTCCGGGAGGTGTGTTTTGTCCGATCCACAATCGGTTGCTGTCTGGATCATCGAGGCGAAACTCTGCCATCCCATAAAAGGTGACATCCAAGTCGGGAACATCTACCCCGTTCCTTCTCACCTGCTGGTGATACTCCACTATGTTCTCGGGATATAGGTATAGAACGGATTGGCGAGGCGCATCTGGATGAAGATTGATCGATTGATCCAACATCAAACGACACTCGTCAAAGCAGAGCATCGCCCAACCCCATTCATCATTCTTTCGCTCGACGTTGAATCCCAACTTCTGATAGAACTCGATGCTCGCGATCATGCTCATCACAGGCAGCATTGGTATGATCTGATTCATTTTCATTGGAATACTCTCCAGTCCAGGTTCTAAAAAGTTCAAACGGTAGTTAATCACAACTACAAGTGGCGAGACGGTCCGTAAGCGCGCCTTTTC
Organism: uncultured Acidobacteriota bacterium; assembly: GCA_963796275.1. GTDB lineage: Bacteria > Acidobacteriota > Blastocatellia > RBC074 > RBC074 > JAKEHZ01. The sequence goes on along the minus strand of CAWCKY010000006.1, from coordinate 1,972,341 downwards.
CGCATCGACGGTAGAAGGTTTCAGGCTTTTGGTCGGCGTGTCCGCATGTAGGGCAGAACATATTTTTCTCAGTTGTATTGCGAAAACTCGGCTGAATTGATTACGTTTTTATCTCGCAAAGGTTCAAATGTCTTTCTGCGCTCCATTTTTTGCCAATCAAATCGAATTCGCGGTCGACTTGTTCCAACACGGTTTCGTTTCCTTGTCGAATGAAGCCAAACATCGGTGAGCGGTCAGAATTCGGAAATCTTTCCGAGAGCGAATAGAATCAGGGTTGATAATCGGAGAGATTGCATGTCATAAAACTCCTCGATTTTCTTAGGAAATCGAGACAAGCCCCATGGATATTAAACTGATATCAAGAGGATGGCGGAGCTTTTGGAGTGCGGTAGCCTGGCCTGGTACCGTTGGTAGTCCATTGCTTTATTGGCTGTCTCATGAACAACTGCGCAATCCTCAATCCTCGGTTAGTATAGCAGGCCACTGGGTGAGCGTTTTTTCTTACCTCGTCAGACCTCCTACAATATCATTTTGGCTGGAGCGATTTGTTGGGCACAGTAGGCTATTCAGGCGAACCCATAAAGTAAAGCGGCTTGGGACCCACGTGCGCAGTTATCAGTTAGAGTCGAGGAACTCTTCGATCAGCTGCGCGGTTAGCTCGGGGTAGCGGGTATCTCTCTGCGTCATCACGGCTTCGCCAAGATAGTCACCGTGCCCACCGGGCAAGATAAGCAGGCGTGCGCCTGAAATCAGGCGAGTCAGCTCTACCGCATGCTCAACTTTCACGATGTCTTGATCACCAATAACAATCAGCGTCTGTGCACTCACCGACCTTAGCAATGCCTCCGGGATGTCCTTGAAATTCTGCATCCGCGCGGCATCCTTGTCATGCATGGTTTTGAGCCGATTCACGTCCGGGTTCACCTTAAGGAATGCGTCCTTGAGCGGTTGCGGCATGTTGGAGAAGTCCGCCTGCTTCATGAATTCCCAGAGCTGCGGATGAGCGCCGTCCCTCTTTGTCATCGATGAAGCGTAGACCAACTTTCGAACGAGCTGTGGATGTCGCATAGCGACGTGGAGAGCGACGCTGGCGCCGTTACTGAATCCAAAGACGTCCGCCTTCTCGATCGTCAGGTAGCCGAGGAGAGCCGCGATGTCATCCGCAGAGGATTCGAATGTGACTGGCGCATCGCGATCGGTCGTCCGGCCATGCCCCTGCTCTTCGACCGCGATGACCCTGCGGTTGCGGGCGAAAACCGGCAGAACTCTGCTGAACGTGACCTCAATGGTGGACCCACCACCGTGAAGCAGAACGAGCGGAAGCCCGTCTCTGTGCCCATGCACCTCGTAATATACCTTGATCCCGTTGATCGGGGCATGACCGCTCTTCAACGGCTTCGATTGAAAGTTTGGCACGTTCCCTCCCGTGCGCTTCCGCCTCATCGGTAGCGTCAATCTTAAACTCCACCCATTGACCGAGTCCTTTTGCGCCGATCGATAAGGGCGATATCGGTCAGTCTTCCGCCTCGGCTTTCAATAAAACATCGGTCCGGTGGCTCAAGTGCAACCTTTGTTGGGCCGCCGATGAAGATTACAAGAGTTCGCGATTGCTAGACAAGGCCTCTCATCCGCGGCGCGTCTTATCCTTAGGCTCCTTAGGCTCCTTAGGCGGCTTGATACCTCTGTTAGACAGCTTTGGGTTATACGTCCGCGAGCATCAGTGGCCGAGACCGACGGCCATCTATGTCGGTGCCCCATACTTCTCGGCGACAACCCGACCAAATGGAGCCGTTTCGACTCGACACGTTTGTGGCCGCAGCCAACGCCGCGATGACCTGACCGATGGAATTACGGGCTATCGGATTTGCTCAGGTCGAAGAACTTGTTTAATTTTGACGAATTTTGACAATAGATCGAAACATGGTGTAATAGATGAGCGATACCTTTATCCACTAACTGAAACTGTAATACCTCATAAATTCTAACTGGAGTCACACGAATGTCAGACATATTCGTTTTGCTCATCCTACCAATAGTAGGTCTCCGTACTAACTGGAGTTCGCCGTTGTTTTCGAAATCGTTTGCGACGTCAATTCTGCTGGCGGCCATACTGGCATTGCCTCTGTGCTCCGTTGCCTATGCTCAACAAAAGTCCGTGGGGCAATTTGATAGTCACGAAGACGTGGGCAATCCAGCCAAGCCAGGTTCTGTTGTTTACGACGCCGGGAAGCAGAGCTACACCATCACCGGATCGGGCGCGAATATGTGGGCGGGAAGAGATGAGTTTCATTTCGTGTGGAAGCGGATGAAAGGCAATTTCATTCTGCGCGCTCGGGTGGAATTTCTCGGCAAAGGCGTTGATCCTCATCGCAAAATCGGCTGGATCGTTCGCTCGAGCCTCGATGCGGACTCGCCCCACGTCAACGCCACTGTTCACGGAGATGGCCATGCTTCATTGCAAATCCGGCGAGCGAAAGGCGCGGAAACCGGGCGTGTGAATTTTGCGGCGAAAAGCCCGGATGTCATTCAGCTTGAACGAAAGGGCAATACATACACAATGTCCGTCGCCAATTTTGGAGAAACGTTCACAGCACCGGAAGTATCCGAGGTAGCTTTGGGTGATGAAGTTTATCTGGGCCTTTACGTCTGTTCACACAACAAAGATGTTTCCGAGACAGCGGTTTTTCGCGATGTCGAAATCACTGTGCCTGCCAGAGATGGTTTTGTGCCGTACCGTGAATACATCGGCAGCAAACTGGAAGTGTTGGATTTGGCCACACATCAGCGTAAGGTTTTGTACCGGGTCAAAGATTCGCTGCAAGCGCCCAATTGGACGACTGATGGCAAGTATCTCCTCTATAACCACAACGGCTTGCTTTACCGCTTCGCTCTGAACACCAACACGCCAGAGGTCTTCGATACGGGCGATGTGAAGCGCAATAACAACGATCACGTGTTTTCCTTCGATGGTAAGATGCTGGGCATTAGCAGTTCGAGCGCGGAAGACGGCAACGTCTCGATGATATTTACGGTTCCCGGTGGGGGCGGCAAGCCTGTGAAAGTAACGCGCAAAGGCCCATCGTATTTGCACGGCTGGTCGCCTGACAAAAAGTTTCTCGTGTTTACGGGCGGACGCAACAATGAATTCGACATATACAAAATCCCGGCGCAGGGCGGCGAAGAGATTCAACTGACGACCACGAAAGGAGTGGATGACGGGCCGGAATACACGCCAGATGGCCAATATATCTACTTCAATTCATTCCGCACAGGTACAATGCAAATCTGGCGGATGAAACCCGATGGCAGTGAGCAGATTCAGATCACCAACGACGAATTGAACAACTGGTTCCCACACATCTCGCCCGATGGCAAATGGATCGTTTTCATCTCGTTCCCCAAAGACATCGCTCCAGGCGATCACCCTTTTTACAAACACGTTTACCTGCGTCTGATGCCGATTGGCGGCGGCGCTCCCAAAGTAATTGCCTATCTTTATGGCGGCCAGGGTACGATCAACGTGCCGTCGTGGTCGCCGGACGGTAAGAAAATTGCGTTTGTGAGCAACACCGACTTGCAGTAGCCGGCGTCGCATTATCCGGTGTTGTCGCGGCACTCGACGCGGGCTATTGTGATGAAACCAGTCCCCCGTAGATCGTTCTTATTGCCAGCGTAACAATCATTCAGCGCGCCTAAGGCCGCGACTCAGACGCTGCCCAAAACGGGAGCGGAGTTGACGCTATAGGCCGGATGCAGGGGTTTGTTAGACTGTTGCTCGTGAACGGTCTCCTCGCGCCACCGGTCAAACATCCCACTCGACCAGCAATGAAAGCGGACCACGGAACGACGTGTTGGATTGGAAGTGCAGCGTCTGCCCTGGCACGAGACGCAGTTGTGGTAGCCGTGCGCTCAACTCCTCCAGTACCACGCGCGCTTCCAACCGACCCAGAGGTGCCCCCAGGCAGAAGTGCGATCCGTGCCCGAAGGAGAGATGGTCCTTGGCATTCGCCCGATGAATGTCGAATCGGTTGGGATTGTCGAAGACCGTCGGATCACGATTGGCTGCGCCCAAGAGCAAAAGCACGTTCGCGTTGGCCGGGATCGACACGCCCCCGATGTCCACTGCCTGGGTGGTCTTCCGGCGCCACGTAATGACAGACGAGTCCAACCGTAGCACTTCCTCAATCGCGTTCGGAATCAGCCCGGGGTCCTGGCAAATCGCTTCCCAGGTGAGGCGCTCAGTTAGTAACTGGCGGAAAGCATTGCCGAGCAAGCTGGTGGTTGTCTCATGACCAGCCAGCAGCAGGCCGTAGACTATCGTCGTGACTTCCGGCGGAGTCAATGCAGGCTCGTCCCCATCGCGGGCGAGGAGGAGATCACTTGTGAGGTCGTCACGGGGTTCCCGTGCGCGGTCCGCCACCAGTGCCTCTGCATACTGCCAGAATGCCGCCATGCCGTGCGCCAAATGGATCTGCTCGGCTTCCGTTGGACGGCCCCACATGAACAAGAGACGGCTCTCTGATCCCGCTTTGACCCGCGCGACATCATCGTCCGGGATGCCCAAGACCCGGAAGATAACGAAGGCTGGCAGCTCCCACGCGAGGTCGCGCACGAGATCGGCCCGGCCACGCGACAGACGCTCGGTGACAAAACTCACGGTCAGCTCGCGGATAAACGATTCCATGGCGGCGACACGGCGTGGCGTGAAGGCTACGTTCGCCAGCCGCCGGACCCGGGTATGAGCCGGGGGATCGTTATTGGTCAGCGTTTGCACCGGGCGGAAGTTGCCTTCCGTCAGGATGTGGTTTGCGGCAGGGCAAATCGGCTGGATCGGCGCCAAGGCATTGACAGCAGAGAAGAGCTGGGGCTTCTGGAACACTTGCCGAATGTCGTGATAGCGAGTGACAACCCAGTAATCAAGCAGCGGGCTATAGAAGACGGGAGTCGCTGCTTGAGCCTCTGAAAAGAAGGGATAGGGATCGGCCAGGTAGGGATCATGGAAGGGATCAAAGAGAGTTCCCAGGCGGTTGGCATCGAAAGATTCCGCGGGATTCATCAGTCCTCCTTTCCAGTATCTGCAGTCTAACGTCAGAGTTCATCGGGCCGCATGTTGCTTCGGCTTCCCATAAATTCCCGGATCGGCGGCTCTGCCGGAACGATGGTTAGGCGCATTTACATGTTCACCAGTACCGTTCGGTCCCGAAGCGCTACGAGCGAAACCATTGAAGGTCAGCAGATTCGTGCCCAGCAGTTCCCCTTTCCTTCATTGATATTGATAACAGCCTAACGGATAAAAGTTCATAATGGCGCCGCCATTTCTCAAAGGTTTAATCTGAAAGCAGCGGCGCCTCCGGTCGAACGGACTGACCATTGCAAAACTCAATCGATACCAAATCACTTTTTAAGTTATCATCGTTCTTCTTTTAACTCTGAATTCGGTATCGCGGTAATTAATGAAATAGCTATGCGCCATCCGGAATCTCCGGTTCAACAAGATACGCCAGCAATGCCAACGACTCCTGCCATCCAAGATAGCAGAACTCGACCGGAATCACCGGCGGAATCCCTTCTTGAACTATCGTCAACTCAGTTCCACAAGCGACCTTTTGTAGTGAGATCGTGACCTGCATCTCTCCCGGCAGGTTGGGATCATCAAATTTGTCGGTATGTTTGATCCGCACATTCTTGGTAAGCTCGATGTATTTCGCCCCGAAAGAATGACTCTTGCCTGTCCCGAAGTTCGTAAACGACATTCGATAGCCGCCACCGACACGTGCGTCCATTTCATGGATTTTGCCCGTGAATCCATGAGGCGGAAGCCACTTTTCCATCGCGTCGGGATCGAGGAATGCCCGATAGACTCGGTCGGGCGTCGCGCGAAGGACGCGGTGAAGGCGGACGGTATTACTAGAATCGGCCATAGTTTATTTCTCCTGTAAAATCGGTTATTGGTTATTTATGCATAATAAGCATTATCTTGGACTGCCTAACGCTGCGGTTCAGGCGTTCGCCGAGCGTCAGCGGAGTAGATCGGCTGAAACCGCTGGTTAGGCTGCGCGCGCGTGCGATAAGCTGATCGCTGCGAGCGCTTCCACAAGACTCTACGACAGACGGATGTTTCCTTCAAGCCAGAGTTTGGCTGGACAAGTTACCGCTTGGTTCTGTTACTTTACGCTGAGCTTCATTACGATGTTTTATGGCTTTCTGAACGCAGGCGAATATCCTGGCCGACGACGGCGCTCAAGCGACAGACGATTAATCAACATCAGGGACGTCTCGAAGCTGTTCCACGACACGTCGCCACTGCGCGCGATCCATGACGCCTAACTAGTTATGGTTAGAGTGAAATTGTCCAGGCAATCATGTGGCGGCAAGTGGCGGCTCATTTTACGACGACTCTATCGAGCAGCCTTCTCTATGTCCACGAATGGAGTTCGTGGTATATTTCTTTCATTCCCACAAAGAGATTTCCGACCTGGTTTCCTTCGATGTTCTCGATCGATTGGAAAGAGGGAGAGCTATTCTTTACTGGAGGTGATACTAATGGTTCATGAAATGATTGATGGAACGTATCGTCAAACTAATCTGGCGAATGAGTCGCCGGAATATCTGGCAAAGCGCGAGGAGCTGCGGCTGGCAGAAATTGAATTCTTGAAACAACGCGAACTATGCGCGGAGCTGCGGCGGGGCTTGCCAAAAGGTGCGACGATTCGTGATTACGAATTTCTTGAAGGCCCGGCTTCTCTCGATAAAGGCGATGAGCCGGTACGAAAGGTACGGTTGAGCGAACTGTTCACTGCGCCGGATCGTTCGCTCCTGATCTATCAGTTTATGTACGGAAAGAAACAAACCAGTCCGTGCCCAATGTGTACCGCCTGGATCGATAGCATCAACGGTGTTGCTCCTCACCTGGTGCAAAATATTGACCTGGCGATCGTCGCTGCGGCTGATCCGTCTACCCTGCGCGCTCACGCGCGAAAAAGAGGTTGGGATAAAGTGCGTTTGTTGAGCGCTGGCGAGAGCACTTTTAAGTACGATCTCGGCAGCGAGGATCGCGAGGGAAATCAGGACTCGACGATTTCGGTTTTCACACGAGACGGTGATGGCACGGTGCGCCATTTTTACAGTGTTCATCCTCAGCTGGCCGAAGACATCAAAGAGCGCGGCATTGATGAGTCTAACCCTATTTGGAACATACTGGACCTGACGCCGCAGGGACGAAGGGATTGGGTGGCATCGCTCGAGTACGGGACTAGGGTCCAAGCGACGCGCGGTTGAGGAAGCGGCACTCCTGGCCCTGAACTGCGGAAGGTTCAGCAATTTCAAGATAGCGGAAAGTAATTTCAAAGGCCATGTCGGCCAATGAGCATGCGCCTGCCGATAGTACGGACAGTGTTCGCACGTGGCCGCGTGCGGCGCGGGGTTAGGCTAAACTTCATTCTGTACTTCCAATAAATATTGTCGGACTGCCGATCTCGGTGGATGATGCGGCCTCGGCAATGGCGTGTGCAAACTCTTCCACGGTAGGAAGGGCACCGACCTGACTCCGACGTAACTCAATTGTCCCCTTATTCATTCTCTCCAATAACTTTGGGGTGATTGTTCCTTCGATCATATCGCCGCTGACTACGACAAATCCGATTCCACAATTCGCGAATTCCTTAGAGCGTGCGCGCAGCGCTTGTTCGCCTGCATACTTGCTCGCCGCTACCGGTTCATAGGGACCGACAATAGGCCTTTCACCATAGAAATGCGCCATGTGGCTCGTGACAAAAACGATGCGCCCGCCTCTTGGCATCAGCGGTAATGACGCGTCTACCAGCTGTACTTGCGCTGTCAAGTTGAGCTGCATCGCGTAATCTGCAGGTTTATCTTTCTCCAGACCACCGCTTGCATTCAATACCAATACGTCCAATCGACTGTACTCGTGTCGCACGGCCTCTACCATTGCAGTAACCTCAAACGCCTTTGTCATATCTGCTTGCACCAACAGGGCACGCTGGCCCCTCGCACGCACATCGTCAGCTATACTTTCCGCACGTGAGGCCTTACTGTGGTAGTTAATTGCTACGTCTGCTCCTCGGTCGGCTAGCATTCGTGCAACGCTCGCACCAATTCCACGCGAAGCTCCAGTGACCAGTGCGACCTTTCCGGAAAGGCTACTCATCAACTCCTCGTTTTCCCTTCAACACGCCTGTCACTTAGCCCTCTCTCTTGTCGAGTTGTTGAAATATGTTTGCAAGTCTAAGTCTATAACGAGGAAATTTTCTAGATCAATCTCGTCCGGAACATTTCCCTTAATATGAGATTCTGCAATCGAACATTCCCACACGTTCTGATGAATATTGTTGGATAATGCCGCTGGCGTAGTTAGCAGAAATATTCTTTTTATTTGCCTGCGATGCTTAAAAGTCAGAGAGATCAATTATTCTTGGACAGAGTGGTGAGTTTAAGACGCGAGTTTGTAACAGTCCATTTTTTGGCTCACCGCGGGTTTATTCAAATACACGATTGTCGCAATCTGATCCTCTTGCTCCATCTCCGGTTTCATTTGCTCCATCTCCGGTTCAATTTGCCACATCATATATTGCGATGAGACCTCTCTCAGTCTTTGGTCGAGCTCCAGCGGGAGTTGCACTTTTACCTTTCCGTCTGATCCCACTCTCATACCTGCATTCACGCCGTTTCTGACACTGTTTTGTGCCACTGCATATTTCACATCAGGCGCATTCTGTTCCAGCCATCGACTGAATTTGGGATGGAGCAGATCGAGGCCGTATTGCTGCCAAAAGAGTGATATCATCACAGCGCGCGATGAGACTGGCCTGCCCTCAAACCTCACGGGCATTTCCACCATGACCCAAAGTTGATCGATCATTGAAGCCGCTGAATAGTGCTGTTTGCGCCCGACTGTATTCATGCTCTGAAACATTTTATTTCCCCTTCTCTATTTTGTTGGTGGAGGCACTTTAGGAGGGCAACCCTGACTCAATCAAATTCCCTTCCCGCTTTCAGGTGCTTGAAATTAATGAAACGTGTCATTGAGATTTGGGAAGCTTAACACATCTGACGCTCAGCTTATTTTAAAGCGGGTTTCAGCGGAAAATCGGTAGATTGAGTTACGCTGGAGACTTATAAGTTGCTTGAATTATCTAAGCGATCCCCCTGATGCCATCCCTTCCTTGTCCTCCCTGGGTGGGCGACGGCGGTGCAATGAGTGTTATGCCTGCGGTGGGTCGCAAGCAAGCAAGACATTCTCGACGTCCTTCCTGCTGGATACGGTTACAACCTCGATATTCTCACTCGCGGTCTGCAAAGCGGCTGTGATTCGCGGCCGTGATGCACTCGGATAGTTCCATATCCAACGGATGAACTCCAATGTCAGGCGTTCCGGACAGCCCGCTGCCATATCAGGCCTCGTGCGATTTCTTGTGGAGAGCCTCCGTTTGATCACACCATGAAGACATTTGAGCCTCGGAAAATCAAAGAACACAACCGCATCGCACCGTTCCAATCGAATCGACAGCGACCCTCCATAGTTGCCGTCCATTATCCATCTATCCCGCTCAGCGAGTTGTGTAACGAGCGCGTTCCACTCTTCGGTTGGCGTCTCCTGCCACCCTGATCTCCAGTAGTAGCGGTCCAAATGGATCACTGGCAATCCGCCTCGGACGGAGAGAGCGCGTGAGAACGTCGACTTGCCGGCCCCTCCGGATCCAATGACTAAGATGCGCTTTCTATTACAGATACTCGGCATAAAGTCAGAGTACACCGGGCCGCCGTCTGTCTTCGGCTTCCAAGAATATCCCGGCTCGGCGACTCCAGTGCTTAACGGTTGTGTTCATCGGGCGCCGAGCGACGTCCTTACGCGGCAAGCGACAACCTGGTTTCGCGCGCTCCCGGTACAACAATTGCTGGGCGCGCAGTGATAACAGAAACCTTAACCCTAACGTTTGATCTTCCATTTCAAGAAGGACTCTACATCATCTGCTGCATCATTAGCATGGCCTCTCACGAAATCACTATTGTCTTTTAAAGCAGTTTCAATTAGTGGCTTGACCTTGCTCTCTGTAAGTTCCATATGAATACGTGCTATATGTCCAAATCCTAGAATAGCATTTCCTCTGACACTGGAATGCTCATGATTTGAAAGACGCAAGCAAACATCTTCTGCCCACAATGGGTCATCGGAATAAAGCGCCGCCGAAAGAACCGCGCACAATAATTCTTCTGGATAATTTCGCGAAATCGCAGACTCAATCTCGTTTTTGGTCAATACTTGAATATTTTCGTATTTCATAGGTCGTGAATACGCCTATTCAGAGTTCACAGAGCTGCCGTATAGCCTCGGATTTCAAAATAAAACCCCGGATCGGCGGCTCCGGTCCTGCCTACATCGTCTGGAACCATGTCGCGTAGACATGCTGCGTGTCGAGGTACTCCTTGATCGCGGTTATCCTTCCTTCCCGAACCGTTAACAAAAAGTGATATTGTTGGTTGTAAACTCGCCCATTTCGAAGCTCGCCATAACTCTCAGCTTCCATAGCTACCTTGTCATTCTCAGCGACAAGATTTTTCACTGTCATCTTCAGCCCGTTCGGTAACTGGCCGACCATATTGTACAAGAGCCGGGCAATCTGATCTTTATTGTATACGCCCGCTGCCGGTAGCTGGTCGGGTTTGCCAGCGATCCACCAAGTGGCATCGTCGGCCATCAGGTCTAATGCGCCTGCAATATCGTTAGCGGTGAAACGGTCAATGAGTTGGTGTGCCAGATTCTTGTTTTCTTCTACGCTCATTCAGGAACCTCAATTCTTAGTTTCGGTAGCAAAACATTTGAATTCCAATAATACTATCTCTGGTGTGCTGACAAAGCGGTCTAACGACTATGTTCACGGGGCGCGCGACGCCCCTCGGTGACACGCAACAAACCAGCTTCGCGCACTTCGCTGTAACAGATGTTGGGCAGTATCGGTAGGCTCACGGGATTCAGGTTTGTGTTTCAATAATCAAACTTACTAACTGACCCACGCTGATCTGGCCTGTGCGCGCAACCGTTCCATAAGCTCCCGCATTATTCTTGTTCAGACGCACGACCGCCTTCAATACGCGTGGGTCTTGTTGAGCCGTATCCGGGTCCAGGTTAATCATCATACATCGCGGATCGCACATCGTCATACTAATCATTGGCCCCACTTCGTTGTTGCCAAACACCAACCTGCCGCCTATCCATCCATCCTCCAGAAATGGTTCTGTCGTATCTGTCGCAATTATAATATTTGCCCGGAATCGCCTGGTATCCAAGCTCTGTCCTGCTTCCCGGCCAATTGCAGAAATTGTCGATAAATTGATCACCGACACGCTCGCTTCATCAAAAATTCCATGCTTGAGTTTCATCAATTCGACCGCACTTCCGAACTTTCCTGCGATAAGGTGTTGCAACTCCGCGCTTCCGAGCGCGAGGTTCGTCCCATCCGGTGTACGGACATGTGTAGGCAAAGGCTCTTCCGCATTCTCATCAAGACCCAGCGGCTCGTACAAAAGAAGTTCAGGAAGCCGACTTGCAGAAAGCCAAGGAAAGCCACTATTGTCGTTGAGGCGGCGAAATGCAAAGCGCCGATCCCCCTGCAAACCGTGCCAGCCAAGAAAGGCAGAGCCCATTGCGATACCAGCCATAGATTTGACAGGATACCGCACGAGTTCTTGAACACATCCTAGGTGAATAATCATAGATATTGCGGTGTTTCAGGAATCTGCCCAACGGCCACGTTCACCGGGCCGCCGTGTGTCTCGGCTTCCAATAAAACCAGATTCGGCAGCTCCAGTGCAACATTTGTCAGGCGGCTTAAGGCCACGAGCTTCTGATTGCCGTCGTCGATGAGCCATCAAAAAAGGAGAACGCTGCTCATCGTTGGAAGGCCGCTGTCGCGACGCAGCCAAGAGTCCCCGGCGTCTGCTGATACGTACAGGTTGCCGGCCTTGTCGGCGACCGCAAGCGCCGATCCGCGTGTCGCGATGCAGCCCGTATCGGCGATGCCTTCGAGCCATTTGGGGAGACCACCGATTGGTTCCAGCGGATATTTCCCGTCTATCGGCCGTCGGTAGACGGCTCCCTGGCTAGCGAAGTGGTCTGTAGATGCAGCCACGAGAATATCGTTTTCCGAAAAGGCTACCGCAGAGCAATATGATGCATGCAAGCCCTGCTGTTCAACGGTCCAAGTAGCGCCGCCGTCCCGGCTGATACAGAGCCCAATCGCAGCCGCCGCGATCACAATGCCGGGATGAACCGGGTGAGCGCAAACTTCGTGAACGTCACTGTCGATGTCAATGGTGGCTTGCCAGGTCATACCGTCATCAGTGGAGCGCGGAATGCCTCCGACATGGACATTGGCTAAGAGCACAGCATCGTCTGAGGTTGCGGTCATCGAACGAACCCCAAGCGGTGGTCCAACGAGTTGACCGTTTATCAGCGCCGAACCTGCGTACCATTTGTCTCGTCCCGGAATAGCCTCGAAGCCGCCTAGAGGTTCAATCTCGCCATTTTCGCTGACACGGAGGACACGCGCATCGTCCGTCCCGAGATAGATCACATGGCCGACTACCACCAGGCATGCGAGGTCCACTTGACTGGTGGCGATCGTACTCCACACGCCCTCGCCGGTACGACGGCAAAGCGAGTGTCCATCGACGATGGCGAGAGCGCCTCCATTCTGATCTGGAGCAAGGGCTCTCACCACTTTGCCGGCAAGTTCCTGGTGTCGCGTTTCGCCGGTGAAGACGAACACCCCGTCGTTCCAGGTGGCTGCAAGTATGCTTGGAATCGTCATCTCAGCGTCCTATACTCCCGGCTCCCCCTCTAGCCGAATAACGGATGAGTTCACCGGGCCGCCGCGTTGCCTGGACTTACAAGAACACCGGTTCGGCGGCTCCGGTGCAACATTTGTTAGGCAAGGCTTAGCGCTACATAATTACGGGTCCGGATGATCGCATGTTGGGCGTTCCCGTTCCTCTATACCCCAACCTTGACTGCAACAATTAACCCCGTTGACCAGACCATCTTCGTAAGTAATAAATCGCTTCTCTTCTCCAACATCGCAATAAGTCGGTCGACTTGATCACAATGCCCTTCAGGCCAATTTGGCTGCGGTAGCATGTCATCGATCACGTACAACCCGCCTACCTTGAGCAACCGCAACGCTGCGTCCAAGTGACTATACTTCCCCGGCCATGCATCTGCGAAAATCAGATCGTATGAGTGATCAGAGAATCTCTCCAGCCATGGGCCTGCATCTTCTGTGTAAAAGGAGACTCGATTGTCATGTCCCAAGTACCTTTTCGCTATAGAGACAGTATCCGCATTTTGGTCAATAGTGATTAACTGCGACTCCTGATCCATGCCATCGAGGAGCCATGAGGTGGCGATACCTGTGCCGGTGCCAATTTCAAGGAGCTTACCGCCAGCTTTGCTGGCTGCAAGAGTACGCAAAAAAGATCCGGTCAGTAGATCAGATGCCATTTGGAAATTTAACGCCTCAGACTCCTGCAAAATTTGTTTTAAGACCGCTGGCTGGTTTAAGTATTCTTGGTCTCTCATATTCATATTTGTCAGGTGCGGAATCATTGAATGCGCCTAACGCCAGAGTTCCCCGGGCGCCGTGCGGCCTCGGCTTCCAAGAAAACCCCGGTTCGGCGGCTCCGGTGCAACGTTTGTCAGGCGCATTTTCGAGCAATTTTTACCAACTATTTTGTGGGCTCCCAAATATACCTGCCCAATTTATCAAGGTAGCCGACTTTTTCGTCTTTGAATTCTACTCTGGCAACTCCCTCCATAAAATTACTCACTCTATCCACCACCGGGACACCTTGCCAGACATTGTGGAAGGCAATGACCAGAGCACCTAGCGGGAAATGTATGAACGCGTTGATAAAGCCACCTATCTCACCCTTGCTGCGTATGTCGACGAAGAATTGTGCCCAGAAGCGCGGTTGAATGATGTGTGACATACCGATGACAAAAGAAGCAGATAATAGCGAGTTTTTGGATTGCTGATTCCATAAGTTTATCCTCAACTCAGGTAGGAAGTGCGCCTAACGGCTGTGTTCACCGGGCTGCCGTGTGACCTCGGATTTCAATAAAACCCTGGCCAGCAGCTCCGGTGCAACATTTAATAGAGGTGTTCGATCGGAGCTGGGGTTTATTTCCTATCCTTTGGCCCGCCGTCCGACCTGCACGCTCCGTCATATATTGATTCTTTGTCAAAGCGCGCTATCTTGCTCGTTGCCGAAAGCTCAAATAGTTCTTGTCGCTATTGAACCGTCGGTTTTCTTGCATCTGGAAGTCACCGGCATTTGAGTGTTTCGTGCAATGTTTGTTAGGCTCCGCATTGCGTGCGACGGCGCCGCCACTCTTCAATAAATAATGATAACCATTCCTGATCAAAATCATCGGTCAGTGTCTTTGGCCAATCTTGAAAATAGAAAGATGCTATATCATCCGAGAACTTTATCACTGCTTGGCACCACACTTCGATTGGTACTACCACTTTCTGCTCGGGAGAGAATTCAAGTTTTACTTCCTCCTTATCATAACGTACCCACCAATTTAGCCCGCTGGGGCATCCGATGGCCTCGAGGCGTCCGCTGATTTCGTTGATGTACATGAAATGTCCACAATGTGGTATCAAATGCTCTGCAATCGGCTTTTCGGGGGTATGGCTACCGTCTATGGTTCGTAACAAATGAACTGCTCCTGTCGACAAAGCGTAGTCCTTGCGGCAGCGCGGCGGCGCATCTGGCTTCTTACCTATACGGTGTCACCGCAAGGACACGAAATGTGTAATTGTTTCGGCCCTATCTGTCCAGACTTTGTAGCCGCTCTCGTTCGTTCATCGGCAGAAGTTGAAGCATTCTCTCGCGCAACCGAGCGCCTAGACTATATGCGGTTTCAATCAACGGCCGAGATAACTCATCTCCTCAGCTTTTACGCTCTGTCGCAGCCGTATCCTGCAAATTCTTTGTGGTGTGCTCGACTGCGCTGGGACCGGAACTCAGCGACCATTGTCCGGGGTGCGGCGCTTGCAACTGCGCTCGCTTATTTTCCTCTTTCGCAGCCGCTCCCAGTAAAAGCCCGTATCCATCCACGTGATCTTGCAACGGCGCGGCGTCTTGTTGGGCGCTGCGTTCAGACAGCAAGCGGAAAGGGCTGCTAAGCAACAAGGTAAACAGCCTGAGTGGGAGAATGCCGAAGAGAACGATCCAGAATAGAATAAAGTTGGCGGGCAACGCCAAAAAAGCCTGCGCCCAAAGCGTCCACGAATGACTCACTCGCCAGTCCAGGGCTCTGTCCCGAGCCCCGCCGAAGAAAAGTCCGGCGTAGCGCGCAACCAACCTGTCAAAGGCCTTGTCAGCTCTTGCGAGTAGACTGTCACCTCCCGGCGACAACGCCCTTGTCACTCTCTCCAGGTTAGCCCCGCACGTTGGGCAGAATCTCCGCCCCTGGGAGTCTTCTCTACCACAAGTCGGACAGAACATAACGCTCCTCCTTGTTATTGATTGACTTAATCCTGTTGACCTACGAATTCTAAGGTTTGTAAGTTCATAATTTTAGAAGCACAGAGCCCCTTCGGCAAAATGGCGTTGGCCCCAATAAAAAAGTAGAGTTGCAGCCCTGTCGCCTAACTATCTTTCAGCAAACGCGCCCCTTCATTCAGAGCGCCTAACGCCATGTACACCGGGCGCTTGATGCGCCTCGGCCGAAGATCGTCAAACCATCTTCGCGCGCTCCGGTGCAACAATTGTTAGGCGTCTGCGAGTTGCGCTTGCAGGCTCTCTCGTTCGCTCTCCGGCAATCCAAAGAACAATTCGTTCTCATCCAGGTCGCGTATTACAAGTGTTGGAGCCCCCCACTGGATGACGGTTATCTTGATGCCCTTTTCCTCGATGTGTTTGCGAAATGCATTTACCTGGTCTTCATCGAGGCCAATGAACAAGCGGCCGTGACCCGCCCGATCCTCCGTCCCAGGCTCAGTCTGATTCAGGATCAGTTGAAACCCAAGCAGGCTCACTTCAAATACAAAAGCCCTGCCTTGTTCTTGATAGTTCCACTCCAGTGAGAATCCGAGCGTTTCCGTGTAGTACCTTAAGGAGCCCTCAGCGTCTTTCACGAAGAACACGCTCCTTGCAAAGAAGTTGTTCATTATTTCAACCCTGTTCCCTTCAATTAACCCGATTACACACGTGGCCGTAACTCGACGCCTTCGCTAACTCGTTACGGGGACCTAACGACCGTGTTCACCCGGCGCACGACGTCCCTTCGATGGAAAGCGAGAACCCGGCTCGCGCGCTCCGCCGCAACGATTGTTAGGCACATTTTCAATCCATATGGCCTCGGCTTCGCGGAGCGCTCTTGCTCGGAAGGATATATCCTTTTACGTCTTTCGTTCGTTCGTCGCTATTTTCTTTCGCTCAAAATTATGGTCTCGGTTTCGCGGAGCTCTCTATTTTCAATTAAACCAAGTATCTTTCGATTCTGGCATGTTGTTCATTGCTTGATTGGTCGCTACCTTGTTCACTTTCTACGTGTCGATCGACGCCTAATGACGATGTTAACTGGGTCGCGCCTGAGATGTTGGTGGCAGCCAAAGCTTCCCTCGAGCGGCTCTGGTTGAACGCGTGTTAGGCTGCATTCCTTGCTAACAAGTGTCTCTTGCCATTACCAATAAGTCCAGGTCGTTTACACGAGCTTGCTCGATGGGGTCCCACCCAATCTTGGCATAGAGCCCTCCGTCGAGGACTTCTGTCATAAGATGTAGCCTAGTGACCCCTCTACTTTTTGCGATCTCGACCATCTTGAGGCAGAGAGATGTTGCTATACCTCCCCTACGGAGCGCTAGCGGGACGTATACGCCGCTCAGCCAATATTGAAAGTCAGGGAACAGTTTGCGAAACTCGCTCTGGTCCTTGAGAGTTGCAACTCCGACGATGTTTCTCTCGCTGAGGGCCAGCAAATGAATGGGTAGCTTACATGGTTCTAGGCTCGCTAGCTCGCTCAAATAAGATTCCATTGATTGATGACGTTTAGGTAGTCCCCACTCGTCACACCACCAACGCGCCACTTGAGGAATGGCATCAGGACACTCGGTAAGAGGCATGAAGGCGAGTTGCGCTCTTTTTCTTATCAAATCCATTGTCATAGAACTCACAGCCAGTCGCGGCGGCCTAACGACTGTGTTCACCAGGCCGCCGTGTGGCCTCGGTTATATACGACAGCGTCGACGTACTACCGGGGCCTGTTCAGATCGTCTCCATACTGCTCTACACGGTAGAATATCTATCCCTTCGCGGCTGCTCACACAAGATAGACGTCACGCGGAAAACCTTTTTCCATCCTGCCGAGGTTCAGGCGAGCCGTAAATCGAAATCACTATCGAATTAACTCTGGAGTCCACCCAACGTCGCTGCGGCAAAGGATTTGCGAAAATGCCTCATCAAATCGCATCATGGCCAATAGCTCAGCCCAAGATTCGATTGCTCGCAATATATCCTCATCCGTGCAGAGGCTACTTTAATCATCATCTCTACTCATCAGGGACAGTCTAACGCTGTGCTTCGGCGGCTCGCACACGCGACTACGGATAAAGGCCGCTCATGGCGAGTCCGCCGCATGCGCGGCGGAGCTGTTGGAGACGATGCAAATCGCGGTTTTGCGGCAGCGATTTGTGGTAACGGCTCAAATAGACTCGCATATTTCGATGAGCGTCTTTACATGTGCTCATCGGGAAGTCTACTGCCCTAGCTCTTGGGCGAGCCCGATGAGAATCCCTTCGGGGCCCCGGATGTAGCAAAGCCGATACGTATCTTCGTACTGGACCACTTCGCCGACGAGCTCCGCGCCGCGTTTGCCGAGCCGGGCGAGCGTATCGTCAATGTCCTCCACGGTGAACATGACGCGTAGGTAACCGAGAGCGTTCACCGGGGCGCTGCGGTGATCGGCGACCACAGGTGGCGCGAGGAATCGGGAGATCTCGAGCCGGCCGTGACCGTCCGGCGTACGCATCATGGCAATCTCGACGCGCATGTCGCGCAATCCAGTGACGCCATCTGCCCAATCTCCTTCGATTGGGGCGCGCCCCTCGAGCTCGAGGCCAAGTTCGGTGAAGAATTCAATAGCGGCATCGATGTCTTCTACCACGATGCCGACGTTGTCCATACGCTTGACCGTCATGATGTCTCCTTGGCGTTTAACGGTGGAGGTCAGCCGCCACCGGAGGCGGTCGGCTGGACCGATTTGTTAGCCCGCTTCAGTCCCTACGGCTATCGGCTCATACCGCATCGCCACCGCCCCCGAGCAAAACTCCAGCCGGTTCACGAGCTTCAAGTCGAGATGTTTCGATAGCCCCGCGAACAACGTCGGCCCGTGCCCCACTATCCGGGGCTGCACCACGAACTCGTACTCATCGATCAATCCCAGCTCCGCCAACGCCAGTGGGAGCTTCACGCCCCCACTAATAGTCCCTTACCCGACTCCCGTTTGAGCTGCTGAACGGCCTTGCCCAGATCCCCGCGCACCAGCTCCGCGTTCCAATCCACCAGGTCCAGGGTGCTCGAAACGACGTACTTCTTTGCCGCGTCGATCGTCCGCGCAAAGGGCTCCATCCAATCAGGCCTCACGCCCGTACGCGCCGGCGGCCGCCACGCTGCCTCCATCATTTCGTAGGTCACCCGACCAAAGAGGAGGGCATCGGCCTGCGCGAGGCTCTCAGCCCAATGACGATGCAATTCCTCGTCCGTGAGCATTGCACGATGATCGCAGCACCCATCCAATGTGACGTTGATCGAATACCGAAGGGGTCGAATTACATTCTCCTGAAGCGGGCTAACGGCAGTGTTCACCGGGCCGCCGTCTGACCTCGGTTCTCAATAAAACCCCGCGCTCAGCGGCTCCGGTGCAACAATTGTTAGGCGTGTTTTCAAAAAAACCAAGCGCCTTATTTTGGCGCCTTTTCGCTTCGATTTACCTTCTTGAGTATAATTGATCCTGCCTCCGATAGACTCATATAGCCACTGTCACTCTCTTCAATATCTAGTCGGTGATTAAGGATTCTCGACGCCTCGGTTAGCCGCGGCTTTTCCCTTCAGTAAATAAGCGCGTCACTTGCCAGGAGTATGTGCAGTTCTTGTCAGCGCTGAGTTCATTAAGTCGATTGACTTCCGCTTCGGCTATAGCTTGCGTCCTTACTATCTCTTTGACCGTAAACGAATCCTCTGACGGTTCTTGAAACCGGTCGTACCGAACAATCGCGTAAACGTGTTCACGTTCACTTGGTTGACCGGCAGCGCTGTCGTGCTCAAAAAACAACTCTTCAAGCAGACGCTCAGCTTGCCGAAGCCCCTCTTCCGTGAAGACGATGGATTTCGCCTTTCCACGTGGGTCCGAAATGAAGCCCTTCGCATGAAGCCGATTCATTGAGACCCAGTCGAATCCCTTCCAGGCACGTGCGCCATCGTGCACCCCCAATAAAAGGAGCGCCAAAACTGCGTTGTCGATTTTGTCATTATCCAGCTTCATGTTTCATCAAATCTGCCTAACGAGGACCTGAGTGAGATCGTCACTGTCGGCCGTCGTGAAGGCATCGGAGAAGGAAAACTTTGTGGTAAAGCCAGGTATCAGTAGATATTTCTGTAAGCGCGTCCCTAACTGGGACTCATTTCCTTTGTAGTTCTTTTCGATCTCACCCACACACTTCGGCTATTGTTTCATCTCAACGAGTCGCTTTAATGGTCTTTCTCTTTCGTCGCTCGTTACTTTCGCTACCGACAGCCTAACATCGAGCTCACTTTGGTTCACTTGCAAGCTCTCTGATTACACACCACATTTTGTATTTATTCTTCCCTGTCCGGATGCCTATCACGTCAACTCCACCAACATGCGATCCATTTTTATAATTGATATAGAAGGTTTCCCCTCCAATTTTGCCGCTTCCATTTACCTTTGCCCCTGAATTTCTAGCTTGCTGCTGGATCGCTTCACTTAACCTATCCAAAAATGTCCTCTCGTCAAAGCTCTCACCAACTGTCTCATTTATTTCATACTCGCTTATAACCTCTCGTCGATGTGGGCTTGGGTCACCTGCACTTGCTTGCGTTGTACCTGAGCCGGATATAGACAGTCGGAGTCCTGAACCGTTCAACTCCTTAATCGTATCATCGAAAGAGAATCTTTCCAGGAAATTACTGGGTGAGATTATCCTGGAACAGGACATTGATAATCCTGTCAACACGATACTCAACATAAACAAAACATAAATAGTGTGTTTCATTTAAATTACCTGAATTTAGACTACATCATTAGCTTCTTGTATATCTGCGCCTAACAACTGTTGCACCGAAGCCGCCGAGCCAGGGTTGGAAGAAATTCGCGAATTTCTCACACATCTCGCCGTCAAGCTTGCAGTCACTTCATCAACACAAAATCAGGCGCTCTACGCTCTTATATCTCTACGGACAGGTATTGCACAAGGATATTGGTCCGGTTACTCAGTTTGAGCGAGCCAAGAAAACGACGCGGTTACATGAAGTCTTTACGCCTGAAGAAGCTCGATCGGTCATCGCTCAGCTAAACGGAACTAATCGTCTTATGGCCAGTTTGCTCTATGGCTCGGGACTCAGATTGCTGGAATGCCTTCGCCTGCGTGTAAAGGATTTTGATTTCGAGCGACACCAGATCACCGTGCGTGAGGCTAAAGGCGATATGGATCGTGTGACGATGTTGCCGCGCTCGTTGCATGATCGTTTAAAAGACCATCTGGTGGAAATCACCCTTTGCACGAAGAAGATGTTCGTGAAGGATTCGGAACGGTTGACCTGCCATACGCGCTATCGCGAAAATACCCGAACGCCGAAAAGTGACGGAAATGGCAGTATATTTTCCCAGCCTCGAAACGCTCCATTGACCCGCGTTCAGGAATAGAAAGACGCCATCATCTCAACCATCAGCACTGCAGAAGGCGGTCAAACGTGCGATTCGCGATGCTGGAATCAGCAAACATGCGGGCTGCCATACATTCCGCCACAGCTTTGCCACACATTTGCTGGAATCAAGTTATGACATTCGTAAGTTCAGGTATTACTCGGTCACCAGGATGTGCGGACGACGATGATGATTACACACACGTGCTAAATCGCGGCGGCCTAGGCGTACGCAGTCCTCTTGATTCCCATTGAGATACTGGACAATCGAACTTCATCAATCGCCAGTATGCGAAGATTGAAAGGCCAGGCTTAGTTCAATCGGCGCTGTGCGTCGGCATACTCCATTTTCAAACGGCCGGGTTATTAAGAGCAACCCTGGTTCTGAAGAAAAAGGAGCTATGAAAATGAAAAATCGATTGAATGAGTTTTAGCCTTGACGGTAAATCGCCATCCATGACTAACTATTAACCGTATTACTTCCAAGCTTCATCAATAACTTCAATTGTATTAACAGGGCGTGACCAGCCGCCCATCTCTTGACAGCGATCGAAAGGTGTCGGGTAGTAAATAAACCTGCAACGTTTATCTAACCTGGCCACGGGTCATCCGGTTATCACAAAGCCGATCATTAATGTCAGAAAGCTTAGCTCAAACAACCATCAAGGAGGCATCAGTATGAAGAAAGCGATCCTCGCCAACAAAACCCCCATCCGTACGGCTTTACTCATCGTTCTCGCGGTGCTGCCCATTATCGCCGAACGCAGTGCTGTGCACGGACAGACCTATCCTGGCAAGATCGGCATCGGCATCGGCGACGGCCGCGGCCTGTTTTTAACCGACGCGGCCAAGACCTTCCGCGAGTGGCGCAGGTTCGACGTCAATGAAGCAGCGCCCCTGGACGTACAGGGATGGCCGGTTTCCGATGCGTGGACCGTGATCTTCGATTATCGCCCGACCAATGCCTGGAACTTTCCGGCGCAGTTTATTGACGACCCAGAGCGGTATCAAGTCGATGTTTTCGGCACATATCTCGTCTCATTCAACGGCTCAGCCGACTTGACTGCCGGCGGCCTGGCCGAAGTGAGCAACATCGTCTACGACCCGGTTTCAAACACGACTACGGCTGAGGTGAATGTCCTGCGCGCCGAGATCACTGCCGCGAACAACGCATCAGGCTTGATCGTCCTCAATTTCCAGAACACACGCCGCACACCCGATAGCCTGCAGAATACGGGGATATCCAACCTGCGCTTATCGCGGCCCGGCGTACCGCGCGATTCACAGCAGATTTTGACATCGCCTATTCTCTCGGCCCTGCGCCCATTCAGCGTCGTTCGCTATATGGATTTTCTTGAGACCAATCACAGGATCTTTTATGGAACGGGCGACTGGATCGATTGGGATGATCGGCGCAAAGTAACAGATGCGACACAAGAGTCATCGGGACAATCTTTCGGTTATGCCTGGGAGTATGTCGCGCTGATCGGCAATCTGAGCAACCGCGACCTGTGGATCAATATCCCGGCCGAAGCGAGTGACGAATACATTGAAGAGCTGGCGCGCTTGATGCGCGACCGAGTAAATCCGGATCTCAATCTCTATCTGGAATACAGCAACGAAGTCTGGAATTTCGGCTTCGGGCAATACGTCTGGAACAAGGCCGCGGCGCGCGATGAGGTCTGCGACAATTACGCCGCGCCGTTCGCCGCCGAACCCGCCTGCACACAAATTTCTCCGAATTCGAATTTGAACATCCCGGACGTATCGGCCAACACGGGCGGAGGCCGACCCAATCGCGAAGAGGTATGGGCCCGCCGGCGACACGCGCGCCGCACCAAAGAGATCGGCGACAAGTTCCGCGCGGTCTTCTGTGATGCCTTCGGCCATCGCGCGACGACGCGCATTCGGCCAGTATTGTCGTGGTGGGCAATCCAGCCGCAGGAATACGACGAGATGCTGCAATGGTTGCACGCACAATATGGCGATCCGAGCCAATACATCTACGGAATTGCCACGACGGCCTACTTCGGCGTGGGAGGGTCGATCTTCCAGAACCCGGTGGCGACGGTCGATGAGATACTGGCCGCCATGGAAGCCGATCTCAATGGCAGCGATAACGATAGACAACGTTTCATCGACGTGGCGCGGGCATTCAACATCAAAGCGATGACCTATGAGAGCGGCTCCGCGACGGGCGATGTCAACTCGCAGTTCATCTTTGAGAACAATATCGCCAATCGCATACGCGCCGAGCGTTCGCAGCGAAACGGCGAGCTATCGCGAAGCAATCTGGCCGACCACTGGTTCAATCTTTCGAATGGTGGCGGGGATTTGTTTATGCAGTTTGCGCTTGTCTCTGCCTACAACCGCTTCGGAAGCTGGGGCCTGACCGATGATATTACCGACGTCAACCGCAACTCCAAGTACGGCGCCGTAGCCGGGCTGTCGGGGACGATGCCGCTCGAAGCCCCGGTGGGGCTGAGGGCGCGGGCGAGCAACAAGCATGTGAAGTTGAGCTGGGAGCCGGTTAGCGGCGCGTGCGGGTACAACGTGCGCCGCGGCAGTTCGCCGTGGGGACCATTTACCGTAGTCGGCCGGAACCTGCGGTCGCCCAGATTCAACGACGTGCGGCTGGAGAACGGAAAGACCTATTATTACGTCGTCTCATCGGTTAACGATTCGAACGTGACATCCGCAGCTGAAGGTACAAACAGCAATCCGCCGTTAGCCGCCACGCCGTCTAAACATCATCACAAGTAAAAATTGTCAGATATCTAACGCAGAGCCGTTAAGACAAAGAAGAGAAAAAAGAAGAATAGTCGGTCACAGAGTTTCCTCCTATTCTTCTTACTTTCTCTTCGACATTCTTGGGCAGCTTTGCGTGCTGCATCAAATATTTATTGTTGTTATTTATTGCTGTTGCGGTGGTCCTTTCTCCTCGGCCCTGGCAGCGGCATCGTTTGTGAGCCAATCCGGATACCAGCGAAAGAGATTGCCTGTAAGACTCGCGACAAACAGCTCTCCGCTCTTTGCTAAAGTAATCATATGACCGGGGCTCTCCATTGCTCCGAGAACTCTGCCCGATTCAAGATCGATCTTCATTATCCGGCCCGCCAGAGTGTCGTAGGTGATGTTCTCAACATTGTTGCGGTGAGTGATGATCCACAACTCATCGTTCGGAGTAATGAACAGACCCTGGGTGGCGCCAAGATGAGTCCATTGCTTTATAAATTCTCCGTTCGAATTGAATATCTGGATCCTATTGTTCTCCCTATCGCTCACGTAAACCCGGCCTTTGGAGTCTACACCGACGGAATGGACGGTATGGAATTCGCCCGGCGCGCTTCCCCTCTTGCCCCAGGAGAGCAGATACTTACCGTCCCTGTTGAACTTCACTACACGTGAATTGACGTAACCGTCTGAGATATAGAAATCGCCGTTCGCTGCAAAAGCTATGTCCGTCGGACTGTTGAACGTCTTGTCATCAGTTCCGGGCACACCTTTGGAGCCCCACGACTGAAGCAGCTTGCCGTCCCTCGTGAACTTGTAGACCTGATGGTTCCGGTTATCGACCGCCCAGATGTTGTCGTCCTTATCCGCTCTCAGACCGTGTGGGTTCCCGAAAAAGTCCCTCCCCCACGAGCGTAGATAATTTCCCTTGGCATCAAAGACGACGAGCGGATCTGCTTTCTTTCCTCGGTGAAAAACATAGACCTCGCCTTTTGAATCGGTCGTGACGGCGGAAACGCGACCGAACTTCCAGCCATCAGGCATGGTATCGGGCTCTTCCCCGAAACGAATGGCGACGCGGTATTTGAGCAACCCGCCTTCGTGCGGGTACCAACCTGCGGGCACATAGCCCTGCTCCGGCGCCTTCGATTTCGGTTGTTGTGCAAAGCTGAAAACCGCAAACATCAGAATTACACATACAAACAGATTCTTCATGGATGTAAGCCCTCCTTTTACATAACCAGCTTCAACGCGAACTGGAGTTGGCGCGAGTCGATCCTGGTGCTGGTTATCACACCATAAGTCGGATTCCCGATCTGATTACCCGGCGGATTCCATATCGGATGGTTCGGTAGGTTGAATATCTCGGTTCTGAATTCCAGAAACTTCGACTCGGTCAGGTTGAACTTCTTATTGAGCGAGGCGTCGAAACTGATGATACCCGGACCGGTCACCGAGTTTCGCCCGGTTGTGCCGTAACGGAAAGGCCTGATATCGCCAGTTCGATTGACGAAAGCGGCTGTGTTGAAGAAGCGCGTGCGGGTCTGCTCATCGCTCGGCAGATTCGGGTCCGCCCCCGTGGAATCGGGGTAACACACTCCACCGCCGTTCTGGATATTACCGGTGCCGCAGAGCACCGTGAAAGGGAACCCGTCCTGAAATGTCAGAATTCCTCCGAGTTGCCATCCGCCCAATACGAGATCAGCGATGCCTCCGCTGGTCAGGAACCGCTTCCCTTTCCCGACCGGCAATTCCCAGAGCCACGATGTCGTCAGGCGGCGGCGAAAATCGAAGGCCGACAGTCCGCGCTCGAGATCCAGGTTATAGTTGTTCGACGGAGTCAATGAGTCGCCGTCGGTTGTGCGGATGCCGCTGCCGTTATCGATCGACTTACCCCATGCGAAAGAACTGAGGAAAGTCAGGCCGCGCGAAAAGCGCTGTTGAACCTTGAGATAGAGCGCGTTGTAGTTGGAGTGGCTCGGCGCAGCCATAGTCTGGAAGCTGCCGAACTTCGGGAACGGACGCGCCATGTTCGAGTTGGGCATTTCGCTCGGCTCAGGATTGTTGTAACTCATCAGCCGTCGCAGCTTGATCCCGGCCGATCCGAAGTAGGTCGCCTCCACCGTCATGTCGTTGGTCACCTGGCGCTGCAGTCCTAATGACCACTGAGCAACGTAGGACGATCGTTCATTGAACTGATTGATCAGGATAAAGGTCGGTGCGCCGGTGCGCGCGAACGGCTGCTCGTAACTCAGGTTGGGACGGAAACTCTCTGCCGGCTCGTCGCGGCGAATCGTGAAGGGCGCGTTCCGGACGACATCGAAAATGGCGTTACCGATGTCACGGACGTAATAGATGCCCGCGCCGGTTCGCAATACAGTCTTCGGCGTAATCTGGTATGCGATACCTAAACGCGGAGCGAAATCGTTCAGGTCATTTAAATAGGCCCGGTTGCCGAAGCGTCCATCACGTACGTACTGGATATTGGAGGCCAAAGGAAAAGCGGGGTTGCCCTCATAAGGATCTCCCGTGCCGGCCCGGACGTAGACCGGCTCCATCGAATTGTCCCAGCGAAAATCGATGTTGACGATGGCGTCGTGCTTATCTAGGAATGGCTGATCGTTCTCCCAGCGAAGCCCGTAGTTGAGAGTGAGCTTCGGCGTGATTTTCCAATTGTCCTGATAGTAGAGCGCGAAATAGTTCGAGCGGAAGTTGGCGACAGGGGCGCCGACCTGCGCCTCGGATCGGTTAAAGTGGCCGAGCAGGAAGTCGGCAAATGGCGAACCGCCGAGTTGA
This sequence comes from uncultured Acidobacteriota bacterium, assembly GCA_963796275.1. Lineage (GTDB taxonomy): Bacteria > Acidobacteriota > Blastocatellia > RBC074 > RBC074 > JAKEHZ01. The sequence continues at coordinate 1,945,845 of CAWCKY010000006.1, read as the reverse complement.
GCAGTTGGCAGGCGAGGGTTCTGCGTGTACCGCCCGTCGAAATTGAAACGACCGCGAGTGACGACTCCGCCGATCTGGTTATACCGAACGCGGCGTATCTCGCCCCCAAATTTGAAGGAGTGGGTACCGACCGTCCAGGAAAAATTATCTACCAACTGAATGGTGGTGTCGTAATTGATGAAAGGAGCATCGCTCTCCTCACCGGGGCCCGATATATCGGTGATGGTTATGTTGGGCACACCCCAATAAAGCGGATTATCGGTCGGCAGGTTGATGCCAAGATCTTTGACCACATTGACATTGTTTGCCCGCGGAGAGATGTGAGCGTTGACCAGACGGCTCAGGCCGAAACGTATGTCGTTGACCTTGTTCGCCCCGAACGTTCTCGTATTGGCCACCACTCCCTGTTGTACATCAGTGTCAGTGTTGATCCCCATATTCGGAACCGCAAAGGGGTCATAGCCGAGCTCGTTCGAGATGCTGTGGCGGAAGAACCAGTTCGATTTAGAGCTCTCGGTAAAATCAATCCTGTAGGTGAACTGGTCCGCGTTGATACGCCGCGCTTCGTTATTAATGAAATTGGCGCCGGTTCGCTCCTGCTGCGGAAGCGGGAAGAAGCCGAGAAGTTTCTTCGCGACCGGATGAATTCGATCATCGGGGATTATATTGCCGGGAAACGGCGTCGGCGCGCCGATCACATTTCCATCCTCATCGAAAACTCGCGTTGCCGGATCATAGATAACGTTCGAGATCCCGGAGAAATCACCGCTGCGCCACGGCGTCAGAGGCGCCGAAACGTTTTGAGTGAGCGCCTTGCGCTCGCGCAGCCCCTCCCAGTTGAAGAGAAAGAACAATCTGTCCTTGCCGTCGTAAAAGGCCGGACCTCCCTCGCCGAAACGCGGCAGCTTAACCGGCCCGTCTACAGTCAGGCCGTACTGGTTGCGCTTGAAAGGCGGGATCGGCTCGCTCGGACGGTCAAAATAGTTCTTGGCGTCGAGCGCCGAATTGCGCAGGAATTCGAAAAATGTCCCGTGATACTGGTTCGTACCCGATTTGGTCGAGACGTTAATCTGCGCTATCGCTCGGCCATATTCGGCATCGAAAAGTCCGGACTCGACCTTGAACTCCCTGATCGAATCGACCGACGGCAGCAACATATAACTGTTGAAGTTCAAGTCGGTGTTCTCGATCCCGTCGAGCGAGTAATGGTTGTAATGGATGCGCTGACCCGAGACGTTGAGCGCGAAGCTATTGCGCTGGCCTCCCATCCGCTGCTTACCCTGGCTAGAGGACGGCCCGTTGGTCGTGGCTCCCGGAATAAGAGAGGTTAGCTGCAGGTAGTTGCGTCCGTTGAGCGGCAGCTCGACCACGCTTCGGTTTTCGATCACCGTCCCGATCGAGGCGTTCTCACTCTGCAGCACCGGAGCTCCACCTGCGATTTCGACGACATTCGTCAACTCTCCGATCTCTAGATTCAGATCTATGCGGTTCGAACTTCCGACCTGCACCTCGATGTTCCTGCGCTCGACCGCGCGGAAACCGGTCTTTTCGACCTTTAGTATATAGACTCCGGGGGGTATGGCCGGAATGGCATAGAGTCCCGATTCGTTGGTGGCGACTTCCCGGACGGCATTAGTCGCCGGGTTTGTGAGCGTGACCTTCACACCCGCGACAACCGATCCGCTCGGATCGTAAACCACACCGCTGATTTCACCGGATGGCGCCTGTGCACTCAGTGGGATGAAGAAGATAAGGATAATAATGAAAGTGGTACTGGCAAGCTGGTACATAATCTACCTCCACAACATGTCGTAATGAGTTTAGATGTGAATACTGGTTAGCGGGTTATTGCTTACCAGCGATTTGCGGGATGACTTCGCCGTGCACATCAGTAAGCCGCATATGGCGGCCGTTGAAGAAATATGTCACCCGTTTATGATCCAGTCCCAGCAAATGAAGGAGAGTTGCGTGCAGGTCATGACAGGTCACGATCTGTTGCTCGGCTCTATAACCGACCTCGTCTGTCGATCCGATCTTCTGTCCACCGGCGACTCCGGCTCCTGCCATAAAAATTGTCATGGCATCAGGGTTATGGTCGCGGCCGAGACCGCGCTGTGAAATAGGCATGCGTCCGAACTCGGAATGCCACATCACGAGAGTCTCATCGAGCAAACCGCGGCGTTTGAGATCCGTGATCAGGCCGGCAATCGGCTTATCGATCTCAGGGGCGTGCATTCCATGGTCGTCAATTATACTGGCGTGTGCGTCCCAAGTGTCCACGTTTTGATTGACCAGGGAGCCGTGATAGAGCTGGACTGCACGGACCCCTCTTTCTATCAGCCGCCGCGCCAGCAAGCACTGCTTGCCGAAGGGTTCGGTGACCGGGTGGTCCAGCCCGTAAAGGCGTTTCGTCTCCTCGCTCTCGCCGGAAATGTCCACTGCGTCAGGCGCACACATTTGCATGCGATATGCCATCTCGTAAGAAGCGATTCGAGCCGCCAGTTCCGTGCTTCCGGGGTGCTTATCGGCGTGTTTCTGGTTCAGCCAGCTCAACTGGTCGAGCCGCGCTCTCTCCTGTTCCCGCGTGACATATTTGGCCGGCGGAGACAGATCGAGGATCGGATCGCCGGCAGATCGGAATACCGTACCCTGATATGCCGCAGGCAAAAATCCGGCGCTCCAATTGGCAGGCCCGGAGAACGGACCGCCGCGCGCATCATAGATCACCACAAAGGCCGGAAGATTCTGATTTTCGCTGCCCAACCCATAAGTCATCCACGAGCCGACGCTCGGATATCCCATGAGAATCGATCCGGTGTTCCACTCGTAGTGGGATAGTACGTGGTCGCTGGACTTGCCCTTGCACGAATAGATAAATGCCAGATCGTCCACAATGTTCGCGATATTCGGGAAGAGGTCCGAGACCCAGATGCCCGACTGGCCGTGCTGCTTGAAATTGTATGGGCTTTTCATGAGGGGTCCGGGGAACCCCTGCCGGACGCGTATCTCGCCTTTCCCCTCGAGCGGCATTCCGTGGTACTTCCACAGCGCGGGTTTGTAATCGAAGGTATCGACGTGGCTCACCCCTCCGCTCATGAAGAGCGAGATCATCGATTTGGCGCGGGGTTTGAAATGAGGCGGTTTCGGCAAATTGGGCGAACCGGGGAACGCGTCCTTGCTGCGGCAGACCGAGGGAGTATCGGAATGATCTGCGGCTAGATTCCCATCGCGATTAAGCAGATCGATCAAGGCCAGACCGCTGATTCCTGTTCCGGCCTCGAATAGAAAGTCCCGGCGAGATATAGATCGGCGTTTGTTCATTTTGGTATTGGGGTGATTTGCCTAATTTATATAGACGAACTCGTTTGTATTCAGCATCACGTGCGCCAGATCGGTGAGGGCATTCAGTTCGGCGCCGGATCCCCGGCCACTATGATAATCACGCTGTCTCATAATGAAGGCCAGGTTCTTCTCCAGCTCCTGCTGCACAGGAACGCGGCTCAGCGCGATTCGATATAGAAGCCGAACTTGCTTCACCGGGTCGCCGCCCGCATCACGCAGGACGCGCTCGGCCAGGCTGCGCGCCTGAATGAGCACGAACTCGTTGTTGAGCATGGTTAGCGCCTGCGTCGGCACTGTCGTGATATTTCGCTTCTCGCAGGTCACATTCGGGTCGGGCTGGTCGTGAACTTCGAACATCGGATATTTCAGCCCCCTCTTCCAATAAGCGTAGATGCTGCGCCGCCATGTCGAAACATCCTCTTTGGTCATCACCCATTTGCCCTGCTGGTAACTCTCCCGCACCGAACCTGGGATTGCGGGAAAGAACGGTTCCCCACCAACCTCCAGGTTGATGTTTCCGCTGGCCGATAAGATCACGTCACGGATGGCCTCTGCCTCCAAACGCCGCAACGGAAAGCGCCACAGATATATGTTATTTGGATCCTTCTCCAAGTTTTCCGAATGAGCAAAGCTGGAAGCCATCTTGTAAGTCTGAGAATTCATAATCAGGCGATGCATTTGCTTGACGCTCCAACCCTGTCGTATGAATTCGGTGGCCAGCCAATCGAGAAGTTCCGGGTGCGACGGCGACCCGCCCATCTTCCCAAAATTGCTCGGCGTCGGGACGATTCCGCGGCCGAAATGCCAGCCCCAGATCCTATTCACCATCACGCGCGCCGTCAGCGGGTTGTCGGGCGAGCCGATCCATTCGGCCAGCGCGCGACGGCGCCCGCTGCTGCCGCCGCTGACTGGCGGGTAGGCAATCGGAGGCGGCGCGTCGACATTGACCAGGACCTGCAGATAACCCGGTTCGATGATTACCGACTTCTGATCTTCCGAGACGTCAACTCCGTTCGAACCGTAATAGACCGGAGGCACCTGATATTGCTGGCCGGGTTGCGACAGGAAGCAGCACTTGATCCCATAATCGAAGCGGTTCCCTTTGCCGGGCAACGGCTCATCACCCCTCCCATCCGGAGTAAGCCGATAATCGCCATCTCGAACCCCTTCGGCGACGGGCAGCGGAGGCGGTATTCGCTTTTGAAATCCATCAATCTGATCAAGAAGCTTTCGCCGAACTTCATCCTCCGCCTCGCTCAACTTTATCCCGCGATAACCGGAGGCAGCCTGGTTGGCAGCGGCGTCCGGGTCGACGTCATACGAGGCGACCTGCGCGGCCAGGAGCTTCTGGCCGGGAGTCCGCTTCTCATCTGGCGTCTTGACGGCGATCTGAATCTCTTCGGGAAATTTTGTAAGTCTTTTTTCGAATTGCGCTCTCCGGTAAGGCGCTTCCATCTCGACTATCTTTCGCCATAACGGCCTGACCTGCTCGTCCACTTCCCTTCTCGTCTTTTCATACTCGGCGATCTTCTCCGGAGGCGCGAGCGGATGGTTATAGTCAACATTCCCGAAGATCATCGCCATCGACCGATAGTAGTCCATTCGCGAAATGGGATCGAACTTGTGGTCGTGACAACGCGCACAGTTGACTGAAAGCCCCATGAAGCCCTGAAACGTGGTTCGGATCATATCGTCCAGATATTCATATCGGTAGTAAGGATTGTCTTTCTCGCGATAACGAACTCTGGGTCCGATTCGATAGTAGGTTGTGGCGATCAGGCTATCGTAGTCCCGATCATCGAGCTCATCGCCGGCCAGCTGCTCTATGATGAAACTGTTGTATGGCTTGTCCTGATTGAAGGATTTGATGACGTAATCACGGTAGCGCCATGCATTGGCGATATCGTAATCGTGCTCATATCCGGAGCTGTCGGCATACCGCGCCACGTCGAGCCAGAACCGTCCCCACCTCTCTCCGTAATGCGGGGATGATAACAAACGCTCGATCAGATTCTCATATGCCTTCGGCGATGCGTCTTTGATAAAACCATCGACCTCTGCCGGAGTGGGCAAAAGTCCAGTTAGGTCGAGATAAGCCCGCCGAACCAAAGTATATCGATCCGCTTGAGGCGCGGGCGCGAGGCTCTTCCCGTCAACCGAGCTCCTGATAAAAGCGTCTATCGGATTGGCCGGCTTTGCTCCCCGCCGGGTCTTCGTCACCATCGGGATCGGATGGCGAACCGGCTTTTGAAATGCCCACCATTGACGATCCTCTTTTGTGAAAACGATCTCCCGGTCTCGTTTTTCATTCCCTTTCGCCGCTGTTGCGACGGTATGTGTATCGGAATATTTTGCCCCCTGAGCGATCCAGGACTTCAATGCGGCGAGCTCTTGGGAGGTCAGAGGTGGCATTGGAGCCATGGGCATAACGGGTTTCTCCAACCCCGCTACACGCCGATAGAGCCGGCTCGCTTCGGCATCTCCCGGAACGATCGCCGGCCCATTCTCACCACCCTTCAGCATAGACTCGCGCGTGCGCAGGTCCAGATTGGACATCTGGACCGCTTCACCGTGGCACTGTAAGCACTTCTGCTTCAGAATCGAGAAGACTTGTACCTCTAATTGCTTGTCTGTCTGCTTGTCTGAAGGCCTGATTTCCAGGGCATTCGTATGGGCAATCGGTAGAAGACCGACCCCGAATAACACGAATGCCAGAATGGATAAAAATTTCGGTGTTCGGTTAACATCGCGTCTTATGTCCACCGGCCCTCCTGTTTATGTTGGGTTTGATGGAGAATATATCAGGTTCGGTCTGATTAACAAGAATATCTGGACTGACGACACACTTGCACTTGATTCGACATACAGTAGTGGACGCGAATGAAATCCCGCGCTGCGCCGCTTTTGGATTATGCCTCAGGTTCGAGCGCCAGCCTCTTTTCTCCGCAAATCTATGGCGAGGCATTGATGACCCATTTTTGAGCATCGTGACCGTTGTAGTCTCCCAGTCTCAATTGGACGCCTGGTTCCGTAGATGCATCCGGCGTCTCTATGATTCTGGCGCCGGTCAGCGAGGTGAAAACATAACTGCCGTCGGCAACGCGTTCGATTTTGAATTTCTGGCAATTATTATTCAATCCGTCCCACAGATGAACCGGCGCGCCGCTATCGGGATTGCAGTTGATTACATCCGCGCTGCGCCCTTCCAAGGCGGAGGCGATCCGGTAGATGCCATCACCCTGCGGCGAGAGAAACCATTTCTGGCATATAAAATCGCCCCATGGGCCTTGCGCGATCGCTTGTCCGGCAACACCGGTACAGCCCCAGGCATCCCACACCAGATCACTATTTTTATTGGTTATTCGGTATTGCCCGTGAGCAAACCAGTCTCGAGTTAAGACGGGCCAGCCGCCGGCAAACTTCAGCGTCAGGATATCGAGTTTCGGCCTTCCGAAATCATCGCCATCATAGTAATGGAGAGAGACATAGTCGACGCGGTTGTCACGCAAGAGGCCGAAATGGCCGGGCCCGATATACCTGCCGGATGAACTGAGTACGGTTCTCCACCCCGTATAAGGACCGGTTGGACACAACGAGCGTCCGACCTGAATGTAGTAAGAGCTGTTCGAGCCCCGGCAACAAAAACCACGGTTGACGAACAGGTAATAGTACTTGCCCTCTTTGATCAGGTAAGGCGCCTCATAATCGGCTCCGCCGCCGCCCGCCACTCTCACAACCTGATGGCCGTTTTTTCTCTTGGCCGTGTGAGAGTTAATTTCAACCACACCGATGCCGCCAGAAAAAGAGCCATAGGTCATGTAGACGCGGCCGTCGGTGTCACGGAAGAGGCCCGGATCGATAGCGTTGATGTCAGCCGCGGAGCTGGATGAAACCACCATTCCCAAATCTTCCCACGGCCCTTCCAGACTATTGCTGGTCGCTACACCAATCGCTGAACGTGGCGAACCAAAGGTTGAGCAGGAATAATAGATGTACCATCTCCCGTTCATCTCAATGACATCCGGCGCCCAAAAATTGCCGTTAAATCCGGGAACCGCGGAGTCGATCCACGAAGGCCATGATCCGATGGGAAAAACAGTGTTGGGAGAGGCTGTCCAAAATATCAGATCGGTGGAATAGGCGGAGTATATCCCATTGCCGGTGGTGAATTGATAGTAGTATCTCCCTTCTTTAACCAGCGTTGAGGGATCATGCGAGTTGATATTGCCCTGCAATGCGTACGATTCGGCATTTACCAGGCAGAGGAGAACTCCGAGAAATATCCAGGATATATTCCCCGATTTGCCTTTCCGCAGCGACAGGAATAATGGGGCGAAGAGTACTATGCCCAAACCCGAAAACCATAGAATAGGTCCGTTTTTCATCGACATGTGCTCCTTGATTGATTCGGCCGATCTATCTATCTGGCTCTTCCCGTATTACTTGGAAGGGATTAGCTATTACTTAGATACGCGTGTAAATAGCACGGTCGGATCACAGGTGTCAATCTGCAAGGATTTCTAAGCTGAGAAACAATCGACATGCAAAAAAGGTGACACTGAAGATACCCTCACCTCAAACCCGATAATCACCAGCCAGTGACTGTGGTTATTACGGCCCAATTCCGTGGCGGTTGGCATTATTCATATTCCCAAATTGTCCTAGGATCACCCGGTACTAGAAATAAGCGTGCCCATTAATAAGCTTGATAATCTGAGTTCCTTAAACCGAGGTGATAATGCAAAACAATGTGCGAATTGTCTGTCTGGTTCTGATCGCGATCGCTTTTTCTCCCTTCTCCGCTGCTGCGCAGACTGAGAATGAAAAAACTCTTTCGCCATATTTTTTCGTTCAGGGAGACCCGAGTCTGGACCTCCTGCCTCTCAAGGATACCCGCGTACAAATAGACGTCTCAGGCGTCATCGCCGATGTGAAGGTGATGCAAACATATCGAAACGAAGGTTCGCGGCCGATCAATGCGCGTTACGTCTTTCCGGCTTCGACGCGCGCTGCCGTTTATTCGATGCGGATGCGCATCGGCGATCAAGTTATCGTCGCGAAAATCAAAGAGCGGGAACAGGCAAAACAGGAATTCGACAAGGCCAAGCAGGAGGGTAAGAGCGCATCGCTGCTGGAACAACAGAGACCGAATGTTTTTTCGATGAGCCTCGCCAACATCATGCCCGGGGATCAGGTCGAGATCGAGCTTCGTTATACCGAGCTGTTGGCGCCGACGGACGGCATTTATGAAGTGGTTTTTCCTACCGTTGTGGGGCCACGCTATTCTCCTCAGCCTGATTCCTCGGCCCCGCAGGCGGATAGCTCGCTAAAGATTCCTTATCTTCATCAGGGTGAAAAACCCACGAGCAACCTTCGCATATCAGCCAGGATAGCAGCCGGCGTCCCCATCCGAGACTTGAGCTGCACTTCGCATCAGGTCATTCAACAATGGCAGAGTCCGGCAATCGCCCAGCTCGTCCTGGACGATGCGGATCAAGCGCATGGAGAACGCGACTTCATCCTCCGCTATCGTTTATCGGGAGACCAGATCGCTTCGGGCCTCCTTCTCTATCAGGGTCAAGACGAGAACTTCTTTCTTTATATGGCTCAACCACCGGAGCGGATAACGAACGCTGACATACCAGCCCGCGAGTACATTTTCGTGGTGGATATTTCCGGCTCGATGGATGGATTTCCGCTGAATACAGCCAAACGTCTTCTGCAAGATATGATCGGGAAATTGCGACCATCGGATATGTTCAACGTCGTTCTGTTCGCCGGAGACTCCAGCGTGCTATCCGCCAATTCTCTGCGTGCCGATCAACCAAACATCGCCAATGCGATTCGTCTGATCGAAGGACAGCGGGGCGGTGGAGGAACCGAGCTACTTGCGGCTGTCAAACAGGCAATGAGCCTGCCACGCGAGCCCAACATATCGCGCAGCATCGTGCTGGTAACTGACGGATATATTTCAGGCGAGAAGGGAGTCTTCGATTATATTCGAGATAATCTCGATCAATGCAACGTCTTCTCCTTCGGCATCGGCTCATCAGTCAACCGTTATCTCATCGAAGGGTTGGCGAAGGCCGGTATGGGCGAGCCGTTCATCGTGACAAAGGAGGAAGAAGCTTCCGCGATAGCGGCTAAATTCCGTGAATATATTCAGACTCCCGTGTTGACCGACATCAAGGTACGCTCCATCGGGTTTGAGATATATGACGTGCACCCGACTCAACTTCCCGATCTTTTCGCCCGGCGTCCCGTGATCCTCTTCGGCAAATGGCGTGGTCCGGCAATCGGGACTTTCGAATTGCAGGGAAAAACCGGACAGGGAGATTACCTGACTCGTTTTGACGTGGCCCGAGCACAGGCAAATGAAGGCAATCGGGCATTGCGTTATCTGTGGGCTCGTTCACGTATCGCTGAACTATCCGATTATGGCTCAAGCTATCTGGACGACGATCGGATCAAGGAGATCACTTCCCTCGGTTTGAAATATAACCTATTGACTCAGGTACACCTCATTCATAGCGGTTCACGAAGTGGTGAGAAATACCCAGGGGGCGGCTCAGGATGTGAACCAACCGCTGCCGCTTCCACTGGGAGTGAGCGATCTGGCAGTCGGCGGTGGCACAATGGAGGGAAGTGAACCCGAACTGCTCTGGCTGATGGCTGCATCGATACTGCTCGCAACGATCATAATTCTCCGCTGGAGGCGGCGATTTGTATGAAGCTGAGATGCACCCGGAACCGCATAGCACAGTGCGTAGTCATTCTGGTTTGCGCTTTCATGCTCAAGCTGCACTACTCGGCGGCGAGCGCAAACCAGCTGCGCTGGATACTGGCTCCCACCACCGCGCTTGTCGAATTCACCAGCGGCGTTTCGTTCGAGTTTGAATCACATGCAGGTTATCTGAGCAGTGACCGCAGTTTCCTGATCGCCGGCTCCTGCGCGGGCGTCAATTTCTTGATCACCGCATTCTTGGTGCTTTCGATCGGACACCTATTGAGAGATCGGTCGACGGGCACATCATGGGTATTGATCCCGACACTGTTTATGATCGCCTATCTCGTCACAATTGTAGCGAACACGGCCCGGATAACCATCGCGATGCGGCTGCAAAAGATTCCCGCGGGGGCCGGCTGGCTGCCCCCCGAACAACTCCATCGCCTCGAAGGCATCCTCGTCTACTTCGGATTTCTCCTGCTGCTGTTCGTGATCAGCGAAAAAATGAGTTCGGAAAAGGCTGCAGGGCTGTTCCGGCGATCGTTATTCCCACTCTTCGCGTATTACGCAATGATGTTGGGAGTTCCGCTGGTAAATGGCGCGTGGCGCCAGGGAAATGATTTCTGGGAGCACGCGCTCTTCGTTTTACTGATTCCTTTACTGGCGATTCTCCCTGTCGCTGCTTGTCGATATTATGAATATCGATTCAGAGACTAATTCGAAACAACGAATGGTGGAGTACAGGTCGCTTACGCATCCCGTGCAGCACCGGCAAGAAAATAAGAGAGGATATTTCTGTTTTGCATAAAAGCCAAGAAAGCCCGATGCTGTCATTACCATCAAATCTTGGGCAATTGACGATCATTGCGCCAGTAATTATGTTCTGAACTGCGGAAACTTCTCTTACAAAAGCAATAACTATGGTTGGTCTTACGCTACGCTTCACCACGGCTACATTCCGCTGCGCCTCAGGCGCAAATACGAATCGATGGCACGGTCAACGCCTCCAGGGCCGGGAGATGATGCACGCGTTGACGCCGCCGATCCCCATTGACAGCTTCCCTGCCAGCCCGCCCGGCGCTTTGCAATCCGATTCGAGTACAAACGAGTCGTGAAGCTCTGCAATGGAAGGATTGATCTCACTTCGGCGGATCGGAGTCGGGAACAATCGACCTCTCTCATACCCGAGATACTGTGCCGTAAGCTCCCAACCGCCGCCGGCGCTCATTCCATGGCCGAAGGTTCCTTTGCGCGCTGTAACCAGCACTGTCCGCGAAAACAGAGCGGACATTGTCTTGATCTCGCTATGATCTCCCGGCGTCGCGGTCGCGTGAAGGTCCCACGTATGTATATCGCCGGCTTGCACTTTCGCATCAGTTAAGGCCTGGTTGATTGCCGCAGTGGGGCCGTCAATAGTCGGAGTGATAATATGGTGCGCGTCGGAACTGACGCCGACGGCAAGCGGTTGCATGCCGACAGGTTTTAACCCGAGAGCTGTCATATAATCGTAATCCGCGACAATCCAAACGACGGATCCTCCCGATATGTGCGTTCCTTGTAAGCGAGTCAATGGCACAGAGACCCGCCGATCGGCAGATATGACTCTGGCATTGTAGAAAGCGCCGACCACTAACGGATGCGGTGGCGGATCGGTCGCGCCTACGACAACAGCCTTCGCGTCTCCGGATTCTATCGCTTTCAAAGCGAGCTTGAGGGCGACTCCGAAAGTCGAACACGCCGCCGACGGCGCGAATGTAAATCCCGTGATCTGCCCTAACATGGAGACCTGCGCTGCCGGAGTGTTGGGAATGTTCCATACAACGTCTGCGGAAACCAGCCACGGCGGATCCGGAGCGTCCCACTTTTTCTGCAATTTGGCGCGAAGCCTATTCTTCTCTCTGATCACGCCGAGTTTTCCGCTCTCGATCTCACCCTCTATGCTCAGGTTCTCGATTTCGGCCAGTTCTTCCAGGTAGATCGCCAATTCCTTCGAACGCCCGGTCCAATAATGGCGCCACTCACGTTCTGCTGCATCCCTTTCATTTTCGGCGACCACAGCGGGATCCGCCGGGGCATTTACATCCTGCGGTGATTCGCCGCTCAGGTATCTGCGCAATTCCATGTTGCGAGACGGATCGGCCCAGAAACGATCCCAAGTGCCCTGCGCCCGGTCCAACGCGATGCTGGCATTGTGAACGGTTCCAATGTTACCCAAGCCCATGCCTATATAAATGTGAGCCTGGCTTCCAAGCCGTTGCAGGACAGATTCCATCTCCCGATTCTGCCCGAGCGCTTGTATGAAAGCGCCGATGGCATAGAGCGACGGCAAATCCATCTTTTCCTCTAGCTGCATGAACCGTCTCGGAGGGAACCGCGCATCGATCCAATCGCGATAATCCGCAAAACTGAATTCAGGTTTACCGACAAGGAAATTATCCGGCCCAAAGCCGTTGAATGGAGCAAGCCAGCTCTCAGATGACTGCAGGTTTTCAGCAAATGCCTCGATATTGGGGGCTTTCGGCGCAACGATACCCCAACCAAAAACTCCGATTCTGGTTCTCATTTATCCCTCCGGATTGATTTCTAATGTATCTTAGGCTGGTTTGTTGAGGAATGATATAAGGCGGCGCGGCAAAAGCCAAACCATGAGGTTGATATATGCTTTATAAAGGTTGCCGGTTCACTGCCAAAGCGCAGGTGGTTGAGGCGCGCCATGTTGCAATCGACGATTCGGTATGGGTAATGAAGGCCTCAGTGCACGGGGCATTACGAGAGCGACCTGAACTTTGATAAAATGGCAGCACGCCATAGCTCAGGTCGCTTCCCCTGTACTGCATTATCGCCTGATATTATGTTTCACTGCCCCCAGACCCTGACGTAATCCACCTGCAGCCGCTGCGGGAAGGGGGTGCCGGCATTCGGGCTTCCGACGAAATTGCCTCCCACCGCAACGTTGAGGATGATAAAGAATTGGTCCTGAAACTCTCCGGTGCTGTTGATTCCGTTCGCGATGTTAGCTTCGTGATATTGCTGTCCGTCCAGGTACCATCTCATGACTGTTGGGGTGCGAGAAATAGCGAATGTGTGGAACCCGGCAGCCAGAGAGACAGGTGAGTTAATGGTGGTCCCAAATGAGGCGTGCGAGCCGTTGGCTTCCCAATGCATCGTGCCGACATTCTGGAATGGGTTCTGGCCTCGTATCTCCATAATGTCGATCTCTCCGCAAAAAGGCCAACCGATCGTGCTGATCGAGTTGCCCAGCATCCAGAAGGCCGGCCATATGCCTTGCCCCTGAGGTGACTGTATGCGCGCTTCGACCCATGTGTTGACACCAAAGGATCGACGGTCTTGCGTCTTCAGTCGAGCCGATGTATAGGCGCTCCCTCCGAGGTTCTCCCGGCGAGCCTCGATCACCAACATTCCGTTCTCAATGCGTGCGTTTTCCGCGCGATTTGTATAATTCTGCAGCTCGTTGTTACCGAAACCGCTGTTCCCGAGGTCGTAAGTCCAATTAGCCGTATTGATCGTCGACCCATTGAACTCATCAGACCAGACCAATGTGGGGAATCCCGGAGGCGCTCCCGGAGTCGGAGGCGGAGGTGTGCTGGAGACCGTACCCCAGGTAAACGTCTCCCAGTTGCTGGCAGCCGTACGGTCCGAGACAAGCGGCGCAAAAGCACCGCGGCTCATATCCGCAGACACAAACCGCCCGGTCACCCTTCCTCTCATCGTGAATGCGCCGTTTGAAAGATCGGCCCATGCAAAGTGCTCCCAAGTGCTCGCAGCAGTACGGTCGGCAACGAGCGGAGCAAACGCGCCGCGGTCAAGATTCTGCCGAAACGTACCGGCCGTTTCCGACTGACCTTAACGCTACAAAACCTCCTCCAACGTCAATCACCTGAAACTGTTCCCACCCACCGGGCGCCGTACGGTCGGCTACAAGCGGGGCAAACGCGCCTCGGTTTTGGTCCGCCGATACATACCTGCCAGTTGCCATTCCCCTGATCCAGATCGTCTGTCCTACCGGCGCCGCCGCTGCCGTCACAGCCATCGCCAATGTGAAAAACGCTAATAACAAGGTCTTCATAATTCGCGACCTGCGTCGATTTTTGTATAGGTCCGCGTTACACATATATACATTCTCCTTTGCTTTGTTGAACCTCAGATAAAAAATCGCAAAAGGAACAAATACGCAAGACGCCAAAGGGAATGTTCTAATGAACGGAAGAGTAGTTTTTTACTCTGACCGAATTTGTGTTTTTGTCCCTTTATGATTTTTGTCGTAAATTTCCGATTCTAATTGTTTGTACGCCTGGGTTGATATATACAATCAATCGAGGCATTACATTTAAGGTAAGAAAATATCAAGTGTTTTACGGTACTGTACGTGATACAACAAGCAAGTCCTTTTAAATCATACGGTCCATCGTGGCTCAACATGAACGTACTGTACCTCTGACTTAGTATGCTACGAAACCGCATGATAGGATTTTTATCATGGGCCCATCCGACAAACACTCAGGTAGAGATAGCCAGGGAGTTCCCTCAGTCTGGTCTGAAGTGGTCAGGCAGCCCGCCCTCGCGCAGCTAACTAGAATCTTAGAAAGCCCACAATTTCGGTCAAGCAAGAGGTGTTCGCAATTTTTACGATATGTGGTGGAACGCGCCAGCGAGAATCACTTTGAAGGGTTGAAGGAACGTGCGTTGGGAATCGAGGTATTCGAGCGGGATCCGCATTACGATACAAATCAGGATCCGGTAGTTCGCACAACGGCGGGAGAAGTCCGCAAGCGGCTGGCGCAGTATTACCTTGAACCGGGACATGAGGATGAGCCCCGAATTAGTCTACCGGCCGGTTCATACCTTCCTGAGATTCACCTGCCGGCGGTAAAGATCGAGACCGTTGTCGCACGCCGTTCGATCGTCAATTTGAGATGGGTCTTTGTCGCATTTGCCGGAATCGCTATTGCGGCAGCTGTGTTTCTGTCACTGAGCTTACGGAAAACAGATTTGGACCGCTTCTGGGCTCCGGTGCTCGATCCGCAGGAAAACGTGCTCGTATGCATAGGCCAGCCCAAGACATACAATTTCAACTCGAAGGCACAGCTCGAATTGGAGAAATGGTTTACAACAGGGCCTGACGGGACAGACGGGGCAACCGCGGCAAACAGGGCAAACCGGGCAAACGATGCAATCAGGACAACCGAAGCAAATAGAGCAAATGGGGCGAGTGGGGAGAATGGGGCAAACGAAACAGGTGAGGCGATCGGGGCGAGCGGAGCGGCCGGGTCAGGAAGACAAAAACCGCCGCCGGAGCTTGCGACTCTATCACTGCTAGATGTCGTGCCAATGTGGGATCGTTATGTCGGGCTGGGAGATGCGCAGGCGTTCTCGGAGATTGCCAATCTGTTTTCGAGAAGGGGCAATAATGCTCAGTTACGCGGCGTTCGGTCTATTTCGCTGGATGACCTGAGATCGAAACCGTGCGTCCTGATCGGCGCATTCAATAACGAGTGGACGATGAGTTTGGCCGGCGAGCTGCGTTTTTACTTCGATATCGATTACCGGAACAGTGCCGAATTCGTCAACGACCGGCAGAATCCGGGAAAAACCGACTGGAAAGTTGTGAATTCGTGGCCCCATTGGAAAATCCCGTCTGATTACGCCATCGTTACGCGAGTCATCAATCCGACGACCGAAAAGACGGTCGTGATCGCCGCCGGAATCACGCATTACGGCACGCACGCGGCAGGAGAGTTCCTTACGAATCAGGCATATTTTTCTGAGGCGTTGAGTCATGCGCCGCGCGACTGGTATCGCAAAAATATGCAGGTAGTACTTTCCACCAAGGTGATTTCCGGGGCAAACGGACCACCAAAGGTGCTCGCTGCCCATTTCTGGTAAGATTTGCCTTCTCAAGGCAGGCGCAGCCGCAACTGTCGACGATCTACGGGAATTCTTCTCGAACGGCTGGCCGATTGGAAGATACCCGATTCGATCTACTTCAAGCAGGAGCTCCCGCTCGGTCCCACAGGCAAGATTCACCGCCGCCTGTTGCGCGAGATGGCTCTCAAGGGCGCCTCCGGAAGAAGCATAAACACAAACCGGAAATAGTTCAGGCATATTTCACTGTCTCCGGTAAATCGGTATCCGAATTTGACTCCGAAGTCTAGCGGAGCATATATACTTTTTAAGGGAAGGAAAACATGCAATCAGGCATTCAGCATTCAGGGGTCTCGCCGGCGAGACTTTGGACAGGACGCATCATCAGCGCGCTTCCTGTACTGTTTCTGCTCATGGACGGCATCCTAAAATTAATAAAACCACCCGTGGTTGTGACCACCACTGTACAACTCGGATATCCAGAGAGCGTCATTGTCGGCCTTGGGATCGTCCTGCTCGCCAGCACGGTAATTTACGCGATCCCCCGGACGGCCTTTATCGGCGCGATCCTGCTGACGGGTTATCTCGGGGGCGCAGTCGCGACCCACGTGCGCACCGGCAGCCCGTTGTTCTCAATCATCTTTCCCGTCATTATCGGCGTGTTGCTCTGGGGAGGGTATTACCTGCGCGACAATCGCTTGCGCGCCATCCTTCCGTTGCGAAATTAGGTGCGCGCAAGCAATGTTCGGCCTTACAAACTAATTAGATTATGCCGTGTATGAGGGGCAGTTTTCAGCAGGGCTATCAATTCGGTCGATCTTCTCGTCTACAATCGCTTGCGAGGACTGCGATGTGATCAGCACAACCGAACCGACAATCACTCCCGCGCCGAGTGACATCTGTGCGGAGAATGATTCGCCGGCTACCGCCCAACCCAATATCACCGCAACTACCGGATTGACATAAGCATAGGTGGCGACCAGCGCCGGGTGCGTATTTTTGAGCAGCCAGCTGTATGCCGTAAAGGCGATAAGCGAACCGAATATCAGTAAATATGCGAGCCCGAGCCAGGAAGAGCGTGAGACGGCGGCAATATCAAAATCGGTCCACTCACCTCTCACCGTTCCGAATATCAGTAACATGGAACCGCCAGCAATCATTTGCATACCCGCCGCCAGAATCGGTGATTTCGGTACAGGAGCGCGCACGCCGTAAATAGAACCGGCTGCCCAACAGAATGCTGCCGCGATAATCAGAACAGTGCCGAAAAGCTGATTAGTACCATGCCCGGTATGGCCGGCACCGGTGCCGCCGATCAATAAATAAACGCCGACGAAACCGATGAAAAGACCCAGTGCGACCTTCAGGTTCGGACGCGGCCCTTTGAGCCAGAGCCAGCTCAAGATCACAATCCAAAACGGCTCCGTTGCGACAAGTAAAGCCGCCAGACTCGACGTGATGTAATGCTCAGCCACGACAACTCCGCCGGTACCACATAAAAACAAGAGCGTTCCGACTACGAAACTCGCCCGCCAATGCGTGAGGGTAGGTCTTTCATAGTTCTTGGCTAATCGCCCCGTCAAGAAAAGCACAGTGCCCGCGGTTAAAAAACGCGTCCCTGTGCTGATAAATGCCGGCAAGGTTTCAATTACGTATTTGATGGCAAGATAGGTCGATCCCCAGAGGATGTATACAGCTGCAAAGGCCGCAATAAATAGAACAATACTCCGCTTCGGATCGATTTTTTCGATCCCATTATTCTTCATCTCTCTTCTCCTGCTCGACTCATCGATCATTCAATAGCTTTAAATATCTTGAATCGATCTGCGAGTCATATTTATTGAGAGGATGTGCCAATCAACCTCGGTTGTTATTGCACAGCCTTCATTTATTTATTTTTGCGGACGTGTTTTGCTATTTCCGTTTTTTCGATCTCCGCGATCGGCAGAGCGATCGTCTCCTTGATCGTCTGTAACACCACGGTCGTTCGTGTCGATATAATCTCCGGTATCGGCTTCAATTTATCGCGGAGCAGTTTCCCGAGTTCTTCCGTATCTTTCGCGCGGACTTTAAGCAAATAGCAGTCTTCCCCGGCCACATCGTGAACTTCCAAAACTTCGGGAATCGCCGCCAGAACGCCATCGATCGTCCCGCAACTGATTGTTCGCACAAACACAAACGCCGTTAAACCATACCCAACCTGCGCCGCATCTACCTCCGTCGCGTACCCGCGTATGACTCCGCTCTCCTCAAGCTTTCGCACACGCTCCAATACAGCGGACGGAGCGAGACCGACCTGCCTTGCAATCTCGGCATTCGTTATTCTGGCATCTTTCTGCATGATATTCAGAATTCGAGTATCAATACCGTCGATCATTCGTTATTTTCTCCGTGTCACAGAATAATAGACGGAAGGTGGCTTGTCAAAAGGATTTTCGACGGCAGATGGCGGGTATCGTTGCGGGCGGAGATTCAAAGAAGCCGTCTGGAAAAGTGATTTTCAGATAGATATCCATCACGAATCGACACGGATGCGACGGATATTTACCACCTGTAGTGATCCGTCGCATACGTGCCGTTCCGTGGTGAATTCCGATGTCCAATGTCAGGCGTTTCGGAATAACGGATATGAGTTATCAATCAAAAGCTCAGCTTCATCGCCAATTGAATCTGTCGCATCGGGTTGTTGAAGAGCAAGGAAGAGATCACGCCCGCATTCGACGAACGAATATTGTTGCCTGGCGCGGCGAATTGCGGTTGATTGAGAGCGTTGAAGAACTCGACCTTGAACTGGTACTCGAAGCGCTCGCGGAATCTCGTCACCTTGACGAGCGAGAGGTCGAGGTTGGTCTGCCCGGGCGCACGCAGAATATTGCGTCCGGAGTTCCCATAGGTGCCCGTAGTATCCGGCGTCTGATCGAAGGCAGAAATATCGAACCATCGCTCGATCGACGGATTATCCAGTTCGCCAGATCCGATCCGATTCGGGCGATTCGCAGTGCCGGTCGATAGCACGTTCTGCTGCTGATTGACGGTGAATGGCAATCCGCTGCGCACGAGCAGAATCCCGCTCAGTTGCCATCCGCCGATAAATTTGTCGGCCACGTTCCCCAGATTACTGGCGAACGCGCGGCCCTTGCCGAAAGGCAGGTCATAGCTCCAGCTGGTAGTAAGGGTGTGCGTGACATCGAAGTCCGAGACCGCGCGGTCGCGCGCGAAATTATAGGCGTTCTGCACTGTTCCCTCGGTATCTGAGACGGTATCGATCGTCTTGCCGAAGGTATATGCATTGACGAACTGCAGGCCGTTTCCGAAGCGCTTGGAGAATTTCGTCAGCAGGGCGTGGTGGCTCGAACTACCGCTGCTCTCTACACGCGACAGGCTGAGCAGCGCCGGGAATGGACGATTGATGTTTTGATCCCTCACACCAACCACGGGCGGCGCCTGGTTGATGTCGCGTTTGACGACCAGGTGTGTCCCCTTCGATCCGACATAAGAAACCTCCAGCACGTAGTCGCTCTTCAGTTGTTGTTGGATGTTCAGGTTCCACTGCTGCGCATAACCGTCCCGGAAATCGGGATCGAAGATAGACCGCGTCGCACCCGAGGGCGGGCGATTGATATCGAGTGCCGGCGGAGGCGGCAGACCGTTGCTTAAACGGAACAAAGGCTTAAGATTCTCGGCAAACGATTGCGCAAGCAGGAAGGGTGGATTGATCGGCTTGGCGGACGAGGTGCCGGTCAGCGGATTGTTCCAGAAGATGCCGTAGCCGCCGCGCAAAATCGTCCGCCCCTTCCCGAAGACGTCATACGCGAAGCCGAAGCGCGGAGCGAAATCCTTTTTGGGGACAACCTGCAGGTACCGCCCGACCTCCTGCCCGTCGATGACTGCGTCTTCTGAAGCTACGACGAACCTGCCGGTGCTGATATCGAAGTTCGATTGCCGGTCGTAGACCTCGACAAACGGTACGAAGAGGTCGTAACGCAATCCGAGGTTGAGCGTCAGTTTGTCCGAGACGCGAAAATCATCCTGAATGTAAGCTCCATATTCTGGCCGGCGTTCGCCGAAGGTGCCCTGCATCAACTGGCGATTGACGGTGCTCGCATAACCAAGCATGAAGGAGGCGACGGAGAACCCACCAACGCCGTCGCACAGGGGATTAAATCCGCCGGCGCAGTCGGAGGTCATCTCCGGCCTGAAAGTGAAATTGCCGACGATGTTGTCGACATTGAGCACATTGCGGCGGCGGCGTGTGTAGTTGAATCCCATCTTCAGTGTATGGCGCCCGCTCGTGTTGGTCACGTTATCGAAGAGCTGGAAGGTATCGAGAAACGTCAGCAGCGGTTGATTCGAATTGGCGCCCAGGTTCCGAATATCACTGTTCAAATCGTTTCTCGAAAACTGAATTTGAGACATGGCCGTCGCCGTATCGTTGATATTTACTCCGGGGATGCCAACCTGTTCCGCCAGATTGGTGTCGGCATCGATCGAAGTCACCTTGAAGGAGATGCGGCTGATGCCCAAGCGAAACTCGTTAAGCCACTTCGGACTGAAGGTATGAATGTCATTGAAGGCGAAGCTCTGACCGCGGATGAGCCCGTTCCCTGCCCCGAACGTCGTTCCCGAGTCTCCATGCGGCAGTGTCGCGGGCAGAAAGCGGTCGGTTCGCTGAAAGCTGTAACGCCCGAAGAGGTGATTTTTCTGCGAGAGATAATGATCGAGCTTGACGTCGAACTGATCGTCCTGGCGTTTGAGGACGGGGTTGTAAAGGAAGTTGTTAATGATCTGCCCGCTCCCCGTCGGGGATAGTTGTCCAGCGACATTCGGTTCGGGATAGAGTTGGTCGATGATGTTCCGTGCCGCCGGATCGATACTGCCTGCCGGAATGACGTTGCCGTCGAAAGGCAGGCCGGTGAGCGGATCGTAGATATTTCCGTCCAGTTCTCCATCTCCGTTGATATCCCGCAATAGTTCCGAAAAATCTCCGTTCCGCATCTTCTGGGTCGGCACAGTCGAGAGATAGGTCTTGGAGTCGCGGATGCGGCCTCCCTGATAGTCCATGAAGAAGAATGTCTTGTCTCGGATGATGCGCCCGCCGAACGTGGCGCCGAATTGGTTCTGTTTGAAGGGCGGCCTGGAGGCCCCTTTTGCGTTATTGAAGAAGTCGTTGGCATCCAGCTTATCGTTGCGCAGAAATTCGAAGGCGTTGCCGTGGAAATCGTTGGCGCCGGATTTGATCTGGATATTGACCACGCCGCCGCTCGACCGGCCGAACTCGGCGGAGTAGGTGCTGGTCTGGACCTTGAACTCTTCGAGCGCATCGACGCTGGGAAAAATAACCACAGAGTTAAGCCAGGTCTCGTTGTTGTCTACGCCGTCGAGCAGGAAGTTGTTATCGCGTGTCCGCATGCCGTTAGCCGAAAACGACGCCGACGCGCGCCAGGCCAGACTGCCCGCGCCGTCGATGTTGGCGCCGGGAATGCCGCGCAGGACGCCCGGAATGATGCGGGTCAGCTGCACGAAGTCGCGGCCGTTGAGCGGCAGGTTCCTGATCTGTGCCTCACTGACAGTGCCGCTGAGGTCCGAGGATTCGGCCTGGACAAGCGCCGCCCCGCCCGCAACCGTGACCTCCTCGCTGGTTGCACCAAGCTGCAAATTCAAATCTACGCGCGCTTTCTGATCCACATCGAGCCGCACGTTCGACATGATGAGCTTTCTGAAGCCGTTCGCCTCGGCTGAGATAGTATAAGCGCCCGACGGCAGCGAAGGAGCTATGTATTCGCCGGTGGCATCGCTGACGACCGTTCGCACGAACCCTGTCGCGGTGTGATTAAGCGTGACTTTTGCGCCGGCCACCGCATCGCCGCTCGGGTCTTTCACCGTCCCCAGGATCGTCCCGCTCACGGCCTGTGCCGAGATCGACTGCGCAGTGAAAATGATCGCGATGCCCAACAGCATAAGCGAAAAAAGGACAGTGGCTAGAGTGAGATTGCATCTCTTCATAATTACCTCCGTAATATCTCCGTATCGTATTTCTATTTTCTATTCGTCATTTAGCTATCTGAATCTGAGCAACACTCCATTGCGGAATGAATCGAAAAGACGCCACGGGCTTCCCCATCAGCATCTCTTGCCCCATCAGCATCTAAAAAATATCGAAGGACTTTTATTCCCCAGCGTCGCTGCCTGATGTGCGAAAGCGGCTGTACAATCGCATGCTCTATGATTTTTCGTTGGAATAGGCCCCTAGTTAAGAACCGTTGAAAAATCCGAGTTCAATAATTCATCTGCGGCTTAGTGTATATACAATGTAGCATGATCTGATCCTACACGAAAGAATCTACTACAAAGCAAGGAATGACTCAGTCGTCAACGTTCCGCGGTAGAACAGTTGGCTTGCGCCACGAATTCACAATTGATGGGAAAATGAGGGGATCTATAATTGCGAGAGTTCGTATGGCACTCGGATTTTCCCCCGAAGTAACAGAGATTTTGCTTCACTGGTCGGACATATGGCGTTCACTCTCCTGCAATGGCAGGTATTGTTTCAAGCAGGGATTCAAAGAAGCCGTCTGGCGCATTAATTCTCTCCGATATCACGGAAAGGTCGACCACGAAGCGCAATACGCCCGACCCTTCGGGAATTATCTGCGCTTTCGCCTGGTGCAGTAGACCCAGCATCGGGCGATTCTCCCATAGCGCATTTCCCAGAAAGCGACTGATGCCATTGCCGATCGCGGCGCCAGCCAGCGCGCATAAGAGTTGTTTGCCAAGACCGCGACGTTGGTAATCATCTATGACAGCGATGGCGGCCTCGGCAGAGTGCGGTTCAGCTTTCAGGCGGATATAACGCGCGACGCCGATCAGCTTCGGTTCCGGTTGAGCGATATCGAATGCTCCATACGCAAAATGATCGACGTAATTGAGATCGGTCAGATAGTCGAGCAGTGACGGGCTCAACTCCCTCAAATAGCTGAAGAAGCGTTGATATCGTGACTGCATCGAGAGACGCTCAAATGCCCGGAGGACCTCCGGCTTGTCTCGGGAGAGAATGGGCCGGAGCCGGATGGGCGTACCGTCACGCAGAAAGATCATCTCCTGCTGTTGCCATCCAAAATCAGTGAGCTTCATCTCGTACCTCTTCATTCTCTGCTTCGATCGCTTCTCCGCTCTCGGACCGCCACCTCTTTTCGTTTCTGTGCGATCACGCGCTTAGCTTTTGGAATGATAATCAAGATGCGACAGAACGGTCTTTCCGATGATTGCTGCTTTTTTTCTCTGGGTGCTCGAAAAGAGATGCCGTTTGAGCATCATTAAAGAGGTGGCGCGATGCTTGTCTCAAGTATGAGCCCGGAAAAGAGCGAGTTTCAGGTTTCCACCCCGTACACCTATTGACACCCGATTGGTAAGCCTATACTCTCCGGCCTATCGAGAAGCGAGAGGAGTCGTTCATTTGGCTGGATGAAGGTGTGTTGGGAGTTTTACTCGTTGGAGTTCCGCCTTCAGGCGGTTGGAAACCATCCGAAAGAAACGACCGCGTAAACGCGGAACTCCAAGCGATTGGTTTGGAGTTCCGCCTTCAGGCGGTCAGAAAATTGCATGCGAAAAGAGAAGACCGCGTAAACGCGGAACTCCAAGCGATTTTCTGAGGAGACATGAATGCTGAACAGATTGAAGTCAGCGCTGCGAGCCCTGGCGCACAGGTCGCGAGCCGAGCGTGAGCTGGACGAGGAATTGCGCTACCACGTCGAGCAACAAACCGATCAGAACATCCGGCTGGGAATGAGGCCGGAGGAGGCGCACGACGCCGCACGTAAGGCTTTTGGCGGAATGGAGCAGTCGAAGGAGCGAAGCCGGGACGCGCGAGGCTTACGCTGGGTCGATGAATCGCGCCAGGATCTGCGTTACGGCGCGCGAATGTTGTGGAAAAAACCAGGCTTCACATTTATCGCAGTGCTGGCGCTGGCGCTGGGCATTGGCGCCTGCACTGCGATCTTCAGCATCGTACATACCGTGCTGCTGCGCCCTTTACCTTTCGCGCAGCAAGAGCAACTGGTAGTGCTGTGGAAAAAGGACACGACATCCAACAACCCTTTTGTGGAACTGGCGCTGGCTGAGGTCAGGGACTGGCAAGGACAATCCAGGAGTTTTACCGGTTTGGCAGCCATGCCGACCACAGTGTATGGCTATGGTTATGTCCTGACAGGCAGGGGCGAGCCAGTGCAGCTTGAAAGCGCGAAGGTGACCGGGAGTTTCTTTTCCCTGCTCGGCGTGCAACCCGCCTATGGGCGCATCTTTAACGAGAGCGACGACCAGGTGAATGGTCCGAAGGTCGTCATCCTCAGTGACCGCATCTGGCGCGAACGATTCAGCTCTGACCCGAACATCATCGGACAAAGCATCACGCTGACCGAAGAGGCGTTTACGGTCATAGGCGTGATGCCCGCGATATTCGAATATCCCCAAGGCGTGGATTTGTGGCTGCCCATCAGAACAACGACCGCGCCTCGCATTGCTGAAAGTCGCGGCGCCTCCTTTCTACAAGTTGTCGGCAGGCTCAGCCCTGGAGTAACGATCACGCAGGCCGAAGTCGAGTTGAATACCATCATCTCGCGTCTCGCCGCGCAGTATCCTCAGACCGAAGCCTCCGGGCATCGCGTGGTTATCACGTCGCTCGCCACGCATCTGTTGGGCGACGCTCGCCCGGCGCTTTGGCTGTTGCTGGCTGCGACGGGTTTGCTACTGCTCATCGCCACGGCCAATATCGCCAACCTGATGCTGGCGCGAGCGTCGGCTCGGCGACGGGAATTTGCGGTCCGGGCGGCGCTCGGAGCCGGTCGTCTCAGGCTGGTTCGCCAATTGTTGAGCGAAAGTTTAATCCTCGCGTTCTGTGGCGGCGCAGGCGGGGTGCCGCTCGCATACTGGCTGATCAAATTGCTCGCGCAAGCCGCGCCCGCGGACGTCCCTCGCATCGAAGGGGCAGGCTTGAATGTGATCGTGTTGCTTTTCAGCCTCGTAGTCACACTTCTGACTGGGATTCTCTTCGGGCTGGTTCCCGCGCTGACGGTTTCACGGCTCAATTTGAATCAAACACTCAACGAAGGCGCGAGCAAAATATCGAGCGAGCGTTCCGGCTTGCGCACGCGCAGCGCACTGGTGATAGCCGAAGTCGCCGTGACCGTCATCTTGCTCATTGGTGCGACTCTCATCCTGCGCAGCTTCGTGAATCTCAGCAATGTCAATCTTGGCTTCGATCCGCATAACGTACTGACCATGCACCTGCGCGCTCAGGGCAGCCGATATGGCAGGCCCGAGGCTCGCAGAGAGTTTTATCGGCAACTGATCGAACGGCTCGAAGCGCAACCGGGCGTTGCGGCGGCGAGCGCGGTGTTGATCCGCCCGATGGAAGGCGCCGTAGGCTGGGATACGCCGTTTATGGTGGAAGGACAATCGGAGTCGGAAGCGCGAAAAAATCGCGTGCCGAACTTCGAAGCCGTCACCCCCCATTACTTCCGCACTTTCGGAATCCCCATCAAAGCCGGACGCGAATTTACCGACCAGGATAATGACCGGACGCCGCCAGCGATCATCATCAGCGAAACGATGGCCAGGACGCTTTTCGGCTCCGGCGTCGATCCGCTAGGCAAGCGTCTCCGGCTCGCCCTCATGCTCGGCACAGGAGCGGAAAGACATCCCTGGCTGACGATCGTCGGGATAGCGGGCGATGTTCGTTACCGCGAATTGCAGGATATTCGTTTCGATCTATACTTGCCCTTCGCGCAATGGCCGAGCGCTTTCGTCAATCATTTCGCGGTTCGTACGACAACCGATCCTTCCGCCATGCTGGCAGCCGTGCGCCGTGAAGTTGCGGCGCTCGATCCCACACAGGCCGTGACCCGCGTCGCCACGATGGATCAACTGGTTGCGGCGAACCTGGCTCAACCGCGTTTCAGCGCCATACTGCTGAACTGGCTATCCGGTCTCGCGCTGCTGATGGCCGCGATCGGGGTTTACGGAGTGCTCGCCGTTTCCGTCGCCCAACGCACGGGCGAGTTCGGAATTCGTATGGCGGTGGGCGCGCAGAGAGCCGACATCCTTAAGCTGGTCATTAAACAGGGCATGCGCCTGGTTGCGATTGGCCTTGTCCTCGGCCTGACGGCTTCATTCATGTTGACGCGGTTGATGAAAAATTTGCTGTTCGGTGTGATCGCCAATGATCCCTCGACGTTTGTGGTGATCGCTGTTTTACTACTGGCTGTGGCGTTACTGGCCTGCTGGATACCGGCACGACGCGCAACGAAGGTTGACCCATTGGTAGCGCTGCGCTCCGAGTTCTGAGATATCAAATTTGAGATTTGATATCTTAGACACACAAACAATGGTAAATAGGCATTAGAATACTGCGACTCCTTAGGTATGATTTGCCGGAGGGTTTATATGACAAACGATGAGGTATATTCCACCGGTCTGCTGAATAAGGCACTCGATCCTGTAACACAACCGGAGGCCATCCGCGCTTTTATGCGTGCCGAAGCAGAGCTTGTTCGAGAGTCCCTCCCTAGTGGAGGGCGAGTCATCGACTTCGGCTGCGGGACGGGCCGTCATCTCATCGGGTTGCTCGACGCCATCTCCTTAGGCATCGGAATCGACTACGAATGGACATATATTGCGGAGGCCAACCGGTTGAAGCCCGGCGGGCCGCTCTATTTTCTGGTTGCAGATGCCACGCGTGTGCCGTTGGACTCACAGTTTGATGCGGCGGTCTGCCTCACTAACACCTGGGGCACGATGAGCGATAAGCTTGCGGTACTGGGCGAGATGAGACGGCTGGCTCCCGAGGCTGGTACGCGACTGATCTCGGTCTTTGCTTCGACCTCCGTTGAACATCGCCGCCAGTGGTACGCGAACTTCGGCCACGAAGTGATCGAGATTACGAATGAACATATCCTCACCAGCGGTGGCCTTATCTCCGAGCATTTCACTCCGGAACGGCTTCGGAATCTGATCGGCGAATGCAAGATCAAGGCTATCGGAGACGTGGCCTACTTGGTGCAGACCTGAAGCCACTCATCTGCCGCCTGTTAGCCCTCGTGGGCGCTCGCTACTGCTTGCGGTACCGATTCGCCGGCAGTATCGCCGGCTTCCCGGCTCCAATCAAATTTGAAATCATGCAGAAGTTTCCCGTTATTGGGACGATGCAATCCCAAAAGCGCACGCCATAAGGGTTGAACCATTCTGGGCTCATTTTCCTAAGCTAAACATTTCAACCATTTAGACTGGCAGCGATGATGGCGCGGCATTTGATTTAAAAGACAGGGAACTCGTTCTCCCTGAAGTATTCATTAAATGACATTTTCACTGAAACGCGTCATTACTCTTCAAGAGGAATTATGCAAACCCTATGGCAAGACCTGCGCTACGGCGTGCGTATGCTACGGAAGAACCCCGGCTTTACATTGATTGCCGTACTTATGTTGGCGCTGGGAATCGGTGCCAATACAGCGATCTTCAGCGTCGTCAATGCGGTGCTGCTACGCCCGCTGCCCTATCCGGAATCCGGGCGATTGGTATGGATGATGGAGCACCGGACAAATTTCGGAGTGGAGTTGATCTCCTACCGCAACTTCACCGACTGGCGGGCACAGCAGAAGGTCTTCGAGAATATCGGCGTACATATCGGGCGAAGCTACAACCTGACAGGCTGGGACGAACCGCTGCGCCTGAATTGCAGGCATATATCGGCTGATATCTTCCCCGCGCTGCGTGTGCCGGCCGCTATCGGGAGGGTCTTCAACAACGACGAAGACAGGCCGGGCGCGCCGCCCGTCGTAGTGCTGAGCCACAGGCTATGGCGAGGCCGGTTTGAAGGCGATAGCGGCATAATCGGTCAGCTCATCACGCTTAGCGGGCGCGCTCACTCGGTAGTAGGCGTGATGCCTGCCGACTTCACCTTTCCTCTGCATAGCAACGTTGACTTATGGTTGCCGGTGGGACCGCTTTCGAACTCAGACGATTGGCAACACCGCGGCAACCACCAGGTGTTCGGCATCGGCCGGCTCAATCCCGGCATTACAACTGAGCAGGCGCGGGCCGAGATGAATGCGATCTACAGTGGGTTGGACCAGCAGCCTAACGACGAACGAGATGACCGTGTAAAGATCGAGATGCTGCTCGACAACACAGTTGGTGATAAAGGCACTGCGTTATGGACCTTGCTGGGCGCGGTCGGGCTGGTCTTGTTGATCGCGTGCGCGAACGTCGCCAATCTGCTGCTGGCGCGCGCCGCGACGCGACAGAGAGAGATGGCCGTGCGCATTGCCCTGGGCGCGGGAAGATGGCGGGTCGTACGACAATTGCTAACCGAAAGCGTCTTGCTCGCGCTGGCGGGCGGCGCGCTCGGATGGTTGATAGCGTTATGGGGTCTGCCGCTGATTCTGAACATCGCCCAGGGCGTCATTCCGCGCGTCAGTGAGATCAGTCTCGATACAGGCGTATTGGTCTTCACGGCCGTGGTAGCCTTGCTGACCGGCATTCTCTTCGGTATGACGCCGGCCTGGCAGGCGAGCGGAGTCGATGTGCAGAGCGCGCTCAAGGATACAACCCGGAACACGACGGCCGGTCGCAGCGTGCTGCGCCAGGCGCTGATCGTGATGGAGGTCGCTTTGACGCTCGTGCTGCTGATAGGAGCCGGCCTGTTGCTGCGCAGCTTTTATCGCTTGCAGCAGCTCGATGCCGGTTTCGTACCTGAACGCGTGCTGACTTTCCGGATCGATCTTCCCGAGCGGAAGTATGACGCGATGGAGAAGCGACTCGCCTTTTATCACAGTCTGCATGAAAAACTGCGCGGATTGCCGGGCGCCGAGGATGTCGCCTTCGCATCACAGCTCCCCCTGGCTGGAAGAAGCATGCGGATATCGTTTCATATCGATGGTCAGCCGAGAGAACGGCACCCGCCTTCAATGGAATTGTCCATGGTCGGCCCCAACTATTTTCGCGCGCTTGGCATTCCCCTCCTGCGCGGCCGTTATTTCACCGAACAAGACAATCTCGACCATCTGCGCAATCCGGAATTCGCCGGCGGCACCGCAGACGAGCATTCGGATGTCGCTGTAAACGCCATTATCGTAGACGAGGAGTTCGCACGTCGGCATTGGCCGAACGAAGATCCGATCGGCAAACGAGTCTCAGGAATTACAGTTGTAGGCGTGGTAGCGCGTGTGAAAGTGGAACGGCTCGGCGAGCGGGAGGGACTGGTACAAGCGTACGTCCCCTTGCTGCAAATGCCGGTCAACGGCGTCGCCGTGGCGATCAAAACGACATTGGAGCCGGAAACGATGATGGCCGCGGCGCGCCGGGAGGCCCTCGCGCTCGACCCTGAGTTACCTCTCTTTTTCGTGAGGACGATGACCGAGAGGCGAGCAATATCCCTTGCGCCCGAGCGACTGAATCTCTCTTTGTTGGGATGCTTCGCTGCCGTGGCCTTACTGCTGGCCGTTATCGGCATCTATGGTGTCATCTCGTATGCCGTCAATCAGAGAGAAAGGGAGATCGGCATCCGCATGGCTCTAGGAGCGCAGTCGAGCGACGTGTTGAAGCTGGTCGTCGGGCTGGGGATGAAGATGGTGTTATGCGGCGTCCTGATCGGATTGGGCTGTGCGCTGACGTTGACGCGCTTGATGCAGGACCTTTTGTTCGGCGTGAGCGCTACCGACCCGCTGACATTCGCGCTCGTGTCATTGTTGCTGGCGTCGGTGGCATTACTGGCGTGTTACATTCCGGCGCGGCGGGCGACAAATGTCGATCCGATGATTGCGCTCCGGATAGACTAAACCGCCTTCGCGCGCACGCCGGACTATATAATCAGAGAATGATGATGCCCAGATAAACGAGGACGAGCGATAGCACGCTTACGAGGACCCATAAAAGAGTGCCCTGCAAAAACGGGCGCACGCCGACAACTTGCAGAGTCAAACGAGAAATGTTGCTGCCGATCAGATAGAGAGTGACGATCAACCCTATCTTCGACAACATAGTAATCTGACTGTAAAGTGATGAACCCCTCGGTAAATAGGTGTTGACCACGGAGGCCGCGATAAAAAGGATGATGAACCACGGCCATTTGATCTGTGCGCCGCTCCGCTTGCAGGCGGCGGTCGCCAGAGCCACCGGCGCGATCCACAAAGCGCGTGCGAGTTTGACCGTTGTCGCTACAGAGAGCGCGGATGCTCCGTATTTGATGCCAGCCCCGACGACCGAACTGGTGTCGTGGATCGCCAGCGCCGCCCAGAGGCCGAACTGCTCGGGCGTCAGTCCAACATATCTCCCGATCGCAGGGAACACTAACAACGCGACTGAGTTGAGAATGAAGACGGTGCCGAGCGACACAGACATCTCTTCGTCCGTGGCTTCAATGACCGGCCCCACTGCCGCAATCGCGCTGCCGCCGCAAATCGCCGTACCAACAGCAATGAGATAGCTGCTGGCAGGATCGACTTTCAAGAGCCTGCCGAGTGCCCAGCCCGCTGCTAGCACGAAGCAGATGCTTATAAAGGTGTAAAGAAAGCCGGACCGCCCAACCTCCAACACATCGTACAGATTTATCCCAAACCCCAGCCCCACGACACAGACTTGGAGCAGGATTTTGGACAATGACTGAGAAAAAGAGTGGTACGGATGCGTAATCGTTAGTCCGAAGACCAACCCGAGCGTGAGGGCGAGCGGCGGCGACGACCATGGGGTGAGGACGAAAACCAGCCCCGCGATAAAAAGCAGCTTCGGCCAGATTCCTTTTTGCGTAGAGAGTGAAGGCGGGTCAGCTGTTCGTGCTTTCACAAACCCACCCCCTGATAGAACTGATCATATTCGCTTTTGTAAAGATGCGGCTGGAGTGAAGCCTCGTTTTACGGGATTGCTTTTCAGAGTGTCGTAGAATATCTCCCCAACCTTCCATCACCATAAATTTCCAATAAGGCCAAAGTAATCTCCTGCTTTAAGCGAGGGAATGAATTTAGCACGGAGTGAGAGCTTTGCGTAGCGCCGGTCTACACTTCGCCAGGCAGCGGGGAATCAAAATGGAGTCATCTTGATTTAAGTCCTTCAGAATTTCCCATTATCGAGACACCGCAATCCCGGAAGCGCACGATAGAGGTGACCTAGACTAACGAGCTAACTTCTAAGCCAAGCAATATAGCAATTTAGTTTTTCGGTAATTATGGCGCGGCGTTTGATTATTCGATGCATGTGAACGCGTGTCTCCGCGAACCGATTCTCTGATGAGATCACCCGCGGAAGCTGTGCGTCCGGCCTCTTACGTTTACAACAGTTTTTTGGTCCGGCGCCGCGGGCAACGAAGGTGGATTCGTAGGTGGCGTTAAGGTCCCATTCTTAATAATTCCGATCCAATGGAGGTTTAGTATGAAAAGATCATTTTTGCTGGCTCTCGCTACGTTGTTCGTTCTGCCGTTCTGTTCGGCGCAGGCGCAAACAGGGTCCGCAAATAATCTCGACCGGGAAGCCGTGCGGCAGGCGGCGCTCGATTATGTCGAAGGCATCTACAACGTTGACCCATCGCGAATCGAGCGCAGCGTGCATCCCAAACTCGCTAAACTCGGGTTCTATCGCCCGGCGGCAGACGTGGTGTACCGCCCAGGCGCATCGATGACATTCGAGCGTCTGATCGAGATCGCCAAGAACTTCAACAAAGAAGGCAATCTGCCGAAAGACGCGCCGAAAGAGATCACTGTCTACGATGTGCTGGATCAGACTGCGACGGCAAAGCTGGTGGCCGAGTGGGGTATCGATTACATGCACCTGGCGAAATTCGATGGCAAATGGATGATCGTCAACATCATCTGGCAGAGCCATCCGAAAAGATCGGTCACACAGCAGCAGTGATAGCCTCAGGACGGGGATGTAATTGATCGGCGCAAATTCGATGCGCGAAAAGCAGCATCGCCGTGGGGAAATGGGGCAAGGGAGCATTGGTGGCATTGGGAGAAACTATGGCGTTCGGCAAGTCTCTATGCCTTCAAACAGGGAGTTCACCCGGCCGCCACCTTCCTTCAAAGTTTGACCAATAATCGGGTGGCGGCTACGAGATACTTACGTCGCTCAGCGCACCGGCAAACGGACCGCGCCAGATCGTAGGTGGCCGCCGGCGGTCGTATTCCCTATTTATCCAACGTAGATGCGGCGTTTTTTCGAGTTAGGCTCACCGTGGATATACGGTCTGGCGCACGTGTGACCATAATTCCAGGCTCCTTCCCTGCGCTGATCTCAAGTGTCCTTGATCGACTTCCAATGCCTCAGCCGCTCTGCGATCAGCTCCGCGCGCTTCTGCTCGTCGCGTCCGTCCATGATGATCATGTCCTCTGCATCGGCCCGCCAGTAGACACCGGCCGTCCGCGTCTTCACACCCGGGTGCGTGTCCGCATGAGTCGTGAAGTACCCGGACCCGCGCTCAGCCGATTCCATCCGGATCTCTCCCGTCCCGTCCAACTGCGGCGCGTCCGGGTCCAGCGGCCGTTCTCCCTTCCAATACCAGAAGATGCACGAAGTCTCCTTCTTCTCCTTGACCGCCTCGCTCCAGTATCTCGCTGACAGGCGGCCATCCTCTCGCCATGCACGGCCGGCCACCTCCAGCACGCCGTCGCGGTCCCGCGAAAACCTCATAAGGCTCAAGACGGAAGGCTCCCTCGCGGTGCGCTCCGTCAGGGCAAATTGCCACCACAGTCCATCGATACGGGCCACGCGGCCCTCGTTCTCGATCGCCTTGCGGAGCTTCTGGTTGATAATTCTTATTTCTGCCGGGGTGGCTCCGCCGTACCGGACTGACGTGAGGCCGAGGAGATCGCTTGGAAGCTTCGAGCCGCTCGCATGGAGGATGAAGGTTCGGCGCATTCCGAGGACTCCGCCAAAAAGGCCGGCTTCGAAGACGACATTATCTCGCGGAGAAGCCTGACCGGACCCCGGTTGAGGCGATTCCGGCGGGCTGTTCGGGCTGTTAGTCGTCCAGTCGTCCTGAGCGAACACGAAGACCGCGAAGTCGACTTCACGGGTGAGCTCGAGGAGGCGTTCAAGTGTGGTGGTCCCGGGATTGAAGGATGTCGTCCAGGGCTTTACGTGCGCGACGTCTTCGAGACCACGCGTCAGTGCCTGGAGCAGCTTCTCCTGTTTTCCTGACGAGCCTAGGAATATGCGAGGTTTGTCCATTTGTTCCTCCAGATATTAGAACGGCCACGACCGTGGCCACGACCGCTGCGCCTAGACACCACCGTTCGAGAGGCAGCGTATACACCGGTTCATTTTGGAGGAGTTTCCTGTTTGGGCCTGGCATTGGCCTCATCAATAGCCCATTTGCCCATTTGCCCATCTGCCCATTTAGTTGATAGACGGGCAGAGCGCCGCAGAATACTCATAGCCCCAACTCAGTAAAACAATTCTTCCTGTGTAGCAGAAAGTGTGATACCGAAATGCCGGTACGGCCAACCCCCTACCTGATAACAATTTGACGGAGAATATCCTGGCCAAACCAAAACCTCTTGATTAACTTTGAGCTGATGCGGCTGCACCACTTAAGTTTAGCCACGGAGCAAACCTATGTCCAGGGGATTAAACGT
The DNA here is from genome assembly GCA_963796275.1 of uncultured Acidobacteriota bacterium. Taxonomy (GTDB): domain Bacteria; phylum Acidobacteriota; class Blastocatellia; order RBC074; family RBC074; genus JAKEHZ01. The sequence goes on along the minus strand of CAWCKY010000006.1, from coordinate 1,912,275 downwards.
TTCACATTTTTCGCAAGGTGAGGCATCCAAAGGAAATGGGAATAGAGGAAATTCGCGAATTTCACATGCATCTCGCAGTCGTATACTTTCGGGTCCATCAAATGGTGAAAGGACTATTGGACTGGATTGGGTTGGTAGTAACTGCGATAGGACGATCCCAGTGTAATCAACACTAGCCTTATCCGCGACCGCGATCATTCGTGCCGTAACGCAATCATCGGATCCACGCCGGCGGCACGGCGCGCAGGAAGGTAACAGGCCAAAAGGGTCGTGCATATCAATACCAGAGAGATGGCAACCAGCGTCAATGGATCCCAGGGCTGAACCCCGTACAGTAAACGCGAGAAACTCGACATAATGCGGCCGAAAATCAATGCGGCTGACACTCCAATTGCAACGCCGATAAGAGCCAATCGGAGCCCTCCTCCGACTATCATTCGCAAAATGCACCCTCGGTTGGCCCCGAGCGCCATGCGAACCCCGATCTCGTGTGTGCGCTCGATCGTCATGTAGGTGATCACGCCGTAGATTCCCACAGCCGCCAGTAACAGGGCCAGCAGAGCAAATGCTCCAAGTAAAAGCATGGGAAAACGCCGCGGGGCGATCGACTCTGACATAATCTCCTGCATAGTACGAATATCATAGATGGGCTGGTCGTTCCCCGCTCCATAAACTATGTCCCTCATCGCAGGCAGCAAGGTTGCGCCATCGACTTGCGTTCGAACTACCATTGTCAACCCCGGGTAGAATACCGGCACCCAATCATCCGGAAGCTGGTAGACGGAAGCGTAAGCCTGATTCCGGGTACGATTTTCGTCGTCGGCCAGTCTGACATGCCCGACTACTCCCACAATCCGGACGGTGCCCCAAATTGGAAATGTAATGGTCTGGCCCACGGGATCCTTATCGGGGAAATAGGTCTGCGCAAGAATGCTGTCGATTACAATAACAGGTTCAGACTGCAAGGTATCATCCATTGTCAATAAGCGCCCACGAAGCAGCGGTATCTCCATCGTCTTGATGTACTCAGGCCCTGTCCATTGCAAGTGTAGATGCGGCGCCTCTGCTCTGGAGGTAGTTTCTTTTGGGCCAATCCAGAAAGGCGCGGTGTTGGCCTGCCATGTTAGGGGCACCAGCATGGTAAAAGCTGCAGCTTGCACTCCTGGAATATGCTGAATGCGCTCGGTTAATTGCTGATAGGCAGTTCGCCAACTTAAAGCCGTCTTTGTCAGTGCAGGCGAAATACCCACTCTGAAGGTGATAATGCGCTGGCTATTAAATCCAGGGTCGACCGCCCATAAGTGGCGGACCGTCCGAAACAAAAGCATAGCCCCCGTCAGTAAAACCAGAGTCAACGCCATCTGGACGATCACCAGGCTCCTTTGAACATTATGCTGGCCTTTCGAGACGCCACGACCTCCTTCCTTCAATGAGCCTTGGAGGTCCGGGTTCGAACTCTTCACTAGCGGCGCCAGACCGAACAGTATTCCAACCACGATTGTCAGTCCGAAGGTGAAAAGGAGGACTGATATGTTCACACCGATGTTTGCACTCCGTGGTAGGTTCATCGGCACAGCAGCCAGAGAGGGAATTACCGCCCATTTTGCCATCGCCAACCCGAGGACTCCTCCCCCAACCGTGAGCAGCAGGCTTTCGGTAATCAATTGAGAAGCGAGATGCTTTCGGCTCGCCCCCAGAGAGATGCGGATGGCAAACTCGGCCGAACGCGCCTCTGCGCGTGCCAGCAGAAGATTCGCTATGTTTGCACAGGCGATCAGCAAAACCAGTCCCACCGCTCCCATCAAAAGAAGGAGTGTTTCATCGGCGTCCCCCACGATTACCTGCTTGAGTGGCACGACATTTGCGCTTAAACCTCGACTTGTTGAAGGATATAGCTGACTTAGCGAATTCTGGATCGTAGCCATCTCAAACTTTGCCTGAGCGATAGTGACGCCGGGCTTCAGGCGCGCAACACAGAGGAATCCAGGATGGATACCGCGATCGTTGATAGCTTTAGGATTACCCTGCCCAAATGGCGTAAAAACATCCGCTTCCCTACCACCTCCGAATTCAAAGCCGGATGGGAGAACACCGACAATGGTATGATCAATCCCGTTCAGCATCACCGATCGGCCCAGCACATCCCGGCTTCCACCGAACCGATCTTGCCAGAGACGGTGGCTGATTATGACCACTCGATTTCCGCCAGGCTGGTCTTCTTGGGACGAAAACTCGCGGCCGAGGCTTAGATTTACGCCAAGCGTACTAAAAAAGGCGGGAGAGATTTCTCTTCCATCAAGATGCGTGGGAGCCCCAGGACTGGTCAGATCACGCGCCGTGAATCCGATTGCAACCATGTGCTCAAATGAGCGGGCATTGCGTTGCCAGTCATGGAAGTCCGGCACGGAAGGAAATATACGTGGAGCGCGTGAATCGCTATGCCACACTACGACCAGACGTTCAGCCTCCCTATAGGGCAGCGGCGCCAACACAACGCCCTCCAACATGCTGAAGATAGCCGTGTTTGCTCCAATGCCCAGCGCGAGCGTCAGCACGGCCACGGCAGTGAAGCCTGGACTACGACTCAGCATACGCAACGCGTAGCGTAAATCCCGAAGTGTTGAATCCACTACCGCCAGACCGCGGCGATCCCGGTAACTTTCTTTCACCTGCTCGACACCACCGAATTTTCGCAGGGCCTGATATCGCGCCTCGTCCGGACTCATCCCCTGCCGCAGGTTCTCCTCAATCTGCATATCGAGATGAGCGCGGATTTCGTCCTCCAGCTCCTGCTCCAATTTTCTCTTCAAGATCAACCCGCGCAGCCGATGGATGAAGACTCGTAACCAGGTCATGTGTTCCCCCCCATAATTCAATAAACCGGAACAAGCAATGAGGCCCGAGCTGCACAGGGTCTTAAGAACCATCAGGTTGAGCGTGCCGGGCAGGACATCTTTACTTATAGGTTCCAATGCCTCCTGTTGATGAACAACAGCAATTTAAGCCATGTCCTGTAGATAGTCAACATAGGAGAAGCAAAGATCCATCAACTATGTGTAGAGCGTTGAGCGATCAGGGTTCAGGACTGGGCGCCTGATCTCGGGCAAATCGGTTTTGGGAATCAGTCATCCCATAAACGGACACTCAGGATCGCCCAGAATAAATATATACTCAATTAAATCAGATATTTAACTCGGCCTGTCTACTGGCACACAATTTGGCTGAGAACAGCTGGGAGTGTGAGCGCTCCCAGTCCATTTAACAATGGAATCACGGGCGGTAGTGTAAGGTCGTTTCCCAAAACGGTGTAGTCAGCGATACGAATTCTAGCTACTTCAAAGATGGAGACCGCATGGGTATGGTTTGGCAGGACTTGCGCTACGGCGCACGAATATTGATGAAGAGGCCCGGCTTCACGTTGGTTGCCCTCCTGACGCTGGCGCTGGGCATCGGCGCGAATACGGCGATCTTCAGCGTCGTCAATTCAGTGCTGCTGCGCCCGCTGCCTTTTCCGAACGCCGATCGGCTGATGACTATCTGGGAAGACCATCGCGCGCGCAACGGGCCGGTGGATGAATGGACTTCGCCTCCGGGTTTTGAAGACTGGCGCGAACAAGCGAATTCGTTCGATCACGTCGTGGCGTTTCAGAACTGGCAGCCGACTCTGACCGGACAGGGCGAGCCGGAGCGGTTAGCCGGCGCTCAGGTTTCGCACGACGCATTCGCGATGCTCGGCGTCGCGCCTGCGCTGGGTCGCTCGTTTCGCCCGGAGGAAGATCAGCGAGGAGCTGAGAGCGTTGTCATTATCAGCCACGGATTGTGGCGGAAGAGTTTCGGCGCGGATCCATCGCTGGTAGGCCGCAGGATTTCGCTCAACGGCGAGAGCCGCGTGGTTATCGGCGTCATGCCGGCGGGCTTCAAGTTTCCGATCATCGCCGACGCCGATATCTGGCGTCCGATCCAGCCTGTCCTCAATTCGGGATGCCAGCGCGGATGCATCACAATCCGCGTGATGGCGCGATTGAAACCGGAAGCGAACGAGGCGCAAGCGCGCACCGAGTTGAACGCCATTGCCGCGCGCATCGAACAGCAGTTTCCCGATACGAACACGAAGATCGGCGCTACGCTCGTTCCGCTCCAGGAATTTCTGGTCGGACCGGTGAAGACGCAGATGCTGGCGCTGTTAGTCGCCGTCGCATTTGTGCTGCTGATCGCGTGCGCCAATGTGGCGAACCTCCTGCTGGCGCGGTCGGCCGTGCGCGAGAAGGAGATCGCTATCCGTGCCTCGCTGGGGGCAGGCCAGTGGCGCATCGCGAGGCAGCTGTTGTCGGAGAGTCTATTGCTGGCTGTGATCGGCGGAGCAGTCGGATTGTTGCTATCGTACTGGCTGGTCTATCTGCTGGTCAGTTTCAGCCCGCAGGGAACGCCGCGCATTGATGAGATCGGGATCGATTGGCGCGCATTGGGTTACACGATGGCGACCACGGTATTGACGGGATTGATGTTCGGCGCCGCGCCTGTCTGGCAGCTTTTCAAGGCCGATCTCAATCAATCCCTCCGCGATAGCGGCAAAGGAGCGCAGGGTGTCCGAAGCGGACGCCGCGCGCTCAGCACATTGGTGGTGGCCGAGATCGCATTGGCGCTGATGCTGCTCGTCGGCGCGGGATTGCTGATCAGGAGCTTCATCCAGCTTCAACGAGTCGATCCGGGCTTCAACCCGCGCAACGTTTTGACCGCCGTCGTGACATTGCCGCAGGCGGTCTACCCCGGACGCGATCAAATCGCACCTTTTTACAGCCAGCTTTTGGAGCGCGTCAGGACGCTGCCCGGCGTGCAATCGGCCGCTGTGGTTTCGTCGCTTCCGCTCGCGGGCTTCGACTCAGACGCCGGATTCGTGATCGAAGGGCGTCCCGAACCGCCGCCCAATCAACGCCCGGTTGCCTGGATCAGCTCCGCGAGCCCCGGTTATTTCGGCACAATGGGCATGCGGCTCATCGCGGGGCGCGAGTTCACTGAACGCGACAACGAGAATGCACCCAAAGTCGTCATCATTAGCGAGGCCGCGGCGCGCCGTCACTTCCCAAATGGAGAGCTGATCGGCAAACGCATCGGCAACGGGCGTCCCGACGGCTGGCGCGAGATCGTCGGCCTGACGGCTGACGTCAAACATTTCGGCCTGAACCAGGACGCCCGCGTTTCAATGTTCTTTCCCGACCGCCAGCAACCGTCGCGACGAATGGTCATCGTCGCCCGCACTGCGGCCAACCCGTTGAGCCTGAGTCAGGCGCTGCGGGGCGCGATCGCCGCGATTGATAAAGACCTGGCTATCTCGAACATCAGTCCGATGGACGAGATTACGACCCAATCGATCGGGCAGGAACGATTCACGCTTTTGCTGCTGGGACTCTTTTCGGCGCTCGCGCTGCTGTTGGCGACAGCGGGCATTTACGGCGTGATGTCTTACGCCGTCGCGCAGCAGACGCATGAGATCGGCATTCGCGTAGCTATTGGAGCGCAGAACAGAGATGTGTTGCGGATGGTTATTACACAGGGAATGGTTCTCGTATTGGCGGGCGTGGGGATCGGGCTGGCGTCGGCCCTCGCGTTGACCAGGCTTATCCGCGGATTGCTCTTCAACGTGAGTGCGACCGATCCCGTGACGTATGTCGGCGTGGCGGCGCTGTTGGCGCTGGTCGCGTTGTTGGCTTGCTACGTCCCGGCTCGCCGCGCATCGAAGCTGGACCCGATGGTCGCCCTGCGATGCGAATAGCTGCATTCAGACGCGATTTACAGGGCTTTTCAAGATATATTTCGATCCGCCAGATCCTGATAAATATCGTAAAAACAGGTCATTTTCTGAGGAATTATGCAAACCCTGATTCAAGATTTGCGCTACGGCGCGCGAATGCTATTAAAAAAACCCGGCTTCACCTTGATCGCCGTGATGACATTGTCGTTGGGCATCGGCGCCTGCACGGCTATCTTCAGCATCGTGGATGCCGTGCTGCTGCGCTCGCTGCCATATCCTGAGAGCGAGCGGATCGTGCAACTGCGCGAGGTGAACGGAAATGGCGAAAGGATGGCCTTCACTGATCCCAACTTCCGCGACGTGCGCGACAGCACCCGCACCCTCGAAGCGGTCGCCGCGTACAGCGGGGGTACGCAGACGGTAACAGGAGGCATCGAGCCGCTGCGCGTCCGAATGCTCGCGGCCACCAATGATTTCTTCCGCGTATTAGGGGTCACGCCGCTCGCCGGTCGCGCGTTCCTGCCCGATGACGCCAGGGACGGCGGCCAGCCTGTCGCTGTCATCAGCTATGGCTTCTGGCAGCGAGCGTTCGGTGGGCGCACCGGCCTTGGCAACCTGAAACTGCGAAGCGGCGATCTGAGTTTCGATGTGGTCGGCGTGATGCCGCCGGGCTTCAGCTATCCGCAGGAGTTCGACGTGTGGATACCGCGCGAGATTTTCCCGCCGGAGACTTCCCGCTCTGCTCACAACTGGAACGTGATCGCACGGCTCAAAGAGGACGTTACGCTCGCACAGGCGCTCGCCGACCTGAGCGCTATCGCCGGGCAGATCAGACAGGACTACGGCAATCACGCGGATGCCACGGTTGCCGCGGATGCCGTCGATATTGCAGCGATCCCGCTGCAAGAGTTTTTGGTGAGCGACGCGAAGAACGTACTGCTGACCGTCATCGCCGCCGTTGGCTTTTTGCTGATGGTGGCGTGTGCCAATGTGGCCAATCTGGTGATCGCGCAGGCCACCGTACGGCAGAAAGAGTTCGCCGTGCGCGCAGCGCTCGGGGCGACGCGGGCTAAACTTGCGATGCAGTTCGTGACGGAGAACGTTCTGCTGGCCTTGATTGCCGGAGTGCTCGGCGTGGTCTTCGCCCTCTGGGGGATAGACCTGTTGATCAGTTTGAATCCCGGAAGTCTGCCACGAGCCGATGAGATCGGTGTGGACGCGCGGGCAATGGGCTTCACGCTCGGCTTGACGCTGATCGTAGCAGTCATGCTCGGCCTGTCGCCGCTCACGCAGCTCTCGCAAAATGATTTGCACGACGACCTGAAGGATGGCGGGCGCGGTCAATTGGGACATTCAATAAGCACCCGGTTGCGTGGCACACTCGTGGTTGCGCAGATGGCATTGACCCTCATCCTGCTCACGGGAGCCGGGTTGCTCGGCAAGAGTTTTTATCGCCTGCTTCAGGTTGATCCCGGCTTTCGCGCTGAGAGCGCCTTCATGGCGGACTTATCATTGCCGGAGTACACAGGCCCGGACCGCACGCCGCAATTCATGCAAGCTTTTGACCGAATGATGCGAGGTCTCGCGCCGGACCCCATCTCCGAGCCGGCCGAATATGAAGAGTTCAGGAAACGGCAATGGCTGTTATACCGACAACTGCTCGACGGCATCAGGCAGTTACCGGGAGTCCTCGAGGTCGGTGGGGTAAACGGCGTTCCGATGGACGGCAAGCGCGGATACGGCATTTTCCTGATTGACGGTAACCACCAAAATACGGGATACGCCGATTATCGCGTTGCTAGTGCCGGCTACTTCGCCGCGATGGGCATCCCGCTTTTGAGAGGGCGCGTTTTCGATGAGAGCGACGGGCCTGATGCGCCGCACTCGGCTGTCATCAGCCAATCGCTCGCGCGGAAATATTGGCCGAACGAAGACCCGATAGGAAAGCGCATTCAGTTCGGGAATATGGACGTCGACCTGCGTCTGCTGCACATCGTCGGCGTCGTCAGCGACGTGCGCGGCATGGGCCTGGAGCAGGACGTGGAGCCAACAGTTTATGCCAACGCGCTCCAACGCCCGCCGTATTCGGCGCTCTCGATCGTCGTGCGAACGCAGGCCGACACGGCGACGCTCACACCCGCAGTGCGCCAGACAGTCCAGTCACTCAACTCGGAACTCCCAGTCAACTTCCGCACGCTCCAACAAATCTTCTCGTCCTCACTGGACCGGCCGCGCTTCAGCCTGGTGATCTTCGCCGCCTTCGCCGCCGTCGCGCTAACACTCGCCGTAATGGGCATATATGGCGTGATGGCTTACACGGTCGCCGAGCGCAGGCGCGAGTTGGCGATTCGCATTTCTCTCGGCGCGGAAAACCGCGACGTGTTTCGCCTGATCATCGGAGGAGGCTTGAGATTGGCACTCGCGGGTGTCGCTCTCGGATTGGCGGGAGCCTTCGCCTTAGCTCACGCGATCTCCGCTATGCTTTACGGTGTGAACCCCACCGACCTCATGACGTTTGCCGCGGTGGCATTACTGCTGATGTTCGTCGCTTTACTGGCGTGCTGGATACCGGCACGGCGAGCGACGAAAGTGGATCCGATGATCGCCCTGAAATCCGAATAATACAGTACTTGGTTAGCAATCCAGCTTATCAACGTACCAGGGGAACACCATTTTCTGAGGAGGCGAGACCATGAAGTTCTCTGCTTGCGGATTTGCGCTACGGCGCGCGAATGTTGTTGAAAAAACCCGGCTTCACAGCGATCGCGATTTTGACGCTGGCTCTGGGAATCGGCGCGAACACGGCGATCTTCAGCGTGATCGATGCGGCCCTCTTTCATCCACTTCCCTTCGAGAAGCCGGAGCAGTTGATGTATATCAACAACGGCGCTGGCTACCTGCTCAATCTTTTTCCCATGGAAAATGGCGGCAAATTCATGGAATGGCGCGAGCCGGTCAATGTGTTCGAATCGGTTGCGGTGTTTGATACGGGCAGCGTGAATCTGCGCGACGAAGCTTCTCCGGAACGCATTCAGATTTTGCAGGTCACGCCCGGTTTCTTTCCGCTGTTGCGCGTCCAGCCTTCACTTGGCCGGTCGTTCAGCGACGATGAGGTGCGACGAGGGGAGACGCGATTGTTGGTGCTCAGCCATGGGTTATGGCGGAGAAGCTTCGGCGGCGATGAGAACTTGCCGGGCAAGCCGGTGCGATTGAACGGAGTGAGTTTTACGGTGATCGGCGTCTTACCGAGTTGGTTCAACTATCAGGTCTATGGCCGGAAGCCGGAAGCCTTCATCCCGTATTCGCCCGACGATTATCTTCTGGCGAAGGAGGGGTTATTCCCACATGTCATCGGCCGTTTGAAGGATGGGGGCACGTAAGCGAGCGCGCAGAAGGAACTGAACGTGATCGGCCAACGGCTGACGAAAGCCGGGCAAGATGAGGCAGCGCGAAATCCCGAAAAAAGGTTTAGCGGATCCATTGAGATCGAATTGCAATCATTGCTCGATCTTTTTGTCGGTGATCTCCGGCAGCCCCTGCTGGTATTGCTCGGCGCCGTGGCGTGCGTTCTTTTGATCGCCTGCGCCAACGTAGCGAACCATGTGGCGCGCGCTCTGACACGCAGTTCGGAGGTCGCCGTGCGTGCAGCTCTGGGCGCCAGCCGCTCGCGCTTGATACGGCAATGGCTGACCGAAAGCTTGTTGCTTGCGCTGATCGGCGGCGCCGCCGGGTTGTTGATGGCGGCATGGATAATCGACGCTTTGACGGCCATCTACCCCGAACCGCTCACCAAACTCGGGGCGCCGGGCATCGACACGCGGGCTCTTCTGTTCACGCTTGCGATTACATTACTGACCGGCATGTTGTTCGGCAGCGCGCCAGCCTGGCAGTTCTCACGCCCTGATTTAACGACTGCGCTCAAAGAGGGCAAGCAATTCAGCGGCGGCGGCGCGCCTCGGCTGCGGAAAATATTGTTGATAGGCGAGGTCTCTTTGACGCTGGCGCTGCTCATCGGCGCGGGATTGCTGATCAAAAGCTTCTGGCGGATGCTGGAATTGCGCGCGGGGTTTCAAGCCGAACATGTCTTGACGCTGGAGCTGTCGCCCTCCCCCGGCAAAATGCAACTCGACGCGCTCTATCAGAAAATCCTCGAACGGGTCTCCGCCCTTCCCGGCGTGCAGACTGCCGGCGCCAGCAATCACCTGCCTTTGTCGATAAGTTCAACCGGGTCGATGCTTATGCCGCTGAAGGTAGTGGTACGTGGCGGTGATTTCGATTATACGATCGGTGGGATACAGCGCACCGCATCCGATGATTACTTTCGCGCGCTCAACATTCCATTGCGCGCCGGCCGTTTCTTTGACGGGCGCGACGTCGCGCAGTCGCCCAAGGTGATAATTTTAAACGAATCGCTGGCCAGGATGGCATTCCCGAATGAAAACCCGATCGGAAAACTCTTAACTTTTCCTGCCAGGAGAGATGTGCAGTACGAGGTCGTCGGCGTCGTCGGCGACCGTTATTTCTGGGGGCTCGGCGGCAATACTGACCAGGAGTTTTACCTGCCGCTCCGACAACGGCCGAGCGGCGCGTTGCGGCTCGCGATCAGGACTTCGCTTGAACCCGCTTCGCTGACTGCTTCTGTGCGGGAAGCTGTGCGCCAATGCGATCCGGACCTGCCGATCTTCAACATCAAGACGATGTCTCAGATTGTCGCGGAGGCAACAGCGAAACTGCGCTTCGCGATGCTGTCGTTGGGCGCATTCGCGCTGGCCGGTCTGATTCTGTCGTCGCTGGGTATCTACGGTGTGATGAGCTATATCGTCAAGCAGCGTACGCACGAGATCGGCGTGCGGATGGCATTGGGTGCGGAATCCCTTGACGTGGTGAAGCTGGTGATCAGACAGGGGATGATGCTGGTTCTGATAGGAATTCTGATTGGAATTGCTGCCGCGCTGGGGTTGGGAATGATGCTGGTGGGACTTATGTTCGGTTTCAGCCCGTTCGATCCGCTGATATTCACTCTGGTTCCGCTACTGCTCACTCTCGTCTCTTTGCTGGCCTGTTACATCCCGGCGCGGCGGGCGACGAAGGTTGATCCAATGGTGGCGCTGAGGTGCGAATAATTGGACCGATGGTAAGGAAGATTCACCACAAAAATCACAAGGAAGACACAAAAGCACAAAAGGGATATTTGCGTTTTTCCTGGTCACTTTTCTTACTTTTGTGGTGAATTCCCTGCCCGGTTTCGACAATGGATATGGCCGCGAAGTAGTAGATTAAACTCAAAAATCACGAAGAGGTCATAAAAGGCAAGAAGAAGAAGCGGACTCTTTTGTGCCTTTTGTGTCCTCTTTGTGCATTTTGTGGTAGATTTTTTTCGAACAGCACCGGTCGCATATCTACATTATGGTCACGATAGCCACACTCAGAGAGCCATCTCGCGCTACACCATGGATATTCGCTGTAGCACTGTTTACCAGCTCGATTTTGCTATTTTGGGTACAACCGCTCATCGCCAAAGCGCTCCTACCCTCTTTCGGTGGCGTGCCTGAGGTATGGGGAGGGTGCGTATTATTCTTTCAGACGATCATTGTAGCGGCCTACGGCTATGTGATCCTCTTAAACAAGCTATTCGACCTCCGACGACAGGTCCTAATCCATGTCGCTCTTTTAACCCTGACTGCTTTCATTGCGCTTCCCCTGAACCTGGGTGATAGGGAATCCGACTGGCTTTACAACTACTCACCCATCCTCTCGGTGCTCACCGAATTGGTAGTCAAGTTGGGTCTACCCGCATTTGCGCTCGCCGCCTTGAGCCCGCTCCTGCAGGCATGGATAGCCCAGATATATCCCGGCTTCGGCCAGTCAGTCTATTCGCTTTACGCCGTCAGTAATGCCGGAAGCCTGGCTGCAACCCTGGGTTACCCTTTCCTGGTAGAGCCCGCGCTGTCACTCAACCACCAGGCTGATGTTTGGACCGGCATCTATCTGGCATATCTCCTGGCCGTTACAGCAAGCGCCGGTATGGTCTGGTGGAGGGGAAACGAAGCAAGGCTGAAAGACCATAACATCTCCGTTTCCGCGGACGAGCCCGGCAATGAGACTGAGGCGCCTGCCGGGAGCAGGTGGAAGTGGTTATTGCTGAGCGCCATCCCCACCAGCTTATTGCTAGGGGTGACGAACTATGTCACTTCAACCATCGCACCGACCCCCTTACTCTGGCTGGCGCCTTTATCCTTATATCTGCTGGCTTTTATACTGGCCTTCTCTTCGAGGTCTCGCCGCTGGAAATTCAGGCCGGAGTCGTTAGTGCCTGGTATGGCACTTCTTTTAACGCTGACCATCGTGGCTGAGGCCACGCAGCCAGCCTGGGCTCTTGCTCTGCTACACCTGGCGGCATTTTTTATACTCACCGCGGCTACAACTTATGAGTTGGCTGCTGCCAAGCCGTCGGTTGGAAGGTTACCGGAATACTATTTTATGATTGCGGCCGGTGGATGGCTGGGCGGCGCGTTTAACATGTTTCTTGCGCCACAGATATTCGACAAATTCTTGGAATATCCGCTCGTGATAATTCTCGCCTGCATAGCATGTACGTGGGATAAGAGAAGGCTGGCCCCCTGGCCCATTCTACAAGATGTTGTTTATGCGCTGTGCGTAGGCGCGCTAATGTTGGTGCTCGCCCGGTTCGCTGCTTTTCTCAGTCTGGAAGACGTGGCCAGAGTGGCGCTGATCTTCGGGATACCTCTGGTATTGGTCAATCACCTTTTCAGGAACTACCCGCTGAGATTCGCGCTTGCCATCGGCGCCACTATCATCGCCGGCGCTCTGACATCGGAGACAATGACTGGAACCCTGTACTCCAGCCGTAATTTCTTCGGCGCGTTGCGCGTGACTTCGACACCGCATCTGGAGTTGAACAGCTTAATTCATGGCAATTCCGTTCACGGTAAACAGTTCACCGATGCGGATCGCAGGTGCGATCCCATTTCCCATTATTATCCGGAAGGACCGGTCGGCGACATCATAAAGGCATTCGAGGTCAGCCCGACTGCAAAATCGGTCGCCGTGATAGGCCTCGGTGTTGGGACAATGGCGTCTTACGCGCGGCCGGGCCACGATTGGACTTTCTACGAACTCAATCCGGAGATAATAAAAATAGCAAGGAATAAAGACTATTTCACCTATCTCAGTGACTGCGCCCAGGTGGATGTCAGGATCGTCACCGGGGATGCACGGCTCAAATTGAGCGAAGCACTCGATAGCAGTTACGGCCTGATAGTATTGGACGCCTTCAACTCCAACGTCATACCCACTCACCTGCTGACGAGAGAGGCGATCGGGCTATACCTCTCGAAGCTGAGCAAAAACGGGCTCCTGGTTTTTCACGTATCCAATCGGAGCGTCGATCTGCGACCCGTGCTCGCGACAGCAGCGGACGAAGCAGGCGCAGAATGCCTCTGGCGACAGGACTCGGGCATTTCTCCTGCCCGGGGTGACGACGCGTCCGAGTGGGTCGTGCTGGTGCCACGCACCAACTCTCTGGAGAGCCTCAAGCATTTGCTGAAATGGGAAAATATCACCTCGGAAATACGCGGCACACGGAGCACCGTGTGGACAGACGACTATGCCAGCTTGATCAGATTGATCAGGTGGTAGGATGGAGAGTCTATTGTGTCACGCGATGCGCGACGTTCTTGTAAACAACCCCGCCCTTCATCACGAATACTACGCTCCGAACGGCTGTGATCTCCTTCAACGGATCCCCATTGAGCGCGATGATGTCCGCATGCAGGCCGGGCGCGATCGAACCGATTTGATCGGCCATCCCAAGCGCCTCCGCTCCCAGTGAGTTGGCAGAGACCAGCGCTCTCATAGGATCTACACCACAATCGACACGCAGCGTGCCCCTGGACCGACACGCCTCGCTCTCCGATTCCCGCTCGAGCCTCCGCTTAAAAATAGCCTGCGTAAACGCTGAACGAAGACCCGCAATGGGATCATAGGCTCTCTCCCGAAGGCTCGAGGAATCGGGTCAGAATATCTGATATCTGCCGCCAATTCTCTTCCTCAGCTGCTAGCTGCTTCCGCCCGGTACGCGTGATCGCGTAAAACTTGGCCCGCCGGTTGTTCTCCGAAACGCCCCACTTGGAGGTGATCCAGCCCATCTGCTCCAGATGCAAAAGAGCCGGATACATCGTCCCTTGATTGAGCTGAAAGCGGTCGGCGCTGATCTGTTCGATGCGCCGGGCAATCCCATAGCCGTGCAGCGGCCCGAGAGTCTCCAGGGTTTTGAGGATCATCAGATTGAGCGTCCCGGGAAGCACCTGATTCTTATTCTGTTCCATTTTTCCTCCTGTCGGCGAACAGCAGGAGACTAAACCATGTTCTGTAGGTAGTCAACACCGGTGGGGTTAAGAGGCGAGCGACGTGGAGTCCGGCAATCGCGCGATCGCATGTTGCGATCGCCGTGTTGGTAAAGTCGTCAGTCTCCCGTCAGAACAAGCTCGGCTGGTCCGGTTCGAACTCCGATGCTTCCGAAACGACCGCTTCGCCCGAATGCAGGATGTGTCGAACTTCGATCCCGCATCCCAACAGAGTACGCGTAATTAGCCAGTAGCGGTGGCAGTTTTTGTAATTGGCCTCGGCACACATGAAAGCCACACGGTGCTCCGATGCCAGCGCCAGCAACCGCTCTATCCCAGCCAGGAAAGATGGCGATCGCGCTACTAGCTCATAATCAACCTTGCCGTTTTGAAAATAGAGCGCCGGATCTTCAGGGCGCCCGCCTATCTCTTTCCCAAGATATGTGTATTCAATCCCGGCTTCTGCGAGAGACTGTTTCAAATGCTCGCGGCTGAAATGCTGGTTGTAGCGGCTGTAAGGCCGGCTGCGCGCATCAACAAGCGCGGTTATCTGGTGAAGCCGAAGTAAGTCGATGAAGGCGTCGATCCCCACATTGCTGTGACCGATGCTGAAGAGGTTCATGGGCGAATGCGGATTATAGATGAGGGCGAGAGGCGTTACAATTGATGATGCACAATTACCCGGATCGCCTGCCGATCGACATAAGTAATGAGAAGATGGCCTATTCCGGCAGAGATTCTTCAAGACAGGTCCGGCCATTCACCACAAAAACTACAAACAAGCACAAAAGGATTGAGGCTGAAGGACGCACTATTTCTTCATTCTTCAGTTAGTGTTTTGTACATATTGTGATTTTCATGGTGAATTCCGATCTAGCCCTGGCTCCCCAGTTTCAACAGGCGCCCGATAACATCGGCCATCCGCTCCCAACTCTCCGTCTCTCTCGTAAGCTGTTTTCTGCCGCTTTTGGTGATCGAATAATACTTGGCCTTACGATTGTTCTCCGATGCCCCCCAATCTGCAGTGATCCATCCCCGTTGCTGCAGCCGCAGGAGCGAGGTATAGACTGTTCCTTCATTCAATTGTAGAACCTGCTCGCTCACCTGCTCGATCCGCCTGGCGATGCCATACCCATGTTGTGGCCCCAGCGCCTCGAGAACTTTCAGCACCATTAGATCCAGCGTCCCCTGGAGGACTTCAGACTTCTCCGAATTTGCATTTTTTCCCTTGGACATGTCAAAGAAGATACCCTTCTTCCATTGTATTGTCCATAGGTACCCGACAGAATTCGCCATGAAGATCGAGACTTCTTTTTGCAGGACCGCAGCTCTTTCAAGGAGAGCCATAAAAAGTAGATTCCCCGCCGTTATTAAGGTTTGAATAGCGGATGAGCGAAATTGATAATTGATTATTCGTATACGCTGTGACCACCACGTATACGAATTATCAATTATCAATTATCAACTATCAATCACCGAATTATGCTCCTTTCCGGAAAACCGCTGACCGTCCGGCTTCGAGGAACAGCTGTTCGTCGAGATAACCGTAGAGCTGGATCAACTTCGCCACCAGGCCGGTCCAGCCCGTCTGGTGGCTCGTGCCGAGGCCTGCCCCATTGTCGCCGTGGAAATATTCATAGAAGAGGATGTGGTCTCGCCAATACCGGTCTGTCTGGAATTTCTCGCTGCCACCGTAGACCGGCCGCCGCCCATGCTCATCGCGAAGGAATATCTTCGTCATCCTGTTGGATATCTCCCTGCTCACTTCGAAGAGGTTCATCATCCTCCCCGAGCCGGTGGGGCACTCAACCTTGAATGTATCGCCGTAATAGCTATAAAACTGCAGCAATGCCCGTATGATCAGCGCATTCACCGGGAACCAGATGGGTCCGCGCCAGTTCGAGTTGCCGCCGAACATCCCGGTGTTGGATTCTGCGGGCAAGTAGTCGACCTTATATTCCTGGCCACCCGCCTGAACGATATAGGGATGCTCCGCGTGATAACGAGAGAGCGACCGGATGCCGTAGGGGCTCAGGAACTCATTCTCGTCCAGCATCCTGGCCAGAATCCGGCGCAGCTTGTCCGAGTTCACCAGCGCGATGATGCCCCGCTCTGCGACTCCGAAGTGGCCCGGACCGGTCGGATGGATGCTCGTCAACAGTTCAGGCATCCGCCGGAGGCGTTCATTGAAGCTCGCGACGGCCTGTGGCATGCGCTCACGTTGCCATTTCTCGACGACCGTCGTCGCGCACAGTGGCAAGAGCCCGACCATGGACCGCACCTTCAGCCGGGTTGCGCTCCCGTCGGGCAGGCGTAGCACGTCATAGTAGAACCCATCTTCTTCGTCCCACATCCCGTCCGGTCCGACCCGGTTGGCGGCCGCGGCGATCCAGAGGAAGTGCTCCAAGAACTTTCCTATCATGTCCTCGTAGGTCGCATCATGGCCAGCCAGCTCGAAGCTCAACTCGGCCATGTTCTGGCAGAACAGCGCCATCCAGGCCGTACCGTCCGCCTGCTCGAGATGGCCGCCGGTGGGCAGCGGCGCGCTCCGATCGAAGACACCGATATTGTCTAGCCCGAGGAAGCCTCCCTCGAAGACATTTTTGCCAAAGCGGTCCTTGCGGTTCACCCACCAGGTGAAGTTGAGCAGAAGCTTGGAGAATGAACGTTTGAGGAAATCGAAGTCAGCATCGCCGTGCAGGGCTTGCTCAGTCCGGTGCAGGAAGAGCGTCGCCCAGGCATGCACCGGCGGGTTAACGTCGCTGAAGTTCCATTCATAAGCCGGAATCTGTCCGCTCGGGTGAAGGTAGCTCGCCCTGAGCATGAGGTCGAGCTGTTTTTTGGCAAAATCCGGATCAACGGCGGAGAGGGCAATCGTATGGAAGGCAAGGTCCCAGGCAGCATACCAGGGATACTCCCACTTGTCGGGCATGGAGATGATGTCGGCATTCACCATGTGGAACCAGTCCTTGTTCCGGACATTGCGGCTGCCGCCTTGGAGCGGGTTGGCGGAACGATCATCGAGCCACTTGTCGGCATCGAAGAAATAGTATTGTTTGGTCCAGAGCATACCAGCCAGCGCCTGCCGCATAATCCTGGCCTCATCCTCGCTGGCGGACGGCGGCGTCAGCGACCGGTAAAATTCGTCGGCATCCTTGAGACGGGAATCGAAGATTCTCGTCGAAATTTAGGCCGAACAATCTGACAGCCGCATTAGCAGGTGTATCACAGAACCTCAGGCGGATGATCTCTGTCCCCCCGGGGGCAATGGTGAGCTGGTAATGAGCCGAAGCCTTAGTTCCCGATTTCGCCGGATTCACGGCATCCTGCCGTCCATTGACGATGTAATCGTTGATGCCATCCTTGACGTACCTATTTTGATTGCGCGAATTGAAAAGGCGCTCGTTGTTGGTCTCGTTTTCGGTGAAGAGCAATGACAAAGCCCCTTCGCAATATAGTAAGCGGTCGCCGAGTTCCGAATGCGACGCGGTTATAACGCTCGCGCCTCCCACTCTTTCGGTTTCGCGCATCACCGGTTTCTCCGCGTCCGGCCACCACATCCAGGTGTTCCGGAACCAGAGAGTGGGCAGGAGATGGAGCCTGGCTTCATCCGGTCCGCGATTGCTGATCGAAATCTTGATCAGGATATCCTCGGGCGCTGACTTGGCATATTCAACGAAAACATCGAAATACCGGTCATCATCGAATATCCCCGTATCGATGAGTTCGTACTCGAACTCTTCCCTGCTCCGTCGCTCGTTCGTCTCAACCAGATCGATATACGGAAAAGCTCGCTGCGGATATTTGTAGAGGTACCGCATGTACGAATGCGTCGGCGTACTGTCGAGATAGAAATAATATTCTTTGAGATCCTCGCCGTGGTTTCCCTCGCTATTTGTCAAACCGAAGGCTCGCTCTTTCAGAATCGGATCCTTGCCGTTCCACAGCGCGAGGGCAAAGCAGAGACGCTGATGATCATCTGAGATTCCCGCCAGCCCATCTTCTCCCCAGAGGTATGCCCGTGACCGCGACTGGTCATGCGTAAAGTAGTTCCAGGCATTGCCGTCATCGCTATAGTCCTCGCGCACGGTACCCCATTGCCGTTCGCTGACATACGGCCCCCACTGCTTCCAGTTCGCCTTTCCCGTCTGCGCCTCTTGCAGGCGTATAGATTCATTGTTCGTGCTTGGTTTGCTCGCACCTGTTTTTTCAGTCGTATTGCTCATTGTTTCTCCTCTTTTTATTACATTCAAGAAAACGAGTCTTTTGATTCACCCCGAGTAGGTCGCTAGCCCACGGTGAAGATCGATCATTTACTCGAACGCTGCAGCCTTCATTGCTGCACGTCACGCACACTTTCTCTTGTATTTGATTATTCAGGGAGGATTAACTTGCGTCTTTGGACAATCAATGAATTAGACGGAGGTGTCTGTTTTTTGTCCCAAGAATTAAACAAGGCTGGCGTGGGCGTACCTATCCTTGCTTCATCAATCGACCAGCCATTCTACTAGATGCATAAGATATTTTTAAGTGAAGGAGAGACCACCTCATCCTCACTCCCGGACATAAGGTGAATCAGGGGCCGCCTCTTCTCTGACCGGGCAGGATATCGAATGTAAGTTTGCCCTTCGATAAATGTTCAACACGCAGGTCCTCAGCATACCTACCTATTGACACTCGATTGGTAAATCTTTAAGCTTCGGCCTATCGAGAACCGAGAGGAGCCAGATATGACTCCAATTAAGAATAAATGAATGAATTCGGTTCTTAGTCAGGTGTTTCGATCGGGGACTGAAAGCTTCCATAGTGATCGAGGCTGAAACTATTTTCTGAGGAATTCCATGACAAAGAAAAAGAAAACGGACATGTTGCAGGGAATGCTGGACCTGCTCATCTTGCGCGTGCTACGGCACGGCCCCTTAAACGGCTGGGACATAATGCTGCGCATACAACTCGTCTCGGGCGATGTATTTACCGTCATCCCAGGATCGCTCTATCCTGCCCTGCACCGGATGGAGGCGCGGGGACTGGTCGCCGCTGAGTGGGGAGCGTCGGAGAATAACCGGCGCGCCAAATTCTATAAACTGACCGCAGCCGGGAAGAAGAAGCTCGACGAGGAGTTGGAGACCTGGAAGAGGTTCTCGGGAGCAGTCGAGCTGATCCTGCGCGACGCCTGATCACAGAGAAGCCGGCATGTCTGGAAGCTTAGACACCAGGATAGAACCCGTTGCCAACGTTTTTCAACTATAGATTGGTTGTGTCCAAAGAGGAATCGCGCGATAGCTGGTATTCGCGCGGCTATTTCCCGCATTTCGAAGGCGAAGGCGTAACACAACACGTATGTTTTCACCTCTTCGATTAACTGCCTCAACGAGTGCTGGACGGCTGGCACCAGGAACTCAAATCTCTACCGATAAAAGAAGCCGTTTTATCGCCACCAGCTTTTCGGCGTGACGGCTACCGATCCGCTGACATACGCCGGGGTGGCATCGCTGTTGGCGGCGGTGGCGCTCCTCGCCTGCTACCTCCCTGGCCCGACGGGCGGCCAGGACGGAACCGATAGTAGCGTTGAAGTATGAATGACATCGTCCTCATCGCGCCCGCTAATTAAAAGTCGATGTCTGAGAGCCGCGCGCCCTCATTTATTTTAGTTTGTTGAATATTTGTGAATTTTGTGGTGAATCGACTATTCTAAATTGCGTGCTTGACTAAAATAAATTTCGATTAGATGTCGATTCCGGCACTCAGCGTTCGATTAATGGATGGAGGTATACAAATGAAATACATGTTGCTCATTTATCTTGATGAACAGGTATTGAGCGATGCTGAACGGGAGCATTGTTATGCGGAGTCCACACAGCTCTCTAACCAATTGAAGGCGAGCGGGCAATATCTGGGCGCCAACCCGTTGCATCCGACAGCAACAGCGACCAGCGTCCGTATGCGTGAGGGCAAACGTTTCGTGACCGATGGTCCGTTTGCAGAGACGCGCGAACAATTGGGCGGATACTTCATGGTCGACGCCAGAGATCTCGATGAGGCGATCAGCATCGCCGCACAAATTCCGGGCGCGCGCGTGGGCACCGTCGAAATCCGGCCGGTGATGGAGATCGCGGGATTACCCGCTGAATAATGGAGCTGGGTAAGCTCCGGAGGAAAATTGATGCAATCGGTTACTACTCATTCTGCTCCTGTTTCAAATAAGCTGATCTGGGCAGGACGCGTCATCAGTGGCCTGCTGGTATTGATGCTGCTGTTCAGCGGCATCGGGAAATTGTTCAAACCGGTTCAGGTGGTTGATGAATTCACACGGCTCGGATATCCCGGGAACGTAATACTCGGGATCGGAATAGCCGAGATTGCATGTGCGATCCTTTATGCTATTCCGCGCACAGCCGTACTCGGGGCGATCTTATTGACGGGGTATCTCGGTGGGGCAACTGCAACCCATGTGCGCGTTGGCGATCCATATTTCATGCCGATCATTATCGGCGCGCTGGTCTGGGTCGGGCTTTTCTTGCGCGATGACAGGCTGCGCTCGTTCCTTCCGCTGAAAAGCTAAGGAATCGGACGCCTGAGAAAGCATTACGGGGTTTCGGCCATGCGCCCATCGCAGGATATCGTTCCCATTAGATACTTCCGTATCATCGCATAATCGAATCGAACGGAGAGAGGGTTCGTTATTCCCGGGCACCTGACGCGAGCATAAAGGCGGCAACGTCTTTATGCCCGCCAATCGCAGCCATACCTTGTGGGTTCCCATACTCGCCTTGCATGAGGTGTGATCAGATTTCTATATCATCCCCGTCTTTTTTCTCTGCTTTTTCAACCGGATTTAACCATCGATCGGACCAGGTTCGCCTCGACGCACTTATTTATGGATATCCCGGCCGACAAAGCATCACGGTGCGAGTAAGAATTATCGCAGATGACGAATTTAGAGATCATACAGAAGCGACAGCAGAACCAGCACCTCACCGGCTCTCGGTTCAAGAAACCCGCCGAAATAGTGCGTTGGCTTGGCGCCATCCAGGCGCAGGATTATGTCGGCGCCAAATGGGCATTGGGTGTGCGCTTACCGGGTTCAACCGACGAACAGGTAGAGCGCGCCTTTACGGATGGATCTATTTTTACGCGCGCATGTTTTACGGCCGACATGGCATTTCGTAGCTCCCGCCGATATTCGCTGGATGCTGGCCCTGACTGCGCCGCGCGTCCACGCGCTGAACGCTCCGTACTATCGTAAGTGCGAACTCGATCCACACACATTTCAACGCAGCCGGAAGGTCCTGACCAAGGCATTGCAGGATGGCCATCAGCTCACGCGCGCGGAGTTGCGCGCCGCCTTTGCGAAAGCCGGCATCCCCACAGATGGCGAGTTACGCATGGCGTATCTGATGGCGAATGCCGAACTGGATGGCATCGTCTGCAGCGGCGCGCGACGCGGCCGACAATTCACATATGCATTACTGGAAGAGCGTGCACCGCGGGCGAAGCAAATGGAACGCGATGAAGCACTGTACGAGTTAATCCGAAGATATTTCGCGAGTCGCGGTCCGGCAACCCTCCGGGATTTTGTTTGGTGGTCTGGATTGACTATGGCCGATGCCAAACGAGGGGTCGAAGCAGCCAGGCCTTTGCTGGAGAATGCGACATATAATGGCCAGACATATTGGTTTTCTCCGAACATCTCATTAACAGGCGACGTTTTTCAGAAAGCATACCTGTTACCGAATTATGACGAATACGGGATCGGCTATCGTGACCGCAGCGCCTTCTTTGACGCGGATCGTGCCAGCCAGTTGGTCTTCAGTCATCTGATCTTCATCAATGGCAGGTTGATGGGAACCTGGAAACGAACGCTGAAAAGAGCTGCCGTTGTGATTGAAACAAATACTTTCAAGCGATTGACGAAAGCCGAGAGCCGAACCGTGACCGCTGCTGCGCGCCAGTATGGAGAATTTCTCTGCCTCCCCGTCTCGATGGGCACCGATAATAAAAATATTGTTAAATAATCCGGTTATGTCGATTCGGGCTCACGCCGTTCGATTTACTTGTGAATAAAGTTAAAGAAAAAAGGAGATAGAGATGGCTACTAAAATTTTTGTGAACCTACCCGTAAAAAATCTCAAAAAGTCGATTGAGTTTTTTACAAAACTCGGTTTTACGTTTAATTCCCAATTCACGGACGATACTGCCACGTGCATGATTGTGACGGAAGACATATTCGTCATGTTGTTGACTCACGAGAAATTCAAAACTTTCACTCCCAAAGAAATTTGCGACGCGACTAAGAGCACAGAAGTTCTGGTGGCTCTATCAATCGACAGTAGAGCGAAAGTCGACGAACTCGTGAGCAAGGCAGTCGCCGCGGGCGGAACAACTTACAACAAAGCACAAGACCACGGATTTATGTACTCACACGGGTTTCAGGACCCTGATGGCCACATTTGGGAGGTCTTCTACATGGATCCGAGCGCAATAGCTCAAGGCTGAATGGCGAGGTAACGGCTGGCGAAGTTCGCAATGCGTCCCAGGGTATCTGATTCACCGCGAGCGAACGGAGATTGCTGCGGTTGCCGGAGGATAATCGGCCTCGGTTATCCTCCTGGCAACATCTGTGCCGGCGCGATGAAGGTACATCTGTTCATCAGGCGATTGTCGCGGGTTGTTCTTTTACGATCTCCTTCCGTTCTGTCAATGCGAGGAGCGACAGTAGCGGCCCCGTCATACAGGTTGTTACCAGAGCCATCAGGACCATTATGGCAAAGATTCGCCCCGACAGAATTCCCAGATCATACCCAATATTGAGTACGACCAGTTCCATCAGGCCGCGCGTGTTCATCAGAACACCGATCGAGATCGAATCGAACCAGCTCATCCCGGCCCAGCGGGCAGCCAGCATACCGCCACCCAGTTTTCCAACGATCGCCACAGCGATTATGCCGGCGCACACCAGCCAGCTTTGCCAATCGTCAAGCAGAGAAATCTGAGTTCGCAATCCCGTGAACGCGAAGAAGAGAGGGAGCAAGGCGGTCGAGCTGAAAGCCGCGATCTTGTCTCTTAAGAACGAGCTAACCGTACTTGTGGCCGGCATCACCGCTCCAGCCAGAAAGGCGCCGAAAAGCGCGTGGATGCCGATCACCTCCGTGAAGTATGCGGAGATAAATGCCAACACCAGAGCGAAGACCAGAATCCCACTGCCGTTTTTCCCTATCTCAACACCCTCTCCAATAACACGGTTAAGTCGCGGCTTGAGCACATAGAGCATAAACGCGGTAAATGCGAGAGCCAAGAAAATAGTCAGCGCGGAGGGCCAGATACCGTTCATTTTCACGACCGCGATCACGGTCGCCAGTATGCACCAGGCCGTAACATCATCTACCGCCGCGCAAGCGATGGCAGTACTTCCCAGGTATGAGTTTGACATTCCCCGCTCGTCGATAATGCGGGCCAGCACCGGGAAAGCCGTGACGCTCATTGCGACTCCCATAAACAAAGCAAATGATGTGAACGAAATGGTGGAAGGCGAGAAGCTGCGATAAATGAGGAGCGAGGCGGTGACGCCCAGTATGAAGGGCACGATGATGCTGGTGTGACTGATGATCACGGCAGCCCGCGCCTTCTCCTTCAGGTGTCGCACGTTTATTTCCGTCCCGACGATAAACATGAATAGTATCACGCCAATCTGGCTGAGCGATCTCAATGTGCCCATTGATGACGCGGGGAACAGGAACGACATGACATTGGGGAATAGCATCCCAAGCAGGGATGGCCCAAGGAGTAGCCCTGCAACCATTTCTCCGATGACGGAGGGCTGGCCGATTTTATGGAATAAAAGACTGACTGCCCTGGATACAATGAGGATAACAATTACCTGCAGAAGCAGGATGCTGATAGGCTCGCGCAGATGCTCGTGCAAAACCTCGCCGATGCTGGTTATGGTATTTTCCTTTTGCCGAGATTGGGATCCGGCTGTATCGGAATGTCCTTGGTATTCCCGAAGGGCCGGCGAGCCTGATTCCAAATGCGATCCGGATAACAATATGAGATAAATACACGCGCCGGATATAACCAGTACGACTAAATAGATAAGTAGATTCTTCTTCATATTTCAGAGCATGTTTTTGCATTTTGTCAGCTAACTCGAGGAAAGATAAAGTGCCGGCCTCCTTTATTGAGATTTGACTTTTGATTTCTATTGTTCCGGCCTCGATGTCTATTCACTCTGGATGAGCATCACTTCTCGCGGGTATCCATGCTGTACTACCCGGCCATCATTTAGCACTACAACATAATCTCCTATCTCGATTGCCTCTGACACATTGTGTGTCACGTAGAGAAACGGAATACCCGTTCTTCGTTGCGTCGCGTCTATCTCCGCCAACAGGCGCGTGCGGGTCGATACATCGACGGCCGAGAGCGGCTCGTCGAGCAAGACCAGCTCCGGATCGCTCGCGAGGGCACGCGCCAGTGCGACGCGCTGGCTCTCGCCGCCCGACAGCTCGCGCGGGTATTGGCCGGCCGTGTACTCGATGCCCAGGATAGAAAGCAACTCCAGCGCTCGTCTCTGCTTATCAGCCTTGCTGATGCTGCCTTCAGCAGCCCCTGAACGCACACCGTACGCTACATTCTGCTCCGCCGTGAGGTGAGGGAAAAGCAGGTAATCCTGGAACACTAACCCGACCCGGCGCTGCTGAATCGCGAGGTCTGCGCCCGATGCCGAGTCGAAGTAAACTCGTTCGCCCACCGAGATGCGCCCTTCATCTGGCCGTACGATGCCGGCAACGGAGCGCAGGCAGGTGGTCTTCCCCGATCCGGAAGGACCGAAGAGTATCGTAACTCCCTCAGGCGCTGCAAACTCGAGATCGAGGGTGAATGTCCGTTCAGCGCTTCGGCCGCGATCCTCGCGCCCGTTTCGCCCGTTATTTCCGTATCTTTTTCTGATCGAGACGTACAGCATCTATATTCAGTTACATCTCACGCGTACGGCCGCCCGTCAACTTGTTGGTCAAATAGATAGCGGCGACAGATAACGCGGTCAAAATGAAGGCCAGCATCTGCGCCTGGCGGTTTTCCCCCGCAACGACGGTCTCATAGATCGCGAGAGGCATCGTCTGCGTTTTCCCCGGTATGTTTCCGGCCAGCATCAGCGTTGCGCCGAATTCACCGAGAGCGCGCGCAAAACTTAACACAACGCCGGCTAACATGCCGCGACGCGCGAGCGGCAGCGTGATGCGGAAGAAGGTCTCCAACTCGCTTTTTCCGAGCGTATATGACGCCACTTCGTACATGGGATTGACGCTTTCAATGGCCGCCCGCGCGGACTTGACCATCAACGGCAGGGCCATCACCGACGCTGCGATCACCGCTCCCGCCCAGGTGAAGGTTACCGACCAGCCCGTGAGATCATAGAGGTATTTTCCGATCAGGCCGTGCCGGCCGAGCAGTACGATCAAATAATAACCCGTTACAGTCGGCGGCAGGACGAGCGGCAGAGTCACGATCGCATCGAACAGTTCGCGCCCGCGAAACTTCCGTTTGGCGAGAACGAACGCGACGGATGTACCGAGCAAAACCACGATTATCGTCGCGATTATCGAGACTAAGAGTGAAAGCTTGAATGCTGACCAGATCATCGAGTCACCGGGCAAAACCGTACTTCTCGAGGATGCGCTGGCCATCGTCGCTCATTACCGTATCTATGAAGGCTCGCGCAGCATCCTGGTAATTGCTCGCCCGCACAACGGCGATAGGATACAGGATGGGATCATGTGAATCTTCCGGCGCGGTTGCAATGGTCCGTACTCTATCCGCCGCGGCGCGAACGTCCGAGGTGTAGACGATGCCGGCATCTACCTCGCCGCGCGCGACATAATCGAGCACCTGCCGAACATCTTCCGCCAGAATCAACCGCGGTTGCAGCTGCGGCCACAGGCCGAGGCGAGTGAGCGATTGCTCCGCATATTGCCCGGCGGGGACGGTCTTGGGGTTTCCTACCGCGAGTCGCATGATCCTTGTATCGCCCAGGGCGGCAAAGGACGCAATAACCGGCGTACGGTCGGCAGGCGCCACCAGCACCAGCTCGTTGCGCGCGAAGTCTCGTTGTGTCTCCCGTATGATCAACTCTTGCTTCGCCAGCGCATCCATCTGCGGACGACCGGCGCTGGCGAAGAGATCGACCGGCGCACCGGACTCAATCTGTTTCTGCAGTGCGCCCGACGCGCCGAAATTAAAAACGACGTTTGTCCCGGCACGCTCCGCATGCTGCCGGCTTAGCTCTCGAAAGGCATCTTTAAGACTCACCGCGGCGGAAACTGTAATCTCACGAGCCGGCCCGGGATCGCCTGAATGACGGCACGCGAATCCAACGCATGCGGTCATAAAAACGCTCAGCAGCAACAGTTCTGCACGGTATCTTCTCGTCATTATCACGCGCCTCAATTATGAAATGTGTTCGACTGCCATTGTTTTATTAAGCGATCAGCCTCTGATGATCATCACCTCGGTCGCCTTGACGAGCGCATATACGGAGACGCCTTCCTTCAATCTCAACTCGCGCGCCGCGTCGCTCGTAATGATCGAGGTGATGACCTGACCGCCCAGATCGATGCTGACCTGGGCTAGCAGCCCATCGAACCGCATCTCCGTGATTTTTCCCAAAAGTTTGTTGCGCCCGCTGATCGCGTCCAGTCCCATCGGCTTCTCCCGCTTACCCTTACCCTTATTTGTCCCGGCCAGGCGCTCGATCTCGCTCCTCGGGATGCGGTGATGACCGCCAGCCGTCTTCACCGATTTGATCTTGCCCCTGTAAATCCATTGCTTGAGCGTCGGATAACTGACGCCCGCCAGCCGCGCAGCCTCATGCAATCTGAGCAGTTCCATAATGAGCGCTCCTATACTGTTGTTTATAAATTTACACGAAAGTACCAGATCGATAATATACGATTCAATACGATATAACCAAGAAGCCGGGAAGAAGACAAACTCAGAGAAAGACGCTCCGCGCACAAGTCATGCTAGGATGGACGACGCCGAAGCTGGCCGATCAAAACAAAGGAGGCTTTATTTAACAAATGAAAATGATTGATTATGCCGACGCCAACCCCGAGGTGCGCGCCGTTTACGACGACATCATGGCTGTGCGGAAGACAGACCGTGTCAATAATTTCTGGAAGGCTCTCGCGAACGATCCGGTGACGTTAAAGCGGACCTGGGAGAGTATCAAACAGGTAATGGGGCCCGGCATTCTGGATCCCCTCACGAAACAGATGTTGTATATCGCGGTGAGCGCCACGAACGGCTGCGCCTATTGCATCGCATCACACATCGCGGCCGCCCGCGAGTTAGGATTGACCGACGCCATGTTTGGCGAAATGATGGCGGTCGTCGGTATGGCCAATGAAACCAACCGCCTGGCGAGCGGCTATGAAGTCGAAGTAGATCAACAGTTCAAAACTACCGACTGAGTCGTATGCGATATGACAGGCAGCAACGAAATGGCAGAACGGTGTCACAAAACTCCACGATTTCTTGGGAAATCGAGACAAGTTCCACTGATATTCAGAGGATGGCTAAGGCTTTTTAGTGCGGTAGCTTGAGATACTACTGGCAAACTCTCTGGCGCCGGAGGCGCGGCGGAATGTAGCCATTAGTATCCCAAGCTTGGTACCGCTTTGGTAGTCCATTGCTTTATTGGCTGTCTCATGGACAACCGAGCAATTCTCAATCCTCGGTTTGTGTGGCAGGCCACTGGGTGAGTTTAAGCGACAGCATAAGTCGAGGAATGGACTACCAAAGCGGTAGCAAGCAAGCTACCGCACTCCAAAAACTCAGCCCATCCCGACGCTCTGCAGAAACCGCTGTCTGAGCTCAGTTACGATCCACTATGGCGTCACGCATGAGCCATTGGCCTTCAGAGTGACGTTGTCCAACAGCAGTTCCGTTGATTGGCTGGTTCGCGTCTTCTTATTGTTTCGCAACCCGATGGTGACCGTGCGCGTACCCGCAGGCAGACATCCCAGGTCTATTACGCGAGAAGTCGGACCGGTAGTTATCGGTCCTCCCCCATTACCGTCACCCGCGATTTTTGCGACTTCGATGATCGCCTGATTATCGAACCGAACCACCGTCTCGCTGAATTCGTCGGTTTCGTAATCCGGGGTCTGCGTCATTTTGAAATCGAAGCCCACACTCACGGACTGCGGGGAGCTGAGATAGAACGACCGCCGCCATCCGCCGGACATATTGAGCACTTCATTATTGTCGATCCCGCCCACTACCACGCGTAAACCTCCGCCGCCAAATCCGCTCTCGTTCACGCGGCCGCCCGAGGCATATGCGGGTTGATTGGTTCCGAAGGCATCGGCGAGGAATTTGAATCCATCGGGCAATGCATCGAATGTCGATGCAAACAGAGTCGCACTGAATGCCGGATGGTTCAGCGCCCACGCGCCTCTACCCAGCGTTCCCGCAATAAGAATGTCGTCCAGGCTATTATAGTCCAGATGGTAGACCTGAGCATTCGGGAACCCGCTCCCGAGGCGGTCCCACAACGTGAAACCTGATCCCGGCAGAGATACAAACACTCCATTGTTGGCTCCCACGACAATAGCATCCCCCGATGCATTCGATACAAACGCGATCGATCTAAGCTGTCCGGGGTTGAGCGTCTGCAGGTTTCCCGTGATATTGGTCCAGGTACTGCCCGCGTTGCGCGTGAGGTAAACGGTGATAATGTCGATCACACCTGCTGTCATCGGATTCAATGGGTCGCCCGCGAGATTTACGACGGCTCGCCCGGATCCGGTGCCCGGGAAAGTGGTCGACTGCACGAGACCCGCGGGCGGAGGATCTGTTCTTACGAAGACTCGGTCTCCCGAGCTGATATATAAAATGTCCGGATTGCCTGCGGCGCCATAGGCGATCGGGTGACTGCCGAGCGAATTGACCGGCACCGCCGGTAGAAGCTGCCGAATCGTCTCGCCCTGATCGAACGATTCATATACGGCGTTCGCCCCGGCGATGATCAGGCGCAAAGGGTTGACCGCGTTGAGCCTGATCGGAGTTACGAAGGTTGGCTGCAGAGACGCGCCACCTCCGACCAACTGCCGAGCGGGAGCCACCGTGCGCTGCAGGACGTTATTCGCACTGTAGATGCGCCGTCTGAAGTTGCCCAGATTTTGGCTGCTCGAGTAACGGCTCGATAAACCTGGTGTGCTGGTGGCATCAACCGCGACATCGCCTCCGTCTCCCCCGCTGACGTTATCCCACAGCGTTGAGCCCGGCGAATTCTGACTCCCCGTCCCGTTGTCCTGTGATCCGCCAATGACGATCTTGGCGTTGGAGTCGTACGCGATGCTGTGAAGCTCGAACGCCTGGATATTATTGGTAATAGAGAACCAGTCGCCCTGATTGTTTCTCGGACTCGTTCGCCGGAACACTCCTCCATCGTCGGATTCGAGAAGATTTCCAGTGGCATCGAACGCCAGCTCGCGCGAGTCGGCGTGCGGCGAACTCATGCTGAGCGTCCCCCCGCCCGCAGGTCCTGACGTACTCGAATGAGTCAGATGCACGCACTGGCTGCCCGCTGCCGCTGTTGCATCGCAGCGAAAGAGTCTGCCCGAAAAATCACGCGCACCGAAGACGCCGATATCGGCGCGGTCTCCTCCGATGTAAACGATGTTCGAATTTCCGGGATCGGCCACGATCGAAAGGTGGATGCCACCCTGGCCGCCGGGATGCGTGTTCGGCACGTCGAGCGCCACCCAGGTTTCTCCCCCATCGCCTGAACGAAAAAGGCCGGCCAGACGGCCCGAATTGACGATCGCCGCGTAGACGTTGTTATCTCGGCCAACCGCCATTTCGATATTGTTGGTAGTGCCGCTGATGATCAGCGAGTCCATTGCCGCGTTGCTCACCTTGGTCCAGTTTGCGCCGGTATTGGTGCTTCTATAGATCCCGTTGAGCCCGCCCACTGTGGTTGCAAAGACCACCGATGTGAATAAGCGGGCGGGATTGGTTGGATCTCCCACCAGATCGTTCGACACGCCGCCGGGCAACCCCGTCGCCGAACCATTGCCGTTGGAAATCTGTGTGAACGTTGCGCCGAAATCAGTGCTGCGAAAGATGCCGATTTGCGGAAATGTATTACTGTCAGCCGTATTGACCGAGACGACTATAATCGGACCGCGGGGCGCGACGCCGGAGATGTTCTTGCCAACCAGCACGCCGCCGCCGTCGATACTCGTCCAGCGGGTGCCGCCGTCCATCGTGCGCAGCAATCCCAGCCGCTGCCCGCCCCGGCTGGCGAAACTGCTGAACCTTCCTATTCCCGCAACCAGGGTCTGGCGGGTGGAATCGGTGGGGTCGAACTCAAGTGCTCCTATCGAGAGCGATGTCTGCGGGTCGGTCTGCTGCACCCAGCTCGGGCTGGCCGAAGCGGCATTCGTCGTTTTCCAGATTCCGCCGTTGACTGTACCGATATATAGGAGATTGGCATCAGTCGGATGAGGCGCCAGAGTGTGAACGGCTCCCCCCACACCGTTATTGGGCTGCGCGTTCTCCGATTGACCGTTCACTTTCGGGGCCGGCCCGAATGGCCGCCACGTTCCTCCCAGGATGGGTGGTTCGATTTTAGGCGCCCGCGTCATCGCGCCGTTCCCCTCACGGGGTTCCTGTTCCAGCCGCGGTTCTTGCGCGCTTGCCGGCGCGGCAAATATGATGCCCAAAGTGCAGAGGGTGAGAAACATGCGAATAGGCGAGTCCAACCGGGTGAACATTGATATCTCCTTCAGATTGGATACTACTTGACCCAAAGTTTTCATGGCTTGTTTTACGGTATGAATTGATTACGTTTCGATAGACGTTAGCAGGTTCACGGCAGAGGCTCGCCGAACCGTACTACTAACTAACGGAGAAATCCGGACCCTACTGAAAGGTAATTACGGCGGAAAAGGACCGTAATACTCGGTGTCCAGAATCGCATGCTCCCAGAGCTTACCGCCGGATCTGAGGTCGATGGCGGTCAACTTTAGCGGTGACCGTGCAAGCCTGTCGCCTTGATCGCGGGCCATGTACGGCCGCAGCTGGTAGATGATTGCCGCGCCTGAAACGAAGAAGGGCGCGGTTGGAAATGTTGCGGCGATCACCCCGACGGGTTCCTTCGATGCGATTGGATAGATCGTCCATCGATACTTGTTCAGATCGTTATCATTGCCCGTAATCTCGCTCACGAGGATATGCCTGCCGTCCGCTGAAATATATTGCGTTTCGGGAAGCCCTTTCAACCGCTGATCTTCGGGCAGGTCCTGCCGGGCTGTTTGAAATGCCTGCGCTGAGTTTACCGCCTGGCTCAGCGGCACGATGCGCCCGCTCGAATCGATCTCGACCGAACCGCTGTGCGCCTCGACCTTCGCGGCCGCCAACCTCGCACCTCCCGGCGTTTCATCATCATCGGGAGCGGCGCCGCGCATCTCACGCTGCCATTCCGAGATCCAGGAAAGTGTCACTTTGCCATCGGCTCCAATTGCGGCGCTCGTCCGGAGCGATGAGCCGAGACCGTTCTTGACCGATGCCCAGGCCGCGGGTGGAACCTCGACCCAGTTAACCATATGTTCGCTGCCGTCGAGCAATTGCAGTAACGCGACGCCCAGATGCTTACCTGCTTTCGGTCCCCCGCCTTCCTGCATCGCCGCCAGAAATTTGCCGGAGATCGCTAGCGGCCGATACGCCTTCCCTTTCGGCGTCGTCCAGAGTTGTGTGCCTGAATCGAGCTTGATTGCCGCAATCGCACCTTCTTGGTTCGATATGTACGCTGTGCCTTGCGGATCGATGAGCACACTCGACCCTAAGCCGAAGCCGTTATTGCTCTGAGCCAGCATGGAGAAAGGAGAAAATACGACTGCGAGGATGATCAACGCCAATGCCACGGATAATACCCCAATGGAACTTCCGGTTTGCGACATGAACGGGCCCTCCTTAGCGAGTTCTTCAATGTGAGAAAGATAATGCGGGGCAAAACTACGACACAAGGCATCGCAAGTCAATTGAAAATTGGGAAAGACACCAACCGGTTCTATCTATATTTATTACTTTATAGCGGGCGACTCACCGGTTTTTTTCGTGAAAAGCACCGACACGAGAATTGCAATAATCAGAACGATGCCGATGAAACCCAGTGAGTAGGTGATCGGGAACTTACCTCCGAACATATCATCCAGCCAGACCATTTTCAGACCGACGAAGATCAAAACGATCGCCAGCCCATACTTGAGTAGATGAAACCTGTCTATCGCCCCGGCCAGCATGAAATACATCGAGCGCAATCCCAGGATGGCGAAGATGTTCGACGTGAAGACGATCAGCGGTTCTTTGGTCAATGCGAAGATCGCCGGAACTGAATCGATAGCAAAGATGATGTCGGTCAATTCGAGGAAAAGCAGGGCAATAAACAACGGTGTAGCGCTCCACGAGCTATTCAATCGCACAAAGAATCGCGGCCCGTGCATCTCTGATGTGACCGGCATGAATCGGCGAAAGACGCGTATGATGAGGTTCCTTTCCGGATCTACCGACGTTTCTGGACCGAACATCATTTTTAAACCGGTGAATATTAAAAACCCGCCGAATATGAGGATGACCGCGTGGTACTTCATCAGAACCGCCCCCATCGCGATGAAGGCCGCACGAAAGACCAGAGCTCCCAGGATGCCGTAGAAAAGCACGCGGTGCTGATATCTGGCGGGGACGTTAAAATAAGTGAGGACCACCACGAAAACGAAAATATTGTCCACCGAAAGGGAATACTCTATGACGTAGCCGGTCAAAAATTCGAGCGCCGTCTGCCACGCCGCCGCATGCGGGTCGAAGTCGGGCAGCGATAGCAATCTCGGATCCTGGGCAAACTTCCAGAGCGCATAATGATAGAGCAGAAAATTGAAGGTGAGCGATAGCGCGACCCAGGCGGCGCTCCAGGCGGCCGCTTCGCGAAATGATACTTCGTGCGGCTTTCGGTGAAAAACTCCCAGATCGACTGCCAGCAATAACAGAACGAATCCGGTAAACGAAAGATAGGCCCACCAGTACTGGCCAAACGGGAAAAGCTCAACATCCATACGCAGTTCCTTTATGCTCGAATTCAACGCAAAAAAAAACCTTTTGCGCGCTCATAAAGCCGCAAAAGGTCTCAGTCCTTGAGCTTTTGATTCGCTCTTCCCGATGAGCCGGATTGCCGCGTTGAACGGCAATCGTCTTGACGATCTCACCAGACCCGACGACGCAGGCGACTTACTCCCCCTTTGGGATATCGTTATCCTACGAGCCGGATGGCAGCACAGTCAACCGGCTGTTCGCTTGAGGTCGGCGGTTTAACAGATTCACCCAATAAATACAGCAGAATGGCCCGATCAATAAAAATAGAACTCCAGGGTGCGAAGAATATTCATTCCTCAATAAATGTTCTGCCTCCCAATACTGTAAATTGGAATTACTAAATCAACCGGACAACATCGGGAAACATGCCGGTGCAGAGTTGGGAGCGTAAGCGACCTGTGCATTCGGGAATGTAAATTCATCAAGACACAATTCGCTTACGCACTGCAGTATTGTTCGTTGTTTCGATTTAGATTCGAGCTCCTGATTCCAGACTATGACAAAACTTGTATACTAACCTGATTGCCAGATACACAAATGATGCCACGCACAGGGTAACCAGCAGCGTCCGCAGAATTGCCGCGGACGACATCGAAATCCCGATTCCCGTTCCAATTGCAACGTAGGCTGCCAGACACGCGGGGCACTTGGGCAAAAGTGCGAGTATTGCGCCGCCAATCGCCCATCCGGCAAAGTCCGGCAGGCGGCAAGCGAGCGTCCGCCTCAGCGATGCGCGAACAATTGCGGTTGGTTGGCGCGGGCCGATCTGCGCGATGCCCGCAGCCTGGCAACAGCGATGAGTACTCATAAATGCTCCTCCCCTGCACAATTCGAGCAGATCGAGCCCTTCGGCGGCGAATAGTTCGCCGACGGATCGACTTGGTAATCATCGCCATACCGATCGTGATGGCGAACCCACGCCATCGTAAAGGCCAGACCATCCTCGTCGCGCCCCTTCGGCGTTAGGTCGAGGTAGTTGTACGCGCCCAGCAATATGTCACCGCCCCGCGCATATTCGGAATAAGTATGGAAGACATCACCCGAACTATCCTTGAAGAACACGCTGGCGCCGGGTGCTTCCTCGGCCCCGAATTCCTGCAATGCATAGTTGTAATAAACCTTGCCCTTCGCCAATTCCTCTTTGGTGAACGACACGTGATAGTCGTAGTTGAAATCGTTCGCGTACGACGATACCCATTTAAAGCGCCATGCCATCCGCTTCTTGAATGCTTCGATCTGAGGCTGCGGGGCTCGCGAAACTACCACCAGCGAAACGTCCCGCGCGTTTAGATGCACGAGAGCGCCATCTATATGATCTGACAGAAAGGAACAGCTCGGACAACCCTCTTCCCAGTTCGGACCGAACATAAAGTGATAGATAATCAGCTGGCTCCGTCCCGCAAAGAGATCGGCGAGCGTCTCCTTCCCATTCGGACCGTCGAATACGTAATTCTTATCTACTTTGACCCAGGGCAGTTCGCGCCGCTCACGGCTAAGTTCATCGCGCTGGCGCGTGAGCTCTTTTTCCTTTTCCAGGTGCGCCTTGCGCGCCACCAGCCATTCTGCCCGCGATACTATCTTATTTTTTTGCGTCGCTTTCTCTCTTGTCTTCATGCCGCTTATCTCCCTTGATTTATGTTTTTGAAAGAGGAGGTGGAAACAAAAAGGCAAAAGAACCAAGAAGACAAAATGGAACTCTAGACAAACACTCTCTCTGCTTTTTTCGCCTTTTTGTTTCCCTTTCTGGCTGCTGCTGCCAGCCATCTCCACCTCCACCAGTTAGTCGAATTGCAAGCGCTCGAATCGACACTTCAAAATAATTTTTCTACTTTTCGATGTTTAAATTTTTCGCCGCGCGTGCGATC
This sequence comes from uncultured Acidobacteriota bacterium, assembly GCA_963796275.1. GTDB lineage: Bacteria > Acidobacteriota > Blastocatellia > RBC074 > RBC074 > JAKEHZ01. Next base: position 1,877,143 of record CAWCKY010000006.1, on the reverse strand, counting down.
TCCTTATCGGGGGGTCTTTCGTTTCGGCTGGGGCAGATTTGCGATGCGAGTCAAGAATGTCCCGGTTATTACTCAAAAACCGTTCAGCCGTCTACCGCCCATTTCTATATCTCATTTTCCGGACGGCACTTTCAGACGAGGGAGTCTCCAGTCGTTTGTGGAACATCGATTGCCATTCTCGATAATGGGCTGGAGATCGATTCTGCAATGCAAGGACGGTGCAGTGACGGTCAATTTGAAGATGCCGGATGTCCTCAATCGATCTCCCAGCCCAGGATCAGGTTGATAATGCTATGCAAACGATTCCCTTTTAACCTGCGGTGATAGAAGGTGAGCCGGCGAATGTGCGCGGAAATATTAAGTTTGATTTTAAACTCGATTACTACTATGAAGTTGACCGGAGCTAGAGAGAACGCCAAGACTTTCACGTTTATTAAGAATGAGGGCTCCGAAAAGAAGCCGCGCGAGTGATTGGCGAAGCTGAATAACATTGGCCGCCGCTTCACTGTTCATCTGTTCTGATACCGAAGCGTTCCGCCATTCGATACAGCGTGCGGCGATCGATCCCCATCAATTCGGCTGCGCGGGTTCGATTGCCGCCCACTTTTTTCAGCACGTGGATCAGGTAACGGCGTTCGAGTTCATCCAGCGTAGGGAGATCGTCGTAGATCGCCGCTAGAGGTGAATGGCCAGCCCCCTCGCGCAGATCGACTGTCTGAAGTTTCGTAGGCAGATCTTCCGGCGCGATATCCGAGCCATGCACGTGCAGCGCGGCATATTCGACTGCTGCCTCGAGTTCCCGCACATTTCCCGGCCAGTTGTAAGCCATCAGAATCTTCAACGTCTCTTCCTTAAATCGAAGTGACGTGCGTCCGGCGTTCTCCGAAGCGCTTCGCACAAACTTTTCAGCGAGCAATGGAATATCGCTACGGCGTTCGCGAAGGGTCGGCACTTTCAACGTGACGAAACTTATGCGGTAAAAGAGATCTTCGCGGAAGCGTCCCACCTTAACCTCGGCTTCCAGATCGCGGTTGGTCGCGGCGATCACCCGCGCATCTACCCTGGTGTTCCTGGTCGCGCCGACTCGGCGGATTTCCCTCTCCTGCAGGGCGCGGAGCAACTTGACCTGCATCGCGTGAGAGGTTTCACCGATCTCATCGAGAAAGAGCGTGCCGCTTCCGGCTTCTTCCCACAATCCGCGGCGATCGGCAGTTGCGCCGGTGAACGATCCCTTGATGTGGCCGAAGAGTTCGGCTTCCAGAAGCGTTTCCGCAAGCGCTCCACAATTAATCGGCACGAACGGCCCGGATGCGCGCGCGCTGTGCTGGTGAATCGCCTGTGCGACAAGCTCCTTGCCCGTCCCCGATTCGCCCACGATGAGCACGGTCGAACGAGCCGGGGCAACTCGCGCGATCTCTTTGTATAGATCCAACATCGCGGGAGACCGTCCCATCAGGCCGGCGCCCTCATACTGAGTCGACAGCGCGTCGGACACTGCCCGTTCAGTACCGGGCATCTCGCGTTCCAGCGCCCGTCGCACAGTCCCGATGAGTTCCTGGACCTTGAAAGGCTTCGATATGATGTCCCAGGCGCCTTCGCGCGAGGCGGTTACCGTCGTATCGAGCGTGCCGAAGCCGGTCACCAGAATCACCGGACACCGATCGTGCAATTGGCGCAGCAGATCTATACCGGATTGTTTCGCTTCAAGATTGATGTCGCTCACAAGCAGATCGAATTTCTCCCGCGCAGCCAATTCCAGGGCATCTTCCGGGGTCAGCGCGGATTCAGCGCCCCATCCCTGCGCGCCGAACAGATCGAGCAGAAGTTTGCACGAGGCCGCATCATCATCCACAACCAGAATTCTTTTCATACGTTCACCCCTCTGAAAATAGCTGGGAGTTCCGCTGGGAGTTCCGCCTCAGGCGCCTGCAGGCGGGTCGAGTCTAGGTCCGAGATCGCGTTTGTGCTCGCGTTTGGAGTTCCGCGTTTACGCGGTCTTCTCTCTTCGCATTTTTTTCTGACCGCCGCAAGGCGGAACTCCCAACTAACCCCCTCCTGAAGGTTCCCAGCTAACTTCCTGAAGCAGGGAAAGTCAGGCGGAAAACCGAGCCTCGTCCCGGCTCGCTCTCGACCGAGACGCCGCCGCCGTGTTCCCGCATAACCTGACTGACCACGAACAATCCCAGACCGGTACCCTTTCCGCGCTCCTTCGTCGTATAAAGCGGATCGAAAATATGTGTCCGCACCTCGGGCATCATTCCATAGCCCGTGTCGGCCAGCGTCGCGATCACACGAGCAAGGCCGGCGTTCTCCGCCTTCTCTATTCCCGTAACGATCTTCAGTTTCCCGCCATCGGGCATGGCGTCGACGGCATTGCCCATGAGATTGATGAAGACCTGTTGCAGCCTGTCTGGGTCGCCGGCAATGTGCGGCAGCATCTCCGCGAGTGATAATTCGAGTTCGACCTTACGCTCTGCCAGCAAGGGAGCAGTGGCTTCCGTGATATTGATGATGACGGCGTTCAGATCGACCGATTCGAGCTCGGGCGTTTCGGAGCGAGTGCGATCCAGCATGCGGCGCACAATGCGCTCGATGCGATCGGTCTGTTCAACGATAATGCCTGCGCGGTCGCGAATGGCATCCGGACTTGATTCCTTCGCGACCTGTATCAACTGCGCGTGACAGCTTATGAGATTGAGCGGCGTGCCGACTTCGTGTGCGAATTGAGCAGCCGTCTGCCCCGCGGCCGCCAGCCGCTCAAGCTGCGTCAGCCGCCGCGTCGTACGCCATAGTTCGAGATTGGTTGTTTCGAGCTGGGTATTGCGCTGTTCCAACTGCGCCGTCGCTTCGCGCACTCGTTCGCGCAGAAGTTCGCGCTGCCTTTCGCGCTCAGCAGTCATCTCGTGAAGCTGCTTGAGCATCCGGTTGAACGCCCTCGCCAGTAAGCCCAGTTCATCCTGCCTGCGCTCGGGGACCTGCAGGTCGAGTTCTCCGGATCCGGCTCTTTCAATCACCGTCAACAGATGTGAGAGCGGGCCGTAGACCAGGTCACGAAACAGAATAAACGTCGCCAACGCAATCAGTCCGACTGCAAGTATCGCCAGCCAGAACGCCGTTCCGGCCGTCCGCCGCAATATGACAGGCAGATTGTCCAGATGATCGCTTATTTCGACAGCGCCGACGACTTGCTTCTTTCGTGTTATCGGCGCGAAAACGCGATAGAGTGAATCCCCTATTGCAAAACCTCCGCTACTTTCAACCCTCGCGACCTGGTTGAGAAGTAACGTTTCGGCAATTTCGTGCGGCACTTCCTCAGGTGGGTCGTTCGCAGGAGTAGCCAGGCTTGCCTTGAAATTATCGCCCACACGATCCCAGAGGCGGACCACGACGGAATCCAGTCTGGTACCGCGAACGAGCGATGACGCGCGTTCCAGATCAACGAACTCTGGCGCAGAGGCGAGACTCCCGATATGCTCGGCCAGACGAGCAGCCTCGATTTCTGCCAATGCCTTTTCGTCCGCGCGGATTGCGTCCATCAGCCGCGCGCTTATGACCATCAGCAAGGCGATCATCACCGCAAGCGTGATCGCCGAGACAAGCAGCGTGGTTTTAAGATGCAGTTTCAATGGTCGCATGCCCCTATCGTAACAAAGATATCCATTCGGATAGTACTGCATACGCGGTGCCATACTTTTACTGATTCCCTCACGGCGAACATCCCGTCAATCTATGTGACATTCGACGAGTACCCTGAATGCCTGAACATCGCCGCTCTCGCGATTGCCAGTAAGCAAAACTGCCTCGCTACACGCAAAACCGCCCCGCTCCGCAGAACGCGCATGGCAGGATCGAACGGATAAACCGAACTCCTGATCTGCTTAATATCATTGACCCATTCAATCTCGGCGGCCATCAATCAGCCGCCCTGTCGCTACGATTCAATTTGCTCAATCGCGGCATCGGGATTGCACTCAATCGTGTGCGCTCTGGGAATGTTAGATCAGGTTCAAGCGAGACGCCTGGTCGAGCATCGCGCTGCAGCCGGAACGGGAGATTGGAAAACCGGCATTCCCCAGGCAGCAAGCGAGCGAGAAACCACGGAGGGACACGGGGCAATCCACTCTGAGTTTCCCCGTGTGTCCCGTGGTCGCACTCTTGTGGCGCGAGCGATTGAGCGAATCGATCAGTCCTCGCCGCCGAATACCTGAAGATCAAAACAGGAAGGAAGCCTTATGAAAAAAGCTACTATCGTCTTAAGCAATTTGGCGCTCTCTGCTGTTCTAGTTATGAGCGCGCTCGGACAAACGGGACAAACGGGGCAATCGGGGCAGTCGGGGCAAAAATCTGCGGCCAAGAAGAACGCGCCAACCGGTTACAGCCTTTCGCAATCGACCAAAACGGCAAAGCACATGACCGCGACGAAGCGCGACTCCGATATACAATCTTGCATTGAGTCAAAGATGGGCAGTGACCAAAAGCTCAAGAATCAGGGTTTCAACCTATCAATGAACAATGGTGTTGCTACTTTCACGGGCACAACCAAGAACTCGAACAGTAAAAGCGGGGTCAATTCCATAGCCAAATCTTGTGGCGCCAAACAGGTCGTAAACAACATTTCGGTGGAGAAAGCTGAATCGAGCTCTCCGAGCTCTACAGGCACAAGTAAAAAATCCAAAACGAAGCAGTAGGACGCGCACAGAAGTCTGCCGGCAGTCGATGGAATGCGAATAATTGTTTTATCGACTGCCGGCCCATAAAAGACAGAAGGAGGAGGCATGTTTCAACTGGCCGGGCAAATATTTGTCGGATTGATCGTAGGCACAGTTGCTAAGCTGGTTATGCCCGGGGATGAGCGAGGTGGAGTCATCGTGACGGCCCTCATCGGGTTGGCCGGCTCAGCGGCCGGAACATTCATCGCTTATCTTGTCCTCGGCCCGCAAAATGATGCCGGTTGGATACTCTCAATAACTTCGGCAATTGCTATCATCTATTTCTATCGAATATTGCTGCACGCGCGCACTGGCGATTCGGTCGAGGAGGGAGCAGAAACAAAAAAGGCAAAAAAGAGAGAAATGGCATAAATAAACACTCGGTAAACTAAATCTAAATTATTTGATGTTTTAAGTGAATCAGTACCGCGAGCGGTAGCGAGCGTTGTACCCGAACCAGTTGTTTGATTGAGACACGCTCGCTACCGCTCGCGGTACTGATTCGTCGATCATCAAGAACCTCACTCCGATCTCAGCGATTGCATCACGTCGACGCGGGCGGCGCGCGCTGCCGGAAGTACGGACGCGATTATCGTGGCAACCAGGATAACGATGGCCGCTCCAATCAACGGCATCAGACCGGGCAACTCCATATTTTGAAAGTAACTACCGATCAGCCGCGAGAACGCGAAGCCTAATAACGCGCCCGCCGCAACGCCGATCATTGCAATCACAATACCTTCAACGATCACGTTTGCGAGAATCCCGCGCGGTTGTGCGCCCAGCGCCAGGCGGACTCCGAACTCGCGCGTTCGACCGCTGACCGAAAAGGCGAGCACGCCGGCAATTCCGACGACAGAGATGGCAAGAGCGAGGGTAGCGAATCCGCCGAATACCACCGTGTTAAGCCGATCGGGAGTCAACACCTCCGCGCGTATGTCTTCTAGCGTCGCCGCGCCTTCGACCGGTTGATCATTGGCGAGATCGCGGATAATACGCTTGATCGGCGTTACCAGCGCATACGGATTAGCAAACGTATGAACGAACAGGCGACCGCCCCAGATATCCTGCTGCTCGAAGGGGTGATAGACGCTCAGCGCCGGCCCCGGCACGACATTCTCATCGTCGACATCGAGGGCTACGCCGATAATGCGCCGAGGCGCCGAGCTGACGTCGATGAACTTAATCACCGGATCGTTCCACATGATGTGGCGGTTGACCGCATCTTGATTCGGAAACATACGCTGCGCCAGGCTCTGGCTCACGATTACGACCGGCTCACCGCCCCGGCGATCGGAATCGTTGAAATCGCGTCCGGCTATGAGAGGAACGCCGAGCGCGGCGAAAAACCCGGGCGAGACGGTTCGGAAGCGCGCGCGCGGAAACTCTTCTCCCGGCGCGCGGACGAATCCATCCGCCGTGAACTCCAAACCCGGGCCGAAGATGCCCGCGTCACGCCAGGGAATGACAGTACCGACCGCAACGCTATTTACACCCGGGAGCTCTGTTATGCGTCTGATCGTTTCCTTGTAAAATGCCACAATCTGGTCGGGCGTTTTTCCATACGACATCACGGGTACGTTCATAGCAAGCACTTTACGTATATCTAAGCCAGTCGGCGCGGCTTGAAGCGCGAGCAGCGTCTTGAGCAACATGCCGGCGCCGGCCAACAACACGAAGGATGCGGCGATCTGCGTCATGGCGAAGATCCGCAGCCGGCGGCTTGTGCTGCCGGTTATACGCAGGCTGCCGCTCGACAGGCCGAAACCCTGCGACGTATTGGCTTCCGGCAGGCGCGGGACAAACGCCAAAAGCACGGCTGCGATGACAGCCAGCGCTGCGCCGATCCAGAGCATGCTTGAGTCGACTGTCATATCGAGCGCGCGCACTGAGAAACGGGAAGTATAGCGGGCCAGGATGGACACCATCGGCCGCGCGCTCATTACGCCGAGCGCAGCGCCGGCGCCGCATAGAAGGATGGTTTCCGCCAGCAGCATTCGCCGCAGCGCGCCGGTGCTTGCACCGAGCGCCGCGCGGATCGACAGCTCGCCTTCGCGCCGAACCGTCCGAGCCAGGATCAGGTTGGCGACATTCGAGCACGCGATGACGAAAACGAGCGCCGACGCCGCCAGCAAAACCAACAGAACAGTCTTGGCACGCGAAGTGATCTGGTCGCGCAACCGCACGGCTTCAATCCGGTAGTCCGCTTTCGCCGAATATGCCTCGGGATGTTCTTTTAAAATCGCCCCATGGGCGAGGCGCAACTCGGCGCGCGCCGTCTCGAGGTCTACTCCGGGGGCCAAGCGGCCGAACAGCTCCGTCATCCGGTGGACCCGTCCGGTCACCATTGTCGCCGACAGATGGTGCGGGCTCGTTACGACGTTAGCAATGATCTCGGTCTCGGCAGGGTATGGTACCGATGGTTCCAATACGCCCACGATGACGGCCGAGCGTTCGCCGAGTCTCACGGTTTTGCCGACCACGCTCGGATCGTTATTGAACACAGTCGTCCAAAAGCGATGAGTAAGCACCGCAGCGCCGGCAGCATTAGGGCCGTCATCTCCCGGCCCAAGCAGCCGGCCGAGTACAGGTCGCAACCCCATCACCTCAAAATACGATCCGCCAACGACCCCCGCACGAACTTCGCGCGGCTCACCGAGTCCGACCATGGTGAAACCGATAGTCGAGAAATCGCCGAATGCACTTAGCGTTTTAACGCCGTTCGCGTAAATCTTGAATTTCCGGAACGGAGAACGTTACGTTGTCGGCGTCTATGCCCCGGGCGCTCTGGCGGATATAGATCAACGTGTTCTCGTCGCGATTGACGAGCGGCCGCAGCAACACGCCGCGCACCACACTGAAAATAGCAGCGTTGGCGCCGATGCCGAGCGCAAGCGTGAGCACCACCGTAATCGTAAGCCCTTTGGCGCGGGTGAGCGACCGGAGGGCGATTCTCAAATCGCGGAGGAACAAGCCCAGGATCATCTTTTTAACTCCATGACATAGATAAGAAATATATATGATTTACCAGGTTTTCATAGATTTGATGACATTTTGAGAAAAATCGGTAAGTCCTTCCATTTCAACCTTTCATCAAGTCGCACGTGTATGAACGACTTCGTAACAAATGCAGGGCGAATCAGGTAAAGCCCCCCCCGACACACGAATACCAAGCAGGTATGAAACTCAACCCCATCTTTCCCTGAAAGGTATATTTCCGGTTACTTCCGGTTGCTTCCGGTTACTTCCGGTTGCTTCCGGTTATAAGTTATTACTTTTCCTCAAGCACAGACAGAATATTACCGGCCGTGTCCCTGAACCATGCGATCGACATTCCTCCGGAGCGATGGATGCCTTTTTCATCGGTCTTCAGCTCCTTCTGATCGTAGCGTTCGAACTTCACACCGCGACTGGTAAGTTCATCTACGGCTCCTTCAACATCCTCTACGGGAAAGTTTAGGATCGTAAAGGTCGCCGGCACATGGTTCGGCTTAGGGTATATAACGATCTTTACTCCCCCGGCGATATTAAGAAACAAGAGGTCATCGTCTTTGGTAACCTCCAGGCCGAGAGTCTGCCCGTAAAATTTCTGAGCCTTCTGCAAATCGTCTACGGAAAAACCGCTAAATGCTTTGGTATCTTTGAACATTTTCTCCCTCCTTCACCTAAAATATGAACTAAACGCCTTCCCCGGTGCCAAATAGGCCCGACTATTCGCTTCTTTAATATATAGTCGAACGGGGAGGGCGCGAATCGACACTACACCACTAATTTTTCTATAATTAGGAATGCTCCACAATGCAAATTCAGCTAACTCAACCATAGACTCGGTCTATCGCTCCGACTGGGGGATGATCGTCGCAACTCTGATCAGGCTCGTGGGCGACTTCGACCTCGCCGAAGAGGTGGCGCAGGAAGCCTTCGCGGCCGCGGTCGACCAGTGGCCGGCCACCGGCGTCCCTGAGTTCCCCCGCGCGTGGATCATCCAGACTGCCCGGCACAAGGCCATCGACCGCATCCGTCGCCGTACGCGGTTTGCGGAAAAAATTGAATCGTACGTTGAGTCCGGGCTGATCCGGACGATGGAGGAGCCGAATTATGATACTGACGAAATACCGGACGATCGACTTCGGCTGATCTTCACGTGCTGCCACCCGGCGCTGACGCTCGAAGCTCAGGTAGCGCTGACGCTCCGCACGCTGGGCGGCCTTGAGACGGAAGAGATCGCACGCGCGTTTCTTGTGCCCACCGCGACGATGGCGCAGCGGCTCGTACGCGCCAAGCGGAAGATTCGCGACGCGGGCATTCCATATTCGATGCCCGACACGAACGATATGCCCGAGCGCGCTCGACGCTGTTCTGACGGTGATCTATCTCATCTTCAATGAAGGCTATGTGGCGACCCGGGGCGGGCCGCTGTTGAGGGCTGATCTCTGCGCGGAGGCTATTCGGCTCGGCCGACTGGTGCGGATGTTGATGGCGCCGCAACCGCCAGCTGAAGCGACGGCGCTCCTCGCGCTCATGCTGCTTCACGATTCGCGGCGCGAGGCCCGTCTCGATGAAGCCGGCGATCTCGTCGTGCTCGAAGATCAGGATCGCCGCCGTTGGAACGGGCAGCAGATTGCCGAGGCGCTGCCGTTGGTCGAGGAGGCTTTTCGCGACGGACCCGGTCCATATGCGTTGCAGGCGGCAATCGCGGCGCTGCATTGCCAGGCGGCACGCGCAGAAGACACCGACTGGCCCCAAATCGTCGGGCTCTACAACATCCTCGAACGTCTGCAGCCCTCTCCTATCGTATCGCTCAACCGGGCTGTGGCTGTCGCCATGGTCGACGGCCCAAAGAGTGGGCTCGACCCTCATCGATGCGCTGGCCGCCAGCGGCGATCTGGACGATTATCACCTGCTGCACGCCGCACGCGCTGATCTGTTGCGCCGCGCCGGGTCTTTGGGAGAAGCAGCGAAAAGCTACAAACGAGCGCTGGCGCTGGTCACCAATGAGAGCGAGCGCAGATATCTCGAGCGCCGCCTGCGCGAGGTTCAAAGCCACTGAACTGAACCTAAATGTCCTCAAAATAAATGAAGCGAATCATTGAGCGGTGAATATGCCGTTTCCTTAAGGGCGAAGTTTCCTCCCGCGTTCCAGCACTGCCGCAAGGACATTTACACCTCGTCGCAGTTCAGACGGGCTGGAGCCGGCGAACCCGAGTATCAACCCGTTTCGCACGGGATGGCGGAGAGTGAATGATGAAAGCGCGGCGAGTTCCAAACCTTGCGCGCTCGCCCTCGCATGTGCGCTCTGGTCATCCTCTCCGGTCTGCAGCCATGCTACTGTTCTCATACCCGTCACCGCCTTCACCACTTCTAGCAGTCCGCCCAGCCGGTGCTCCGCAGCCTCGGCGAGCACGGCCATGCGCTCCGTATAGACCTGACGCATGCGGCGAATGTGATGACCGAAGTGTCCTTCCAGGATAAATTCAGCGAGTATTGCCTGATCGAGAGTCGGGGGATGCCGATCGATGCAGTTCCTGGCGGCGGCGAAAGGCTCGACCAGCCGCGGCGGAAGCACCATAAACCCCAGCCTCAACGCGTTGAAGAGTATCTTGGTGAATGTGCTGACATAAATCACGGAACCGGATTGGTCCAGACTTTGAAGCGCGGCGAGCGGGCGGCCCGAGTAACGGTATTCAGAGTCGAAGTCATCTTCCACGATCCAGGCCGCTCGCGCTTCCGCCCAGTCCAGCAGCGCTCGCCGCCGCGCGAGCGACATCGAAACTCCGAGCGGAAACTGGTTGGATGGCGTTACGTAGGCTAATTTTGCCCCGGGCGCTCTCCGCTTCGCCCATTCCACATCGAGCCCCTCTTGATCTACCGGAACAGGAACGAGCTTCGCTCCGGCACCGCGAAATGCGTAGACAGTTCCCGGATAGCCCGGGTCCTCCATCCAAGTACAATCGCCGGGATCCAGAACCATGCGTGCGATGAGATCCAGCGCCGGTTGAGTCCCCGTTGTTATGATCACCTGATCAGGATCGCAACGTACCCCACGCACAGCTCCGACATATTCAGCAATGGCTCTTCGGAGCGGCAGGTATCCCTTGATATCTCCATTTCCGTAAAGGTTCCGCGGCGCATTCCGTAGAACCCTGCCGGCAACACGGGACCAGAGGGCAACTGGAAAGAGGTCGAGGGCCGGCTCGTACGAGCGGAAGGCCCTTCCGACGGTGTGAAAGACCGGAGCCACAGGTACATTTTCACCGGCAAGCCTCCCGCGTCTGGAAAGTTTCGCCCTTGAGCTCCGATCGGAAAGTCGTTCCCTGCTCCGCTTCGCTGACAGCGAGTCGTCGGGCAGGTTCGAGGCAACAAATGTTCCCGCACCGACCTGGGTCTCGAGATAACCTTCGCTCCGCAGATGATCGAATGCGACGACCACCGTCCCGCGCGAGATATCGTATTGCTCCGCCAGGTTTCGCGTCGATGGCATGCGGCTCCCCGGCTTGAGCCTGCCATCGAGGATGGCTGTTCGCAATTCGCGATAGAGCCAGCGCCATTTCTCTTTGCCATCCTGTGGCTGCATCAGCGACAGATCCTGAAAACTCTCTTTTTTGCCCAAATTGTCTAATGCCATCCCTTCTAAAGTGGACCAGTCAACATACAAATTATGGAGCTGTCAGCAAGTCCACTAAATCGCTATGATGTATCCGGCACGAAGAAACGGCAAGCGCCGTAAATAAAAATGAGAAGCTCAATGAAGGAGATGAAAATGCAGAAACGAATTGATGCGATGAAAGTTGCGCCGGGGGCGTACCGGGCGATGTCGGCGTTGGAGGGTTATGTGAGAAAATCGTCCCGTCTCGAACTACCTCTGCTGGAACTGGTGCGATTGCGCGCTTCGCAGATCAACGGTTGCGCATTCTGCCTCGATATGCATACCAAGGATGCGCGGGCGGCAGGCGAGACTGAGCAACGACTTTACTGTCTGAGCGCCTGGCGGGAGTCGCCTTTCTACAGCGACCGGGAACGAGCCGCGCTGGCCTGGACCGAATCGATCACGATGGTCAGCGAGGATCATGTGCCGGACGAGGTTTACAATGAAGTTATTCAACGTTTCAGCGAAGAAGAGCTGGTCAATCTGACGGTCGCCATCATCACCATCAATGGATGGAACCGCCTGTGCATCGGTTTCCGGGTGTTGCCTGGTGATTACCAGCCTGGCTCCATTCAACATGAATAAAGAATAGAAAATTCACTACTTTACTGGCATCTATCGAGCTTCAGTTGGTCGTTTAACGCCCAGCCCGAATTACCGCGTAGCGGCAAGGGTGAGTCTAATCCGGCGCTTCAACGCCGGCACCGCCATCCAGCGTCGCGTAGCGACGGCGTGAATGTAGCCGTGGGGTTCAACAGTTTCAACCAATGGCTGTCTTTCCGTGAGATAAATACCTGTCGTTACCCATATCTTTTCACGGAAGCCACATTTCCTCGCCGCGTTAGCGGCGGCTGATTGTAGCCGTGTTTCAACCCACGGTAGACACGTGAGATTGTCCCCGCGTCGCGTCAGCGACGCTTGATTCAACCGTCGCTGACGCGACGCGGAGCCTTTTACTGGCTTTCCGTGCGTTAAAACGCACGGCTACATTCACGCCGTCGCTACGCGACGAGGAGGTGTGCAATTCGTGCCAAAGTTTGGGCATAACAAGGCGTTGAAACGGGCTACATTCTTAGCGCCGCTACGCGGGCGAAAGCGAAGCAGGCAATCTTTGTGAAACTTTATCGCCTGAAGCTCAATAGGTGGAGAGGGACCATCAGGTTATTTTTTCAAGACCATTAAGGGCGGGTCGGCATTTCATGACTTCCCAAGTCGCGTAGCGACGGTTGAGCAATCGTGAATCGACCGTCACTACGCGAATCGATGCGTCTCACGGTATATGAGTGTTACAGTTTCTTTTTGCTTGGTAATCTTTCGGAGTTTACGTGGTGAATCTTCTAAAATTAGATAAGGAAATAAACATGCCGGACTGGTCGATGCTATCCCTATTCATTACCGCAGCCTTGATTTTAGTGTTAATGCCGGGGCCGAACACCCTCTACATCATTACCCGCAGCGTTCAACAGGGACGCAAAGCTGGAATCGTATCGAGCCTGGGGATTCAAGTAGGCACGCTGTTCCATATCGCCGCAGCCGCTTTCGGCGTGTCGGCGTTACTTTTATCATCGGCTCTGGCTTTTAACATCGTGAAATACGTGGGCGCAGCCTATCTCGTCTATCTCGGTATTAAAACGTTGTTGACGCGGGAAGAGATTGTAAAGAAAGAAAAGGTCGAGGAGAAAAGTTTAAGCCGCACTTTTTATCAAGGTATTTTGGTTCATGTTTTAAATCCGAAGAGCGCGTTATTCTTCTTCGCTTTTCTGCCGCAATTTATCGATGTGAAGCGCGGTTCGATGGTGGGACAGATCCTGTTTCTGGGCGCAATATTGATCGTATTGGGAACCTTGAGCGATTCGACTTACGCGCTCCTGGCCGGAAGCATCGGAAATCTGCTGCGCGGTAATCCCAGGTTCTTCCGAATTCAACGCTATTTCGCTGGAAGCGTTTATTTCGGGCTCGGCACGATGACCGCTTTGACCGGCTCGCATAATAATAAGTAGATTAGTAATGCAGTTTCATCTGAAAACCGCTGAGATAACCAGTCTAAGAAGAGCGTCCATATGAATATCAAGGCTTATCTTGACCGCATCAACTATCATGGCTCTTTCACTCCCACAGCCGAGACATTGCGGGATTTACAAGTTGCGCACCTTTTGGCCGTCCCCTTCGAGAATCTTAGCATTCATGCCAGGCAACCGATCGTGCTCGATGATGACGCTCTGTTCGAGAAAATCGTCGTGCATCGTCGTGGCGGTTTCTGTTATGAAGCAAACGGTCTGTTCGCCGCGCTCCTGCGCGCGCTCGGGTTCAATGTTAATTTGCTTTCAGCCAGAGTTACGAGAGCAGAAGGAGGATTCGGACCGGATTTCGATCATATGGCGTTGATGATCACACTGGACGAGCGCTGGCTCGTTGATGTCGGGTTCGGAGATTCATTCCTTGAGCCGCTATCGCTCGATAAAAAAGGTGAGCATCGGCAGGGCGACCGCATTTATCGAATCGACCCGGATGGGACATACCTGAATCTGATATGGCGCGACGATAGAGCGGAGAGTGAATGGAAGACTCAATATCGTTTCGGTTTGCAGCCATATAAGTATTCAGATTACGAAGAGATGTGCCGCTTTCACCAGACATCACCCCTATCACATTTCACGCAGGGGCGGCTTTGTTCGATAGCCACGCCTGATGGTCGCGTGACGTTGAGGGAGTTGCGCTTTATCACAACCACACATGGCGAACGACAAGAGCGATTATTGACCGATGAAGAAGAGTTTGCGGAGATGCTACGCGAGCACTTTGGCATAAGGTTATAACCAAACTTCCCTGAGAACGAGTTTTAAAAGGCGTCTTGTAAATGGTCATCAGATAATTGCCAGGTGGTGCGAAGCGTAACCTCTGGTAGCCCGAAAGTTAGTCCGACGAACCGTGAAGGGGTGTGATGACCATTATATGAAAATACTATTGAGCTTCAGGCAATCGGTTTTACAAAGATTGCCTCTTTCGCTTCCGCCGCGTCGCGACGCTATGGATTTAGCCTGGCATTTCAAAGCCTTGTCATTGCCCAAACTTTCGCACGAAATGTCCACCTTCTTCGTCGCGTAGCGACGGCGTGAATGTAGCCGTGCGTTTTAACGCACGGAAAGCCAGTAAAACGCTCCGCGTCGCGTCAGCGACGGTTGAGTCAAGCGTCGCTGACGCGACGCGGGACAATCTCACGTGTCTACCGTGGGTTGAAACCAGGTTGAAACCCACGGCTACATTCACGCCGTCGCTACGCGAGGATGGATACCGGTGCCGGCGTTGAAACGCCGGATTAGACTCATCCCTGCCGCCACGCTGCAATTCGGCATGGGCTTAAATGACCCTACTGAATGTCAATAAACCGCTTTTTTGAAATTGTTGGGACTCTCATCGCGTACGCTCGCAATGCTGATATCATCGATCTCGAAAACCGATTTTCAATAGAACCGTGAGTCTTTGTACGACCTATAGGTAAGAAGATGGCTGGCAATGATGCGCGCTTGTCATCAACAAGGCAATGCAAACGATCGTAAGGGGGCTTTGATCATGAGATGGCTGAAGAGCTTGTTCCATCGGGTACACAACCTTGTACGCACCGGGCTGATTCACCAAACGGATGAAGCGCAGTTCCAAATTGATAAGCCTGCTAAAGAACAGGGCTTTGAGGTGAGGGGCAGTTGGTTGGACACTTTGTGGCTGGACCTCCGCTATAGCGTGAGAATGTTATTAAATAATCCCGGGTTCACAGTTGTCTCGATGATAATACTTGCGCTCGGAATTGGTGCGAATACGACGATCTTCAGTGTCGCCAATGCTGTGCTGTTTCGTCCACTCCCGTATGAAGATCCCCGACCGGCTAGTCGTTATTCGGGGTACCCATCCACAGATCGGTCGCGAAGAGGTTTCGCTCCCGGACTTGGTAGACTGGCGAGATCAAAGTCGGAGCTTTGAGCAAATAACCGCAACTACCGGGCGAAGCTTCAGCTACACCAGTGGGGAAGAACCAGAACTGCTGACTGGTGCTGCCGTCACCTCTGATTTCTTTACTGCACTGCGTATTCGGCCCATCCTCGGACGCGGTTTCTTGCCAGAGGATGAGCGTCGAGGCGCTCTGCGTGTTGCCATTCTCAGCTACGGCCTCTGGCAGCGACGCAACTAATACGTCAATTCCTTACTGAAAGTATTATTCTGGCATTGTTGGGTGGTATAGCGGGAGGGCTGCTTGCACTTTTGGGAACTGATGTAATTGTGAGACTCGGGCCGGATGACATTCCCCGCTTGAGCGAGATCGGCGTTGACGGACGCGTATTAGGTTTTACCGCTTTGCTCTCGTTAGCGACTGGTGTGTTCTTCGGTCTTGTGCCAGCACTCCAGTTTTCGAGACTCGACCTGAACGAAGTTCTAAAATCAGGGTACCGCGTTGGTGGAGCGAGTAGCGGGCGGTTCCGACTACGTCGTGCCCTGGTGGTGGCTGAAGTGGCACTCTCTTTGATCCTGCTGGTCGGTGCAGCCCTGACCATCAAAAGCCTGCATCAGCTGATGAATCTTGATTCCGGGTTCAACCGGGAGAATTTGCTGACGCTGCAAATCGCGCTGCCGCAAACGAAATATGATGCCAACCACCTGGTGACTATTTTACCAGCAACTCATTGAGAACGTTCGCGGGCTGCCAGGGGTCGTATCAGTCACGGCGGTCAGTCATTTGCCGCTTAGCGGTGGGCGCGGTGCTATTGTTTTCAATATCGCCGGGCGTCCGGCGCCACCACCGGAGATGGTAGTGGATGCCAATATATTGTATGTTGGCGACCGATACATTGAGACAATGGGTATCCCACTTGTGCTCGGCCGGCCACTCACTGAACAAGATAGGCAGGACAACCCGAAGGCGGTGCTAATCAATCAATCGCTGGCGCGGCAATATTTCCGCGATCAATATCCGATCGGCCAGCAGATATCTTTGGGCCTCCCGCAGAGTCCGTTCACGCCCTGGATGACCATTGCTGGTGTGGTCGCCGACGTCAAGCATGAGGCAATGGAAAAAGAGAGTTACCCAACGATCTATGTGCCCCACACCTGGCCTTCGATGGCCCTCCTTGTGCGTGCTCAGGATAACCCGATGAGCATGGTTTCGGCAGTACGAAGTGAAGTTAGAAGACTCGACCGAGAGCCTTTGATATATAACATCCGAACCATGGATGAGGTGCTTGGAGGAGTACTGAACCAGCGGCGGTTCACGATGTATCTGCTGAGTATTTTTGCCGCCGTCGCACTGACGCTCGCTGCAGTAGGTCTTTATGGTGTGGTTTCATATGCGATCAGTCAGCGTATGAACGAGATCGGTATTCGGATGGCGTTGGGCGCGCAACCCGGCGATGTGTTGAGGCTGGTGGTGGGACAGGGACTAGGGCTGGCGCTAGCCGGTATTTTTATTGGGTTGGGCGGGGCGCTAGCGCTGATGCAGCTGATGAAACCGCTGTTGTTTGGCGTAAGCGTGACCGACCCTCTGACGATAACCCTGGTTGCGTTATTGCTGGTATTGATCACTCTTCTGGCTTGCTGGATACCAGCGCGACGGGCAATGAAAGTGGATCCGATGATCGTTCTGAGATGCGAATAACCGCGACCCTATCTGATGAGTCCAATAAGAGGTCCTTAAAATTTTGCCAGACCTCTAGCGATGTGTCTTTAAATTATAGATGCAACTCCTAAATCCCATCGACGGCAGTCGGTGGATCGTTAAGGTCCAACATAGCTTTGGGACACCAGGATCGACCACGGAACATACGGATGCAACGGATCGCCGCGGAAAAAGCCGCGTTTAATCCGTCGCATCCGCGAAAATCCGTGGTCCATTGTCCCAATCTCTATGTGGTCTGATATAGAATGAGAAGATGCTCAGCGCCGGGTTGATCGTAGGTTATCTGCCTTCCCGATTGCTGAAAGTTCAGTTTGAAAAGTTTGGGGGCGCTATAAATATGGTCGGTTGTTTTTTTATCGCCCCTCTGACAGAGGGACCTATCAATGCAACGAGCTATAGCTGAGCCCGAACGACATGCCCGCATCTGGCGGATCGCCTCCTGGGCGCTGCTTGCCGCTTGGTTGGGATGTGCCGCCTTAGTGATGAACCGGGTTCGCGGGGGCTTCGTCACAAACTATGGCGCCGACCTCACGCAACCTGGGTGGCTCTACATAATTGCCCGCGATCTTCCTGGGTCAGGCCGGGCTTCGGTACTCAATCGCACAATTGGTTCGCGCCCGGAGACTGCGGCTCTCGTGATATTCCTCGCGGGTGCATTGACTGAGGTGAGCCAGCGTTATTGGCCGGGAGGCGTGTTTGCAGGGCGCTTCGATCTCTACGACGTCGTCGCGTTTGCCTGCAGCATCGGCGTATGCTACGTCTTCGACAAATATCTCACAGCTCGGCCCGGTAACGGTGATGTTGCGCCATAATGCGCGCTTTTGCGGTGAATGAGACTTACGCACTCGCCCTTTGAATTCCACTCGACTGATTCCATATATTTTATTTGCACACCCTTCAAATAACTGGCCTGTTTTCAGCGGATATTCAATGGGACAGGACTGGGTAAGGGTGTAGGTCGGAATTAACGATCCGCTGACTGCCGTCGGTGGTATTAGCAGCAATCCATCGTTGTATCTTTTTTTTCAATGACGTCGTCGCCCCACGACTCGTACGCTCAACAGTGGCGCCGACTGCTATATTACAGGGCTTATCGCTTCTCGGTCGCGTGTTCCATGGATACATCTAAGCTCCCCATCCGGTGGTTCGTAGATGTTTTACCTTGAAATTATCAGCTGTAAAACAAGACGTAGTGCGCGAGTCGTAAACTATTTCACCGCCATGACGCATCTTCCGATTGACTTTGTTTTCAGTAATGACTAATATGCCGCCGACTTCCGGAGATAGCCGTATCAATTACCGGATGAAACCCCACACAGCTTCTATTTAAAAATCTACAGCGTTTCTACTTGCATGAGTAGAAGGCGCTCGAGCTTTACCAATCTTCGTACGCACCATTGCGTTAGCTCAAGCTTTGCCGATAGCCGTATCCCAAATCGGTAGGCATCAAGACGAGCTCAACAAATCATAGCAACTATCCGCGTTCAATCAGGGTCAGCATTGTCATAGTTTCTGATGTAAGAATCAGGAGGATCACCCAATGAAGCACCTGCAACTCATAGTCACATGTCTACTTGTCTATTTAATCGCTCAAGTCGCCTTCGCACAGGAATTTCGCGCCGTAGTCAATGGTAAAGTTACTGACCCTGATAAAGCCGTGATTCCCGGTGCAGTGGTAATGGTAACGAATCTAGGGACGAATGAAGTGGTGAGAGTAAGGACCGATACCGCAGGTAACTACACTGTGCCATTCCTCAATCCCGGCTCCTATTCGATTACAGTCGAAGCTATAGGATTCAAGAAATATACGCGCTCCAAACAGGGGCTGCAGGTCGGGCAGACTGCGACTATCAATATAGAGCTTGAATTGGGCGCTGCGAATGAGACCATCAATATTACAGCGGAAGATCCCCTGCTGGAACAGGGCAATGCCGATCGCGGGACGGTGATCGACAACAGCATTATCACAGAATTACCGCTCAACGCCCGCAACCCGTTCATGCTGGCCGCCCTCACGCCCGGCGTTACTTTCGATGGAGACAATATCTACCAGCGTCCGTTTGATAACGGTGCTGTAGGTACATTCTCATTCAATGGAACCCCCAGCCGGAATAACGAGTTTATGTTGGATGGCGCACCCAACAATGCAATGGTCGGTGGCGGAAACAACATCGGTATGGTGCCGCCGGTCGATGCCGTTCAGGAATTCAAGATTGTAACCAATGCCTACGATGCTCAATACGGAAGGACTTCGGGCGGCGTTATCAACGTCTCTCTCAAATCGGGCAGCAATTCGTTTCATGGGTCTGTTTACGAATTCGCCCGGCGTAATTTTATGGATGCCAATTACCTGGTATCGAATTACAGAGGCATACCGGCCGGTCAATTTCAAAACATCGACGGCACGCTATCGGATGCACCGCATCTGCTCGACCAGTACGGATTTCAGATTAACGGCCCCATTTGGATCCCCAAGCTCTACAATGGACGTAACAAGACCTTTTTTCTCTTCAGCTTCGAAGATTACAACGAACAATCACCCAACCCCGAGGTCAGGACCGTTCCGACCGACGAGTTCCTGCGCGGCGATTTCAGGAATCTGACGGACGCAACTGGAGCCCTGATCCCGATATATAATCCGTATACGACACATATGGTCGGGACTCAGTGGGTGCGCGATCAGTTCGAGAACAACATAATTCCGGATTACATGATCCATCCTCTCGCCAAAAAATTGATGCTCTACTACCCCAAATCAAATCAGAATGCAAAAAGCGGGGAACCCTGGCGCAACAATTACTCGGATATCCCGAATATGGCCCGTGACGATTTCACCAACTGGGCGTTCAAGATCGATCGCCGTATTAGCGAGAACGATAAGGTTTATTTCCGTTATGGTCACAACAAGCGCACGGAGATGCGCCACCAGAATGGCATTACCGATGGACCGGCGCAATATGGCCAGCTTCCCTTGATTCGCATCAACCATAGCAGCGTAGTGGATTGGGTACACACATTCAATACGAGTCTGGTCCTCAACATGCGCGCGTCGGCCAATCGCTTTGTCGAAGACGCGTCGACGGGCGCCGGACTGAATTTCAATCTGACTGAGCTCGGCTTTCCCCAATCTCTGGCGGACCAAGCCCCGGCAAAAATATTTCCCAGAATCGAGCTCGGCAGCGGTTACGTTCGATTGGGGCGCGGCCAATTTGTCGTTGAACCGACCAATGGCTTCACATTCCAGCCCAACGTCATCTGGATGCGCGGCAACCTGACTATCAGGTCGGGTTTGGACATGAGATATACGCAGTATGGCAACAACAATAGCGGAGATGTCATCAGCCTAAATTTCAACCGTAACTTCACCAGAAGAATTTATAACGACGGCAATGATCCCACCGGGCATACGGTCGCATCGTTTCTGCTCGGAGCGGTTGCAGGCGGCAGTATCGTTTACAACGCCGCTCCGATCTATATGTGGAAATACTATGCGCCTTGGACGCAGTTTGATTGGAAGGTTAATCCGCGATTGACCATCAATTTGGGCGCGCGGTGGGATTTCAATACTCCGGTAAAGGAGCGGTTCGACAGGCGGAGCTACATCTTCGATCCGTCACAAATAAATCCCGTCTCGCAGCGAATCGATGGAGCCACATTCCCTACCTACACCCAGCTCAACGGAGGTCTACGGTTCCTCAATCTCGATGACAGCCCGGGTACGGCATGGAAGTTCGATACGAACAATTTCCAACCGCGTATCGGATTTGCATTCAGTCTTACCGAGAAGACGGTCGTGCGCGGGGGAATCGGCCGTTTTTATCTCAACCCTACGCCCCAGGGTCACGGCGCGGGCTTCAGCATAACGACTCCGCTGGTGGCTTCAACAGACGGGGGTCGCACGCCGATCGCCGATTTGAACCGTTTCTTCCCGAACGGAGTTCTCATTCCTCCAGGGACCAGCCGTGGGCTGGAGACATCTCTGGGACAAAGCATCAGTTACTCCAATCCCAATTTTGAAATACCATATGTTCACAGCTTTTCATTCGGCTTCCAGCGTCAACTCGGGTGGAAGACGGTATTCGAGATGAGTTATGTGGGCACGCAGGGATATAAACTGCAATCTTCTTATGGAGGTATCAATGAGCCGAGCGCCGATCTTCGAAGTTTGTGTGATGTGACGCGCGGCGGCGATCGCAATTACTGTGATCAGGACCTGACCAATCCGTTCCGTAACGTGTCGGGATTCGAGGGGACCGGATTGTTCAACGATTCCAGTCGCGACCGCTACCTTCTGATGAGGCCGTTTCCCCACTTCAACAGGATCACGGAGACGGAGAGGAACGAAGGCAGATCCTGGTATAACTCACTGCAAGTGGTCGCCAACAGAAGATTGTCTAATGGCCTGTCGTTGAATGCGAGTTATACCTTCTCAAAGGCCATGGAGAGAGTTCCGGGCACGGTCACCGAGGATTACCGGCTGACTCGCGGCGAGAGCAGGGGGCTGGCGAGCGAAGATCGACCGCACAGGATCACCCTCGCCGGTATCTTTTTTCTGCCGGTCGGAAGAGACAAGCGGTTTTTCAGAGGGATGCCCCGAGCGCTCAACGCGGTCTTCGGCGGATGGGAGATGGCCGGCGCTATTATCCGGGAATCGGGACGCCCGTGGGACTTCCCCAACCCCGAAGACAATCTCCCCATAGTCTATCTGGGAGGCGGTGAACTCTCGAAGTCAGAGAGAGCGAGAACGATCAATGGAGAAGAGTATATGCTGGCCTTCAAGCCATGTGTGGAGCGGCGTGAGAATAATCAGAGCAACTCAAATTTCGGAAAATATATTTTGACACCGAGTTCGATCAGTTACGGATGCACGGCTGCCAATTTCAGAGTCGTGGAGGCCTACGAGACGTACACCGCGCCGCTGCGCGACGCCAGGTTCCGCCGACCCGTATTCACCCAGATCGACGTCAACTTCGCCAAGAATTGGCGAATCCGCGAGAAACATACGCTGCAACTGCGCATAGAAGCGTTCAATCTATTCAACACACCGATGTTTAATCGGATCAACTATAACCGCGACGTTAACTCGGCCGAATTCGGGGCCATCAATAAGAGCACACAACGGCAGAATAACTTTCCGCGCCAGTTTCAATTGGCCGTGAAATACAGCTTTTAGTAAATTTCTTGACGAACGACCGGAGATCGGGAAATAAATGTCAAAAGAACCTGATCGTGTAAACCAGCCTCACCCCTCGCCCGATCTCCGGCGCGAAATTCTTGATGAACGAGAGATGATTGAAATAGAGCTTATTATTCAAGTTGAATGCATTTACTGAAATTGTCTGCGCTACGTGCTGCCGCGCGAATGTGTAGGAAGCCGACAAGTTGGCCGTGGCATAACCGGCAGTGCGCGACTCGAGCGGGAATATGCGGTTTTGATCGCCAGCCATGACTACTTCGGGGTTGATGCGAAAGCCTTTATAGAGTGCCTCCAACCCGATGCGGCCGCGCAAAGGCGGGATGCGCGGGAGCGGCGTGTTGGTATCCTTCAGTTCGGCGTTGACATAATCGAGACCCGACAACAGCCAGATATTGCGCGTCAGTCCGACATCCAGCCGGGCTTCCGCCCCCACGTAGCGGGCGTCTCCCTGCGCATAATTGGCTACCGGCAGGCTGTCATCGACGTCGCCGGTCGGCGCCAGGAAAATGAAGTTGTCGATGTGGTAGTAGAAGAAATTTCCTTCGGCGCGCAGCCGCCCGCTCGAATGGCGTAAGGAAAGATCGATACCGCTGCTGCGCTCGCGCCCGAGGTTTGGGTTGCCAATTTCGAATACCGCATTTCCCGGGTGCGGTCCGTTGTTATAGAGTTCTTCCAGACCGGGCGCGCGGTAGGCGTGCGTGAAATTGGCGACAAAAGCGGTGCCTGCCACCAGCGGTACGCGCAACCCAGCCGATCCCGAAAATCCATTGAATGATCGATCCACCAGTCCATCTGGCTTATATGCATTTCGCTCAAATCGTCCGCCAAACTGCAGCACGGCGCGGTCGAAATCGAGCGTCTGCAGAGTGAAGAGTGCAATTGCGTTGTTCTTTGTGGGCGGTGCCAGCGCCTCTTCACCGATCGACTCATAATCGCGGTGCATACCCCAGAAACCAAAGCTGCCGGTGAGGCGGCCAGTCCGCCGTTCATCTATCAATCCACGATAGAGGTAGGAATTGTTCCGGAATGATGTGCCAATGGCCCCGGAGGCGGACTCTACTTCATCGTGCTTATAATTGTTATAAGCGAGTGAAAACTGACCGGCGCTCATAAATCTCTCACTGTCACGCCATCCGCCTTTGAACTGTAGGCCGGTTCTGCGCGGCGTCAAGAAGACAACCTCAGGCGCCGCTTCACTCGAATCGAACGGGATGCCGTACTTGCGATTGTCATAAGCCAGATCGGCACTGAGCCAGCCTTTACCGAAATAACCGAATCCTCCCGATCCATTGCCGTCCCGCGTGTATGAGTTAGTTACGCGGCCCAGCGGAGTAGCGTAATCACCCGCTCGTTGTCCCCCGCCATTGCCCCAGAACAACCAGTTTCCCTTGCCATATTCGATCCCGGCGCTGCCGCCGCCCTGGTAGTTATTGGTGCTGCCTATTCCCGTTATGAAGCCGCGCAATCCCTCGTGCGCCGATTCGTGTGCGGAGATCACGTTGACCACGCCGCCGAGCGCGCTGCTGCCGTAGAGAAGCGTCGCCGGTCCTCTGACGACTTCGACCCTATCCGCACCCAGTAAATCTACCGGTTCGCTGTGATCGCCCGATTGGAAGCCGAGTGCGCCGATTCGCTGGCCGTCCTGCAACACGAGAACGCGATCGCCGTCGAAACCGCGTATAACAGGGCGCGAAGTACCCGGGCCGAAACTTCGCTTTGCCACTCCCAACTCGAAATCGAGCGCTTCTCCGAGTGAGACCGGATTCTTCTTCGCCAATTCCTGCGAGCCCACGACAGTCACTGATTGTATCGAGTTGAAAGTCGTTTCTTCGCTTCCGGTAGCCGTGACCGTCACCTGCTCACGCACTGATGATAATTCGATTCGAAAATCGGCGGTTGCCGATTCTCCGGCACCGACTTCTATACTTTTAACGATATCGGGCGCGAAGTCCATGTGGGCTGTCACATCATATTTACCCGCAGGGATGTTCGAAAATTCAAAAGTTCCGTCTTCCCCGGTTTCAATAGATCGCTTCAGTTGATTGATCGTCACTCGCACATTGTGGACTGGTTTTCCCGTATCACCGAGGGTAACTGTGCCGCGGAGAGTACTGTTCGATTGAGACAGACCGCTCGCGGTGAGGCTGCAAAGAAAGCAAATCAGGAGGATAACCGGATATCTCTCTATCTTCATCGATTCCTCTTCATCACTCGATCAAGGAATCGCAGCGATGAATTATTGCGTTTTCCACCTGAATGAGCAGATGCATTAAAACCGGAGACAGCGGCAACCGTGGCGCTCATATTATCGAGCATTTTGATATCGAGGCTCTTCACCCAATTCGTGACGATCGCGTCCAGTCATTACCACGAGGGGTAACCAGCGTGCTCTGATCACATTGGATTCGAACCGGACAGGTTGCGCCAATTCTTGGTCTTCGACCAATCATCTATTCTTCAAATGAAACCCGATGTAATGCAGGGCAGAAAATTCGGACTTCAGGGTCAAATCGACCGATAATCAAATAATATGCGGCAAGGCAGTAGCCGGCATTAAAAATATAATGGACTGCCGCATAAGTAGGTTGAAAAGTCGATTTCCACCCATCAATGGGAGGGAATGAAATTACAGTTGGCGCAATTTGTGGATATGCGGTTGCGGTGGAGACCTAAGGATTTGCGATGGTAGTGTCGCTCAGGCACGCATTTCTATGTATTCAGGTCGCTGAGTTACGTTTTCCAGCGCCATGCTGGCTGCTAAAACGCCGTGCGGATACAGACGCTCTAAAACCTTCTTCTCTTCTTCATCGATAGGCAGGTATGTGACGCGCAGAAGAACTGCCAATACAAATCGGCACTCGCTACAGGTGAGACAATGACCTTCAAAATCTTTTTTTTCTGTCGGCGAACAAGTCCCAGCCACGTAAGAGACCAGTTTTTCTCTTGCAGTCTTTTCGTTCATTTCCTTATTAGCTCAGCGATGATTCGTGGGAAAACTTTTCACTACCGCTGCGAGACTCTCGGCGCTTTTCAGAGAACGCCAGAACTGCGGTAGTTTGATTTCTATTATTATCGGATCAGCCGTGCTGATTGAAAATGCATTGCGTACATCTTCATCGATATCCGCCCAGACCTCGAACAGGCGTCCTACGGCGTTTACCAATTCGACGTCGTTGGTAAATTCAGCTTCGGTCTGCGTCTCGGTAACAAAGTTCGGGGGGAGGAAGATAGGTTCAAGCTCGCGACGCATAATTGATACTTCATTCTGAAATGAACGCGCGTGTTCGCGTATCATCGTATGCCATTGTGCGAGCGCCTTTTCGTCAAGCGTCTTCAACTGCTCCGGTGTGAAACGAGCAGCGATCTGCTTCATCGCGCGCGCGTGCTGCAACGTTCGACGCGAACGGCGCAACATCGTGTCAGTGTATTTATCAATAGCATCGGTGCGCTCATTGGCAGCACCCCGTTCGCTGAAGTAGCGGCGTAGCTCGGGATATGCAGGGGGGAATTTATTGGTAAATCTAACTTCGTTTGCACCTGACAGATTCACGGTCGTATTCGACTGTTGCCCTGCCAGGCGTTTTACGGCCTCAGCCGAAGTCTCGATCCTGATTCTGATCGCCGGATGGTTTTGAACCGTGAGGAGAGATCGCACCAGCTCTTGCTTGCGTTCATCAGTATCAATTATGCCTTCTACCTGAAGCAATCCTTTTGACGACCGAGTCACGTTCAGTTGATCGCGCGAGAAGGCATTTACCTGATCCAACAAACGGATCACTTCGACCTCCAATTCGGCAGTCGCCAGTGCTGCGGGCGAAGGCTCCGGCTTGGGATTGGGAGCGGCTTCTAACAAATTGCTCAAACTTCCCTTCGCCTCCCGGTCGCCGAGGAGTTCCGGTTCCGGCTCAAACCTATCGGGTGATACGCGGATCACCGGAAGTTGTTCGTAGCTGGCCTCGTTGAAATGAAATTCGCGGGTCTCGTCCGCCTGTCGAATCAAGAGCGTCTGCCCGAGCGGATAGAGATCGTGCTTGCTCAAAGTGATTACGGCGCTGATCAGTTCTGCCATGGCCCGAGTGGGGCCGGGCGCAGGAAGTTGGTATCTGATGACGTAGCTACGAGCCGTCTCTTCAATCGTGGCAGTATCGGGATTTTTGATCAGCGCCGTGAACTCTTTGGCGGACAGATCGAGTTGCCAGATGTCGTCCAGGTTGAGAGTCTGGGCTGAAAACCGCGTTGAAGCCTGCGGCGACGCCTGAAGCCCGTATAGCGTGCGCGTTCCGTCCGCTCTTCGCCACTCACCGGCGACCAGACGATTCTTCTCATCGTAGAGGCGTCGCACCTTGACGCCCCGCGCGCCGCTTCGGTAGTCCTCGATCCGCCAGCGCGAGATCACCCGGCCATCAGCAGGACGGCGCTCTTCAAAATCCATAATTCGGTGCTGAATGACGCCCGGATTGCTGCTAATCTTCTCTTCGGTTGAGTTCGCCCGCGCCAAAATACTGGCGGCGTTGATTGACGGTGCGAGCTGGCCGTGAATCACAAGCGCGATAGCTATCAAAGATGCAACAAACGCAGTCACCCGCCCGGGATGCGTCCAGAGCCGGGCGCTGAAAAGTAATTGGCATGATGACGCCAGAGCCCGCCAGAACTCGTTGAATTTACCGTAAACGAGACCGACCTCGGAGGGACGCGGCAGAGTAGCCGGTTCACTCGATAATGTTTGATCTGGCTCGACCGGGAGCTGATGCGGTTCTGAGAGAATCACTGCCGGGACCGGATTTTGTGAAATGCTTTCGACCAACTTCAGACGAGCCGGCTCTTCCATCTCGCTAAGCTCGGGGTCGCTGTATGAAATCTGGAATGATGACCAGGGAACACCGGGAGTGAAATCTACGTGAAGTTTTCGCCCGTTGCTCAGTTGGATACAGTAATCATGTCGCCCGTCACAGGCCGGTGAACCAGGTTCAAAGAACAATAACCTGATCCCCTGTTCGCTGAAGACTTCAATAAACTCGACCGGCTCATCTCCATTTCGATTCAGAATAAGTTCATTCGTATCTCCGCTGATCTTGAGCGATCCGATAATGAACCCATTGACGCTCACGCTAAGTTCCTGCGGGCGATGCTCGAAGGCTTCCATCAACCTCTGTTGTGAGATGGCATGGCTATTGCTGTTGGCACTGCTGCTCTTGCTGCCATTGGCACTGCCCGTGGCCGATCCGTCCCCGTCATCAGAGCCATTCCGTTTGCTATCCGGGCCGAGCATGTCGGTGGGAAAACGATCAAGCAGAGGCGGCAATTGAAGAATTCGATTGATATGCTCCAGACAACCGATGCAACTGACGACGTGGGCCAGCGTCACGCAATCGAGCGCGTTAGCGGGGGCCTCATCATCGTAAAATTTCTGAATCTGTTCCGCGGACAAACATTCATGCTCTCGTGATCGGAATATTGTAGTGCGTAAGTCCTGCAACAGGTTGTCGGTTGAATTCCATTTAAACCCGTCACCAGTCTTCTGCCCATCGCCACTATTTTTATTTCCGTTTCCGATATTGCCGGTAAAAAACTTCAACTGCTCGGGAGAGTTCAGGTAGAGCTTCACCTCCCGCCTGGCGGTCATCAGCAGGTCGCGTACGGCCCGATCCTGACAGCGGAGAATCTTGGCAATCTCGCGCGGAAAATAACCCAGAAAAAATCTCAGAATAAGAATACTTGCCGATTTGGATGTCTCTTTGCGCGAACAGACATATTGGCAAATCTGCTGAAGTTCGTCCTGAATCTGAATGCGGGAATCTACGGCGTGCGATTCAGCTCGTAATACTGCAACGAGTCCACCCTCCGCTGAATCGTAATCGGCAATTCTAATATGATACATCTTATTTATCTGCTGAGCTGACCGGCGCAATTGCGATATGCGCATTTTCCGCAGCATGCCGTAAAGATAACCATCAAGGTTGTTGATGCCCTCCAACCGACAAAGCATGAATTGGACAAAGGCATCGTGAACCAAGTCCTCAGCGGCAGCCCGCCGTTGATTAGTGAGCTTCATTGCCCAATCTAGTAAACGATTATATCGCTGAAGAAATAGTTCTCCACGATTGGGTGAGGACTCATCAATCGACGTGTCGTAAGGGTGCAGCATGCTCCCGCTTTTTCGGCCTCTCGTCGGGGCGTTTAGATAACGCTATCTACATGTTCATGTCGCACGAGAGACGTCAGTTGTCGGGTCAAAAAAAGATTTAAATAGAGTTTGATGAGATATTTCTTTTCATAGTTATTATAAATCTCATCAACTATTGACGACTCACGACTTAGCGGTTTTCTGTTCTTTTCCGGTACTCTTATTATTATACAGTTGCAATACAGAATACAGATGCAATACGACGCAATACAGACACAGCCATAGAAAAAGGACAGTCGATCATCGTAATAGACTGATGCAGAACCCGCAATGGTTTCATTTAATTGATCGATTTTTTTCACCGGCCAATTCCACTATCGATTATAAGTGGATAGAGCATTCAAATCATAATGAGTGTGTGAGGAGTTCGAATCATGACAGGCGAGAAAACTTCCGAACCGAACGTCAAGCAGGCAGTACCGTTTTTCCGCGTTTCGAACATTGATGAATCCGTCCGATATTATGTCGAGGGTCTCGGCTTCGAGATGACCGGGAAATGGATCGATGAGGGCAAGCTTCGCTGGTGCTGGCTCGCGCGAGGTGGTGCTGCCCTGATGCTGCAAGAATTCTGGAAAGACGGCCACCATGCCAATGTGCCCGAAGGAAAACTGGGTCAGGGCGTCTCGGTTTGTTTCATCTGTGAGGATGCCCTGGCAATTTATCGCGAGGTCACCTCTCGAGGAATTAAGGCCTCGATACCCTACGTTGGGAATGGTATGTGGGTCACTACCCTGTCGGATCCCGACGGCTATCGGATAGAGTTCGAGAGTTATACGGATGTACCGGAAAACACCGTGCTCTCTGCAGAGTGAGAGTTCGATACCCCGCTTCATTAACACTTAATAGATTCAGTCACAAACAGAGCTAGACTGGGCAGTCAAGAATTGCCAGACGACTGACCCATTCCCCCGTTGAGGGCCAGGAACGGTCACGTCTTTCTGATTTTTCTTATTTGATGAATCGAACAAGTGTGTTATAAACGGGACGACATTGATCAAGATGGCTGTCGGATAGAACGGGAAGGATCGACGACATTCGACTTCATGCATCGTGATCGAGCATCGTGGCGACCTCGAGATGACTCACAAAATAATAGAGATGAAATTTTTAGCGACGCGGGAGAAGGGAGAGGTTTCGGCTATTTTGACCCGTCCCGCTGGTGCGAGCCATCTATTAGTGATCGGTCACGGGGCGAGCACGAACATGCGACATGCCATACTCCAGAACATTGCGGATCGGATGGCCGACACGGGAGTTGCGACCTTCCGCTATAATTTCCCTTACATGGAACACGGGAAGGGACGCGACTCTCAGGAGGTTTGCACAACGACCATTCGATCAGCGATCTCGGCGGCTCACAAGGTGGCTTCAGATCTCCCGCTTCTGGCCGGCGGCCATTCATTCGGAGGGCGAATGACATCCACGGCGGCTTCTGAGTCATCACTCGATGGCGTATGCGGGCTGGTCTTATTCTCTTTCCCGCTGCATCAACCCGGCAGAGCGGAAACGAAGCGCGCCGACCACCTGGGAGCGGTAAGCGTTCCAATGCTGTTCCTCAGCGGCACGCGCGACGCGTTGGCGCGTCTGGACCTACTGGAATCTGTCTGCAAAAAACTCGGCGAACGCGTGACACTACACACGCTGGACACCGCCGACCACGGCTTCCGCATCCTCAAACGTTCCCGCACGAGCGAGGAGGATGTATTCGTCGAGATGGCGCGCGTCGTCCGGGGGTGGGCGGTCAGGATGATGTGAATTGTCCGGCCCACCGGAGCTATTAGATTCGATTGGAGACGAGGCATAAAACAAATCTCTCAGGAATATTTGCTTGATCATTCCCGCGGTTCTTCCGGTGTCCGGTGGCTATTCAATTCGCCAAGTTGTCATTGCAACGCGGGAGTTATGGTCGAAGTTTAAGGAGCTTAACGATGAAAGCAGTATATCGATCCGCAATGCCTTATGCTGACGATGCATTGAATCTCCCGGTTGAGAACGTCGATACGGCAATTCCCTACTATGAAAAAATATTCGGATTCCGCGTCCTCTCACGAAAAGACGCGCCGCATAAGTCGGCTATTCTTGCGCGAGACGGCATTCAAATCGGGCTGGCCGAAAACGGAGGCGACCCGTCCCAGGAGGGATGTTTTTTCGAGGTAGACGACGTCGAAGCGGCCTTCGCAGAATTGCAATCGAATGGTTTGGAAAAAGGAGATGCCGGCTTCCGCATCGATCGACATGGCGAAACCGCGTGGAAAGTTTTTTTCGTTGTAGCGCCGGACGGGCTCTGTTACTGCCTGGGCGAACGGCAAAGGTGAGAATCGCTTTGGGGAGGATAGATGGCCGAGATCAAGACAAAAGTGAACGATGCTTCCGTCGATGACTTTCTCAATTCGATCAAAGACGAACAGGTCCGCCAGGATTGTTGGACGATTGTCGACATAATGCGGAAGGCCACCAACGAGAAGCCGCAAATGTGGGGCTCCAGCATCGTAGGATTCGGCAGCTATCACTACAAATATGCGAGCGGCCGCGAGGGCGATTGGACGCTGACCGCCTTTTCTCCGCGCAAACAGAACATCACGCTCTACATCTGGCCGGGTTTCGCAGGATACGATGAGCTTATGGCTCGGCTCGGCAAACACTCGCGCGGTAAAACATGTATTTATATCAAACGGCTATCGGATATCGATCTGCCGACGCTCAAGCGGATCATCAAGGGATCAGTCAAGCACATGAAGAAGAGCGATCCGCCGGATGAACGATAGTCGGAGCTTTCTGAGAGCCGTCCTGTATTTTGACGACCACGCATGGGAGACGATTCGATCCAGCAGAAATTCACGAAAGCGCTCGATGAGCTGGTCGAGCAGGTGAAAGATGACGGGACGATCCTCGCTGCCATCCTCTGCGGCAGCCTGTCGCACGACGCGGTATGGGAGAAGTCGGACATCGACCTTGTGCTAGTGACGATCGACGACAAGAAAGCCGCCCGGTCAAGCATCGCGCTTTATGCGGACGGGATGAATGTTCACGCGTACCTAATTCCGCGTGCAGAGTTCCGTAAGACAGTCGAGGGATCGGTGCGCAACTCGTTCGCGCACTCATTTCTGGCGAAGGGGCGGTTGCTTTACACGCACGACCAGACGATCGCCGATCTCTGCGCCACATTGAACGAAATCGGCGATCGCGATACGCAAGTGCAGCTCCTGCGCGCAGCGACGAACGCGCTCCCCCCGATCTACAAAGCTCATAAATTTTTCGAAACGCGCGGCGACATCGACTATACCGCGCTTTGGATTCTCTATGCCGCGACGCCGCTGGCGCAGGTTGAGGTGATCGGTGCGCGCCTGCTGGCCGATCGCGAGGTGATTCCGCAGGCGATGAAACTGAATCCGACTTTTTTCAAGACGATCTACGCCGACCTGCTCAATCATAAAAAGACGCGAAAGAGCGTGCAGGCGGCGCTGGACGCGATCGACCGTTACATGGCAGAGCGGGCCGCGGCGCTATTCAAGCCGGTGATCGATCATCTGCGTGAAATCGGGGAAGC
Source organism: uncultured Acidobacteriota bacterium (assembly GCA_963796275.1). Lineage (GTDB taxonomy): Bacteria > Acidobacteriota > Blastocatellia > RBC074 > RBC074 > JAKEHZ01. The sequence continues at coordinate 1,845,198 of CAWCKY010000006.1, read as the reverse complement.
GCGGGGCTCCGGCGAGATCGAGGACCATTTCGAACGGAACTTCGATGTGAGCTGCGTGACTACGGCGTGCGAGTACCTGGCGGATCAGGGGCTTATCGGCAAAGCCTCGACGCCTATACGCCTGACGAAGAAGAGCAAAGTCGAAGTCCAGGAGCTCGCCTTCTTCTACACTGCAGATGGGGATAGATTGTGTTTATGAGAAAGGAAACAGAAGCGGAGGGGCTATCGCCCGAGGCCGCCACAGCGAAAGGCCGCACGCGCAGAGTGAGGAAGAACCTGAAGCAGGCGCTTGCTCTGGCCTGGGCCGCGTCACCGCGTTTGCTTATCCGCTATTCGCTGCTGGGAATGGTGAGCGCCACGACGCCGCCCATTGCGGTCTTCCTGGGTGCAAGTCTCGTCAACGGCATCGCTGAAGCCCGCGTGCAAACGCTTCATCTCAGGGACCTGCTTCCCATCGTGATCGGCCTGTGGCTCGTCATCGGAGTGCAACGAGCGATAGGCGCATATATGGGATACGGCCGGAACCTCTTCGTTCGTCGCGTACAGCTGGAAGCGGAGAGGCGTTTGCTGGCCCAGGCCTCGAAGGTAGACATCGGTCATTTCGATAACTCCAACTGGCACGATCGTCTAGCGCGCGCCAAGCGGGACGTCTCCTGGAGACCTGGCGATCTCACGTGGTCGGTCCTCGGGCTGTCGGGTAACATCGTGACGATCCTTCTGATGGCTACTCTCCTGGCGAGCCTTCACTATCTGCTGGTGGTCATGGCGCTGGCGGCGGCGGGCATTTCGCTCGTCCTCGAACGCCGCATCACTTCGCGTCTCTACGAATTCTTCTACAAGGAAACTCCGGAAGAGCGGGAACGCGAGTATATGGGCGACCTGCTGGCCCAGCCGCGCACCACCAAGGAAATACGAGCCTACGTGCTTGCCGACTATCTTCTCGGAAGACATCGAAAACTGTCGGAAGATCTTTTCAAATTGAGGGAGCAGATGTACCGGTCGGCCACGCGCATCTCGCTCGCGACCGGGCTGGTGACCGGTACGGCTCTCGCACTGGCCTACGTCTTCGTCGCAGTCGAGGGGGTTGCCGGCACGATCGATCCGGGGGGCGTTGTCCTGGTAATCGGGGCATTCACGTCGGTCTCAGGGACACTGGGCCAGATTTCGAGCACCTTTGTAGCCGTCGATCAGCACACCACGTTCCTCGACGACTACTTCTCTTTTCTGGCGATCGAGCCGCTGGTCCCGGTGCCCGCCAACCCTCATTCGGTACCCAGCCTCCACGTCAATGGGATCGAGTTCGAAAATGTCACCTTCTCCTATCCCGGCGGGACGGAACCGGCTGTTGCGGGGTTGAGCTTGAAGATACGCAGCGGCGAGTTGATCGCGCTCGTCGGCGAGAACGGAGCCGGCAAGAGCACCCTCATCAAACTGCTGCTTCGTTTTTACGATGCCGATCAGGGTTCGCTGCGCGTAGGCGGCGTTGACGTGAGGGAGATGGACCCCGAATCGCTGCGCAGCCGTATCGGCGTGCTATTTCAGGACTATGCGAGTTATGAGCTGACCGTCAGGGATAACGTCGTAATGGGCCGCCCGGACATCGATATCGACGATGAGCGAGTGTTGGAAGCGCTGAAGGATTCTCGCAGCGAGTGGCTGGTGAAGAAGATGCCGAAAGGTCTCGATTCCAAGGTGGGGCGGCTCTTCGAAGGGGGGCACGACCTCTCGGGGGGTGAATGGCAGCGCCTCGCGCTGGCGCGGATTATGTACCGGGACGCTGACATCTGGATTCTGGACGAACCGACATCCTCGCTCGATCCCGAGGCGGAGGCGGGAATCTTCGCCGAATTGAAGGAGAATCTCAGAGGACGTATCGGCATTGTGATCTCGCACCGATTCTCGACCGTGCGCATCGCTGACCGTATCGCAGTCATCGCCGATGGGCGGATAACGGAATTGGGCACGCACGAAGAATTGCTTGCGGCTGACGGCCGATATGCACAACTCTTCGAATTACAGGCAGCCGGATATCGCTGATGATTCGTTCGGCATAAGGAATCAACCATAACTATCCGGAAATCGATCTTACCGCGGTTTCAGATGAGTATGCAGGTTTGAGGAATGCAGAGCTTTTTGGAGTTCGGTAGCTTGGGATACTGCTGGCGAACTCTCCGGCGCCGGAGGCGCGGCGGAATGTAGCCGGTGGTGGAGCGCAGCGTAACCACCGGAACAGATCAATGAGATTTTCGCGTCCCGGAGGGACGCTGGAATCCTGCGCCCTTTCAGGGCGCAACTCATTCCGGTACGCTACCGGTGGTTACGCTGCGCTCCACCACCGGCTATTTTCCAATGCCCCTTCGGGGCCGTAAGATATCGCGGAGTTTGACAGTAGTATCGCTTGCTACCGTTTAGGTAGAGATATTCCGTGATCCGGGATTTTGCTGAAACTCTCACCACGGCCTTCCAGACAACCGTTATTTGAGGAATTGCCCGGTTGTCTCGTAAGCAATGAGTGAAGCAATTGACTACCAAAGCGGTTGCAAGCTTGGTACCGCACTACTAGGCTCCGCTATCCCAAGATATGCGTACTCATCTGAATACCGCTGCAAATTGCACACTCGCCTCGATTACATAAGGAAACTGCAGTATGGCTTCCAAGACGACGGGGAAACGGAACGGTAAGAAAGCGCCCGCCGCTGCCTCACTTTCCAAACAGAGAGGACCGAATGGGAACAGCGGCGCGCCCAAATCCACAAGAGGTGTCGCCCGCACGACGGTCGCGGTGCAGGGTGCGCGCGTGCATAACCTCAAGAACATCTCGCTGGAGATACCGCGGGACCGCCTCATCGTCGTCACCGGGCTCTCGGGCTCGGGCAAGTCGAGCCTGGCGTTCGATACGATCTATGCCGAGGGGCAGCGGCGCTACATGGAGTCGCTTTCGAGTTTCGCCAAGAGATTCGTCGCTCAGGTGACGAAACCCGACGTGGACTTCGTGTTCGGCCTATCCCCGGTTATCTCGATCGAGCAGAAGACGATCGTAAACAATCCGCGCTCGACAGTCGGCACGATGACCGATATCGCCAGCTACCTTAATCTCCTGTTCGCAACTATCGCCCAACCGCATTGCCCGCGAACCGGCGAACCGACGCCGACTCGAACATCGAGTCAGATACTCGAGGCAATCCTTTCTCTCCCCGAGGGCACGGAGATTGAACTGCGCGCGCCTGTATTCAAGGTTTACGGCGAAGATCTGGAGTTCGTGTTCACCGAAATTCGGAAGAAGGGTTGCCGCAGACTCATCATCGACGGCAAGCCGGTGGACATTTCCGTCGAAGTCGAGTTCGCCCAGCAGAAGGTCCGGGATATAGACGCATTGGTCGACCGATTTGTGGTCAGCCGAAAGCACGAGAAGGCGATCAAAGCGGGAATCGCCAACACACTTTTGATAGGCGATGGATTGCTGCAGGTTCACATCATCCAGAAAACAGGGCAGAAGCAAAAGGCAGGGGGCAAGGAGGAGACGGAGCGTTTTTACCTCGGGCTGTGCAGCCCAACCCATCATTTCATTTACGGTGATATCGCGCCCGAGTTCTTCATGTTCAACAACCCTGAGAGCGCCTGTCGGACTTGCGGCGGCCTCGGTGTGGACAAGCTCACGCATCCGGAACTGCTCATCCCCGATCCGCGGAGGAGCATCGCGGGCGGATGTTTCGTACGTGAGGCGTTCAAATACAACCCTGATACGTGGGATGGGCGAATGATGTACAGCCTGGCGAAGTACCTGGGATTTTCAATCGAATCTCCGTGGGAGAAACTGCCCGAATCGGGGCGCAACGCGATACTTTACGGCGTCGAGAAGAAAATCCCGACTGCCACGCCGCCCGAGGCCAAGGTGAAGCGCGACGACTGGGATGGAAAGGAGGTCGGCTTCGGCGGAATAGCGCGTCGAATCGAACGACATTACCGCCGTTATCGGCAGCGAGGTGAAGCGAGCTCCGGAATGGAAGCCTGGCTCGAAAAAGTGATGGTGGAGCATACCTGCCCCGACTGCAATGGCGCGCGGATCCGCGCGACCAGGTTATTGTTCACTATTGCGGGCAAGAACATCCACGAGGTCGGCGAGCTCAATTTCGACGAGCTGTACGCATTTCTCGGCACGATCAAGCCATCCGGCCGCGGCGCCGGCGCAGGCCGTCAGGTGCTCGATGAGATACTGGGGCGTCTGCGATTATTATTGGGGATCGGATTGGACTATCTGAACTTCAACCGCCGCTCCGGCACGCTTTCGGGAGGGGAGTCGCAGCGGATCAGGTTGTCGACGCAAATCGGGTCGGGGCTGATGGGAATGCTATACGTGCTCGACGAGCCGAGCATCGGCCTTCATCCTAAGGATAATGTGAAGATGATCGCGACGCTGGAGAGTCTGCGCGATATCGGCAACACGGTAATCGTGGTGGAGCACGATGAAACTACGATTCGCGCAGCCGACCATATTGTGGAGATGGGTCCCGGGCCGGGAGTCCATGGCGGCCAGGTGGTCGTGCAGGGGCGGCTCGACGACCTGCTCGCTTGCGATGCCTCGCCGACGGGACAGTTCCTCTCTGGCAAACGTTCGATCGCGATGCCGAAGCAACGGCGTAATGGCAACGACAAATCGCTCGTGGTGCGTGGTGCGCGGGAGAACAATCTGAAAGCGGTCGATGTGACATTTCCGCTCGGCATACTCATCGCGATCACTGGCGCCTCCGGTTCAGGGAAGAGCACCCTGGTGAACGAAATACTATACAAAGCCCTATGGAAGCGGCTGGTGGATACGCGCACGCTGCCGGGCGATCACGACGGAGTGGATGGGGTCGAGCACGTGCATAAAGTCGTTAACATAGACCAGTCGCCGATCGGGCGGAACAGCCGGTCGAACCCAGCTACCTACATCGGATTTTATGACACGATCCGCGACCTCTTCACACAGGCGCCGCTGTCGGTTGAGCGATCCTATAAACCTGGGCGTTTCAGCTTTAACGTCAAAGGCGGCCGGTGCGAGGAGTGCCAGGGAGAGGGCGCGATAACCACGCAGCTCTACTTCATGCCGGATGTGGAGGTGACCTGCGGCGCGTGCAAGGGCGCGCGGTTCAACAGCGAAACGCTCGAGGTGACGTTACGCGGGAAGACCATCGACGACGTGTTGAACATGTCGGTTGAGGAGGGCGTGAAATTCTTCGCGGGCGAGCCGGCAGTGGGGAAAAAGATCGAGGTGCTGAACCATCTGGGGCTGGGTTATCTGACTCTCGGTCAATCCGCGACGACTCTCTCCGGCGGCGAAGCCCAGAGGATCAAAATCGCGACGGAATTGAGCAAGCTGCAACGGGCGAAGCATACGGTCTATATCCTCGACGAGCCGACAACTGGACTGCATCTGGCGGACATTGAGCGGTTGCTGGAGTCATTGAACCGGCTCGTGGACGCCGGACATACAGTGTTATTGATCGAGCATCACCTTGACGTGATCAAGACTGCCGATCACGTGATCGACCTGGGACCGGAGGGCGGACACGCAGGTGGCGAAGTGGTAGTGACCGGTACCCCGGAAGAGATCGCCGCGTGCAAGAGTTCGCACACGGGACGGTTTCTCAAGGAGCATTTGCTGGTGTAGGTATACGGTAGATGTTGATTAAATGCGATCAAGAAATTGAATGAAAACCCATATTTTTAGTGACAGGATGAGGTTTAGACACCCTTCTTCACCATGTATCTCGCCATCGCCCGGCACTCATGCCATCGCCATTTGAGCGCTTATCGGAACTACGAACCTTCCGAACCACAACGTCGGATTGATTTCTGTTTACGCCCGCGCCGATTTGTGGTTTCCTGGCCGTATCACCTGCGGTAGCCCGCTTTTCACTCGAATGGCCGTCAAGGAGCCTCGTGGTAGCTTCGCGCGAGTCGCGCGAGAATCCCCCGCCGCCGAAGGCCTTTCCGCCTTCATATTTCACTAAGTTCTTGTTTTTACGTAACATTTCCATTCTCCTTCGACAATAAGACGAACGGCGGGCTTCAGGATCGACACCCGGTAGAAAAATATTTTATTATTTCGGAAGCGGCGGATTAGACCAGGTGGGATGGCCAGGCGTCCCTTAAACCGATTCAAGCAATCTTAAAAGCATACAAGACCTGCAACGCCGTCAAGTGATCCCCTTAGGAAGTCATCAGTGGCGTGCCCACGCTTGTCAAATCAACAGCACTTAAACATTGATCATCACCAGCGCCGGCCTCAAGCAAGTCGAGGCGAATTAAGATAAAAACGGCGTTAACACACAAGAACAGTCGCTCAAAAATAATGATTTATTTCTGACCGGAGATTTCTCTTATGTCCGATATGTCCGAGAGATTAAATCCGCCGAACCGGCGAGAATTCACGGCTTCTTTTGGCATCGCCGCAACATGTTTGGGTATCGCCGCGACATGCGCGCTGCCTACCGGCGCGTCTGCGAGCGCTCCGTCAGCAGATGCAGCCAAGGAAGTGGAGCAGCTCGAACGCCAGCTCATCACCGCGATCTCTGCCGTTGACCTGGCTGCTTATGACCGGCTGGTTGCCGACGATTATGTGGCGGTACAGGCATCCGGTGTGGAATTGACCAAGGATGATGTCATGGCCTCGTATCGCTCCGGCGCGCGGCGCTATAAGAACCTCGTCATAAGCGAAGTGAAGGTTCATCTCTACGGCGACACAGCAGTGCTGGCAGCGCGTTCTTCCGGTTTCAGACTGGAAGGAGGTCGCGACGTTCCGAACAACGTCAGATATATTCGCGTCTATGCCCGCCGGCAAGGCAAATGGCGGGCAGTCTCGCAAATGGCAACGCCGATACCCGCTGCATAAATCCTGTCAATTTTTATGGAGATTCGATGAAGAAAGCAATTCTACTGGCGGTCGTTCTGGTCTGCATCCGAATGTCCGCGATGGCGCAACAATCGCCCGTTCCCGTCGAAGGCGACTTTACGATCCGGGACTTCCGTTTTGAAAGCGGTGAGACGCTGCCCGAGATGAAACTGCACTACCGCACGATCGGGAGCCCGAGCAAAGACGCGGCGGGCGAGGTGCGCAACGCTGTGCTGATTCTGCACGGCACAACCGGCTCGGGCGCGCAATTCCTCTCACGGCAATTTGCCGACGTGCTCTACGGCCCCGGACAACTGTTGGATGCGACGAAGCATTACATCATTCTGCCGGACGGCATCGGGCACGGCCAGTCATCGAAGCCGAGCGATGGAATGCGGATGCGCTTTCCGCGCTATAACTACAACGACATGGTCACGGCGCATTACCGGCTGCTGACCGAACACCTGGGCGTGAAACATCTGCGGCTGGTTATGGGGACCTCGATGGGCGGGATGCATACCTGGGTCTGGGGCGAGAAGTATCCCGACTTTATGGATGCGCTGATGCCGCTTGCCAGCCTCCCAGTCCAGATCGCGGGCCGCAACCGGATGATTCGCCGGATGGTCATGGACTCAATCAAAAACGATCCGGAGTGGAATAAAGGAGAATACAAGACGCAGCCAGTGCGCGGTTTGACCTCTGCCATTTACGCCATGACATTTATGTCCAGCAGCCCGCTGCAAATGCAGAAGCAGGCGCCAACGCGCGATGAGGCCGACCAGCAGTTCGACAGCCGGGTGCGCGCTTCGCTCAACAACAGGGATGCCAACGATATGATCTACCAGTTCGATGCCTCGCGCGATTACAACCCGGCGCCGAAGCTCGAGAGCATCAAGGCTCCGCTGGTGGCCATTAACTCAGCCGATGACCAGGTCAACCCGCCCGAGCTGGGCATCGCAGAACGGGAGATCAAGCGGGTAAAACGCGGGCGCTTCATCCTGATACCGATCAGCGACCAGACGCGCGGACACGGCACGCATACCATGCCTGCCTTGTGGAAGCAGCATCTCGCTGCATTATTGGACGAATCGAAAGAGTAGCGTGGAGGACTCGCATGACGAGAACAAGACCGATCGCAGTTGTAATGCCGGCTATCGCCCTGATATTCGCTCTGGGCGCTGTTTCATCGACGGTTGCCCAGATTGCTACGACCGGGCAGATAGTCGGTACTGTGCAGGATCAGTCGGGCGCAGTTATCCCCGGAGCCGAGGTGCAGTTACAAAACGAGGAGACCAAGGCCATCCAGACTGCGACCGCTAGCACTGAAGGCGGTTTTGTCTTTCCAACCGTCTTACCGGGGAGTTATACCCTGACCGTCACGAAGCAGGGTTTTGAAGTTACTTCTTACAAAGGCCTGATCGTCTATGCGGCGCGTACCAGCAATCAGACGGTTACCCTGAAAGTCGGGGCCGTCAACCAGGTCGTAGAGGTCCAGGGCGGAGCCCAGGTATTGCATACGACGACGACCACCATCTCGGACACGGTGGATCAGAAGTATCTGCAGGACCTGCCACTGACTGGCCGCGATACCCTGCCCTTCGCGCTGCTGCAGGCCGGCGCCCAGCAAGGAACCAACTCACGCGACAGCACCTTTAACGGCTTACCCGGGGGCGCGATCAATATCACCCTCAACGGCATCGCTAACAACTCCCAGCGGTTCAAGAGCGGCGGCACAAGCTTCTTTGCCTTCGTCACACCCAGGCTGGAGGCCGTGCAGGAGGTCACTGTTGCAACCTCGAATCTCGGCGCCAACAGCACGGGACAGGGTGCCATACAGATCCAGTACGTCATCAAGTCTGGAACCAACGCCTTTCACGGCGAAGTCTTCTGGCAGCATGAAAACTCGGCGCTCAAGGCGAATAACTGGTTCAACAATGCCCGCAATATCCGCCGGCCCGTCTTCATTCGCAACGACCAGGGCGGTGCGATCGGCGGGCCGATCATCAGGGACAAACTTTTCTTCTTTGTGAGTTATGCCCATGTGAAGACCCCTCAGTCGCAAGAATTCGAAGCTCGTGTATTGACCCCCGCTGCCCAGATGGGCTTCTTCACCTATGTCGGAAGCGATGGCATCCAGCATACGGAAAACCTGCTCGATAAGGCGCAGGAGAGGGGGTTCCCGGGCACGGTCAATCCGATCATTGCCGCACAGCTGCAGAAGATTCAATCATCGACTTCGGCCGGGGCGGTCTCGCCGTTGGACTTGTTTCGGAACAGAGTGCGGTGGGTGGCGCCGTCTCCCGTCACCAATCAATTCCCGGTGGCGCGCATCGATTATCAGGTGACGGAGAAGTTACGCCTGAGCGTCTCCGACTTTTATAACCGGAACGTGACCGACCGTGGGTTTCGGGGAACGGTCCTGCCGGGCACTTTCTCCACGGAGCAATCGGTTGGGCAAATCTCCAACCCCTACATCACCAACGCCAGCGCCACCTGGACTCTTCGACCGAACATGATCAACGAGTTCAATTTCGGCATCCAGGGTACCCAGGAGATATTCAATATCGGATATGACCGGAGCCTCTACCAACCCAGTCTGTTGAATTTCCCGCTGACGCTGGCGAGCGGACTGGAAGCGATGAATAACGCGGGCTTTGAGACCACGTTCCAGCCGCGGAACAATCCGGTCTATAACCTGGCGAACAATTTCTATTACCAGCGCGGTAACCACTCGTTCAGTTTCGGCGGCAATTACATCCGCTCCCGCGTAAATGTCGGTACTCTCGGCGATGCCGGCATCCCGCGCTACACTTTCGGAGTCATTGGCGGCGATCCGGTCGACGATATCTTCGATAACAGCGCGCTTCCCAATATTCCCCCCGATGCGCGCAACGACGCCCTGGCCCTCTATGCGCTGCTGACGGGGCGCATCTCGAACGTGGCCAAATCCGTCAACGTGGATGAGAAGTCCAAGCAGTACGCCGTCGATCAACCTTTCACCAGACGCGAGAGACAGACATCCTTCGGGCTCTATTTTCAGGACTCGTGGCGCTTCAATCGCTCGCTGACGCTCAATTATGGCCTGCGCTGGGATTTCCAGGGTGATAGCTTTAACACCAACGACATCTATACCAGTCCGACATTGCTGGACCTCTTCGGGCCTTCGGGCTCTGCATTGGGCGGTGACGACAACTCGCCCAATCTCTTCAATCCGGGTTCGTTGCCTGGGATCGCCAATCCCAACATTCAGCAGCGTTCGCATGCGTACAGCCGTGATTTCATCAATCCCGGACCGCATCTCGGAATAGCGTGGAACCCGAGCTTTCAGAATGGTCTGAGGGGAAGGTTGTTCGGCGACCGCAAGACGGTCTTCAGGGGCGGTTATTCGATCAGCTATTACTCCGAAGGCATGCTCAACTTCACCAACAACGCGGGCAATAATCCGGGGCTGCGACAGACCGGCAATCTGGTTCCCGGCGTCGACTTTGCCGCTGGTACATTAAGTCTGGGCGATCCGCTGCCCTTATTCAATCTATCCCCCGGCAGTTTCGGTTCTCCGCTGGCGCTGTCGAATTTCGCCTTCACTACTAACACTACCATCTCCACAATCGATCCGAAGATCAGGGCGCCCTACGTGCAAACGTGGTCGGCCAGTATTCAACGCGAATTCGGGCAAGGGAGCGTGCTTGAGGTTCGATACGCGGGCAACCGCGGCGTGAGATTGTGGCGTACGTACAATATCAACGAAGTAAATATATTCGAGAATGGTTTCCTTAAGCAGTTCCAGGATGCCCAAAGTAATCTGGCGATCAATACAGCGAATGGAATAACCGGCTTCGCCAATAATGGATATCCGGGTCAAGCGGCGACGCCGATCTTCGCTGCGGCCTTCGAGGGCGTGGCCCCGAACCTGGGTTTTGCAAACGGTACATTTATCAATCTGCTTCGGACTGGGCAGGCAGGAGCGTTAGCAAACACCTTCGCCTCGACCTCGACCTATTTCTGCAAACTGGTTGGCAATGGGTTCGGTCCCTGCGCCAATCTCGGGTTCAATACTCCCGGTCAGTATCCGATCAACCTTTTCCGGCTCAACCCGTTCCTGGGAACGGCCAATGTTCTGAGCGATAACTCCTCGTCCAACTACAATGGGCTTCAGATCGAGTTTCGCCAGCGGATTACGCACGGGCTGACGATGAACATGAACTATACATATGCCCACGCGATGAATGACCGCTATAACAAGAACGTGGATAACATCGGTAACTTCGCCACGCTTCGGAATCGGCGATTAGACTATGGGCCTTCGACCTTCGACATCAGGCACGTATTCCAGGCTTACGGCACTTATGATCTGCCGGTGGGGCAAAGCCGCAAGTTCTCGATGAAAAACCCTGTTCTCAATGGCGTGCTCGGCGGTTGGACGGTCGGGACGATCTTCCGCATGCAATCCGGCCTACCGTTCAAACTGAGCAGCGGCCGCATGACGGTCAACCAATCGGACTCGGGCGTGGTACTGAATGGGTTGACGGCATCTGATCTACAGAAAATGGTCGGTGTGTTCAAGTCAGGGCCGGATGTCTATTTCATTGATCCGAAGCTGACGGGTGACAATGGACAGGCTGATAGCAGTTTTCTCTCACCGGCCGAGAGTGCTGGGCAGTTCGGAGCGTTTGTTTATCTTTATAGCCCGAAATTTGTTACTGCCGACCTGTCGTTGGCTAAAGCAATGCCGTTAGTTAAAGAGAGGGTAAGAATGGAGATCAGAGCGGAGATGGTCAATGCCTTCAATCACCCGATCTTCGAAGTGCCGACCGGGGGAACGTTTGGGGTAACACCTGTCAGTATTACGGCGACCAGCTTTGGGAGGACGACGAGTACGACGACTGTTCCAAGGCAGGTGCAGTTTAGGGTGAGGTTTACTTTTTGAATATATCGTCGGAGCAAGGCGGGTGATGCAGTGGTCGTTGGCTGTAAGGTAGATAGTGGCTATGGGTTCTCAATCTTGGCTGGCACGATATGCAAATTAGCAAATTATTGCTTCGTCGGTGGTAGAGGGCACACCGAAATCGGTGCACACAATCAGTAGCTCTCGGCTCCCGAATACTTCCTTAGATCTCTTTTTAGAGAACCAACTGGATTTGATCTCTGTAAGAGTGGAGCAACGTCTTCAAATACTCGATCACTCACATCATCTCCGGAGAAAATGAATTTCTCTGGTGAGCGATACGTGCACATCCTCCGACCTTATCGGTTCAATCGATAGCAGTATCCCCGACCCGACATCTCCGCCGACGCATACGGTATTCGGAGGTTATCTCAAAGAAAACCATGATAAGGAAGTAAAGAGATCTTCCGCCTTGACGAACGTAGCAGTCCAACAAGGAATTACGCCCGACGAATGGGTTCGACGAAATTTCCCGAACGGACGCGACAGTCAGGGACGTTCGCTCTCTGAGGCCCTCGATTCACTCCAGGATGATTCCAGACCCAATGGTACTCACTGACACTGGCCCGCTTGTTGCGCTCCATGACTCACAAAAAAGTAGGAGCCTCTACATTCAAGTTCTCACTCGCCAAAGTTACGCCTACAGCGGAAAAGACCCCTATTTGTCTTCAAACAATGGCAAATTTTGAAGACCTACTTGACTCCGCCTCCAAGAAAACTCATAATCCTGAAATCGATTTTCAAGATCGATAATCGACAACTATTAACTTTCGATAAACCTGTTCGGGGAAGATGTTTACCCATATTCCCTACCTTGTGTAGGCCTCGGTATCGAGGCGATACCTGATTCCATGGAGGAACCTGTAATGGAGCAATCGAAACAACAGTCAGTAAAAGAGACAACCAACGTCCGAGAGTCGGGCTTTATCATCAAATCGGAAAATTTGGAGGAGATTCGTCCCTGGTATATGGAAACGCGTTCCGAGGAAACAGATGACGATGGGAGCGATAAACATTACGACCAGGAATAGGTGAGTAAATATTTTTCCCAGTCGTCGGCATCGAAATAGAAACCGGGGAAGATGAAATAACATTTCGCCAACGACTATCGTCGATCGCCGATGAAGGTTCGGAAGTTCGGCGGTAGTCGCTATCTTTAGAATAGGAATAATAGAAATAATAAAAATACTAGAAATAAAATAATAGGAAGAGAAGGAATAGATACGAGATTCGGTTCGCGATGAACATGTAAATCTCGATGGGTATGGAAAAGACGCAACTTCCCTCCACGCTTCCCGAGATATTGTCTCCTTACGCGGTTGAAAAATTTTTAAAGGATGATTGGTGCAGGTCGGTGAAACATCTTCCTGGATGGAAGGGAAAGTTCACCGGGCTTCTCAACTGGCAGCGCCTGAACGAAATCCTCATGCAGCACCGGCTGGAACCGCCGCGATTGCGGCTGGCGATGAATGGGAAGATCATCCCTGCAGAAGGTTATATAAAATATACCGTAAGCCGCCGGCAGAACTATTCACGCGTCCCGCACCTGCTTCCCACTGTTATAACAGAGCATCTCTATCAGGGAGCGACGCTCGTCCTCGATGGAGTCGATGAGTTGCATAGACCGCTCACGCGGCTCGCCGAATCTCTCGAATGGGCGTTTCGCGTTCCCATTCAGATGAACCTCTATGCCGGGTGGAAGAGTTCGCAGGGATTCGACCTGCACTGGGACGATCACGAAGTTCTCATCATTCAATTAACCGGCAGAAAGCAATGGAAAGTTTATCGTCCTACCAGACACCACCCCCTCGCAAAAGACCTCGTGGAGAGTCAGCCTCCGGCCGATGATCCTCTCTGGGAAGGGATACTTGAAGACGGAGATATGCTCTACATACCGCGAGGCTGGTGGCATGTCGCAATTCCCCTGGCGGAACCGACCATGCACCTCACGATCGGGATTTCAAATCTCACGGGCGCCGATCTGCTTAAATGGCTGACGGAACAACTCTGCGCGGAGTCGTTCGTGCGAATGGATTTGCCGCGATATGCGACCGCTGATGAACAGGCGGCATATGCCGACCAGATTCGTTCAGCTTTTCTCCGCCTGTGCGATCGCGATGTGCTCACACGATTTTTCAACCGTTCGGATGCCATGGCGGCACCTCGTCCGCATTTCAATCTCCCATGGAGCGCGCTGGATGAAGGATTGCCTCCCGGCGATAAGGTTGGAATACGAATAACATCCCCGCGCCCGGTGGAGATTCAGGTGAATGAATCACATATGGAATTTCTATCGCACGGAAGGCGGTGGCAATTCGACCGATCAGTGGAAAGCATTCTGCAAATACTGAAAGACGGCCAGGTCCATTCCATACAGGAACTATGCCAGGCGTCGGCTAAGCGGCTCGACCGCATGGCCGTGCGCAAATTCGCAGGAGAACTCGTTGTTAAAGGATTGGCGGTGATCGTCGAAGACGACACTTTTCATGTTCAATGAATAACAAAGCTGTATATTATTGTTCCGATTTATCAAGAAACGCTTGCGAACCTATTTTCGGGACGGCAAGCAGAGGCAACATCTGGTTACTGCTCGAACACCCCGAACCATGGGGACAAAAAGCGCTGGTCGATAATCGAATACCTGATGTGGTGAAAGAGAGCCTGAGCTCGACTCTGGAGCGCATCAATGGCGGAAGATTCCAATTGATTCGTCAAAGCTATTCGCAAACCGGCGCCATCAATTTTTTCATCGTCGTGGCGCGCGAATCCTCGCCGTACGTTCAGCACTTCAAGCTCAAAGATTACAAAGAACTGCTCGATCTGGATATTTGCGATTTGGCACGGGCGCGGAACGATACGGCAGGAGCTTGCGAGAGATCGCCCCTTTACCTGGTTTGCACTGATGGAGCTCATGACAAATGTTGCGCGAAATATGGGCTTCGCACCTATGAATTCATGCGGGAGAAATTCGGTTACAACGTCTGGGCATCGTCTCACGTCGGCGGCGACAGATTTGCCGCCAATATAGTCTGTTTTCCCCACGGGTTGTTTTACGGGCGCGTAACGGAAGCCGATGCCGTGCGCGTCGCGGGCGAGTACAAGGAGGGACGGATATTTCTGGCCAACTACCGGGGGAGAGGTTGTTACCCCAAGAATGCGCAGGCCGGCGAATTCTTCGTCCGACTTGAATCCGGCGATATCAGTATCGACAGTTTGCGCTTCGTGCGAGAAGAGACCGTTGATCACAACTCCTCTCGTGTTACCTTCGAATCTACTGAGGACGGAATCATTCACACGGTATGTTTTTCACGCAAGGATTCAGAGATCGAAAATCCGATGACCTGCCGGTCGGAAGAGAAGAGCTGTTTTGTTCAATATAGTATGCTGGACTATTTTTGCTCACGATCGGCTTTGCCGGATGCCACTGTAACGTCTGTTGAGTTCGCGAATCCTTGATGATACTTCGTTTCGGTGTTTGAAATCGATTTGGCGCGAAGGCCAGGAGAATGCGATGTCAGCTTCATGACGTTTTATTTCCTTCAGCAGTGCTGTGCTACTATTCTCCATCGAGGTTGATGGAGGCTGTTGAGGAATGCTGAAATCAATAGTTCGATCGTTTGCTTATGCTCGCTTCACTATTTTCCAAACCGAAACCGATCATCGGCATGATCCACGTCGGAGCTCTGCCGGGAACACCTGCCAATAGCCAATCGATCGATCAAATCATCGCTCAGGCCGAACGCGAGGCTGCCCTTTATCGCGACGGCCGGATAGATGGCTTGATCATAGAGAATATGTCCGACGTTCCTTATCTGCGCGGATCAGTCGGTCCCGAGATCGTCGCGGCCATGGCTGTCATCGGCCGGCGGGTCAGGCAGGAAAGCCGTCTGCCGACAGGCGTTCAAATCCTCGCAGGAGCCAACATTGAGGCAATTGCCGTAGCGCATGCCGCCGGCCTCGATTTCATTCGAGCCGAAGGATATGCCTTCGCCCACGTCGCGGACGAAGGTTTGATCGAGTCGTCGGCTGCCAGGGTGTTGCGCTATCGCAGGATGATTGGAGCCGACCGCGTACAGGTCTGGGCCGACGTCAAGAAGAAACATTCGTCACACGCGATCACAGCCGACATCAGCTTGAGCGCCACAGCCGAGGCGGTAGAGTTCATGAGGGGTGACGCCGTGATCGTAACCGGAAACGTCACCGGCGATCCCCCCAAGCTCGCGGACGTGCAAGAGATCAAAGCGCATTGCAAGCTGCCGGTCCTGCTCGGTTCGGGGATAGATACCGATAACATCGCGGAATTTTATAAAGCGGCTGACGGATTCATCATCGGATCGTATTTTAAGGTCGATGGACATTGGGCCAACGAACCAGATGCCGGCCGCATAGAAAAATTGATGTCGTCAATTTCTCGGAGAGCTTAGTATCTCCATCCCTCTCGATATCGAATTCCTTCCGTCCAAACCATTTCGACCCGATCATTTCCACGCATCGTATCCCTCCCGGAACGTGATTCTTGGTTTTACGCTTTTCATCGGTTAAAATTTCTCCAGGTGATAACGGCCATCGTCCGAAACAAGCCATAGGCCGCGAGTTTCGGCGACACGACAGTTCCGAAGCCTATGGGGGATCCAGTGCTGTTCTGCACGAATTCTCAATGCGAGGCATAAGAATAGCAAAGGAGTAATTACAATGCTGTCACCTTCGCGAATTATCGAGGTCGGACTCGGGTTCTGGCCTGCGAAAACACTTCTCTCAGCTGTCGAGCTGCGCATCTTCACGAAGCTGGGAAGCAAATCAATGACCGGACGAGAGTTGCAGGAGCAACTTGGACTTAACGCACGCGCGAATCCGGACTTTTTCGACACCCTCGTTGCGCTGAAATTCCTGGAACGGGATGGCGACGGGCCGTCCGCGCGCTATCGTAATACGCAGGAGACCGCCGCCTTTCTGGATCGCAACAATCCGGAATATGTGGGCGGCATCCTCGAGATGGCGAACGATCGGCTCTACCGCTTCTGGGGCGACCTTACGGAAGGGCTTAGAACAGGACAACCTCAGAACGAGATCAAACATATCGGCGGCCCGGTGTTCCAGGAAATCTATAGTCAACCCGAGCGCCTTGAGCAAGTCATGGATGCCATGACGGGAATCTCTACGGCAAATTTCAAAGCCTTAGCGGAAAAATTTGATTTCTCTCGCTATCGATCGCTCTGTGATGTGGGAGGTGCTTCCGGCCAATTAGCCATGATCGTCGCCAGGCGGCATCCTCATCTCCGCTGCCTCACCACTGATTTGCCAGCTGTCACGGCGTTCGCTGAACGCAAGATATCTGCCGCCGGGCTCACTGATCGCGTTTCCGCACAATCGTTGAATTTCTTCTCCGATCCGTTCCCCAGGGTTGATGTGATCACCATGGGATTGATTCTCCACGACTGGAACCTGGACAAAAAGATGCAGTTGATTCAGGCGGCCTACGATGCCTTACCTCCCGGAGGCGCGTTCGTCGTTGTCGAGAATCTCATAGACGACGCTCGGCGAGAAAACGCCTTTGGGTTGCTGATGTCGCTCAATATGCTGATCGAGTTCGGAGACGCTTTCGATTTTACGTCTGCAGATCTGTTCGATTGGTGTCGGAAGGTGGGCTTCCATGAAACCGAAGTGATTCCTTTGGCGGGGGCGGCCAGCGCCGGCGTCGCATACAAGTGAATGCCCACGCACGCGAAAGGAGGCCGGCGCCACAAGTGACTGATTTGTATACGAAATGCTCGACCGCTCAGATGAACCAAAATCCCTGGTATTAGCGAACCTCCTGTAATTACTTGCAAAAATATTCTTGACATTCCCAACTTGATTCTGTACATTTCGGATCATTATGAAAATGGATTTCATAATTGATTTCAATTTGTGCTAAAAGCAACGGAACTGAGAGCAAGAAGTTGCATTGAGTAACTCCCCCACACAACCGCATCACATCGCTTCCTTCACGGGAAGCAGGCGATAACCATAAAACCAATAAAACATTCAGGCGCAGTGCTTTTTCTCTACTGCGTAATGGGAAGGGTATGTCCAATAACACTGGCGCTTTGATGGAACTCGAAAATCAGCTCGATAAAACCATAGATCCACTTTCCGATAAATCCTTCTTATTCAATCATCAAAGTTTAAATAGATATAAAGAGACAATTCTGAAAGGCATCGACCTGGTACAAAAAAAGGTATCGGGAGCGAATAAGCCATTTAGCGGTGTGCTGCCTCATGAGTTGGCGATAAAATTCGAAGGGGTAGATTTAGATCAGTCATTTGATCGTCTTTCGAAAGCTCTGGAAGAGATTGAGGAGCTTTACCTGAATCATGCCATCTACTTCCATCATCCCAAATATGTAGCCCATCTCAACTGCCCGATAGTCGTGCCGGCTATCCTGGCCGAATTGATACTAACGTCGATCAACTCTTCATTGGACACGTGGGACCAGAGCGCCGGCGGTACATTGATAGAGCAGAAGCTCATCGATTGGACGGCGGAGAAGATCGGCCTGGGCCCCAAGGCGGACGGGATTTTTACCAGTGGAGGGACGCAATCCAATCTGATGGCGACGCTTCTGGCTCGTGATGCGTACTGCTCAAGCAGATTGGGACACAGCATCCAGGTTCAGGGATTACCAAATGGCTATAACAAATTGAGGATTTTCGCCTCGCAGGCGTGCCATTTCAGCATCCAGAAGGCGGCAGCAATACTTGGTCTGGGGTATGTGGCTGTCATCCCTGTGCCCTGCGACGACCATTTTAAAATGAACGTTTCCGAGTTGGAAAAGGAGATCAGAAGTTGCTTCGCTCAAGGCTTAATGCCTATGGCTGTGGTTGCTACCGTCGGAACAACCGATTTCGGGAGCATCGATCCCATAATGGAAATAGCAGAAATATGCCGTAATTACGGTTTATGGATGCATACGGATGCGGCATATGGTTGCGGCCTGCTCATCTCCGAAAAACACAGAAAACTGCTGGACGGAATTCAGTATTCAGATTCTGTTACCGTGGATTATCACAAATCATTCTTTCAGCCGGTGAGTTGTGGCGCTTTCTTCGTGAGGAATAAAAAGAACCTGTCATTTTTTACGCATCATGCAGATTACCTGAATCCGTTAAGTCAACTTAAAGAAGGGACTCCCAACCTGGTCAACAAGAGCATTCAGACGACCAGAAGATTCGATGCCCTAAAGCTCTGGTTAACCTTGAGAACAATGGGTGCCGACAACATCGGAAAAGCCTTCGACAAGGTTGTTGATTTGGCGAAAGAGACATATACGTTGCTCATTTCTGATGGGACCTTCGAAGCGCTACACCAGCCTGAGTTGAGTACACTCGTGTTCCGTTATCGCCCTGCCGGAGTTTATTCGGAGAACGGAATCGACGATGCCAACGCATACATCCGAAAAGCGCTTTTCAGATCTGGAGAAGCTGTAGTGGCAGGCAGCAAAGTAAACGAAAGACAATACTTGAAGTTTACACTGCTCAACCCCATGACCACGATTCATGACATCCAAGAAATATTGAACCTGATCAAAGAATACGGACAGCGATATTTCAACCAGTCTTCAAGCCGCATAGAGAACAACAATGAATGATGAAATATATGACTTTGTCGGCATAGGCGTCGGGCCATTCAACCTGGGCCTGGCATGCCTTTCCGAGCCTATCGATGAATTGAATGGCTTATTTCTGGATAAAAGAGAAAGTTTCAATTGGCATCCCGGAATGCTTTTGCAGGATAGCACGTTACAGGTACCGTTCATGGCGGACCTGGTGACATTGGCTGACCCGACGAGTCCGTTCAGTTTTTTAAACTATACCAAGGAACAGGGGCGGATATACTCGTTCTACATCAGGCAGAACTTTTTTTTACTGCGAAACGAATTCAACAGGTACTGCCAGTGGGCGGCAACCAGGCTATCCAACATTCGATTTAATACGCAAGTCGAGCATATAGAATACTCTGAAGAACAGAAATGTTATGTCATTATCGCAAAATGTGCTGTGAGCGGTAAGACTAACATCTACAGAGGGAGGAAGCTTGTGCTGGGAACCGGTACCGTTCCCTATGTGCCGGCTTGTTGCAAAGACCTGCTCGGCGATCCTGTCCACTCGGCTTCTTACCTTGATCACAAGCAGAGACTTCAAGGGAAAAAGTCTATTACGGTGCTCGGTAGCGGGCAAAGCGCAGCCGAGATCTACTACGACCTCCTGCAAGAGATCGATAAGTACGGCTACGAACTTAACTGGATCACCCGCTCGCCCAGGTTCTTCCCCTTGGAATACAGCAAGCTGACGTTGGAGATGACCTCGCCGGAGTATGTGGATTATTTCTATGCCCTGCCCTCTCAAAGAAGAGATCAAATGGTGAAAGAGCATAAGCAGCTGTATAAGGGGATCAACTTTGATTTGATCAATGACATATATGATCTGCTTTACACGAAAAGCCTTACTAACGACATCAAAATAACTCTGCGTACCAGCTCCGAGCTGATGAATGTGGACTTCAATGTAGCTGATAACATTTTTAAATTGGAATTTCATCAACGAGAAGAGGGTAAATACTACCAACATTCCACGGAAGGCCTGGTATTAGCTACAGGGTATACCTATCAGATTCCGGCTTTTATAGACAGGATTTCCTCACGTATTAAATGGGACGAGAAAGGGCGATTTGATGTCAACCGGAACTATAGTATCGACAAGAATGGCTCCGAAATCTACGTCCAGAATGCGGAGCTCCACACTCATGGGTTCGTAACACCCGATTTAGGCATGGCCTGTTACCGTAATTCTTACATCATCAAAGAAATAACCGGCAAAGAGTATTACCCGATCGAAGGAAAGATTGCTTTCCAGCGGTTTGCCGCTCTTGATGAGGAGGCCAATTGTATTGAGCCCAATCAAAACATACAAGAATGGAAAACAAGCAAACAATCACGGAGCGCACGGAGAGTTTGAGCGAGTTTATATTTAATAAACATGTCCCGGGCTTGGGAGATTTCCACCTACGCCATTTACATATGCCGGATGACATTCCGCTTATACATGGTTGGGTGACCAGGGAGTATGCAAAATACTGGGGAATGCAGGGTAGCTCAATAGAAGAGGTGGAAGCAGCCTATATAAAGATACTTGAACATTCGCGGGTTTTTCTGGGCATTTACGATGGCAAGCCTGTATTTCTCCTCGAATGTTACCGGGCGATGGAGGATCAAGTCGGTAAATTCTACGATGTTCAACCGGGAGATTACGGGATGCACATCCTCGTTGCACCTCCGAATCAGCCTATTTCCAATTTCACCTGGCATGTATTTACCGTGCTCATGGAGTTCATGTTCAGTGATGCAAGAGTGAGCCGAATAGTAGTAGAACCGGATGTCAGAAACGAAAAGATACATATTCTGAACAAGCGGGCGGGGTTCGAGTATCAACAAATAATCGATTTACCCAATAAAACAGCATATCTGGGGTTTTGCACTAGAGAACAATATGAATCTAACAACAACAACAAGAAATCTTCAAATGAAAACATCCATTGAATCGTCCCCCGAACTGGCAGCGATCAATCTCCGACCCGAATTATGGGCTAAAGTAAATGCGTTGCACATTCGCAAGGCCATCAGTGAATTTGCGCACGAATTATTGATACATCCCAAGCTGCAATATTCTAAAGGCGGATGGGGCAACTATGTGTTGTCTGCCGACCTGCCTAATATTGAATATCGTTTTCGCGCGCGGAAGCTCAGTCTGGATCACTGGTATATCGATAAAGACTCGATCGAAAAATTCGTCGGTGACAAGAGAGAGCCGCTGGATTCCCTCAACTTTATCATCGAATTCAGCGAGAGCCTGGGGATTCCCCCGGCTATGCTTCCAACATATATGGAAGAGATCACCAGCACTCTATATGGCAGCGCATTCAAGCATGCGAAGGAGGGACCAGGTGCCGGCGATCTGACGCGAGCCGGTTTTCAGGAGGTAGAGAGTGCGATGATGGAAGGGCATCCAGTATTCGTCGCGAACAACGGTCGTATCGGTTTCGACGCGGTCGATTACAGGGCCTATGCTCCCGAAGCGGCGACGCCTGTAATGCTAATCTGGGTTGCCGCACACAAGAGCAGAGCCGAATTTTCTAGTATCAAGGGACTGACATACCGAGATATTCTGCGACAAGAGCTGGATGAACCCACACTGCAATCATTCGACCAGATACTGGAAGCGCAAGGACTGGATCCGGCCTCCTATATTCTTTTTCCCGTACACCCATGGCAGTGGTATCACAAATTGGCCATGATATTTGCACCTGATATCGCTTCTCGTAATCTGGTGTGCCTAGGGTTCAGCAAGGATGAGTACCTGGCGCAGCAATCTATCCGAACATTTTTTAATATCAGCAACCCACACAAATTCTATGTAAAAACATCGCTATCCATACTGAACATGGGATTCATGCGTGGTCTTTCCCCTTACTATATGCGCACGACACCAGAGATCAATGAATGGATAAACAAGGTGATTGAGGAGGACGCCTATCTTCAGGAGAAGGGATTCAGCATACTGCGCGAAGTCGCCACCGTGGGTTATCAGAATGTCTATTACGAAAAGGCCGTGAAAGGCAGCAGCCCCTATAAGAAAATGCTGGCAGTTCTCTGGCGTGAAAGCCCGGTGCCGACGATACAACCGGGTCAACGTCTCATGACAATGGCTTCCCTTCTCCACATTGACCGTGACGGGACGGCGTTGTTGCCGGAATTGATTAAATCATCCGGAACGAGCACAACCAGCTGGCTCCAGCAATATCTGAGCTGTTACCTGAGCCCCTTGTTACATTGTTTTTATGCGTACGACATGGTCTTTATGCCTCACTGTGAAAACCTGATACTGGTATTACAGAATAACGTGCCTGTGCGCGCGATTCTGAAGGACATCGCGGAGGAGACGGGCGTAATGAATACCGAGATTAAGCTGCCCGAAAACATACAACGCCTGTCAATATCGGTCCCGGAAGAACTGAAAACACTATCCATCTTCATCGATGTTTTCGATTGTATCTTTCGATACATGGCGCAAATACTGATTGAGCACAGCGACTACCCTGAAACGCGGTTCTGGGAACAGGTAGCTAAGTGTGTACTGGAGTATCAGCGATTACATCCAGAATTGAAGGATAAATTCGCACGTTACGACCTTTTCGCGCCTGAGTTCATACGATCTTGCTTAAACAGGCTGCAGCTGGCCAATCATCAGCAAATGATCGATCTGACCGATCCTGATCCCGTCAGCTGTCTGAAATTCGCGGGCACCCTGAAAAATCCTATCGCGGCTTTCAAATAACGATCGTTGAAAGGCCGATGGAAATTGGATGAATGAGGTGGCAGTAAAGAGACGCAACGTGTAGAGCAAACGACTTCATCGTCTAGTGAGTATTTCTCAATTGGCCACCAGGGTTAATCCCATCTAAAAGAATACAGGCGCTTGAGATTGCGCCCGCGATCACTGACAAAAATACCAGGTTTGAGATAAGCGAAAATGCCTCCGGAGGCAGCTACAATTATATCGGGTATTTTCAACATCCAGAATCTTCTTGCATTGGACCCGATTTGGTGAACACTTTATTTCAAATCATGAGGTGTCCACCAGATCGGGTCAACTCCAATTTTTTGTGTCAACAAAACCTGGTCACACGTTCAGAAGTTCAGTCTTGCGGCGATCTGGAAAGCGCGCGGGCCGCCCGAACCAAAAACCTGATTCGTCCGAGTGGTGGGAGTTCCGAAGTTCGCCGATTGCAGGTCCTCGTTATAGCCGGCGAGATTTGCGATATTGAAAATGTTGAAGCCCTCGCCGATCAGCGCCAGCCTGACCTTTTCCCCGAGCTTGATGATCCGAGTGACGCGGAGATCGTTTGTGATGAATGTGTCCCCGTTGGAGAAGGCCGCAGGTAAGTTGATCAGCGGGTAGACCTGGTTACGTGGTGTCCTGGGGGCACAAAGCGTCCGGCCATTTACAACCAGAGTACAGGCCGCCCGGTGCTCGGCGGTCGCGTTAGCGGGCAGGGGGTTGCTCCGCGCCAGCACGTCGGCGTTGTACGTTTCGACCGCTTTCCGTATGTCGTCGGGGTTAGCGTTTCGCCCGAAACCATTCCAACCGATCCCAGGCAAGGTGTAAATGGACGTCCCCTCCCCGTCCACGTCGATCGCGATGTTCGGATTGGAGGGCGGAGAACTTTGGAATTGATTGATCGTCGAGAACTGCCATCCGTTGAGTAGGCCGCGTAGGGGAGATGGCCTGACCAGTCCCCGTGGACTTAAGCAACTCGATATTTCGAACTGAAAGATCTCCAAGCAGACCGAACCGCGCAGTCTCCGCGGCTTTGATCTGTGGGATCAGGTTCACTACTTGTTGCCCGGTTAAGGTCGTAGGTGTCGCCGTGGGGCTCAGTGTCGAAGGTTGATCCGCCTGACCTAAGAGCGGATTCGCGATTCCCGTGCCGTCAATGACCACGCGGCCATTGCCCGACGGGCCGAGGATGCGCCGCTCCGCGATGCGATTGGACCCCAGATCTGAATCGAAATAAATTCCCGATCCGCCGCGAATCACAGTCTTTTTCTCCTTGCCCATCGACCATGCGAAGCCAATGGCGGGAGAAAAGTTCTTGTACTCTCGGCCAGGCGCCTCCAGATTTTCCCCATCTCCTATAAGCGGTGCCAGCCATTGAGGCTTGGGTAAGTCGTAATTCCGGAGATTGGATTCGTAGGCCCAAGCCATGCCGAAATTGAATGTGAAATTCGGGCGGACCTGCCAGCCATCCTGGAAGAAAAGGCGATAGCGGTTGGTGCGGCGCGCACTCTCGAGATTGAAGGGCGCGGGGGAACCCGGATCTCCGACCCCGATCGAGAAGGTCTGGACGGGTAGACTCAGGATGTCCGCCAAGGAGATCGGCCCGGCCGCCGGACTCTTCAAACTTGCTGGGAGGGCGGCGTAGAGAGTCGGATTCTGGACACGCACTTGTTCAGGTCCGAAAAGATTTATTGTTCCTGTGTCGTTCGTGGCTAACGAGCCGAACCGCACATACTTCTCAAATTCGCCGCCGAAGCGGATGCGATGCGCGCCCTTCGACCAGCTGACCGTATCGGTGACCTGGTAGGTTCGGTTGGCGCGATCGGTCGGCAATCCGCTGGCGACCCCGATCCTGAAACCGACACCTCCGACATTGAATTGCGGCCCCAGCGCGCCAAGGCAGCCGATTGAGCCGGCGCAATCCTCAGGGCCGGGGGCGCCGAGCGCGCTCGCGAGAAAGTTGTAGTTGAAACGGACATCGTTTACCAAGCTCGCCGAAAGGACACTGGTGAGGCCCAGCACCGCGTTGTAAGCGTTGTTTTCGCTGGTGGAGCCGGACGATTCGTTGACGGCTGTGAACTGCCGTAGTTTGCTATGGTCTTCGCTGTAGCGCAGGAAGGTGTTGTGCCTGTCGTTCACCTTGTAGTCGAGTCGCGCGTTGAAGAGCTTATTCCGAAGAGGCAATTCGCCGTTGTGGTTGAAATTGGCCGCGAAGGCCCCTCCGTCGCCTACAGTCGTCAGGTGGGAGACCTCTGCTACGCCTAGTTGATTGCCATATTCAAAATTGGTGAACCAGAAGAGCTTGTCTTTTTTGACGGGGCCGCCCAGTGAGAACCCACCCTGGCGTCGGGCGAAGAAGGGGGCCGGATTGGCGGCGCTCCGCCTGAGATTCGGGTAGGCCGCCATATTGTGGTCGCGGAAGAAAAAGAACCCGCTGCCGTGATAAGCGTTTGTGCCGGTTCGGGAAATGATGTTGACCGCACCGGTCGAAGTCACTCCCGTGGAGAGGTCGAAGTTGAAGGTCGAGATCTGGAACTCCTGGACCGACTCCTGCGAGAAGTTTGTGGCCGACCCGCCGGTGACGCGGTCGCCGACATTGCCTCCATCGACCGTGATGCGAGTCAAACCAGCTCCGGCGCCAGCCACACTGACCTGTGTAAAACTATTGGCGGAGCCACCTGGGTTCCCAGTGATCGTGACGGAAACGCCCGGCTCCATCTGCCCCAATTCAAGGAAATTCCGCCCGTTGAGCGGCAGCGCATCGATACGCTCTCTGGTGATGACGCCATCAATCTTGTAGTCGTTCGTATTGACCTGCGCCGCCTCCGACGTAATGGTCACCGTCTCGTTGCTGGCGCCGATGGTTAACGAGAAATCGGCAGTGTGCGTGTTGCCGGTGAGCACGGTGACCCGTTTGATGGAGCGTTGAAACCCCCGGACTTCGACTCCCACCTCGTAAACGCCGGGCAGGAGGTTGTCGGCGTTGTATAGCCCGTCGTCATTGGTTGTCAGTTTACGATCACTGTTGGTATCGAGATTCTTGACGGTAACCGTGGCGTTAGGCAGAACAGAGCCCGTCTGGTCGGTGACGGAGCCGCGAATACTGCCCGCCGATGTCTGCGCCAGGACCAAGCCGGCGCAAGTGAAGGTCATGACGGTCTTTAGGAGAATTGTTAGTTTTCGAATAGGCATTGATGGGCCTCCATAATTTATCGCAAGCAAGGTCGAACGAGCTCTCATCTTTGGATACTTGTTCGTCCCTTCGCTCGTAGGCTGTTAATGGAACCGCCAGAAATGCGGCGTCAGTATTGGTTCGTGGTGATTGTTCTACCAGTAATGCTCAGACGGCAAAGAACGGCTGGCTCTCGTCTGGGCGATTACGCCTGTGCGCCGAGTTGCTCGAACTATCCTAAACCGTCTCCGGCGAGCGACGTGTTGGATAAATATCCAGTAACTCAAATGTGCGATTCGTGGCGCGACGTGATCGAGGCGTAATAAGCCTGAATCGCTTCGCGGCACCGCTGTTCGTTCAGACCCCGATGATGAATACTATTTGCCATCCACTGTGAAGGCCAGCAACAGATTGCCAGGGTGCCCGATGAGGCGGCCGTAGCCGGAATTTGTGTAAAGGACGCCGTTGGCTATGGTCGGCCCGCCGCCGTCAAGCGTGCCGCCCTTCGCCCGCCCGGCGTTGACTGTGGCGATCTGTTGCGCAGTGTCGACGACCCAGATGATCGCGCCGTCTTTGGTCGAATAAGCGCGCAGGCGCCCATCTGCCGTGCCTGAAAAGACCACGCCAGGAATGACCGTCGCCGCGGCCGATTGCGAGTTGTTGCAGCGAGTCGCGCCCCAATCGCATTTCGCCGGAGGCGCGGGGATGTTCCAAAGCCGCTCCCCTGTTGCGATCTTCAGAGCGGTCAGTCCGGGTTTGCGAGTCTCCCCTCCGAAAGGGTCGGCGACCGGAATGTAGACGTTCTCCGCGTCAGCCGCGAAGCCCCATTCGATGCCGCCCAGGGCGCCGCCGCCGCCAACTTTCACCTGCCACAAGACCTTGCCATTATTGTCCGGATCGAACGCCCACATCACACCGGATTTCTGGCCGCCTAAAAGAATTTGTCTGCCGTTGGGCAACTTGCGCAAAACCGGCGAACTGCCGAAATCGTGATCAGGCCCTGCATGATCAGGGCAGTTGCCGACGCCCGGTTGGCGACAACCGACCAGAAAGTTGTCTTTGGCGCTAACCTGGTTCACCCATTTAATCTTGCCCGTTTTCATCTCGAACGCCACGATCGCGTCCGTATGCCTGGTCTCGACGTCGGTGTAGGAATTGCCAGTGCCGACGTAGATCAACCCGCGCTTCGGATCGATGGTTGGCGCAGACCAGATCGCGCCGCCCGCGGGGCCATACATCTGCGTTCCGACGGAATTCTTCTTGAAAGGCTTCGGTTCCTGCTGAACTGTGAAACTCTTCCAGATTATTTTCCCAGTGTAAGCGTCGAGCGCGAGGAGACTGCCGCGAAAGGTGCAGCATTCATATTTAGGATCGCGTCCGGCCGTCTCTTCGAACGAGGAGACCGGCACGTAGAGGCGATTACGATAGAGCGTGGGCGCGCCGGTAATGCGAGAGAGAAAATGGTCTTCGACTTTTGTCTTCCAGAGCAGCTTGCCTGTGTCGGCGTCCAGCGCCTGAACGTTCGATTTCTCATCGCCGAAATAGACTGCGTATTTGGCCTTCGATCCGGAAGACCTCGGTCCGGTTGGGAGAGGCCCCACGCTGACGGCGGCGCGCACCGCCGCGCCCGGCTGCATCGCCCAGTAGGTGCAGCCGGTTTGCGCGTTCAAGCTGACGACAATCCCCGCTTCGATGGTCAGGTAGAGGCGGTCGCCTATGACGGTCGGCTGACCTGTCGCCATCGGCCCAGGATGCGCCCATGCCCATTTGACCTTCAACCTCGGAACGTCCTCGGCCCTGATACCCGGCTTCGGCTGGAAGCGGGAGTTGTCGAGATCGATGCCCCAGCCGTTCCATTGCGGCCCTTTCAGATTTATCGGCGCCGCAGCTCCCGCGCATCGGTTTGCTCCCATGTTCTCTTCGATCGGGGGGCCTGGCGCTTTACCGGTCAAGTGAATCGCCAAGGCGTGAATCTGCTCAGCGGTCAAACCCGCCGCCTGCTGCTTCATCGAGCCTGAGGTCAGGGTCATGACCACATCTTCCGCCGAGCGCCGGCGGATGAGGAACAGCGGCGGAATGCGATCCTGCGGGTTGTCGTGGCAGACCGAGCATTTTTGCTTGTACAGTTCAGCACCCTCAGGAGAAGTGGCGGGCGCTTGTCGCTGCGGCGCGGCTTCTCCGATGGAAGTGGCGCTGCTCTCAAAGCGCAAAGAGACGGCGTGGAAGAGGAGCGAGGAAAACAGGATTACGGAGAACAAACTTGCGACGAGGATCTTGCTTGGCGCTTTCATTGGATTTGCTCTATCGGACACCGAGGCAGCGCCGCGAGCGGTAACGAGTATGACTTCGGCGAAAATGCGCCTCAGGGAGTTATTCTCGCTACCGCCCGCGGTACCGACCCGAATTGTCTATGGTTTCATTTGTCTTCAAACTTGCGGAACCACGGGCTGCCGAAATTGGCATACGGCCCGCCGTCAACCGAGATCTGAACCTGCAACCGGTAATTGGCCGGCGAGAGCATCAGCGTCTTGCCTTTCAGTTTGATCGTCTTGCCGTCTTTTTTGATGGGCTGCGTCTCCCAGTAAATCGTGTAATACCCGCCGAGGTCGCCGCCAATTGGCCCGGTCTTGACGATCGACGCGCCGAACAATCCCGTCTCGGAACGCGTGACTGACCTCTCCTTCTCGTTGTAATTGGTGGTCGCGCGCCCTTTGAAAGCCCCCTGCGGGCCCTCGCCTTCGATCTCGCTTTCGTAATCGCCGTCGGACGTCTTCTTGTACGTCTCTTTGCCTTTCAACTTCCCTGCTGGGCCGAGCGGCGATTCAGGCACATTCCAGTCAAAGGTCCATGCGCCGACGAAGTAATCCATATTCGGCGGCGGCATCGGATCGTTCGGATCAGTAGGCCGGGAAGGTTGCTGTGCAAGTTGTTGGAGCAGCGGTTCAGGCGCCTTGCCTTCGCCAAGCTTTTGCAGGTCCTCATCCGCTGTTTCCAGCTTCTTCGTTCTCCTGCAACCATTGGTTTTTAGATTGTCTGGCGCGCCGGACGCATAGACCAGATAGCGCTCACCCACGGTGAAATGAAAGTCCTCGACCATGAACTGAATTCCTGTTGAATAGCTGATTTTCGAGGTATACAGAATCACTTCTTCGCTCTTTCCGCCTTTCCACCAATTCCCAACGGCAAACTTGACGGTTAAAACTTCGCCCTTGTCCGTAGACGTCTTCAGAGGGCGGTATTCTTCGGCGATGACTTTACCCGCGAAGACGGCGTCGGACTTTTCGAGTTCTTCTAATACGCTGACAGGAATAAAACATCTGGCGGCCGCCGCCGGTTCTACTCCCCCTGTAAGCATTGCGGAAGTTAGCGCAATCGCTTGCAGTACACTCATCATAAATACCTCCGTTAACCAGCCGGCTTTTATTGTTTGCTCGCGCTTTGAGTGACGCCGGGTTTCGTCAAAACTTTACTGTCCACCGTGTACTCGAACCACGGGATGAACATCTCATCCCAGCTCTGCTCGCTCCAGAATACTTCTTTGTCGGGCGCCGGGTTGTAGCGGTTCTTGATCGAGTTATCGTAGTGGGCGAGGGAGATCAGTTTACTGCCTGCGGGAATCTTCAGCGGTTCGGCAAGCTCGTAATGGAGTTGCCAGTTGAAGTCGAACTTCGGCACGTCGAGCAGCACCTGCCGGCGACCGTCGGGCCAGACGAGCGTGTATTTGATGTCTTTGCCGCGCAGGTGCATGTGCGGCGCGAAGGCGTAGAGCGTGATCGCATCCTTGATCGTCACTTCGCCGCCGATCTCCCAGTTGTCAACGTTCGGCGGGATGTTGGGAATGCGGCCTCGCACTTTGACTTCCTTGCCGTTGATCGTGCGGGTTTCACTCAGTTCCTTGCCACCAATGTAGATCGTGTCGCTGACGCCCTTCGTGAGGACTTCGTGCGTCACTGGTTTTTTGGCGAACCAGAGACCGAGGCGCGAGCGGTCTTTTTCAGAACGTCCGCTCGGCTGGTAATGCATATTGAACTGTACGTACATCCCCGGCAGGATGCGCTTGGCGGTGCCGGGGTAATGCTGCTCGAATCCCTTGCCCGGAGCCTGTCCGACGAGCTTGAACGCGCCGGCGCGTGTGAACGAATCCTGGCTCAAGAACACTTCACGCGATCCGCCTTCGCTCAATCC
Organism: uncultured Acidobacteriota bacterium; assembly: GCA_963796275.1. Taxonomy (GTDB): domain Bacteria; phylum Acidobacteriota; class Blastocatellia; order RBC074; family RBC074; genus JAKEHZ01. The sequence goes on along the minus strand of CAWCKY010000006.1, from coordinate 1,814,649 downwards.
TCCGGTCTCGCGCGCCGATTGGCTGTTGAGCCTACCGGCGGCCGCGCCATCCGCGCGGACAGCCTTGCCGTCCACGATCTTTGTTCCTTCCGGCAGTTTGACCACGTTGGCGATTGAATGATGCACGACCGCCGGATTGCCCGGACGCAGTTCGACCTTTTCGACCCATCGTTCTTCCGTAAAGGGAACCGGCGCGTAAAAATTCTGCATCGGCAGTTCGCCTTCCGCCGGAACCTCGAAATCAACCGGCATCTCGATCACCATATCAGGCTCGCCGAACGTCCAGCCGGGAGTGTATTTCGGAAACGGCGGGAGGTCTTTGTCATCGCCTTTCGGCGCCCCGGCGTCGACCCAGGCGACGATGGTATCGATCTCTTTTTGCGAGAGCCTGCGGTCGTTGCCGAATTTGAGAGTCGAGGTGTGCGGATCGGCGAACCAGGGCGGCATCGAGCGTTCGATGACCTCTTCGCGGATGGCTTTGCTCCACGGGCGCAGCTTCGGCGTATGAGGTGAGCGGCATCGGCGCGACCTCACCAGAGCGATGGCAGTTGGCGCACTTGTTGAAGATGATCGGCGCGACGTCTTTGCTGAAAGTCACACTCGCGGCGTCGTTCCGCTTCCTGCTCACTGCCGCAGCCGCAGTCAGCATTATGAGCAGAACGATGAATAAACGTTTCATGATTTCCTCCTCAAAGCCCCCTCCACAAAGCGGCAAGAAAGACATGGAGAAAGGATAAACCTCGCGTTCCTTCTTGTGGCTTGGTGAAGGAATTTGATTATCGGCCGCTGGTGCTTGCGGCCTGCGGTCGCGACATTCGCAAGTCCTGTTTGTCGAGAGTGTAATCGAGATAACCGATCATCATCTCTTCCCAGGTCTGCGCCCCCCAACGAACTTCATTCGTCGGGTCGGGGTTGAACTTGTTGTTGAGCGAGTTGTCGTAATGGGCCACGCAGACAAGCTTGCTTCCCTTCGGCGCGGCGACCTCCTCCTTGAAGACATATGTCATCTGCCAGCCGAAATCCCAGCGCGGCACTGACAGCAACACCTTCGACGTCCCGTCCGGATAAACGAGAGTGTATTTGAAATCCTTGCCGCGCAGGTGCATGTGCGGATGCAAGCTGTCAATGTGGCTGTCCTCCTTGAAAGCGAATTCTGACTTGACTTCATAGTTGGGATCGCCGGGCGGGATCACGAAATTGGCTTGGATAGCGCCTGCGGTAATGACGCGCTTTTCGACCGGGTCTTTCGAGAAGATCATGCCGATGCTGGTGCGATCGGTTCCAGCTTCGCCGGTCGTGACATAGTGAATCTGGAATATGAGCATTGAGCCTTTTTTGATCAGTTTCGCCTGACCGGCGCGCAGAGCCAGCGGGGCTTCGCCGGGCGCCCATCCGACCAAACGCCCATCCGAATCGGCGGGACGTTCGCCTCGCTGGCCCCCGCCGCGTCGCACGGAGAGGAGTTCATTGGGCGGGATCTCGCCAGGCTCCGGCAGTTTGCCATGTTCCGGATAACGCACATCAACGATCACGTGATGCACGATCCGGCGATTGCCCTGGCGAATCTCGGCCAATTGCACGTACTTGTCCTCGGTGAAGTTGGTCGGCACGGCGAAATATTTGTATGGGATTACGCCCTCGGCGGGCACGCTGTATTCGATGGGCATCGAGAATGTGACGTCAGGTTTGCCGATCTGCCAGCCCTCGGTATATTTTGGAGATGGCGGCAAGTCTTTCAGATCGCCTTCCTTCGCGCCGCCATCGACCCAGGCGACAATTGTGTCAATCTCCTTTTGCGAGAGCCGCGGATCGTTAGAGAATTCGCCGTGGGCGGGATCGGCGAACCAGGGCGGCATCGCGCGTGTCACCACCTTTTCGCGGATGGCCTTTGCCCAGGGCCGAACCTCTTTGTAGTTCGTAAATGACATCGGCGCGACCTCGCCCGGCCGATGACAGACCACGCAGTTTTTCTGAAGAACCGGCGCGACGTCCTTGGCGAATGTTACACCGGCCGTCTTTTCGGCTCCGCGGCTGAGTCGCGGCGCAAGGAAAAACGCCAGCGCGAGCGCGGCGGCGATCATGGTCAATCTGATGGCGCCTTTCATGACAAACCTCCTTGAAAAGGTGAAAAATCCGTCGCCCGAATAGGCGAATCTCGCTAGCCTGCTTAAGACCGCGGAGAGCGGCCAATCACAGGCGCTTCAAAAACCATTCGGCTGCCGCATTAGCAGCCGTATTGAACGTTTGGCCTGCGTCAATCCGCATGCGCCTTACGCCGGGGACGCGTGCCACGTCTGTCGGCCCTTTGAGCAACTTCGACGCGGCGATGGCGATATTCGTTCTGGGTCCTTCCTCGGCGACGACAAACAGCGCAGCCGTCTTCTGCGGTATCTGTTCGACATACCAGAACGGACGATACTCGGCCAGCGCGAGCCTGGTCTCGACATCGACCGAAGCGCCGGCGCCGGGCAAATAACCAACGCGCGCGCGCCTTTGTTCGGCAAGCAGCAACTCGCCCGTCGGAGCGTAAGCTTTCCGCGGCGCGTCCTTGCCCTCGATGATCGGCGTCTGGGCGACTACGGCATTGACACGGGCGTCGGTTGCGGCGATGACGATCATATGCCCGCCCGCCATGCCGGCGCCCCACACGCCGACACGCGCGCGATCGACGCCAGGCTCGCCCTGCAGGTAATAGAGGGCGTTGCGAATGTCCAGAATCTGCTCCCGCGGGATGAGACGCTTGCGATGAATGCGCACTCTCGCGGTCATCTGCGAAAAGCGAAGTCGGTCATCAGTCTTGACTGCATCCAACGTTTGGGGGAAACCGCCGCTCCTTCCCCATCCGCGATAATCAATGACCATCGCCACCAGTCCGCGCGAGGCGAAATGCGCGGCGTATTTCTCGATTGACGCGGCCGTCTCGCCCCAGTCGGGCGCGAGCGCCACCGCAGGCGCTTTGCCCTCGGCCGAGAAGTTTTTCGGCGTAAAAATCTTTCCATGGCACTCGATACCTTCGCTGTAGAAACGAACATCTTTTGCGGCGACGCCATCCGGCAGTGACTCAATCGTCGCCATAGCCCGGTACCGCATTGTTTGCCCGTGAGTTTGCGAACCGGCGCGCGGAGACAATGGGCCTGTCAGAACAATCATAGTTATAAGTATGATCAATTCCTGTCTCATGCTTCGTCGATCTCTTCGTTGACTCCTTTAACCGCTTATAGCGGATGCGGTCCGGTTCTTCATCTTCCAATCGCTCTAAATCCAGGCGAACGACGGATCGGGAAACTACTCTGTCACGCGCCTTCCCAGATACGTCAGGAACCAGTCCGCCGCCAGATTTGAACTCACCTCGAACCCGGCGAAAGAATAAATCTGAAAGTGCGTCAGATACGGAATCTCCGCGACCTGCGATGTCCCCACAAACGCCTTCGATCCCGCGTAAGGCCCGCTGGGGCCGCGCGGCGGCAACAACTCGTCCTTCTCAACAGGAATCCAGAGAATCTTCGTTGTTTCAGGGATGCGGTCGAGCGCGGCTCCCGGACGGAACTCACGGTTGACCTGGCCGCTCCACATATCAATTTTGCTCTTAAAAGAGAAGCCGCCGTCAACTTCAGAGCCCTGGCCCGTGCGAGCGCGCCTGATGCCTTCTTCGACCATTCGTGGCGGGATCGCGACCGGGCCACTCGCGTTGAGTCCGCCGACCGCGCCCACTTGCGCGACTACCGCTATGACGCGGGCGTCCTGAGCGGCCACCATCAATGCCACGCTCGCGCCGTTCGACGACCCCCAGACGCCGATCCGCTCAGGATCGACGCCAGGCTCGGTCTGAATGTAAGAGATGGCCGCGCGAAAATCTTCGGTCTCTCGAAAATTGTTCAGGTTCGTCCGCTTGATTTGAATGCGCGCGTCCTTCTCCCACACCGCGCGTTCGTCGGTGGTCGTGTCCGATTCGAGCAGCAAGACGTCGCCGCCGCTGTAGCCGTAGGTGCGATAGTCAATCGCCATCGCCACAAGTCCACGTTCAGCGAAGCGCGCCGCGTATTTCTCGATGCCGACAACCTGCGCGTTGATGCCATGCCCTACCACGACCGCCGGCCACCTGCCCCGCGTGTTGAAAGTTTTCGGGAAGAAGATTCTTCCGTAACAGGGTGTCCCATCGCTGTAGAATGTGATCTGCCGCGACCTGACGCCTTCGGGCAGCGCGAAAATCCAATCCTGGGGCTGTGTGCCGCGCTCGCGCTTCATCTCGGGATCGGCGGCTTGCTTTTGCAATTCCGCGCGATACTTTTCGATGATGTCGGTCTTGATCTGGGCCGACGCCGCGGCGCCAGCCAGACCTGACGCGAACGTCAATGCGGCGAGTACGCCGACCTGACATAAACGCGGATGCCATGACATAAACGTCTCCTGATGCAAATAATTATTCTTTCTTACCGGAGAAGTCCGCCTCGCCTCTATCCCCGAATTTTACCTTGCCCTTCATCGTATCGCCCTCGACAGCCCCGGCGTATTCGAGTAAGAATTCCTGCCCTTGCGCGTTCAGCTTTACGGAGAACTTGACCTCCTTGCTTTTGATCGCGCCTTCGAGCGGCGATTCGCCAAACCGCCCTCCTTGAGATAGATGTACAGGTAATTGTTCGTTCAATACCGCTGATACGTCCCTTTAAGCGGCCCTTGGCCCACGCCTGGCTTGCCGAAATCGCAGACGCCAGCCGGGAAGGCGGCCTTCATACGCGCCTTCTGCGCGGTGGTGAAAGTTACCCTGTAATCGGCGAAGTTAATCGGCTTCAACTGGCATTTGACGATGTCATTCGTGAGCGGCGCTCCGGCCACCAGCCGCGGCTCGCTGTGCGCCGGATAAAGCGTGTTGCACTTTCCCTTGCCATCGAAACGGGCCTTCTCGACGATCTTATTGCCTTCAGTATCCCAGCAGGCGTCAACGGCCTCCGCCGGTTTGTGGCGCACGATCTTGTCTGTCGAGAGCGGCGCCGGATCGGCCGCGATGGCGTCGAGCCATTCGTTCATAGTGTCGAGTGAGAGCGCTGCCAGGTTTACGCCTCGATTCTGATCGGTTTGATTCAGCCCGCGCGGCGGCCCCGTCCAGATCACCTGATTATCCGAGCGCCCGTTGGTCCGTTCCAGGCGGGCTCGGATCGTCAAGTCGCGATGACGGTCATGGATGTCGCCTATCGCGTCGGTGTAAGGCCGCGCGTGAAGGATCGGAACGTTGGCCAACCCGCCGCCGCCCGAATTCATAAGACCACTCGCGTAAATCGCCCGCAGCGCGATCGGGTCTCCCACGGCGCGCTGCGGAATGAAGTTCCCGTCAATATCATTGCCGCCGATTTTCTCGTTCAGCTCCAGGAATTCGTCCACGCTGATCGCGCCGTCATTCAACGCCGCCAATCCGTATTGCAATCCGACATTGTCCTGAGGCTTGCGCGCGAAGCCGGTCATCAAATCGCGTCCGTAGATATTTGCGCGCATTTCCTGCATCGTACAGCGGGCGCCCTTGGGATTTTTTACAGGATCATAAATCTTGCTGGCGTCATTCATCGCGCATCCGCGCGCGTTGGTTGCGGTCAGCACCGGTACGAATGACCGTTCCCAGGCGGCGGTGGTCCCTTTGGTAAAGCCTTCGACCGCCGTTTTCTTAGCGTCGGTCCAGACAGACGGATCGGCCTTCCGCCAGAAATTTTGTAACAGCCCTGAATCCGATGTGTGAAGCGATGAGTCCGGAAACGAAAGCGTCGGCTGCAAGCCGTCGAGCAAGCCCGGATAGATTTGCGTGATCACCAACTGCTGGATCGCTCCGCCCGACCCGCCATTGCCAACAGTCCATTCCGGCAGGCCGTAGCGCTCAATGAAATACTCTTTGAGCATCATCAGCGCCTCGCCCTGCAACACCGCATTGCCGTGCTGCTGATTGACCAGTTCGGTCGAGACCATGAAAGCGAAGCCGCGCGACAGGTAGAGGTGATTCAGCGCGGCGGTCCCCTGGTTGACGCCCTGATTGTATTGCGTGCCCGCGCCGCCGCCGAAGCTCACGGCCAATTTACGATTCCAACCCGGCCCGGGCCTCCATTCGACCTGATCCCCGTTTATGGGCGACGTCTCGGTGTTCGGCTCGTCGAGGATCGCGATGCGGTAGATGCTGCGATTGATCGTGCCCGAATCGACGCGCACGATGTAGGGTACGGTCTTTCCGTCGTTGGTTGTCGTGTTGATCAGATCGGACGGTCGCGCCCCGGTCGGATTTGCGAGCGGTTTGAAAGTGTCGTTCGACGCGCGATAGAAATATTCGATCTTCTGTTTGGCTGAACAGGCGGCGTCGAGCGCCTCGCCCAGGCCCGATTCGACTGTGCGGCATTCGTAAGGAGTCAGATGCGGCCCCGAAAGAATCGGCCCCGTGATCGGATAGTTCGTGACTTTCAGGCTCGCCTGAGCAGGTTTTGGCGATTTGATCTTCGCAATCAGCGTGTTTTCTCCTACAACCATTCCGCCGATCAATCCGCGAAAGCCGCCCGAGGCCGCATCGAGCCTCAACCGGTTAGTGACATCCTTGCCGTTGAGCGTCAGTCTGAGCTGGTTCAGTTGCGCGCCTGCAGGAGTTTTGATTTCGACCAGCGCGTCGCCACCACTGACCAGGTCGGGTCGCGACGACAGTGTCCTGAGCTCCAGCCGCGTGGCCGCTTGGGAAAATCCCACGACACCGCTGAAATACGCAAGAACGCCAAGAACGGCGAAGGCTATAATCGTGTTTTGGCGGTTTGAGAGAGCCACCTTCATCTAAACCTCAAAAGGAACTCCATCCATAGCGAGCATCTGGGCGAGCTTGGATGGAGAGGAATTTTGAGACCGCGCGACTTAGCACGGTAAATCTCTTCAAGTACAGAGCTGTTGTCCGGAACGCGCTCGCGACCCTTAATGCCTGCTCGAAGCCGCTAGCGGCGATTACTCCTATTTCTTCTTGTTTTTTGCCTGATAAGTCTTTCCCTGCAGGCCGACAATATCCACCAGGTTGCCAATCGTCGCCTGCACATCAATCAGGTGCAATCCCCAATTCGCTTGCGCCTGCCCGTTCGTCACGACATCGCCGGCGATGTCGTCAGTGCGCGGATCGGCGGGATCGCCGTGAACTTTCAGCGCAAGGTATGAACCGTGATCGTCGGACACACATTTGGCCGAGAGCAATCCCGGCACGCTCACAAACGGTGTCCTGATCGGTCGTTCGGGGGTCACCCAGGGTTTTGGCGCAGCAGATGAGGTAACCGCGCCCCTGCCCGCCGCCAGATAGGCACGCAATTCGCCGCTGCCGCCACCCAACGCCGCCGGATTCGCGCATGCCGCGACCATCCCATCGGCTGGCGGGCGGCCGAAGAATGAGTTGGTGGGCGGCGGCGAGTTTTCGCGAAACGTGACGTAGGAGATCACGCATCCGGTCTGATTCGCCGCGCGACACAACGGCATCTTTTGAAAAGCGCCGCCGACATCTTTGCCAATCGGCACGGCGACATTCAATCCCAATATCAACGCGGAAACGATGCGATCCTGGACGGGCTTGCCGTCAATTTCATTCTTGATGAGCTGGATCAAAACGCTGGAGCCTTGCGAATGGCCTATGAGAACGACGCCGCGCCCTCGATTGTCGTGTTCGAGATAATATTTCCAGGCGTCCAGCACGTCGGAGTAAGCGAGCACGCGATCAACCGCCATCGGCTTCCCCGACAGATTGGCGCGCAGCGTCGTCAACGTCACCTGGCGATAGAGCGGCGCGTACGGACGGCATTGCGATCCGAAGCGCGCGAACTGATGCTGAATGACGCGGCGCTCTTCCGGCCCGGCGCTCATATCGCTGTTCGGGGTCGGATCGTTGGAGATCGTCGGATAGACGTAAAAACAATCAATCGGCGCGTTCGGATTGGCCTTCCATTTCTCCTCTGTCAACTTACCGTTGGCGGCGACGATGGTTGTCGTTAAGTCAGCTGAGCAAGCGTCATCTCTGCCCGGGCGACATAACCATGTATCGGCCTTGCTGTAATCGTTTTTGGATTTTGCGGCGCCGTTGGCGTTCGCCTGCGGCTTGAGCGCATCGAATGTCATTGCAAGACCGCCTTTGTGGCCGTAGATCAAGTCCGGAATGATTTCGGCCTGGGACTGGACAATGACCTGCGCAGCCACGCAAACGGTCAGAATTAAGGGAAGCAGAATTGAACGCTTGATTGTTGGCATGTTTCTTTTCTCTGAAATATCCGACAAACTTCATTTGTCGTTGGCTTAGGGATCAGACCCGTTGCGAAGCCGGCGATAAACTTTCCCTATGATTTCGATCAGCGTTTTTCCTGAGTCGACGCGGACGTGGTAGTGATTTGTTGAAGCTTACCGCCCCGGCCTGAGAGCATCAACTTGATCAGCTCTTCGGTAACTTTCGGCTCGAGCCCTTCGGTGTGTCCCTTATCGAGGCGAACGACGTCGGCGACCACACGGCCGTCCTTGCAGTCGGGATATGCGAGGACCTGCGCCCTGCCGGGCGCTGGCAGGAGTCCCCAACCCGGACGCAACAAATTCAAGCGGTTGCTGTCATAGACGTAGCCTGCCTTGACGTCTTCGACCTCCCTCGGCGCGAGTCGCGGGCCGCAAGAATATTTCTTGGCCCAATCGGATGTCTCTGGCACGCCCTTCTCGTCCACTTCGCGCTGGCCTGTCTCGAAAATGTGAGAGAAGTCCGCGGTGGGAAGCTCGCGCAATGCCGCCATAGCTGACGCCCTCGGGTTGTTACCGCCGGGCGCTCCTGAACTTGCGCCGCCAGGCGCTGCGGCGCCGGTGGGAGCGAAAGTCGAGCTGCGTCCCGGATTTCCGCCCAATCGACCGCCGGAGAGGCTGAGCCACCCATCCACTCTGTCCTTGAAGAAGTCCGTTCGCAGGAGCCGGTTGGAAGTCATGCCGCCCTGCGAATGTCCAACCAGCCAGAAGGCATTGATATTTTCCTTGCCAACTTGTTCGATGACATAGTTGACAATGTTCTGCAAGTACTCGTCGTCAGCTTGCGCCCACGCTCGCGTCGGTGAGTTCGGAGTGGCGACAACCAGGCGATATTTGTCCACGTAATCCAGCAGCGGGAAATAATGTCGCTGCCAGTTTCCGTATGAGCCGCCGCCGTGCAGACTCATTATGAAAGTGACCTTCTCGCCCTTCTTCATATCGCACGGATAATCAAGGAAGTAAGTGCGGCGCGTCTTCATCTCGACCACGTTTCCCTGATTGATTACCGTGGCCCCTGAGCACTCACGGTCGGGACAGTGCAAGTATGGAGCGCCGGCTGTGCAGGTCGTGCCGGGAAACTGGAAGCGTTTTTCCTGGGCGTTCGCCGTTCCCGCAAACGACAGCGCGACGGCAATGGCTAACAATCCGACGCGAGCGGTGTCAACGGAACCTTTTAACGCAAAAACAAATGTAATGACGAGCAAAATAAGGTTGCGTAGCATGGTGGAATCATTCCCTCGTAAGTTGATGGACCGATGTAGAACTAGACCGGAGATCAGCCCGCCCGATCGTCTGAATCAATCAGTAATCTCAGAAATAAAGAAATGCGTTGAACTACGAAACCTGGGTTGATTCCGCCATTGGAGGCGCCTTGCCACCGGAAATAATCGAACCGGAGGCGCAACTACCTACCGGTTGGTAAGTCTATAGCCCCCCCCCAAACCTTGTCAAGATCAACCTCGGGCTCGGTAAATACAAATAACCATTCGCCTTTCACTTCATTTCAACGAGTTCGATTGCAATCGCATCCGGTCCTTCGATCATCGCCGCGCGAGTTTTACCGTCGCCAAACAAGCGCGCTTCTTCCAACACTTTCACTCTCGATTTCCGCAACCGATCGAGCGCGTCTACCAAATCAGTGACGCCGAACGCGATATGATCAACGACGTGGCCGCGCGGGCTGACCAGAGGGCTGGGGCGCTGGCGCGGGTAGATTATCAAACTGATCTCGCCGAAACGAACCGTAGTCGCCGGCGACCGAATAACTCCGAGCGGCTCGCTGGGCGCGGCGAATGGGACTTCACACGGGCCGCTGCGCTGCAAGCGACTGCTCGCGCCGAGATGTTTGATATACCATTCGGCGGCGCAGAGCGGCGCGTCACTGTACAAATGGATGTGAATGAAGGCGCGGGTGTTCGATGTGTTGATCTCTGCCAACGCTCCATCCGGCGCTTTCATATAAGCGAACAACAGTCCCGACCCAAGCCTGGTTATCGGCGTATGAAACGTCACGCCATGCGAGAGATGCTTCTGGTAATCGGCTTCCATCGTTGTGCTTCCCCACCCGAAATGCCAGATGGCGCTGTCGGGTGAGGTCGCTGGAGGAATGTCCACCTTGTTGAAGAGTAGATAGATCTTCTCGCTCTGAATCCCGTCAAAGCCGGCGAGCCGCATCTTCTTCGTTACGTCGAATGTCCGCGTGTAGAAATCAATCGCCTTCGACGGATCGGTCGAATTCAGGTGGACATGATGGAAGCTTGTGGCGTTCGATGTTTCCTGCGTCATTCCGCCGGTTGATGGCGGAACCATCGGAATCAATAACAGCAAAAGGGAGAACGGGAAAAGTTTTCGCATCTGTTCGCTTCAGATTTGGGAGAGATATTGCCAGACGCCGCCAATTTCACTATACTTACCGGCCGGTAGGCAAGTATTCTTTACCATCATTACCATCTTTTTAATTTTTTGCTCAAACACTAAATTTGTATTCCAACGCCAGGGCGCGGTACAAGATTGCGCGAGGGCGGCTTGTAAACCCGCTCATCCATCCATCGAAAGAGGCAAAATGGGCAAATCGGAGGAGAGGCTATGGCAAAAATAGACGACAAAAATAGGGTGAAAAAAACTGACGTTTCCAGGAGAAAATTCATAAGCAAAGCGGTGGCCGGGGCCGGAATGACCACGGTTATCGCCTTTGACGGAAACAGGGCGAACGCCGCCGACACTGCTGAAAACAAACCGATCAAGGTGCCAGACGAATTCGCCCAGGCCGCCAAAACCGCTCCGGTAAAGGCCGCCTTCCCGATGACTGGGGCGCAGGTCTTCGCGCGACTCTGCAAGGAAGAGGGACTCGCCGCGCTCTTCTCCTGCCCCGGCAATTATTCCATCGTCAACGCCATCGCGCTCGAAGGCATTCCGACCTACTCCGGTCGCCACGAAGGCGCGATGTGCCACGCCGCCGACGGCTTCTGTCGGGTGACTGGGGAAATCGCGGCCGCGTCAGGCACGGAAGGGCCGGGCTTCACAGACATGATCAACGCCATCGCCGCAGCCAACGCGGCGCGCTCGCCGGTGCTCGTGCTCGCCAGCAACATGACGGTCGCCAATGAAGATACAGAGGCAGGCATCCAGTTGGCCTATCAGCAGCCGACCACCGAAGGGCTGAAGAAATACGGCAAACGATTGATCACTCCGAAGCGCATTCACGAGTACGGCGCTTACGCGTTTCGGCAGTTGCGATCGGGCGTCCCGCGCCCCACGCACCTCGATTTCCCGGCGGAAGTTACGCGCGCGCGCTTCGAGAAACCTGGCGACCTCGAGGGCTACTACGACAAGGCCAAATACCGCACGACCGCCAAGCCGCATCCGGGGCCGAAGGACGTCGCGGCGGCGGTCGAGCTGCTCAAAAACGCCCAGCGCCCGATCATCGTCTCGAGCAACGGCGTTTTTTACAGCCGCGCCTGGGACGCGTTGAAGAGACTGGCCGAGAAGGCGCAGATTCCCGTCGTCGAATCAGGCGCGATGAAGGGGCAATTCTCGGACGCGGGTCCGCTTTCGGCCAACGCCGCGCCTGGCGCGCTCCCCAGCGCCGACGTCGTCGTGCTGGTCGGCCAGTATTGCATGCCGAAGGTAGGCGAATTCGCCTTCGGGCCGGATGCGAAATACATCCGCATCGACCCATGCCCCGAAGACATCGGTCGCAACGTGCCGATAGACGTCGGCATGGTCAGTTGCGAAAAGGCCGCGATCGAGTCGCTCGCCGACGCCATGCCCGCGATGAAACGCGAAGCGTGGGTGGCCGAGATTGCAGCGGCGCGGAAGAAGTTCGAAGACGAAAATGAATCATTCTACGCGAAGGGCCTGAGCTATACCGATGCTGTCCACCCGGCGGTGATCGCCAAAGAGCTGACCGATTTTATGTACCATGGCAAACTGCCCAAAGAGCAGACTACCTTCGTCTCCGGCGGATATGGCATCGCCAGATACGTGCGCCGCTGGTTGCGCGGCTATCGCCCGGGCCAGATTCTGAATGGGGCGTATCAATACGGCGCGATCGGGCCCGACGTCGGTTACGCCATCGGCGCTGCGGTGGCGGTGCAGAACGGCGTCGGCGTGCAGGCTGCGTACAAAGGCTCCCCGGTGATCTGCGTCACGGGCGACGCCGGCGTGGGCTACACGATCATGGAACTCGAAACCGCTTCGAAATACCGAATGCCGATCATTGTCATCGTATACAACAACAACGCCTGGGGCACGTGGACGGGTAACAGCCGCAACCCTGTGACGTTGAGTCTCCACCTTTTCCAGGAGAACGTGCGTTACGACAAGGTCGCCGAAGGCCTCGGCGCGCACGGCGAGTACGTTACCAGACCGGAAGATTTCCGCGTCGCGCTCGAACGCTGCTACCAGATCGCTGTCAAAGAGAGCCGGCCTGCGCTCATCAACTGCCAGGCGAAGAAGGAATTCTGGTCCAATCAGCAGTACCCGCCGGGCTTCTTGGGCACGATCGAGCCGGGCTGCATGTCGTACAACCATTGAGCGTCGTGGCGTGCGCTCAGGCGATCTTCGGCAAACTGCAATAATACGCCTGGAAAATCAAAGAGGTGAAAGAATGAATGAGTGCGCGGCATGGATGATCGTTGAATGCTCGAATGAAGATCAACGCTTCGTAGGGCAATGCCCGGGCATAATTCTCATCTCTTCAAACTTGCAGCCGGACGCGAAAAGACCTTGATGACGTTCTAAGCAAAGGAAACGAGCGCCATCACGCTTGGCGAATCCATCTACCAATTCTATGGCAGTCGCCCGAGAACAAATAAATAAACCACTGACCGTGGTCAGAGAAAGCTTACAGGCTTACGCTGACCGTGGCGTCTTTCGCGGCTTCAGTGAAACCAAAAACAAGCGCTTCCAATTCGTTTGGGCGGTCAATCACCTGATGGAATTGAGAGTGAACACAGAGAAACACGAGTTGCGATTCAACCGGCTTCTGCCCAACATTCCGGCGAAATCCGCCCTCTACGCCGAATTGAAGAGCTTCATCGAGCGGCGGCACGACAAGGAGTTGCCAGAACACCGGCGGATCGATCGCAAACGAGCCGAGGTTTCCTGCTCGAACCAGGGAGGCGTTGTTTCAGTTTCGCTCAAAGTCAAAAACAATCAATACGCGTATGGGGTCAAACGCATCGTCAATCTGGCGCATGAACTGTTTCTGCACCTGCGAGAGCGACACCCCGAATATCTGATGGAGAATTTCGATGTCCCTCAGGAATAACAGGATCATTTGGCTGGTGCTCGCACTCGTCATGACCGGACTTTGGCCGACGCTTCAGGCGCAAGAGCAGCGCCGCAATCTCGAAGCGCAGAAGCTTAAGAATCCCGAGCCGCAAAACGCTGAATCCATTGAAGCCGGAAAGGAGCTCTACCAGCGCTATTGCGCCGCGTGTCACGGCCCGAACGGCAAGGGCGACGGCGGACTGGCGCTCTCAGGCGGCGAGCCGTCCGACCTGACCGACGACGTCTGGGATTACGGCTCTACCGACGGCGAAATCTTCGTCGTCATCCGCGATGGCGTGTCGGCTGACATGCTGGCTTACCGAGAGAGGCTCAAGGAGAAGCAGATATGGCAAATCATCAACTACATTCACAGCATCGGCCCAAAGCAAACGAAAGAGAGGGGCGCCAAATGAACATAAATCAGGAGAAACGACATTGAGAACGAAATCCTCATTCAAGCTCTCCGCTTTGGACGAAACGAATCGTCTGGGGGAGATTTACCGCGTGGCGGCTGTGCTAATTTGCGAAAGGGCTACGACGCCACATCCATAACGACATCGCCGAAGCTGTCGGGCTTACCGAGGCAGGCGTCTATCATCACATCAAAGGAATGAAAGACCCGCTCTTCCGCATCATAAACTTCGGCATGGACGAGCTAGATGAATACGTGATCATTCCGGCGCGCGCTCAGCCTGACGCCGAATCGAGGCTACCACGATCATCACCAACCACACGCGGCTGATCACCAGCCACATCACGCTTCGCGCTTCACGCCTGACACTTCTATTGTTCAAGCGTCATATGTGTTTCTGTTGCAATCGACATCCTCATCCGGCAATCACCCTCCTACATGAATAAAGACCGTCTATTACAACGTGGCGACCCTGGCGCTGAGCCGCTTCATTGGAGCCTGAGCTTAGCATTAGCAGAAGCGGACGGGATTACAGGAGCCGATGGTGTCCTTGCGGCGTCGCGGTAACAGAACCTGGCGGCGTAATCATTCAGGCTGCAAATTCCACCTCCGCAGCAAGATTCGTCAAGACAATCGACAGGGGGGCGCGTAGAATTTCTGGATGGACACAAAAAAAGCTTCGTTTATGAGCATACAGCGAATCCGTTGGGGCGCGGCGGTGGGCGGGGCATTATTGGCTGAAGTCGCGCAAGTGATTGCGGCTGTCGTTTGGGTGGCGATCTACAGTCACGTTTTGAATGCCGGCCAACCGATGACGGTTTATGAACAACATGCGCAAGCATCAGGGCCTTGGGTGTCAATTATCGCCGGCTTTCCCATCTTCTACTCTGCCAGCCGCTGGATCGCCAGGTCTTTGCCCACAGCTTTAGCCCTGTTCGGAGTCTTTCTGACTCTCGACGTACTCCTGCTCCTGCTGATGAGAGGTCCGTCTGCCATCGCGATACTGTGGCTGATAGGGTTGAGTTATGCGACCAAGCTATTGGCGTGTTATCTCGGAGGGCAGCACGGCTTGAGGCAGCCGGTCGAGGCGACGCGGTGAACGAAGACTGGCAAAAATTATTGCCCCTGTTGATTCACATACAGGCGAATCTGGATGGCGATCTAAGTTTGGCGGCGCTCAGCGGGAAAGCGGGGTTGTCGCCCTCGTATTTCCATCGTTTATTCAAAGCGGCCATCGGAGAGACGCCAGGAGAATATGTAATGCGGCTTCGCGTCGAACGGGGCGCTTTTCGACTCCTACTCCACGATGCGAGGTTGGTAGATGTCGCTCTCGATTGCGGCTTTCAAAATCATGAGACCTTTATTCGCGCTTTTCGGCGAGTCTTCGGCAAAACACCGAGTGAATACCGCGAATGGATTCGGCTCCAGGTTTTTGAACGAAATCATCAAGCGCGCGAAGCCTCAGCGGAGGTTACCTCCGCGTTTGAACTTTCTTCCACGAAAATAGTTCGCTTGCGCTCAATGCATCTGGCCTTTCTACGTCATATCGGCCCGTACGAGTCGGTGCCGGCCACGCTGTTTGATGCTATAGAGCAGTGGGCCACGCAGCGGCGCTTACCGGGGCCGAGAGTCTGGTTGGGGATTGGCCACGACGCGCCGATTACAACGCCTCCTGAACACTTACGGTTCGACGCGGCGCTGGTGGCGCCTGGCCCATTCGAACCGGATGGCCAGATCGGGTATCAAAAGCTGGCTGGAGCCGAGTTCGCCGTAACCACGCACGCTGGCTCGTTTGAGACCTTACCCGCCGCCTATGCCGCCATTTTCCCGCGCGTCACCGCCCTCCCCGGCTACCGAATGATTGGTCTGCCCGCCATAGAGATATACCATTCCGCCAGCGTGAATACGCAATTGCGACTGAACCAGACCGACATATACTTACCAGTTACCAGATGCTAGACAGATGCGGGCGCGAAATGGAATGGATTCGGGCCATTGGATAAAACGGAGTGCAACTATCCAATGGTGGTTAGTTTTTCCCATTCCCGAATCAATGATGGAACGACGTTGTTGAATTGCTCCAGCCTTTTCAAGATTATGTTTGGATTTCCGGATTCAACCGAGTTCATTCGCGGGTCATTCCTAAAGTTGAACGGGCAATAAAGAGAAACCCGCCCTCTGGTTGATAATCCTTAGTCGCGGCACTACTTGCCCTCCTGACAATTAGCGATCTACGTTCTCCAAAATCCAAATGCTTCCTGATACTTCCATGATCGGCAGGACGAGACGATCCGCAGCGAGCCCAACATCCATGAGGGTTGTATTGGGATAGATCATTCGGCTCGGGCTTTCAAAGCTAGTCACGCGGAAGGGTTCTCCTACCGGTTTTCCAATTGCCGGATCGAACCGGCGGCCCCACACGTTGAAAATGCCGGTTTGCCAAGAAAATCTGGTGTGGCAAGAAACGAAATAGATGGTCTTGCCGTCGGGAGACCACTGCGGCTTATCATCCCAGGATTGGCCATCGGTGATAGGTGTCCACTCGCCGCCAGACGCTGACATGACATAGATGGCGGAGTCGGCACCTGACTTTTGCTCCAGAAAACAAATCCACTTACCATCGGGAGAGAATCGTGCCTTAAAAAGTTGATACTTCTGGCTGGAAGTAATCACGCGCATTTCCGTTTCTGCGTGAGGGGCAGCCGATAATGGATAAAGGCAGATTGAGCCATACCTGCCCGGGGATTTGCGGTCAGTGGTCGCGAGAATCCATTTCCCGTCAGCGGTCCAGTCCGAGGGGAGATCGTTTGCGCCTGAAGCAATGATCTGCTCGTCACCGCCACCTGCAGGTTTTGTCAGAATTTGAGGACCGTTCTTCTGAGTAGCTGGATCGTAAAATAAGTAGGCGATGCGTGCCCCATCGCGCGACCAACTCGGGCTACAAAAGGTCTTGGTAGATTGAGTCCGAGTGGCCAATAACGTTTCTCGACCATCATCCAATGACTTTTCCCAGAGTTCGGACTTTCGCGATCCGGGACGATTTGCATTAAAGGCGATCTTCTTGCTGTCTGGCGTCAGGTTGATTTCTGTGGGAATCATCCCGGTTGAGGTGATAGGCTGGCCTTGACCTTTGATTCTGCCGGCATCGGCATCGAACGGGAAAGACCAGGCACGAATCGTCTCGACCCGCATGGTGAAAGCCAGTCGTTTGCCGTCTGCTGAAAGCGCAAAGTCGGTATCGCTTCCCAAGCCGACCGAGAGCCTCTCGGGACCTGCAATCCATCTCGAGGTCTGTGGGTCAACCGTTACCTTCCAGATGTCTCTTAGGCCCAGCGAAACGGTGGAGAAGTAGATGCTTCGCCCCGAAGGCGCCCACCTGCCACGGGTTACTCTCTGCAGTTGGTGTTCCCGAAATTGCTTTTCGACCTCAGTAACCAGTTCGGACTTTTTGGGCGGTCCGCCAGTCAGTGGGGCTAACCAGTGACTCCATTCATCCATGCTCTTCTCTCCATAAAGAGAGATCTGCTGGCCGTCAGGATGCCAAAAAAATGCATAAAGGTTGACAAAGTCAGAGAGAAACTCAGGCTGAACCTCGTGTGGCGGCAGGCCATCGAGAGTTCCGACATACACTCTGGGCTGAAAACCCGTAACTCCGAACAAAATCCTGGTGCCGTCAGGCGACCATCGCGGGTAAGAGCCGAAAGCGAAGATTTTGCTTTCGTGTCCACCAAAAGCAGGAACCACGAACAGCCCACCGCCATCCCGCTCCGAGCGGAAAACGATCTGACTGCCGTCAGGCGACCAGTCGGGCTGCCAGTCGTGTTCGGGAGAGTGGGTCACCTGTACCGGATCGCCCCCACTGATTGGCTGAACCCAAATGTCGAAGTTGCCGCTCCGGTTGGAACTGTAAGCGATGAAGTCACTTTTGGGCGACCAGGTTGGTTCGCTTTGCAAGCCCGGGTCTGAGGTCAAGCGTCGCAATGGGCGGATCGCCGGTTGGACGGCTTGGGATCGATCTCGAATCACAGAAGGCAGGTAAATCGCAACGACAGTCGTCAGGATCAACGCGATCAGAGCAAGGGCCCAACCGATCTTATGGCGGTTGATTCTGGTGCCTATGCCTTTATTGTTCGCAGTCGCGTGTGGTCTGACGAGGCTGCTTCTGATAGGCTCAAGATCGTTCAGGAATTCTTTGATAGTTTGGTAGCGAGCCTCTCGCTCCTTCTCCAAACATTTTCGCACAATCTGCTCAAACTCAGGGGGCGCGTCGTGATTGAATCGAGCTATCGCTTCCGGCTGCGCGTGCAGGATCAGGTCCAGCAATTCGCTTGAATTCTTTCCGGACCAGGGCAAGCGTCCAGTCGCCATTTGATAAAGCATCACCCCCAGACTGAAGATGTCGGTACGGTGATCCACATCACGTCCCAGTGCTTGCTCCGGACTCAGATACGGCAAGGTCCCCATCACTACGCCCGGCTCGGTCTTCGCGAGTGTGATACCGTTCTTATCGATAGACTGTTCAGGAGGTTGATGGATTTTCGCCAATCCGAAGTCGAGAACCTTTACCTGCCCGCGTGAGTTGAGCATGACATTCGTCGGTTTAATATCACGATGGATGATTCTCTTGCTATGCGCTTCATCCAGTGCGTCGGCAATCTGGCTTCCGAACTCCACGAGCTCACCCACCTTAAGCGGATGGCCGTTGATTCTGGCCGCGAGCGTCTGCCCTTCGACATACTCCATGGCAATGAAGTTCCGCCCTCCGGACTCGCCGATTTCATAGATCGTCGCAACATGTGGATGATTGAGCGCCGAGGCGGCTTTCGCCTCGCGAATGAATCGACACATCCGCTTTTCGTCCTTCGCGAACTCGATAGGTAGAATTTTCAGAGCTACTGTGCGGTCGAGCCTGACGTCGCGCGCCTGGTAGACCTCGCCCATTCCGCCCACGCCCAACAGAGACTCCACTTGATATTGGCCGATCCGCCGCCCAATGGGTGATGAGATTGGCGCCGCGGCTATACTACGGGCCGCTACCTCTACGGCGGGCGCGGCCAGGAAGCTTCCCGCCTGCTCGTCCGATGCCAGGAGCGACGCGATTTCTCTGCGCAGCCCCTCGTCGCCGGCGCAAGCTTGATCGAGGAAGGCTGCGCGCCGGCTCACGTCAAGCTCCAAGGCGGCGTAATAGAGTTTCTCGATTTGCTTCCATCGCTCAGGCTTCATTGTCCCTCCCCTGCCTCAACTCGCGATGGAGCCAGGCCCGGGCCAAACTCCACTCCCGCCGCACCGTGCGTGGCGAGACCTTGAGCACTACGGCTGTTTCCTCTTCACTCAATCCGCCGAAAAAGCGCAGCTCCACTATCCGGCTTCTGCGCGGATCAATGGCGGCCAATCGCTCGAGCGCCTCGTCGAGGGCAATGAACTCAGCACTCTGCTCGACTGGCGCCACATCCGCTTCATCAAACGAGACCTGGCGCAGCGCGCCGCCGTGCTTGTCCTGCTGACGAGCGCGAGCGAAATCCACCAGAATACGACGCATCATCTGCGCTGCCACTCCGAAGAAATGGGCGCGGTTCTGCCAGCACACATTCTTCCAATTGATCAGGCGCAGGTAGGCTTCATTTACAAGTGCCGTGGTTTGCAGGAGATGGCCTGGACGCTCTCGATGCATATATCCTTCAGCCAGCCGATGCAATTCTCTGTAGACCAGCGGGGTTAATCGCTCAAGGGCAGCTTGATCTCCGTCACTCCAAGCTACAAGCAGTTGAGTGACTTCATGCGAAGAGGGCATATTCATAAGATCCCTCCTTGGGCTAAGGTTAGCTGCCTCTAATACACCTTAACACAACCAGGTGAGAACTACTAGGACGCCGAACACAGCCGGCGAAAATGTATTTGGCGGGCGAGGCCGCTTTGGGAGACGCGCTACGCCTTAGTCGGTGAAGGCAGTCCGCAGGCCGGTCCCACGGGTGGCGCAGCGATTGGTCACGAGACTATGGTCGCCCAAGTGAAACCTGAAGGCCGAGCGCCTTCGGCCATTGCCTGATCAAGACCAGAAGGAGGTCATATGAAAAAGCAAGTTCTCAAGATTTTTTCGATGTTGAGTCTGTTGGTCACGCTGGCGGCTGGGTCCGTCTATGCGCAATCCGAATTGCGTCTCAAGGTGAACATCCCATTCGAATTCTCCGTCTGGAATGAAGCACTCCCGGCGGGTGAATACACCGTCAGGCAGCTGTACCAAGGCGTTCTAGTGATTGAAAACGCAGACGGTAGCGCGACTGAGATTTTTTCGACGATCGGCGCTAGAGCCAGCGAGACACCAGATGAATCATCGCTAGTCTTCCACCGGTATGGAGACGAGTATTTCCTCTCTACGATATGGATGACTGGAAACAAAACCGGGCGCGAGGCATTCATGTCCCGCGCTGAAAGGGAGCTTATTCGCGCCAGGAGCAATCTGTCTAAAAGCGCGAATGAGCCTCAAACAGTGTCCCTCGTTGCTTATCATTAAGACGAGCGAGTCTACTTGTGTTGTTGAGATGTCGCATCACTCAGCGCGGACAGTTCTCGGCCAATAGTAAGTTACGAGGTCCAGGATAGTCACTAAATGTGATTATCCTGGGCTCTATTCGGAAAGAGGATTATTAGCTCGCGGTGCAGCAAAGCCGATATGCTGACAAGGCCAGCTGATTTCATCATGATTTCAACCAGCCTTTGCTTTATCAGTTGCGGCACATTCCGCACAACAACCTCGTTAACCATAATCAGGAGGCGTATGCTTTATTGGGATGAAATAAAAGCAAAGTTCAGCGATGGCAGTAAAGCAAGTTTCTATCCCCCGAAAGTGCCTGGAGGTTGGCTGGTAGGGATATTTTTAGGCGGCCAGGCAGTGACCCTGAACGAGCTCACTTCGGGCCGAATCCGGACTTTGATTCCCTCCCCCCTACGACGGGAACCACGCTCGTTTGTGTTGACTACCGACAGAGTATGATTTACTCTCCTGCTGTTCACCAACAGGAGGAATAATGGAACAGAATAAGGGCCAGCTGCTTCCCGGGACTCTCAATCTGATTATCCTCAAAACTCTGGAGACTCTCGGGCCGCTGCACGGCTATGGGGTCGCCAGGCCCATAGAACAGATCAGCGCCGACCGCTTTCAGCTCAATCAAGGGACGATGTATCCCGCTCTTTTGCATCTCGAGCAGATGGAATGGACCTCCAAGTGTGGCGTTCGGAGAACAATCGAAAACTTCTTCAATCAGCTGCGTGAACGCATCGCCGTGCTACCGGGAGTCGAGCAGGCCAGCATATCCAAAAACACCCCGCTTTCTGGCGTGAGTGTTGGCTACCGAACGATGAGGATACAGGGGCAGTTCACCCCATCCGACATGGCTGGCAGGGGAGTAGAGCTTCATAACATCTCACCGGAATATCTTTCCACATTCCGTATCCCCCTCACGCGCGGCCGGAACTTTACCTACGATGATCGCACCGGGGGCAAACGTGTCACGATAATTAGTGAGAACACTGCCCGAAGGTTCTGGCCAGGCGCAGACCCGCTCGGCGCACTGATCAGTCTTGGATCGGACGAACAATGGATCGAAGTAGTCGGTGTCATCGCCGATGTGCCTTACTGGCGCCTCGAGGATAGCCCCGCAGTAAGCGTCTACGTTCCGAATACACAGCATACCGGCCGTCTCCCAAACGCGCTGAGCGTCCGTGGCACGATTGAGAAAGCCGCACTAGCCATGGCGGTCAGGCGAGAAATCGCAGCGCTTGATCGTAATATCCTGGTGGCCACGATCAGGACGATCGATGAAAAGTTTACAGAAGCGACGGCGCAGGTGCGTTATGGCGCGATCCTACTGGTGCTGTTCGCAGTCCTGGCATTGGTCATATCGCAGATTGGGGTGTACGGCGTGATCTCTTATGCGGTTAGCGCACGCACGCAGGAGATCGGAATTCGGATGGCTCTGGGCGCACAGCGGCGCGATGTGTTAAAGCTAGTCGTCCGACAGGGGATGATTCTGGCGATG
The DNA here is from genome assembly GCA_963796275.1 of uncultured Acidobacteriota bacterium. Classification (GTDB taxonomy): domain Bacteria; phylum Acidobacteriota; class Blastocatellia; order RBC074; family RBC074; genus JAKEHZ01. Next base: position 1,792,665 of record CAWCKY010000006.1, on the reverse strand, counting down.
AGCGGTCTGGCAATCGGTCTGATGGCTGCGTTTGGTTTGACGCGGCTGATGAAGGCCATGCTCTTCGGCATCAGCGAAACCGACACAACGACCTTCGCCATCATCTCGCTATTGCTCGCGGGGGTGGCGATGCTGGCTTGTTACCTCCCGGCGAGGCGGGCGACGAAGGTGGATCCGCTGATTGTTCTCCGATCAGAATAGGAAAAATAGCGGACTGATTATGGGAGTGCAGAGGATAGAAAATGTGCGATGTGAAGTTCACCCGGGCCGTGCGCAGGAGCAAGCCCAATGGTGGTAAATGCTCAACTTGATGCAAAATCTCTCGCGCGGCTCGGGTGGAACGTGGGTTAGGCGCAGCGATAGTGTAAAACGCAATATTATGGCTTTCGAGCACAAAGCCGGACAAGACGAGTATCTCTGAGTCCAAAGTCACCAACACCTTGAACATCCTTATAATACAAAATCCGGAACTTGTTAAAGATCGTCAACAACTCATTGGTATCAAAGACTACCCCGCCTCCTATTGGACCGTCTTTGGTCGCTTCACGGTGAAAGCCTTCTACGATTACTCGGCCACCTGGCTTGAGCGAATCGAAAACTCGTTGCCCTAGATATCGCAGGCTGACATAGCTCAGCACCCCGAGATCCCACTGACCTTTACCGAAGTCGAACTCCTCATCGCCCACAGTAAGCGTTGTCAGCTTTAATCCCAGACGCCCTGCTTCTGCATTCGTCTCCGCAACCGCCTTTTCTGCTGGGCCCCGGCTGACCAGGGCGCGGGCGGCGGCACTGAAAGAATGTCAAGAAACTCGCTGCCAGCGCTCCGGTCAACCGGGGCGTTACGCCGCAATCTTGGCCTTCCGGAACTCTTCATTTCGGTTGTGTCCCCGATTCTTGCTGAACCGCAAGAGCACGAATAGCGCGCATTGGCACAGCCCTGTAAACCTGGAGCCCCGTGGCTGGACCGTTGCCAGAGGATTTCTCCTGAGCCGTTCCCTCGCCATCTTTCTTATCTTTCGAAAAATCGTCTTCAGGGCTAGGCGCTAAATACTCTCCGCCTATCACGTCTATGCCGGAGACCATGCCACAAACATTACCGCGTTCGTCGAGCACCGCGGATCCGCTCGACCCGGAGCCCCACGGGCAACTCACATTCATGCGCAGATGCGCGACTTCTTCCAGGCTACCAGGTTTTCCGAGGACTTCGCTGTCCCAATAATAGCGGTTGACGATGCCTTCGCTGAAGTAGCTGTGCAACCACATCGGCTGGCTGAAGCAATAAACCGTGCCACCCGGCGGGGTGTCAATCATCGGAAGCGCTGGCCCCGTCTCGCCTCGAACCTGAATGAGGCATGTGTCCATTGTCTTATTTGCGGCGACGATCCTCTCGATGCGGAGCGACTCGCCTTTTGAGTTGAAAGCGACCAGGTAGCAGTCGCGAAATTTGCGCTCGCGAACTATGTCGGCTATATCCATTAAATGATAGGCTGTGCAGATCACGCCACCATCGGTTACCGGAAATGCACCAGCAAGGTAAAATTGCCACTTCCCGTTTTCTGGCTTGAAGAGCCAGCCTAGCGCAATGTGCGATCGCCGTCCATGCTCAATGATTTCCTCCCGCACGAGCGATTTCATCTTCGGTGGCGGAAGGCGGGTGGGCAGGCCAATTGGATTGTGGAGTTGTTCCTCGACTTGCCGTAGAGCGAGCAACTGGCCGGCATCTTTCTGTCTCAACACTTGATCCAAGGCCTCGCGGCGGCTTTCCAATTTGCGGGCAGGGTCGATGGGCCACGGGAGCCATTTTTCACTCGGCTTCTGGGCTTGCGAAGAGGCGAAGATGGCAAGCAACCCAATTAGCATTAGAACAGTAACAGTCCGAATCCGTGCTCTCATTCCTTTCTCCTATCTATTTTTATTTGGTCTAGCTAGACACCGATAATTACGTAGAACCTGGGCGAGTGAATGCAAATATTCGGCGGCAGTTTTGAGATTACGAATTCATTCTCAGCCGCCTAACTGCCGTTCAGTGCTGTGAACCCGAACGTATGCGAGGATCACGTCCGCTGCAACGGCGGATTTGACGGGGCCTCCCGCTTCAAACGCACGGCCACGTGTCTGGCGTACTGCTCATACCCGAGGTTCAGGGCAATCTTGACGGCGCTGGCAAAGATGCGGCTTGGTTCATACATGACGCGGACCTCCAGAAGAGGAGCCTTTTTTGGCTCTCGACTTGCCACGATGATGACATCCTCGATCCCGCGCAGATGGGATGTGAGAAGGCTCCACCGTATTGAGAGGCGCACCATAAAATCCGTCACCATAGCCCGGTTGGAGCCGTTCGCGCGGGATATTGGTCGAGAACTCTATCATCAGTTTTGCAACATTGTAGGAGGAGTAACTACTCCATCCATAGCGAGCATCTTGGCGAGCTTGAATGGAGTATTCTTTCGCGGATGATAAACGGTGGAATTCCATGATGAAAGAATTGTCGGAGATTCGTTATTCTGGCAAGGCCTGCGCTTCTTCAGCTATGTGTGCAGTACCGAGCACCTACACGACAACAGTGAGACTCAATCCCATCGGAATAGAAGTCAATGGCAAGTAAAACGCCGTTCCTCCATTCAGGAAAAGCTCCCATTCGGTTCGAGCGTTAACGTTTTCGTGCGCCCAAACCTGGTTTCTTGATGTTCAGGCGCGCTCAGGGAGACCGCTTGGCGTCGATAAATCAATCACTTACGCCGCAGCAGGGCGTGTGGCCCGCAAGATGCACTACTGTCCAGCGAACCCCTGGGACGCAGTTGCTATGATGGCATTGTGGGACTCAGGCTTAGGAGAAGGAGGAGAAAATATGACTATCAAAGCTATTAAAACTATCGGACTTTCATTCGCTTTTGCTGCTGCGTTTTTGGTTGCCGCTGGCGCCGCTGACATATCGAGCGCTTCCGCCCAGGTTCCGCAACGGTTCGATCACGACCGCGATGGCCGCATAGACAGTCGCTGGGAGCGACTCGAAGAGCGGAAGGGCTTCAATGCCGGACTGGCCGAAGGGAAGGCGGACGCCCTCGCGCACCGCAGATTAAATCCGGCACCCGCTAACCGCCGTTTTGTCAGCAATGACTACCGCGTCGGATTCCGTAAGGGTTATGCGCAGGCGTATTACCGGTTCGCCAAGAATCGCGGCCATTACGGTCGCGGCTAATAAAGCCAAATGGGCTCAAGCGCCGAATGGGAAGGCCCGCCGAGTACCCGGCGGGTCTTCCCCGTTTCATCAGCTCTCCAATTTGCTACTTAGCTCGACGCGGTCCCGTGACGGGGCTAACCGCTGTTATAATCTCAAATTCCCTTTCGCGAAAACCCCTCAGAATTGATTTGAAATGACCGCATGAGTAATAAGCAGAGAAAACCAGGAGCCAGTATTTCTATTTCTTCACCAGAGCTGCCCACTGAAGACATAATAGATTCTTTAAATAATGGACAGCTAGATGAACAAGATCGCTATGCCAACCTTGTGCTGTCAAATCAGAGTCTCACCGGACAGATTGCTCCGCGCGTTTCTATCCTGAGCGCTCGTTTTCAGGATGTCGGGATGGCTTCTACTAAATTGAGATTGCTTAAGCTGACTGACGCCCGATTTGATCATTGTGATTTGGCCAATGCTGATTGGTATCAATCAACTTTAAGCCGGATCGAAGTTCTCAACTGTAGAATGACAGGTATTAAGATAATCGACTCCAACATTAAAGATGCGTCCATTGAAGATTGTAAAATCGATCTCGCACAGTTTCGCACCTCAAGTTTTAAAGATTGCCGGTTTTCGAATTGCAACCTTCGAGAAGCAGACTTCTATGGAGCAGATCTACGAGGCGTCGTTTTTTCCGGCTGCGATCTGCGTGGCGCCCAACTGTCTGGCGCCAATTTGAAGGGGGCGGACTTTCGCGGATCGCAATTAGAAGACCTGCAGGTGCGAGCCGAGGACCTACGGGGTGCGATCATTGATTCGCTCCAGTTGATTGCTCTGGCCCGAGATCTCGCACACTTACTAGGATTGAAAGTGTTGGAATCTAACGGGAACTGATAATAACCGTGCCTTCTGAAAGCAAGACCTATCCCCCATCTCTCCATACAGCGGATGCCGACATCCGCTCTGAAGATTGCCAACGCTGGCAATCGCCCTGATATTGCCAACTGTATCTATTGAGATTCAGTTATTAGCATTACAATGATTGCCCATGCGGCAACCAGTAATCTGACTCCTGAGCGGTTTGAAGAAAGGCAGACGGAGTTGATCGCTTCCTCCGCTAACGCCACCTCATCCGATCCGGGATCAGCCGCCACGTGGGCGTCAGCCGCAGCCCTGTCAGCTAGTGGGCGAACCAAATAAAGCAACGATGCCGCGGCTTGAAAAGCTTGAAGCGAATCATTACAAAGGGGCGTCAAGGTTAATGACGAACTTGAAGTGGCGGAAAGTCTTGCGAGATGAGCAAACACAGAGTCCGGCCGGGATCGGGCTGGAAAAATCATAAAGAACTTACACAGGGGGCGAATGGCCGCGCGCTTTGCCGGTGGTGCGGCGTCGAGGTTCCGAAAGGACGGCGGTCATTTTGTTCTTACGCTTGTATCCATGAACACAAACTTCGCAGCGATCCGGGCTACCTTCGGGAACAAGTCTTTCAGCGCGATTTCGGGGTCTGCGCGCTTTGTGGAACCGATTGCGATAAGGTCATGAGGGTCTTTAAGGCGTTGTTGCGAAAGGCGGGGCTTAAGGCGACGCAATTCCCCTGGAAAGTGGAGCGCGAGCCGGAGCGTTACGGGGCGCTCGATATGTTTCGGCTGCAGTTCCCATGGTTCACGCCGTTTATTAGCCCCTGGGCAGCCGACCATATTGTGTCTGTCGTCGAAGGCGGCGGTGAATGCGGAATTGAAAACATCCGAACCCTATGTCTCGGATGTCATGCGAGCGTGACAAGAGAGTTGCGCGGCAGGTTGAAGCAGATCGCGCGCGATTCGGAGAGTGCCTCCCTAGAACATAAGGCCGAGGAATCGAGCGTTGAAGTCAAACCGGGCGTGCGATGTGACAGGCGATGATGATGCTCACCTGATGGCTCGAAAGGCTAAACGTTCTGAATTGCATTCCTGGTCGTTCGGTCAATTGCGTTGCTTTATCGAGCACAAGGCCAAGCTCGTGGGCGTGCCAGTGATTACCATGAATCCGCGTAACACTTCTCGTGAATGTTCCAGTTGTGGACGAGTTCTAGACCGAAGATCATTCGCTTTGTGGCGAGATGACGATCACGATCACGCTTGAAGATGCCGATGGCGGTGCCGATCCTCTTGCGATGCATGACAGACTGCCACCGAGCCTATCGCCCGGGGACAACGAAACCGGCTGGCAAATGGTGCTCGCCAAGCGAGCCGCACTCGTTGAGGCCGGCTCGCCCTCGTCATGACTTGTGTAATGAACACATCACCGCCTAACATGCCTGCAGCAGCCGACGAGTGGCACGGGAATCACGGGCTATTCGATGGATGCGGGAACGCCGCTCGCGGCTGAGCGGCATGACGTTATGCTCCAAATTCAAACTGAGAAAAGGCAATGGTCACCTGTTATCTGCGTTACGTAATCGCCCCTTCCAAAGTGAAAGAATTTGAACACTACGGGAAACTATGGATTCCGTTAGTAGAGAAGTTTGGTGGGAAACACCACGGTTATTTCTTGCCCTCGGAAGGAGCGAACAACATCGCCCTCGCTCTTTTCACCTTTCCGAGCCTTGCAGCCTACGAACAGTATCGAACCAAATCATTCTCAGATACAGAGTGCCTGGCAGCTTTTAAGTACGCCGAGGAAACAGAATGTATTGTGAGCTATGAAAGAAGTTTTTTCAGGCCAGTCTTTGAATAAGTCAATTTCGTGATTGGGCTATCGATTTCGAATTGTCTGCGGTTTGCAGCGAATGTTACGCTAGCGAACACTTAGCTCGACTTTGCCGATTTGAATGAGTACTCTGATTAGAAATTATACGTGTAGAGCAGGCAGAGAGGCCTAGAATGTCAAGGCATAGCGTGTGAGATCGTCTACCAGCCGGGCGGCGGAAGCACGGGTGCCGAAAGCGCGCGGAACTCAAAAACGCGGCGGCGATGCGGCTCCTTGGACTTGGCGAAAATTCGCGGCCGACCTTGTAATCACTACGCGGAAGGACTATTTTCTCTCCTGGCCCGCAGAAGGCATCCGGTCCGCGGAAAGAGTAGAAGCTCATCTGTTCCCAATCAGTTTTCGCGAACATTCTTTCAGCCCGCCAAAGCGGACACCGGGCAATTCAACGAAAGGATTTCGCTATGCCGACCAACTCTGAAGAAACTCCGCGTCTACTGCCCGAACAACCCAATCTTCGACACCTGAAAGATCAAGCCAAGGACATGCTGAGAGCGGGTGAGGCCGCGACACTCACCGAAGCACAATTCAAAATCGCCCGGCTGTACGGTTTCGCCAGTTGGCCGAAGCTGAAAGCGCATGTGGATTCGCTAGCGGAAATCGGCCAACTCAAGCTGGCGATTGACGCCGAGGATGTAGCACGCGTCAAAGCGATGATGACGCGCAATCCGGCGCTGCACCGCGCTCCGCTAGGTTATGGGAAGAACGGGCCGCTCACCTGGGTCGCCGAATGCCGCGTGCCGTGGGGGCCGCCATCCACCGCGCGATTGGAGATGGCGCGCTGGATGATCGAGAACGGTTCGGATGTACATCAGGGAGGCGATGGGCCACTCATGCGCGCGGCGCTCAATGCCACGCGTGTTCCGATGATGGAATTACTCCTGACTTACGGCGCGGATGTGAACGCCGAGTGGAATGGCAATTTTCCCATCCTCTTCGCCGCTTGCGAAGCAGTAAACGCAGTGTCGCTCAAATGGCTGTTGGAACATGGAGCGAATCCGAATTGCGGCAACGCCTACGGGTGCGTGACGGCGCTGGATTATCTGATCTGCGGGTACGCACGCTCATCGCATTTCCCCGCTTGCATCGATCTCATTCTCGAAGCCGGCGGGAAGACCAAATACGATGCGCCGGGAATCTTGGAACTGCTTCGCGGCGATATCGATCGACTGTCGGAGCAGATTGACGCAGTCCCCGACATTGTCAACAGACGTTTCCCTGAGCTCGACTGCGGCCAAACCGGCGATCGCCTTCTCCTCTTGCGAGGAGCGACGCTGCTGCACGTGGCTGCGGAATACGGCCAGCTTGAGGCCGCCAGGCTTCTCCTAGATCGCGGGGGGCAAGTCGATGCGAAAGCAACGGTGGATGAAAACGGCGTCGGCGGCCAGACGCCCATCTTCCACGCGGCGACGCAGTTCAATGAGTATGGATTTCCTGTGGCGCAATTGTTGGTGGAACGCGGCGCGGATCTCTCCATTCGGGTGAAACTTCCTGGCGCTTATGAGCGACCTGGCGAAGTGGTCGAATGCACGCCGTTGGGATACGCGCTGCGGTTTCCCAGCGGTGAGGGGAAAACTGTGATGCTGTTGCGAGAGCGAGGTGCTGTGGAGTGACCATCATCGGTGTGATACAAGCCGGTCGCCGGTCGCCGGTTGCCGGTTGTCGATCCGCCCAAACTAACCGACAAGCGACTACTGACTACCAAATACCGAATACCGAATATGAGAATGAACAGATTAACCGCATTATCCCTTGCCTCGATGCTAATCGCCGTCGGCGGCGCGGCTCAGCAATGGAGACCGGCGCCCGTGACACTGATGACCGATTGGGGCACGAATGTCGCGCCTGAGAATGCCTGGTTAGAATATCCTCGCCCGCAATTCACGCGCGAGCGATGGCAGAACCTGAACGGTCTGTGGGAGTATGCCGTCACGGCGAAGACCGCGCCGTCGCCCACAGAATTCGACGGTCAGATACTCGTTCCCTTCGCTCTCGAAGCGGCGCTCTCGGGCGTGGGAAAGACGTTGCAACCCACCGAGCGGCTCTGGTACCGGCGATACTTCACGGTACCCACGGCGTGGGACGGCCACGAATCCTGCTTCATTTCGGCGCAGTTGATTATGAATGCATAGTATGGGTGAACGGCGGTCTCGTTGACGCGCATAAGGGCGGATTCGGCGGATTCGATGCTTTCGGCTTCGACGTGACCCCGTTTCTGAAAAACGGCTCAAACGAGTTGATCGTGGCCGTTACCGATCCTTCAGATACGGGTGAGCAACCGCGAGGCAAACAACAGTTGAAACCGCAGGGCATATGGTACACGCCGGTTTCGGGCATCTGGCAAACGGTATGGCTGGAACCCGTGCCGTCCGGCCTGTACCTGGCCGAATTGCGACTGACGCCCGATCTCGATGCCCGCGGCCTGCGCGTCGTCGGGCTGACCAATGAGGCTATCGGCGATGACACTTACGCCGTACGATTGACCACTACGGCTAATGGGAGAACGGCCGCATTTGAGGCGATCAGATGGGAGATCGAATGGCTCCGCCAGGCCGGGTTCAATATGCTGCGCAAGCATATCAAGGTCGAACCCGCACGTTATTACTACCACTGCGACAAACTCGGGATGCTTGTCTGGCAGGATATGCCATCAGGATTCAATCAGGCGCTCCGCAACCATCCTCCGGATCGGGGCGAGCCGGTGCGCCTGTCGGTTAGTCGCGAACAGCACGAACTTGAGTTGCGCCGCATGCTGGGTCGTCTGCACAACTCGCCGAGCATCGTGACCTGGGTCGTCTTCAATGAAGGCTGGGGGCAATACGAGACCAGAGCGATGGCGCAGTGGGTGAAGACGATCGACCGCCGTCGATTGGTCAATGCCAACAGCGGTTGGCTGGATATGAACGAAGGTGATCTGTACGACGTCCAGACCTACGATGAGACACTGTTGACGCCGAAAAGACAGGGGAACCGGGCGGTGGTCCTGGGCGAATACGGAGGCGTAGGCTGGCCGATACAAGAGCACCTGTGGAATCCGCAGATGCGCAACTGGGGTTATCAGACGTATCAGGAAAGACCGCCTATTTGAAAGCTCTCAGCAAAAAGATGGAAGCGCTCGTCCCGATGAAACAGAATCTGGGATTATCAGCGGCAGTCTACACGCAGACCACAGACGTCGAAGGCGAGGTCAATGGGTTTATGACTTACGACCGGAAGTTCATCAAGGCAGAGCCGTCATTGCTTCGGGAGTTGAACGAGCCGCTGACGGGTAACAAATAATAGAACCTGATTCTGCGCAGACCACATTTTGACAGTCAATTACCCGCCACTAAGCTCGAAGACTCACTATAGTGAGGGCTTGCGATTCGACTCTTAGAGTGACCTGCCCCCATCTTTTATGAACCCACCCTGAATCACGGATAAGAGATTGTTGTGCGAAGTAGAAATGATATCTGAAAAGCAAGAATGGCTGCTTAATTCCGTATAGCCTCCCCCAAGAACTATGCGGAGTCAAGCAGCCATCCCATCTCTATATACGGCACAACCACCACATTCGCGACAATTGCTTGAGATGTCCCCCAACACCTTCCGTATTCGAGTACCTAAACTGCTAAAGCATTGCTTGTCGGTATATACTAAGTGCAATGACCGTACCACTACTGGGTTCTACTCCGTATTTTTCCCTACTACCATCACTAAACCATTGTCATCGCAGAAAAAATCTATTGAGCGATACGGACCGCATCCCGCTAGACTGCCGTTTCCTATCCTCAGGGTGCAATAAAATGGTACAAATGACCATACATAAGCATGCTTTTTTATTCATCTAAAACCTCACGGTGACAACAGTTCGTTGTAGCGAGTGGAAATTGATTTGGAATACTGACGGGCCGGCGAGACTCACAGCCGAGAATATAGCAACTCATTCGGCAGAAGGGCCCGGTACGAGATAGAATATTTGAGATCGAGGTTTTTAATGCAAGGAGGAAAGAACATGGAAAATCTGAAGTTTGACGAAGAGATCAGAAGAGCAACCTCGAACCCGAGACCCTGGGAGAGGGTGATGCACGAAGGTTCTATCAGTGAACCGACAACAAGCAGTCGGATCGCCCGTCGCGCCGACATTATCGCTTTTGAATCTCACGAAATCTTGCTATGACCACAGAGCACACGAATCTGAGTATCGATGAATACTTGCGTGAACGGCTCATGCCGGTGGAAGGTGCGATTCCGCATATACCCGGCATCGAGATTTACGGGAATTCTGTTCCTGCCGGAAGTGTCGGCGGGGACCTATTTGAATATCTAAACTTCCAGCAGCGTTATGACGTCGATGCACGCATTCGGCAGGCCCTGAAGTTATCGAAGGAATTTCTTGATCCGCTCCCGCCAGGCGCACCGCCGCGTAATTCAGTAGACGATCATGTGGAGTGGTTGAGGTCGAGGCCGGCTTATAGGTCCGAAATGGAAGCCGAATACAGAGATGCGCGAAGCTCGGAGCAGGTGCGGGTCGCCGAAGCCCTCCACGAGCTCTATAGTACGGCAGGAGTCCTGCTGGTGGACGCACAGGGACACGGGCTTATTTCGGCGAAAATTGCCTCGACTGTACACGATACGTTTCATGCTTTCATGCTCTCCGAGCTTGATCAGCACGGAAGGACGACGCCGGAGCTGTTTGAAAACATCAACCTGCGTTTGGCGCTTTCAGTCACGGCTCGTAACGCACTGGGGACAAGTGGGGGAGAAAATGCGCGCGAGATTGCGACTATGCTTTATGGCGAAGTGCATCCCTACGGCTATTTCCGATTTGTAAATTTTGGGCACCCGCCACCGCTCGTGTTCTCTGCTGAATATCGCAAGTTTGTGGAGCTGGACAAAGATCGAATGGTGCAATTCCTGCCATTGGGCCTGCAGATCCCTGCTGATCATCCGGATCGTAAGCGGTATTTCTCGATGCAATTTCGGCCTAGGCCGGCTAACTCGTCCGATATTGCCGAAATTACTCTAATGAGCCCGGGCGACATTCTTTTCCTTTATACCGACGGCGTCTATGACGGGAGCGATGATGAAGAACACCAACACCTCGAAGCTGTGATGCGGGAGCACTATTTGAAATCAGCGAGAGACATCTGCAATGCGCTGCTAGAACACGCCACAAAAGACGACGACCATCTGCGACAGATTGGAGAAGAGGATCGGATTGACGACAAAACAGTTTTCATTATTAAGCGAGGGTGAAGGAGAACAAGCTCTGTTGAGAAAAAGATCGATGGCTTACCAGTATCCCGATATGGGATGTCGGTTGTGTTGCAAACTGCCGAGAGACGGCAAGAACCTGAACCAGACTTCTCGTTGGGCAGCAACTCTGAAGGAAAAAACACGTATAAACGAATAACAATTACCAAATCAGTTTGATCCGTTAAACGTATCTTCGCGCCCACCCTTGCGTCAGAAACAAAGGACCTCCTGTTTTTGCTCCGCTACAGCGAGTTGGCCAACGTTTGTCTGAACGTATTGGTTGATGATGCGTACGACTGCCGGAAGTGCTACCAGCGAAGAAAACGCATCATCGGCACTAGCGGTTATCCACAGAAGCGGCCGTGCACGATATCGTGTTACCTGTTACCCTATGAGTAACAGCATTAACAGCCATATCCCATGCTATGGCCGATATGGCTCTGACAGAGTGCTATACTAGCCCAATGAGCGATAAATCAAATAAGGACAATCCCAGGCAAACAATCTTTATTTTAACAGCTACGACGAGCGAATATACGGCGGCGCGTCAGCGGTTGAAACTTGCACCACAGCAGGCCCAGTGGCTGACAGGCGCGTCTCGGCTGAACGGGTTATCAACCCCGAAGGTTTATCGCGTTGGGAGTTGGCGGACTTTGCCTCGAATCAGCGCAATTGAGGCAGCACTAGCTGAGGTTCAGGCAGAAATCATTGATTTGCAGGAGGAAAAGTAAGTGCTGCTTTTGTGTAGAAACCTTATTTGCACAAAAATCAGCTAAAACCGTTTTTTGCATTTTTTGACCAAACGGGTTATCTGGTGGTGAATACAGGGCAATTATCGGGTGAACAATGAATCTTCAACAACAGTTTGGCAACATCGATATCTATCTATTCGACCAGCTTCTTAAGGACAGAATTCCGCCTTCTATCTCTTTACTGGACGCAGGTTGTGGCGAGGGACGTAATCTGGTCTACTTCCTCTCCCATAACTTCGAGGTATTTGCTGTTGATTCAAACCCAGAATCTATTCAACAGGTCCGGCTGCTTGCTTCCAGACTCAGTCCTAATCTTCCATCACAAAACTTCCTCATTGCAGATGTCGCCGATATGCCGCTTCCAAGTGAGAGATTCGATCTGGTAGTAAGCAGTGCAGTATTACACTTTGCACACGACAAGCAGCATTTTGACAAAATGCTCAATGAGATGTGGCGAGTGCTCAAACCAGATGGGATATTGTTTGCAAGGATGGCAAGCTCTATCGGGATCGAGAAGCTAATCGAACCAAAAAAAAAGGGATATTTCTTGTTACCAGATGGAACCGAGCGATTCCTGGTGGATGAGGAGATGCTCGCAGCAACAGCTGAAAGGCTAGGGGCCAATAGGGTGGATCCGCTAAAGACGACAAATGTGGAAAACCTCAGATGTATGACGACGTGGGTTGTTAAGAAAAGCAGTCCAACCTCCTCAGATTAGGGGAGACTGATGGACAGAGTGAGCGCCCTGAGCAGAAGATTGTTCTAAACGAGCTAGATGTCAATGGCGAAGAAGCAGTATTGATATGTTGAAGAGAAACTAGAAACAAACTTAAGAACCTAAGATGAAAAAGAACACAGAAACAGCCCTTGCGAACGAATACGACTGTCAATCCTGCGGCGCGTGCTGCTCTCACTTTTTCGATGAGGATCTGAGCGACCTTGAACTGCCGGGCATACGCGGCAAGGGTCTCTTGATCGCTAATAAAGACGTGTCAAAGATTCCGACAAAGCTGGTCGTCATCGACATCGTGAGGCTCTGCGATTCTAAGGTCACACTGCAAGAGTCCTGGTTAAGGGGCAAGCGGGTGACCGGGCGATGGCAATGCAAAGCGCTCAAAGGGACGATCGGCGAAAAATGCTCTTGCTCGATCTACGCTGTAAGGCCGAAGCTCTGCAGAGAGTTTGAGCCGGGGAGTCAGGGCTGTCTTGTGGCAAGAGACGCGTTGCTCGGTAAACGGCGGGCAAAACGGCCAACTAGATCAAAGACAAAAGCGCGTCGCCACCAGGAATGAAGTCAGTCCCAGGGCCAGTCTGCCGATCGTGAGCATGTAGCCCAGGAGTTCGATGAGTGATCCAATCGCCTCGAAGAAGCTGTAGTAGGGAAAGCCCAACTGGCCGCTTAGCGCGCCGCACCGCGGATTGAAACCTGCCTTCTTGTGGGTAAAACCGACATAATTGTTTGATCTGACTCGAATCTACTCAGGCACGGCCGGCACATTAGGCTGAGCGATAAAGGGTACATCGGTACCGGTTTCCCATTTCCGGCCCCCCCTAAATAGGTACATGGGCGGGGAAGTGCGGCGCTCTTTAATGCTCACAGGTATAAGAATGATCAAACCGTATCTGCGCAGGCACGAGGTTGGTAAAGAAATGGTACACTTGCGACATGGATAGACTTCTCACTCTTAGACAATTCGCGGCCCGCGCGCAGATATCTGTTGAAGAAGCGCGTCGCCTGGCGCATCGTGGATCGATTGAATCGACCGAAGTAGACGGACATCAGCGCTTTCGGGGCTCAGACATAGATGCCTACATCCACCGGGAAAGGTTTGCGACAAGCCGTTACAGGGGGCCGAGCCTCCCGCTTCGCGGTCAATAATCGCAATCAAGCATCGGCCTTCCCTTTAATCTCGCCGATCCCCGCCTCCCTGGCATACCGCTTCAGATTCTCGACGAACGACCAGGAGGAGAGCTGCGCGCCTGGCTCCCCGCCGTCGTAAATTACTGCTTTAGTATCTCTGGATGCTCGTGGATGTTGCCAATGACTTCACACAAGATGGAAAATAGTAAGGTCTTTTTTTCGGGTTCATCTATCAGAAAACTTCCGTCCATAAAGTAAACTTGCGATACAGTTTTATTTCTGAATAGCTTAACAACATCCCCCTCGAATATCTCTTTACCATTTTTATCCACGAGACCCGTGAACTGCATTATTTCAAGGTCATCAACCGGCACGGTTTTGGTCGTGACGTGGTCTACGTCCTTAAATTTCCCTTCCAGCGTGATATTGGTTGCTTTGCCAAACTTTGCTTTCAGGTAATGGTGCATTTTCTGTTCAGGTTTGTGCCAAACCCTAAATTTTATTGGTCTCATATATTACGCATTAAGATTGAAACTCCGCTTCACCTCAATCGCTTGAAGGTTGGTCGGCCAGTCCTACTGACAGTAACTTCAAGAACGAGTTTACCATATACAAATATGGTTACTTCAGTTTCACCTTGCTTTCGGGACGATTCGGATCAATCACTATTTTCAGTGGCGCTTTCTCAGCATCCGCTGGCATGTCAGCCCAGTTGAAGTAGGCGTATTCGCTGTCTCTCAGGTCAATTATCACTCTGACCGAATACTTCACGCCTTCGTAAGCCTTGAACGAAAAACGCCCGTATTCATCAGTCTTCACGTTGCTCGTCATGAACTCGTTCGGTTGGCCATGATTCACCAGAACGCCGGCCAGGGGTTGCCATCTGTGCTGAGAACCACTCCTTTGATTGTCTTCTGGCGCGCCAACGGCTCATAGGCGAGGTATTCAACCTGTATAATGCCGAGAATCTGTCTGGCCACAGCGGTAATCTCACTAACATCGCCGCATTCGGGCAACCCACTATCCGGGCGACGCGAGTGCTCGGTTCGGGCGGGTCGCGCGCATTTCAACTGGCCATACGCGTGAGCATTTGAAGATATTACTCGGGCAAGCCAACCTTCTTGCGCAAAGCTGCCAGGCGCGGGTCTCCACGTACCAAAGCCAGTTCTGGACCATTGAGGTACGTACCTATCCGGATGGAACCTAGAGCGGCCATGCGATCGAGAGCTTCAAATGTACGATCTTTATCGCCGAGACCAGCGAAGATCAGGGCTTGTTCGTTGGGGTAGCGGGAAGCAGCCGCCATCTTCTCGGCTTCCTCATGGCGGCCCGACCGCGCATAGGCGTAACCGAGAAAACCACGAGTTTGCGGATTAGTAGATAGAGTTCGGTCATTGGCCAGGAGCTGGACTGCCTCGTCGATTCTCCCCTGGCCTAGCCGGGCGCGAGCCAGAAATTGATCTTTGAATAAGTCGTGCGCAGGGAGCTTCTGGCAATAACCGACTGCCTCATCATATCGGCCTGTCGAAATAAGCAATTCAGCCAGCGATAGCTGAACCTGGGCTGAGAGTGGGTCAGCTTTCTCCGCGACACGCAATTGCTGAAGCGCCTCATCAAGACGGCCGAGTACCGACAACACCCATCTGTCGAAGTGAAAGTACGTCTCTGAGCGATTGGGGTTGAGCTCGATGGCATGGCGGAAGCTTTTTTCCGCCTGCCCCCATTGAGCTTCGCGAGCGTAGGCCAGGCCGAGCGCCTCATGCGCTTCAGCGAGCAGGGGGTCCAACTGGATGGCCTTCTCCGCCGCGGCTCGCATTTTCGCCAACTCGTCAGTGGGATGATCCAGGGGGAACTGAACGGATCGCCATGCATAAGCCGATGCGAGACCTGCATATGCAGGCGCAAAAGACGGATCTTTGGCAATCACTCGTTTGAAACGTTCGATAGTTTCTCCCAAACCGGGGTCTGCAAGGAACGGTAGAGCGCGTGCATGGAGGTACAGACTGTAGGCTTCGACGCTGGTTTCGTAGCGCCTCCGGCCGCGGCCGAGTTTCAGCCGCAGATTATTCACGATGCCATGCGAAATCTCGTCCAGGATGGCGAAGACGTCCTTCAGATCGCGGTCGAAACGGTCGCTCCACAGTGGAAAGTCGTCTGCCACCCTGACGAGCTGGGCGTTGACGCGCAGATTACCGGCCGACCGCAGAACCGAACCCTCCACCACCCAGTCCACCTTCAGTTGCTCGCCGACTTCTCGGATGTTGCGTGGCTTGTCCTTGAAAGCGAACGATGATGTCCGCGACCTCACTTCCAGGCCCTCGATCAGCGAGAGGTTGCGGATAATCTCATCCGTCAGGCCATCGACGAAATACTCGCTCTCCGGCTCAGCGCTGAGATTCTCGAACGGAATCACCGCGATCGTCGCGGGTTTTGGCGTCACGGATGTCTCAGGCTTCCATCTGTCTAACCCTATCCAGCCAAAGGCCAGAAGGAAAACCACACTGGCGGCAAGCGCCCACAGCCGGACCCGTGGCGCAGCCAACTTGCCTTTAGACCATATGCTCGGGGCGTAAGCCTCCTTGGTCAAGTCGCTGTCAGCCGCCTGGTCGCCTTCTCTCTTTTCTTCAACGGCGACACGGGAATGCGCTGCCGGGTCGAGGCCTTTGCTTCCAACCTCCCGCACCT
The DNA here is from genome assembly GCA_963796275.1 of uncultured Acidobacteriota bacterium. Taxonomy (GTDB): domain Bacteria; phylum Acidobacteriota; class Blastocatellia; order RBC074; family RBC074; genus JAKEHZ01. The sequence goes on along the minus strand of CAWCKY010000006.1, from coordinate 1,776,200 downwards.
CCGCCACAAACCGATAGCCGATCCGCGGTACGGTTTCGATGTATGTTTGTCCGTTCTTGCCCTCGCCTAGTACTTGCCTCAGTGTGGAGATGTAGCGGGTGAGGTTGCCCTCCTCGACGAAGGACTCTGGCCAGATCGTCTTGATTATTGTGTCTTTCTGAAGCAGGTGGCCGTGGTTCTGGACTAAGAATAGGAGGATGTCGAAGACCTTAGGCGGTAGCGGAACAACCTCGCCCTCACGCAATAGGGATCGCTCGGTCGGGTAAAAACGGAAAGGGCCGAATTCATATAAATGCTTATCTGGCTGTGGCATAACCATCCCTCCCTATCTCCTTCCGAAATACTCCCGAATTTCTTCCGAGAATCCGAAGGACTTAGAATTGTTGTTCAGGTAATTCTTGAGCGGCAAAGTGCAAAACAACTGAGAACCTGGCACAAAAGCCGGAGCCGCGTGCATTCTAAACTCATGCGCTTAGATGGCACAATCCAGCGCGTCGCCATGGATCTAGTAGTCTGATGTTGGAAAATCCAACCATCCAGGTCTGTCGTAAGTAACCGGCATAGAGGAGCTGATGCTTATAGGGACCATGACAACGATTCGTTCTTATCGAAGTGAGAAGACGAAGCTCAGTTACACAGGTGAGAGCCTGCTATTCGTCTTATTGCAGTACTACAAGCGGCGTCCTCAGTCTTTCCTCGGCAGAAAGCCTAACTAGGTGTTTAGGTATAGTAGGAGAAAAAATGTAACGCTATCGATTCGGCGCCGATTGGGGGCGCCGGCTCTTACAACTCTCCCGCGACCTGGATTCGACCTTCGTGGCTTCCGGTCGCCTGCTGGGAACATGGGTCAAAACGGACACCGGGACAAACACATCCCACATTCCCGGCACCCCATGCGCACGCGGCGCGGCGCGGTGCCACCTGGTGGAGATCTCAGCAACGCCGGGAACGGATGCACCGCGAGACGTACCGTTCGTGGTGTTCCGCAGCGACTTCACGAGCTCCGCGCGCACGACCGTTGCTCGTCAAGCGACGAAGGCTCTTCGGATCTGCGGCGACACCAACGAGAACATCGTCGCAACGCTGATTCCGGGCGCACCAAGCGCGTCACCCTCGTCGTGCCGGTGCTGGGAACAGCGCGGTCCTGGACGGTGTGAGACCGGCGCGGTGGGTTCGGCGTAACATTCGTGATCAAGGTCACGCCAAACTCCTGCTGAGGGAGTAGTATTCGGCGCGGTCAAGTCGGCCTCAAATCCAGAGATCATCAGCTATCAACGGATTCGGTTTCTGATTTTGTATGCGAGTATTGCCAAGCGCTCGCGACTCCACAACTCTCGGCACTTAACAGACGTCGGACGTTTCAACCTAAAACACGGGACCCGATGAGGCCGTCGAATTATTTTGTCGAGCGTGGCAGTTTTTGGCTGCGATTTTCGCCTTATGTAGGTGCGGGAAAGAAGAGATCAGCCAAACCAGATCGCCAGGCTCTATTTTTCCAGGCGTTGGATTATTCGATTAACTCGGCTTACGGGGTGATAGGGAGGTAAGCATTAACCATTGGTTCGATAACCCAATGCTTGCGATGACGCAGCGGGGAGAGTCCCCCAATGCAGAAATGCTCCAGATCGCTCCTTCCTCTAACTAAAGGAGCATCAGGAGCCATTTCCTCTTTTCGAGCCGGGTGGGGTTACCTGGTCTTCATCACGGCAAGCTCAGAGCGGAAGAAAGGCCAAAGTGAGGACGGACCACCGATCGGCGATATTTTGTTAAGGAGGAACTCTACCATGAATCAATAGTGTCCATCTCTAGATCGAGTTTGCAATGCAATCAATTGAAAGGAAAAAATGATGAAACGTAACAGCCGCAGTGTGAGACTCATCTGGGCCGCTATCCTCGTCTGGATAGCTGCTCTTGTGGTCTACTATCCCGTCGCAGGTGCAAAAAACATCTCGGACTCGTCCATCCCGGTCAAGCTGGGCCTGATGGTCAATTCTGAATTCGAGGAGTTTTCGCCGGACATGTCCAAGAATAGCCTTAGCCTCTATGTTGCCTCCGCCCCGGGGGATTCGGCGGTCAAGACATCTAGGTCCCACGGCGTAGCTGTCGTTATGACCATCGGGGGCCCGCCGATGAACCTGGGACCCAACGTCAACTCAAGCTTCAAGGAACGGTCGCCGGTTCTCTCCGTGCTGCCCCGGCTGCCCCGCGCTTGCATGGCACTCGGTGATCAAGACGGTGAACCGGCCGGCAAAGTCAGCAGTTCTACCGATGAGAACCCCGACCAGGTGCTGGAGTGGAATCAGATATTCATCAAGACGCTCATTGCGACGAAGACGGCCAACTCCGCCAGCCAGCGGCTCGGGGCAATCGTTCACACGGCAATCTTCGATGCGTACAACGGCATCGAACAGCGCTACAGACCAATTTTCGTTCACGATGAGGCTCCCCACCGGGCGTCGCGCCGAGCGGCGGTCATCGCTGCGGCCTACACTGCGCTGGTCGGCCTGTTCCCATTACAACAGGCGGCGCTCGATGAGAGCTATGCGGCTTCGCTGGCGGCGCTGAGCGATAATTGCGATGACGGCCATCGATCGCGCAGAGGACAACGCTCGTGCAAGAGCCGTATCGAGCGCGGCATCGCCTGGGGAACCGAGGTAGCGCAGGCCGTGCTCGTCTGGCGCGCGACCGATGGGTTCGACACGAGCTACCCTGCATTCATTGGCGGGACCGCCGTGGGTCAGTGGCGGCCGACACCTCCATCATTCATGGCTATGAGCACCCAGGGGTTGGCATTCACCTCGATGTTCGTCCTAAACAACAACACCCAATTCCGGCCAGGACCACCGCGAAGTCTGATCAGCGCCACCTACACCGAGGATTTCAACGCGGTCAAGGCGCTCGGTCGCAAGACCGAATCGATTCGCACTCCGGACCAGACGGCGCTCGCTCCGTTCTGGGAGGGCAACGCCAGCATCCACTGGAATCAGGCAGCGAATCAGATGGCGTGCGCTAACCACCTGTCAATGTCCGACAGCAATCGGCTTCTCGCGGTCCTTAACATCGCGATGGCCGACACGGCGATCACGACCTGGAGCGCCAAACGATTCTACGGCTCCTCCCCGTTCGAAGTGACCTGGCGGCCGGTGACCTCGATCCCATTAGCGGGAACCGACGGCAATCCTGACACCGATCCTGATCCGGACTGGCAGCCACTCATCAACACGCCGTCGCATCCGGAATACCCGGCTGGGCACCCAAGCCTCAACGGTGCGGCTGCCACCATTCTCCTCAGTTACTTTCGACGACGACACCAGACATTTACGCTGACGACGATCGATCTGCCGGACCGCAGATACACCAGCATCGCACAAGCGCGTTCGGACGGTAACAACGCCCGGGTATGGGGCGGCATGCACTACCCGAGTACAGTCGAGATCAGCGATGCCGAGGGCGAAGCGATCGCCAACTACATCAATCTAAACTTCTTGCAGCGGTTCCACCGCGCGGATAAGGAGGACGATAAGGAGGACCGAGAACACTGAAGAGAACGAGGAGTACGAATATGAGCCTTAGGGCACCTACAGCTGGTCCTCTATCGATTTATGGTGGAACAGGGACCAGCCTGACCAGCGCTTGCTGCGCGAGCTAAAGGCCGACATTGGATTCTGAGGCGCTTTTGGTGAAGTCGGGTAATGAGGTCAATGGAACATTATCCAGAACCTCCGGATAATGTTCCGTGTCGCTGCCGGCATCATCCCCGCGCTACAAGCCTCACGAATCGATCTCAACGAGAGCCTGAAAGAAGGCGGTCGCGGCGTTGCGTTTCAAAGCGCCAGGGCGCGCTGGCGCTGCTGACCGGCGCGGGTCTGTTGATCAAGAGCTACATGCGAGTGCAGACGGTCGACCGGGGTTCAACACTGAGAATTTGTTGACAATGAGGATACGGCTCTATACCGCCAGTTATACGATCGCGCGAAGGAAGATCATCAACCAGGAGCTACTCACGCGCATCAACAGTCTACCCGGCGTTAGGTTGCGGCAATAGGGCCTATTCAAATGACCAAAATCGGGACGGCCGCGGACGATCCGTCTGTTTCCGTGATTAATATCAAACTCGCCAGCTTGCGACTACTCTTTTTTCACTACGGCGCCCTTCTGCCCGATCTGCTTCAACAGCTCCTGAACGGCGGTCTCGAGCTGTCGATCGCGTCCTGCCAGGTTATCCTCCGGCGTGTTTTCGATCAGGAGGTCGGGTTGCACGCCGTAATTCTCCATGTTGGTCCGTTTGGGATCGGCCAGATAAACACCCACGCCCGGCGTGCGCACCGTCGAACCGTCGATCAAGGAGTAACTGCCTGTGCCGATCACCGCGCCCATAGTCGGTGTGCCGATAGTCTTACCCAGGCCCAAAGCCCGGAAGCCGGCGGGGAACATTTCTGCGTTGGATGCAGATCGCCAGTTCTGCAATACCAGCTTGGGGCCGAAGAACCCGGCGAAGGGGCGGCCTGAAGGTTCGGTACCGCGCGGCTGCCAGACCTGGTACTGGCGTTGGACGAGGATGGCGAGCAGTTCCTGCTCGATGTTGCCTCCGCCATTCCAGCGCTGGTCGATGATCAGCGCTTCTTTGTTGCGGTTTTCGCGGATATCCTTCTCGAATCTGCGCAGGCTGGGCTGGTTCATAGCCTGAATGTGCAAGTAGCCGATTCGCCCGTTCGTGAGTTTCTCGACCGTCTCGCGCCTCTGTTTGACCCAGCGTTCATAGCGAAGCTGGTTGTAGGCTTGCCCCGAAATCGGCTCAATACGCGTCCGCCACGCGCCGTCTTCCGATGCTTTATTGTTGAACGCAATTTCGAGTTTGCGGTTGAGCCGATTGTTGCTATTGAGCAAGGGCCAATAATTATCACCCGCTTTGACGGCGCGCCCGTTGATTGCCAGCAGATAATCGCCCACGCTGACCTTCACCCAATCTTTGTCGGATGGGCCGTCTTCGTAAATGTGCGTCACGCGGTAGCGGCCCGCCTGCTCGTCGGATTCAAGCTCAAGGCCGAGATGGCCGGTTGCCACCGATCCCGCACGTCCCCGGGCGCCGACCGCGGCTCCGGTATGTGAGGCATTCAACTCGCCGATCATCTCATTGACGACGTTGAGCAGCTCCTGGCGATCGCCTACATCTGCCACCAGCGGCTGATATTTGGCGCGGGCCGCGTCCCAGTTATGCCCGTGCATCTGCGGGTCGTAGAAACGGTATTTCATGGTGCGCCAGGCGTCGTCGAACATTTCCGCCCATTCGGCTTGCTTGTCGATGCGGACTTTTGCGATGAAGCTGACGCGACGGCGCCGTCCCTGTTCTCCGCCAGAACCGCCAACTCCGCTTCTGCTGCCCGCGCCGGCGCCCCCTGGAGAGAGCGAAATCGAGTAGACCGATTGGCCTTCGCGGAAGAAGAGCGAGCGGCCATCGCGCGTGATTGTCAGCTCACCGATGCCGCCGCCAAATCCGCCTCGACCGGGGCGTTCACCATCATCATCGTCGCCGCTGCCCTGCCCCGCTGTGATGCGATTGAGCCTGCGCCCGTCCTCCTGAATCGAGTAGACGACCGGCGTGTTGCGTAAATCGGCAAGTTCGCTGGTCACAAAGACGATGGTGCGGCTGTCCGGCGTGATGGCGTAGTTGAAGACTGACGAAGGCATGCGCGTAAGTTGGCGCGTACGGCGCTTGAGTCCGGCCCAGTCAATGTTGATCTCGCGTTGGGGCTCGTTCCGCTGCTGAGAAGCCGCGCGGCGTGGGCCGCCCTCCTGGTCGGACGCGACGGGCTGTTCGGCGCGCATCTCCGGGTCATTCGGATCGCGGTCTTCGCGTTCGAGCACAACGGAGTAAATCTGGGCCGAATTCTGACCGCCCCCGCCACCCCCGCCACCCCCGCCGCCTTCGTTGCGTATGAAGAAGAGTTTGCGTCCGTCCGGGCTGAAACGCGGATTGACGTCGTTATATGAATCGAAGGTCACCTTGCCTTCCTCACCGCCGGCCGATGGGATCAGGTAAACATCGGCATTGCGCGTCGCGTCGGCCTTCGAGAAGGCGAGCCATTTGCTATCAGGCGACCAGACCGGCGCGCTGATATTGCCGTAGCGGGACGATGACAGCTCAGCTGTCTGCTTGCCCTCCAGCGAGAATTTGCGCAGTTTGCTGTCGGACGCGGTGAAGGCGATCTCTTTGGAGTTGGGCGACCACGAAAAGCTCGATTTGAGCGCGTCGAGGTCTGTGACCTTCTGCGGCTCGCCCGCGCCATCGTATGAGATGATATAAATCTCTTCGCGCCCGCTGCGGTCGGAGATGAAAGCGATCCATTTGCCGTCGGGCGAATATTTTGGCTCTTTGTCCCGCCAGGGGCTATCGGTGATCTGGCGCAGATCTCCTTCATCGGTTGGCGCCGTGAAGAGCTCTCCGTGAACGGATAGAACAATGCGGCGGCCTGAAGGCGCGAGGTCGTAATCATCCAGCTGCGAGTTGAAGTCGGCCACCTCTACCATATTTTCTTGCGTCTCGGCAGCGATCTCGAGTTTGATCGGAGCGGCCTTGCGGCTGGCAACATCCAGTTTCCAGACTTCGAAGTCGTGTTCGAAGACTATCACCCTGCCGTCGTCGCTCATCGCCGGCCAGCGTACATCGCCGGCGGCGAACGATGTTACGCGCTCCGCTTTGCCGCCTTTTTCGCTCACGCGCCAGATATTGGTCAGGCCATTGCCCTCACGGTCGCTGACGAAGTAGATGTGCCCGTCCCGGCTCCACATAGGCCACGAGTCCATACCATCGAAATCGGTCAGTTCGGTGAACTTCCTCGCCGCGATGTCCATCACCGTCACGTCTGTCTGATAAGCGCCGCGGTAATATTTGCGCCAGTAGGATTGCGATTTGCGGTTGATGGCCAGCTTCTTTCCGTCGGGCGAAAAGGTCGCATAAACACCCATATCAGAACCGGCGTTTCGTTCCTTCCGATCGTCTACGTCGACCGTATAGAGCTTCCCCATGAAATCTTCACCGCGCTGACTGGCGAAAAGGACTGTGCGGCCATCCGGCGCCCAGCCCTGAACCGTGTCGTCTGCGGAATGGAATGTCAATTGTTTAGCCGCCCCACCTTCGGCCGGCACGATGTAGACGTCCAGATTGCCGTTGCGGTCTGACGAAAATGAGATCCATCTGCCATCGGGCGAGAAACGCGGATAAAGGTCGCGGGCGCGATGAACGGTGACTCGATGGATGTTCTGCCCGTTTTCGTCCGCGGTCCAGATGTCCCCCAAATAGGTGAAGACAATGCGGCCCTGGTGGTAATCGGGATATCGCACCAGTTTCACCTCGCGGCTGAATCCGGCGAACGCTAGACAGCAGGTGAACAACATTGCAAATGCATAACATCGTTTCATGGGTTCTCTCCTCGAAAGGGCTTGAAATGTAATACTGACAGATTGGCTGACAATAAAGACGCAGCCGTTCATCGGCTGGTTACAAGGGAATGCTGACCGACACCGCAGCTCGGCGGCGCGTCGAAGGTAATATCACTTCGCCTCGATGTGAAGAAGCTCATCCCACCGGGTGGTATATCGCGGTGAGCGGTGCGATAGTTTTGTCTGCCATTTCCCGTCTGATTTAAAGACGCCGCATCTGATAGTCTCGCGCCCGAAGCGTTGATTGACGCGGTCAATCTGGCTCATCAAACTAAGCATTCGTTCGTGCCCATCGTTCTCCCACAACCGTTGCGGCAGATTATCCGCCGGGCGCAGATCGCTCAGATATACGCCGGCCTTCTTGTACAACAGCCCGTCCACGAAGATTTTATCGAGGCCTAGGAAAGCGACTTCCTGCAGTTCCGTCGTCACGTTCGACATCGGCGCAAGCGCCAGCGTCGTCGAATCGGAATAGGGTCTATTCGTTCGGCTGTAGCTATTCGTTTTGATAAAGACTGTGATCGCGCCGGCGGCGAGGCCCTCTTGACGCAATTTTTCGCCCGCGCGTGTGACGAACAGGCCCAACGCGGCCTTGATATCATCCTTCGATCCGACCGCATCGCCAAAGGATCGCGTCGAAGCTATGCATCTTTTCGGCGGCGGATTGTCTTCGACCTCCAGGCAGGGGATTCCGCGCAGCTCATGAATCAGGCGAAGCCCGGTGAGGTTCAGATTCGCCCGCACCCAATGATCATCCGCGCGAGTCAGATCGTGCGCCGTTTCGAATTTGTGTTTAGCCAACAGCTCGCACCAGTGCCGCCCTATCCCCCAAACCTCTGCGATGGGCGTCCGCCTGAGCGCCGCTTCGCACAAAGAGGGTGTGCCGGCGAGATTGAATAGACCGTTGAGTTCAACGCGCGTCTTGGCATGGTGCGCCGCAATCTTTGCGAGCGACTTGGTCTCCGCGATGCCGACGGATACAGGAATACCCAGTTGCCGTTTGACCTGATGACGAATCTCGCGTCCGATCTCACTCAGTTCCCGATAATCGCGCGCTTCCAGCCCGATAAAAGCCTCGTCGATAGAGTAACGTTCGACTTCGGGTGAGGCATCCTCCAGTAGGTCCATCATTCGATGGGAAAGGTCACCGTATAACTCGTAGTTCGAAGAAAAAACGAATACGCCGTGCTTGCGGATGAGCTCTTCGGCCTGGAAGACAGGCACTCCCATCCGTATCCCGAGCGCTTTCGATTCATTGCTTCGTGAGACGATACATCCGTCGTTATTGCTCAAGACGACGACCGGCTTGCCCCACAGCTTCGGATTGAAGGCGCGTTCGCAGGAGCAGTAAAAATTATTGGCGTCGACCAGCGCAATGGCTTTCATAGTTATTCACAGACAATTAAGTTCTTACCTGAACAATTAGGTTCTTACTTCATTTCTAACGCCGGCTCTCGCCGATAGCGGTGATAATATCTCAATAGAGTTGGCGAAGCACCCATACGAAGATTTGCCGCTAGCGCCTAAACTCAAAAGGCTGCGCTTTACAATCAATAACCATTCAATAACCATTTATTCGTAAGATTCGGTCTTATTTCCGGCCGATAGCGAATAGATGTCTCTCGGTGCGAATGTAGATCCTCCCATGCGAGATGGCTGGTGAAGCCTGGACATTCGCTTCGAGGGGATTCTTCGCCAGCATTTTGAACTCAGGACCGGCCTCAATAACAGTTGTCTCGCCGTCGTCGCCTACAAAATAGACACGCCCCTCAGCCGCCACCGGCGACGCGGAGAATTTGCCAGCCAGGCGCTGTTGCCAGACCAATTCTCCAGTGTCCGCTTTCATACACGTGGCGATGCCGCCGTCGGTGATGGCGAACAGATGAGGTTTCACATAAATCATGGATGGAACTTTAGGCATCCCCTTACGCTGTTCCCAGACGAGGTTCGACTCCTTGAGGTCGCCCGATCCACTCAACCGGAAGGCCTTTATGCTTTCTTTGCCTCCCCAACCACCGGAAGTGAAGGCAAGCCCATCGCCGAGTACAACTGATGGAGTTTTTCCCTCGCCAATCACTTCGCTGCTCCACAATCGCTTGCCGGTTTTGAGATCGAAGCTTTGCAATACATCTCCCGCTTCGCTGATGACCTGCGCGCGTCCATCCGGCGCTTTCCAGATCGCTGGCGTGCCATGAGAAATTCTGGAAAGACCACGCATGGCCTTCCATCTCTCCTTACCTGTTTTTCCATCGAGCGCGACAATGTAGGATTTGTCCCAGGGGATTTGCCAGCCGATTTTTTTGTCCTGACCGTCACTGCTGCCATCGCGCGCCATAATGACAAGCCCGTCATGCAGGAGAAGCGATGTCCCCAGGCCATGTTGACCGTAAAATTGGTAATCACGATTAATCCAGACAATGCGGCCATCGAAATCGAGCGCCGCGAAACTGCCATCACCAAAACAGGTGTAGATAAACTTGCCGTCTGTCGCGGGGGTAGGCGTAGCGTAACTGTTACGGCCCTCTTTACGCCGAATGGCCTGTTTGAAGACTTCCTTATTCCAGAGGATCGCGCCCCCATTTCGATCGATGGCCATGACTCGGCAACTGACGCCGCCCTCGGTCGTGGTGGTTACAAATACTCGGTCGCCCCAGACGATGGGAGAAGACCAGGATTCTCCAGGCAGTTCAGTCTTCCATGCGATGTTCTCGGTGGCGCTCCATTTAAGCGGAAGGCCGGTTTCGGATGAATGTCCTTGAACGTTCGGCCCGCGAAACTGCGGCCAGTTCTGAGCGTTGACGATACCCGCAATGAGCAGGAGCGACGCAAACAGGTAAGCTATATGCTTCATCGAACGAGCCTCCAATACAGTTATTTGACTTCGACCGCCAGCTCAAACGCGTGGCTGACCATGCCGGTCATAATGAAATGCTCGGTCTTTCAGGAACGGGTCCGAAAGCTTGAATAATAACGCAGTTGGGATTGAAACGGCGTTTACGGTCAATCCAAATGTTGCCTTAAAATACTATGAGTCGTTGATCCGCCGCAAATCGACTAAAGGATAACGCGCGGGGCTATAAATATCGTCAAATACTATAATAAACTATAAGGATCATTTCATTTGAAAGGTGTCCCTCTCGGTGCGCGGCAGGACTTGCTCAATCTTAACCGGTAGGTCTTGCTCTGGTGAGATCACCATGCTCAGCCTATTTATGGCGTAATGACCAGGCTTGTTTGATTCGAGCCGTTCTCCTTCGACCTGACGTTGACTACATTGCTTGTTGTGTTGTTGGTAATGTGCACCACGACGCGGAGCGTTTTACTGGCTTTCCGTGCGTTAAAACTGTTAAAACGCACGGCTAAATTCATTGGCTTTGGAATGACCACCGATGAACTGCTCGGACTGCAGCCGTAGCCGAAAGCCCAGCCGTAAAATTCTCGCCGCCTGGAGCCCATATGCGGGGATGTTCGGCGAAGGGAGCGCGCGAGCCGCGACCGCAGCCGCTGCGCGAGGGGGGTGGACAATGGAAGCCGGGCAGATGATAACACGCGTTATCAGCCGACCTCCGACTCCCCATTTGCTTTAATTATCACTGCTTCAGCCCTGGGAGCTTTGACGCATAAAAGGAGGCGATGTGTTCGACCTCTCTACCCGCAAAAACATCAGCCCGATCTTCCCACTCGTAGCTGAAACTCACCCGCAACACAGCCTTCTTGGGAAGATGCTCGCGAGGTACACTGAACACAATTGATTCTCCAGGCCCCAACTCATCTGTAGAATGTGCACCTCTTATCTCATTTCCCTTGGGTATATCAGTGATTCCTGCTGAGACCGATTCGAGGATGTAGAACATCCCAACGTCTCCATGTGTTTCTGGAACATCAAAAGCCGGGAAAATGATTGTCCATTTCGTATTGTTGTGAAGTCGTAGCCATATCCCTTCATCACTTTCATCTGCCCTAAGAGGCTCACGCTTCCCAGACCGCACATAGGAGATGTAAACACTCGGCTTATCACTAGACAGGCGGATTTCAGATGAATGTTTAATGGGCTGTCTAGTCTGGGCTGACACAACTACAACAATCACAATGAAGAAAACGGTGAAGAAAGAAAGAAACCTTTTCATAAATACCCTCCCCTTAAAATCTACGAGCACCACGTCTAAAGCTCTTTCCTCCCTGCCTGTTTGGCGTAAGGCTATATGTCCCCCCTGCATAACGTGGCCTTTCCAGAAACCTGTCAATGTTTGCTCTTCTCTCCGTGGCCTTGTCTGCCTCTGACCATGATGATGTATATAAGTAAATAGTATCAGGAAGGTAAAGAACTGTGCCCCGTTTGTCCCGGTAGTGGGGAAGACGGGAAGCCGCCTGCTTGTCTGTGATTGCCCAGGTGGAGCCTTCATATGCTGCACTGCGCCAGTTTCTGCCGAGGCCGACGTAATAAGATTTGCTGGTCAAGGGGGTATCGTCGTTGAATTTGGCACGGTCAATGGTCGTCGAGATCACGCGATTCACATCGTCATAGGTGAAAGCCGCCTGCCTTCTCATAGCTGGTATGCTGCCTACAATATATCTCGCCTGAATGTTCAGGGTCGGGCGGTCGAGAGTATCATTGTAAGCAATGCTGCTGACGACCCCATTGGTGTCTTCCACATTAACGGGCTTGCCGATGTAATAATCGTATTGGGCATATGTCGTATGCTCGAGCGCGTTGGTGACTTTAGTGGGAAACGCATAGGTCATTTGCTCATTCAGTTGGGTGGGCGGCGTGTTCTCCTGTGCGTCGTCATCCGGCGAGCCGAAGCGGTCAGTGAATTCGTAATCTATTGGGAATCCTCGCCCATCAATCGTCTTAACTACATTGCCGGCGATGTCATAATGGAAGTAATTGTCAATATTATTTGCGGCTTGATCAAAATCGGTTACCTTGGTTGTCTTGACCAGATTGCCGCGCGGGCCATATTCGGTATTAAACCCACCATCATGCTGAACAATGTTTGGGCAATCTTGGAGTGGAGCTTGACTATATACATCATAGTAAAAAGACATTCTCGAGAATTCAGTGTCATTGTTATCGAAGATAGAAATCTGGGTCGGGAGGTCCCTGATGTGAATATTGGGATCGGTTGCATAATTCACGTTATTCTGCCAGGGATTGTTCGTGAGATATGAAGTATATGTGCGCCGAATCAATGGGCCAGGCGCACCGTTACCGTAACCATATTCATCAACTTCGACCACGTTGTTGTATTGATCATGAGTGAAAGTCTGCCTGGTCACCTGGTTGGTGTCCAACAGGGTAGTAGTGGTCTGGATGATTCTCGGATTCGGGGCAGGGTCTACATTTACATTCTGATGGCAAACGTAGTGGATAGATGGTAAATTTGGATACCACGTATGCTCTATTCTCTTTAACACACTTCCCAAAGCTCCATTGGTGACACTGTATCTTTCTGTTTTGAACTCTCGGCCTGAATACCAGGGTGAATAGAGAGTAGGTAGACACCCGCCAGCCTCCTCCGTAGCAAAGGCATAGAAATAGTGTTTTTCTTGAGCCAAAAGAAGATTCCCGGCATCTTTGTGCTCCACTGTAACAACAGTTTCAGGAACGCCCGTACCATGGGAAATGATGGTCATACTGTAAAATTGTTTGCCTTCCACAGTTCCTGGCGGCGGGTTAGATGGATTGGTTGTGGAGGTCAAGGTTGTATAGCTTGTGCGTTTGCTTAACCGGCGACTGAGCATGAGCCCGGCACGGTGTCCATTCACATAATCATAGTCAACGCCGCCTCCCGTGGGCAGGATTAAGCGCGCGAGTTCACCATAAGAGTTATAATACAACTCATAGGCTTTCTGGTTGGGCAGTTCAATTTTTGAAACACGTCCTGGGTTAAAAATTTCGTTGCCGTCATAGGGTCCACCCCAATTTGCGTCCGGTGTTGGAAACAGTTGCTTATACGTTTTAATCGCGAAGTCAGGTCGAAGCACTGCTTGCAACGGACTGTACCAGACCTTAATTGCCCGGTTAGCATCGCCAAAGCCATCAAAGGTTATTGTATCGTATGGTACGCCCTGATCGGCATAAGAGATCGTGACCTGCCGGTTTAGCGAATCGGTGATCGAAGTTACCTGGCCAAGGGAACCTTGATACGTGAAGTTGATTTTATTGCCATTCCGATCGCGAATAAAACTGACATTACCAACATCGATACGATAAAGAGTGCCGTCCTTCATCATCAGATTGCCCGATATAGTGTTGCCTATTCCACTAACAGCTGGTGGCGGATCAATAACGTCGGTATCGGATATGAATGTCATAGACCCGCCATCAGCGCTGACGAACACTCTCCCACGGTTTGGGCCAGGATGATCCGAGCAGCGATGACTTACGGCTTTTCCTTGATATACCTGGTCATGAAGCCGGAGCTGTGTGCCATCCGAGGTATAGAATACTAGCCGGGCTAGGGTTGAGACCCATTGGGTGCCATCGCACGGGGATAGATCACCAACCACCCCGTGTTGAACGCGCAAAGCGCCTGGGCCATATTTAACTAAGGGTTCGTAACTAATGTCACTGGCTATATCAAGTTCATTGCCTGGCAGAAAAAAGACCGGCCTGATGTGCCACGGGAGTGGTTGAATATTCAACAAGACCGTATGCCCAATCGCCCCACGCCCGCCAACTCTCAACAATGGGAAGTTCAAATTCAAATGGCCGTTAAACAGGTTGATATCTTCCAGGTCACTGACCGCATACGATCCGGTAGGAGACCCCGGCGCCACGCCGGTAGGAGTATAGCCATCATAGATTGTCCCGGATTGCGCATTCACTCTGGGGGCAATGAAGGTGGTAATGACAAGAAGAGTAATTAATGAAAAACTAGTAAAATGAAATGGACGAATAATAGATAGAGCGATGTGAGGGATATGAAAAGTGAACCTAAGAACTGAGAAAAGAATGACACACACGCGAGGAAACATACGATTAACTCCTTCGATGATGGAAGAGACAACCAAAGTTATGGTGTTACTCCAAATCGTTCTCTCTACAATAGAGAAGGCAATATTAACCCCAATTAGACTAGGCGCTCCCGCCGACACTGTCTTGCGCGCTTGCGTAACCGCTAATCGACCAATCGAACTTCAGCCTGGTACTAATCACGCCCGAAACCGATTGAAAAGATGACCACCGAGCCGACTTGGCGGCAGAAATAGATCCGGAATTCCATCCTCCAGGAACATCGACCGTCGATAATGTATCCGTGCTTCCGTGCCCCGTGTTCGACTGAGAGTTCACAGCCAGCCCACCCTGATTAGGCGTCTAGTAGGCGCCGGGACATATGACGATGATGCTGGTCTGGCAGAGCGCCCAGGAAACATTGGCTACTGTATGCGTGCCTGCAGCTGGCAACCACTGATGATCTTCAATTGATCGTCGATGTAGAGATTTTTCCCATGAGCATGCTTAATACCTTTCGGCTGCCGTATTCATCTGTTAGCTTCGAGTCCTTACAATGGATCCCGAGTAGAAGAACCAATACGCCACATATTTTTCACGTCTAGCTATTGCCTCATAGTCATATCTCCAAAAAATAACTTATATGGGGCGGCAATTTTGCGGAAAAGCCTTATTTTTTGCGGTTTTGCCGTCGTTCTAAAGAAGAAGCGCACCCGAAAGGATATCTACAGCAACCATTGCCAATGTTGAAACTGCCAGACGGACATCCAGTGCCAGGATACCTACAAGGATCATAGTTGCCAGCATAACATTCAAGGGGGGGATTCGTGCAGGATTGAGGGCAAGAATGTGGTGGTGTCGGCGGTGGCAATGTTGTCGCGCTGCTTTCATTGGAATAACCTGAGTTCCCAATACTGTTAAAAGCCCTAACACGATAGCGGTAGTTGGTTGAGGGGGTAAGCCCCGAATCGGCATACGTCGTAACATTGGCGCCCACCGTGTTAAGCTGGACAAAACTGCTGCCGTTCCACCGCTCTATTTTGAATCCATCCTCAATGCTATTGCCGTCGATCCAGCTCAAGTTGATCCGTGTGGCCGACACCGCGGTGGCTATCAGGTTTGCCGGCGGATTCACCGAATCCCATCTAACACTGGCCCGGGCATCCAATCCGTTATCATAAAACTCCAGTTCAAGTTTGTAATTGCCTTGGATGGGGATATTGACCTCGGTCGTATAGACCGTATACCCCTGATCCACCCACCTATCCACCAATCGCGTTCCGTTTAGATAGAACCGCACTCCGTCATCTCCTCCGACGAAGAATCGATGCGGTCCCGCGGCCAACTCCACCCACCTCGTCCAGCGCGCCGAGAATCGGTCGTCAAACATAGCGCAGGCCGGGTTGGGACTGCCCACCCCGAATCTCTTGTCCAGATCCCCCACGCCCTCATCGCTCACCATCGCCGGGCTGCCGGCAAGATTTATATTGTTGAAATACTCGCCCTTCCAGCGCTCAGCCGCTACCGTCTGCGAACAGGTGGGATCGAATAACTTCCATCTCAAGCGCACCATCGCATCGCCCTCAGTCTGGAAATATTCCAACTTAATCCGATGAGTGCCCGCCGACAGGTTCACATCGACGTTATAGCTGGTCGCCACAGTCCCATTCACCAATTGATTGATCTGCAAGGCGTCGTCGATGTAGAGCATCATCCTGTTAGTACCGGTGAGCGAGAAGCGATAGGTCCCGGCGGTTGCCGTGAGGTTGCGCGTCCAGCGGATCGAGTAGTCGTTTGTAGCAATTCCGGGAGCGGGGCTCGCCTCACCAAAATTACGGTCGATGAATCCCATGCCGTCGTTTCTTACCAATACCGGCTCTCCCGTCAAATCGGGATTATTGAAATATGCTCCGAGCCAACTTTCATCCGGCGGATTTATACCCATGGCCGCGCCGATTCTGATCCGCGGCACAGAGCGATTATTTGCGTCAGGGCGTGTATCTGTCACTGGCACGCCAGTGCTTCTTAATAGAGTCAGTAAATCGTCAACTGACGCGGAGGCTTTTCCCGTCTGATCCCATGTCACTCGCCCTCCATATTGTGAAAATGCCATTCCATTTACTGCTACACCTTCCAACCCAACCGCATGAGCGGGAACTACCAACTTGATCCATCTCCCAGCTTCCGGCAGCCTCCCCATATTTATCCGCGCTGGTGTTCCATCTTGACCCCAACCTATGATATTCGCCCCCCAATATGCTCGATGCTCCCAGCTCGCACCGTCATTCCATTGGAGCATTATTTCAGAAGGCATACTTGCCGGATCAAGATAGACCCAGGCATAGAGCATTTCTCCTGTCCCTACCTGTAACCTAGATGTAGCGCCCATAAAGTAATGCTGTCGTATCCCTGGCGCCACGGACGATTGATGTGACTGAGTTCCGGAGTTTGGCGCCGGATTTGCCGTCACCCAGTTCCATGATTCAACCACGCCTCCAGTCGCAGTGTCGGCAGGCCACGGCGTGGCGCCCGCAGGCAAGCCATCATCAAACCAAACAGTATTATTAGCACCGATGGGAAGTTCTTGCCTTAGTAAGGCCATGGCTCCCGACACGTGAGCCGCCGCCTGCGAAGTGCCCACTCCGGTAGCGTATCCGCCGCCCGGTATGGGCGCGGTGATGGCGCCGCCGGGGGCAAGCAGCTTGAGAAAATCAGCACTGTTTGAATCGGGAATCACCCTATCTGTAGTCGTCCCTGAACTGCTGCCGTCCCCCGTGGCGGCGACGTTGATGACGGATGAGATACAGGCGGGAAAACTTAGACCGTCTGTAAAGCCATAATTGCCGGCTGCGACTACCGTGGCGATCCCCACCGACTTCAACTGATTGATAATGGCCGTAAGCGAGCTGTCTACCTCGTCGCAGTGGTCACTATATTTTTCCATGGGGGCGTCGGTCACCAGACTGATATTAACCGCAGCGATATTGTATGTGGGGTTGCTGCTCAGTTCATAAACGCGCTCCAGGGCAAGCAAAGTGTCGGAGGTTTTCGCTCGCAGACAACTCTCGTTGCCGCATTCAAACTGATCGGTAACATGTGACATTACCTGAATGGAGATGATGTTCGCGTTAATGGCGACACCCGTTCGCCCTGCCGCCGTTCCCGCGATATGGGTTCCGTGGTAGCAGCCGCCCACCAGGCCGGGCACATCGGTACACGGAATTCCGGAGCCTACCGCTGTGGAAGATGGACCTCCGCCCGGGCAAAGGGATTCGTAATCTGTCAGATTGCCGGTGGAGTAACATGCTTCGGAGACGACCTTGCCTGTTAAATCCGGATGTGTCTTGTCCACACCGCTGTCGAGGATGGCGATAGTCTTATTGTTCCCCGTATATCCGCCGGCCCAGGACGTTGTCGCTCCCACCAGCGGAAGGCTATCCCCCGTGGTCAATTTCAGCGACCTGTCCTCGATCACTTCCAACACATTGCCCGATGATTGGAGCTGTGCCAGGCCTGCGGTATCGACCACCGCCGCAAGGTAAGGAATATATTTATATCTCTTGAGCGATGACGGCACGTACCTTAGCTCGGCCAGTAATCGCTCCTGCGCTTCTTGGATTACGCTGCGCTGCGCCAATCGTTGTGCCGCATTCAAAAGTTGGCCTTCGGGCTGAAACGCGGCCCGCACCCTGAGGATCAACGGCACGGTTCCCTTCCTCAGCGCTCTCTCGCTCAATTTGTTGAATCTTTCGTCGAATGAGGCGCTGCGGGTCAGCAGTGCGGCGGCCAGTCTCTGCTCTGCGACGGCCCCCGCGAGTTCGGCGGGCGAGACTTGCTCTTGCGTGGCGTTAGCCGGGGTTTGCGAGAGCGCTCCGGGAAGAATCTCCCAGGCTCCAGCCAGGATGATAGAGATAGCGATTAAGCCAAAGGCCGATACCGTCAGGATGGGGAGATGTTGTCTTCGCATTCACTACCTCTTCAATGGCATGTCTTGCGGCGGCTGTTATCGCCAGCGACATGCCGGGTTTCCCAAATGAATGTGTTATGGGAGTAAATACTAACTGCTCGGGAATTGATCACTGATTTTCCCCGATACGATGGGTAGGCGAATGATGATCCGTGGTTTGGGATATTACCAGCAGCCTCCGCGCTGCCGCTAATCCCGTTAACTCGGCGGTCAACCGGTAACCGCGCACACCACATCTTACTGAGCGAAACATCGCTCAGTCGCAATTCCATACTGTCTGATCGAGCAAAGAGTAACCTACCTCTCGCCGACAGTTTGTTGACCTTTCATGTATATAGAGACATTTCGCGGGTAAATTCACCTTCGCCAGCGAAATTTTTCTTTAGCGACCTCGGAAGTTCTGCACGAGCCTCATGAGTTTGCAAACAAGTGTTTGCTTGCGTCTGTAGATTATCTTGACTTCGGTCCTGAAGAGAGCAGCTATCTCCTTAGCATCTAGCTCAGATATAAACCAAAGTTGGTATAACAGCCGCTCTTGCCGGCTCAACTTGCTGAGTGCGAGTGAGATTTGGCAGAGATACTGATCCTTCCCGTTCTATTTGACATTCGATCAATAAATCGCAGACACATATCGAACAGGAGAGAGGAGATTGATTGAGATGTGATTTTGCCGCTGTGTCTTTTAACTTCTTTAGGTCTGGATACACGAATCCATCAATCGGGCCGCAGGAATGACAATAATTATTCATGGGGAGTGCTCCTTGGCTCAAATCTGACGTGAGGCCGGCAGTCAGCTAACGTATCAGAAGGCTTTTCTATTTCTATTGATGTAAGAAATGAGGAAGTTGGTCGTCTTGCCCGTGAGGATATCCAAGAGATGGTAATGGCTCTAGCTCTGCCTATGAAGAAGAAAGCCCCTCTTCACAGCTGATCCCACGGACGCAAGTGAAGATCAACTGCTCAAGATGGGTAGCTAGATAAATACTATATCTAATTAAACAGTCAACCGAAAAGTCTCCACATGCTCTTATGAGCATTTCATTCTTTCATGTTTGTCAGGTGCTTTACCATATCAAGCACCTTGTTCGGGTCCGATAATGCCGTTTTATGTTATGTTCGCGCTGAGCAACCGCTTTCACTAGCACATTGGCCCGCGAACATAAAACCATTATCAGATGACCTTTCCTTTTCCCCCTGTTTATGTAGTGGGTGCTTGAGAAAAGTGTGCCTCTTCAGCATCATTTCTAGCCTTCTCTTCACGTGAAAGTGGTTGTTCTTTGATGTCGTTAATGTGGGCCTGCAAAGGTAACTATTCAGTGCGGCGGACTTTGCTCAGAATCACGTTCCTCTCTCCAAGCCGGGGGAAAGGTTTCCAGTAATTCTTGTAATACCTCTCGGTACTGTTCGATGGTTCTCGTGTCACCATAAGGTTGGTCGTGAATACCCGATCGGATCGTTCCGGACAGGATGCCTGTCGCCACTTGCCAGATGCCTCTCTTGATCCTGACTGCAATCTCTGGCTCCAGCAAATAGAGATGAAGGCCGCCAATGGCCTTTGCCTCGGCGAATATGCCGGCCATTTCCGAATCTCCCGGATACTGAGAAATTACGTCGTCCATCACTTGCCGGTAGGCCCACCCTGCAACAACACCCCAAACTTCTTCGGTCTTACTTGAAAAACTTATTACCCCGCCCATAATGTTTCCTTCTATTCGATGTATATGATCTTACCTTGCTGCTCCTTGGTCAGGCCGCTTACGAATCCCTTGATGGCCTTAATCTGGACCTTCGACGCTCCCATCAAGTCAATGGCGACGTGATCAACTGACTTATTCACGTGATGCACAATCGACTCAAAGAATTTTTTGCCAGAGCCAAAATACTTGTATGCGTCTGGAGTCCCCATAGCATCAAATGTCTTCTTGGTAACGGCATCAACGAAATCTGCACCGACATGTGCACTCTCGACAAGCCGCCCGCCGATCTGTTTTGCCAACCGAGCACCAGTGCTGACTTCAGCCGCATTAAGACCAGTCCTCGCAGCAATCGTAAGCGTTCCCATCCGAAGCGATGCAGGATTTCCCTCCAGTAATTGAGCTGCCGTGTCAGCCGACCTAAGTACTGTGGCGGGGTTCCTCAGCATCCACGCCAGAGATGCCATAGTAGCATTTGGAGCCACAACGATGCCTATGCCTATTACCGCACCAACTCCCTCATAATAAACTCTTTCTTGCTGGCGTTTTTTAAACTCCTCTGGAGAAATCTTACCCGCTGCAAGAGCCATGACATCTCGCTCTTCAGCACGCCCGCGCCCTCCATCTTGGGGATTCTGGCCATCTGGGTCCACATATCTCAAGGGGTTATTAAAGCAGTACTGATACTTGTTCAGCGATTGTGGGATATTGATGTTGGCATACACGAGCGCTTGCTTTTCCGGGTCTCCGCTTCCTAACACCCATAACTCATCCGGTCCGCCTTTGAATTCGTCTGTGCTTGTGAATCTCCCTTGCACACTCGCGTAATACCTTGCCTGTGCGAATTCCAGTCCAGTTTCATCGTCATGCTCATATCCAGTAAACTTCTGGCGTACTGAATCGCCGCCATAACCAATGCTCGCGCTTCTGATCCCAACCCCAATTCCGAGCTCTTCACCGAAGGGTAAGTAATCGTGACGCCCGCCCTCGGTCAGGCTCCCAACTTCATCCGTCCACGCTCGCGGCGATCCCAGGTGATCGGATGCCGCGTACTTATGCATTGTTCCGTTCTCTGAGGTAGCTAATAACTCGCCGTTCCGGTAATAATACCAGGTTGTCACAACACCAGCATCATTCCGCTCCGCAATCAGTTCGCCCCCCGCGCCATATTCGAATCTCGTGCCCACTCCACTGACTGTCTTTTTCACTCGCCGGCCATTGCCGTCGTATACGTATTGGCTCGTTGCTCCACCGACCACCTCGGCAGTGACAAGTCTGTTAAATGCATCGTAAGTATAACGCTTTCCGGGTTCTCCGGTAAGATTTCCGGCAACGTCGTAGTGGTAGTCGGCGTGAGTGATGCGATTGTTCACCTCACTGAACTCGGCCTTCTGCAAGGCGCTGTTTGCGCCATCTACATTGTCCGACGTGCTTGCCCTGTTTATCCCGCGATTACCCGCAAAATCGTATTCGAAGGTCTGGTACCAGGCGCGCGCCGCATCGGTGTAAGTGCCGTTGTTGTGTTCGACCGCGTATTTGAGCCGGTTCACCGGATCGTATTGAAACGTCTGCGAATATTTCAGTGCCCCGCTGATAACGTACTTGGTCCTGGCCAGGTTGCCGTTGTTCTGAGCGAGCGTAATCCCCGAGTCCTGGACGTTCGGATTGGCTGCGGTTCCGTATAGATTGTAGATGGTGAAAACGGACTCCGGATTGCCCGGCGTGCCCAGCCTAATCTCTGTCGGTTGTAGTCGATTATTATAGCCAATCGAATGAATCAGACCGTTGCCGTAGTTCTCCGTTTGCAGCGCGCCGAACGGAGTATAACTTATACCTTCTACTAAGTATTTAGAGGTTGTGTGAGGGTTGAACGATGTCCGCATATCTGTCAGGCGACCGGCATCGTCATATGTGGACATATTTCTAACAGCAGCCCTTGTTGCACTTGAATACCCCCTGCACTCCTCAAGGACGGCGTCTGCAAGATTGTAGGCATACCTTGTAACAAAGTTGGGTGTCCCCATACGTTGGAGGTTGCCAATTATTCTGCCGGCGGCATCGTACCGATAATAGGTTCCATCAGACCCAGTTCCGTAAGTGACGCCGATCACCCTGCCCTTCACCGGATTGTTTGGGAGAGTCTGCCCTCCGCACGACCAGGTTGGCCAGGTCGGTCCCCCGCCCGGCAATGTAGAGTAATCGTCATAGAAATAAGAGACCGGAGGTGTCGCATTAGCCACCAGCTCTCCTTCAGGGGTGGTTGCGGAATAAGTCGTTGTCCTCATCCGATTGAGCTCATCGTAGGTCATCGTCGTTTTAACTTCGCGAGCGTCCGTCTTCTCTAAGAGATTGCCGTTAGGATCATAGGCGTAGGTAATCGTGCCGCTCTCCGGATTGGTCGCGGAAATCAAGCGGGATACAGAATCGTAGGCAAAATTTCTAACCTGCAGCCCTTGCTTCACCTTGAGTAGATTATTCAGTGTGTCATATTCATATGTTGTCAGGTAACTCAGTCCGCCCGGGTTTTCAGTCACTTCAGTCATTCTGCCGAGCGCGTCGGTTTTGCTGCGGCGACTCTTGCCGGCCTGATCGGTGACCGTCACCTGGTTGCCGCTATATTGAGTAATGACCTGCGCGCCATCGGGAGTGGTTACTCTGATCACACGGCCGAGCGCGTCATACTCAGTTGTTGTCCATAAAGGATCGCCCGACCGGCGAGGGTTCGATACCTGCGACACGCTGCCGAGCACGTCATAAATAGTGTTGATTGCGATGTAGGACGATCCAGTTTCGTACTGCCGCGATTCGATAGTGCGCCCAAACCCATCATAGACTAATTGACTTTTGAGTATATTATCATCAAAACTGTTACGATCGCTGGTGGTTGTAGCAATGCGACTGTAATCCTCATATTGAATCGTCGTTTGATTCTCCACGATCGTGCCTTCTGCACGAACCATCCTGGTCAATCGATTAAAAGAATCATTGTAATCGTATCTGGTCTTGATATTATTGGGATCAGTCACTTCTCTTACTAAACCGGAGTTGAAATCATGCTTAGTAAAAGTCGTGTGCGCTGGCCCTGCTGTTGTCACGCTAGTAGGGTAGGCATGGGAGTTCTGCGGCGGAAAGTCGTAGAAATTATCCTCATAACTTATTATGGTATCATTGTTATTTGCATCTCTGACTTTGATGGCATTGCCGCACTGATCGTACCAAGTGTGAGTCTCTATCCATGTCCCGCTTGTCCAACCTCCCCAGGGATGATTATTGTCTAGCCACCGGCGAATGGTCGTGACGTTGCCTCGGAAAGGAGTTTGCGGATCGCTCCAGCCGGAAACAGCAGAGTAGGTGGTGAGCGGAAAGGCGCTCTCGTCATATTTGTACTCTGTCGCGGCGACGACAGCATTTGAGCTATCTCTGACAAGGGTCTTCGACGGAAGAGCAGTCAAGTGACGTGCCCGGTAAGCATCCCGAGTAGTTTGCGCGATAGAAGCGTCGTTGACCAGATATGTGGTCTCTTCCGTTTTCAACAGGGCACCATTCGGAATCGAACCAATCGGAGCGGACTGCCCAGTAGACTTGCTGATAGAGACATAATCATAATATTTTGTGCTGGCGACATTCAGATCGTTGTCATAGAGATACTCAGTTGCCTTTGCCAAGGCATTGCCAGAAGTATCGAGCAAGATTTCCACTTTTCGCGTCACGCGAGCGTCTCGTGAGGTCCAATCCATACCGATAGGCTCTTGGGCGTGAGGGATGGGTGGGAGATGCTGGGGACCAGTATAAACCCAGTTCGTCAGGATGCGCCTGAGCATTTGCCCTGATGCTGAGTGGAACTCCTCGTCATAAATCCTCCCGGCAATCGCTTCGCGTGGGCTGGCGTTAAACATATTGTTGAGTGCATCCCGCTCATGAATGTACCTCCGCACAAACGACCCGTCGGGGTTGGTCGCCGTAACGTTGGCAGTACCTAGGCTCGCGGGTTGAAAGGTCCACGGGGGTGTCTCATCTTGCGGTTTGCCCGTAACACTCTCTATCCCCTCGACCACACCGCGATTGGCCTGCGAATAGGCGAGCGACTGATTGTCGAGGTCCGAGGCCGGCACACGGTTATAGCGATATCTCTTGTAACCTCCCGTCGGTAAATATATTTTGTCCAACTCAGCGTATACGTTGTAGGTGAATCTATACTTCTGACCGTTCGGCAGTTCGATCTCAGAGAGCACACCGGGATTGAACAATTCGGGCGGACCGGGAGAGAAGCGCAGCGCGAGGACATAGGCAGGGCGGTCCGCCCCTAACCCAAGGGAAGATTCGCCAAACAAGGATGGCCCGGGAACTGACTCGATAAATGGATATCCACCAGAAAATTTCATCATGACTGGGCCAATATAGTGCAGAGGCTGAGTAGTGTCCGTTAACGATTCGCTGAGTAATCTCCAGCGGAAGATGTAGGTTGCAGTCCCGCCTTGTGCCGTGGGCACTGTCCAGTGATAGTCGCTACCGCTGCTGCCGCCCAGAGGGTCTGGAATTACTCGTCCGAGCGTATCTGTCCACTCGCTGGTATTGGAGTTGTAGTTCAGCGTGTTGCCGTTGCGATCAATGTATTGCGCCCCATTGGCCGTGTTCAGTAGATAGCGAGAGCCGTCGGGCAAAAAAACTACTTGACTGGTTGGATCGTACTTTATGCGGGAGCCGTCCGCTGCATAATAGATCCTGTTTACTGGGCCACCGACGGTGCCGAAATGGACCAAATCATCTTGTCGCATTTCGTGTGATGAACCATCGGGCATTCGTAGTATCGCGCGGTTGGCGGAATACATAAGAGGAGTTGAGTTACCTTCAACTCGAGGTGGGAATGCGTAATCCCAGGCATTCCCGTCGTCGGGAGCAGCCAGGTCGCGGTTGGCGAGATTGAACCTGGCAATAAAGGGCTCCGTCTGCCCGGTGAATTCGATATAAGGAACAGTAAGGCTCGAGGTCCAGCCCGCTCGAGTGCCGGTATACCACACACCAGAGAGGGTGTACTCGGAAATATTGCCGTCGCCGGGGTTGATGTTTGTCCCGTTGTGCTTGATCTGCCATATCTTCGACGAGTAGCGCAGCGTGACTGGCAGGCTCACCCCACGTCCGGGGAAGTCGGCCAACGAGATGCTGATATTTAACCCCAGCGATGATGGATCTACTTCGACATTGGCTCGCTCATTCAGATCGTTCATCGTCGATGTGTACTGCTTACCGTTCGGGGCTTGCGCCAAACATATGGTTTGCAGTGCTGCCAGTGTTATGAGCAACAGATTGCATGGAACTAAATGACGAATCGCGACGGCGGTAAATGAGTTGAACATGAGGTTACCCCTAGTGAATTTTGCATCAATCATACCCCTGAGCTGGAATGATGTGCTGATTCACGGTAAAAATATGATTGCTCGCGAAATTGTCGAGCGAATTACCATCTAACTCCAATCGATCTCTGTGCGCTTTGCTACAGAATCAATAACAGTCTGCGTGCATTTGTTACACCAATCGCCTCTCTACAGCACAGAGGGCAGAGCTTCATCTGACGTCGCCTATCAGCTAGCGAATCTAGAAGCTGACCCCTTAGGTTAAGAGAATATCTGCAAGGCCGGTGGTGCGCTTCTCTCTTTTCGGCTTTGGCAAGGTGGCCTTCGCGCCGGCGTCAGATCCAGGCGGCAGCAGCATTCTCGATTGTTGACCCGATAGTTTGTTGGTATCAGCCGGCGCGAATTTCTCCGGTACGGTTTCTGGTAGAGATACCGCTGCGGGATGATCTGCATTGCTGACTTGACCGCGAGAGTATTGTTGAAAGTAACACCCTTCCTTCTGCCGGTCTCCGGCAACGTTATCAATGGCAAAGCTCCCTCTCGACTTCGAGGCGGATGTTTGAGACCGTCGCGGTCATGTTCGCGGAGCCGGTGCCACTTGATGCCGTCGCGTATGATATGTCAAAAACAATAATCTGATTTATCGGCGTGCTGGCCGACAGATCGACACTGACTGAGCCGGAATCGTTGAATGGCTTAAACTCCCCACCGGGGCCAAGATAAATGAAACTGCTTTCAATTTTACTGACTGCAAAAAAAACCTCGCTACCGGTCTTGTATTGGACATTGAATGAAGCGAAGGCATGCGCGCCGCTGCCGAGCGGGGCGTCCGTGCTGACACTTCCGTTGATAGACCAATCGAATTTAAGAGTGATCTTTTTGATCAGCCCGCTGACAGCCTGAAACGCATACCACTGGCAACTCTTCCCCTGACTTGACGAAGCGGAGGTAACCATTGTTGCCCCGTGTCCTGTGTTCGACGGCGAAGTAACTGCCGAATGGTCCGGGCCGGGTGGCGTCAGGTATACGCCGGGACTTACGACGACAATGCCGGTCTGGAAGAGACACCAGGAAACGTTGGCTCTCGCAACGCCTCCCTTCTCGTAATACTCAAATTCGATTGTGCGATTGCCCGCGGGAAGATCTACATCAACCACATGCGTCCCTGCCGCATCAAACCACCGATCGATCAGCAGTTGACCGCCAATTTTAAGCCTGAATCCGTCATCTATATTAGTGAACGTGAAGCGATACCGGCCTGCCGCAAAGTCAACCGCCCGAGTCCAGCGAACAGAGAACCAATCGCCAAATATCATATTGCAGGTGGTATTAGGCCCGCCCTCCCAATCAAAGCCGAACGGATTGCCGCTGAGGTCATCGCGCACCATCGCTGGGTTGCCAGCCAGATTTATATTGTTGTAATACTCACCCTTCCATCGATCAGCCGCTACTGTCTGCGAGCAGGTAGGGTTAAATAACGCCCATCTCAAGCGCACCTTCGCATCACTCTCAGCCTGGTAATATTCCAATCTAATCCGGTGCGTGCCTGCAGACAAACTCACATCTACGTGATAGCTGGTCGCCATCGTCTTATTAGACCATTCATTAATCTGCGATACATCGTCGATGTAGAGCTTCGCCCCATCGTCGGCAGTAAGCGAGAAGCGATAGAGTCCTTGAGTGAGTGTGAGGTTGCGAGTCCAGCGGATCGAGTAGTCCGTAGTATCGATTCCAGGTGCAGGGCTGATGCCCTGAAAATCACGGTCGATGAATCCCATGCCGTCGGTTCCCCGCGCTGTCGGCTCTCCCGTCAAATCGGGATTATTGAAATATGCCACCAGCCAACTTTCATCCGGCGGATTTACACCCATGGCCGCGCCGATTCTGATCCGCGGCACAGAGCGATTATTTGCGTCAGGGCGTGTATCTGTCACTGGCACGCCAGTGCTTCTTAATAGAGTCAGTAAATCGTCAACTGACGCGGAGGCTTTTCCCGTCTGATCCCATGCCACTCGCCCTCCATATTGTGAAAATGCCATTCCATTTACTGCTACACCTTCCAACCCAACCGCATGAGCGGGAACTACCAACTTGATCCATCTCCCAGCTTCCGGCAGCCTCCCCATATTTATCCGCGCTGGTGTTCCATCTTGACCCCAACCTATGATATTCGCCCCCCAATATGCTCGATGCTCCCAGCTCGCACCGTCATTCCATTGGAGCATTATTTCAGAAGGCATACTTGCCGGATCAAGATAGACCCAGGCATAGAGCATTTCTCCTGTCCCTACCTGTAACCTAGATGTAGCGCCCATAAAGTAATGTTGTCGTATCCCTGGCGCCACGGACGATTGATGTGACTGAGTTCCGGAGTTTGGCGCCGGATTTGCCGTCACCCAGTTCCATGATTCAACCACGCCTCCAGTCGCAGTGTCGGCAGGCCACGGCGTGGCGCCCGCAGGCAAGCCATCATCAAACCAAACAGTATTATTAGCACCGATGGGAAGTTCTTGCCTTAGTAAGGCCATGGCTCCCGACACGTGAGCCGCCGCCTGCGAAGTGCCCACTCCGGTAGCGTATCCGCCGCCCGGTATGGGCGCGGTGATGGCGCCGCCGGGGGCAAGCAGCTTGAGAAAATCAGCACTGTTTGAATCGGGAATCACCCTATCTGTAGTCGTCCCTGAACTGCTGCCGTCCCCCGTGGCGGCGACGTTGATGACGGATGAGATACAGGCGGGAAAACTTAGACCGTCTGTAAAGCCATAATTGCCGGCTGCGACTACCGTGGCGATCCCCACCGACTTCAGCTGATTGATAATGGCCGTAAGCGAGCTGTCTACCTCGTCGCAGTGGTCACTATATTTTTCCATGGGGGCGTCGGTCACCAGACTGATATTAACCGCAGCGATATTGTATGTGGGGTTACTGCTCAGTTCATAAACGCGCTCCAGGGCAAGCAAAGTGTCGGAGGTTTTCGCTCGCAGACAACTCTCGTTGCCGCATTCAAACTGATCGGTAACATGTGACATTACCTGAATGGAGATGATGTTCGCGTTAATGGCGACACCCGTTCGCCCTGCCGCCGTTCCCGCGATATGGGTTCCGTGGTAGCAGCCGCCCACCAGGCCGGGCACATCGGTACACGGAATTCCGGAGCCTACCGCTGTGGAAGATGGACCTCCGCCCGGGCAAAGAGATTCGTAATCTGTCAGATTGCCGGTGGAGTAACATGCTTCGGAGACGACCTTGCCTGTTAAATCCGGATGTGTCTTGTCCACACCGCTGTCGAGGATGGCGATAGTCTTATTGTTCCCCGTATATCCGCCGGCCCAGGACGTTGTCGCTCCTACCAGCGGAAGGCTATCCCCCGTGGTCAATTTCAGCGACCTGTCCTCGATCACTTCCAACGCATTGCCCGATGATTGGAGCTGTGCCAGGCCTGCGGTATCGACCACCGCCGCAAGGTAAGGAATATATTTATATCTCTTGAGCGATGACGGCACGTACCTTAGCTCGGCCAGCAATCGCTCCTGCGCTTCTTGGATTACGCTGCGCTGCGCCAATCGTTGTGCCGCATTCAAAAGTTGGCCTTCGGGCTGAAACGCGGCCCGCACCCTGACAATCAACGGCACGGTTCCCTTCCTCAGCGCTCTCTCGCTCAATTTGTTGAATCTTTCGTCGAATGAGGCGCTGCGGGTCAGCAGTGCGGCGGCCAGTCTCTGCTCTGCGACGGCCCCCGCGAGTTCGGCGGGCGAGACTTGCTCTTGCGCGGAGTTAGCCGGGGTTTGCGAGAGCGCTCCGGGAAGAATCTCCCAGGCTCCAGCCAGGATGATAGAGATAGCGATTAAGCCAAAGGCCGATACCGTCAGGATGGGGAGATGTTGTCTTCGCATTCACTACCTCTTCAATGGCATGTCTTGCGGCGGCTGTTATCGCCAGCGACATGCCGGGTTTCCCAAATGAATGTGTTATGGGAGTAAATACTAACTGCTCGGGAATTGATCACTGATTTTCCCCGATACGATGGGTGAGCGAATGATGATCCGTGGTTTAGGATATTACCAGCAGCCTCCGCGCTGCCGCTAATCCCGTTAACTCGGCGGTCAACCGGTTACCGCACACACCACACCTTACTCAGCGAAACATCGCTCAGGCGCAATTCCATTCTGTCTGATCGAGCAAAGAGCAGCCTACCTCTCGCCGACAGCTTGTTGACCTTTCATGTATATAGAGACATTTCGCGGGTAAATTCACCTTCGCCAGCGAAATTTTTCTTTAGCGACCTCGGAAGTTCTGCATGAGCCTCGTGAGTTTGCAAACAAGTGTTTGCTTGCGCCTGTAGATAATCTTGACTTCGGTCCTGAAGATAGCGGCTATCTCCTTAGCATCTAGCTCAGATAAAAACCAAAGTTGGTATAACAGCCGCTCTTGCCGGCTCAACTTGCTGAGTGCGCTGAAGAGCAGTTTTCGCCTTTCTGCAGTATCGATACCTTGATCTTGCAGTGGTGAATAGGTCAATGATTCCCAGTCTATTTCATCCAGGGCCTCGGTTCGTTTCTGTCGGCAGAGATATTTGTATACGTGGTGATCTACTACTGTTTGGAGCCATGTCTTGAATGAAGCTTGCCCGCTGAATGAAAGGAACCGGCGGCAGTTATCCTCTATCAGCCTGAGGATAATTTGTTGTGAGAGATCATCGAGCTCATCCTGGCAAATGCGACCTTGATACCGGAGAGAGGCCCAACGTACAGCATCGTTAACATCGGGCAGAAGGATTTCTACAAGCTGCTCCAGGTCAGCGGGCACAGCTGGATTGAGGGTTGGCAAAGGGACTGATTCCTTCGGTTCTATTTGACGTTCGATCAATATACTGCAACCACATTTTGAACAGGAGAAAAGAGATTGGTTAGGGTGTGATTCTGCTGTGTCCTTTAAATTCTTTGTTATTGAATATTCGAAACCATCGATCTGGCCGCAGGAATGACAATAATTGTTCATGGGGGGAGTGCTCCTTGGCTCAAATCTGATGTGAGGCCGGCTGTCAGCTAACGCATCAGAAGGCTTTCTTTTTCTTTGATGTACGGAATGAGGAAGTTGGTCGTCTTTGCCTGTGAGGATATCCAAGAGATGGTAATGGATTTATCTCTGGCTATGAAGAATAAAGCCCCTCCTCACAGCTGATTCCACAGGCATGGGTGAAGATCAACTGCTCAAGATGGGGTAGCTAGATGAATCCTATAATATCCTAACGAATTAGAAAGTCAAAAGAAAACGAAAGGTCTCGATACCTAGTGCGGTATATTGTTGGTACTCTGGTTAGTCTCGGCCCGCGGTCGGCACCGACTGGCGAATGTTACAAGGGGGGTCACACGCCACAAGGCGCTGAGCTTCTCGTGGGTTTGTCTTTCGGATGATTTGGTTGGTCGGATTATTGCCGATGTCAAACCACTCATATTCACCGCTGCGGCCCATGCGCTTGGGGAGGTGGGTGCCGCGACAAGTTCGGCAAGCTTACTTTCCCCTCGAACCTAACTGGTAAGCAGCCGTTGGACACACTACAGCAGACGATGCGCCGATTCTCTATAAATTTACTTCCCCCCGATTCCCCAGGTCGTGCTTTCTCTATCATCCATTTATGGCGAACTCCCTACGGAAACTCTACTAAGGACTGATAGTCGCTAGTTCCGTGGCCGCGATTTCAGCTACCGCCAGTGCCAGTTCAGGCTGCTCACCGTCATCGAGCGTCCAGGCAGCCGAGAGGCCGGCATAGGCTAATATCCATTTCAATAACCGCCCGCGGTCCAAACCCGCGGCTTCAGCCACTACACAGGCCTGGCGCGCGAGTCGATCAGGCGTTGTAGCCGTCTCCAGATCGGGATTGCAGAATATATTGGCGAAGTCGAAGCCGCGTTCACCCACCAGCCCCTTCGGGTCTATGGCGAGCCATCCGCGCGGCCCTGCATCCAGTATGTTGCTATGGTGAATATCTCCGTGCAAAACGACGACCTCTTGCGGCTCGGCCAGAAGTTTGCGCGCCGTCTTCGCGGCCCTGCTCAAGACGCCTGCCTGCTTCGATGCTGCCGGCTCAAGTGTATCGAACCATTGTGCCAAGGGCACTAACGTCGATGGTGGCGGATAATCCCTCGGCACATGGAGCCTCGCCGCGACTGCACAGATCGTTCGGCTTGCCTGGTCATCGCGACCATTCCTGGCCATTTCAACGAGTGATGCTTCGCCGATAGCACGCTCCATCAGTATGGCGTTATCCTCGTGTGCCAGGACGCGAGCCGCACCTTCCGCGTTCCACCAAACCATTAAAGCCGCCCCGCGCCGCTCCTCGGCCTCCACCGCGATTTTAAGCATGGCCTGGCATATCGCCCCGCCTCACCGGCAACAGCCTACTGCTTTTGGTCGTAATTGGTTCGCCGTCGGGTATAAGGCCCCAACGGGTGAGATAGCGATCGAACATTTCCTGAAGCTTTTGATTCCTTGCCTCGTTACGCACGTATTCCCAGCTGCCATTCTTCCCTAGTGTCTGGTGAGCGACCACATTACCCTACCCCAGATTTCACAGGCGTCATTCAGCTCGATCGGCATCTTGTCTGAATCATCGGAGACAAGCAGGAACCGGCCTTCCTGACTGACGATTTTGCGCAGTATAAACTCCCCGCCAGAGACGGCGATTACGATGTGCCCGGCGCGAATATCGGCCGCTCGATCGACCACCAGCGTATCTCCATCGAAGATTTTCTCGCCGGCCATCGCATCGCCTTTGACCTCGATGAAGAAGGTGGAGATGGGATGCGGAACGAGATGATCGTTCAGATTGAGGGCGCGATGCAGGTAATCATCGGCCGGGCTGGGAAATCCTCCCCAAGCGGATTTATTGGCCGTTGTGGTGGCATTGGTCAGTTGCGGCTGCCCAATTTCTTTAATCACGATACACATCCTCCTATCTGGAAATCTGTTCACAATTCCAGATTACACCCCGCCCCTTTTGTCGATTCCTTCAATTAATAACTCGCCGCAACACTTGAATTGATAATGTTATTGGGAAGATTGTAACACCGGCGCGACTTAGCTGGAAACAATATGTGCTAGGGTAGTAATGATGGCGGGGTCCTGAATGGCTGTCGAGGCTCGGCTGATCATTTAAATCAGCGGCCATCAAATTGCTGATAATTACTTATGTGACCGTACTTGCTGCAGCAATTGCGCGGCTATCGCGGAATCGGGATTCGCCTTCTGCAGGGCGCGAAAATGTCCTTCGGCTTCTTCCAGCAATCCCGCCTCTGCATACAGCAGTCCGAGCAACAGGCGTGAGGATCCGTAGGCTCGCCGCGCTCGCGCCAACTCATTCGCCTTCGCCTCATCCAGAATCCGGAATTTCGCCTGGGGCGATGGCGGTTGCGGTGAGACAACTTCCCTGCCGTCTTTGATCGCCTTTACCTGCCAGTAATAGACGCCACCACGTTTGAGCGGTTGCCGCACCCTCCACCTCTGACCGGCGATGCGTGGACTGGTCGACACAAGGTCGAACTCTTCGTCGTATATCTCGAGCACATAAACCGAGGCACCAACCAAACGCGACCAGCGAAAATCCGGATGCTCTGAGAGGGCCAAAGTCCTGACCGGCTCGATCAATGAAAACTTGTCGCGCGGCTCATCCCCTCCGCCACGCGGCGTGATACCCCTCGGAGTCAATCCCGCCAGCAACGGCGATCTTTCGAATTCCTGTTTGGTTAGCGCGTTTTTTACAATCTGTTGATAAGCGGGTGGCAAGTGATCGACGCCCGATAGTTTGCCCGCCTGATCCAACCTCACCTGCCCCGCACCGTCGTTGAGCAGCGCAACTGCCGTAGCGCCCCCAGGATTCGGTCCGGATGGGACAGGCGCTGAAGGAGCGGGTGAGGGCGTCATCACGGCCGTACTCGGCGCATCCTTTTTTGTTACCTTGAACGCCTGCCATAACATCAAGCCGGAGACAGCCAGCAAGAGCGCGGCCAGCGCCGAACCGAAGACCAGCGATTTGGGCCACAACGTAAACCAGCGAGGCCAGGCTGTTAGGCTCTTTAAATCCAAAGCGGGAGGTTGATCCGGGAGGACGAGTTCGGGTTCGATCTGCTCTTTAAATACGCGCAGATCGTCGACTGCCATGACACATTGTTGGCAGCAGACCAAGTGATCCGTGACGGACTGCAGTTCATCGTGGGCGAGGGTTGCGTCAACTGTTCCGACGATCTGCTCAAATGTCAGGTGCCCGTAAGCTGTGGAAGGTGAGAAGAGTTGCGTACGATCGAATAGTTCGGATCTGAGCGCGAGATAGATAGCATCACTATTGAGCGCCCATTGGACCTGCTGGCGGCAGGTCTCGCAGAAGGCGAGGTGGTCGGAGACGGAGAGCAAATCCGCAGCCGGTAGCGAATGGCGGCTATAGTTTTCAATCTGATTTTGCGTAAGATGATCTGACAAGCAGCGTTTCCTCGCTTAATTCACCGCGTTTATATAAATCCTTTCAGCCTCCGGGTCAACCGCTCCCGCGCGGATTTTCGCGCGTTAATGATCTGTTGACGCGTCAATTGCAGCAATTCAGCAATCTTTGCGTCTTCAAACGGCAATCCGTTCCACATCTCAGCCAGTGTTTCCGCGCGCATCTCGAGCGCCTCCGCTATCTGACGAACCGTCGCGATCCCAAGAGCCGGAAAAAGCGGCAGACACCCTTCTCCTTCCTGGTCTCTCAGGTTGAGTAACAACGCAGCACGCTGATTGAGCGGAAGTAGCTGCACTTCTTCCCAAAGTCTTTGCAAAAAGCTGCGTTTTTCGAGCTGCCATCCCGCATCGTGCTCCCTGTTCGCATCCTCCGGTTCGAAGGAATCATCGAGCTGATCGATAGATTCGATCTGTCTATCCTCGATATGGAGCAGCGCGGCCAGATAACCGACCAACCTGTCTAGCTCAATCGGGCCGCCGAGCCGGTTGAAAATCGCATCAAAAGTGCCGCTCCAATCCGCCTGCCTGCTGAATTTGAGTAGCCGGATGCGGACGAGCAGCGCTTCATCATCCGAAAGTTCCTTGAGCTGCTTCTCGTTTACGACGTCCCTGCGCCCCTGCCAAACCGCGAGGCCGGATGTCAGTCGTTTATTCTCGCTCTGCCAGACCGCGAAATTTCGGTGGCGTACGAGCAGGTAATGTATGCGATTTTTAAACGCGTGCCGCTCGGGAAACTGCTGCCGCATCCATCGCGAGCAAGTGCGATGAGTAATCACTGCCGCCAGCCCGCGCAAATCGCTGATCGGGTGGGCCGCCGGCTGTAGTCGTAGCTGCCGGAACGCCGCCAACAGCTGCACAATGACTTCCTGATGAATGTCAAAGGCATCGGGCTGCCCGATTCCATTCTGCGAATTCAAGTGGAGTTTATAGCTGATGATCCCTTTGATCACCGGATCGGCGTGCCTGACAATCAGTTGTGAGAGAAATTGATCGATCTCCTCGTCGCCAATAGGCGACAGTAGTGGTTCGAGCAAGGGATCAATCGTTGCTGACTGCTTTCTCACCATGTTCCAGTTTTCATTTTAGTGAAAGGGCGTTGCGATGATAAATCAGCGAGTTGTAATCATTCAATAGAAGCCGGGCATATTGATTGTTAAATTGTTGTATCGGAATATCCCCTCGCCAAGCATATTTTTTCTGAGTCTAAGACAAAAATAATTGGGAAGTTTTGAAGAAAGTCGGCATAGGAAGGACCGAACCGATTCGATTTGCGCTAAATTCCGTTGTACTATGCGGAAAGTCTTGCCTACTCACGCACCCCCGTATATTCGCGCTCTGTCAGCATGACAACATACGGCCGTCATATTTAGAGACGCGGACCTATAACTATGTGAGGGACCTCCATGGCTCGTCAGAGTGCAAATTACTCGGGTTCAGAAATCCGGAAACGGCAGGCAGAGAATCGAGCCCTGTCCAGAATCCCGATCTCATTACTGCTTTCCGCTTTATTAATAACACCATCAACTCAGTCTGCGCCGCACGTTCGGATGCTGCAAACGCCTAAAGAGGCGAGGAGCAGCAAGACCGAGATGGATTTTCCCTCGCTCAAGCAGGGAGAGCCGATCAAAAGCGAGTTGGCGGGCGGGCAACAGCATAGCTATCAGATCAGACTGAACGGCGATCAGTTTCTCAAGGTTGTCGTCAAGCAGGATGGGATAGATACGGTGGTGAAACTGATTAAGCCGGATGGCAAGCAGATCATAGAGTTCGATGGTGATAGAAGCACTAAGGGGCAGGAGAATGTTTCCTGGGCGGCGGAAGAGCCGGGCATCTACCGGCTTGAGGTAGCGGCGAAATATAAGAATGCGGCGGTCGGGCAATACGAGATTCAGGTAGTGGAGCAGCGACTCGCGACGGAAAATGACCGCGCGTTGCATGAGGCGCGCAAGATAAACACCGAATACGCCAAACTGTTTCGCGCCGGCCACTATTATGAAGCGGTTCCATTGGTCGAACGAGTGGTGGCAATTTGTGAAAAGGTACTGGGACCGGAGCATCTCGGTTTCGCGAGTGCGCTCTTTAATCTCGCTTCCCTCTACAGTGAAATTGGCGAATATGCGAAAGCGGAGCCCTTGTTTCAGCGTGCGCTGACAAGCATGGAGAAATCGCTGAAGCCGGAAAATCCGATTATCGCTGCTACACTCAATAACCTCGCGGGCCTTTACAAGACCACGGGCGATTACGCGAAGGCGGAGTCATACTATGAGCGGGCGCTGGCCATCAGGGAGAAGGCACAGGGAGCTGAACATCCTGATGTCGCCGCTTCTTTCAATAATCTCGCCAACCTATATAGTGATACAGGTGATTATGCGAAAGCCGAGTCCTACTATAGGCGCGCGTTGACCATTGGGGAGAAAGCGCTGGGCCAGGAACACACTGATGTCGCTTCCGCGCTCAACAATCTCGCCAATCTCCACCGGGCCAAAGGCGAGTATGCAAAGGCTGAACCGCTGTACAGCCGCGCACTGGCCATCTACGAGAAAGCGCTGGGGTCAGATCATCCGGTAGTCGCAAAATTTCTCACCAACATCGCAAACCTCTACCGGGCTAAGGGCGACTCCGCCAAGGCGGAACCACTTTACGAGCGCTCCTTGTCTATCATGGAGAAAGCGATGGGACAGGAACACCCGGATGTTGCCCGCATCCTCAATAATCTGGCTTCAATTTACAGCACGAGAAAGGGAGACTACGCGAAGGCGGAACTTTACTATGGGCGCGCCCTCTCCATTCGTGAGCGCGCGCTGGGCCCGGAACATCCGGATGTCGCTCGCGTTCTCTTCAATCTGGCCGAGCTCAACGTGACCAAGGACGATTACCCGAAGGCCGAGCTCTTATACGAGCGGACGCTGAACATCTGGGTGAGGGCTCACGGACCGGAACATCCCGAGGTCGCTAATACTCTCAGCAGTCTCGCGGCACTCTTCACCAAGAAAGGTGACTTTGCAATTGCCGAACCCCTCGCTCACAGCGCACTATCCATCGGCGAGAAATCGTTAGGCCCGGACCATCCGGACATTGCCGATTATCTCAGTAACCTTGCCGTGCTATACGCGGCAAAAGGTGATATCGGGCGAGCCGTCGCATTTCAAGCGCGCGCCACCAGCATCGACGAACGAAACTTCGCGCTCAATCTCGCCACCGGTTCCGAACGCCAGAAACTCGCTTATCTGGCCGGCTTCTCTAAACGGACCGATTTCACGCTAACGCTCCACAATAAGGCGGCACCCAACGATCCGCAGGCGCTCGATCTCGCTTTCACTACTATGCTCCGCCGGAAAGCGCGCGGGCTCGATGCGATGACAGACACCATCGCAACTTTCCGGCGCCACGCTACATCGGAAGACAAAGAGCTTTTCGATCGGCTCACCAATTCCCGCTCGCAGTTGGCCGCGCTCAAACTCAAGGAGACGGACGATGCGAAGCCCGAAATAAACCCGGAACGGCTGAAGCCGCTCGAAGAAGTGGTCGATAAGCTCGAAGGTGAGCTCAGCGCGAGAAGCGCCGGGTTCCGGGCACAAACCCAACCGGTCACTATCGCCGCCGTCAGGGCAGCGCTGCCCGCCAACAGCGCCCTCATCGAGTTTGTCGTCTATACTCCGCAAAAGCTGCCGACCCTGAAGGGCGAACCGGCACGCTACATCGCTTACCTGCTCGCACCGAGTGGTCAGCCCCGCTGGGTAGACCTCGGCGAAGCGGCTCCGATCGATAAAGCGGTGGACGGCTGGCGCCAGGCTTTGCGCGGGAATCGGATCGACGTCAAGCGTCTGGCCCGCGAAGTCGACGAAATGATCATGCGGCCGATCAGGTCATCGTTACAATCCGAGTTGGGCGAGATCGGCCGCCTGTTGATTGCGCCGGACGGCTCGCTCAACCTCGTTCCTTTCGCCGCGCTGGTAGACGAACAGAATCAATACCTGATCGAACGCTACACCATCAGCTACCTGACGAGCGGGCGCGATCTGCTGCGGCTGCAAGACTCACCGCCCGAACAGGGCGTTCCGCTGGTTGTGGCCGATCCTCTCTTCGGTGCGACATTCGCAGCAGAACGAGGAGCTCAGAGGTCTGGCACCTCGCCATCCGTCCGCCGAGCGGGAAGGCAAATCGACCCGGGGCAGACTGGGCAATTGGGACAATCGGGGCAAACGGGGCAATCGGGGCAAGGGAGGGATCGTTTTCCGGCCGCTGCCGGGGACGAAGGCCGAAGCCCTGGCGATCAAGGCAGTCATCCCGGAAGCTGCGGTTTTCCTGCAACAGGAGGCTACCGAAGCTGTGCTCAAACGAGCACGGGCGCCGCGCATCTTACACATAGCTACACACGGGTTCTTCTTCAGCGATCAACCAGCCCAACCAACAGAGACGAACGACATTTCTGACGAAAACCCGCCCATAATCCCCGCTCTACGGCTTAGTAAGTGGACCGCGCACATCGAAGAACCCCTGCTGCGATCTGGCCTGGCATTGTCGGGAGCCAATCGCAACATGAAGGGGGACAACGATGGCGTGTTGACCGCGCTGGAGGTGGCCGGTTTGGATTTGTTGGGCACCAGGCTGGTGGTTCTTTCGGCCTGCGACACGGGAGTGGGAGACATCAAGAATGGCGAGGGTGTGCAGGGGTTGAGGCGCGCGCTGGTCCTGGCCGGATCCGAGAGCCAGGTGATGAGCCTCTGGCCGGTGACCGACGAAGGTGCGAAAGAATTGATGATCGATTATTACCGGGCGCTGCAGCGAGGAGAGGGACGCAGCGAGGGGCTCAGGCAGGTGCAGTTGCGAATGCTGCGAAGCAAGCAGTGGCGGCATCCCTTCTACTGGGCAGCGTTCATCCAGTCGGGGGAGTGGGCGAATCTGGACGGCCGGCGCTAGGTGGAAAAATCAAAAGGCAACATCATGAATTCACGCCGTTAACGCGGCGATGAACAATCACTGATAGTCCTTTTTGCCTTTTGATTTCGCGTTATTACTTGAGGTGAAATCGGATGTTTTATCAGAGTGTACGTCACTCGGCTTTAAACGGCCGGAGAGGGCGGGTCGTTTATCGCAGTATAACAAGGGCAATGATCATACTTCTGCCCTCCAGTCTGTTATTGGTTACATCCCTGCCCGAGGCATATACACTCAGTTCGATCCGCCAATCGACACGAGAGGCGAGCAGCGTCCAGACAGATAATGATGTCATCGAACCGGGACGGCCGATTAATCGCCAACTGGCGGGGGGGCAGCAGCATAGCTACCAGATCAATTTAGCCGCTGATCAATTTCTGAAGACAGTCATCGACAACGATGGTGTCGATGTGGCGGTGCAGGTGTTCGGGCCGAACGGGAAACTGATATTGGAGTTCGACTCAGAACGCAGTCTCAGCGGGCATGAGCCGGTCTCGCTGGTGGCAGAAGCGACGGGCACATACCGATTAATCATACGACCCGAACAGAATTGGGCGCCCGCGGGGAATTATGAGATTCGGATCGATGAGCTGCGCAGCGCAACAGAAACCGATCGAGCCCTGCAGGATGCCCATAGGCTGAACGAAGCGGCTCGCCGATTGCGTGACGCAGGCAAGTATGCTGAAGCGCTCCCGTTATTTGAGCGCGTGATCGAGACGCGAAACAGAATCTCAGGTCCGCTCGATCGAGATCTCGCCTCAGCTTTGCATGATCTGGCCGTCTTCTATTATTACAAGGGCGACTACCCTAAGATAGAGCCGCTGTCGAGTCGCGCCCTGGCCATCCAGGAGAAAACGCTGGGGCCGGAACATACCGATGTCGCTGCCTCTCTCAACTTATTGGCGAACATCTCCTTCAATAAAGGCGATTACGCCAGCGCCGAACCGCTGTCTATCCGGGCGCTAGCCATTAAAGAGAAAGCTATCGGGCCGGAACATCTTGCCGCGCTGGTAGACGAACAGAATCAATACCTGATCGAGC
Source organism: uncultured Acidobacteriota bacterium (assembly GCA_963796275.1). Lineage (GTDB taxonomy): Bacteria > Acidobacteriota > Blastocatellia > RBC074 > RBC074 > JAKEHZ01. The sequence goes on along the minus strand of CAWCKY010000006.1, from coordinate 1,736,321 downwards.
GCTACACTATCAGCTACCTGACGAGCGGGCGCGATCTGATGCGGCTGCAAGACTCATCGCCGAGCCAGAACGCTCCGCTGGTTGTGGCCGATCCTCTCTTCGGTCCGGCGACATCCGATTCTGAGCGAGCTGCTCAGAGGTCTGGAATATCGCCCGCAATCCATCGGACAGGACAACCGGGGCAAATGGGGCAGCCCGGGCAATTGGAGCAGCCCGTTTTCCTGCCGCTGCCGGGGACGAAGGCCGAAGCCCTGGCGATTAAGGCAGTCATCCCGGAAGCTGCGGTTTTCCTGCAACAGGAGGCTACCGAAGCTGTGCTCAAACGAGCACGGGCGCCGCGCATCTTACACATCGCCACTCACGGGTTCTTCTTCAACGATCAACCAGCCCAACCGGCAGAGACGAACGACATTTCTGATGATAATTTCACGCTCGGGTCCGATTTGCGGCTGAGCAGACGGGCCGCGCACATCGAAGAACCCCTGCTGCGATCTGGCCTGGCGTTGTCGGGAGCCAATCGCAACATGAAGGGAAACGATGATGGCATGTTGACCGCGCTGGAGGTGGCCGGTTTGGATTTGTTGGGCACCAGGCTGGTGGTTCTTTCGGCCTGCGATACGGGAGTGGGAGACATCAAGAATGGCGAGGGTGTGCAGGGGTTGAGGCGCGCGCTGGTCCTGGCCGGATCCGAGAGCCAGGTGATGAGCCTCTGGCCGGTGACCGACGAAGGTGCGAAAGAATTGATGATCGATTATTACCGGGCGCTGCAGCGAGGAGAGGGACGCAGCGAGGGGCTCAGGCAGGTGCAGTTGCGAATGCTGCGGAGCAAGCAGCGGCGACATCCGTTCTACTGGGCAGCGTTCATCCAGTCGGGGGAGTGGGCGAATCTGGATGGCCGGCGTTAGTTCTGGAAATCGTTAATGCATAAAGCGATTTAAAAGCTGGTCAGATCAACTTGATGCCGCAACGGGGGCGCAAGTTAACAGCCAGGGGTGGAGTGAAGCGCGGCCTCTGGTCGAAATCGCCAATATTCAACGAGCCTTGAAAGGCGGGATTATATTCCGCTCTAAAACCTATTTCAGGGCTCGGCGATTTACTGATACCTGCCGGCGGCTGCGCTTCGCTTCAATCCTGGCTATTTCCTCGTGCCCTTTCAGCTTAAAAATAGTTGAGGTTAACTCATGACGCATCAGAGTACAGATCGCTCAGCCCTAGGTCGGAAACGGCGGGTCGTCGTTGGCCCCGGAGCCAATGCGATGTTCAGCTTTCTATTCTCCGGTTTATTGCTTGTTACCACCTCGCCGCAGGTTTTCCCGCACGGTACGATACCGCAATCAGCTGAAGCGGTTGGCACGGACGAGGAGGTGATCGAACCGGGGCGGCCTATTAAGCGCGATCTGGCAGGTGGGCAGGAGCATTCCTACCGGATCAGGCTGAACGCCGATCAGTTCGTGAAAGTGTTCGTCGAGCAGGATGGGATCGATGCGATGGTGCAATTATTTGGACCCGATGAGAAGCAAATCATCGAGATCGACTCGGAATTCAGGACGCATGGTCCAGAGACCATGACTTTTGTGGCGACGGAGGCGGGCACCTATCGGATTAAGGTAAGTGCGAAATATAAGAATGGAGCTGCGGGATTATACGAGATTCGAGTAGTTGAACTGCGCGTCGCTAATGAGAATGACCGCACTTTGCATGAAGCTCGAAAGCTGAATTTAGAGTTCTACAAGCTGAATCGCGCAGGAAAATATGACGAAGCGCATCCATTGGGTGAACGCGTACTGGCGCTGCGTGAAAAGGTCCTGGGTCCTGAACATCCCGAGGTCGGCGAAATTCTCAACAATCTCGGCATCCACTACAGCGATAGGGGCGAATATAGTAAGGCTGAATCGACATTTTTGCGGGCTTTGGCTATCAGGGAGAAGGCTTTCGGGCCGGAACATCCGAATGTTGCCGATTCCCTCAATAGTTTCGCGATACTTTACTTTCGAAAAGGCGACTACACAAAAGCAGAAACGCTCCAGCAACGCTCAATATCCATCTGGGAGAAGGCGCTCGGGCCAGAACACCCAAATGTCGCCACTTCTCTCAATAACATTGGAACCATCCATTGGGTTAACGGGGACTATGCCAAAGCCGAACCGATATTCAAGCGCGCTCTGACTATCAGGGAGAAAGCGCTCGGGCCTGAACACCTAACAGTTGCTGCCATACTTTACAATCTCGCCACCCTCTACTCGAAGGGGGGCGAGTATGCACTGGCTGAGCCATTCTATCAGCGCTCGCTAATTATCACCGAGAAGGCCTTGGGGCCGGTGCACCCTTACGTCGCACTCTGTCTCAACAATCTCGCCAACAACTATTGTGATAAGGGCAACTACGCCAAAGCCGAGCCGCTCCTTCAACGTGCGCTTGCAATCAGAGAGAAATTACTCGGGCCGGAACACTCCGATGTCGCAGTTTCTCTTAACAACCTTGCCAGCTTCTACCGAGAGAAAGGGGACTATACAAAGGCAGAGCCGCTCTCTCAGCGCGCACTAAAAATATGGGAGAAAGCGCTCGGGCTGGAACATCACTATGTTGCTACAGCTCTCAGTAATCTAGCGGCTCTCAACTACATTAAAGGGGACTACGCGAATGCGGAACCGTTATATCAACGCGCACTTGCCATCACGGAAAAAGTGTATGGCCTGGAGCATCCCGATGTCGCTGATGCACTCACCAATCTCGCGATCCTGCACAAGGCGCGAGACGACTACGCGAAGGCAGAACCGTTATATGAGCGCGCGCTGAGCATCAGGGAGAAGAAGCTGGGCCTGGAACATCCGGATGTTGCCGATTCTCTCACAAACCTCGCAACCCTCTACAAGGCGCGCGGCGACTATGCGCGGGCAGAGCAGCTACATGGGCGCGCGCTGACCATCAGGGAGAAGATGCTGGGCGCGGAACATCCGGATGTCGCTAACTCTCTGTTCAACCTTGCTAGTCTCTATAAAACGACCGGCAAATTTGCAAAAGCGGAGACAGGCTATCGCCGCGCGCTGACTATCTGGGAGAAAACGCTCGGGCCGGAACACCCATATATCGGTACCGCTCTTTATGATCTGGCCCGACTTTCGGTTGAAAATGGGGATACCGCCGAGGGCATTAAGATATTATCGCGCGGCAACTCAGTCGACGAGCGCAACTTCGTGCTCAATCTCGACGCCGGTTCCGAACGCCAGAAACTGATTTATCTATCTCTCTTCTCTGAACGGACCGATTTCACACTCTGGGTCCAGAGCCAGGCTGCACCGAACGATCCGCATGCGCTCAATCTGGCATTCACTACCCTGCTTCGCCGGAAAGCGCGTGGGCTGGAAACGATGACAGATACGATCGCCACCTTTCGCCGGCATGCAACGCCGGATGATACGGAGCTCTTCGATAAACTCACCGATGCCCGCTCACAGTTGGCCGCGCTCAAAATCAAGAAGCCGGATGGAGCTAACCATGAAACGATACTGACGCAACTCAAACCGCTCGAGGAACAGATCGAACTGCTCGAAGGTAAACTCAGCGTCCGGAGCGCCGGATTTCGAGCGCAAGCCCAACCGGTCACACTTGCTGCGGTCCAGGCCGCGATTCCCGCGGGAGGCGCGCTCGTCGAGTTCGTGGTCTACCATCCGCAAGACCCGCGAACCGGCGAGCGCCAGCCCGCGCGCTACCTCGCCTATCTGCTCACGCAGCAAGGCCAGCCTCGATGGGTCGAACTAGGCGAAGCTGCACCGATTGATCAGGCTGTAGATGCCTGGCGCCATTCTCTGCGCGGAAACCGCGTCGATGTGAAACGACTTGCACGGGTTGTCGATGAAAAGATCATGCGGCCCGTCCGATCTTCACTGCACCCGGGGCAACCGGGGCAACCGGGCAAACAATCGGGACAGGCGAAAATCGGCAATATACGCCATCTACTGATTGCGCCGGACGGTCCGCTCAACCTCATCCCGTTTGCCGCGATGGTGGATGAACGGAACAGGTATTTGATCGAGCGCTTCTCTATCAGCTACCTGACGAGCGGGCGCGACCTGCTGCGGCTGCAAAACTTACCGGAGAGTCAGGACCCTCCGCTTGTAGTGGCCGATCCGATCTTCGGCAAGGAGACAGTTACCACCCAAACAATAGCTAAGCGGACGGTAAACTCTCGCATCGATTTGCGGGCTGTGAAGCCGAGTCAAGACGATCAAACAGAGCAGAAGGATCATACAAGGCAGATTTTTTTCCGGCCGCTTCCGGGTACGAAGGCTGAAGCGCTGGCGATCAAAAACATTCTGCCTGATGCTTCGCTTCTTCTCCAGCAACAAGCCACCGAAGCGGCAATCAAGCGAACGAGGGCGCCGCGCATTCTACACATCGCGACCCACGGATTTTTCCTCGGCGATCAGCAGACCCCAACGGCCACCCCAACGGCCACCCCAACGGCCACCCCAAGGGCCGAGACGTCCGGCGATCTGGACCCGTTGCTGATCTCCAACCTGCGGTTGAGCAAGTGGGCAGAGAATTTCGGGGAACCATTGCTGCGTTCGGGCCTGGCGCTATCGGGAGCCAATCGTGGCAAGAATGGTGACGATGACGGTGTATTGACCGCGCTCGAGGTGGCGGGCTTGGATCTTTATGGAACCAAGCTGGTGGTGCTCTCGGCCTGCGATACCGGTCTGGGAGAGGTCAAGAACGGAGAGGGCGTCCAGGGGCTGCGCCGCGCGCTGGTTCTGGCCGGTTCGGAGAGTCAGGTGATTAGCCTCTGGCCGGTGAGCGACCAGGGCGCGAAGGAATTGATGATCGATTATTACCGGGCGCTGCAGCGAGGCGAGGGGCGCAGTGAAGGGCTGAGGCAGGTGCAGTTGCGAATGCTTAAGAACAAAGACCGGCTGCATCCGTTCTACTGGGCGGCTTTCATTCAGTCGGGAGAATGGGCCAACCTGGGCGGCCGGCGATAATATTTGGAAAAATGAAAAGGCAATAGTGTGGAATTAATCGTATTTCGAATCATTGTTAGTCTCATATTCTTCGGTCTGATAGTAGAAAGGCCCGTGACTGCGGCTTTTTCGCTCGAACCGATCCGGCAATCACCTCAGGAATCGGGTGCTGCGCGAACCGGAAGAGATGTTATCGAACCTGATCGGCCGATCAAGAGCGTGCTGGCGGGTGGGCAACAACATAGTTATCAAATAGAACTGAGCGCCGGTCAATTTGTTAAGGCAGTCGTCAAGCAAGTAGGGATCGATGTTGCGGTGAGGCTGCTCGAGCCTGATGGCAGGCAGTACATAGAGTTCGACTCCGATCTCAGGGCGGGAGGGGAAGAGAGCGTGTCCTGGGTGGCGGGAGCGGCGGGAACCTATGGCATCGATATTCTGGTGAAGTATAAGAATGCGACGGCTGGACAGTACGAAATACGAATCGTGGAGTTGCGCGCCGCAACAGAGAGAGACAATGCTTTGTATGAGGCGCGAAAGATGTATTCAGAGTCCCAAAAACTGGGACGTGCAGGAAAGTATGGTGAAGCGCGAAATTTGGTTGAACGCATGCTGAAGATTCACGAACAGGTGCTTGGGGCGAATCACCCCGACGTCGCTGCCGATCTCAACAATCTCGCCATCCTCTATTCGATAAGCGGCGATTACACCAAGGGCGAGCAGCTCGGTCAGCGCGCACTGATCATCAGGGAGAAGGAGCTTGGGCCGGAACATCCTGATGTCGCAAACACTCTCAACAACCTCGCAATCATCTATAAGGAGAGAGGCGAATACGCGAAGGCTGAGCCCATTTATCTAAGAGCGCTGGCGATCAGGGAGAAAGCGCTGGGGCCGGAGCACACCGATGTTGCCAATTTCTTCATCAATCTTGCCAACTTCTACCTCGAAATGGGCGACTACGCGAAGGCCGAGCCTTTGTTTCAACGTGCGCTGAACATACAGGAGAAAGCGCTGGGACCGGAACACACCGATATCGCCACTTCTCTCAACAATCTTGCCAACCTCTATCGAGACCGAGGCGACGATACGAAGGCCGAGCCGCTCTATGTGCGCTCGCTTGCCATTCGGGAGAAAGTGCTGGGGCCGGAGCATCCGGATGTCGCAACCTCCCTCGGCAATCTCGCCAATATCTATATTAATCGAGACGAGCAAACGAGGGCAGAACAATTATATCAACGCGCGCTGATCATCCGTGAGAAGGCGTTCGGGCCCGAACATCCAGTTGTAGCCAGGTCTCTCACTAACATCGCGGTCATCTATAAAATAAGGGGTGAATACGGTAAAGCTGAGCCTCTCCTTTTACGCGCGGTCGCCATACAGGAGAAAGCGCTGGGACCGGAACACCATTCGCTTGGGACTTCCCTTACCAACATAGCCGACCTTTACTACGAGACGGGCGATTACGCACGAGCCGAACCGATCTATCAGCGCGCGCTGCGCACCCGCGAGAAGACGCTTGGACCGGAACACTCCGATGTCTCCATATCTCTCAACAATCTGGCCAATCTCTATAGCAGTACGGGCGACTATGCAAAGGCTGAGATGTTCTTCCGTCGCTCTCTGAACATCTGGGAGAAAATACTCGGGCCGGACCACTCTACGACAGCCGGCATTTATAACAATCTCGCGATCCTTTACAAACGAAGAGGCGACTACGTACAGGCTGAATCGTTATATCAACGGGCGCTGACAATTCAGGAAAAAGCACTGGGGCCGGAACACACTGATGTCGGCCGTTCTCTCAACAACATTGGTGTCCTTTACATCGAAATAGGCGAATTCACAAAGGCAGAGCGCCATCTTCGACGCGCACTGGCAATCCAGGAGAAAGCGCTGGGGATGGAACATCCTGAAACCGCCCGGTATCTTGCCAATCTTGCCAGCATTTATAGCGATACAGGCGATTACGCACAGGCTGAGCCTCTCCAAAGACGCGCGCTGACCATGAGAGAGAAATCTCTGGGGCCGGGACACCCTGCTGTCGCTGATTCTCTCAACAATCTCGCCGACCTCTACCGCAGAAGGGGCGAATACGAAAAATCGGAACCGCTGTACCTGCGCGCGCTGGCCATCTGGGAGAAATCGCAGGGGCCGGATCATCCCGATGTCGCGGTTGCACTCAACGGCCTTGCCGCGCTTTACGCATTGAAAAATGATATCCCCCAGGCTGTTATGTATCTATCGCGGGCCAACGCCGTTGACGAACGCAACCTCGCGCTCAACCTATCCCTCGGATCAGAACGCCAGAAACTCGCTTATATCTCTCTCTTCGCGAAACGAACGGACTTCACGCTCTGGCTTCACAGCCTCGCTGCACCCAATGATCCGCAGGCGCTCAAGCTCGCCTTCACCACCTTGTTGCGGCGTAAAGGGCGAGGGCTCGACGCGATGACCGATACGATCGCCACCTTCCGCCGTCACGCAACACAACAGGATCGTGAGCTCTTCGATAAGCTCATCGCGGCCCGCTCGCAGCTGGCAGCGCTCAAATTCAAAGAGCCGGATGAAGCTAATCCCGAGAGATATCGGGCTCTGCGCGAACCTCTCGAAGTAGAGGTGGAGAATTTGGAGGTTAAACTCAGCGCCCGCAGCGCCAATTTTTGCGCGCAAACGCAACCGATCACGCTCGACGACGTTCAGTCCGCGCTTCCCGCCGCAAGCGCCCTCATCGAGTTTGTCGTCTACACTCCACGAGAGCCGCAGACCGGGAATAGACAGCCGCCGCGCTACCTCGCCTATCTGCTCGCGCCGCAAGGCCAACCGCGCTGGGTTGACCTCGGCGAAGCCGCTCCGATCGATCGGGTAGTAGGCGCCTGGCGCCAGGCACTGCGCGGTAACCGCGTGGACGCCAAACGACTGGCACGCGATGTGGACGAAAAAATCATGCAGCCGGTGCGTTCGCTGTTGCCACGGGGGCGAGACGAGATCGACCGCCTGCTGATTGCGCCTGACGGTTTGCTCAATCTCATCCCCTTCGCCGCGCTGGTGAACGAAAATAACCAGTATCTGATCGAACGCTATTCCATCAGCTATCTGACCAGCGGCCGCGATCTCATGCGATTGCAGGGAACACCGCCTTCGAACCAGAACGTTCCGTTGGTCATAGCCGATCCCGTATTCGGCACCGTAGCGGCTGCACCCGCCAGAGGAGCTCGGAACTCGGGAGGCCCACGGGCGAGCCAATCGAGGAGAAGAGGTCTGGCGCAGATTGTTTTCCAGCCGCTGCCTGGAACGAGAGGTGAAGCCCTGGCCATCAAAACCGTCCTCCCGGAGGCATCGCTGCTTCTCCAACGGGAAGCCACCGAAGCAGCGCTCAAACGAGCCAGTGCGCCGAGCATCCTTCACATCGCGACTCACGGATTCTTCCTAGCAGATCAAGCCCTTTCCGCTGAGACGGGTCGGACATCTACCGATGACATCCTACCCATCTCCGAGTCGCGGTCGAGCAAGTTGGCGGCGCACGTCGAGGAACCATTGCTGCGTTCAGGCCTGGCACTGTCGGGAGCCAATCGGGGCAAGAACGGTGACGATGACGGTGTATTGACCGCGCTCGAGGTGGCCGGCTTGGATCTATATGGGACCAAACTGGTGGTGCTCTCGGCCTGCGATACCGGTCTGGGAGATCCCAAGAATGGTGAAGGCGTCCAGGGGCTGCGCCGCGCTCTGGTTCTGGCCGGTTCGGAGAGCCAGGTGATAAGCCTCTGGCCGGTGAGCGACCAGGGCGCGAAGGAATTGATGATCGAATATTACCGGGCGCTGCAGCGAGGCGAGGGGCGCAGTGAAGGGCTGAGGCAGGTGCAGTTGCAGATGCTTAAGAGCAAAAACCGGCTGCATCCGTTCTACTGGGCGGCCTTCATTCAGTCGGGAGATTGGGCTAGCCTGAATGGCCAGCGCTAGAACACGCAAACTTAATCAAAAACAATAAAGATCGATATAAGCCACCAGGAGCACGAGCAACGGGGAGCCCCCTATTGCTACCTCTTCCCTGCTCTAGAGATTCTTCGCGGTTAGATATCTGCCACATTATTGTTGGTTCAAAGGCGCAGAGGGGTTCTTTCCTCTTTTGCGCCTTTTGTTTATGCCCAAAAGCGATATTGATCTGGAGCCCATCATAAAATTTTCGAGCGATCAGTAATATGGCGGAAAGTTCGGCAACTTCTTTATATGAGAGTTGATGGTTGAACGAGCGTCTTAGCGAAAAATGCCTGGATTATTAGCTCACGCAAAGCCGCTAAGACGTAAATAGTATTGAATGATGAAGAAGATCAAAGAAAGGTAAGAAAAATGCTTATACTAATGCCAGGTGAAATTCTTATCGGTATCATTTTCATAATTCTCGCCAGTCCATTCTTGAATAATTATTTCGGTTCACCGGACCTCGGGATGATATTTTTGGTTTGGATAACCTTGTTATTAGGAGGAGTGGTAGTTTGCAATGTTATTGGGTCTGTGGTTTGGAGGTTAATCGCTTCGAAAGCCTTAAGATTTTCGAGCGAACAGTAACAGTAATAGAGCGCAAATTCCGCAACTTCGTCTCACGGAATTCAATATTTGTAAGCTATGTCCCGTCCATCAACTTATACAAATAAATGATCATTAAAGTGGCATCACTTCTCACTTGAATCGAGGTTTTAAGCTCAATTGTCTGCTCATCTCACGAAAAACCAAATTGAAGGCTACGGATGCCGGGCCCTCTCACCAGTAGAGCTTCTCCTCGTCTCCGACCATCTCGGCTTCTGCGCGGCGTGTCGCCGGCAAGTCAAACGAGCGCTCGATGGCGATGCTACGTATCTCGCGCTCAGGGCGGAGATATTCGGCGAAACAACTCTCTCCTCCTCACTCTCAGGACAAACGCATCTGACATTTGAGCAGATAGCCGGGTGGGTCGACGCGACTATGATCGGCGATGAGTTGCAGGCGGTCAAAGATCATTTGAGCTATTGCCGGCATTGTGAGCTGGTAATCGAGGGATCTGGGCGCATTCAAAGATTCGGTCCAATACGAAGTCCCAGATCGGCTCTCCCCAAGACACGCGAAGACTGAAAAAGGTTGGCATCGCCTGATCGCGACCCTGACATCAATCTGGCCGAAACCTCTCGTCCTCGGCACATCGATGGCGGCGCTCTTGATGGCCGCCATCGGCTGGCTGGCGTGGCAAGCCTTCACGATGAAAGAGATGAATGAGAAGAATTCCACTGTGACGTCTTCTTCCTTGCCAAAGGTCCTTGTGCCTGACTCACACGGATCGGACCAGAAAGGAACAGCAGTGACAATTATTGCCCGGCTCAATGACGGTTATGGTGATGTAACGTTAGATGAAGCAGGCAAGTTGTCGGGCGTTGATCATCTGCCTGTTGCTTATCGGCAAATGATTAAAAGCGCGCTCACAGATCAAGAGCTCGGAAGGTCGCCGCTGCTGGAGGGATTGATCGAGCAGGGGAGCATACCGAGGGGTGGTAGTTATGAGTCGACCGATAACTTTTCAGTGATCGAGCCGATCAAATTGGCGACCTTCTCCGATCGCCCGACTTTCCGTTGGTCGCAGCTCGCGGGAGCGACGGCATATGTAGTCGAGATATACAATGAAGAATTCGACCTGGTAATAACCAGCCCGCAAGTCACTGAACACCAATGGCGGATACCGCAATCCCTGAAACGCGGCGGAATCTATGCCTGGCAGGTGAAAGCGATCAAAGATGGCCAGGAATCGATCTCACCGCAACCGCCCGCGCCACAAGCTAAATTCCGCGTATTGGATGAGGTAAATGCCAAAGAGCTGGCGCGAGCACGCCGCGCCTATGCTTCATCGCACCTGACGCTGGGACTTTTATATGCAAAAGGCGGGTTGCTCGATGAAGCCGAACAAGAATTCCGCGCGTTGCAAAAGGCCAATCCGGATTCAGCAATTGCCGATCGATTGTTGAAACAAATACGGGCACAGATGTGGTGAAAACTTGGATATTCAATACCTGTGAATTTGCAAGAACCAGATAACAGGTGAAACGGAGTGGTGATGATCACAACGAATACGCTTTTACTAGATCGTTATTTCGTTATGCATTTACTCGGTCATGGTGGTATGGGTGCGGTTTATAGAGCCACCGACCGTAAGTTCGGCAATACCGTTGCCATAAAAGAGACATTTTACAGTGATCATCGGCTGCGCGAAGCATTCGCGCTCGAGGCCCGGTTGCTCAATCGCCTGCGGCATTCGGCTTTACCGGTTGTGATGGACTACTTCTCCGAAGGCGAGAGCCAATATCTGGTCATGCAGTACATCCCGGGCAATAATATGGAGCAACTGCTCGCGGATCGCCGAACGCACAATCAGAGCGGGTTTCCGGTCTTGGCGGTATTGCGTTGGGCCGATCAATTGCTCGATGCGCTCGATTATTTGCATACACAAAACCCACCGATTATTCATCGCGACATCAAGCCGCAAAACCTCAAGTTGACCCCTCGGGGAGAGGTAATCCTGCTCGACTTCGGGTTGGCAAAGGGTACTTCGAGCCGGCAAACCGAGCGCAGCTACAGCATCCGGGGATATACTCCGAACTATTCGCCGCTGGAGCAGATTCGCGGCACCGGGACGGATGTGCGCAGCGACCTCTACAGTGTCGGAACCACGCTCTATCACCTATTGACCGGTGAGATGGCTCAGGATGCCGCCACACGCATTTCGGCAATCGTGATGGGGGACCCTGATCCCTTGCTGTCGATCAGCGTTTTGAATCCGGAGGTTCCCCCCGCAGTCGCTTCAGTGATCGAGATGGCTATGGCGTTACAACCGGAACAGCGTTATGTTTCTGCCGCTTCGATGAGGAAGGCGCTGCGCCGGGCCGGCCGCAGCATTGTTGCACCTGCCAGTATTCATCGCGCTCCGGCAATCACCGATACTCCGGTGAGGAACAGTAATGCAGACCACGTCGTCATCAGGCTGGCAGAGAACAAGCGTAAGGCGGCCAATGCGAAATCATCTGGTGGAAAGGATTTCAGAGCGATTAAGAAATTTGATGTACGGCGCGGCAAACCCGTGTCGCGGCATCGTTTGCGCTCGCAGGTTAGCTTCTCCGGGGTCGCTATCGCGGTCTGCCTGATCATCATAGGAGGCTGGTTATTATTCTTTCAGGGCGGTAGCTCCAGCTGGGCATTCGCGCGCAAGTATTTCCCCCGTGACGCTCAAGGCGCTCAAGTCAATGTAGTTGGCGGAACAAATCTTTCGTCAGCTCCGATACCAGGCGTCGAGTCGCTGCGTTACTACCTGGAGATCAGTTCGAATGCAGGTGAAATGAAACGCGATACGGGGCGCGAGCCGCTCGCGGATGGGAGCAGGTTCAGATTTCATTTCAGACCCAAACAAAACGGCTACCTCTATGTTGTTGGCACCGGTAAGGAGGATTTGCAGAGCAAGGAAACTGATCAGCTTTTGCCGGTTGCGGGAGTCGTTACCAATAGAGTCGAAGCGGGTGAATACTTACAGGTTCCGTATGGCGATCAATGGTTTCAGATTGCTCGCGACTCGGATAAAACTCCCTTCACCATCATCTTCTCACCAATACAGGTTAAAACGCTTGATTTTCTCGCGGCCGTGTCGGGACGTTCCCTTACCGAACTCGAGCTGAAGAATCTTGATGTTTTCAGGCGGGATGTATCGACACTGCCTCCCAATATCATCGCGACTCAGGATGACAAACAGCCGGCTCTTGCCGTGCAACTGCCCGAGAAGTATTCCGACTATCAGCCGGTCATCTTTGGAATAGATGTATTGAAGAGATAGCCCTTTCAGTAAAAGGCAGAAAGATAAAGGCGGCAAAACGATTGCGTTCTTTTGTCGCCTTTCGTGTTTTTTGATTTCAGTGGTCGCCCGTAACCATCTCTTTTAGCGAATTCGCTTGCATACTCACCGACCTTGGGATAAAAACCCGATGGCAAACTCACAATTTTCGAACCCGACGTGATTCTTGCGTTTTTCCAGGGGAGTCAGACAAGTCGCACTGCGACGCACTGAAACAAGGACTGCCGGGGTACGCAGCGCTTCCCGCTTGCTTGCCTCGACGAAGTACCGGTTGCGAAAAACCTGCACGCCGGAAGCGATGCAAAGCCGACGCTTTCCTGAGGAGCAACCTTAAAATGCGAAAAAAGTTTTTCTTCACTCTACTACTTGCCGGGGCTGGATTTATCGTTGCCCTGCAAATCGCCTCCGGACAGAGGCGGGGCGACGCGAACCCGGAGTTGATCGCACGGAGAAACTCGATCGAGAAAGAGCTGCAGTCGATCGCGATCGTCGAACGCAAGCTCATGATTCCGATGCGCGACGGCAAGCGCATGGCGACGGACGTCTATCGCCCGAAAGACACCGTCGAAGAAATACCCCACGATCTTCGTTCGCACGCCATACAACTTCAATTTCTGGGACGTCCGCAATGGCGCGCCGCGCGACATGACGCAATGAGCTCGAGGCGGTCAAGCGCGGCTACGCCTTCGTCGAGATGAACGAACGCGGTCGCTTCTTCTCCGAAGGGAACTACGACATTCTTGGGCCCGCCGCTCACTGACGGCGATGACGCGTTCACGTGGATCTCCAAACAACCCTGGTCGAACGGCAAGGTCGGCACGATCGGATGCTCCTCGACCGCCGAATGGCAGTTGGCGGTCGCGGCGCAGGGTAATCCGGCGTTTACCGCGATGATCCCGCAGGGATTCGGCGCCGGCGTGGGACGCGTCGGTCCTTATTACGAACAGGGAAACTGGTATCGCGGCGGCGCGGTCCAGATGCTGTTCATCGCCTGGCTCTACGGACAGCAGAATCAGGTGCGTCCGATGTTTCCGCCGAACACGTCGCAGGAGGATTTGATTCGCGCGTCGAAAGTCGTTCGATCTGGCGCAGCAGTTGCCGCCGGTAGATTGGTCGAAGGCGCTGCGCCATCTTCCGGTCATGGACATCATGAAAGCTGTCGATGGGCCACACGGCATCTTCGCCGATCACATGCCGGTAGACACGGGCGGCGCGATGATCAAGCGCGCGCCGAACGATCCGGCGTGGTACAAGGGCGGATTGTGGCACGACAACATGAAGATCAACATTCCGGGATTCTGGTTCATGTCCTGGTACGACGTGTCGGTTGGGCCAAACCTGGCCGCTTACAATCACGTGCGAAAGACCGCCAAGCCGGAGATCGCCAACCAGCAGTACGCGGTGATCGCGCCGACGCTCCACTGCGCCTACAAACGCGCCACTGAAAATACGATCGTCGGCGAGCGCAGCGTGGGAGACGCGCGTCTGAACTATGACGAGCTGACTTATGCGCTGGTTCGATCACTTCCTCAAAGGCGAGAGCAGAACGGCATTCTCGAGAAGATGCCGAAGGTGCGCTACTACACGATGGGGATCAACAAGTGGCAGACGTCGGAGACGTGGCCGCCGCGAGGCGCGCAGCCGATGAGCTTTTTCCTTGTCGAGCGGCGGCAAGGCAAACACGCTTAACGGCGACGGTGTGCTCATCGAAGCGGCGCCCGCCAACGATAACCCGGATAGGTTCGACTACGACCCGATGAATCCGGTGCCGTCACTACGGCGGAAATGTCTGCTGCACCGGAAACGCGGTGGCGGGCGGCGCTTTCGACCAGCGCAAGATGGAGGCGCGGCCCGACATTCTGGTTTACAGCACCGAGCCTTTGAAAGAAGGGATCGAAGTGAGCGGCCCGATCGAAGTGACGCTCTATGTATCGTCGGATGCAAAGGACACCGACTTCACCGTGAAGCTGATCGACGTTTATCCGGACGGACGGGCTTACAACCTGGACGAAACGATCCAGCGGATGAGGTATCGGAACGGGTACGATAAGCCGCAAGCCGTGGATGGAGTCGGGCAAGGTGTATAAGGTGACGCTGCAGCCGATGACGACGAGCAATTATTTCGAGGCGGGCCATCGCATTCGGATTGAAGTGTCGAGCAGCAACTTCCCGCGCTTCGATCGGAACCTGAACACGGGCGGGAAGAATTACGACGAATCAAAAGGCGTCGTCGCGCACAACGCCGTCCATCACTCCAGGCAGTATCCGTCAGAGATCAAGCTCACTGTGGTGAAATCGAAAACGTACTGAAACAAGGAAAATAGTTTTCAGTTTTTAGTTTTCAGTTGGATGGTCGATCGGCAGCTGAAAACTGAAAACTAAAAACTATTTTCCGCGGGGATTTCATGAAGAACAGAGGCACAGGAGTTTATTCCTTCACTTATTCCCTGCCCTATCTGGTTGCCGCGTTCATATCGTTCGCCAGCATAACCGGGGCTTTCGCTCAAGAATCTCGCGGCACAATTATCGGCCGCATCACCGATGCCTCCGGCGAGGTGATAACGCCGGTCGAGGTCAGGGCGGTCAACACCGCCACAAACGTGACGGCCACGGCTACGACCAATGAAGCGGGAAACTTCAATATCCCTTTCCTGATTCCCGGCACGTACCGGGTTGAGGCTGAACTCGCCGGATTCAAGAAGTTCATCCGCAATAGCGTGGAGGTGCGCGTCAGTGAAACGGTCGAATTGAACATGCAGTTGGAGATCGGTAACGTCTCGGAGACGGTTGAGATCAAATCCGAAACACCGCTGCTCGATACGGCCACATCGTCGCTCGGCCAGGTGATCGACCAGCGGCGCGTGCAGGAACTGCCACTCTTTGCAGGTAATCCGACAGAGATGGCTCTGCTCGCGCCCGGGGTGGTCAATGCCACCGATATGCGATTGCGCAAAGCCGCCTCTACCAATGCCTCTTCGCAAATCGGTACCGCCGGGAACGGGCAATACAACAATGAATTCACGATCGACGGAGTGCCCAATACTTTCTCGGCCGGCAATCATGCGCGGGTCGCCTTCAGCCCGCCGGTTTACGCCGTGCGCGAGTTCAAGATTCAGACCTCGCCATACGACGCGAGCGTCGGCCACACCATCGGAGCGCTGACCAATCTGAGCACGGCCAGCGGCGAGAATGCTTTTCACGGTGAAGTCCACCTGTGGGAGCGTAATGCGGGTTTTGATGCGCCGAACTTCTTCAACAATCTGAACGACGAGCGGGTGCCCGCCTATCAGGATCACCGCTATGGAGCCTCGATCGGCGGCCCAATCATCATACCGAAGCTCTACCACGGCAGGAACAAAACATTCTTCTACTATGCCTATGAAGGCAACAAGTGGGGCGTTCCGACTCCATTTACCGGCACCGTGCCGACCATAAAACAGCGGCAAGGCGATTTCTCGGAACTGCTCGCGCTCGGCTCGCGGTATCAAATCTATTACCCGAAGACAACTATGGCGACCGGCACCGGGCGATTCATGCGTGCTCCTATCCCCGGCAACAAGATTCTCCCGGGTGAACTCGATCCTGTCGCGCTGAATATCATCAATCTCTTCCCATTGCCCAATCGCCAGGGAACGCCTGACGGGCGAAACAACTTCTTCTCCACGCCGAAAGCGCTCGAAGACTACTATGTGCATTTCGCCCGGGTCGATCACGCGTTCAACGAAAAGCATCGCATGTTCGCGCGCTTCCATTACGATTGGTGGGAGGAAGACAAGAACGATGATTTCCTCAATCGCAATAATGCGCTCTTTCTCAACCGCATCAATCAAGGGATCGCGCTGGACGACGTATACGTCATCAATTCGAAGATGGTTTTGAATGTTCGTTACGGCCTGACCTATCAGGAATTCCCGGAACGGCGCGCCAGTCGCGGGTTCGACCTCACGTCTCTCGGGTTTTCACCTCTACTGGCAGCCCAGGTCTTTGAAACGGATCTTGCCACGCTGCCTCGCGTGACGATTCCCGAGTATTCAACCATCGCGCGCTGGGAGAGCGGTGACGGGACGAATACCAGTATGGTTCACAGCTTATCGGCTGGAATGACCAGGCTGGAGGGCCGGCACAATCTGAAGTTCGGAAATGAATTCCGCGTCTACCGCGCGTTCGGCAACCGCTTCCAGCTATCTACCGCTCCCGATCTTAGTTTTAACAACTCCTTTACGCGCGGGCCTCTGGACAATTCGCCCGCCGCCCCGATCGGGCAGGAACTGGCGGCGATGCTGTTGGGCGTTCCCGCCGGCACAATGGCGCAGAGCGCCAACTATGCGACACAGGACAGATACTTCGCGCTCTACCTCCATGACGATTTCAAGCTCTCGTCGAAAGTCACCCTCAACCTGGGCTTGCGCTACGAACTCGAAACGCCCTTCACCGAACGCTACGATCGTCTAGTCGCCGGATTCGATTTCGACGAATCAAGCCCGCTCGAAGCGGCGGCGAGAGCCAACTACGCCAATAACCCGATGCCTGGATTGCCGGTGGATCAATTCCGCGTGCGCGGCGGACTGACATTCTTGAACCAGGGCGGGAATGGCCGCAGTCCGTTCAGAGGCGAGAAAAACAACGTTCTGCCGCGCATCGGTCTCGCATGGCAGATCAACGAAAAGACGGTGCTGCGCACGGGATACGGCATCTTCTTCGACACCCTCGGCGTGAACACGACTGCGCCCATTCAGACGGGTTTTTCGCAGAACACGCCGATCCAGGCTTCGCTCGATAACGGATTGACGTACATTGCTACGCTCGCCAACCCCCTGCCGAACGGCCTGCTTTCGCCGCTGGGCCCGGCTGGGGGATTTCTCAACAATATCGGTCAGTCCATCAATTTCTTCGATCCGAATATGAAGCATCCGTATGCGCAACGCTGGTCGCTCGGCGTTCAACGCGAATTGCCGCTCGGCTTCCTGGCTGAGGTATCGTATACCGGCAATCGCGGCACGCGCATCCCCGTTACCCGCAACTACAACGCCACACCGGCGCGCTACCTGAGCACGAAGCCCGTGCGCGATCAGGAGACGGTCAGTTTCCTTTCGCAGTCGTTCCGGAGCCCGTTCGCCGGGCTCGACCCGATCTTCGGCGCCAATATCACGCGCGCCAACCTGCTCAGACCCTATCCGCAATTCGGTGACATCCTGGTCGAAGAATCGATCGGATATTCCTGGTATCAGTCGATGCAGAGCCGCATCGAGAAGCGTTTCTCAAAAGGATACACATTCTTGTTGGGCTGGTCGTGGTCGAAGTTGATGGAAGGGGTGGAGTTTCTCAATCCGACCGATCCGATGCCGTATGAATCGATTGGCGCTTTCGATCGCACTCACCGCGTCACGGTTAGCGGCATCTGGGAGCTTCCCATCGGCAAAGGTAAAAAGTTCGGCAACAATCTACCCGCCATCGCTAACTTCATCGCGGGCAATTGGCAGATCAGCGGCGTGATCGGGCAGCAGACCGGGGCGCCGCTCGGATTCGGCAACCGGATCTTTAACGGCGATATCAAGAACATCGCATTGCCCTCGGATGAGCGGACGGCCGAACGCTGGTTCAACGTGGGTGCAGGGTTCAACACCGATAGCACGCAGCAATTGTCCAATAATATTCGCACCCTACCGCTGCGGTTCAGCGGCATCCGCGGCGACGACCAAACTCGCTGGGATTTTTCATTGGCCAAGAGCTGGGTGATCCGTGAGGGCTTGAAGATGCAGCTCCGCACTGATGTCTTCAATGCCTGGAACAATGTAAATTTCAACACGCCAAACACCGACCCGAACAATACGGCGTTCGGTAGAGTCACCTCCACGAGCGGCGAGGCGCGGAACTGGCAGATCGCGTTTAAATTGACTTTCTAAATCTTAGGAGACAAATGAACCTAGGATTTCGCGGATGCGGCTGATTGGGTGAGACTGATTGACGCGGATGTAAATGAAGGGTGCAAATTAAAGCTGTTTGTTATCAATCAGTTCTGATCGCAGTTCTAACGGTAGTCCTGATTGCAGTTCTGATTGGCTCCGGAGGAGCCTGATGTTTATAGTATTCGATCACCCAAATCTCGCAAGCTCCGGAAGGAGCGAAATGTGGGCCGCAGTCACATTTCGCTCCTTCCGGAGCTTGGGTTTACGATCAGGTCCGTGAACTATAGACATTGCTCGCCTCCGGCGCTGAGCTGCCAGACCGTCGATTCTGTTAAACTTTAATTCCACCCCACCTGCTTAATATAAATCCGTGAAAATCCATCGCATCCGAGAGAATACGTGGTTCTTCACTTCTTAAGCGACACAGAAATGATCTCTTCATCGTTACGCGCGATTATGTGGCGGTTCGCATATGCCGGATGCGACCAGTTCACTACGCCGAGGGCGCGGCGGTTTCCGGGGTTTGTAGTAGGCTTGATCAGTTGGGTCCGGCTGATCTCCTGATAGCCCTTCGCCGATAAGTTCGCGATGATCAGTTCGCCCCTGTCGTTGTTGATGAAGTAACGGTCGCCTGCCACGTTTGCCACGTTTGCCCCGTGGCGGACGATAAATCCGGATGCCCAGCGAGCTTTCTCCTTCGTAACTTCCAACGTCTCCCAGAC
This sequence comes from uncultured Acidobacteriota bacterium, assembly GCA_963796275.1. GTDB lineage: Bacteria > Acidobacteriota > Blastocatellia > RBC074 > RBC074 > JAKEHZ01. The sequence continues at coordinate 1,716,883 of CAWCKY010000006.1, read as the reverse complement.
GCGCTCTCCGGTCTTCAAGTTAAGGCAGCGAAACTGCCCATAACTGCAGATTCCGTAAATGTAGTCGCCATCGATGACCGGTGTGTTGACGACTGTATGGAGGCCGTCGGTATTGATCTCGCTTGCGCTTTTGCCCTTCCAGATAACGCTCCCTTTCATTCGAGCGAGATCGATCAGCATCGAGCCATTATAGAAAGAAGAAACGAGAAGGCGCGATCCGCTCACGACAGGCGTCGACAGCGTCACGCCCAGATTGATGCGGAACGGCTGCTGCCAGTTTATCGCTCCGGTTGCCGGATTTAGTGAAACCACCGCATCCGGATGCCAGATGATCAACTGCCGGATACCTCCGGCCTCGACCAATATCGGCTGGGAGTAGCCCTGCTCGGAATCTGAGGGTAGCGCCCGCCAGACCTCCTTTCCGGTCATTTTGTCGAACGCCATCACTTTCGCATCCGGCTGGCCGCCGACGATGGCGATCAAGCGGTCGCCATCGACCAGAGCCGAACTAGCTATTCCCCAGGCCGGCATCTGCATCCCGTAATCCTTTGTGTAATCTTTTTGCCAGATCACCTTTCCCGTTCGCGAGTCGAGGCAGAGCAGCTTACCGCTCCCGCCGACGATATAGACGCGGTCGCCATCGACCGTCGGCGTTGCGCGCGGCCCGTTATCGTAGCTGATGCCCTGATAGTCTGCTTCCCATTCGCGTGTCCATATAATCTTGCCCGATTTTTCGTCGAGGCAAATGGCGCGCTCAGTTCCCTTCTTTCCGGCAGATCGTCGGAAGTCAGTCACGAACACGCGTCCCGCCGCTACGGCGGGCCCCGCGAAGCCCCCGTGCAGCGGAGTGCGCCAGACCGGAGTCAAACCTTCCTCCGGGAACTTATCCAGAATGCCGGACTCGGTCCAAATTCCCTTTCGGCCTTTGCCGCGCCATTCGGGCCAGTCCTCCGCAAGGACGGGCTTGAGGATGAACATCGCTACTAACAGATATCCGACTGTTCGTTTCACTACTTATCTCCAACTTAAAAATGAGGAGGGCAGTTAAAAACTCTCGGCTCTCCTCTCAGATAATGGTAGATTAACCACCCAAAACACAAAATAGACAAAATTCACAAGGTTGTGCCTTCTGTCTATTTTGTGTTTTTTTGTGCAATAGCTTCTCAATCAAAACTGGAAGCGCGCGGCGAACTGAAACGCCCGCGGGCCGCCGGTTCCAAATACTCCGCCTGCCGTTTGGATTGGCGAGCCGAAATTCGCCGCATCGAGATTGTTTTGGAAACCGGAGTAGTTGACGTTGTTCACGCCGCGAATGTTCGTTACGTTGAAGAGATTGAATACCTCGGCGATCCCTTGAATAGTCATCCCTTCTCTTATCCTGAATGCCTTGCTCAGACGCAGATCGATAGATTGGAAGCTGTCACCGAAGCTCAGATCATCCTGAACCAACGGCAGCGACCTCCCATCCACGCCGCCCGCAGCATTTAGTTGCGTAAGAAACTGGTTGAGCTCTGCTCCGGTACGGAATGTTCGGCCAGCAGCGTCGCGCTGGAGGTCCGGAATGCGCGATGTACCGGTCGACTGCCTGTTCGGGTTAGTGTCGTTAGGATTGAACCTATTAATGACGATGTCGTACGGGACGTCCGATGCCAGCGTGAAGATCGGCGAGATTTGAATGCCCCATTTTGCATCATAAACTCCGGCGAAGGTGAAGCGATGGCGCTCATCATTGGGCACCGGCCCTTTCTCCAAAAACATCCGAGCCGGATCCAATGGTCCAACCTGAAACGGTATCTGATCATCGTTCGAATAGTTGAGCGACTTCGCGAACGTGTAAGACGCATTCAAACTGAAACGATTGGAATAGCGTTTTTGCACATTGACCAGCAGCGCGTCGTACCAGGTCTTGACTGATGATTCGATATTGACGACCGATTCAACCCCTAAAACTACCGGGTTGGGCACAGTGCCGATGGAGCGGCCGATGATGAAGCTCGAACCGAATGAGTGAATGCCATCCAGCGAGATCACCAGGTCGCGCGTGATCTCGTGCTGTACGCCGAAGTTGAACTGCTGCACGTAAGGCGTGCCCATCTGGTTATCGATTAAATTTATGCCGGTAGCGCCCGCACCTGCGATCGGCGTGCCGGTGAATGGGTTTTGCAGCGTCGGTGTTCCGGGCAGAAACATGCCAGCCGCATTGGTCAGCGACCCGGTGCGCACTTCGAGAGGTAATGTGCGCCCATCGAGCAGGCGTTCGAGCAGCCCAACCTCGAGTATGACCCGGTCATAATAGATGCCATAACCGCCGCGAATCGAGGTGCGCCCCTCCCGCCACGGATCCCAATTGAAGCCGATGCGCGGGCCGAAATTGTTCTTGTCCTTACCGCGTTCACCTTGCAGGAAAGGAGCCACGATCGGATTGATCGTGTTGTAAGTGGCGATGTTCTTCGTGTTCGTGTCGAGTTCGTAGCGCAGCCCGAGATTGAGCGTAAAGTTGGGCCGCACCTTCCAATCATCCTGCACGTAGAAGGCGAAGAATTTGTTATCCAGGTCAGGGACAAACGGCGGTCGGCTTGGGGCAGCCGAGCGGGTCGTACTAGCAATCGGAATGTCAAAATCATTTATCAGCCCGTCGCCGTTACGGTCTTGTGTAGCGAAGTTTTGCGTGAGATTTATCGTGCCCGATCCATACAGATCGAAGATCGCATCGGCATCGAGCTTCTGGAACTCTCCGCCGAATTTGAATGCGTGGTTTCCGGCCGTCCAGCTCACGTTGTCGCGCAACTGAATCCGATTCTGGCGTGTCCGCTGCGGTATGCGGAAGTTACCGCCATCCTGCACCGTGGAGAAGCGTAACTCATTGATCCCCGCGGCGAACGTCGGAATCTGGTTGATGAAATTGTTTTCGTGGAACACGAAATCGTTGAGCAGGCGCGGTGAGAAGGTGTGCGTCCAGTTGTAGACAAACGACTGATAGTTGTTGAAGGACCGCTGCCGGTTATCGGCCGTGCCTATCGGCCGGGCGAGACTGCCGCGATCGATATCGTTTTCACGCTGCAGCGAGTAGCGGAATGCCATGCGGTCCGCTGTCGCCACCTGCCAGTCGCCGCGTCCAGTCAGCAGCGTGTCGCGCAGCGGCGCAGGTGAAAAGCTGTTCAATACCGACTGCGTTGCCAAATCGCGCACTCCCGTCAGAATCACGGCATCCTGTTTGCGATACTCAAACGCCGTGAAGAACCATGCCTTGTCGCGTTTGATGGGACCGCCGAGAGATCCGGCGTACTGCTCACGATCGAAATCCGGCCGGCCCAGCGTGCTGACGACATTGCGATCGAGCGTCGCGGGAAGCGCCGAGAGCGCGTCGTGTCTGAAATAGAATCCTGCCGCGCCATGAAACCCATTCGAACCGCCCTTGGTCACGATGTTGATCGCCGATGAGGCCGAACGGCCGATATCCGCGGAGAAGCGATTGGTGATAATCTGGAACTCTTGAACGCCGTCTTGCGGGAAGTTCTGAAGCGTCCCGCCGACCACGTCATCATTATTGTCCGCACCATCCACCGCGAGATTGCCACCGCGCCCGAGCTGGCCAGCTGATGAAACCTCGATTGTCGTAGTTTTGGTCGGATCGAAATTGGGCGCCGGACGGTTGCCCGGAAGCAGGAACGCGAGCTCAAGAAAGTTGCGGCCGTTGAGCGGTAGATTCGCCAACGTGCGGTCTGAAATAGAGCTGGAGACCTGCGATGTGGTCGTGTCTACACCGATCGCATCGCTTGCCGAGATCTCCAAAATCTCAGAGGTACCGGTGATCTTGAGCGATACGTTGATAGTCGGAATCTCGCCGACGCCAACCGAAATGTTATCGACATGGGCCGGCGCGAAACCCTGAGCTGTTACTCTGACCTCGTAGACTGCCGGTGCGAGGTTTTGCAGCTTGTATATCCCATCGGTTCCGCTCGTCGTTTCCCTCGTTTGTCCAGTCGCCTTGTTCTTTATCGTCACGTTCGCATTAACCAAAGCGGCGCCGTTCGGGTCCAATACCACGCCGCTAACCCCGGATGTACCGAGTTGCGCATAAATATTGTGGTAAAGCGTTAACGTGAAAAATAAAAGCAATATTAGCCATGTCACTGTGTCTTTCCGTTTCATTTTTTCTTCTCCTTAGACAACGGGTGGTTGTTCTTAGTTGATGTGGGGCGACAGATATCAGGGCGGGACACATTTAACCAAAGGCAAGTCAATGGGGGATCAGCTGATGCGGATAAAGCGGATTGATGCGGATAAACTCTCTTGCTCTCTATAAATCCGCATACCCATTGATTTGGAGCTTCAAACCCCGCCTCTCAAATCCAGGACCTCGCCTGGGCGATGCTGAAAGCTTTAGGCCAGCCAGATAACCAGCGCTCCCAGCAGGACAAAGGAACGGCAGCGGAGGACAGGGAGTATCCGATCTGGCTCTCGGCACCGAAATCGTAATCGGTAAACAACGCGACAACGGTCGGACCTAATCCGAATCCGATGATGTTGAAAATGAACAGGTAGAGCGTTTGTAATCTGACCACGCATCTGATTGGGAGTGATGATCTGAAGCGCGGCATTCATCGGCCCCCACAAGCCAGGACAGACAGAAGAGTCCGAGCTCAGAAACAGCAATAGCTGATGCGGATTCGGCATCAGGGGGAATGATACGGAGGCCGGCAAGGAGACGATCTCTGCCAGGTAAGAGACGCGTAAATTAACATCGCGGCACCCCTTTCTGGCAAGTCGTTCAGCGGTATGCTACCAACAAACGCTCCGAGTGGCAAAACCGTGATAGTTATCACACTCTATACCAAACCATACTCGGCGGCGAGGCATTTGTTTAAACCCTTTTTGCCGCCTATTCAGCTCACCGGGTATCGGCCTTGGGGGCGGCTGTATAGCCCCGCCGCGTGCGTACTGTCAGGTCATTTCGTTTGAGGCTCACCGCGATCGAGCGATAACTGCCATCGCGCTGATCGTTGGTCGAGTAATATTCCAACGTGTATTGATGGCGTAGCTCATCCGCGATGAGCGCGAAGGTCTGTATTGCGTTCGCTATCAGATCAGCCTGCATAGGTCGTGCGCCGGATATTTGCGCAAGCGCACGGAGAAATTTGATGGCAGTGCGCTGCCGTTCGATCTGCGCCAGCATTCGATCACGCTGGTCGGGGTAGATGGGAGCCCTGTATTGCACCGCATAAACCGGAATGCCGGAGCGCGCTACCAGTTCGAGCGTGCTCTCATAGGTAGCCTGCCCACTCAACGTGTCTACCCCATCGCTGAAGACGACAATGGCTTTGCGACCCTTGATAGGCATGAGCTTATCGTTGATCGTGAGCGAGATTGCGTCGTAAATCCGAGTCAAATAGTTGCTCCTGATGCGTTTGATCATGCGCTGGAGTTGGCCGCGATCGCTGGTGAAGTCGCCGAGAAAGTTGACCTTTTCATCAAATGTTACAATCAGAACTCGATCCTGTGGCTGTAACTGTTTGATGAATCCGATCGCTGCATTGCGGATCAACTCCAGATTCTCGAGCGTGCTGCGGCTGGTATCAATCAGTAGTGCGACGCTGAAGGGTGCATCGGTGGCCATGAATGTTGCTATTTCCTGGGCTCTGCCGTCCTCGGATATCAGGAAATCCGTCCGCGTCAGCCCTGTCACGAAACGGCCATCGCTGTCCGTCACTGTCACCGGTACCGTCACCAATGATGTATCGACTCTGATCGTCTCCGGCTGTTGCACTGGCTCGCGCGCCTGACATTGAACAGGGCTCCCCCCCAGATACCAAATCAACGCGACCGATATGATCATCTGCAGAAAGCGTTTCATGACACCTCAAGGTTAGCCTTCGCTTTACGACGCCCTTCCTCGAAAGCCAGGCGCCGAGGGTAGGCCTCTCCCTCGGGCAATGCCGCCAGGATTTCGGCAAATATCTCTTTCAGCACTTTCCTCGAACTCGGGATGTCTAAAATATAAAGGTCGCCGCGCTGGATGCCAAGCAATACCTTTCACCGTATGCGCCAGTCTGCAATGTCAGTTGGGGCTGGATACGACTTCATATGGTTTCACGGCCGTGAAAGAGCGCCTCGGCAGGCTCCGGGGCAGTAGCCAAATTGCCGCGAATGCGGCTGAAATTGCAAATTTGGTAAGCTGCTACCTTGCATTCATATCTTAAGAAGCTTGCGAGCGTTCTCGAGTAAAATTTTATGGCGCACTTCCTCTTTTATCGCTATGGTCTCGAAGTCCTTGAGCCAGCGTTCAGGTTGAAGCACCGGATAATCGGACCCGAACATGACTTTATCCTGAAGAATACTGTTCGCGTATTGAACCAGGACCGGTCTGAAGTACTTGGGCGACCAACCCGACAGGTCGATGTAGACGTTGGCCTTGTGCATAGCTACGGCAAGTTGTTCTTCCTGCCAGGGCACTGCCGGGTGGGCCATGATAATTATCAGGTCGGGAAAATCAGCGGCCACGTCATCGAGATGAAGCGGATGAGCATACTTGAGCTTAAATCCGCCACCGCCCGGTTTGCCCGCGCCGACTCCGGTTTGTCCCGTATGTGATATGAGGGGGACGCCAAGCTCCTGGCATTTTTCCCACAGCGGATAGAAGCGCGTGTCATTCGGAAAGAATGCCTGAGCGATCGGGTGGAGCTTGAGCCCACGCAGTCCCAATTCTTTCACGGCTCGCTCCAACTCTTTAACGGCCAGCGCCCCCTTCCACGGGTCTACCGAGGCGAACCCCAGAAACTGGTTGGGGTAGCTTCTGACAACGTCAGCCACATAATCATTGCCAACAAAGCGGCCTCCCTGATGGGTCTCCGAATCAATCGAGAAGATGACTCCGAAAATATCCAACGCCCTGTACTTTTCATACATTTGAGCGGGCGAGTGGGCTATTTCACCCGCCTTGAAATACCCGGCCATATTTTCCATCTCCTGGTTTCCGTGATTGCCCTGCGGTTCCGGGACATGTATATGAATATCGATAGCACGCATTTTTAGATTTAGATACTCAAATTTGAGATTTGAAGATTTCCTCTCTGTATATTGTGAAGATTTGGCTAAGAAGCCGTAAAAAAATTGACGCTTACAGTAGCTAGATCCGAAGGCGGAAACATAGCCTGGAATCTCGCATCGGCCACCAATCCCGCTTCACGCGCGCATGCGAGAAACACATCGAGCTCGATCAGGTATTGATCGGAAAACCCATGAGTAGCATCGTATGCGACAGCCAGCGTCCGATCTAGATTAGCCGCTGTCACAGCCGGAGGTAGCGTGTGAAGCTCCATCACGAGCAAGCCGAACCTCCCGACGTACGGCGCCCAGCGACGGAGGTGGCGCGCCAGATTCTCTTCCAATTCGTCCGCCGGTATCTCCTCGCCGAGATACGCGAAAGCACCGGTAGATCGCGCCGCGCGCGATCCGCGCATGTAATTAGCGGGCGGAAGATAAGGGCGATTGTGATCGAGAAAAGATCGAACGTGCAGAAGATTGTGGATGTCCAACCCCAATTGCTCCAGTTCGTTCGCCAGATAGGCGGGGCGGTTGATGTCGCCGCGGATCACATAAAAGTCGGGGACGCCCGCCTGTCGCAGTCTTTGCTTGGTGATCCGGCGCGCAACTTTGCTGACGTCGGCTCCGATGAGCAGAAGCGGGTGGGTGCCCAGCGAGCGCCCCCGAATCGTTTCTGATTTGACGATCGTGTAGACATGATCGAGCAATGAACCATCGCCGCAGCCCATATCACAAATACCCTGGGGTTGCTGATCAAGGGGGCGATTGAACAACTCGACGATGATCTCGTCGCTCTTCTTGAAGTATGTGTTGTGCGCGCCTCCGCTGCCCCATACGTTCATTCCACGATTGACCATAAGCTCTCCGCCGGATTCATCGATCCGCGGTATTTTCGCATTGCCGAATAACAGCGTGCCGAGCATGTTGAAAAGCGGTAAATACGAGACAGTAACCCCATACGAAGTCGCGATCTGCGCGGCATATCGGCCAGCCGGCGTCATTCGCAGGCGGTTCTGCTCCCGCACGATCCACCCCTGCAGCGCAAGCAGATCGAATGCGCTCGCCAGGCAGCGTGGATTTCCCGGAAGATCTCTCAGATCGAAACCATCGGTCGCACCATCGAGGCGCCGGAAGATACCCTCACGCGCCAGCGCCACCATCACCGGCCCGAAGAGCATCCCGTCCAGATAACGAACCGTCTGTCGATGGACTTTGGCGGCCGTCGTCTCGCCTTCCGTGTAAATGCTCCAGCGTTCGCGGGCGCGACGGACGAGATCCTGAAGATGCGGAAGGACGGCTCTGTCGGAGTTTCCAAATAGAAAATCGTCGAGGAAGAGAGCCTTCGGGATGAAAGAGACTACTTCGCCGTAGAGAGGAGCGAGCCAAACCGCAATTTTGCCCTCTTGGGTCAGCGCATATCGGGCATCATAAGAGTCATTACTAACATTCGCGTCAAATCGCCCCGTTTGCCCCGTTTGCCCCGTTTGTTGCATCCAACCGCAGGAGACGAGCAGACGGAGAGCGACACGCAGATAACCGCGATTTCCGCGGGTCCGCTGCACGATCTCGCTCAGAGTTATGCCATCATCCGGAGCGTCGCCCAGCATCGCAAAGACGCCGCGATCCGCGAGCGCTTTAATGACGGGGGCCAGGACGATGCCGGCCAGGTGCTGAAAAACCACGGTGCGTACAACAACCTTTTCGACACTGGTCGGCTCTTCTTCCGGGGGAGCGACTTTTTCAACCTGGGTAGACATCGGTTCATTTTCCATTTGTCATTGTTCATTTGTCATTTGTCATTTGTCATTTGTTAAGTCGCGTTCCCTCAATGACAATTGACAATTGAACAATGACAAATGCTCAGGGACGGCCCTCGAATAGATCGCGCCCCTCGACGAGCGCGCGCATCTTTCGGTCGACGACGCTCCGATGGAGCATCCAAAAGCCACAGTCCGGATGGATGTATTTGAGACGGCCCTCACCCACCGTCCTGACGATCGTCTCGATGCGTGCGGCGATGAGTTGCGGGCTCTCGATTTCATTGTCCTTTATGTCCACGACCCCGATGCCGAGGCGAATGTTGGGGTGAAGATCGCGAAAAACTTCCAGCTCATCGTATCCTCGTCGCGCGAATTCCAGCACCAGGTGATCGGCGTGTAACTTATTGAGAAATGGGATGAGGTCGCGCCAGAACCCGCGCTGAATCGTCTGTCCTCCATAGTTCCCGAAACAGATGTGGACAGCCGTCTCGTTGGGGACGGCGTCGAGCACATAATTGATCGCATCGGCGGCCCAGACTGTGTCTTCGGGATGTCCGGCGATGTTCGCCTCATCCAACTGGACCACGTCAGCCTCGACCGACTCCATCTGGCAGCGCAGCACCTGAGCGATATCCATGGCCAGATCCGCTCGCTCCTTGTAATAGCAATCGATGAGCACGCGCGACAACATGTGGGGCCCCGTGCAGGTGAACTTGAGTGGGAGCGAGGTGAGCGCTCGTACCGTCTCATAGTCCTTGGCCAGATTCAACGTGCCCGCTTCGACTTTGCTGATCACCATGCCGGCCGGGAGCGACCGATACCCGAGGCCGCGGTCGTGATAAAAATGCTGGAGCTCAGCCAACGAAAAGCGCTTCCGGATGCCCTCCATCTGCCCCACAAAGTAGTCGATCATGCCGTTTGTTTCGGGATGGCTCGGATCGAAACGCGATAGCTCGCCATCGGCGATCAGGTCGAGACCGGCTAACTCCTGGGTCTTGAGAACCACCATCACGGCATCGCGCAAAACGAGGCGCGAAGTATTGCCGATGAGCCAGGACGGAACCGGATAGCTCCCGACTACGGTTGTCTTGATCTGGTCAGTCATAATTCAATTGTAGATAAAAAACTTATCCAAGCCCGGCTACGGCTTAGCGTCGTGATGCCCATTTTTTCAGTACTGTTTTCCGGAAATCGAAGTATGAAGATCACCCGAACGGGTGTCAAGGAATTTATGCAGATCTGCCATATCAGATTGGATGGTACGCCTATGAGCTGATATGAGCAGATCTAACTTTTAAAAGGTTCCTGAGTTCGCGGCGCATCGGGCGCTTGCTCATCGAGAGACAACCGGTACTGAATACACCCTCGAAGGAATTGCGGCCAATCCGGCACGACAGGGATCGGGTCGGTCTTTTCCGGCAACAACCCCCAGAGCGCCGGGTGATGCCAGCACAATTCGTGTTTAGTGCTGTCGCGGTGCTGGCGGATGCCATTCCGCAGCATCTTAACTTCCGCAACAAGCTGCTCGCGCGTCATCAGTTCTAGATCTGTGTCCATATGCTGAAAGAGATTCATCGTTCATTTTACATTTTACAATTTACATTTGTTATTGGTAGAACCGCGATCTTCAATGACAAATGTAAAATGTAAAATGAACAATGAACGATGAATAGTCACTATGGCAATCAAACAATCCCAACGATGCTGCTTCGCCGTTCGAGCAACACCGTATCGCGCCAACGGCCGTCCATCTTGCCGATCCGTTCACGCCTGCCCAATTCGCGGAAACCGCAACGTTTGTGCAGATCGATGCTGGCTCTGTTTTCGGGAAAGATGCTGGCCTGAAGCGTCCATAATCCGTTCTTCTCCGATGCGGCAATGAGAGCCATCATCAGAGCGCGACCAAGCCCCTCACCTCTGTAACGCTGTCCAATGTATACGCTGACTTCGGCCACGCCGGCATAGACACACCGGCTGGAGACCTGACTGAGCGCCGCCCATCCTTTCAGGGTATCGACCGACCTTGCGACGAGGCGGCACTCGGGCAGATGGGCCGCGTCCCACTTCTCCCACGGCGGGGCATCTGTTTCAAAGGTGGCATCACCGGTAGCGATACCTTCGAGATAGATTGAACGTACCTGCTCCCAATCGCTCTCTTTCATAACATCGATCAGGGAATCAATCATTTTGAGCTCCTATACCGAGCACCACCGCATTGCGACAGGTCAACACGGATAATCAGCGACTATCCATCGCATCCGTGAAAAATCCGGGTTGCTTCGGTTCCAATCTCGCATGTTTCGTTTTAGATTGTCAGTCTAGCGCGATTATTCGCGAAATGCTTCGTGTAAGAGAGAGAGAGAGAGAGAGAGAACTGATAACAAAGCGTTTCACCATTGAGAGATCAATATGTGGTATGTGCAATCCCCGAACAGTATAGATGTGGCATCGTCAGCATCATCAGCAGCCATGCGCCTGTTTCTGGCTGGTTCGATCGAGGTCGGAATGGCAGAGGATTGGCAATCCCTGATTGTAGATCGCCTGAGAGATCTGGATGTCGTGGTGTTCAATCCCAGAAGAGCCACGTGGACTCCGGGCAAATCCCTCGAATCAGAACCGGAAGAAATACGCTGGCAGATCAATTGGGAACTCGACGCCATCGAGCGGTCAGACCTCATGGCGTTCTATTTCGCTCCGGGAACAAAATCACCGATCTCGCTTCTCGAGCTTGGACTGATCGCTCGGCAAAAGCAGGCCGTTGTTTGCTGCCCGATTGGTTTTTGGAGAAAGACGAATGTTGACGTGGTTTGCGAGCGCTTTGGGATAGTTCAGGTCGATTCGCTCGAAGAGCTGGTTAACGAGATTAAAGATAGAGTACGACGCGTGACTTCCAACTAGGGGCTGTCCCGCATACTAGGTTCATTTCAAGAGCGTGGCTGACTTGGCCAAACACGTGTCTGCGCACTCTTCTCGTGAATACAGGATACGTTCACGAGAATCTTAGAATTGCGGCTCCGAAAAGTATCAGAAGGATTAGAAATTCGAGATAAGACCAATAGTCTGGCTCGTCATCGTCACCGCCGAATAATCGTTTTGTCCGTGTTTTTACATTGCCCATGCACACATCTTATTTGTTTGTATGCGATCTGCAAAGTTTCGCCTGACTTTCAAAACCCACTCATCGCCGAGGCGCAGAGAACACAGGGGAACACAGAGAATGACTGAGGCACTGGTTAAACCCCTCTGCGCTACCTCTGCTGAGGTCATCTGCGGCTCGGCGGTGAGTGGGCTTTTGATATAGAACGAACGAAGCAAACTGACGGCCTCGTCACCACTTAATTCGCACCTGCTTCGACTAAAACAGCACGGATGATTCCTCCCAGCGCCACTGCCAGCCAGGAAAGATCCCCTGCTCCATCTGCACCAACATTGCCTGCGCTTCCTGGCAAACAATATTGAGCAACTCAGCCGTATCTTCGGGTTCACCACGGAGGCCTTCTTGATAATTCAAGGCAGCCATCGCCAGGCGGTCATAGAACTCAATCTTCGAACTACGATCGAGCAGCTCTAGAAATGCGTCACGTAAGTCGTAGAAGAGCCTACTGAGGGGTTTCGCATTCAGTGTTACCACATAGCGAGGCTCTGGGTAAAAACACTCACCTGGCGGCCAGGGCTGGGGAGATGTAATCACAACATCTGCCCCGCCCCATTCACGGATTGGCTGAGAGCGACCATAATTCGGGCTGAGGATTTCATCCGCCAATTCATTCAGGCGCTTTTTGGTTCTTGCGATTTGTTCTTGCATCATGCAGTCGCCCAACACCGTACGGTTCATATAGAGAGTCCTTTTTATACAAGAAGATCCAGGCGATTCGTTACGCATTTCCCATTGAGTTTGACTAGTAATCCAAATTGCTGGCCCTGCCGGATTTTGTGGGTAGCATTTCCAGAGCGCCTTATTGGGAAGCTCTCAACAGCACCGAGCCCGTACATCAAGCACCCACAAAATCCGGCAGGGCCAGCTCTTCGCTCGTCGGGGCGAAACGAATATATTCAAATCGCGTGCCAATCCGAAAACGGCCTATTTGGGGCGATTTTGCGTATTTTTCCCCATTCGAACAGCGTCAGTGCGTAAAAATCCTCGTTTTGGGGGAAATGTTCTTGTGGATTGCGGGCATGAATATTTGTTGGCTTAGGGTGGTGCGCCAGTCCAGGTAATTCTAGCCGCTGACGGTGCCGGTGTAGGTTTGCTAGAATGCTCAGTGATATCAGAGATAGCGCCGACGAGGTCATCACCGCCGGCGCTATCAGCACATCTCAGAAAATCAATTTCAAGCCGACCTGCATGCGCCGAGGGCCGATGAGCGTCCCGCCGATCCGCGCGAAGCTCGTGCTTGACATATTGAGATTCGCCGGGCCGAATTGCGTGTGGTTGAACGCATTGAACATCTCCCAACGAAATTGCATGGCCAGACGCTCGCTGATTCGGTTGTTCTTAACCACTCCCATATCCCAATTGTTGATGCCCGGCTGGCGAATAGATCCGCGTCCCGCGGTCCCCTGCACCCCCTTCGGGGGCCGCCCGAAGGCGCTCGGATTCACGTAGTTGTCAGTCAAATCCCTCCCCGCCTTCACGTCACCGATGATGTTCGGGCGCGAGTTAGAGAATGATCCGATCAGAAGCCAGTCGATCCCCAGTGAGGGAGTCTGGGCCTGCCCTTGCGAGAAGGTGGTGATACCGGTGACCTGCCAGCCGCTGAGCATGGCATCGGCGAATCGGTTCAGACCGGCAAGGAATGGCTTGCCGCGACCGATCGGAAGCTCGTAGCTGTAACTCGCGACAAACCGGTGCGGAACATCGAATGTGCTCGGCCCCTTATCCCACTTCTTCTGCTCGACAGACAACGCCGAGAACTCATCTGATGCCCCGAGATCGAGCGACTTCTGCCAGGTGTAAGAGAACAGGCCGTAGAGGCCGTTGCTGAATCGCTTCTCCAGCTTGGCTGTGAGCGCGTTGTAACTCGACCAGCCTCCGTTGTACGTCAGCAGAATAAAGCCGTATTGCGGATACGGGACACGCTCCTGAATGGGCTTTCCGGTGGGATCCAGCGTTGCGATGTTCAGGTTGCGGCGTTGCGGCAGCTTCTGTCCGGTGCTGCCCGCGTATTCGATCTCCAGCAGGAAATCCTTGAGGAACGAGCGCTGGATGCCGAAGGTCCACTGCGTCAGATATGGCGTCCGATTCAGCCGGTCGAACGTGAACGGATTCAAGCTCTGCGAATCCGTGAAGGGCGGCAGCATGTCCCGCATGAAAAGAGTCGGACGAGTAGGGTGGCCCTCGAGTGTCTGCGCCCGAAAAAACGGCGGACCTATCCCTTTGAACTGTTCTTCGTTCCAGTTGTCGGTCGCATAGTAGATACCAACGCCTCCGCGGATGACCGTATCGCGAAGAAAACCAGGGCGGTAGGCGAAGCCGATTCGCGGCGCCCAGTTGTTCCAGTCGGGATCGACGATCTCGCGGCGAACCCCCTGGCCCGCCAGGAGAATGCGCCCGAGCTCCGGATTGAAATAGAGGCTCCTGTCGTTCCGCTCATATGGAGGCCTGGAAAACTCGTAACGAATCCCTATATTAAGCGTGAAATTCGGGACGATATGCCAGTCGTCCTGTACGTACCCGGCCCAGTAGGTCGTATACATATCCTGAATGGAATCGCCGATCGCGCCAGCGGCACGGAAGGGAATGCCAAGCAGGAACTCCGCCAGCCCGTTGCCGCTCGTGCCGGTGTAACGGCCGTCGAACGAAAATGTAGGATTACCGCTGAAATTCGTATCCTGGTAGTAGTTCTGCTTACTGATCTGGAATCCGGTACGGAGATTGTGCTGGCCGCGCGTGATGCTCAGGTTATCCGTGAACTGGAAATTTTCGTCTTCTGCACCGATGACCTGCGGAATCGATCCTATCGCCGAAAACCCGCTCACCGAGAAGTTGGGAACCCCGAACACGATGGCCTGATCGGTAGTGTTCTTCAGGCCGAACAACTCGCGCGCGAAGTCTCGTCCGTACGAGGTTTCTGACAGACGGAAAGTGCGGCTCCGGTTATAACCGAAGCGAAACTCGTTGATGATCGATGACGAGAACGTGTGCACGTGAGTAGCCGTCACCAACCGGTTCGAAAGCGGGAAGCTCTCACCTCCAAAGGGCCGCAATGACCTGGGGATACGGGTCTCATCCGACCACGCGAACGTTCCATAGATCTGGTCGCTTTGCCCCAACTGATGGTCCAGGCGCGCATTGAACTGATCCCAGTCATTGATCAACGGCGCAGCTCCAACGGTATTGAAAGTTGGGAAATCCGCTGAAACCGATGGCAACCCGACATTGGGCGCCGGAATAAACTCCAGCGCCAGTTGCGTTTGAGGATCGAGCATCGACGCCGGAATAATATTGCCGGGGAACGGCTGGCCGGTAAACGGATTGATCACATCGACGCATTTGTCTGACATCGCGTTCTGCTGGCACAACGCCGAGCTGGTAGGATAGAGCCCCGTGCCCGCGCTATCGTCGGCCAGGTTGCCCCTCAGTTGCTCGCGACTCGGGTAGTTCGCCGTTGCAGCCAAACTCTGTCGTTCGCGGAAACCCTCGTAATTGAAGAACCAGAACGTCCGGTTCCGGCCGTCGTATAGCTTCGGAATTACCAGAGGGCCGCCAACTGCAGTACCGAAGTTGTTGAGCGTTAGCGGCGGTTTCTCGCGGCTCGACCGGTTCAGGAAGAAGTTTGTGGCGTCGAGCACGCGATTCCGGTGAAACTCAAAAACCGACCCGTGCAGTTCGTTGCTGCCGGAGCGAATGGTCGTGTTGATGATCGCGGCACTGCGGCCAAACTCGGCGCCGAAAGTGCTTCGCTGCACGCGAAACTCCTGGATAGCCTCCACCGATGGACGAATGCCGGAGCTACCGAAGCGCGCGTTTCGCGTTTCAATCCCGTTTACCAGGAAGCTGACATTGGACTCGCGCAGCCCCGCGACGGAAAGCGTTGTGTCCCCTCGTCCGGTCCAACTGGAGGCTGGTGAGACGCCGATGCCCAGCGGAACAGCGCCTGAGGATAGCTGCGCCAGCTGAATGAAATTCCGTCCGTTCAGCGGCAGTTCGACAATCGGCTTCTGCGAGATCACCTGGCCGGCCGAAGCGCTCTCAGCGTTCAGAAGTGTCACCTGTGCCGCGGAGACAGTGACCGTCTCCGTAAGAGCGCCCACGTTGATGCGCACATCGACGCGCGCGCGTTGTCCGACCTGAATCAAAATATCTTGTACTGAGTGCGGTTGAAAACCTGGTTTGGAAACAGAGAGTGTATAAATCCCGGGCTGCAACTGGGGATAGAGAGCGTTGCCGAGATCGTCTGATGCGGTGACGAACTTCAGACTGGTGTTGATTTGTGTCAGGGTGAGCGTCGCGGCTGGAACTACCGAACCGCTGCTGTCGGTGAGGTTGACTAACAGATCGCCGGTCACTTGCTGCGCCCGGCAGACCCCCACAACCACAATCGACAGAAAGATCGCTGTCCAATATCGAGACATGCCGGTCCTCCTTACGAGATTTTGTGAGCAATCCTATTGCGATATACGCTTGCAGGTTATGAACAAGGCTGCCCTTGCCGCCTTTGCCATATAGAACGGAAATTTCCCGACAATGTACCTGTGATTCGGCGGAATGCCAAGAGCGTGGCGAAGCAGTTGGAGTAATAGTCGCTCGGCTTGCGGCCGATCTTCCCGAGAGTATGATCTCGGAAAGATCGACAAGCACATTAGAAGCCGGAATTTGACGAGATGCGAAGCAGGCGTTTATCGCTTCGGAGGTAATCCCGATGAGGTGGTTTGGTAGAGAATGCTGCAGTTCTAGCTAAACGCCTTTATCTGTTTATCGACCTCTACTGTTTGCACTCAGCAATCGCGCTGCTCGGTCGGTCCAATCTGACAAGGAATCCGCAAGCTGTAGAGCTCGAGATTGATGCTCAAGCCCTCAGAGTTGGTACCCGTCGGCGCAGTGAACAGAATTTTGTCGCCGAGCAGCGTCAGGTTCCGAATAGAGTAGCCGAACGCACGACCCGGCGCCGTCCACACGAGTATGCGTACCCGCCTCGGTCCCATCGGTCATCCATAGTCGGTTCGTGACAGTACTGGAGGAGTCATCCGGATCGATTGCGGTGAAGAAGAGTTTGTCGCCCACGACCAACAGGTCCCGCGGAGCTGATGGCTCGGGTCCGGGGTTGATGTCTTTCACCAATTGAGTGCCGGCAGCTGTTCCGTCGGTCACCCAGAGTTCCGCGCCGTGCTGGCCGTCATCGGCGGAGAAAAAGACTCGGCCGCCTTTAACGGTGAGGTTGAGAGGAAATGAGCCGTCGTTAGGGTTGATGTCAGCAATTAGGCGTGTGCCGGCTTCGCTGCCATCGCTGACCCACAGTTCATCGCCGGTGACGCCGTCGTCGGCACTGAAGAACAGCCGAGACCCTACAATGGTAAAGAACTGTGGATCAGATGGGCCGGTCGGGTTGATGTCTTTGAAGGTGTGGGTCCCTGTCTCGGTGCCATCCGTTATCCACAGTTCTGTTCCGCTCGTCCCATCGTTTGCGGTGAAGAACAAGCTTTCGCGAAATACAGTAAGGTTAAACGGAATCGAGGGGAACGGGCCCGGGAAGATATCCTTCACGCGGGCGGTTCCGATCTCTGTTCCATCGGTCGTAAACAGCTCGCGATCGAAAAAGTTGCTTCCCTTGTGTTGAGTGACTTTGTCGTCAGCCGCGAAAAAGACCCTGCCGGCGAAAGGCGTGAGAGCTACGGGCGCCGACCATTGCAATCCGGGATGAAGGTCTATCAGGGGTTGTGTGCCGGCGATTGTGCCATCTGTAATCCACAGCTCGTAGCCCGATTTTCTATCCGTAGCCGTG
Organism: uncultured Acidobacteriota bacterium; assembly: GCA_963796275.1. GTDB lineage: Bacteria > Acidobacteriota > Blastocatellia > RBC074 > RBC074 > JAKEHZ01. Next base: position 1,699,137 of record CAWCKY010000006.1, on the reverse strand, counting down.
AATAGAACAAGGTTGTTAAATGTCGTGAAGTTGGCTGGCAATGGTGGACCCAATTGGCCTCCGGGCGCGCCGGGGTAGGTATCAATCAGCAGTATAGTTCCGGCCTCTGTACCGTCGCTCTTGAAGACCTTTGAACCGGTCGGCTCCGTGTACGCATAAAAGTACAGGCTTCCGCCGGCAACAGTTATACTGCCGGGTTCAGCGTTAGCGACCCCCGGACGCAAGTCCGCAACGATGTTGGTGCCTTCGGGAGTCCCATCTGTTTTCCATAACTCGACCCCGTGCAGACCATCATCGGCGCGGAAGTACACGGCGCCATTGAACGTCACAAACATCTCGGCTGAAGACGAGCCTTCACCCGGATTGATGTCTTTGACCAGTACCGGCAAGAATTCAGGAGCCGACAGGCCGCTCTTCATTACCTTCCCTACTGTCCCGAGACTACCTCTCGATGTGTTGATTGTGGTGGGACGAATGCGGTTGAGATTTTTGGCGTCGGCAATGTTCTCGCGATTTCCTGCCGCGCCCGCTATTGCACAAATGAAAGCCAGCGGTAACAACAACATTTTGAAGGTGTGACTGGCCGGCCTGAATAGATTCTCGCGTTCCTCCCGTTTGAATGTTCGGTAGGCAAAAAAGCATAGGTTTGTAAGCATAGAATCGATCAACGCAGCTGAAGGCTTACGGGTTCCCTATTAATTTTAAAAGTATTCACTCGCTACCTCTCTCGTGATACCCAACTCTATCCATCTCGTTTGGAGTTCCGCGTTTACGCGGTCTTTTTCTTTCGCAAGTTTTCCCGACCACCTGAAGGCGGAACTCCGAACTGGAGATATCGTTTGGAGTTCCGCGTTTACGCGGTCTTTTCTTTTCGCAAGTTTTCCCGACCACCTGAAGGCGGAACTCCGAACTGGAGATATCGTTTGGAGTTCCGCGTTTACGGTCTTTTCTTTTCGCATGATTTCCCGACCGCCTGAAGGCGGAACTCCGAACTGGAGATATCGTTTGGAGTTCCGCGTTTACGGTCTTTTCTTTTCGGCATGATTTCCCGACCGCCTGAAGGCGGAACTCCGAACTGGAGAAATCGTTTGGGTTCCGCCTTTACGCGGTCTTTTCTTTTGGCATGATTTCCCGACCGCCTGAAGGAGGAACTCCGAACTGGAGATATCGTTTGGAGTTCCGCGTTTACGCGGTCTTTTCTTTCCCATGATTCCTGTACGCATGAAGGCGTAACTTTAACATCCGTTTACAGTGCTCACTCATCCGGCAAAACGGTTCAGATGGTCCCATCGGAATTTGTGAAGAACATCATCATCAACGCTATTAACATCGTACTCCTCATTAACATCGTACTCCTCCGAACTGCTCAGAACATATCGACAACAATCAACGTAATTTTCATTTGCTCATTTAGCTAAAATAATGTCCGGCTTGAAAACCATTCCAAAAAAATGGTGAGTTGTGGTAATTGTCGAGCGAAGGTAGTGCCCTGACCGATTAATCTGCTGCAACGGCAGAGACGATGCCGATCGAGAAGCCGCAGGCGATGATCTTCGGCCGACTGGAGTTGAGGCGAATGGTGGGCAGTTCGGATTGCAAATACCAAATTACGGAGGAGCTAACCATGGGACTGATGGATTTTATCAAAGGGGAGCTTATCGAGATCATCCAGTGGAACGAAGATGCGCGCGATGTGCTCTCATGGCGGTTCCCGGATGAAGACAAGGAGATCAAGAACGGCGCACAGCTCGTGGTCCGCGAATCGCAAGTGGCGCAGTTCGTCTATCTCGGCCAGTTCGGTGATACGTTCGGACCGGGGACACATACGTTGACGACAGATAACATTCCGGTGCTGACGACGCTTAAGGGCTGGAAATACGGCTTCGAATCGCCGTTCAAGGTTGATGTCTATTACGTCAGCAGCCGCCTCTTCGCCGGCAACCCATGGGGCACGTCGAATCCAGTCATGCTGCGCGATCAGGATTTCGGCATCGTGCGATTGCGCGCTTTCGGCCGATATGATTTTCGGATTACAGATCACAAGCTATTTCTGAGAGAGGTGGCGGGAACCGATGCTGAATTCAGGATCGAAGAGTTCTCCGACACTATGCGTTCGCGCATCGTCTCAGTCTTCAGCGATGCGCTGGCGACTTCGAAAATCCCCGCGCTCAATGCGGCAACCCAATATTCAGAGCTCGGCGATGCCCTTTTACCGTTGATCAATCCCGCGCTGCAGGGCAGATACGGCATTCAGTTGGAGAGCTTCATCGTCGAGAACATCTCGTTGCCGCCCGAAGTCGAGCAGGCGATCGACAAACGTTCGAGCATGGCGGCAGTGGGCAACTTGAATGATTTCGTGAAGTACCAGATGGCGCAGGGGCTCGAACAGGGCGGCGGCGGCGCGGGCGGATTCGCTTCGGAGATGGCCGTCGGCTGGGCGATGGCGCAGCAGATGATGCAGCAGCCGGGCGGCATCTTGAATCAAGCGACGCCGGCCGCCGCGCCAGCTCCTGTTAATGCGGGCCAGGTTGCCGCCATCCCCGATCTGCTCAGCGTAGCACAGGCGGCGCAGTTGCTGGGCGTGAGCGAGGATGATGTAACGGCGGTGCTGAACTCCGGCGAGTTGAAAGGCAAGAAGATCGGCAATACCTGGCGCATCACGCGTGCGGCAGTGGATGAGTTTCTCAAGAGCTGAGGGTATTGATAGGTATTTTTGATGGAGAGCGCAATAGCACAACAGAAGTTCGAGTGCCCGGCGTGCGGCGCGGATGCACACTGGAATCCGGCCAAGCAGGCTCTGGTCTGCGCCTATTGCGGGACTACTTCGCCGGCGGAGATGCGCGCCGACGGTGAGATCCTCGAACACGACCTGGCGAGGGCGCTGCGGAATATCCCCGACAGCCGGCGCGGGTGGGAGGCGGAGAAGGTATCGGTCCGCTGCCAGAGCTGTAACGCGATTTCGGTCTTCGATCCGCAGCACATTGCGCAGCGCTGCGATTTTTGCGGCTCCGCGCAACTGGTCAAATACGAGGATGTAAAAGAGGTATTTCGCCCGGAGAGCGTGCTGCCCTTCAAAATCAGCGAAACCCATGTGCGCGAAACGATTCGCCGCTGGTATGGTAGCCTCTGGTTTGCGCCGAACAAGCTCGCCGGCTCGGCCCTCACCGATCGCGTGCATGGCATCTACCTCCCTTACTGGACGTTCGATGCGCAGGTACACGCCCGATGGACCGCGGTATCGGGCTACCACTACTACGAGACTGAGTACTACACCGACAGCCAGGGGCAGCAGCAGTCGCGACAGGTTCAGCGGACGCGCTGGGTACCCAGCTCAGGAGAGTTGGAACATTTCTTCGACGATGAACTCGTACTTGCCTCAGCCGGCGTAGAACAGGCCAAATTGCGCAAGATTGAACCATTTCCGACGAAAGAACTTGTGCCCTACAATGCCGGTTATGTGGCTGGATGGGTCGTCGAGCGATACCAGATCGACCTGATAGCCGCGGCGCAGCACTCCCGCGAAGTGATGGACGAAAAGTTATATTCGATGTGCGGCGCGGAGGTGCCCGGCGATACCTATCTCGGGCTAGAGGTCGATTCAGATTATTCCGGACAAACGTTCAAGCATATGCTCGTTCCCGTCTGGTTACTCAGCTACAGTTACGGCGCGCAAAAGTTTCAGGTGGTGATCAACGGCTTCACCGGCGCCATCGCCGGAGATTATCCGAAGAGCTGGATCAAGATCGCGCTCGTCGTGCTGGCCGTATTGGTTATCATCTCGATTTTTGCGATCTTTGCCGGAGATAAGTGATGACGGCTTGCCACGGACTCCATCCGAAAATGTGAACAAGTCACGTCGCGATGCTACACCATTCAAGTAGACTGACGCATCGATATCCCTTGCTCCCAGAAGTTTTTGCGGATATTCTCTCCCGCGCAACCCACGATTGAGCACAATTAAACACGATTGCAACTGAATAATCGCACGGCCGGGTAGAACTCTAACGTACATTTTACCTTGCAACCGGGCAATCAATTTGCCCTTGGAATTCCAATCACCGAAGCTATTCAAGCTGAGGATAACCTGAAAAAAATATGATGCGATCCATTAGATTTGTACTCCCCGCAGCTCTATTGGCTCTCAGCGTGGCGGTTCCCCTGCACGCGCAGAGCACTTTCGCAACGATCACCGGCTCGGTGACTGACCAGTCTGGCGCATCTGTCCCAGGCGTCGCCGTTGAGGCGAGGAATGTCAAAACGGGCTATGTCTACTCGAGTACTTCCAACGATGAAGGCATTTACACTCTCAACAACCTGCTCGATGGCACCTATGAGTTGAGGGCGAAGGCGAACGGCTTCACCGAATTCACCGCTGAAAACATCCTTCTTTCAGTGCGCGAGACGCGGCGCGTCGACATTCGCTTACAGGTGGCGGGCGTCACCAACACCGTGGATATCTCGGCGGGCGGCGCGACCCTGATCGAGACCGAGACGGCGCGTGTCGCCGATGTGAAAGAGCGCGAGCAGTTGCGCGCGCTCCCGCTCACTCTGCGCCGCGCGTGGGACTATTTCACGCTCACGCCTCAGGTCAACCGCACGACGACGGGCTTCAACCTCAGTCTTGCCGGATCGCGCTCGAACCAGTCTGAAGCCAATATTGACGGCATCACCGTCACACCGCCGGGCGGCGGATTCGCTTTCGGTCCACTGATGGATCGCTCGGAGAACCTCCAGGAGATGCGCGTCGAAGTATCGGGCAATAGCGCCGAATACGGGACGCCTGGCGGTGTCACGCTGACGACGCGCGCGGGCAATAACGATTTTCATGGGACTTTTTCGGACTACTACGGATCGCCGTTCATGCGGGCGCGCAACCCATTTGCGCTGGCACGAGGGACGGGCATCGGTCACCGGCTGACCTTCGCGGCGGGCGGGCCGATCATCATTCCTAAAATCTACAACGGGCGCAACAAGACCTTTTTCTTCGCCACGCTCGAAATGAGCGCGGGCAGTGCGGGCACGGCGTTAAGAACACAGACCGCGCCGCTCGAGGAATGGCGGCAGGGCAACTTCTCGAACCTCCGAGACGCGCAAGGAAATCTGATTGTCGTCAAAGATCCGGTGACTAATGCTCCGTTTCAGGACAATCGGATTCCCATCGATCGCCTCAATAGCACCTCGCTCAGACTTCAGGAGATGTTTTACGCGCTGCCGAACTTCGGCAACCGGAATGTACTGGAGTCGCAAAACTATCGCGAAAACCGGACCGGCACCTTCTCGCATCAACCACAGCTCACGGTGCGGCTCGATCATCGATTCAGCGAAAAGGCATTCGTTTATGGACGTTTTATCGGAGTTTACTGGAATATCCCGGGATTCGAGTCGAGTCCGCTCCTGACCGAGCAGTTCCGCCGCACGCGCGACCTACGCTCGTGGCTGGTCTCCTATACGCAGACTATCAAGCATAATATCGTCAACGAAGTGCGTTGGGGATTATCATCGGATCACTCGCCGATCGAGTCTCGCATCAAGGGCAAGGCGCTCGCGCAAGAACTCGGTTTGAGAGGCCTAGCGGACGATTTACCAGATGTCGGCGGCGGCCTGCGCATCGGCTTCGTCGGTTTGGGGGTTTCCGCCATCGGGTTCCAGGATACCTGCGACCCGTGCTTCAAAGACCGCGTGATTCAGCTCACCGACAACCTGACCTGGACGCGCGGCACACACACGATCAAGATGGGCGGCGAGACGCGCTGGGGCCATACAGACGACTTCAGACAATCCGCCAACCTCTTCGGCAGCGTGACATTCACCAACCGTTACACGGGTTTCCCTTATGCCGACTTCCTGCTGGGCCTCCCGAACTCGACCGCGCGAAACTTTCCCACCATACCGCTGGAACGGCGCATTCGCACGTTTGCGAGCTATGTCAGCGATGAATGGAAGGCGACGCCGCGGCTCACCGTCACTGCCGGACTGCGTCATCAGCTCTTTGCGATTCCCAAAGACGCAAATGGGCGCGCGGCGCTCTTCGATCCGGCCACGTCGAGCATCGTCGTACCGAACGGGTCGCTTAAACTCGTTAGCCCGCTGCTGCCGGCCAACTACATAAAAGTCCTGGAAGCGGGGCAGGCCGGCTATCCGGACTCGCTGATCGAGACCGATAAAAATAACTTCGCGCCGCGCCTGGGAATAGCGTGGCGCCCATTCAACAACAATACAGTGTTGCGCGCCGGGGCGGGGATATACTACGACAACGCGCCGCCCGACCCGGTGCTCGGCGCGACCGTGCCCTTCCTGATCGCGGAGCCGGACTTCACCAACAATAACATTGGTGAAAACCCGATCGTGCTTCCCTTCGTCTTTCCGACATCGGTGGCTGGACCGGCGGCGATCTCGATTCCTCGCGCGAGCCGCAAGGATTTACGCCTGCCGTTCACGGGGCAGTTCACATTGACAGTCGAGCACCAGCGGTGGGACATGGGCTTCCGCGCCACATACACCAGCACCAATACGCGGCAGGGCATATATCGGCGCGACGTCAATCAACCGGTGGCTGACGAGCGCATTTATAGCGCCAAACCGCGCCCGTTTCCGAACTACCCGGGCATACAATTCGGAGACAACGGTTCCGGGCACCAATATCACGGCGTCTCATTTGAAGTTGAGCGCCGCATGAAGAAGGGATTAGCGTGGCAGGCGTATTACACATTCGCACGCGACATCGGCGACATGGAACACAACGAATCGCCGGAAAACGCTTACGACCGCAGGCGCGAGCGCGCTGCCTGGGGTTCTCTGCCGACACACCGCTTCAGCGCGAATACGATCGTCGAAGCGCCATTCGGCAGAGGGCGGAGATGGATGAACAACGCAAACTGGCTCGCCGAAGGAATGCTTGGCGGTTGGCTGTTGAGCGGCATCTACAACTACGAGCGAGGAAATTTCCTCACGCCCGCGTGGACTGGGGATGATCCAACAGGCACGCGCTTCGCCAATCCTGGACAGCGTGCTGTCGTCACGCTGCGTCCCGACCAGCTGCGCGATCCCAACCTGGACAACGCTACGGTATCACGCTGGTTCGATATCGGAGCGTTTGGCGCGCCTCCCATCGGGCGCTTCGGGACCTCGGCAAAGGGCGTCATCATCGGTCCGCCGATCAATGTCTTTCATGCGAGCCTGGCGAAGAACTTCATCTTACGCGAGCGCTTACGCATCAAGCTGGAGGTCCTCTCGACCAACCTCTTCAACCATCCGAACTGGGCTTTGGCTACACCGAACTTAAACATCACGTCAGGCATAAATGCCGGTGCCGTAACTGCAACGATCGATCGCAATGCGAAATTCGATTCGGCGGTCACGCGCGAGTTCCAGCTGCAGTTGCGCATCGAGTGGTAGGACTCACGGCTATACAGATAGGCAGACTAGGCGACTAGACGATAAATAGAGAACCCTATTGAGCAGAGTCTCCTTGTCTGCTTATCTCTCCGCGTCTCTGTGGCAATGTTTGTGTCCTCAAATTGCTTGTTTTAATCTAGATGCCGATGGTCAATCTTAAGTTTTTGAGAGAGGTTTAAATGTCCCATGAATCTGCTGTCAGGGGTCTTCCCTTACAGCGACACTTGTTTGAGATACCAGACGAAATAACTTACCTAAATTGCGCGAACATGTCGCCGCAATTGCGCTCAGTTTCTGCTGCCGGCTTCAATTCCGTCGCGGCGAAATCGACTCCATGGAAAATCACATCTGGCGATTGGTTCTCAGGCTCTGAGACGCTGCGAGGGTTGGCCGCGAGGGTTATCGGCACAAACCACGATTCGATCGCGCTTATCCCAGCCGCCAGTTACGGCATCTCCATCGCCGCCGCAAACGTTAAGGTCGAGCGTGGACAATTTATTGTTCTCCTACACGAAGAGTACCCGTCAAATTATTACGCCTGGAGAGAGCTGGCGCGACAGCGCGATGCCGACATTCGATCTGTCAAAAGAGGGAGTGACGGTAGATGGACGCAGTCTATCATCGATGCGATCGATGATAGAGTTGCTGTCGTCTCAGTTCCGAACTGCCATTGGACGGATGGAAGTCTGATCGACCTTGAGAAAGTCAGCGAAAAGGCGCGGTCGGTCGGCGCATCGCTCGTCGTCGATGCCAGCCAGTCTTTAGGCGCATACCCGCTGGATATCGAGAAAATCCGGCCCGATTTTCTCGTCTCAGTCGGTTATAAGTGGCTGCTGGGCCCGTATGCGCTCGGCTATTTATATGCGGCACCCAGGTGGCAGGAGAATGGCAAGCCGATTGAATACTCCTGGTTGTCCCGCGCCGAAAGCGAGAATTTCTCCGGACTGGTCGCGTACAGGGATGAGTACAGAGCGGGCGCGCGCCGGTTCGATATGGGAGAGTTCCCCAATTTCGTTTTGGTACCGATGGCGATTGCCGCGCTGCAACAGGTTCTCGAATGGAAGATCGAAAACATCAGGCAAACGCTTTCGGTATTGACCGGCATAATCGCTAGAGAAGCAGCGAATCTGGGTTGCGCATCGCTGCCCGCGAATGAGCGCGTCGATCATATGATCGGAGTGAGGTTGCCAAACGGAATCCCGGAAGGACTCGGCGAGCGCCTGGCGGCGGACAAGGTATTTGTCAGCATTCGCGGAGACGCTATTCGCATCGCACCGCATCTTTACAATGATGAAAGCGATATCGAAAAGTTATTTGCTCTCCTCCGTAAGCTGGTTTAATAGGATCAGCGACCCTGTAGGGCTCCGCCTGTGACTCGATCTACCGCGTCTTCGCCTCCTGCAGCAGCCGCTTCATTCGCGCTATCACCTTCGCATGACCAGGATCGCCGGCGAGATTGCGCAGCTCGCGCGGATCGTTCGCTTCGTCGTACAGTTCCGCACCGCGGCGCCCTTCGTCCCACTCAGTATAACGCCAGCGCTCGTCGCGCACGCTGTAACCCATAAACTGATTCCCCGCCCCTCCGCGCCGCACTTGCGTGAGAGCGGGTCGGTCCCAAGCTGCGCGCGGGTTACTTAGCAGCGGCCGCAGGCTGCGCCCAGCCAGGTCCTTCGGCGCACCCGCCAGGCCACACAGATCGGCGAGTGTAGGGTAAATATCGACGAACTCGACTGTGCGCGAGGACGATTTGCCCCGCGTTGATGACGGTCCGGCAAATATCAACGGCGCGCGCGCCGAGCCTTCGAACAGACTCTGCTTCATCCACTGCCCGTGCTGGCCGAGCAGGTAGCCGTGATCGCTCCAGAATACCACCAACGTATTGTCCGCCAGCTTGAGACGGTCGAGCGCATCAAGCAGGCGGCCCACGTTGGCGTCGAGAAAACTGATCGAGGCGTAATAGGCCTGGATCGCCTCGCGTTGTTGTCGTTCGCTCACGCCGAAATGCGGCTCACTCATCCAAAGAGCCGCCGGCGGCATATCGGCCAATTCCTCGGGGGAGAACGGCGAGGCGGCGATCTTCTCCAACGGGTATAGGTCGAAATATTTTTTCGGCGCTATGTATGGGCAATGCGGACGATAGAACCCCGCGGCGATGAAGAACGGCTTATCTCTGTTCGCCTCGAGCAGCTTGATCGTCTCGGCCGCCACTTTCCCGTCAGTGTGCTCTTCATCGGGCGCAGGTGAGGCGTAGAACGAGAGCGAGCTGCCCAGGCCGCGCTGCGGGGTGTGGTTGGTCAGCACTTTCTCTTCTTCCTTGTCCACGCCCTTCGGGTTGACGGCGACCTCCCACGACGGCGGGTCGTCGAGGCCGGGAGTGCCGATCTGCCCGGGGTTGCCGTAGTGATATATCTTGCCGACGCGCGCCGCGAAGTAGCCGTTGCGCTGGAAGAGCTGCGACATCGTGACGACATCGGGCAGCGTCTCACGAAAATGCTTGACCAGATCATAGACGCGCGTCGCATCGGGTAGCCGCCCCGTCATCAACGATGAGCGGCTCGGACTGCACAATGGAAACTGATTATAAGCGCGATCGAAGCGCACGCCGCGCCGGGCGAGCCGGTCGATGTTGGGCGATTTGACCAGCGGATGTCCGTAACAGCCGAGGTCGTTGTTGAGATCATCGGCTGAGATCATCAGCACGTTGATACGCTTCTGCGCCAGCTGCCCTGTCTGCCCCGGCTGCCCCGTCTGGGTGCCGGTTGCGTCGGGCGGAAGCATCAGAAGCAGCATTGCCGAAGTTAGGATGATTCTTTTGTACATACTCTATGCTCGAAGAATTTGGTCGGTTCGGTCGGTTCGGCCAATCGACTCGCGCCAGGCGCGTTTGTCGATCGGTTTTTAATACGTTCCGGGGGATGTGCCTCATCATAAATTCTCGTCGCCCATAATCCAAGGCTTGATCAGGGGGCGGTCACCCTCCGCGCCGGCTCAGCATTCTCCGCATCATCGGCGAATGATGTTTTATCTCGAATCCCTTGCTGGCCGCCCTCCGCTCTGATAGCATATCGGCATCTGATATTTTAGTTACTCACATATCTATAAATAACATGTTAGTCTCATTCGGCGAGTAATATCCTGATATGGCAAAAACGAGCGACTTCGTCATCAATCGGGCCACCTTGAGCGATCAGATTTACGATTATCTGCGGGGCGAGATACTGACCGGGCGATTTGCTCCGGGAGACCGCCTCGATTTGGGAGAACTGGTCGAACGGTTGAAGGTATCGAAAATGCCTGTCAAAGAGGCTATCGGGCGGCTCGCGTCCGACGGTCTGCTCGACGTCCAGGCGCAGCGCGGCACATTTGTCAGCCGCGTCGATCCGCGCGAACTGGCGGAGACATTCGAGGTGCGTCGCGCGCTCGAGATGCTGGCCGGCGAGTTGGCGGCAGCGCGGGCCGCGAAAATGGACATCGAGCGATTGCGCACTTTGATGGCTGAGATGGAGAAGACGGACGATGCGGGGCAGCATCTGGCGTTGAATTTCGAATTCCACGGCCTGATTGTCGAGCTTTCCGGCAATCGGAAGTTGATCGAGATGTATCACCGGCTGCGCGTTCCGATTCAGGTGGCGGGAATTCACTACCGCTCGGAGAACTGGGTCAAAAGACTCTCCCAGGAGCAGCGCGAGCATAACGCGATCATCCGGGCGATCGAGAAGCGCGACGCTGTTGCCGTGACGCGCGCCATAGGCGAACACATCAAACGCGGCGGCGCTTCCCTGCTGGAAGATGTCGAAAGGTCGATCGGGCAGGGATAACTACAGGAACAATTAACTACACCGCACAAATGAGCCCTGAAGGGGCGAAAAATATAATAGTCAGGGTGAAGCAACGCGTAGCGCGTGTGGCCATGTCCATACCCAAAACCTAAAAGTTTGATGACAAGGGGTTAACATGGTTGAAACCCACGGCTACCGTCACGCCGTCTATACGCGACGAAGAAAATGCATCTTATTCTTGCGCTCCATTGGAGCTTTAACCGGACGCGACAATTCTCACTCTTCTTCCAATCACTTATTCAAACAATTGAGCAGCTTTAAAAGGAATTTCATATGTACTCCCTCATTCCCCATAATAGGCCGGCATCAATAAGGATAGTCGTTTTGACCATCTCAATCCTGGCGCTCATAACATTTACCACCTTTGCCCAGCAGGGGCGCGGCACGATCCAGGGGACGGTGATCGATGCCGGCGGCGCCAGCATTGCGGGCGCGCAGGTAACGATCACAAACATCGACACCAACCTGGTATTCACCGCGGTCACTGGGGCGGAGGGTTTTTATATCGTCCCCAACCTGATTGTCGGCGCCTACTCGGTCACCATAGCAAAAGATGGATTCAAGAAGGCCGTCCACAGCGGCATCGTGATCGAAGTCGATCAAAAAGCCGAAATAAATATTTCGCTCGAGCCTGGCGCCGTGAACGAAAGCGTCGAGGTGACGGCAGAGGCGCCGCTCATCGATACCGCGACGGCGACGCTTGGTAAGGTGATCGAAAACCGGCGTGTGCAGGAATTGCCGGTCAATGGCCGCAATGCGCTCGCGCTCGTTATGCTGGCTCCTTCGGTTCAATCCGCCGTCGGCCCGCGCGCGACGGGTTTCGCGGATCGGGGCACCGAGGTCTCGTCCATCCGGATCAACGGGAGTCCGATCGCCACCAACAACTTCATCGTGGACGGACTGAGCAGCGTCAACGCATATCTGCCGGACGTGAACGTCAACCCGACCGTCGATGCCGTTCAGGAGTTTAAGGTGATGACGAATACGATGTCCGCGGAATTCGGATTCACGCTCGGCGGCGTGGTCAACCTGGTAACCAAATCTGGGACGAACCTGTATCACGGCGCTCTTTACGAATTCTTCCGCAATGACGCGCTCGATGCCAACGTATGGTCGAACAATCGCGCCGGCCGTCCCAAGCAGCCACTGCGCTACCACCAATTCGGCGGCGCGATCGGCGGACCCATTCGTCTCCCCCCAAATGTCTTCGGGCCGCTGGGCTTCGATGGGCGCGACCGCAGCTTCTTCTTCTTCAATTACGAAGGGTATCGCTTCATTACCAGCACATCGGGCTTCTACACGATGCCGACGGAGGCATTCCGGCGCGGCGATTTTTCCCAGCTCCGTAATGACCAGGGAACGCCGATCACGATCTATAACCCGGACACGACGCGCCCGAACCCGAATTACGATTCGACGAGACCGGTGACCGGTGCAAACCAGCAGTTCCTGCGCGATCCGTTTCCGGGAAACATTATCCCCGAAGGTCGCATCGATCAGGTGGCGAGAAACATCCTGCGTTTCTATCCGCTGCCGAACCGTGCTCCCGACAACCCGTTCAGCAACCTCAATAACTATTTCGGCGCAGTTTCGAACAAGCGCAACCTGAACCAATACACTTCGCGCGTGGATCATCGTTTAAGCGAGCGGAACAGCTTCCTGGCTCGTTATACCTTCTACCGCCAGTTCACCGATATGGGCCTGACCAATCTCTATCCGGATCCGACCGTCAGGTTGCGCAACGATCCATTTCGCGGGCATAACATCGTGCTGGAAAACATTCACAGCTTCACACCCGGCTTTATTCACACAATCCGCTTCGGGGTCGCGCGCCAGAGATTTGAATTCAAGGTGGCGAGCGCCGATCAGGACTGGCCCGGCCAGCTCGGGCTGCCCCCGATCGTTCCGCCGGACACGTTTCCGCTGATCAACAACGGGCTGCCTGCTTTCAACTCGGGAGTGGTAGGCGTCCGCGGCGGAACAGTCTGGCAATTGTTCGATTCGATTATGTTGTTGAGAGGCAATCATTCTTTCAAATTCGGCGCCGAGCTGCGGCTGATCCAGGCGAACAATCTGCAAAAAGGATCGCCATCGGGCAACTTCGAATTCCTGTTGCCACTGACCACCAATGCCGCGCAGACGCCGGGAGGCGCCGCCAACACGGGCAATCAATTCGCGACCTTCCTGCTCGGCGAGGTGGGAAGGGCATCGGTGACGACGCATCTCGGCGAGTCGGAAGTGGGCAAGTCTTACAGCTTCTTCTTTCAGGACGATTGGAAAGCGACGCGGCGATTGACGCTCAACCTGGGTATGCGGTTCGACTATCAGCAAATGCCTTACGAACGGCGATGCGGGACGTCGAACTTCGATCCGTTCGCGACGAACCCGATCAACGGGTTACCCGGACTCACCGAATACGCCTGTCTCGATTACGGGCGCACTGCGATAAAGGAAGACAAAGACGATTTCTCGCCGCGCATCGGCTTCGCGATCGATCTCTTCGGCAATCAGCAAACGGTCTTGCGTGGCGGTTACAGCATCTTCTACCCGGCGGTGTGGGCGTTTTACAACAACATCTACGGCAGCACGAACGGCTTCGCTTCGACGAGTACCAGCTACAATCCTCCGAACGGCAATGAATTCTTCTCCGCCTTCAAATTGAAAGACGGGTTCCCGTTCGCACCCAATCAACCGCAGGGCTCGCTGCTGGGGCCCAACCTGTTCGCCACTTCAGGCGCGAACCATCAAGAAGCTGAGGGCTCGACTCCGATGTCGCAGCAATGGAACCTCTCGATCCAACAGCAACTGCCGCTCGGGATTCTGGTGGAAGCGAGCTACTCGGGGAACCACGGTACGCATCTGTTCGCCGGCAGCTACGACCTCAATCAGGCCGATCCGGCGCTCATCGCGCAGTTCGGACTGCAGGGAAGATTGAACGAGACGGTTCCGAACCCGTATGCCGGGAAAGTCCCGGGGCAGTTCGGCGGCGCGACCATCACGCGCGCGCAGTCGCTGCGCTCATATCCGTATATCGGCGATATCACTGTGCGCAATCCGCGGCTGGGCAATTCGATCTATCACGCGCTGCTGCTGAGCGGCGAGAAACGGTTCTCAAAAGGTTTCGCCTTCCTCGCCTCGTATACATTCGGCAAGTTGATCAGCGACAGCGTCAGCAACCCACTCAATTTCATTACGACGGAAGGCGCGGGCGAATTCGGTTATCAGAACGGCCGATACAACAGGCGTGCTGAACGCGCTGAAGACCCGTCAAACGTGGCGCACCGGCTTGTATTCAGCGGTCTGTGGGAGCTCCCGATCGGCGGCAACCGGGCGTTGGATTTTAAGAACACCCTGCTGAATACAGTAGTGGGAAATTGGCAGCTCAATACCGTCACGACCGTCGTATCAGGAACACCGCTCGTGGTGCGGGGGGCGACCAATGGCTTGGCGAACAGGCCGAACCTGCCGAGTTCACCGCAGCGCGTGCCGGATGGGTTCAATGATGCGCTGCTCACCAATCCGACGGACGACCTGGGCGTGCTCTGGTTCGATCCCTCGACATTTCTCAATCCGCCGGATTACACCTACGGCAACGTTTCGCGTTCGCTCTCGGGCATCCGCAATCCAGGCGCGTTCATCTCCGATCTCTCCATTTTCAAGAATTTTTCGATAACGGAAAAAATCAAAATTCAGTTCCGCGTTGAGGCGTTCAATTTCCTCAACCACACCAATCTGATCGCGCCCAACGCAACTTTCGGCAATAACGCCGGTGAGGTAACGAGCGAGGGATTGCCGGTCACCGTGACCTCGGCGGGCGTGGCGACCGTCACCCGCAATAAACCGGTCACTTACGGCGATCACTGTTTGGGCAGATCGAGATTGGTGAAACTTGACGGCAAGGACACGACGGTCTTTCGCAACCAATGCAATACCACTGTTTCATTCGGACGCATTCTCAACGCGCGCGATCCGCGCCAGATGCAGTTCGGATTAAAAATAACGTTCTAGCGTTTGGCAGATGGGAAATCTCGCACATAGCCAAACGCAAAGGAAAATAGATAAGAGAAAAGATGTGAATAAGTCGATCTCTCCCCCCTTTTCTCTTCATCTCTTTTGCGTCTTTACGGCTCTGCGTGAGATAAACATCCCGATCTTGCGCGATCTGATTTGAGCGATGACTCACTTTCAACAACACTTTCTCGCCATGGGCACGCGCTTCGAGTTCTTCCTCACGGGGCAGGGGCAGGCATGACCGTGAGCACCTGGAAGCAGTGGCTGTCGATGTGGTGGAGGAGATACGCAGACTTGACTGCGTGCTATCTCGATTCGACCCGCGCGGTGAGATCGCCCGCATCAACAGAGGGGCGGCGGGGCGGCCGGTCCGCGTCGATCGCGAGGTATTCGGACTGCTGGAGAATTGTGAAGAGGCGCGCCGATTGACTGCCGGATATTTCGATGTTGCAGCTTCTCACCAAGGAGAGGCCCCCGCGCTGCAATTCGATTCCGAATTCTGCACAGTGCGGTTCAGCGGACCTGACGTGTTGATTGACCTGGGCGGTATCGGTAAGGGATATGCGCTCGATCGCGCTCGTGAAGTCATGCTGCGATTCGGTGTGACCTGCGGATTGCTGCATGCCGGAACGAGTTCTGTACTGGCGGTTGGATCACCTCACGGCGCAGATGGATGGCCGGTAGCAGTTCGCCACCCGCTGCTGTCTTTGGGAGAGCCCGTGGCGCAACTGAAATTGGCAGATCGAGGATTATCCTGTTCCGCCGTGCGACACCCTGGCCAGCAACAATCGGATGTGATCAATCCGCTGACCGGAGACCCGTTGTTAGGCGATGCCGCCTGCGTGGTGCTGGCGGCGAACGCTACCGATGCGGAGATTCTTTCCACCGCGCTGCTGGCGATGGGAAGGGAACAAGCTATCGATTATCTGGCAGAGCGGTCCGATGCGGGTTTGAAAGTTGGATGGTATGAACCTGACGGCGGCTTTGCCTGGATTAAGTAGAACACAAGGAGGGTTTTACACAAAAATCGCAAAATTACAAAAGAACACAAAAACAGCAAAGGATTTCTTCTGTGTTTTTTTGTTTTGTGGCTTTTGCGGTGAATTTCTTGCTATGTCTATCACACGTCGAACTTTTCTGGGCACCGCCGGAGCGATCTTAACCACAAGTGCAATCGCTCAACCAAACGCAACCGATGAACAGCCGGTGAGATTCGCTGTGATCGGCACCGGAGCGCGCGGATCGGACCTCATCCGCGCTCTGTCGACCATAGACGGCGTGGAGATCGCCGGCGCATGTGACGATTACCCGCCGCACCTGGAGCAGGGCGCAAAGTACGCCGGGCCCAAAACAAGGACTTTCGCCGACTATCGCAAGATGCTCGACGACATAAAGCCGCAGGCGGTCGTGATCGCCGTCCCATTGCATCTGCATTACCGGATCGCCGCCGATTGTCTAGCCGCCGGATGCGATCTGTTTCTGGAAAAGACCATGTGTTATTCCATCGCCGAGGCGAATAAGCTCGCGCGACAGATTGCCACGTCAAAGAGCGTTTTTCAGATCGGGCTGCAGCGACGGGCGAATCCTATCTACAAACAGGCGCAAGCGATGGTCGCAGCGGGGATGATCGGGCAGGTTACCTCGATCAAGGCTCAGTGGCATCGCAACAACTCCTGGCGGCGCCCGGTCCCCGTGCCGAAGTCCGATGCGAACTGGAATGTCCTGGAAAAGCGGCTCAACTGGCGATTGTACAGAGCATTCTCCGGCGGACTGATGGCGGAGTTGGGCAGCCATCAACTGGATGTCGTGAACTGGTTCCTCGGGACAGCCCCTAAACGCGTCTTCGCCTCCGGCGGGGTCGATTATTACCGCGATGGCCGCGAAGTGCTCGACAACATCTCGTGTCTGTACGAGTATGACATTCCCCCACCGAAGAACAACCCAAAGGCGAAAACCTATACAGTCCGCGTCAACTACACCTCGCTCTGCAACAATGCCTACGAAGGAGCGGCGGAGCTGATTATGGGCACGAAAGGAAGTCTTTACCTGACCAGTTCGAAGGGATTGCTCTTTCAGGAGAAAGGCGCGGACGTCGTGCCGTGGGAAAGCAGTAAAAATGCGGCGGAGGCGAACGCCGCGGTAGTCACTGCAGGAAAGACTCTGAAGCTATCGAACGACCCGTGGGCTCACCGCGGTACGCCGTTCGAGATCGACATCGAAGAGGGCAATGACACACGCGACGAACTCGTCTCCTTCATCGATCACGTCCGGAGGAGAGACGTGAAGACGATCGCCGATGCGACCGTCGGGTTGACCGATTGCGCGACGATTCTGATCGCCAATCAGTCCGTCGAATCCGGGGGATGGATAGAGTTCACAACAGGTTCATAGTTTTCAGTTTTCAGTTTTCAGTTTTTAGTTTTTAGTTTTTAGTTGCCGATCGAGACCGCCCAACTGAAAACTGAAAACTAAAAACTATTTTCTAAGGAGGCTTATGAAACGCCGAGATTTCTTATCGACTGCGGCCGGTGCGACCGGCTACTCAATATTCATTTCGGTAGATGGGCTGGCCCAGCAGTACGATCAAGCCCCCAGATCGGCCGATCAGATACGCCGGGAGCTAGAGCGGATCGCGCCGCAGAGCGACAGGAACGCGGCCCCCACTGAGCGCAACATGACGATGGTCGACCTCTCCTGCGACCTGATGGTCGCCGGTGGCGGCCTGGCCGGCGTTCTGGCCGCGGTCAGCGCCGCGCGCAATGGTGCTAAAGTCGTCCTCGTACAGGACCGCTCGCGTCTCGGCGGGAATTCATCGAGTGAGATCAAGATGCACGTCGTTGGGGCCAACAATCACAAGAGCCGCCCCGGCTGGCGCGAAGGCGGCCTCCTCGAAGAGTTCAGGCTCGACGACGCGGCCAACAATCCGCAGCGCTGCTGGGAATTGTGGGACCTGCTGCTTTACGACAAGGTCGTCAGCGAACCGAACATCACGCTCCTTTTGGAAACGACGCTCTATTCCGCCGAATCGAAGGACGGGACGATTCAGCGCGTGCAGGCGCGCTGCGATCGCACGGAGCACATCTACCGCATTACCGCCAAGCTTTTCTGCGATTGCACGGGCGACAGCCGGTTGGGCCTCGAATCGGGCGCAATGTTCCGGGTTGGTCACGAATCACGCGAGGAGTTCGGCGAATCGCTCGCGCCGGAGACGGCGGACAGACAGACGCAGGGCTGCAGCATATTGTTCACGGCCCGCGATTTCGGTAAGCCCATGCCATTCACGCCGCCGAAGTGGGCCCGCAAGATTACGGAGAAGGACCTGAAATCACGCCCGATCAAGTCCTGGGAATACGGTTACTGGTGGATTGAGTGGGGCGGCCATATGAACACCATCCGCGACAACGAGCGGATACGCTTCGAGTTGCTCGGAATAGTCATGGGCGTCTGGGGCCACATCAAGAATTCCGGCAGGTTTCCCACTTCCGCCAACTGGGCGCTCGATTGGGTAGGGATGCTACCGGGCAAACGCGAAGCGCGCCGGCTGGTCGGCGATCACATCCTTACGCAGCAGGACCTGATGGGGCTCAACGGCGATTTCGAAGACGCCGTCTGCATCGGCGGATGGAACCTCGATGAACACCCGCCGACCGGATTCGAGGATCCTGAGAAACCGCCATTCGTCTCGATCAAGCTGAAGGATGTCTACAATATTCCATTGCGCAGCCTGTACAGTAAAAACATCCGTAACCTTTTCATGGCCGGGCGCAACATGAGCGCCACGCACACCGCATTCAGCTCGACGCGCGTCATGGGAACCTGCGCGGTCGAGGGTCAGGCGATCGGTACGACCGCCGCGCTTTGCATCCAGCACAAATTACTGCCTCGCGGTTTGTATGAGGACAAGGCAATGCTCAAGGCGTTGCAACAAACGCTTCTGCGTGATGACCAGAGCATCAAGGGATTGAAGAACGAAGACCCTCATGATCTGGCGCGTCTGGCGCGCGTAACCGCTTCAGGCGAACACGAGAATTGCACGGCAGTGAATGTAATTAACGGGTGGGTGCGCGCTCTCCCGGATTATGAAAACCGCTGGGCCGCGCCGCTCGGCGAAACAGGCGCGTGGCTCGAACTCGCCTGGGAAAAACCGCAGACGATCCGGCGGGTGCAGCTCACCTTCGATTCCGGCTTCCAGCGCGAACTGACGCTCTCATCATCCGCAGCGGCAAACATCGACATCTTGCGCGCGCCGCAGCCGGAGACGGTCAGGCAGTATTCGCTGCTCTATCAAACGGACGAAGGAAAGGAGTGGGTGGAACTCGCCCGAGTGGAGCGCAATCATCAGCGGTTGCGCCGCCACGAGTTCAGTCCGGTCACCGCGAAGCGCATCCGGATTCACGTCCGGGAAACTAACGGCGACAAGCTCGCTCGCATCTTCGAGGTGCGTTGTTATTGATTCTCGGATTGCCATGGAACCGTGGGCATTTATCATTTGTCATTTTACATTTTACATTTGTCATTGATTGATATGCCTTCCTTCAATGACAAATGACAAATGTAAAATGACGAATGATAAATGATAAATGCTTTGCTCAACAGATGATCGCTGAACCCACAGTAAAGCCCGCCCTCAAAAGGACCCCACGCCTGCGCTGGTGGATTGCCGGGCTGGTCTTTCTCAGTACCGTCATCAACTACGTCGACCGGCAAACCCTGTCCGTGCTCGCGCCGCAACTGACGAAAGAGCTCGGCATCAGCAATATCGAGTATGGTTGGATTTCGCAGGCCTTTCTGATTCCCTACACGCTGATGTACATCGTCTCGGGCCTGCTCATTGACCGATACGGCGTCAAATTGATATATGGTGCGGCGACCATCTGGTGGTCCATCGCCGCGATGCTGCATGCTACCGCGAGTTCGACGTTCGGACTGGGGGTATTCCGCTTCCTGCTGGGCACCGCGGAATCGGCGAATTTCGTAGCGGCCGAAAAAGTCGCCGCGGAGTGGTATCCTCCCAAAGAGCGCGGCACGCTCAACGGACTGGTGCAGGCGGCAACGGTGACTGGCGCGCTGATTACTCCGCCTGTCGTCGTCTGGCTCTCTCTGCGTTACGGTTGGCGCGCGGCGTTTCTGTTTACCGGGTCGTTGGGATTGATCTGGGCAATCGCCTGGGTGCGTTTCTATCACCTGCCCGAACACCATCCTCGGATTACCGAGGAAGAGCTGAAGCTGATCAGGGATGGTGAGACTCGCGCGGTGCCGTCTGGCGTCTCCGACATCACTTTGCCGAGGTGGATCGATTTTTTCAGATTCACTGAAACGTGGGGGCTGCTTGTGGCGCGGGTCATCTCCGATCCGGTCTGGTGGTTCTATCTATTCTGGATGCCGAAGTATCTGACCGAAGCGAAAGGGTTGACGTTGGCAGAGATGGGTTTGGTCGTATGGATACCATATCTCGCGGCCGATGCCGGTTCGATCACAGGCGGGTGGTATTCGGGAAGGTTGATCGGGCGAGGGATCGATGCCATCACTGCGCGCAAGACCGTGATGTTTGCCTCGGCGCTGCTGATGCCGGTGGGATTGCTTTTGCTCTTTAAGCCTACGACGCCGCTCACGATTCTGCTGATCAGTTTCGTGCTGTTCATCCATTCCGCGTGGAAGACGAATCTGGTCACGTTGACCGTCGATATTTTCCCGCGTCGCGTAGTGGCTTCGGCGCACGGCATCGTCGCCACGGGCGGCGGCATCGGGGGCGCGATCTTCACGACGGTGGCAGGGTATCTGATTGAGTGGCAATCGTATACGCCCGTGCTGGCATTGATGGGTGTGTTGCATCCGGTGGCCTATTTGTGTGTTCGCCGTTTGGTGAAAAAATGCGCTCCTATGCCATGCTAGCGGCATGGTGACTGTCCGCTTAACATTACAAAATGAAAATTACCCGGGTCACAGCATACGCCGTCAAGATACCACGCGATCTGTCGACATCACTCGGCACCGCCGGTTCCCCTGCCTCATTGCGTGAGTCTGCCGGCGATTACCGCTTCGCCACAACATATCAAACACTCTATTCTTCAAAGATCGAAACCGCCCTGATCAAAATCGAAACGGACGCCGGAGTCACCGGTTGGGGCGAATCGCAATCGCCCGTCGCGCCGGAGATCGCATGTACCATAATTAAACTTATTCTCGCGCCGCTCCTGATCGATGAGGATCCGCTGGCGCACGAAAAACTCTGGTCCTTGATGTACTCCGCTATGCGCGCGCGGGGCCACACCTCATCCTTTATGCTCGATGCGATTGCGGGAATCGATATCGCCATCTGGGACATCCGCGGCAAAGCACTGAATGCGCGCATCTGCGATCTGCTCGGCGGCCCTTTTAAAAACCCATTGCCCGCCTATATCTCCGGTCTAACCGGCGCAACCAATGATGAACGCATCGCACAGGCGGTTGAATATCAGCGGCAGGGTTTCAATGCTTTCAAGCTGTTTATCGACGGCGCGCCGGACGAAATACTGCGGTTGATCGATGGATTGCGCGAAACCTTAAGTCCGAAAACGCAAATTTTTATCGATGCGCTCTGGCGGTTCGATGCGGCACAGGCGGTAAGCATAGGGAAACAGCTCGATACCAGATCTGCCGGCTGGTTCGAAGCGCCGCTCAAACCGGAAGATGTGGCCGGGCACGCGCGGTTGGCCGCAAGCATCGAGACGCCTGTTGCGATAGGCGAGAGCTACCGCACGCGCTGGGAAATGCAGCCGTTCTTCATCGCCGGCGCAGTAGAAATTTTTCAACCCGACATCGGACGCAGCGGTATTACCGAAGGGATGAAATTGGCGGCGATGGCCGAGCTTTATAATGTGCCGCTCGCGATCCATATCAGCATTGGACTCGGGGTACAGATCGCAGCCGCTTTGCACTTCGCGGCATCCGTCCCGAACCTGTTTTATGTCGAATACAATCCCCAGGTCTGGCGCGTGGCGGAAGAGATGTCGGTCAGTTCCCTGCCGGTCGGCGCTGGGACCATAGGCATTCCTGATGGCCCAGGGCTGGGAATCGAGATCAACCAAGAGAAATTACAACCATTCATTGTCAACTAAACAACGGAGCTTTGCTGGATGGATAAAATATTCGAGGGTATTTTCCCTATCGCGCTCACTCCTTTTGACGAAGATTACCAAATCGATACGATGAGCCAGCTTGCGCTCATCAATTACCTGATCGACTGCGGCGTACACGGTATGGCGATCTTCGGCAATGCGAGCGAAGGCTACGCGCTCAGCGAATCTGAAAAGTCGCGGCTGATGAAACTGATCATCGGCGAAGTGCGCGGCCGTGTGCCGGTCTTCGTATCGACGGGACACACCGGAACACACGTTGCCGTTCAACTCTCACGCCAGGCGCAGGATGCAGGCGCGGATGGTTTGATGATCCTGCCCCCATATCTCCTCAAACCGACAGCCGAAGACCTGTTCGGATATTACAAGGCTATCTCCGATGCTGTCGGCATCCCCATCATTATCCAGGATGCGCCGCTACTTACCGGCGTCAACATGAGCGTCCCGCAAATCGCGCGGATGGCGAGGGAGTGCAGCAACGTCAGATATTGCAAAGTCGAAGCGCCGCCGACGACTGAAAAAATCGGCGCATTGCAACTCTCCGCCGATTCCCACCTAGTATGCTTCGGCGGTCTGAACGGGCATTTCTTTCTCGAGGAGTTGCAGCGCGGCGCACGAGGTACGATGCCCGGCAGCGATATGATGGCGATGTTCGTCAAGGTCTGGAGCTATTACGAATCCGGACGGATGAAAGAAGCGCGCGCCGAATTCAATCGCCACCTGCCGCTCATTCGCTTTGAACTTCAGCCGGGCCTGGGTGTATCCGCAATGAAGCACAATCTCAAAGCCGCGGGCATCATCGAACATTGCACGGTGCGGCCACCTACGCGATCCCTCGATCCAACCTCGGTCGAAGAGTTACAGCAGATACTGGAAGACATCAAGAATACATAGTTGATAGTTGAACTATCAACTATCAACTACTTTGCATATCGTGGATTCCATAGATAGACTTGTGCTCTAGCCCCGCGATTCATTAATCACGACATTTTTTAATTTTCATAAACGGAGGAATTAGTGCGCCGGAGAATAACGATTGCGTTGATTGTTATCCCCATGTGCCTGCTCATCTCGCTCAATCTCGTCATCGCGGAGAACTGGCCGCAATGGCGTGGCCCCAAGCTCGACGGAACGAGCGACGAGCGTAACTTGCCGATCAAATGGAGCATGACCGAGAACATCGCGTGGAAACTGGCGATGCCGGAACGGAGCGCATCAGCGCCGATCGTCTGGGGAGAGAAGGTCTTTCTCAGCGTCGCGGAGGATAAAAATATTTATTTGTGGTGCATTGATCGGCAGCAAGGGAACATGCTTTGGAAGCGGTTGCTGGGCGGCGAGAATCGCAGACAACGTAAACAGAACATGTCGAGCCCATCTCCTGTTTCCGATGGCAGCAATGTTTGGGTAATGACCGGCACCGGCATCATCAAATGCTTCGACTTCGCCGGCGGTGAAATATGGTCGCGCGATATTCAAAAGGAATATGGCCGGTTCGGGATGAACCACGGTTATAGCTCCTCGCCGCTGCTTTACGAAGATTCGCTTTATCTGCAGGTCGTGCACGGGACAAAGACCGACGAGCCGTCATATGTATTGCGGATCGAGAAGAAGACCGGCAAAACGGTCTGGCGCATTGAACGCCCCTCGAACGCCGTCAGGGAATCGCTCGATTCCTACGCCACGCCCGCGCTTCTCAAAGAGGGGGAGGTTGTCCAGATCGTGGTGCTCGGCGGCGATTGTATGACGGGGCACGATGTGGGTAGCGGGAAGGAGGTATGGCGCGCCAACGGGCTGAATCCCACCCAAAATCCCGTCTTCCACGCCGTCGCTTCGCCGGTGGTATTTGACGGAGTTATCTACGCGCCCGCGCGCGTCAAACCGTTCACGGCTTTCCGCACGGGCGGGCACGCCGATATCACAAACACTCACCGGCTTTGGACTCACAGCAACGGACCTCACGTGACGACCCCGGTGACTGACGGCCAGTACCTTTACAGCGTCAGCGATAATGGGGTGATGTGGTGCATCAACGCAAAGACGGGCGAGGATATTTATGGGCGACAGCGTCTCAATCCCGGCACCTATAGCGCATCTCCAGTGCTGGCGGATGGGAAAATATATATTACAAACGAGGACGGTTTGACGAACGTGGTCAAGGCCGGCCCCAAATTTGAGATACTGGCTGAGAATCAACTGGATGGGTACTGCTTGAGCACACCAGCAATTTCCGATGGCCAGATTTTCATTCGCACCGCAGAAAATTTGTACTGCATCGGCAAGCGTGCGACGGGGAATCAATAATTGCTGGTTCGCATAACCTGTGGCAAAAATTTATACGAATTACCAATTATCAACTATCGATTCCCCGTTTATCGGGCGGTTAAATAGTCGTCTGAGTTCCACTCACAAGGGTCCAGGTGGTAGGTTGGCTGGAAGTTGATATGGGACTCGGCGGGAACTTATCTCCTTTATTGATAAACACTATCACGGGAGGTGTGCTGCTGCTTACGTACGGTGCAGTCTTAGTACAGACTTCACTTGTGGCAAGATTTGTAATTACCAGTTCTTGAGTTTCTTGACGTTCTTGAGCCATGCTATTTCTCCTTATGGTTTGATGTTATTTTCCTATAGTACTGATTTTTTTCAGTACTAACGAAATAATAAAGCGATGCTATAACTGTTAAAGGATCGGACGCCAGTTCCAGGGGAAAACTGCATCAGCCACGTGCAGCCCCTCGTTCCTTTTCCTCATTTCCGCGATAAACTCGACCAGGTACTGCGGAAGCTTTTGTTGGGAAATGATCTTCTCACGTTCAGCTGGAGTTAATCTCTGCAGTTTAATCAATTCGCTACATTGACCGAGACTTTCGACAGCACTGCTCAAGAGCCCCAGGCCATTCATGTAAGGATCAGCGTAAAGAAGAGTCCGATTCTTCACGTTGTTATCCCACATCCTGTAAACATTGTGAGTCCGCGCAAACTCAGCTTCGGTCAACTCCAAACGCAGAATCACGGTTTTATCATTCTTATCTTTCTTACCATCTTTATCCTTGTTACTTTCATCAGCGATTCCGTTATATACCTCGGCAGGTATAGGCCCGAAGACAGGCGCCATTTTTCCGGCAGCGTTTTTGACTGTTTGAATGCCAAGGGCGTCGGCTTCTACCTCGCGCCCATCTAAAGCAGCCCACACTGCGAATGCATATCCGCCTGTCTGAGCAGATCCGCTGCTTGCGGCGAGCGCGAGGAAATACCTATGCGTCTCCGCTCTCACCCATTGTGTTGGTTCTCCGGATTCAGGAGCTACCATGGTGAAGCTATTATCACTATATTCGGTTATCTCCATCGAGGTCACCCCGGGCGGGAAAACATCATTCCCACGCTCGGTGGTAAATTCAATGGATTTGGGCGCGGCCGGTTTATCAAGCTGGTACTTCACTTCCGCTACAATCTCGAAGTCTTGGGGAAGAGTGTCTGTCGAATACCCGACCAGTCTGACCCACCCGTTCGGCAAAAAGTTAATAAAAATCGGATCCTTTCCCGGTGCTACATCCGATTTCCACATGCCGGTGATGCTGAAGGCGCAGCCCTCTTTGGCATCGGACCTGCCAGGCTCGACGCCGACAGGCACCAGACAAATGATTATCAGCAAATAGAGAAGGGCAATGCTTTTCATCGATATATCCCTCAGAAAATTCTTGAGCCGAAGTCCGATTCTATCCCCCTAAAGGGCGCCAGTTCCCAGAGGCTCTGATTCGCTCCCCTCCACCACTGGCTATTAGCTGGCGCCCTTTCAGGACTCAGGAGATTCGTCTTCAGTGCGTTGATCGTAATGACACGAACGACTTCTTAAACTTTTGATCTCGGACGTGCAGCGATTCATTGAGTCGCCGTAGTTCCTTGAAATAGAGGAACGGTGTAATTGAAGGATCGTTGTGTTCAGAGATAGTGTCTTGCAATCCCCAATCCAGGTTGTATAGCTTGATCTTCTGGCTGCAGTGATTGAGACTCTCGGTAACCTGCTTAACCAGCAGAATGTTATCCAGGTACACGTTAGGGTATAGCAGCGCGCCTTCCCGAGCTCGCCTCTCCCAGGTCTGCACGATATGCAGGCTTCTTTCATACTCCGCTTCCGACATCTCGAGCCGCAACATCACTTCCGAGGATTTATGCGGCTCATTCATAAAATCTTTGCAGGTTTCCTCCGGGATCTTCCCGAATTCGCCATGGTTGTCTGCGGAATAAATGCCCACTGCATCGATTTGAGGCTCCTTCCCGCCGAGCTTGATCAACATTGGAAAGGTGGGGCCGCTATGATCATAGAAAGTTCCACTGCGGCCGGCGAGTACGAGAAAATAACGATGAGCGCCCTCCCTGACCCAACGCATTGCGCCTGAGCCGGGCTTTTCGCAGGTGAATGAATTTTCATCATACCCGGTGATCTTCAACGTGGTATTGCCCTTTTCAAACCCGCTGAGATTCCCTGTGGTGGTGATCGATACTGTCTTCTTGGAGTTATCCAGTTTATAGGTTGCGCCGGTAATCTCGCTCATTCCCGATCCGGAATGAGCGAGTAATGCGACCTTACCATCCGGCGTGAAACGATAAAGAATGGGGTGAGCACTATCGTATCCCTCTGTCTTCCACGTTCCAAGAATATCGAACTCGCAAGCCTTCTGGCCGAATACCGTTCCGTGCGCCGCCAGGTAAACAGAAACGAGAGAATATATGAAAACACGCCGCTTCATGTGGCCCCTCCTTGAATGGTTTATGAATAGCCACAGAGGCACAGTGGCACGGAGGATAGAAAAGAAGAACTTTCAAAAATATCCTTTCTCTATCCTTATCTCCTTGTCTTCCTCACTCTCTGTGCCTCTGTGGCATCCGCGCCGTTAAGTCGTTTTGCGATACCCGTAAAGCTCGACTTCCTTGTTTATTCTTTCCTGAACCGCCTTATTCTCCTCGATCCTCTGTTCGAGCGACTTTTGCGGGTTGGCCCAGGAGATGTGCTGTAGTACCGTAAACATGCTGGCGTGGGGTGTAACCATGGTCCAGCAATTGGTCGAGTCGTTGATTATTCGAAGCATCCCCGTATGAAAATCGATGTCCGCGTCAAGCTTTATGTGGTCCCATCGGAAGAGCCTGTAACGGATGGTCTCGATGTCATATGGATCGCCCGTCAGGAAGGTCCATCCTGGCAGCAACGCGCGGTGCATCTCCGCGAATTGCTTGAGCGCGGCCGGATCGTCTTGTTCAGGTTTCAAGGTGATTGAATACATGAACAGGTCATTTCCCATACGATCTTTAAGCTCCCGGTAGACCTTGATCAGCTTCGAGGTAACAACCGGGCAGGCGCCCTGGCAGGAGGCATACATCATATTGATTATCACCTGTTTGCCTCTGATCATGTCATCGTAGAACTTGACTTGCTTATCATCATGGGTGCGGAGCAGAGCATTTGTGAAATGCCCTGCCCCCAATGATGCCGGATGCGGCACGAAGGATGGCTTCTCGCTCGCGAAGTGACTGAACAATTCTCTCCTGTTCATCAATCCGCCACCTCCTTCTCCGGCACGACCGGCAGCCCAGCTTCTTTTCGTCTTTGCGCGATCTCTTCCTTCTTCCTGCGGTATTCGGCCAGGTTATCGACGATATCCCATCTCGCCATCATGAAGTCATCTTCATGGTTCATGTTATGGCAGTGGATCAGATACCGCCCGACGAAGTCTCTGAACCACATCTTGAGCCTCACCTTGTGTTGCGGCAGGAGCGGGTAGACATCCTTTCTGCCCGTCTCGAGCGGAGTGAGCGGAATATTCTGGAATACATCGGGAGCTGGAGGCGTGCTGATTCTCATCTGGCGCGACTGCATCCTTCCTTCCTCGAAGTGTATGTGCACCGGATGAGTCCAATTACCCACGGCTGCGGCATTATTCAGAGTCCATTCTTCTGCAGATCCCTTCAAAACCACGTGATCGACCCGGTTCGCATCGAACGGCAGGCCGTTGATCAGGAAGACTCCGTTCACCAATGTGAACTGCCACTCAAAGTTTTTAGTAGTTACAATCGGAGGGTATTGGGTCAGCGTTGCCGGTATCGGCGGCGTATCGGGAATAATCGCGTTAGAGACCACATCAAACCGCATCAAGACGTTCTCGATAAGGAGACCGGGCGGCAACGGTACGGGCGACGGAAAGCCGACATTCTGCGCTGCTGCCTCCTTGATATAGACTCTGGAGCCGACCGGGAACTGGGCGAAGTCGATGATCACGTCATAACGCTCGGCCACGAATATCGGAAGGGTCGTCACAGTTGCAGGCGAAGCCAGGAAGTTGGCATCGGTGGCGACGACAATCATATTCGCGTTTGATCCATCGGGCTTGACGACGTTTAGGTTCCAGGTCTTCACCGGCCCAGTATTCAATATCCGGAAGCGATACTTGCGCCTTGTTACATTGAGCTTGGGTTGAATCTTGCCGTTGACAACCCATTTGTCTCCACCGGGAGCGCCCGCCCCTACCACCTGAAACATCTCGTTGCGCCCGTTTGCGGCAGCGCAAAATCTCTTATCGGTAAGTATTATAGGAAAATCGGTGAGGCCGTAGTAACCAGGCAGCCGGAGCGAGCTATTGGTGGGAAACTCATGTCCTGGGTCTTTATTGTCGTAAGCGATATACATCCCATTGAGCCCCAGGTAATTGTTATTTGCCGTGAAAGCAGCGCGGTGGTCGTGAAACCAGAAAGTATGCATGGCTTCGCGCGGATCGCCGTTTCCACCGAAGGCATCGATGCCGGCATAGGCGTTGGCATAATGGTTGTCCTTGAACAGCCCCGTCCCGAAGAAGTCACCGGCGAAGCCATCGCTCTCCGACGCCGTATGTCCATTGTGCAGGTGGACCGTGAGCTCGCTTCTGCCAAAGCTCGTGGTGGCCGCCGGCAAGCTGTTTCTGAAGCGCACGAGTGTCGGGTGGCCATATGCATTAAGAACCGTCGGAGCGGGATATCTGCCGTTAAATCCCCAAATGTAAGACGGCTGCAGGTCAGTATGGAATCTATGAGTCCCTGCCTGCGCTGTCAAAGCGTATTGGATGTCAGGCAAAAACTGCTCCCAGCGTTGATGATCGGCCCGGGGGGCTTCGCCCCCGGCTAAGTTGGCCTGCTTCTTAGGTGCGGGGTTTAGAATGGTCGGTATTGCAGGAAAAGGCGCCGTAAAGTTATCGACGAATGGATGGGTCGCCGGACTTGCAGGAGGCGTCGCCCCGCATAATATCGGCTCAGCGGGCGGCGACTGGGCCAGAACCGAAAAGGGCGTCGACTTCTTCGATGTTAATACCATTGGGGCTAAAATGGTCGCCGCACCAGCTGCTGACCCAAGTTTAATCATTTCCCTTCTGGTAATCCCGGAGTCTTGGTTCTTGCTTCTGCTTTTTTTTCGTCTTTTTGACATTGAGCTCTCCTATATGTATGGTTATGTCAAAGGTTTGACAAGATATTGCCGAGTCCGTGCAGGTGAACCCGTACATGGACAGAGATATGCTGATCACATTCAAAAATGCGCATCGTCTGTAAAAACTGTTACTAATTTTGAGGACTCAACCGAAAGTAGCTTCAGCGAAAGTAGCTCAAGCAATCTTTCTTATCGAAAGCCAACCTACCACAGAAATTCCGACTATCAACCCAATTACGGTTACATTACCGTTATGGTCCGCCTCGGAATTGAATATGAATAGCACGTAATGAGACAGGTAATAGGCCCGAGATAACCGTTATATAACTCGTTATATAGGAATGTAACCGAATGAAACGCAAAATTAAGCCAACTGACACAGCAAAGAATGAAGTTGAGAGTAGACAACATCTTCTCCAGAATACAGTCACCTGTTTATTGACATTCGGTTTGGTCGTTTAACGCCCATGCCGAATTGCCGCGTAGCGGCAGGATGAGTCTAATCCGGCGTTTCAACCCCGCACTGGCATCCATCGTCGCATAGCGACGGCATGTATGTAGCCGTGGGTTTCAACCCCTTGTCATTACCCAATCTTTGCGATTCGCGATCACCGCCTTTCGCCCTGGTAAGGGCGGTAGAAATTAGCCGGTGGTGAAGCGCAGCGGAACCACCGGTAGCTGTGAGTGCTCACATCGCACCCGGCAGGGATGCTGGATGGAGTTCTGAAGTACGAAATCTTCCTTTCATTGTGCCTGGTCCGGGTGCGAAAGTTTGGGCATAACAAGGCGTTGAAACGCCGGGTTACAGCCATAGCGTCGCGATGAAGCGGAATCGATGCAGACAATCATTGTTAAACCGATTGCCTGAAGCTCAATAATGTTGGTCAGATTGTATTTCTGCGGTGATATGTAGTGTTCAATTGAATTCTCGGACTTTCTCTACCGAGATTTTGGTTGGTGTTCCGTTGTCAACGGAGACTCTGAGCAATACTTGAAAGTACCGCGGGAAAGTGTCACTTAATGCGAGTAACCGCCTGTTGAGGTCAGCCAGATATTCTTCATCTGTTAAGTACTCTGCCGCCGCCTGAGTTCCTGCGCTGTGCATACCGGCCAGCACGATCAATGTTTTTCTCTCAGAGATGCCGGGTTTGACGGTGATCACTGCGTAATCCTCAATCAGCCGCCCGGTCTCTTCATCATACCTTGCAGCGTATTTTTGTTTCTGCCCTGGAGGAAGGTTATGATTGATTATGGCCGCGCCGGCGCCGGAAGTGAAACATTTCCTTACCGGCATCGATTCCTGCCATTCATTCACCCAGCCGCTTCCCAGTAGTATCGAATCATGGTTCTTCAGGTCTTCGGCACTCACCGTCCGGCTCTGTTTGAGGACTAAATTTTTCCCCATCTTGTTGAACATGCTGGCGATCCGGAAAAGCCCGATGGTCTCCCCGATGCTCGTATGCTCGTCATAGGAGAGCATAAGCCGATGCGAAGTCCAGTTCTTGATAACCAGCCTCTCACGCATAAATATCTCTTCCATTACTTTTGATTCTGCTTCGGTTAAATCGGCGTAAGGTCCCGCTAACCGATCTGCCGTTTTACCAAAACGATATACCGGAGGATTACTCAAAACCAGTAAGGCAGGATTCGCCTCTTTGAGTAATCCGCCCCAGATACTTGCTATAGACCTCCGTCGCTTTCTTATGGGCGGCTTCTTTCTTTATCTGCTGGCGTAGCTGCCAGTTGAAATAGACAAGTATCATCATCGCCGATACCAAAACGCACAATCCAATTCTAATAATTATCTGCCTGAGTTTATTGCTGTCATTGATAGGGATAGGATATGGCGGGTCGATTTTCGGAATCTCAGCCATCTCCGGTGTTTGTGCCCGCCGGGTGAAAACCGGTATATAGCTTCCAACCGGAACATCGAGCAGAATTTCATCATTTTTCCCCTCATCCTTATAATAACTCTCGAGTTTTTTACGCAGCTCGTGAGCCCCCACGCGCACGATGGGGTCGAGAGCGGGGCTATAACTATTATCGCGGCCGAACACCTCGCAACCGATCATATATTCATTGAGCTCCTCCGCTCGTCCGTCGAGGTAAGCTTTGCAGATTAACTGTATGAATCTTCGCTTCATTGGCGCGTTGGCGAATCGCTTGTTGCTGAGAAGGCGATCCATCGCCTGACGGATTTCGGCATGTGTTGGAACCTGAGAGGTTTTGATTTGTAAGGCGCGGCTGGATTTACACCTTTTGCCTAGTTCTGTAATCATAAACATCACTCCAGCTTATATTTACTTCTTTATTGCGGGCACAAAGATGTAAAGAACAATTTCAATCAAATAATATGAAATTGCCCCCGAAGAATCGGAAACCACCTTAGTCACGCATTTTCCCATCCCACCTTGAAGTGAGGCTCCTGAAGATACAAATTACAGATTAATGAGGACTAGTCACTAATTAGAAGATTCGTTGACTTGAAAGTAATGCCTGGGTATTTCAAGTTCAAAGTTACTAGACCGTTTGTTTCTCCTATTACGTCATCTGACGTTAACTAACCTGAACCCTGCCTCGGAGTCAATCGTCTTACTGTTATCATTACGGTTACAATAACTGTTATTTTTACGGTTACACTGATGAAAAAAGGGGAAACAGGAATCACTCAAATTGTGTCGATTTGAGGGACTTACGGTCACGGCTGAGTGACAATTACCTCAACACTTACGAAGAGGATTGAAAATTGTGAATTGAGAATTGATTGTTATTAAAGTGGCAGGGCTGTCGATTATCAATCTCGTTTCTTTATGCTGGTCGATTTAGCGGGAACCAGTCCGACCAAATTCATGGCGCGACCGATCTCTTTATTCCGCATAAACCATTTCCAGACATTCGAGGTTCGTAAATTCTCGGCGCTGAGGAGTGTGATGCCAACATCGATTCCGATCACATCCGGATTAATCCACCCGGTATTAGGATTGAATGCATCGGTGAAACCGTAACGGCCATATATTTTTTCGCCGAACTTTTCGCGCATCGCGCGCAGCGCTGGAAGCGCGATCTCCGGGGTAAACATTAGTGAGCCGCCGGCTGCGCAAGGCACAACACTGCCATCAATACTCTCGTGGCGCGGCGGACCACCCCATGCGATGTACCCTTTGGCGCTGTCAGATGCCGTGATGCCCCAGATATTCGAGGAATAACCGGGAAACTCCTGAGCGAGGTCGATGCAGAATGCGCGGTGGGCATAGGTTGCGTCTATCGAATTGGCGAAATAGTCGACGTGAGGGGGTCTGTTTTCCCTTAATCCGCGAAAATCGACCCAGGCGTGCGAGTATTGATGAATAAAGAGGGGGGCTCCCCCGCTGAGAAATTTGTACTTACCATAGTTAATCCAGCTTCGTTTCCAGGCATACCAGGATTCCGGCGCTATATTGTTATTTGGCGCGCCGATTGCTAGCAGGTATAGCATGGCATTTTCACTGTAATCCGCCCACCTATGCGTGATAAACCCTTCCTCCGGTCTCCAGCCGTGCGAGAGAAGCTGCGGGTGGGAGTTCAGCATCCATCGGAAATTAATCCGGTCGTAGATTTCCGTCGCCAGGCGGACGATCTCGGCGTCGCCGCGAAAATAACTGCGAGCCGTCAGTACTCCCCCGAGCAGAAGAGTGGTGTCGATGGAAGATATTTCGCTCCGCCAGACCCGTTCACCTGTACGCCAATCCATCCAATGGTAAAACCATCCCTCTTTGTGTGTCGCAGTATCGGCGAAGAAACGCAAGGTTGCGCGCACGCGCTCGCGCGCCTCTTCCGGTTTGATCCATTTGCGCTCGGCGGCAATGCACAACCCTGTGAGCCCGAATCCGGTTGCGGCTATGCTGGCGACATTCCTATGATTTTCGCTCGAGGGAGAACCGTCGACCCGCGAGCGATCGCGTACGAGGCCGGTTTTGGGATACTGCCTGCTCCCAGAAATATCGGAACGAGCGATGCGACAGATCTTCCAGAAATGCGTGGTCACTTGCTGAAAGCGGAGACCGTTGTTGCGGGGTTACGTTGACCCGAAGGAGCAGGCTGATAACGATGGTCGCGGTGAGATAAGCGATCTTTGTTATATATTGCATATTAACGTTGGTGGTATAAATGATAGGGGGCAAGATACTTCTACTTCTCGACAACCTCAAAGTTAGCCTCGAGCAAATCGACCGAGTTACTGCCGACCATCACCTTGAACATCCCCGGCTCCACGGCAAACTTGTTCTCCCGATTCCAGAAGCCGAGGTGTTCCGCACTAAGGGTAAATTCAACGCGCCGCTTCTCTCCGCTGCGCAGCGTGATGCGTTGAAACCCCTTCAATTCTTTGACGGGCCTGGTCACGCTCGCAGCGAGATCGCGAATATAAAGCTGCACCACCTCGTCTCCCGCGCGCTTGCCGATATTCTCAAGCTCTACGCTCACGGTCAAACTGCCGGCCGGCGTAGTGCGCTCAGCGCTCAGTCGAAGATCTGTCAATTTGAACTGCGTATAGCTCAGTCCATAACCGAACGGGAAGAGCGGCGTCCAGGGCGCATCGAGATACTTCGAAGTGTATTTGTTCTTAGCATCCGGCGGTCTCCCCGTCTGCTTGTGATTGTAATAGATCGGCACCTGCCCGACATTGCGGGGAAAGGTCACGGGCAGTTTGCCGCCCGGATTGACATCGCCGAACAACACATCTGCAATTGCATTGCCGCCCTGCGTTCCCGCAAACCACGTCTCCAGGATTGCCGGGACGTTCCCGGCGATCCATTCTATTGCCAGCGGCCGTCCGTTCATCAGCACGACCACGACTGGCTTGCCAGTCGCTTGCACCGCTTTGATCAGTTCCAACTGGCGCCCGGGCAGATCGAGCGAGGTCCGCGAGGCCGCCTCCCCGCTCATCCCAGCCGATTCTCCGACGGCAATAATCGCGACATCGGATGCGCGCGCGCTTTTCACCGCCTCGGCGATGCCATCTGTGGCCTCCCCGTCGATCTCGCATCCTTTGACGTAATTGATCTTAGTCGAAGGCGATACCCTAGCCTTGATCCCCGCGAGCAGCGTCACCACGTCTTCACTCCTCCCGTCACCCGTCCACGATCCCATCATATCCACCTGGTTATCGGCGAGCGGGCCGATCACGGCGATCGATTTGATTCCTTGGTCGAGCGGTAAAAGATCGCGCTCATTCTTTAAGAGCACGATCGAACGCGCCGCAATCTCGCGCGCGGCCGCCGCATGTTCACGGCTAAGAAGGAGCGTCTTCTCGCGGGCCTCGTCCGTGTATGGTTTTTCAAAAAGCCCCAAGCGCAATTTGATGCGCAGGACGCGCCGCACCGCCTCGTCGATCACCGCCATTGATACTTTGCCTTCTTTTACCGACAAAGGCAGATGCTTGTTGTAAAGACGGCTGACCATCTCCATCTCGACGCCGGCGGTGAGGGCGAGGCGGGCCGCTTCCGCCTCATTGGCAGCAATCCCGTGATTGAGCAGTTCGCGAACCGATTCATAATCGCTGACCACGAAGCCGTCGAACTTCCATTCACCTCGCAGGATTCGGGTGAGCGTGAACGGGTTGGCCGATGTGGGGATCCCGTTCAAATCGTTAAATGCGCTCATGAAAGTTCCGACGCCCGCATCTACGGCCGCTTTGAACGGCGGGAAATAAACGTTGCGCAACGTATTTTCCGGGATATCGGTCGTGTTGTAATCGCGCCCGCCTTCGGCTGCGCCATAACCGACCCAATGCTTTGCGCACGCCACGACCTTATCCGGCGCGCTGTAATCCCTCCCCTGGAAACCGAGCACGCCGGCCCGCGGACATGGCTGAGCCGAGGTATGGATCCTCTCCCGCACCCTCGACGATGCGGCCCCATCGCGGATCGCGCGCGATATCCACCATCGGTGCAAAGGTCCATCGAACGCCGGCCGCGGCCGATTCGACGGCGGCAATGCTCGCTGCCCGTTCGGCGGCGGCGGGGTCCCAGCTCGATGCGACACCGAGAGGGACGGGAAAAACCGTGCGGTATCCGTGAATAACGTCGAAGGCGAATAGTACCGGGATTTTCAGCCGCGATCTTTCCATCGCGATCCGCTGCAGTTCATTGGTGCG
This sequence comes from uncultured Acidobacteriota bacterium, assembly GCA_963796275.1. Classification (GTDB taxonomy): domain Bacteria; phylum Acidobacteriota; class Blastocatellia; order RBC074; family RBC074; genus JAKEHZ01. The sequence goes on along the minus strand of CAWCKY010000006.1, from coordinate 1,663,197 downwards.
CGCCCCTCCGCGGACGTTAAGCGTCGAGCCCAGCTGCCCCTTGCGGATAAGTTCGACGTGCTCTTCGCGGTAACGGCCATCGGCGTGGCCGTCGAGCTGCTGAAGCTGGCCGAGCTTCTCTTCGAGCGTCATCTGCCCCAGAAGGACGTCAGTCTTTCTCTCGATATCCTTGTCGGATTGCGAGGTGATAGCAGGTTGAAGAGAGAAGACGAAACAAACGAAAATAGCGAAACAAACTAAAAAGCCCAGGCTTTTGAAATGCTTCGTTAATTCTGTGTCGATCCGTAGCATCCGTGTAACTCCTCGAAAATTATAACGTGGTCGTTAATTCGACCTTAACCCCACAAAAGCAATAGCATTTAATTAAGGGGTCGGTATGCCCCAGAGGGGCAATAGAAGGTAGCCAGGGGTTGGAGCGCAGCGGAAACCCCTGGGACCGTCCCAAAGAGCTTCGCATCCTGAAGGGACGCGAGAGAGTGATCTATCGCATTTCTGGCTGTTCTCGCATCCCTTCTGGATGCGGAAATACCCCTCCAGGGATTGACGCTGCGCTCCGATCACCGGCTACCCTCCCCCCCACCGGGGTTATCGACCTATAATTTAACACCATTGCACTTTTCAGGGCTCATCTTAGAACCTGAACCTCGCCTGCAACTCGACGACTCGCCCGGCCAATCCGGACGTCGCTTTCCCGAAATCGGGGTTGTTGGTGAGGGTCCCAGCAGTACCCTGCTCGCCTGTGTTGAAAGAACCGATAGTCACTGCATTGCTTCCGAACGCGAATGGCGCGAGGTTCAGCTTGTTGAAGATATTGAAAACATTCGCCCGGAGTTCCAGGTTCGTGCCATCGCCGAGCCGCAGGAATGGCAAGCGAGTCTCCTTCACGAAGCTCATATCGAAGCCGAAATATTTAGGCCCACGGAATGAATTGCGCCCGATGCCCGGCGGCGCAATCGTATTGTCGTCCTGTTTGAAGACCGTGAAGAAAGGTTTACCGCCACCTGGGAAGTTGCTGCCAGTCATGAATGCTTCATGCGAGGTGTCGATCTCGCTCGGCCCGTTGTAACCCTGCGGGCGAACGGGGCAGAGCTGCGACCCACCGGGCGTGCTCGTGCACCCACCGACGACCGGCGTAAACGGGAAACCGCCCCGGTAGCTCATGATGCCAGTAACCTTCCAACCGCCGAGAAGCGCGTTAGCGAAATTTTTGCCTCGGAAGAATGGCAGTTCGTAGAGACCCGATACCGTCACGTAGTGGCGCACGTCGAAGTCTGATGGCCCACGCTCGGTGCCGTTGTCTTGTGGATACGTCTGGTTTGTCTCGAAGCCCGGGCCCTCGTATGAAAGCTGGTCGATGCTCTTGCTCCAACGGTAGTTGGCCTGCAATTGCATGCCTCGCGAGAAGCGCCGTGAAAGACTGACGAGCGCCGCGTTGAAGTTCGAATTCACGTCCGGCATCGTGAAGTATGCGGCGGATATGGGGGTCGTACTGGTATTAGATATTTGATAGAGGAACCTCTGATTGACGAGCCTGACCAGTTTGCGACCAGCGCTCCCCTGATACCCCGTGGTCAGCGTGAACTGCGCGCCCAGTTCATACTGAGCTTCGAGCGAATAGAGGTAGACATATGGAGTCGGGATGTTCTGAGATGAACCGTAGACCTCTATTACTGGATCAGTCACATTCGGCAAGCCGTTCGCCGGATTGATGCCGGGAGCGAGTGCGGAATTGCGCGGGTAGCTCACAACCGAGTTGCTCGAGCCGGTATCATACTGAATCCGTCCACCAAAAAATGGATATCCTTCATTGCCGCAGCAAAGACTGTAGCGTGCGAAGAATGGCGGGTTGCCGCGTACGTTGCCTAACGGCGCGACCGGGATGCGATTGAAGGCGACGCCGAATCCGCCACGAATCACCGCATTGTTCCCACGCAGCAACCTGCCGAATATTCCAGTATTCGGGCTATAAGCGAATGAGAAGCGCGGCATAATATTATTACGATCCGGCTTATAGAGCTCGTCAACGACGCGCAACACCGCGTTGTCAAAACCTTGTGAGCCGAGAAAAAGGTTGCTCAGACGACCATCTTCATCCTGCAGCGGCGAATAGTATTCGTAGCGCACACCCAGGTTGAGCGTCAAATTGGGAAGCGCCTTCCAATCGTCCTGCACAAAACCCGCATAGTAGGGCGTGCGGTAATAACGCTGAGCATCGGCGGGGTCCCCCGTCACCGGATCAGCGTTGATCGCCTCGAAGACAGGCGCGTCATTGGCCAGGTTGAAGAGCCCTGAGAAGGAGTAGATCGGGCGCGATCCGCCCGATGGATCGCTGTTGTTCTCCTCCTTGCGAACGACCACGCCGAACTTCATCGCGTGATTGCCAAACGTCTTGCTCACCGTATCGCTGAATTCGAAGATGTTCTGCGCGGAGACGTTCGGCGTCGTCTCAGCCCGCGGCGCGCCGAAGCGTATGCGATCGCCGATTGGCAGCCCCTCGACCTCGATGCGTGGGATTCCGAAGTTGACGTTGGCGGCATCCAATCCCTGGTCGACGCTGAACCGCGTCGCATTGAAGCGCGCCTCGTTGACCATCGTGGGTGAAAAGACGTGGGTGAAGAGTATCGTTCCCGAAGTATTGAGCGGCTTGAAAGGCAGGTCGGCCATCGGGCGGCTCTGCCCCGCGCTATCGCTCCCCAGGTTGTTCAACCGCGTGATGTAAGTGCTGAACGCGATGGTATTCTTTTCGTTGGGTGTGAAGTCCAACCGCAGGTTGTACTGATTGCCACGATTTTGGCTAGGCAACGCGAATAACACTTCCTGAATGTCTGGGATACCGTCCAAACCTCCGCCTTGAAGGCCTACATAAGGGTTGGATGCCGGCGCACTCAGCGAGCCGATGTCCAATCCGATGCCCAATCCGATGCCCCTGATTTGGCAACGTGTCTGGTCGTTGTCGAAGACCCCACAGGAGGGCGCGAACACGCCCACTATGCGCGGCTCGATACCCGCGGCGGAGAGCACATGCGCTGTGACGCTGCCGGGGCGCTGCGCTAACACGGCCTGGCGAAACGCGGGCGTCTCGACGAAGCCGCGCCCAGTGTTGCTCAAATTATTCCGCAATCCCTCGTATGAGAAGAAGAAGAAAGACTTGTTCTTACCTCCTGTAAAGACCGGCCCGCCTTCGCCGAATCGCGGTAACGGGAGAGGCCCGCCGAACGAGCCCCCGAACTGCCGGATGTAGTCGGCGACACGCATCGGCGGCGCGTTCGGCCCACCATACTTGTTAAACGCGTTCAGCTCCGGCGAGTTGTACTTGAAGAAGGCCGAACCGTGTATCTCGTTGGTGCCGTTCTGCGAGACCACTTTGATCTGCGCGCCCGAATTTCGCCCGTCTTCGGCCGAGTAGCTCGACGATAGCACGCGGATCTCCTTGACCGACTCCTGATTCGGAGTGACGAGCGCTGCGCCGCCCCAGTTGAAGCTGTTGACGCTCACGCCGTCGATCTGAAAGTTATTGCTCGAAAGCCGCTGGCCGTTGGCCGATATCTGGACCTGGTTCTCGGTCTGGAAGATCGAACTGTTCGAGCCGCCCGGCCCCGTGGTGTTCGGCAGGGCTACCGAATTCCCATTGCCACCACGGGCGCCGTCGCCGAAAACACCGGGGGTCAGCCGCAGCAGCTCGTACGGATCGCGTCCGACCTGCGGCAACTCTCGAATCTCTACGGTTGAAATGGCACGCGTGACATTGGCGTTCTCGGTCTGCAGCCCGTTCGTGGAATCGGCCGAGACGGTGATCGATTCATTCACCTGACCGGCTTCCATCGTCAGGTCGACGCCGGTGACCGCTTCCGCGCCGACTGTGGCGCTTTCGAGTTCCGTCTTTTTGAATCCATCCAGTTCGGCAGTCACCTTATATTTGCCGGGCGGCAATGCGGAGAAGCGATAGAAGCCTTCCCCGCTGGCTACAGTCTTTTGTGTGCGTCCTGTCTCCGAGTTGGTGATAGCGATCTTCGCACCGGGAATAACGGCCCCGGTCTTATCGGTCACAGTGCCCTGAATGCCCGCACCGTATTGTGCGTTGGCCGCCATCGCCGGCATCAGCATCAGTACCATAGTGAGGAGAATGTTTCGGCTGAATACTGAAAGAGCATCTTGCATAACTTGTCTCCCTGAGCAGTTATTTTCGGTTCTCGTTTTAATTTTACTGAGATATTCAGTCGTGTAGCGACGGTCGTGTTCGGACTCTCATTCGTCGCTACGCGACTTAGAGTGCGGTTTCAAAATCTATCTCAAATTGGGCGAATGTGAGTATCACTTCAGGCGATTCTTCGCCTCTTCCTTCTTATTTAGGCGCTCAAATTCGGCTCGCGCACGTTCAGCGTCCTCTTTACGGTTCGCGCGCGCGTAGGCTCTTCCCAATGCGAAGTATATTTTCGGTTCATCCGCTAACAATCGTTGAGCCGTCTCCAGCTCGACAATCGCCCGCGCCGCCTGACCGGCCTCGAGCAGCAATGATCCCAGCAGATAGCGTGCGAGCGGTAATCCTGGGTTGAGCTTCACCGCTTCCTCCGCGTGAGGCATACCTCCTGCGGCATCCCTGAGCTTGAGTTTTATATCGGCAATCATCAGGCGGGCCGGCAGGTGCTCCGGCGAATTCGCAATCTCGCGCTGGAACGCCGAGATCGCCTGGTCATCGTCGTTGCTGGTAAGCAAAAAACGCCCGTAGGCGTACTGAACGTTTGCTAGCTTGGGAAAGTCTGAGGCCAGGCGATCGTACTCCGCGCGCGCTTCGGTGAACTTCTTCTGGACCGCGAGAAGCTCAGCCTGGCCTGCGCGGCCGACTGCCATCTGAGTTGTTGGATTGGCCGATGGCAGATCCGATGGCCGCACGTTAAGAACCGAAAGGCCGAGCGCGGCAATCAGGTCTTCATTCTGGACGCCTTCGCGACTCAGAGAACCCAGCGTCTGCTGGGCAGTCGCGAAATCTTCTTTATCCAGCAACAGCAACCCTTCGTGATAGAGCATGACTTTCCTGAGATTCGGATTGTCAGTGATGCCTAGTTGCCGGCCGTGCTGAATATGTTTGAGCGCATCATTGTACCGGCCCAGCTTAAATTCGGATAAGCCTAGCATCACCCACGCTGTTCCCACCTTGGGGTTGAGATCGGCCGCCTCTTTGAAAGCCCGAGCAGCCTCGGCATTGTTATCGCGCTCGTGCAGTAAAGTCCCAAGGTAGAACCAGCCCTCATCCCACTTCGTGCGTAATCGAATCGCTTCGCGATAGAGCGAGATAGCTTCATCCACCCGATTGGCCTCACGCGCCTGTGCTGCTTGTGCCGCAAGCTTCTCGAAATCCTGGAGCGAACTGGAATAGGCATGATGATGAAGACCGGTAGAGAGGACGAAACAAACGAAATAAGCGAAACAAACGAAACCTATAACATCTTTCGTTTGTTTTGCCGTTTTCGCTTGTTTCGTATTCTCCTCTCTCCTGTTACAGATCATTTTATTAGAAGAAGAACCTCGCTTGAAATTCAACCACGCGACCGGAGAGAGCATCGGGCGCCCGGCCGAAATTGACGTGATTGATCCTGGTATTCTCGCTGTCCCACTCGAACGGCTTCAGGTTCAGATTGTTGAAAGCATTCAAGAAGTTGGCGCGAATATCCAGACCTGCGCTCTCACCGAAAAATCGTGGTAGTTTGAAGCGCTTGATCGCGCTCATATCGACGCTGAAGTAATGCGGGCCGCGAAACACGTTACGCCCGATCCCAGGCATTTGAGGCGATAAAGTATTGAAATTGGGCGATTGGAAGAGCTGAGCGGAGCCCGTTCCCAAAGTACCACCGGGTCGCCGGAAAGCTTCATTGCTCATGTCCTGTTCAAAACTACCCCGGACGGCGACTGGGCGCTGCGGACATTGAATTCCCATGTTTATCATCGAATCACAGCCATTGTTGGGATTGTACACGGGTGTCCACGGGAAACCCGAACTCGCCGTGAGGATTCCATTGAGTTGCCATCCTCCGAATGCCTTACCGATAAAGTCACTGCGATTCCTGAGTATCGGCAGTTCCCACAGCCCCGACGCAAGGAATGAATGAGTAACATCGAAGTCCGAGGGGCCGCGCTCGGTGCTCTGGTCGAAGGGATAACTCTGCCTGCAATCCTGATCGTCGGAGCAGAAGTCTATACTTTTGCTCCAGCGGTACTGGGCGTTGAGGTTTATGCCTTTAGAAAATCGTCGCGAAATGCGAGCGATCAGAGCGTTGAAGTTGCTGTTGACGTCGCTCTGCATGACCCTGACTTTTAAGAGGCCATCGTATTCCTGAATGAAGCCGGCTCTGGCGAGTATCAATTGTTCAACCAGGCGGGTTAACTTTCGGCCGCTACTGCCCTGAAAGCCGAGCGATGCTACCCAATCCGTCCCAAGCTCATACTGCAGATCGAGAGAGTAGCGATATGCATAAGGATTAGGCACGTTCTGAAACGTCGCCACGTCTACATTCGGTTCAGCCAGAATGGACCCGGGCGGTATCACTGGGAACCCATTATCCGAGTTGAACTGCAAGATTGTGCTCGGGTTGGATGGATAGCCGCCGGGAGAGGTAAGCTCCTGTCCGAACGTATACACTATCTGATCCCGCTCCCTTAATGTAAACGCTCCGACGTACGGCGGATTCAAACGCCCGTTTAGTGTGATGGAGTACGGAATGCGGTTATAACCGATGCCGAAGCCGCCGCGTACCACCGCCTTATTCCTGAATCGAGCCGGGCTCCAGGCGAGGCCGACCTGCGGCCCGAAGTTATTACGATCAGGATCATGGAGTGGCTCACCCGTCACAAACCTTGCGCCATTGACCAGCTCCCGGCCCGGACCCAGGACCAATTTGCTAAAGTTTCCGTACTTCTCCCTGGGAGGTTGCCAGTACTCCCAGCGTACGCCGAGGTTGAAGGTCAGATTGGGCCGTACCTTCCAATCGTCCTGGGCGAAGAGAGAGTATGTGCCGGCGCGGATATATTTCTTCAAATCGGTCGGGATGCCGCTCCTCGGATCGAAGTTGCCCGTCTCCCTGATCGGCGTATCATTGGCGAAATTCCACATACTGCCGAAGAAGTAACTCGGACGCGCAGCCCACGCTACCGTGTCGTTGTTCTGTTCGCGCGAGATATCGCCGCCGAACTTCAACCCGTGACTGCCTACCACTTTGCTCAGGACATCGCGGAAATTGAAAGTGGTCTGGTAAAAGACGCCGGCCCCGTTTACCCCCCAGCCGATGGTTGGAATAACGTCGCTGACCTCGGTGTATGGAATGCCCCAGGGCAGATCGGGGTTGGAATTGAATTCGTTGAAATACCAGCGGGTCACGTTGAAGCGCGCTTCGTTGAGCACGGTCGGTGAAAAGGTATGGTTCCAGAGCAACATCCCCGAGGTATTGCGCCGCGCTGAGAGAAACTCGAGTGCCGGGCGGCCCCTCTCATCGGCAGCCAGGTTATCGTTAGGAGTGTAGTAGAAGCTGAACGCGATCAGGTCGTTGCTCGTCGCCTGAAAATCGACGCGACCGTTGAACTGTTGCGCAGTGTTGTTGCGTGGCCGGGAGACCTGGGCAAACTGAATATCCGGACGACCATCCAGGCCGCCACCGTCGGACGATAGAAAATCCTCTCCTGGGAGAGCGAGCGAGCCGATATCCAATCCGCCCGCCACTTGTTGGCATTTTTTCACATCGACCAGGGAGCCATGCGCTGCCTCGCAGGTATTGGGAGTTACGCCAAGTATGCTCGGCGCCATACCCGGGAAGTTCACTATCCGGTTGGCGAGACTGTTGGGGCGCTCCCTCTGGACGAGCTCGCGAAACTGTTGGGTCTCGATCCACTTGTTTTCAAAGTTGTTGGCGTTATTGCGGAGTCTCTCGAAGGAGAAGAAGAAGAAGAGTCTGTTCTTTCCGCTCCAGGAGGTTGGCCCACCCTCCCCGAAGCGCGGAAGATAGACGGGGCCGCCGATGCTGCCGCCCCATTGGCGAAAGCGATTTTCGACGCGCTTCGGAGGGCCGCCCCCGGAGCCGCCCCACCCATTGAAGGCGTTGAGTGATGGGTCGTTATATTTGAAGAACGCGCTCCCGTGAAAGTCATTCGTCCCGTTCTGCGAGACCACCTGAATCTGGGCGCCGGTGTTCCGCCCATACTCCGCCGAGTAAGAGTTCGCCAACACGCGCACCTCTTTGACCGACTCCTGGTTCGGAGTCACGACGGCGGCGCCGCCCCACGCCTGGCTGTTGACGCTCACACCATCGACCTCGAAGTTATTGGCCTGCAGGCGCTGGCCGTTCGCGCTGATCGGGACCTGATTCTCGGTCTGGAAGATCGATGTGCTCGAACCGCCGGGGCCGGAGGTATTAGGCAGCTTGACGGAGCCGCCGTTGCCATCGCGCATTCCCAGGCCGAAGACGCCCGGCGTCAATCGGACTAGTTCGTACGGGTCGCGCCCGGTCTGAGGGAGTCGCAGGATCTCATCTGTTGTGATCGATCGGTCGAGATTCGCGTTCTCGGTATCGAGTTGTTCCGCTGCCTGAGAGGAGATCGTTATCGTCTCGGTGAGATTCCCCGCTTCCAGCTCGATATTGATGCCCCGCATCTCTTCAGCATTGACCTCAACGTACTCCAGGACTTTCTTCTTAAACCCGTCCAGTTCTGTAGAAATCGTATAACTGCCGGGAGCGAGCCTGTCGAAGCGATAGAATCCGCCATCGCCTGTCTTTGTCTGTAACGTCCTGTTGGTCTCTTTATTGGTTAATGTGACGCTCGCACCGTAAACCGCTGCCCCCTGGCTATCGGTCACTGCGCCCTGGATGCCTGCGCGAAACTGGGCGCTGGCCGAAATCTGCAGCCCCAGTAGCAGAATCAACACGATTAAAGTCTTACGGCAAAATGCTGAAAGAGCATATTGCATCAATTCCCCTCCCTCTGCCTATGCCAATCTGGGCATAGTGGTGTTCTGTCAATATTCTTGATTGAGGTTAAAGATGGCGAAGAGATTCACCACAAAATTCAATTACCGAAACCACAAACCTTTCTTTATGTGTTTATTTTGTTCTTCGTCCTTCTGTGGTTTCTGTGGTGAATATCTTCCTGCGAAAATTCATCCCAGCAATAGCTATCCAGCAACAGCTGTGATCGTTTGGATGGTGTACTAAAACGATTAAGTAGCTGGCCCGCTTTATAGCACTTCACAATTTGAGCGTCAAGAAATTTGTTATTTTATTGATAATTTGAACCGCAGGATTTAATGCTTGCTTCGAACAGGTCGCTATGCAAGACTGCGCTATGTCACGCGGCAAAAACGGCAATAAAAATGGGATCGCCAGTAAGGTGCAGGGAGAGAAGCCGGTCGGTTTAAAAGAATTGGCTGCGCATCTCGACCTTTCGCCCGCAACTCTTTCGATCGTGCTCAACGATTCGGCGGCTGCCGGCGCTATCCCGCAAGAGACCAAGGACCGCATCTTCGAGGCCGCCCGGAAGTTCAATTACCGGCCGAACTTCATCGCGCGCTCGCTCAAATCGCAACGCACCTACACGCTCGGCGTGCTGGTGCCCGAACTTAGCATCGGTTACGCCGCGATGATACTCAGCGGGATCGAAGACCATCTGCTGCAGGAGGACTATTTTTATTTCGTCGCCAGCCACCGGCATCGCGCTGAATTAATCGAAAGATATCCGCAGCTATTCATGGAACGCTGCGTCGAAGGATTGATAGCGGTCGATACTCCGCCGCGCGGCCCGTCGACTCTACCCGCCATTTCGGTCTCCGGCCACGACGATACTCCGGGCGTAACCAGCATCGTGCTCAATCATCGACGCGCCGCCGAGCTCGCGCTCAAGCATCTGATCGGCCTCGGTCACCGCAAGATAGCGGTCATCAAGGGGCAGGCGTTCAGTTCGGATACCGAGTTGCGATGGAAATCGATAAGAGAGACGGCGGTCAGACTTAAAACGCCGATTGATGCCGGGCTGGTGGTTCAGCTCGAAGGCGACTCGCCATCTCCAGAAACCGGTTATCTCGCGACCAAAAAGTTATTGGCTTCGGGCGTCAAATTTACCGCATTATTCGCCTTCAACGACGTCTCGGCGACCGGAGCTATTCGCGCCCTCCGGGAATCCGGTCTCAGTGTTCCGGAAGACATTTCGGTGATCGGGTTCGATGATGTGCACGCGGCGGCTTTCCATAACCCGGCTCTCACCACGATTCGCCAGCCTCTCTATCAAATGGGCAGACTGGCCGCTCAACACCTTTTGAGGAGGATCGCGAAAGGTTCGCAATTTCCCTATCCCGAACTGGTCACCGTAGAGCCCGAGCTCGTGATCCGCCAATCGACATTCCAGGCTCCTTCGCTGAAACCAGCGCAGAGGCACTGAGTCATAGAGAAACCAAATGATTACGAGTGATACGGCCGTCTCTTCGTCAGAGCGTATCAAGCAAGTCGTTATCCTTACATATTGCAGCTTTCTCCTCATCGGCGTGCTGAATACATTTCTCGGGCCTGTGTTGCCGGTGCTCTCCGCTCGATGGCAGCTCAATGATTCTCAGGCGGGCTCGCTTTTTTTCGCGCAATTCACCGGTGCTTTGATTGGATCTGCCGTCTCCGGCTGGTTGTTCAAGAGGCTGTCGATGGCGACTTTGCTAATCGCGGGCTATGGTTTTCTTTCCATATCCGTCGCCATTCTCGGCATCAGCGAATGGGTTGGCGGTGTCTTCGCCATCTTCACGATCGGAATAGGTTTGGGTTTCACTATCCCGGCTACCAACCTGATGATTGCGGAGCTCAATCCCGAACGGTCCGCGGGGGCGCTCAACTTGCTGAATTTTGTCTGGGGCATCGGCGCGCTTCTCTGCCCTCCACTGATCTCCTTCTTCGCTCGTCATGGCCAATTTCCCGGACTACTATTCGGCCTCGCACTGCTGCTCGCAATATCGGCCCTCGGGTTCGCTCGCAATTTATCGGTCTCACATCAGAATGATCGTCATACCGAGTCGGGCGATGTTTCCGCGATGCGTTCATGGATAAGCCCATACGCTTTGCTGACCGGCATATTGATCTTCATTTACGTCGGTGTTGAGACTTCTGTCGGCGGATGGCTCGCATCCTACACACAGCGTCTCGGGAGTTCGGCTCAGCAATTCTGGGGGATCACGCCTTCGCTCTTCTGGGCCGGGTTATTGCTGGGCAGGGCCCTGGCGCCCGCGGCGTTAAGGTTACTCAGCGATAGAGGATTGGTGCTGGCCGGTCTGATCGCGGCGGTTTGCGGGTTATCTCTCATTCTGATGAGCCGGGAACTCGCATCGCTCTCTGCCGGGGCATTTATCACCGGCCTCGGCCTGGCGCCGGTGTTCCCGACCACCTTTGCGATCTTCACTCGTCACTTCGGTATGTTCGCGAGAAATATGGTAGGAGTCTTATTCATGCTTGCGGCATTGGGGGCAGCGGTCGTTCCGTGGATCGTCGGTGCGACCTCCAAACATTACGGTGAATTGCGTATCGGTCTCGGAGTGCCCTTGTTCGGTGCCCTGGTATCGGTCGCTTTGCAGGTCGCCATCATTTTCATTCTGAAGAGAAGAACAACCGCAAAAATCGCCAAAACAGATCAAAGGATGCAAGAAACGGAATAACGCGTCATCCCGCTCATTACTTTTTTTGCTCTCTTTTTTGTGAGTTTTGCGATTGGCCTCCCACGAACTTCCCTACTCTTCCTCCCTCCCCCACAGCCCAACCGGCGCCGGATCGTGCGAAGCTGAGCGCGTGAAAACCAGCTGACCCGAAGCTCCTCCAATTCGCGCCGCCATCCAACGAATAGTCAGATCCCAACGGCCCGACTGCGACAACCGCGCCAGGCGTGTAGAAGACGCCCGACCTGAATCCTCCCGGCAGAGAACCTTTCACCAAATTCCAGGTGCGGCCGCCATCAGTAGTGGTTGCCACATTGTCACGCGCTTCGCTCTCCTTCCTATAATCGCCGCCCACAATCACTCCGTTCATCGAGTCTTTGAAGGCTATTGAAAAAATTCCGGATGACGGTTGTCCACCGGGTATGGGCGTCGCCGCCGCCTGCCAGGTAATACCTCCATCGGTCGATCTGAAAACGCGCGCGGCGCCGCCGCCGGTCCCTATCCAGACGTTATTTCGCCCCTGCACCGTGATGCATGTTCCGCTGGCGGCGAATGCGGCCTCGTCGGGGAGGGCGGGCGGAATGTTTTCACGCGGTACCTCTCTCCAGGTCTTTCCGCCATCATCGGTTTTGATGATCAGGAAGCGACCATCGACCGGATCGCTGAAGGCGATACCATGATCGGCATCCCAGAATGCCATAGCATCGAAGAATGCTTTCGGATTGCGATTTGAGAACTGCAATTTCCAATTACGGCCGCCATCGGTGGTTTTGAAGATTTTGGATTTCTCGCCCTCGCCGATGCTGAGCAGGCATGCTGTGTTTGCGTCGAATGCCTCGACATCTCGGAAATCGAGGGATTCAGCGCCGGGCACGATCGCAGACTGCCATGTCGTCCCGCCATCGACGGTCCTCAGAAAAGTGCCATTGCTCCCGCTCGCCCACGCGACTTGCTCGCTGACCGCGCTGACGCCCCGCAACCTGGCCGTCGTATGGCTGGTCTGCGATATCCAATGCGCTTCTGTGAGGTCCGAAGTCTGAAGATGAAAAACAGAAGCCGGAAGAAATACCCCCAGAAGCAACAGCAAAAATATATTCTTCATTACTCTGCCCTCCTATTGTCTGATGCCAGCGACCTCAGACGTTATCCTTATCAATCTTTTATTCTGATGGATATTACGGTTTCCGCCCCAACGGAGCGCAAACGAACACCAGAGGGTGAGCGAAGTGCAGACCCTGGAACGCATCACCAAGAAGCACCAAAACTTTGAAAGGGCCCAAAGGAGCCTAAATAAAACAGCCAGGGGTGAGCGAAGCGCTGCCCCTGGAACACATCACCACGATGCATCAAAACCCTGAAAGGGCCCCAAAGGGGCCTAAATAAAATAGCCAGGGGTGGAACGCAGCGCAGCCCCTGGGAAGCATCGAGGAGAACCGACAAGCCCTGAACGGGCGAAATAGCCATTCGCCTATTGCGCCCTTACAGGGCGCGTCGATTCGCTTGCCGATTACCAGGGGTTACGCGCGGCACGCGCTCCACCCCTGGCTATTCTATTCCGCGCCTTCGGCGCTTAAACGCCCCGCTTACCACTTACCATGGGCTGCGCATCGCCCCGGCTATTAGAGATTCCGGACTTCTCTCCCTCATGCTTTCCATTGTTTCAATTGGTCAAGCAGATTCAACATCCGCGTCCGTCTCCGTTCAAACATCGCGAATGAATATATGATAAAAATTCCGAGGGCGATCCCGGTGACATACCACAACCAGCTCCAGCCCAGAGTGACCGACGCGGTCCAGATCATGGTGAGCACCGCGATCAGTAAAAAACCCGTCCCCAGGAAGAGAAATGCGCGCACCCGCAAAATCAGTCCTGCTATCACGCCCGAAACCGATATCGCCGCGAGTAACACAGATAACCACGGCTTTTCATAAACACCATTGATGAAGATATCCGCCGTCGAAGAGATGTAGATCGTCATCAGCGATGCATACCGTATCCCGGTCATCTGATCCTGAGTCAGGCTATCTCGATTGACCCGAGCGGCAGCGAGCACCGATAGAGCCGCAGGTATCAACCAGAGCTGAGGATGTTGATAGAAACCATATCCATCTATCCCGTTGAAGAAATGCCATACCCCGCCATTTCCTGCCACCGCCGCCAGCAGTCCGATGAAAAATGAATGTCGCATCACCGACAGTATCCCGTAGAACAACCCTACCAACAGCAACAAACCGGATAAAGGGACAAGCGAATCCGCAACCCAGAAACCGAAGACCGGCAATAAGGGCAGAATCATTCCCGTTCTCGCCAGCGGCTCCGCGAGTACATATAGCTTTCTCCTGCGAAATAATTCCCCCAGGGCAACGCCGCTAAATGCCAACGCCATGACAATGAGCGGCCAGAAAAGCTGGAATACCCCTCCGAACAACCACGGCATCGTGATGCGCGCGTGCATCAGCCCCATCGCGATGAAGGCCTCTGCAGCATAGACATACCCCATCTTCTTCCGTTCGAGTTCCGGTTTGTCCAAACCCAATGGATCCTCGCCCGGTATGAGAGCGAGCGCGAGGCTAAGCAAACTCAGAACGATTAAAGTCGCCAGCACGATGAATACGGCGGTCTCGCCCATCATCACTTCGCCCGCGATGAAGTAGTCCCGCAGATCGATGATAAACAGGGCCGCGAGCGAGATAAGCCCGATCACGACTATCCTGGAGATTTCAGGCCGCAATGAAGCGCGCCATTCGCTCGCATACGAAATGAACAACGGCATAGCCCAAAGCTTGACCCCCGCGACCACGATGGTCATCATCGCCGCTACCGCGACCAGATAATTGCGTCCCCCCGTTTCCGGTTCGATCCACGCCCAGCTCCAGATCAACGCGCTCAATAGCCCCAGGTTGACCGAGATCGTTATCAGATGCCCTTTCCGCTCGCCGGCGCCGAGCAGCCCGGTTGAGACGGGGAGCGTGAGCGCTGCGGTGGCGACTACCATACGATGGGTCAGCGCATCGAAAGAGAAGACGCTTATCAAGCTGATGACGATGAGCGAGAGTGTGATCATCGCATTCGCAGACATCAGCCATTCCCAGGATGTTGCGGGATCTCTTTTCGGCAGATTCAGGATTTCGGTGAAACCCACCAACGCGCTGCGCTTGTGCCATAAGACGCTCAGAGCCAGCCCGTACGAGGCGAGCAATATAGAACCAGCCATGCTCAGGTCCGCGCCACCGAGATCGATCAGAAGCGCGCAGATGATCAGCAGGCCGGTCAGGAATAGTCCCGGTAGCGCATACTTATATTCACCATCCCAGAGACATGCAATCATCAATACGAGTATGGAAGTTATGGCAATCCATCCGGACCACGCCGCTTCGCTCAGTGAACCCGGATTGAAAATCATGGCGCAAAGATGAATTACGCCAACGATGACGCACAAAATGAGCGAGAGCGAAGCAAGGGGTTGATGAGGCGCCCGGCGAATCGCGCCTCTGCGAAATGTTACAGGATCGAGCCATAAACGAACCGCGGCAAACCAGGCGAGCGATGTGACGGACATCGTCAGGATGTTCAAATTGACAATGCGTACTAACAACGGCCACCCGAACTCGCTTTCACCGAGAAGACTCCCCATCGTTACAGCCAGGTTTAGCATGACGCTCGAGAAGATCGCGTATCCGGTAGAGCGCTCTCCCAAGGCGTGCGCGATCAATGTGAGGCTGATCACGATAAGCGGAATGACGAGCGAGGCTGTCGTTCCGATCCCGATAAAATCCGGCACCTCCCGACTCGATCCCGTCCATCCCAAAGTAATGAAGGTCGAGAGCAAAACGGGCGCAACGAATAGGATGAGAGACAATATCCGCGCGGCGCTTTTCAATCCCGCAGACCGCTCCTTCATCTCCGGCCAGCCGCAATGCAGGCACAAGTGCGATACTTGATTGCGAAACAGTATCGGTAGAGAGGCGATCAGGAAGCCGCACGATGCGAACCAGGAGAATGCGGTCGCTTCCGCACCGTTCGGCAGCCAACGGCCCGCCAGCAGCATAGTGACGCACGACAATAAAATGAGCAGTGCCAATACGGTGACTTGCTCGAACCTGACCCACAATCCTGCTAACAGGACAATCGCCAAGACGAAAGCCAGCATCCACGAGCCAGCCCCCGCCGAATCCAACGCATAGTGGCCCGCATACGACAACGGCAATAACGCGGTGGCGCTCAAAAAGAATAGCATCAATATTGAGATGAAGATCGTGATGCGGTCGATCGCGGGCCAACCCGGATAGAGCAGCTTCGCGGCGACCGAAGTATCGGGATGACCCGCTTCGTTTTTATAACCGGCGCTCCGCAGATATAACCGAACCAGCACCCACGCGAAGCTCAGGAGCGCGAGCGCAATACCCTGAGCCTGAATCATCAATGGATCAAGTGCCGATGTGGATGCGAATCGATGATCGACCACCGCAGCCGTCCCAAAAACCACGCTCAAGGCCAGAGCCGCTTGAAAAGCCGCGAACAACTTGGGCCAGCCATTGAAACAGGCCAGGAGGGCCCAGATGAGCGACAGCCATAACATACCGGCTGACATCCTCGTTGTTGTCATCCAACCGCCCAACAGAATACCAAAGGCGGCAACTGTCGTAGCGAATAGGGCGCTGGCGGTGAGAGGCGGGCGATATAAACGCTGCGCTCGTTCGCCTCGCAATAAGATGGCGGTGATCGACGCAACGCTTGCACATACGAGGAAAGAATTTCTTACGGGATGATACGACGCTAGTGCGGCCCCGAATTTGAAGGCCATCGCCTGCAAAACTGCGAGTATCGCCAATCCGGATCCGATCCAGCCCGCAATCCCAGCCTCCCTTCGCCACGCGGCGATGAACGCTGCGATTGAATAGAATGCATAGATCATCGCGGTTTGGTGCGGATCGCCGGCGCGAGCGAACCCGTGAAGCGTAGTGAGCGCCAGGCATATAGCTCCCACAGTCGCGGCAGCGATGGCATAGTACCTCTCAACTCCTGCCGCTATCATTCCTTCTCCGGTCTTCGACTCCCTACTACCCGCTTTCAGCAGCAGTTCAGCTACGATCGACAGGAATAGGAAAAAGAACACCAGCGAATAAGTGCTCGCCGGTGATGCCAATGATCCGAGTAGACGGGCCCCATCCTCTCCCCGGGGCGGGATATTTTTTACGGCGAGATTGATACCTATCAGATAACCCAACAGGAGATGCGCAATGGCCAGGCAATGTAATAACTTGAGCGGCTTGAACGCAAAGGCAAGCGCATAGCAGATCCCACAGTTGATCAACGCTACAAGCAAAAGCGAAACCGGGTCCGGCCAGGCGATCGGAAGGGCGGAGAGAGCTATGAGCCCACCTATGAAACTTATGCTAGTCGCAAGCGTTCGCATGCTGCCAGACAGTTCGGCCGGCGGTAATCTGAGCCAGACCGCAAGGCCTGTGGCGATCGCAGGCACTCCAAAAAAAGCTATCAATGGCGCATATTCCCGCAGAGCTGCGGTATAGCTCGCATTATCGAAGATCAACAAGGCGAACGGCAGCGACGCTGAAAAAATCCCGATTCCCAGCGTGATGAAATTATGTGCCGTACTGACTTCAATATCGTTCTTTTTTATCCGGCGCAGGACCGCGCCCATACTGACCCAGTAGAAAGCCAGCGGGAAAACACCCAACAGCATCAACTGCCGTATCTCATCATCCGTGGCCGTCCAGTGTTGCGCCAGCATCATAGTGAACGAAGGGCCGAGCGCTGCGCACACCAGGAGCCATTCGCAGCGGGGCAGAATCACGCGGCCCGCCAGGTAGACGAGAAACAGGAAAAGAGCGAGGGCGGCCAGTTCACAGGCGATGATTGATCTCGACGCGGGAAACGCAGTCGATGAATAGGCTGATATTCCCAGGAAATTGAGGGGCACTAGCAGTGACGCAATGATCAAGACACCCCGGCTGGTCGTGGGCAGTTTCCACCGGTGCGCGCTATAAAATCCCAGCCCGAACAACGCGATAGTTATGCCGGTGAATACTAAAAACTGGCGCAACGGGAACATTGTGATCTGCGCCCAGAATCTGACAACGAGCGCTGTCGAGAATCCGACGATCAGTAACCCTCCGATGACCTCACCCCACATGATGCTGCGCTCTTCCATAAACGTGGCGAGCACCTCTGTGAATGATCGGGACGGTTGGCGATCGGGCTTCTTAGCGGCCGTTGCTTCCACAGGATTGGGTGTTGCGATCGATAGGGACCTTTCTGCCAGAACCGGCGGACGGTCGATTGTGATTGGACGATCGGGTATTTCTGGAGCCGTCGTTTCCACTGGATCGGTGGGCGCAGTTGAGATGGGCCGTTCTAGCAAATCAGCCGGGTCTGTGATTTCCACTTTGGGAGACTGCGGAACCAACCCTCTCTCATGTCTCGGGCGCGGCTGTTCGTCTTTGACCGCCTGCATGACGGAGTCGTATGTCGTCTGATCGATCTTTCCCCGCGAAAGTAGGCGATCAAGCTGTCTGATGAAGATATCCAGATCAGGGGAATTCTGCTCGTGCGTCACCTGTTTTCTTCCGCAAAAACCGCAAAAATTGCTCCCCAAACTCAAAGTCGTACCGCACACCCGGCATTTGATCGGGGGATTTGCACTCTCTCGATTTACGATGCCACGAACTACATACCGACAAATCACCCAGATGCCATGTCCGATGACAGTCACCAGAGCCAACAGGAATAAAATAAAAATTATCCACCACTCCATTCGTCACTCCTTCCACATTTCGAGGCATGTCCAAACTGCATTAATCAATAAGATGTATAACAAAATATTTACCAGATAAATGCCTGCGATTGTGGCACTTTCTTCACCGCCACATTCGGAAACCCACGGCAAAAAGTAAATATAGGAAACCAGAAAATGCAAAAACCGGAGTAGCGAGGTAGATCATTCTGCAGCGTATCGACTCAGCGGGTCAGAAACTTCTCGACGTATTGCCGCAACTCTACGAGAGATGTTTCTGCGATTATCCGGAAGACACGCACGCGCACGCCGGAAGGTATATGTTCTGCGGTGGCGGCATCGGTTATGACAAACGTGCCGGCGCGCAAGCCCTTTTGCCAATCGGGCTCACGCGCATCGCGAAAGTTCAAAGAATCGGGGTCGATTTTGAACGCGCCCAGTATGGAATGAGCGTACTGCAGAAATGCGGGCCACCGGGAAACGATAATAATCAGGTCATCTTTCGATGGCATCTTCTCTTCCTTCAGCGTCTCCGGGACCGATCGTGTGCGTATCAACAGACACGACAATTTATCCGGTAATACGGCGGTAATCGTTTCCGCTTGACCATAAAGCGCCACCGGAATCGAGCCGACCAATGTACCTCGATTGCCGCAGTCCGCGAGGCTCGCTCCTTCCACACGAAAGTTGAGAGCCTGTCTCAGCTCAGTGATTAAAATCGCACGAAATTCCTGATCCGGATCGATTACCAGAAAATGATCGGGCGGCTGCAACCTCATCCAGTGTTTGATGCGGGATTGTATCTCGGAGAGTGAAAACTCTTGGCGCCGCGCTATCCGTAAAAACTCAATTATCAACCCATCCAGATCATGCTGCGATTCGAGCGCGGCATCCGATTTGAATGTATGGACATAGATTCCGCTGCCGGCGCGCAGATCAACCCATCCCTCTCCCGAAAGCTCTCGATAAGCGGCGCTCACTGTATTGGGATGGATAGTGAAACGCCGCGCGAGTTCGCGCGTGCTCGGCAGTTTCTGGCCCGGTTTCAAATCGTGGCTGAGAATGGCCAGCTTGATCTGCGCCTTCAATTGCTCGCGTACCGGAACATTACTGTCTTTGGATAACCATATTTGCATAACGCACAATATCAATAAATAGTCGACCCTATTTTTCCCAACATCTTGTTGAATATATTGATCCGCCTCCTCGCGCGCCCGTCTGCAGCGGTCTCCGGCAAAGGTTAACCAACGAAGATCGAGCTGAAAGTGTCTGAAAGTATTATGACAGTCGGTTTGTAGCCATAGCTCATCCCATGCGGCTATTCTGATCGGCCTCGAGAGATGATCAAACTCCTTTTTTATGATCTACCGACGATGGTTCGACTACCGGGATAAATTGATTGTTCACGGCGACCCATAAACTCCTGGCCAGGGTTTTACGATCATCGGCTTGAATCGCGTGAGAGCCGAAGGTAAGAACGGCATCGAATTTCCGCATTTTGAGCAATGCACCGGCGTGCGATAAGAAACTGATATTGTCCCACCAACAAACAGCAAGGTGAGCAGGTTTTTCATCCGGTGGCGTGCGATAACTGATAGAGGCATAGGATACGGGATAGTTTCCCCTGGCTGCCGGCTCAAGCAGCGCCGGGTTGAATGGTAATACTTTATCGCCTCTCGTGCTGGTCCCCTCGGCGAAGAGGACGATGCCGTAACCAGTATCAAGATTTCTATTGATCAAACTGATTACGCGCGGGATGTCCTGAAAATTGGTTCGATCGATAAAGATCGTGCCGATACTCTGCGCGATCCAACCGATAAACGGCCATGAGCCGATCTCTCGCTTGGCAACAAATAGACTGCCAAGACGCGCAGCATAAGCGATGATGTCGATATAACTCAAATGGTTCGATACCAGAAAGAACGGCGGTTGAGGCGGCTCACCCTTCACTTCAATCGACATTCCCACGATTCTCGCAACCAGCTTCGCCCAGGTTTTGATCATGAAGATGAGCCATCGCCGCCTGGACTCCCAAAGCGGCAGGAGCAGAAAGTTGCCAATGGCCCAAAGGAGATAGATAGTTGCGGCCGTTAAAATCAATGCTGCCGAGCGAGATATGACGCGGAATATCCTTATAGTACCCATCATATACCACACATCTTATACTACACATCTGTCAAATCCGAGCCGCTAAACTGCTAAACCGCCGTACCGCCAGCGAACACCTTACCTCGGTTAACAGGCGATATGCGCCATCAACTGCTCGCTCTCCGGGAGCTTTCTGTCACAATCTCACAATACACAGCAAATCTTATTTTTCTTAGCATCTTATTAAGAACATACTTGACAAGTGAGGTAAGTTTATGCAATATCATCAACCTGCAGGAAGAGAGATTTAATACTTGATTAACAGGTAGCCGTGCTCTTTACATCACAGGATGCAAACTGGGATATACGGATCTACTAAGGAAATAGAGGAAGCATGAGGTTTATCCCGACCTGTGACACTCACCGTAAATCTTGCCAAGTTACGGCCGATAGCCATCTCTTTAACCGATCGGTAGTTATCATCAATGTAAATCGTATATGTTTCATATAAGAATACCCGAAGCAGAGGTATGGGTGGTAGTGATGGAGGTGGGAAAGTTTAGGGGTTTGAGTAAGAGACTGTCATAATTCTAAGGCCCCGCCACTAACTGGAAGCAGTGACGGAGCCTTTGGATAATATGCTCTCTTCGTCGCACTTACATGCTTGAAGAAGCACACTTCGGTTGTTGTGTATCTTAGCCATAGAACGGCGAAATCTCAAGCCAAAATTTTAAATAACATAACACCATAGCCACACCGCAAACAGCCTCAGTAGAGGTACATCTCGAAATCAGTGGCACATCGGAAAATCAGTCAGCTGCCTCGGCATGAGGTTTCCTTTATGGTTTTGAAGTTTGTGGGTGGGGTGTGTCTGCTGCTCAGTTTCGTGAACATTGCTGCCACAATCCATGCGGATTGCCTACTGATTTTCCGTGGAGAATCACTATGCTAACCAAGTATCAATTTCTCTTGCTTTGTCTCGTAGCATCCTGGTCTCCCCTGGTATGCACGGCGCAATCGGCTCAACAAGGTCCGGTGAGCCGCCCACGGCCCCAACCGTTGGACGAAGCGAGTCTCACTCGCGCCATTGCTGAAACAAAAGAGGACTATCGAATCGGCCCCGGCGATGTGATCGGCATCAACATCGACCGAGCGCCCGAGTTATCAGGTGAATTTCGCGTGTCTGCTTCAGGCACAATCAGCTTGGATTTTCTCGGCCGGATGACCGTTCAGAATAAGACTCAGGAAGAATTGGCCGCGCTTATCGCCGATGGTCTGCGCGGACGATATCTCAAAAACCCTCGCGTATCCATTACGATTGAACAGTTAAACAGCCATACCTTCTTCATTCAAGGAGCGGTCAACCGCCCTGGTGCGTACCAGCTCGAAGGCAAGCCGACGCTCATGAAACTGATTATCGTCGCCGGAGGGTTGAGTATTAATCATGGGACGAGCGCCTTCATCATCCGTGAGGTGAAGCAGCCGATGAGCACTCCCATCTTACATCGCGCTGTAGCTGACACCCCCAATGGAGATGAATCACCGGTTGAATCACAGGAAAGTAAAGAAAAAGAAGAGGATATGTACGAACTGATCAGAGTGAGTATCAGCGGGTTATTTAGAGGGGACTTCGATAAAAATATGTACGTCGAACCTGGTAGCATCATCAATATACCGCCAGCCGACGTGTTCTTCGTCGCCGGCGAGTATCCACGCTCCTGGGTCTTTCCCATTTAAAGAAGGCACCACACTCAGACAGGCGATATCACTCGCACAGGGGACAACATTCAAGGCCGCAGCCGGCAGCGGGTTGATATTCCGCGAAGACCCGGTAACCAGAAGAAGGCAGGAGATAAAGGTGGATATAGCATCGGTGATGAACGGCAAAAAGGATGATATCCCCATCTTCGCTAACGACGTTATCATTGTACCTAACAGCCGATTCAAATCGGTCGGCGGTACATTACTCTCCGGGCTAGGTACAAGCATCGTGCGAATCCCGAGGTGGTAATTCGATGGGCACTCTTGAAGCAACTAAAATCATCATCTTCTTCCTCATAATACTGGCGAATACATCGTCCACACAGAATCCAGCTCCGGCGACCGATTCGGATCGGGCTACATCAGCTGCGCGAAAACAACGGAAAAATCCGAATCCGGCGGTTTCAGAGACAGTCTCTTCGGTCTGCGGGCAAACGTCGCCGAACACCCGATTTTTGGTAAGAGGGATGAAATACTTCGTCTCGACAATTGGTACTGATTCCAATCCCGGTAGCGGGACATCTCCATTCAAAACAATTCAAAAAGCTGCCGATACCGTCAATCCCGGTGACA
Organism: uncultured Acidobacteriota bacterium; assembly: GCA_963796275.1. Taxonomy (GTDB): domain Bacteria; phylum Acidobacteriota; class Blastocatellia; order RBC074; family RBC074; genus JAKEHZ01. The sequence continues at coordinate 1,640,358 of CAWCKY010000006.1, read as the reverse complement.
CAGTTATCGTCGAGGATGGCGTCTATACGATGGGGTCGCCACATCCGTCATGTAATCGCTTTACGGCGGTTGTCTGTCTGACGAGAGGAGGAGCTCCTGATAACTGGGTAGTGTTCAAGTCCAGGAACCCAGGGGGAGCCAGGATTGACGGTGAGAAGAACAAGGTGCAAAACGGCTTCAGGTTTGCTTCTTCGAAAGCGGCGTATATCCGGATAGAGGGTTTCGACGTTTATGGAATGGGCAATGACGGCAGTTCATCCGGATTCGAGTTGTACAATGGCGGCCATGATGTGCAGATCATCGGCAACCGCATCCATCATATCGGGAGACATTGCACCAATACCACAAACGGGCAGGTAGGTATTTATATTGGTCGTGATAACGTGCTGATAGAGGGAAATACTATCCACGACATCGGACGTTTTGCGCCTGGAGAAGGTGGATGTAATCCGTCCAACAAATTCTGGCAAAACCATGATCATGGCATATATCATTCTCGGGGAAACGACGTTACGATCCGCAATAACATCTTCTACAACCATCAGCGCGGATGGGCGATTCAGGAGTACCCTCATACCAGGTCGCGAACTGTTATCGCGCACAACACCTTTTCCGGGCCGAATCCCAACCAGACGGGGCACATCGTCATTGGCGGCGGAAGCGATATGACCGACATCAGAATAGTCAATAATATCTTCCACCAACCAACCGATGCTGCCATTGATGTCGGTTCCGCCCGGTTCATCGACGTAGTAATAAGCAACAACCTGACGACCGCAAAAAGCATAACGGACCGGATGCCACAAATGGGTGTTGCGGTGATCGATAACCTTCTCTTCACCGATCCGAAATTTATCAATCTTTCGGCGTTGGATTTCCGCCTGCTTCCGGACAGTGCTGCAATAGATAAGGGTATGAATATGCCTGAAGCGCCATTTGATAAAAGCTGGTGCATCAGGCCGCAGGGGAAAGGTTTCGATATAGGCGCTCATGAGTTTATCGGAAACTCTTCACAGAGAGGTCGATAGGTAGCACTCAGCCCATCGCAAAAAATGGAAATGACAGGATTTTACTTTTTTTCTAGGATCTATCTCATTCCTATAATTCCTCTCAAAAATCTCTGTTCCAGTAGAGAAATCACCAATGTCAGATGATAGAACCGCACTAGAACGCCGCCAGCTGACGAATGAGACATTTTCTTATCCCCGGGTCGATTACCAGGATACCAATAACAATGGTTATGGCGCAGATGATGGAAACTCGGGAATTGACCTATCAAGATGCTTGAGAGGAATATTAAAGCGCAAATGGTCAATCGCTTTACTGGTTCTCTTCGTCACTTCACTCGTTACTTTCGAAATGTACCGGAGGAAAGAGACTTATCAGTCATATGCCATCGTCTCGGTCGGCAAAGAGGATACATCGTTGATCAAGTATGGGGAGAATGATCTGGTCATCCAGGGCGACGAGAGCATGAAGACGAAGCTCTTCATGCTCAATAGCATCCCGCTGATTGAAGATGTGATAGTCGACATGAAGCTCGATCACCAACCGGGATTGTTGAGACCGGAGAAAAGGACGATCCGGGAAACATTCAAGAGCATCGTCGACCGAATACAAATGAGACCAGCTGAGAACCCCGCTTTGGATGTCCCCACATCGTCAGTTATACCCGATGCTAAGAGCATCCCGCCGCACCAACTTACCGCGGCGGAAAGCTGGCGCCTGGAGCCTTATGTAGCGTTATTCGACGAATTGCTCTCGGTGGAAGCCATCTCAGACACACGTCTGATCAAGATCAAATTTACGCACTCCGATCCGGTTCTCGCCGCCACCGTCTGCAACCGTCTCGCTCAGTTTTTCATTCAGCGCAATTTCCAGGGCAAAGCCAGCAAGTTCTCGGAGACATCGGGCTGGCTTGACCGTACAACGCGAGAGCTCAAGTCGCGGGCTGAGAAGTCCGAACAGGCGCTGGCCGATTATACTCGGGCTCACACTATCATCGCACCGCTGGGTAAGGGCTCCTTGAGCGCCGAAAAAGTCGCGCGCCTTCAGGGCGAGGTCACGCGTGCCGAAACCGATCGCATCATCAAGGGATCGCTCTTTGAGGAGGCGAAACTTGGCCGTGCCACGCTGATCCCTGAAGCTTTCGCTGATCCGATAGTATCAGAGCTACAGAAAAAGCTGAGTGAACTCACACTTCGATCCGCACAGCTCGACGTCAATTACGGCCCCGAGAACCCGCAAACCATCGAGGTGAACCAGCAGATAGCAGCCCTCCGAAAGCAGTTGGAATCTTCCAGCAAAACGATGGGTGAAAAACTTAAGAACGATTTCGAGCGCGCTATACGCGATGAAGGCGCATTCAAAGCAGCGCTGGAACAGGCGAAACAGGAGAGCGCACAGGAGAATCAGGAGACGATACAGTTCGGCGTTCTCCAACAGGAAGTTGAAACATCCAAGTCTCTCTTCCGGAGCTTTCTCGAAAAAAGCAACCAGGCCAAGTTCGAGATGGCCCAGCAGGAGAACAACTTGCGTCTGGTCGAGTACGCGCGTGTGCCGAGGCAGGACGCCGGCCCCCACCGCAAGCAATGGATACTGATCAGCATGCTCTTCAGCCTGATCCTGGGGATCGGACTTACAATACTCATTGAATACTTCGACCAGACAATTCAGAGCGTCGACGACATCGACCGCTACCTGCAATTGCCCGCGCTCGCTGCAATCCCGACTATTGGCCCGGTCCACCGTAGAACAATCTCACAAAAGGGGCCGGACAGGCACTTCCCTGCGGGAGATCAAAACACAACAGTTACCTCGATAATCGCGACGCAAGAAATCCCGCTAACTGCGGTAACACCAGACGAAGTTTTTCCTGTTTACACGGTGAGGCTCGATAGTCATTCACAGGCAGCCGAAGCCTACCGCTTGCTGGTCGCGTCCCTGATGCTCTCAGTCGAGATCAATTCGTGCAAGACGCTGCTGATCACGAGCAGCCAACCGGGCGAAGGAAAAACCACTACAACCATCAACGCCGCAGTGAGCCTGGCGCAGCTGGGAAAATCGGTGTTAATTATCGATTGCGATCTTCGCACACCACGCATTCATAAAGAACTCGGCATTAATTCCAGGCCTGGTCTATCAGAATACCTTTCAGGTAATGCGAAACTGAACACTGTCATCAAAAAGCTCAATATTCACGACCTCTCGCTGCTTCCGAGCGGCTCTATCCCGGAGAGACCGGCCGAGTTGATCAGCTCGCAAAGGATGAAGGAAATGCTACAGGCGCTTTCACAGCGTTACGATCACATCATCATAGACTCCCCACCCATGATCAACCTGGCTGACCCGGTGATACTATCGACCCTGGTCGACGGCGTAATCCTCGTCGTGAGCATGGGTAAGAGTAATCGTGATGCCGTGCGCCGCTCGCGGCAAAAGCTTTTCCACGTGGGAGGGCACATTCTGGGAGTCGTGCTAAACAACGTCGATGCGCAGAATGGTAAAAACCATAACTATTACTCAAATTACACACGTGATAATGCCCCCGGTGCCAAGAAAACGTAGTGAAGATTACCGGTTAACCTCAGTTGGGCAGAGAACGCTGAGGTGTGCGGAGGCATAGCCGGGATCATATGACCTCAGCTCACCATCAGCGTTCTCTGCGCCGTTGAGGTGGTCTGACTTCCACCAAAAAGAAAGTTTTGACGATGAATCTACTGTCTCACTTGCGTGTTACTAAGGTAATGGTGTTACGAGGCATCGCCGATACCCTGCTCATCAATGCGGCGGTTCTGACCTCGATAGTTATCCGTTTGGTTCACTTCATAATTACAGAGAATGACGGGAATGGAGCCAGCTACAAGCAAGTCCTCTGGAATAACCTGATCGGATACCGAAACAGTGCCCTGCAGCTTACACTGGTCTGTCTCTTTGTCTTCTCTCTCAGCGGCTTTTATACGTACGGCCGGGTTTACCGCGGACGATACAAGGCCTTGGTTGTAACCCACGCCGTCAGCCTGGCTTATCTGCTATTCGGCTTCCTTTCTTACTTCATGAAAGGTCCGGGCCTGCAACGCGGCACATACCTCTACGCATGGTTCTTAAGCATATTTTTTCTGGTTGGTTCGCGGATATGGTCGTCACTCTGGTCGAGCGTGGTCCGTGCGGAGATCCATAATTATAAGCAGAGCGATGATAATAAGGTGAAAAATGTCCTGGTCATCGGGGGCGCCGGGTACATCGGGTCTGCTCTACTGCCGATGTTACTGGATAAAGGGTATCGCGTGCGACTGCTCGACCTGTTCCTCTACGGCTCTGATGCGATACGGGAACTATTGGGTCACCCGAGGCTGGAGATTATGCGGGCTGATTTCCGGCAGGTCGATAAAGTCGTGCAGGCTACGAAAAACATGGATGCGGTGATACATCTGGGCGCGATCGTCGGCGATCCGGCCTGCGCGCTCGATGAAGACCTGACTATCGAGGTCAACCTGATGGCCACGCGCATGATCGCCGAGGTCGCCAAGGGGAGCGGAGTCAGTCGATTTATCTTCGCCAGCACCTGTTCCGTCTATGGAGCCTGCGACGAAGTTCTGGATGAACACTCCGAACTGAATCCCGTTTCACTCTACGCGCGAAGCAAGATCGCGTCCGAGCGGGTCCTGATGAGCATGACCGATCACAGCTTCGCTCCCAGCGTGCTGCGCTTCGGCACCATCTACGGCCTTTCCGGGCGCACCCGCTTCGACCTGGTGATCAACCTGCTGACTGCGAAAGCTCTCATCGAGGGACAGATAACTATTCGCGGCGGTGATCAATGGCGGCCATTTCTGCACGTGCACGATGCGGCGCGCGCCGTATTCAAGACTCTGGAAGCTCCCTTCCCGCTGGTAAGGAATCAGACCTTCAACGTCGGTTCGAATGAACAGAACTACACCATCAACATGGTCGGTGAAATGATCAATCGACTGGTTCCCTCTGCTCAGATCATCGATCTGGGACCGGACGCTGACCGCCGGAATTACCGGGTCAACTTCAACAAGATACGCAATGTTCTCGGGTTTGTGCCCAAATGGACTGTGAATCTGGGAGTTAAGCAGGTTATCGAGGCCATCGAAAGCGGCAAGGTAACTGACTATCGCGATCCGGTATACAGCAATGTCAAGTTCCTGGGTAACGAGGGTACCTCTCGACTCGTATGCCAGCATGGCTGGGAACATGAGTTGATAAAAGAATCTTCGCCTCATTATGCAACCACTATTTGAGCGAACGATGGGCGCATTTGCCTGGCGCTTCCTCTCCGAGTCATCGATATTCGTTCTACGCCTGATCGTCACCATTATCCTGGCGAGGCTTCTCCCGGTGGAAGCATTCGGGCTGCTGACTCTGGTGATGATCGTGATGAACCTCGCATACCGGATATCACAGATCGGTATGGCTCCTGCGGTTATACAATGCAAAGAGCTGACCAAAACTCATATACGCGTTGCATTCACGGTCTCGGTGGCGAGCGGTATGGCGATCACTGCGGGAATCTACGCCGGCGCGCCGCTGGTTGCTGCGGTATTTCGCAACGATGCTGTCACGCCGCTGCTGCGGTTCATATCCTTATCATTTCTTCTTTCGAGTCTCAGCTCAACATCGGCGGCCCTTCTCGAACGGAAGCTCGACTACCGAAAACTCTTCGTAGTTGAGTTGTCATCGTATTCGGTCGGTTATGCGCTGGTGGGGGTAATACTCGCTCTATCGGACCGGGGTGTATGGGCATTAGCCTGGGCGATCGTGATCGAGTCGGTATTAAGGGCGGTGTTACTTTTCGTAGCTTCCCCACACCCGCTGCGGCCAAGTTTTGCACGGATCGAGACGCGACAGTTCCTGAACTTCGGGGTAGGGTCGAGCCTCTCACGGCTCGCGAATTATGCCGCGCGGAACGGCGATTACTTCGTCGTCGGCCGCTGGCTCGGCGCGACGGATTTGGGCCTCTACTCACGGACCTATCAACTGATCTCATTACCGATGTATCAGTTCTCTTCGGTGATCAGCTATGTGCTCTTCCCCGTCTATTCGAGGATGCAGGATGACACGCGAGCGCTGAGGCGCGCATATATCGCCTCGGTCTTTTTTTCCACGATTGTAGTAATCCCTCTGCTGACCTCGCTCGCCATCGCTGCCCCGGAAGTTATGGCAGGCGTCTTCGGTCCGCAGTGGACGGGCGCTATCGCGTCCCTTCAGATCCTCTGCCTGGGCGGCGTCTTTCATTCAATCTATAACCTTGGGGATTCGCTGGCTCGGGCAAAAGGCGCGGTCTATTTGAAATTCTGGTGCCATACCGTTTATGCGGCCTGTGTAATCGCAGGCTCTGTGGCGGGCGCATCATTCGGGATCAATGGTGTGGCGGTCGGCGTCGTCGCCGCTCTTGCCGTCATCTACCTGTTGCTGGGACGGCTGAGCATCTACCTGACGGAATCTACTTGGAGAGAGTTCTACTTATCCCAACTGCCGGGGCTGGCCTTGGGGGCATCGGTCGTCGCATTCGCATTGCCGGTAACTCTCCTGTTGCGAGGCGCTCAATTGCCTCATCTGGTTATTCTTGCTGCGACATTTGCGATGTCGCTCATAGGAGTCATTTCGGCGGCGCTGCTACTGCCGGATCGGTGGTTAAACATGTGTTCCCTCGGCTCTAGCGATAAAGTAAAACAATACTTCACCGATAACCTGAAGCCAACTCTCAAGACCTACCTGCGCCAAAACCGGATGGCATTTAAAGTTATAGAGGTCATATACGATAACCTGTTGGTCTTGCGTCATATAATTCAGAACGGCCACTGGGGAGCTGTTGGTATTCATAATGGGATCTTCAGCAAGACGCCCAGGCAACTGGCGATGGCTTGGGACGTTCCCTTTCCCCATTGCGACTCCCCCGGCGAACTCCTCGGATGGCTTCGAGGAAAAGGCCTGGAGGTGAACGAGGGAGGTCATACATTTTATATCCCACCACAGGAAAGGTTGAATGACCTTATTCCGTCCATCGTCAATTTCTACCGGCCAGGAACAGGATTCAAAATTCTCAAAGATTTTCGACATCCGGCGAAAGCCAGATACCTTTATAACCACCGTAAATCTCTCATTGTGCTGAAGAGGTTACTCGGGACGCCACAAGACAGGTTGGCTGCGGCAAACCTCATGTACTCGTTCGGTATCGGACCAAGAATCTGGGACCTGGCTTGCTGGAAGGCGCAAGGAAAGTCTTACTCGGTCTTTGCTGTCGACCATGTGAGCGGTGAGTGTCCTACGCCACAACAATATGTATCATTCATTGATCAACTCAGGCAGCTGAATGCAAGCACACAGCTACGCATACTGATCCCAAAGTGGGAAGAGAACATCGACTTCATGGAGCCGCACTGCAACAGAAACCTCATCTACTCGAACAGTCTGGGACGCGTTCAGTACATAGACTTCCAGAATTTCGGTTTATCCCAACCGAACGCCTGGTCACGGCTGATCGGCTCGAACGCGAGTCACGGCAACGGGAATAGCGCGAGGCAGTGGTCATTCGTCAATGATGTATTGGAAAAGTCTTCGATGGGACTGGCCGGGCGAGTCGTACTGGATATCGGGTGCAACTCAGGAGCGAGGTTGTACTCCTCACTGGTCGCGGGGGCTGCCTGGGGCATCGGATGGGATAAGCCCGAAGTAGTGGCGGATTCCGAGCTATTCCTGCTCGCCTCTGGAGCGACCAGGTTCTACCTCATAGGCGCCAACCTCGCAGAGAGATATCGATTGGAAGACGACATACCCGAAGCCCTACAGCCCAGGTTGACCGATGCGGTCGTCTATTATGTCGCGGGTGGCGCTTATGACGGCGTGCTTGAAAGTTTATGTTCCATCCCCTGGCGTATCCTGGTCTATGAGGGCCGCGATTCGGAGCGTATCGAATACTTCCCCAACTTGTTAAAGACAATGCTGAGTGATGATCTGAAGGTCATAGGGTCGTCATACCTGACTGGTGACCCCGGACCCCGGCCAATAAGCATCATCTTGCGCAGCCACTGTGCATCTGTGGCTAGTTACGATATAGATAAATGGCTCATCCCGGTCTAATAATCAGGCCAATGAGAGGCCCATTCGCAGCGGTAGTGCCCGCCGGCATTCCACCCGCTCACCCCATCAGACACCGGCCAACTTACCTCGCCGTAGATACCCATTGTTCGCTGGAGCTTCTATGTGTTTGTAATGTCGATCCCATTTGAGTACCCGCCGAGGTCGATTCCAGTGGAAGTGCATACCATAACCGGATCGATCTTCCTTCTGACCGCATTACTTCAACCAAAAGTCTGTTTTCGTAAACCGCCCAAGGCTTTTTGGTGGCTCGCCATCTATCTATTCGTCTATTTGGCTTTGATGGCGCTCTACTCAACGGATATTCCCAATGCAACGATATTCTTTTTCAATATGCTCCAAGCTGCATTCCTCTTCTGGGCCAGCTATAATCTGTTACGATTCGATACGATAGTCAAAACTACTTTTCTCAGTTTCGCCATCTCCACCACAGTACTGGCCTCCCTGCTGATAATGGGAATTGGAACTACCGTCTATCATTCTGAGACCGAAGGCGACCGAGTGACGGTTCTCGGTCAAGATCCGAATACTGTCGCTGCCAACATGGCATTGGGATTGATCACGCTTATCGGTCTTTCTTACGGCCTGCAAACCAATAAGCCGAGATACCGCTTGATCTTCTGGCCAATGATGGCGCTCATCGCTGTTTGCCTGGTGATGACCGGCTCACGCGGTGGGATGCTCGGCTTAGGCATTGGCATCCTCGCGTTCACTCTGAAGCGTGGGAATATCGGAAAAATGCTCAGGAACTTCATAATCGTCCTCTCGGCGATAGGTATTGCCGGCTGGATAGTTATAAATACCGAGCCGATGAAGAGCCGGTACAATAAATCGGTCAAGCGGGGAGATATGGCAGGCCGTCAATATATCTTCCCCGCGGCGACCGCAATGATCAATGAAAAACCGATCCTCGGCTGGGGACCGAGCAATCAACAATACGAACTGTATAATCGGACAAAACATTTCGAATTCGGCAGCAAAAGTAAGAAACGTAACACCAAGCACAGCCATAACCTGGTGCTAGAGGTACTAACATCAACCGGAGTAGCGGGAGGCATTCCGCTCTTCATTTGTATAGGACTCTGTGTTTGGGGAGGGTGGAAGGCGCGCGCTGGTATATATGGGATTCTACCTTTTGCACTTACCTTATCCGTCCTGACGGTCAACATGACCGTACCTCTGCAGGCAGCCAAGCAAACCTGGCTTATCTTCGCGTATGCACTGGTCGCCGGCTGTTACTCAATACGTAGTAATTGGGTCAGGTCTAGCCAACGAGGGTTTGTAATCAAAAATGGCAACGCTTAAAGGGACTAACGGCGGGTATGACTGAGCAGTCCATATGAATGATAAAATACGCGTTTTGATGCTTTCAAACGCTTGGCCAACTACCGAATATCCACACGCCGTTCCCTTCCTCGTGCAGCAAGTGAACTTCCTGCGACGGGCGGGCGTCGAGGTGGATATCTTCTCATACCGCGGTGCGCAGAATCCGATGAACTACGTGAGGGCATGGAGCCGGCTGCGGAAGCAGATCGACCCGAGCCGGTACGATCTGGTTCATGCTCAATTCGGCCAAAGCGCCCTGCTTCCCTGGCCCAGGCAAATGCCGCTCGTCGTGACTTTTCATGGAGACGACATTCTGGGCATCAAGGGCGACGATGGCCGCCCGACGCTGAGAGGCAGGCTTCTGCAGTGGCTGTCGCGACTGATCTCAATAAGAGCCGATGCGGTGATCATAGTCTCCGACCAGATGCGGGCCCACATCCCGGCATCTGTCCCGCTGCACCTGCTCCCAACCGGCGTGGATATGGATGCGTTGCCGAACATGCCGCAGGGAGAGGCGCGTCGCCAGTTGGGGCTCCCGCTCGATGAACGATTGGTCCTGTTCGTCGGGAACCCCGATGATCCATATAAACGATACGGACTCGCCAAACGAGCCGTCGATCAGCTCAATAAGAGGTTACCTGCCCGGTTGATCACTGGATGGAAGATGGTGCACAGAGACATCCTCGTCCTGATGCATGCGTGTGATGTATTTGTCATGACCTCTTTTCAGGAGGGCTCGCCAACCGTAGTGAAAGAGGCTCTCGCATGCAATCTGCCGGTCGTATCAGTGATCGTCGGTGATGTGGTTATGCGCCTGCATGGCGTTCAAGGATGCGAGATATGTTCGGATGATTCGCCCGAGACTATTGCAGTCTCACTCGAACGCGTTCTGCGAAGGGGAGAGAGGATAAACGGCCGTGAGGCGGTCGAAGAGCTGGATGAGAAGGTACTTGCGGACAGACTGATCGGTATCTACAGGTCTGTCATGAAAAAGTAGGCAGTTAATAATGGATAATTGATAGTTGATAATTGATAATTTGTATAGATCGTGGCCACAGTTTATACGAACTATCAACTATCATTGAGCTTCAGGCAATCGGTTTAACAAAGATTGTTTGCTTCGATTCCGCCACATCGCGACGCTATGGATGTAACCCGGCGTTTTCAACGCTTTATCCTCAAACTTTCGCACGAAATGTACACCTTCTAGCGACGATGGATGCCAGTGCAGGCGTTGAAACTCCAGATTAGACTCATCCCTGCCGCTACCCGGCAATTCGGCATGGGCGTTAAACGACCAACTGAATGTCAATAACTAACACTATCAACTATTAACTAACACTATCAACTTTCAATTATCAATTATCAATTATCAATTATCAATTATCAATTATTATGTGCGGGATAGTAGGAATAGTTAGTCTCGATGGAAGGCCGGTAGACCTAGCAGCATTGCAACGAATGAACGATCGGCAAGCGCACCGTGGACCGGATGGAGAGGGGTTCGTTATAGGCTCGCTTCAAAATGGGAGGTATCATCATACTTTTCTACAGAACACGGACCGATGGGAGGCGAAAACCGCGGCTCAGGTTGCATTGGGGCACCGCCGCCTCGCGATCATAGACCTGACTGATCGCGGGCTACAGCCAATGTCAGTGGGTGATGGCAGCATATGGATCGTCTTTAACGGCGAAATCTATAACCATTTGGAACTCAGGTCCGAGCTCAAGTCTAAGGGATACATCTTCAGAACCCGGACGGACACCGAGGTGCTCCTGCAAGCATACCTCCATTGGGGCGAGGATTGCCTGGATCAGCTCGAGGGAATGTATGCCTTCGCAATTTGGGATAGCCGACGGAGGCAACTATTCTGCGCTCGCGACAGGTTTGGAATAAAACCATTCTATTATGCCGTCGCCGCCGGTTATTTTATCTGTGCATCCGAGATCAAGGCTCTCCTGTCATTTCCCGGAATAGAAGCGGTAGCAGATGACGAGGCGATACTCGGCTTTCTGGCGCATGGTAATTGCGATTATGGGGAGCGTACGGTTGTCCGGAACCTGAGAGCGCTGCCTGCGGCTCACTCGCTGCGGCTTGACAGCAGGACCCGACAAATCATGGTTAACAGGTACTGGCATCTAGTACCGCAACCGGCGAATGGCGCAGGAGACGATGAACATATAGAGCAGTTGAGGGAGTTGTTGTTGGAGACTATGCGCAAACACCTGATAAGCGATGTGCGAGTGGGTAGCTGCCTGAGCGGTGGCCTCGACTCATCGACAGTGGTCTCTCTGATAGGGAAAATATCCGGTGAACACCCTGAGGCGGCTACCGCGATCGGAGACAGTCTACGTACATTCACATCCTGCTATAAATATAGAGAAATCGATGAACGTGAATATGCCTTGACCGTTGCGCGATCAGTAGACGCAACTCCAGAGCTCGTCTTCCCGACAGCCGAGGACTTCCGGGAAGACTTCCAGCGAATGGCCTGGCACCAGGACATGCCATTTGGGGGGTTCAGCTTCTACGCTCAGTGGCGAGTCATGCGTGCGGCAATGGAAGCCGGGGTCAAAGTATTGCTCGATGGCCAGGGGGGCGACGAAGTATTCGGAGGCTACGCGAAGTTCCGTTATGCATATTTTGCCTCATTGCTGAAGGATGGCCGCGTACTTCGAATGTTACGCGAGCTGGGAGCTACCGTAAGTCAGGGTGACCGTTATGTGCTGAACCTGCGGAATGGCTTTCGTTACCTTCCTCATAACATTCGCCGGTTTATGAAAGTGGATTCGGTATTACAAGAGGTTTTGAGAGCCGATCTCAGTCAAGTCATTTCAGACGGCAGCACACCGGCAACCCGATGGTGGCGCAATGCTTCCGGTAAACGGAACGGTGATGGGCCGTGGACGGCCATGCAGCGGATACAGATCGACGACATTCAGATCGATACGCTTCCACAGCTCCTGCGCCTGGAAGATCGCTCCTCTATGGCGTTTTCAATCGAGGCTCGCGTGCCGCTCCTGGATCACAAGCTCGTCGAGTATGGCATCTCCTTACCGGATAACCTCAAGGTGCGGAACGGCTGGAGCAAATTCGCGATCAGGCAGGCGATGAAAAATATGATGCCCGAGTCTGTCAGGCTCCGTAAAAGCAAGCTAGGTTTCGCAGCCCCGGATCGTATCTGGCTATCGCAAGACCTGCGCAAATTTACGACCGAGATGATCGGCGACGATCTCCGCTGCCAAAAGTATATAGACGCCGCGGCTCTGCGCCGATGGTATAGTTCTGCAAAGGCAGACTCAGCGAACACCGAGTCCTATCTGGGCCTCTTCAGGATATTGTCGTTGGAGATGTGGATGCGCGTTTTTAACATCCCCTAACCGAACACCCAAGATTAACACACACAAAAACCTAACATGGGAAGCACGGAGAGCACATGGAATTCGACAAATTCCGTTTTTCCTCGTGCTCCCGGTAGTTGGATATATCCCGATGTATTGTACCGATTCCGAATCACCCAATGCTATCAGCCTGCCGCTCGTAACTGTCGTCCTCCCCGTACGCAACGAGGCTCGTTACATCGCCCGCAGTCTGAATGCAGTGATGGCGCAGGACTACCCGGTAAACCTTATGGAGGTAGTCGTATCTGACGGTATGTCAACCGATGGCACACGAGCGATCATCCGCACGTTTCAAGACCGGCACCCAAATATTCTGATGATCGATAATACGGGTAAGATCGCGCCTACGGGCCTGAACGCCGCCATTTTCCGCGCGAACGGAGAGGTATTTATTCGCGTTGATGGTCATTGTGTAATCGAAAGGGATTACGTTCGTCGCTGCGTTGAGCACCTCCAGAATGATGGCGTCGATGGCGTGGGCGGCCCGATAGAGACAGTGGGAGAGACACCTCTTGCCCGGACGATAGCTTTAGCTATGAGCTCGCCTTTTGGAGTTGGCAATTCCGCTTTCCGCATCGTGAAAGATAGAACCATGGCAGCGGATACTATTGCGTTCCCTGCTTACACACGCTCCATTATGCAGCGTGTGGGATACTTCGATGAAGAGTTGGTCCGCAATCAGGATGACGATTATAACTACCGCTTGCGCAGGATCGGGGGAAAGATACTGCTGGCCGCCGACATACGTTCCCGATATTACAGCCGAAGCTCGATCAGCTCTCTTTGGCGTCAATATTTCCAATACGGATACTGGAAAGTACGCATAATGCAGAAGACGCCGCGGCAGATGCGCATGCGTCAGTTCGTCCCCCTACTGTTCATCTCCTGCTTGATGCTATCAATGTTAATGACTCCGCTCTCAACGGCAGCCGGATTGGTATTCGCGTTGACCCTGGGTATCTACGCGCTCGCCAACATATGTGCTTCTCTAATTACGGTTCGAAAGCAGGGATGGCGGCTGCGGCTGGCGCTACCCCTCTGCTTCGCAACGATCCACTTCGCCTTCGGGCTCGGATTTCTCGCCGGGCTGGCCGGTTTCCGAAAACGCTGGGGAGACCGTGAGACCAGGGAGCCAAGATAAGCTGTGAATCAAGCCAATAAACATGCAGCGAAATCGGTTTCGGTACAGGAAACAGAGTCAATCTGGCTTATGTATCATGACATTTACCAGAAAGATCCGGTATCCGGCATTCCCCGTTCCGCTGCAATGTATCACGTTCCCAAAGATGTCTTCACTCAACATCTGATTGCCATCAAGGCTTCAGGGCATCGGGTCATAACCGCCTCAGAATCTATCAGCAGCAGCGACGGCGAAACGGTAATTCTGACCTTCGATGATGGATGGCGGGGTGCTTTTGAAACAGCTGTTCCTTTGCTGATTGAATTCGGGTTTAAGGCTACCTTCTTCATTACGCAAGATTTTGTAGGGCGAAAAGGATTTTGCGATCAAGGCTTGATATTGAATGCCGCAAGGGCTGGTATGGAAGTCGGAGTTCATGGGAAAACTCATCGCATGCTATCAAGCTGTTCTCGCGCAGAAATAAAGCTGGAATTATCAGCATGCAAACAATATCTAGAATCTCTTTTGCAACAACCAATTGAATCCGCTTCAATGCCAGGCGGTGATTGGAATGAGATAATAGCTTCCTCTGCGAAAGAGGTGGGCCTCAAAATGCTCTGTACCTCCAAACCCGGCATAAACAACCCGAATATGTCTTTATTCAATTTGAGAAGAATTGCAATCCGTGAGAATACCTCTACTGCAGATATCCGAAGGTATTGCAACTATAATGTCCAGAGAGAGGTACTACGTTGGTCACTTCTTCATATACCTCGCGCTGCGCTCGGTATGAGGCGGTATACTCTACTTCGCAGGTGGATACTAGGCGAACGACAAAATATGAACAATGAGTTATTCAAACCTTAAGATATAGAAAAGATAATGGCTGGTTTGACAATCCGGGAGGCTATCGCCTCGACCATTCAGCCGTTGTCACCGTTATCAGGATAAACGAAGTGACTGAGGACTGTGCAAATAAAAGATCATTGTAATGTTGTTGGTCCCGAGCGCCAGCGGCGCGAAATATTTTTAGCACTCGATCATCCAAACCTCGTAAGCTCCGAAGGAACGGCATATAGGCGTTCAGATGTCGCTCCTCCGGAGCTTGCGATGAACATTATCATCTAAGCTATAAACATCGGGCTCATACGGAGCCAAACAGATACTACTGATAACAATCAACTTTAATTTGCCCAGTCCTCAATTAACTACCAAAGCGGTCGCAATCATACAGACTTGACACAACCAAAATTCCGCAATCCTCAAACCTGAATACTCATCTGAATCCGAAGCAGGGAATCAAAATGTTAGATGCAAAAGCATTATACCCAAAGATCACCAAGCTTTTCTCCGATAAACTCAATCTGGAGGTCAGTTCTGTTGTTACAGACCTCGTCGAAGAAGGGCTTTTAGACTCGCTGACATTCGTCGAACTGCTGGTCTGCCTCGAGCAGGAATTTGGAACGGCTATCCCTGTAGATGCGATCGAAATTGACAACTTCAAGACGATAGCGAAGATCGCCGAGTTCATTTCGTGTATAGATCAATTACAAAAGATTGCTTAAGGAAGAAGTGTTGATGCGTTGAAGGCTACGGAAATGGCGAAAGTGGAAAAAGTTACACCAGCAATGTTCGATGATATATATCCTCTCCTTTTAGAACTCGATGACTCACAGTTGACCGGTGAGAAGTGGAAACTGATCTTCGATTACCAGTGGGAATTTGATGAGGGTTACGTCGGATATGCTCTTACCGATTATCGACAAGTCGTCGGTTTTAACGGCACGTTATTCAGTCGCAGGACCATAGGCGGCATGGAGGCCAGATTTTGCAACCTCACGAGCTGGATAGTTAAGGAAAAATATCGATCTGAAAGCTTGCGCCTGGTCTTTCCGCTGCTAAATCTGAAGGGTTATACGCTCACCAATCTAACGATGAACGAGAGGGCCTGGGCTATCGCGAAGCGATTGGGTTTTAAGACTCTCGATACACACGTCAGACTTCTCTTCCCGATACCGCAGTTATCCAGTGAGGCTGGTGAGACTCCGACGGCTATAGTCCCCGATCGGACCAGGATCGCGGAGATGCTGAACCCGGCGCACTTACGAATATTCAATGATCATTCGCAATACGACTGCGGCCATCTTGTGATACAAGAGAAGGACAGCTACTGTTATCTTCTGTACACTAGCAAGAGCTATAAAAAATACAACTGCAAGATACCTTATGGTCACATACAATACATCAGCGACCGTAATATCTTTTTAAAGCACCTCAGCAGGATCAGGATTCATTTTCTCACGAGCAAGGGGTATTTATTCCTGGCTGTCGATGAGAGACTGATAGGAAAAATACATCTACCTTACAGCAAAATATACAAGCTGAAGATTCCCAAAATGTATAAGTCAGAAGTGTTGACCGGCGAGCAAATCGATAATCTTTATTCTGAGATTGTAGTTTTGGGGTTGTAACACATAGGGGGACCATTATGAAGGGAAATCGGATACCGTTCTTCCGTCCATACCTCGGCGAGCGTGAGCTGGACGAGGTAATGGACACCATACGCTCGGGCTGGCTGACGAGCGGTACAAAGGTCAAACGATTCGAACAGGAGTTCGCCGCTGCGGTAGGCGCCAGCCATGCTGTGGCGGTAAATTCCTGCACAGCAGCTCTTCACCTCGCGCTTGAGGCATCTGGAGTGGAAGCAGGCCAAGCGGTCCTGGTCCCGACCATGACGTTCGCTGCCACCGCAGCAGTCGTTCGTTACATGAATGCGATCCCTATTCTGGTGGATTGCGATCCAATGACGAAGAACATGGATTTGTTCGACGCCGTGTGGAGGCTGGCTCAGCTCAGGGCGGGAAAACTATGGCAAGGACTGGCAGCGGACACGCGCGTGGTGGGGATGATACCTGTCCACGTGGGGGGAGTGATGATGGATATAGAGGCAATCCGCAATTTCGCTTCCGAGAATGGGTTGTGGGTGATCGAGGACGCCGCTCACGCCTTCCCATCGGCCTGGAGACCTGGGCCGGATCAAGCCTGGCAGCGGTGTGGCGAGAGGACCGCGCGGGTAACCTGCTTCTCATTCTATGCCAATAAGACAATCACCACTGGTGAAGGAGGGATGGCAGTAACAGAAGATATCGCGATCGCTGATCGAATGCGATCAATGTCGCTTCATGGGCTTTCGCAGAATGCGTGGGGCAGATACTCGAACAGCGGAACCTGGGACTACAAGATTATCGCGCCAGGTTACAAGTACAACCTGACGGACATCGCCGCGGCCATAGGTATCCACCAATTGGCCAAGGCGGAGGAGATGCGCCGGATGCGCCAGGAGGTGGCCCGCTACTATCGTGAAGCATTGGCTGATATTGCGGAGATCGATCTGCCGGGTGAGGATTCGAACCGGATCCAATCGTGGCACCTCTTCCCCATCAAATTATGCCTCGAACGACTCTCGATTACACGCAACGAGTTCATGGAGGAGCTGAAAGAGGATGGAGTCGGCTGCTCGGTCCACTGGCGACCGTTGCACCTGCATCCATACTATCAGGAGAATTTCGGCTGGCGACCCGAAGACTTCCCAACCGCTACGGATATATGGGAGCGGTCGATCAGCCTGCCGATCTTTCCCGGGATGAAAGACGAAGAGTTGGAGTACGTGACAGGTTCGGTCAGATCAGCGTGTGCGCGACATGCTCGACCATACACCGCTCAATCCTCTCAACTGCCGTTGGGAGATACGGACACTTACCTGAATCACCAATAAAAATACGTCATGAAATTACCAAGCCTGGTTGGATGGTGTTCTATGGCTATAGCAACAATGACTCGCCATACCGGACAAGCTGGAATAATCGTCAACGAACACACGCTGACGGCCCCACAGACGCGCCTCCACATAGAGGCCTTCGGCCGGTGGTTTGACTTTATTCATCATGATGAGTTACTCGACCGGTTATCGCGACCGAGAGCTCGTCCCTTCTGCCTGCTCACCTTCGACGACGGTAAACGCAGCAACTTTACGGAAACCGCCCCCGTATTGGAGCAGATGGGCGTGCCTGCGGTCTTCTACGTCACGACGCGTTTTCTGACTGACGGGTTCCCGCTCTGGTTCGATCGTAGAGACGCTATCAGGCGGTCGCTCGGTTATACACCTCCTGAGCTCGAGGATAAGAGATTGAAACAGCTTCCTTTTAAATCGCTGAACGATCGGTTGAACTGCCTATGCCCCAGTTACAAAGTGACTCCCGATATGGAGTGTGACGACATCCGTCCGATGACCTGGGATGAAGCGCGTGGGCTGGGGCGCCGCGGTTTTACGCTGGGAGCGCATGGTCTGCGACATACCATCCTGACACGCGAGACCGAGATTGACGCCTACTTCGAGATCAAGCAGAGCATTGAAGAAGTCAGGCAGGAGATCGGAGAGTGCCGCACTTTCGCTTTCCCGAACGGAAACTATACGGAGCATCTGGCGCGCTATGTGCTTGGGTGCGGGGTAGAGACAGCGATGACCACAGAACCGATGTGGGCCGATAGCAGCTTCCCCACCTGGCGATTGCCGCGCGTGCAATTCTTTGGCGGGGATAGTCGCGCCAGGATCGAGTTGAAAATGGCGATCGCAGCAACCGGCCGCTTGCTGGAGAACCCGGATGGTACGGGAAGGAGGTATCGTAAGAATTCGCCGCTGGCGCAAGGAGAATCAGGGGAGTTATGAATATCCGCTTCATCAAGGATGATGACCTCGCTGCTGTCGATCGACTCAACCGGCGCATTAAAGCTGGTGGAAGCAAAGAACAAATAAGCCTTAGTCCCAGACTGCGGGGCGAGGCGTTGTACAGACCGGAAGGGTTTCCGGTATATCGCAGGATGATGATCGCCGAAAATGGAAGCGAAGCTCATGCGGCAGTATTGCTTTACCATCACAACATATTTGTCCATGGCGAGAAACGTGACTTTTGTTTTATCAACGGGCCACTCTCCGAAGGGATAATAAATCCTATCTACTCGCTGGCAGTTGTCCAACTCATGAGGAACGCATTGTCTTATCAACCTTTCTTGATAGGGCTTGGAGTTGGATCAGCCGATTTGGAGATATTTCGCTTTTTGACCAAGCTCGGTTGGAGGTATAAGTCCATACCCTTCTTTTTCTACCCTGTCAGAGTAAGTAAGGTGTTACGCGGGATGACATACTTCAAGGGTCACCCCATGTTCCAATATGGAGGTCTCCTGAGTATTTGTTCCGGCGTGGGGGCAGGAATAGGCGGGCTCTTAACCTTGCGGCGCAAGCTAAACGCGAGTTACTCGTCCTACCAATGGTCGGTAGTCGATGCATTTGATGAATGGGCCGATCGAATCTTCACCTCATCACTCCCGGCCTATGGGGCCGCAATCCGGTCTGATTCGACATCTCTCAATATCGTTTATCCCCCTTTCGATCGTCGCTTCATCCGGCTGAGAGTACTGCAAAAAAGGACAATGAAGGATGCCGGGTGGATAGTGGTGGCGCTAAAGCGGATGCGTGATAACCCTTATTTCGGCGACTTGACCGTCGGAACTTTGGCCGACGGTTTCGGGCATTTCGCAGATGTGCCAGCGCTGGTCGCAGCCGGCATCAGTTACCTGGCAGAGATTGGGGCCGATCTCATCGTGGCGAACTTTTCACATGCTGTCTGGATAGGGGCGTGCCGCCGCGCTGGTATGCTTAGTGGTCCGAGTAATTATCAAACCTTCGTTACCGCGGGCGGACATCCTCTGCTCGAAGAGTCATGCCCGCTACACGAGATTCATCTGACCCGTGGTCACAGCGATGGTATGTCGGCACTGATATAGCTGAGGACAGTGCAAATTAAAGTTGGTTATTATCAATAGTATCTGATTGTCTCCGGAGGAGCCCGATGTATCTAGCATTCGATTACCCAGGTCTAACAAGCTCCGGAGGAGCAAAATATAGGATTCATATGTCGCTCCTCCGGAGCTTGTTAGATGTAGGAGAACGAGTTCTATAAACATCCCGCGCCTCTGGCGCTCAGGATTGATATCGTTGATTCATTGAACCTTTATTTGCACACTCTTCTATCTAAACTGAAAGGTTCACGAAAAAACCAAAAAGATGACCAACAAAATCAAACGCGGAATACCTCGCCCGATTGAAGCGGCGATAGCGATAGTAGGCCTGATCGTTTCCGGCCCCATTATCGCACTGGCAGCGACAGCAGTGGCGCTCACCTCGCCCGGACCCGTGATCTTCCGTCAGAAACGAGTAGGGCTCAAGGGACGGCACTTCGTGTTATTCAAAATCCGTACGATGCGGGTAGCGTCCGGCGGGCCGCAGGTAACAGCCGGCGACGATTCACGCGTCACAAAAGTGGGGAAGCTACTACGTAAAACCAAGCTCGATGAGCTTCCGGAACTTTGGAATATTCTCAAAGGCGATATGTCGCTGATCGGCCCACGCCCTGAAGTGCCGCGCTATGTCGATCTTGGAAATCCGGAATGGCTCATGGTACTTCAGGCGAGGCCTGGATTGACTGACCCTATGACTCTGCGACTGCGAAATGAAGAGGAGCTGCTCGCTCAAGTCAAAGGGGATCGTGAGAGATTTTACCTGGAGATGCTTCAACCTTTCAAACTTAGAGGTTACATCAACTATCTCGAGAGTAGAAGCTGGATGAGCGATCTGAAAGTCTTATGGCAAACGGTTGTAGCTGTTGCTCTTCCCACCATGACTGATCAGCCTTCGATGGATGAGATCGGGACTCTGAGTGATGATCATCCCCCCTTTTCGTAATTCTACCGATGAAGGCTCGATTCCCGAAGTATCGAGCTTCAGACAATCGGTTTTACAAAGTTTGCCTGCTTCGCTTCCGCCGCGTCGCGACGCTATGGATATAGCCCGGCGTTTCAACGCCTTGTCATTGCCCAAACTTTCGCACGAAATGTACACCTTCTTCGTCGCGTAGCGACGATGGATGCCGGTGCCGGCGTTGAAACGCCGGATGAGACTCATCCCTGCCGCCACGCGGCAATTCGGCATGGGCATTAAACGACCAATCTGAATGTCAATAATCTGGGCCGGTTCCCCGCTATCACCCCCAACTCCTTAATGAGCCTGAAGCAATGTCAACAAACAAACGATCCCATGCAATTTCACACGGCCAGGCGTTCGCCAAATTACTCCTCGCCGCATTCTTCCTAGCATTCATCTTTTATCATTACCTACCGATGACTGCCAGGGCGCAATCATCGGCAATGCTCGTGCCAGCGGGCGCCACCTGGAAATTTCTGGATAACGGCACAGACCTGGGCACGGCATGGCGATCTCCGAACTTCGATGATTCTTCCTGGGCTTCGGGCCCAGCAGAACTCGGTTATGGCGATGGCGGTGAAGCCACGGTTGTCAGCTACGGTCCCAGCCCCGGCAGCAAATTTATCACGACCTATTTCCGGCTAGCGTTCTCAGTCGCCAATGCGGGTGACCTTCAGGGTTTGACGTTGCGCGTCAAGCGCGACGATGGGGTTGTGGTCTATCTGAACGGCAACGAAGTCTATCGGGACAATATACCGGCGGGGACGGTGAGCTATACCACGCCGGCCCTTGCCGCCGCTGATGACGGCGCAACTTTCCTTCAATCATCCGTCAGCGCCAGTCTGCTGACCAGCGGAATCAATGTGCTGGCGGTCGAAATCCACCAATCCGACCGTTCCAGCTCCGATATAAGTTTCGATCTTGAATTGCAAGGGGCGCTCTCGCCCGCATTGAATACATTCGTCGCGCTAGGTTCGGCCTGGAAATATCTCGATGACGGCTCGAACCAGGGGACAGAGTGGGTTGCCCCGTCATTCGATGACTTCTCCTGGGCATCGGGGCCCGCAGAACTCGGTTATGGCAATGGGGACGAGGCGACAGTCGTCAGTTATGGCCCGAGCTCCGGCAATAAACACCTCACAACCTATTTTCGTAAAGCGTTCACGGTCGTATATCCGCCGTCGTTCAGCTCACTAAGCCTGAGCGTGAAACGCGATGACGGAATCATCGTTTATCTGAACGGCAGCGAGGTCTATCGGAACAATATGCCTGCGGGAGCCGTTTCCTACTCCACCCCGGCATCGACCTCAGCGGCGAATGACGGCAACACCGTCATTCAAACGAATGTCAGCCCGTCGTCGCTCGTGACCGGGACAAATGTCTTGGCTGTCGAAATCCATCAGGTCAGCCCATCCGATCCCGACATCAGCTTCGACCTTGAATTGACAGGGTCGAGCGAGCAGCTGGCGACAAACGTCACGCGTGGGCCATATCTGCAGATGGGCACAACGACGAGCATGGTGATCTGCTGGCGCACCGCTACCCCAGGCGACAGCCGCGTGCGCTTCGGCACAAACCAATCGAATTTGAACCTGATTGCGGTCGATACGGCAGCGACTAACGAACATCGAGTAACTCTTACGGGCATGTCGCCGAACACCAAGTACTATTATTCATTCGGCACATCATCGTTGACTTTGGGGGGCGGCGACCCAACACATTTCTTCGTCACTGCACCTGCGGCTGCCAAACCGACACGCATCTGGGTGCTGGGCGATGCGGGGACCGCCGGAGAAGGTCAAAGATTGACGCGGGACGCCTACTACAATTTCACCGGCTCACGTTTCACCGACCTGTGGCTGATGCTAGGCGACAACGCATACGATTTCGGCAGCGATGCCGATTACCAGAGAGGTCTCTTCAATGTCTACCCGATGACATTGAGGCAGTCGGTCCTGTGGCCGACGCTCGGTAATCATGATTCTGCAGGTTTGCCCAATCCGGTAAAACCATTGCCCTTTCACAACATCTTTGTCCTTCCACAGAATGGCGAGGTGGGGGGCATCGCGTCGGGAACCGAAGACTACTATTCGTTCAATTACGGGAATATCCATTTTGTCTGCCTTGATTCGTTCACTTCCGCGCGCGCGCCGGGCAGCCCGATGTTATCCTGGTTGCAGAACGACCTGGCCAACAACACCAAAGACTGGGTGATCGCATACTGGCATCACCCGCCATACAGCAAAGGGTCACATAATTCGGATACTGAGGACGAGCTCGTCGAGATGCGCCAATATATCCTGCCGATCCTGGAGAACCACGGGGTAGACCTGGTGCTCTGCGGGCACAGCCACGGCTATGAGCGTTCATATCTGCTCGATGGACATTACGGCGCGTCAAGCACATTCAACAGTGCGATGAAAAAGAACGATGGAGATGGCCGGCCGGCAGGCGCAGGAGAATATACTAAACCTACATTGGGTCCTGCTCCGCATGGGGGCACCGTTTACGTCGTCGCAGGAAATGCGGGACAGTTGAGCGGCGGCGCGCTCAATCATCCGGGTATGTTCATCTCGATGAACAATAGAGGCACGCTGGTGCTCGACATCGACTCAAACAGGCTCGACGCCAAATACATCCGCGATACCGGCGCGATTGACGACAGCTTCACGATCGTCAAAGGGATAACTTCGTCGAATGTGCGGCCCACTGTGAGTATCACGGGCCCGGCAAGCGGCTCGAGCTTCGGAGCGCCGGCCACATTCACGATCACAGCCGCCGCTTCCGACAACGATGGCACGGTGGAGAAAGTCGATTTTTATCAGGATGCGAATCTCCTGGGGACGGATCTGACTGCGCCTTATGAATTCACGTGGAGCAATGTCCTGGCCGGCAGTTATTCCTTGACAGCCAGGGCGACGGACAACAGCGGAGGCGTCGCGACTTCGAGCGCGATAGGCGTCAGTCTCACACCGAGCGCGCCACCGACAGTGAGCATCACGAGTCCATCGAGTGGTTTGACCTTCAGCGCGGCTTCGACTATCACGATTACCGCGGGCGCGGCTGATGCTGACGGGACGATTACGAGAGTAGATTTTTATCGCGGCACAATTCTACTCGGCACAGACAATGTTGCGCCGTATGAATTCGCATGGAGCAATGCGGTGCCGGGCAGCCACACGCTGACAGCCAGGGCGACGGACAATAGCGGAGGGGCCACGATTTCGAGCGCGGTCAACATTACGATCACAGATAATCCGAACGTGCTGCCGACTGTGAGTATTTTAAGCCCGTCGGGCGGCGCGACTTTCGCCGCTCCGGCGACGATCACGATCATCGCCGATGTAGCTGACGTTGACGGCACAATCGCGAGGGTCGACTTCTATCGCGGCACATCGTCCCTCGGCTCTGACACTACGGCGCCTTTCGATTTCACTTGGAGCAATGTTTCTCCAGGCAGCTACTCGCTGACGGCCAAAGCGATCGACAACAGAGGAGGGACGACAACATCGAGCGTTATAGGCATCACGGTCAATCCGAACCAGCCGCCAACGGTGAGCATCACAAACCCGGCGAGCGGCGCGACGTTCATAGCCCCGTCGACCATCAATATTACGGCGAATGCCGCAGACGCCGATGGCGCGATTACCAGGGTCGATTTTTATCGCGGCTCGACTCTGATCGGCACAGACGAGGCTGCGCCTTATGAGTTCACGTGGGGCGATGTCGATACAGGCAACTACTCGCTCAGGGCGAAAGCTACATCCGACAACGGGGCATATGCCTATTCAGGATCGGTTACCATGACGGTCAGTGATGTCCTGCCGAATGCGCCGGGCAACCTCACAGCAACGGCGATCTCGAGCAATCGGATCGACCTGAGCTGGACAGATAATTCAACGAACGAAAATTTATTCAGGATAGAGCGCTCGACCAACGGTACGACTTTCGTGCAAATCGCGTCGGCCGGCGCCGGTGTAACTGGCTTTTCGGACTCCGGATTGACAGGCAATATTACGTACTACTATCGAGTGCGGGCGCAGAATTCGGCGGGCAATTCGTCTTACTCGAATACAGGGAATACCACGACGTCGCCATAGATGGTCCATGAGTGAAGCCGGTTCGCCCAAAAGAGGCAAAGAGCGGGAAGGAAACGCAGAAAGTGACTGAGATATGGTTTATCCACTGCGCTTTCTGGCCATTACCCGCACCTTGTGCGTCCGTCTTGTGCAATCACATTCTTGAAATAACAGATATCATTGATAACAAGCAGAAAAAATTATTGACAGCAATGCTGAGTTAATGCAAAATGTGAACTATACGAGAGTAATTTCTGATGTGTTTCTATAGGAAATAATATTCTATTCATCCCAATCTAATAGATAAGGTTGAATATAGATAAGATAGCTGTAGATAGCAAAGATTTAGATAGCAAAGATAGATGTAGATAGCAAAGTTTGAAAGAAGATTGAAAAGATAGATAAGTTTGAAAAGATAGAGTAAGTTTGAAAATATTTGAAAAGATAGAGTAAGTTTGAAATAAAAGATGAGTATAAAAGCTGAATATTTGACATAAACTCGAGTCTACAGAAACAGCGATTATGAATGTGGAATTTATAAACCACATTTAGTTATCGATTGTTTACCCCAGCCTGTGACTCTCGGCTCTATTCATCACACTAATCCGGCGACGGTCAATAAAACCTCTCTTCCTTGTCGCCCAGTTAGCAACTATAGCTTCATAAATTTCCGCTTCGACAGGGTGTCTTTCCTTTTACGGTCCTGTACGCTTAGCCGAGGTGTGTATTTTTGTAGCTTTATCCACGCCGACCTATGTACCATCTTCAACTTATAAAATTGCTACAACGCTCATTTGACCTATTAATTTTGATAGTATCTTTCGTAACGGCTTATCTTTTACGATTCGATTTCAACATACCTCAAAATCAGTTCCATAACTTATCGTTACAGTTACCCTATGTAGTAGCTATCGAGCTCGCTGCGCTTCATTTCTTCGGGTGCCAAAAATTCAACTGGCGCTTCGTCAAACTCGCAGATGTGCAGACATTTTTCATGGCTGCAGTCAGCGCCGCGATGCCCATAGCGTTACTCCGGCTGGTACTTCCCAATTCTATGGGAGAGTTCAGGATCCCCCTCTCCGTAATTGTTATAAACATGATTATCGGTTATTGCGGAATACTCGGAGTCCGAGTGATCTGCCGCGCTCTGGATGAGACGCATACGAAGGTGAAGTCGGAAGCGGCGCAGCAGGAGGTTCCGATCGACTGCGATCGTGGCAGGACGGTAGAAATTTTTCCCGGCCGAGAGCCGTATCAACTCGCTGAAGATGAGATGGGGCAGTTCCTGACCGGAAAAACGGTAATGGTGACGGGGGCCGGCGGATCGATTGGGGCAGAGCTCGCGCGACAGGTGGCGCGCTTTCGACCGGCATCGCTTTTGTTAGTAGAGCGGGCTGAATGTTCGTTACTGAGCATCGATCGAGAGCTACGCGATCGCCGGCTTGAGATATCACTTGTCCCTCTGCTCGCTGACGTTTGCGACATCAGAAGAATGTGGACGATCTTCAATCTATTCAATCCTCAAGTTGTACTTCATGCGGCAGCACACAAGCACATCGCGATGATGGAATTTAATATGATCGAGGCGGTCAAGAATAACGCGATCGCCGCATTCAATCTCGGGGAATTGGCAGGCACTTGCGGCGTGGAAACATTCGTCCTGATATCAACCAATAAAGCTTCCCGTCCCAAATCAGTCATGGGCGCGTCTAAGCGCATAGCCGAGCTGGCAATCCAAGGTCTGAACCAGCGATCTTACAGCCGTTATGTTTCAGTGCGCTTCGGCAATGTTGTCGGCTCGTCGATACCAGAGGCGGCGCAATTAGCGCTGCAGGCCGGCGCCATGGGAGATGGAGGCGAGATATTCATACTCGGTCTGGGTGAGGTTGATGAACCCTGTGAGAGCGAAGATGCGGGAACGAATACAAATCACCCGATGATCCGCCTGGGAAAAATGGCCGCATACTCCCCGGAAAAAATGCACCACTCGCTGCAGCGACTTACCGAAATGGCGCAGGCTGGACAGGAACGGGAGCTACGCAAGTACCTAAACGATCTGTTACCAGAAGCCAGGCTTGAACCGCGTGGAGCCCAGATTCAGCTCGGCGATCATAGATGGGTAGCATTGATGTCCGAGTAATCGACAATTTCAGATAACAGCCGCGTAAGCGGTCAGCCTTTCAACGCCGGAGGTCATATAAACGCATATTTTCGATAGGGGTGCGGAGCGCAGCAACCGCGCCGCGAATAATAAGAACAGCTCAGCCGCCGATTACGCGACTGGATACTCCCGATAGCGCGTACCGGCTTTGAAAAAGGGGAAGGCTCAATTGCGTTTATACGAGCGTAAGATGAATTGCCGAGGTAATTGATGCCTGTACCAATTAAAGCCGGTTGTTACCAGTTTCTGGTAGGTCCGGTGGTCTCCGATATTTTATAGCGCTGTTGATGAGTTAAATCTCCCCCCTGAAGGAGCGGCATCTGAAAGCGGAGATGTCGCTCCTCTGAGCTGATGAAATGTGGGCAATCGAATGGCCTTAAACATTTCGCGCCTTTCAGTACTGAGCTGCCTAACTTCTGATTACGTTGGAATTTAATTGAGGACTGTGCAAATTAAACTTGGTCATTGTCGAAAGTTTCTGATTGGCCCCTGAGGAGTCTGATGTATATAGCACTCGATCACCCAAGTCTAACAAGCTCCGGATTTGCAGCATATAGGCATTTCATATGTCGCTCCTCCGGAGGTTGCGAGATGTGGGAGACGAGTTCAAAACATCCCGCGCCTCTTGCGCTCAGGACCGATAACATTGAGTTCAATGACCTTTTTATTTGCACGCATCTGTTTAATTCGCACAATCTTCAAGTAATTCTGGAGAACATCTGATGAGCGGTATCTGTGGTGTTGTGTATAACGATCGCCGGCGAATCGTCAGGACAGATAAATTCATCGAAATGCGAGATTCCCTGACTCATCGTGGGCCCGACGACTCGGGATACTACATAGCCCCCGGGATCGCCTTCGGATCCCGCCGTCTGGCGGTACTAGACCTTTCGGAACACGGCCGTATGCCGATGAGCTCCGGGGCCGGACGTTATAAGATCATTTTTGACGGCGGGGTCTATAACTATAAGGAGATTCGTTCTGTACTGAAAGATCGCGGTTTCAGCTTCCGCTCGAATACAGATACCGAGGTGGTATTGAACTTATTCGTAAATCAGGGACCGAGGATGCTGGAACGGCTTAACGGAACGTTCGCCTTCGCCATCTGGGATGAGAATGAGCGTGTTTTGTTTTTGGCGCGTGACCGCCTGGGAATCAAGCCGGTCTATTATGCGTTTCACGACGATGGGCTCTACTTCGCGTCAGAACAGAAGGCATTGTTCACCATGGGGGTCCCCAGGCAGTTCGATCGCAACGTCTGGGAAGAGCTATTATGCTTTCGCTTCGTCAGCGGCGAGCGAACTGTCTTCACCGGAGTAAGGCGGCTGCTTCCGGGACATTACATCATCTGGAAGAACGGCGTCAGTCAAATCAGGCGATGGTGGAACCTGGCGGACCAGGCTCTCGCGCATCGCGAGAACCTGCCGAAAGATGCAGCAGACTGGTTCCGCAAGACATTCGATAGCGCGGTGAACATCGAACGTGCCGGCGATGTTCCGCTAGGCGTGCTCTTGAGCGGTGGTATGGATTCAAGCAGCTTAGCGGCATCGCTGGCGACACAGGCAGGTTCCGGGATGGCCAGCTTCACGGTACGCTTCGCCAAACCCGGTTATGACGAAGGGCCGATCGCGAAGCAGGTTGCCGATCGCTGGCAATTGAATTTCCATGAGCTGGAAGTTGAACCCTATGAGCTGCTTCCGCTCTTGCGCAAGGCTTCCTGGCTCAACGACCAACCGCTCGCGCATGCGAATGATATTCATCTGCTGGCGGCAGCAAAATACGCCAGGTCGCGTGTGACGATCCTGCTTTCCGGCGAGGGCGGCGATGAAATGCTGGGTGGACATGCGCGGTATATACCGCTGCGCAACCCCAAATTATTAAAGGCTGTACGGCCATTCTTACCGCGATTCATCGCAATCGTTAAGCTCCCGGGACGCCTTCGGAAATTGAGCAGGTACCTCAAACTGAGCTCAATCGACCGCATCATCCTTTTCAATGCATGTGAAACCTTTCCGGAAGACCTGGAAAAGCTGGGAATGAAGCTATCGCTAGATTTCCCTTATCGGAATGCCGTGCTCGCCGAGGCCAAAGCTCTCTATCCCAATGAACCGATGCGACAGGCGATGTATTGCGATCAACATACATTACTTTGTTCGGCACTGGAACGAAACGACCGAATGATGATGGGCGCATCGATCGAGTGCCGCGTACCATTCCTCGACCATAGGCTGGTTGAGATACTGGCAGCCATACCCTCCTCCACGCTTAATTCAAGAAGGAAAAGCAGATCAATAATGCGCCGTGCAATCGGCTCGCGGTTACCGCAGGTCGTGCTGCACCACCGCAAATGGGGATTCGGCGTACCCTGGAGGTATTACCTCCGACAGAACAAAGAGTTCAGAGAAGTGGTCGGCGAATTGCCCAATATCGACATCATTAAAGACGGTCCGTTTAATCTCTCCAAAGTCAAAAAAATGGTCAGCAAATATGAAAACGGCGACGATACCAATGAACCTCTCATCAGGCAGTTGGTTATGCTCGCGGTATGGGATCAAGCTTGATTAATTGAGGGTGATAAGATTCATCACAAAATTTCACAAATGAAATCGACAACATGAATGAGTCGAGTTGCCGGATATCGCGGTTTTCCGGTCTCCTTCATTTGTGTTGTGAAGAAGTTCTATCACCGGTTTATACAACCTCTTAGCTAAATACTGATATGTTAAATCTGATTGAATATCTATATTCCAACAGCCCTATCTGGGCGCAGCAGGTAATGGTATCGACTTATGGCTGGTGGTGGTACAGGCGCCGTTTCAGCAAAAATTTCATCCAGTTAGTCGATGAATACAAGGCGCGGGATAGTTGGACGAAAGAGCAGTTCCATAACTACCAGTTAATGTTGTTACAGAAAATCTTCCAGGCCGCCTGGGGATCGCCATATTATCATCAGGTTTTTCTCGAAGCCGGTATTACCCCCAAGATGCCGCCGATGGAAGCATTGGGCCGCATGCCTCTACTTACAAGAGAAATGCTGCGTACGAGATCGAAGGATCTGCTGACTGCCAATCCCTTGCCGGTCCGCGCGATTGTGCGGAAATCGATGGCGGCCAACTGTTCACCGACTGAAATCTATTTCACGCGCGAATCCTATGCGGCGGAAATGGCGGTCCCGGAAGCGCGTAATCTCAGTTGGGCCGGGGTCAACTACCGCAACCGACGCGTCATATTCGGTGTGCGCAAAGTCTGCCGCTACGATCAAGATCATCCGCCTTTCTGGCGCTTCAGCCCGGCCGGAGATATGGCGTATGCCTCGATCTATCATCTTTCACCGAAGTACCTGCCGCATTACCTGGCATTTCTCAGAAAATACAGGCCTCCGGTGATCATGGGGTATCCGGGCGCTCTCAATATCGTGGCTCGTTACGCGCTGGAAAATAATGATATGCCTGCGCCGGCGAACGCTGTGCTGACGACATCCGAAACGGTAACCGATCAGATCAGGGAGACAATTGAGGCGGCGTGGCAGTGCCGCGTATTTGACCGCTACTACTGTATCGAAAATGCGTTCTTCGCTTCAGAATGCCAATACGGCCGGTACCACGTCAGCCCTGACGTCGGGATCATCGAAATCATCGATGCGAATGGTAATCCATGTCCCCCCGGTGAGATAGGTGATGTGGTTTGCACTGGTCTTAACAACCGACTTCAGCCATTGATCCGCTACCGGGTCGGTGACGTCGCGTCGTGGGCGGTGGATCAAAATTGTCCCTGCGACCGAAATATGCCTATTCTGGAATCGATAGAAAACCGCCTTGACGATGTTTGTTATACGGCTGATGGCCGTCGAGTAACCAGATTCGATACCGTATTCAACGATGTAGACAACATCAGGGAAGCTCAAATAGCACAGGAGCGATTTAAAGTATTCACCGTCTTTGTGGTTCCCGGCATCGGCTTTAACGATCAGGATATCGAAAAGATCAAACGCAATATGCGATCGCACGTAGGCGATGTCCAAACATACGTTGAGGTCGTCCACTCTATCGCGCGAAGCAACTCGGGCAAGGTTCGCCCCGTGGTCTGCAATCTTCCGGCGGTCGTCCGAGAGTCTCTCCAATAGAGAGAGACATTCACATAGAAAGAGACATTTCACACAAAGTACAAAAGAGATAAAAAACATAGGGATTAAGGCGGCAGAAGAAACTCTTGCGAGATTTTTTTCCGCTACTGCCTTCCTTTCAATGTCTCATGTATTTTGAGGTGGCCTCCTGCCTTCCGATCTCTGTTCCATCCGTTCCCATCTTGCGCTAGACTGCGACAAATCACACTCACAGGAGAACATATGACCCATAAAAGACATTTGTCTCAATATTTAATGATGATTGCCCTAACGGTTGTCATCGCATCATGTTCGTCGAATGGAACGGAGAACAACACGAGTTCAACAAATATGAAACCAGAATCAAGTCCCAAAGTGAAGGTTGTGAAGCTGGACCCGCGGTTCGACAAGCTGGTGCCGCAGGAGCCGAAATTTGAGAGACTGGCTGACGGCTACGAATGGGTCGAAGGCCCGGTCTGGAATAGTAAAGAGAATTACCTGCTATTCTCCGAGATTCCGAGCAATACGATCTACAAATGGAAGGAAGGCGAAGGCGCGACGAAATTTATGAATCCGAGCGGTTATACGGGAAAAGAGCCGTTTAATGGACCGGAACCCGGCACCAACGGATTGACGTTTGACTCCGCGGGTCACCTCGTCGCCTGCGAGCACGGCGACCGGCGCGTTTCACGGCTCGCGGCGGATGGCAAGACTAAAGAGACGCTGGCCGACAAATTCGAGGGTAAGCGTCTGAACAGCCCGAACGATCTGGTCTTCAGGTCGAACGGCGACCTTTATTTCACTGACCCGCCGTACGGTCTTCCGAAACAGTCAATGGATGATCCCCAGTGCGAGCTCGATTACTGCGGCGTCTACCGTCTGACAAAGAATAACAAGCTGACCCTTCTGACCAAAGAGATCAAGCGGCCGAACGGCATCGCATTCTCACCCGATGAAAAGAAACTCTACGTGGCATCCTCTGACCCGGATAAGGCCATCTGGATGGTCTATGACATTGATCAAAAGGGGAACATCGCAAACGGCAAAATATTTTTCGATGCAACCAATTGGGTGAAAGAGGGGAAGAAGGGTCTGCCCGACGGGATGAAGGTGGATATGGAGGGGAATCTCTTTGCGACCGGTCCGGGTGGAGTTCTCGTCTTCGCGCCGGATGGCACACATCTCGGAACATTTGACACCGGAGTGAATACCTCCAACTGCGCGTGGGGCGATGACGGCTCGACCCTTTACATCACGGCCGATGACGCGGTGCTCCGGGTCAGGCTAACGACCAAAGGTAAAATTATCTGATGGAGATGATTCCCCAGAATCAAAAACAAGACATTCAATGATATGGTGATTCTTTCTGCTGCTCGGATAAAGAATGGAGGGAGTGTATGTCGATGAGCGAATCGCTATTACCGGAATTCGACCATGAGATGGCGAATACGAGGAAGACGCTGGAGCGAGTGCCGGATGATCGGCTCGATTGGAAACCTCATGAGAAATCCTATGCATTGAGGGAATTGGCAACCCATCTTGCGACTATACCGAGCTGGGCTCAACCCACCATCGAACAGGATGCCCTCGACCTGTCTCCGCCCGGCGCTCCGCCTTTTCGCGCCGTCCCGGTCAGGTCGCGGCAAGAGGCGCTGGAGACGTTCGATAAGAACGTGATGGCGGCGCGAGCGGCGATTGCCGGCGCGAGCGATGAGCTGCTACTCAAGCCCTGGACGCTTCTATCGGGCGGGCAAACAATCTTCACGATGGCTCGAATCGCCGTCTTACGCGGCTTCATCATGAATCACATCATCCACCACCGCGCCCAGCTCGGGATATATTTGAGGCTCAACGATGTGCCGGTGCCGTCGATCTACGGCCCATCGGCTGATGAAGAATCTTTCTAACGGGGTCAAGTCATGCAAATAGCAATCGGTTCCGATCATGCGGGCTTTGAATTGAAGCAGGCGTTGGCGCGTTATCTCGCGGAACTCGGCCATGATGTGGTCGACGTGGGGACCGACAGTCTTGCGCCGGTGGACTATCCGGATTTCGCAGAGGCAGTTGGGTTGGCGGTCCGCGATGGGCGAGCGCGGCGCGGCGTGTTAATCTGCGGCAGCGGGGTTGGCGCATCGGTCGCGGCCAACAAGATCCCGGCATCCGCGCCGGCCTGACGCACGATACCTACTCGGCGCATCAGGGGGTCGAACACGATGATATGAATATCCTCGTCCTGGGTGCGCGGGTCATCGGCTCGGAGATGGCGCGCGAACTCGTCAGGACTTTCCTGTCGGCCGAATTCACGGGAGAGGAGCGACATCAAAGGAGGCTCGAGAAAATAAATAATCTCGAAAGACGCATCGATTGGGAAGGCAAAAAACAAAAGGCGAATGTCAAAAGGCAGAAGTAACGGAAGAATCTTTGGCATTGGCGGTTCGTTTAATCTCTGACGACTATTCTCGAACCGCCTACTTCCTACTGCTAACTGCCGACCGTTTTTCAAAGGAGAAGGTTGTAGAGTGAGAATGAACGAATTTAACGGACAAAATCAACAAACAGGCAAGGCTACCGCTCCATGCGTGATGGTTATATACGGAGCGACGGGAGACCTCACCAAGAGGAAGCTCTTCCCTGCCCTATACAACCTGGCGAAGGGCAACCTGCTCTCCCAGGGTTTTGCAGTCGTATGCATCTCCCGTACAGAAATGTCGAATGAAACATTCCGCGAGCAGATCACTCAGGGAATGAAGAACTTTGCCACCAGCGATATCGACCCGAGCCTGTGGGATTGGTTTTTACAGCGCATTTATTACAAATCAGGCGACGTCAAAAACCCCGAATGCTACCAGAAACTAAAGGATTATCTGGTACAGATCGATCAAACGCATGGGACGAACGGGAACTACTTCTTCTATCTGGCTACTGCGCCCGACCTGTTCGGTAATATCGTGAAACAGTTGGGCGCCGCGGGACTGGCGCGCGAGGAAGATGGAAATTGGCGGCGCGTGATCTTCGAAAAACCTTTCGGGCACGACCTCGAATCCGCCCGCACGCTCAACTCCGAGATCAGCCAGGTGCTCAGCGAAAGCCAGATTTACCGCATCGATCATTATCTGGGCAAGGAGACGGTACAGAACATTTTGGTCTTCCGCTTCGGCAATGCCATCTTCGAACCGATCTGGAACCGCCGCTATATCGATCACATCCAGATCACGGCGTCCGAGACCGTCGGGGTTGAAAAACGTGGCAACTATTACGAATCATCGGGCGCCCTGCGCGATATGGTTCCGAATCATCTCTTTCAACTGCTTTCGCTTACCGCGATGGAGCCGCCCATATCTTTCGACGCCAACGCAGTCCGGGATGAACAAGCGAAAGTTCTGCACGCGATCTCTCCCATCCCTCCGGAAGATGTCCTATCGCGCTCGGTGCGCGGGCAGTATGGCGAAGGGATGATGAAAGAAGAACGCGTTCCGGCCTACCGTACGGAATTGCAGGTCGCGCCGAATTCAACGACCGAGACTTTCGTCGCGCTCAAGGTTATGGTAGACAATTGGCGATGGGCCGACGTGCCTTTCTACCTGAGGACCGGTAAAAGGATGGGAAAGCGCGTGTCCGAGGTTTCAATTCAGTTCAAACAGGCTCCATTACTGCTCTTCCGTGACACGCCGGTCGAAAGACTGAGGACGAACCGGCTGGTGATTCGCATACACCCCGATGAAGGGATATCGCTACGCTTCGGCGCCAAAATTCCGGGACCGATCATGCGCGTCGGAGCGGTCGAGATGGACTTCGACTACGTCGACTATTTCGGCAGTATGCCGAGCACCGGGTACGAACGATTGCTCTACGACTGTATGACTGGCGACGCAACACTCTTCCAGCGCGCCGATATGGTGGAAGCCGGATGGAGAGCGATTGAACCGATCATCGATGTATGGAAGGCCCTCCCACCACGGGCATTTCCCAACTATATTTCGGGCACATGGGGACCGAAAGAAGCGGATGAGTTGCTGGAACGCGACGGACGGGAGTGGTGGAAAATCGAAGAATAATAAATAAAAAAACGAAAAACGAAATAAGAAGGAAGTAGTAACCCTGCAGCCATTGATAACTAGATTGTCGATGTACCGCAGATTTACGCGGGTGCGGCGGATTATCGTTGATCGAATCTGAGATAATCGGCCGCATCTCTGCGTCAATCCGTGGTGAACTGACAACATTAAACTGAGGCACCCAAAATATGAATTGGACCCAAATATATAACCCACTCGGAAACCTGCTTGTATCTGCCCTGGTCGCTTCCTTACCCGTTGTTATCCTGCTAGGTTTGCTCGCATTCTTTCACGTCAGGGCTCACCTAGCGGCGATCGCCGGACTGGGCATCTCGCTCCTTGTTGCGATGACCGTCTATGGGATGCCGGCATCGCTGGCCTTTGCGGCCGCGGCGAACGGCGCAGCCTACGGGCTCTTTCCCATCGGCTGGATAGTTCTCGCTGCGATCTTCGTCTATGACATCACGGTCGAGACCGGAAAATTCGAGACCGTCAAACATACGATAGCCGGTTTGGCGAGCGACCGCCGTATACAAGCATTGTTGATCGCCTTCAGCTTCGGCGCGTTTATCGAGGGAGCGGCGGGCTTCGGCACACCTGTGGCGATCTCCGCGGCTATGCTGATCGGCCTGGGATTCAAACCGCTGCAAGCCGCGGGGCTGGCCCTGATCGGTAACACCGCGCCAGTGGCGTTCGGCGCGCTCGGGACGCCCATCATCGCGCTCGCCCGGGTCACCAATCTACCGATCGAACAACTGAGCGCGATGGTCGGGCGGCAGCTTCCCATCTTCTCGGTCATCGTCCCATTCTGGTTGGTTTGGGCGATGGCCGGCTTCAAAGGGATGCGCGAGGTGTGGCCCGCCTGTCTGGCCTCGGGCCTGAGCTTCGGGATAGTGCAGTATCTCGTCAGCAATTATCACGGTCCGTGGGTCGTCGACATCGCCGGCGCTTTCGTCTCAATCCTATCGCTGATAGTCCTGCTCAGATTCTGGCAGCCGCGTAACATATGGCGCTTCGCTAATGATGACCAATACGAGAAAGCCGCCAGCGCCGCGGGAGTCGCTTCCCACGCGCAGGAAGCGCCGATCAAAGTGCCCGGCCGAGAGGCATTCACTGCATGGATGCCGTGGATAGTGCTCTCGATCCTCGTTTTTCTCTGGGGATTGCCGCAGATCAAAACACTGCTCAACGGCATTTCTCTGATCGAGCTTCAGGTGCCGTATCTCCATAAGTTGGTATTCCGTGCGCCGCCGGTCGTCGCGCAGCCGAAGGCGGAAGATGCGGTCTTCGTCTTCAACTGGCTCTCAGCAACAGGAACTGCATTACTTCTAACCGGGATCGTGTCTGGATTATTACTGCGTCTTTCGCCGGTGAGATTGATACAGATATTTATGCGAACGCTCAGCCGGGTGAGCATTTCCCTGATAACAATTGCAGCAATGCTGGCGTTAGGATTTACCACGCGATACGGCGGGCTGGACGCAACGATGGGTCTGGCGTTCGCGAGCACGGGAGTACTCTTTCCCTTCTTCTCTCCGCTACTGGGCTGGCTCGGAGTCGCGCTGACGGGGAGCGACACGTCATCGAACGTGTTGTTCGGCAATCTTCAGCAGATCACGGCGGAGCAGCTCGGCATTTCGCCGGTGCTCGCTGCGGCGTCAAATAGCTCGGGCGGAGTTATGGGAAAAATGATCGACGCGCAGTCGATCGTCGTGGCGAGCGTGGCGACCAACCAGCATGGAAGCGAAGGGACTATTCTCAGGTACGTCTTCTTTCACAGCCTGGCGTTAGCCGTTCTGGTGGGATTGCTGGTGCTTTCGCAGGCTTATGTTTTTCCGTGGATGGTGCCTTGATAAATTGACCTAAAGACGACAAATAATCCGCTCAGCACTGTTTGCTGAATTGTTCTCCATTTAGGCTCCGACAGAGATGTTTCATGGCGTAATTATCTTTCATTTTACATTTGTCATTGAGTTGCCCGCTGCACAAGTCAATGACAAATGCAAAATGAAAATACCTCAAATTTTGCCTGACTGCTAAGAAGTATAGATTCGAACTCTGCAGGTTCGCCAGATCCCATCTCACTCGGATCGATCTGCTTGAACCTGCCCTCTCTTGTTGTGAGTACCGGTTTACTGCATAATTCAAACTCATTGACTCGCTCCAGTTACAACTAGTAACTTCGCTACATTTCAATTCCTTCCCCGGTGACAATAAAATGCGGGCCATTTTTGTAAGGTTGGAACAGCCTCCAGCACTCATCGTCAAGAGAGAGGTCCGGGAAAACCTCAATAGAAAAATTGTCACTCAAGTTTAGGCAGAATCCACCATAAGAATCAGCCGATACATTCTTAACTAACAGGGTATGGGATTCCCGTCCATTGAAAAGCATGGATATTCTATCATCACAACGATTGACGCCTGGTTGATCCCAATCAAAATCATCAGCTTGCTCATTGGAGTCATTCGCTGGAAGATATTTATCTTGGGATCCAACGAAAATCCCCTTTGGAGAGGTGATTCGCCAAGCACATTGCACGTGTAATGCATACTCACCCACTTCTTTAATGGTTTCACGTTCTGTTACTATTACTTGTTTGTTTCCAAACTGGAACCATTGTATTTCACCAGCACGGCCTGCTCCCCAAAATATTTTGCCAATGATCACTTTCAATGCATCCTCAACTTGAATCTTCATATCTCCTCTATCACTTGTTGGGAAAATTCTTTTTAATTTCTTCAGCAATCTGTTTAATCTCTTCCTTCGTGAGATTTTCACCTGTGATTGTATCGTGAAGAATCCGCTTTTGATCTTTGCTTAACCCGATCTTCTTGACAACCCATTTTATCCATTTGATATCTGCCTTTTTAGCCATTCCTATACCGACGCCACCACCTGGTACACTTGGCTCAAAACGGATAAATCCGTATTTGTAATCTTCAGTGGCTATTTGAGAATAGTGCACCATCCTACGCCCATAAATCCATTGGCTTATCGGTGGCTGGGTCGGGTCAGGCACCATTCCATCATGGCTAGGAAACCTTTCAAGCCAAATTCTCTTGTAATCCTCATCAGTAGGATTTAATAGTCTATCTAGCTCTTCCCAGCTTGGACGTCTACGACCATTACTTGTACCTTCCTGACCACCAGACCCAGACTTCGTTACTATGGATTGAGCCGTAGGTGGCTCCTGTAGCAGCGGCAGTAGTGGTTTTGGCTCCTGTGGCTTCGCCATGTATGTTGGCTGTATCCCGAGTTGTTGCTGCAGCAACAGCATCCTGTTCATGGGAAGCGGGAACCATGGAATGAATGGACCCCCAAATCCACTGCCAAACCCGAAACTGAAGGTAAACGGCCCAAATGATAACAAGCTGTTCC
Source organism: uncultured Acidobacteriota bacterium (assembly GCA_963796275.1). GTDB lineage: Bacteria > Acidobacteriota > Blastocatellia > RBC074 > RBC074 > JAKEHZ01. The sequence continues at coordinate 1,601,793 of CAWCKY010000006.1, read as the reverse complement.
ACCAGCCACCACCTCCTCCACCTGTCGGATAGGGTCCTCCGAAAGAAAAGGACAGACCATCAAGCCCCAACGGATCTCGACTGTTTACCGGATCGCCCTCCACATACGCATACAGATTCAAACTCTGCGGATTCGCCAACTCCACCGATCCCATCCCTATCGGATCGACCTGCGTGAATCGCCCCTGCCGGCTGCTGTAATACCGATTCACCGCATAATGCATTCCAGTCGCATCGTCCAGATCATAGCTCGTGAACCGCTTCCTCGACGGATTGCTCTTGGTTGCGTGCCGATACGAGTTGTCTCCCCCATACGCCCCGTACGGTTGCATCGTCCCGTATGGCAAGCTCAACTGCTCCGCCACCACCTCTCCATTCGCCGCATCGGTCACCAGCCTCGTCCCGCTCAATCGATCAGGGTGATGAAATCGCGTCTCACTCCCGTCGCTCCCGCTCGTCGTCGCCATCAGTTGCCCGCCCAGATAGACGTAGCTCGTCTTCCACTGCAACCCGCTCGCACCTGCAGCCTCGTACTCACAGATTATTCCCCCTTCTCCCCATCCGTAATATCTCGTCACTCCTCCCTCGACGCTCATCAGCCGCTGGTTCCCCGCTCCGTAGCTGTAGCTCGCCACCACCGTCGTCCCGCTCCCGTCCAGCACCTTCACCAGTCTCCCCGCCGCATCATACTGACTCTGCTGCTGCGTCCCGCTCCCATCGATCACTACCTTCGTCTGATTTCCCCCATCGTCATACGCGAAACCAGCGCTCGTGATCCGGTTGGTCTCCGGGTTGACGCTCACACTCCCCATTCCGTCCAGCGGTATCTGCGGCGCATTCCCACTCTTCGTCACTCCCAATTTGTTCCCAAACCGGTCATAAGCGTAACTCTGACTCCAGTCCGGGCTCGTGAACGCATTTGTTCCTCCACTGACACTCTTCAATCTTCCCAGGTTGTCATATACATGTATCCGGTTGCGCGCCGGGTTCTTCAGATCCTCGATCCCAGTCAGCTGCCCCGTCTTCGCCCCGTTGTTATTAGCAGCATTGGTCAGCGTGTAGTTGTACTTCAAATCCACCAATTTATCCGTCCCGCCGCGCACCACATCCTGCGTCGTCAGCAGTCCCGTCTTCACGTCATAGCCATAGTTCTCCACGATCTGGCTCCCCATCTTCAACGACGCCATCTGGTCCGCTGCGTTGTAGACGGGCTCGGAGGCGAAGGTCACTCCTCCGAACTTCAGACTCTCCATCCGGCTCGCCTTGTCATAGGTGTATTCCACCTTCTTGCGCATATCTCCCGCTCCGTACTGCGCCGGATAGGTCATCGCCGTCAGCTGTCCCAGCGTGTTCCACTCATAGTTCATCACCAGCGGATAGCTTCCTCGCCCGGCGAAGGTCCGCCTCACCTCGCTCAACCTTCCCTCGCTGTCGTAGCTCATCGTCTCGTTCCCCATCCCTGATCCTACGACCATACTCCGCACTCGCGTCACGTCTCCCGTCGTCATATAAAAATATTCCACGCTCGCCGCATCCGGTATCGTCCCCACCAGACTCCCCAGCACTCCGCTCTTGTCATAGCTCATCTTCTGCAGCCGGTCGAACACATCGTCGTCGTAGTCGAATTTGGTCTTCACCCCCCGCGCATCCACGCTCTCAATCATCAGGCTCGTGCGCGGGTCGTATTTGAAGACACTGCTCCACTGGCCCGTCTCGACATACTCACCCGCGTCATTGAGCGTCCCAGCCTGTTCCGCCAATTTCTGGTGCGTTATCTGTCCAAACGAGTTGTGCCTGAATCTCCGTATCTGCTCTCCCTGCCTCACCTCTATCAAGCGATCCAGGTCATCGTACTTGTAGGTCGTCACCATCCCATCCGTGTTTACCTTTCCGTCCCCATCCGCTTTCGGCTCGATCACCTTCACCAGCCTCCCCAGCGCATCACTCAGCGCCCATCGCTCCCTCCCCCATGCATCCGTCACTCGCACCGTCTGCCCGGCTTCCCCTGATGCTCCCTCAGGCTCCTCCCCCTGGTTGTACGCTCTCGTCATTTCGCTCAAGTCAGGCGAGGTCGTCTTCATCGGCCGATCCAGATAATCATAGGTTACAGTGCTCCATTGCGGCGTCTCCCCACTGCGGTACGGCCGGCTCTGCTGCTTCACTCTCCTCATCTGGTCATATTTGATCGCCACCTGATCCTGCACGTCATCCTTCCCATACGCGATCGCCAGCCGCACTCCGCCCTGCCCATTCAGGTATTTATCACTGCGCGAAGAGAAATCCCCCTCGCTCTCCCCAGCCCTGTAGGCGAAGTCCATCACCTTCAGCCCCGCATCATCGTACTCGTGATAGGTGTAGGCCCCCGTCGGCCCAATCTCCTTTAATGGCCGCGTCGTTCCGGGAATGTATTGGTACTGCGATGTTCGCCCATTCGCGTCGGTCACCGTCTTCACCAGTCCCGTGTTGAAATCGTAGGTCGATGAACTCGTATTCTGTTTCGTCTCCTCACTCGCCGATCCGCTGGTCACCGATTCCGGCCACGCGTATTGCGTGTTCGCCGTGTAATTGATCGTCGTCTGCCCGCAGCATTGCGGCACCACCTTCACCACATTCCCCGTCACGTCGTAATTCATCGTCTCGCTGATCGCGCTCCCGGCTTCCAGCGTCGCCGCCTTTGCGTATCGCTTGACTGCCGTCACGTCTCCTCGACTCCACGTACTCTCGCTCGTCGGGTTAGTATGCGGATTGAAGAAATCGTTATATCCGTCTGTCGTTATCCCGGGCGCGTTTTTCAATCCCTCTGTCCCGGTGTTTTCATCATAGGAATACTCGACGCGCGACAGCCGCGTCGTGCCGTCCCCCGCATATACCTCGCTCGCCGCCACCAGATTGTAGATATGGCTCCCATACGCTCGCTGCTGATAATCGATATACTTCCCATCATTCATATACTCAGTCTTCGTCTTCCGCAGCAACGTCTTCGCCCCATCAAATTTATACCCGTAGCCATATAGACGCGCCTCCTCCACCTGATTGAAGAGCGACCCGTAGCTGAACTCTTTGCCCGTCTTCCGGCCCAGTTCATCAGTCGTCTCTATCCGGCTCACGCGCGGCGCACAGTACTCGTATTGCCCCGGCGCCTGCCCCGGCTGCGAACAGTTCCCCTCCTCCCATTCGATGTATGATCGGCTCAGCAGCGCTCCCTGCGGGCTGTACGTCTCGTTCTGATATACACGACCATCCTTGAAATCTCCCGGCGCGTTATGCGACAGCATCACCATCTTCACCCCGTCAGGCCGCGTCATCTCCGTTCGCCGCGGCGTCGCATCCTCCTGCACCAGATATCGCGTCACCGCCGGCGCCTCATCCATATGCGCCCACGTCTCGGTCATCGTCTGGTATCTCGGCTCATCCCTCAATCCGCTCGATACCATCGGATAGTCATAGACCAACTGGTGCGTCATCACTCCAGGCGTGATCGTTCCCATATCTGCCGGTTGTAACGAATCGGCCGGCAGCGCCGCCCCGCTGAAGCCCATCCCTCGCTGATTGACTACCTTCGCGATCATCCCATACGCTGAATATGAATCCGTGTCGCCGAACCACCACCCCGTCTGGCTCTCCGGATAATAGATCCCCTTCACCACCGGAAATGTATTACCTCGGACCAGCGGTACCAGGTTGGCGAAACTTCCCAGGCTGCTTTTGTTCTTCCATTCGTAGGTGATCCGCACCACCGTTCTCCTCGTCCCGTCCAATCCCGGCGCTGTCACCGCCACCGGCAGGTTATTGGCATCGTAATAGAACTGGATCACCTTCCCCATCGTGTCGATGACGTAGCGTAGCTTCGGCTCCCCGCCATATGGGAATGAGTGCGGCACATACGCGATATTTATCCGATTCCCGTGACTATCCTGAATATTCTGCGGGTAGACCGCATTGGGACCAGACCCATATGGATTGGCCGAGTCCATCGTGATCACCGTCCCGTTGGAAAGCACCATCCGCGCCGAGATCGGTTTTCCTCCCGGAAAATTCGCCTCCACGTGGTAATCGATGAATGATCCGTCCGTCGTCTTGCAGTCGGCGAACCCGATCGGCTGCTGCGGCGTGATCGTGCAGGTGTATGGCCGCCTCGTCCCGTTGGCTTCCATGATCATATAGCCGCTCTGCTCTCCCATCCCCACGATCTTGCTGAACCCGAATTCCCAGCCGGGCGCCGGCCAATCGCGATCGATGTCGTGGGTGACGACGAAGCCCGCCTTATGCCATACCCGCGAGTTGTAGTACATCCCCAGATCCAGATCCAGACCTCGCCCCTCCACCGCCAGAACCGGCGCCGTGAATTGGTAATTGGAGTTGCCCGCTCCCCCATCGGGCGGCTCTCCGGCCGGCGTCCCACGCCGAGACCCGGGATTGTCCGCCGTCCCCGCGTTGCCGTCGTTCCAGCCATACTGATCTCCGCTCTGCGCGATCGCTGCCATCAGCTTCGTCCCGCTCGCCGCGTACCTGCTAGCCCACCCACCGGCGATCTTTCCTCTCTGCCTGCCGGTGCGCCCGCTCTTCGGCTGTACAGACGAAGTCGATCGCGGCGCCGGCGCCACCTCGCGCGATGAGTAGGTATAGGGAACCACCGGTCTGTCACTCAGCGCTTGGGGGGCGGCCTTCACACTCACCCGGGCTTCGGCCTGATGACCCAACGCATTGACCTTCACCCGGTATTCTCCCTCTCTTGAGGCTGCAAACTTCCCTTTCCCTGCTACATTCACCTGCTCCCCGGTCTTCTCATCTTCCCCGCTCAGCTCAAACGACAGGCTGCTGACCGGCGCATTATTGCTGTCATATCCGATGACGATGAACTCTACCGGCTGATCGGGTCTGACCGTGACTTCATCCGGGATCACCTCCACACGCACCACTCGCGCATGGCGCTCTGCCTGACTCTCCTGCGGTCTCGGCTCCGGCATCCGCTCTCCCGCCGGCGCCCCTCTCCCATCCCAGCCCTTCCTTTGCGGCGTGGCGGTGCGCAGGAAGGGAAGGTTCTCACGCACGAAGCGCTCTGTCCTCTCCTCCCATCCGCTCGAGGCCCACCAGTGATCCACCTGCTGCCACCCATTGATCGTTCTTAGCGAGACCGTCTCCGCCACGGAGTGGGAAATCTGAGGTGAAGCTACGACCATCTGGGCAGGCATCACCATCACCATCACCGCACAGACGAACCGATGGATGGTCGACACGGCGAAACGCCCTCTCTCGGCCTCGCGGCGAAACAGGAGCGCTCGCAAAAGTGACGACAGGCAGCATCGTGTCTGCCGGAATGCGGCGCGCAGAGTTCCACACGCGGAAAGAGCTCTGTGAATGAAATGGGCCAAGAAGAGAGAGGATTTCTCGAGCAGGCGAGACATAGGTTCAACCTCCTGATGACCGACTGGAGACAAAACTGGGACGGTCATCTATAATCGAAATCGACTATTAACAATCCCAACCACGATATTGCTGTGATCAGTAATCAGGCTCGGCCACAGAGATTTGAAATTTGAATTAAGGACGAATATTAAATCTCAAATCTCAGATGGCCGTCTCACGGAAGCGGCTGGAATGAGATGCTCACCTTATTGCTCTCGACGCCGGTGCCGGGAATTATCACTGAGATATGGCCCGTCCTGCCGGCAAGACTCGATGGTAGTATGATGTTCATCTGATCTATCGCTGGATTATTCCCCAACGGGCCGCTGTAGCTCGGATTCAGTATCAATTCCTCAAACTTGACCTGCAGATTCGGCGCATTGCGCCACCCAAATCCATAGAGGACCAGGAGCCTCATTGTTGAGCCATTGCTCACCACACACGGCGGCTCCGAGTAGGTGTCGGGCTGCCCAAGCCTTGAGCTCACACAATCGACACCATCATTGCCCTCCAAAATGGTTGGGGATGTCGGCGTACCCTGGAATGAGATCGGCACCCTGTTGCTCTCAAGCCCGCTGCCGGGAATCACCACCGAGAGTTCGGCATTCTGCAATCCGGCGAGATACGACGGGAGAATGACGTTGATCTGATCCTGAGTGAGAAGCCCGGTCGCGCCGCTATAGCTCGAATTCAATGTTGTCCCGTTGATCTTGACCTGGGTACCCCCAGGAGAATTACGCCAGCCCGTCCCCACGATGACCAGAAAATTGGTCGCGTCGTTGTTACTCGCCGCGCACGGAAGATCCGAGTAACCATCTGTCCCGTTCCGGTATATGCTGTAACAATAGGCGGTCGAATCTCCTGTCCCGCCCCCGTCGATGGTATAGATTCCAGGCGCTGCATCCACGATTACTACATTACCCGTATGTTGCACTCCGTTATCGTTGATCGAGTAATCGATCACTCCAGTCGCAATTTCATTTGGCATCAAGAATGTGACTCTTCCATCTACTATCGAGGCGATCCGCGCCGCCACCTGGCCTACCCTGACTGATACCCCATTGAGCACGAATGGCAGCGAGGCCGGGGACACGGCCCCCGCGATCTGAGTGCCAAGGGAGATAGCGAGTGACCCGCGCGCGATCTGGTTCGTGTTGAAGCTTGCCGCATTGCCGATAGCCGTCCCCACATTGTTGGGGCTGGTTATCGGGCGGATAATCATCTGGAAAAGGCCCATAACGTTCTGGGCGTTGGGCTGCAGCGATTGCGTGAGATAATTGAATGACACCATATCGCCATTTTCAGTTAGAAACGATGATGTGAAGTTGTAACGCTGATCGTCGAAGAAAGACGAAGGCTGGGTGAAAGTGAGCTGCCGGAGAGTCCCGTTGTTAATCTCGTACCTGAAAACCTCTTTGCTGCCATCGGGGTTCTGCGATGTGAGATTGAGCGACGAGCAGAAAGTTATGAATGTTCCCGCCGCATCGATGCTGGGTGTGAAAGTATGGTCCAGCCGCCCCAGCTCATCCTGGGTCGGCATAGGAGAGGCCATCTGATTGGTAAGCCTAATAAAAGAGCGGTTGACTGTATCGAAAAGCCAGACGTTCCGCGCCTTGTTGTGATTGATCCCATCATAGTTTCCCGCCGACTCCATCACGAGCCACCTCCCATCATTGCTCAGCGGATTTATATACGGCGGAAACAGGTTTGCCCTCGCCCTATTATTATCTACTCGGAATTTTCCCGTCATTACATCGAAGATCGGAACGATTCCCCCCACACCGTTGTTTTCAAGGGTATCGGTGACCTGTATGATGTTGGTGAATCTACTACTCCCAAGATCATACCTGCTTAGGAAAATCTCTTCATTACCACTCTGAAAATCCCCGTTCGCATCGACGTTTCTGCCCTCAAAATTCCCGTAAGAGAGAAACGCCACCACCATCCCATTGCCACTGACTCTCGGAGTATGGCTGGAACAGGTACCCTCGCAGTCGTTATAATTTTGCGAACCCGTCACCTGAATGTATCGATATCGCGTTTGCCCAGGATCCAGCCGAAGCGCCATAATTTCGGCACTATACGCAGGAATATCGGCAGTAAATGACCCTGCAACATTGGTCTCATTGAAGACCTTACAACCCGATCCGAAAACGATCATACTGCCGTCATCATTGACGCTTGGATTCCCGATGCTACAGTTCGGTTCGGTGGTCTTGGTCAGGCGACGGATCGTCGCCGTCGTCGCGCCGGGCGGCAGATTGGCCAGGTAGATTTCACTATTGTAATTAGTGTTCGGCATATCGCCCAAAGGCGCATTGGAAGAGAAGACGATCTTGGATCCATCACCGCTGATCGATGGCGTAAGGTTTTTGACATAGACGAAGGGGTGCGCCCTATTCTGGGAGTTAGTTATCTGAATGATACTTTGGGAATCGATATCAAAGACAAAAATCTCGGGGTTTCGGTCGGGATTGCCGCCGTTAAAATTGTTCTCCGATTCGAAGACCAGACGCTTGCCGTTCCTACTCGCCCCGCGCACACGAATTCCGACCGTATTGCCGGGAATCGGCAACAGAGCCAGCGAAAGTTCAATGTCGGCTTGTTGCGCGCTGGTGGTAGTGAGAATATTTTCCGAACCCAAGACGGTGAAACAGCACATGACAAACCCGCATAAAAACAGAATATAACTTTTCACGTTATGAAACCCTCCTTTTGGAAGAAAGATGAATCCAATAAACCCGGCCAACAACCAGATTTCAATCGATCTGATCAGACAGCTTCAGGGTATTGATATCTCAAAATGATAAACAGAGCCTAAATGACTATTCACTGGCCGTTTTGACTATTCGCGGGCCGATTTGACTGCCCGCTTTGATAAAATCCGGAAATTTAAGATTTTCGGATGCGCCTCTGTGGCTGTCTCACGGAAGCGGCAGCAATGAGATCGGCATCCTGTCGCTCTCGAACACTGGTGCCGGGAATTCTCACTGAGGCCTGACACGTCCTACCGGCAAATATCCCAGGCAGGGGGATGTTCATCTGATCTATCATAGGGTGGTTCCCAAACGCCCCGCTGTAGCCTCGGATTCAGCATCATCTCTTCAAATTGTGGTCTGGTGGCTGAAGAAAAAACGAAGACCTTACCGTCAGGTTAAGCGCATGAGCTGAAAATATGTATTGGGAACATGGCTTGTCGCGGATCTCCGAACGAATTGGCGGTGAGAATGGGATTTGGAATCGATTGGTTCCGCATTATCGCGAGAGCAATAAGGGCGAATCTACTTTATAATCCATCAGCTTAATAACACTATCTTTAATGATAAATACAAATCTTTCTTGCGCCTTTCCTCTTGAGAACTCCGTATCATTACTTATGGTTACCATAGTTCCCATTGATGTTACGCTTATACCCTGCTTAATCGGCTTGGTGTTTCCAACTTTTCCCAGCTTTTCACCAAGCTTGGTAAAAAATACTATGGCTTCTCCCTCTGGCACAGTTTGTTTGAAGCTTTCATCCGATTGATTGTAAATTTCTTTGTACTGTTCGTTATTATATTTTTTATGGAAATCCTGAATCGCAATGTTGGCTAACTCAGGGCTTTGCAAAGAAGAGCAGGATACAACCGCTAAAACGAGCAACATTATAGGTGAAATATTGACTCGGTTTTTATGTCTATGTATTAACTTATTGATTTTAGCCTCAACTCTGATGATCATTTGTACTCAATACTTATCTTTACATTATTGCTAATGTACTCAAGAGGAGTCGTGGATAATATCCAATTCTGTATCTTTCCGCTTGTGGTGATTACCATCACTCGCTTCGGGTAAAATGTATCTAACAGGTTTTTCGTTTTGCGGATATTGCTAATGCTATTGAAATTCCTTAATGCGGATAGATAGTTCTCAACTCGGATATTTACGATGTCATCGAAATTAATATAATACATTTTATATACGTACATAAACATAATGTCTATACCACTGTGGGATATTTGATAACTATAGAGAAGTGGGCGAGCAAAGAGCCAAATAAATACGAAAATGAATAGGGCAAAGCCCATAAGCTGAATGACAAAAGTAACAATTTGAAATATACAATCCATTTACTCTGCAATCTTAAAATAACGAAGAAGATATATGAAGGTCAAGACGCTTCCTTGAAGGGCCAGATAGTCTCTAGTCTATCAAGGAAACGTTCAAATCAGTGTTACTAGCCGAACTGGGCGCCAGCACCATGTTTTCATATCATCTATAGTGCGTTCTACTCGATTATCTCATCTTCTGCACCAGCCTGCTAACGACCTTGAATGATAGAGCAACTCAGATTGAGGCCCTGAAATCTATGCGAAATTAATCAGGGAATTGCCAGATATTCATATCAACATCTCATCCGACAACATTACAAATCACCATCCCTTAGTGGCAGTCGTTTGCTTGATAATGCCCATACCACCTCCGATCCCCGTGAAAGGAATACCGGTTGGAGGGTCAATAGTAAGTTGATATATTCCATTACCATAAGACAGCGAAAATCCGCCCTGCAAGTCTGCGACCCATGGTATTCCGAAATTTATAGAGATTGTGTTAACTGTTTTTGTCAGGTCATATGGGGTTCGAGCATTGCTGAGCCACCCACCAATACCGACCCCAGCATAACCAAAAACCGATATATTGGGAACTTGAAGTCCCCCAATCTTGTCCGGCACTTCCTGTGGATAACTGAATGGGTGATTAGTTCCATATCCAGAAACGCCACCGCTAGCAAATGCTCCATTTGGCAATCCGAAAAATGGGCGCCCAGAAAATGTGCCAATCCCTGCCGAACCAACAGCATTATATCCCATGCCCATACCAGCATTAGCTGCGGCATCAATACTCAAGCCAAAACTTCCAGGAAGCCACTTCCTAACATTGGCAAAAAAACCATCAGCGCTTGCTTTGGATTCTGATGCTTGTCCAATTCTTAAAGTCGCACCATACTCCTCGTTGTAATAGAAATCGCTTTCAGAGATCGAGGGGCTCTTGCTCACAAAAGGTTGAGCCGTAGGTGGCTCCTGTAGCAGCGGCAGTAGTGGTTTGGGCTCCTGTGGCTTCGCCACGTATGTTGGCTGTATCCCGAGTTGTTGCTGCAGCAACAGCATCCTGTTCATGGGAAGTGGGAACCATGGAATGAATGGGCCCCCAAATCCACTGCCAAACCCGAAACTGAAGGTAAACGGCCCAAACGATAACAAGCTATTCCACCAGCCACCACCTCCTCCACCTGTCGGATAGGGTCCTCCGAAAGAAAAGGACAGACCATCAAGCCCCAACGGATCTCTACTGTTTACCGGATCGCCCTCCACATACGCATACAGGTTCAAACTCTGCGGATTCGCCAACTCCACCGATCCCATCACTATCGGATCGACCTGCGTGAATCGCCCCTGCCGGCTGCTGTAATACCGATTCACCGCATAATGCATTCCAGTCGCATCGTCCAGATCATAGCTCGTGAACCGCTTCCTCGACGGATTGCTCTTGGTCGGGTGCTGATACGAGTTGTCTCCGCCATACGCCCCATACGGCTGCATCGTCCCGTATGGCAAGCTCAACTGCTCCGCCACTATCTCCCCATTCGCCGCATCGGTCACCAGCCTCGTGCCACCCAATCGATTCGGGTGATGGAATCGCGTCTCACTCCCATCGCTCCCACTCGTCGTCGCCATGAGCTGCCCGCTCAGATAGACGTAACTCGTCTTCCACTTCAACCCGCTCGCTCCCACTGCCTCGTACTCGCTCAATATCCCTTCTCCTCCCCACGCGAAATACCTCGTCACTCCGCCCTCGACGCTCATCAGCCGCTGGTTGCCCGCTCCGTAGCTATAGCTCGCCAGCACCGTCGTCCCGCTCCCGTCCAGCACCTTCACCAGCCTCCCTGCCGCATCATACTGACTCTGCTGCTGCGTCCCGCTTTCGTCGATCACCGCACTCGTCTGATCTCCCGTATCGTTATACGCAAACCCCGCGCTCGTGATCCGGTTGTTTAGTGGGTTGACGCTCACACTCCCCATCCCATCCAGCGGTATCTGCGGCGAGTTACCATTCTTCGTCACTCCCAACTTGTTCCCAAACCGATCATATCTGTAGCTCTGACTCCAGTCCGGGCTCGTGAACGCATTGGCTCCTCCCTGGACCATCTTCAATCTTCCTAGATTGTCGTATTTATGTATCCGGTTGCGCGCCGGGTTCTTCAGATCCGTGATCCCCGTCAGTTGCCCCGTCTTCGCTCCGCTGTTGTTCGCATCATTGGTCAGCGTGTAGTTGTACTTCAGATCTACCAATTTATCCGTCCCGCCGCGCACGACTTGCTGTGTCGTCAGAAGTCCCGTCTGCAGGTCATAGCCATAGTTCTCGACGGTCTGGCTACCAACCTTCAACGACGTCGTCTGGTCCGCTGCGTTGTAGACCGGGTTGGCGGCGAAGGACACTCCCCCGAACTTCATACTCTCGACCCGGCTCGCGCTGTCATAGGTGTATTCCACCTTCTTGCGGATATCTCCAGCTCCGTACTGATTCGGATAGGTCATCGCTTTCAGCCGACCCAGCTCATCCCACTCATAGTTCATCACCAGCGGATAGTCCCCACGTCCCGCAAAGGTCCGCACCACCTCGCTCGGCCTTCCCTCGCTGTCGTAGCTCATCGTCTCGTTGCCCATCCCTGAAGCCACTTCCATACTCCGCAGCCGCGTCACGTCTCCTGTCGTCATATAGAAGTAATCCACACTCGCCGCATCCAGTATCGTCCCCGCCAGACTCGCAGGCACTCCGCTCTTGTCATATCTCAGCGTCTGCACCCGGTAGAGCGGATCGTCGTTGTATTCAAAGACCGTCTTCACCCCACGCGCATCCACGCTCTCTGTCATCAGGGTCGTCCGTGGGTCGTATTTGAAGACACTGCTCCACTGCCCCCCCATCTCAACATACTCCCCCTGGTCATTGAGCGTCCCAGCCTGTTCCGCCAATTTCTGATGCGTTACCTGTCCAAACGAGTTATACCTGAATCTCCGCCTCTGGTTTCCCTGCCTCACCTCAATCAACCGATCCAGCTCATCGTAACTGTAGGTCGTGATCAGCCCGCCTGTCCCCACACTTCCGTCCCCATCCGGATTCGGTTCGATGACCTCCACCAGCCTCCTCAGCGCGTCTCTGCGCGCCCAGTGCTCTCGCCCCCACGCGTCCCTCACTCGCACCGTCTGCCCCGCCTGCCCCAATGCCCCTTCAGGCTCCACCTCCTCGTTGTACGCTCTCGTCATTTCGCTCAAGTCAGGCGAGGTCGTCTTCATCGGCCGATCCAGGTCATCATAGGTCACCGTGCTCCATTGCGGCGTCTCCCCATCGCGGTACGGCCGGCTCTGCTGCTTCATTCTTCCCATCTGGTCATATCGGCTCGCCACCTGATCCTGCACGTCATCCTTCCCATACCCGATCGCCAAGCGCACCTGGCCCTGCCCATTCAGGTATTTATCGCTGCGCGAAGAGAAATCCCCCTCGCTCTCCCCAGCCCTGTAGACGAAGTCCATCACCTTCAGCCCCGCATCATCGTACTCGTGATAGGTGTAGGCCCCGGTCGGCCCTATCTCTTTTAATGGGCGTGTCGTTCCGGGGATGTATTCATATTGCGATATCCGTCCATTCGCATCGGTCTCATTCTTCAACAGCCCAGTGCCGAAATCATAGGTCGCGAATGTCTTATTCTGTTTCGTCGTCTCAGTCACCGATCCGCTGGTCACCGATTCCGGCCACGAGTATTGCGTGTTTAACGTGTATTCGATCATCGTCTGACCGCAGCATTGCGGCACCACCTTCACCACGTTCCCCGTGGTGTCGTAATCCATCGTCCCGGTGATCGCACCCTCCAGCGTCGCCGCCTTCGCGTATCGTTTGACACTCGTGACATCTCCCCGATTCCACGTATCGATGTTTCCCGGGGTACTATGCGGGTTGAAGTAACTGTTATACCCATCTGTCGTTATCTCAGGCGCATCTTTCAATCCCCCTGTCCCTGTGTTTTCATCATAGGAATACTCAGTGCGCGCCAACCGCGTCGTCCCATCTGCCCCATATACCTCGCTCGCCTTCACCAGATTGTAGATGTGGCTCCCATACGCTCGTTGCCGATAATCGATATACTTCCCATCATTCATATACTCAGTCTTCGTCTTCCGCAGCAACGTCTTCGTCCCATCAAATTTATACCCATACCCATAGAGGCGCGTCTCCCCCACCTGGTTGAAGTGCGACCCATAGCTGTATTCTTTGCCCGTCGTCTGGCCCAGTTCATCAGTCGTCTCTATCCGGCTCACTCGCGGCGCACAATACTCGTATGGTCCAGGCGCCTGCCCCGGCTGCGGACAGTTCCCCTCCTCCCATTCGATGTATGACCGGCTCAGCAGCGCTCCCTGCGGGCTGAAGGTCTCGTTCTGATATACACGACCATCCTTGAAATCTCCCGGCGCGTTATGCGACAGCATCACCATCTTCACCCCGTCAGGCCGCGTCATCTCCGTTCGCCGCGGCGTCGCATCCTCCTGCACCAGATATCGCGTCACCGCCGGCGCCTCATCCATATACGCCCACGTCTCGGTCATTGTCTGATATCTCGGCTCATCCCTCAATCCGCTCGATACCATCGGATAGTCATAGACCAACTGGTGCGTCATCACTCCAGGCGTGATCGTTCCCATATCTGCCGGTTGTAACGAATCGGCCGGCAGCGACGCCCCACTAAAGCTCATTCCCCGCTGATTGACTACCTTCGCCAGCATCCCATAGACCGAATAGGAATCCCCGAACCACCACCCCGTCTTGCTTTCCGGATAATAGATCGCCTTCACACGTGGATATGAAGTATTACGGATCAGCGGAACCATGTTTGTGAATGTTCCCAGGCTGCTTTTATTTATCCAATCGTAGGTGATCCGCACCATCGTCCGCCTCGTCCCGTCCAACCCGGGCGCCGTCACCGCTACCGGCAGGTGATCGGCGTTATAATAGAACTCGATCACCTTCCCCATCGTGTCGATGATGTAGCGAATCTTCGGCTCCCCTCCATAGGGGAATGAGTGGGGCGCATACGCGATATTTATCCGATTCCCGTGACTATCCTGAATATTCTGCGGGTAGACCGCATTCGGACCAGACCCATATGGGTTGGCCGTGTCCATCGTGATCACCGTCCCGTTGGACAGCGCCATCCGCGCCGAGATCGGCTTTCCTCCAGGGTAAGACGCCTCCACGTGGTAGTCGATGAATGAACCGTCGGTGGTCTTGCAGTCTGCGAATCCGATCGGCTGCTGCGGCGTGATCGTACACGTGTATGACCGCCGCGTCCCGTTGGCTTCCATGATCATAAATCCGCTCTGCTCGCCCATTCCCACTATCTTACTCAAGCCGAACCGCCAGCCGGGCACTTGTTCGTTATCGATGTTGTAGGTGATCACGGGGCCCGCCTTATGCCAGACGCGCGCGTTGTAGTACATCCCCAGATCCAGGTCAAGACCTCGCCCCTCCACTGCCAGCACCGGCGCGGTGAACTGGAAATTGGCGCTGCCCGCTCCACCATCGGGCGGCTCTCCGGTCGGCATGCCTCGCCCCGATCCGGGATCATCCGCCGTCGTCGCGTTGCCGTCGTTCCACCCATAGAGGTCTCCCTGGCTCTGCGCGATCGCCGCCATCAGCTTCGTCCCGCTCGCCGCGTACCTCGAAGCCAATCCTCCTACGATATTTCCCTTCTGCTTGCCGGGGCGCCGGTTCCCGGGCGTAACCGACGAACTGGATCGCGGTGCCTGTGGCAGGTCGCGCGATGAAAAGGTATAGGGAACCACCGGTCTGTCACTCAGCGCCCCCGGGGCAGTATTCACCTTCACCCTGGCTTCGGCCCGATGGCCCAACGCATTGACCTTCACCCGGTAATCTCCCTCTCGGGAGGCGGCAAACTTCCCCTTCCCCCCCACCGCCACACTCTCGCCGGTCTTCTCATCCTCTCCGCTCAGCTCAAACGGCAAGCTGCTGACCGGCGCACCATCGCTATCATATCCGATGACGATGAACTCCACCTCCTGATCGGGTCTGACGGCGGCCTCTGCAGGTATCACCTCCACACGCGCCACACGCGCTTGGCGCTCTGCCTGCGTCTCCTGCGGTCTCGGCTGCGGCATCCGCTCTCCCGCCGGCGCCCCTCTCCCATCCCCTCCCTTCCTCTGCGGCTTGGCGGAGCCCAGGAAGGGAAGGTTCTCTCGCACGAAGAGCGCCGAGCTCGCCCCCCACCCGCTCGCGCCCCACCAGTGCTCCGCCCTCTGCCACGAATTGATCGATCTCACCCGGACGCCCTCCGCCAGGGCGTGAGTAATCTGAGGCGAAGCTAGTACCATCTGGGCAGGCATCACTATCACCATCGCGGCGCAGACGAAACGATGGATGGCGGAAGGGGCGAATCGCCGTCTCTCGGGCTCGCGTCGTAACATGAGCGCGCGCAAGAGTGACGACAGACAGCCTCCTGTCTGCCGGAATGCGGCACGCAGAGTTCCACACGCGGAAAGAGCTGAGTGAATGGAATGAGCCAAGAAGAGAGAGGACTTCGCAAGCAGGCGAGACATAGATTCAACCTCCTGATGACCGACTGGAGACAAAACTGGGACGGTCATCTATAATCGAAATCGACTATTAACAATCCCAACCACGATATTGCTGTGATCAGTAATCAGGCTCGGCCACAGAGATTTTGAAATTTTGAAATTTGAAATTTGTATTAAGGACGAATATTAAATCTCAAATCTCAGATGGCCATCTCACGGAAGCGGCTGGAATGAGATGCTCACCTTATTGCTCTCGACGCCGGTGCCGGGAATTATCACTGAGATATGGCCCGTCCTGCCGGCAAGACTCGGTGGCAGCGGGATGTTCATCTGATCTATCGCTGGATTATTCCCCGACGGTCCGCTGTATACCGGACTCAATGTCACTTCTTCAAACTTGACCTGCAGACTTGGCGCATTGCTAAACACGGTGCCATAAAGGACCAGAATCCCGGTTGTTGTGTCGCTGCTCACCGTACACGGTGGATATGAGTACTCATCAGGCATCCCGGGCCTCTTAGTTAAACATCTGCTGCTATCCAAGAGGAGAAGGGCCGTCGAGATTTCCTGGAATGAGACCTTCAATTTATTACTCTCAAGATTGATCCCTGATGCCACCACCGAGATATCGGCATCGGTCAACCCGGCAAGGTTGGAAGGCACTACCAGGTTGATCTGATCTCTCCGATCTCCCCCGCCTGCAGCCCCGCTGTAGACCGGCGTCAGTGTCATACCGTTGAGCTTGACCTGGGTTCCCAGCGCATTGCGCCACCCTGTCCCAAAGAAGAATAGAATACTGTCCAGATTGGCCCCACTCGCTACGCACGGAGGGTCGTAATAAATGTCATGAAAGCCCTGGAATTTGCTTAAACAGGTGGCAGTCGGCATTCCTGTCCCGCTCCCGTCGACGCTATAGATGCCAGGCGCGGCATCGACGATCTTGATCGTCCCGGCCGACTGCACTCCGTTGTTGTTGACTGAGAAAGCAACCGCATCACCAGTCGCAATTTCATTCGGGACGACGAAATTGACACGTCCCGGCGAGACATAGGTAATCCGCGCCGCGATCCCTCCCACTGAGACCGATACGCCATCCACGATAAACGGCGGACTGGCAGGGACCGATGGAGTCGAATTGGCCAGCTCATTGCCCTGGACTGTGCTCAGCGAGCCCCGCGCGACCTGTGCCGGATCGAAGCTCGCGCCATTAACGATACGGGCCCCCGGAGAGCTCCTCGTGACCGGGCGGATGATCATCTGGAAAAGGCCAATCACGTTCTCTGCGTTGGGCTGCAGCGATTGCGTCAGATAATTGAATGACACGATATCGCCATTGGCAGAGAGAAATGATGATGTGTAGTTGTCACGCTCATCGTCGTAGAAGGACGAAGGCTGGGTGAACGTAAGCTGCCGGAGACTCCCATGGTTAATCTCGTACCTGAAAACCTCTTTGCTGCCATCGGGGTTCTGCGATGTGAGATTGAGCGACGAGCTGAAAGTGATGAATGTTCCCGCCGCATTGATGCTGGGAAAGAAGAAATAGTCGAGTTGCCGCAGTTCATCCTGGGTCGGCACAGGAGAGGCCATCTGATTGGTAAGCCTAATAAAAGAGCGGTTGACTGTATCGAAAAGCCAGACGTTCCGCGCCTTGTTGTGATTGATCCCATCATAGTTTCCCGCCGACTCCATCACGAGCCACCTCCCATCATTGCTCAGCGGATTCATAATCCACTGAAACAGGTTTCCCCTCGCCCTATTATTATCTACTCGGAATTTTCCCGTCATTACATCGAAGATCGGAACGATTCCCCCCACACCGTTGTTTTCAATGGTATCGGTGACCTGTATGATGTTAGCGAATCTACTACTCCCAAGATCATACCTGCTCAGGAAAATCTCTTCATTTTCAAAATCCCCGTTCGCATCGCCGTTTCTGCCCTCAAAATCCCCGTAAGAGAGAAACGCCACCACCATCCCATTGCCGCTGACTCTCGGAGTATGGCTGGAACACGTAGCCCCGCACTGATTATAATTTTGCGTACCCGTCACCTGAATATATCGATATCGCGTTTGCCCAGGATCCAGCCGAAGCGCCATAATCTCAGGGTTACCCTCAGGATTATCGGGAGTGAATGACCCTGCAACATTGGTCTCATTGAAGGACTTACATCTCGATACGAAAACGATCATACTGCCGTCATCATTGACGCTTGGACCCACGTTGCCACAAAAAAAGTCCGGATCGGTCTTGGTCAGGCGACTAATCGTCGCCGTCGTCGCGCCGGGCGGCAGATTGGCCAAATACATTTCATAATTGTGATCAGTGTCAAGCATATCGCCCAAAGGCGCATTGGAAGAGAAGACGATCTTGGTTCCATCACCGCTGATCGATGGCGTAAGGTTTTTGACAAAAACTATTGGGGTTGTCCCATTCTGGGAGTTGGTTATCTGAATTATACTTTGTGAATCGACATCAAAAACAAAAATCTCGGGGTTTCGATCGGGATTGCCGCCGTTAAAATTGTTCTCCGATTCGAAGACCAGACGCTTGCCGTTCTTACTCGCCCCTCGCACACGGATTCCGATCGTATTGTCGGGAATCGACAAAGGAGCCAGCGAAAGTTCAATGTCGGCTTGTTGCGCGCTGCTGTTAGTGAAAATTTTCCCCGAACCCAAGACGGCGAAACACCACATGGCAAACATGCATAAAAACAGAAGATTTCTTTTCACTATATGAACCCTCCCTTTGGAAGACAGATGGATACAACAAATCCGGCCAACGACTAAATATCAACCACTCGGATTAGTCAGCTTAAGTTATCGATATCTCATAGTAATAAACAGAGCCTAAATGACTATTCACTGGCCGTTTTGACTATTTGCGGGCCGATTTGACTGTACACTTGATAAAAACTGGAATCTTTGACTAAGCGGTTCTTTGGGCTGCTGGTAATGGAGGTCTCTGCACTCTTTGAGAGTAATACCTATGGCTTTCTTGAAGTCACGCCGAAAGTGGCTTTCGTCACGGACTCCTAAACTCGCTAAAATCTGCCCCATGGTCATATTGCTTTTTTCCGCCAGTTCCTTCGCTTTCTCTATTTTGAGGCGCTTTATGTATTGCGCCGGAGTCATTCCAGTTCCAGATTTGAACAGGGCTCGCAACCGCGACCGGGATAGATTCACAGATCGTGCCAGCTTATCCAGCGACAATCTATCTTTTATCTCACATTCATCGTGACCTGATCCGGCTGGTAAATTACCAATAACAGCATCAGTTATGGCATCGGACAGAAATTGGATTGCCGTATTAACTCTGCGATCCAAGAGGCGCCTCCTTAATCAACGATATGAGAAATTGACGAGAGAAATCTGCAGCAATACTTGCCGGTTTCGTAAGACAAGTTGATGCAGCCATGGAAACCCAAAAGCCAACCGGACCAGCCACGATAACTCTATGACTGGTGAGGAGTTAGACTTGAAACGGACGTAAAGAATCGGGACTGCCGGTATCGAATGCGCGCATTCACTCATTTCATCCGTACATATAAGACGTGGAATTTTGTGCCTGGTACCAAGGATAAAAAAATTAATCTGCTGTCAATCGCTGGCCATTTCCTCATTTCTGTCATACATTTTCAGCCCCGGCGATTCTCATGGCCGAATTGGCAACCGATCCCTACTCTCCCAAAATTTTATCTAATTATTTTGTCGATATTTACAAAACAAGATAGAATTCTCTCCTGTGAATCATTGAGGTTGTCACTGAAGGCAAAAAAAACTATACACTCCCATGGTATCTGCTCTCACAACGAGCATTACAGTGAAGGAAGCTGAATGTCAGACTCTTCATCTGTCGAACAAAAATTGAGAGATTGGATCGATCAGCTCTCGGATGAGCACAAGCAACTACTGCTGGTGTTGCTTACCGAAGATGATCACTTGCAACGCAATGCGCGTCTCGATTACGCCGTGGCGCAAGTGCGCCGCTTATGCGCTGATCGAGGAGGGGATTGGGATGCGTTGACCGAAACGGAGCGCGAGATATTTCTCGATACCCTGGTGCGCGAGAACGAACTCTATGCCACACAGGTTGGCAATTCCTTGAGTCCTTCGATTGCATCCTGCCATCACTGCGGGCATCAAATGACTCCAAGCGATCTCTATCGCATCTACTTCGGCGATCGCCCGCCGACCACCGAGTTCGGGTCCACTAAACTCCTCATCCTTACCGCCGAAAGCGAGGAAAATTTCCCCCTCGCGTCGGATGGTGAGATGATAATCGGTCGCATTGATCCACACCGCGGCATACGGCCAGAGGTCGATCTGACCAAATACGACCCGGCTTCGCGTGTTTCACGTCGTCATGCCCGAATTACTGTGCGCGGCCACCTCTACTTCGTCGAGGACCTGGGCAGCGCCAACGGAACGTTAATCAACGGCAGCATGCGATTGACGCCGCAGGAACCCTATTTACTGTCTAATGGCGATCTTATTCAGATCGGCGAGGCTACTCTCAAATTTGTCTGCATGAGTTTCCTGCCCCGCTCCTAACCTATCAGGCGAACGAGAATGGAACTAATAAAGGCGAAAATCGTCAACCCCGGTATACGGGGCAAATCGGGGCAATCGGGGTAAACCTGGCAAAAATTCATTTATCGTTTCTGCCACTATCTGCCTTTTTTGTTTTCACATCATATTTCTCTTACCGGGGGTCATATTCAGCACGACCTTATATTCCGCATATTCCGCATATTCCTCCGATAGTCGCCAACAAAACTCATCTCCCGCCCGCAACGTCACTATCATCACGGGGGCAACTGTCATCGACGGCATTGGTTCGAAGCCCGTGCCCGCCGCGGTAGTCATTCGCGGCGACCGGATCGAAACGGTCGCACCAAAAGTTGAAATTCCCGCTGGCGCACGCGTAATCAAAGCCGACGGGCAGACGCTGTTGCCCGGGCTGTTCGACCTTCACACGCACCTGCCTTACGCGACGGCGAGCGGAGTAGCCGGTGACTGGCCGAAAAATCTCAAAGCGTACCTGTATTGCGGCATAACTTCTGTCGTCGATTTCGGCACTTATGCTGAGACGTTCGAGCCGATGCGACGGTTGATCAGGAATGGGGTGGTAGAGTCGCCCCACATAAGTCTGGCAGCTCGCATAACGACGCCGGGCGGCCACGGCGCGGAGGGAGGCCGCGGCGATTTCTTCTCGCTCGCAGTATCGACGCCTCGCGAAGCGCGAGCGGCCGTGCGCCGCGTACTACCCTATCAACCGGATGTCATTAAAGTATTCACTGACGGCTGGCGTTACGGGACCGCGCCGGATATGACGGACATGAACGAAGAGACGCTGAGAGCCCTCGTCGACGAGGCGCATAAGCACGGTCTCCAGGTCTTAACTCATACGGTTACGCGGGACAAAGCGAAGATCGCTGCGCGCTCAGGCGTCGATGTGATCGCTCACGGCATCGGGGATGCAGCGGTTGACGATGAAGTAATCAAACTGATGAAGGAGAAGGGGACGACATACGCGCCTACGCTCGCCGTATACGAACCCCGCAGCAGGGCTATCCTCACGCCGCTGCTCGAATCGGTACTCGCTCCTTCCGTGCTGTCAGCGATTCAGCCGCCGCTTACGCCTCTTCCGATTCCGGAAGTTATATCTGCAACGGCCGCCGATGCGATCTCCGATCGATCTGCACGGGCTCGGCGCTGGCAAATACTGCAGGAGAACACAGCTGCCCTCCGCCAGGGCGGGATAAATTTCGGAGTGGGGACCGATGCCGGCGTGACCGGGACTCGTCATGGCTGGGCTACGCTGCGCGAACTGCAATTGCTCGTCGCCGGCGGGTTAACGCCACTGGAAGCGATCACGGCGGCGACCGGCAACGCGGCGCGAGCAATCAAGGTCGCCCACGAGCGCGGTTCGATTGTCGCGGGAAATCTCGCCGATCTGGTACTCGTAGAGGGTGAGCCCCACAATAACATACGCGACATCGAGAGAATCCAGCGCGTCTTCATCGGCGGGCGGGAGATCGATCGCGAAAAGCTGGCGCGTGAGATTGCGTCGCCGGCGGTAACTGCCATTCCGGCGGTCAAAGCGCGTGAACTGATCGACGATTTCGAGAGTCCGGGGGGCAACGGTTCGCCCGATCGCAGCCGTCTGGACACTCTCTGGGTCAACTCGACCGATGCCGGCGTCGACCCGTCGTCCATGGTCTATGGCAGGATCGTTCGAGAAGCTGGGAAAAACGCACTCTCGATCGCCGGCAAAATGTCGGAGAAAGACAGGCCATTCATCCGCATCACTGTTCCACTGAGCCGCGGGGCTATCGAGCCGGTCGATGCCCGCGAATTCCGCGGTCTGCGTTTCGATGCGCGCGGAGATGGCGCTTATCGATTGATAGTGCCGACATACGGCGTCCGCGACTCCGGCTACTTTCAAGCACCCTTCCAGGCCGATTCGCAATGGAAGACGGTGAGCATAGATTTTTCATCGCTCACGCAAGCAGGGTCGAGTATGGCGGTGAAATGGACGGGCGATGATCTGCTGATGCTCAGCTTCGAGGTCGCGCGACCCGCCGGCTCGTTTGTATGGCTGGAGTTGGATAATGTTCGGTTCTATAAATAACCTCAGAGTAATCCACCACGAAATACCGGGAGACGATCGACACAAAAATCGAGGCTAAATTTGTGTTTTTTGTATTTTTGTGACTTTTGTGGTGTATCTTCTCGCTCAAAATAAATTCAAGAAATAAAATTGAGAAAATAAATATGAAAAACAACGGACTTTATAAAAACATCGACACCTATATCAAAAACGCGCGCGTTGAATTCGAAGACAAGCTGGCGGAGCTCGTCGAACTTCCCAGCGTCAGCAGCGATCCTTCACATAAACCCGATATCACGGGATGCGGCGAGGTGGCGATGCAATATCTGCGCGACATGGGCGCGGAGGCCGAGGCCGTATCGACTCCCGGCAATCCGGTAGTCTTCGGATCACTCATTACCGATCCTAAAAATCCGACTGTTACGATTTACAACCACCTCGACGTTCAGCCGGCCGACCCTTCCGAATGGAATAAGGCGCCGTTCACCTTCTTCAAGGATAACGGCCGCTACGAAGGACGAGGCACGACGGACGACAAAGGCCCGGCGTTGACCGCCATGCTAGCAGTTCGCTACGCGGTGGATAACAATCTGCCGCTCAACTTCAAATTCATCTGGGAGCTCGAAGAGGAAATCGGCAGTCCCAACTTCGAATATTTCGTCAAAAAGCACAAGGGCCGTTTGGCGACCGATTCATTTCTGGTTTCGGACACGATCTGGATCTCGCGCAAGCAGCCGGCGGTACCTTACGGCTTACGCGGTCTGCAAGCGTTTCTCTTCAAGCTAGAGACGCACGCTAAAGACGTGCATTCGGGGCTGGTCGGCGGCGTCGCGCGCAACCCGATCGGCGAACTGGCACAGGTCATCAGCCAGTGCTATGACGCCCGGACGGGTAGAGTAAAAATCCCGGGTTTCTATGATGACGTCAATCCCGCGACGAAGTCGGAGGTCGCCAGTTTCGTTAATTCCGGTTTCACGACCAAGGGGTATCAGAAAGCGCACGAACTCAAATCGATAAGGCCGCATTTGAAGACGGAGGCCGAAGTTCTCAAGGCGTTTATGGCGTTGCCGACCTTCGAAGTTCACGGCATCACCGGCGGTTATAACGGTCCCGGAGTCAAAACCATCGTGCCCTACCATGCCGAAGCGAAGATCAGCACGCGGCTCGTGCCCGGCCAGAAAGCGACCAAGATCGCGAAGCTGGTAAAAGATTTCGTCAAGAAGATCAATCCGGATGTGAAGGTTGAACCGATCCAGGCGCTCGAACCGTTTCTCGGCGATTTCTCCGGCCCCTTCGCCGATGCCGCGAGCACGGCGATGAAATTCGCATTCGGAAAAGAGCCAGCATTCACACGAGAGGGCGGGTCTATCGGCGCGGTCGTCACGCTGCAGAAACAGATCAAAGCCCCGATCATCTTCCTGGGCCTGAGCCTGCCCGAGCATGGTTATCACGCGAAGAATGAAAATTATGACTGGCGGCAGGCATCGGGCGGTATCAAGATGTTCGTCAAGTATTTCGAGGAGATCAGTTCGCTGAGGTAATACGCCGGATCCGGTCCCTTGAATTAAGCGACGAAGGCGCGGAATAAAATAGCCATGGGTGGAGCGGCAGCGCGTAACCCCTGGCTATTATTAATTAGGCCCTTGATGTAATCGACCCTTAATTCAATGCCATGCACTTTCAGGTAACGGGATGCATTTATCGCTCGAAGAACATCGAGCTGATCGGTCAGATGTCCCTTCTTCGTCGCCGGGTTACGTCAAACCTTATCCGCCTTGAGCGCGGCATCCCAACTCTCATAGAGTTCCTTGAGGCGATCATCAAGAGCTTGATATTTTTCACTCAACTCAAACAACCGATCCCTGTCGCGAGCAACTTCTTCTGAAGAGAGCAGCGCGACGATCTCCTGTTGTTCCGCTTCCACAGATTGAATCTCCGCTTCGATCTCCTCTGCGGCCGGCTCCTTACGTTTGGCTTTCTTCGTCACCGCCTGAGATTTCCGAGTGGCGCGCACGTTTTTTTGCGCCTCGAGTTCCCTCGCCTGCTTTTCAGCGAGAACCTGATGATGAGCCCGATAAAACTCGCTGTAACTTCCGTCGAAGTGTTCGACCCCTTTATCCCCGAAGAAAAGAATCTGCGTAGCAACGCGGTCGAGGAAATAGCGATCGTGCGAGACTGTGATGATCGTGCCGCCATATTCGTTCAACGCGGATTCGAGGGCCTCGCGTGATGAGATGTCGAGGTGGTTCGTCGGCTCGTCCAGCACCAGGACGTTGGCATGCGAATAGATGAGCTTCGCGAGCGAGAGCCTCCCTTTCTCCCCTCCCGATAATGCAGACACCGGCTTGAACGCGTCATCTCCCGTAAATAGGAATCTTCCGAGGAAACCGCGCAGCTCGCCGTCGGTGACGGAAGACGATGCGACTGTGCGCAGCTCATCGATGACTGTGTTCCGTTCATCGATGCATAAGAGCCTTTGATCGTAATAACCAATATTGACGCCGGAGCCCCAACGCGCTTCGCCATCGAGCGCGCTGTGCTCGCCCAGAACCGTTCGCAGTAGTGTCGTCTTCCCCGTACCATTGCCGCCGATGATGCCCAATCGCTCGCCCCGCCGGAGCATCAACGAGAGGTTCCGTGCGAGAGTACGGGATGGG
This sequence comes from uncultured Acidobacteriota bacterium, assembly GCA_963796275.1. Classification (GTDB taxonomy): domain Bacteria; phylum Acidobacteriota; class Blastocatellia; order RBC074; family RBC074; genus JAKEHZ01. The sequence goes on along the minus strand of CAWCKY010000006.1, from coordinate 1,576,496 downwards.
AATCCTATCGCTAACTTTTCGAGGACCAGCACCTGATCGCCGGTGCGCGCCGCCGGCTTGAGCTTGAAATTCGCGGCATCCAGGCTGTTGACGTTATCGACGCGCTCCATCCGTTCCAGCATGTTCCGCCGCGATTTGGCTTGTTTGGTCTTCTGGCCCGCCAGGTTTCGGCGAATGAACTCCTCCGTCTTCGCGATGAGCTCCTGCTGCTGCTCGTAGGCCTTCAATTGCTGCTCGCGCCGCTCTTCTTTTTCCACCAGATAATCGCTGTAGTTTCCCCGGTAACTTTCGACTCTGCCATTTTCCAGATCGAGCACGCGATTCACCGTGTGGTCCAGAAAGAACCGGTCGTGCGAGATGATCAGATAAGCCGATCGATATTCCGCGAGGAACTCCTCGAGCCACTCGACCGCCTCGACATCGAGGTGGTTGGTCGGCTCATCGAGTAATAAGATATCGGGTTCGAGCAGCAATAGACGGGCTAACCCGAGCCGGTTCTTCTCGCCGCCGGAGAGACTCTCAGCGGACTTCTCAAATTCATCTTTCGTAAAACCGAGGCCGAGCAGCACCGATTCGGCGCGCGCGTGATAGCTGAAACCGCCGTCGTGTTCGTAGGCGTGCTGGGCCTCGCTATAGGCATCCATGACGCGCTCCAGCTCCTCGCCTGCGCTTTCCGTCATGCGATGCTCCAGCTCGCGCATCTTAGCCTCGAGCGCCCGCAATTTTTCAAAGACTTCCAATGCCGCATCCATTACGGTCTTCTGCCCGGCGAAGTCGACGTGTTGCGCGAGGACGCCGGTCCGAAGTCCGCGCAGCCGATCGACCACACCGCTATCTGCCGTCTCGGATCCGGAGATCAGCCGGAGAATAGTCGTCTTGCCGGCACCGTTGCGGCCAACCAATCCGACGTGCTCGCCGGGATTGAGCTGAAAACCGACGCCGCACAAAACCTCTTGTGCGCCGTAGGATTTGGTCACATCGTTGAGACGAAAAAGCATAGCTCGGATTCAGTGATGCGGTCTTGAGCTCCTATGAAGCCGCATTTTTAACGGTTAGGGGTGAAACCCTGGAAAATTCGCCACTCGCTTCCCCCTCTTTTACTACCTTGCCTATGTCATTTCCCCGGCCAAATTAATCAGCATGCCAGCTGGCAAGATAATAGCCGCAATAAAGTGCGGTTATTGCGCCTTTCAGAGTTTGATGCTTGCTCGTGGACATTCCAGGGGTTCACCCCCCTGCCAGTTATATCGCCGCCCTGCGGGAGCTTAAACTGGTTCATTCGTTACAACTGTGGTGAGCGTCAGCTTCGACCCGTTTAATAACGCTTGGGTATTGACCGGCTCACTTATTTTCATATGACTTCTTTCAGTCCCTGATATTACGGGTTTGTCGAAGCCGCCGGCGTTGGTGAAGCTTGTTGCGATTCGCCTGAGGTCGCAGCGGGTACCGGGCGCAGGACGCCAAAGCTGTTGGGGTTTTCGAGCATCTTTCCCGCCAGGTAGTTCTCGATCTCCGCATCGTCGCGCGCCTTGGCCTGGAGCGCGGCAGCCACTACCTGTTTGCGCTGCGCCAGGATGGCGTCGGAGATTCCTTCCTCACGCTCTGATCATCAAGGGTACGATCGCGGCTCTCGGTCTGCTTGGCCGTCAGTTTGAAGATGTGCCAGCGGCTTTGCGTATCCCTGATCGGCTCGGTTATGTCACCCTCTTTCATCGACATCAATCTATCTCCGAGCTGAGCGGGCAATCCCATGACCTCCGGCAATTTCGAAAATCCGCTCTGCGGCAGAAATCCCAGATCGCCGCTCTGCATGGCGCTCTGGTGCTCTGAGAACTGTCGCGCGTTGGTGGCAAAATCAGACCCGTTCTTGAGCCGCGTGTGGATCTCGCGGACCCGCTGTTCGGCGGCGGCATCGCCCTGTGCGTCGAACTTCATCCCATTCTCTCGCGGATCGATGATGATGTCGGAGACCGCGACGCCAGGCTGAATCGAGAATTGTTTCGGATTGGTATTGAAAACTTCAGCGACCTCGCGGTCCTGCACTTTAAGCTGAGAGTCGGACTTCTCATATAGCTTCTGGATGGCGAGCTGTTTCTTCACGAAATCCCGGAACTGATCTTCCGTCTGGTTGGTCCGTTTAAGCTCGTTTGCGAACGCCTCCTCGGTAAAACCATTATCCTGTTTGTACCTCTGGATGTATTGTCTGATCTCGTCATCGGTCGGTGCGATCTTATCTTCCTGCGCACGTTGAAAGAGCACTTCCTGATTGATCAGCGTCTCGAGTGCCTGCAGGCGATAGGCCGCTTTCTGAAGCTGTGAGAGCTGGTTCTCCTGATCGCGAGACTGCTGGGCGATCACGCGGTCGACGTCTTTCACCAGGATTTTCGTACCATTGACTACGGCGGCGACATCATCGCTGCCGCTCGCGCCGCTGCTCGTTCCACCGCTACAAGATGAAACAACCAGCACGAACGCTACTAAGAAATGTGGAATCAGTATCTTACCCACTGTGTATTAGCTCCTTATCGAAATTTGAGAGATTCACCACAAAATTCACAGACGAACCGACCATCGACACAGAAGAGAGCATTTTTCCTTTGGTGAAATTCTGTGAATTTTGTGGTGAATCCTGTAAAAACCAAGGCACAATATTTTAAACCTCGTCCTCACGCAAGTGCGATGACATCTATTTCGACGCGAGCGTCCCGAGGCAGACGAGCGGCCTGCACCGTCGAGCGAGCCGGACGATTGGAGGCGAAAAATGCCGAATAAACGTCATTCATGGCAGCGAAATCGTTCATATCGAGCAGATAGACCGTTGTCTTGACTACGCGGTCGGGCGAGGTGCCGGCCGCTTCCAGAACAGCCCTGATGTTGGCCAACACCCGTTCGGTCTGTGCTCGGATATCCCCATCGATGATCTGCATCGTCTCCGGATCGAGCGGTATCTGCCCCGAAGCAAAGATCATCCCGTTGGCCTTGACGGCCTGTGAATAGGGACCGATGGCCTGCGGCGCCCGGTCAGTCCGTATGCTTTCTATCATTTCTGGTTTTCCTCGTTCAATTTCCTTGTGGATATGCGATGAGACGCTCGACTTCAATCACACCCTCGACGCCTTTGATTGCGCTCGCCACGCGTTCCAGATGCTTCAAATCCGTAATATCGACGGTGAGGTCTATTCTTCGCACGCCATCGGTGTAACTGTTGTCATCGGTGCGAGCGTCGCGGATATTGGTTTTGATATTCGCGATGGCGTTCGTCAGAGCTGCGAGCTGTCCCTGCCGATCCTCGGTGATGACAGAGAGCTTCACGGCATAGGGCTCGCTGCCGCTTTCGCCGATCCATGTCACTTCAATGATGCGTTCGCGATTGACGAGCAGATTCGCCACATTCTTGCATCGTTTGGTATGCACCGCGACGCCTTTCCCCCTTGTGATGTATCCGGTGATCTCCTCACCGCGGATCGGATTGCAGCACGGCGCGCGATAAACCATGACGTCATCGACGCCCTTGATCGCGATCCGGTCATCCCCCAGGCGCAGCGCACGCTTGACCACCTTCGTCATCTGCTGCAGACGCGAAGTCCCGCCCTGATCTATCTGAGCCAATTCATCTTCCGGGACTAACCGGACCAGAACCGAGCGCGCGGTCAGCTTCCCATACCCGATCGCAGCAAACATATCTTCTATCTTCGGGTAGCCGTTGTCGCTGAGAAACCGTGCGATCTGCGGGTCTTCCAGGACGCGCTTCGTCTTGAGCTGCAGACGCGCGGCTTCTTTCTCGAATATCTTACGCCCCACCTCGATCGATTCAGATCGCTGCTTTTCGGCGATCCAGTGCTTGATCTTGGTCCGGGCCCGCGATGTGACGGCGAAGTTGAGCCAATCGCGGCTGGGCTTATGACCGGGAGTGGTGATGACTTCGATCACATCGCCATTCTGAATCTGATACTTGAGCGGGACTATGCGGCCGTTGACCTTCGCCCCCGTACACTGATCGCCAACTTCAGAGTGGATAGCGTAAGCGAAATCGACCGGAGTCGCATTGCGCTGCAGTTGGATCACCCGGCCCTTGGGGCTGAACGCATAGACCTCTTTCGGGTAGAGATCGAGTTTGAATGAATCGATGAAATCGCGCGCATCGGTCGTGTCCTGTTGCCCTTCGACCAGGCGGCGCAGCCATTTCATCATCTCATCTTCGTGCGTATCCCCGCCGACGCCTTCCTTGTACTTCCAGTGCGCCGCAATCCCCTCTTCGGCAATGCGATGCATCTCCTCCGTGCGGATCTGCACTTCGAAGTGATGCCCCTCATCGCCGATCACCGAGGTGTGCAGCGATTGATAACCGTTCTCCCGCGGGTTGGCGATGAAGTCTTTGATCCGGTCCTGAAACGGCCTCCAATATTTGTGCATCACCCCGAGCGCGTAATAACAGTCGCGCAAATCCCGCGTGATGATCCGCACCGCAGCCAGGTCATATACCTTATCGACCGGTATCTTCTGCCGCTTGAGTTTGAGATGAATACTGTATAAGCGTTTGATCCGCCCTTCGATCCGCATGAACGGCACTCCTTCATCGGTCATACGGTCGGTGATCTGTGTCCTCACTTCCTCGAGGAAAGCTTCGGTCGCGGCGCGGCGTTTCTCGACTTCCTCTTTCAGCCGGTTGTAACTTTCCGGATCCAGATATTGGAACGCGAGGTCTTCCAGTTCGGCGCGGATCTTGCTCATCCCGAGGCGATGAGCGATCGGCGCATAGACCTCGAGAGTTTCCTGCGCAATCCGGCGGCGTTTCTCCGGCCTGAGGTATTGCAGGGTACGCATGTTGTGGAGCCGGTCCGCCAGTTTGACGAGGACGATCCTGATGTCGTCCACCATCGCCAGCACCATTTTTCGCAGACTCTCGGCCTCCACCTCCTCACGCGACATCTTCTTGCCGAGGTTGCTGATCTTGGTCACACCATCGACCAGATGAGCGACCCTCTCGCCAAAAGTCGCCTTTATCTCGTCGAGCGTCACCAGCGTGTCCTCGACAACATCGTGCAGGAGTCCGGTACTGACCGTTTCCACGTCGAGTTTCAGATCAGCGAGGATCTCTGCAACAGTAAGCGGGTGGATCAGATATGGCTCCCCAGAAGCACGCACCTGGTCTTTGTGCTCCTTGGCCGAATATATGTAAGCGCGGCGAAGCAGATCTAAATCGGAGTCAGGATGATACCGTTCCACCTTTCTTTCTACATCTTCAAAGCGGATCATGCATGCGAATTATATAGTATTTTCAGAATGGAGCACTGTGAATTAGACATGATTTCACGGGATTTAGACAGGATTGGCAGGATTTTTCAGGGTTATACTGGAATTGAGGTAATCCCTGAAAGCCCCTGCCAATCCTATCTAAATCCCCTGAATTGCGTCTAAATATCTATGTTATTCGTTATTCCTCCTCATCTTTCTTCACGCGTCCTTCCGCCTGCGCCTGTTGGACTATCTTCTGTGACAGATGGGTGGGCACTTCGTCGTAGTGAGAAAACTCCATGTGATAGGTTCCGCGCGCGCTCGTGATCGAGTTGAGCGTTTGCGGGAACGTCAGCATTTCGGCCATCGGCACCTGCCCTTTGATGACCTGCATCGTGCCCTTCGAGTCCATCCCCTGAATGCGCCCGCGCCGCGAATTGAGGTCGCCCATTATGTCGCCCGAGAATTCCTGCGGCGCGATGACCTCGACGTGCATGATCGGCTCCAAAAGCACCGGGTGCGCTTTCTCGATCATCGCCTTGAACGCCTTCCGGCCCGCGAGCTGAAACGAGAGGTCGTCGGAATCGACCGTGTGATATGAGCCGTCGATGAGCTCTACCTTGAAGTCCACCAGCGGATAACCCGCGATCGCTCCGCGAACCGCGGCATCCTTGATGCCCTTCTCGACCGCCGGGCGCCACTGCTGCGGAATCGCGCCGCCGAAGATCTTGTCCTTAAAATCGAAGCCCGCGCCGCGCTGCTGTGGTTCGAAGATGCATTTGCAATCCCCGAACTGTCCGCGGCCGCCCGTCTGTTTCTTGTGCCGTCCCTGAACCTCGACCCTGTTCTTGATCGTTTCACGGTAAGGCACTTTGGGTTGGTGCAGCGTGACCTCGACGCCGTAGCGGTTCTTGAGCCGCGAAACGACCGTTTCGATGTGTTGCTGGCTTGCCCCGCCGAGCTCGAACTCCTTCGTTTCATCGTTGCGCATATAGCGCAACTGCTGGTCTTCATCGAGTATTTTGTGGATAGCGCCGGAGAGCTTATCTTCATCGGCCCGCGATTTGGGTTCGATGGCGAAGTTGATCGCCGGTTCCGGGAATTTAACCGGCGGATAGTAGATAGGCTTCGCCTTGTCGCAAAGCGTATCGCCGGTCAAAGTATCCTTCAGTTTTGTGACGGCGATGATGTCGCCCGCGTGCGCTTCGGTGACCTTCTCCATATTCTTGCCCTGCACGACGTGCAACGGACCCAGGCGCTCCTGCGAGCTTTTGTTGACGTTGTACATCGTCGCGTCTGACTTGAAGACGCCCGACCAGACCTTGATCAGTGTGATCTTGCCGAAGTTCTCGACGTTGGTTCTGAAGACATAGCCTGCCGGAGATTCGCTGTCAGAAACCGCGCGTTCGATTTCACCGGCATCAGGTTCTGCGCCCGTGCGCCCCTTGATCGGGCCGAGGTCTGCGGGCGTCGGCGCGTACCCCGCGATCGCATCGAGCAGGGTCGCGATCCCGACCATGCTCGTCGATGAGGTGGCAAAGACTGGCGTCAGCGTGCGGTTCTGGATCGCCTTTTTCACGCCGCTTATGAACTCCTCGTCGCTGAGCGTCCCGGCTTCAAAGAATTTCTCCATCAATGAGTCATCGGCTTCGGCCACGGCCTCGACCAGCTTTTCGTGCGTTTCATCTATTTCTCCCCGCGCTCCGTCCGGCAGCGGAACCTCTTTCGCTTTTCCGTTCGCGTCGTATTCATAAGCCTTCCTCTGAAGGACATCGATGACTCCGCGAAAATTCTTCTCAGCTCCGACCGGCACGGTCAGCGGCACGCAACTGTTGCCGAATGTCTCGCGCAGCGCGTTCAGAGTCGCGCCGAAATCCGCGCGTTCTTTATCGAGTTTGTTGACGACGATGAACCGCGGGCGCGGGCGGGCTAATTCGTCGGCGAAACCCCATGCTTTCTCGGTCTGTACTCCGATGCCGTTGACGGCATCGATCACGAATAACGCGGTCTCACATACCCGCAAGGCAGGCCTTGCGTTGGATATAAATGCGGCATAACCGGGCGTGTCGATCAAGTTGATCTTGGTCCCCTTGTGCTCGATGTATGCTGAATTGATGTTGAGGCTGATTTTACGTGCGATCTCTTCTTCATCGTAATCGGTGGTCGTGGTCCCATCATCCACGCGGCCGAGACGTGATGTGGCGCCGGAAGCGAATAGCATTGCGGCGACGAGGGAAGTCTTCCCAGCGTCGCCGTGACCTACAATGCCCAAGTTTCTTATCTCCTGTGTCGAATATACCTTCATGGACATATCTCCTTTCAAGAGACGGACTCATATTCTCTGAGTTTAAATTTAAGGTTGGCAGCGTTCGTGACCGGGAACGCCGGCGTGCCATGTTAGTGACACGTCAAGGGTATGCTAAATCAAAATGGAAAAGATTGAAACGTTGTAACTGCTCTACCTGTTAAACAGCCTCGTGGAACGTTAACCGATCCGATTCTTACGGGAACGATCGCCTGCCGGGCCACCGGTAATCTTTTGCTCAACCTACCGACGCGTAACAATTTTTTGAAACCTCTTGGGTACGAAGAGCGTGATGCATATCGCGACTATCCAACTTTAGTAGAGTCACTGACAAGATCCACGTAAACAGCTGATGCGGGGATCTGTGTCTTTTTGGTTCAACCAGTTATCAGCCAACGAAAGGAAGGTTTATCCTATGGAGCCCCGTAAAGAGCTCATAGCCTGCGTTGTCAGGCAGTACACCTCCGGTCTATATCGCACCTGCGTGAGTCTGGACAGAAGCAATACGATCTGTCTGGGCACACATAAGGATGAAGCGAGCGCGACGGAAACTATCAATCAATTCTTAGAAACCTACCAGGATGGCAAGATAAAAACCCACGATGACATCCTGTGTTACATCAATTCTAATTGCGATAACGATCAGCTCCTTAATCTGCCGGTGAATGACGAGAACGTTTGTGTGGCGGCATGAGCCGGAGTTTTCTGCTCATCCGCGGATTTGCTGGGGTGCGACGGGTTATGACGGATAAAATTCCGTAAATATCCGTCGCATCCCTGTTTATCCGCAATGAATTGGCGAGCTTTAACCGATAAATTTATATCCCATGCCATGGACGGTCAGGATGTATTGGGGGTGGCGGGGGTTCGGCTCCAGTTTCTGCCGCAGCCAGGCGACGTGGACGTCGACCGTTCGTGTGGCGGGCATTGCGTGTAACCCCAGACTTCATTCAACAATTCATCGCGCGAGAGCGTCGCTCCGCGATGTTCGATGAGGTAGCGAAGTAATTGGAACTCCTTGGCCGAGAGTTCAAATTGTTCTCCGTCGCGCTCGCAGGGTGAATCGAAGCGTAGCCCCCTAGAAAATCGCATTCGGAAAGGAAAGACCGCGTAAACGCGGAACTCCAAACTCAGGCGAATTGTTTATTTCGTCCGCAGTATCGCTTATATTCGCGCGCCATTGGTGCTTAGGAGCCAGCTAAATCTTTAGCTTGGCGCACAGGAGCGGTACTAAATTCACAACACTTTTCAATCTCACCGCTTTTGATTTAGACTGCCATCTCAATCTTTTCACAATCCCTATTTTTATCGAGATCAAATGGAGAGTAATAAACGTCTTATTCCGATTTTTATCGTAGTTTTCGTCGATCTTCTAGGTTTCAGTATCATTCTCCCCCTTTTACCCTATTACGCATCGACATTCGGCGCTTCTGAGCTGACGATCGGAATTCTCATTGCTACATATTCGTTTTTTCAGTTCTTTTCCGCTCCGATCCTGGGCCATTTGAGCGACAGATACGGGCGGAGGCCGATACTGCTATACAGCCAGATCGGGTCGTGTCTGGGGTTCATCCTGATGGGGTGGGCGCTTCAGCTTACCAATCCGCTCCTCTGGCTTTTTGCGGCGAGGATCATTGACGGGTTGTCAGGCGGCAACCTGACGGTGGCGCAGGCTTATATCAGTGACATAACGAAGCCGGAAGAACGAGCCAGAAACTTCGGGATGATCATCGGCGTCTCGTTCGGCCTCGGTTTTTTGATCGGGCCGACGCTCGGCGGTTTCCTCTCTCGCTTCGGGTATGACGTGCCGGCCTATGCTGCCGCGGCGATCTCATTTGCGAGCATAATGGCGACCGTGTTCCTCCTGCCCGAGACGCAACACCAGCGCGATGAGACGAGGCCGTCGGGAATGGCGATCTACACGCGAGTCTTCGATTACCTGGAGATTCCCGAGCTTCGCCGGCTGTTGATGGTCTTCTTCTTTATGACCATGCCGTTTGCGATCTATGTCACGATGTTCTCCCTTTACGCGAAGCAGCAGCTTCAATTCACCGCGGAACACGCAGGTTATTTTCTGGGTTTTGTCGGTTTTATGGGGATAGTGTGGCAGGGCGCGGTGATCGGGCCGTTCGTAAAACAGTTCGGCGATTACAAGGCGCTCTTGATCGGGCTCCTGGCCAGCGCGTGCGGCCTGTATTACATGGTGGCGGTGAATGTCTGGTGGAAGCTCGGATTCGTCGCCATCCTGTTCTCTTTCGGTCATGGGATATCGCGCCCTTCCTTAACGAGCCTCGTCACTCAATCAACGCCCGCGAATCGTCGCGGCGGCGCGCTCGGGGCCATGACATCGATCGAGAGTTTTACGCGGGTCATCGCGCCCGTACTCGGCGGTTGGATCATCGCACTGCATCCCACCTGGTTGGCCTGGGTCTGCGGGATTTTCTTTACAATAGCAGTATTTATCGCAACGACGATCGTTACCGCGGCCAAACCTGGTGTCGAGAGGCCGGTTGTCGGTAATCAATAATTGCCATTGTCGATTCCAAGGCGGTTTCAGTTCTATGGACCGACATCCGACTACCATTTCCTGTGGAGTCCTTTATGACTAAAGCATATAAATTACTTTCACTCGTGTTGTTCATCTTCATTTGCACCCAACCCATTAACAAAAGCTCGGCCATCGCCAAAGAGACGGAAATACTGCGCGATGAATTCGGCGTGCCGCATATCTTCGCGCCGACGCTCGAAGCAGCGTCGTATGCGGTCGGTTATGCGCAGGCCGAGGACCGGCTGGAGGAATTACTGAAAAATTACCGCAAAGCCGAAGGCACGATGTCGGAGGCATTCGGCCCCGAGTTTTTCCAACACGATTATCGGCAGCGCGTCTGGAGGCACGCGGCGATTTCGCGCGAAAAATATAGCCAGGTCTCACCCAAAATGCGGGCTTGCTTTGAAGCGTACCAGGAAGGCATCAAACAATTTATGAAAGAGCATCCCGAACGCGTCCCGAAGTGGGCGCCGGAGCTTCATCCCTCACAGGTCGTCGCGCTCGGTCGCTACATTATCTGGGGTTGGCCGTTGGGCGAGGCGAATGATGACCTCGAGCGTGCGGGAATTAAACCCGATCCGGTCGCTTATCGCGGATCTAATCAGATGCTCCTCTCGCCCTCCAAAACCGCGATGAATGCTCCGATTGCGGTCATCGACCCGCATCTGAGCTGGTACGGCGAGTTTCGATTTTATGAAGTGAGGATCTATGCCGGCGATTTCGCCGCCTCGGGCGTAAGCATCCTGGGTATACCCTTCCCGTCCCTCGGCCACAGCCGCTGGTGCTCGGTAGCTATGACGACAGGAGGTCCGGATACGTCCGACATATTCGAGGAAGAGATAAATCCCGCCAGCCCGGCCCAATATAAATACGACGGCCAATGGCGCGAGATGACGCAGCGTAAAGAGCAGATCAAGGTCAGGGACGGGGAAGAGCTCAAGGTAAGGGAAGTTACGATAGATTACACTCGCCACGGTCCGATCGTCGCGCGTCGCGGTGATAAAGCCTATGCGATGGCTATTCCCTACTCCGAAGAGGTGGGGCTCAGCGATCAGATATACCAGATGTATCAGGCGCAGAACCTCGAAGAGATGAAGAAGGCGCTGAGCACTCTACAACTGATGGCGCAAAACATTATGGTCGGCACGGTGCAGGGAGACATCTATTACGTCCGCAATGGCCGGGTTCCGATCCGCGGCAAGGGCTGCGATTCGAGTAAGCCTTTGCCGGGTAATAACTCCGCCTGCGAATGGAAGGGCCTGCATCAGTTCACGGACCTCGTGCAGATCACCAATCCGCCTCAGGGTTATATGCAGAACAACAACTGCTCTCCGGATGCCATGATGAAAGATAGCCCTCTGCAGCGGGAGAAGTATGCGGCGATCCCATATATCTATAACTATCTAAAGGTTCAGCCTCACCAGCGCGCTGCCATGACTCTCGAACAACTGGACGAGGCTAAGAAGGTGACGATCGATCAGGCCATCGACCTGGCATATAACCCAGAAGTTTACAAAGCCGAGCTCTGGCAGGAGCGCTTGAAATCAGCCTGGGAGAAGAACGGCGCGAAGACCGAGGATGGCGGAAAAGTATACGACCTGATTCAAAAATGGAATCGCCGCAGTGATGCTGATTCGAAGGGAGCGCTGGCGTATTACGCCTTTAAGACGGGATTCGACAATCAGCTGCTCGCCCGGTCCGTCTTTCCGCCGGAATCGATGAAAGACGAAGAGATAATCAAGGCCTTCAACAAAGGGATCGAGTGGCTCAAGACAAATTTCGGCACGATCGAAGCGCCATATGGCAGATATTTCCGCGCCGGCCGTGAGGGCGGAAAGACATATCCGGTGGGCGGCGGAACGCTGCAGGAAGCCGGGATGGCGACCCCGAGGGCGATCAGTTTTCGCAAGGTCGGCAACGAGATGGTCGGTCGCGGCGGGCAAACCTCGACTCAAGTCGTCGTCATGTCCAAAACGCCGCAGTCATTCACGATCCTGCCGCTGGGCGAAAGCGATCTGAAGGAGTCCGGTCACTGGGATGATCAGGCTGAGAAGTTGTTCAGCAAGAGCAAAATGAAATCGAGTTACTTTCTTAAAAAAGATGAGTTGCTCAAACACGTATCGTCGAAGAAAGTCTTGACCTATCAGGGTCGCGATTAATCGCCATAAAACTTATCGTAAACAGCTGGAGAGCCTCTTTCTGTTCTATGTTTGTCGATCCTCCGATCAAATCGGGTCGGCTATCCACTGTTTCAGTCTATCCAGGCTTTGCACAAATGGCTTCAGCCCGGCCCACAGAAGAAGGGCTGAAACGACGTGCGCGATCGAGCACACTATGAGCAGCGAATAATTGACCGCATTGTCGTCGCGAAAGACATAGTCCGTAGTCATTGCAACTGCGGTTGGTCCCACCCCGAGGCCGATGAGGTTGACGACGAAGAGATAGATCGCCGATGCCTGCCCCCGCATCTCGTTGGGCATGATTTGTTGGATTGCCGCGGGGGCTACGCCGAACGGCGCGCTGGCCAGAAACACAGAAGGCACCAGGAGCGCTGCGGCAAGGCTCGCGTCGGCGACGATGGGATATAGCAGCCCGAAGGGGAACCATGCGACGGCGACGATCAATCCGATGCGCATCGTTGCATCGCGGCGGCCGCGCGCGACCATTTTGTCGGCCACCCAGCCGCCGGCAACCACACCCAGAGTGGCGAATACCATGACTATTGCACCGTATACAATCCCCGCCCGCGATGCGCTCCAGCCATGGTTGCGTACGAACATCGTCGGGACCCACGCTGAAGTCCCATAGGATGAAAACGAGAGCAAAGCGAAGCCAACCGTATGGCAAACGAAGGTCTGCCAGTTCTTGAGAATATAGGCGTATACCTCGCCGAGCGGAACCTGGGTCGATATCAGCATGCCGTCATTTGATCTCACCATTCGCAATCCGCGCCTCATTGGTTCGCGCACCGTATACGCCAGCAGTGCCAACAACACGCCGGGCAGCCCGACGATGAAGAAGATCACCTGCCAGGGCCGCGTCTCACCTACGACCGGAAGACGCCAGACATCTTGTGTCGATGCATAAGCGATTACCAACCCTCCCAGCAGGAAGGCCAGCCCCGAACCGATATAGATTCCCATCGAGTAGACGCTGATGGCCGTCGCCCTGCGCTCTCTGGGAAAGTAGTCGGAGAGGATCGAGTAAGCAGAGGGTGAGAGCGCCGCTTCTCCCACCCCCACGCCCATACGCAGGAGCAGCATCTGCCAGAAGTTACGCGCGAGCCCGCATCCGGCCGTCATCAGGCTCCAGAAAACGAATCCGACCGCAATGATCGTACGGCGGCTGCGGCTATCGGCGAGGCGGCCGAGGGGGATCCCGAATAAAGCATAGAAGACCGCAAAACCGAACCCCATCAACAGACTTATCTGAGTATCGCTGATTCCCAGATCGCGGCGTATGGGTCCCACCATCAAGTTGAGAATCTGCCGGTCGATGAATGAAAAGATATAGAACAGCGTAAGCACGCCGACCACATACCAGGCATAATTCGGTGCGGGATAAGGATGCTCGCTTTCAGCGGGGACGGGTACTACAGATGGCTCTGCTTTCATACTCAAATATCCTCTCGAGGCACATCGGATGCCGGGATTTCATGCGTCCCGGTGGGTTGAGATATTGTCATCAAATTTTGCACGAAAGCAGCCCGCGAATGCAGGCTGCTATCAGGTAACGACAAGGGGTTGATATCCGGGGCTTAATTCACGTTGTCGTTACGCGGCGAAGAAAATTGCGTCTTACGTGCAAAGAGATGGTGAATGACAACGGTTAAGAATCCGATTTAAGGCGATCGAATTGACCGATCTCGCCCAGATAACCGGCCGGCAGGAGACAGGTTTGAACGATCGATTTCAAACCGAGCGCTCCCAATTTTCCATACAAACCGATGATCTCACTGAGAAGTGGCGTCTGCTCCATCTTCAGCAACTGGCGCACCCGTTCAGGCACTAACACAGCCTGCACCTGCAAAAGGAATTCGTAGCGCCACCAACCGAGGTTAAGCCGATACTGTTCGTACATACGCGCAGTGTAACGGCTATATTCCAGATCGCGTTCGAGGTGAAGTTTCCGGTCGATGCGATACTCCTCGTAAGAAGACGGCAGTTCAGAAATATGCAGCCCATCGCCAATTCGATGGAAAACGTCGTAGAGGTCGTGCTTTTCAGGACTCGTCAGCGGGCGGTAGAGCAGGCGGTGCGCCCGCTCGGAATAATCGATCAGCAAATAGAGAACATCGCGATAAGCCCAATCCGGTATGCGCGCGCCGCGGTCCCCTTCCACTGACTGATGAATGGCCGTAATGCGGTCGAGCGTCCGCATCGCAGTAACCTCGTCCACAAAGGCAATCTCTTGAGCGAACCGTGCCGTCGAAAACAGCCGGCCGATTGGGTCTTGCGGTAAACGGCCGGTGAAGAACAACCAATCGACTGAGCGGTTGAGCGCGAATTCCGCCGCCGCCCCGGCAAATACCAGGAGGATCAGGTCGGAATTCCCCCAAATAGAGCGGACGATCGAATGCTGATTAACGAAGTCTGTCATCGCCACCACATCGGTTTATAGCTTACTTACCGCACGGTAAGCTTATGCTCGGACGTCAAGTCCGTCAATGAGTTCACAGCAAGTCCATGCCGTTTCGAATCCGGTCCTGTGCAAATGATAGAAAGAGATTACAGAGGTTGATGATCTAGCTCTTATCTCCCTGCTATGCCTGATGAAAAATAGTTTCTATCCTCCTGTCAGTTTTGTCAGGGGGAACACTGTCGATATTGACAGTGTTCTGCACTTTTGGCCACCCATATAATTCTGAAGGATAAGGAGGTAGATATTATGATGACCAACAGAAAAGCAAGATCGTGGCATTTAGTTATGATTCTGTTTTTAGTTACCGCAGCGATGATCGCGGCCAATGGCTCATCGCTTTTAAACGACGCGGCAGCAGCGGCGCAATCGAAAACTATAACGGCGGGCGAGAAGACGAAGATCAGTGGTCGAATTAGCGAGCGGGACGTAGATGCAATCACCATTAGCGATACGGCCGGAGGGAAAACCGTTGTTCTTCTGACTGACACGACCAGCGTGAAGACGAACAAAAAAGGGCTGGGAATCTTCCGCCGAGGGCAAGAATACGCGGTGACCTCGCTCGTGCGCGGCCTCGTCGTTGAGGTTGAAGGCAAAGGTAACGAGAAAGGGCAGCTCGTTGCGGAGAAGGTTCGCTTCAATGAATCTGATTTGAAGACTGCGATGACTGTGGACTCGCGCGTCAGTCCGGTCGAGGATGCGAACAAAAAGCTTTCGGGACAGGTCGCGGAAGTTGAGGCCGTCTCCAAAGACGCGCGCAGCGATGCGGCGAAAGCTAATGAGGGAGTGGTGGCGGCGAACAAGCGGATCGATGCTACAAACGAACGGATATCGGGGCTGGACAACTTCGACGTGAAGGCTGAGAAGACCGTCTATTTTGCGGTCAACAGTTACGCGCTCACGGCTGAAGATAAGCAAGCGCTCGATGACCTCTCGCAACAAGCATTAAACGCCAAAGGGTATAT
This sequence comes from uncultured Acidobacteriota bacterium, assembly GCA_963796275.1. Taxonomy (GTDB): domain Bacteria; phylum Acidobacteriota; class Blastocatellia; order RBC074; family RBC074; genus JAKEHZ01. The sequence goes on along the minus strand of CAWCKY010000006.1, from coordinate 1,560,805 downwards.
GGTTGAAGTAGCCGGTTTCGCCGATTCAACCGGCGATCCGAACAAGAATCTCGCCTTGAGCCAGCGCCGTGCCGATACGGTTGTTAAGTATCTGGCGATTAACGGCAATATCCCTATGCGTCGAATCGTCACGCCGATAGGTTACGGAGCTACCAGAAGTGTGGCGGATGATAATACGGCCGAAGGAAGAAAAATGAACAGGCGGGTTGAAGTCAGGATGCTGGTCAGCCGCGGATTGTAATGCGTAGCCTGATTTCCTGAGCTTTACGAAACAAGGGGATGCGCCGCGTAAACCTGCGCATCCCTCGTCGAATACGGCAGTCATCCAACACCGAACGTCCGGAACGATCAGAAAAATTTTCCGACGGCAAAGTAGATTTTGCCTTGCCCGCCCTCGCCGAAACTGCCGATCAATGCAACCGGACCCAAAATGGTATCGGCCAACAGCCCCGCCGATACAGCACTACGGTAGCGGTTGTTAAGAGTATTCGCGTTAAGTCCGCCGAAAGCTCCGCCGAAATCATACCAGCCAGTTGCATAGACCCTCCCCCCAATAAGAGAAGGAAGTTGCGACAACGTGCGGAGATATCCGGTGGATAGCAACAGATAGTGGTTACCACGGAATTCGTCACGATCATAAGCTCCCAGCCGAAAAGGGCCGCCGAGCGTGAACAGTTGGGTCCCCACATTCTGCTGGTTGAACGATGTCCCGCCCGAGCCTGCGAAAAATAGCGTGCCGCGACGGTTCACCGGTTGAAAAGTCGATAACTTGATCTCTGCCTGCGTAAAATTATTGGGCACCGGCGGGGTTTGAAAATAATAGCGCCCCTCAGCGATGAACCGGAACCCTCTCGTCGGTATGGTCGCGCTGTTCTGACCATCGAAGCTCCACCGAGCCCGGGCCAGGCTGAGCGTGCCGTCGGCGGATGGCAACGCGGAGGCATTTCCCGTGCGAACGGTGGCATCGACTCGACCTATCTCATACCCGACTCTCAATTCACTGAGACGCTTCACATAGCCCAGGTCGAATCCGGCGCCATATCCATCCTCTTGATATTCAGCGATGTTCGCATCGCCCTGGAAAATGTTGAATGTTTCCCGCCGGTAGCCAGCGCGCGGGGCCGCAAAGAGACCGCTGGTACCGAGCGGGTAGAAATATTCCGACGCAAAGAGATTGGAAGATCCCAGTCTGATATCCGACCTCCACTCGGCGCCGTACTTTCCGATGTCATAAAGAGTCAACCGCCCTCCGATGATGAAGTTGATTTCATCGACCTCGGAGCCATCGACCTCCAGCCCGAAATTCAGGGTCGGCGGCGCAGAATATTTTTCTTTGACGCTGATCTGCAAGAGGTTCAGATTCGACCCCCCGCTGCCCGGCATGACCGTGTACTCGAGGCCTTCGTACTTGCCTTGCCCCGTAATCCTGGTCAACTCGGTCTCGAGCTTCTGCGGCTCGAGCGGCTCTCCCACGAAATCGCTCAGCTTGTTTCGCAACCTCTTTTGGGCGCTCGCCGGCACACCGGTGATCACGAGGGCATCCGGCACAGGCACAGCGGTGCGCTTTTTGGACCTGCGCCGCGCCAGATATTCATTCCATTCCTGTTCGTCGAGTGCGAACTTTTTCAGGATTGCCGCCTTCTGATTCGCCGCTTGATAGCCGATCTCGATAATTCTATCGGTCGCCGAGAAATCGAGGAACGAATGATTTCCCAGCTCCGGCGCTATGATGATGTCCGCGAGACGGAGATTACGACGATCGCTTTCGACCAGCATAATACTGACTGACTGGGATAGGACGCCCGCCAGGGAGGCGATTGAGTCGATGTCGCCCAGCGGCGCTCCGACATCGACCGCGATAACGACGTCGGGGTGCAGCTCTTTAATTACGTCGGTCGGAATATTGTTGAGCAGACCGCCGTCGACCAGGACTCTGCCGTCGCGTTCCACCGGCCGGAAGACGCCCGGTATCGACATGGTCGCGCGCATCGCGGAAGCGAGCGAGCCATCCTTGAGCACAACCGACTCGCCCTTGAGAAAATCCGTGGCCACACAGCGGAACGGCGTCGGCAGATCGTCGAAGCTGCCGATCCCAGCGTATGGCAGGGTCAAGCGATCGAATAAGAGCCCGATATAGTGATCCGTGCTGAGCCCGAGCGGCAGGGCAACCCCGTGACGCAGACCCAATTCGATCTTCGATGGATAAGCCCTGCGATCCTCTTTGCGGCGGAACGATAACTGTCGGAAACTCGGCCCGGTGCTTAACATCTCATCCCAATCGATTGAATTTAATATCTCACGCATCTCGGCGGGAGAGCTGCCCATTGCGTGGAGAGCGCCGACGAGCCCGCCCATGCTCGTCCCGGCCACCAGGTCGACCGGTATGCGATGTTCATCGAACCATTTGAGTACCCCGACGTGCGCAATGCCGCGCGCCCCGCCGCCGCTCAGAACCAGACCGATCTTGAGCGGATTCGTTTGCGCGGCAGCTGCCGACACGCCCGGTTTTTCCGTCTCGCGTTCGGCTTCTTGAACAGTCTGAGCGTCGATCTTCAAAGTGCAAATGAATAAAGAGATAATGCAGAATATCTTGCGCAAGTCTTTACAAAACAAGATAGATTTCCTTTCATGCTCCGGAACAATTCCCACAAATCACAGAACTGAGGTGATGACAATGTCAATTTTAACTGCAACGACACAAACCTGGGCGACTATTCCGATCCGGCTCGCCCTGGGCACGATAATGTTTGCACACGGCGCGCAGAAAGTCCTGGGCGTCTGGGGCGGGAAAGGTCTCGATGCATGGGTATCGGGAATCGCCCCGCTCGATCTCAACCCGCCGTGGATATGGCTCGGCGCGGCCGCATTCTCCGAACTCCTGGGCGGCTTGTTGGTCTTGATAGGGCTCCTTACGCGGGTTGGAGCATTCTTCATCGCATGCGTGATGGCGGTTGCGGTTGCCGGAGTGCATTGGAACAATGGCTTCTTCCAATCCCAGGGAGGATTCGAATACCCATATGCCCTGCTCGGCATGGCAGCGACATTGCTGATCTTGGGTGGCGGGAAGGTTTCAGTAGATGCAAAGCTTCCCGGCAAAAAATAAATAAATGAAGAATCTGCATATAAAAAGGTCCTTGAAATCAACGTTATCGGTCCTGCCCGCCAGAGGCGCGGGATGGTTATAGAATTCGTCCTCACATATTTCGCAAGCTTCGGAGGAGCGATATATCGGCATTCATTTGTCGCTCCTCCGGCGCTTGTGAGACTTGGGTTATCGAATGTTATATAAATCAGGTCCTCCGGAGCCAATCAAAATTGTTGAGAATAACCAACTTTAATTTGTACAACCCTCATTAAGTAGTATGGATAAATAGAAGGAATGATTCATCACAGAAACACAAAATTAACAAAAGAACGTAAAGTTAGAAATAAGAAAAGCCCCCTTGTGACCTTCCTTTTATGTGTTTAGTGATGAATTTGTCAGGTGAAAATTTCATTACAAAATTTTTCGACGGCTGCGTTTTTTTCGATTGTGTCACATTCACCTTTCACCTATACTCAGCTCACCCCTTGAATTTTCTCCTCTTAACAATACGATTTTAAGGAGAAAGAAATGAGTCGCTGTGCTCGTTGTTTCGGCGATCTTCACAACCTCGCGGTCTTCTGCCAACATTGTGCACAAGTTCATGAACCCGACTTCGATCAACTCATTAGTCAGATCATTGACGGCCGCTATCGCATTGATCGTCGATTAGGTCAGGGAGGTCTTTCGACCGTATTCGCAGCGACTGATTTATTTTCCGATCAGGTCGTCGTCATTAAAATCAGCGACCCGGCCCAGCTCGTACGTCGCGATCTCAGCTACGATATCGATTCTCTCGAGGCACGCAGTTATTGGGGAGAGATGATCGACCGTATGCGGTGCGAAGCGGAGACGCTCGTTAGCATCGATCACCCGAACATAGTGGGTTTTCACGGCACCGGAATGATCAATGATGACCTGCGATACGTGGTGATGGAATATCTGCGCGGCCGGACATTGCGAGATGAAATCACCAGACGAAGACGCATCGAATTGCCTGAAACCCTCCATATTGCTTTTGAGATCATCTCGGGCTTGAAAGAAGTGCATTCGCGCGGGATCGTGCATCGGGACATCAATCCCCGCAATATCTTTATTGATTCGGTAATCACTCGAGAGAATGCGATGCAGACTGTCACCAAATTGATAGACTTCGGCATCGCCAAATTCCCGCAGCCGCCCGGCGCGCCGCCATTCACTCGTTATTCGGTGATGAGCGGAACCGTCGCCTATGCGTCTCCCGAACAATGCCAGAACCGACCGCTCGATTATCGCACTGATATCTATTCGCTCGGCGTAATGCTCTACGAGATGCTGACTGGGCAGCGGCCATTCACCGGCCGGACTCCCACGGAAGTCGCGCTCAATCAGATTCAATCACAACCCATTTCGCTCCGCACGATCAACCCTTATCTGCCGTCCGGGATGGAGAGAGTAATACTCAGGGCGCTGGCTAAGAACCCGGGGGAGCGTCAGCAAAGCGTCGGAGAGCTCGCGCGCGAATTGCGGGCGGCCATGTCGAACCAGATAATCATTCCGCTGAAAACTGAAACGATAGTCGAGCGGTTGGATCTGGCCTTCGCCAAAAGTAATGGCTTATCCGAGTCCTCTCTCGATGAATCATCCGATGAGAGTCTGAGGGTCGCGCGGCGTCGCCGGTGGCGTCGCGCATCGGTCGCCGCCGCCGTTCTCCTGCTGCTCACGGCCGGCGGAGTATTGCTCGGGAAACATTTGACCAAACCGCGATTGACGGCGGTAAATCCCGAAATGATGGCTGGCGGTGCTTCGCCATCGCCCGATCTGACGGCTACACAGGCGGCCGAGGAGAATCTCGCCGATTTGAGCAGCGATGACGATGCCATGGAGACGGCGGCGAGGCTTTTACAGGAAGGGCTGAAGGAGATGACCAACCTGGCGAATCCCACACCACAGCCGTCCGGATATCCAACGCCCATCGCAGCTAAAACTACCGACCCCGGGATAGGCCCCAACAATACAGGAATACAGGCGGATGCGAACGGTGGGCTTCCCCTGCCTCCGAAGGCGCAGCCGCAAACGCCGCCCATGCCGGTGCCATCCATCGTAGCCACACGCGTGGTGAAACCGGAAAGCGAACCTGACATCTCACAAGCTCCCGGAAGAGAAGGAGGCGCGCAGAACGGCAATCCACCAGATCAGAACGCTTCCGACCGGAGAGCGGGCGGCTACGAGGATCGCGGGAACACTTCAAGCAGTCCTCGCCAATCACAACGCCCGGCGGAACGCGGGAACCGTCCGGATGACGACGACCGCGAGGCTGGCTCGCCATATGACGATGAAAGTCCACAGAGGCTTGCGCCCCGTTTGATTCAGTGGAACGGCGAGGTATTCAGCGAGCGGATTATCAAGATAGAGATGCCCGGAGTCCCCGGCACGATCGAGATTCCGCGCGTCTATCGCGACCGCGTCGGAGTGATCGAGTCGCCGAGTCACAACAACAACTGGCGCTACGCCGTGTTGCGGGTCTTCGGTCAGGGTTCCGTGACTATACTTGTGCGTTGGTGGCCGATGGCGGGCAAGATGGCCAATGTATCAGGACATTGATGGCCGGCAGCTAAAATCTCAGCGATGCTGCCTGTAAATTATGGAAGTGTTTTTTTATCTCACCACAAAAATCACATAAGTACATCAAAACCACAAATAGCGGTGGATATGGAATGATTTGGTGTTGCATTTTGTCTTTTGATGTACTTTTGTGATTTTTGTGGTGAGTTTTTCCGGGAGCGCCCTGCATCTCAAATCCTTGTCATCAAATCTTTTGCGCTGATGGATATTACGATCCCAGCCCCAAAGGGGCTGAGATCGATATCCAAAAGCACAAAAATTTTGGGTAATGACAATATCTCAAATATAAAGCCATCCGGTGCTGCTTCTGCTCCTTGTTTTCGAATCAGCAGTCGATCAACTGATCAAGACGAGTAATCCGATCAGGATGATGATTTAGACCTGAGCTTCGGGTTCGGTCGAGCAGTACTGCGCGGATACCCGCCGCCGATGCTCCCTCGTAATCTTCTCGCAAGCTATCGCCTACGTGTAACGCTGATCGAGGCTCGACTTGATGGTATCTCAGGGCCGAAAGAAAAATATCTCTATCAGGTTTGGCCGCTCCGATACGAGTGGAAATATGAACTCCATCGAAGTAGTGCTCTATTTCAAAGTCCCGCAGCAGATCGTCGATCCGAGAGTCGTAGTTTGAAATTATGGCCAGTCGCAGGCCGCGGTTCTTAAGCTCAGCCAGCGTCGGAATGACTTCATCGAACAGCCGCCAGGCTTCCCTTCCCCTGAAGAACTCATACACCTCGTTGAAAAATGCATCGAATTGCGGGAACTCGGGAACCACATCGAGGACGACGCGCCGCCACCAGCCGCGCTCGTGCATGTGCAGCTCGTCCTCCGATGTTTCTGGCGGAAACGCCAACGGCGGTTGCTCTCGAAAACTGCGAGAGAAAGCATCCGACATTACAAACGGGTCCCGGTCGATACCGTAGCGACGGGCGAACCTGCCGTAGATTTCACCGACACTGCCATTGAGTTCGACGAGCGTACCGGCGACATCAAAAAAGACCACTTGTAGTTCATCCATATTTGATTAAGAGATTTACTGATCCTAACGGATTTGTGAATAACCCGAACGGTCGCGCACCTATTGCGTTTCTTAAAACATAATCTCATCATCCGGCCTGAGCAGAGATTTGGAAAATTGTTCCGAATCGGCTAGATTAGCCGGCGGACAGCGATAAAAGTTGTAACCGCTGTTTGCCTATAACGTCTTTCACTCTGGAGACCGAGTGAAATTTGATTCTCTCATTCATCACAAAGCACTCAAATTCTAACGATTAACTCTACTCCGGAGTCTACTCCATGATGAATAAAAAGTACTATCTCACCCTTTTCTGCGTTCTCGCGCTTACATTGGCGGCAGCCTTCGCAACTGTGGTTCGCCCGACATCCGCAATTACATTTGATGGTGAAACCTATGCGATTAGCGGCGGGAACGTCGTCACCGTGACCGGCGCCACTATTCCGAAGGGCACGGTCGTCATCCGCAATGGCTTGATCGAAGCAGTCGGTGCGGATATCCCCATTCCCGGCGACGCTCGAGTGATCGATGCAACCGGGATGACGGTTTATCCTGGCCTCTTCGACTCCTATACGAGTTATGGCACGAAGCCGGCGCCGACGCCCGCCGCCCGAGCAGGCGGAGATGATCCGGAGCAGGCGATGATGGCGCGCATGACGGCACCCCAATCGACCGTCGGGCTCTTGCCCGAAGTGACGGTACTCGACCAGCTTCAGATCACCGAATCAACCTTCGATCAGCAACGCTCCGCCGGCATCACGACGGCGCTGACCGCTCCGCGGGCCGGCGTCTTCCAGGGCCAGAGCGCGCTCATCAACCTGGGCACCGACGCGGCGGAGAAGCTCATATTGAAATCGCCGTATTCGCTGAACGTGGGCTTCACCACTTCTCGCGGCGGTTATCCGGGCTCGCTGATGGGCGTCTTCGCGTTCCTGCGCCAGTCGCTGCTGGATGCGCAGCACTACCGCGATGAGTGGGCGCGTTACAGCAAATCGCCCCGCGGGGCACAGCGCCCCCAGGTCAACAAATCGCTCGCCACGTTGCAGCCGGTGATCAATGGCGAGATGCCTGTGATCTTCAATGCGAGCAGCGTGCGCGAGATCCAGCGCGCGATCGGATTGGCCGAAGAGTTCAACATCAAGTATATGATCGCGGGCGCCACCCAGAGTTATCAGATCGCCGATTACCTCAAATCGAAGAATGCCACGGTGCTGCTCGCACTGAGTTATCCGCAAAGGCAGCAGAATCTCGATAACCCCGAGAGAGAGAGCCTGCGCGTTCTGCGCGACCGCGCCGACGCGCCGAAGGCGGCTGCCGCCCTGCACCGAGCCGGGGTGCGTTTCGCATTCAATTCCGGCACGCTCGCCCGTCCGCACGACTACATCGTCAACGCGGCGCGCGCGGTTGAAGCCGGGCTGCCGAAGGAAGAGGCCATCAAGGCTATGACGATCTACCCGGCGCAGATATTCGGCCTGAGCGAGCAGCTCGGGAGCATTGAGCCGGGAAAGATCGCCAACCTGCTTATCGCGACCGGCGACATTTTCAATAGAGAGACCAAAGTCAGGAACATCCTGATAGACGGCAAACTCCTGGATATAAAACCTCCTGAACCACAGCGGCCCGCGGGGACTTTAGCCGGAGGCGGCAGGCGAGGCGAAAGGGCGGCTGTCCCAGCGCCTGATTCCGCATCCAATTCAACACCCGGGGCAACCCGGGAACCCGGGGAACGCCCGGAAGCGGCTGGTGCTCCCATCCCCGCACGGCAGCCGCGGCAGCCGTCTCCCGCTGAGATACTGATCCGCAACGCGACGATAATGACCGCATCGCACGGCACCATCGAAAACGGCTCGATCCTCATTCGCGACGGAAAGATCGCCGCCGTCGGCAAGGACGTCAATGCGCCGGCCAATGCGACGGTCATCGATGCGACCGGGAAGTACGTAACGCCCGGATTCGTCGATTCGCATTCGCACACCGCGCTCGACGACATAAATGAAGGCTCGTTGTCCGTCACGGCGATGGTGCGGATGCGCGATGTGATCAATGACACGGAGATCAACATCTACCGCCAGCTTGCGGGCGGGATGACGACCATCCATCAGCTTCACGGCAGCGCCAACTCGATCGGCGGTCAGAATTCGATCATCAAGCTTAAGTGGGGCAAGCCGGGCGAGGAGATGAAGGTTGCAGAAGCGCCCCGTACTATCAAGTTTGCGCTGGGAGAGAACCCGAAGAGATCCAACTCCAATGCGCCTCAGGGCGCACCGCGCCGCTTCCCCGCCACCAGGATGGGCGTCGAAGAGACCATCCGCGAAGCCTTCACGGAGGGCCGCGAATACATCAAGAAATGGGAAGATTACGAAGCTGCGAAGGCGCGCGGTGGAAATCCGCTGCCTCCCCGGCGCGATCTCAAACTCGAGGCGATCGCCGACGTCCTCAAAGGTAAGGTCGACATCCATGCTCACTGCTACCGCGCCGATGAGATCGTCATGCTCCTGCGGTTGTGCGAAGAATTCGGCATCAAGTTACGCACGCTTCAGCACGTGCTCGAAGGATACAAGGTGGCGCCGGAGATCGCCGGGCACGGCGCAAGCGCTTCGATCCTGCCCGACTGGTGGGCTTACAAGATGGAGGCCTACGATGCCATTCCATTCAATGCCGCGATTATGACGCGCCACGGCATCGTCGTTTCGATCCACTCCGACAGCAACGAGCATGCTCGCCGTTTCTACCAGGAGGCTGCGAAGATGATGAAGTACGGCGATCTGACCGAAGAGGAGGCGCTGAGGCTCGTGACGCTCAACCCGGCGATGCAAATCCGGCTCGATCATCGCATCGGGAGCATCGACGTGGGAAAGGATGCCGACCTGGTCATTTTCAACGGCCATCCGTTCAGCATCTATTCCCGCCCTGAGATGACGATGGTCGAGGGCGAAATCTACTTCGATCGCAACGAAGACCTCAAGGACCGTGATCTGCTCGTTAAGGAAAAGAGAGAGCTGATCGAGCGCGAGAGAAGGTCTCCGCAGCAGTTGCAGCCGACGCAGGCCGGTTCGGCGGTCATCCCGACGCTCGGTCCGGAAGAAGATGATCCACATCCACATCGACGATGAAAATGCGACCGGGACTCATATGTAGGGCAGGTTTCTGACCTGTTCAGAATTTATTACCTTTACCGCGGAGTAGAGATGAATACATTGAATTTGACCAGGCAATCACGAAACGCTCCCGCGTTCGCCGTTTGCCTCATAGTATTGGCCTTTGGCATCTCCTTTGCCCAATCGAAATCCGAGCAGGGCATATTCGCCATCCGCAACGCCAAGATCGTCACCGTGAGCGGTGCGACGATCGAGCGCGGCACTGTGTTAATAAAAGACGGTAAGATTGCGGCAGTGGGTGCAAACGTTAGTATTCCGGGAAATGCTAAAGTGATCGATGCTCAGGGTTTGAGCGTCTACCCCGGACTCATCGATTCGAATACTACGCTCGGATTAGTGGAAGTCGGCCGGGTCAATGCCACGGTCGACACGACAGAACTGGGGGATTTCAAGGCGAATATGAAAGCCCTGACAGCGGTCAATCCGCACAGCGAGCTGATACCGGTCGCGCGGATGAACGGGGTGACGGCAGCGATCACGTGCCCGCAGGGCGGGATCATCGCGGGACAATGCGCGTTGATCAGCCTTGATGGATGGACCCCTCAGGAGATGAAACTGCTGGCACCGTCCGCGATGCAGATGATCTACCCGGTGCTCGCCGCTGGCGGGCGGCGCGGCGGATTCGGCCGTGGCCAGGGCCAGTCGGGCGAACAACAGCGCCAGCAGCGGGAACGCCAGATCGAGAGCATGCGCAAAAAACTTGAAGAAGCGCAAGCTTACGCCAAAGCAAGAGAAGCGGTCGTCGCCGACAAGAATATTCCCGCTCATCCCATCGACCTCGGTCTCGAAGCACTGATCCCGGTGATCAAGGGAAATGTCCCGGTCTTGATAGATGCCAACGGCGAACGCGAGATCATGGGCGCTATCGACCTGGCCGATAAATATAAGCTCAAACTGATCATTGGCGGCGGCGGCGAGAGTGCCGTAAAGGTCGCAAAGCTGCTAAAAGAAAAGAATATTCCGGTAGTGCTGGGCCCGGTGCTCGATCTGCCGAACGCGGAAGATGACCCTTACGACAGCGTTTACGCGCGCGCAGCCGAGCTGCAAAAGGCCGGAGTGAAGTTCGCCTTCTCAACGGGTACCGCCTCCGACGTGCGTCTTCTGCCGTATCATGCCGGTACGGCGGCAGCATTCGGGCTGCCCAAGGAAGAAGCGTTAAAAGGTATTACGCTCTATCCGGCGCAGATATTCGGCGCGGATAAACTGGTCGGAAGTATTGAAACCGGCAAGATCGCCAATCTGGTAGTTACCGACGGCGATATTCTCGAATTCCGGACGAAGGTCAAGCATATGTTCATCAACGGCCATCCCGTTGATCTGTCGAACAAACATACGCGGCTGAACGAGAAGTTTAAGGACAGGAAGTAACCACAAGTTAGTTTTCAGTTTTCAGTTTTCAGTTGGGAAATCATTACCGAAAACTGAAAACTGAAAACTAGAAATTGGAACCTGTCAGTATCCGAAATTTTGGAGAAATGCAGAAAGCTAAATCCCCACGTCCAATCTCTCAAATTGAAAGTCCTATAAATTAGCCATTTTCCTCTCCCCCATCATCTGGTCTAATAATTGCAATCCAGAAACGCGGTCGACCCACTCAATCTATTGAAAATATTATTGTTAAACACACAGACTGCATTGCACACATGCGAAAGGAAGGAAAGAGACAATGGAGAGGAGTAATATCCTAATAATAAGGAGCCTTTTATTGGCAGCGGTCTTTTCGTCATTTGCCGCTTTATCCGTATTGGCACAGTCTACTGCCACATTACAAGGCACGGTGAAGGATCAGTCAGGTGCGGTCGTGGCGAACGCCAAGGTCGTTGTACGCAACCAGGCCACCGGAGTCGAACGGACGGTTCAAACCGACAGTGAGGGTAATTACCAGGTCGCGGCTTTACCGGTAGGAGTCTACCGCGTCGATGTTCAGGCAGGCGGCTTTGGTCCGCAGGTCGCATCCAACGTCATAGTCGAAGTCAGCCGGATCGTAGTGCAGAATTTCCAGCTCAAGGTAGGAGACGTAACGCAGGAAGTTAATGTAACGTCGGACTCTCAGACGATTGAAACGGCCACGGTGACTGTTGGCCAGGTGATCAACCAGAAGACCGTCCAGGAGATTCCGCTCAATGGCCGTCACTTCGTCGATCTGGGCCTGCTTATCCCCGGATCGGTCACACCTCCGCAAAATGGCTTTTTAACCGCTCCGCTGCGCGGTCAGGGATCGTTCGCTTTCAATACTGCCGGAGCGCGTGAAGACACGGTGAACTTCATGATCAACGGCATAAACCTGAACGATATGTCTCAGAACCAGATCACGTTCCAGCCGTCGATCAACACCGTGCAGGAGTTCAAGGTTGATAACTCGACATACAGCGCCGAATACGGGCGCAACTCCGGGGCGATCGTCAACATCGCAACGCGCTCCGGCGCCAATCAGTTTCACGGTGAAGTTTTCGAGTTCATACGCAACGACGCGCTGGATGCGCGCAATTTCTTCGACCGGAACGATACTGACGGTGACGGCAAGGCCAATAAACCGCCCTTCAAACGCAATCAATTCGGGGCAGCGCTCGGCGGGCCGATCATCAAGGAGAAGACCTTCTTCTTTTTCAGCTATGAAGGACTGCGCCAGCGTCAGGGCTTGACGCTCAACAGCAATGTCCCGACCGATGCGCAAAGAGCGGCGGCGACTGATCCCGCAGTCCTCAACTTGTTGAACCTCATCCCGCGTGCTCAAAGCGTTGATACAGTGAACGGTGTGCCGACTGGCCGCTTCTTCGGCTCCGGCACGGCGCCTGTCGATATCGACCAGTGGACTGGCGATGTTAGCCATACTCTGGGAGTCAATGACCGGCTGCACGGTTACTACGCCATCCAGCGGGACAAACGCGGCGAGCCGATTTTACAAAACAATACTCTCCCCGGTTTCGGCGACACGCGCGAGTCGCGTCGACAGATATTCACTCTCAACGAGACGCACACATTCAGTCCGACGCTGGTCAACGAGGCGCGTCTGGGTTTTAACCGCATTAACATCACATTTACGCCAAACGCGCAGCAAAATCCGGCTGACTTCGGCATCAACAATGGCGTCAACGCACCGATCGGGCTGCCGCAGATCAATATTCCCGGTGGTAACTTCAACATTGGCGGCCCCCAGAATTTCCCGCAAGGGCGCGCGGACACTACCGTCGTCTTCTCCAACACGCTCAATTACCTGCGCGGCAACCATTCATTCAGGTTCGGCGGCGAGTTCCGCCGTTTCTACAATAATAACTTCACGCTCGACTCGGGCCTCTTCAACTTCACGGAGACGCGCGATCCCGTCACTAATAGACTCATACGCACGGGGATGGACAATTTCATTCTCGGCACTGCCAATTCGTTTCAGGTAATCCTAGGCGATCGATCTAGCGCAATCGGCACCGGAGCGCTTGGCTTCTTCGGGCAGGACAGTTTCAAGGTGCGGCCGAATCTGACCCTTGAATTGGGCTTGCGTTATGATTGGAACATGACGCCGAGCGAGAGATATGATCGGTTCGTGGTGTTCGATCCGCAGACGGTCTCGCTCGTGCGCATCGGATCGGGCCTTGATCAGATATATAAGCAGAACAACAAGAATTTCCAGCCACGCTTCGGCTTCGCGTGGGATCCATTCAAAGATGGGAAGACTTCAGTGCGCGCCGCGTATGCGATTCTCGTCGATCAGCCGGTGACAAATGTCGTGGCGCCAACTGCAGGGAATCCGAATCTGGCCACACCGCTCAATGTCACCGCGGTACCTCCCAGTCTCACCAATCCTAATCCGGTACCTATCACGTTCGCTAACGCACAGGCTAGAGCCTTGGCTGCCGGACTTGCGCCACAGAGCGTAGATTCCGATTTCGACAACGCCTACGTTCAGTCATGGAACCTGAATCTCCAGCGCGAAATCACAGATGGGCTGGGAGTGACTATCGGCTACTTCGGCGCGAAGGGGACTCACCTGCGCATGTCGCGCAATGTCAATCAGCCGATCAATGGCGGTGCGCGCGCCATTCACCGCACTCTCGGCTAGCAGCCCCATCAGTCCCGGCGCGATGCTCAACAATATCACTGAGATCAGCAGCCCGGGCAACTCCAGTTATAATGCGTTGTGGGTGACCGCCAACAAACGGCTCGCGCGAGGTCTGCAGTTCAACGCCTCATACACTTTCTCGAAGTCCATCGACTACAACTCTCTCAACTCGCAGGGCGTGGTCGTGCAGAACAGCTATGATGTGCGCAACGATCGCGGTCTATCGGACTTCGACGCGCGTCACCGATTTGTCATCAACGCGTTGTATGAACTGCCGTTGCGCGGCAGTCGCCTCGTCGAGGGATGGCAGCTTTCGACCATCGTTCAATCGCAGGGCGGTAACCCGGTCAACCTCGTCATCGGAGGCGCCGGCTTTACCGGTATTCCAAACACGGTCAGGGTTGATCAGGTTGGCCCGATCACTATTCTCGAGGATCCCAATCGGTGGTTCGACACCTCGGCCTTTGTGTCACCGACATCGCCAACAGCTCATTTCGGGAACCTGGGCCGCAACGTCGTGATCGGCCCCGGGTTTCACAACGTGGATTTCTCGGTGCTCAAGAACACCAAGGTCACCGAACGCCTGAATGTTCAATTCCGTACCGAGATATTCGATCTGTTCAACCACGCGAACTTCGGCCAGCCGGTCCGCATGCCCGGCACCACCTTCGGACAGATCACGAATACGCGCTTCCCGACCGGTGATTCCGGCTCGTCGCGGCAGCTTCAATTCGCGTTGAAGTTCACATTCTGATTTGAACTAATCAGGGCTGGCCCATGTGATGGCGGTCAGCCCTGAATCTCATCCCTTCGGCGCGTAATACCCCTTGCGAGCGCGCGTCGTGTAGCCCGGCCTCTTGATCCTCACTGCGAGTTTTCGGAAGGAGCCGTCTCTCTTGTCGTTAGTTGAGTAGAATCCCAGTGTATATTGCGTGCGGAGTTGTTCGGCCAGATTATAGAAGGCCAGATCGAGTTCTCTGATCGATAGTTCGTCGGTCTCTTTTCCCTGAGTGCCCGGTGTTGCTATCGGTCGATAGAGGGTTCCGCCGGTCTCGGTGGTCAGGGTTTCAAGGGCGCGTTCTCCCGCCAGGTCGCGCAGATTCTCCGACATATTCCGGTTACCGGTAAAGACGGCGAAGATCATGGCATCTGATCGCTGCGCGTTCCCGAGCGCGTCCAGTAAGGGCCGCTGGCTGGTCGTATCGCCGCCGTCTGAAACTATGACTATCACGCGCCGCCCCTGTGTGGGTTTGAGGTAATCGGCAGCCTGATATACCGAGTCGTAAAGCGAGGTCGCTCCCTGCGCCCAGAGTTGCTTCACAGCCTCCACCAGCAATGGGACTTTGCCGGTGAACCCCTGCAGGACTTCGATGTCGGTCGAAAACGCAACCAGAGCGGCGCGATCCTGCGGACGCATCACCCGTTCGAAGAATTTGGCAGCGGCTCGCCGCTCGAATTCGATCTTCTGCGAAACGCTCAGACTCGTATCGAAGAGCATGACCATCTGCAACGGCTGCTCGGCTTCCCGCGCAAAGTTGGCGATCTCTTGCGGAATGCCGTCTTCCAGGACCTCGAAATCTTCGCGGCTCAGCTCGAGCGGAGCATTATGAGACTTCCTTGCAATGGTCGTAACGACCGTCACCAGATCGCTGTTGATCCGGATCGAAACGCCGCTATCTTGGGGGGGTTGCTCCTGTAATCGTGTCGGCCGAGGCTCAGGCACTCGCGATTTGACGGGACCTCGCTTCTTTTTTTCCGGCGCCGCTCCACGGCCGCTTTGGCCGAGCACAAGACCTGAGGTTACGAACATCGCCCAGCCTGCCGCGATAATAACTGCGAGGAAAATGAGTCGCGTACTCAGGAGACGAGGGAGTTCCATAGCACTAGCCTTTCCCGTTAGTCATTGTTCACTATTCGTATAATAACCTCCCGCGTATACGCGATCAACGTATGCGATCAACATACTTTTGTTATCGAAACTTAGTGGTCGACTCTTTGTGAATTTATCGCAGCATCTCTCGGGACAATCTCATCGGCCAACTACAACAATGTCCCACGTAAAATGACCATCGCTACGCTGAAATAGATTACCAGCCCCGTCACGTCCACCAGGGTCGCGACGAACGGCGCCGACGAGACCGCCGGATCAAATCCGAACCGGCGCAGGATTATGGGCAGCATCGAGCCGGCCAGAGTTCCCCACAATACGATTCCGACCAGGGCAATGCCGACCGTGATCGCCACGAGCAGCCAATGCGAACCGTAAAGATTCGAGAACAGAGACCAGATCGCAATTCGAAGAAAACCCATGCCGCCGAGAATCGTCCCGAGCGCCAGACCGGAAAAAACTTCGCGACGCATGATTTTCCACCAATCTCGCAGCGTCACTTCCCCCAGCGCGAGCGCGCGAATCACCAGCGTTGCAGCCTGCGACCCGGAGTTGCCGCCGCTTGAGATGATCAAAGGAACGAAGAGCGCAAGTACGACGGCGCGCTCGATCTCCTTTTCGAAAAAGCCCATGGCCGTTGCCGTCAACATCTCGCCCGCGAAGAGAAGCACTAACCATCCGGCTCGCTTTCTCACCATTCTGGGGAAGGCGATCTTCATATACGGTTCATCGAACGCCTCCGAGCCGCCGACCATCTGAATATCCTCGGTTGCACGTTCTTCCGCGACATCGAGCATATCATCGCTCGTCACGATACCGATAAGCACACCGTCCGAATCGGTCACCGGCAATGCCGCGAGGTCGGCCTTTCGGAAGACGTTCACCGCCGTCTCGCGATCGTCCGTCGCCTTTAGCGCCGTGAAAATGCCGTCCATCAGCTCATTTACGCGCCGCTCCGGGTCTGAGAGCAGAAACTTGCGTATGCGGATATCGTCGATCAGTATGCCGTGGCTATCCACGACGAAAATCAGATTGAGCGTTTCGCTGTCATGCCCGTGCTGCCTGATATAGTCGAGCACCTGCTGCACCGTCCAATCCTGATCAACTGCTATGTAATGAGGCGTCATCAGCCGCCCGACGCTGCCCTCTGGGTACCCCAGCAGGTCGAGGGCGACGGATCGCGCTCGTTCATCGAGCAACGATAAGAGCTGTCTGGTCGCCGCTGCCGGCAGTTCCTCGAGCAACGAGGTGCGGTCATCAGGCGACATCTCGTTGAGTATCGCGGCGACATCTTCCTGCCCCAGAGATCTCAACAATTCCTCTTGTTTCTCAAGCGGGAGATATGCGAATGCGGCGGCGGCTGTTTTACGAGGCAGAACGCGGAAGACGGGAACCTGCTGCTCGCCCTGTAATTCACCAATCAGATGGGCCACCTCCGCAGGCGGCAGCTTCTCCAACGCCTCGCGGAGCCCTGTGAAATCGCGCGAACGAAGCGATTCATCGAGTCTGGTCTTAATACCATACATTTTCCACCCTCAACTACCATTCTGTTTATTCATTTTCTGTTTGTTTCACTGCCTCTTTCCCGTTATATTTCTTTTTTATTGAATTATAACCGGCATTTATCAGAAGGGGGAACAATCGATGCCGTCGGAATATGAATTGACGGATGAGCAGATACAAGTCAAACGTGCGGTGCGCGAATTCGCGGAAGCCGAGATAAGGCCGCACATCATGGAGTGGGATGAGACTCAGCATTTCCCGCGCGAGATGTTTTCCAAGATGGGCGAACTGGGGTTGAGTGGCGTGATCTTTCCCGAAGAATACGGTGGCGCCGGGATGGGTTACGTCGAATATGTCACGGTCATCGAGGAGATATCGCGGGTCGACGGTTCGATCGGCCTCTCGGTCGCCGCTCACAATTCGCTCTGCACGAATCATATCTTTCAATACGGCAGCGAGGAGCAGAAAAAGAGATATGTTAAGCCACTGGCCGCCGGGCAAAAGTTGGGGGCGTGGGCGTTGACTGAACCCGGTTCGGGTTCTGACGCATCCGGGATGAAAACGACTGCCATCAAACGCGATGGCGGATGGTTGATCAACGGTTCGAAGAATTTCATCACACACGGAATATCGGCGGATATTTGCGTCGTAATAGCATTCACCAAGCGCGAGATGCGCTCGCGTGGCATCAGCGCGTTCATCGTCGAACGCGGCACGAATGGCTTTATTGCCGGCAAGAAGGAGAACAAACTCGGGGTACGCGCTTCGGAGACCGCCTCGATTATCTTCGAAGACTGCTGGGTGCCCGATGAGAATCTGATCGGCGAGCCCGGCCGCGGTTTCGTCAATGCTATGCAGGTGCTCGATGGCGGCCGCATCTCAATAGCGGCGCTCGCTTTGGGAATAGCGCAGGGCGCCTTCGAATCTGCGCTGAAATATTCGCAGGAACGCAAGCAGTTCGGCCAACCGATCTTCGATTTCGAGGCCATCCAGTTCAAGCTGGCCGATATGGCGACGCAAATCGACGCCGCACGGTTATTGACGATGCGCGCGGCGTGGATGAAAGACAATAAACGACCGACCACCAAAGAGTCGGCCATGGCCAAGCTATTCGCTTCCGAAATTGCGGTTAAAGTGAGCGAAGAAGCGATCCAGATCCACGGCGGGTACGGCTATACTAAAGACTATCCCGTAGAAAAATACTGGCGCGATTCGAAATTATGTACTATCGGTGAAGGAACGAGCGAGGTTCAGAGGTTGGTAATAGCACGTCAGTTAGTTAATTAATAATTGATAGTTGATAATTGATAGTTGATAGTTCGTATTAACTGTTAGCCACAGAATCTACGAATTATCAATTATCAATTATCAATTATCAATTATTATTTGCCTCGTGCTTTTTTGGCCGTGGGTAACTGTCCTTTAGTATCTCGCGCATAATAGCCATTGCGCGTACGTGCAATCATCTTTCGACTGCCTTTCTGCTCGATCGTGACTTTGACCGCGCGGAAAGTGCCATCACGTTTATCATTAGTCGGGTAATAGCTGACGATGTATTGTGTGCGCAGGTCTTTGGCGATCTGATTGGCAATGGCCTTCATCTCGCTCAGCTCTTTCGGAAAGAAGGCGCGGCCGCCCGAATCTTCAGCCAGACGCGAGAGCAGTTCCTTGGCTTTCTTGGAGGTAGATTTCCCGAACAAACTCTTCCCTTCGTCCTCTTCATCGATGAATCCGACCAGATAAACCTGCACTTCGTCTTCTTTAAGGGCCTCCAGTACCTCTTTCTCTTTGACCGAACTGTTCTTTTCCAGACCATCCGAGATCACGATCAGGGCTTTGCGGCGGCGTTGGCCGTCGCGCGTATTGGCTTTCTCCTGAGCGTAGTCGGCTGTCGCGATGATCGCATCCAGCAAGGCGGTCCCGCCGCTCGTGAAGAGCTCACCGAGGGCCTCTTCGAGCTCGCGTTTATCGCTGGTGAAATCCTGAACCAGCTCGGGCTCGGCCTTGAATTGCGAGAGGAAGGCTTCGTCGTCTGCCCTCATCTGTTTAATCAAATCGAGAGCGGCATCCGAGACGGTCTGCAGTTTCGCCCGCATGCTGCCTGATGTGTCGATCACTACGCCGAAGCTTAGCGGGACTTCCTCGCGGCTGATACTGTCGATCGTCTGCTTAATCTTATCCTCGAAAACTGTGAAATCCTCTTTCTTCACATCAAAGATCGGCTGATTGTCCTGATCGACCACGGTCACGTCCAGGTTGACGAGGTCTGTGTCGAGTTTAATGGTTCCTTCGGGGTCGGTCGTTTGGTCTTCGGCCTGTGCACCCTGACGCTGCGCCCCTTTTCTATCTTTGTCTTTTTGATCTTTGCTGGCCCCCTGCCCCGTTTGTTTCGGTTGCGGCGGCTGCGGCGCCTGCGGCGGGTACTTGGGCGACCACCCGCTGGATCGCCAATATGCTTGCCGATGCGATCAAAAAAATAGTGAGCGTCTTGAGTACCGACATTCGAACCTGCATTTCATCTCCTTACCGGCCTAAACTTAATACCGGATTATTCAAAAATAAAGAGGGACATTGGAGGGTTAATTATACATCGTCAACTGAGGGTCAATGCAATCGGTTCGAGAATGAGAAGCGGACCCTGCGAATCTGACGCCTTTCAACGAGATCGACGGTAAAAGCGCCGCCATTATACTCAATTATCTCGCCATGCCGTAGCAGATGGCCGGCCTGAGCGATGAGGAAGCCCGCGAGAGTCGTATATGATTCGTCCTCCGGCAGGGAGAGTCCGAGCCGGCGGTTTGCATCGCGAACGGCGAGCATCCCATCGAGCAGATAGCCTCCCTCCACCTTCAGTATCTGCGCGGCTACTTCTTCATCGTACTCGTCGTTTATCTCGCCGACTATCTCTTCCAGCAGAGTCTTCGAGAGTCACTATCCCAGCCAGGCCCCCGTGCTCATCGATCACAAAGGCAAGTTGGGCGCGCCTGGACTGCATCTGCTTGAGCGCAGTTCCGAGTTTGGCTGTCGCCGGTATGAAAAGCGGGGGATAGATCAGGTTCGCCAAATTGAAATCTTCGACAGAGGCCATTTCGAGGTACGGCTCGAGATCCCGCCTCACAACCACTCCGAACACGTCATCCAGATTATCACGATAGACCGGGAGCCTCGTATATCCGTGTGAGCGAAAAACCCGTTTAGTCTCCTCCAGTGTAGCGTTAGCCGGTAGTGCAATCATGTTCAAGCGTGGAACCATAGCCTCTTTAACCTCGGCTTCGGCGAAGTCAAAGACGCGATTGATCAATTTCTGCTCCACCTCTTCAACCTGCCCGCCCTGTCGCGAGACCTCGATCAGATGACGCAACTCCTCCTCAGTATAAACGGAAGCGTGCTGACCTGTGGGATGGAGCCCAAAAAGGCGGACTGTCCGGTTTCCGGCCCAGTCCAGCAACCTGATCGGCCAGGAGAATAGTTGGTAAAAGATTTGCATCGGTAAAGCGATGGCCAGGGCAACTTTTTCTGCCCTTTCGAGTGCCATTGTTTTAGGTGCAAGTTCGCCCAGCACGATATGTAAGAAGGTGATGACAGAGAATGCAATAACGAACGAGATAGTATGCAGCGCCGTCTCCGAGACGTAACCCTTGAGCGGCTCTTCGAGCAAGCGGGCGAAGACGGGTTCGCCTATCCAGCCAAGAGCGAGTGAGGCCATAGTGATTCCGAGCTGCGTAGCGGAAATATAGGCATTGAGGTTATCGAGGAGCCCGAGCAGCAGCATCGCGCGGCGGCTCCCCCCTCTGGCCAGGGTCAAAATCCGAGATCGTCGCACGCCTACCAGGGCGAACTCCGAAGCCACAAAGAAGCCATTTGCAAGCACCAGCGCGAATACGATGACGATGTAGAAGGCTGTTGCCATATAAAATATGCTACTGCCTGATCGATACAGTATCAAACATTCCGGTACGATTGAGAAGTACGCGACGTAAATGATAATCTTGTCGCATTAACTCATATGAAAATCGCTACCTGGAATGTCAACTCAATCGCTGTCCGCACGCCGCAGGTACTCAAATGGATCGAAGGCAATCGCCCCGATGTGCTCTGCATGCAGGAAACGAAATGTACCGACGAGAAATTCCCCACTCAGATTTTCCGTGAATTGGGGTATCACGTCGAGGTTTTCGGTCAGCCGACATATAACGGTGTCGCCATCCTCTCACTGCTTCCAATGAGCGACGTTCGGCGGGGTCACCCCGACGAACCGCTCGATGCACAACGCCGATTGATCGCAGCGACGGTCAATTCTGTCAGAATAATCAACGTCTATATCCCGAATGGACAGGCTGTCGGTTCGGAGAAATATGTAATGAAGCTTGCGTGGATGGAAAGGCTGCGCGGTTTTTTCGATAATTACTGTGACAATAAAGACCAGCTACTGATCTGCGGAGATTTCAATGTCGCGCCGGAAGATCGCGATATTCACGATCTGGCCATCTGGGCGGGGGAGGTCATGTGCAGCGATGCCGAGCGCGCGGCATTGCAGAAAATCGGCCAATGGGGATTGGTCGATGTATTTCGCGCGCACAACGATGGGCCGGGGTTTTACACCTGGTGGGATTATCGCGCTGGCGCTTTCAGGCGCAATAACGGCCTGCGCATCGATCATCTGTGGGCGACTGAAGCCCTGGCCGGGAAATGTACGGGCGCATGGATAGATAAAATCCAGCGTGCAATGGAGAAACCATCCGATCACGCGCCAGTTGTCGCCGAATTCGCGATTTAACCTAAATCCACGGATTGACCGAATCAGTACCGCTCAAGCAGCCAAGCTAAGCTGTCAAGGCTTAGTCTGCTTCGAGTCATCTATTCATTGAACCTGCTGTGATCTGGAATTTGAAACCTTTACTTCAGCCCATTCGTTAATCACCAAACGCCTTCTGGTCATTGAAAAACTCAATCATTGAAAACTCAGGAGAAACCATGATTCAAGCGATTTCGACATACTCTTTGAACAATCCGATCTGGCTATCTCTGAAAAATTTCGGAATCGACTCACCTAACACCGACTTAACATTCGTCAAACGTCTGGCGCGCGAAAACGGATGGGGGCTGAATTTCGCCGAGAGGGTTTTCGACGAATATAAAAAATTCATCTACCTGGCCGTCACAGCAGGTCATCAGGTAACGCCATCCGATCAAGTCGACCAGGTCTGGCATCTACATCTTATCTACACTCGGTCTTACTGGAAAAACCTCTGTGAGGGGGTATTGAAGAAACATCTGCATCACGGACCGACCAGGGGCGGTCGCTATGAAGATGAAAAGTATTACGACTGGTACTCAAGAACTCTCGCATCCTACAGACAAACGTTCGGCCATCAGCCTCCATCGGACATTTGGCCTTCTCCAGAAGAGCGGTTTAATCGCAAGAATTGCTTCGTCCGCTTGAATAGCAACGACTACTGGCTCATTAAAAAACCGGGACTCGATCTCAATAAAGCCTCCGCCTCGGTCGGTGCGCTGCTATTTTCCGGACTGGCCGTTGCTGCTTGCACCGCATCCGGCCGCCCAAACTTTGATTTCCCTCTCATCTTGATTTTCGTCATCGCAATTATTTTGATTGCCGTCATCAAAGCAATTTCTAACCGGCAGTCTGGCGCCAGCCGGCGAAGGAAAAGAGGCGATACGTCATATGGCGGATATACTCACGTCGACAGCCTCAGCGGATGCGAATCTGGCGATTGCGATGGCGGTTCCAGCGGATGCGGAAGCAGCGGATGCGGTGGAGGCGGATGCGGTGGAGGCGGAAGTTGATTGAGAGAGACTTATGGAGAGAGACATCAAGAGCATTCCGACTCAACCTTCGAAATCGACCTTCCCGGTATCTCTATTTTTAAAGCACAGCCGTTTCTTCCAGCAACTCACCTTCAGCAAATCTCTCGTACCGGAGAGGTCTGGCATCGATGACTTCACACCGGCCGTGCAGTATTTGATCAGAAACTATTCTGCCGGTAGCCGGTGAGTGCATGACGCCGTGACCGCTGAATCCGTTTGCGAAATACAATCCTCTGACAACGGGCGATGGGCCGATGATCGCGTGATGGTCCGGCGTGACTTCATACATTCCCGCCCAACACTGCTTTGGATTGACCGCCAGGTCTGCGAACTGAGGAACGCGATTGACGGCGCACATGAGCGTCTTTTCGATAAACTCGGGCGTGAAAGCGGTTTTGAACCCATAAGTCTCTTCGTCGTCGGGCCAGGCCATGAGGATTGCCTCGCCTTCGCGCCGGAAATGGAAGCCGTTCGACATATCGATCAGCATTGGAAATTTGACTGGTAGAAAATCACAACGCTGCGTTTTGACAATCTGGCGGCGCAACGGCTCGACCGGAAGCTGTTGGCCCGCCATTTCAGCTACGATCGCGGCCCATGGTCCGGCGGCGTTGACTACAGTGTGCGTCGCAATATCTCCCCTGGACGTTCGCACACCGACGATTTCTCCATTTTCGACTTCGATGCCAGTCACCTGCGCGTCGAGCCACACACGGGCGCCACGATCTCTAGCGCCTTTGGAAAAACCGGTCATCACGCTATAGGGATCGACGAAACCATCGGTCGGACAATAGGAGCCGCCTATGATGTCGTCCGCCCGAACCTGCGGGATCATCCTCACGATGTCTTCGCGGTGGACCATCTCGGTATTCGTCAAACCGAGGGCTCTCTGCTTCTCCTGGTTCTCTCTCAGATATTTCAGATGCGATTCCTCAGTGGCGGCGAAGAGATAGCCATGGGCGCGGTAGTCGGCCGTCTGGCCCGTCAATTCCTCAAAACGGGAGAAGACATCAATCGAATAGAGGGACATCCGGATATTTACCGGAGTCGCGAATTGGGCGCGCACGCCGCCCATGCTCTTACTGGTTGACCCAAGCCCCTGTTTATCAGCGCGCTCGACGATCAGTACATTAGTGCACCCTTGCTCGGCGAGGTGATAGGCGACGCTGGATCCAACCACACCGCCCCCTATTATTACGACATCTGCTGTATCTGCCATTCAGCCATCCTTGAAGAAAAAAATAGAAATGGGGAAAAAGCGAAGCAGGATAAGCGGAGCAAAATTTTGTCCTTTGCCTCTTATCGCTTTTTGTTCCCACCATAAATTTAGTTCAATCTAAGTACAAAAACTCATTCAGGTTGATGATCGAGTGGCAGAAATCGCGGAGCGCCGCCGTTTCCGGCTTTTCATTCTTACGCTGCTCATATCCGGCCGTCTGCGATTTGAGAAATGCAAGCGACCACTCGATCTCTTTTGCGCTCGGATCTCTGCCCAGTGCGATCAGGAAAGCCCGGCTGATCTGCGCGCGCTTATTGCCGCCCGCCTCGCGTTCGATGCGCTCGGCAAAATACCCTCCCTGTTCCAGCACAAACTCATTGTTCATCAGAGCCAATGCCTGCGGAGAGACCGTTGAAACAGCGCGGGACGGTGCAGATACGGTCGTCACCGGACAATCGAAGACCTCGATCAACGGCAGGAGTACGGACCGTTTGACATAGATATAAACGCTGCGCTTCCAAACATCCGGCCCCTCTTTGGCATCCAGCGGCCAACGCGGGCGCGATCCTGTATTGATGACGTCGGGATCGATGCGCGGATAGATTCCCGGGCCGAACATGGTTCGATTCATTTTGCCGCTCGCCACCAGCACGCTGTCGCGCAGGACCTCGGCCTCCAGCCTCCGCGGATTCATGCGCCACAAGCAACGATTCTCCGGATCTTTGGTGGCCCCCCGTTGGTCGAACTGGCTCGACTGTCGATAAGTGTTCGTCGTCAGGATCAAACGGTGGATGGCCTTCCAGCTCCAGCCGCGCTTGACGAACTCGAGCGCGAGCCAGTCGAGCAATTCCGGATGGCTCGGCGGATCGCCGGTGGCGCCGAAATCGCTCGGGGTTTTCACCAACCCGGCACCGAAATGGTATTGCCAGATCCGATTGACCGCGACGCGCGCCGTCAGTGGATTATCAGGGCTCGCGATCCAATCCGAGAGTTGTTTGCGTCGATTTAGAGTATCGAT
The DNA here is from genome assembly GCA_963796275.1 of uncultured Acidobacteriota bacterium. Taxonomy (GTDB): domain Bacteria; phylum Acidobacteriota; class Blastocatellia; order RBC074; family RBC074; genus JAKEHZ01. The sequence goes on along the minus strand of CAWCKY010000006.1, from coordinate 1,535,435 downwards.
GTTCGTGCCGCCCGCCAGCACTTCAGGAAAGCCAGGTTGAACGGCATCACCTTTGTTCCGCCAATCGCCCCGCTTGAGCAGATGTGCGACGCCCGGTTTTTCATCATCGGTGACGCCCATTGCCGATGGCAATGGTTTCGGGCGCGTCTGGTTGATTTTCTCTTCCTCTTTCATGAGCTCTCTGCGCGCCTTCGCATCACCGGGCTGAAGCGCTGCTTCGATCTCTTCGGGCTGAAGCTTGACGTCCTTGGCAAATCGTTTCGCGGTCTCTTCCCGGTACAGCTCGCGGGTTTTGTCCCCGAAGCCGTTGCTCATCTCCGCCAGCCGGACGTGAAATTCGACCTTTTCAGCCAGTAACTTTTCGCGGATCGGCTTCTCGATAGCCGAAATCTTGGTTCTCACCGGCCTGACCAGTGCGTCGATCTCCTTCTGTCTAGCCTTGTAGGAATCAATCTCAGTCTGCGTTGCCAGCACCTTTTCCGCTTTTTGGAAGGGAAAGAAAACCGCCTGCATTCGATAGTAATCGCGCTGCGGGATCGGATCATACTTGTGATCGTGGCAACGCGCGCATCCGACGGTCAGCCCCATGAAGACCGATGAGGTTGTCGTCACCATGTCATCGAGCTCGTCCATCCGCGTCTCTTCGTTGTTGGCGTTGTCGACGGTCGGACCGTTGCGGCAGAAGCCGGTCGCGATCAAGGATTCCGCGTCGCCCGGCTTCAACTGATCATTCGCGAGCTGTTCGCGAATGAATTGATCGTAGGGCTTGTCTTCGTTGAATGACCTGATGACATAATCGCGATAGCGCCAGGCGTGCGGCCGATCTACATCGAATTCGTATCCGCCGCTGTCGGCATATCGCGCCAGGTCGAGCCAGTGGCGCCCCCACCGTTCGCCATAATGCTGGCTGCTCAATAATTTATCGATCACACGCAGATAGGCCGCTTCGGAGGGGTCTTTCAAAAACTCCGCAACCTCTTCCGGCGACGGCGGCAGCCCGATCAAATCGAAATATACGCGGCGCAACAGCGCGCGCGGTTCCGCCGCAGGCGATGGCTTGATCCCTTTTTGCTCCAACCGGCTCAGCACGAACGCATCGATATCATTGCGGACCCAGGCGCGGTTCTTCACCGCTGGCAGTTTCGGAGGCGAGGGCTTGACGAACGACCAGAACTTCCGGTCTTTATCGGTGATTGAGTATCCGGGTTCCCGCACGGGAATAGCGTCGGCGGCGGCGGAAGCCAGGCTGGGCGAAAGGCCGTTAATCCATTTGGCGATCACCGCAAGCTCTTCGTCAGCCAGCTTGTCCATCCCCATCGGCATTGCCGGCTCTTCCTTGTGTGATATCAATTTGTAGAGAAGACTCTTTTCGGCATTGCCGGGGACGATCGCCGGCCCGCGCGCCCCACCTTTCAGGATCGCCGCTTCGCTTCGCAGATCCAGGCCCGAGCGCTGGAGACTCGCACCGTGACACATTGTGCAGCTACGCTCGAATATCGGCGCGACCGCCGATTTGAAATCATCAGGCCCCTGCCGCGTAACGCTTACGGTTTCTGTTTTCCAGATTGCACCGACACCCGGAATACGAAAACTGGCAGCCGAAAACTGCATATTAACCGCCAGAAAAAGGGCGAAACCTAAGATGGCCAGAGATCTTCTAACATTCTTCGTGAAAAATTTTTCTCGCATTAGATTCAACCTTCAAATTGGAACAACAGCATAGGCAATAAAGAGCAAAAGATACTTTATTGTACTTTTTGCGCTTCTTGGCTTTTCGTTTTTTTGTTTCCCTTAAATGTGTCCCCGACTCAGTTGAAAGGAGAACCATATTACCTGTTCGAAACGGCGTCAATATTTGCCGTTCAAACCTTGTAATAAAAACTCAGCTGACGATAAACTTACAAACGCTCTAGAAATCAAGAAATATTATTTCAAATATTGCGTCCCCTTACCGGTAGGTGTCAATGATAAAGAAAAAGCTTTCATTGAGTGTCGTTCTGTTCTTCATCGCTGTGGTTGTCGCGTTTCAGGCTTGGAACCGGATGGCAGTGGCGGAAGGCGCTCAGGCCAGGGTCGATTTTGTCAGGGACATTCAACCCATATTCAGTGCTTCGTGCGACAGCTGCCACGGCGCGAAGCGGCAGATGGGCAATTTACGTCTGGACTCAAAACAGGTCGCTCTCGCGAAAGTTATCATACCCGGTAAAGCCGGCGAGAGCCCGCTCTATCAACGAATCGCGGGGATCGGCGATCAGGCACGCATGCCAATGGGCGGTGACCCGCTGAAAAAAGAGCAGATCGATCTGATCCGCAGATGGATCGATGAAGGCGCCGATTGGCCAGAGGTGAATCAATCGGCCGCAGAAGCCGGCAAAAATCCGCCAACCGGCATCCCGACCCACTGGGCCTACGTCGCACCTCGTCGCCCGGTTCTGCCAAAAGTCAAAAACACGACCTGGGCAAAAAATCCGATCGACATGTTCATCCTGGCGCGTCTCGAAGAGGAGGGATTGAAGCCTTCTCGCGAAGCCGACCGCGTCACGCTCCTGCGCCGATTGAGCCTCGATCTCATCGGCCTTCCTCCCACGCCCGAAGAGGTGGACGCCTTTCTCAAAGACAATAGTCCGAAAGCATATGAGAAGCAGGTCGACCGATTGTTGAACTCTCCGCACTACGGCGAACGTTGGGGGCGCATATGGCTCGACGCCGCGCGTTATGCCGATTCCGACGGATACGAGAAAGACAAGCAGCGCAAGGTCTGGTTCTATCGCGATTGGGTGATCGATTCGCTCAACCAGGACAAGCCCTATGATCAATTCATCATCGAACAGATCGCGGGAGACCTGCTTCCGAATGCGAAACAGGAACAAATAGTAGCTACGGGGTTTCTTCGCAATTCGATGATAAACGAAGAGGGCGGCATCGATCCCGAACAATTCAGAATGGAAGCGATGTTCGATCGGATGGACGCGATAGGCAAGAGCATCCTCGGCATCACCATCCAGTGCGCCCAATGCCACAACCACAAATTCGACCCGCTCAAGCAGGATGAGTACTACCGGATGTTCGCCTTCCTGAACAATTCGCACGAATCGAACGTCCCGGTCTACACGCCCGAAGAACAGATGGCGCGCGCGCGCATATTCACGCAGACGCGTGAGATCGAAGCCGGATTGCAGCATCGCACCCCCGACTGGCAGTCGCGGATGGCGGCCTGGGAGGAGAAGGTCGGGAACGATCAGCCCGAATGGACCATCCTTCAGCCGGAAGTCGAGGATATATCGACCGGAGGCCAGAAATACATTCCTCTCAAGGATGGCTCGTTTCTCGCACAGGGTTATGCGCCGACCAAGCATCGCGTGAAGATGACCGTAAAAACAGGCAATAAAAGCATCACTGCTTTTCGCCTTGAATTACTCAACGATCCGAATCTCCCGCTGGGAGGCCCCGGCCGTTCGATCCTGGGAACCGGGGCGCTGACGGAATTCGAAGTCGAAGCCGCTCCCGCGAGCGATCCCAAGAAAGTAACGAAGGTCAATATCGTCCGGGCAACGGCCGATATCAATCAACCGAAAAAAGATCTCGAGCCGATCTTCGATGACAAGAGCAAACGCAAACGTGTGACCGGACCGGTCTGGTTCGCGATAGACGGCGACGATGAAACGGCGTGGGGTATAGATGCTGGCCCGGGGCTGAGCAATCAACCGCGGAAAGCGGTTTTCGTCGCGCAAAAACCGATTACGAACGAAGAAGAAACTCTGCTGACCTTCTACCTCAAACAGAATCACGGCGGATGGAACAGCGACGATAATCAGAATAACAACCTGGGCCGGATGCGCCTGGCGATCACTTCGGCAACGGAGGCTATCGCAGACCAGGTTCCCGCGGGCGTCCGCGAGATTATCGCCATTCCGCGAGAAAAACGAAGCGCCGCCCAAAACCAGAGAGTCTTCAGTTATTGGCGTTCGACCAATCATTCCGACCCCGAATGGGTTGAGGCGAATAAAAAGATCGCCGAATTGTGGAAGCAGCACCCCGAAGGCTCATCACAGCTGATATTGAATGAGAGGGAGGAGGTGCGCATAACGCACGTGCTCAAGCGCGGCGATTTCCTCAAACCGGATAAGGCCGTTGCGCCCGGAACGCCCGAGTTCCTGCACCCACTGCCGGCAGGCGAGCCGCTCAACCGATTGACGTTTGCCAAGTGGCTCGCCGATCGCAAATCACCCACGACCGCGCGTTCGATGGTCAACCGTATCTGGCAGGCATATTTCGGGACGGGCATCGTCGCCACGTCCGAAGACCTGGGCAAGCAGAGCGAGCAGCCATCTCATCCCGAGTTACTGGATTGGCTGTCGGTGGAGTTTGTGGAACCACAGGGCGATGGAGTGATTGGAGGACAGGAGGGCGCGGCAATGGAGCGCCCTGGTTCATCCACTCGTCCGAGCGGCCAATCCCCCGGTCGTTCAATTACCCAGTCGCCGGCGAAGAGATGGAGCCTGAAATACATTCATCGCCTGATGGTGACGTCCGCAACCTATCGCCAATCATCGAAAGTAACACCGGAATTGTTGGCAAAAGACCCATACAATCGGCTGCTTGCTCGGGGCCCGCGGTTCCGCGTCGAAGCAGAGGCGGTGCGGGACATCGGGCTGGCCGCAAGCGGATTGCTCAATCCGAAGATCGGAGGGCCGAGCGTTTTTCCACCTTCCCCGAATTTTCTCTATTTGCCACCTGCGAGCTATGGTCCTAAGATCTGGATAGAAGAAAAGGATGGAGAACGATATCGCCGCGCTCTCTATACATTTCGCTACCGGTCAGTCCCCTTCCCCATGCTTCAGAATTTCGACGCGCCGAATGGCGATAGCTCTTGCGTACGGCGCACGCGGTCGAACACACCTCTGCAGGCTTTGACTATTTTGAACGAGCCCCTATTCATCGAAGCTGCGCGCGCATTGGCTCTGATGACGGTGATGAACGGCGGAGCGACTGATACCCAGCGAATGACCTTCGCCTTCCGGCGTGTCCTATCGCGAAGCCCCTCGCTTCCGGAGACATCCGAATTGATCAATCTGCTCAACCGTCAGCGGGGGCGATTTGTGAGCGGCGAGTTGAATCCGTGGAACCTGGCGACGAATGATCCGGAGAAACCATTCAAGCTACCCAAAGGGGTGAAAATGGAAGACCTGGCAGCGTGGACGGCCGTCTCGCGCGTTCTGTTGAACCTCGATGAGACGATAACTAAAGAATAGCTTGAAAGTAGATCCACAAAAACAAAGATCATTTTACATTTATCATTTGTGATTTGTGATTTGTCATCGAAGAAACGCGGTGAATCCAATGACAAATGTAAAATGTTAATTGGTAAGTGACAGATGAACAGAACATTTATTATTTATCCATCGAAGAAACGCGGTGAATCCAATGACAAATGTAAAATGTAAAATGGTAAATGATAGATGGATAATACTCGTGTCCTTCTTATTCGCACTTGTCTTTGCCTTCTCACTGGCGAAATCACCAAATGCCTCGATACAAGATCAGCCAGCCGGCGTTTTCCTCATCAAACCTTCGCGAATTTTCGATAGCGAATCGCAGCAAATCATCGAGGGAATGGCTGTGCTGGTCCGAGGCGAGAAGATCGAGGCAACCGGTAAAATCGGTGAAATCAAGGCCCCAGCTGATGCAAAAATAATTGAGCTTTCCGGAACAACATTACTGCCTGGCCTGATTGAGGCTCATTCACACGTGTTGCTTCACCCCTACAGCGAAACGCCGTGGAACGATCAAGTCGCGCGCGAGTCGCAGAGCTATCGGGTGGCGCGCGCAACCAACCATCTCCGCAATACATTGTTGGCAGGCTTCACGACCATTCGCGATCTGGGGACCGAGGGAGCGGACTTTGCCGATGTTGGGCTTAAGCAGGCTGTGGAACAGGCTGTCATTCCTGGGCCGCGAATGTTCATCGCCACGCGCGCGATCGTAGCAAGCGGCACCTACGGCCCGAAAGGATTCGCGGCCGAATGGGATGTGCCGCAGGGGGCGGAAGAGGCCGATGGCGTCGATAGTTTGATTCGCGCCGTCCGAACCCAGATCGGCAAGGGAGCCGATTGGATCAAGGTCTATGCGGATTATCGCTGGGGCGGGGGCGCCGGCAGGGGCAGAGGCAGCGCATCTCCCACCTTCACTATCGAAGAATTGCGGCTCATCGTTGCGACAGCCGGCAGCGCGGGAGTTCCCGTCTCGGCGCATGCCGCGACGGCGGAAGGCATGCGCCGCGCCAGTATCGCGGGCGTCGATACAATCGAACACGGCGACGAGGGAACTCCTGAAGTCTTTCAACTGATGAAAGAGAAAGGCGTGGCGTTCTGCCCTACCCTGTCGGTGGGCAATCAGGAAAAGAAGAAAGGCAGTTTCAAGGCGGCGCTCGACTCCGGCGTAATAATCGCCTCGGGCAGCGATGCCGGGGTCTTCGCGCACGGCGACAACGCGCGCGAATTGGAAGCGATGGTGCGACTGGGAATGTCGCCGGCGGGCGCGCTTCGATCAGCGACATCGATCAATGCCCGCGTTCTTCATATGGAAAAACAGATCGGCCGTGTTAAAGAAGGATTGCTGGCCGATTTGATTGCAGTCGATGGCGATCCGACACGTGACATCTCTTGTATTCGCAAGGTTCAATTTGTGATGAAAGGCGGGACGATTTACAAGTCGCGCTAAAAAAAGGAGCGTTCCACCACAAAAACGCAGAACACGAGACCCCTTTTGCATCATCTGTATTTTGTGACTTTTGCGGTGAAACTTCTTGAGGAAAACATGAAAAATCAGGTATCGCGCCGCTGGTTCATAGATCAATGTGGAATCGGGATGGGCGCATTCGCACTCAATCATCTACTGATGGATTCCGTTTATGCGCAACAGGCTTCCAACCCCACTGCGCCGAAGAAACCTCACCACCTGCCGAAGGCGAAGAACGTCATCTTCCTGTTTATGGCCGGCGGACCGAGCCATATGGAGCTTTTCGACTACAAACCGCAGCTCGCGAAATATGACGGGACGCCGCCTCCGGCTGAATTGATCAAAGGTTATCGCGCGGCGTTCATCAATCCGAGTTCCAAACTGCTTGGTCCGAAATTCAAATTCGCCAAGCACGGACAGGCGGGAGCCGAAATTTCGGAACTTCTCCCCCACACTGCGCGCATCGTCGACGATATCGCCATTGTTAAATCTATGGTCACCGACGCCTTCAATCACGCGCCCGGCCAATTGATGATGAATACTGGTTCGATGATCTTCGGGCGGCCGAGCATGGGGTCCTGGGTCATCTATGGTCTCGGCAGCGAAGCCGAAGCATTGCCAGCTTTCGTCGTGTTCAGTACCGGCAGCAAGGGGCCGAGCGGCGGGAACAGTTGCTGGGGCAGCGGATTTTTGCCGACCGTCTATCAAGGCGTGCAGTTCCGCAATGCGGGAGATCCGGTGCTTTATCTCTCCAATCCCCGCGGCGTGGATGAGAAGCTTCAGCGTGATTCGCTCGATGTCATCGGCAAACTCAACAAGATGCGTCTGGATGACATCGGCGATCCTGAGATAGCGACTCGCATCAACTCATACGAGATGGCTTTCAAGATGCAGGCCAGCGCCCCGGAACTGATGGACATCTCAAAGGAACCCAGGCATATCCTCGAAATGTACGGCGCCGAACCGGGCACGCCTTCATTTGCCAACACCGTTCTGATGGCCCGGAGGCTGGTCGAGCGGGGGGTACGGTTTGTGCAGATTTTTCACGAAGCCTGGGATCAACACGGCAGTCTGGTCCGGGACCTTACGAAAAACTGCAAGGACACCGATCAGGCGTGCGCGGCGCTGATCAAAGACCTCAAACAGCGCGGAATGCTCAAAGACACGCTGGTGATCTGGGGAGGCGAGTTCGGTCGAACGCCGATGGTTCAGGGCGGCAGCGACGGCCGGGATCATCATCCGAATGCATTCACCATGTGGTTGGCGGGCGGAGGCATCAAACCCGGCATCACCATCGGCGAGACCGATGATCTAGGATTCAATGTCGTGAAAGATCGCGTTCACGTGCACGATCTGCAAGCAACGCTCTTGCATCTGCTCGGGTTCGATCACGAAAAACTGACTTATCGATTTCAAGGACGTGATTTCAGATTGACCGATGTGCACGGCATGGTGGTTGAGAATCTGCTAGCTTAAGGCGGTTCCGCATCCGGCGGTTCACACTGAAAATTGAACCTTTCGTAATTGATCTACCCGTGACACCAGACCTAGCCGATCGAAGAATGACCTGGGGAATGCTCGTTCATATGTGATGCCCCTGCAGTTCCTGTTCGTCAGGCCTGCGCTTTGCTTACAGCTTCCTTCAGATTCCATCTCGCGATGGACACCCTCCCTTGCTGTTCGGCTAACGATTCCCCCTGTCGGGTTGGTAAAGGACTTTCACCTTCAAGTGAGTGCACCCGGCCGGGCGCACAACCAAAGGGCCAGCTCTTGCGATGCTGGCCCTGAAAAACAGCTGTGAGCAGTGAGTTCATCGCAGACCATTAGCTAGAAATCGCCGGGCTCAATAATAGAAGCCGACAATCCGGCCCAGGTCATCAATGTCGTAGGCAGCCGAGTCAAGGAGCGCGCCCGGGTGGTTGGTGAGCGTGGTGAACTTTCCATTGACCCACATGAACCCATGGGCTCGCCCGTCGTCAATGTAATAGCCCACGATCTGACCGCTGTTGTTGATACTGGTTGGTTGGGTTGCCTCGGCGCCTGGGAAATCGATTTTCGTGACGATATCCTGGTTCTGCAGGAAGGCATGAATCCCGCTGTAATCGGAGTAGAGGCCTGTCATCTGGCCATGGTCATTGACGCCATAGATTGCTGTGTCGATGACGTTGGGGACGCGGGCGTCGATGGTGATGAAAGTGTCACTGCTGACGCGCAGAAATCCATGGAACCTCCTTCCCTCGTCGTCGTCTTGGTATTGGCCGACGATTCGGCCGTTGTTGTCAATATCCAACGCTTCAGTCAGCCGAGCGCGGGGGACATCGATGGAGGTGTAGTCGCCATTATCAAACAGAAAACCGTGGACTTTCCGTTCGCGATCGATGTAGCGACCCACGGCCTGCCCGTTTTCGTTGATCTTGGACGAGAAGGATTCCAGGGCGTCGGGAAAATCAATTTTGGTGAAGCCGCGTTCGTCCCGCAGAAACCCATGAAATGTTCCTGCGGCATCGACATAGCCGCCCACTATCTGACCGAGGTTATTGATGCCAATAGGCTCTCCGGTTAATCTGTTGGTGTCCGGGTGATCGATGGTGGTGAAGCTCCCGCTTGTGTCTTTGAGATAGCCGTGAGAGAGGATGTCATAGGCGCCGGCAAGCTGACCTCCCTCGTTGATGTCGTGGACCAAGCTGATCCCTGTCGCGTCTGGGACGGCGATTTTCGTTACGACGCCCTTGTCCAGCAAGAACCCGTGGGCATTACCCACGGCATCTATGTAGTCGCCGACAATCTGGCCTTTATTGTTGATGCCGTAGGGGAAGACCCGCGAGCTGCCAGGGAGATTGATCTTAGTGAAGACTCCATTAGCGTCTCGCAGGAAGGCGGGGCCTGAGCCAGCGATGACTAAGCGAGTGAAGGGGATGCCCACAATCTGACCGCTGTCGTTGATGTCGAAGGCGATGGTCGACATGCCGCCTGGTGCGTCGATCGTCGTGAAGACATTGTTATCCCATAGGAACCCGTGTGACCTCCCATTCTGATCGACGTACTCGCCGACTATCTGGCCGAGATTGTTGATGCCGAAGGGTTGGGTCCGCGAGGCGCCGGGGAAATCGATACTTTTGAAGACGCCGTTGTGTAGCAGAAACCCATGGGGTAAGGTGAAAGCGGGCGTGTTCGGCTTATCGCTGTAGGCGCCGACGATCTGCCCTTGAGCGTTCATCCGCGCAGCGAAGGTCGCCTTGGCGCCGGGATAATCGATCATGGAGAACCTGCCCCGGTCGAGCAGGAAGCCATGAAGCGTACCTCCGCCATCGACATACCCGCCGACCGTCTTACCATTCTCGTCGATGCCGAAGGCCACGGTGAAGTAGCTGGCGCCCGGCGCATCAATTTTGGTGAAGACCCCATTGTTCCTGACAAACCCATGGCCCCTGAGGCCCAGATCACTATTGGCTATGCCGTAGCGGTTCCGATCTTCGGCGACTCCGGACGCTTGGGAATCAACGATTACCGGTGCTGTGACCAGAATGCTGAGAGCGAATGCGTATACAACCAGCGTCCCGGCCAGTGTCGAGTGAATGATTCGTTTTATCTGATTCATCGCCGTTCTCCTTTTAAGTTTTTATATTTTTAAATAACGTGGCACAGGACTTGAACACACTTCAACCGCTAGTACCATCTAGGTACGTGAGGGGGAGATAGGGGGCGTACCGTTTTTCACTTATATAAGACGTGGAATTTTGTCCCTGGTACCACTGAGACAAAAATTAATTTGCAGGTCTGTCAGTATGCATTGAGTCAAAGCAGACTGAAGGCCTTGGCTCTTGCTCATTACAGGAGGTACAGCGATCTACCGATACTCACTGAGCTTTATTAGCCGTCTCAGCCTCGCGAACCACTATGCCTTTCCTGACTTTCAGGTTGAGATTTTCATCCGCGGCTTCATAAAAGATGCGCCCCTGCATCATCTCGTCGGTCGTCTTCTCTCCCCATCGCACTGTCTGCAACGGATCGGGGTTGAATTTGTTCTTCTCGCTATTGTCGTAGACCCCGGTGAAATCGACCTTCGTGCCTTTCGGCACGCGCTTCGGTTCGGTCAGCGTATATGTCCGCTGCCAGTTGAAATCGAAGCGCGGCACTTCGATGGCCATCTCCTGCCGCCCGTCGGGATAGGTGAGCTTCATCTCGTACGATTTCCCGCGCAGATGCATATGTACGTGGAAGAAGCTGATTATGGCATCGGTTTCGAAAGTCCTGGTGGAGGTGAGCCGGTAGTTCGGATCGCCCGGAGGGATAGCGACGTCGCGCCGGTCGCCGAAAAGGACTTTGATGTGCTTCTTGATCAACCCATCGGCAAAGTATATCCCGACCGAAGTCTGATCCGTGCCTTCTTTATCGGTCGGCGCGTAATGTACCTGAATTCCCAGACGCATCCCTTTCGGAATTCTCACGGCGGTCCCTTCAGAGAGCATGACCGATTGAACGCCCGGCGCCCAGCCCGAGAGCATCACCGTTCCGCGGGCTCCGGGCTCGAAGTCGCCCTTGATGACACCATCGGGTGGAGCTTTGAACATCGGCGGAACGACGTGGGTGTTGGCGTGATGCACGATTTTTCGATTCCCGGGCCGCGTATCGACCGCGCGAATCCACGTGTCCTCCGGAAAAACGTAATCGAAGACGAAGAAAGCGTATTGGTCTTTATCGCTCGCGCTGACCGTGAACGGCTGTTTCACCTTCACGATAAGATCCGGCTCGCCATGCGCCCACTTGCTCTTCCATTCGCGTGACGCAGGTATGTCTTTCAAATCGCCCTTCGGTGAACCGTCGTCAACCCATTTGGCGATGGCGGCTACCTCCGCGTCGGTTAAGCGCGGATCGTTCTGATAACGGCCGATCGGACCGGCAGCGTGAAAGGGCGGCATCTCGCGGCTGACGACTTTTTCGCGAATCGCGCGCGCCCACGGCCGCGCCTCTTCATATGTCACAAACGACATCGGGGCAACTCCGCCCTGACGATGGCACTCTTCACATCGATTGCGGAAGATCGGCGCGATCTCCCGGGCGAAAGTGATAGCTCCTTCGATTTTCGGGTTGCCCGTGACAGGCGCATAAATGTCGAGCGCAAGCACACAACAGAAAATCGCTCCTATAACAATCAGCCTTTTTTTCTTCTCCATCTTCAATTCCTTCATATGTTCTGAGTTTACCTTCCCTCTGCATGTTTTCACGTACCACCGTTGGCCTCCGACAGTTTGCGCAGGTGATAACCCATCGCCGCCAGGCGCATGGCCAGCTCAAATCTCCCGCGATGATCGGTCAAAGCCTTGTGGAAGAATCGCCAAAATTCACCGCGCCCCTCGTCGCGTACGCCGAGCGTGAGCAAAACGCGCGTCAGAGCCGCCAGGTCACGGAAAATATCGCTCCGGCGCGGTTCCGGGATCCGATGCACAACGCGCGAAAGACAATCGAGCGTGCGCTGATAATATTCGCGAGGAGCGTATATGGTATGGACGATTGATTGGTAACCTTCGATCAGCCGCTCGCTGTCCATCTTTGGAATAAAGGTCAGCGCGCATTCCGAAATATTGCCCGTGCCTTCCGCCAGCAGTCGCCCTTCGCGCTCGAGCCGGCGCCAGAGCTGCGTGCCGGGCAGCGCCTGCAGAATTCCCACCATTGCCAGCGGAATCGCGCTCTCCGTAATGAATTTGATCTGCCTCTCGAAAACATCCTCCGGATCGTTGTCGAAGCCTACGATGAAACCGGCCATGACATCCATCCCTGAGCTCTGGATCTTGCGCACAGAGTCGAGCAGGTCGTTACGCGTGTTCTGATGCTTCTGCGTCTCTTTCAGACTCTCTTCGATCGGCGTCTCGATCCCGAGAAAAACCGAACGAAATCCGGCGCGCTGCATCCCGAGAAGCAGCTCGTCATCATCGGCCAGGTTGACGCTCGCTTCAGTCAGAAAAGCGAAGGGATGGCGGTGTCGCTCGGACCATTCGGTCAATTCCGGCAGCAGCCGCTTCACGTTCTTTTTATTGCCGATGAAATTGTCATCAACGATGAAGACTCGGCCGCGCCATCCAAGTCTCAGCAATTCATCGAGCTCGGCCAGCACCTGTTCATTGGTCTTGGTGCGCGGGACGCGGCCATAGATTTCAATGATGTCGCAGAATTCGCATTGGAACGGGCAGCCGCGCGAATATTGCACCGGCATGGCGAAGTATCGTTTGAGGTCTGCGATACGATATTCGGCGGGCGGCGTGAGCGCGAGCGAAGGACGCTCTCCGGCTCCATAGACGCTCTTCGCTTCGCCGCACTGTAAGTCGCGCAAGAACTCGGGCAAGGTCGTCTCCGCTTCACCCAGAAAAACGTGATCTACTCCGGTCAGTTGTTCTTCGAGCGTGGTGACATATGGTCCGCCTACGGCTACTCGTTTCCCGAGCGCCTTGCACCGCTCGACGACGCGGCGCAGCGAATCTTTCTGGATGAGCATTGCGCTGATGAAGACCATATCAGCCCATTTGATTTCGGAGTCTTTGAGCGCCCGCACGTTCATATCGGCGAGCCGCCGCTCCCAGGTGCGCGGAAGCATGGCCGAGACGGTGAGCAAGCCGAGCGGAGGCAGGACCGCTCGCTTGTTATAGAAATAGAGCGCACGACGAAAACTCCAATATGTATCAGGGAATTCAGGATAAACGAGAAGCACTTTCATATACCTTTTCCTCAGAAATAAAACAACGAAGAAACTAGGAAGACGAAGAGATAAAAAACAATCTTCGTTCTCTTCGATTCTTCGTCGTGTTTATTGCGGGCTGGAAGTCGCTCGCCGTTTTATTTTTTATACTGTTGGGTTCTCTGAATCGCCGTGTGCGATTATAAATGGTTATGATTCCAGTTTCCACGGCTTGCGATATGGCCGCGTGAGCATTTGGCTTGCTTCTTTGTCTCCGATGAATTCTTCCTTATCTGCGTCCCACCTCAGAGAACGGCCGAGTCGGGTGGCGATATTTCCCAGGTGACACATGGTCGCGGTCAAATGGCCTTCTTCGACATCTGCGGCGGGGCGCTGCCGGCTCTTGACGCAATCGAGGAAGTTACGGATATGCAGGCCATCCATGGCTCTTGCTTTCACCCTTCGTCTCCAATGGTTCCATTGCCGGCGCATTGTTCTTTTTGGTTGGCCGCCAAACCTCGGGGATGACCTGAAACCCATCTCGCATAATGCTGAGCGTTCCATTCGTTCCGTGAAAAGCCAGGTATTCATCGCGCGTGCGGTTGACTTCCCGCCCGGACCAGGTGACGACGCAGCTCGGAAAGTTGTAGATCACTTCCTGCACATCAGGCGTTTCGCCTCCATCCTTGAGCTCGTAACGCCCGCCATACCCCGCGACCGCGAGCGGTCCTCTGGCATCCAATGCCCAGCGCGCAATATCGAGATTGTGCGCGCCCCAATTGGTGATCTGTCCGCCCGAATAATCCCAAAACCAGCGGAAATGATAGATGCAGCGAAACGAATCGAAGGGAACATACGGGGCCGGCCCTAACCACATATCCCAGTTCAAATCTTTGGGCTGTTCTTTCCCAATCTCTGTCTGCTTAAGCCCCGGCATGATATTGCGCGTATAGCCGACCGTGATCTTATGAACGGCTCCGATTCCGCCTTCCCGAATCAACTTTACGGCTTGTTGATAGTGTGGCCCGGAACGCTGCTGGCTGCCCGTTTGAACGACCCGGTTATTATGGCGCGCAGCTTCAACCAGCACGCGGCCCTCGCGCACAAAGAGCGTGAGCGGTTTTTCCACATAAGCATCCTTGCCCGCCTGACAGGCCGCGATCGCCGGAAGAGTATGCCAATGATCGGGCGTGCCGATAATCACCGCATCAATCTCTTTCATCTCCAGCAGCCGACGGAAATCGCCGTGCCCCTTCAGCTTGTTGGATGCGGCCGCAGCGGCCTGATTGAGATTTGTCTCGAAAACATCGCAGACGGCGACCGGGTTGACATCAGGCTGCTTCAGAAAACTGGTCCAGATCGATCTGCCGCGATCGCCGCAGCCGATGAGGCCGATGTTGATGCGATCATTCGCGCCAAGAATACGCATATTACTCAACGCTGTGCTCATGCCGACCCCAGCGCCAGCCGCGACAGTCCTCTTCGCAAAATCTCTTCTGCTGATATGGTTCATTCTTTTCCCCTCAGAAAATAGTTTTCAGTTTTTAGTTTTTAGTTTTCAGTTTTTTGGTTTTGCGGTCTTGATCGGAAACTAAAAACTAAAGAAGGTTTGAAGGATATTCCCGCGTCGCGTCAGCGACGCCTGAATTCAACCGTCGCTGACGCGACGTGAAAAAAATTTACCGCCACCGTGGGTTAAAACCCACGGCTACAATCAACCTCCGCTGACGCGGCGAAGAGGCTGTGCAGTTAATTTCAGTTTTTTAGATTCAGTTGCGCGGCCTCGATCGGAAACTAAAAACTGAAAACTATAAACTAAAAACTATTATTCATAGATTTGCCAGGATGAAGTTCAACATCAATTCGCGCATCTGTCTCTGTAATCTCGGGTCCGATACGCCGTGCCGAGACTTCGGATAGATCATCAGCTCGAATTGCTTGCCCGCCTTCTGCAATTCATAAATGAACTGAATTGAGTTTTGAATATGCACATTGTCGTCAATTGTGCCGTGAATAAGCAACAGTTTTCCGTTTAAATTCTTGGCGGCTTTGACGACGGAGCTCTTCTCATAGCCTTCCGGATTATTCTGCGGCGTGCCCATATATCGCTCGGTGTAGATCGTGTCGTAAAGATGCCAGTCGGTCACCGGTGCGCCCGAAATGCCGATTTTAAAGCTCTTCGAGTGCGTCAGCGCATAAGCGGTCATGTAGCCCCCGAAACTCCATCCGTTGATTCCGATGCGCGAACCGTCGACGTAAGGCAACGTCTTCAAATAGGCGACGCCGTCCTCGATATCGCGCATTTCGAGTTCGCCGAAGTTTTTGTAGATAGTCCAGGCCGACTCCAACCCCTTCCCGCTAGCCGAGCGGTTGTCGCAGATCCACACGATGTAGCCTTTCTGGGCGAGCAAGCTGGTGCCACATGTTTCCCATTCCGCTGTTCCAGGTATTCCGCACCTGGGGTGCGTGCGGGCCGGCGTAGGTGTGCTGGAATACCGGATATTTCTTCTTCGGATCGAAATCGACGGGCTTGATCATCATCGCTTCCATCGAAAACCCATCGCGCGTTTTTACCTGCAGAAACTCGGGCTTGCTCAACCGGTACTGCTGCAAAATATCGGCCTTATTCTCGAAGATCGCGCGGACGAGCTTGCCGTCAATGCTGTGCAGTCTCACCTGGGGAGGCGTCATCGCATCGCTCCACGAATCTATAAATCGCGTAAAGGTCGGATCGAAGTTGGCCGAGTGGACTCCCGGAGTTTCCGTCAATCTTTGCAACCCAGAGCCATCGAGTTTGATGCGATAAGCATCAGAGCCGATCGGACTGCGCTCTGTTCCGGAAAAATAGACCCAAGCGCCTGTCTCATCATAGCCGTGGAGCGCGCGGACCTCCCATTTGCCGGAGGTTACGGGTCGTATCAGCTTGCAATCGGGCGAATAGTGATAAATATGCTTCCACCCATCGCGCTCGCTCAGCCAGAGAAACGATCCATCTTTCAACCATCTCGGCAGGCTCGCGCTGTCGGTTTCGAACCAGGCTTTCGAAGTCTCGCGGAAAGCGGTCTCGACTTTGCCGGATTTCGGATCGGCGAAGTTCAGGTCGAGCCAATTCTGCTCGCGGTTTGTTATCTCGAAAATTACTTTTGATCCGTCGGGCTTCCATCCGACGCGAACGATCAGCGGCTCCACTCCCTGATAGCGGAACAAGTCGAGCCATGCTGTATCGCCGCCAATCGCGTTGACGACGCCCAGACGCACCGACGGATTCGGCATTCCGGCCTTCGGATAGTCGTACATTTCCAGATCCTGCTGGTTCGGAATGTGATCGACGATGGCGAAATCTTTCACCGGTGATTCATCCAATTGAAGATATGCGATTCTGGTCGAATCCGGGCTCCACCAGTACCCCTGAAAGTTCCCGCGCCCGTAGAGCTCTTCCTGATAGACCCAATCGAGACGGCCATTAAAGAGCCGGGAATTGCCGTCTTTCGTCAGCGACCGTTCGCGCTGCGTTGCTATGTCGACGATGAAGATGTTGTAGTTGCGGACGAAGCTGACCATCCGCCCATCGGGGCTGAACTCCTCGCCTACTTCATCTTCCGCCGTATTGGTCAAGCGGATCGCCTGCTCGCTGCCGAATTGATAATAGAAAAGATCGTTGGCATAGTTGATCAGCGCGGCCGTGCGGCTCGCGTTCATCTCCAGTCGCCCTTCCGCCAATCGTCTGGCATTCTCCGCGCTCATCGCCGGCAATTTGGCCAGCGCTACTTGCATCTTCGCCTTATCGTAGAAAGGTTCGGATTGCCCGGTCAGCGCATCAATTTTGTTTCCCCGCCACAAATAGTGACTGTCATCCAGCCAGATCATCCCGTTCGGCGGATCGCCGCTGAAATTGATGCGCTTGGATGGCTCATAAAGATCGTCTAGAGTAAACAGTTTATCTTGAGCGAATGTTGTTGGGGTGACGATAAGGGCGAGCAGAATGGTAATGATGCGAGGGCTCGTCTTTCGCATGGGGAAGACCTCCTTTATTTAGCTGCAGAGTTAGAGATAGGGGAGACCGACAGACGTGAGGAGAAATAGCAAATTGCGAAATCCCCCAACGACTCCTCGTCTCCCCTTCCCTTGTCTCTTTGTTTGTTTCCTTGTCTTCTCTCTGCGCCTCCGTGGCAAGTATTCTTTTTTTCACCGCAATCGCGGCACAGAGACCGTAAAGGCAACGGTAATGATTTTGTTCTGTCTTTGAAACTGCGACCAGATTCGGTAATTTGCGGGACGAGGAAAGAATGTATCGAACACGATATTCGGCCCGCCCTTCAGATTACTGCGGTCAATCTCTTCCGGGATCATCTCGGTCGGGTGAGAATGCAGATAATCGGTGCCATCCTCGCTCAAAATCAACGTGTGGCCCCAGGCTCCCAGATAGGGCTGCAAATCCTTGACCGGCTCGCCCGTTTTTTCGTCGATCAGGTGATAACGCAGCTCTGCCGGTTTACCCGAGAACGGCGCCGCTGGCTCGAATTTCAATTCTACGCGCATGCCCTGTATGCTTTTGGCCAGCGACTCATCGGGCACGAGCCTGGCCTGTGAAGAGACCAGATCGCCGCTGAAACCTGCAGTCACCAAATTATGGTGGGTCACCTGAGGCATCCCGCCGGCGGGAAAGAAATCGCAGAAGAGTTTGTAGTACCCCGCTTTCGGTAGAATGGTATCAATCGTGAAGCTTCCGTCCGTCTGTTTCTCAGGATGGATATGATCGAAGTGTTCAAAATCCTGGCTCACGATAAAAAAGTGGAATGGCATGTCGTGCAGGATGTTGAACTCTTTTATCTGTTTGTCCGTCGCCGGATGAAATATTGAGAAGCGGAATTTCACCTTCTCACCTGCTTTCGGCGACTTCGGAACGGTTGCGATTTTCACGATAAAATCGCCCGTCTCCGGCGGTGCGCCCTTCACCAACTTCATATTACACTTCGGGCAAATTCCGGCTGTGTTCGATATTATGTCCGGGTGCATCGGACAGATATAGAAATCTCCGCTGCCTGCCGCCGAGCCCTGCGATCCCACCAGCTTCATATTGCACTTCGGGCATTTACCTGCGACCTTCGCCTGCACATCCGGATGCATAGGACAGAGGTAGACGACCGGCTCCGGCACTGGCGGGTCTTGCCCAAACGCCAGGGCAACAGGCAGGCTCGCCGCCGCCAGCGCCAGACCACCTTTCAAAAAATCCCTTCGGTAATTTTTCATATCTAATCCGCGGTCATTTCGGTCGCCCCGGTCGCCCCGGTTGCACCAGTTGCCCCGAATCCCCTCGATTCGGACGCTCCCTCGCCTACCCATTTTTGCAGTTTTTCCACATCTCTTGCAATTGTCAGCGCGCCTGCGAAGAGAACCAGAGTCAGGACCACCGATACCGCCGGCACGATGTAGAATGCCTGTTGGAGGCCGATGGCCCTAAACGGCTCAAGTACGGTGGCGCCCGCAGCGATCATCGCCTGGTTGGCGAAGCGGTCGCTCAAGTAACCGGTGATAAATGTCCCGTAGGCGCCGCCGAGGAGGTACATCCCGAAGAAATAGAGCGCCATCGCCGAGCCGCGCATACTCGGCTCAACCACATCCTGGATCGCCGGATAGACCGCTACATAATAGACGTACATCATCATCCATCCGAATCCCATGAGAATCATAAATGGGACGAGAGAGCCTCTGGATTGTCCGATAGCCAAATATATGCAGGGTGTGGCGATCAATAGTGCCAGGGCAGCTACGAGCATTCGTCCCCGTGGGCTCTTCCTCCGAGCCCAATCGGCAGCCAATCCGCCGGCTAGCAACCCGATGACACCCACCGCGCCGAGCACGAAAGCGGCGATCTTATTCGCCTGCAAAATATCGAGCCCGTGATGGCGTCCGAGATAAAGAGGAATGAATGAGTTCACCGTATACGCATTGAAGTTATGGAGCGCGCCCGAAATGATGATCCACCACATGGTGGGTATCGTCAGCACACGCAAGTAGGAAGATAGCTTGTGCGGTGTGTTCTCGCGCCTGATAACCTCATTCGCACCGCGCGCCGGCTCCTTTATCCGCAGCGCAAAGAACGCGAGGATCAAGCCGGGGATCGTCGCCATAAGAAATGTCCAGCGCCAGCCATACGCTTGAGCGATCAGCCCGCTGAGCATGTTGCTGAGGAATATTCCGATCGGCAGCCCGAGCATAAAGAAGGCGATCGCCCGCCCGCGCTTGTTGGCCGGATAGAGATCCCCGATCAGGGAATTGGCGGCGGGAGAGCAGCCCGCTTCTCCGACCCCCACTCCCAACCGCGCCAAGAACATCGACCAAAAACCCCAGGCCAGACCCGACGCTGCCGTAAATAAACTCCAGATAGATACCGAAAATGACAGCAGCTTTGTCCTCGATCCCCGATCAGCCCAGACTCCGAGCGGCAAACCGACAATAGCGTAAATTATGATGAATGCCGTGCCGATTCCGCCCAGCGCTGTATCGCTGAGCTGCCATTCATCGATTATCGGTTTACTCACCGATGCGATGATCTGGCGATCGTAGAAATTCATCGCATTGATCGCAAACAACACCGCCAATGCATATATTGCCTGTTTCCTTCCCGCTTCGCTCATGGTGACTCCCGTGAATAGCTGAGAGGTGATAGTTGATAGTTGATAGTTGATAGTTGGCATCCTCGTAGTTCAATCTGATCGGATTTATGTAAAATCGAATATCAACTATCAACTAAACTATCCACTCTCAACTATCAACTATCAACTATCTATTTTGTTAGCGCTCGTTTAAGTTTTTCCCCATCCGACAGGATTTTCCCAATCCCTTCGATCCCGCTTCCCTGGCCGGTGGAGTGGCCAGTGGGGTGGATAATCTCTGCTGTCAGGCGGCGAATCTCTTTGCGTTGCTTGATAAAATCATCCGACTTGCCAGCATTGCCAGAATTCTTTGCTGAATACTTTTTCATCCTATCGTTCAACTGATCCGTGAGGGTAAGTAAATCCTGAAAAGGCTGCGCCAATGCGGGCAAATATTCAAGCCCGTGACAGCTCGCGCAATATTGGCCGAAGCTGAACGATTCGGGGGGATTTCCGATGCTGTGCACTCCATGGCAATCCGCGCAATCGAGCCGGGGAACGCCGCTGCTTTCCGGGAAGTGACGGCTGGCCTTGAATTGATCGAGTTGCCGCTCGTGACAGTTACCGCACATCATCAGAAGCGCCGATCTCTCGGGTTTACCTAAGAAATTTCCCGAGTGAGCTTTTACCTTATCTGCTTGCTCAAGATCGCCGCCGTGGCAGCCATTGCAGGAGATGTTAACTTTACCGTGTGTGCTCGCGCGATGAATAGCAACCACTTCCGCGGCCCGGCCCGTGGACTGGATGTGACATTTTATGCAGTTGTCGGGTTCTGCTTTTGAATCTCCGAACGGTGAGGCCGATTCGTATGTCGGGAACATGAAGCAGAAGACGCTAAATAAACAGAGCTTGAGCTTTATACGGTAATCGGTTTTGACCCGCTCTCCTCGCATCATTGATCATCGACCGTTGAAAACAGCATTGCGTTTTTGTAGAAAAGCTGCCACGCCCTCTTTGAAATCATCGGAGCGGAAACAATCATCCTGATTCACCGCTTCGAACTCGAGAGCGCCTGCCAGGTCGGTTTGCAGGCTGAAATTTAGCCCGGCTTTAACCTTGGCAATCGCCAGCCCGGGGCCCGCGGCGAGGCGCGTTGCGAATGCATCGACAACCGTATCGAGCTTGTCGAATGGAACGACGCGATTGACTATTCCCAACTCGAATGCCTGTTGAGCAGGTATGGGGTCGCCGAACGTCATCAACTCGAATGCCCGGTGGTAACCGATCAGGCGCGGCAAAAAGTAAGTCCCGCCTCCGTCCGGCATCAATCCTATTCTGATGAAGAGCTGGCCGAAAAATGCTTTCTCCGAGGCGATGATGATGTCGCTCGCGAGCGCGTAATTGCACCCCAAGCCTCCCGCGTGTCCGTGAACGCGCGCGATGATCGGCTTGGGCAGTTCCCTCATCGCTCTGATGCCGGGATTGACGTCTTCCCGGATCATTGCTGTGACATCTCGTTTCGCCATTTCAGCCGGGTTGATCGAATGGAGCTCGGCCCCGGCGCAGAAAGAATCTCCGGTGCCCGAGACGATCACAACCCGCGTTTCATCATCAGCAGATTGCGCTACCGCTTCGCTAAAGGCTTTGATAGTTTCGGAATCGACCGCATTGCGTCTTGACGGGTTGTTGAATGTTATGCGCTTGATTCCATTTTCAAGAGTGACCAGAAGTTTATCAGACATATTTATGCTCCTCATTAAATAATCAATCGCTGTTAAACTGCGCTAGTCCTACTATCTGTAATTATTACTTAGATTTCCAAGCGTCTGGTAAAAATAACGTCCAGACATCTCCAACTTTTACTTCCGTAAACTGGATTCCAAGTAAACCCGGTATACCATAACCATCTCTTTTAACCATCTCTAAACAGTTATTCTAGTAAATGTACATCATTCGCCTTTAAATGCCTCATCGTTATTTTTCAGTTATGCCCTGAACCTTTTGCGGCACCGCCTCCATCAGCAGCGATAGTGCTCTCTTGAACGCCTCAGTGCCGGGCTCACTGCCCTTGTAATGCCCCATACGCACCACGACGAGCTCGTGCGACGGAATGATCAGCGTAGTCTGGCCTCCCGCACCCGCCATGTAGTACGCATCTCGGGGTACCGGGAACGTGCCATCGCCGTTGATCCAGAAGAAGCCGCCATAAATGGGGCGCTTGTCGGCCTCCCACGCGGGCGCCAGCGTGCTCACGAATTTGACGTAACCCTCTGGCAGTATCCGCTCACCGTTCCATACGCCATCCTGAAGATAGAGGTTGCCGAGCCGCGCCCAATCGCGCCCCGATGCGAACTCGTACCCCTGCGTGAGAAAGTTACCGAACGGGTCCGTCTCCATCACCATCGTCCGGATGCCGATCTTGTCGAAGAGCGCACGCTGCGGGAACGACAGATATTCCTCCTTGCGCTTCTCGACGCCGAGACGCACGAGATAGTTGATCAGGACCGGGTCAGTATTGCGATAGCGGCCGACCGTGCCGGGCGGCCACTGCAGCGGGCGCGTAGCGGCATAGTGGAAAGAGTTGACGCCGCCCGTGTAGAGATACAGGTGATCGGGATACGGGCCGGACGGATCGTAGTCGGGATCCTGCGGCGCCCTGATGCGCAGACCGCTCGACATGTGCAGGATGTCGGCGATGCGAATCTTGGGCGCGCGGATCGCCTTCGCCCTGCCACTCGGGAATCGGAGCCGGCTGCCACAAGTCGTAGACGCCCTGCTTGATGAGCATGCCCATCAGCGTAGCCGTCAAGCTCTTGCCCATCGACCAGCTCTCGAGCGGAGTGCGCAACGTGATGCCCTCGCCATACCGCTCGCCGATGATACGCCCTCTCCACGTGACGACGAACGCGGCCGTCATTCCTGAAGCCGGCTCGAAGGCCGCATCTACCGCCTGCCTCACTTTGCCAGCATCGAGTTGCGCCGGCAGAGGCGCATCAGACGGGGCGTCGCCCATTGGCCACGGCTGCGTTGAAGGATCCGGTAAGCGGCTCTTGAGACGGACTGGCGTGAAATTCAATGAATCATTGCCGGCCGGGAGCGTCACGCACCCCTGGTCGCCGATGTATTTGGCGGTACGCTTCACGCCATTCGGAAGCGTGACGTGCACGGCCTTGTTGTCCCGATCGATCACCGGCTTCCCCAACTTCGCGCGTTCTGCGTAGGGGCTCGTGAAATACCCGACGTTCTCTGCCGCAAATTCGGGATCGAGGCCCGTGATGAAAACCGCCGAGCACATGATTTTGGCGAAGCCGGAGGCGTGATGTTGGAGGGGATCACCCGGAGGCGGCACGTACGGAGTGTCGAGTTCGAGCGACTTCGCGCGCGCAATGAGGGCCTCGCCGGTCGAAGCGGGCGCCGATGGCGTTTTTGTGGAGCATGCCGTAGCCCCCGGCAGAACTAGGGTCAACCAGAGCGCCATTTCGATTGAAACCGAGGTATTAACTACATCACCCAATCTCTTGATAACGGAAACAATTTTTTTCATGATCATTGGCCATTCCTATCGCCTGCATAAATGCGTAACAGATCGTTGTTCCCACAAATTTAAATCCCCGACGCTTTAAATCTTTGCTCATCGCGTCTGACTCGCTCGTATTTGCGGGCACCCCAGATGATTTCCATGCATTCCTTATCGGGCGGCCGCCCACAAAGTCCCAGATATATAGATCGAAACTACCGAACTCCTCCTGCACTGCGAGAAAGGCGCGCGCGTTCACGATTGCAGCCTTGATCTTGAGTTCATTACGAATGATCCCCGAGTCCGCGAGTAAATTATCCACCTTGCGTTGATTGTATTCAGCGACAATACTGGCATCGAAGTTATCGAATGCTTTGCGGTAATTCTCCCGTTTCTTCAGAATTGTTTCCCAGCTGAGCCCTGCTTGCGCGCCCTCCAGGATGAGGAATTCGAATAAAGTGCGATCATCGTGCCTTGGTACTCCCCACTCCTCGTCATGGTAGCTGATAGATATCTCGGTTTTTGCCCACTGGCATCTTTTCATCTCAATTCAACTCTTTCCGATAAACGTTGAAATTTCTGGTGACATGCGCGCCCAACTTCTCGGCGGTGCGACGCGATGGCCAATTATCATCCAAGACGATAGTGTAGCTTCCGGTTTTGTAGCCGCGTTCGATCATCGCCAGATAGCTCTTGGCGGCCATCGCAAGATTAATCCCGCGCCCACGGTAATCCTGCTTCACGCCTATGATCAGAAGCACTCCGTGATCTATTTCCCCAAGTCGCTGCTGGAGTTCGGGAACGTTCGCCCCTATGTCTTTCCCTCGCATTCGCTGGAATGCCTGGTTTAAGTCAGGCAGCGAATAGACGAACCCGGCCGTCTGCCCTTCGATTTCGGCAAAAACCGTGAAATCCGCGACCAGCAAGTCCTTCAACTCAACCGTCAGCCCGCTCATCACATCTTTCTTCAGGGGCATGAATCCCCAATGCGCCTCGAATGTCTCATTGACCAACTTAGTAAAAGTCTCATTCTCTGCTTCCATGCGGCTGAAGTCCCACGACCGTAATAAAACTCCTGAGTTTATGGCACGCTCCACCATACTTCTGTAGCGATGAGCCAGTTCAGGTGTGAATCGGATCTGATACTGCACGGCGCCGTGCTCGGTTATGAACCCGCCATTCTTAACGTAGCCGTGATAATAATGGGGATTATAGGTATGAAAAATGGTTGGGATCGAGTCGTATGCATCTATGGTTAGCGGCATCTGCATTCCCGGCAGCATCGAGAACCGCGCCGCTTGACAGCCACGAACGCGGAGCCAGTCACATGCCGCCTGTATGAGGGTGTCGACTGCCTCGTCTTGATCCGGAAGCGCTTCAAAGAAGAGGAGATGCCCCATCTGTTCGTCCCAGTGGCGGTTGTACGCCTCATCTCTGACTGCCGCGACAGTCGCCAATACGCGGTCGTTCTCCTCCACCCAGAACGCCTGTATTAGTGTGCCGGACCCAAATCCGCCTCGGCCTCCCAGCACTTCAATCATATGATCGACATCGGTAGGCACCCAGTACGGGTTCTGGCGATAGACATCCTGCCCGAAGTCAACATAACGCTTCAGTTGTTCGGCCGTACTCAGTGATCTAACATACATGGCTGCAATCCTCCTATGTATGATGAAAGGCAGACTCACTTTCGTTTCAATATTTCAGTGCCCAATGAAGTAAACCCGCCCAATGCCCACGTGCCTATAAGGCATTCACGATCCTCAGGATCAATGATGTAATCCAATAAGGCAAGTTGTCGGATGTCCGGATACCAACTCACCGCGAGTCCGTTCGACATTTCAAGCCCTAAACCGCTGAAATGAATATTCTCTCCTTTCCGCCAGAAAATCTCGAAAATGCTGGCGGTCTTCTCAATCTTGACTGTCCACGACCCGTGTGGGGTTCCATCGGGAAAGTATTGAGTCAATTCGTGTTCACCTGCGAAAGCGCCATTGAACTGCGAGGTGAAGGCTCCGCCGCCGATCGCGCCTTGCAACTCCGGTGTGCTCCATTGAACGGATACTCCAGCATCGATGTCCCGCATGGCGACGAAGACGATCTGGCCCTGTACGCCTATGTTCGGATCGCATGAGTGATTGCTGAAGATCATGCTAGCCTCGCGCTCCTCTTCATTGAGCGGCCCGATAAACATATCCTCTGCGATCTGGATTTCAGAAGGGCCAAGAGATTGGCTGACTTCCTGCAATTTCTGCCGGTTGAAAATATACCCTCCCTTGACGCAAACGATCTCGCCCTTATGGATCGGCTCGGTGGCAAAGAGGCCCCTGCCCTGAATAGGGCTCGGCTTCACAGTCGTTCTTGGAGAGAGATATGAGAGAGGCACCATAACTATTCCATCTCGCGAGCATCAGGTTTTATATAAGCTGTTCTCTTCCAGCGGCTCAACGATCACCGCGGTCCCATAAGCCAGCACCTCCGTCGCCCCCGTGGCGATCTCGGTCGCGTCATATCGGGCGCCGATAATGGCATTCGCACCGACCTCCGTTGCGTGCTGCACCATGATTTCAAACGCTTCAGCCCGCGTCTCCTCACACAAACGAGTCCAGGCTGTGATGTTGCCGCCGATGAGCGTCTGCAGTGAAGCGCCGATGTTCGCCACAATCGAGCGGGAGCGGACGACGATGCCGCGCACTACTCCGAGGTTCCGCCTGATCCGATAGCCAGGGAGTTCAAATGCGGTCGTAACCATCTGCGGGGCGACTGAGTAGTGAGGTTCGCTGACGCGATATGGCACTTTCGATTGTAGCTCGTTGTTCATGGGCGAGATGATAAGCCGAACACCACCATTAAGAAAGGTCGTGTGCGAATACCACGACGATGTCACATTTCAGCGGCGTTTGTGGTTGAAATGTGGAATTGCCGAGATTCTCATTCTTGCAATACGGAAATCGACTGGAAATCATCGATACACCATTCGCATCCAAGCTGATCGCGAGAGAACGTAGTCTTAATACCGACCACGTTCATACCAGCTGCCGTAGCGGCCTCGATCCCGGCCGGAGCATCTTCGAAGACAAGGCATTCGGCGGGCTCGACCCCGAGGCGAGCCGCGGCAGCAAAATAGCCGTCTGGATGCGGTTTGCTGCGTTTGACCTCATCGGCGGTGATCAGAACTCCCGGGAGCGGAAGCCCGGCACACTGCAACCGAATCTCTGCGAGCCTCCTCCAGGCGGAAGTGACCACTGCCCAACATTCGAGTGGTAGTTTATCCACCAGATCACGTGCGCCCGCCACCGCGACAATCCCATCGTGACATTCTTCCTCGGCGCGAACGAGAGATGCTATCTCCTCTGGCGTGTTAAGGTGGGGGGCGATGAGCCGTATCGTTTCATGGTTCTGCCGGCCGTGGGCTATACTAAGCAGCATTTCGAAATCGAGGCCATGCCGAATGGCCCAGTTCCGCCACGTCGATTCAACGCAGATGGTGGAATCGACCAGCGTCCCATCCATATCGAAAAGTATCGCGTCGCATACGATCGCGCGGCTACGTCGACCATCGGCCAGCGCCAGTTTGATCATTGAGCTATATCCTTAACTGAGTGCACCTACAGCTATGCTGACGGCCATAGGTCTGTCCTTATCCGGTGAAGTTCAAGCATGCGTTTCAGCGCTTCCCGATTCTCTACTATCCTCTCATCGTCACCTATCGATCGCACCGCGTCCTCTTGGATTCCGATGACGCGCCCCAATGGCCATCGCTCGAATGGGTGAGTTAATAGTGTTTTCTCAATTTCGCGTAGACTCAAGCGCTCGGCTGTACGCGGACGGCCAGTATCAGTTCGTAGCCGTCACGACTTACCATTACAAATGGATTGCGCCAGTTTTCGACAGTTCGGAAAAGGGGGGACTATTGCATCAGTTCGAGCCCGCACTGCTTCAAAATATCCATCGCCACGATCGTCTCATTACGCTCCGCTCCGGTCGAAATGAATGCAAACGGCGAACCTGATAATTCCGACAAGCGATTGATGTATTTCCGCGCGCGCTCAGGTAAATCTTCAAATTTCGAGACGCCGGCGGTCTTCTCCCGCCAGCCCGAAATCATCTCGTAAACGGGCTCGGCCGAAGCCATCTGATTGGCGTCATAAGGCACCAACTCCGTCTCTCTTCCGTTGATGCGATACGCCACGCAGATCTTTATTTCATCCATGTCATCGAGCACGTCGAGCTTGGTCAACGCCAGGGCGTCGAGTCCGTTGACCATCACGGCGTAACGCGCGACGACCGCATCGAACCACCCCGTGCGGCGCGGCCGACCCGTTGAAGCCCCGTATTCACCGCCGCGCGCCCGGATATGCTCTCCGGTCGCATCGTTTAATTCAGTCGGAAATGGTCCGCCACCGACGCGCGTGGTATAGGCTTTGATCACGCCGATCGTGCAGTCGATCATCGATGGTGGTATGCCCGCGCCGGTGCAAGCTCCGCCAACTGAAGAGCTGGATGAAGTGACGAAAGGATAGGTGCCGTGATCGATATCCAGCATCGTCGCCTGAGCGCCTTCGAACAGCAGCGATCGGCCGTCACGCGCGGCTTGATTGAGGAAATAGGTGGTATCCACGATGTGCGGCGCCAACAGCTCGCACCAGTGCTGGCCGTCCTCGACCAATTGCTTTTCATCGATCTCCTCGCCCCCGAGCATCGTGAGCAGGCGATTGGCCTGTCTTGCGTTGCAGGCCAGCTTCTCAGCCAAGGTGGCCGGATCTGTCAGGTCTCCCGCACGCAAGCCCCGGCGGGCCATCTTGTCTTCATATGCCGGTCCGATGCCGCGCATAGTCGTCCCGACCGCATTGCCCCCGCGGCTCGCCTCAATCGCCCGGTCGAGTGAAACGTGGTATGGCAGGATCAAATGCGCGCGATTGCTCACCAGCAGGTTGTGTTGATTGACCTCGATCCCCCTGCCGCGCAGTTCAGCTATCTCCGTCAGTAACGCCCGCGGATCGATCACCACACCGTTCCCGATCACGCAGATCTTGCGCGCATGGGTGATGCCCGATGGGATCAGATGGAGCACGAATTTATGATCGATGCCTTCGCGACGAATTATCACCGTATGCCCGGCGTTATGGCCGCCCTGGTAACGCGTCACGACATCGAAGGCCGGCGCGAGCAGGTCCACGATCTTGCCCTTGCCTTCATCTCCCCATTGCGCCCCTATTATTGCGAGGTTCATATCAATTCTTTTCTTTTCCGGAAGTAGTTTGCTGAGAGGTGGCTAGTGTCTCTTGTTTTCCAGGTATCTCTCGACCGAGACCGCGGCCTGGACTCCATCCGCAACGACGTTCGCGAGTTGATAGATTGGTCTGACGCACAGGTCGCCCGCGGCAAATAGCCCCGGCACTTTCGTCTCCATCAACTCGTTTACATAAACGCGCCCCTGCTCGTCCCGCTCGACCAGGTGCTTGACCAGGTCCGAATTCGGTATCCAGCCGATGAAAACGAAGACGGCCTTTACGGGAATCTCCTCGACCTTATCGGTCTTCAGGTTACGCACGCGTATGCCCTCGACCTCCCGGTCGCCATGAATCGCTTCGACCACCGAATCCCAGACGGGCGTAACTTTTGAGTCATTGAGATATTGCTCGATCAGAATCTTCTGGGCGCTGAAATTATCGCGCCGGTGAATGGAGAATACATCCGAGGCGTACCGAGTCAGAAAATGACCCTCCTCGACTGCCGAGTTTCCCCCGCCGACCACTGCCACCGGCACATTGCGGAAGAAGGCGCCATCGCAGGTAGCGCAAACGCTCACGCCGCTGCCAAACAGCTTCTCGTAACCGGGCACTTCGAGTTTGCGCGGATGGCGTCCCATGGCCAGAATCAGGGACTTCGCCCTGACCGGCTCTTCGCCGCTCATTCCTACGCCAACGGTGAATGTCCCGTCATCATTATGCACTACTGATTCGGCCCCAACGCCGACACGGACCTCCGCGCCGAAACGCCGGGCGTGTTTCAGAAAAGCTTCAGCAAATTCGTATCCGGATATGCCGTCGGCAAAACCAGGATAATTATCTATCGCGGCAGAGAGTGCGATCTGCCCTCCGGGCACATGCTTCTCCAACACAAGCGTCTTGAGGAGCGAGCGGCCCGTGTAAACCGCGGCGGCGAGCCCGGTCGGCCCTCCGCCAATGATAACAACATCGTAAAGTGTAGACATATTTTATGGTCCTGAGCCCGGAGTCATTCGGGTTATCGACTCCGGACTCTCGAGTCGGATCTCAAATTACACCAATCTTCTTTCAATCATTTGCGAAATAGTCTCTTTTGCGTTGGCCGGAATGCCAACGTGGCGATCCACTTCCTGTCCATTATGAAAGAGAATCAAGGTCGGGATTCCACGGATGCCATATTTCGCCGGGCTCTCGACATTTTCGTCAACATTGAGTTTGACGACTTTAGCTTTGTCTCGATACTTTTCAGCCACCGCTTCCACAGTCGGCGCAAGCATCCGGCAGGGCCCGCACCAGGCTGCCCAGAAATCAACGAGTACGGGTTTATCCGAACTCAAAACCTCGTCACCCCAGTTCGTATCTGTAACTTCAGCGATAAATTCACTCATTGCATTCTCCTTCGTTTTAAATTATCCGCCATCACTGGCAAATCTACTACCATACGGGTCTTCCGACCACATATTATATCAAACATATGCGGCTGCTGGCATATCGTCATCTAATAACAAGATAGAGCTAATGTGTCAGTGCTCATATCTAAAGTAAATCCTCAATGCCTGGGGCTAGATAGATTCAATAAATGTAAAAAAATGACACGTACACAAAAATCGGGAGATATTTCGCGCCATTGTGTCGATTTCAGGCGTTACTGAACGATTCGATTATATGCATTGATATATTGATGAGCCGTGCGATTCCACGAAAAATCCTCCCGCATACCGTTTCGCTGCAGTTTACGCCAGAGGTCGCGATCGTAAAAGACCATTAATGCTTCATAGAACTTTTCAACCAGCCGATCGGGAGAATAGTCGTAGAATTTGTAGCCGTTTCCGATCGCCGTCGACCGCTCGAAATTACGGATCGTATCGTCAAGCCCACCCACGCCGCGGACGATCGGCACTGTGCCGTACTTCAAACTATACATCTGATTCAGCCCGCACGGTTCGTATGCCGATGGCATCAGAAAGATATCTGCCCCCGCTTCGATCTGATGAGCCAGCGAATTGTTGTAACCGAAATAGACGCCCACCTGATTGGGGCGCGTATCGCGCGCGTGCTGGAAGTAGCTCTCATAACTATCGGCGCCCGAGCCCAACAGGACGAATGATGCCCCGGTATCGAGAAGACGCCAGACCGATTGAGCGACGAGGTCTATCCCCTTCTGCATCGTCAGTCGCGAGATAATGCCGACGACCGGCTTCTCGGTGTCTGCCGGCAAGTTATAACGTTCCAGCAGCTCGCGCTTGCATTCAGCCTTTCCGCCGAGGTCGGTGATCGAGTAGTTCGAAGCGATCTCTATATCGGTCTCCGGACTCCATTCCTCATAATCCACCCCATTCAATATCCCGACCAGGACGTCGCGCCGTGACCGTAACAGACCATCGAGTTTATTACCGAATTCAGGTGTTTGAATCTCCTCGGCGTACCTGGGGCTGACAGTCGAAAGCGCGGTCGAAAAATAGATGCCGGCCTTCATCGCGCTCGCCGTCCCATGAAACTCCATACCGTAGCGGAAAACATCCCAATCGAATCCGAAATGCGCGAGCAGATTTGGGTCGAACTGTCCCTGATAAGCCAGGTTGTGGATCGTGAAGAGCGTTGCAGTGCGCGCGAAGAATGGATCGCGCGCGTAGGTCGTCTTCAGGTAGGCGGGAATGAATCCGGTCTGCCAGTCATTGCAGTGGAATATATCGGGCGGCCCGCCGATCCTTCTGGCCAGCTCGAGACAGGAGCGGCTGAAGAAGGCGAAGCGCTCGGCATCGAAATCGCCGCTGCCGTAAATGTATCCGTGCCCGAAGTACTCGTCATTATCGATCAGATAGACCGGCGCGCCATCCAGCCAGTCCCGCCAAACGACGGCATATTTGGTCGTGGCGGCGAAAGGTACGCTCAGATCGTTGATGAAGACTTCTCCCCTGGCGCTATCGACGACATCTCCGTGACGCTTGCCCAGTCCGGTATAACGCGGCGTGACGACACTGATGTCGCATCCGATGCGGGAGAGAGCCCTGGGTAAGGACCCTGCCACATCAGCGAGCCCGCCTGTTTTTGAATAAGGCACAACTTCTGACGAAGCAAAAATGACGCGCATCTTTTTTGAGGACTTCGGCCCTTCCTGTGATTGAAATGTGAGACGGATGCGTGATACTAAAGGTGCGGTTCAAATCTTGTCAAGAACCGAGAATAGAGACAATATATATAGATACAATACCCTGAAAACGATAAAGAAGGGTTGGCATCTTGCTATTTATTGTCGCGGTTGATCAAGCGACTGCCAACCAGTTCTGAGGAGAATCTATGGTGCGTACGCTCAAAATTTCATTGCTTTGTCTGGCACTACTTCTTCCATACGCCGCTTACACACACGTCCGAGGACAATCTCAATCGGATCCCCCACCGCTGATAGCCCGCGATATTCAAGAGAAGATACCGGAAAGAAGCGATGGAAAACTTCATGGATCATGCGGTCAATGCATTATTTGACCGATGTCTACGGCCCGCGATTGACCGGTTCACCGAACCTCGAAAACGCCGGCAAATGGGCGATCAAACAGATGGCGGAATGGGGATTTGAAAACGGGGCTCTCGATCCCTGGGACTTCGGCCATCAAGGCTGGACCAACGAACGATTGACCGCTCACATCGTTTCGCCCATCAAAGAGCCGTTGACGTGCGAGGTAATGGCCTGGACGCCGAGCACCAACGGAACGATCACCGCACCGGTCATCCAGATGTCTCCGCCCGGCAATCCGACGCAGATTGAACTTAACGCTTATCTGGACACGATGAAGGAGAATATCAAACGCAAGATCGTGATGGTGGGTAACCACATGGAGGTCAGCGTCAACCTCACCCCGCCTCCCAAACGAATTGATGATCAGGCTGCCAAAGATCGATTCTCCGGCAAGCCGCAGCCGGTTGCCAGCAGCCGGGAAAATCAACAACAGAATCAATCAGCCCCAACGGGGCAATCGGGGCAATCGGGGCAATCATCGGGACAACCAGGGCAATCGGGGCAATCATCGAGGCAATCGGGGCAATCGGGGCAACAGCCACCACAACAAGAACCGCAGAGGCTCAACCGCCGGCGGGTGAGCGAGATAATTGATACGTTCCTGCTGGCGAATGGTGCGCTGCTGCGGATCGATGATGGCGGTCGAGATCATAGGCAGATTCGCGCCTTTCACAATCGCAACTTCGATCCATCGAAGGTTGTACCGACCGTCTATATGAGCAACGAAGACTATGGCCGCATCTCGCGCATCATGGCGGGCGGGACGCCGGTCGAACTCGAGTTCAATATCGTAAACCGGCTCCATCCGGAGGGTAGAACAGCTTATAACGTCGTATCCGAGATTCCCGGGTTGGACAGAAAAGACGAGGTGATAATGCTCGGCGGTCATCTCGATTCTTGGCACGCTGCGACCGGCGCGACCGATAACGCCATCGGCTGCGCGGTCATGATGGAAGCAGCTCGAATTCTCAAAGCCATCGGCCTCAAACCCCGCCGCACTATCCGGGTTGCGCTTTGGAGCGGAGAGGAGCAGGGATTGCTCGGTTCTCAGGCATATATCAATAAACATTTCGGCAGCTTCGAAGCGCCCAAGCCGGCATATTTCAAATTCGGCGGCTATTTCAATATCGACTCGGGAACGGGGCGCGCGCGCGGAATGAGCGTCTTCGGCCCCGTCGAGGCGGCCGACAGTCTGCGTGAGGCCCTCGCACCGTTTTCAGACCTCGGCTTTTTCGGAACCGTTGCCACGCGCAGTCGTGGCCTGGGCGGCTCAGACCATACTTCGTTCAATCGCGCCGGCCTCCCCGGCATTGGCGCAGTTCAGGATCCGATCGAATACCAATCTGCAACCTGGCATACCAACCTCGATACCTATGAACGGATCATCGAAGACGACGCCAAGAAATCGGCGATTGTGATCGCCGCCGCCGTCTACTACCTCGCAATGCGTGATGACCTTCTCCCGCGATTCAGTAAAGAGCAAATGTCCACTGTTCCACCGGCAAGACAACGGTGAGATGGATCAGCCGACAATGAATGCTCCAATGCAAAGACGCGCAGAAACTAATCTTTGCATCTTTGCCAGATTTCGCAAGAATAACTATTAAGGAATTGAAACATTATTGTCGCCACAGCGTTCATAGCAGCAGACATCTGTATAAATTCAAATTCAGGAGAATACCCATGATCAGCCGTTCTATTAAGCTGGGTGAACCAAAGCAGCGCAGAATCGCATTAATTATTAGTGCTCTGCTGCTTCTCGCCATTCTCGCGCCGATCATCCTCTCTCTCTATCAACCGCCCTCATTGACCTTCTTTTCTGCTGGTGCTAACGGCTCATCCGCCGGTGCTGACGGCGCCTCTACCGATTCCCCAGTGGTTGAAGTCCGTCGCGGCTCGATGAAAAAGAACTTATTACTTGATGGCGAGTTACGCGCCGTCAGATCGCGGACTATTTATGGGACCACGCCGGAAGATGTGAAGATCGTCTATCTACCGCCTGAAGGCACCATAGTCAAAGCCGGAGATCGGCTGGTCGAGCTCGACAGCGTAACGGTATTGAACAAGATAAAAGATAATGAAGAGAAGATATTTGCCGCGGATACCGAGATCGTCAAATCCAGGGCGCAGCACGAGTCAGCGTTGCGAGACCTCGATATTGAATTAAGCAAACTCTGGCTAACGTACGAGCAAGCCAAGCTGAAGGCCATCATCCCAGCCGATGTCCAGCCTCGCCGAGAATACCAGGATGCGCAGCTAGCTCTCGAAAAAGCAAAAACCGAGTACGATAACCATCTCAATAAGATCGACAAGAAAAAGAAGGAGCAGGCCGCCGAGCTGCAGGTCAAGATAATTGAGAACGATAAACTCAAAGTTCAGTTGAACCGAGATAAAAGTTATTTAAATGGGATGCAACTCAAGGCTCCCGCAGATGGGATGGTTATCTATGGCGATCACTGGAACAGGAACGAGCGACGAAAACTCCAGGTGGGAGATATGGTATGGATGGGTGTGCCGATCGTCAGATTACCGGATCTGACTGAGATGGAAGTGCTCTCTCAGGTGAATGAAGTCGATGGACCGAGGCTCTCGATCGGAGACAAGACGGAGGTCAGATTGGATACTTATCCTGACACCGTCATCACCGGAGCAATAAAAGAGATATCGCAAACTGCGATCAAAGCGAGCTGGATGGCGAAGGCGAAAGTCTTCCGGGTGGAGATTTCACTCGATCGCACGGTTATGGAAATCATGAAACCGGGTATGTCTGCCCAGATCGCCGTGATGGTCTCCGAAACCGCGCCTCAATTGCTCGTCCCGCGTACGGCGGTCAGATTCGACGGAGCGTCTCACACGGTGACGCGAGTTGAAGGTGATACTCAGAGGCCGGTTGCCATTACGATCCTGGCGGGAGATGTCTCGAGCTATTTGGTCGCGAGCAATGGCGCGCTGAAAGAAGGCGACCGCATTTTCGCGAAACTGGACTTTTAAATCCTATCTAACCAGACCGCCCAGCTCCCCGTTCGCGGGCGACGCCCTGAACGACGAAAATTTACCGGCGGTTTAGAGAAAAGGCCCCTACAAATTCGAGGAGCGATTGATGGCAAAAAGAACCAAGAATACTTTCATCGGGCTCATCAGCTTCATTGCGATAATAGTTGCGGCCTGGTTTCTGCTTCCCTCAAGGCTGGCCAATTTTTTCCCGCGGGCGACTGCCAGTGGCGAGGAGTTTGTAGTTTTCAGTAAGACCGTTAGCTTCGGCGTCGACGCGACAGGCTTCCTGCGCGCCACCGCGATGAAAAATTACGGTCCCCCGCCGCCGTTCGGCAACTATTGGCAGTTCAATATTGTCAATCTGGTGCCGGAAGGCAAACAGGTCAAAGCCGGCGACTTGCTTATCACCTTCGACGCACAGAAGGTAAGAGAAGACCTGCAGAAATTCGAAAATGAGCTGGATCAGGCCAAGAAAGAGCTCGAAAAGACAAATGCGCAGATAGACCTGGAAGGCCAGGAGCTCGTATCAAAACTAGCGGTGGCCCAGAACAACTACGATAAACTCAAACTCAAACAAGAGAGCGATCCGACATATGATGTGCCGACAAAAGTTGAAGAGGACCGCCTGGCATTCGAACAGGCGCGACGCGAAGTCGCTGCTATAAAAGATCGCATCGTGTGGCACAGGAAATCGAGCGAAGCTACCGTACAAATTATCGTCAGCAAGAAAACGCGCGCGGAAAATAAGGTAAACGAGATCAAACGCGGGATCGAGAATTTTCAGGCAAAAGCCGATCGTGAAGGCGTGGTCATTCACAAAACCAAATGGAACGGCGAGCGATATCAGGTCGGCGAACCGGTGTGGCCCTGGATGTCAGTTCTCGAAATTCCCGATCTCAAGACGATAGTAGCCGAGTCGTTCGTTCCGGAGGTGGACATCGGCAAGATCAAAGTCGATCAGCGAGTCGAGATCACGATAGACGCCTTCCCCGGCAAGTCATATCCGGGTATCGTGAAAAGCATGGGAACACTCGTAAGACCAAAGTCCTGGGATATTCCCAACAAAGTTCTGGATGTTCAGATCGCCCTCGACCAGCTCGATACCCAGATAATGCGGCCAGGGATGAGCCTCAAGACACGGATCATAACCGCCTCACTCCCCGATTGTCTCGCCGTACCGCTTAAAGCCGTTCGGACAACCACCGAAGGATCTAAAATCAAAGTGAAGACGGAGCAGGGTTGGCGAGAGCAATCGGTGAAACTGGGGGATTCAAACGGCGCAGAGATATTGATCGTCGAAGGCTTGAAGGCCGGAGACCATATCGCCGGCGATTTCGCCAAGGCGAAATGACAATATTAAGAATACGAGACCGCATTTGAGATCGCAAAATTTGTGAGCTCGATGCGCACCCTAGGCCATTCCAATACTCTATATTAGTTTATGAAGCGATTACCGAAAGTTATCCGTTACAGTATCATTCCCCTTCTTCTGTCGGCCGCCATATCGATAGCCATTTTTGCGGCGCGCAGAGCGTGGCCGGGTTCGGCAGCCGAAGTTCTGCCGCTCACGGTTGCTCTTCAACAGCATGATTTCACCCTGAAAATCAATGCCAGCGGCGAATTGCAATCGGTCGAATCGATGGCCATCGCCGTCCCGTTCGTTCCTGTCCAACGCTTGCGCATCGCTTCCGTAATATCCGATGGCCGCCATGTCAAAAAGGGCGAAATGATTATCGAGTTTGACCCGACCGAACTGGACTTGGAGATGCTTGAACACCAGTCGAGTCTGGAGTCAGCCAAACAGAAGATATCCAGGGTCGAGCTGGCGACCGGCGTCGAGAAGACCGACATCATCAAGGACAAAAAGATTGCCGAACTCGAATTGGAGAAGATCAATGAGTTCCTGCCTCGCGATGAAATGATCTACGCGCGCCGCCAGATTATCGAGGGGCAGATCGATAAGGAGTTCACGGAGAAGAAACTCGTCTACGCCGATGCGCGATTGCAGCTGAAAGGCAAGGTCTATACGCTGGACGAGGCGATCCTCCTGCTCGAACGCGAGCAGGCCAATTCAAAGATCGGCCAGGTCGAGCGCGCCCTGACTTCGCTAAAGCTGACATCGCCCGCATCAGGAATCATCGTCTATAACGATCCGGGATTTTTTTTCGGAGGCACTTCGATCCAGCCCGGGCGCGTCGTCTGGATCGGTCAGACCCTCTTCAGCCTCGTCAACCCTGATCATATGGAAGCGAAATGCTTCGTCCTCGAGAAGGACGCGGGCGAGCTACGCAAGGATCAACCCGTCACGGTTACGCTCGACCCCTTTCCCGGAATGGAATTCGCCGGGAAGGTCAAAAGTATCGACAACATCGCTCGGCCGATCGAAGGCGATTCGCCGGTGAAATATTTTCAAACTATCATCGCTCTCGATCAAACCGATACGGCAGTCATGAAACCAGGAGTTAAGCTGAAAGCGCAGATCCGCGCGGGAGAGTTGAAATCCGTAATCGTGATACCCCGCAGCGCTGTGGTGAAGAAAGACTCCGAGCTGTTCGCCCACGTGCAAACTGGGCCGGGAAAGTTCGAACCCGTGAAGGTGAAGCTCGGACAGGGTGATCTGATCCAGGTGGTCGTGACCGAAGGATTGCGCGCGGGACAGATACTCGCGCTCAACCCGCCTGACGTGAAGCGTGCATCCAAAGAAGAGAAAAGTAAGGAGCAGTGAGAGGATTCAGTGATCGGTTTCCGGTTGTCAGGCCTTAATTGGCGGGCCGGAAGCGGGAAACAGAACCTATCTTCAGGCAATGAAATATCTAACCGAAATCAATCTCGCCTTCAGCAATCTGTATACGCATAAGCTGCGCACCTTTCTGACCATGCTCGGAATGATCTTCGGCGTGGGTGCGGTGATCGCCATGCTTTCGATCGGCGCGGGAGCTGAAAAGGAGAGCCTGCGTATTATCGACACGATGGGCTTGCGCAATATCATCGTGAAAGACCGCGATTTCAAAGAGGAAGACCTCAAGAAGATCCGCGAAAATTCGATTGGCCTCTCGATACGCGACGTGCAGGCGCTCGGTGCCGTCACGCCCGATCTCGATACATATTCAGCCCGCAAACGCGTCAAAACCTTTCAAATCTTTTCATTCAAGGGCAAGAGCGACGATTCGAACGTTATCGGTGTCACGCCGTCTTACTTTCGCCTTTCACGCTACGACATGGGCGAGGGAAGTTTCATTTCGGAGCCCGATGAGAAAGATTTCGAACAGATCTGCATCATCGGGTCCCGGGTCAAGCAGAAATTGTTCGGGACGCAATCACCGATCGGACAGACGATCAAGATCGATAAATTGTGGTTCTCCGTCATCGGTGTACTGGCCGACAATAACTTGACGAAGGATGAATTCGAAGGCGTGAAGCTCCAGGACTTCAGCAATGATATTTATATTCCGCTCGCGACCGCGCTCAAGAAATTCGAGTTCAAACGATTTGAATCCGAGCTCGATGAGATCGTTTTGAGCATCAAAAACACGGAAGCTTTGAAACCTAGCGCTGTCTTAATCAGCCAGGTGCTCGCAAACACACACGGCAACGCGGACGATTACTCGATCGTGGTGCCGCGCGAACTTCTCGAGCAAAATCAACGTACACAGCGCATCTTCAACATCGTCATGAGCTGCATCGCCAGCATCTCATTGCTGGTCGGCGGCATCGGGATTATGAATATCATGCTCGCCAACATCCTCGAACGTACGCGCGAGATCGGGGTGCGACGTGCTATCGGTGCGCGAAGGCGCGACATCTGGCAGCAATTCCTGATCGAAGCGCTGACCATCAGCTTCGTCGGCGGTTTGATAGGAGTACTCTTCGGCTTCGTCGTTTCCCGCGGCGTTGCGCTTTATGCGGAGTGGAATACCGTGGTGACACCGACATCGATCGCGATGTCCTTTGGCGTATCGGCGGCTGTCGGATTGATCTTCGGCATCTATCCAGCCGTTCGCGCCTCGCGCCTCGACCCGGTCGAGGCGCTGAGATATGAGTAATTGAGTGGTAAGGAAATAAAAAAAGGCAAAAAGCAGGAAGCCTTTTTCCCGCTTTTTGCCTTTTGCTTTCCCTGAATTCTATCTAAATCTCTAAATCGTCAGCCTCTAAATGGTCAGCTCAGCCGCCTCCCACGAATTGCACAATTTCAAGTTTATCGCCGGCATGCAATTCCGTCTCTGCCCATTTTGAGCGAGGCAGGATGGAAAGGTTAAGTTCTATCGCGACACGCTCCGGCGGCAACTTGAGCTCGCTGACAAGCTCAGTCACCTTGAAATTATCTGCTATTAGGCATGGCTCACCATTGACTAAAATCTTGATTGTCGAACTATCATTCACTGGGTATTTAAACTTGCCTGCACTGGCGTCAGCTGTTCCGGTATGTCGGCGACAATTCTGAGGCCAATGTTGTTAAGCCGAATGGTTGAGGTCATCCTGTTACGCGAGTTAGATCGGCACTCACCGCCCAGACTATCCCACGCCCCCCCTCGAATCATCCGGAGGTATGGGATTTTACCGGTATCCCACGACTTGCCATCAGTTGGAGCGCCTTCATAACTCTCGTTCCAAATGTCAGAACACCACTCCCAAACATTTCCGTGCATGTCGTAAAGGCCGAAAGCATTCGGCCCACCCAGCGTCCCTACAGCCACGGTCGTCTCACGAAATTCGCCTTTGGGAGAATTATTGAATGGGAATTTCCCCTGGAAATTTGCCCATTCCGATCGGATCGAGTCGCCGAAATTGAAGGGCGTGTTGGTGCCGGCACGGCACGCATATTCCCACTCCGCCTCGGTCGGCAGCCGGAATTGCCGCCCGGTAGCAATCGAGAGTCGCTCACAGAACTCGACCGCTTCCTCCCACGTGATCGTTTCGACCGGCAGGCCGCTCCCCTTGAACGACGATGGGTCGCTGAGGAGATCGATTTTGACCTTCGGCAGACTGGCCACCGCTCTCCATTGAGCCTGCGTGACCTCATACTTGCTCATATAGAAGGCCGGCACTTTTACCATATGCTTCGGGGCCTCCCAGTTGTAGCGTCTGATCAACGACTCAGCGATGTCGTTGCTGAGATCCCTTTCCATCGCGCGTGACGAATTCTTCTTAACATCTGCCAAATCGGATTCCAGGCTGCCCATCATATAGCCGCCACCCGGAACCTGCACCATATCCAGCGACATTCCGCCAGACAACTCCGTCTGGAAAAAACGGGATGTCTCGACGCGGTTTCCGACTATCCTGCCGCGGTCATCAGATGTAATAACCTCAAACCCGAAATTTGATAGCGCGGGCGGCGGTAAAACCGGCCCGGGAATCTTGGCCGGGGTTGGTGCCGATGTCGCAGCAGCAGTCTTCACTCCCGGATCAACCGGAGGCGCCGCCACCGGCGACGTGGGAGCCGGAGTAGGCGCAGGCGCGGGAACAGGAGGCTTTGCCGTCTCCATCGCGATAACTTTCTCAGCCGCGTTATTCTTCGTCTCGGGCTGCTTCACCGTCATGGCCGGAGAAGACCCCATCTTGGGCATGCTTATCGTGAAAACGCCAGGAGCCGCACCGGCGGGTTTCGTTGCAGGTTTTGCAGCAGGTGTGGCAGTTTTAGCCGCTGGCGCAGTAGCTGTAGCGGCAGTTTTAGCCACTGGCGCATTAGCTGTAGGCGTGGCGGTTTTTGCGTTATTGATCGGCGAAGAGACGGGAAACTGCATCTGCTTCGGGAGCAGCGAATTGCCGACCCCGATATTGATCCCGCGCGTGCGCGTTTGCCCATCGGCGGTATCGCCTTTTTGTTGCTGCGGCTTGTTGCTCGCCCCCAGGTTAATCCCGCGAGTCCGCGTTCCAGAAGATTTGGGTTTCGCCTTCGACCTCGAATTCTCTGCCCGCCCAGTTGTGTTGGTGCCCTTGACGAGGGCAACCTGGCCGTAAGCAAGGTTCGTGAGAAAACCTGAAAGGAGGAAACCCGTGAATATGAACGTGAGCCTTCGAAAATCTAGTTTAGTTTTATTTACTACCAACATCTTCAATTAACTCCTGTTTGCCAGGACCACCCCGCAAGCAAGCTCATCATCGCTCTATTTTTTCTTGAGCGACAACTCGAACACCAGCGGTTGATTGGTCGGGCGGTCAGGGGAAATTTGAACGACCATATCCGGTGTATTTTTATCACCGGTCTCAACTAATTCTGGAGGAATCGCGGCGGACTTTCTCCTCAACTGATCCAACTCCAATTTTTCGGTGTCGTTCAGGTTACGCCCTGATGGCGCAGAAAGAAAGGCCGGCGTCTTGAGCTGTGTGGGCGAGAAGATGACTATAAATGGTGTCTTATCCGAATCAGGCTGGATCTCGAACCATTGGCCGGCGTCCGGGAATTTGAAATCTTCTCCCTCCTCCAAACGGTTGGTCGTCACTCCAGTTGCAGGTATTGGTTGGGCAGTCAAAAAGCTCATAATACCGCTTTGGCCCAATGCGATTAGATAGAGGTAGCCGCTCTCCCGGGGTTTGAAATGAAACCTGAACTTGCT
Source organism: uncultured Acidobacteriota bacterium (assembly GCA_963796275.1). Classification (GTDB taxonomy): domain Bacteria; phylum Acidobacteriota; class Blastocatellia; order RBC074; family RBC074; genus JAKEHZ01. The sequence goes on along the minus strand of CAWCKY010000006.1, from coordinate 1,493,618 downwards.
TCCCGCCGCAAGAGAAGTAAATCCAGTCGTACGCTTCGTCCTACTCCCGGTTGAATCTACCTCGAGATAATAACGTAATGCCTCGACCCGAACGGTCGATCTGACGATCGGAGTCGGAGCCTCCGTCTTCTTGGATTTGCCATCACCGGGATTATTCCGATTCATGGCTACGGGCACACTGTTGGTGCCCCCCATGATCGCATTTCTCCAGTCCGGTGACATAAATAAAAAGAGTCCGGTTGCTATGAACAATAGTGCCAGAGCTGCGCCGACGCCCGCCAACAGAGATCGATTCGGTATGTCCGGAATTCTGCTCGAAGCAATAGAGTCGGACATTTTCGGATTCGGCATGTCAAAGCTCAATTTTTGCGATTTTAATTTTCTCCTTACCGGCTGCTGCTTCCCTTCATCAAGGAGAATGATGACATGCTCGGCATCCGCGCCCTGCGGAGCTCTCGCCCCCGTACCTTGCTGCTGCGGAACGTTGGGCGCTTCGCGCTGCTGCAGCCCCTGCTGCGGCTGCCTTGACCCATCGTAATTCACCGCCGCGGCGGCAGCCACCATGCTGCTGTTCTTCGCGGGCCCGTTCATGATGATCGTCGGAGTGCGATGGAAATTGAGATCGGGCGCGTTGCGGCTGGCATTGCGCAACGCCTGTCTCATCATCGCCGCCGATTGATAACGCTGATCGGGATGCGGCGACATCGCCTTTTCAATCGCTGCCGCGATAGCCGGCGGTACTTCGTTGTTCAATTCGTTGATCTGCGGTAATGGATCAGACTGGCCCATCAGCATCGCCGCTATCCGCGTCATGGCGTCCTGCGGCATCTGGCCCGTCAGCAGATGATAAAGCGTCGCCCCGATACTATAGATATCGCTGCGGGAATCGGTGCCCGTCCCGCGAATCTGCTCGAGCGAGGCATAGTTTGGCGTATACCCTCGTATGCTCTGGCCTCCGCCATCGGCCGGCTGATTTGATATGCCTTTGGCTAAACCGAAGTCGAGAAGGATGACTTCGCCGCGCGGAGTGAGCTTGAGGTTTTGCGGTTTGATATCTCGATGGATTATCGGCGGTTTTTGCGAATGCAGATATTCGAGCGCATCGAGAAGCTGGTCGCCCCACCGCAGGACCTGAGTGGTTAAAAACACTCCCTGTCCCCGCTCGCGGCGTTCCGCCAGCAACTGCTCCAGGTCCATGCCCGGAATATATTGCATTACCAGAAATTGTCTGTCGCCGATGGCAAAGTAATCCGTCACAACCGGCAACGCCGCATGCCGCAATCTATTGAGCAGGCGTGCCTCTTGTGAAAATGCCTTGCGTAGTTGAATGTCGTTATAGAAGGTCTCTTTTAAGGCAACTGCATTGCCGAACTTTCTATCCGTCGCTTGATATACTGCTCCCATGCCGCCTTGTCCAAGTAGGCGCATCACGAGATAGCGATCTTGCAACAGAGTATTCGGAGCGAGCATCTGGCTCTCCTTTTCTTTGTCGAGTTTATCGCTATGGGGTTTTTCGACATAAAATTCTCGAACGGCAGCCACACATTGGCCTGCCATTCTTGGTGGGGGAGAGACTGCCATCAAGGGGGCGGCTATAAGTGCTTAGCTCAAACAAAACAGGGACCTATCCCTATTTTTATCAAATTGTCTTTTTGGGTGTGATGAAGATCCCACGCCAACCATCACACAGGCACAGAGGCGCATCTATCTTCTTTTTCTAATTGGCAGGCAACTTTCGATAACACTTACTTATGCGCTATCTATTCTGTTCTCTATTCTAATTTATTATATTATTGCACTATTTTTTTGCTTTGCGTCTCCCCGTTATCCCTCAAGGCTTCAATCTTATCTATCTTAGCTATCTTATCTATCTTAAAGCTATATCTTAGCTATTTCAATCTTTTCTATTTCACTCTTTCCCACGTACACCCCGCTAAAATCCCACTTTTAGCTTCCAGCCTTGTACTTGCCTATTATATCCTCCAGCACCATTCCTCTTCCCAGCTCAGGCCATTCATTACTCAGACCATCTTGGCCGTCTCTTGCTCTTTCCGGCTCTCTTCGCGCCTGCCTTTCTAGCATATCTAGCAGCAACATACAGCACACTCTAACCCAGGCTAGAGGCATTTATGCTGGCATAAGCTCAGGCAATCGATTTCACCTTCAGTTAATTGGGGCGACAATAAAAAGGGCATGCTCTCATCTTTCGACGAGATTCGACGAATCACTACTTTTTCTACAAGTCTAACCAATACATCTAGTCAATGGGGGAATTTGAGTTATTGAACTTCCCTATACTTATACAATGGAATGAGGTCAGATGGAAGCCCTGAAGCATTAAAATTTCGAGATAATTCATAAAATAAATTTTGGGCGTTATCTGTTAAATTTATATTCTAAATTTATATTCTGAAATTTTATGTATTCCGGAGCATGCGGGATTATCGCAGTTTGATGATTCACTTGACAGCCAATAAAGGAGGATTGAGAATCGCCTTCTGTCACGCATGCTTGCGTGTATTGAGTATAAAGGGTTGCAAAGGTTTGAAATAATATGCCTGAAATAGATTTGGAATTAGCACATTTTTTCGCATGGGCAAGAGTTCGAGCCTACAGCGAACTGGAAGAGCGATTGAAAGCCGACCCTCAGCTTGATCCGAACTGGACTTTTTCAGACATTATGCAGGAACTTCTCGAAGAATATCGCCGGTCGCGACCGATATCTGAAAATGCCGATGTGAATCTTGAAAATTAAAATATTTTAGATATCAAACTTCTCTTTTCTCCGCGACTCTGTGGCTATTCTCACATCACTCGATAGTTAGAGTAGAAAGGATCAGATATGTGGATTCGTAAATGTTTCGCCGATGAGGAGAAGCCGTTTCAATCTCCTATACCTACGGAAATCTGCTCGAACGAAGAGTTCATACCGCCTTCGCAGACTGTCGAAGAAGCGCGCTGGGAGGAGCGCACTTTCGAACTCGCCGGTCTCTGCGCGAAGAGGCTGGGCATCTCGCGTCGCCGATTTCTCGGGACGACGGGAGGAATGGCCGTCGCCATGCTCGCCTACAACGAGGTCTTCGGTAAAACCTATGAGATAGACCCGATCGAGGCGCTCGACCCGGCGGCTTATGCGGAAAAATGGCCGAAGGACGGGTTCATCTTCGACAATCAGACGCATCATATTGACGTCGAGAGCCGCTGGTTCGAGACGACCGAGGCAGGCAAACAGGCGGCCACTTTCCTGCGCTCGTTTCGCCGCAATGCCGAATCGACGGCTGATGCGCTCGCCCTGCTCAATCAAGCCCATTACATAAAAGAGCTATTCATGGACAGCGATACGACGATGGCGATTATCAGCGGTGTGCCATCGGCTGAGTGGAACGAGAACATACTGCCTCCCGACAAGATGGTGCAGACGCGCGATGCCATCAATAGAATGGCGGGCGGCACCGGGCGCATGCTCAGCCATGGGTTATTGCGGCCGAACATGGGCAAACCTGAATTCGAGGAGATGGAGCGCCAGGTCAAAAAACTCAAGATCAATTCGTGGAAGCTGTATACTGGCTCCCGAATCGGAAGCGGCCCCTATTGGCTCGATGACGAGCAGAGCACTTACCCTTTCTGGGAGCGCACGCGCAAGCTGGGCGTGAAGAACATCTGCATCCACAAGGGCCTTCCGCTCGGCCTCTTCGACGAAGAGCACTGCCATCCGAAGGATGTCGAAAAAACGGCAAAAGATTTCCCGGACCTCAACTTCATCATCTATCACTCCGGTTGGCATCCGGGTGCGGCGAGTACGCGCCGCCGCGAAGGCGCCGCCGCCAGCCCGCAATACATCCCGTGGTGCTCCGAATTGATCGAAATCGTCAAGAAGAACCAACTGAAAAACGTCTATTTCGAGATAGGCAGCACGTGGAATTATATGTCGAATGGTAATGGTGTCGCAGCGATGCATTTCATCGGGCAGATTCTCAACCTGCCGGGCGGCGAAGATCGCATCATCTGGGGCACCGATTCGATCTGGGGCGGAAGTCCGCAATCGCAGATCGAGCGCCTGCGCCGTTTCCAGATCAGCGATGAGATCGCCCAGAAGTACGGATACAAGAAGGTATCGCCCGAAATCAAAGCGAAGATATTCGGTCTTAACGCGGCGAAACTCTACAAAATCGACGTCAAAGCGCAACGCAATGCTATCCAGGCCGACAAGGTCTCCGAGCTGAAGCGTGAATACGACCTAGCCCCGCAACCGTCCAACACGCAGTTCGGCTGGGTCTGGCGCGAGCGCGGTCAGAAAACTTAATAAAACAGTCGGGACTACCGCCGGCCACGGCGCCCCTTCTCTGAGAATCTTTAAAATTGAATTTGAGATACTCGAGTAGTTCTTCGTCTATACATCACGTCTGGAAAAATGCGAACACTCGGATTGGGTGATAGAGGAGCAGAAGTCAAAAACCTTCAGCAGCGTATGCTGGCGCTCGGTTTTAGCGCGGGAACTCCAGATGGCATTTTCGGTCCGATCACCAGATCGGCCGTCAGCGAATTCCAGAGAAGCAGCAAGCTTCTCGTTGACGGAAATGCCGGCCCAGCAACTTTACGCGCGCTGGGACTGATCATGCAGGAAGAGTATCTGGCCGCCGTCACCGTCATCCCCCGCGTGACGGTCGATCTGGTTGCGAAGATGTTCCCTGGAGCCAACCTGACGAGTATCGAACAATATTTGCCTTTCATTCTGAAAGCTCTCACGGAGACTGAGCTGGTGGACAGAAATATGGTGCTGATGGCGCTCGCGACGATCCGGGTCGAAACTGCCGGGTTCCGCCCGATCAGTGAACAGATTTCTCATTTCAATACGCTTCCGCCCGGTCCGCCCTTCAATCTTTACGACTTTCGCGCCGACCTGGGAAACCAGGGCCCGCCGGATGGTGAAAGATTCAAGGGGCGCGGTTTTATCCAGCTCACGGGCCGTGATAACTACAAAAGGTATGGGGAGAAGATCGGATTGGATGATCAGTTACTAGAGAACCCCGAGTTGGCCAACTCCCCACAGATTGCAGGGAAATTGCTCGCCACTTTCCTCAAAGATAAAGAGAAGAAGATCAGAGAAGCGATACAGGATGGCAGGCTTGACGCAGCGCGGAAACTTGTCAACGGAGGCGCACACGGGCTCACCGCGTTTAAGAAAACGTTCAATACGGGGGCACAACTGATTCAGCTTTAATACATCGGGCCACCAGGACGGCCAACCCGAGGTGGTGGGCTCTATGCACCGAACCGCCCGGCGGTAAGTGAATCTCTTTATGCAATGAATCTTTCGCAGGTTGGATGACCTGCGATACATTTTTTCATAGGAATGACCATGAAACTAAAAAGATTTTTCCCTGCCCTATTACTGCTTTTTTCGTTTGCGCCGCCTCAAGATCAATCCCAGCAAACGATCAAGCCTTCCTCCGAAATGGTCGCTATGCGGGATGGGATCAAGCTCGCGACCGACATCTATCTGCCCGAAGGCGCGGGGCCGTGGCCGGTGATCCTCATGCGCACACCATACAACAAAGGGCCGCTGGGATTACAACATAAGCAGTGGACGGGCAACGGATATGCTTTCCTGGTCCAGGATTGCCGCGGACGGTTCAAGAGCGAGGGAAAATACCTGCCGTTCATGAATGACCATCTGGACGGTTACGACACGGTCGAATGGGCGGCGAGTCAGAAGTGGTCGAACGGCAAGATCGGAATGATCGGAGCTTCGGCGATGGGCATCGCCGCGAATCAGGCATCTATCACTGCCCCGCCGCATCTGGTCGCGATGTACGTGCAGGTGGCGCCCGCCAGCGCATATCAACAGGCGATATACACCGGCGGCATTTTCCGCAAAGAGATGAACGAACTGTGGCTCAGAAGCCAGAATGCGCTGGATGTGCTGGAGACTACCTTCAAACATTATACAGATGACGGTTATCTGAACATTCGCGAGGGCCGTCTCCACTGGGAGAATGTACGGGTACCCGTCTATAACTCCGGAGGTTGGTATGACATCTTTTCGCAGGGCAACATCGATAATTTTGTCGGCTTGCAGACGCGCGGTGGAGGTATGGCGGCCGGAAATCAGAAGTTATTGATGGGGCCGTGGGCGCACGGCAAGGTCGAAGAAGTGAGTTATCCGAAGGCAACGCCCGACCCGAAGGAAGCTCTGCGCTGGTTCGATCATTGGCTCAAAGGCATCGACAACGGAATAATGGACGAGCCGCCGGTGAAGTATTACGTGATGGGCGACACGACCGATTCGAAAGCCCCGGGCAACGAATGGCGTACCGCCACGGCGTGGCCGGTTCCCGCCAGGAACACCTCGTACTTCCTGCATCCGAACGGCAAACTGAGCCAGGCGATTGCGGGCGATGAGAAAAGCGCCAGCACCTACCGTTACGATCCGGCGAATCCGGTCCCGACCATTGGAGGGCAGCTACTTTTCGGCAAGAAGGGGCCGATGGATCAACGTCCGATCGGAGAACGGAAAGACGTCTTGAAGTTCACGACGGCTCAGCTCGAATCGCCGGTCGAGGTCACGGGCCAGGTGATCGTCGAATTGTGGGCCGAATCTGACTGCACCGACACCGATTGGATGGCGAAGCTGGTCGATGTCTATCCTGACGGGACGGAACGGATCGTGCTCGATTCCGCTCTGCGCGCGCGTTTTCGCGAGGGCTTCGACCGCGAGGTATCCATGAAGAAGGGCGAGATATACAAATTCAAGATCGATCTCTGGTCGACGAGCCTGATTTTCAATAAGGGTCATCGCATCGCGGTCCATGTGACCAGCTCAAACGATCCGCGCTTCGATCCCAATCCGAATACCGGGAAGCCGCTGCGCTCGGATAAGGAGACGAAAGTGGCGACCAATACGATCCACCATAGCCGGCCGTATCCGTCACGGATATTGTTGCCGATAGTGAAGAATTACGAGATTAAGAAGGTAGCCGAAAAATGATGGCGTTTTGCGCTCGATCACGATGCCGATTGAGGTTGATGATTCGATGATTTGATAATGCTTTCAAAGCATCGTGAGTTGATCTCCAGCTCGAAGAGGTGCCAGGTAGCCAGGGGTTGGAGCACAACGTAACCCCCTGACTACCTGCTTCATGCACCTCCGGGGCAAGGATCAAACAAGCATTTTATTTCGTCTTTATTTCTATTTCGTCTTTATTTCGTAAATGGCGCGACGTATTTCACCGAAGACATTTCCGCAAGCGCCGCGAGTTTCTCGATCGGCAATCGCCCGATGATCAGCTTCGAAGATTGCGGATCGAGGATCACTTCGAAGCCGAGACGCTTGATCGCGGCGATCGTCTCGTTCGATTTATCGCTTAACCATATTTGAATCTCGGCCTTTCCATCACGAACAAATTGGGCCTCGCCCATGCCCTGCTGGATATTTTTCAAGCGCTCGATCACCGCAATAACCGATGGGTGCAGCTTCGCCAACAATTGTTGACGTTTTAATTCTTCAGGTGAGGAAGGTCCGGATCCGGGAGCGTTTCCAGCCAGCACTGCCGGTTTTGAGTCGCCACGGCCAATTCCTCCGGCAACGCCCGGCCCAACCCCGCTACCTCCACCCGCCCCTACGCCGTTGCCTCTTCCACTGCTTCTTCTGCTTAGCTTTGATTGGTTGGATTCTACCTCCATTCTTAAAACGACCATCGGAGCAGGTTGCAGTTTTGCACTGACCCTCACACTCTCTTCGTTCTTACCGAACACCCCTTCATAACTCACGCCTTCCGGCATCTCGACCGGCACGTCGATACGCCGCGGCTGGCCGCCCTCCGTCACGATCATCTCTTCTACCGCAACAAAAGAAGTGAATTGGGTCATCAGCCGGTATTCGAGCCCTAGTTGCGTGATGGCTTCGCGCGCTTCACCGGTCAGATTCCCGTATTGCATCCCTTTAAAATCCCTGCTCACGAGATCATCGATCCGCGCGCGCGCCCACAATGTCGAGAGCACGTCGTGCTGCGGCTGCGATTCCGGCAGATCGACCGGAATCTCGCGCGTGAATTCCTGCCCAGCCAGCTTGCCGCGCAAACGGATAGAACCGCGCGCGCCCGACGTATAACGCCCGCTCAATACGACCGGTTTCGCGTCGAACAGGTCGGGGATGCGCTGGGGATAGACGTCGGCGACCGGCAGCCCGCCCCAATCGATCGAGATATCGGTCAACAGCGGGTTGCGCACGCGCTCGTGGAAACGTTTGGCCGCGGCGGAGCCGTCATCCTGCAAAGTCACATACTCGACTTCACCGCGCCCGTGTTTGGCCATATTCTCGAGCAGAAAGCGATTGACCGATTGACCGATGCCGAAAGAAAAGACGCGAGCATTCGGGTGTTTCTGGATTTCACCGATGATTTCGAAATCGTTACCGACATATCCATCGGTCATGAAGCAGACTATGCGAATGTGGTGCTGCTGGTCGGATGGTTCGAGCGCCGCACGGATAGCTTTCATCATTTCCGTGCCCCCGCCGCCCTGGCGGGAGGTGAGGAAATCCTGCGCCATGCGCAAATTCTCTTGCGTGGCCGGAACCGGCTCGGGAAACAAGATATGCGTATCGCCGGAAAAGGTGATCAAGTTGAAAGTGTCGAGCGGGTATAGACCTTCGAGCGCCAGCTTCATCGTCTCTTTGGCCTTCTCGATCGGAAACCCATGCATCGAGCCCGAGGTGTCGAGCACGAAGACGAGCTCCTTCGGCGTGATGTCTTTTGCATTAACCCGCTCGGGCGGTTGCAGAATCATCGTGAAAAAACCGCCCGGCTGGCTGCGATGCGTCAGGACAGCATCTTCGATCTTTCTGCCGGCGACATCGAATTTGAGAATGAAGTCTTTATTGGGGATCGTCGCGCGATTCTTCAGGCGAATGACGGCTCGGCGACCGTCGGGACGTTGGACATCGGCGTCATGCGTCGCAGAGTTGAGGGAGTCGATCGGAACGCCGGCATCGAGCGTGACGGCGAGCGAGATGTCGTGACCCGCGCGCGTTGCCGGCAGTGAGACTTTGGGCGTGATGCGAGAGGCATCCGGGACCTGGCTTGTATCGGGCAACCATCCCCCGCCCGAATTGCCGGCGGGCGTTCCCGGAATGTAGCGCGGCCCTACTACCATCGGAAAGACGAATTCGTATGTCCCATCCCTATAAAGCAGATTCTCAACGTAACTGATCGTGACCTTCACCGTTGCTCCCGGTGTGATATTCGCGACCGATTGCGTGAAAATGTTGGGTCTCTCCTGATCGAGCAGGCTGGCGACGTGGCCGGCCTCGCGCGCCGCCTCATAAATGGCGCGCGCATCTTCACGCCGCTTGATTCTTCCCTTCACCGAACGATCCCCGACTAACATCGTCATATCGTCCACCGCCGCGTTCTGAGGCAGGGGAAAGACATAGACGGCTTCGATCTTCTCCGGCAGCGGATTGTGGAACTCCTGCGTGAGAGTAACGCGCGCAAGATGGCCGCTTATCTCCGCGTTGACATCTGTATGTTTGAGCGGGCACCCGCCTTTGGCGCCCCCGTCTTTGTCCAGAATTCGAAGCGCCCCCTGCGTGATCTCCCGCTGAGCTGCCTCGACCGATCCTATACCTCCAGATTTCACAAACCTGGCGAATGCGAAATAGCTGAGGAGAAGTATCCCCGTCGTGAAGAGTAAAGAGACTACAAGCTTCGGCTTCATGGCTTATCCTCCCATCTTTCTTCCCATTTCTTTCTTCCCGTTTCTTGTTCTGATTCGACACTCAGTCGTAGGCGAAAGTTCCAACACTTCTAACTCACCGATGCCAGAACGATGCGGGGATTATCAGCTTGCATCAAAGCAACAACGAAAAATTGGGAAGCCTCGTTATAAAACATGGCTCAATATGCGAATCAGGAGCTTGATTTCTCTACCTCCCAAGATAGCAGCCGCTGCAAACCGTAGCTCTAGTCGCCACGTCGCCATTGTTTTCAAGAATTTAGCAATATTCCCAAGCCCCTCGGCCAAAAAAATCCTCCGAAATCGTGATGGGGGTTTGCCCCATCTCTCGCGTTAGATGATGAAGGCAGCGAGAGGCTGAAACGACCTCGTTCAGCGCCCGAAGTCAAATTTCCAGATTCAACGCCGCAGAAAGGTCAGCTTTGGAGGCCTTCGAGCCAAAGTGTGTCCGGATGTCGGCTGTATGCCGAGAGCGCGGTCGTAGCGCTTCGAAAAGGAGAAGCCATGTTAAAGCAAGTCTTCTTCAACTCTATTCTCATCATCGCCTTTACAGTTACATTAGTTGGACAGACTACAAAGAACCTCGCCAGTGGTATCAGTGCAGATGGCAAGCAGGAAGAATCTATGGGAGGAGAGGAGGCGGCAAACGCTCTTGAGCGCCTCGGCGGTCTCTCACCCGCTGCGATTCGTGAACGTTTAACGCAGATGAGTCTACCGGCTTATCTACCTGGCCCGCTGCTTATTAACAAGATCGTCGAGTTGCAATATTTGCCAGTCGTGAAAAGCAAGAGCGCCGATAGACTCAAGGCTGTCGTGCAACCTGTGCTCGACTACCACGGGCGAAGCCGGCTACCGATTTACGTATTGCGGTCAGATCAGCCCCAAGCCTATCTGGTCGCGCGCGCGGTCATCATCATCACGACTCGAATGATGGATATCGCCGACGATGCAGAGATTCGCGGCATCATCGCGCACGAACTGGCGCACGAATACGTCTGGAATGAACGAGTCAACGCGCTGAGGGAGAAGGACTGGAAACTGATACGAGAGTGCGAGTTTTTCTGCGATGCGGTGGCGGCATTTACTCTGAAGGAGATCGGCGATGACCCGGCGAGCTATGGCCGCATCCTTTTGCGCATGGGGGTCGTCGCCATTAAATCAGGCATTGCGAAGTGGCAAAAATCCAACACGCACCCGTCGCTGGACGAGCGCATGAAGCTGAACAAGTTCTTGTGCCAGCAGTTCAATTGAGGTCTCACCGCAATCCCTTGACCAGATAAAGATCAAAAAAGTTACGCGCGTAGGTATAGGCATACGATTTCCCATCAGGTGCCAGCGCCAGCGGGAGCAATCGAGCAGTTCGCGATGGATCGGCGGGGATATATTCTTTCCGTAATTCTCTGCGCCCGGTCGAAAGCTCAAGCCGATAGATTCTCATGGTGTTGAGATCCTGTCTGTCCTGACGCACGTAAATTGACCGTCCGTCGGCGCTCCATTGGATCGGCTCATCTCCATCGGCCTGACCGGGAACCGGATGTGGCTCCTCCCCACCTAGAGGGAAGAGAGAGAGCTTTTGTAGGGCATCTGAGGTAATCAACCATCGACCATCAGGTGAAACGAGCCTCCCGGCTATCCCTTCTGGCGTGATCGGACGCGGCTTCCCGCCTTCGAGTTCCAGGATATAGCCGCGCACTCCCCGTTCCTGTTCGTTGCCGTTCAGGAGAATGCGCCTCCCGTCTGGAAACCATCTCGCACTCTGCCAGTTGATCTGGTCATCGGTCAGCGTTTTTGATTCCCCCGTCCCGATTGGCAGCAGCATTACTTGTGAGATCACCTGCGATGACGAACGGATGCGGCGAATCGTGAGCGCCCATTTTCCATCTGGTGAGAGAGCGTTTGCCTCACCCTCGCCGAGCCGGATAGCCGGCGAGCCGTCGGTCGCCCGCAAATAGACCGCCTGGCCTGCTCCACCTCCTTCCCCGGCCTCAGTGAAGAGGAGCAGTTTTCCATCGGCTGAAATGTCGGCCATGTGTCCCCACCCGAGCCAGGACAAATCTCGCTCATGTGTTTCGCCTGGGGCAAGGCACATGATCCCTTTACTGACATGATAGCTCACCAGCAGGACTCGCCCGTCGCGGGAGATATCGAAAAGTCTTATCCCATGCGGCACGCGCGCCACCAGGCGTTGCTGACCCGCGTGCGTGACGGCATAGAGGGCAGCGTTGTAACCCACTTCGGCAGCAGTGAACCAGACCTCATCACCGCTGGGAGACCAGGCGATACCATTTGTGCTATTCCACCCGCTTGAGAGAATCTTCTTCCGGCGCGCGATGTCAATCACCGCAATGGAACTGTCCTCCGTGAAGGCGATCCAATCCTCTTTCGGCGAGATGCGCAGTCGGAAGATTGTGCCGGCTGTCTCATAGAGAACTGTTCCGATCGGGAATTCGATCCGGTTTCGCCCGTTAACCTCACGGGCAATAGCGAGCCGCCTTCCGTCTGAAGCCCAATCAGCAGCGAAAACATCTGGGAGAACTGGGCGGGGCGCGCTACCTGTAATCGGCATTTGGGCCAGTGTCCCCTTGAGGCCAAAGCCGAGGCGAAAAGGGTGGAGCGCGATAGCCAACTCGCCCGAAGCTGAGATCGCCAGGGGGTCGGCGTCTGGCTGTCCGAGCGGGCGTGACTCCGGGCTTTCCGGACGGGTCGAGTAGAGTTGGCGCTGATCGCCCTGCCACATTGCGCTATAAATGATCGTTTGGCTGTCGGGGGCAAATCTCGCTTCCCCGATCACCCCGCGGCGGAAAGTGAGCCGCTGAAACTCAGGCGGCGCCTTTTCCGCCCGCTTGCCGACGAAGAATGACGCCAGGGCGACCGCGACTATCATCAATGCGCTAGCGGGCCAGAGCCATAGGCGCCGTCCCGCTCGCGCAGGCTCAACCGCCTGAGCAACCGTGCTCGGAGCAGAGACGCCTGACAATGCTTCCAGGGCAAAGGCCAGGTCGCGCGCCGATTGGAAGCGTTCCTCCGCGCTCTTCTCCAAGCAGCGCCGCATCACGCGCTCAAGCGCGGGGACGACTTTGGGGTCCGTCTGCGACAGCTCCGGCGGCTCCTCTTTCAGGATTGCGTTCATCGTCTCAACCGTCGACGCGCCGCCAAACGCCCGCTGTCCCGCGAGCATCTCGTAGAGAATCGCTCCGAAGGCGAAGATGTCCGAGCGATGATCCACTTCCTCGGCGCGCACCTGCTCCGGCGACATATAGCCGACAGTTCCCATCACCACGCCGGGAGCGGTACCCAATGGATGGGTCGGGGCGCCTGTGTCAACCGCGCCGCCAGGCAGCTTTCGCCTTAATTTCGCCAGCCCGAAGTCGAGAATCTTGAGTCGCCCATCTTTGGTGACGAAGATATTCTCCGGCTTCAAGTCGCGATGCACGATCCCTTTATCGTGCGCCGCCGCCAGCCCGCGCGCTATCTGCACGGCATAGTCCGATGCCCGGCGCAACGGCAACGCCGCTCCGCGCAGTTGCTCACGCAGCGTCGCGCCCTCGAGCAGTTCGGCGACCAGATAGGGTGGGCCGCCGTAAGTGCCGATGTCATAGATCGTCAGGATATTCGGATGATTTAGCCTCCCGACGACGCGCGCCTCCTGCTCGAAGCGGCGCAAGCGGTCGGCATCGACGGAATATTCGCGAAGCAGGACTTTGATCGCGACCTCGCGGCCCAGCCGGGTGTCGTGTGCGCGGTAGACCTCGCCCATCCCGCCCCTACCCAGGAGAGAGATGATTCGATAATGGCCGATGCTCTTACCGATGAGCGAGCGCGAACCATCCTCAGCGAGCATCGGGGCAGCGAGCTGATAAGCCGGGAGTTCAATCAAGCTTCCGGCCCGCTCGTCGGCGACAATCAGCAGTTCGACCTCGCGGCGCAACGCATCATCCCCGGCACAAGCTTGATCTAGATAACTCGAGCGCTCCCCAGGCGCGCGCTCGAGGGCCGAGTGGAATATCGCTTCGACTTGCCTAAACCGCTCAGGCGTCATCAACTTTGCCCTCCGACAAGATCCGTCGCAGCCACGCTTTGGCCGCCCGCCACTCGCGCTGCACCGTAGGTGATGAAATGCCCAATACTTCCGCTGTCTCTGCCAGACTCAGCCCACCGAAAAAACGCAACTCGACGATGCGGCCTTTGCGCGCGTCCATCGCAGTCAGTTGCTCGAGCGCCTCGTCGACCGCGAGCAGTTCGGCGGCCCGCGGCTCGGTCACGGCGTCGGCTTCGTCGAGCGAAACCTTCAGCGCTCCGCCGCCGCGCTTCGCGTAATGACGGCTGCGCGCGTGATCGATCAGAATACGCCGCATCAGCTTCGCCGCGATCCCGAAGAAGTGAGCGCGGTTCTGCCAGTGCACGCTCTTTTGATCTATCAGTCGCAGATAAGCTTCATTGACCAGCGCCGAAGTTTGCAGAGTGTGGCCCGGATTTTCGCGGCGCATATAGCGCCTGGCAAGTTGCCGCAACTCGGCGTTGACCAGCGGCAGCAGTTTATCGAGCGCTGTCTGATCGCCGTTGCTCCAATCTGCCAATAGCTGAGTTACATCCTGTGGCACAGGAATCATCCCCCTCCCATTTGTTTGGCTGACCGCAGGTAATACATAGAAATTATAACGCGTTAACCGGCGAACCGACATGGGAAAGAATTACCGCTCTATCTCGGTCTCTTGGAATTTATCCACACCGTCCGCAAACGCGGTAAGCTCTACTCGGGTCGCTTCTCGCGTTACGACTTACTTTGCTCTCCAGATCCAGATTCTTGAGCTATAAAAATAAATGACTGAACGCTCATTCAGTCTCGATTCGACTATTGTCCGACCGGTCAATCAATTACAGATATAAGGCGGCGTAACGGCGCGATATTATTGAAATGATTGGATAAACTGGAGGTTTATTGAGCTTGACATGGCGCAGCTTTTACCCGTAGATTAGCGGCGAGGTCATAAACAAACAATCTGGTACTCAACCGATCAGCGAGGAGAAGTAATTATGCCTATCAAACGTTCCTATTACCTGTCCTTAGCAGCCGTCATGTGTTTAATTGCATTTTATTTCATGAGCGAGACCGGCAATGCATATGACGAAAAGACGGCCAAGACTGATATTACATTCACCAAAGATGTCGCTCCCATATTTTTCCAGAACTGCCTTGAGTGCCATCGCCCTGGTGAAGGCGCGCCCTTCTCGGCCTTGAGTTTCAGGGACGTGAGGCCGTGGGCGAAATCCATCCGCGAGAAGGTGTTGAATCGGCAGATGCCGCCCTGGCATGCGGATTCTCACGGTGAATTTAAAAATAACCGCTCCCTTTCGCAAAAAGAGATCGATACGATCATCGCCTGGGTGGACGGCGGTGCCAAGGAAGGAGACGCAAAGGACCTTCCGCCTGCTCCCAAATACGCGAACGGCTGGAATATCGGCCAACCGGATATGGTCGTTCAGGTCCCCGAGGAGTACACCTACAAGGCCGGCGTCGATGAGTATCAATATTTCGACATCGATCCGAAATTTACCGAGGACAAGTATGTATCGAATGTCGAGGCGCGGCCCGGGAATCGCAAGATCGTCCATCATATCCTCGCATTCATCATCCCGCCCGGCTCGCCTAATATGGCTAAGATGACCACCGATCAGCGATATAAAGCGATGGAGATGTTGCTCAAGAACTCGCCGTTTTATCGCGATGGATATCTGCTGCGCGTGAAACCCGATCAACCGGTGGTCGATGACGCCTGCGGATCATCCAGTGCCGCACGCGGCGGCGAAAATCAGAGCATTCTGACTGGCTATGCTCCGGGGAGAAACGCGGATGTCTTCGAGCCCGGGATCGCACGGAAAATTCCGGCCGGCTCGATTATTCGGTTCCAGATTCACTATTCCAATCAGACGCTGGGGAGCGATGCCGTCGAAAAAGATCGGTCGATGGTGGGACTGATCTTCGCCAAGGAGCCGCCTCAGAAGATCGTCATTACCAACTCGATCGGCAATATTTTCTTCAAGATTCCGGCGGGCGCAGAGAATCACCGCGTAACCGCCTGCCGCACGCTGCGCCGCGATACGATCATCTACGGCCTCATGCCGCATATGCACCTGCGCGGCAAAGCAATGGAGTATAAAGTCTTCTACCCGGATGGGAAATCGGAGACGCTGATCAATGTTCCCAACTACGAATTCGCGTGGCAGACCAACTATATTTTGAAGGAGCCCAAGCGACTGCCCAAAGGGAGTAAGCTGATGGTCACGGCCTATTTCGACAATTCCGCGAAGAACCGATTCAACCCGGACCCGTCGAAGGAAGTGCGTTATGGCGAGCCGACCTACGATGAGATGATGCTCGGTTTCATGGACTCCGTCGCGGAGGCGCCCGCAGTGGCACATGTCGAAGCTAAGATACTGGACAAATATACCGGCAAGTACGAGGTGAGTCCGAATATCTTCGCCACCGTCACGCGAAACGGCAATTCCCTGATCATACAGGTCCCGCTGCAATCGAAGATGGAATTTCTGCCGCAGTCCGAAACGAAGTTCTTCATGCGCGGCAGCGATGTAGACCTCACCTTCATCCTGGATGACAAAGGCGAGGTATCCGAAGCTCTGCTGGAGGGCGGGCGCACCACGCGCGTGAAGAGAGTCAAGGAGACGGCAGCTGCCCGGCAGGTCGGGCAATGACGAAACTTTAATTACGAATCTAACCATCGAAGCACAAAAAGACTCGGAGAGTGGAAAGAGATATATCTGTTTGAGCTGATCCTCTCTCCGGCGGCTCAGTGAAAAAGGTGAAATAAATGAAAATTGTTCACACGACCGTCATTTCTCTGGCCAGCGTCGCGGCGCTCTTGCTTTGGTCGATGCCGACAAGCCAGGGGGCGCACGGCGTGACATTCAACAAAGACATCGCCCCGCTCTTCTTCAAGAATTGCGCCGAGTGCCATCGATCGGGTGAGAACGCGCCATTCTCGACTTTGAGCTACAAAGATGCGCGGCCCTGGGCCAAATCGATTCGGGAAAAAGTCTTGAGCCGTGAAATGCCGCCCTGGCATGCCGATCCGCATACCGGCCAATGGGCGAACGATCGCCGTTTAGAGCAAAAGGAGATCGATGCGATAGTCGCCTGGGTGGACCAGGGCGCGCCCGAAGGCGATGAGAAAGATTTGCCGCCTCAGCCTGAGTTCGCCGATGGCTGGACGATCGGCAAGCCTGATATCGTTTTGACGATGCCCGAGGAGTTCACGCTCGAAGCCAGCGGGCCGGATGAGTATCGATACTTCCAGATCGATCCCAAATTCACGGAAGATAAGTATGTGCAGTTGGCTGAGGCGCGCCCCGGCAATCGCAAGATAGTGCATCACATCGCGGCCATCATTCAGCCGCCGGCCGAACCCGCCAAACCGGGTCCGAAGCCGGCCAAAGTAGAGAGCACGCAGAAAGGTGAAGAGACCGTCCGTTACAACGACGGGTTTCTGCGGCGAACCAGAAGGGAAGCTCCCATTTATGACGACGGGTGCTCGTTGCCGAATGGGGGACAGGGCGACAGGAGAGACGGGGGCGGGGACGAGGGAGATGTAACGTATCTGACGGGATATGCCCCGGGGATGAACCAGACGGTCCTGGAACCGGGTATGATCAAAAAGATTCCCGCCGGGTCAAAGATATTCCTCCAATTACATTACTCGAAGTCCGCGGGATCGGTGCAAAAAGACCGTTCCAGCGTCGGTTTGATCTTCGCCAAAAATCCGAGCGGGAAAAAACTCTTAACCAGGAGCATCGCCAACGGCTACTTCATGATTCCGCCAGGCGCCGAGCGGCATCGCACGACCGCTTGCTGGACGGTGAAAGACGATATAGAGATCGTAAATTTAATGCCGCACATGCACTTGCGCGGCGTGGCGATGGATTTCAAGGCGATCTACCCGGATGGCCGAACCGAAGTCCTGCTCAATGTGCCGAACTACAGTTTCTCGTGGCAGACGGTCTACTATACCGCGAAGCCGATCCCGATACCCAAAGGAACGAAGATACTCGTCACCGGTTATTTCGACAATTCGAGCAAGAATAAATACAACCCGGATCCTTCTCAGTCCGTCCGATTCGGCGATCCGACCTATGATGAGATGATGGTCGGCATGATTGAGTACACGATCGATGGCAAATCAGCGAAGGCCTCGACGGCGAGGCGATGAATTAAGCCGCCTGAGAGAAGTTGTGATGGAAACAAAAAAGACAAAAATAGGCATGTGCAAAAGGGGGAGATTCCAGGCCTTTTTCGTTTTCGCCTCATTTTTCTCCCTCTTGCCTTTCTTGCCATTTTTGCCAACATCCAAGCACGTGAGCTTCAGCAAAGATGTGGCGCCCATCCTCTACAAGAGCTGCGCGAGCTGCCACAAACCCGATGACATCGCTCCCTTCTCGGTCCTGAGCTACAAAGATGTCCGCCCCTGGGCGAAATCTATCCGCGAGAAGGTGATTAATCGCGAAATGCCGCCCTGGAGCGCCGATCCGCGTTACGGCGATTTCTCCAACAATCCTAGCCTGTCGCAACGGGAGATCGACACGATCGTCGCATGGATCGATCAGGGAGCGGGAGAAGGCAACCCGCGAGACCTGCCGCCGGCACCCCGATTCGACGAGACCTGGGAGATCGGAAAACCCGATGTCACTCTCGCCATGCCCGAGGAGTACACGCTCGCGGCTTCGGGCGCCGATGATTACATCTACTTCCGCGTGCCGACCAATTTCACCGAGGATAAATGGATACAGGCCGTCGAATTTCGCCCGGGGAACAAGCGCATAGTGCATCACGCGGCAGTCTTCATAGAGTCCCCGGAACTATTGGAGATGGCCCAAGCAAATGCAGCCCGGCGGGGACAGCGATTCGATCCGCGCTCCGCACCTTCGCTCTTCGAGAGCGAAGCGGGCTCCGTCCTAAGAAAAGAAGGCACGGTCAGGAGGGTATCTCCGGATGCCCAGGTGATTGACGATGGCTGCAGTTCCCCCAATGGAGGGGCGATCAGCGGCAATGCAGGAGCGCGGTTGCTGTGCGTATACGCTCCCGGCAGAAACGCGGATGTCTGGCCGGCGGGAACCGCCAAACGCGTCCCGGCCGGATCGAACTTCATCTTCCAGATGCACTACGCGAAGACTACCGGCAAACCCGAGAAAGACCGCACGATAGTCGGCCTGCAGTTCGCCAAAGCTCCCGTCGAGCATATGATCGAATCCCGTGACGTGACCAACTTCTTCTTCAAGATTCCGCCGGGGGCTGAAAATCATGAAGCCACAGCCTGCTATATTTTTCCGCGCGATGTGCAACTGGTCAATTACATGCCACATATGCACGTGCGCGGAAAAGATATGAAGTTTGAAGTCTTATATCCGGACGGGCGTCGCGAGACTCTGCTGTCGGTCGATTACAACTTCAACTGGCAAACGCTCTACAAGCTTAATAAGCCCGTCCCCGTCCCCAAAGGCGCAAAGTTTATGGTCACCGCGCATTTTGACAATTCGGCGAAGAACGAGCACAACCCCGACCCTACCCGGGCTGTTCGCTTCGGCGAACCTACTTACGATGAAATGCTCGTCGGCTTTATCGATTTCATTCGAGAAAAACCGAAAGAACGCAACGTCGCCCGGGTTGATGCCAATATTTACGATTCTTATACAGGCGAGTACGCGACTGGTTTGGGTCCGAAATTCACCATACTGCGCGAAAATGATAAACTTTTCTTCGTCGCTCCCGGCCAGCCGCGGATTCAGGCATTTCCGGAATCGGAGACGAAGTTCTTCTTCAAAGTCGTGGATGCGCAGGTGACATTTATCAAAAATGATAGAGGCGAGGTCAGCGAATTACTTTTCGAGATGAACCGTCGAAACATCCGGGCGAAGAAGGTCGATAAAAACGGAAGCGAGCGCCCCCGGTAAACTCGAGGTTAACATATGAGTAAATCACATCGATTGCATATGTTTAATCGCATCCTGCTCGTCACAGGGTTGTTGTTGCTCACGCAATCCGTATTCGGCGGTATCCTTCTCCTGTTGCAAAAAAATCTTATTTTACCGCCTGTCGTTCAGTCCTGGGATAGAAGCCTAGGCTTAATCCCCATCGGCATTATAGTTATAGGCTTTTCTTTCTGGCTCTATAAACGGTCTGAGTCAATCTGAGTCAAGATGATCGGAACGAGAGTGCCCGATAAGTAAAGATCAAGAGGTATAGATGATGAAAAAAAAGTTGATTGTCACTGCCGCCATTCTCATATTGGGCCCCCTTTGTCTATTTTTACAACCATTCGCTACAGCTGATGGCAAAGCATCCTTTGGCGAATCCGGGCGCGATAAGACGGCGGCGAAGAATATTACTTTTTCTAAAGATGTCGCGCCGATCTTATTCAAGAACTGCGCCGAGTGCCACCGGGCGGGCGAGATCGGGCCGTTTTCGTTAATGAGCTACAAAGATGCCCGTCCCTGGGCGAAATCGATTCGCGAAAAGGTGGTCTCGCGCGAAATGCCGCCCTGGCACGCCGACCCGAACCACGGCGAATGGCTTAATGATCGCCGCTTATCGCAGAGCGAGATAGACACCATAGTCTCCTGGGTCGACGGGGGAGCAAAGGAGGGCGATCCGAAGCTTCTGCCCCCCGCGCCGAAATTTGTCGAAGGATGGGGTATCGGTAAGCCGGATGAAACCTTCTCAATCCCAGAGCAATCGGTTCCCTCGACCGGCGTTGTCAAATACCTCTATCTCAGGGTGCCGACCAATTTCAAAGAAGACCGCTGGATTACGGCGGCGGAGATTCGCAGCACTGCCCGTTCAGCCGTGCACCACGTTATCGTGTTCATCCAAGACCCGAAGACGCCGGCGCGCATCGACAGCAATTTGTTGGTCGGAACAGCGCCCGGCGAACAACCGGCGATCTATCGGCCCGGAACGGCGAAAAAGGTTCCGGCCGGCGCGACTCTAATCTTCCAGATGCATTACACTCCCAATGGAACGGCGACAAAAGATATCACGACGGTCGGTCTGAAATACGCGAAAGAGCCGCCGAAGCATCAAATATTCACCCGCCCGGTCCTCAACACGACTTTTGTTATCCCGGCCGGCGCCGCGAGCCATGAGGTTAAATCCACCTATACGTTCAAGGAGGACGTGCAACTCTCGAACCTCATGCCTCATATGCATCTGCGCGGCAAAGATTTCGAAATCAAGGCGATCTACGCTGACGGGACATCGAAAGTACTGCTCAATGTGCCGAACTATGATTTCAACTGGCAGACATATTACGTTCCGAAGGAACCGATTGTGATCCCGAAAGGCACGAAGATCGAATGCGTCGCACACTTCGACAATTCGTCCAACAACAGATTCAATCCTGACCCTTCCAAGGATGTTAAGTGGGGCGAGCAGACGTGGGAGGAGATGATGATCGGCTGGTTGAGCTATTATAACGTTACTGGATCGAAACCGGCTGAGAAAGCAGCGGAGTGATCAACATAAAATCGCAAAAAGGACAAAATCACAAACGGACTTTTTGTGGTTTTAGTCCTTTTTGTGATTATTGCGCTGAAGTTCACTTGCTCAATTTATGCATCCGAAGAAGTTCGCACTAATCCTTATTACGACCCTCATCGTTCTGCTCTTCCCTCATTCCGGCAGCACGCACGAGCCGATCACCACCAAAGTGATGTTCAATAAGGAGATCATCCGCATCTTTCAGCGCAATTGCCTCGGGTGTCACAGCGTAGGGAAGATCAAGGCTGATATCCCCTTGACGACTTACGAAGAATCGCGCCCCTGGGCGAAGGCGATCAAAGAAGAGGTGCTGGAGAAGCGGATGATGCCTTACCAGGCGGTCAAAGGTTATGGCGCGTTCCAGCACGATTACATCCTGCCGCAGCGCGAACTAGACCTGATCGTATCCTGGGTCGAGGGCGGCGCCCCGCGCGGCGAAGATAAAGACTATCCCGGACAAGCGATCGATCGGATAATAAAAGGCGATGACTGGACTCTCGGCCAACCGGATTTGATTCTCGAGCCCGAAAGCGCGACGAATATCTCGGCAAACGGCGATGATGAAGTCCGCTGTTTTGCATTGCCCGTGAGATCGAAAGAAGATCGCTGGATCAGCGCATTCGACTTTAAGCCGGGAAACGGCGCCATCGTCTACAGCGCATCATTCTTTATCGAAAGTAATACGCGAAAGGCGGGGCATGGCAAAGAAACCTGCGGCGGTGAAGCGGCGAATCTTGAAAGCCTGGGACAATGGGTGCCCGGCCAGGCGGTCAATCACCTGCCGGATGGCATCGGCCGCCTGCTGCCGGCGAATTCCAGCATCCTGCTGAAGCTCCATTACCGCAAAAATGGCGAAGCTGCGACTGACCGCAGCCGCATCGGTTTTTATTTCGCAAAAGACCGGATCAGGAAAGCAGCCCGCACGATCATCATAGGCACGCGCGGGGCAATTGCGGATAACGGTCGCGTGAGGGCCACTCACACAATCAGTGCGCCGACTGAGTCTGTCGCAATACGCCCGCTCCTCTACCCTGACAACGAGTCGATGGAAGTCAGGGCCTATCGACCCGATGGCACCATTGAAGTATTGATATGGGCGAAGAAATATCGATTCGATTGGCAGCCGGTCTATTACTTCAGACGGCCTCGGGCGTTTCCCAAAGGCACGCGGGTAGAGGTCACCGCTTATCTGAACGGCTCTGTGGGCGATGGCGGAAATCAAAGCTACGCCGGAGCATTGTGCGAAATCACCTTGACGGCTAGTTTTGAGCGGACTTTTCGGCCTGCACCTGCCCCTCCCCCTCGTCGGGGATGACCTGACCAGGAACCTCTTCAAAATATGCGTCTATCACGGGCTGAGTACTCCAGGTGAGCTGATGTGCGATATTCACCACCTCCTGCCGGGCTTCTATCCAATGCATGACGCCCGGCTCCTGTTCTTTGAGCGCTTTCCCGAGAGCCAGATCCTGCGCTATATCCAGAAATTCATTGGTCCATTCCTTCTCGAGTTCGTTGATAATCTTATCCCGATTGACGGCAGCATAACTTTTTCGCAGGTCGGAATTGAGAAAATAAGATTCCGTGTATGCCCGTGTGCGCCAATACATTATCTTCTTTTGCAATTCGTCATAGTTCCTTGCGATAAGTTCGTTGGATTTCTGTTGGGCCCTTTGATCGATCTCCCTTATCAGTTCCAGGCTTTTGTTATGCGAGTTGAGGATCATAGCCTGGCGCTCCATCTCCAACTTCTTTTCATCAGCCCTATTTCTCTGACTCCACCGGTTGAGATAGAACCCGAGCGATAAAATGAGCGGAACCAGGATCAAAAATCCAGCTATATATTCGCCGTAGACTCGCCAGCTTCTGCTGAACCGCTCGCGCCAAACTTTTTGCATCCACCCCTCGGCGTAGATTTGAATCTGAGCACGTTCGATCTCTTTGTAATGGTCTCTGGTGAAACCGATGTAAACCTGCTTACCGTATCCTCGATATAGAAATTCGAGATTGCCGATGTGACTGTCAGAGCCCTCGTCGAACGAGATGGTACGTAAAAATTTCCCATCGATCAGGATGTCAGTTTCGTAGTTCCCCTGGCTCTCGGAATAAACCGATTTCAGGTTGTAGGGCGATGTGACTTTGATACGATAGATTTTATATGGCGCGAGCGGTTTAGGCGTGCGGATTTTAGTACCATTTGTCGGCAGCGGGAGCGATGCATCAGTGAGATAGTCTTGCGATTCAGTCTGCGCGAACGAAGGAATCGTACAACATAGAATCAATGCAAATACATGCAGCCTCATACCCAAATACTCACTTTGGGGGAGAAAAAGGTCCGGAGCAGCTTTGGTCGGTCAGTGGCTTTTAACATAAGCTTAAATGACTCGTCAATGGATCTGACCTATTCGAACTGGCTCTTAAATTTTGCAAATTCCTGCTTCAATTCGTCGATCTCCCGGCGCATCGATCTAATCTCTTCTTCGAATCTCGCCAATCGCCCATCATCCACCGGCACGCGCGGGGTTGCGAGTTCCGTTTTCGGCGAAGCGGTGACATCGTCAACGCTGACCGGGCCGCCGAACAGATGGGCATAGCGGGACTCGCGCGCCCCCGGCAACCGCGCCATCCTGACGACCAGCGGCTGTTCGCGCGATGAGAGGCTCTGTAAGGTAGTTTCGACATCGCTCAGTTGCTCGATATTATGAAGATGCGATGTGCGCGAGCGCAGTTCCCCGGGAGTTTGCGGCCCACGCAAGATCAAGACGCACATCACCGCGACCTCAACTTCATTCAATTCATAAGCTTTCGGAAAAAGATGGCCATATTTCGGGACCCGAGCCTCCGAACCATGAAAGACATAAATAATTTTTTTCTCTTTCAGGCCATCGATCGCGCGCGCGACAGTAGCTTCATCGTAAGAGACCACCGGGTCTCGATGGCTCTTCTGATTGCAACCATTCATCAGGGCGTTGAGCGAGAGCGGGTAATAGTCCGGCGTGGCAATCTGTTTTTCGACGAGCGCACCCAGAACGCGCAATTCATACTCATTTAATACTACGTCCACAGTAAAAAACTCCCACAGAAAAAAGCTAATTTAGTCATCGGCACTCCGCCGCGCGCAGGCGGCGAAGGAAGCGGCAGTCGACACTGGAACTTTTTTTTATCTTTTCATAACGTCGCGCTGTGACGGTTTGTGTATATATCTTCTTCAATACGGGCCACTTCCCTTCCAACATCACCCCCGACTTTCGGATCGCGATCGCCCAACACCGCATGAATAAAGTCCTCGATCAATGGTTGGTGAATATTCGCGTGTGGGGGAAGCAGTTCGGTTCTCTCTCCCGACGAGGTGACAACGCGTAATTGGCCGCGGTTGAGTTGGGGTACGTGAATCGAGCCGCGATTGCCAAATATATCGAGCGTGTCTTGCGACTCGAACGCCGTGTGCGTGACAGTCAAGGTCGCGCGCATCCTGTTCTCGAACGAAAAACAGGCGATCGCGGTATCCTCGACCTCACGCTCGAAAAGGATGTTATCGATGATCCCAGCGGTCGATTTGACCTTACCGAAAATATTCATGAGGACTTCTATACGGTGGCAGCCGAAGTCCATCATCGGCCCGCCGCCGGCCTGCTCTTTTTTTACGAACCAGTAGCGCGGCTCGCCCTGCTGCGGATTGAACATCTCAAAGGCGTTGATCTGAGCGATGACCGGGGCGCCGATCTCGCCCGACTCGATAATTTCCCTGATGCGGCCGATTATTGGATAGAAGTGGCGATAATAGGCGATGCAGAGTTTGACGCCGTTTGCGCGGCATGCCGCTATCATGCGGTCACACTGCGCGACATCCATCGCCATCGGCTTTTCGCACAGGACGTGCTTGCCCGCCGAGGCCGCTGCGATAGCCTGTTGCGCGTGTAAGTTTACGGGCGTCGCAATGTATACGGCATCGATCTCCTGGTCGGCGATCAACGCGCTCCAATCATCGTACCAGCGCCGGGCACCAAATTCTCGGGCGAACTCTTCGGCCAATTCGCGCTGCGCGCGACTGATTGCGACGAGATCGCATTCCGCGATATCTCGGATAGCCGGAGCGACTCGTTTACGGGAGATATCGCCGCAACCGATCAACCCCCATCCTAACTTTTTCATTTGGATACCCTCAAATATTTGATTAGTTGATAATTGATAGTTGATAGTGGTAAGGGTCGGTTCGACGGCTAACCGACTCACTATCGGCTATCAACCATCAATTATCAAGTATTCCAGCAGCTATCAATTTTTTCAGAACAGAACTCGTCATCGCCGAAGAACAAGCGTAGAATACTCCTTGTTATAGAGCCATATGGAATTAAGAATATGAGTCTGTCAGCGGAACGCAATAGTGATTCAGTGCAGGAAATGAATCACGGAAGTTATTGGAGACATATCCAACCGGCTGGGTTTGTCGTATTTGTAATCCTGGCATACTACTTGGGAGCGAAGATCGGATTCAATTTAACCTTCAAGCCTCATGTAGTATCGACCCTTTGGCCCCCAAACGCCATCCTCCTTGCTGTCTTGTTGCTGACGACCTGGCGAATGTGGCCGATCGCGCTGTTAGGCGCGTTTCTAGCCCATCTGATTGTGGAACTGCAAAACGGTATACCGATGCCGATGGTCATTTGCTGGTTCATCAGCAACTCGTTCCAGGCGCTCCTGGGCGCCATCTGCATCCGTCGCATCGTCGGCGATAGATTACGGTTCGACAATTCACGACACGTCATAATTTTTATTATTTTTGCGGTAACCATTGCACCTTTCGCCGCTTCGTTCCTGGATGCCGGATTCGTTGTTTTGAACAGAATGGGAATGGACAACTACTGGAAGGTATGGCATATGCGATTCTTCTCTAACGTTCTGGCCATTTTGATAATCGCGCCGGTCATCGTGATGTTGGGCGCGAACGGCATCGCTTACCTGCGAAGTATGACTTTCAGACGCCTGTTCGAAGGGTTGCTGATGACGGCCGGGCTTGTTCTGGCCTGCGTCATCGCATTCGGCCCCAAGGAGATGGAGCCCGGCAAGGTGCCGATGCTCGTCTACTCCCTGCTTCCATTCCTGCTCTGGGCGGCGGCGCGCTTCGGGCCTGCCGGACTTAGCCTGACTTTGATGATCACAACCCTGCTGTCGATCTGGAGCGCATTAAACGGCCTCGGCCCCTTCACCGCGAGTTCCGCCGGCGAAAGAGTCCTCCCGCTGCAACTCTTCCTGATCGTCATGTCTACTCCCTTGATGTTTCTGGCCGCGGCAATTCGGGAACAAGAGGAGTCGGAACAGTCGCTGCGTAAGAGCGAGGAGCGGTATCGCGTGATGGTTGAAGAGCAGGCCGATCTCGCCGGCAGACTGATAATCGCACAGGAGGAAGAGCGTAAACGGCTCAACCGTGAGCTCCACGAGGACCTCAACCAGCAGGTGGCGGCGCTGGCGATCGGACTGGGCAGGCTCGAACGCCAGCTCCCCCAAGTCGACCTCACCGTCCGCAATGAAATAACCAAACTAGAGACCAAAACCACCCTCTTATCGGAACGGATGAGCCGTCTTTCCCACGAGCTGCACTCATCTACCCTCGAGCACGTCGGTCTGGTCGCTGCCTTGAAACTGCTTTGCATCGAATTCACCGATCGGGAGAACGTCTCCGTATCGATGGCGGTCGAGGGCGCCATCAGAGATGTCCCGGCAGAGATCGCTCTGTGCCTCTATCGAGTCACACAGGAATCGCTGCGCAATATCGCAGAGCACTCCGGCGCGAAAAGTGCGCGCTTGACCCTGACTGAAACTGGCGATGCCCTCGATCTGCGTATTGTCGACCAAGGAGTAGGCTTCGATCCGATAAAGGCGAAGGAAAGGCGTGGGCTCGGACTTATCAGCATCGAAGAAAGGATCAGGCTCTCACACGGCAGCTTCGAAATTGAATCTCATCCTGGCTCCGGGACTGAGTTGAAAGTTTCCATTCCATTCAGAAAAGAGTCATAAATGAGAAAAACAAAAGTATTACTGGCTGAAGATCACATCATCGTAGCGGAGGGCTTGAAGAGCATCCTCGAAGATGAGTTCGAACTCATTGGGATCGTCGCAGACGGCCGCGCCCTGGTGGAAGCCGCCAGACAACAAAAACCGGACGTCATCGTCGCCGACATATCGATGCCGTTACTCAATGGTCTCGATGCCGTCCGCCAGATCAAAAAGGAGGGGATTCCGGTCAAGATCATCTTCCTGACTATGCATGCGGAGGTGCCGCTCGCCACCGAGGCCTTTCGCTCGGGCGCATCCGGCTATCTTCTCAAACAATCGGCCAGCCAGGAGCTCATCACCGCGATTCATGAGGTGATGAAGGGTCATTCCTACGTCACACCGCTCATCACGAAAGATGTCCTGACTTTTCTCATGGACGTGGGGCGCGAGCCTGAACAGCAGGCCATTAAGCTCACCCCAAGGCAGCGTGAGGTACTCCAACTGGTCGCCGAGGGTCGCACGATGAAAGAGATCGCCTCGATTCTGGAGATTTCAACCCGGACGGTCGAAGCTCACAAATACGAGATGATGCAAACGCTCGGCTTCCAGACCACCGCTGAATTAATCCAATATGCGATCAAGATAGGTCTTATCCCCCTCTCTCCGCCGGCACCCGACCAAACTCAGTAGGCATAACAAGATTCCTCCGTAATTTTACTTATTGACCATCGGCTAGAGCATTGGTAGCGTTTCATTCCTGAACAAAGGACAGCCTGATCTGTCCTGAGGACGGTTGATTGTGCAACTCGATCTCGAAAGGATTAGGCTAAATGATGAAGAATGAATTTCAAGCTGCTGCGTCTTTCCCAAGTGTAATTGTGCAACATATACGCGTCCTCATAGCAGATGACCACGCTGATGTCCTCGATGACATACGTGACCTGTTGGAACCGGATTTTGACGTCGTCGGAGCTGTTGGTGACGGCCAACAACTATTGAAGGCGGCCGAAACCCTCAAACCAGACGTCATCGTCACCGACATCTCTATGCCCGAATTGAACGGCATTGAAGCTGCGCGGAGAATCATCGAGAAATATCCCGATTCGAAGATCGTTCTACTGACAATGCACAGCGACCCGGCGCTGATCGAACAAGGTTTCGCTGCCGGCGCCCTCGGTTATGTCCTCAAGGTGAAGGCGAATATGGATCTCGCCCAGGCGATCTATAAGGCGTTGGAAGGTAAACGTTTTCCTGTCCCTTCAGTTAAGGTCTGAACGCCTTTCCTCAATTACAGATTTTCTAATCAAATCAGCTGGTTAGTACTTTTTTTCATCGATATCCGTAGTTCTCCTAATTACCCCATACACCTCCATTTGTTAAGTTGCAAATGTTGAAAAGAGCGCAGTGTTTGCTCAAAAATGAATTAGCCATGAAACAACAATCGGACATTACTTTGTTGGGGGACAGGGATACTGTCAACTATATCGAGACGATGGCTATTGGGACTCGGGGAGATGGGCCATTGTTGTCCAGGCTTACAGGAAATGCGAGGAGGATGTTTCCTGCAGAGCGGGTTTTGATTCATAGGCTGATCAATGGAGGAGGAGGAGAGGGGTTACCTGAGTGATAGTCCGACCTACCACTCAGGTAACCTCAATTCATAAGACAGTAATGTTTTTATTATTTTGTATTATCAAATGTTCCGTCCTCAGCACTCATAGGTCGCAGGGGCAAGGTAATAAAGATTACCTTGCCGCGCCTATGTGATCATTGTAAGTGGTAACATAAATCGCAAACGATGCCCACATTGCCCACGGAATTACTGAATGTAGGGCAGGTTTCCTAACTCACCAGCGGTTTTACTAATGGGGTAGTTAGAATTCCTGCCCTATTTTTATGAGGAGGGAAAGAAATGGTAATGACGTTGGCTCGTAACTGGTGGGTATTGGCGCTGCGTGGTTTGTGCGCCGTCATATTCGGCATTCTCGCTTTCATCTGGCCAGGCATCACACTGGGTGCACTGGTTTTGCTTTATGGAGCCTTTGCATTGATCGATGGAATCCTTTCGATTGTAGCAGCCATATTCAAGGGCGAGGGAAACGGGACACCCTGGTGGGCGCTCGTGCTGGTCGGATTGATGGGCATCGCCGCTGGAGTCCTGACCTTCGCCTGGCCGGGTATCACCGCACTCGTCCTGCTCTATCTGATCGCGGCATGGGCGATCGTTTCGGGTATCTTCGAGATTATCGCAGCCATCAAGTTGCGGAAGGAGATCGAAGGCGAGTTATGGCTCGCATTGACCGGGATAATATCGATTTTCTTCGGCGTTATGCTGATGGCGCGTCCCGGGGTAGGCGCTATCGCTGTCGTCTGGTTGATCGGCCTCTACGCGCTTTTCTTGGGAATTTTCCATATCGCGCTGGCATTCAAGTTGAAAGGGTTCAAGGAACGCTTCAGCGGTCGATTCGCGAGAGCCTGATAAATTCGCCACAAAAACAAAAAGGGACGAAGCCGCACTAAACATCCGGCCATCATCCCTTTATATTTTACGGTGATTTTTATCGGATCACTTAACGCTGCGAGCTGCTTTTTGAGCCTTGAGCGCCAACTCGGTCGCCAGAAAGCAGTGGACTTGTGACATCGCCGTCTCAGTCCGATTGATCACGTCATCAACTAACAGCTCACCATAAGGCAGCTCTACGTTCTTGCTATCGATATATTGCACACCTTTATGATCAACCAGGAAGAGGTGATTGCCTTCGGACCTGCCGGAGATATCGACGTTTTTGCGGATTTCGATGTACCCGTCCGTCCCCAGGATGGTCAGCCTCCCATCCCCCCAGGTCGGCAGTCCGTCCGGAGTGAACCAATCGATGCGAATATATCCGACGCCTTGATCGCCGCGCAGCATCGCGTCTCCGAAATCCTCCAGACCGGGATATTGCGGATGGTGAAAATTGCCCACCTGCGAAGCCACAACGTCCGCGCGCGAAGATACCGGTGAAGAAAAGGAACTGATCGAATTGATGCGAGCCGATGTCGCAGATGATTCCGCCATATCGGCGGCGATCGAAGAACCATGCCGGGCGTTGTTTCAGATTTAAGCGGTGCGGTCCCAACCCGATGGTCTGAACGACCTTTCCGATGGCTCCTGCCTTTACCAGCTCTCCGGCCTTGACCGTAGCCCTGTTCTCGAACCTCTCGCTGTACATAATCGAGTAGATTCGATGTGTCCCTTCCTGGACGCGCCGAACCTCGGCAAGCTGTTCGAGCGAGGTAATGCCCGGCTTATCGGCCATGAAGTCTTTGCCGTGACGCATGACCTCGATCCCCAGCGGCGCCCGTTCATCAGGTATCGAAGCGCTGACGACGAGCTGAATGGACTTGTCTTCGAGTATCTCCTTTTGACTGCCCACTAATTTCGCCTGCGGGAAATTCTTGGTGAACGCCGCGGCGAGCTCGGGCTCCTTGGCATAAAAGGAGACCAGCTCACCGCCGCCGCGCTGGACGGCGCGCGTCTGACTGTTGATGTGGCCGTGATTGAGGCCGATGACTGAAAATCGGATCCGTGGTTTTTCCTGATTCTTCATGATGCTCATCGTGCTTACTTTTTTTGAATTTGCGAATGGACAGCCGCGGAGGCAATAGACCTGAAACAGAGGCGAACCGAACGGACGATTATCTCACTTCCCCTCCCTCTGTCTCTGGTTTTCAGTCCCCAATCGCTTTTCCCATGCGGGATAATCATTTGACAACAGGCTGGCCGGCGCACTCGTATACCAGTTATAGCCGATCCGCCGTTCGTGCTCGATCTCCGCCAGACTATACTTGATGACGCCATCGCGGCCGCAGAAGATCGGACGATTACTCACGATCTCGTAGAAGCGTGCCCACAATATTCCAGCAGACTGAACGCCCGAAACTGGGGCTCCCGGGATCGGCGGAATAGGCGGGGTTACCACGATAACCCTGTCGAATCCCTTCGGCAAAGAGGCATCTTTAATTTCGATCTGTCTGATACCGCTTAGTTTTGCCGTTTCGAACCAAGCGATAGCCGATTTGATCGATTCGATCACACGCCGATCCGGGCGTTCGATTCCCATCAGGAACCGGAGGATGTTGACGCTTTCGCTACCGCTGAGTGAGACCTTCTCGTATGATCGCGCCGCCGCGGGCGCCAAACTGACCTCATCGTGCTGCGCACACCAGACCGTGAGTTTGTTATTAACCACGATCTGAGACTTCAGAATACAATCGATCCCTCTCGCGATCGCCTTTTCAGCCTTCACGCGGCGAGCTTCGTCGACAAATGCGTACGCCGGTTCCCGGCGGGTGATACCACGCAGAAGGTTCATTACCCCTATCATCGCGTCGTCGTTGAAGGTGATGTGTTTGTGGTAACCGCTGGGTTTCGGATAGAACTGCGGCCATCCGCCGTTCTCATATTGAGCTGCGAGCAAAAAATCCAACCCCCTGGTGAACGCTTCCTTGTAATGCGCATTCTTGGATGCCGAGAAGACACGGGCGAGATAGATCATCTGCGAGTAGGTCGCGCCATTGTCGATAGTAGAATCGACCCGATTCTTCCGTTCGGCGAGATCAACCATCTGATCCTCTTTCAAGACCGCCGCCATATCGATATCCTTCGGCCACCCGCCGCTGTCGCGTTGGAAGAGAAGAAGGTTGTCGGCGATGCGGAGGGCTTCCTTGCTGCCGTACCAGCCAGGTTCCTGGTTGAGACAATCCTGCCAGGAGATCGCTCTCTGTCTACTCGCGGTATTGGCGGTCGCGACAAATGAGAGAACCGCCATTAACAGAAAGCATGATCTTATGAACATCTCACTCACACTGACGAACCTCATATTCCTGATTATCGACCCGGTCAACGAATGAACCGGATTTGAGGAAGTCCTCGCGGAGCGGGGTGAAGATATCCAGGAGCACTACCTCCTCTTCCAGCATCGTCGCGCCATGCCAGCATCCAGACGGAAAATGGAGCACATCGCCCACCTTCGCAATCCGCTCTTCCTCGCCGATGATGAAGAGCACGCGGCCGCGCTCGACGATCGTCATCTGTTCGTGCAAATGAGCGTGCGGCTCAGTGACCGTGTTCGGTGGAAAACGCAAACGGCAGAGCATCAACCGCTCGCCGATTATCATCTGACGCTCTATCCCGTTCCCCAAAACTTCTACCGGAACGGCACCCCAATCACTGTGCTGCGCTGAGATATCCAATTTTTGTGTTAATGGCATTATTTTTACGCTGATACGATTTTGCCGGGCAATTATTTGTTTTATCACGAGACAAATAACCCCTGGGTGATAATTTGTCAAACCAATTTTTCGATATCTCAGTTTGAAATAGCCAAGAGCTACTCATCACAGATCATCTTATTCTCTGTTGACAGAATTCTAATATAGCCGTATACAAGTGGCGCCACGCTTCCCAGAAATGCTGATTTTGTGGATCCGCAAAAAGGCGTAACCGATCAGTACAGCTAAAAAGCAGCTAAAAGTATTGATTGGTTAGGCTTTCTCTCCAAGACATCGACGCAAGGCACCCACAGAACAGCACCAACAAAAAAAATAAAAATTAGGGAGATTTCGCATATGAAGTATCTCGATTCTGCTAGTCGCAAGAGCCTTACTCATCACTCTCTTCACATCAATTGCCATGGCACAGACGAACAGAGGCGGCATCACGGGGACGGTCTTCGATAGGACTGGAGCTGTCATCCCGGGAGCGACCGTAATCGTCATCAACATAGGCACCAATGAATCCCTGCGTCTTTCCACTTCAGCGAGCGGCGCCTACACCGCCCCATCGCTCAATCCGGTCGAATATCGCATCACGGTTGAAGCTGCCGGATTCCGGAAAGCAGTCATAGATAGGGTGAAGGTCGATACTGCCACCACCGCAACCGTCGATGTGACGCTCGAGCCGGGTGAGACGATGGCCGAAGTGACGGTCACGGCCGACGCGCCGCTGATCAACGCGGCATCCGGCACCCCCGGAAAGACCATCACAGAGCGTCAGATCGTAGAGATGCCGCTCAACAACCGGAGCGTGCTCGACCTCGTCCTGACCGTACCGGGCGCTACCGGGGTCGCCGGAACCGAAGACCCGGAGTTGAGCCTGGGGGCCATTCCCGCGCCCGGCTACAATGTCAACATCAACGGCGGGCGCGCGGGCAGCACATCGATTCTCGCCGACGGCGCCAGGAATACGGGGGTCGGCCTGGGCCGAGCGATCGTTACGTTCTCGCCCGACACAGTACAGGAATTTACCGTACAGACATCCAATTTCTCGGCGGAGTACGGGCAGACGGGCGGCGGCGTAGTCAATCTGACTACGAAATCGGGTACGAACCAGTACAATGGCCTGGGCTACTGGTACCACCGCAACCCATCGTTAAATGCGGCTCCCTTCACCATCAATGCGAACAACCGGCCGGACTCGCTCCGCCGGCAGCAACAGTTCGGCCTCATCTTGGGCGGGCCGGTCCAATTGCCCAAAAAGATCTTCGGGCCGTTGGGATACGACGGCCACGACAAGACATTCTTCTTCGTGGCGGCAGAGCCTCGCTATTACTATGACAGCACCCCATTCACCTCTCTCCTGCCGACTCCGGCGATGATGCGCGGCGA
Source organism: uncultured Acidobacteriota bacterium (assembly GCA_963796275.1). Classification (GTDB taxonomy): domain Bacteria; phylum Acidobacteriota; class Blastocatellia; order RBC074; family RBC074; genus JAKEHZ01. Next base: position 1,459,699 of record CAWCKY010000006.1, on the reverse strand, counting down.
CTTCAGCAACGTAGTAGGAGTTAATGGAGGCTATGTTCCTCGTGATGTCGCTGAACAGTTCGGTTTGCAGGCGCAGATACGCGATGCCACTATCTACAACCAGTGGATAGTGAATGGGAATCAGTTCACCAGGATCATTTTGGGAGAGGGGCAGATGTATGAGCCATTCCCCGGCAATCGTATCCCGGAGAACATGCTCGATCCGGTCAGTCTGAGTCTTCTGAAATATCTGCCTACTCCAGGAGACTATTTTCTCGCCGATGGGAACGTGCGAAACTACCTCGGCTCGAACTTCATCAAAAACCTGGAGAAGCGAGTTACCGTCAGGATCGATCACCAGGTCAGCAACAATAATCGTCTCACGGGCCGCTATTCGCAGGTTCCGATCCGCGGCGACCGCGGGCGCGGCGATTTTCAGATCGGCAGGGACGAACTCAATTCCGGCGGCACCGACTATAGCTGGGCCAAGCAGGTCCTGCTCACTAATACACACACCTTTTCGCCCAGAGTTATCAATGAGCTGAGCGTCAACTACACCTACGGCCGATTCACTCGCAATCTCCCGCCGGCGTTCGATGCGCTGACGGGCCGGAACTTCTCATCCGAGATCGGCCTGCCGAGCATCACACCTGGTGGATTGCCGGAAATAGCCACTGGGGCCGGGTCCATCGGTTTCAGCCAGTCGCAGCAGAACGAGAATACCGAGCACAGCTACGAGATCACGGACATGATTTCGTGGGTGCGCGGGAATCAGACCTGGAAGTTCGGCGTCAACCTCCTCCAACAGCGGCTGAAGACGATCCCCCTGTTCGGCGCTTCGGGCGGCCGGTATGAGTTCAACCGTAATCGCACGCTAACCAACAACAACTCCCTCGGTAATGGCACCGGCGGGATCGAGTTCGCCCAATTCCTTCAAGGCGTTTACGGCCTGGCCACGCTCCGGGAGGTACTGATCCCCTACTACTACCAGTGGAACTCGGCGGCGGGATTCGTCCAGAACAGCTGGAAGGTGCGTCCCAACCTGACGCTGGAGCTCGGGATGCGCTACTCGCTGCAGTTGCCGCGCACCGAGAAGTACGATCGTCAAGGGGCGTTCCTGCCCGAGTTGGCTCAAGAATTCCCGTTACCGACGCCTGTCACGCTGGCAGACGGACGGGTGATTTCTACTGCGCTGGTAATGCCCTTCGGTTATTCAGGGCGCGGAGGACGATCGCGTTATATCTTTCCGGTCGAGAAGAATGGGTTCGAGCCGCGCTTCGGATTCTCATGGTTGCCCAAACTGTTCGGCATGAATGAATCGGGGCGCCTGGTAATCCGCGGCGGCTACGGCCTCTACCACGCGCCGCTCACCGGCTCCAATCGCAACCCGTCGCCGGACTTCGCCGCAGGCACCACCGGATACGGCACCTTCGATATGCGCGTGGAAAATCCGGGCACAGACGTCGCGGCCCGCATCTGTTGCAATCGGCCGGTATTGCGCCAACAAAGCCCCGATCAATTCCTCAACATACCGGAGGACGGACTTCTCTATCTCCCGGGCATCAACATCGCCGCCACCGCGGTCTCCCCCAACGCCCGCATCCCTTACGTTCAGAGCTGGAGCGCCTCGGTCGCCTACGAAGTACAGCGAAATACGGTGCTCGAAGTCTCCTACCGCGGCAGCAAGGGTACGCATCTCTTCCTCCCTCCGACCAATATCAATCCGATCCCCGCCGATGTCTCGGATATCTATCTGTCGCGCGGCCTCAACCCCTTCACACCGCCCGCGCCCGATCCGCTTGGACGCCTGAACCCGAATGGAACCGTGATCAACTATGGTCCGGCCTACCTCGGGGCCAAATATCTCGGCTACACCAACCTGTTCATGCAATACGACTCCTCCGCCAACAGCATCTATCACGCCGCCACAGTCAGTATGGAGCGCCGGCTCAACAAAGGCTTGACCTACACGGCCAATTACACCTTCGCCAAGAGCCTCGACGATGCATCGGACTCGGGAGACGTGAGGTTCGTGAACTCGAACGTTCGATCTCCGGGCTACGTCAATTTGGGCGCTCCGCGGTATCTGGACCGTTCGGTATCGCTCTTCGATGTCAAGCACGCCTTCTCCGCCACCTTTCTCTACGACCTCCCGTTTGGCCGCGGCCGTTCATTCCTCTCACGCGCGCCGGGCGTGGTGGAGGGATTGGTCGGCGGTTGGAGCCTGAGCGGCGTCGGGCGCATCCAAGGCGGCCTCCCGATGGTGCTCGTCCTGCGCGATGACAACGGATTGGGGATAGTGAACGGAAACCTGCGCACCATACGTCCGGACCTGGTGCCGGGCGTTTCCCTGATCAACCCGCGATGGAACCGTGATTGCCCCGTCGGCCAGCTCTGCGAACCCTATTTCAATCCGGCGGCCTTTATGCGGCCAATCAAGGGCGAGTTGGGCAACGCGCCCCGCACGTTCGACGGCGCGCGCGGGCCGGCACAGCATACGCTCGACCTGTCAGTTCAGAAAAACTTCTCGCTCGGCAAGGATGGAAAACGCAGGTTGCAATTGCGGGTTGACGCCATCAATGTCTTGAATCACCCGATCTTCCGCATCGGAGGCATCGAAGATGCGGGCGAGATATTCGCGGCGCCTAACGAAAATACGTTGACCAACGAAGAATATAACGGCTGGGCCGCTGCAGCTCCGGGACGACCGGCGAGAACAACGCAGGCGGGTCTGGATACGATGGCCCAGATTAACCAGATCATCATCAATAATCGTCTTCCGAACTCACAGTTGTTGCGCCGCGATTTCTTCCACGTAAAGGTGCCGGAAGGGTTCTTCTCGATGAACGCGAATTCTTTCGATATCACCACCCTGGAAGGGCTCCAGCTCTACCGCCTGCGCCAGGCCTACACGCCGGATCGTTGGGGTTTTCTGAATGTAACCTCGGAACGCTCCGGCTATTCTCCCCGGTTCGTTCAAATCGCCCTGAAATTCTACTTCTGAGACCCTTGTCTACTTCTTGCCAGATGATGGTAACGTTGCCGTCATCTGGCAAAATTAAGGCAAAAATTATGTTGACAAATTAAAATAATAGGGATATTTGTCATATGTTGAAACAAATATCGTAAGATAATGTGATCAAAGAAACAAAAGTCCCACGATCACATAGGAATCAACAGTCGAATGTGATGAGAAAGATCAACCCCAATAATTTCCGGGTGGCCACGCGTGGGACTTCGAGGAAGATCAACCGGCAGATCGCCCTCGATTTGGTGCGCACACACCAGCCCATCTCGCGCGCCGACCTGGCGCGGATTATGGGGCTTCACCGCGGCGCCGTCAGTCTGATAGTGAATGACCTTCTGGAAGAGAAGTTGATCTTCGAAGGGGCGACGGGTGAGAGCCAGCGTGGGAGAAAGCCTACATTCCTCTATATCGACTCGCGCCGCCGATGTGTAGTGGCAATCGACATTCGCGTGAGCCGCACCTTTCTGCAGGTAACGGACCTTCTGGGCCACCAACTCGTGACGACCAGCAGTTTACCAACAGATTGTGAACCGAAGAAATTGGTCGCCGACTTAAGCAAGCGCATCAAACAGGTGTTATCCGATAACAAAGAGTTCGGCGAGTGCGAAGGGATAGGAGTTGTCGTTCCCGGAATGGTCGACCGACAAACGAGACGGATCATTCACGCTCCGACGCTGGGGTGGCGCAATGTCGATTTAAAGGAGGCGCTGGCCGCTGCGACGGGGCTCCCGGTGGAAGTCGAGAATTCCGGAAAGGCGTGTGCTCTGGCGCAGATGTGGGGGACGCGCGGAGATGCAGCGGCGATCGGCGATCTGGTCTTCGTCAGCGTCTCTGACGGCATCGGGGTCGGCATCGTCGTAAACGGCGAGGTCTTGCGCGGGCGGCACAACATCGCGGGCGAGTTCGGGCACCTGCCACTGAGCATAGACGGGCCGCGCTGTTCGTGCGGAGCGACGGGGTGCTGGGAGGCGTATATCTCCAACCTGGCGACGCTCTCGCGCTACTTCGGCCGCGATCTGCGCGAGTCCAAACCGGTAGCTGCGGAAATAGCCGCGTTCACCATCGAAGATTTAATAGTCAGGACGCGCGCGGGAGATGCGAAAGCGGTAGCCGCACTTCATGCGACGGCACGCTATCTCGGGCTGGGGCTCGCATCGATCGTCAACGCGATCGACCCGACCAGGATTTATATCGGCGGTGAGGTTGTGGCGGCGTGGGATCTGATCGAGCCGTCGGTGCGCGCGGCTATAGCTGAACGGGCGCTCTCACCGGATGCGGCCAAGACCGAGATCCGCACGGTTCCGCTCGATGACTATCCGCGGTTGCGCGGCGCCGCGGCACTGATAGCCGCGCCGGCCTTCGCCGCGCCGGCAGTTGCGTAAAAACAAATCTACAAATATTGCTTCGCTGGGATGTCCAATATCACTCTTTGCTGGGTAAGAAATTGGAGTGAAATCAAATCACAGGATAGTGGTAAATAAGACTAACCCTCTTGCAGGCTGCGCTCTGCACCGACAGTAATTTTCAACCCCCCAAGGAGGAGATATGCGATCTAGAAACACAGGACCCGTAAAGCAAATTGTCATAACGGTTTTAGTAAGTCTGATTTTTTCAATATCAGCCAATGCTCAAGAGGCACGCGGCACAATCACAGGCAACGTCAAAGATGCGACACAGGCGGTAGTGCCTGGAGTCATTGTTAAAGTAACCAACGTGGCAATGGGTACGACGGTCTCGGTGCCAACCAACGATTCCGGATTCTTCCAGGCGCCCTATCTTATCCCCGGCACGTATCGGGTCTCGGTTGAGCATACCGGCTTCAAGAAGTACCTTCGCGAAGGAATCGTGCTCCGGGTTAACGACACTCTCGAACTGGAAATAGCTCTCGAAGTAGGTGGGGCAGAAGAAACAGTCACCATCACAGGGGTCGGTCCAGCACTCGAAACGACGAATGCATCGATGGGTGAAGTTGTCGACGCGCGCCGGATCGCGGAGCTGCCGATCGGGCACGGTGATCCATATGCGTTGATCGGATTAGCGGGCGGCGTTAACTTCGCGCGCGATCAGAGGCTAGACCGGCCATTCGAGCCGACTCATATCGTCGGCTATTCAATCAACGGAACCCGAGCCAACCGCAGCGACCTGACGATTGACGGAGTTGCAAGCACGGCCACGGCAAATGCCAACGAGGTCATTTCGTCGTTCGTACCGCCTCAGGACCTGGTCCAGGAATTTAAAGTTCAAACCGCAACCTTTGATGCACAGTTCGGCAACACCGAAGGCGGCGTCACAAATCTCAGCATCAAATCGGGTACAAATAAGCTTCACGGCAGCGCGTACTACTCAAACTTTACGCCCGGCACATCAGCCAACGATTATTATGCCAACCGCGGCAATATTCCTCTCGGAGATTTCTACTACCACAGGTTGGGCGGAACTATCGGAGGCCCGGTAGTAGTGCCTAAATTGTATAAGGGGCAAAATAAAACATTCTTTATGTACGGCTTCGAAACTATCCCGGAAGCTCGCCCGAGAAATAACGGGATATTTCAAATCCCAACCGAAAAGATGAGAAATGGTGATTTCTCTGACTTTCTGGCGATCGGCTCCCAGTTTCAGCTTCATAACCCATACAGCGGTGTGCTGAGCGGCGGCAACGTCGTGCGCGTTCCATTCAGGTGCGACGCGGGAGTCCCATTGCCGTTGGATGCACAAAATCGGCAAGCCCAGAACATCGGATTGCCCTGTAACATTATCCCAGCGGCGCTGATCAATCCGGTCGCCAGGAATTTCGTCGACAACATTATGCCCTTGCCGACATCGCCCGCCACGGCTCCCGATGGTACTAATAACTTTCAGCAGCCGGACCTGAACGAAACGACAAGATACTACTCGAATACTATTCGAATAGATCATGTAATTAGCGATAAGCAGAGGATATTCGGGCGCGTGAGCTGGTACGACCGGGACAGCAACTACAACAATTATTACAGAAACCTCTCAACCGGCGAGTGGTTCTCGTTCTACTCTCGTCAGGGAGTCATTGACGATGTCTACACCTTGAACCCGACCACGGTGCTGAACTTCAGATATGGCTACAACAGGTTTATCCGCGTCATCAATTCGAATCCGGATGGCCGCGGATTCGACCTGACTTCGCTTGGATTTCCGTCATCGTACGCCAATCTGATCTCGGATGAGGTCCTGCGCTTCCCGCGCATCGATATCAGCGGATACCAGGGTACAGGTATCGGCGGCGAGTTCAGGCCAAATGACACTCACAACGTCGTCGCTGTTATGAACAAGTCGCTGGGCAAACATTCGCTCAAGTCAGGAATGGAGTTCCGCGCCTATCGCGAGACATCTGGCTTCTTCGGCAATGACCAGAGTGGCCGTTTCAATTTCGATAATACGTTTACCAAAGTCCAGAGCAACACCGACAACATACCACAATTAGGTCATTCCTTTGCATCCTTCCTGATGGGCATTCCAGCGTCGGGCATGATTAACCAGCCTGTGAGCTATGCCGAAACGTCTACAACGTGGGGATTCTTCGTTCACGATGACTGGCGAGTGAATTCCAGACTCACTTTGAATCTGGGGTTGCGTTATGAGGTCGAAGGCGCGATGACCGAGCGGTACAATCGTAGCGTAAGCGGTTTTGATTTCGACGCGGTCCAGCCGATGGAAGCCGCGGCGAGAGCTGCCTTTGTCGCATCTCAGTCTACTCTTCCTGGCAACCCTACGCCTGAGATAACTCAGTTCAATGTCCCCGGCGGGCTCTTGTTCCCGGGTGTGAATGGTGAGCCGCGAGGGTTGTATGCGACGCCTAAGAACAACTTCATGCCACGGATCGGCTTTGCCTATCAACTGAACGAGAAGACCGTGATGCGTGGCGGTTACGGCATCTTCTTCGGGTTCCTGGGTCAGCGGCGTAGCGATGTCTTCCAGAGCGGGTTCGCCACTAACACCCCGCTCAACGTTAGTACAAACAATGGGGTATCGTTCATTGAGACTCTCTCAAATCCATTCCAGAATGGACTGGTGACTCCAAGTGGGGCCGGAAATGGAATTCAAACCTCCCTCGGGCAGAGCATTACATTCTTCAATCCCCAGCCGCTTTCACCCTATAACCAGCGTTGGCAGATCGGTTTTCAGCGTGAATTGGCAGGCGGATTCGTAGCAGAGGCCAGCTACGTCGGCAATCGCGGAACTCACATCGAGGTCACCCGAAACATCAATACGCTACCCAATCAATATTTGAGCACAACTCCGACGCGGGATGGCGCGAGAGATTCCTACCTGAGAACTCTGGTTCCCAACCCATTCTTTGGGTTGATGCCGGCGGATGCGGGTACTGCTTTTACTGCTGATAGGATCCAGCGTCAAAGGCTGCTTCGTCCGTACCCTCAGTTCGACGCCGTGAACACAACAACTAATGAAGGGTACTCCTGGTACCATTCGCTTCAGTTAAACCTCCAGAAGAGATTCTCGAAGGGCTACACGATCGAAATGAGCTACACATATTCGAAGTTCATGGAAGCGATCGAGCTCTTGAACGCCGGCGATCCCCATCCCACGGAGATGATCTCGAACAGTGATATCCCACATCGGTTTACGATGAGCGGAATCTACGAACTCCCCTTCGGTAAAAACCAGCGATTCTTCTCGAATGTATCTTCAGTGGCGTCGTATCTCGTCAGCGGCTGGCAGATATCCGGCATCTACGCGTTTCAGAACGGATTTCCCATCGGCAACTTCGGTAATGTTCTTTTCACCGGGGATGTCAATGATATTCTGCTCCCTGAGGATGAACGAACCCTCACTCGCTGGATCAACACTGAGGCAGGGTTCAACAAGACCAGTAATCAACAACTCGTAAATAATGTGCGGACCTTCCCCTCGCGATTCAGCTCCCTTCGTGCTCCCAGGACGAATAACATCGACCTGGGCATCATGAAGAGAACAAAGTTCGGCGAGGGAGAAAAGGAAGCGCAGCTTAGGGCAGAGCTCTTGAACGCCTTCAACCATCCATTGCTCTTCACTGCCGGGCAGGTAAACCTGACTCCGACTGAGAGAGCCTTCGGGCAGATTACAGCCGGAACTCAGGCGAATTACCCGCGCCGTATCCAGTTGACATTCAGATTTATGTTCTGAAATAGAAAGTACTTCACTAAGGAATCACAGTAAGATGGAGAAGAGGCGAAAGATTTTGCCTCTTTTCCATCTTCTTGGCCCTATTTGCTTCCTAAAACACGTAACCATCACCTCATTCCTTTAGTATTTGCCAACGTGCCCCTAAAGGGCTAAATCGAATCACAACAACATCGGAACACTGACATTAACCGCGGATCGGCGCGGATGCGAAGGATGAATAAGGATTGAATCCGTGTTCATCTGTCGCATAGCATTGATCTGTGGTTTAACTATGAATACCAACCAAATCTCCAGGCGTAAGTATCTCAAGCTGCTCAGCTCCGGAGCCGCCGCGCTCGCTGCATCGGACATTCTGCCTTCATCTCAAAATGCAACAGATCAGCCCGACCGCTCTAACGTCATCTGGTATCGCCAGCCCGCAGAAGTATGGAATGAAGCGATGCCGATCGGGAACGGACGCCTTGGTGGCATGATTTTCGGCGGGGTTCAATCCGAACGAATTCAACTCAACGAAGACACCATCTGGGCGGGCGAAAAGCGCGATCGCAACAATCCCGAGGGCGCGCGCGGCGTTCTCGAGGTCCGGCGCCTGCTGCTATCGGGTAAGGTCAAAGAGGCGGAGGCGCTCGCTGAAAAATCGATACTATCGATCCCGAGGCGGCTCCCTCCCTATCAGCCGCTCGGCGATCTCCGGTTGCGATTCCCCGGACAGGAAAATTTCAGCGAATATACTCGTGAACTCGACCTGGATTCGGGCATCGTCCGCATCACCTATCAGTCCGGCGATGCGCGATACACCCGTGAGGTCTTCTCTTCCGCGGTGGACCAGGTGATAGCTATCCGCCTGACTTGCGATAAAGCGGAACGAATCTCTTTCGCGGCGACTCTAACAAGAGAAGCGGACAGCCAGACTCGTGCGGTCGCCCCCGATCGAGTTGTAATCGAGGGTGAAGCGATCGCGCGCGGCGAACGACATAAAGACGAACGCAAGGTGGGGGTCAAGTTTCACGGGGTCTTGCGGGTGATCGCCGAAGGAGGCCGCACGCGCCTGGAAGGCAACGCGGTGGTCGTCGATGCCGCGAATGCCGCCACGCTGCTCTTCGCCGCAGCGACCAGTTTTCGCGGCGACAAGTTGGCGGAAAGATGTGATCGTGTCCTCTCCCGGAGCGCCGCGAAGAAGCCATTCGCGCGCCTTCGCTCAGCTCACGTCGCCGATCATCAACGTCTGTTTGGCCGCGTCGAGTTCCGGTTGGCCGCGCCCCAGCCCCAACCACTGCCTCATTCCGATCTGCCGACCGACGAGCGATTGAAACGCGTTCAGGCGGGCGCGACAGATATCGCGCTCGAGACGCTCTATTTCCAGTATGGACGTTATCTTCTGATGGCAAGCAGCCGCCCCGGCACCATGGCCGCGAATCTGCAGGGCATCTGGAACGATCAGCTAGCTCCGCCGTGGGAGAGCAAGTACACGATCAACATCAATACCGAGATGAACTACTGGCCGGCGGAGGTCTGTAACCTGTCGGAGCTGCACGAACCGCTCTTCGATTTGATAGACAACGCGCGCAAAGACGGGCGCAGGGTTGCGAAGGAGCTCTACGGCGCGCGCGGTTTCGTGATGCACCATAATACCGACATCTGGGGACACGCGGTGCCGATCGACGGCGTACGCTCGGGCACCTGGCCATCGGGCGGGACGTGGCTCAGCCTGCATTTCTGGGATCACTATGATTACACGCGCGACCGCGAGTTCCTGGCTCGGCGAGCGTATCCGGCGATGAAGGAGGCGGCTGAGTTCCTGCTCGATTTTCTGGTAGAAGACGAGCGGGGCCGGTTGGTGACGGGCCCATCAACGTCACCTGAGAACAGATACCGTCTTCCGGATGGCACAGTCGGCTCACTCTGCATGGGACCGACGATGGACATTGAAATCACTCATGCGCTCTTCGGTCGCGTCATCGAAGCGAGCCAGTTGCTCGGCATCGATGTGGAATTTCGCGAGAAGGTGGCAGCTGCGCGCGACCGATTGCCTCGGCTGCAGATCGGCAAACACGGGCAATTGCAGGAATGGCTAGAAGATTACGATGACGCCGATCCGGGCCATCGACACATCTCGCATCTCTTCGCGCTGCATCCCGGAAATCAGATCACATTGCACGGTACGCCGGAGTTGGCGCGGGCGGCGCGGGTTTCACTCGAGAGGCGGTTGAAGGCAGGAAGCGGTCACACGGGCTGGAGCAGAGCGTGGATCATCAACTTCTGGGCGCGCCTGGGTGAAGGCGACCTCGCTCACGCGAACATCCAGGCTTTGCTGGCCAAATCCACAAACCCCAACCTGCTGGACAACCATCCGCCATTTCAAATCGATGGAAACTTCGGCGGGACCGCGGGGATGGCGGAGATGTTGTTGCAATGCCACGCGGGCGAGATCATGATTTTACCGGCCCTTCCTCGGGCCTGGCCTGAAGGCTCAATCAAGGGGCTGCGCGCCCGCGGAGCTATCGGAGTTGACATTAGCTGGACGGATGGGAGAGCGACGGTTGTCGAATTGCGCCCTAATGTGAATAGCGAACAGAAGATCAGACCGCCTAGCGGGCAACGAATTACTACGATAACGGAGAGAGGTAAGGAACTGAAGATAGACGACGGCGCGGGTGGTATTGTGAAATTAAAGCTGATTGCTGGTAAGGAGTATAGGGTTTCTTTCAATTGAGATCGTGTTTTAAAATCTGATCCGCGCAACCTTCGGCCAGCTCTGAAAGAAACAGTTTAATCGCGCATCGGCCAATTTGATCGGCCAATTTGATCGGAAAGGATAACTTATGACCAGACACCCTTTCGTTTACGTCTTGTTCTTTTGTCTATTGATCGGTTGTACCTGGACATTCGCCCAAGATAGTTTGACTCTGAAGAAAAACGAGAAAGACGATAAAAAAGACAGATGCGGTGCATATAAGATGCGAGTTATCACGCCATCAAATGAGATCGATTACAAATTGCAGGTCATCAAACCGAGAGAGGATATCGATTTCAAATTGCAGGTCATCGACCCTTGTAAGAAGCAGGAGCGGGAAGCTGTGATGACACCTATTCCACTGAAGAAGGAAAATCAAAAGTAGGGTGAAGAAGGAAGAGTCGATCCAATCGATCCAAGAGTGGTTAACGGTCCGGGGTGTGATAGTCCGCGGTCACGAGGTCGCGTCAAAAAGCTCTGAACACTACCCTGCAGGGACAATTGCGATGCAGACTCCCTTCTTCAAGGAACGCGGATTGGACATCACCCCTTATTATCGGGGCACATTGAATATCTCGATCTCTCCCTACAAATTTCGCGTAAAAAAGGCGGAGTATAAATTCTCAAAAGTTGATTGGACGCCATACCATCCGCCCGAAGATTTTTCGTTCTCTCGCTGCAATTTGATTTTTTACGGCGAAACCTATGATGGATGGATCTACTATCCGCACCCTGAAACGAAAATACGTCACCATCAAAACGATTCGTTGATGGAGGTGATAGCTGAATACATCAGAGGAATAGAGTACGGCGCCCTGATCGAAGTCGTGGTTAAACCATCTGAGATTGATCTGCAGTTGTGACATTAGAATCAGGATCATAGAATACCGTTAAAAACTGCCACAGAAGCACGGGCAAATTTAAAATCTAAAATTTTAAATCTAAAATCTAAAATCTATTCCCCGTGCTTCTGTGGCTGAACCGTGGGGGGAAACCATGCTCAAAGTCATAGAGCTTCACGTCAACGGGGCCAGGCGCCGTATCGAAACGGAAGCTGACCGGAGTCTGCTCAGCGTACTGCGCGATGACCTCGATTTGACGGGCGCCAAGTATGGTTGCGGCGAAGGCCAGTGCGGCGCGTGCACCGTCCTCATCGATGGGCAGCCGGCGCGTTCCTGTCTGACTCAGATCGGCGTAACCGCTGGTAAAAAGATAACAACCATCGAGGGTCTGGGTCAGCAGAAACTGCATCCGTTACAGGAGGCATTCCTGGAAACGGGTGCTATGCAGTGCGGCTACTGCATTCCCGGAATGATCATGTCGGGCGCCGGTCTGCTCAAAAAGAATCCCAACCCGACCGACGCGGAGATCGTTCGCGCGATGGAAGGCAATATCTGCCGTTGCGGCACCTATCCGCGAATACTCGCGGCTCTTCGCCGCGTCGCCAATGAAGCAAGGGCGGAGAAAGGAGGATTCAATGATTGAAATGCCTTCGGTCGAAACCGCAATTGAACCCGCGATTGAGCCTGAGAGATACGAGCTGGAATCCGGGCCTGCCTATCATTTCGAGATGGAGAGGCGCGATTTCTTCAAAGCGCTGGGTGGTGGAATTCTGATCATTTTCGCGCTGAAAGAAGTCCTGGCCAACCAGGATCAGGAATCCGGCGGCGGACGTCGCGGTAATCCCGGCAGAACCTTGCCTCAGGAGATAGGGGCCTGGCTTCATATCGGAGAAGACGGCGCCATAACGGTCTATACCGGGAAAGTCGAATTCGGACAGGACATTCGAACCTCGCTCGCTCAGGTCGTCGCAGAAGAGCTGCGCGTGTCGATGAACTCCATACGATTGGTGATGGGCGACACAGAGCTCACACCTTTCGATGCTGGTACGTTCGGCAGCAGGACGACCCCAACAATGAGCCCGCAGCTTCGAAAGGCGTCCGCTGCAGCGCGCGAGATGCTGATCGACCTGGCCGCCGACCATTCAAAAGCTGATCGCCGCGGTCTCATCGTCGATGACGGTAAGGTTACAACTCCAAATACAAAACAATCCTTCACTTTCGGCCAACTTACCAAAGGTAAGAAGCTGATGAAGACGATCGGTGAGACCGCTCCAGTCTCGCCTCCCGATAAATGGGAGATCGCGGGAAAATCCGTCGCCAAAGTCAATGGCCGTGAGATCGTGACGGGGTCGCATCTCTATACTTCCGACCTTAAACTTCCGGGGATGCTCTATGGCAAAGTCTTCCGCGCGCCGGCATTCAACGCCACGCTCGCATCGCCGTCTGCTTTAGACACGAAGGCGGCGGAAGCCATGGCCGGAGTGACAGTCGTGCGCGATGGGGAATTCGTCGGCGTCGCTGCCCCCAGTCAACAGTTGGCTGCACGCGCGCTGGCGGCGATCAAGGCTGAATGGAAAACGACTCCGCAGCCTTCTTGGAAAGAGATCTATGATTATTTGAAGAAACCGCCTTCAGGGCCCCAATCGCCCGGCAGGCGCGGGAACAACACCATCCGCGGATCGATCGACGATGGTCTGGCCGCGGCAAGCCAGAAGCTTGAGCGAAGTTATACGGTGGCCTACATTGCACATGCGCCGCTTGAGCCGCGCGCTGCCGTTGCGGAATGGAAAGATGGCAAGCTCACCGTCTGGACGGGAACGCAACGCCCGTTCGGCGTCCGCAGCGAATTGGCGATGGCCTTCGGAATTCCCGAAGAACGGGTCCGCGTAATCGTGCCGGATACCGGCTCGGGTTATGGCGGCAAGCATTCGGGCGAAACCGCGATCGAGGCGGCTCGTCTGGCCAAAGCCGCGGGCAAACCGGTCAAACTGGTTTGGACGCGCGAAGAGGAATTCACCTGGGCGTACTTTCGTCCCGCAGGAGTGATAGAAATCACGAGCGGTGTGAGCAGCGACGGATTGATCACGGCCTGGGAATTTCACAACTACAATTCCGGGCAGTCTGCCATCAATCCTCTCTACGACATTGCCAACCAGCGCATAGAGTTTCATCGTTCCGACTCTCCTTTACGTCAGGGGTCATATCGCGCGCTGGCTGCAACCGCCAATCACTTCGCGCGCGAAGTACACATCGATGAGCTTGCCAACAGCTTGAAGATAGACCCGCTCGAATTCCGCCTGAAGAATCTGAAGAACGAGCGCCTGCGCGCGGTCCTGGAAGCGGCGGCGAAGGCCTTCGGTTGGGGTAAAAACAGAGCGTCGAAGGGCGTCGGTTATGGAATCGCCGGGGGCTCGGAGAAAGGCGGTTTTGTTGCGAACTGTGCGGAGGTGTCGGTCGAACGAGATAAAGTGAAGATCGTGCGGGTAGTGACAGCCTTTGAATGCGGCGCGATCATCAATCCCGAGGGATTGCGCAATCAGGTCGAGGGGTCGATCATCCAGGGCATCGGCGGCGCTCTCTTTGAAGCGATACAGTTCGAGGATGGAAAGATACTCAATCCGCGTTTCTCGCGTTATCGCGTACCCCGCTTCAGCGATGTTCCGATACTCGAGACCGTTCTGGTCGACCGTAAGGATCTGCCTTCAGAGGGGGCAGGAGAGGCGCCCATAATCGCGCTGGCTCCGGCGGTTAGTAATGCGATCTTCGACGCGAGCGGTATACGGCTCAGGTCGCTCCCGATGAAAATAGACAATAAGGGAGGATGATTCACACCAAATACACAAGAGCGGTCACGAGGGGTATCGTGTTTTTTGACATCTTATTTGGCCTTTGCGGTTAATCTGGGAGACGCAACATGATCTTGATGCCTCGCATGCATAACAAACTGATGAAATCATCCGTTCTGGCATTGACACTGATCGCCACGATCGCACTAACAGCCTGGCAACCGGCCTCGCGCCAGCAACGCCTGCCCGAGAGTTTAACTGCATCTGAATTTTCTCGCCTGGTCCGGGAATTATCGGAGGAGGGAGGTTTTTTCCGATCGGATAATTTCACCTCCAACGAGACCGGCTATCTGACGGTGGTCAATAAACTGCGACAGTTAAACGCTACCGGCGGGGCATATATCGGTGTCGGTCCCGAGCAGAACTTCACCTACATCGCGAAAGATCCGCCCGCGCATCGCATTTATCGTAGACATTCGGCGGCAGGCGATGGTCCAGCATCTGATGTACAAAGCCATCTTCCATCTTTCGCCGAACCGCACGCAGTTTCTCTCGCGGCTGCTGAGCCGGCATCTGCCGACTGACAACGCGCCGTTGACAAATGCCTCAACCGAGGAATTAACGGAATTCTTCGACAAGTTGCCAGGAGATGACCTCACCTTCGCCGCGAATCTGGCCGCCATCCGTAAAGTGATACTGGAAGAGTTTCAATTTCCCCTTACCGGCGACGATCAGAAGAACCTCGATTACATCTACAAGAATTTCCACACGGAAGGACTCGACATCTCATTCCGCGTAGGCAGACCACGGGGCGGATACTTCCCTACTCTGAAAGATTTGATAGAACAGCAGGATCAGAATGGAAAGACCGGGAACTTTCTGGCGAGCGCGGAGGACTACGATTTCGTACGTAACTTACAGCGCAAAAATCTGATCATCCCGATTGTCGGCGATTTCGCAGGAAAGAAGGCGCTGGTTGCTGTGGGCGATTATCTGCGGAAGCACGGTTTAACGGTGACGGCATTCTACACCTCGAATGTGGAGCAATTTCTCTTCGATGGCGGCTCATTCGCCGCCTTCACCGACAATGTGCGTAAACTCCCGGTTAATGACAGAAGCCTCTTCATCCGGGCGGTATCGGGACGCTACCCGCATCCGGCCCAGATCCCCGGGCATCGGTTAACGACATTACTGCAGCAGATTTCGGTTTTTTTGAAGGACTTCGACGGTGGCCGTTATCAAAATTACCAGGATATGGTCACGACCAACTACATTGCCGGTGGGAAATAACCACGACATACTTATCGGAAGAGAATATGAAACAAGCGGAATACTTCTATCTTCCGTTATTTTCGTTTGTTTCGTTTCTCTATCGGCCTTGTTACTGCAAACCACGGTTAACTGCAGAGCTACGCATCTACTTTTATTACGCATCTATTTGCATAAGGACTGTGCAAATTATTGACATTCAGGTTAAACGCTTTAACTCCTACTTGCTAATACCTACCAGGCGTTGATGTTCTTTTGAAAAAAAAATAAAGCAACAACGTAGGGCTACATTCATAGCATCGATACGCGGCGGAAGCGAAGCAGGCAATCTTTGTAAAGCCGATTGCCTGTAGCTCAATAAAGCTGGTTATTATCAACAATTTCTGATTGGCTCCGGAGGAGCCCGATGTATATAGCATTCGAATACACAAGTCTCACAAGCTCCGGAGGAGCGACATATGAATGCATAAATGTCGCTCCTCCGGACCTTGCGAGAGGTGGGACACGAATTCTATAAACATCTCGCGCCTCTGGCGCTCTGGCGGGTGAGTTCGCTCACTTTAGCAGCCCCCCGTGCCAGAACCGACAACCTTGATTTCAATGACCTTTCATTTCCACTCTTCACTTATATGGTTTTTGAAGGGCGTTATTTCATCTCACGGCCGTCTCTTCCACGCCACCGGTTATCGAAACTCCATTCTCCCCCGCCCGCAAAAAATATATAGAAGAAGAGAAAACAATAGAGAGCCGCTAACTCTCCGCGATTCAACAGCGGAAGAAATCCCTGCGGGGCATGGTACAGGAAATAGGCCACTGCCATCATTCCCGATAACAAAAATGCTATCGGGCGCGTGAATAACCCTATCAAAAGTAATAAGCCTCCGAAAAACTCGAGTATTCCGCCTATCCCGGCCATGGAAAGTAAAACGGGACGCATTTGTTGACCCGGTGGCAGAGCGAACAATTTCTGACTCCCATGCGCCATAAACAGGAATGCCGCAACTATACGCAAAATGCTGAGAATCCGCGGCGTCCAGCGTGTGAAGAATGCCTCTTTATCGGTCATAATTTCTCCATTATTTGAAACGTAAAACCGTCAGAGAGTATGGTGCAAACGTATATACGAACCGGCCCGATGCAACGTTGAGCCTCTGCTCGGACGGCGCTATCTTCATCGGTTCTTTCAAACTGTTCTCAGCAGCGAGGTCTGTACTCGAAAGTACTATTGCTCTTCCCTTGATATTCCCTGTTTCTGTCGTCTCCCCCGCCTTTGCTCCGGGTAAATTGATGTCGACCTCTCTCGTTGTTGATGCGGTATTGACCACCTTCAATATCACCTCGCCGGTCCGCTTATCGAGGGAGGCGCTCGCAAAGAGCTCTTTCTGATCCATCTCTACCGGCAATATGTTCGTGCCCCGATTCGTGCTGAATAGCTTCTGCACGTAGTAGCTCGGAGTACCATAAGAGTGCAGGTTATCGAACCAGATCAGGTTCGGCGACCATTGCCATGCATCGACGTGTGCCAGCAGCGGCGCATAGGATGCCATGATTACAAGATCGGCATTACGCTCGAGGCCGGTAATAAACGCAGCCTCCGCCAGCGCGCCTTCCCAGTTGTTAGGTTTATCAGGGCGTTCGCGCGCCGGGATATGAGCGGCAAACTCTCCGGCGAATACCTTCGGGCCAGTGCGCGGATATTTATCGTAACGATTGACGTTATCGAGAAACCATTTGGGCGGCATGTAGTAATGCTCATCGATGATTTCCGCTTTCAGATCGCGCAACTTGCCCCAGAGAAAATCGAACCGCTCTCCCTGCGGCCCGGGCCCAGCGCTGCTGATCAAGCGAATGTCGGGATATTTCGCTTTGATGGGTTTGGTGAAGATTTCATAGCGCTCGATATATTGCGGCCCCCACTGTTCGTTTCCGACTCCGATCATCTTCAGATTGAAAAGCCCGGGGTGCCCCATCTCGGCGCGCTTGCGGCCCCAGGTCGTGGCAACAGATCCGTTGGCGAACTCGATCAGGTCGAGCGCATCCTGGATATAAGGATCGAGCCGATCGAGCGGCGCCAGTTCGCTGGTATTGAACTGGCAGGCCATGCCGCAATTGATGATCGGAAGCGGCTCTGCACCGATGTCCTCGCTGAGCTGGAAATATTCATAGAACCCCAGTCCGAATGTCTGGTAGTAATCTTCCGCGGCGCGCGCCGGGGTGCGGCTTTTGAACTCGACGTTCCAGCGATTCATAATCAAACGCCGATCAGCCGCATTGCCGATGGTCGTCTTCCATTGATAACGATTGTTCAAGTCGCGCCCCTCGACAATGCAGCCACCGGGGAAGCGCACGAAGCCAGGTTTGAGCTCGCTCAACAGCCGCATCAGATCGGGCCGCAATCCATGATTTTTCCAGGTCTCTTTGGGATTGAGTGAAACCATGTCGAGATCGAGCGTCCCCTGCCCTTCGACATAGATTTCTACTCGAGCTTTCAGTTCGGTAGCCGATGGGCGAAGAGACTTGGTCAGCCTCTTCCATTGGTTCGTGAAACCGCTTAACTTCATCTGCCCCAGGCTCTTTCCATTGGCGTCGACCAGTTCGACGCGCAATGTCATTTTCTCATCGCTGCGCCCATAAACTGAGAAGACATACTCAGCCCCTTGTTGAAGGCCGATCCCGCGAAATCCCTCGTTCGACAGGCCAAATCCTTCGCCCGCAGCCTCTACTTTAACGCTAAGGTAATGCGGATTACCGGAACTGATCGGCGATTGATCGAGTACGGTGAGAGCTCCCTTTGCCCCGCCCCGCTCGAACTTCTCCCATCCCATCAACGGCTCGGGGAACTCGAACGAGCGGTTCTTGATGCGTTCGGGATAAATCCCTCCATCGGCGGCGAAGTTGATGTCTTCGAAGAATATGCCGAAGAGCGTCGATGGAATGGTCGCTCCCGGTTGATCCAGTCGAACGGTGATGGCGCTCCTCTGCGCGGCAACAGTCCGTTTATCCATCCGGTACTGAAGCGCAAACAGAAACACTACCACGACCGCAACTATGGCCAGGACAATTCGCGAATTTTTCATAATCAGTGTTTTTTTGAGTTTGTCGCGGGGCGACCTGTAGAGTAACGCTTAGCTGAACCGGATACAACTGAACAATTACCAACCTATCATCATTAGCATCCTCTGATTCTACCCTTCATCCCCGCCCCCGATGGCCGTCTCTCAGGAATGAAGAGTGCACTCTGAGCTGAGCGGATCAGATATAAACCTGCCCTACTTCCGCCACTAACTGACCCTTACAAATTGTTATCAATATTCCAGAATAAAGATGGAATCACTTGACTTGTGTTCATATCAGCAGTAAATATGCAAGCACATTTTTAAAAGTGCTGAATATAAGCACATCACAATTCGCTTCTGTAATCAAGGAGGGATGAAAGGAGTTTGGCGAGGCGATAACAGGAGCGCAGATCCATCACGCGAAATTATCAAAATTGGCAGCTTTTGTTGGGATTGACCTAGTGAGAAATCGGACGCTCATACTTTGATGAGCATTGGCGATAGTGTAAAAATCCGGACAGGATGCATATGCAATTGCGTGGAGCGCTTTGCGCTACGGCAGTTGCAGAGGAGGCTGCTATGTTATCAAGAAAACTTTCAAGGTGGTCAATCCCCGCTCTACTCCTCGTTGTGCTGACGGCATCAGCCAGCTACGGGCAAAGCACGAGCGGATCTATAACGGGAACAGTGAAAGATGCTGCGGGTGCTCCTATTGTGGATGCCATCATCATCATCACGGAGCCATCGACGAAGTTGTCACGCCAGGTCAGAACCAACAACGGCGGGATATTCGTAGCGGCCCAGCTCCCACCGGGCAAATACAATATCGCGGTTGAAAAGAGCGGTTTCAAACGATTGGAAAAGACGGAGATAATCCTCAACGCCATCGACCTGCTCAACGCGGGGGATTTCGTATTGGATGTCGGAGCGGTGACTGAGACGGTAACGGTGACCGCTGATTCAGGGCGTATCGAGATTCAGTCGGAATCGGGCGAGCGATCGGGCGTGGTCACCGGCACACAGATCAAAGAGCTGGCGCTCAACGGGCGCAACTATCAGGACTTCCTGAAGACACTGCCCGGTGTCATCACCGGAACAGTCACTGGCAGCCAGATATCTTCATCCACCGGCAGACTTGGGGATTACGCAATCAACGGCACACGCACCAACCAGAAGGAGCTCACTGTTGATGGATCATCGAACATCGACACGGGGAACAACTTCGACACGCATGCCTCGCTCAATCCCGATGCGATCGCCGAGATGAAGGTTCTGACCTCCAACTTCCAGGCCGAATATGGCCGGGCCGGCGGCGCATTTATCTCGGTCGTATCCAAATCCGGCACGAGCGAATTCCACGGCGGCGCGCGTTACTTTCATCGGCATGAAGGCCTGAATGCGAACAACTATTTCCGCAATGCTCAGGGAAGAGATGCGAATGGCGTCGAGATCCAACCGCGCAATCTCTATCGTTACAACAACGTAGGCTATGAAATCGGCGGGCCGATCTATCTGCCGCAAAAGGTATTCGGGCCATTGGGCGGGTTCAATAAGAATAAGGACAAGCTCTTCTTTTATTGGAATCAGGAATGGTACGAGCAACTCGCGCCGGTGGGAGCGCGTAATATCCGCATACCGACAGAGGCGGAACGAAATGGCAATTTCTCGCAGACAGTCGATGGCAATGGCAATCCCATTACGATAATAAGCCCATTTACGCGCCAACCATACCCCGGAAATATAATTCCAGCTGAAGACCTTAATAGATTTCCCGGTGGGAGTGCTATCCTGAATTTCTACCCGTTGCCGAATGTTGCTGGTCGCAACGACTTTAACTACACATCCTCGATCTCGACACAATACCCGCGTCGTGAAGACATTCTGCGCGTTGACTGGAATATTTCAGAGCGCACTCGCCTGACAGGCCGTTATACCAATAATAAAGAGCAGCGGTTACTGGCCTACGGCGATTTCGCCAGCGATCTGAATTTCCCTCTAGCACCTACCTCATTTCCGCGCCCCGGGCGAAATGGGGTGTTGACTTTGACGCATACATTCAGTCCAACGCTCACTAACGAGTTCATCTTCGGTCCGAGCAGCAACTTCATTGATCTGCGTCCCGCCGATGATCGGGCTCTGGCAAGCACCAACAATATCAATGTCCCTAAGCTGTTTCCGAATATTGGAGCAGGGTACGTTCCGAATTTCCGATATGGGGGGATTGCCAACCAGACCTTCCCATTCACTAATTACAATGGGCTGCCGTTCATCAACCAGAACCATACATTCAACTTTATTGACAACGTTTCAAAGATCGTCGGTTCACACACGCTCAAGACGGGCTTCTACGCCCAGCGCAGCCGCAAGGATCAGACTGTCTTTGCGCGCACCGATGGGGACATTAACTTCGATAACAACCCCAACAATCCGCTCAATACAGGCCATCCCTATTCGAATGCTTTGCTTGGCGTCTATAACACTTACACACAAGCGAACAACTTTCCGAAAGGACTTTACCGATACTGGAACATCGAGGGATACATTCAGGACAACTGGAAGGCAACCCGCAAACTGACGCTCGATTATGGCTTGCGCCTATCCTGGTATGAGCCGCAGTACGATGTTCTGCTTCAGACGGGGGTATTCAATCCTACCGAGTACGATCCGTCGAAAGCCTCGAGGCTTTATGTCCCAGTATGTTTCGGCGCTCCCCCTTGTCCAAGTGGCGCCAATCGGCGCGCGATGGATCCGGCATTGGTTGCCGCTGGCGTTACGCCAACGCCGGACAATACATTTCCGTCGAACTACATTGCTGCATTTGTCCCGGGAACCGGAGACATTGCCAACGGTATGGGTCTGGCTAGCGAGGGCTATCCGCGCGGCGGATTCGATAACCGAGGTATACAATGGGGACCTCGGTTTGGATTCGCCTATGATTTGACTGGCGATGGTAAGACTATCATTCGTGGTGGCGCCGGAATCTCATACGATCGGGTGCAGGGGAATGTAGCCTTCGATCAGATTGCGAATCCGCCAGTCGTGCTCCAGCCACAGCTGCTTTTCGGCCGTCTCGCAGACCTCACGCCTGGACAGACTGGATTGATCGCACCGTCAAATGTGTTCGGATACGCAAGAGAAGGGAAACTCCCGACAATATACAGTATGAGCCTTAGCATCCAGCGCGATATCGGCTTCAATACCGTGGTGGATGTCGCATATGTCGGTACCTTCTCCAGTCACCTGTTTCAACAACGTAACCTGAATGCGATCCCGTTCGGATATCTCTTCACCAGGGCCGCCCAGGACCCGACCCGGTTCCCCGACGGTGTAGTTCCGGATGTGGATGTCACTATCCCTCAAGCCTATAAAGATGCAGGTCTGAAATTCGATGGTTCGAAAGCGCTGCCTGACAACCTGATCAAGCCCTACCCGGGAATCGCAACGATCAACTTCCGTGAAAACACCAGCTCATCGAATTTCAACTCCCTCCAGGTTGCGGTTAATCGTCGCTTCACGAGAGGGTTCACCTTCAGCATGGCTTATACCCTTTCAAAGGCGCTCGGGACGAATGCCGGTGATTTCGATTTCGTCAATCCGTACAACACGCGCGTCTACGATTACCGGTTACTGGGATTCGACCGCACGCACGCTTTCGTCGCGACCTACGTCTATGAATTGCCGAAATTGGGAAACCGTCTGGGCAACAACGGGCTGACACGCGGCCTTCTCAACGGGTGGCAGATTTCAGGCATAACTTCGCTGATCACCGGAAATCCATTCGAACCAGGAGTAGGGCTAACAGGCAGTAATGCCAACCAGCGGATCACCGGCTCATGGACTGAACCTGCACGTTATAGACTCAAGGGCGATCCGACTAAAGGGACTAATGGCCTGTTGATCAACCCGGATGCATACATCATTCCCGAGCTTGGCAGCCTCGGCCAAGGTGAACGCACCTATCTCAGGAATCCTGGAATAAACAATACCGACCTGTCGATATTCAAGAATATTCCGCTTGGTAATCCTGATAGTAACCGTACGATTCAGCTTCGCGTGGAAGCGTTCAATGTCTTCAATCAGACGCAATTCTCCGGCATCAATGCGGGCACAAACCTCGCTGTACTGCAAGCCAATGGCGGCTTCCTTACCGGTAATGACATTTTCGCCCAATACGGTAGGGCGATAATCAGTGACAATATCCGAGGCCAACGTGCAAATGATGCAAGTCGCCCGCTCGGCACATTTTTTGGCGAGTACAATGGCGCGCGTGATCCGCGAATTATTCAGCTTGGAGTGAAGATTTACTGGTAGAAAACCCGAATCGATAAAAATCAAGACAGGATGCACGAGATTGTTCGAGATTTAACCAAATTCAAATCCTGATCAATCTTGTAATTCCTGTCTATTTTTTTAGGAGGAATTCGAGAGATGGCTTTAAAAAATATGGCGTGTTTATCCCGACGCGATTTCACCACTGCATTGATCGCCGTGCCTTTCGCCGTCCGCGCGCAGCAGGGCCCGCTTCGCGCGCGGGTCAAGATCGACACTGAGCGAGTAATCGGGGATATCGATCCCAAGATCTATGGTAATTTCATCGAGCACCTCGGCCGCTGCATCGACGGCGGCGTATTCGAGGAGGGTTCGTCGCTTTCCGACTCCAACGGCTTCCGGCGCGACGTCCTGGACGCGACCAAAAAGTTGAACGTCACTATCCTGCGATGGCCGGGAGGTAACTTCGTTTCCAATTACCATTGGAAAGACGGTATCGGACCACGGGACCAGCGGCCGCGCCGCCTTGAGATGGCCTGGGGCACGGTCGAGACCAATCGCTTCGGCACTCACGAGTTCCTCCAGTACGCCGATATGGTGGGCACCGAGCCTTACGTCTGCGTCAACCTCGGGACCGGCAGCTGGACCGATGCGCAGCAGTGGGTGGAGTATGTCAACTCATCCCAGGATACAGCTATGACGCGGCTGCGTAAGCAGAACGGGCGCCAGGATCCGTGGAAGGTTACTTATTGGGGGCTCGGCAACGAGATGGACGGGCCGTGGCAGATGGGCCACCGCAGCGCCGAGGACTACGGCAAGTTCGCGCTCGAAGCGGCCAAGCTCATGAGATGGACAGACCCAAACATCAAGATGATCGCCGCGGGATCATCTCATTTCGCCCAGGGGATCGACTGGATCGGCTGGAACCGCACTATCCTGGAACATCTGAAGCGCCACATCGACTACCTGGCGATCCACATGTACGTCGGCAACCGCGAAAACGATTACTACGATTTCCTTACCAATTCGGTGGAACTGAACGAACGGATCAAGACGACTGAAGGCGTGATCAACGCGGCCATGTCGAGCGAGCCGCGCAACCGCCGCATACACATCGCGTGGGACGAGTGGAATGTCTGGTATCGCGCCCGCGGTGCTCAGCAGCGGGGACGCCGCATCCTGGAAGAGCGATACAACCTGGAAGATGCATTGGTCGTGGCTACGTTCCTCAACACGTTCGTCAATAACGCCCACATCATCAAAATGGCCAATATGGCGCAACTGGTCAACGTCATCGCGCCGATGTTCACCAACGAAAAAGGGATGTTCCTGCAGACCATCTATTATCCGCTGCAGCTCTTCGCGAACAACACCAAAGGTAAGGCGCTGGAGTTGTTTGTAGAGAGCCCGAAATTTGAGAGCAAGCGGTTCGGGCAGGTGCCGTATCTCGACGTCTCTGCGGGATACGACCAGAGCACGCTGGTGATGAACGTGGTGAACCGCCACCGCGACCAACCGATCGAGACGGAATTCGAGGCACAAGATTATCAATTTGCCGGACCAGTCGAGGTGGGAGAAGTCAACGGTCCTGACATAAAGGCTGAGAATGACTTCGGATCGACGAAGGTGCAGACGGTCACGCGCTCAGCGAATGCCGAGGGGAATAAGCTGCGATACCGTTTTCCGCCGCACTCGTACACGATGTTGAAGGCGAAGCTCGTTCCGAAAGCCTAAACATTTTACATTTGTCATTTCTTGCTAGCGCCGCGGTTCCGTCAATGGACAAACGACAGATGTAAAATGACAGATGTAAAATCACAAATGTAAAATGTAATAGGTTGAACTGCTTAAGGAAAATGGGTAGGACGTGTTGGTACCGTGTCTGACGGGTTGGTGCCGTGTCCTACCCAATTTTTATAATGAGCCCTATTCAATGTCGTTTGGATCGTTGAATAGCCCGACCAGCCTTATGCTGCCATGGCCGAACTGCGGATACCCTGTCGTTGTTGGAATTGCTGCGCCTCCAGGCAGGTTCGAGGCCGTATCGTCAGGGGGGAAAATGATAAGCGTGTTGAGAAAAGTGATGATATTCCGTTGCGCCCCGACTCCGGCATTGGCGAATCTATTGCGCGCCAGCTGTGCCTCACCTCCGTGACGCAAGATCACATCTTTGAGCGTCATGCTCCGTCCGTCGTGTCCGTAAGGACCTGTACTGCCAACGCCCCACAACGATGTGGTCAGGAATTCTGTCCGGATCGTGGCGTCGAAATTTATTTCATGGAAGTTCGGGCCGAGGTCATGACGCTTGAAGTCGGTGAAAATATTCCGTACGACGAAGCTGCCGAAATTGGGTCGCTTGATCGCCGGATGGCTGCTGCCGTCATTAACCGGGGTGAAGAAGGCCGTCGCCAACGCAAAAAAATTATTGAGTGGATTACCACGGAAGGGATCGAATCTCGTATCCAAATCGGCGACCCGGCGATCTCGGTTGATCGTCAGGTTCTGTATATGGCACGAGGTGCATCCGATGGCTCTGAACTGGTTCAGACCATCGGCGGCTTCCCCGGTAGTAGGAGCCGGAAAACCCGTGCCCGGTTGGATCTGTTCGGGAGAGTTTTCGCCCAACCCCGCCTTAAAATAGTGGAGGAGGTAAAACTCCATGAAATCGACGATGCTGGTTGGGATCTCATTGACGACCCCATCATTATCCGAGTCATGAAGTACGTTGATGACCGGCGGCGTTTCGATTGTGTCGGCTCCCCCGTCAAGCACCATCCCACTCGGCGTGACGAACCGCGCCCCGAGACTGGCGGCACGCAGTTCCGTGTCAGGTGCCTCAAGCCCCATCTCGGCGTTGAACGCGCCGACGATGAATTCGCGCATCGAGATTGTCTCGCCGTGTAAGAAAAATGGTCTGACGCGAAGGTCCGGATTGACGCCGTCGACCTGCGATGTGTCCACGGTCCCATTAGGCCGCGCCGTGATCGAGCCATAACTGATACTTCCCTTACCTGCGCTCGTCGTCAGGGCCAGGGTTACGTTCCTTCTTTGAGCCCTCGCCTGATTGATCGCCTGGGCGCGAATGGCTCGCAGTTCGCCCGTAATCTCATCGGCCAGCATCTCCTTCAACCCCAGACCGAACAGGTGCGGCGCGTCGCGACTGTCGGGTCTTGTTACGACGTCGCCACCCGAACCGGCAGATCCTTTCGGCCGGCCATGGCAGGCGGCGCAACTGTCAGCCAGGCCGGCGCCAATAATGATATCGGTCTCAATATCGGTTTTACCGTCGCCATCGCCCGTCAGTGGGCCCTGGCCTTGATCCCGTGTGAATTTCCGCTGGAATATCTGGCGTCCCCGACGGATTGCACGAAACGGATCGCGTGCGATGATGAACCTCGAGGTGTTGGGGGTCATGGTGTCGCCTGCTCCTGCGCCAATCTGTTGCTCGAATGATTTGGCAATTCCAGCATTCGCTGCGTTGGGGTTTCGCGTCCGGTCAGGCAATTGAGCCGACGATGATGCCGACCAGAATGCTGCTGACCCCAAAAGGGAGCAGACCACCAGAATTTGGAGAGTTTTTCTTCTATTCATCTTTCTATTTTCCTTTCTCGGCTACCGGTGAGGGCGCCGGAAATGGAGAGCTACTTGGTTTGCTTCGGCCATAGTAACCACCAAGCGTTTTGGAGGGTGGTCGAAAGTAATAGGTACTTACACAGACAGACTGCTTACTTGGCGTAAGGTAATGAAACTGTCGCCCTAAAATTATGCGCGCAATAATAAACTGACATCGATCCCTTAACAGAGCTTTGCGACTCACATCGAAGTTACCGGCAGCTACACTTCGCTCAGCCCTGGCTATTTTCTTGTACTCTTTCAGGGCTTCCGAGAAACATTTGAAACACGCTCTTACGCAGCTCTACCATACCATCAGAACCTCCATGGTCAATTCATCGCAGGTTGTGATTATTTCGATTCTTAAGGTAGATAAAAGGCTATATCCGGGGATATATACCTTATGTTTCGCTCAAATATGACTTACCTTACCCCCGGTAGAGATACGGGGAGAATGTTGGCTGCACAAAGCAAATCAGAATTTATCTGCGGAAATACGCAGGAAGAGAGTCAGGAGCGCCTGGACATGTACGACTCAGCAGACCGTCTGCCCGAGATACGAATTGTTTTGTTACTGCTTAATTACCGAGTGAGTTAATCTGTATTATGGATAAAGCTTAAAGATAAAGCCGGAAATATAACTGCACTTAACCACATCCATGGAAAAGCTGTCAGGAATAATTTGTTTTGGCAATCTTTTTGAAGCGTCCGCCCGACAACAGGCGATACCGTTCGCTGCGCCAGACGATCTCTCTGCCGAGAAAACCTCCAATCCAGCTGGCGAAGCTGAAAACATCCTGCAAGGGGATCAGCCAGAGACTACGCCAAATCGCATGATCCTTCAGCAAATAAACGCCCACCTGGATTGCCAGCAAAAAGCGGAGAATGATCACCGACAACAACAAAAACCACCAGGCCGGAGAGAGCAAGACCAGCAACGATGCCCAGACCATTCCGTATGTGAATCCCTGACCGAAATAACCAGACGGACGCGAAAAGCGCGAGCTGCGGTTCCAACGAAGTCGGTGAATGAAGGTCCGGCTGAATCCCTCATTCGAGGCGTGATGGTTGATGACATGATTCGATAGGGCGACACGCCAGCCGGCCCGATCCGCCCAATGGCCGAGGACGAAATCGTCAGCGAGATAATCTTTCATCGCAGAGAATCCACCGATGGCATCCAGGCATTCGGAGCGGATCGCCATCGATGGGCCGAGCGTAAACTTCATTCCCTCTAGCCGTTCGGCCACTACCACGCCGGCCATGAACTCCGTCGTCATGCCGAGCGCTTCCATCTTCGACCACAGATCGCGCCCGCTGACTCCACGATAAAGGTTGGTGACTGCGCCGACCTGCGGAGAAGCGAACTCCCGCGCCATCGATTGAAGATAATCGGGCGCAACCGAAGCATCGCTATCGGTGACGACCAGGATTCGATGGCGAGCCGCCTCAGCCATCTTCTTAAGACTATAAACCTTGGCGTTTGCGTAAGGCGGTTCTCCGGTAAGGATCATTTTAGTGGGAATGTGAGGGTAACGCGCGCTCAATCGATTGACGACATCGACCGCCGGATCGTCACCGTGTCTGACGGCGAAGAGTATCTCATAGTCCGAATAGTCCTGAACGAAAAAGCTCTCAAGACATCGCTCAAGCTCAGGCTCGGCACCGTGCAGCGGTTTGAGCAGGCTCATGGGGGGGGATTCATTCGACAGGCTCTGGTGGTCGGGAACACGCCTGTGGCCGAGCCGATACGCGCAATAGATGGCGATGAGGTAGTACGCGATACCGCCTGTTGCGAGTATCGCCAGGATTCCGATCAGCAAGTAGTAAGCGAGATTCACTATCTGGTTAAAGCGCCGCTCAGGTTAATCTGATTGGTCAGCAGAAATTTGCCCCCGGCAGCACGCACGACATGCAGATTCGAGCTTCCCAGCAAAGCCTTCAAACGGGGGATTGCAGAACCGCCGGCGACCAGGTAATACCGCTCCGGCTTGGCCCAGAGCGCTGGCAGGTCCCGATCGGTGATGAAGACCTGCGGGGCGCCGGGCGCGTATGAACCGTATTCGAGGTTCATCACTCTCCCGTTGAGCAGTAGCGCGCGCCGGTTGGCATAGAAGAAAACGGAAGAGAAATGATAATACTGGTCGTCAACTATCAATTCACCGGGCGGCGCCGCTGCGAGAGCCTCGGCCAGAAGCTTCGAACTGAAATATGGGTTGAGCGTGATCATCGCCAGCCGCGCGGCGCTGAAAAATATAAGCATCATCAGCGCGAGCGCGATAATCGCATGACGCCCCCCTTTCATCCAGGCGCCCACAGCTCCGATGAGAAAAGCGCCCAGGGCTGCAACGAGGGGAAGGCGCATCCAGGCGAACGACATCAGCGTGAGAATCTTCAGCCTTGCCTAGCGAAAGCGTTGAAATAGAATTGTTGAGTGTGTTGGCGATATCACCAGTTGCGGCGATATCGCGCGTCAGCCAGAGGATGACGGCGCAGGCTGCGGCCGCGATAAATGCGAGGGCACCTGCCGTCATCGTCGCCCATTTGAATCTACGGTCATTCAACGTCATTGCCGACCCGAGCAACAATGCAAATGCCGGGTAGCATGGCATGGAGTAATACTCCTGCGTGGTGGAGAAGGTGAAAAAGAGGAGAGTAAACCCGATCCAGCACAGGCAGAACAACCGCATCCTGCCGGCACGGTCTACCGGTTTGAAGTTGAGCCGGGCGACGAAACCCAGCCAGACGCTCCACGGAAAAAGCCAGACGAGATGATAGAGCCAGAATGCTGCGCGCGGCACAGTGTTGTAATCGCGCGGGTATCGCATATTGAGGTAGCGAAAGAGGTGCTCATTCAAAAAAAAGTACCAGAAGAAACCGCGATACTGGCCCGCTTCACTCTTCATCGTGAAATCGAAGTAGGGAGGGTTGCGCAAAATGGCGAGGATCAGCCATGGCAGGCAGATAAGCAAAATGATCGAGATGCCGGTGAACGGCCGAATCCGTTGCCACGTCTTTCTTGATAAGAGTTGTCTGGTGAGCAGAAGGTAGGCGAGCCCCGCTCCAACCGGAAAAACGAAAGCGATCAGACCTTTGAGCATAAATCCCAGGCCCATGGCGACGGCGAAGAGCGATGACCAGATTCGCCATCTCTCCTCCTCCGGATCGAGCGCGCGCAGCAGAGACCACATCGCCAGAGTCGTCGTCAGCGTCAGGATGATGTCCGGGATCAGGATGCGCGTGAAAAGGAAGAGGCCGGCGCACGTCGCGAGGACGATGCCTGCCAAATCGCCGGCGCGCGAATCCTTGGCTTGACCTGAGGAAAAGGCCCAGATGCCGATGGATCGGACCAGCCAGCAGAGAGCGACCGCGGAGAGAGCCATCGGTATGCGGGCCGCCCAGTCATTGACTCCAAATATCAGGTATGAGACGGCTACGACCCAAAACCTGAGTCCGGGTTTTTCGAGATAGACGATCCCATTCAATCGAGCGGTGACCCAATCACCAGACTCGATCATATTTCGTGATATCTGTGCGGTGACCGAATCTACATCGTCCATCAGGAAGGGCGGGCTGATAACGCCGATGAGGAAGAAAACCAGCGAGCAGATGGCGAGCAGGGCGATGCCATTGTTGTTTTTCTCTTGTGTTTCCGACATCCAATTGGTTCCGAGAGAGGAAGATTCACCACAAATTCACAAATGACCAAAGGATTATTCAACCCTTTCGTGTTTTTGTGTTTTTTGCCTAATTTTTTGTGGTGAATCCAGACTACTCGAAGAGAAAATGGGATGTCAATTAATTTGTGGATGAGCAAGCCGAATGCGCGCAATGAGCTCATTTGGATTTTTGGACGAGTTATTTTTTCCCCGGATAATCCGCCCGAATAGACGGTGAAGTCACTTCTCAACCGACGATAACACCCAGCGATCCAGCCGCTCGTCCGGCAGGAGGGCCTGTGAGCTCATGGTGTATTCCAGTCCTTCCAGGCGCTTCTTGATGCCCTCCTCAATGCCTCCATAGGCTAGCAGAAGCGGAACGATCAATACGCGGCCGCCAGCCGCTCCTTCAACCGTGCGGCGTAATTCTGCAGTCGCCTGCTCACGCACTGGCTGCGGCGCATCGTCCCTTACAGTCAGATACTCGACGCGTTTGAATTTGCTTTTGCCGCTCATCCGCTCGGCCAGATATTTCATATCAGCGAGCCATTTCAAATTGTCTTGGTCCGACACCGGGCCATGCGCGACCACTATCACGACCTCATTAGACGGATCGCGACTGAGGGAGAGAGAACGCGCCAGCAAAATATCGGCGACTATCGGGTGCTTGTCGAGAGCAGGGCTCCAACGGATCGGCACCGCTGACTTGATGGGCGCGGTTTGGTCATCCGTCGAAACGCTATGGTTGTGGTTATCGTTTGCGCTGCCGGCCGAATGTGAGTGGGACATCCGGGCATAGATCGCCAGTTCCGGCGGCGCCGTGTCGCGCAGGCCGAGCAGATACTGGGTGGAAGTGATGACCGAGCTGTGCGATGAGATGAAGAGTGGTACCGCCACGATCTCGCGGACGCGCCGCTTGGCCAGGCGGTTAATCGCGTCTTGCATCGTGCGCCTTGATGCCATCCCGAAAGCCACCTCAACCGGGATAGTCTTATTAACGCGCGAGGCCAACTTGTTCACCTCGTCATTCCAATTCTGCTTGCCGCCGTGCGCGAGCAGCAAGATGCCGGTCTCTGGAGCACTATCCGGCCGGGTCGATAGTCCCGCGCCAATCCCGGAAACGCTTTGGACGACGATAAAGAGAGCCAGCAGAACTGTGGCAATGAGATATGTAGTAACGGTTCGTAATCGTAGACGGATCAAAGTAACTCCTCCCGGAAAAGGGTGGGATAGTTTATCAGGCCTATCCTACCCTTTTCCACAGATAGTTTTTCGGCTTTCAGTAATGCGCCTAAAACCCGAAACCCGGAAACTATTCTGCCCCTTCTCCCAATGGAGAGGCGATCGGTGCGCTTCTTCTGGATCGTCTCGCGAGCCACGCTCTGAAGCGGCGCCAGCTGAGGGCTAGACCGGTATAAACCAGAAATACCGCGCCCAGCGAGGCGAGACCGGCGATGGTTTGGCCGATGATTCCGGCCACCTCGCCCGTATGCGCAAATCGTAAAATCGTCCGTAGTTTTCGTCCCACGGTGTAGCTCGAGAAAGGCTCCCACTGAACAACTTCACCGCTCTTCCTGTCCAGCGTAAGCTGCGCTCGTTTCTGCGGCTGCCCCCCGCTCCCCTGATCGATCGTGAATATAGCCGGTGCATCCGCCGATGCCGGAAGGCGCAGATTTATAGTTTGCCAGCCAGGCATCTGCAGCTCGGCGCGCGATAGCAGCGGATCGAGGCCGTCAAAATTGACTGATGCTTCCCGTTCCTCCTGACCGCCACGCTGCGCGGGCGCCGGCGTCGTTTGTCGTCCCCGTTGTCCCGCTTGTCCCGGCTCGCCCCGTTTGCCCCGCTTGCCCCGTTTGCCCGGCTTGCCTCGTTTGCCCCGCTTGCCCCGTTTGCCCGGCTTGCCCCGTTTGCCCCGTTTGCCCCGCTTGTCCCGTTTGCCCCGCTTGCCCCGTTTGCCCCGTTTGCCTGGGTTGCCCGGATCCCCGCTGCGCGGGCGGCGATTCGCCCACGACTCTGTAAGCAAGGTTGCTCGCCCAGACGTAGGAGATCACGGTAGCCGATAGCACGACGATAAAGAGAGGAATAAACGACCAGACGCCAATCACGTTATGCCAGTTGAAGTCCCTCGCCTTGCCGGGCAGGCCGCGTCTGAACCAGATTACGCCCTTGACCTGCTCCCACTTCCTCGGCCACCATAAGTAGATTCCGCTCACGACGATGAAAAGGAAGCCCAGGTTACATGCGCCCGTGATTGCCCGGGCGACAGCGCGGTTCTCGCTGTCCGCCCCGAGCCAGCGGTGCCAGTCGGTGATCACGCGGAAGAAGTTTCGGATCGATTTGGATCCCTCACCCAGCACCTCGCCGGTATATTGGTTGACCAGAATTGTGCCTTCGCGACCGAGGGCGACCGCCACCGGCGCATCCGCGTCCGCGCGTAATGTGACGGCAGAGGGAGAGGCATCGGGCCGCGCCTCTCGGACTTTGGCGAGCAGCGTATCTATAGGCAGGCGCGCTGATTCCGCAGATGGCCGCACCACGCGATAACTGCGCTTGTCGGACCAGGCGATGATCTGTTTTTCATATGTCAGCAACACCCCGGTGAAGGACATAATAAAGATGACCACGCCGGCGGTCACTCCCACCGGCAGATGGCACCAGAAGATGATCTTGCGGAATCGGTTCATGCGCGGTCTCTCCCTTAAACATCGGCCCAGCGGCGCAGCAGATTGTGATAAATGCCGGTCAACTGCACGGTCGCAGCATGTTCGGGCGATTCGCTTCCGATCTGCTGAATCGCCATATCCAGATCGAATAACAACGTGCGCTGCCCGTCGTCGCGCACCATGCTCTGAATCCAGAAGAACGAAGCCAGGCGCGTACCGCGCGTCACCGGGCGCACGTGATGCAGGCTGCTCGATGGATAGAGGATCAGGTGGCCTGCTTGCAGTTTGACGTTGTGCACACCGTAGGTATCTTCGATCACCAGCTCCCCACCGTCGTATTCTTCTGGCTGGGCCAGAAATAGCGTGGCCGAAAGGTCGGTCCGGACCCGATGCGGCGTCCCCGTTACCTGCCGGATCGCGTTATCGACATGAGTGCCGAACGATTGTTCGCCCTGATAACGGTTGAACAGCGGAGGGAATACCTTCAGCGGCAGCGCCGCCGCCATAAAGAGTTGGCTGTTCTGAAGCGCCGTGACGATCAGATCTCCTAATTCACGCGCCACCGGGTGATCTTCAGGCATTTGCATGTTGTCTTTGGCGCGGCCCGATTGATGCCCGGCGGTGATGCGGCCGTCGACCCATTCGGCGCCTTCCAGCTTATGCCGGCAGTGTGAGACCTGCTCAGAAGACAGGACGTCGGGTATGTGTAGAAGCACTGTTTCTCCTCTGCGAAGGTAGGGCAATTAGTTCCTGCCCTACCTTTGCTTAGGTTTTTGGGCATCACACCCTAGAACCGGAACCCGGTACTCACCATCACCGATCGACCGGCGCCGGGGATGAGGTGACCGCCACCTAAACGATCAAAGTAATAGGCGTTGTTCAGATTGTAGAGGTTGAGCCTGAGATCGATCTTACTCGTAACGGGGAACGAAATGAGCCCATCGAACGTGTAATAGTTATTCACAAACCGGGTGTTCGTGTTGTTGCCGAACCGCCGGCCGATGAAACGGATTCCCCCGCCCAGGTTGACCTTCGATCGTACGAGGTAAGTCGTCCAGAGGTTGAATGAATTTCGAGGCGCATTCTGGAATCGCTTGTTGAGTTCGGCCGCTAGGTTAGACCTGACGACCCTGGTGTCGAGCAGGGTATAACCGGCAAGGACCCTCCAGGTGCGAGTGATGCTGCCGCTGGCGCCGAGTTCAATACCCTGGACGCGAAGCTTGCCCTCCAATACCGTCAAAGTGGGAGTTGTCAGATCCGGCGTCCTGGCATTGGTCTTATCCACGTTAAATATCGCGCCATTCAATGTCAGGCGTTCTCCCAGCAGGTCCCATTTGCTGCCGACTTCGACCGTATAGGTCTTCTCAGGCTCGAGCGTCGTACTGACGGCTTGATACGAGAGTCCTTCCAGTGATGGGTTGACCGACGTCCCATATGAAGCGTATAGGTTTCCCTCAGCTCGCGGCTTGAAGACGATAGCGCCGCGCCCGCTGAACATCCGATCGATTCTTGCAATCCTGCTGGGAAGAGCCGCCGTAGCTGCGGCGGTAGGAATGCCTTCTACATCAAAGTAGTCATAGCGCAGACCGCCGATCAATTCCCATCTATTGCCGAGTCGCGCGGTGTCGAATGCATAGATGCCTACTGTTTTTCCGGTGATGTCGCCGACAAAAGGGCTCAAGCTGGTCGCGCTGTTGAAGGCCAGATCCGGATTCGGGTTATTCATATCCGTAGGAGGCGCTGTAGAGACTGACCGAGTTATACGCTGGTTGTTTTCATGGGCGAGAGCAAGGCCGGTAACCAACCTGTGTTCAACACCACCGGTGGAGAATCTCGACCTCAGATCTGTCTGATTATCCCAGATATTATCCTCGGTAATCCAAGAAGGTCCGTTTCGGTTGATGATGAGCGAGTTGGGGCTGGCGAAACGTGGGGCCGTCGTGATCGAATCGCGCGTCGCCCTGCTATAACGAAGCTGATTGCGCATCGTCAGGTTATCATTGACGTCGCGCTCGAACGCAATGGTCCCGATGTCGGCATTCAACTCTTCATAATCACGAGACCTGATCCCGTAGAAGGTCTCGCGATCCACCGGCGCGGGCTGATCGCGGGATTCACTCAGGATGTTGTGGTCGGCAGTCACCCAGGGAAGTCCATAATCCGGGATGTTGTCCTGTTTGAGATGAAGATAACTGAAGATGAATCGCGACCTCGTCCCGAGACCCGTCGCCAGCGATGGAGCGATACCCCAGCGCTGGTTTTTAACCACGTCGCGGCCGGCCACACCGGAATCGTGGCCCATCAGGTTCAAACGAAATGCGTACCTATCCTTGAACGGGATATTCGTATCAGTGGTGATCCGCTTGGTCCTATCGGTGCCGAAGCTGAGCGTGCCGCCATAGAAAGGCCTGATGTTAGGCGATCTTGGTGACCAGATTGATCGTTCCGCCCGCCGAACCGCGCCCGTTGAAAGCCGAACTTGGACCCTTTACCACTTCGACCTGTTCAAGGTTGAACGGATCGCGGGATTGCGGGCTGAGATCGCGCACGCCGTCTACGTAGATATCGTTACGCGCGCTGAAGCCTCGCAGCGACAGATTGTCGCCCGCCGGCGCGCCGCCTTCGCCAGCCACAATGGTCAACCCGGGGACATTGCGGAGCACGTCACGCAGCGTGGTCGCGCCTTGTTCCTCGATCACCGCTTTGGGAATAACATTGATCGTCTGCGGCGTGTCGCGCAGCGGCTCGGTATATTTCGGCGAGGATGGCGAAATGCGCCCCAGAATCTCGACGGAGCCTTCAACGCCCTTCAGTTCAAGCGTCACGATCATTGGGCCGGTGAAACGATAGGTGATGCCGGTGCCGGCCAGTAACTGCTGGAGAGCCTTATCAGCAGTGAGGGCGCCTGAGACGCCCTGAGAGGAGATCGACTTGATATTGCCGCTCGGAACGATCACCTGCAGCCCAGTCAGGTTTTGAAAAGCGGCCAGTACCGTCTCGAGCGATCCCGGCGGAATATCGAAACGGCTCACCGGTTTGGCCTTATCGGGGTCCTGCTGGTAGATAACCTCCCAGGCGCTGTAAGAGCTCAAGGCAGAGCTCGATGCCGACTCAGCTTTACTGCTGACAGGAGCGTAGGCGAGCAACGCGCTCATCGTGCCCATAGCTACCCAGTAGCGCGGGCCGCGCTGCTTCGATCTGGCTTTGTTCCCTTTCTTATTTCTGTTCTTCTTACCATGCTTCTTTGCGTTTAACTTCATGCGTGCCTCCTGAAGTATGTTAATGACCCGGCCTATCTCGGGTTCCTGCCGGTGAAGTCATCGTGTTGTTTTGAGGGTTCGATTGATTGTTTCAGGCAGCGTGGTAAGATGGTTTACGCACGCTGCTCGCGAAGTTGCCTAAACGGGACGGGCCGGTTGTGCGATCGGAGCCTTCGGCGTTGCCTCGCCGAAGGCTCTTTATTATCTTCGCCTTCTCTCTTCGTCTGACGGTGCGCTACACCGCTCGACTCTTTCCAACAGCAGCAAGAGCTCCGTCTCTTCCTATTCTCTATACCGATCGCTCCTCACTGCCGATTTACTTATCGCTTTACTTATCGTTTACTTATCGCTTGATTTTGAAAATCATTTTCAGGAATTTCGAATGATACGCAGAGCGGTAATGGTTGTCAATTAAATTTTTTGCATGGGGAAGGAAAATGAGGCAGCCGCAGAGGCGCAGAGACGGAGAGACGACAAAGGGTAAAGATAGCGATGTATCTCGCGTTCTCACTTTCTCTCTGCGCTCTGTAGCTATTATCCGTCATCATCAGAAATAGATTCTGGCGGCGAATTGGATCTGGCGCGGATCTTCAGTGCCGGTGATAACGCCGAAGTTAGCCGCACCCAAAATCGCGCTCGGCAGCTGTAAATTTGCGCGATTGAAAACGTTGAACGCCTCGATGCGGACCTGAAGCCTCGCATTCTCCGTAAACCTGAAGTCGCGTTGGAGCGAGAGGTTGGTGGTGAAATAACTCGGTCCGCGCAGGTTGGGCAGCGTCCGCGGCGCATTGCCGAACGTGTAAGGCGCAGGCTGAGAGAAGGCCGCAGTGTTGAGATACTGCCGGATGCGATCTGCCGTCGAACCGGCTGAAGTTGTGACCTCACCGACGATGTTCGGACGCAAGCTATTGAACGCCAATCCCTGCAGCGACGCATTGGTCGCGCCCATTGAAATAGGGAAACCGCTCTGTGCCTGGGCGATCGCATTGACCGAAAATCCGTCGAGGACTCGGGCCGCCAGGCCGCCGCGTAAAAACCGGCGGTCACGCCCGAAAGGCAACTCCCAGGTCACATCGCCGATAAAGCGATGAGCGACATCGAAATTCGAGAGCGATTTGTCGCCGCGGCGATTGTAATAGTCCTGATAATACTGAATCTGAATCGTCTGGTTGTTGAGCGACATCGAGGTCAGGTCATCTATCGATTTGGAGAAGGCATAACCGACGCTGAAGATCAGCCCGTCATTGACCCGCCGAGCCACCGTCAATTGGAACGAGTGGTAACTGGAGTGCGATTCATTCTGAGTGTAGGAGACGACGTTGCCGAACTGCGGGTATGGCCGCAGCAATTGCGCCACCGTCACCGTCGGGGCGCCCAGAATCGAGGTTGCAGGCGGACGCTGATCGACAGGTAACGTCAGAAACGGATTGGATACCGTGAGGTTGCCGGCCGGCACGAGATTGCCGTTTGGCGCGACGACCAGCTGACGCGCAATGGCCAGCGCCTCCGGTGAAAGCTGGTTGATATCTGTTGCGCCGCTCCGCAACCCGATGCCGGCGCTTCCGGCATACGCGGCTTCGACTGTTACCGCCCGCGCCAATTCACGTTGGATATTCAAATTCCACTGCGCGATCTTGGACGGCCTGATATCGCGCTGCCTCACCGGAAGCGACTGGCGGCCGTAACCGGACAGCGGCCCGAGGTAAGCGTCTGTCGGCTGCACAATACCCGACGGAAATGGATTGCTGAGATATGTTCCTCGTGTCGGGCTGATGCCGTTATCGGGCGAGGCTATAAAAGGGGTCTCGGCCAGGCCGTCCATCGCGGCAGTCACGATGTTGAATCCGCCGCCGCCCAGCGGGGCATAAAAGATCGCGCCGCCCGCGCGGATCACCGTCCGCTCATTCAATTTGAAAGCAAGCCCCACGCGCGGACCGAAATTATTATAGTCCCGGTCATAATTTTCGCGGCCCTCTACTCCGCCGCGCCCGACCGGCGTTACGATCCCGCGCAAAGGAATCGTCTTTGTTCCCAGAGCAGTGGCAGCCGGAAAAGCCACGGCGATCTGATTGATCGGAAACTGCGCCTGCGGGTCGAAATTCAAAAGGCGATTGAAGCGCTCGGTGTTCCCCGTCTCCAGGTCCCAGCGCAGGCCGAGGTTGAGCGTCAATCGATTATTGAATTTCCAATCATCCTGCACAAAGAGCGCGAAATACTTGTTCTGAATGGCTGGCTGCGGCGCAATCGCCAGGCGCCCCGAAGCCGGATTGCCGAGCAGCAACGAGGCGATGGCATCGCCCGTCTGCGGCGTCGTCTCGGCCGGAATGCGAGAGGTAAAACCCCGCGAGAATGTGAAGTTCCCCGCCGGATCGTCCGGACGATAGTTATACTTGCGGTAGATGCGCTCATTCGCGCCCAGCTTGATCGAATGATCACCGCGCAAGAGGCTCAGACTCTGGCTGAGACTGTAAACGTCCTGGTTATTATGATAGAAGCCGAAATTGCGCGGCGGGCCCAGCGAGTTATAGCCATTCGGATTGAGAGTAGGAAATACTCCGGAGTCGTCTGATGCCCCGGCCACATAAGACGGAAAGCCCAGCGAGGTCACGTCGAAGCCGCGCGAGAAATGGGTCGCGTCGTTGTTGAAACGAGTGAATCCCGCGTTGAGCAGCAGAACCACTTTCGGCGAGAGAGTATTGACGTAATGAGCCACCCAGGTGCCCGGGACCGAGCTCTGCTGCGGATTCTGGATCGGCGAAGCGATGCTGGTCGGGAATGGGCCCGAATTGAAGAGCGTATTATCCTCTTTGATCACGCGCCCGAATATCTGCTGTGACGTCGATAGATTGTAATCGACGCGCGCCGTGATCTGATGATTGTCGGTAGTCGCCAGCGTATTCGCCACGTAGTTATTGCTGAAACCCAGACCGTTGGAGTTCCTTGCGCCGGCCGCATTTGGCAGCGGATAGTATGACAGCGCGGCGCGCCCCACCGGGTCGATGAGCGATTCCGAAATAATATTGCCGGCAAATGCCACACGCGATCCGTCGCCCGGCTGCCCCGCCTGCCCCGCCTGCCCCGCCTGAACCACTGCGCCGGGAACATAAATTTGTCCGATGCGCGCCGGAATCAGATTCCCGTCGGTATCGCGAACCGTCACACCGGGGATTACAGCCCCGAGCAATTCCGAGAAATCCCCGCTCCGCATCCTCTCCGTCGGCACGGTCGACGGAGTCTGCCGTGTTTGTGAAATACGCAACGCCTCATAGTTGATAAAAAAGAAGAGCTTGTTGATGCGACGGAAGGATTTGCCCCCATCGCCGAAGCCTGGCAGATAGAGAGGACCGCCCAGGTTGCCACCGAACTGATTGAACCTCAGTTTCTCCTTGACCCCGTTCGGATTGGCGTTGACGAAAAAGCTACGCGCATCGAGCGCATCATTGCGCAGATATTCAAAGAGCGTTCCGCGAAATTCATTGCCCCCGGAGCGCGTCGAAAAGTTGAGCGCGCCTCCGCCCGTGCGGCCGTATTCAGCCGGGAATGAATTGGTCATGATCTGAAACTCCTGAACAGCGTCCGGCGAAGGGCGCAGAGAGATACGATTATCGCCTTTATTGGCCAGCGGAATGCCATCCACGAATGCTTCCGTGTTGAGCGTGCGCCCGCCGTTTACCGAAATCTCACCCGAAGCGGTCAGGTCTGGATTGGCGCCGCGCGAGCCGGGCGCCGTCGTCACGCCGATCTCGAGTTGCGCGAGTTGAAAGACATTGCGGCCGTTTAACGGAAGCACATCGACGCGCTGCCGCCCGACGATGCCGCCGAGCGAGCTGGTGGTGGTGTCGAGTCCCGGCGAATCGGCGGCGGTGATATTGATAGTCTCCTGTAGATCGCCGGGAGTAAGTGCTATGACGAATTCAGCGGTCTGCCCGACCTCGAGTTGCAGACGCGGATGCCGGTGGATTTTGAAGCCGCTCGCTTGCGCGTCAAGCGTGTAGAAGCCTGGCTCGAGAAAGGTGAAGATGAACTGTCCGTTCTCATCGGTCGTGAATGATTTTTTTAAACCGGTGGCAATGCTCGTCAGTGTTACGCCCGCGCCTGACACTGCGCTGCCGCCGCCATCGGTCACCGATCCCTTGAGCGTGGCCGTCGCGGTTTGGGCGTTGACCAATCCGGCCAGGACTAGAAGTAATACAAACAGAGATGCTTGGAGATTTTGCAAATTTTTTCGCATTCAGGGCTCCTCAGTAAATTTGGCAGGATGGAAACCCTGCCTTATCCCGCATATGGAGGCGGCGACGGGAATCGAACCCGCGTATAAAGGCTTTGCCGGCCTCTGCCTTACCGCTTGGCTACGCCGCCTGCTATCTCTAAACCGCAGCCGAACTGATGATCAGCCTTAAAAAACGCGGTGGGTTCATGGGACCCACCGCCAAGGAGTCCATCAACTAAGCACCAGCTACGGAAGTAATTCGTATGAACCAACCAAAAATCAGAAACCCGCTATTCGCTTAGAGCTGATAGCGGGTTTCAGTAATGATCTGGCTGGCATCCAGATTTCATTCCCTCGAATCAGGCTCTATTCTCTGCAGCCCAAGGCATAGACATGAACAGGGACAACAACAACAACGATCCATCATGGGCACCGGAGTAAAGAATATCTTGATGAAGAACATCCTGATCCTATCCCTGCCGTGTTTCTCGCTTCGTATGCTGTTATCTTCTTTGCGTCTTTTCATCTTTGTGTCCTTGTGTTCGTCGCACCTATCTCCAGTCTTCGTTCAGTCTTCCTGCGTATGTTTTCTCGAGTACTCCATCAATAAAAGCAGGCCCAACGAGAACGCGGCCAGTACCAGCACCATCGCATATGCTCCGATCTCGTTACGATCATCGAGCGCGCGATAAATGTAGAGAGTAGAAGTCTCGGTCAACCGAGTTACTCCTCCGCCCACCACCAATACGGCTCCGAATTCGCCGATGGAGCGCGCGAAGGTGAGCGAAATACCATAAAGCAGTCCCCAGCGAATATTCGGCAACGTAATGTGCCAGAACGTCCGCCAATACCCTGCCCCCATCGTGTAAGCCACATTCTCCTGTTCTGTACCGATGTGTTTTAACATCGGGATCACTGCGCGAACCACAAAAGGCAGCGAGACGAAGATCGTCGCCAGCAACATTCCCGGCAACGCGAATACCACGCGAAGATTGAGCGCATCTATGCTCCCGGCCAACCAGCCATTCCGGCCGAACAACAGTATCAAGGTAAATCCGGCGATAACCGGAGAGACAGCAAATGGCAGATCGACCAATCCGTTCAAGAGGCGCCGGCCTCTGAAGTCATCACGCGCCAGAAATATCGCCACACACAACCCGAAACCCGTGTTGATCAACGTAGCGGCAACGCTCTGGATCAGCGTCAATTTGAGCGCATTTATCGCTTCGATTGACGTAATCTCCCTCAACATTGCGTTGAAACCCGATGAGAGCGCACCCCAGGCGATGGCGGCGAGCGGCCCGGCAAATAGCAATACGGCGTAGAGGACCACTATCGCGAGTAATAGCCATTCGGCTCCCCTCGGCCGCTCCACCCGTGTGTGAAGACTACTCGATCGCTTCTCTCCTGCCTTATCGATTACAACATTATCCGGCGGCAATGGTCCCTCCACGTCTCTCCTGCAGCCAGTCGACCAGCAACATCAGCGCGAACGACAGCGTCAGCAACACTATAGACATAGCGCTCGCGCCGCGCTGGTTCTGCGATTCAATCTCCCCGAAGATATAAACCGGAGCCGTCAATGTGCTGCGTGGTATATTTCCGGCGACCACCACCAGCGACCCAAATTCACCCAGAGCGCGAGCGAATCCGAGCAGAGAGCCCGTGAGGATCGCCGGAGTAAGCATCGGAAGTATTATCTTCGCGAATGTCTGCCACTGCGATGCGCCCAGAGTCCACGCAGCTTCTTCCTGCGACCTGTCGATCGCCATCAGCACCGGTTGCACAGTCCGGATGACGAACGGATAGGTGACAAAGAGCAGCGCCATCACAATCCCAGGTTGAGCGAAGACGATCTGGATCCCGCGCGCATCCAACCACGAACCCAGCAACTGTTGTGGGCCATAGAGCACAACCAGCATGACTCCCGTGACCAGGGTCGGAATCGCAAACGGCAAATCGATCAGGCTATTGAGCAGACGGCTCCCGTAGAACCGATAGCGCACCAGCACATATGCCGTCATCGTCCCCATCACCGCATTGATCGCAGTCATTATCGCGGCGGCGATCAGCGTCAGTTTCAATGCCGCCAAAGCGATCGGGCTGGTCACCTCATTCCAGAGCATTGCGATCCCATCTCTCAGACCGTGTTCGAGCAGCGTGCTGATGGGAAGCAAGATCATCAATACGAGCCAGAGGATCGATACTGCCCTCAAACTCCATCTTCCCCACGGGCGACGAGAAGCGAACCGTATTGATTTAACTTGTGGCGAATCGGCTATGTTCATTGACCCGCGTGTAACTCCTCGAAACTTTTCGTGTAGATTCCGGCAGGCCCGAAGAGCTCGGTCGAAACGCTCCTCCATCCTCCCAGATAATCGATCTTCCAGATGTCTCCTGTCGGTTGAAACCGGCCCTCGACCTCATTCGCTGTTTGCAGATCAACCGGCCGCAAACCGAACTTCGCGAAAACGCGCTGCGCTTCTTTCGTCCAGAGAAATTCGATGAATCCTTCCGCCACCTCACGGACGCCGTGTTTATCGACATAAGTGTCGACCAGCGCGACCGGGTTTTCGATCAGAATCGTTGAACGGGGGATGATGTAGTCATATTTCCGTCCAGCCTGCCGTCCAACCAGCACTTCGTTTTCATAGGTTATCGCGACATCCCCTACGCCCTTCTCAAAAGTGGTGATGGATTCGCGCGCACCCTTATCCATTAGCGAGACGTTAAGGAGGACTCGCTTGAGCAACTCCTTCGCTACCGCCGGATCATTCGCCGATCCCGCATAACCGCGGAGCGCGGCGCCATAAAGTGCGGCGATGTTCCATTGCGCGCCCCCCGAAGTCTTCGGATCCGGTGTCAATACCTTCAATCCCGGCCTTGTCAGATCGGTCCAATCACCGATGCTTTTAGGATTGCCCAGCCTGACCGCGAGGACTACAACTGAGGTGGAGACGATGCCTTTGTGTTGGTTTTTCTTCCAATCGTGCTTGATCAAGCCCGATTGGGCGATCCTCTCCACGTCACCTTCCAGCGAGAGCGCCGCGATATCGGCTTCGAACCCGCTGATAATAGCCCGCGATTGCGCGCCGCTCGCCTGATACGACTCTTGAAACTCGACATCCTGTCCGGTCCTCTGTTTCCAATATCGCTGGAACTCCGGGATGATCGCTTTACTGTAAGCCTCGCGCGGAGTCGTGTATGCGCCCAGCGTCAGCATCACCGTTCCGCCGCTGCTCTTCTCCGGCACGGCGCAACCGGCTGCCGCCAACCAAATAACCAGGCTAATTAATAGGAATGCCTTCGCGCTCACCTCAATAAATCCTAGTTAATACATAGACATTAAAAAATGGGATTTATATGTTTTGACGAAGAGACTGTTGTTTGGGATGTTTAGCGATAATTAGACGAAGATTTCAGGCTAACCACCTTTTGGTGATTAGCCTGGGTACAGAGGTCAGCAATAGTGGTTTGATCGAGCACTCCGATGAGGGCGGCGCGAGCTCTGGCCCAAAGCGTCTTCAAGCCACAGCCTTCCTCGAATTCGCACGGCTCATAGTCGTATGAACTGACGCATCCCATCGGCGCGATCCTGCCATCGAGTAACCTGATGACCTCGCCCGTGGTGATCAGAGTCGCCGGTCTGGCCAGACGATATCCGCCTCCGATGCCGACCTGGCTCACCAAAATACCCTCATCCTTGAGCGTCTTGAGAATCTGTTCGAGGTATTTGACTGGAACGCTCCACTTCTCGGCTATCTCACGCGCAGGAACTGCCTCGCGCTCCGTGTTGGAAGCAAGATAGATCAGAGCGCGTAAGCCATATTCGCTTTTCGTAGAGACGTTCATTTAATTTCCTAGTGGATGACTGGGAGTTTATATAGCACCAGGCCTGGCTGAGTCAAGAAGATTTATCATTTGTCATTTTACATTTGTAATTTTACATTTGTCATTGAAGAGTGCGTTTCAATGACAAATGTAAGTGATAAATCTC
The DNA here is from genome assembly GCA_963796275.1 of uncultured Acidobacteriota bacterium. Classification (GTDB taxonomy): domain Bacteria; phylum Acidobacteriota; class Blastocatellia; order RBC074; family RBC074; genus JAKEHZ01. The sequence continues at coordinate 1,415,178 of CAWCKY010000006.1, read as the reverse complement.
ACGTTTTTGCGGCAATTTTTTCTTGGTTGCTATTGTTGAACCTTCGAGCCTGACTCGCTGCGCAGCGGGTAATGCGGTAACAATCGGTAGCCTTTCAGCCCGATCACAACCGTATCTCCGACCTCAAGCACCATTTCATTGGCATCCCACTTGTTGCGCGTGATGACGATCGGAAATCCATCGGATTGGGGATCATCGATCAATGCGAGCGCCCGCAGTCGCTGGATATCCGGGTCACCATCGGTGACCTGCTGTGACCACAACATCAACCGCGCCACGAGTCTTTCGCTGTGTCCGATATAGGAAATATCTTCAATAACCGCGCGACCGAGCACATAGGGTGTATCGAGAAGCTGTTGTTGAAAATTGAGAACTGCATCTTCCGGACGGAAAATAATTTTTACCGGCTGGCGTTCAGAAAATAACGGCCCATCATTGATGGCTTTAAGCCTGATCCGGCCGAGCATCACCTTCCCTTCGATCCATCGCCCGAGAAGAACGTTAGCGGCGCCCAGAAAGGTCGCGACGAATTCATTGCGAGGCCGGTTATAAAGCTCATAAGGCGTGCCGATCTGCTCTATCCGACCATGATTGAGGACGATAATACGATCAGCCAGTTCCAGCGCCTCTTCCTGATCGTGAGTGATGAAGAGCGCGGGGATATTCATCTCGCGCAATAACGATCGGACCTCCCGCCGCAGCTCCAGACGCGTCACGGCATCGAGGGCGCTGAATGGCTCATCAAACAACATCGCTTCAGGTTTGAAGGCTAGCGCGCGCGCCAGCGCCACCCGTTGCCGTTGTCCGCCTGAGAGCTGGTCCGGATACTTCCTGCGATGCGCGCGCAAATTGACGAGGCTGAGCATTTCATCGACGATCTTCTGTTTCTCCGTTCTGTCTACCTTGTGCGTCTCCAGCCCGAAAGCTATGTTCTGCTCGACGGTCTTCCGCTGGAAGAGCGCATGCTCCTGAAATACAACGCCCAATTCGCGCTTCTGCGGCGGAAGAGCTTGCGCAACCTGTCCATTCAAATGAATCTCTCCGGTCTCGGGTTCTTCCAGACCGGCGATGATTCTCAGCAAAGTCGTCTTGCCGCTCCCTGACGGGCCGAGCACAACCAACACTTCTCCCGCAGAGATATCGAAGCCGATATTTGTAAGAATCTGCTGGCCATCGAATCTCTTCGACAAATTGATAACTCGGATCGCGGCCGCTCGCTCAAATTTGTTGTTCGACTCCATATTGTTGCATGATGATCTTTTGAGGTGAGCAGATCAAATTCGATAGAATTGCACCCTTAGCAATAGAATAGGGAGAAATGGAAAGAAATAATGCAGGAACAGTCACTAAAGAAGATCGAGCGGGCTCTGATCAGCGTTTCCGATAAGTCCGGTCTGATTGAATTCGCGCAAAATCTGAAACGACACGGGATCGATATCATCTCCACCGGCGGCACCGCCAAACTGCTCCGCGAGAATGGCCTCGATGTGCGTGATGTATCCGAGGTCACGGGTTTTCCTGAGATGCTTGACGGGCGAGTAAAAACTCTGCATCCGAAAATCCACGGCGGCATCCTGGGCATTCGCGACAACCCCGAACATCGAGCCAGGATGCGCGAACACGGAATCGAGCCGATCGATATGGTTGTCGTCAACCTCTACCCGTTCCTTCAAACTATCCGGAAACCGGATGTGACGATGAGCGAGGCGATCGAGCATATCGATATAGGCGGGCCTGCGATGATCCGGTCGGCCGCCAAGAACCATAACGATGTCGCCGTCGTCGTCGACCCGAATGACTATTCAATGATCGCAGAGCTGCTCGATAAATGGGACTGCTCATTACCGCAATCTGCCCGCTATCGACTAGCTCTCACCGCATTCCGCCACACGGCTGATTACGATAGAGAGATAGCGCGCTTTTTAGCTTCCTGGCAGCAGGATGGAGCGGGAGCTGCCGCTGGGCTGCCCGATGAAATTCCGCTGGAGCTGACGAAGGCGAATGATTTACGTTACGGCGAAAACCCGCACCAGCGCGCCGCACTCTACCGGATTGTGGGGGACGACGGTCACGGCGTCGCGACCGCCTCTCAATTGCAGGGCAAAGAGCTCTCATATAACAACCTCATCGACAGCGATGCCGCGTGGGAATTAGTGCAGGAATTACATCGGATGCAACTGCGGGATGCCGAGGAGATGAGGCACGAGGTTCAGCACATCTGTGCGATCATCAAACATACCAACCCTTGCGGCGCCGGCACGGCAGCGAGCGCGCTCGCGGCATTCAATAAAGCGAGAGCGACAGATCCGGTATCGGCTTTCGGCGGCATCATCGCGTTTTCAGGAGCGGTAGACGGCATCGCCGCGAAGGAGATCGCAGAAATGTTCGCCGAGGTGATCATCGCTCCCGATTTCACCGATGAAGCGCAAAACATCCTCAAGGCGAAGAAGAACCTCCGCGTATTGCGTATGGGGGAGATCGGAAATCAAACAGATCATCTAGAGTTGAGAAGGATCAGCGGCGGCGTCCTCGTCCAGGATCGCGATGTCGAATTGCTCGATGAAGAGAAGCTTCAGATTGTAAGTGATCGCAAACCGTCGCCGTCCGAGCGGCGCGCGCTCCGATTCGCCTGGGCGATCGGCAAACACGTCAAATCGAACGCGATCGTATATGCGAAAGAGGATCAATTGATCGGGGTCGGTGCGGGTCAGATGTCGCGCGTCGATTCGGTAATGCTCGGTGCGATGAAAGCCAAGCTGCCGATCGCTGGCAGCGTCCTCGCTTCAGACGCCTTCTTTCCGTTTCGCGATGGAGTAGACGAAGCAGCCAAACACGGCATTACCGCCATTATTCAACCGGGCGGGTCTGTCCGGGATAAAGAAGTGATCGAAGCTGCAAACGAACAGAATCTGGCAATGCTGTTCACCGGGATCAGGCACTTTAAACATTGATCAATCGCACAAAATTCTATATTTTGTCGTTAATTGCGCTGATCGTTTTTTTGCGGAGAGCCACGCATATTGTCTCAGTTAGCCAGCGTGGTTCTTTTCGATGACGGGCCGATGTGGATATGCGCGCCGGTGGCTGATCCGAGAATCGCGCCGCGGATCGCGATGAATGAAATCTTCTGTGAGCGCAAATAGTTGATCAATTCCTGACCTTCTGCGCTATCGGGATGAATGGCGACATCGATTGCATCGTGATGATCTAGTCCAAGGCGTGAATGCGTCTCGGTCTGTCCTAATGCGCTCACGGGAAGCACGCGGCCGAATTTCAAGCGGAAGAATGCATCAATCTTATCCAGGTCGCTCATGGCCCAGCGGGTCGAGCCAACATAACGAATGAGCATATCTGACGTGCGAAATGAGCCGGCTGCCGGCATCTTCGCCAGTTCCTCCGCGGCTTTGACCTCGGCGACCAGGTGGTCGACAGATTCAAGCTGCTTCTGAGTTTCCGCACTCTTATTTTGCGCCGTCGCCAGACTTTGTTCGACCAATTCGACATCTCGTTTGGCTATTAACCCGCTTTCAAACAACCCGCGGTTCTTTTCGAGCAGAGCAGCGATCTGATCTTCCTCCTGCTTTTGCAGAACATACAATCGTTCGAGGCTTTCGCGATAGGTTTTCGATGATTCGATCAGTTTGGCTCTCGACCTGCTGGCCGCTTCCGCCAACTCCGCGGCCTCTTTTTGTGTCACTTGAGGTTGGGGCGGAGCGGTCATTCCCTTGCTTCGAGATTTTTGTGCAAGTGTACCGGGCGCGATCAAGAGCAGTAGCAGAAAAGTAGAAATGAAGCGCCGCAAAAGTGTTTTCACTGATCGATCAATTCTATTCATAACTCACCAGCAGATTAATACGCAGATTAAAGCGAATAGGTTGCAGTATCAAGTGAAACAGGTACGGGCGGGACGTGTTGCAACTATTGGATTCATTGGGGCTGAGCAATTATGAAAAATTGATAAAAAAGTTGACAGCCCGTTTAAACCGGAAACTCTACAAAACGACGAGAAGTTGAAATATGCTGTAGCCGATCTGCAGCGAAATTACAAAGATACTTCATAAGCATCGGCATCGTCGATGCGCGAAGTGGGGATTTTCTGGTTTACAATGAATTGATCACAATGTCAGATATGACCAAAGAGGACGGTAAGAGTTTGACCGAGGCGATAAAAATTGGATTAAAAAAAATGCCCAACGGTGAGGGCGCAAATGAATAACATACTTCCGCGCTTGCGGCTCGGTTTGGACATCATGCGTTCGCCCGTTCCGGACAAACCGGGCATCCTTTTCCGTGACCCTTTCCGTTACACACAAGAGATACTCATCATCCCGCCGCTTCTCGCCGCCGGTCTCGTCTTCTTTGATGGTGAAAGCACGGTGCTGGACCTACAGGCTTATATTTCCAAACTGGCGGGAGAGATCATCCCGGGCGAGACCATCCAATCGCTGGTCGACGCTCTCAGACATAACGGTTTTCTCGAAAGCGATGAGTTCGATCGGATGCGGCTCGAACGCCACGCGCAATTCGAATCCGCTCCCTTACGCGTGCCCGCGCATTCGGGGACGGGGTATCCGGAGGAGAATGCCGAGCTGCGCGCCCAACTAGATGGCTATCTGCAAAACTCCCCGGCGCCGGCTCCCCATCCGATCATCGGTCTGGCCGCGCCTCACGTCAGTCCATGGGGTGGATGGCAATCCTATGCTGCGGCATACGGTCGTTTGAGCGGAGCTGCCCGGCAACACGCTGCCGGCAAAACCATCATAGTGCTCGGCACGTCGCATTACGGCGAGCCCGAAAAATTCGGGTTGACCCGCAAACCTTTCTCCACCCCACTCGGAACGATTCAACCAGATACCGAATTGATCGACATGCTGATCGATCGCGGGGGCGATTCGATCACGACGGAGGATTACTGTCACGCTATTGAACATTCAATCGAATTCCAATGTGTGTTTCTTCAACAGATGCTCGGCTCCGACTTCAAGATAGCACCTATTTTGTGCGGGCCATTCGCCAAGGCGCTGAGCGAGGGCGAACCGCCGGAAAACGATGATAAAGTTTTGCGATTTTTCGAAGCGCTGGGCGAAATAGCAGAGCTCAAAGCTTCGCAACTGTTCTGGGTGTTGGGTGTCGATCTGGCTCACATCGGCATGCGTTACGGTGACGATAGTATCGCCCGCGCTGAACATGGGATAATGCTCGAGGTTAAAGAAGAGGATCGCGAGAGATTGAACCGAATATGCGACGGTAAGAGCGATGAATTCTTCGACCTGGTCAGGCCTGAACAGGATCGCTTGAAGTGGTGCGGCTTTTCACCAATCTACACATTTTTAAGCTCGGTTCCCGGCGCGCGCGGTCAACTACTACGCTATGAACAGTGGAATATCGATGAACAATCGGTAGTAAGCTTCGCGGCGATGGAATTCAGATAAAGCTTGGGATTCCAGTCCGCGATCGCCGGAGAAGCTCTCTCCCGCGGACTACCGCCTCACGATTATGTGCGGAAGATTTACACGTCATCACAAACCGGAAGAGATAGCCGAGCGATTCGATGTCGAAACGATCGAAGAAGCGGCGGTGCCGCGATATAACATAGCCCCATCGCAAATCGTCCCCGTCATACGCCGCGTCGACGGGCGCGAAATGATCGCGTGCAAGTGGGGTCTTATACCGTACTGGTCGAAAGACCCCAAAATCGGTAATAAAATGATCAACGCCAAGGGCGAAACGCTGGCGGAGAAATCGTCATTCAAAACAGCATTCGCCAAACGGCGCTGTCTGATTCCGGCAGACGGGTTTTACGAATGGCAAAAGAACGAAAAGGATCAAAAACAGCCGATCTATATTAAATTGCGCAATAGCGAATTGTTCGCGTTCGCCGGTTTATGGGAGGAGTGGAGATCGCCGGATGGAGAAAAATTGCGAACTTTCACCATCATCACGGTTGAACCTAACGAAATACTATCGAGTATTCACAATCGGATGCCTGCAATCCTCAAACCAGAAGATGAAACCGTTTGGTTAGACCCAAATATCTCAGCGACGGGTCTCGTTCATCTGTTAAAGCCTTATCCGGCGGGCGAGATGGAGTATTACCCGGTCTCAACCGCAGTCAATAGCCCTAAGCTCGATGATCCATCATTCGTCATTCCTATCTGAGCAGATCCACCTCCGCATCCTTTTCAACGGCGACTTGTTGCAAAGGAGTGTCAATCTCAAGCAATTTCTCTTCACTTTCAGCCTGATCCCTCTCCAGCGACGACAATTTAGATTCCAGTTCCGCGATCCTCACCTGTGCGCCGGCAAGTTCATCGTTTTTGCTCGCGAGGGCAGCCTGATGCCACTCCAGTGACGACAATTTAGTTTCCAGTTCCGCGATCCTCACCTGTGCGCCGGCAAGTTCATCGTTTTTGCTTGCGAGGGCAGCCCGATGCCCCGATTCGAGCTCACCCAGCTTCGTTTCGAATGAAGCCGTATTCGAATGGGCGCGCCTGTTATCAGTTTCCAGGTCACGTATACTCGATCTCAATTTTCCGATTTCTTCAACTTTGTCTTTTATCTCCTGCGCATGTTTGGTTTCCGACTCACGCAAGCGCAGATCGCGGTCTTTGATCTGTATGCTTAAGGGGGCAAGCTCTTTAACGCGGCCCAGCAGCGTTGCGATCTCAGTCTCTTTACCGCTCAAGCTCTGCCTGGCGGTTTGAAGCTCCGCTACCAGTCGGGGATCTGGCTCCGGAGGTTTCTTCAGCCTGGCTTCTGCGTGAACGAGTCGAGACCGAAGCGAATCCATCTCTGCCTTCACCGAATTCAATTCAGACTTTTTCGCTGCCATCTCTGTCTCGAGGGTCTCGAATGCCTTGAACTTCGCCTGCAATACGCTGAGTTCCGCATCGCGAGTCTTGAGTTTACCTTTGGTAGTGGTCAATTCGCTCCTGATCATATTGGTTTCATCGCGCTGAACTCGCATCTCACCACGGGTCTTGTCGAGGTCGCGTTCATAACCGCGTATCTTGTTTTCGAGTCTCTCTCTATCTCGAATTCGATGTTTTGAGACGCGGCGGCGTGCCCCCATAAGCCCTATCAAGAATCCGATGAGTGTTGAAACGAGTAAATAAGGAATGATTTGAATATTGAACTCCATAACTATTTCCCTCCTCTGAAAATCGTCTGTACATACAATCTCGGCGCGGTGTATTGCCCTAGCAGCCCGTGATTCAATGCGCGCTGGAAGTAATACGCATGCGGGCGATTTTCATCATTTCCGTTCGTCTTCAATTGAAGACATAAATGACTCCCAGACAATGTGATGCAAGTAGTGGCCCAGCGAATCATCGCCGGAGCGTTGGGGAGGGAGTTTCTCGTGCAGAGAGCGCCTTAGCTGGTATTCGGTTTAGCGCAGGTTGATTGATTATAAACTGTGCAATTGATGACAGAAAAGAGATTTAGGGCGGTTTCGCTGATGAATGATTCAACCTGGCATTTTTCGGATGAATAAGTATATTGCTGAGGTATGAATAACTCTTCTTTGAAGATTTGGAGCAACTTTAAGTCCGATGAATCTGTACTGAGCCTGCTGCGCGAGGGAACAAGCGGTCATAAATTGATTCTTTCAACAGAAATGGATCGAGCCGAGACATCACTGGAGACTGCCGATATCGCGTTCGGCCAACCCAATGCAGAAGTGGTACGGCGATCATCGACGCTGCGCTGGGTTCACCTGGACAGCGCCGGCTATGAAAAATTCGACACGAAATCGACATATGAAGATTTACGTAAGCGCGGCGCACGACTCAGCAACAGCTCGGGCGTTTTCGATGAGCCGTGCGCCGAGCATGTTCTGGCGATGATGCTGAGCCTCGCACGGCGTCTGCCGCACGCCACCGAAAATCAGCTGCGCGAGCGATCCTGGCCTATGATGGAATTACGCGCCTCCTCTTTTCTGCTCACCGGCCAGACCGCATTGTTCCTTGGATTCGGCGCGATCGGGCGGCGCCTGGTTGAACTGCTCACCCCGCTGCGGATGAATATGATCGCGGTCAGGCGACATAAGGCGGGCGATGAGCCGATCCCAGTAATTCTGGAGTCCGAACTGGAAAAACATCTGCCTCTGGCGGATCACGTCATCGACATCCTGCCGGCAAATGCCAGCACACGAAATTACGTCAATTCCGCGCGATTTTCGGCGATGAAAAGAGACGCGATCTTTTACAACATCGGCCGTGGTGCGACAGTCGATCAGGAAGCGCTTTCGGCGGCTTTGAATTCAGGACGCCTGTCGGCGGCTTATCTCGATGTCACCGATCCTGAACCGTTGCCGCCGGAACATCCGCTCTGGACCGCTCCCAACTGTTTCATCACGCCCCACACGGCCGGCGGGCATATCGGCGAAAAGGAGCGGCTGGTGCGCCACTTCCTCACCAATCTGCGCAGGTTTGTTTCCGATGAAAACCTGCTCGATCAGATAATTTGAGACCGGCAACAGGAAAGTCCCAATGCGACGACCTGAAAAGCCAGAGGCGTCGATTCGCCTGGCCCGGGGCTTAGACAGTTTTTAGTTTTTAGTTTGTGACTGCTCAGCCTCTTCGCCGCGTTAGCGGCGGTTGATTGTAGCCGTGGGTTTTAACCTGGTTTTAACCCACGGAAGCTTGAAGGATATTCCCGCGTCGCGTTAGCGACGCCTGAATTCAACCGTCGCTGACGCGACGTGAAAAAATCTACCACCACCGTGGGTTAAAACCCACTGGTATCTACACATTTCCGACGGTTAGGAATAGCCTGGCACAATGAGCCGGGCCATCTGTTTAAGGTCATTGAGGTCATAATGTTCGAGCAATTCAAGTGTCGACAAGAAACTCCAAAACCCAGCCAACAATGCTGGTGCAGTGGGTTGCCCACGCCGAACTTGTCGACCGCTCAATCGCACCAAGAGATCGCGCAGGGTGACCGTCTGCGGATCCGTTGCGCGTTGGATGTGCCAGACTACGACACAAGCCATGGCCACCACCAACAAACGTTTGGCAATCGCCTCAGCAGTTTCCTGCTGCCACTGGTCGACTTGGAAACCATGGCTTTTAAGCAACTTGAAGTAAGATTCAATTCTCCAGCGCCAGTAGTACCATTCGGCCAGTTGCTCAGCGCTGATGCCAGCCGGCACGTTACTGAGCAAGTACCATTCAGCCGCAATCGTTTCATCGGGCAAGCGCAGTTGACAGACAATCAAGCGCAGTTCGAGCGGCTCACCTTTGATCCATTGACGCTTGCCCCCGTCGCGCGCGCGGGGAAAGGCCGGACGATCAATGACGACGCTGGTTTCGCCCACAAACAGTTGCCCAATGAGATTGGCCGAAATCTCTACCGCTTGGCTAGCGCGCAAGGCGACCTGTGCTGCGACCTGGCTCAACGGTTGTGTCCGCTCCTGCCAAACAACTCTCTGTTCCCCGTTGGCACGTACTTCAAACAGATGGCCTTCACTATTCCATTGACGATAGTGAAAGATCGAGTCGCCTTCCCGATCAATGATGTGGACCAGCGGCAACGACAGTTTTTGCTTCTGCGAAGCCCGCATTGTCTGGCTCACCAATCCCAGGGGCGACCAATCTCTGTGCCTCTCTTCATCAAGCGTTGTGTGCCATCCATCATTGGCCCACAGCCCAAGGCTGATCGGCGCTATCGGCGCCCCGCTCTGGTCGCTCAGCAGCAACGTGGTCGCCAGTTTGTAGCCCAAGTCGCTGCCGATTTTTTTCCGATCCTTCTTGCTCGTGTGCGTTCCGTAGCGCAGATCAGACCAGTCGTGGATCGCCAGTCCATACCGTCGACAGACAAGCGGCATCTCCCGCCGAGCTTGTTCTACCAACGGTTCGACCAGCCCCGTCAGCTTCACATTGGGGTTGGCATAAAATCGCCAGGCCGCTTGCGTGCTGGCAAACGCTTCATTAACGCTCGGCAGCGCACGCGATCCAGCAGCTTGATTCTCGCTTGTATGGAGATGTTCATTCACCAGCCTCTCATACCGTCTTTGCAAACGGGGGTCAAATGGAGGTTTGAGGAGAAACATTCAAAGAGCATATTCTTCGGTAGGTTTGATTGCGATAACTCTTTGCAACCAAACGCAAAAACTTGTGTAGATACCAGTGGGTTTTAACCCACGGAAGCTTGAAGGATATTCCCGCGTCGCGTTAGCGACGCCTGAATTCAACCGTCGCTGACGCGACGTGAAAAAATCTACCACCACCGTGGGTTAAAACCCACGGCTACAATCAACCGCCGCTAACGCGGCGAAGAGGCTGAGCAGTTAATTCAGTTTTAGTTTTAGTTTTAGTTTTTAGCTGAGCTGTCTCGATCAGCAACTAAAAACTAAAACTGTATTCTGAGGAGGTATTTAATGAACTGTAGTTTCCGGTTTTTGATCTCTGAATAATGGTAGGAAATGCGAGGAGCAGTTGCGCTCCTCGCAAAGTTGTTCGATGTTTTTGGTGACTAAACCTTAAAACAGAAACGAACAACCGTGAATATCCTACCATCAGAGATCACCCAATTGCTCGCTAACTTTCACCCGCTGATGCGGGTCGAGGTCTTTGAAACTTTTATCCTGCTGATCACCGGGTTGCTGGTCGGTGAAACCAAACACGGGACGGTGCGCTCCAGCGTCTTTGCCCCGGCCGAATATCAACCAGCGCGCATCTCGGACTTCTTCACCACGCATCGAGTCTCGCCACAGAAGTTGATGGCGAAGCTGACCGAACTGGTCTTGCGATTGTGCTACGGCGGAGTGTTGCCCGAGCGCCTGTTTTGGATCGCTGACAGCACGCAAACGGAAAAGCCCTATGCCGAAAAGATCGCATCGCTTGGCTGGTTCCATCGTTCCAAGCGCGTGGCCGGACGCGCCCGGCATCTCAAAGGGCACTGTTATGTTTGCGCCGCGCATCTCTATCTGCATCTCGATGCACGCGGGAAAATGCGTTGGGCGAGCGTGCTGTGCGGCGCGTTGCTTTACGTCAAAGGCCGGAGCATCCCGGCGCTGGCCGGCATCCTGACAGCGCAACTCCGGTTGCCAGAAGGCATTCGCCACGTGTGGATCGTTGATCGAGGGATTATTTCACGCCCACTTTTACGTGCGCTAGAAGCCCTCTCTCAATTCGCGCTCGGACGCGTGCGAGCCAATCAGGTGGTTTACTTCGCCCCGCGCCGCCAACCGAAGAAGGGGCGCAAGAAAACTTATGGGCAGAAATGTCGCGTTGACCAGTTGCTCAAGAGATTCCCCGATCGATTGCTCAAACACCGCGGCAAGTTATCTGTCCGAGGCAAAGAGCGAAAGGTCGAAATCTATGACGCCGAAGTTCTCTTGCGCGGCGTACATAAAGGGCGCGCCTTGAAGGCACGCGTGATAGTCGTCATCGTGCCAGAGTTGAAGAAACTCAAACCCTGGTACTTACTGACAACTGATCTTGAACTTGACGCCAGGGCGGCTGTCGATGCCTATGCCGGTCGCACCCAGGTCGAAGCCAACTTCGACGAGGCCAAAGAACTTGGCTTGGGCCATTACCAGGGCCGTTCAGGTTCAGGCGTCCGACGCTGGGCCGTCCTGGTTTGTCTAGCTCAGGCGCTGCTCAAACTGGCGGCCACGGGGTTAATCAAACTTGATCTGCCAAGGCTCAATTGGTCTTGGTACAAACGCGAGGAGACCGTCGGCCAACTGCGCCGACGTCTGATTGATCATTGTCGCCCGCGCATTTCTCGCACTTTGAATGAAACCTCTACTACGTAGAAATTGCGTTTCGCTTCGTGTTTTCAATGATCTATCGAACCGAAAAACCGGAAACTACAGTTAATGAAATCTCGGTAAGCGAAATCCCCTCGGATCATCCAGAATCATCGTTTGTTTCGTCTTTCCCCCGACTCTCGCGCTGTTCGGACAATCGGGCGAGCATCTGTTTGATATCGCCGCTTCCCTTGAAGGCGACAAAGACCGTGATCGTTGAGTACCAGACGATGCACGCGAATGTGAGCGAAAACCAGAACCAATGACTCATAACTCCGCCTCTCTCGCCCCAGGCTTCAGGAGCGAACCGATGACCATCGCCAAGCCGGAGAAGATATAGGCTGCAATACCCGAATAATATGGGCCGATATCCTTCGCCAGTTGAGCGGTCGAGTCGAGCTGCTCGAGCACCAGGTAGGTCACGGGAATGACCGCACTGACGACGATCGATGCGGCGGCGCCCCAGCTATTGGCGCGCCTCCAGTAACAACAGGCGATCAGCAAGACGGAGATGCTCGCCAGGTAGATCGTGCCGGTCACACCAAGGTATGTCCAGAGGTCTCCTTTCAGCGGATACCATAAACCATAGATCAGCAGAAATATCCCTATCAGGGCGATGATGGCGCGGTTCCATAACAACCCCCGCTTCTCCGTCCACCGCGACCGGCGGAATGGAGCCATAATATCGTTATAGATCACACTGCCCCAGGTCAGCATATAAGATGAATCGGTCGACATATCGGCAGCCAACATGGCGGCGATCAATATACCCATTAGCCCGGCTGGCACCGCCAAACCGAGATAACGGGGCATGGCCTCTAGGGAATCCGTGACGGGCCCCAGTGTCGCGAGGGCGGCGATGCCCCAGATGCCAGGGATCAAAAACCGGCATACGAAGAAGAAACTAGTGCCCGTGTATATCTTGCGCCCAGTTTGCGTGTCTTTAGACGCCAGCACGCGCGCAATCGTCGTCTGCCAGGTCAACACTGCGGCCGTATTGAGCAAGGCATTGAACAAGACATACTCCCAACCCATTGTCGGATTGATAAAAGGATTGAAACCGCCATCGCCATAGTGCGTCTCGACCGTACTGATCAGTTTCTCCCAGCCGACATTGACGAGAATCATTACCGTCACCACGAGCAATCCAATGCTCATCACGACGAACTGCAAAAAATCCGTAATCAGAACCGAAAGCATCCCGCCCAGGATCGTGTAGACGGCAACACCTACGAGAAGCGCGGTCATCATTATCTCCAGATACTTCACGTCCAGACCGGCCACCAGCACGAGGAATTGGCCTCCCGTACGCAGGAAGACGCCCATATTGAGCAGGCCGCCCAGGACGATGACGACGCCGGCGGCCCAACGGATGCGCGGGCCAAATTTCTTGTTGATCAGTTCGGGAATTGTGATCACCCCGGAATCCCGCAGAGGCTTGATGCAAAATCCGGTGACTCCCACTATGAGCATCGCCAGCGCCATAAGTATACCCGGCGTCGCGCCGGCAAAGCCTTTCTCATAGCCGTTCTGCGCGGTGTACATACACGTGACGATACCGAATTCAGTTGCGGCGAGAGAGGCAATGCCTAGATAAACATCCATCTCGCGCCCCGCTACCAGGAAGTGTTCCACCTTCCCAACGTACTTTCGCATCATAAGTCCGGCAGTCATAGTCACCAGCAGGTAGACGCCGACGATGCTTCCGTCCAGCAACCAATTGAAATGTGTCATGCCATTGAGCGGCCCTTTCTTGTTGGTTTATCGCTATTTCGGCGATTGTAGCTTTTATCCGCTGATGTGAGGATAGGTGATGAAGAATAACCAAAAAAATCACAATAGATCAGAAGACACAAATATGTGCCTTCTGATCTCCCATTGTGTTTTTTGTGATGAATTCTCCTCTCGTTAGAAATTATATTTCAACACGAATTCAAGAATTCGAGGCGCGCTCACGGTGTATGTGATTATCCCGAAAGTATTCGGATCGTTGAAGTTTGTCGGCGGCGGCCCGAAGCTGGGATGGTTGGTGAAGTTAAAAAACTCCGCGCGGAAATCAAAATAATTGTTCTCCTTCACGTAAAACTTCTTCCCAACCCCGAAATCCCAATTTGCGAAACCGGGGGCGCGGAGCGCGCCAACCGGCGAGTTGCCAAACGTCCCATCAGCAGGCTGGCGGAAAACACTCCGATCAACCCATCGCTCGATCGATTGATCGGCGGGTTTCGGATCGCCAATCAGATCCGGTTTTTGGCCGCCGCGTGGATTCTGGAATGAGTTGTCATTCGACGTCGTCACAGTCATCGGGAAGCCCGTACGAAGCTGGAGTATGCTGCTGATGTTCCATCCCCCCAGAACCGCGTTCACCCACGGCTGCCAGGCGCTTCCATAAGTTCGCCCCTTGCCCACTGGCAGTTCATAAACGCCCGAAAAGGAAAAGTTGTGGCGAGCATCGAAAAACGCCGGGCCGTAGTTGTACAGCCGCTGCGCATACTGGTTGTACGAATATGCCGATTGACCCGCTACATTGCGAGCCCCCGTCGCATTGACCCCACCACCGTAATAACCCAGGTTATCGGTCAGCGTCTTGCTGAAAGTGTATGATGCCAGAAATTCAAACCCTTTCGCGTAGCGCTGGCGAACATTGGCCTGGAAGGCATTGTAGTTGCTTATCGCCCACGAAGCGGTGCCGCTGATCTGAGTGACGTCTTCGAGATCAGAGAAGCGGAACAGCGGCCTGCGTGAATTGAACGCAGGCCAGCGCGAAGGAGCGACGTTTGCCGGGCCCGGCAGCGGCTGGTTGAAATCTGTAGGAGCTACCAGATGCGTCGCGTTGTGGCCCACATAGGCGCCTGATACAACCAATGAGTTGGACAGCTGATATTCGACCGTTAAATTCCACTGTTGCGTGAATTGAGGGCGAAGGTTCGGATCCCACACCCGAATCAAGCCTGCAGGCTTATCGCGGGTGATGACACCCGTAAAGCCTGTTCCGATCGTCCCGGGACCGGATATTCGGTCAAAGGAAAGGTCGGCTTCCGAGAAGATCGGTGGATTCAAAGGCAACCGCAGATTGGCGCCAGTGCCTTCCATATACTGAGTGATGCCATAACCGGCGCGAATAACCAGCCTGCTATCTGTCCCACCTGGCGTCCAGGCAAAACCAATGCGCGGCTCAAAGCCCTTGTAATACGGATCATACAGCGCGCGACTATTGCCATCCTGGCCGGCGAAGAGTTGGCGTCCGCTGGAAAGCTCAAAGTTCGACTGGCGATCCGCGACCTCAACCACAGGCGATGTGTACTCCCATCTAACGCCGAGATTGAGCGTGAGATTGTTTCGGACCTTGAAGTCATCCTGAAAGAAAACACCGATTCGGTTCTGCCGGTGCCCCCATGTGCCGCTCTGGCTTCCGATGCTCTTGTTCTGCAACTGATTGAGCAGGAAATCGGCAAACGCCGAGCCTGTGAATGTCCCGTTATAGGTGAATCCCCCGAGCAGACCGTTATTGCCCGGATAGAACCGGTTCTGCTGGTAGCGTTGAAGCTGCGCGCCCAGCTTCATAAAGTGGCGGCCCTTCGAGATCGAGAGGGTGTCACCGTAGTGGAAGGTATTGGCGACATTATCTTCCGTAATCACTCGGCCGCCGACGTCGGTTAGACCATTGCCCATTGCGAGCAGGCTCAACCCCGGCACCACCTGACCTCCGGGAATTCCGAATCCCGCGTTCGCATTTCCTATGCCGGCCCAATCCAATGCATCGCTGATGAAGACTGCGCGGTTGAATCCGACTCGCGCCTCATTGACGATCGTCGGGGTGATGGTCCTCGTCCAATTCAGAACGATGTTCTGTGGGCGGTTGAAGCTCTTCGTTGTAGGTATTAGCGGCAATCTGCCCCTGTCCCCGACCTCGTTAAAATTACCGAATGAATAGCGACCTGAGAGGTTATCCCTGTCCGTCAACCGAGCATCCAGCTTGACGTCGAACTGATGGCCGTCGAGCCTATTTGATATGGTATCCGTGTAGATGCCGACGAGCGTTTGTGAGTCAATGCGCTGTGGTAAAGGATAGTTAGTCAGATTACTGAACAAGGCATTGGCGGCCGGGTTTACGATACGATCGCGTGGAATGATATTTCCGGGGAAGCAAGCAGTCTGATCGGTCGCATTGCAACTTCCCTCCTCCCTCGGGTCCCTGATAAATACTGGCGCCGGTTGTCCAGCCGCATTGCGCAAGGTCAAGAGGCTTGAGAGGTTGCCGTTGCGCCAATCACCCGGAGCGACATTGGTTGACATGCCACCGCCGGTGCGGCGAACGGTGCCTTGATAATCGGTGAAGAAAAATATCCTGTTTTTGATGATCGGGCCGCCGAGCGTTCCGCCGAAGACATTTTGACGGAGCTTTTGTTTGGCAGCGCCGGTGCGATTGTTTTCCCAGATATTGGCGTCGAGCGCGTCGTTGCGAAAGAACTCAAAGAGATTGCCGTGAAATTCGTTCGTCCCGGACTTCAACGTCGCATTGACCGTTGCGCCCGTGACGTTGCCGAATTCAGAGGAGGAGTTGCTCGTTTCAACTTTGAATTCCGCGATCGCGTCGACATTCGGCTTGTAGCCGATGCGGTTGTCAATCGTCTCATCGATCGAAATCCCGTCGAGCAGAAATGCATTCCCCTGTTCACGATTCCCATTGACATAAGGACGCCCCTGCCCGTTCTGCAGACTGACGTTATTGAACCCTGCCGGATTGGGTGAGACCGCTCCCGGAACGAGCAGAGTGAGTTGCTGGAAGTTACGCCCGTTGAGCGGTAGATTGACCGTCGTATTCCCCGTGATCACCTGACCGACGGTTACGTTCTCCGTCTGCAAAACCGGCGCCACCTCGCTGATCGTCACTTCCTGCGTTAAATCGCCGATGACCATCTTCAGATCGATGCGGGCGATCTGGTTTATTTCAAGCTTGATCGAGGTTGAGACGAGTTTTCTGAACCCGGCCGCTTCCGCTGTCATGACATAATCGCCGATCGGCAAAAAAGGAATCGTGTATACCCCTGAATCGCTGCTCTGAGCCGCATATTCGAGCTTCGTCCCCTGGTTGACAGCTATCACCTTTGCATTTGGAACGGCCGCCCCGCTAGGGTCGGTGACTGTCCCTGTTAAAGTTGCGGTATAGGTCTGCGCTAAACACGATCCTGAAAGAGCAATTACTGCCCCCAGTATAAGCACACATGCCTGGAGCACTTTTCCTGTGCGTTTCATATTCTTCCCTCCTTGGAATTATTTGTGACTGATGCAGGGAGTCCTGTGAATGAATCCACAAAATCCATAACACCAAGAACAAGAAATAGAGATCAACGCAGCTGAGCTAACCTGGAATCGAAATGAGTGATGAGAACCCAAATGGGAGGAGCTACTTTCTCTTATCTGGCCTCGAAGAAAGATCAATCGCTAATATAGCCGGCACCTGTTATTTAATTATGTATAGGTGATTTGTTGGCGCCCAACTATCAATGCTCACTCGGAGGCGAGAGTATAGTCAAGCATCAAAATAATAGCAACCTAACAATTCACTGCCTTCTGTCCTCTTCATCTTTCTTTACCGGCCATTGAGGAGATTCGGTGCGAGCAGATTTGAGATAAGTTTCAATTCTCTTCACAATCTCGGGATGCTTTTCCGCAAGGTCCTTCTGCTCGCCGGCATCCGTCTTGAGGTCATAGAGTTCGAGCGGCGCACCTGGACCGCGGCGCACGGCCTTCCAATCGCCCATTCTAACCGCCTGCTTGAAACCCCTCTCGTGGAATTCCCAGTATAGAAATTCATGATTCTTCTGTTTCTTCCCGAGTATTGCCGGAAGCATCGAGATGCCGTCGATGCTCGCTGGCGGTTGAGCCCCGGCGATCTCCGCCGCTGTCGGCAGAAAATCGGAATGCGACCATATCTGACGGCTCTCTGCACTAGATTTCACCTTACCAGGCCAGCGCACGATCATCGGCACACGGATGCCTCCTTCATAAAGATCGCGCTTGATGCCGCGCAATGGCCCGTTGCTATCATGAAAATCGGGATCGGCGCCTCCCTCCTTGTGCGGTCCATTGTCGCTCGAAAAGAACACAATTGTGTTGTCATCGATACTCAATCGCTTCAAAAGCTCCATCAGTCGCCCGACATCTCTGTCCATCCGCGTTATCATCGCAGCTTTTGCCTTCTCGGCGTCGGGCCAGTCTTTGCCGGCGAACTCGCCAAGATCGGGCACCTCCATCCCTTTCGCCTTCGCCTCATTGTTCGCGTGTGGAGTAGTGTAGGAGAGGTAGAGGTAGAATGGTCGGCCGGCACTCTTTTCCAAAAAACTGATGGCCTCCTTAGTGAAGAGGTCGTGGCTGTAATCGAGTTTATTGTCCGAAACGCCCGCCCCCTCCTGGTCTTCGTTCGGCACGGTGTTGTGCAACATAACTTTGTCCTCGTTGCGCCAGAGGAAAGTCGGATAGTAGTTGTGAGCGTGTTTTTGATTGAGATAACCGTAGAAATAATCGAACCCCTGGCGGTTGGGGATGCCCGATGTCCCGGCCTCCCCCAATCCCCATTTTCCGATTAAACCTGTGTGGTAGCCGGCGGATTTCAATACTTCAGCGACGGTCACATCCTCCGGCAGAAGCGGATATCGCGCGTTCCCGCGAATACGGGTGTGACCGGTGTGCTGGCCGGTCATCAGAACGCTGCGCGACGGGGCGCAAACGGTGCTGCCGGCATAATATTGAGTAAATCGCGTGCCTTCCGCCGCGAGACGATCGATGGCGGGCGTCTTGAACTTTTGCTGGCCGAAGCAGCTCAAATCGCCATATCCCAGATCATCGGCGAGGATGAAGATAATGTTGGGCTTTTTTCCTTGTGGGAATGCGATCGCCGCGATAACTAGAATGATAAACAACAGGCCTTTCACTATGCCCTCATTTTCGATATGGCCGACTCTACAAAAACCACAAAAAGAGATAAAACGAGTTCGCCATGAGAATCGATCATTGGATATTATTGAAGGAACTGATATCCGGCTTTCCTGAGCGATGCTTCAATACTCAATTTGAGTGAGTTGTGAGTGCTAAGTTAATGCCATAACGCTTGGCCGATCTACCTGAACCCGCCACTGGGAATGGCAGCATTGAATCACTGTGCGGTGTATCCGCCATCGACCATCAAATGCGTGCCGGTGATGAAAGAGGCTTCATCCGAAGCCAGGAAAAGAATCGCGCAAGCCACTTCGCGCGGTTGGCCGACGCGATTGAGCAAATGTTTCGCCCCTTCTTCGGCCATAAACTGCTCAAGTGTGATGCCGATCTGCGCGCGATGTCGTTCGGTAGCCTGTGTGATAATCGTGCCGGGGCAGACGCAATTGACCCTGATCTTGAAAGGCGCCAGGTCCATCGCCATATTCCTCGTCATCTGAACCATCGCGGCTTTGGTGGCGCTGTATGTCACGAAATTAGGTTGTGCGATAAAACTCGACATCGAGCCGAGATTGACGATTGCGCCGCTTCCCCGCTTCTTCATCTCCGCCACGGCAAACTTACTCACGAGCGATGGCCCGATGACGTTGACATCAAGGCTGCGGCGCCAATCATCGATCGTCGCCTCAATACCTTTCAATACGAAGACTGCGGCATTGTTGACGAGAATATCCACTCCGCCGAAGTTTCTGACCGTCTCACTCGTCAGCCGTGCGGCATCCTCTTCACGAGAGATGTCGGTGAGGACGAAGTTCGCCTGGCCGCCGCTACTATTTATGTCAGCTGCGACAGATTCGCCCTGTCGTTGTTCAATGTCTGCCACGACGACCTGCGCGCCCTCCTCGGCGAAGAGTTCGCAAGTGGCTCGGCCAATACCCGAACCGCCGCCCGTAACTATCGCAACTTTGCCTTTCAAACGTTCGCCCATAACATTTTCACTCAGTCGAAATGGAAGACTTCATCCAGGTCGGTCGCCAATGGACTATGATCTTTATTGGTGAGCATCAACTCTTCCATGTGGTGCCACCAGCGTTGGCAGACTTCCGTCTGCGCGATCTGCCGCCACAACTCATCGGACTCGATTTCGGCGTAAGCATAAAGCCGGTCGGTCTGACGATCGAGAAAGATCGAGTAATTATGTACGCCGTGCTTACGCAGAACATCCTGCAATTCCGGCCAGATGGGTTTATGACGGCGTTCATACTCTTCTTGATGGCCAGCTTTGAGGGTCATCAAAAAGGCTTTACGAATCACGAGTTTGTCTCCTCTGGAAAGCGCCTGGGTACGCATGCTTCCAGCCTGGAAGCATGCGTACCCAGGCGCTTCTCAATAAGTAGCCCTGCCGCCCGTCATATCGAAAGTGAATCCGCTGGTAAAACTCGCCCCCGGCGAGACGATGAATGCCGCCATCTGTGCAATCTCTTCCAGCGTCCCACAACGTTTCATGGGGATCTTATCGGTCATGTATTTCACCTGAGCCTCGGGCAATGCGTCCACCATCGGTGTGCGAATGACGGCCGGCGCGAGCGCGTTCACAGTGATCCCGTTCTCCGCATACTCCTTCCCCTGCACCTTCGCCATTCCGATGACCGCCGCTTTCGCGGCCGAATATGCCAGCATCCCCGCATTCCCCTCTTTGCCGGAAATCGAGGCGATGTGAAGGATGCGCCCATATTGGCGCGCTAGCATGTGCGGCAGAACCGCGCGCGATGTCAGAAACGAACCGGTGACGTTGACGTCAAAGACGAATCGGAAATCGCTCAGATCGACTTCATGGCTTTTGATACCGGTCTTACCGGTAGCGCCCGCACTATTAACCAGGACGTCGATACGACCGAATGCACTCGCGATTTCAGCGATTATACGATTGACCTGACTCTCGTTCGTCACATCAACATCATAAGCCGCAAAACCAGCCCCGGCTTCTTCGGCTACCGCATGCAGATTGCGATTCAAATCCAGCATGGCGACTTTTGCTCCTTCGCTTACGAGCTTTTTCGCGATCGCCAAGCCTAATCCCGAGGCCGCACCTGTGATTATTGCGACCTGATCTTTGAATTGATCGTTCATTGTTAACCTCTTTATAATGACAATCTAGTGGGAAGTAAACGGAAACCCAAAGTTTTTTATTTTTGTAATCTTACTGATACTCGTGTCGTGCAGAACTCACTTTTAATCTATGAACAAAGTGATTTTAAAAACAGACCGATTGATCCTGCGAGAACTCGTTCCGTCCGATGCCGATGATCTTGCCTTGATTCTATGTGATTCCGAGACGATGCGTTACTACCCCAGACCGCTCGAGCGACCAGAGGTTGATGATTGGGTCGACCGCAGATTGAAGCAATACGATAAAGACGGTCACGGTTTGTGGGGCGTTATTTTAAAGAGCGAGCAAAAATTGATAGGGGATTGCGGGCTTCTCTTTCAAGAAGTACGCGGAATCGAAATGCTCGAGGTCGGCTATCAATTCAATAAAAACTATTGGGGCCGAGGCTTGGCCACCGAAGCGGCGCGCGGTTGTATGGATTATGCGTTCAACGAACTGGGGTCTCACCAAATAATTTCAATGATCCGCCCCGAAAATATCGCTTCGCGCCGCGTGGCCGAAAAAAACGGATTACACATCGAGAAACAGATTTTTTGGAGAGATTTCGTTCATTACGTCTATACGATCGAGCGTGAGGAATGGGAGCGATTGCCCTCGCCGATTATTTCGTAATTCCGAACTGTCCGCAGATAAAGGCGTAATCGAACGCATTATCCCGCAGTCTGTCATAGCGCCCGGAAGCGCCGCCGTGTCCGCCGGGTTCTAGTTTGATTTTGAAGAGCAGTAAATTGCTATCAGTCTTCATCTCGCGTAGTCTCGCGACATACTTCGCCGGCTCCCAATACATCACCTGGCTGTCGTTGAGCGAGGTCCTCACCAGCATCGTCGGATAGGCTTTCTTCTCGATATTTTCATATGGCGAATAGCCGCGCATGTAATCGTAGGCCGGTTTCTCATTCGGATTGCCCCATTCGAGATACTCGCCGACGGTCAGCGGCAATGATGCGTCGAGCATCGTATTCATGACATCTACGAACGGGACATATGTCACAACCGCCTTGAACAGATCGGGGCGCATATTCGTCACCGCGCCCATGAGTAAGCCGCCGGCGCTCCCTCCCGTAATCACCAGGCGTTCAGTCGAAGTATATTTCTCTTTAACCAGATATTCGGCGGAAGCTATGAAATCGGTAAACGTATTCCTCTTATCCATCATTTTTCCCCGGTCGTGCCATTCTTTGCCCAGCTCACCGCCGCCGCGGATGTGGGCAATCGCGTAAATTACACCGCGATCGAGCAGGCTGACGCGATTCGACGAGAAGTCGACGTCGTTGGAGATGCCATATGATCCGTAGCCTTCGAGCAATAACGGACGCTTGCCGTCCCTGGCCAGGTCTTTTTTGTAGACGATCGATATCGGTACCTTCGCGCCGTCTGAAGTCATCGCGTAAAGACGCTCGGACTTATAACGATTCATATCATAGCCGCCGAGCACCGGCTGCTGTTTGAGCAACTCGCGCTGTTTCGTTTTGACGTCATAATCGTAGACCGATTCCGGCGTGATGAACGATTGATAGCTGATCCGGTACCTGGCCGTGTCGAACTCGAGGTTCTGCGTCGGTGCAACAACATAGACCGGTTCGGGAAATTCGACGGAATGCGACTGCCCGCTTTTAAGATCGGTCACCTCTATCCTGGGGATGCCATTCTCACGCTCGAGCGCGATGAAATGGGTCGCGAAACAATCGATATCCTCGAGCATCACTTCCTTGCGATGAGGGATGATCTCTTTCCAGTTCTTCGGCGCCGGATCGCTCACCGCCGCTGTCGCGAGCCGGAAGTTTTTGCCCTGGTCATTGGTGCGAATGTAGAAATTTGTTCCGATATGATCGACGTAATATTCGTGGTTCTCCTTGCGCGGCAGGAAGAGTTTCAACTCACCTTCCGGATGATTGGCCGGGAGGTAACGGTTCTCACTTGTGGTCGAGCTCGCCGAGACGACGAAGATGTAACCGGTGCTGCGGGTTTTGCTGACCGATAGCCGGTAAAGCTCGTCCTTCTCTTCGAACAACAGCTCGTGCTTGCCGCTGCCTAAAACGTGGCGAAACACTTTGTGTGCGCGCTTGGTCGTCCCCTCTTCCTGTACGTAAATGAGCGTCTTATTGTCGTTGGCCCAGGCGACCGAGGTCACGCGCTCGGCGATGTTCTCCACGGTCTTCCCGTTACGGAGGTCTTTGACATGCACTTTGAACTGGCGAAAGCCTGTCGTATCGGTCGAATAGGCGAGGAGATTGCCGTCATCGCTGATATTATATGCGCGGATGCTGAAGAATGGCTGACCCGCCGCCATCTCGTTCATCTCGAGCGTAATCTCTTCGCGCGCTTCAAGTCCGCCTTTCTTGCGGCAATAAATCGGATATTGTTTCCCCTTCTCGGTGCGGGAGTAGTAGAAATAATCTCCCTTCCTGTATGGGACGTTCTCGTCCGTCTCTTTTATGCGCGCGAGCATCTCTTCGTAGAGCTTATTCCGGAAAGCCTCGGACGGTTTCATCAGATTATCGGCATATTCTTCTTCTGCTTTTAAATACGAGAGCACAGCTGGATCGCTCTTCGTCTTATCGGCAAGCCAGGCGTAATCATCTACAACGGTGTATCCGTGAATTTGCGTGGTCTTCGGAACTTTCCTTGCCGCCGGCGGTTTGGGACCTTTTTCTTGTGCCATAATAGCTATTTCAATCAGAGCCAGAGTCAGAAGCAGTGAAACAATGGTCTGAGGTTTCATTTTCCCTCCATTATCGTTTATATCATCCCACAGGAAGAATACGAAACGGACGAAAAGGCTGGCATTTTCGCGCGTTTCTTGTTTTCAGTTATGCGAAGATGTTCTTCGCCACTACACCGGCCACATCGGTCAAACGAAAGTCACGCCCGCTGTACCGATATGTCAGCTTCTCATGATAAAGACCCAGCAGATGAAGCACGGTCGCGTGGAAATCGTGAATGTGCATGCGGTTTTCGACCGCATGATACCCGATATCATCGGTCGCGCCGTATGTGAATCCCCCCTTCACTCCGCCACCTGCCATCCAGATCGAATAGCCGTACGGATTGTGATCGCGCCCGTCGCCACCTTGGGAGACGGGCGTACGCCCGAATTCCCCGGCCCAGATGACAAGCGTATCCTGCAACAGCCCATGAGATTTGAGGTCTTTCAATAACCCAGCGATCGGCTTGTCCACCTCGCGCGCGTTCTGCGTGTGGCCGTTGTAAAGTTCGCTGTGTTGATCCCACTTGTAGCTGTGCGTGCATTGAATGAACCGGACATCGCGCTCGGCCAGGCGCCGCGCGAGCAGACATTGCCAGGCGAAATCCTGCGTCAGCGGATCATCAAGGCCATAAAGTTTCTTGGTCGCTTCAGACTCTTTTTCAACCTGAAAAGCCTCCGGTGCCCCGGCCTGCATTCTAAATGCGAGCTCGAATGCCTGAATGCGGGCTTCGAGCTGCGGATCGTGCTGGCGCAATTCCTCGTGACGCCGATTGATGTTCTGCAGCATATCGAGTTCGTAGCGCTGCTCCTCCGGTCCATAGCGGTTGTTGACCAGATACTCGATCGGCTCATTCTTGATCTCGTCCACCTTAAGACCGGCGTGGCCGATGGCTGTGCCCTGATACACTCCGGGCAAAAAAGCCGAAGACCAGTTTTTCGCCCCGCCGTGCGCGAGCGATGGTTTGATCGCAATGAATCCGGGCATATTCTGATTTTCACTTCCCAATCCATAAACGACCCAGGAACCCATCGATGGGCGGATGAATGTGCTCGTCCCCGTGAACGTCTGCAACAATGCCGCGCCGTGATCCACGCCTTCGCCTACCATCGACCGGATAACGCACAGATCATCCGCGCAATCGCGGACGTGAGGAAAGAGGTCGCTCACTGGAAGTCCGCTCTTCCCACCGGGTTTGAACTCCCACGGCGACTTCATCAACGGTCCGGGATTGGACCTGTCAAATGCCAGTGGGCGTTTGAACGGCAGCGGCTTCCCGTGATCTCTGTTCAATCGCTCTTTCGGGTCGAACGTGTCGATCGAAGATGGGCCGCCGTGCATAAATAGAAAAATGACGCGTTTGGCCTTCGGCTCAAAATGAGGGGCTCGCGGAGCGAGCGGATTGTCGGCGGCAAGTACCTTGCATTCATCGGCGAACAAGGCGGATAGGCTCAATGAGCCGAAACCCAACCCGGCGGCGCGCAGCCACGCGCGACGCGATAGAGGATTGTCTTTGCGATAGTAATGGGAATGTATCGAGTCCATGCTCAGTTTTCAGTTTTCAGTTTTTAGTTCTCAGTTTTCAGTCTCAGTTCTCAGTTCTCGTAGTTCTCAGTTTCCAGCTTTCAGCCGAGTAATCTGTGTAAGACCGGGGGCTGGGTACCAAAGCTTAAAACTGGAAACTGAAAACTGAAAACTGTTTTTTCAATCTACGTATATAAAATCATTCGAAGACATCAATATGCGGCAAAAACTCTGCCACGCGCTAAGAGCGTCCTTCGCATTTTTCTTTTGATAGCCGGAAATATAATCGGCCGCTCCCTTGATCTCTTCATCCGAGGCATCGCGATTCACAATGCGCAGGTAAGCGAGTTTCGCCCGCGCCTCATCGCTCAAACCTCTTTTTTCAAGCAGCGGCAGTGTGAATTTCTTCGATCGCTCCGTCAAGAAATCGCTGTTCATCCAGAAAAGCGCCTGCGTAGCGACGTTGGTCAGCTGCCGTTTACCCGACGCCGTTGTGGCATCGCCGAAATCGAAGAGATTGAGCAACGCCGGCAGGTTGGCCCGGCGCAGCGGCAGATAGACCGTGCGGCGATTGAGTGTTTCCGGGTTGAGGCTCAAACGCTTGTTGTCATTCTCGCCATCGGTGCCGGTGCCTACCTGAAGCGTCCCCCCCATCGCCAGATCAAGCGAACCGTCGAGCGCCAGCAGACTGTCGCGCATCTCCTCCACCTCCAGCCGGCGGCGATTGAAACGCGAGAACAAGCGGTTTTCCGGATCGGCCGACAGGGTCGCTTGCGAGACCCGACTCGACATCCGGTATGAGCTCGAAAGCATTATCAATCGGTGCATCGCTTTGATCGACCATCCGCTCTCGATGAATGTGCGCGCCAGGAAATCGAGCAATTCCGGGTGCGTCGGGCGCTCGCCCATCCTGCCGAAATTGTCCGGCGTACGCACCAGCCCTTCGCCGAAATGCCACTGCCAGATGCGATTGACCATCACCCGGGCAGTCAGAGGATGCTCTGGCTGAGTCAACCATTCGGAAAGTTGTAAACGGCCGCTTCCATTGCTCCCGCCATATGTGGGCGCCTTCGTATGTTCGGCGAGTATCGCGGGAAAAGCTTTCGGCGCATCTTCTCCTTCGTTGTGATAATCGCCCCTGATGAAGACTTTCTGCTTAACAGTCTCTCCGTCTTCAACAGCGCAAGCCATCTCGGGCTCGGCCGGCGCCTGCTTTTTCAGCCCCTCGAGCTCTTTTTTAAGCTGCGAAATCCGCCCCCAATCCTCGTTGTTGAATTTCGTTTTATCGTCCGTCTTGATCGAAAACGGCCCTTCCCTGCCAAAATAGACCTCGTGAAAGAAACGGTCCTGTCCCGCTTCAAAGTCCGGCCTGTTGGGCAGAGCTTTCTTAGCGTCGATCGCCTCTCGATATTTCACGCGCCATTCCTTAATTTTTTCCTGCCATTTAGCATAGCGGTCAAGGAATCGCTGTTGGTAGCCGCGCGCCGTTTCGTTCTGACTTTCGGGCTTGCTATTCTGCCATTCGAGCAGATGCTGGCGCACTTTGCCCGGCTTGAGGTAATCGACCCATTTCTTCAGGATGTCTTCGGCCAAGCCTCGTTCTTTGGCAAGTGTTTTCAACTCGGCCTTCTCTCGCGCAGCCAGCATATAATCGGCTAGACGCGTGCCGTGTTCGGTCAATTGCATCTCTTTCGCGCGTTCGACGATTTCACCCATCTCAAGCTGGCGGCGCTTCAGCTGCTCCTCGTGCTCTCTCTTTTTCTGAAGGTAAACCTCGTACTCCGATCTGGGCACGAGCGGTTTGAGGAGAGATTGCGAGACGAATGCCATCGGGTCGCTGAAACTTTTCGTGCTGGCGAAGATACCGACCATCGAGTAGTAATCCTTCGTCAAGATCGGATCGAACTTGTGGTCGTGGCAGCGCGCACAGGATACGGTCAAGCCGAGGAATGCTCTGGTAGTGACATCGACCTGTTCGTCGTAGACGTCGTAGAGCATCTTTTTCTTGTCCTGTTGCGCCAGAGCTTTCGGGCCGAGCGCAAGAAAACCTGTGGCGATGATTCCTCGGCGATTAACGCTCGCCGGAGCTGCCGGCGGCAGCAGATCGCCGGCGATCTGCTCACGTACGAAACGGTCGTAAGGTAAATCGCTATTGAACGCCTCGATCACATAATCCCGGTACCTCCACGAGTGCGGGTAACGATGATCCTCATCATTCCCCGTCGAATCGGCATAACGCGCCACGTCGAGCCAATGTCTCCCCCACTTCTCGCCATAACGCGGCGACGCGAGCAAACGGTCGATGACTTTACTGAAAGCATCGGATGAGGCGTCCGAGAGGAAGTCGCGGATTTCCTTTTCCGTGGGCGGCAATCCCGTCAAATCATAGGTTGCGCGCCGCAGCAGCGTGAGTTTATCTGCCGGCGAGGCCGGATTCATATCTTTCTCTTCCAGCCCCCGTAAAATAAAGGCGTCGATCGGAGATTTCACCCAGGCCGCGTCCCTGACCCTCGGCACGACCGTTCGCGAGACCGGCTGATATGCCCAGAAATTCTTCTCCTCCTCAGAAAACTCCCGGGTGGAGGAATTGCCCCGCCTCGCCTCGTTTGCCCGGCCTCCCGGGTCACCGGCTTCGCCCTTTGCACCCGGCCACGGCGCGCCCATCCTCACCCATTCGGTCAACGCGGCGATCTCTTCGTCTTTTAGCTTCCCGGTCGGGGGCATCTTCAATTCTGACTGGTAACTTATGGCTCGGACCAGTCGACTTTCGACGGGATTATCTCGATTGACGAGCATACCGCTCTCACCGCCGCGCTGAAAGCCTTCGGATGAGGTGAGATCGAGCCCTGCGATCTTGGTCTTTGCGCTATGACAACCCGCGCAGTTTCGTAACAGGATCGGTCTCACCTGCTTCTCGAAATACTCGATCTGGACGGCGGGTGGAGAATCCTTCGATTGCGAAATGGCATGTGACCGGATATACGAGAAATCCGCAGATGAGATGAAAATGATCGCAACACAGGTAAATAGAGTAATCGATAATAGTTTCAGCATCTGGCGAAACGCCATCTGTCACCCCCGTCAGTGTTATTTGACTAAAATACTTGATCCAGATAATAAATGATGGTGATGTTTTATAACTTTGCCGGCAAATATGGTCAAGTGATATCGGTCAGCGGGAATGGCGGGTAGTGAGCCGGATAAAACCGCCCACTCGGAGCAGCGGCCCGTCTTTTAGATCTTTTTCTGTTTTATTTCGTATACTTTTAGCCCCCTGGTAACAAAGCAATTAAGCAGGAGTAATCGATGAGGCAATTCCGAACCCTTTGTGCAATCACCCCGAACCCATTCTCAATTGCGATCTTTTGTTTGGCAATTTTTATCTTGAGCGCGATCACAGCATCGGCCCAGTCAGCCGACAAAATCGTCAAACAGGCCGCGAAAGCGATGGGCGGTGAAAAAGCGCAAAGGAGCATCAAATCGCGGCAAGCCAAAGGCAGGATCGTGAACTCCAGGAGTGGAGAAAGCGGCGGCTTTCAAGCCGCATCGTTGCGACCGAATCTCTATACCAACGCCTATGACATTCGCGGTCTGGAAATCAGCTCAGGGTACAACGGCAAATCGGCGTGGGTGCGCGATTCGCGCGACGGCCTGAGAACTCTGACCGGCGCGGACAGCCGCGATTTTCAAGCGGAAGCGAGATGGCGGAATAATCTCTGGCTAGATTACAAAAAGGATAAATCGAAACTCACTTTTGCGGGTAAGACGGAGATCAACGGGAAAACCGCGAATTCTCTTATTTTGACGACTGTCAAAAATGTGAAGATCAAAATGCATTTCGATGCAGCATCCGGGCTCCTGATGCGAGATGAGATTCCGGCCGGCGAGTTAATCAGGACATGCGATTACTCCGATTACCGTTCCGTTGACGGAGTGATGGAGCCGTATGCGATTTCGGTAGCTTTAGGCGAAGACGCATACGAGATCAAACTCGATCAGATCGAACACAACGCCAATCTCAACCGCTCGATGTTCGACTTCCCGCAAGTTTCGAGCGAGCCGCTGCCCGACATTCAGGCACTGATCAAAGAGGTCGGGCAGAATGAGGATGAGATTGAACGGATTCTCGAGAACTATACATACACGGAGAATGTCACGAAGCGATCGCTCGATTCGAAGGGTCAGCTGCGCGAGAAGGAGACCGAAACTCGTGAATTGACGTTCTACAAAGGGAACCGTATTCGACGGATTATCGCGAAGAACGGAAAACAGCTGACGCCCGATGAGGTAGCCGACGAGAATAAACGCGTCGAAAAACGGATCCGTGAAATCGAGAAGAAGGAAGCCGAGAAGGAGAAGAAGAAGGCTCAAGCCTCCTCAGCGGAAAATCCCGAGGATGAAGAATTCGATCGCAACCGCCGTCCTTCAATCGCGGACGTATTGCGTGCGTCGAAGCTGGTCAATCCGCGGCGCGAACGTTACCGGAACCGCGATGTGATCGTTTTCGATTACGAGCCGTTGCCCGGATACAAACCGCAGAAAGACTACGAAAAGATTTTCGGCAAGATGGCGGGCGCACTCTGGGTCGATGTGGAGGGCAAACAGGTCGCGCGCGTCGAAGCGCGTCTGGTCGAGCCGTACAAAATAGGCGGCGGATTGGTCGCCTCGCTGAAAGAGGGTGGATCGTTTGTGATCGAACAGGACCGCGTTAACGACGAAATATGGCTGCCGACCCGGGCGGACCTCAATTTAGGCATCAAAGTCTTCCTCGTGAAAGGCATCGACTTCAATGTGGCGATCGATTACGGCAATTATAAACGTTTCAATGTCGAGGCCGAGAAAGAGAAGTTGAAGGATCCGATTCAGACGGAAAAATCATCAAAGCCCTGATCGACGTCAAGGCCGGAAATAAAAAGGGCAAAAAGGAGCAAAAGGCGATTATTCAGCCTCTTGCCCTTTTTGCCTTTTTTCTGGCTTAAATAAATGATCACTATTTAAAGTGATCGGCGTTGATCTGAATATAATTCCGCCACTGCTCGGGCACGTCTTCATCGCGATAAATCGCTTCAACTGGACATGCGGGCTGACACGCGCCGCAATCGATGCACTCATCCGGATTGATATAGAGGTGATTTATCGATTCGAAATCCGGCTCATCCTTGCGCGGATGAATGCAGTCTACCGGGCAAACGTCAACGCACGCGGTATCTTTTGTGCCGATGCATGGTTCACAAATAATATAGACAGCCATTACAGCTTCTCCTTCCTCGATTCTGATCGCGATTTCTCGGATGAATCTATGATCTCAGCCACTTGGATGACTGAGCGGTTATTTTACCGGTTCGCATGCCGATTGCAAGAAGCCGAAAGCAAATCAGCGACAATATTCGGCAAGATCACGCAAGACATTTTTTTAGCCCACCGCTAATCTGCTTAACATTCTCAACCTCAGGAATCATCCATACCAACTGGAATGGCCCTGAGTAAATGACAATTTAGGCAGGATTTAGGCGTTTATAGAGGCGTTACAGATTTTCTCAATATTTGTTCAATGTATTATATCTATAAATATTCCTATAAATCCCGTTTTATAGATCCTGTCAAACAAAATCAATATTTCAAGGAGCACGAAGCCTTGAAATATTGAAAACGCATTCGGAGTTTTGCCTTCAGGCGGTTAGAGTTCAGTCGACTAAAGGCGGTATTCCCAACTATTTTCCAAGGAGCATTCAAAATGTTCGAAAAAGGCGCACCTGTAACTGAACCGAAGGGCAAACTGGGCGTTCTGCTTGTCGGAATGGGCGCAGTGACAACCACTTTCATCGCCGGCATCGAGGCACTACGCAAGGGCCTGGCGAAACCTATTGGAAGTCTCACACAGATGGGCACGATCCGTCTCGGTAAGCGCACAGACGGCCGTTCGCCACTCATCAAAGATTTCGTCCCGCTCGCTGAGATCGATGATCTGGTCTTCGGCGCCTGGGACATTTTCGAAGAGAACTGTTACGACGCCGCAATGCAGGCGGGCGTCATCGAGAAGGAGCTGCTCGTCCAACTCAAGTCGCAGCTCTCGAAGATCAAGCCGATGCCCGCCGTCTTCGAGCAAGATTATGTCAAACGCCTGAGCGGAACGCATGTCAAGAAGGGCAAGAATAAGATGGACCTGGCCCGGCAGTTGATGGAAGACATCGCTCAGTTCAAGAAGAAGAACAGGTGCTCGCGGATGGTCATGATACTGGTGCGGGTCGACCGAAGTCTTTATCAAGCAGCACGCGGTTCATAAGTCGCTCGACGCATTTGAAAAGGCGATGCGTGAGAACCATAAGGCGATTGCCCCATCTATGATCTATGCTTACGCCGCGCTCAAATCCGGCGTGGGTTTCGCCAATGGCGCGCCGAACCTGACAGTTGACATTCCGGCTCTGACCGATCTGGCGGAGAAAGAAAACCTGCCGATCTGCGGGAAGGATTTTAAAACCGGCCAGACCCTTATGAAGACGATCCTGGCGCCCGGCCTGAAAGCGCGGATGTTGGGCCTGCACGGATGGTATTCAACCAATATCCTGGGGAACCGCGACGGGGAGGTGCTCGACGATCCCGGCTCATTCAAGACCAAAGAGGAATCGAAGCTTTCGGTGCTCGAATACATCCTTCAACCTCAAGTCTATCCCACTCTCTACGGCGACTTCTCGCATCTCGTCCGAATCAACTATTATCCGCCGCGCGGTGACAACAAAGAGGGATGGGACAATATCGATATTTTCGGATGGCTGGGCTACCCAATGCAGATAAAGATCGATTTCCTCTGCCGCGACTCGATCCTGGCTGCGCCAATTGTGCTCGATCTGGCTCTCTTCATGGATCTGGCTCAGCGCGTTGGAATGAGGGGAATACAGGAGTGGCTATCATTCTACTTCAAGAGCCCGATGTGTGCGCCGCAGCTTTATCCGGAACACGATCTCTTCATCCAGTTGATGAAATTGAAGAATACGTTGCGGCATCTGCGTGGCGAGGAGCTGATTACCCATCTGGGATTGGAATACTACGATTAAGTGTGGGAAAAGATTGTTATCATTTATCATTTTACATTTGTAATTTTACATTTTTCATTGAAGATATGCAGCTTCTTCAATGAAAAATATAATATGACAAATGTAAAATGATAAATGATAGGGGGCCGCAGCCCTCGCAGGCACCGCGGCGGCAAACCATAAATCAGCTTGCCCGACCGTGATCTCCTGCAATTGCCACGATGCCTGCGGCGACTGCGGCCCGGTTAAGAGCATTCAGAGCATTCATATCCTTCAGATCCTTCAGAGCAAGGGCCTCGCCTGATCTGCATACCGTTTGAGCTTCATATTTAAGGTCTGCACGCGCAGCCCGAGCAGCTTCGAGGCTTTCGTCTGGCTTCCCCCGCTCTGTCGCAACGCCGTGGCGATGAGTTCGCGCTCGTATTCATCGACGATCTGAGGCAGATCGACACCGTCCGGCGGAATTGATTTCAGTCGAGCATACCTGATGCGCGGCGGCAGCACGGATTCATCGATCTGCTGCGGCGGCAGAATGGCAATGGCTCCCTCGAGCGCCGCCTCGAGCTCATCGATATTCTCGGACCACTGATATTCCATAAGCGCATCGATGGCTCCCTGGGTCAGCTCGTGGACGCCTTTTTTCATGCGTTGAGAAATCCGCGTCACCAGGAGCTTCGCCAGATAAGGGATATCCTCTCCGCGTTCTCGCAGGGGCCTGATAGTGAAGCTGAACGGGCGAAGCATCTCTATGAGGCCGTAAGCGATGCGGTTTTCAGCCGATCTGTCGGACGGGTTCCACTCGGAAGCGAAGACCAGCCTTTGTTGCGCAGGTTGCGCTCCGCGTTCTCGCCATCGTTGTTCCTCCAGGTATACGGCGAAGCGTTGCTGCAACAGAAGCGGCAAACACGTCAGTTCATTGATATAGATCGTTCCGCGTTTGACGTTTTCGATCATGCCCTGCGGACCGAATAACAAATTATGCAACGCTTCAGCGCTCAGCCCGTGGGCATTGACCGCGAAGAAAGGCTGCGCCCATTGCGCGCTCGCCTGATGCAATACCCGCGCCGCCTGTTCCTGCCGCAAGCCGCGTTCGCCGATGACGAGGACCGGATGCAACTGAGCGGCATGCACGCCTATGAACGTTTTCAGATCTGCAACATTGGTGCTGACACCGGCGAAACACTCATAGCTTTCATATGAGACGACCCGCTGGCTATCAACGAGAGTTAACGCCGGACGCGGTTGATATGCCGGCGCATTTTGACCGATAGCTTCGCTTCCCATCCTGGACTCTTCCTCCTTGTTGTTCCTTCTCCATATCTTGTTTATTGTGTATTTATAGTATGGCAATAGTTTTGGTAAATGTCGTCAAACCCCGGTAAAATCAGGTAAAAGATGTAAACGTTCTGTAAAATCGGGTGACGCCAGCTCAGCTGCGGATGTTTGATTCGATGTATACTTGTATACATCAATGGGTTATGTGACCGTTCCTGTTTTTGGACGGGCTCGCACAAAGAAATGTGCGCGGTAGGCAGAACAACCGGCTTGCGGGCTTGCGCCGTCGGGTCATAAAAGCTGCGCTTATCGGCGCTCGCTAGAGGAGAAATGTCAAAGCTCAAGGAGTTTTTACGCCGACACGCTCTTTGGGTGGGATTGGTGGCTGTCGCTATTCCCCTCTCCACACACCTCTGGCTGCAATACAAATCGCTCTTGCAACTTCAATTTACGATACCCGAAAAGCACAGATCCCATATGCGTAAATACCTTTACGAAGTGAGCGATATCATCACAACATTCTATGAGGATAAGGCCAACGAAGTTCTCAATGTGCCAGCTACTGCGTTCCATCACCAGTACCCCAACCCGGATTTCAATTACAACGCAGACGCATTCGATTTCGATCAGATCGTCGCACACTTCGCCAACCACCCGTTCAAAGGCGCGCGTCTCTATTTTGTCGGGAATGCGGCCGGGCCGCGCGTTCCGCGCTATGCGATAACAGGTTTCTATAACCCGACCTCCTGCTCGATAATTCTACCGAGCGATGCGGAATATCATGCAGCACAGGCGGCGGCGGCCAATTGGATAGTCATGATCATGACCGGCGCCCACCCGAACCCCAAATCGATCCGGCTCACCGTGGACGAACGAGATTCGCACAATCGAATTATCGTGAAACCGATTGTCGATGAAAGATCACGCATCGTCGGAGTTGCCGGGATGTTCATCGATAAACGCGTGTTTTTCGATGATTACCTGGCTGCCGCGATCAAGGAGACCAAACAGAGCTGGTTCCCCGACGATCACGGTGATGTCGTAGTCACGGTCACTAATCACGACAACGAACTGATCTATACGAGCCAGCCTTTCGAAGGAAAGCCTCTGGAAGTCGGTGTGATGCTTCCGTTCATCTTTACCGATTCCTATCTGGGCATGCGCATGCGAAATATGACCGAGGCGTACCGGGGTCGCCAATATTTTCTCCAGAATCTCTCCTTTTCGATCCTGACCGCACTGGTATTGATCGGAGGCATCATTCTCACGCTGCGCGCGGCATCGCGCGCGATGAAGCTCTCGCAGATGAAAGCGGACTTCGTCTCAAATGTGTCGCACGAGCTGCGAACGCCGCTCGCTTCCATCCGCGTCTTCGGCGAATTTCTCAAACTGGGGCGCATCAAAGAGCAGGTCAAGGTACACGAATATGGCGAATACATCGAAACCGAGAGCCGGCGCCTGACCCAATTGATCAACAACATCCTCGATTTCTCAAAAATCGAATCGGGTCAGAAAACATATCAGTTCGAAGAGGCGGACGTCGAACAGGTCGTCGCCGACACGCTCAAGACCTTCGATGTCATACTCGAGCAGAACGGATTTACCATCGAATTCCGGAAACCCGAGAAGCGATTGACACCCGTCGTGATAGATTCGAATGCCATCGCGCAGGCGCTCATCAACCTTCTCGATAACGCGGCGAAATATTCCGGCGAATCGAAGGAGATCAGCGTCAGGTTGGGCCAGGAAGCCGGTTTCGTTACCATCGCCGTAAGCGACCGCGGGATCGGCATCGAACGGGAAGACTGCGGGAAAGTATTTGAGAAGTTCTATCGCGTGGGAAATTGTTTGGTGCACGATGTTAAGGGCAGCGGCCTCGGTCTATCTATCGTGAAACACGTCGTCGAAGCGCATCACGGACGGGTGTCGGTGGAAAGCGAGCCGGGAAAAGGCAGTACGTTCACCATCTATTTGCCCGCACTAGACGGCCGGGAAAAAGACAAGAAAGTGGCCACCGAGGTGGAGATTCTCGACCGCGGAATATCAATCGGGGGTGAAACCAGGAATTGAGATGACCGGAAAAGTATTGATAGTAGAAGACGACCAGGCGATGGCGGTCGCGCTGCGCGACGGATTCGAGTACGAAGGCTATGCCGTGCAGGTAGCGCGTGACGGCCTCGCCGGCCTGAAAATGGCCGGGGAGAGAGAACTCGATCTGATCATCCTCGACGTCATGCTACCCAAGGTGAGCGGTTTCGATGTCTGCAAACAACTGCGCAACACGGGCAACGCCACACCGATCATCATGCTCGACGGCTCGCGGTCAGGAAATTGACAAAGTCGTCGGACTGAAGATAGGAGCGGACGATTATGTCACCAAACCATTCAGCTTTATGGAACTGATGGCTCGCGTCGAAGCGCTGCTCCGCCGCACGAACCGTCAAGCGGAAACTACTGATGATTTCCGCTTCGGAGATGTGGCCGTCAATTTCAAGAAGTTCGAGGTGACAAAGGGAGGCGTCCCTCTGGAGATGTCTCCGCGCGAGTTCAATATCCTCAGGTTCTTCATTGAGCACCGCGGCGAGGTTATCACGCGCGACCAGCTTCTCGATTCGGTTTGGGGCTACGGCAGTTTCCCGCTCACTCGCACAGTCGATATGCACATCGCAAAACTGAGACAAAAGATCGAAGAGACGCCAAGCGATCCCAGGCACATCATTACAGTACATCGGGTCGGGTATAAATTCGTAGTTTAAAGAAATCTATCCGGACTTGTGCCTCAGGTCTGATCTCCATTGTAAAAACGCGCGCTTAATTATATAAAATGCAGGCGGGAACACCCTCACAAAGCCCTCACCGGCTTCCCGAAAACTGATATATACAGCCCATACGTATTCCAGTTGAAACATCAAAATTCCATACCGGATCATAACAAAGGAGTGTAAATAATGAAAAAAGCGGTTCTTGCTGTCTGTTGTTCTCTCCTGATCGCCTTCGTCGTTGCGAGCCTACGAACGAGCCGGGCGATCAATCAGCAACAGCCAGATCAGATGGCATCAGTTACCACGTCAACCGATCTAACGATGCAAGACATGACGCAGCGTTCAGAACTGATCATCATGGGTCAGTGTACCGAGACCCGCAGCACGTGGGTTGAGGGGCGCAGGTTGGTCACCCTGGCAACAATCTCGGTAAGCGATGCTATCAAAGGCTCGGCTTCGACTGTCACAGTGGCTTTACCCGGTGGCATCGATTCGAATCGAAAACACCCCATAGCCATGAACTATCCGGGCGCACCGACGATCCAGCCGCAAGAGAATGTATTTCTTTTCCTTACGCCAGCGGACACCACCGCGAACGCCTATGCTGTGATGGGATACGCGCAGGGTAAATTCTCCATTGTCAAGAATGATGCAGGTCAGGATATGGTCTCACGCGACCCGAGCAAAATGCGTATCAACAGAGCTGTTGGAGTCATGCGTGGACAACAACAACTGACCCCCTTGTCGGAATTCAAGGAGAGGATCAAAGGTTACCTGCAATAACAGCCGTTCACTTATAGCCATAGGTTTTCATCATCGAATCGACAAGGAGAAAGTTATGCAAAGAAAAACTCTTTCATTTTGCCTCATCGTCTGCTTACTGCTAGCGAATGCGGCCTCGGTTCCAGCGGGCGGCGCCCTCGAGACCATTGACATAACGGGCAATGTCCCGTCACCGATACCAGGCCAGATCGCCGCGCGAGTGATCGGTTATAAATGGGATTCACGATCCATCCCCGTGAAATACAGCATGAATAACTCGCTGGACCCCATCCCCAACCCGCTCGGTGCGCCGTTCTTATCAGCGGATGCTGCGCGGGCGACCTTTCAGGCTGCCTTCGATGCCTGGAACAGGATACCAACCTCGTTCATCGATATGCGGATCACCGGAACGACCGGGAATACCGGGTTTGCCGGATTCGATTTCGTCAATGAGGTGACGTTCCGTGCCCCGAACACCTTTATGGCAATCGCCTCATCGCCCTCGGTCAGTTTGATAGCGGACACCGAAATGGCCGACGGAGACGATATCGACGGCGACGGTGACTCCGATGTCTCCGACGACATCAGCGTCACCACCGATGTCGACAAAGACGGCGACATAGAATTTCCCGCGGGCTTCTATAAGGCCGGCAGCATTCTGGACAACGATATTACTTTTAACCCGAATGCGACCTTCGGCTTCCGATTTACAACCGCCGATGCGGATGCGGACGTGATCGGGCGTTCAGTCGATCTTTTTGCGGTCGCCGTTCACGAGTTCGGTCACTCTCACGGCCTCTCTCACACGCTCGAAAATCAACTCGATGACGATGATGGTAATGGGGCGACCATGTTTCCCTTCATCGACACCGGTGATCCGGTCGCCGAGCTTGCGCAGCGTACATTGAGCTCGGATGATATCGCCTGGAGCTCTTACTTCTATCCCGAAGGCACGGCTTCATCCGGACCCGCGGCGATCCGGTCGGGCGATATCCCATTCAAATTGAGATATGGTCTGCTCAAAGGCGAACTACGGCACGGCGTACTGAATCAACCGATCGCCGGCGGTAATGTGTTCGCCGTTAAGTATCTGACCGATGATGTCGTCGCCAGCGGCTTCAGCGGCACTACCCAGGTTCTTTACAATCCAGCGACGGGCGGCTTGGGTATTCTAAATGACCCGGCCTTTCACATTCTCAACGGCAACTATGTGATCCCGGTTCCCACGGGTCTCTACGCGGTGGGGGCACAACCGGTGGACGGCTCGCCGGTGCCTGCCACCTCAGTCGGCCTCACAACACAGTTAGGCACCATCTTTGGACAACAGAACTTCAATGAGGAATTTCACAACGGAGTTTTGGAGGATGCGCGGGAATTCAAGCTCAGTCAACGTAAACCTATCCTCTCTATACTCGGGTTGACGCGGTCCGGCATCGATATCGTCACCGCCGACTCGATCAATATCAATAACTTTGGACCGCTAAACGGGATTGGCTTCCTCAATCTTCAGCCAGGGACACTGTTTGCTATGCAGATAAAGGCATCACAGATCACTGCGATCAATCCCGGCGGTGAGATATTGATTCAGGGTGTGGCTTTCGATACCAATGTCTTTGACGCTTCGACCGTTCCGGTCTACGCGAAAGCGATGCTGACGACTGGTGTGGAAAATCCGGACAATACCGTGTCGATCGATCTGGCCAACCCGCTGGAGGTAAAAAACGGATTTGTCGGGCAGGATGGCGATCTGGCGCCATTCTATTTCAAGAACCCGTGGTCATTAGGCCGGAAAGTGCAGAATGGGATTGCCGATGGCAGTATTCAGAATCTATTCATCGTCCTTCAGGTTCCCACTACAATACCTTATCCCGGGGCCAACGGGCAGCCCCCCCTCATTGGCTTGAGTAGTACCGGACCGACACCGAGTATGTCACATACATCGGTCAATGGCGGAATAACGTGGGATCGAAACCTAGCCTTTAATTACAGATTCTCGCTCGTTACTTCTCTACCGCTCGAATAAAGAGAGAGCAACTGGGGAACTGGATAATTAATAGTTGATAGTTCGTAATAATTGTTGCTTCAGAATATTTGAATTATCAACTATCAATTATCCAGTTCCTCGGTTTAGTGAGTCATGGCATAAACGATCACATTCATCCCCAGACGGTAAGCACCCAGCCCGTACTTCAGCGGATATTGCGGTAAATCGATCCACTCCCATGCATCGCCATTGTCGGCATTGCGCGCGATGAAGACCATCAACCGGTCATTCTCGTCACTGATGCCCATGTAGTAAGGCACATATCCGTCCCGTTCGTATGTTATGCCGCTGTTAATATAACCGACTTGAGGAACCTGAAGCACTTCGTCGATGTCGAAATAGCAGTGAAAGACCGGATGATCGAGCGGGAGATTACGGATCTGATATTCGGGAAAGACTTTGTGCATCTGCTCGCGCACATTCTCCCACTCCCATGTGCCCCAGAAGTCGTCGAGCATCAGAAACCCGCCTCGGAGCAGATATTCGCGCAGGTTGGCCGCGTCTTCTGTTGATAGCTCCATATATCCCGGCTCGACAATATAGATGAATGGGAGCTGGAAAATTTCCTTCTCTTCAGGTGAAACGGTTGTAGGTTCATCCGATATCCGGAGACCGCTGCGAACCCAACTGCGCAACCCATAGATGAATTGCTCGTCGGCTTTCGGATGATCGGTGTCCCAGCGAGACCGGCGATAAAAACGGGAGGCGGAAACCCCCGAACCATAACGCAGCCGCGCAAAGGTGAACTCGCCAATATTGTTCGAACCATTGGGCATGTTCCTGGGACGTCTGAATTCCTCACGCGAGGGAAACCGCTGGCTCTGGGCAGAAGAAACGATGAGCAATAGACAGAATAACAGCGTTAGCAGTGCAGCAGTTCTTCTCAAAGTTGCCTCCACTGAATATTTTCCGGGTGCACCGGGGGAAGATTACGATATTAAATTGTAGAGTGCTTAGTTCCCGTCTTTGAGTTTCCGTTTTCAGGATAAGATTCGTCTATTTGTCCGTCTTCGTCAACCGCTCTCACCGGCAAATCGATCTTCAGGAAACGATAGAATGCATCGTCAGTCAATGCGGACGCTATGCCTTCGCCGACAGCACGCCCGTCCGGATGAGCCCAGATGCGCAGATCATTTCGGAAGAATCCCACATCCGCAAGTAACCGCCGGCGATCTATCAATCCGACTTGATAGAAATCGCTCGTCATTATTCTTATTGATTAATTACCCCTGTGCCAAACGTAACTCCAGCCGCGGAGAAGACCGCGTAAACGCGGAACTCCAAACGACAGAAGGTCTGCAAAATTCGTTCAGGGATTTAGGAAGAACAATTCCTCGGTCCTGAATTTTCTCACTCATCGCCCTGATAAAGCGTTTGCAGCTCAGTCCCGCGATAATAATGTGCCAGAATCTCCCTGTTATTATACCCCCGCTCCGCCATCAACGCCGC
The DNA here is from genome assembly GCA_963796275.1 of uncultured Acidobacteriota bacterium. GTDB lineage: Bacteria > Acidobacteriota > Blastocatellia > RBC074 > RBC074 > JAKEHZ01. The sequence continues at coordinate 1,374,762 of CAWCKY010000006.1, read as the reverse complement.
ACCGATCTGACAAAGGCCAACGCCGTGGCCCCACCCCGCTCCGATCAAGGTGAAATGCGATGGCGGATGATCTTCGCCGCTCTCTACCACGAAGGCCGAACTGTAAAGGTGAGAGGGGGAAAGCGCCCGCCTGATCTCAAGCTCCTTACCGACGATCATCGTTTTCCGTTCACCCGCGATCATCAATTTGACGATCCGTCCCGACCTGCCGCGCTCTACCGGGTCGAGACGCAGGATGGCGCCGAAATCGACCCCGAGCTTTTTGCGCAGCAATTCCTGCAAACCTTCCTGTTTTAAGACCACCCGCCACCGATAGAAATCAGTTGTCTCCTGATCGAAATCAGGGAGAATCTTATTCAGGATATTTCGATCGTTTGTGTTACAGAATGCGGGTGGGGAATTGCGGATCCACGCGTCGGCATTAGTCTCATCGCTCAACGGCAAATTATATCCGACGGGAAATGATTCACCGTCATAGGAGACCGCCAGGTAAGGGACCTCCTCATCATTCCAGGCGGCCGAATAGCTTTCAGTCATGCCGCCGCATGATTTCGAATAACGCGCATCACAAAGCATCCCATCGTAAGCCAGCACCTGGCCGTGAGTCGATCGAACAGCCTCGAATACCGACGGCGAAGTGGCTTTGGTGATCCCGTGATAACGCTGGCAATGATCATATGCACAGATATCAAACTCTGCATGATTTTCCCGATCATACCAGCGAATCAATAGATTCGGATCGCGGCTAAGCTGCGCTGAAACTGATGCCGTCTGGTGTGGGCCTTTCCATTGCTCCAGCTGGGCCAACAGCCAGCTCCGCGAAATTATCGAATGAGCCTTGAGCAACTCGGGATGGGCGCCCGCGCTCATCTCGGAGGAGATCACACTGATCAGATACGATTCAACCGCGATTTCGTTAATGACGATCAAGGAAGCAGCGGTCGAATCGAGTTTGATTCGAAGCCTGCCTTGAAACTCCTCGGCCTCTTTTCGCTCCCAGTGAAAATCGATGCCGATCAGGACGTCGTGAATTACGAAGGAAAAACCGGGATCGGCCGGCGCCCATTGAAAATCTGGAAACACGCCGAGCCGGTTACCGATGGAATCGCTTATTTCAATCGAAGTAGAATCCACCGTCGCGCGATAACTTCCAGCATTAAATTGTGCGCCATCGCTGCCGGCAAACTTGCCTTTCAACTCGAAGTTTACTTTTTGAACGCCGGTCATCAATCCGATCGAGATCGATGGCTCGCGGTCGATCATCTGTAATTTTGATCCCATACAAGAATGTCCAGGAGAGAACTCCAGCCACAGAGGGCAGATCTGGAATTTTAAATTTTATATTTTAAATTTGCTGGTTTGACAGGGGTGAACCCCATGGCTATTATCTGGCGCGCCTTCAGCGCTCCGTAACGAAGCGCCCACAAAATCCTCTGCGGTCAGGGAATTTGAGGTTTTGATTTTCGTCCTTATCTCAAATTCCAAATTCAATCTCAGATGTCACTTCAGTATAAATTTGCTCGACATCCTGCGCGCTGATGCGTTCGAAGTGATCGGCTTGCGGCACGACCAGGACTCCGCCGAGGTCGATCGCCGCCGGGCTGACCGTCAGCATTGCATCTCCCTCGGCATAATAACAGGATGGCCGATGCCGGCTCCGCGGGAAGACGATCACTGTCCATACCGCTTTTTCATCACAGGTGACGATCAGATTGATCATTGGCTCTTCGTCGCCATCTCCCGCTAACCGTCTGAGCACGCCATCGAACCAGCCGATCAGAGTTTCGCGCTCGCTGCTGCGTCCGATTATCGAATTAACGCGATACTTCCGAAGCGTGAAAGACTCGACTGCTGAACTGGTATGGAAGGGCTTCCGGTCCCAGCGATCGATGTCATTGATAATGGGCAGAATCTCGCGCGAGCAGGCCTGAAAATGCAGATGATCGGGGGCCGAGGCGCCGCATTTCGGTCCGTTGTAAACCGTGAACCATTCCTCTCCCAGCTCCCGGCTTAGATCGAGCAGCACGCTGAAGTTTCCTTCAATCGCTTGCGGAATGTGCCGGCGCGCGGTAGCGACCAGATGATCGCGCAGGACCGGAAAGGGGTTGCACAAGACGATCAAGTCTTCGCCGAATTCAATTCCCTTCTCTTCCGGCGGTAGGTTTGCGGGACAGAGAAAACACGGACGCTGCCCGATCGTCGCGGAATCGACGCGCGCCGTGGTACTGATGATGCGCTTCGGATTGAACTGCGCCAGCACATCGGATCCGCGCACCGACAGTTTTTTGTATCGGACTTCGGCCAAACCTGCGGTGCCGTCACGGAGCATCGGCCACGTCTCAAGTTGCTGCGCAACCAGGCCACGCACGCGCGCGCCAAAACTCTTCTCTTTTTGCTGAAATGGCTTGAGATCGGCGTCGCCGAGAATTCGGTCATCCCAGGTCATCTGGTACGCCCCCGCTTATCCGAGTTGATTTTTTGACGGGCGAGAATCTCAATCGTGCGCAACCGATCCTTGTAGGCGTCATAGCGATTCATCGTCGCCTGCGGCAGCACGTTGTCCGAATTGCCCGACCAGCGGCGCGCGTAATAGATCGAGTCGTAAATCCTCCCGATCTCATACTCACGGCTGATGCGCAGGGCGACGGCGTAATCTTCTCCATAACTCACATTCGGTAACCCTATCTCGCGCAACACGGTCATGTCGAAAGCCCGGGGAGCGCCGAGGCCGTTGATTCGCAGCGCATTGTTGTGACCGTTCTCGCGCGTCCACTCGCGATGATCGATCAACCCCGGAGGCAACTCGTTCATATCAAAATCTACGATCGTATATGAGCCGATGACCATGGCGTAACGCCCCCGTTCAAACTCATTGACGATGCGAGCGAGAACGTCGTTATCCGCATAAATATCATCGGAATCGAGCTGTACCACGTACCGTCCGCAATGCTCCGAGTAGATCGCCTCGTTCCAGCAGCCGCCAATGCCGAGATCGCTGCGCTCCGGGACGATGGGAATCAACTTCGCATCGTATGCCGCAAGCTTCTGCAAGATATACGATGTGCCATCGGTCGAGTGGTTATCGACGACGATGACATTGAACGGAAATTCGGTTCGCTGGTTGAGCGCGCTTTTGACCGCATCGGCAATCGTCTTTACCCGGTTGCGCACCGGGATGATGACGCTAGCCTTCACTGGAAATCTCTCAGATGTTTCCGGAACACGCGCGAAATCAGGCTCGATATAAGCGCCTATGCGCTTGAGGTGTCCGGTCGCGATTCGCTCCATCTCAATTTGATAATCGCGATTACGAGGGTCCACATAATCGAAAATTTTTTCGCCGCCCCCATTCTGAGGAGCGGCAGACCGCGTATAGAGCGGCTCCGGTAGGCGAATAATAGACGAATCAATGGAAAGCTTGAGACGTAGATCGTAAAGCCCTCCCCAATTCAAATCCCGGGGGACCTCGCCGTGCTGCTGCAATGCCCTAAGGACCTGATCGCGCGAAAAGAACAACACCGAGCCGAAATCGAAGTTATCGCGGATGCTGCCGGGTTGATAATCGATCAGCGGGTGATCGACCAGCTGATCTCCATTCTCTTCGGAAAAATCGCAATAGATCATTCCGGCGCCCGTGTCATCAGCAACCCGGACCAGTCTCTCCAGCGCCCCCTCGCCCCCTTTTAACGGCACGCCCGGCAATAAAACCAGCAGATAGTCGGTCTTCCAGATTTCAAGCAGAATACGAATCGCCGACCCGGAGTTGAAAGAGCCAACGCCGATCGCGCTGACCCCTGCCGGCAAGGAAGGTTGCTCGCCCTGAAATGCGACGGTCAGTCGCTCTTTTTCTGTATTAATCACCATATCGCCCTACGGTACGCCATATATCGATCACTTTATCGCCTCGCACGCAATAAATGCGGTCGTACAAATTCACGTTGGGATCGCAATGCGGCGCGATAAATTCGACGCGGTCTCCGATCTTGAGATCGCGTCCGGGATTATTGAGCGTCAGAATACCGTGTTCGTCGCCTCCATAACCCATCGTGACACCATCGATTCCCCGGATCTCGGGAGTGAGCTTCACACGATCGGTCGCGAATGCTTTGATGCCGGCGTCGATCGTCGCACGATCCGGATAATTCTTACTGATAACCGTCGCCATAACCGTAAGCGACGGCGCGAAGTCGTCATAAACCGCCCCGCCTTTACCACCGATGCCGCGATACTCGACATCCATAAAGACATAGGATACCGACCTGTAATTCAGTCATCCCTTCGAGTCCGGTGTCGATGTTGTATGTGCCTGTGCTTGCACCGGACATGATCTCCATCGGCAAACCCATTTTCTTGAGGCGCGTGAAGGTCTCGATAATCGGCGTCATGACCTTGATCGAATGATTCTTACGCTCCTCGAACCCGCTGACATGCGCCGAAGCTCCGGAATAGCCGTGAATTCCGCGAAGCCTGAGGTTAGGCAGTTTAATTATCTTCTCCGCCAATGAGACCGCGGCGTCGCCGGGCTGGACGCCGGTGCGTCTACCGCCCGGGTCGACATCGAGCAAAAGATTTAAATTTATGCGGGCAGCAGCAGCCGCTTCGCTCAGTTGCTGAGCGTGGGCGGGATTATCGACTACCGCAATCGTATCCGTCGCCCTGCGCGCCAGTTTTATGAGTCGTTCTATCTTGGGCTTGCCAACCAACTCCGAAGTTATCAGCAGACCTTTCACACCTGAGGCTGACATCGCCTCGGCCTCCCTGATCGTCGCCACGCTGAGACCAATCGCTCCCGCCTTGATCTGGCGAAGCGCGATCTCCGGACACTTGTGCGTTTTCCCATGCGGCCGCAGATCGATCTTCGACGCCTTCGCGTGTTTGGACATTTTTTCGATGTTCGCTTCGAGCAGGTCGAGATCGAGAATCAAGGCTGGTGTCGTAATGTCTCCTTTTGTCAATCCATTAGCTCCCTCTCTCATAGGTTGATCGATCTCCGAATGAGCCGATTTATCCCCGGCAATCAAGATGTCAGGTGCGCCCATCATCGCAGCAATCCCGAGACCGCTGCGCAAAACGTTTCGACGTGTCGGTTTCATAATCTTCCCCCCCTGATCAGTGCGGGCAATCAAAACTCAGTACTGGGGTAAGTGTCAAGGTTTATGGAAGAAAGCCGGTCACCGCGGGCGAGGGGACGGATGCGAGAGGTAGTAAAAAAATCGAGGAATCATTAAACTCTCCCTCCTCTGCGGCTGCGGGTTTTGCCTTACTTCACTGAGTTTTTCTTGACATGATCGCGATCATTCCGGATATTCTTTGCGCCCTATAATTTCTTTTTCGACTTTCTTCGTGCTGCAATGGACAATCAGAAAAATTCCGACAACTCACCACACCTGATACGGCATTTCAGTACCCTTCAGGCGACCGCTCTCAATATGTCGAATATGATCGGGATCGGCCCGTTCATCACGATCCCGCTTCTGATGTCTGCGCTGGGCGGTCCTCAGTCGATGCTCGGCTGGATCATCGCGGTCCTGATCGTTATTCCCGATGGAATGGTATGGAGCGAGCTCGGAGCTGCGATGCCAGGATCCGGCGGGAGCTATCTCTACCTGCGCGAAGGTTTCGGAAGGGAGACTTTCGGGAGACTGATAGCCTTTCTCTTCATCTGGCAGTTCATATTGAGCGGGCCGCTCGAGATCGCATCCGGCTACATCGGTTTCGCCTCTTACATGGGCTATCTTTGGAAGGACATGCCGTCTTATGGCCCGACAATGGTCGCAGTCGTCATCGGGCTGTTAAATATTGCCTTGCTCTATCGCCGGATCACGCATATCGGCAAGATCACAGTCAGCCTGTGGATCGGTACGCTCCTGACAACCGGCGCGGTGATCCTGACCGGCGCTATGAACTTCGATCCGAAGATCGCGTTCGATTTCCCTCCGGATGCATTTAAATTCTCCTACGGATTTTTGCTGGGGCTGGGCGCCGCTTCGCGCGTGGGAGTTTACGACTACCTGGGCTACTACGACATCTGCTATATCGGCGATGAGGTGAAAAATCCCGGCCGGACCATCCCACGGTCGATTATTATCAGCGTCATCGCCGTGGCGGTGATTTATATCGCGATCAATTTTTCGATAATCGGGGTTGTGTCGTGGCGCGATTTTGTCCCAGCAGATGAAAAGCCTGGTTCACAATTTATCGTCTCTTTGATGATGGAGAGAATTTACGGCGAAGGGATAGCGGCGATTTTGACCCTCATGATCTTATGGACGGCTTTCGGGTCGGTATTCGCGTTGTTACTCGGTTATTCACGTATTCCCTTCGCCGCCGCTCGCGATGGATATTTTTTTAAGATGTTCGGGAGAGTGCACCCGAAGCATAACTTCCCTTATGTATCGCTGATCGTGATCGGCGTTATCTCGATATTCTGCAGCTTCCTGTCGCTTCAGATTGTAATCGATGTCCTGATTGCGACGCGGATCATTGTGCAATTCATCGGGCAAATCTTTGCCGTATCGATGTTGAGAAGATACAGGCAGGATATGGATCGGCCTTATCGCATCTGGCTCTATCCGATTCCCAACTTGATAGCGTTCATCGGTTGGGTTTTTGTATTCGCTACATCGGGGACTAATATCGTCCTTTTCAGCCTGGGCGCATTGCTGCTCGGAATCGTATGTTTTCTGATCTGGTCACGCCAGAGTTTACGCTGGCCGTTTCAAGCGATTGGAAGCACGAAACCATAGCGCCAGTTATAACGGTTTTCAGCTGAGTAATAGCATTCGGAGTGCGGTTGCTTGCTTGCAACCGTATTGTTAGTCAGATATCGCGATCCGGATTTTCACAGAGTCACCCAATGGCCTTCCACAACCACCGTTATTTGAGGAATTGCTCAGTACTCAGTTGTCTCGTAAGCAAGTAGTGAAGCAATCGACTATCAAAGCGGTTGCAAGCAACCGCACGCAAAAGCGCTCTGCAATCCTCAAACCCTGAATACTCATCTGAAAACTGCAGTAGTTGGCGAAATTGTGCGCTATTCGCTCCCCAATGACCGCGTCGTATTCTCGACGACGCTCTGCTGTTGTTGCTCTACTGGTGACCGGTAACCCGGCAGGGATTGCGGCGGCGGTCGGTAGGCAGGCGGCGCCGCGACCTGAGCAGCTGCCTGGAGATTTTTTACCGGCAACTCGTACTCGTCCGCGAACAGCCTGTAATAGAGCATCCAAAAAATACCGGCGAAAAAAGAGGTCGCAGGCAGGAACATCGGGACGCCGCTATCGACAGCAACACAGAAAGCTAAAAACGGCAGGAACGACACGATGCTGAAAAAACACATCTTGGCTCCCTGCCTTACTCCACGCTTACGCGGTGACGGCTCTTTGACCGGCGGAATCACAAAAGAATTTGCCGGGTGACCATCCCGCACGAGCAGTTCAAAGACCCCATCCAATCGTAACCCGCAGCTCGGACAGAATCGTACTCGCTCCGTCGCCGGATGATTACCACATCTTGGACAATACATATTGACCTCACCCCTGATCGTCGATAACCGACATATCCCAAATCGTGAGTAAGTAAACCGTATCAGACATTAAACAACAGCAAAATTCCCAACCGCTCTTCGTTCGACTATATAAATACCACTTTCTTTGGAACTTACAGCTTTGTCTTGGGAATCTATTACCTGGCACGAAGGTTGCGTATTCAATTATCGTCGCAGGTTTTAAAGGCTCGTGGCCCTCAAAAATGTCGAGCCAGCAATTTCTCAATGACTAAATATATCTGCTAAGATCGTCGCGATTTAGAAAAGTTGCGATAAAAGTTACGTAGTATAGTCGGCCCCTTTTCATCAATCAGAAGCAGTAAATTACGAAACTGATGTTGCAGGGGGGAGCATATGATGAAAATAATAAAAAATATAGCCGCAATATTCTTTTTAAGTATGACGCTGGTTTTTACCGGAGTCGCTCATACCGATACCGGAGTCGCTCATCCTAATGAAGATCAACGCCGCGATAAACCACGTGAACGGCCGAAAGAAAAAGGCGACAAAAGGGGCGGTGGTGATAAGTCAGATAAGAATAAACCCCGGGATGGAAAAAAAGGTGGCGACAGGAAGAGGAACTAATTTTTCTTGGTCATTCTAGAGTCTGGAGAGAACCCTCCAGTTACTTTTCTCTCTCCTTATCAACCCGTCGTTGAAACACGGCGGGTTATTTTTTTGAGTTGTCATTGAAAAAAAATGCCAGGGATTTTACGTGATAGGGGCTACGAAACAGCGAAATAAGCGACCACGAAGAAAGCTTGATAATTATCGTATGTTTCGCTTATTCCGTATGTTTCGTCTGCTCTACGCTTGACGCGGCTAGCTAGCGGGGGTTGCCGATTTCCTGGCTGCTTTCGTTCTCCGCTTTCGCCTCGGGCTCGGGCGTGTTTTGCCTTTTGTGCCTCGGCTGATCTTGCCTCGTTTGGTTCTTTGATCTCCTCTACCCATTTAATATATGCCTCCAATTTATTTTGATTATGCCGGTTAGCTCCCGGCGAGTTCGAGCACAACGATTGTGTCGATCTCATCTATGGCGTTCTGCGGGATTCTGACGAAGAACCCGTATTTGTCGTGTTCGAGAAATTCGACTTTGCTACCGTCTTTGAGAAACTTCGCTGATTTGACCTTCTGCGGCATTTTCGGCATCGACAAGACCGGGTCCTGCCAATTGATAAGATGAAGATAGACCTTATTTCCCTTTCTCGTGGTCACGCCCCACGGGCGCGGAGTTAGCGGACCGCCGCGCGTGCCGTAGATCGATTCTCCATTCTTCTCCAACCACTGTCCCACCTCTTTCAAGCGGGTGGCAAACTCTGGCTGAATTCTACCGTCAGGCATCGGGCCGACATTGAGTAAGAAGTTGGCGCCGTATCCGGCGGCGCGCACGAGATAATGAATCAGATCTTTGGTGCTTTTGAACTTTTTATCATCAGCATTGTAACCCCACGCCCCGTTGATCGTCTCGCAGGTTTCGAGCGGCAGATCTCCGATCTCCGACTTTTCGTTGAAGCTCGAGGTCTTCTGCCCGGGCAGATCCTTCTCGAACATCTGAAAATCTTCGCCGGGGAACGGCTTCAAGTGATGATTAGATCCTACGAGCGCCGCCGGCTGCAGATCATGAATCAGCTTGTAGGTCTGTCCAAGCCGCCAGTCAGCATCCGGCTTGTCCCACATTCCATCAAACCAGATCCCACCGATGGGCCCGTAATTCGTCAAAAGTTCTTTGAGCTGGCCGTCCATGAAATCGAGATACTTGAACCACTCGCCGCTTTCAGGTCGGCCCGCCGTCAGCCCCGTCCGCCCGCGCGGAAAATAATCGGGACAGCGCCAGTCGAGTTGTGAGTGGTAGAAAAACAGCTTTATCTCCTGTTTCCGGCATTCCTCGGCGAGCAATTTGAGCACATCTTTTTTGTAAGGCGTGCGGTCTACGATATCCCAATCAGTGAGTTTTGAATCGAACATCGCGAATCCATCGTGGTGCTTGCTCGTGATCGTGATGTACTTCATCCCCGCAGCTTTCGCCAATCCGACCCATTGGGCCGGATCGAATTCCGTGGGATTGAATTGCGCCGGCAATTTCTCGTACTCGCTGATCGCCATCTTGTCATTATTCATCACCCATTCGCCCTTTCCGAGCACGCTGTAAACTCCCCAATGAATGAAGAGGCCGAATTTCGCATCCTGGAACCATCGTCGCGCTTCCAGGTTCTCCGGTGTCGGCCGATATTGCGATTGCGCGCTCGATAGTGGCGGCGCAACGGTCGACAGGATGAGCCCGATGAAGCAAAGTGAGAGAAACAGACAATGCGAGCGCGGGAACATAATGACACCCTTTTCTTTGTTTGATGGATGATAACCGGCTCACCGCTGAGGGACAGAAGGAAAACGCAGAGGGAAACTTTATAAACCAGTTTTTTTCTGCGCGACCTCAGCGTCCTCTGCCTTCGGCGGCGAACGCGCTATATTTACGGAGTGCTTTTGAAGACACTGCGAACCAACAAGCTTAACTTATAAACCCACATTCTAAAATCGCATTTGTGGATCGTCAAACAATTCGAATTTTTCCCCTCTTCGTATAACTCGTCCCTCGCTCATAAGCTTTTCAAGATGAGCGAGCACCGACATCTCCGCCAATTTATGCATTGCCTCGGGCACGTCGGTGTAAATGGCTTTGACGATCGCGGGAATTTCGCGATCGCCATTCATCATCACCTCGACGATCTGCGCCTCGCGATCGATGCGATGCGCGATATATTCTTCGATTTTGCCGCGCGCGTCGACGAGCACCGGGCCATGTCCCGGCATCAAAGAGGTCAATCTCGGCAGTGCGAGGAACCTCCGCAGTGAAACGAGGTAATCTCTCATGTCCCCTTCGGGAGGGGCGATTACGACTGTGCCGAAGCCGACTACGCAATCTCCCGTCAACAGCGTCCCGGTTCGGTCTTCATAGAGGCTGAGATGGCCGCGCGCGTGCCCCGGAGTCCACATCGCACGCAACCGCCACGCGACCCCTGTTCCTGCCTCGTTGATCTCGATCAGGTCCCCATCTTCGATCAGGCGATCGACGCGGACTTCATCTTTTATCGCTTCAGCCGTCATCCGGTGCGCGGCGACGGGCAGATTGAATTTTTGGGAAAGATGCATGACGCCGCCGATATGGTCCTGATGAAGATGGGTGACGATGATCTCGCGCATCGCTCTGCCCTGCGCGAGAAACCGAACGATTACCTCGTCGAGCAGTTCCTGCTGATCGGGATAGGGCGAACCGGGATCTGACGATAACCATTTGATCGCCGCCGATAAGGTAGCAGTTGGTATGCGTCGCGGGCGGCAGCGTCGGCGTGCGCAATGGGCATAGGAAAAAGCCGTAGCACATCTCTATCCGCGTCTCGAGATGGTCGCGCTCCTGCTGTGAGACCGCATACATTCTTCGGGTGAAATCATCCACGCCTTCAGCCAAAGCCTTCAGTGCGAAAACGATCGGTGTGACGATGGTACAATCGCCGTCGACCCACCGCTGCAGAGCCTCTTTGGGACGTAGCCATTCGCCCCGCTCCAGCTCACCCGGAATGACCTCGGTCTCCTGGCCTTTCGGAAGCCAGGCGGCAAAGAACCGCGTGTTGTAGCGGCGCGGCGAATGCGCCGGCGTCACCCAGCGGGGCGCCTCGACCAACAGATTGGCATCGAGCGCCAGGCCTTGGCGCGCGAGCAAATCTTTGAAAGATGTTTGGTCCGAATTCAGTTCGTGACGTAGGGTATTGAGCTTTTTTGCCGGCATGCCCTCCGCTCCCCTGGCAATCAAGACCCCCGTCTCTTCGAACAGCTCTCTGATGGCGCAGACGCGCATTACGACATCATCGATGCCATCACCGTTGAGAACCGGGGTTTCGGCGTCGCCAGCATCACGCTGGCCACCGGGAAATGCGTAATAATTCGCCATGAAAGCGAGGGTCTTCGCCCGCTTCACCAGAAATACCTGCGGGTCATCATGATTTCGTAATAAAATCATGGCCGCGGCATCCTTAGGCGTTACCGGCTGTTTAGCATTATGATCAGTCATAATATAGATAAAAGCATTATCGACGATGTGAGACAAATGAGTTTGGAGCATAATCTATGCTTATGACAATTGTGAACAGGCACAGTGATCTCATCATAATTTATTTGTCCTTAGCCTCGGCGCTCTTTACGAGTGCCTGTACCAATTCCCACGGGATTCAACCGAATCCAACACATCCTTCGCGCCCAAATGCTAATGTCTTTGACGAATATATTAACGCTGAAGCTCCACCCGCGGACGGCTTCGATTTCCCGGTTGGAGATGCTGAGGGCGAAGGATTTTATACAGATAAAGCGACCGGTAAGCAGCATAACGGTTGGTATGTCGCCACACGGTTTGCCGAAGAATATAGTCTCGGAATTCATCCTGGTGAAGACTGGAATGGCGCAGGCGGAGGAGATACAGACCTCGGACAAGACGTCTACGCGGTGGCAAACGGGCGGGTGATCTTTGCCGCGCATTGCGGCAGGCTTTGGGGAAATGTGATCATTATCGAGCATACATATTATGAGAATTACGAGAAACGAAAAATTCGTTCACTCTATGCCCACCTATTAGAGATAAAAGTACAAAGCGGGCAGGACGTGCGCAGGCGACAGCTGATCGCCAGCATCGGGCAAGACCCGGAGAAACTCTTCAAGGCACATTTACATCTTGAGCTCAGATTGAATGAAACACTTTCGCCCACATACTGGCCATCATCGGACGGGAAAGATGTTGCCTGGGTAGGCAAACACTACGCCGCTCCCACAGAGTTCATCAACGATCACCGCAAACTATTCGTGCCGCAGCAGGAAGCTACGCTTGTCCTGGTAGACCAGGCGAGCTATAAGATGCGGCTTTACGAAAAGGGTAAAAGGCAGGGTGAGTATGATGTCAGCTTCGGTCAGAGCAAGGGACAGAAACGCAAGCAGGGAGATAATAAAACCCCGAAAGGAATGTATTTCGTCATTCATAAGCATCGCGGCCATTTCGATGGTGAATATGGAAAATACTATGGCGGCCATTGGATCAAATTCAATTATCCGAATAAGTACGATGCCGCGTGGGGCAAGGCAGATAATGTGATCTCTACCGAGCAGGAGACAAAAATCAGCGCTAGCTGGGAAAAACGCGCCCCCACAATGGAGAGCACGAGACTAGGCGGAGGCATAGGTTTTCACGGTTGGATAAACGAGTGGAATAATAACGGCCCGCGCCATCTGTCCTGGGGTTGTGTGGTTATGCACATTCGCGATATTCGCAGTTTCTATGATCGAATACCCGAGGGAGCAATGGTGGTGATCTTCTAGATCTGCATGCTGCCGGAGCGCGAATTTTAAATGCTTCTTGAAGCGCATGAGAACAGCCGCGAAACCCCTTTTGTACGACGGCTGAAGGAAGAGTACACGCTATGGTAATTTATGAAGCGCGAGGATCGAGATGGTAGTCGGTATTCCATTCTCTACACCTACCTTGAGTAGAGCCTGAAAATGATCCGACATCTTAGACTGTTCGAGCCGCTGATTGATCTGCTTCAAGAAGTTCCTGACGGTGACAAACTCGACAGCGGCTTCCGTACCCTGACTATAAATCCCCGAGAGCACCATGACCTTATTGGCCGCTGTCAGGTTCGGTTTGATAGTAATGAGAGCGTAGTCGGTCAGAAGCCCTCCAGTGCGGCTGTCAAACTGGGGAACATATTCACGCTCCTCGCCCGGTTGCGGGTTCCGATTCAAAATAGTGGCGTTTACGCTGTAAGCGAAATCCTCATCATCCGGAAGCTTACCCGACCAATCATTCACCCACGCGCCCCCCAGCATTATGACATTGCGATTCTTCAGGTCTTCCGCGCTGAGCGTGCGGCTCTGTTTGAGGGCGATCTCTCGATTCACATCACGGAAAAAATTGGTCAGGTAATGAAGCCCGATGGCTTCGCCCAGGCCCGTAAGATTATGGTTGCTGATAATCAGTCTGGTGTTATTTTGAAATTTAACCCTCGATTCACCGACGAGCGTCTGCGGATTGGTGATCAGCTTATCCTTTAACGCCTTGATCGCCCCTGGCGAAAGCGGCACTGACTCTTTGAGGAGTATTTCCGGCTCGTGCGCATTGGAAAGGCGCGGTACCAATGGATTGCTCAGAACGACCACGGGCGGAGTCGCATCAGTCAGAAAACTCTCCCAGACAACACCATAGACGGAGGCATTACGGGTAGCAGCCGGTTTCGCTCTGAGCGCTCGGTTCACCAGTGCGAGGACGATTACCGTTGCCGCCAGAGCCAGACAAACAAAGGACAGGACGATTATCCCGAGATTCATAGGCTGGCGGTCGGGCGACGTTTGTATCGTTGTTTCGACCGGTATCGAGACGTTTTTTATCTCGTCTGCCGGCGGAAGTTGCTGGCGGGAAAAGACCGGTTGGTAGCTGCCCGCCGGAAGTTCCATCCGAATATCGTCTCCCGCGCCTTCATTCTGATAATAACTCTCCAACTTTTTGCGGATTTCGTGAGCAACAACTCGAACTATCGGATCAGCTGAAGGATTGTATGTGTTGTCTCGTCCGAAGACATCATATGCGAGCACGTATTCATTGAGCTCGTGAGCACGTCCATTCAGATAGAAATTACTGACAATGTTTAAAAATTGTCTCTTCTTATGCGCATGCACGAAATATTTACTATTCAGAACCCTTTCCAGGGTCTGGCGAACCTCGTCCTCATTCATTATTTCGAGCGCATGTTTTGTCGATTGAACAGCCATATCAAGAATGACCCCAACTCATTATCCTTACAAATTCGTCAACAGGCAAGGCATCTGCAATCCCTAAATCTCTCAAAAACAAACATGTTAATGGCACCCATTAACTTGTTAATTTACAGTAATAGCATTGACCCGACTCTAATAGGATGTCTAAATCGAAAAGCAGAAATTTGGAGCAGATTCACCACGGGGAAGCGGTGGGACTCCAGAAATAAACAATTTCTCGCTACTCCCCCGTGGCATTTTTCCAGTCTCCGATTTTCGATCAAGAACGAAACTGGCCGAAAACAATCCTAATTATTATTACTCTCATTTTGAGAAGGCTGGCTATGCTGGGATGGTAGGAAGCAGTAAAGAGATAAAAATCAAACCAAAATCGAGCCCTTGAACTTTGAAAAAAATGTCACCGCAGATCGACTGAGAAGTGACGGATGACCGCGGAATTTGCTCCGCGTGTATCCATCGCATCGCGATCGGTCTGCGGGATCGGTCTGCGGGTGAAACCGAAGGACCAATAATGTGCTCGGATTTTGTCACTATCCACGAATTCGAGAGGAGAAACGATGAAGAACCGAAGTGAGCAAATCAGGGTTTTTCTCGCGCTCATTGCAATCCTGATCATAGCTCCCATTCCAGCCCTGAGTCAGCAGGTCACTGCCGCTCTTCTGGGCAGAGTCACGGATCAAAACGATGCTCCGATTATCAAAGCCAAGGTGATCGCAAAAGATGAAGCGCGCGGTACTGTATGGGCAACCGAAACCAACTCTGAAGGAGTCTTTAATCTGCCGCGTTTACCGGTAGCCAGTTATGAAATACGGATCGAAAACCAGGGGTTCCGAACGTTAGTTCGTCCCGGCGTTCAGCTGGAGATCAACCAGACGGCACGGCTGGATTTCAAAATGGAGGTCGGCGAATACACTCAGACCACGGAGGTCATCGGCGCGATTGCACCTCTGCTTCAAACCGAAACGACGCAGCTGGGAACCGTGATCGATTCCAGAACCAATGTCACGCTGCCGCTGGCATCAAGAAACTATATCCAGTTGACCCTCCTGGCACCCGGCAGCGTCAACCCGAATCCAATGACGCTGACCGGCGCGCAGACATCGGCCAACAGCGGTCGACCCTACATCAACGGAAATCGCGAGCAGGCCAATAACTTCATACTGGATGGCATGGACAATAACCAGGTTTCCGATAACCTGGTAGGTTATACGCCGAGTCCGGACGCTATTCAGGAGTTCAATCTGATCACCAACAATGCTTCAGCGGAGTTCGGAAACTTCCAGGGCGGCATCATCAGCGTGACGATCAAGTCGGGGACTAACGAATTTCACGGCAGCGCCTTCGAGTTTTTCCGCAACGACGTTTTGAACGCCAACAGTTGGAGCAACAACTTCTCAGGATTGGATAAGCCAACGCAGCGCTGGAATCAGTTCGGCGGAAGCATCGGCGGCCCGATCATCAAGGACCGGCTCTTCTTCTTCGCCGACTATCAGGGACTGCGAAACATCTCCCCCGCGCCTACAGCGATCACCGTCTTCACCAATGCCCAACGGCAGGGCGATTTCTCGGCGATCTGTACTGCATTCGATGCAGCCGGAGTTTGCCAGCCCGGCATGGGTACGCAGCTTTACAACCCGTTTCAAACCGACGCCAGCGGCGACCGCGTACCTTTTGCATTTAATCGAATCCCGGCGGGGATGATCGATCCGGTGGCACAGAATCTGTTCAATAATCCGAGCCTCTATCCGGCGCCGATCAACGATCAACTCGAGCTGAATCAATCCAATACTGTGCGGACTTCCACTTCCACCGATCAGGGTGATATCAAGATCGATTACAATCTGTCACAGAAGGACCACATCTTCGGGCGATATTCGCAGAGCCGCCAGGAAACCAACGGGAACAATACGTTCCCGCTCATATTTGACACTTTCTTCCTCGCTCCCTCTCGCAATGGCGTCGCCAACTGGACGCGGACGATCAATCCGAGAGTGGTCAACGAGGCCAGGTTTGGCATTAACTATACGCTGGTCAATAATGGCGGGACCGACAACGGATTGGGTAATGTCGCTGATCAGCTGGGCATCGCGGACGGCAATGATCGCGGCCCCGGGCTTCTCTCCCTTGAATTCACCGCGGCGCGAGCCACGAATATCGGCAGTCTCAACATCGGTGATCAGCAGCTTTTCGCTAATACGGTGATTCAGTTCGAGGATTCGCTGATCATCACTCACGGTCAGCATATCTTCCATACCGGCTTCCAGTACAAGAGGAACCGCCTGAACACCTTCTATGCAGGCAACAACGGGCGCACGGGACGGATGATCTACTCCGGTCGATTCACGGCAGGACCCGACCCGCTCGATGTTGCCGGCAACACTGCCGGCAGGGGCGAAGCAGACTTCATTCTGGGATTGCCCGACACGCTCGGACGCGGCGTCGATACGGGAAGCTGGGGACATCGCTCGAACGTCTTCGGCGCATACTTCCATGACGACTGGAGGGCGACAAAATCGCTGACCCTCAATCTCGGGATGCGGTACGAAGCATACACGCCTTGGGTCGAGGTGTTTGATCGTCAGGTCAACTTCGCTCCGATCAGCGGCGCTGTGCAGTGTGCGGGTGAAGGCAGACCAGATCTGGGTTGCACCACACCTGCCACCATCTACGACAACAACCGTGCCCTGTACAACCACACCTACACATCGATAGGAAACTTCCAGCCGCGCATCGGATTCGCCTGGACCCCCGATGCTCTGGGGAGTAATACCGTGATCCGCGGAGCCTATACGATCTCCTCCTATTTCGAAGGAACAGGCACTAACCTGCGCCTGCCGCTCAATCCGCCGTTCACCACCGAGTTCAACACCAACTACACGGGCGCGTTGCCGGGTTCAACCACGGATCAGGGGCTGACAGTCCTGCAATCTCCGTCCGACCCGTTTTCCGGCGCGGTCATTCGATTGTGGGACCCGAATGTCAGACCGGCCGTGGTGCAGCAATGGAACCTGTCCGTGCAGCATCAATTCGCCAAGGATATGACGCTCCAGGTGGGATATGTCGGTCAACACGGTACGCACCTCATGGTTCCTATGCCGTATTTCCAGCGCCAACTGCTGGGCAGCAATGCTGCCGGAACACCGATAACCGCTCCGAGTCCCTACCTGTCAGGCAATCCAGAGCTGGCGAGCATCGGGCAGATTTCCGGAACGGAATCGAACGGCAACCAGCGTTACGATGCATTGCAGGCCACGCTGCAGAAACGATATAGCGCCGGCCTGCAATTCCAGGTGGCCTATACTTTCTCGAAGGCGATGACCAACTCGATCGGCTACTACGGTTCGGCAGGGCAGACGACTCCGTCCTCGCCCTACTGGCAAAACGTTTTTAATGGCAGGGCGGAGTGGGGGCCGACGTTCTTCGACTCCACGAATATGGTGAGCGCATATGCCGTTTACGAACTTCCGGTCGGACGCGGCAAGAAGTATGGGGACAGTCTGAACGCGGTAGCTAATGCGGTTATCGCTAACTGGCAGGTCAGCGGCATCTTTCAGGCTCGCACCGGATTCCCGCTGACGATCTCGGGAGGCGACGCTTCGGGGACCAATTCTCGGGGCAGCCGCGCCAACTGTATTGCCCCGGGCGAAGTTTTTGGGAAGCGGAGTGGCCCCGGTTTTCAGGGTTATCAGTGGTTTGATCCGACCGCATATGGCCCGGCCGCTCCGGCGTCGTTCGGAACGTGCGGAGTTGGGACGGTCCGTGGGCCAGGTATGAGCACTATCGATCTGAGCTTCCAGAAGTTCTTCCCTATCACTGAGGCTAAACGTCTGGAATTCAGAAGCGAGTTCATCAACTTCACAAACACGCCAATACTCAATTCACCGACCGCGGGTCTGGGGCCCGCACTGGGGCTTATCACGACCTCACAAGGGGCTAGAACAATTCAGTTTGCACTGAAGTTCCTCTTCTGAGAATTTCAAGAAGAAGAGTAGCCACAAAGGTCACAATTTTGTGACCTTTGTGGTGAATTCCCTTTTCGCTAGAGTACGTGTAACAGAACCGATAAAGCAGGATGTGGGATACTCGGCACGCAAAAGGCAGAACCATAAGGCGACGAGCGAATTTCTCGCCCGGTCGCTCGGTCTTCCATTAGCCTTCAAAGAGGCAGAAACGCTCCTTTTTTGCCGCTCTCGAATATCGCTTCGATCACTCTCATATTGGCCACCGCATCTTCGAGCGGCGTGGGCACCGGGGTATCGTTCATCACTGCCTGGGAGAATAGATCGCCCTCGATCGTATATTGATCGCAGACTGCAAACCCTATCTCATCAATCTCATTACCATATTTATGCCAGATGCGGCACGGTCGATCGGGCGGAGCATTGAAAGGTATCTCGATCTCGACGCGGCCTTCAGTGCCGAAGATGTTGACTCTCTGATATGGCGATAGCTGAGTCGAGCAGGTGAATGTAGAAGTACCTCGCCCGAAATCCAAAATGCCTGAGGCTATGCGGTCGGTCTTGAACTCTGGATCGTATTCCAGCAATCCCAGCACGCGCTGCGGCTCGGCATCGAAGATAAATCGCGAAAGCGAGACGTTGTAGCAGCCGATATCCATCATCCCGCCGCCGCCCACATCGGCAATATTCCGAATGTTGTCCGCGTTGGTATTGAAGTATGAGAAGAATGACTGGATCGTTTTCAACTCGCCGATCTTACCTTCCCGAACTATCTGCTTCGCACGCTGCCATTGCGGGTGATGGCGATACATGAAAGCCTCCATCACTTTTCGGCTGGAGTGCAACTTCGCTTCATTAAGCAGCAATTGCGCTTCCGCGGAACTCAATGCGATCGGTTTTTCGCACAGCACGTGCTTGCCGGCTGCAATCGCCTTGATCGACCAGGGGACGTGCATGTGATTCGGCAAGGGATTATAAATCACCTCGATTTCAGGATCGGCCAGCAGCTCTTCATATGACCCGTAAGCCCTGGCTATTCCCTGCTCCTGCGCAACTCTCTTCGCCTTTTGCAGTTCGCGCGATGCAATTGCCGTAACTTCAGCGTGTTTGCAGTTTTTGAGAGCGGGTATGATTTTAGTGAGTGCGAAATTTGATGTGCTTAAAATGCCCCAACGCAATTTTTTCATAGATGTTTATAGCCATTATCTTTCGTATATTGTTGCCAGCCAGCATCCCAATCCAAATATTCAAGCCCCGAAAAATTCTTTTTGTAATCGTACAGAGAAGTTTCGCGATAAGCATAGCCAGGATAGTAGTAACGGCAGCCAAGCTCCCGCGAATAACGGATAGCTTCGAGCATTGTGAAAATCCCCGGACTGCGCCGCGATACCGACGGCTCGAACATCGCATAAACGGCCGATGTGGCCTCGCTTCCCACGTCTAGAAAACTTACGGCGATCAGTTCGTCGCCATCATAAACGCTGATCTCATGGTTTCGGCACGGGACGGTCGCCGGCTCTTCCGTGAGGAAATCGTAGATTGAATCGGGGATATTGTCTTTAAATCGCTTGCAATGGCGGTGGAACAGATTCTCCTTGGTCTCGTCTATGAACGTCTCGCGGATGACGACCTCGACATCACGATTCTTCGCAATGATTCGTTTCTGGCTGCGAGTGAACGAGAAATTCGCCAGATCGACTCGCAGAGGCGTGACCGTATTGATCCCGCCCCAGTGGAGCGCCATTGAATAGCGAAAGAAGTAGGCGCCGAAATGGCGCCATCCACGCGCCCACAGCCTGTCCATCTGCTCGGGCTCAAACTTCCAATGCCAAAATGAATCATCAAGAGCTCTCATATCATTTGCCATTTTCCATTGCCATTGACCGTTTGTCATTGGAATGGCAAACGGTGAATGACAATGGGAAAATGACAATTGGAAAACGGAAAATGACTTGGTTCCTATGCGAATACTTTGAGAATTGGGTCCCCGCCGAAGTTCGTCAGGCGCTGATCTCTTCCGCCATAGTAATAATTCAGCTTTCGATGATCGAGTCCCATAGCATGCAAAATCGTCGCGTGCATGTCGTGGACCGAGTATGGTTCCACGACCGCCTTATAACCGAATTCATCGGTCGCCCCGATCACATGGCCGCCCTTGATCCCTCCGCCGGTGAGCCACATGGTGAACCCGTGCGGATTGTGATCGCGTCCGATCGCCGACTGGGAAATCGGCATGCGGCCGAACTCTCCGCCCCAGACAACCAGAGTCGAATCGAGCAACCCTCGTGCTTTCAAATCTTTGATCAACCCAGCCATCGGCTTGTCTGTCTCAGCGCAATGCAACCGATGGTTCTCGTCCAGACCGTAATGCGCATCCCAGGATTCCTGCTGATGACCGCCGCCGCTGTATAGTTGAATGAATCGCACGCCGCGCTCGACCAGCCGGCGAGCGATCAAACACTGGCGTCCGAAGTGATCGGTCGTCTTTTCGCCGACCCCGTAGAGCTTCTTGGTGGCCTCCGACTCTTTCGATATATCGACAGCCTCCGGCGCGTGTGTTTGCATCTGAAATGCGAGTTCGTAAGATGCGATGCGGGCATCGAGATCGGAATTTCCCGCGTGTTTCTCCAAGTGGTCCTGGTTCAGTTTTTGAACGAAATCGATCTGGGCGCGTTGCAAATGCGGATCGACCCATTTGGGCGGGTTCAGATCGACGATCGGAACGCTGCCGGAACGAAACGCCGTCCCCTGAAATGCGGCGGGCATGAAACCCGAACTCCAGTTGGGCGCGCCTCCAATCGGTCCTCCTCGCCAATCGTACATGACGATGTAAGACGGCAGGTTGTCGTTGAAGCTGCCTAACCCATAAGTTACCCACGAACCCAGGCTCGGATTCCCCGGTCGCATATTGCCGCTATTCATGTGGAATATCGCGGGCGAATGGTTATTGCTGGTGGAGTAGAGCGATCGAATCAGACATAGATCGTCGACGCATTCAGCCAGGTTGGGGTAAAGCTCAGAGACCTCAGTGCCGCACCCGCCGTGTTTTTTGAACTTGTACGGCGAGGCCATCAAATTGCCGGGGTTGCCGAAGAAAACATCTATCTCCCCCTTCCCGGTCATCGGTTTGCCATGATTGCGTATGAGCTCCGGTTTGGGGTCGAGCAGGTCGGACATGGCTCGGCCCACCGTACATAAAGAGAAAGATCACCGACTTCGCGCGCTCCTTGAAGTGAGGTTGCTTCGCAGCCAGCGGATTTATGCGGCGCTGTTTCGAGTCGTCGCTTTCTCCCTGTGAAGCCGCAAGCAGCCCATCACCGCTGAGTAAACTAGTAAGCGCGAGCCCGCCAAATCCAGTTCCCGCACGAAAGATCAACTCACGGCGAGTCATTGATCGACGATAGATGTCCCTCATTTTTGGTATGGTCCTCCTTGCCTGAATCTAGTGGATTGAGCAGTGACATTATGCCAAGAGAGGTAAATAATCCGCAATCCTTTGGCCACAGAGGCACAGGAATCGAATTGTATAAGCGAAGCCCTGGAGACAGATTGCCGGGAGCCTGGGAATACCGATGCCCGCATCTGTATCAATCCCGGGAGGTTCTCCCCCTTGCTCCGTGGACTTGTAACAATGTTTTCTTCGTGGCCAGTCTTTACATCAAGATCCGGAAAAAGCCTCCAGATATTTAATGCCGGCGCCGGTATTGAACAACACCACGCGCTCCGCTTCTGTAACCTCTCCCCGATCTACCAATTTCCGAAGCGCAGGCAGACACGCCGCTCCCTCAGGCGCACAAAATATTCCTTCTGCGGAGCCGATCTCGCGCGCCGCCGCGATCATCTCCTCATCCGTTACGGCGACCGCACCGCCACGGCTTTTTCGCAATATCTCGAGCATAATGAAATCTCCGATAGCGCGCGGAACGCGGAGTCCCGATGCGACAGTCGATGCGTTTTCAAATCTCTGGCGCATCGTCCCAGCCGTTCTCAAAAGCGCGAACGATGGGAGCGCAGCCATCCGCCTGCACCGTCTACCATTCGCGGGCCGTGCGCCGCCTATCCAGCCCATCTGTTCCATCTCGTCGAAGGCCTTCCACATCCCGATGAGGCCCGTTCCGCCTCCGGTCGGATATAAAATGACGTCCGGCAGCTCCCAATCGAATTGTTCGGCCAGCTCGTAGCCCAGGGTCTTTTTCCCCTCGACCCTATACGGCTCCTTGAGAGTCGATACGTCAAACCATCCTTCGGCCCCTTTGCGCCGCGCTACCTCCGCGCCGCAGTCCGTGATCAAACCATCGAGCAGAGTGACGTGAGCGCCCATTTCAACGCACTCGATGCGGTTCGCCGCCGGCGTGTCCCGAGGCATGAAGATATGCGCCTCCATACCCGCGCGCGCCGCATAAGCGGCCATCGCCCCTGCCGCGTTTCCCGCCGAAGGAATAGCAACTTTCTTGACTCCCAGCTCCCTGGCCATTGAAACAGCCAGGCATAAACCGCGAGCTTTGAATGCCCCTGTCGGATTGACCGATTCGTCCTTGATGTAGAGCTCGCGCATCCGCAAGCTCCCGCCGAGTCGATGCGCGTGAACTAGTGGTGTCCAGCCTTCACCGAGTGTGACTATGTTGCCATCATCGACGACCGGCAAGACTTCACGGTAACGCCAGAGCGATGCCACACGCCCCTTAAGGCTATTCTTCGTGAGGGTCTTCGCTGCTTCTCGAAGATCATAGCGGACGAGCAGCGGATATCCCGCATCCGAAAGATTATAGAGCCTGTTCGGCTCGCAGGTGTTGCCGGTTTTCGAGCATTCTAGATTGGTGACGAACATCGAATAGTTCCTCTGGACAAATGGTCGATGAGACGGTCGGCCGGTAAATGATCATCACTGCCTGCCGCCAGCTGCCCACTGCCCGCTATTTTCCGAGATGTAATGGCTCAGATACTCACCCCACGCGGTATAACCTGCAGTGCTCGGATGAAATTTATCTTCGCAAAAATGACGATCGTGCAGTTCCTTGATCATCGGTGCATGCACGATGTTATGCATCGTCGGCGCGAGTTGCGACAATCCCTGATCGAGCAACCTCGACCTGGACCCGAGAAAAAGCCTGAGAAGATTCGGGAATGCGGGAAATGAGCCGAGCGGGGGCGGCCCTGAAATGATGATCCTTACGTCTCCCAGCTCTTTGCGGATAGCGACTATTAGTTTACGAATATCCTCTTTCCACCGCTTTACGCTGTTAAGTCCCGTCGTATCGTTGACTCCGAGCGCAATGACGACGGCATCCGCTCGTCTGCCTGCCAGTTTCGGCGCGAGCTCGGCAAGCGCGATTCGCGCATTTGCCCCTGAACGTCCGAGCGCCACCCAATGGACTGCGCGTCCGCTCAGTCGCGCGAAAGCTTTCGCCGTCTGCCCGGTCAACGCGAATTCGTGCGTCGGCGCGCCGATGCCCGCCACCGTCGATTCGCCGAGCATAATCAACCTGAAAGTCGGGGTCGTACCCGTCACAATCCCTTCATTAGGTCCTGCAGCATCGGGCAGACGCGGAGTGACGCGCTTCACCCAGAGCCCCTGAGCGAAGACCACGGGTAATAACAATGGATTTAATCCGGTTTCTCTCACTTAATATTTATCCTCAGCAAGCATTCAGTTGAACTCGATTCGTGTGTATAGCCAGCATTACCATAACTGCTAAAGGCATTATGACTATCACGCCTACAATACCCAGGAGCAACTCGCCGATCCAGAATGTCATAAACAAGTTGAATCCGAGGATGCCCAGGTAGAGTCCGACAGGACCCAGCGCCTTGTAACGATAAGCGCGCACACCGGCTGAAAGAGTTTTTGTCTTGGCAAAAACGATTCTTTCCAATAAGAGATTGATTCGGATAATGACGAAACAAACAATATACCACCCGATGAAGTTGGCTAGGGTAACCCCGAAGTATACCCCTCCGTCGGGATAGTAATAAATTTTCCCGAGGAACCAGCGATCACCGCGTAGAGCCACCGGATCGATGATGATGTCTAGATACATCATCAGAAATGATGCGAGGAAAGCCGCCGGCCACGTTTTTCTGGTCTGTTCACCGTTGACTATCTGCAAGTCTCCCTGGCTCGCCTTCAGTTCGCCGAGTAATAGCGAAGACAGTTCCCAGCTGATATAGGAGAGAAAGGTGAAAGAAAGCGAGTCCATGAAGGGCACCCCCGCTATCCAAAGCTCTTTCCCTATAGTGGCAGGAATATAATGATAGAGGCCGAAAGGAATTCCCGTGCCCGCCACTGCTGAACTCCACTCACAGATGAACGCTATCGTATATGCCGTCCCCGTGAAAACTATCGTCCTCCTCCATCCTATCGTGGTGATGGCTATGAATAGAAAACATCCAAAAAAAATGAATACATAAGGGCGATATAGAATTGTTGAAGCAAGAAGTTGGAGAAAATTAAACATGCCGGATTTATCTATGCATAGATTGAGGGCAAGTGTTTAAAGTTTTAGCATAAAAATAGGCGTGTGTCATATGTCACATATAAAACTTGGGCAAACAGATTCTATTTCTTTTTATTCCCCTTTCCCACATCCGGGACGGACCTTTATTTAAATTTCAGTAAGTTAATGGCGGTCCGGGGCAGTGTCATACGCCGGGGACCATTTTGCGATATTGCCAGTATTTTCCGGTATTAAGTAGGTAGGTCTACTCGTTTCGTGCGGGTGAATTTAGAAAGCCGCGGGTTTTCGCCGAAATGCCGATATAAGTTTAGCCCGTGAGATCCAACGAAATGTCTATCTTCGTCGCGTAACGACTTAAGGATATATCCTTCAATCTACCAGCCGTCAAACGGCTGGGGCCTATCTGCCCCGCGGGAAAGCCTGGTAAACCGGCCTGAGGCGTCTGTTTCAATCCTCGGTAGACAGGTGTGTTTGTCCAGTCGCATCAGTGACGGTTGAGAGCCGGAGGTTGTTGACAGTATTTACCTTTGACAGATCCGAAACCTGAAAACCCTAAAGCTGAAAACTAATCACCAACTTCAGTGTGAGCTGTGCCGGCTTTGGTGACAGTGTCTTTATCGCTCATTCGCTCACCCGGTGCGGCAGAATTTCGCGCAAACGCTCGCCGGCGCGTCCAGGCGCTGATGTCATCGAAGATGGAATAGGCCACCGGCGTCGCAAGCAACGTCAGCAACAAAGACAGGCTCTGTCCGCCGATAACCACAATAGCGATCGAGCGACGCTCTTCGGCACCGGGCCCGGTCCCGAGCGCGAGCGGCAGCATGCCTGCCACCAGGGCGAGGGTTGTCATAAGTATCGGACGCAACCGGTCGCGGTTAGCCTGCAGTATGGCTTCATGGCGTTCCATTCCACTGCGTAACAAGTTGAGCGTGTGATCGATCTGCAGGATCGAGTTCTTCTTGACCACCCCGAAAAGGACCAGAATGCCCAGCGCGGAATATAGGTTCAGCGTGTTATCCGTTAACCAGAGCGAGAGCAGCGCGAACGGTACGGAGATCGGCAGACTGAGCAGGATCGTAATCGGGTGAATGACGCTCTCGAACTGCGACGCGAGGATCATGTACATAAACGCGATCGAAAGCAGGAATGCGAGGATGAATTCGGTGAATGTACGCTCGAGTTCACGCCCGCGTCCGCCAACCGCCAAGTTGTACTCCGGCGGCAGCCCTAAATCGGCAAACTTCTCTCTCATCGCCTGCATTCTATCGGCCATACCATAGCCCTCTGCGATCGATGACCGCACACCTATAACACGCTGGCGATCGAGCCGGTCAATACGCGAAGGAGAAGTGGTCTCTTCCAGGGTGACCAGATTGTCGAGGCGCACCAAACCGGCGTCGCTCGATGGCACGAAAAGCCGTGAGATCGTCGCTTGATCGTTGCGATCCCCCTGCTGTAACCGCAGTTCGACATCATAATCTTCGTTGAGCGTCTCATCGCGAAATCGCGAGACTCGCTCGTCACCGCCGACCATCAACCGCAACGCAGTCGCGATATCAGTAGTGTCGACGCCGAGGTCGGCCGCGCGGACGCGATCGATCCTCACTCGTACTTCCGGTTTGTCGAGTTTGAGCGTGATCTCAGGATCGAGGAGACCATTCTCATTTCCCCAATCGCGCAGCTTGATAGCGTTATCATAGAGAATATTGAGCTCAGGGCCGCGCAGGCTGAAATCGATCTCCGAAGGCCCTGTCCCGAGGTTGATGGATCGCGGGTTACGAACGGAGGGGGTCAGGTGATGATACTTTCTCAGCCGCTGGCGAATCTTTTGCATTACATCCGACGCCGCATAATTTCCCCGGAAGACCCCCAGCGGCTCGCCGCGCTTGAGGCAAGTCCAGAACTTGGCCATGTTTATCGTCCGCTCTTCGTGGGGTGGAATTCGGATGTAGATTTCGCCGCTGTTGACCCGCGAGGAAAACCCGCTGCCGCCGCCGGCGGAAGCCAGCATCAGCCGCACTTCCGGCATATCCTTCAAATCGTTTTCGACCGCCTGCATCGCTTCATTCATCGCCGCCAGACTGGAGCCTTCGGGCGCTTCTAGGTTTACCGTAAATTCCGCTTCGTCAACGTTGGTCGGGATGTATTCCTGGCGGATTTGCTGGTAGAGAAAGACCGATGAAGAGATAACTACGAGAACCAGGGCCGAAACGATCAACCGGTGTCGCAATACCAGATGCAACAGCCACGTGTATGTGCGGTCGATATAGGAGTAGAAGCCCTTTCGCGATGCCGCAGCTCCAGCCGGCCCCGTATGCCCCGCATGCCCCGTATGCCCCGCATGCCGCATGCCCGATTTGGCGTCATCGAGACGCAGGAGGCGGGCGCTCATCATCGGCGTCAGCGTGAACGAGACCAATAGACTGATGAGGATGGCAAAGGCCGCAGTAAATCCGAACTGGAAAAGAAAGCGGCCGGAGATCGAGCTATGAATCCGACCGGAAGAAAGATGACCACCAGCGACATCGTGGTCGATGTGACAGCCAAACCTATCTCTTTGGTCGCCTCTCTCGCCGCGATCATCGGCGGCAAGCGCTTCTCCTCTACGAAACGGAAGATATTTTCGAGAACGACGATCGCATCGTCGATAACCACGCCGACCATGAGCACGAGGGCCAGCATGGTGACGCTATTCAGCGTGAAATCGAGCGCGCGCATGAGCCCGAACGTTGAAACGACCGAAGTGGGAATTGCGATTGCGGCAATGATCGTCGAGCGCCACGATCGCATGAAAGCGAAGACAACCAGAGAAGCGAAGATACTTCCCAGTATGAGGTGAGTGTTTATCTCGTGCAGCGCGTTGTAGATGTACATCGATTGATCTTCGATGACATCCAGCTTGATGTCCGGCGGAAGCTGCTCCCGGAGCCGCCCCATCTTTTCCTTGATACCTTCGATCACGGCGATGGTGTTGGCGCCCGATTGGCGAATGATGCCGAGAGAAACGGAAGGAACGCCGTTCAAGCGTGAGATCGAACGCTGCTCTTTCGTCCCGTCTTCGGCATAACCCAGGTCGCGAATGCGAATCGGCGACCCGTTGATCGTGGTTACGACGAGATCATTGAAATCCTTCGGCTCGATGATCTTGCCCATCGTCCGCAAGCTAAGCTCGCGTTGTCCCGCATCAATATTGCCGCCCGGCAGGTCGGCGTTTTGCCGTATGAGCGCCTCCCGCACCGTCGTGATAGGCAGTCGATAGGCTGCCAGCCGATCGGCATCGACCCAGACGTTGATCGCGCGACTCGGCCCGCCCGAGACGTAAACCTCACCAACGCCTATCGAACGTTCCAGATCGACCTTAATCCGATTTTCGGCGAACTCCGCCAGTTCGCGCTGCGAGCGATCACCCGAAACCGCGATCGTCATGACCGGCCTTGAATCGTTGTCCGATTTGTTGATGATCGGCGGGTCGGTTCCCGGCGGAAGATCCCGCAGAACCGATTGAACGCGATCGCGCACATCCTGCGCGGCCACATCGATATTTCGCTCCAGATCGAAAGTGAGAATGACGAATGCTTGTCCTTGGCGAGAAACCGAACGCATCTGGTCCAGTCCTTCGATACGATTGACGACCTCCTCGATCGGCTGCGCAACCGTCGATTCCATCTCCTCCGGCGCTCCACCCGGCAGTGTGGCTCGGATATAGACCGTCGGAACATCAATTGTTGGAAATCGGTCGATGCCCAGTTTGAAATAACTGTCGGTCCCGACAACAACGAGAGCGAGAACGATCATCGCCGCAAAGACAGGACGGCGAATACAAATTTCAGCCAACTTCTGCATAAATATTTATCCTAAAATCTATTATATCGGAAAACGGTTGTAGCATCCTTCTAAACCAGGGTTTTTAAAACCCAAAACGAATCACTAACCAATTTGACCTTTGGTATTTGGCCCTTGGCAAAGACGGGAACGCCCATCAATGCGTTGCAGAATTGTCGCCGATCGCGCCCACCTTAGATACTCACCCTTATAGAAAGACAATGAATATTCTCCACAAAATTACAAACAATCAAAATTCAAAGAAATAATTTTTGCGTCTCCGGCATAACTTCTATCGTGTTTTTCTGCCTGTATGTGATTTTTTGAGGTGTGCCCCCCTTCCCCCCTGATCCGCTATCCCCCCAGAAATCTTGACACACTCTCATACTCCGCCAATAATGTCGCCAGCCACATTAACCCATTGGGGATGCCGGCCTTACACCGGCGGCAATTGATTGCAGATCATTCTTTCACGCGTGGTCATCACACGCACAGTACGAATAAAATTCATCTCGCTACGCGCGCTTCTACTCACGTGCGTTATCGAACCGGAGAGAAAATATGCTGACAAAATTGTCGATCAAGCGGATGCTGACTTCCCTGCTTCCTCTGCTGCTGTCCGCCACAACGATAGCAGCACAGACGAGCGCAACCTTGACCGGCGCGGTGCAGGACCCGCAAAACAATGCCGTCGCCGGCGCCAAAGTTACCGTCTCTGACTCATCCAGAAATTTTCAACTCGAAACGAAAACCGGTTCGGATGGAACTTTCTCATTTACTACGCTTCAACCGGGCAACTATACGGTTTCGATCGAAGGAGCAGGTTTCAAAAAATTTGTAAAAACAGGGATCGTTATAGCAGTAGCCGACCGGCAATCCACGGGGATAATCAATCTGGAAATCGGTCAGATCGGGGACACGGTCGAGGTGACTGCTGACGCCGCGCAATTGCTGGTGAAGACTGAGAGCGGTGAACAGAGCCAGATCGTCAGCGGCGAACAGGTCGAAAACCTCGCGCTCAACGGGCGGAACTTTCTCGACCTGGTCAAACTCACACCGGGAATAGTGAGTTTCGTCAACGCTCAGACGGCGGGACCCGCCGGGGCGGGTGGTTTTAACATCAACGGAACGCGCTCCAACCAGCACAACCTGACGGTCGACGGCACGACCAATCTGGATACTGGGTCAAATGGGTCGCTGCACGTAGCGTTGGTGCTCGACAACATCGCCGAGTTTAAGATACTCACTTCGAACTATCAGGCCGAATATGGGCGGTCAGCCGGCGGTTCAGTGCAGATCGTGACGAAAGGGGGGACGAAGAATTTTCACGGCACAGGCTACTACTTCCATCGCCACGAGCAGTTCAATGCCAATAGCTTCTTCAACAATTCCGAAGGCGTGCGAAAAGATGGATACCCCAATCGACCGCGCAACTTTTACCGCTACAACTATCAGGGCTATAACATCGGCGGTCCGGTTTTGCTTCCGAAAAATATTCTGAAGGACAAGCTCTTCTTCTTCTGGTCGCAAGACTGGCAAGAACAGTTGCTGCCGCAGGGAGCGCGGCAATCCCGCGTGCCCACCGCCGCCGAACTCAATGGAGATTTCAGCACCACAGTCGATGGCAATGGCAACAAAATTTATATCCGCGATCCCAGAGAGAGTGGGCGTTGCGAGGCAACGCCGAACAATCCTAATCAGGCGATTAACTATCAGGCGGCATGCTTCCCGAACAACGTGATTCCGGTCGACCGGTTCGACCCGAACGGTGTGGCGATCCTCAGGAAATTCAACAGCTTCGCCAATACTGACGCCGGGTTTCCGCTCTTCAACCATCAATCGCAACTGAGCGTCTCGTACCCGCGCCGCGAATACAACATCCGGCTCGATTACAACATGACCGAGAATACCCGAGCGTTCATCCGCTACACGCGCGATTCCGAGGTGCAGGTGATGCCATACGGCCTGGGCTGGACGGGCGGCAACAACCAGATCCCGCTCGACAACCTGGTCTTCAAACAGGCGCCCGCATGGAACAGCGCGCTCAACATCACGACAACGCTTTCGCCGACGCTGACCAACGAATTCATCTTCGGCGCGAGCATGAACACACTGACGCTCGACCCGTCGAATAAAGACGCGGCGACATATGCGGGACTAGGCTTCAATTTCGGGCTGCCATACGCCTATCCGGCGACGCAGTTCATCAACATCAGTTTCGGCGGCACCCCCACTCAGAATTTCGCCGGATCTGCGGGTTACGCCCAGTTCCCGTACAAGAACACCAACCCGCTCTTCGATTTTTATGACAACGTGAGCAAAGTCTGGGGTACGCACACGGCCAAGGCGGGCATCTACGTTCAGCGCAACCGCAAGGATACGCCGGCCGGCGGCTCGCTGAGCATCGCCTTCAGCAACAACATCAACAACCCGAATAATGCCGGTCACCCGTATGCCAACGCACTATTGGGTAATTTCGATTCTCTCAGTGAGCCCACGCGCCCCATCTATCAGGTTCAGTTCCGATACACCAATGTCGAATGGTATCTGCAGGATAATTGGAAAGCCACGCGCAGGCTGACGCTCGATTACGGGATGCGGTTCACCTGGTTTCAACCGCAATACGACCAGCGGATGGCATCAGCCTTCTTCGTCCCGGAGAGATACGATCCGTCGAAGGCAGTTAGCCTCTATACGCCGATCATGGTGGATGGACAGCGGAGGGCCGTTGATCCCAGTGGCAATACACTGCCGTCCAACTATATCGGATTGATCGTGCCTGGATCGGGCGATCCGGCCAACGGGATGCTGGAGGACTCGAAGGGATTTATGCGCGGAGGTTTCGAGAATCGCGGTGTTCAGTTCGGCCCGGCATTCGGTTTCGCCTTCGACGTCTTCGGTAATCAGAAGACCGTCGTGCGCGGCGGCTACCGCATAGCGTATGACCGTGTTTCGAACAACAACGTGATCCTGGCTGCCGCCGCGCGGCCGCCCATCTTATACACTCCGCGGTTCGAATTCGGCAGCCTGAACACGGTGGGCGCGAATGCGAGCGCCGGGCAAGTAGCATTCGGAACGTCGGGAGTGTTCGGCGTGGACCCCAAAGGATATATACCGAATGTGCAGAGCTTCAGTTTTCAGGTGCAGCAGGATCTAGGTTTCGACACAGTGCTGAGCGTCGGTTATGTAGGAACGCTCTCGCGCCACCTTCCCGAAGACATCAATCTCAACGCCATCCCATACGGAGCGCTCTTCACCAAAGAAGCGCAGGACCCGTCGCGCTTCCCGGGGAACCAAATACCCGAAATGGAGGATGGACTGCCGCAAGTCTACCGGGACGCAGGGTTGAAATTTTCAGGGCAGCTCGCGCTCCCGGCTGATCTACTGCGCCGCTATCCCGGCTATAACACGGTTCAGTACAAAACGTTCGGCGGTTCTTCAAATTATCATTCGCTGCAAGTGACGGCTCAGCGTCGTTTCCGGCAAGGACTGACATTCGGGCTCGCTTACACATGGTCAAAAGCGCTCGGCACGGCCAGCGACGCGGAGGGCAACTTTATCAACATCGTCTGCTCGCGCTGCTACGATTATCGCCTGCTCAGCTTCGACCGCAAGCACACGCTCGTGGTCAATTATCTTTACGACCTTCCCAAGTCGCGGATCAACAACCGGCTGATAAAAGGCGTTCTCAACGGTTGGCAGATCACGGGCGTTTCGCAATTCATGTCGGGACAGCCGCTGGAACTCGGCTATGGAATACCGGATATCAACACATCGCAGCGCATCAGCGGCTCGTGGACGGAAGGCCCGCGTCCGATCATTACCGGTGACGCGCAACCGGCGATCAACCGAGAAAGGGCTTTCGATTACACAAAGATCGCAATGCCGAACATCAACCCCGGGCCTCAGCCGCGCTCCACAATCCGCCGGCCAGGCCTAAACCTGACCGATCTATCACTCTTCAAGAACATCCCGCTCGGGGGCGATTCGGCGCGTTACATCCAATTGCGCATGGAGGCCTTCAACGTCTTCAATCAAGCGCAATTCGATAACTTCAACGCCGGTCTGACGTTCAATGTCGCGGGAGATTTTATGAATTACAGGGCGAACCAACAGGGTTCAAGTTCGTCGCTGCGCAACCTGCGCGGCGGAGCGAACTCGCCTATTACCGGGCCGCTCGGCAGAGCCACGCAGGAATTCAACGGCCAGCCCGGTTTTGTCTCAGGAAATCGTGTGGTGCAGCTTGCAGTGAAGATCTACTTTTGAAGATAAGGTTCAGTAGCGGGAGCGTAAGCGACCTGAACCACGATAAAATGGCCGCCACACGTTCAGGTCGCTTATACTCTTCTCTACTGGAACGCTTCAGCTACGACCGCGCAGCTTATTGATTTCTGTTATGAACTCATCCACCTTATCTTGCTTGATGATAAGTGTCGGAATATAGATCTGCTTCGATGGAGTGAGATCGGACCGGTCACCGCCAATCACTTTCGTCATCAGCTGTATCGATTGGTAGCCAAATCTAAAGGGCTGTTGAACCACCGTCGCATAGATGGCTCCTTCCTTGATGCCCGCGAGCGTATCATCCTCTTCGTCGAAGGCGATGATCTTCACTTTTCCGACTTTCCCAGCCTCTTTGACTGCGCTGAGGATGGCCGGGCCGTTATACGACCAGAGGCCGACGAGCGCGGATATATCGGGATATTTGACCAGTGTATCAGCGGCATTCTTTTTAGCGGCCACGCGGTCGGCGTTGTCAGTCCGGACATCGAGGATTTTGACGTTCGAGCCCTCCAGCGCCTGTTCAATCCCGCTCTTCCGCTCACGCGCGTTCTGGGCATCGAGTATTCCAACGAAAATCATGATATTTCCGCCCTGCGGCAGAGCCTCTTTTATCAGTTCGCCTGCCTGCTTGCCGGCAGCCACGTTGTCGGTGCCGATGTAGCAGGTGCGATTACTATCAGCCGCATCGCTGTCCTGCGTGATGACCAGCGCCTTGCTCGATGCGGCGTTGATCATCTGAACCTGGTTTTTCGGATCGACGGGGCTGATGGCAATTCCATCGACCCCCTTGGCGAGCAGATCGTCTACCACGCGCTGCTGTCCGGCCGCCGTGTCATCCGAATTGATTCTGAATTCGACCTCGACATTCTCCAGCTCAGTATCAGCTTTTTCTGTCCCTTTACGCGCAATCGTCCAGAAATCGGAAGAATTGTTGGTCACGAACGCCAGGCGCAGCGTCTTACCCTCTCCGCTTCTCGTTTCGTTCGAGTTGCACGACAGACCGGCTAATGCTAACAGCGCAATCAAGCAACCAACGAGAGGTTGGTTATAAAATGATTTCATTATCTCTCAGCCTCCAGTATTTAGTGATGGATTGACATTCTGGAATCAAAAGTCAAATTACCCCACAAACCAAAATTCGCGGTATCGATGGACTGTCGTGGGAAAATCCCTCTCCGATTCCCGGGTCTCTGCGGAATGGCGACATTATAGGGAAAAAAGTTGAGTACAGATACCCTGCAGACTAGAAATAGTTTTCAGTTTTCAGTTTTCGGTTTTCAGTTGTAGGCCCCAAATAAAATCGGGAAACTGCTTTGGACAATAATGTTAATATATTTACCTCCTCTGATAACAGTTTTCCGTTTTTAGATGCTGACCAACATTCCCAACTGAAAACTGAAAACTGAAAACTGAGAACTGTTTTGCCATGGCTCGCTCAAAAACAAAAAAAGCGAAGCGCATCGAAAACGACAGTCTGGGACCGATCGATGTACCCGCCGACGTCTACTGGGGCGCTCAGACGGAACGCTCGCTCATCCATTTCAAGATCGGAAGCGACAAGATGCCGCACGAAATGATACGCGCGCTCGGCCTCCTGAAATCAGCGGCAGCCCAGGTCAATATGGAGCTGGGACGATTGCCGGCAGAAAAAGCGGCGCTCATCGCGCAAGCCGCCGATGAAGTCATCTCCGGAAAACTCGATGACCAGTTCCCTCTGCGCATCTGGCAGACGGGAAGCGGCACTCAGACCAACATGAACATCAACGAGGTCATCGCCAACCGCGCGATCGAGATCTCCGGTGGCGAGCTGGGTTCCAAGGACCCCATCCATCCCAATGACCACGTCAATATGTCGCAATCGTCGAACGATGCGTTCCCGACCGCGATGCACATTGCAGCGGCCGAACGGATTCACAACGACTTGATACCCGCGGTTCTGCGAGTTCATTTGGCAATTGCGGCCAAGGCCAGGGAGCTGGCGGACGTAGTTAAGATCGGCCGCACGCATCTGCAGGACGCCACGCCGCTCACCGTTGAACAGGAGATGTCGGGATGGGCCAGTCTGCTCGAGCGTGATATCGAACGACTGAAGATTGCGCTCGACGGTTTGTACGATCTCGCCATCGGAGGTACGGCAGTCGGAACCGGGTTGAATGCTCCTCCTGAGTTCGCCGTACGCATGGCGGCAAAGATCGCAGAAATGACCGGGCTGCCCTTCCGCACTCATCCGAACAAATTCGCCGCGCTCTCTGCGCATGATGAACTCGTCTTTGCACACGGGGCGATCAATACGCTGGCCGGATCCCTGATGAAAATAGCCAATGATATTCGCCTGCTCGCCTCGGGTCCGCGCTGCGGGATAGGCGAACTGAGATTACCTGAAAACGAGCCCGGCTCCTCGATTATGCCGGGAAAAGTCAACCCGACGCAGTGCGAAGCTATGTCGATGGTCGCGGTTCAGGTGCATGGCAATAATGCCGCGATCTCATTTGCCGGATCACAGGGAAACCTCGAACTCAATGTATTCAAACCTGTGATCATCCATAACTTTTTGCAATCGGTCACTCTGATCCACGACGCGTGCTACGGTTTCGTCAAATATATGATCGATGGCATGACAATCAACCGGGAAAAGGTGGATTATTACGTCAAGAACTCGCTCATGCTCGTTACCGCGCTGAGTCCAAAGATCGGCTACGACAAGGCAGCCAGGATCGCTCATCTTGCCTATGTGGAAGGAATCACGCTCCGTGAAGCATGCCTGAGGCTCGGATGCCTGACCGGCGCGGAATTTGACGAGCTTATTCGGCCGGAAGAGATGACACATCCATAGTGAAATCAGCTGGGGGTGAGATACTGGAATTCGCCATTCGGGTTGAGAAATCAATTGGGACAGGAGCAGGAGCTGGGATCGAGTAAGGTTTATCCGAAAATCCCAGCTTACATCACAGAATTTAGAGGAGGGAGAATGAATACCGTCAAACAATCAACATCACTGATGCAGCGCTCTGCCTGGCAGGCGCTTGAAAAACATTTTCTAAAGAACAAAGACATCCACCTTCGCAAGCTATTTGCCGACGATCCGGAGCGCAGCGAGCGGTTCGCGATCGAAGCAGCGGGCATCTTTCTCGACTATTCGAAGAATCGCATCACCGGCGAAACGATCAAACTCCTGATAAACCTGGCCGATGAATGCGGTCTGCGTGAGCGCATTGATGCGATGTTTCGAGGCGATAAGATCAATGTGACGGAAGGTCGCCCGGTGCTTCACGTTGCGCTGCGCGCTCCGAAATCTACCCAAATCTTGGTCGACGGCAAAGACGTCGTCCCCGAAGTACACGCGGTGCTCGATCGCATGGCCACCTTCTCCGACCGCGTCCGCTCGGGGAATTGGACTGGTTATACAGGAAACCGGATTCGTAACGTCGTCAATATCGGGATTGGCGGTTCAGATCTCGGCCCGGTAATGGCTTATGAGGCGCTGCGACATTACAGCGATCGCGCTATGACTTTTCGCTTCGTTTCAAATGTCGATGGCACAGACTTCGAAGAGGCGACGCGCGACCTCGACGCCGGGGAGACGCTCTTCATAGTCTCGTCGAAGACGTTCACCACTCTCGAGACGATGACCAACGCGCAAACGGCCCGCACCTGGCTGGTGCACAAACTCGGTCATGAATCGGCGGTCGCCAAACACTTCGTCGCCGTCTCGACCAACGCCGCGGAGGTCTCGGGGTTCGGCATCGATACGGCCAACATGTTCGGCTTCTGGGATTGGGTCGGCGGCCGTTACTCGATGGATTCGGCTATCGGGCTCTCGAACATGATCGCCGTGGGACCGGAGCACTTCCGTGCGATGCTCGCCGGCTTTCACGCGATGGACGAGCATTTCCGCACCGCTCCGCTGGAGAAAAACCTGCCCGCATTGATGGGTCTGCTCACCATCTGGTACAACAATTTCTTCGGCATGCAGACGCTCGCGATCCTTCCGTACGACCAGTATCTCAAGCGCTTCCCGGCCTATCTGCAACAAATGGCGATGGAGTCAAACGGCAAGCGCGTCTCGCTGGATGCGGTGCGCGTCGATTACCAGACCAGTCCGATCTATTGGGGCGAGCCGGGTACGAATGGCCAGCATTCGTTCTATCAGTTGATACACCAGGGAACCAAGTTCGTCCCGTGCGACTTCATAGGCTTCGCCAAATCGCTCAACCCCCTCGGCAACCATCACGACATACTGATGGCGAACCTCTTTGCGCAGAGCGAGGCGCTGGCCTTCGGTAAACCCGCCGAAGAGGTCAAAGCTGATGGCACGCCCGATTGGCTCATCCCCCATCGCACTTTCGGAGGGAACCGCCCCTCGAACACGATACTCGCCGAGAAGCTCACGCCGGAGACGCTGGGGAAGCTGGTGGCGCTCTATGAACATAGCGTCTTCACGCAAGGCGTCATCTGGAACATCGATTCATTCGATCAGTGGGGCGTCGAGCTCGGCAAGGTGTTGGCCAAACGGATACTGCCTGAGCTTGAAAGTTCCAAAGAGCCGCAGCTTAATCATGACAGCTCGACCAATGCGCTCATCCGTCGCTATCGCGAGAGCAGGTGAATTTTAAGCAAATATGAAAGGATTCCTTTATGTCTTTCGTTTAGCTATGCAGGTTTGGCGGTGAGCTGTCTGTTCAAAGTCGCGGATCGATCGGTTCGCTCTCCAGAGCTAGAACGCCGAAGACACATTCATGAACGCGCCGTAGCGGTTCGCGGAGAACGAATCTCTCGAGAGCTTCTAGGCCTAACGTGAATTCGCGCAGCGCCAGAGAGCGTTTGTGACGCAACTCCCGCTCCCGGAGCCTCTCCAGGTTACCTGCAATCGTGTACTCAGGCCCGTAAATTATCCGAAGGTATTCACGCCCGCGACATTTAACCGCCGGCTGGGCCAGCCCTCGACGCCCATTGACGATGAAATCGAGAGGTTTCACTACCATCCCTTCGCCGCCTCGGCTGGTCAGCGATTCCCACCACTCGATTCCCGCGCGCCGGTTGGATTCATCAGAAATTTCAATAACTTTATAATCGGTAGCCAGCAATAGACCCTCATCGGCGCGGCAGAGGCGACCCAGCGTCTTCATATGCCAGACATGATCTCTCATTACGTGCGCCACACCTTCGGTCGCCAGTAGATGAAAAGGCGCAAGCTTCAGGTCATCGACTGAATGCACCGGCCAGCAGTAATGTCGATAGCTATTAACGTATTTTTCTATCAATTCAGCGGATTCCCGGTAGCGCTCCAGCAGTCGCGCGGCATCGCTGTCGCGTTCAGCAGCTTGCTGCAGCGATGCAAGGACGGCAGGTAGAGAAGCGCGTGCAGCCGCACCGACCGCCGCATACTGCCGGCGCAGCAATTCCTGCGCCTTAGCCGACCATGGCATCAATTCACAATCAAGACAGACCCAATCGGTATCGAACTCCTCCCAAAACCCGGCTGCGCCGACGGCCGTATGCAAACGACTAACAAATTCGGTCTCGATATCTCGATCATCGAAGAAGCGCCGCCCCGTGCGCGTATAGACTATGCCTCTGCCTTCGCCGGCAATACCGAATCGCTTGTGCGCCGCGCCCTCGTCGCGGCAAACGATCACTATGGCGCGCGATCCCATGTGCTTCTCTTGGCAGACAACCTGCGCCACGCCTTCGTTCGCGAAATAGGAGAACGCCTCCGACGGATGTTCCAGCAGTCCTGCTTCTTGCGCGGTCGCCGGCGGCGACATAGTGGGAGGCAGATAGATCAACCATTTCGGGTTCGCGGCGAAACGGCTCATCACCTCGAGCGCTGCGATCGCGTTCTCTTCACGAATCGTCACATTGCTAATCAGCCTGGTCTGGATGATGCGCTTGCCCGACACATCTTCGATATCGAGGATGTCATCATGCTCCTGCTGAGCCGTCATCGGTGTCGAGCTCGCATTTATGGTCAGAAGAGGTTTGATCGAGTCGTAATAAACGCGCGCAGCAGTAACCGCGACCAATTCTCTTTCCGGGTAGCGCAATGCTGTCAATTTACCGCCGAACACACATCCGGTATCAATACAGATCGTGTTATTTAGCCATTCCGCTTCCGGCACAGGCGTGTGACCGTATACGACCATGCTTTTGCCGCGATACTCGGCCGCCCAGTTATAACGTACAGGCAAGCCGAACTCATCCGTCTCACCGGTCGTTTCGCCGTAGAGCGCGAAATCGCGAACTTTCCCTGAGCTTCTACCCTGGAGCGTCTCTTTCATTCCCGCATGAGCTACGACGAGTCCCCCATCATCCAGCACAAAATGGCTCACCAACGATTCGATGAAATCGGCGAGACCGGTCGCTAACCGACTGCGCAGAGCCTCCGGCAATGCGTCCATCTCGGCCTTACTCTGATCGAGTCCGTGCGCGAGTCTCACGTTGCGACCGCGGAGGAGCCTGGCGAACTTGACATCGTGATTGCCTGGCACGCACAAAGCCGACTCCGCCACGACCATATTCTTGACGAGCTCCAAGGTCTCGAGAATTCGTGGCCCACGGTCGACCAGGTCGCCGAGGAATATGGCTTTCCGCTTCTGCGGATGCTCATAAACCAGGTTATCGCCGGCCGGTGGACCATCCGGACTGACCGACTTAATCTCGTAGCCGAGTTTCTCCAACAGGTTCGTCAGCTCGTCGTAGCAGCCATGCACATCTCCGATGATGTCAAACGGGCCGTGTTCATCCCGCCGATCATTCCAGAGCCTTTGCCGTTCGATCGTGACAGCATCAATCTCTTCCGGCGATCTCAGGATGTAGACGTTCCGAAATCCCTCCTTCTCCAAATCATTAAGCGATCGCCTCAGTCTCTGTTGCTGCTGTCTGATGACGTGCGAGCCGAAGTTGCGATCCGGACGTAGCTTATTGCGATCCTGGCAGACCTTTTCAGGGAGGTTGAGAACGATGGCAACCGGCAACACGTGATATTCGCGCGCCAGCGTTATCAGAGGCTTGCGCGCTTCAGGCTGGACGCTGGTAGCGTCTATGACCGTCAATCTACCGGCTGCGAGCCTTTTTGCAGCAATGAAATTTAAAATCTCAAAAGCATCCTTAGTCGCATCCAGGCTATTCTCGTCGTCCGACACCAAACCTCGACAGTAATCCGACGATATCACCTCTGTCGGTTTGAAATGCTTTCGCGCAAAAGTCGACTTTCCGGAACCCGAGGCGCCGATCAGAACGACGAGAGACAGTTCCGGTAGATTGAGCTTCATATCTTGGTAAATACTCCCAACTGGCTCGGAGCTCCCAGGACATCATCGACCGGTCCGATAGTAAGAAAGCGAACCGAATATCCGAATCTTTGCGCCACATTTACAGCCCATTGCTGAAATTCTGCGCGAGTCCATTCGAACCGATGATCCCTGTGCCGCAGGTTACCTGCGGGGAGGTTTTCAAACTTCACGTTGTATTCGGCATTCGGCGTGGTGATCAATACGATCGGTGGCCGGGCGAATTCGAAGAGCGATCTCTCAAACGCCACCAGTCGCGGCGGATCGAGATGTTCGATCACCTCAACCACGGTGGCCGCATCAAAGCCCGCTAACCGCCTGTCGCGGTATGTCAGAGATCCTTGCAACAGTCTGATGCGCGATTTCTGATGATCCGGAAGATGATCCAGCTTCAACCGCTCCTGTGCAACTTCCAGGGCGCGGTATGAGACATCGACGCCGAGCAACTCAATGAAGAACTTGTCTTTTAACAGTGCCCCTAGCAGCCCGCCCTCGCCGCAGCCCAGATCAATGACGCGTCTCGCATCATGTTCCTTCAAAACAGACACAACCGTATCGAGCCGTTGCTGGCTGAGGCTGATCTTCGCTTCCCAAACATCCTCTTCACGAGAGTGGGACTCGGCTTTTTCATCGGCGTTTCGATTGTCCTCCTCAAGCAATCTCTCAAACGCCTGCTGCGTCAGCTGCTTGCGATGCTTCAGATAGCGTCTGACGACCAGCTCGCGCTCAGGATGTGACGCCAGCCAGTCCTCACCGTGCCGCAGCAGTTTCTCCACCTCCGCATCGCCTATCCAGTAGTGCTTGTCGGCATCGAGCACCGGAACGAGCACATATATATGCGCAAGTAATTGGCGCAAACGCGCTATGACATCCAGTTCAACGGTGAAATACATGCTGTCGCCCCACTCGGGAAAACTATCATCAAGGACGTGGCTCTGCGCCCTCACCTCGTAACCGAGTGGCTCAAACAACCTCTGCAACACATCTTTACCTCCGCGACACGGTAGAGCGGTGATCTTTACTTGAAACGGCAGCGCCGTTTCTGCTAATTCCGGCCTTTCCTTGCTCCGTCCGGACATCGCTGTGCCAAATATTTGCGAGATGGCAACGCTCAAAAATGACGAGGCAACGTATGGTCGGTCATTGACATATTGCCCCAGCATGCCGCCCTCACCCGCGGGCCCATGCCTTCCACGCACAAGTCCGACGGGATCAATATCGAGCAGCAATGCGGCCGTGCATCTCTCTTCCCGGGCTTCGGGATAGAAAACATGTGCCCGGCCGAAGCTCAGGTCGAATGTTTGTGTGCGAGCCGGATTTTTGTGCAGTAAATACCCGAGATCTGTCGCCGGTGAATGTGTTGTAGTAATTGTCAGTAGCATTTTATTATTCAATCTACAAAACTAAGCAAAGTCAGATGATAAATGATAATTGGAACTTGGAAAACAGATAGGCAATATTATGAATGCAGACGAAAAACAAATTTCCCTCCTTATTTCTGCGATCAAGTATTCCGCCCACAAACACCGTAATCAAAGGCGGAAGGGAGCCGATGCCTCTCCTTACATAAACCATCCTATCACTGTTGCTGATATACTATGGCGAATCGGCTCGGTTCGCGATATTGATACGATCGTGGCGGCCATCCTACACGACACACTCGAAGATACGGATGCCACTCCGAGCGAGATCGAGGCATTATTCGGCAAAGAAGTATTAAATTTAGTCGAAGAGGTTTCTGACGACAAAACTTTACCGAAAGAGGAGAGAAAGCGTCTTCAGGTCGCCAATTCCCATCATAAATCTACAGCCGCAAAGCTGATCAAACTGGCCGACAAGATCAGCAATATAAATGATATTGGTAACAGCCCCCCAAAAGAATGGTCTATTGAAAGAAGACTGGGTTACCTGGATTGGGCAGACGATGTCGTTTTAGGGCTGAGAGGAGTGAACCGAGCGTTAGAAGAACATTACGACGAAGCAGTACGTCATACTAGAAAGAGGTTGGAAGATAAACACAACGATGTCTGATACAAAAAAAGTTGTTATTTACACTGACGGTGCATGTTTGGGCAACCCCGGACCCGGGGGATATGGCGCCGTTCTGTTATATCAAAATACCAGAAAAGAAATATCAGGCGGTTTTCGCCTGACCACAAACAACCGCATGGAAATTTTCGCAGCGATAGCCGGGTTGAAGGCACTGAACGCGAACTGCGATGTAACCATTTATAGCGATTCACAGTATGTGGTAAACGCTATCACGCTGGGCTGGGCAAGCCGGTGGAAGGCGAATGGGTGGAGAAGAAACAAAAAGGAGATGGCTGTTAATGCCGACCTGTGGGAACAACTGCTCACCTTATGCGCGCAGCACGAAGTCAAATTTGTCTGGGTCAGAGGACATGCCGGGAACAAAGAGAATGAGCGGTGCGATGAATTGGCCGTGTGCGCCGCCAAACAAAATGGATTGCCGCATGACAGCGGCTACGGCAAATATTGAATGATTGCAAATAGAAGGTCATTGGAATCGCTCCGCTCCGGAGCTTGCGAAAAACATGTTATCAAAAACTATAAACAATACTCCCTGACAAACAATCTCCTTTCTCTCCCCAGATAGACGTGGGGGCGAATCGCGAATGGACATCATTTTAGAGGAACTTCTCGCGGGAATGCCTGATAGAAGGCAGTTTGTGCGTATAATCGTCCGGCTGCTCGCCGCTATGCTTTTTGGCGCATTGATCGGATTTCAGCGTGAGAGGACGGGCAAGCCGGCGGGGCTAAGAACACATATGCTGGTCTCTCTGGGCGCGGCTCTCTTTGTACTTGCGCCTCTAGAAGGCGGGATGGATTGGGATGGTCTATCCAGGGTAATCCAGGGGCTTGCCACCGGAATCGGATTCATCGGAGGCGGGGCTATCCTCAAACTACACGAGCAACGCGAGATCGAAGGGCTGACCACGGCAGCCGGCATCTGGATGACTGCGGCCGTTGGTGTAGCCGTTGGATTAGGGCGCCTGCCGCTGGCTTTGATGAGCACTATCCTGTCCTGGATCATACTCACTATATTCGGCAAATTCGAACACCGGTCAAATGCGAGGTCAAACGGCGAGAATCGATAAATCCGTTACTCTTCAAGTGAAGGACTGAACGTTCGAGTCGTATGCTCGGTCACACCGGAGACAGGCTCCTGCACGGGAGGCACATACGACTGCCGCCGCTGCGGGAGCACGGGCTGCGATGGAATTGAGGTTTCGGCTCTTTCATTTTCGATTGTATGTTTTATGGTATCACGGTAAGCGTTGATCAAGCGCCCCAGTTGCCATGAAAGCAACCCTGCAACTAGGAAAACAAACATCACGCAAAAGAAGAAAATAGGTATCAGGAACCTCTCGTCAATGCCTCTTACGGACAACTTGAGAAGTGTCATCAATGAAGCTAAAAAACCAATGATGGCGAAAGCAGTGATCGCAAATGTCATCGCCGCAACCGGCGGTCGTTGGATATGAACCTCAACCGTGGTTCCGGTCGAGTTCAAGTTCGTTCCGCAACTTTTGCAATATTTTGTCTTGTTCGTGGATTCGACGCCGCATGACGGACAGAACATACCCACCTCCAGTCTTTGTTAATTCGCTCCTGATAATTCGGCGCTGACTCGCTCTAAAAGCTTTTTGGTTGCGCGAATGCCCTCCGGTTCACTAAGTTTGTTACCGCTGTATTCGATGCCGACGTATCCCCGATAGCCTGCATCGAGCACGATCTTCATAATGCGAGGGTAATCTATGCCGCTCTCATTCCCCTGCTCATCGAATTCGCCGGACTTGGCGCTCACACCCTTGGCGAATGGCATCAGTTCCCGAACCCCTCTATAAGGGTCGTATTTCTTGCCGTCGCCCAGGTTGAAGTTCCCGAAATCAGGCAGGGTGCCGCAGCTCGGATGGTTCACTCTCTTGATGACGGCTGCCAGCCATTCTCCGTTCGAGGAGAGACCGCCGTGATTCTCGACGATTTCACCCGCAATCAACTGCTCGCCGGCCAGACTCATCAAACTCATTTCAGCAGCGATAAGTGCAGACTGCCCAAGAAAACTGCGTCGATCGATAAATTTAGTCATAGAGTGTTCCTCGCAATTGGGATTACTTCGGTCTATCCGCCAATGTATTCCGGCCGATCCACCCTGCTCACCTTGGTTTCGACGTTCTTCTTCCAATCCTCGAGCATTGGTCCTTTGATCCTATCAGCCCGCGCGCGTAAAGAAGCCATCTGGTCCGCGCTAAACTGCTTGAAGCTCTGCGCCACCCTCACATCGTCTTCCAGCTGCCCGATAGTTGTGCAGCCGATTGCCGTACA
The DNA here is from genome assembly GCA_963796275.1 of uncultured Acidobacteriota bacterium. Taxonomy (GTDB): domain Bacteria; phylum Acidobacteriota; class Blastocatellia; order RBC074; family RBC074; genus JAKEHZ01. The sequence continues at coordinate 1,330,253 of CAWCKY010000006.1, read as the reverse complement.
GTGGATCGGTAAACTCAAAACATAATTCAGGCATTCCTTCACGCTGAACGTCTGCAATAGCTTGGCATTCGCGAAATTCTTCATTCCCTGAATCCCCAGCCCTTTATCAACGGCAACAGGCAATACCAGTTTCTCAAAGCTCAGGTAGAGCGGATCGGCGATATGGAGCGGCATCAGGATCGTATCCCACTTATCGTACCTCTTCAGCATCTCCAGGTGCGCGTAAGGATCTGCGTGCCCGGTGAAGCCGATGAAGCGGCACTTGCCCGCCTTCTTGGCCGCCTCGAATGCCTCGATCGCCCCGCCCGGCGCGAAAACCTTATCTACATCTTGTTTGTCCATGATCGCGTGCACCTGCCACAGGTCCACATAGTCTGTCCCGAGGCGCTTGAGCGAAAGATCCAGCTCTCGTTCAGCTTCCCCACGCGTGCGCATAGTGGATTTCGTGGTAATGAAAACCTGCTTGCGAAACTGCGGCAGAACCTTTCCGTAAATCTCCTCGGAATGGCCATTCCAATAACTATGCGCCGTGTCGAAATAATTGATGCCGAGTTCCACAGCTCTTCTGGTCACTGCGATCGCTTCTTCATCTGTAGTCAACGGAAATCGGCCTCCGGCCTGGCCGATGACGGTAAGTTTCACACCCGTTTTGCCGAACGTGCGCATTGGTATATCACCCTCTTTGATAACGGATGGTTTGGTATTAGTAACTTCGCCTCCCAACCCGGCGAATGCCCCTCCTACCAGGCCGCCAATCATAGTCCTGCGTTTCATATCTAATCCTCCTTGGTTGGACGAACTATCGAACTGCTATGGGCCTCAGCGTAAATCCCGCCGTCGATCCCTTGATCTTGTTGGTGCAGGCGATGTAACAGAACTCGTAGACTTGTTCGCGTGCCAGGTCTTCGAGGTAATGGAACTCGCCGAGATGTATTCCCTGCTCGATCAGCAGGTAATTATGGACCGGCATGAATGAACGATATTTGCCGCGGTAAGCCATAGCATCCTCGTCTTTCGGATTGTATTCCAGGCCGCTCGTATCGCTGCCGATCATCATAGCTCCATTCTGTTCGACAAGCCACTTAGCCGTCTCGACATTGATTCCCGCGGAGTCGTGCTTTGCGAGCTGCGCGTGATCGCTTCCAGTCTCACCCCAATAGCGCAACGCGCCTGTTCGGATCAGGACGACATCACCGGGTTTGAGCTGGGTCTCCTGTTTGCGCAGGGCGGCTTCCAGGTCTTCAACCGTGATGATGTAGTTGCTCGGCAATGCGTCGACTCCCTTCGCGCCGGCCATGTCGATTAGCACACCGCGGGCGATGATAGGAGGAATGGTCGAGGCATCGGCCTTGCGCGGCCCCCAGTTGCCGCCCCAGTCCTTCTCTTTGAAACCGTTATACCAGTGGTCGTCATCTCCCTCAGTCGCGTGCCCGAGGCCGTCGATCTGCGTAGCCACGTTATCGTTGATGAAGAGCGCCGAGCTGTGCCAGGCCGTACGGCTGGTGTTGTTGTTGACAATCTGCGGCAAATCCTGCTGCCGCTTGACCCCCTCGGGGGTCCGAAATGAGAGTATCTCGCCAGGGCTGTGTCCGGGCCATTTGAATGAGGTGCGGTCATAGAGCACGCCTAGATCGTAGGTTTTACCGCGGTCGGCGAGCCGCATTGCCGATAGCCGCGAAGCATCGGTCATCTCGTTGAGAGCGCCGACCTCATCATCTTTGCCCCACACCCAGCCCCACCCTTTTCCCTTCTGCCACTTTTTCAGCTGCGATTGTTGCCCGATCACAATCGAGCTGACCAACATACCCGAGACGAATACAGCCGCGATCAATAGAATTTTGCGTTTCATTTTCTCCTCCGAAGAATTGTGGGAACGTCAGACATCCTGCTCACGCGCGTAAGGATATCTGGTAAAGTACCTCTATCGAATTACTTGTCAAGAGGCGGAGGGACATTCTGTGGGGGGCATTTGTGATTCCGTAGAAATATTGACCTGACCGGGTATGCACGCTTCCAGATTCTGTGGCGAATTCAGAAAATGAGATTATCGGTTCTTAGCTCCGGAGGAGCGGTACGTTTATAGAACATGGCTAGTAAATCTCTCCAGCTCCGGAGCGAGCGGCATATGATGCCGTTTATATGCCGCTCCTCCGGAGCTGGGGCACTATTACGAAAAAATCTATAAATATGTCGCGCCTCTGGCGCTCCCGGATAAGCGAGTTCGCAAGTCCCGAGGGATGTTAAACGAAAAGACTTAGCTACCGCGGTGATGTAGAGATGGCGGAGCACTTTGGAGTACCGGGTGCTTGCAAGCAACCCACGCCAAAGGTCCGCCATTCACAGAGAGCTTTTTATTCAGTCTAAATATTTTTCCTGAATTTAAAGCATGTTGATTTAGAGATGTATTACTGCGGTCGCCACGAGGCCGCAATCTCGTCCAGTCTTCTGCGAATTTCGCTCTCCGGCAGCCACTTCCCCCGCACCATCACGCCGGCGCGCCTGGCAACCGCGGTTACATCCTTTAACGGATTGCTCTCCACCAGAATCAGATCGGCGCGTTTTCCGACATCGATGGTTCCGAAGTTGTCTTTGCCCTTGAAATATTCGCCGACATTCTTCGTGCCCGAATGAATCACCTGGGATGGGGTGAATCCGCATTTCACCATGAATGCCATCTCCCGATGGATCGAGAAGCCCGGGACGCTGAACTGTTGCGGCGCATCGGTGCCGAGCAGAATTTTGACGCCGCCATCGTGCAGCGCCTTCAATATTCGCATGCGGTTTGCCGCGATCAACTCCGCCGTCTTGCGATCGAAATTCGGCTGATTGAGGCGGTCGCGGTGAATTTTTTTCCATTGCTCGACCTGTTGCGGAGGGGCGTATTTCAGCTCGGGCATCGCCGACAGCAATTCCGGATATGTATAACCTATCAGAGTCTCCCATAACACCATGGTCGGAACGATCCAGACGCCCGCGGCCTTGCTGCGCCGCACGACATCGCCGAGCTTGGCTTCATCGACCGGCGCCTTATCGCCATCGAGATACTCGATATAACCGTCGACGTGATCTATCGTTTCCTGACCCATTTCAAGCGCATGAATGAGACCGACATCGGCCGGGATGTGGCCGGCAAACCGAATGTTTACCTCCTTGGCCGTTTTTGCCATCGCGTCGTATTCATCTCTGGTGAGACCCGGATGAACCTTGAGCAAATCCCATCCTTCCTGCTTCTGTTGCCGCACCATCGAGACTGCCTGTTCCGGCGAATTGACCGAGTTGCCGTTGAAGCTCGGGCCGGCTAGATAGAGCGTCGGGGAAATTATCTCGCCGCGATCGGCCCTGCCTCGCAGCTCCAACTGGTTCGGCGCGCCCAACATCCCTCTGACGGTGGTAACGCCATTAGCGACGTAAAGAAATAGCACCGCTTCCGTGTATTCCTTCGGAGCTTGAGGCGGCGGGATGTGGCCGTGCATCTCGGCGAGCCCGGGCATCAGGTATTTGCCGTTACCGTCGATCCGCGCCGCTCCATCGGGTACTTTGATCTTATTGGAAGGCCCGATCTCAACAATTCGCCCGTCGCGCACGATTACCGTCTGGTTCTCGACGACGCGCTCGCGATCCATCGGGATAACATTGACGTCGACGAATGCGCTGACCGAGGTTTTCTTCGGTTCCTGGCTGCTTTGAGCCGATACGAGCCCGGCGGCAGCCGCGATCAGTAAAATGAACAAGTATGGTTTGTTTTTCATATAAGAAACTCTGGAGTTAATCGTCTGGAGTCCGGGCTCCCGGCCGAACTTCATTCAATCAGCCACCTGGGCCATTTCTCCCTGGGCCATTTCAGATATTGGGTTGCGTACTCCCGGCATATTTCCGCGAGGAAGAACGGTAACTCGCCCTTTTCGAGTTCGTTTAGAATAACTCTCCCGGCCTTGGCCTTCAAAGCGGATTTCTCCAATTCACTACCAGTTTCATCCGGCGCGGCGATAAAACCGAATGCCGCGCCCAGCTCTCGCTCGACCGAGTTATAGTCGCTATAACAGTTGTACCCCAAACTCACCTTCAGCCACTGTATAGACGTCGGATACTCCGGTAATGCAGTCTTCTCCTCGCTATTTTTCTTGCAGCGGCAGGGAGGCTGCAACCGCTGCATCGCGGTAATTACTTTGGGAAATCCCGGAGGAGCCGGCGGCGGTGCAGATCGGAGTTGATTCTGACGCCAATCTTCCCGAAGCACATAATAGTCTTCGTAGCCGACCCTCCGGCGCTCCAACACCCGGGCATCAATCAGCCTCTCGAAATGCCACTTCACCCAATCATTATTTTGTTCGCTCCGATCCGTGCGGATTCTGATCCAGTTCCCGCTCATAATCTCAGGCCGTCCATCACCGTTGAGAGTCACCGCGATCTCTTTGATCCAGCGCGGTTCATTATTTTCGTAGGCATCAACGTATTGGCCTTCGAAAATATCGTCAATTGTAAACTCATCATCTGCCTCGACAGTCGCACCGATCAAAGTGGTCAGGTCCTGTAACACGCGCAGCAGACTGTGGTCCGGCGATGGCGGGTCGGAAATAAACTGAAGCTTCTCCGGCTCCCAGGCATAAACTCCGAAGCGATCCTCCCATTCTTCCACCTTCTTTTGCGCAATTCGAACGAATTGGAGCAAGACCGTCAGGGCCGCGGTCAAGCTCGAATACTTGCTGCGCTTTTTAATCGCCGCTAATGTAGGTGGCTTATATGATTCAGGCAGCGGATAGCTTATCTGATATTCTCTGAGCGCCTCCGCCGCGTCATTGAGCGCTGCGTTCAATGAACCCAGCGGTTTGAGGAATGCGCCGATTCTGGGCAGCCCGTTGTCATCCAACTTCCATGGTTCCATCACGCTGGCATTGGCCGCCTCCGCGTCTGCCGCGCCGGCAGCGCCATCGACGGCAAACGATGAAGGCTCCAATGCTCTGCTTGCGATCCGATCATAATCAGAGAATAGCGAGGCCAATGAGATAACGTCGCGTTTTCCATTGTGATAGGACAATTCTAGTCCGAAGTCATGCTTGGCATCGAGCGGCTGCGGGTCAGCCTCCATTCTATGACACCAGCCCATCAATTCGGCGTAATGGCTCGGCCTCACGAATACATTGGCATCGCCCGGCGATGTAAGCAGAAGGTAGAGACGCCGGCGGTAATCGCGCAGAGCCATCTTCAGCCCGAGCTCGAACACCGTACCGGACCTGTTCCTCAACCATTCCAAACAGGAGTCGATATGTTGGCAGTCCTCGAAGCTCCCCAATTGCAAATCGTCCCCAAGAATCGAAGCCAATTCGCCCGCCTCGTGTGCCGCGAGCAAGCCCATCGCTTTATGCTCATACCTCGATGATTCAATCTGCTTTCTCCAGAGCGAAGGATCCATTGTCCGGATACCTACCCCGAGGGGTAGACGCAGCGCCCGGGCCAATACCGCGAACGTCTTCAAATGTGAGAGGCCGGTCGGAATGTTATTAACTTCCGGGTATTGGAAAAGCCGGGAGAGGGGCGATGTGTCATCATTAACAAAACGTACGTCAGCTACCACCAGATCAGGTATTACACCTCCTTGAAACGAGTTCCAAAATTGTATCGCCGTTTGCCATGAGGATATTCCTGGTATGCCTTTCCCCGGATACCAGAGGTCGAGCAATTCAGGAATCATGTAACCGGATAATGACGGCCTGAGCTCGTCATCTACTATCAGCAGTCTTAGCTTTCTCGGTTTTATCATATGAATTGAGCATTTCCTTCGGTTTGATATGGCCAATCAGTTCGGCGAGCATCTGCGGGTGCAAACGCACAGACACCCACAAGTAGCGTCCATCGTGATCTTCATTGATCTCAACTTTGTCATCGATGTCAGCCAGTTTGGTGAAGGACATCAGTCGGCGGGTGATCGAAACCCCTGGCAGAGAGGGTGCTTCGTTTGTTCCGAAGTATGGATTGCCGATTTTTACGAGGATGTGTGATGGGCGAGCGTCTTCTATCTGAAGTTTAATCGGTCTCGGCTTTGACGATTCGCCCTGGTGGAATTTTGTTCTTTGCTCAATCTTTTCCAAATAGAGGATGGCGTTGGTCAGCGGCTCCGTCAATGCGGGGAGAAGAGCCAGGACAGCCTCCATATCAGTTTCCGCTTTCGACAGTGGTGGGAACTGCAGTTCGTAGGTATCAAGTACGCAATCGTCTTTATAACAGGTTTGCTTCCCGTTTGCTTCGACGATGAGGTGAGGGCGCCCGAGAGCGCTACCGATCGCGCGCGCCAGGTGAGTGATAGATCGCAGGTATTGATCGAATGCTTCAGGTCTTTCCCATTGTTCTTTCGATGTCTTCGTGAACCAGTTGCGCAGTTTGTCATAATTTTCGCTGCGCAGCGTGCCGATCAGGCGAAATACGCCGGCACCGCTTTCCGGTAACACCTGGAGGATGAGTAACCGCCTGACCTTTATCAGCCTCGCATGCAATTCCGCGCCCGGATTTTCATCGTTCTCCAACGTGCCGATCGCCCGATCGAGTTGTTTGACGGCATCATCCCTGCCGGAAACTCGCATCAGGCTGTTGATCCAGTGAGCGGCACCTTCCAATGCCTCGGCTCTGCTTTCAACTACCTTTCGCCGATGTTTAATCTGTTCGATCAGGTTCCAGAGAATAGAAGTGGCCAATTGGTCGACCCAAACCGAGAAATCTTCGGCGGCGGGATGAACGAAATAACAGGCGAAGATCACCTCGTCGAAAGGTAAATCGGCGACGGCGCCTGCCAGGTCCCGTTGGCTGATAGATGCAGCTTTCAATAATTGTTGAAGAACGTTATCGGTTTTCCTGGGGTCAACCAGGGCGCTCAGGTTCAGCCTGATGTTAGTCAAATCGGGATGCTTTCCGCCGGATGTCGCCAGGAAGTCGCGGTAGTTACCTTTGTAGAATTCCCAGTTCAGTCGTCGAAGCCGGTCGCTGTTACGATTGCCCCATTTGCCCCGATTGCCGCGATTGCCGCTATCACGATCGTCTGACGAGGTGGACCAGGTAACATCGCGCTCACTCTCCGAACGCACTAAAAGATTTCTGAATTGGCCGTCTTTGAAGAAACGTACTTCGTTGGCCCACCACAGGTCGGCGAATACGCGTCTGAGGTTGTCTGAAGATTCTTCGTTACCCGCCTCCCAGCTGCTCAAAGCTTGCTGAAGCGAGTTGACGAAATATCGCAATAAAGATTGGGTGAACAGCAGCTCCAGCGCCCGCTGCTGTAATGGCGATGCTTCTTTATTGAGCCGCGACTCGGTCTGATGGCTGGGAATACCGCCGGAATTTTCGACGGTTACCCAATCTATCGCGGCGCGATATTGCCCGAGCCCCTTGAGCGGCTGGAAAAAGAAGGTGAGCCCCGAATCCTTCGCGAAAGACCTGGTGTAGGTTTTATACGCGAGCAGGTGCTCAGCCAGGATCACTTTGAGGTTATCCGTTGTGACGAGGTTTGGGCGGCTGGCAGAGTGAGGTACTTTGAGCACCGTCTCGCTCATCAACTCCGTGTATTCTTTATATCTATCGTAATTGTCAGATCGCGCGGCATCCAGCGAAGAACCATAGCCCGCGCACCAATCCAGAGCATCCTGGAACCTCAACTGAGCGCGCCCGGCGGGCTGAGCGCGCCATCGATCGGAAGCCCTGGCCGTCAGCTTGGGGACATCTCCCAGCAAGAGCGGGTTCTCTTCCAACCAGCGACCGGCAACAGCGGAGAGGTATTCATCATTTATTTCACCATCCCCCAGGCTCTTCTGAGATGCCGCCACTATTTCACTGCAGAGATCGAAGAGGACGCGCGGGTTGCTCAGATCAGAGAGGCTGCTCTTCTTTTGTCTCAATATCTTTTTGAATTTTGCCTCGAACGCTTGATCCATGGCCGTCTGATATCGGTCAAGCAGAGGCAGTTCTAAATCCTGAGGGTCGCCTGCGGCGATAAAATCTAGTTTGGTAGTTCCGGGGCGTAACAGCAACAGGAAATGTGCAGCAGCTTCAACCCGCCGCATCAGTTCCCGCATCGCCGGCGAAATAATACTCGCGATGGTAACCGTTTTATCTCGCATTCCTGGTACACCCATACGGTGCAACCGGAGTTACGGATACGTTAATTTAAAGAAAAAGTGCCTGTGTTGATCACCATCACCTTTTCGTCGGGTTTTATTTGGGATTTGATATTAAATAAGGCTGTAAACGCCGCCGCGCTCGATGGCTCGCATTTAACGAGATTAGTGTGACTGAGCCAGTTGTAAGTATCGAGTAATAATGATTCATCGTTCAGATTTAATAGGTGATGAGGTGAGCCGTTAAGGGTCAGTTCGGTGACGTGATTACCGTGCGGTCTCCATCTGGCATAGAGTTTGTCGGCGATGGACTGTTCCCGAGTCGTTACCCCGACCAGTCGCGCTCTGAGGCCGTGCCTTTTCAAACCACGCACGACACCAAGAAAGAGCTCGCCGCAACCTACAGGCATAACTATTACATCGGGCTGGCGTTCCGGATTTAGCAGGCATATTTCCCTTACGATGTCGGAATAAGGATCGATAACGCCGTTTGTCACATCGAGGACGCGCCGGCCGAGGGTCGCCTCCGCAATGTCACATAACTCTCGCGAATTCCATTCGTGCCCGTTCAAATCCAGGCAGACGACTCTCTCACATGCGAATTCCAGCTCGGTCTTCTGGATCGGCGATATACCGCCTTCGCTGATAAATGCAATGACCGGAATAGAGGACGCCGAGGCAAACCTGGCCAGCGACAACCCGGCATTGCCCGCAGTAAGAATGCAGAATGCCTCCGGCCGCATCGCTGCGGCCAACCTCATTGCCTTACGGACAACGGTCATTGACTTGCGGTCTTTATGCGTACCAAAGGGGTTCACGCTTTCATCTTTTACCCATAGATGTTTGATCTTGAAGTAATTCGATAGTTCCGGCAGGGATATTACTGGAGTATATCCAACATGCAGGTCGCTTGTGGGGGATGTCGATTTTCTCTGGCCTCGCATAACCATTAAATAATAATCCAAGCAAAACTATAAAAATCAGGCCTCATCAAAGAAAGGCGAGACAAAATAGTGAAAAGTAAACAAAATATTTTATACCTCAGGCATCCACAGTGTGTTGCCTCCGTATATTTATAAACTGAAGCTGACTTATTAATTCAGTCCTGGTCTCATTCCTGGCGTCCGTAGTTGCAAACTTATTATTACAGTAGACCCCTGTTCCATCCGCTTCTGACAGGATCCTGACAGCGCATGCATTGAAAGAAAATGGGCAGAAACTTTTTAGTTACTAGGGGTTTCGGACGAATGTATATCTTTGAAGAATTGCGGGGCGCTTTGGAGCGAAAATTTAGTTGAACAGCGAATCTGTACGACCGCAATTGGCTCCGGCCGTAGCGACCATTTGCTTATTTATCTGAAAACCGTTGTATTAGCTGTCAGGGCAGGTCAGGAAGCTGATACCAGATATGTTTATTATCAATATCGGAGTAGGAGAGCATTTGCTTATGTGCGGTAAGTCAAGGGGGTAATTGATGAATCAAGGATGCTCTCCTATTCCTACTAATGACTCGATTTTCTGACTTACCTTACCGAAGCTGATTTCTGAGGGGGCTCGCGAATAAAATTAATTATCTTCGCGATCGTTGCCGCCTAACAATCGTATGACTAAAAGAGAAATTATGCGTCATCACATATTCAAAATAAGCATCACGATTCTGATTTTAAGCATCACGATTTTGATTTTAGCAATTACGGGCGTAGTTCTCGGGTCCTCTGCCGCTCAAGAAGATTCGCCTAAACCTCGACTATATATTGAAACAAGTACGTCTTGGGAGGTGAGCGGCTCTGCTGGTACAGCCGACGGAACCGGCGGAGGCGGTGTGCGCGGAGGGGCTCGCGGGCAAACCGCGGAGCTCATCAAAACGTTTAAAAAAAATTGCCCCGCCTTCACGATTACAAACAAGAAGGACCGCGCGGATTACACTCTCACCTTCGACCATGAAGGAGGGAAACAGGTCTGGGAAAAAGACAATAAATTCGCAATCTTCAATAAGGATGGTGATGCAGTGGAGAGCGGATCCGCGCGAAGTCTTGGCAGTGCTGTTAAAACAGCGTGTACCGCATTAATGAGCGATTGGAAAAACAATGGGCCCCAGGGCCCATAACGTTTCTTGTTTGGAGTTCCGCGTTTGGAGTTCCGCGTTTACGCGGTCTTCCCTTTCCGAATCTATGTTTCTGATCGCCTGAAGGCGGAACTCCAAACATCGCGTTTGCGATTGGGTGCTTGGAGTTCCGCGTTTGGAGTTCCGCGTTTACGGGGTCTTCCCTTTCCGAATCTATGTTTCTGACCGTCTGAAGGCGGAACTCCAAACATCGCGTTTGCGATTGGGTGCGTGGAGTTCCGCGTTTGGAGTTCCGCGTTTACGCGGTCTTTCCTTTCCGAATCTATGTTTCTGACCGCCTGAAGGCGGAACTCCAAACATCGCGTTTGCGATTGGGTGCTTGGAGTTCCGCGTTTGGAGTTCCGCGTTTACGCGGTCTTCCCTTTCCGAATCTATGTTTCTGACCGCCTGAAGGCGGAACTCCAAACGTAATTCGAAAAACTTTCAACTGTTGTTCTCGAAGTTATCGCTCGAGACATAAGCTTGAATACAAGCCATCTCGCCTTCTTTAGTCTTATTGTTCTGGACGCCGTGCTCCATTCCGACCACACCCTTAAAACCTTTACTGTAGATGTGCTTAAAGATGTTGCGGTAATTCATCTCGCCCGTCGTCGGCTCCTTGCGACCGGGATGATCTCCAGCCTGGAAGTAAGCGGTCTCTTCCCAGGCCAGATCGATGTTAGGAATGATGTTCCCCTCGGTAATCTGCTGGTGGTACATGTCATAAAGGATTTTGACCGACGGGCTGTTGACAGCGCGGCATATCTGATAACCCTGGCCGATCCTGGTCAGAAATAGCTTCGGGTGATCGCGGCGATTGTTGAGCGGCTCCATCACCATCACCAGCCCCGCCTTCTCGCAAATCTCGGCGCAGCGGCGGAACATATCGATCACACTGGCTGTTTGATACTCCCAATCCAATCGCTCGTCGTGGCAACCTGGCACGACTGTGCACCATTTGGCGTTGACGCGTTTGGCGATCTCGACCGCGTCGCGGATATCCTTGAGGATCGGCTCGCGCACCTCCGGCTTCCAGGTGGCGATGGCGAATGTCGGTTTGTCGAAATCCTTGTTGGCCACGAAGACGCCCATCGTCATCTTCAAGTCAGCGAGCGTCTTGCCGATCTTCTCCTGATCGACGACGGGACGACCGGGCAGACCGTTGTCTTCGATCGCAGTGAAGCCCTGATCGTGAAAGAACTTCAGTTGAGCGACGAGATCGTCGCCCGTGTGCAGCTTGAACATGCCGAAGTGCGGCGCGTAGTTGAGCTTGAATTTGCGGACTGGTTCGGCGTTGATCGGATCGGCGAACTTCGCGTTCCCCGCCAATGCATTCGATGCGGCCAGCGTCGAAGCGCCGGAGGCAAGACCCGTGACGATAAAATCCCTACGGTTCATCGTGTCCTTCCTTTCGGATTTGATAGTTCGTCTGGAAATTTGAATGACGGTATTGAGCAGTTTCAGTTTATATCTGCCAAAACTCGCCTCTTCTATAAACCATCCCGGGCAAATATGAAAGGCTTAGCGAGAAAGGATCGACGCCACATGTTCTCTGGCTCGCTAATAAGCAAAAGCGGCTGCAGTATGCTCTGCAATTGGTTTTAGGCTAATTCGTGCCAGTAACTGTGATCTTAATCGTTCCTTTCACCAACATGTCAGGTATTTGAGAATCCGTGGTAATGCCGATCTTCCCATCAATAGTCAGCTTCATCTCCGACGCCTTCACCAAACCTTTGTCGACGATGATTTGAGATATACCGCCACCGCTCATTTTGAGGTCAATATTCATCGCTAATTTTCCGGAGGGCGAGTCGAGATTCATCGTATTGATTATCTTCGCTTCGGTTGTTTGATCGAGTTTGGCGATCCGCCCTTCGGCAGCGTTATCCAGCGCGACCAGTTTTGTTTTCACCTGACCATCGAATTTGATCGGGGGAGCGCCTGGCAATGGAATCGGGAAATCCATATTCAGAGGTAATATTGCGGTCTCACCAATGCTCATGGGCTCCTTTGGCCAATTCCCATATATCGATTGCATCATCTTTTTTAATGACTCGCGTGGGATGCTCACATCGTCGGGTATGATGAAATCTATTGCCTCGCCCTTGCTGTCATATATTATTTTGGATTTCTTGCCGATAAACTTATCCATGCCATCGAGGGGAAGCGAGTTGCCACCCATTGTCATTTCCGAACTCGCCTGATCGAAAGTGATCTCCGCCTCGATCCGCCCGTCCTTGTCCACGGGGCCAATTTTCTGAACCATTCCCAGCACCGATTTCATCTCGATCTTCATTGTCTTCATAGCCGCCAATGGCTCGGGGACTTCGCCATCAAAGGTGATCTCCATCACCATCTCCTGGGTCATCGTATTCCGGCTCGTCTGATTCGGTCTGGGAGCGATGAGAAGCGAGACTTTGTCAGACTGAGCAAGGACATTGCCTGTGAAAAAGTTGCAAAACAGGATCGCAAATAGACTGAGGCTGAGTTTCTTCATGTGTTTTCCTTTCGAATGAATAGCGTGAGAGTGAGGAAAGATATATGAAACAAAAGAGCAATCCCACATTTTCCCCATGCCCCCGTGATTTTAATAACCCGCGACTCGGGCTTTGTTCTCTTTGAATCGAGATTCTTCGCGCTTTGCGCCAACCCATTTTAGTTTCCGTCGCCGACCACGACGAATCCGCCCCAGTAGAATGGGTGCGCATATTCCGGATTTTTCATCACCTTCAATGCCGCCCGCCTCATCGCCTCCGCAGTGGAGACCGCCGGTTGCCGCCCGCCGTATCTCGTCTTGAACCTCTTGTGGAACTCTACCATCAGGGCAGTCGTGCTCGAGGCCTCCACTTTCCATTGACTGACCACCGTCCTCGGACATCCGGCGACGAATAACGCCCAACTCATCCCGATCACTCCCTCCCCCGCTCTGGCTCTCCCCCTCCCCGTCTCGCAGGCGGCAAGTACCACCAGGTCGGCATTCAGATCGAGATTCATCATCTCCCAGGCTTCCAGCAATCCATCCTCATCACTTTTTCCCGGTGTCTGAGACAACATAACGTGCGAGTACATCGGACTGGCGTCGTTAAGGATGCCGTGGGTGGCGAGGTGCAGAATGCGATAGCTGGCCGATTGCTCTTTGACCACGTCTTCTTTAGCTGCAGGACCTGTGTAAACCTTACTGAACGTCGGGCCGTATAAGCGGCCCAACACTCTGACTTGATCCGCCGCCTCGGGCAATGGCAGCAGCTCAGCATCCATCTTCACAAACTTGACCAATTCCTTACTCCGTTGTCCCAGCGCCGGGTCGCCCAGCGCCAGTAAGGACGCCTTCGCTGGCGCCTGCTGCTTCTCGCGGACGAGTTGCATCTCTCTCAGCACGGAGAGAGATGGTGCATATGAGATCGCGGCGTCTTCAATCAAGTAGTGGAGTTCCGGAGATAGCAAGGTCTGGAAGGGCAATTCCCAAAGCATGCCATCGGGAGAGATGATGAGATTGGTTTTGTTCTTCAGTTGCTTCTGTGCCGGTTTTATCAGCAAGTCATACAGCTCGTGGGAGAGCTTCTGGAAGTCGTAATCCCTGTTTGCCATACGGCCACGGTAGCGCTCGACTTTCTCAGTCAGCGATTTGCGTTCGATGCTGATGGTATAAGTGTTCAAGGTCTGTTGACTGGGAGCATCTTTAGTCAGGACGAAGAGGTGGACATTTTCGTCTGTGACGATGAAATCCAACAAGGCAGTCTTGAAATCGGGAATGAGGTCGATCGCATCCTCAAAGGACCGCGGTTGAATCTGGCCGCGCTGCACTTTGAGCTCAGGATGGGCGACATACAAAGCGGTCTGAAAAGCCTCAAACTCTAGACGGGCTTTTTTCAACTGCTCCTCCACCTCCGCGACCCGTTTTTTGTTAGGTTGAGATTTCATCTTCTCATCGGTAATTTGACGGTTAAGAGACCCGATCTTGCGGCTCAGTTGTTGCTCTTGTTCACGCTCTGCTGGGGAAATCGATTTTCCAATGTTAACCCGGCCGTTTTGCAAGAGTTCGAGGAGGGTACGACATTTTGCCTGTTGAGTGTATGAGAAAGCTTCGGTGAATCGTTTTTGATCGATCTGGAAATCGATCATCGTCTGGTATGGAGTCACTACGGTTTCAAAAGAGCGTTGGCGGTCGAGTTCGCCGCCAGCGAACTGCTCTCGTAATTGTTCGGCAATATCGATGGCCCTGGTCAATGCCTGACGAGCCTCTTCCGGACGGCCGAGCTTCTGATATGCTTTAGCAGTTGATACCAGAGCACTAGAGAGATTGTACTTTTGCCCCACTTGTTCGGCAGCATTGACCGCTTGTTGTCCAAAGCTTAATGCTTCACGATAATCCCTCTGCAAGAGATAGATATTACTGAGCCTTGAAGAGGGGAGCGCCATCCTTGATCCATCTCTAGATTTTTCTGCCAGCCGGAGTACCTCCTGATACTTGGCGATTGCCTGAGGTATCTCATTTTCTGCAGCCATAACTTCTCCCATTAAAAATGTGAGTTCGTATATGCGACTCTCTTTAAGTCCTCCTGCTACCGAGTCAAATCCCTCTATGATATCTAAGCCCTTCTGAAAATAATTCCGCGCTAGAGAATAACTACCCTTGGCGCCATAGGTATACCCCATGTTTACCAGTAAATTAACCCTGTACAACTTAGAGAAGACATCTCCTAACATAATTCCCTTTTCCGCAGCTCCAATTCCGTTCTGGATATAAGCCAATGCCTGCTCATTGTTACCCTGGGAGAAGAAAGTCATGCCAATATTTCCCGACGCTGCCGATAGTCTCGCCCAATCTGCACCGGACTGAAGCCTCCCTTCGGACATCTTCAGGCATTTCAACTGCAGTTCCAGAGCGTTGGCATAATTGCCATTTGAAAGATAGATATTTGCCAGGTTAGTCGTCGCCGCAAACGTCATCTCGTAATCTCCCAATTCTTCAAACAGTCTGAGACACTTCCGATAATATTCCGCAGCTTGTGAATGCTTGCCTATATTCATATATATAATTGCGGCGCGAATCAGTGACACGGCAATTATCTCTTTATATCCAAATGCTTCTCCGATCTTTAAACTTTTTCGAAAATATTCCAGCGCCCGTTCATGAGATATTTCTGGTGTGCCTGTTATACCATAGATGCAGCCGGCGTTTATGAGCGCTTCAGCCATCACCGATTGATCGCCGATCTGCTCGGCGAGTTTATAGGCAAGTTGATTGATCGTGATCGCGCGTTGGTAATCACCGTAGACAGCAGAAGAATAATTCAGATTGACTAGGGAGGAGACAAAATCGGAAGTAATGAGAGTAGGATCTTTCCCTATCAAGTTATTCCGCTCTTCCTCTGTTTTCGCTGCTATGATTGCAGCGGCCTGGTCTTCCTCCCTGGCAATGAGTCTCCATACCTTCCACCTCCCGCCCTCGTTCACCAAGTGAATCGTCCGAGTCTTCTTCTCGGCCTTTTCGATGGGCTTTTCCATATTAGGCTCAGTAAGAACTAAATCAGCCGCAACTCGCACCCTAGCTTTATCGACAGTGCTCTGCATCTGATAAATGTAAAAGCGCTTCATGACAACTCTTTCATAGGTGGCAAATTCCTGCTGTAAGGCTTTATTGTTCTCGGCTAGGTAAGGAGATTTTTCACTCCAAACGGAGAGCATTTTGCTAAGGTCTTTCTGCTGATATGACTCGAAGAGTTTCCCGACCAGACTGCGAATGGCCTCGGCGTCGCTTGATTGCGCCAGAGAGGAAGTGCCAAAATGTCGGTCGAAGCAAATAAGACAGGTCAATAACGACATTCCAATGACGAACTGTGGGAAGTATTTAGGGGATCGCACAAGAAACTCCTTTGGATGTGAGGTGTACGGAAGATGCGTGCGGCTACGTGAGACCAGAGATTACGCGCCGAGTAGATATTCCCTTCCGGCACTGACTCAATGCACTCGTCGTTTTAAGAAGCCAAAACCGTGGGAATTTGAAAGACACTCCTACGGGTATTAGCGGGTGGCCGGGGATATTTTAGGAGGGAAGGCGAGAAAAAGAAACATCTTGGCAGTCAAAAGTAAACAAAAGACTCAACATAAAGGACCAAATGGCCAAATGGCCAAAGCGACTCTGGTTTGTTTACTTTGACCCTTCGACCCTTTGTGTTGAGACTTGCCTTCTACTCTCGCCTGCCAGCGAGAGAAGGAGTCCCTAAGTTGAAAAGAGGAATGATGGTCATTCCTCTTCTCCAATTTCCAACCAAGTTAGAACTGTTTTCAAGCAATCCGGTTACGGAATTGAAGCGGCAATGTCGATAAATGAAGACCTGGCCGTCGGACTGGTGGGGAAGCCAAACCCCCGAACAACCACGTTCTTCGTTGTCCCCAGTGGCTGATTTGGATCGATCTGGCCAAGATCGATTTGGAACGTTAACTCGCGGCTGACGCCGATCAGGAAATTAGTCCCGTTCATGGTGACGATATCGATGTCGGCCAAATCATTGCAGGTAATCCGATTGTTATTAACATCTACAAGAGGACCAAGAGTCTTCAGTACACCTCCGCCTGTGGCCGAGCTGCCATTAACTATATTCGCGATCGTCACGAGAGTATCTTGCTGGGTGTCGATTCCAT
Source organism: uncultured Acidobacteriota bacterium (assembly GCA_963796275.1). Lineage (GTDB taxonomy): Bacteria > Acidobacteriota > Blastocatellia > RBC074 > RBC074 > JAKEHZ01. The sequence goes on along the minus strand of CAWCKY010000006.1, from coordinate 1,313,405 downwards.
AAAAGATAGTGGTTGTCGCGCCAGCTTGGTTATTGGTATACGATCCGGCAGGGACCACCGGGACAACGCCTGCATTGACATCTCCTGCCGCATAGGTCAGAGAGGTCTGTACTGCAGTTGTATTGAGGATGCCGTTGGCGTCTTTGACAACGGCAAAGTTCGCAGTATTACTCCCGATGAGACGTATCGCATCGACGACCGGATTGAAGTCCATGAGCGATTGGAAGCCCGACGGGAAACGAGGTGTCAAGGTGCTCACCAGGGTGGCGGTCGGTGGAGAGACATTGAAGTTAACGGTGTAAAGTCTCCCACCATCAGTCAGGGCATAAAGTTTTCGGTCAGCCGGACGAAAATCCAATCCGATCACGTCGAAGCCCAGGATACCGTTGATCCTCCCGAGAGAGAAATAGGTGTTGCCGCCAGGCGGGAGGTAATAAAGTGTGTTATCGGTAGTCGCGGCAAATATTTGGACCGGCATATTCATGCTTTGCACTGCGGCGCTTGCACTCGATGCCGCAGCCGCACTAACCGAATATTTACCCATCAGAACAAAAGCGGATATAGCCGCCAAAGCTAGTCCTAGAAATGCCATTCCGATAAATGTCTTTTTTGATCTTTTCATGTTGTATATCTCCCCTTATGTTTTTTGTTTCAACTTAGACAAAAGGATCTCCATTCATACCGAATGAACAGGTTAAAAAAATCGCTATTAACGGGGATAAGCGTCTGCTGCCTGATTTGAGTGGCTACAAATTTCGGCCAAATGTAGAACTTTGTAGTCCAGTGAGGGTATGGGGTGATCAAACAGGTATGAGAGCCAACAGTCAGTCTCTCACTATTGATCTATCTTGGATAAATTCTCAAATTTACAGCTTAATCGACGTAGATTCCTGAGGGGCACGGGGACAGGAATTAAAGAACAACTTTGAATCTCATGAACAGAAGTTGCCGAAATTTCTGTCTTATTACTATGGGCTCTAAAATTTTTGGTAGTCGCGTTTGTGTTTTTTTGAAGGTGAAATCGGAATAGAAATAACCGGTGCAGCGCCGAGCAGATAAGGGTTTCAACACAAAGGGTCGAGGGATCAAAGGGCCAAAGATGCTCTGGTTCTATTCTTTGACCCTTTGACCCTTTGTGCTGAAACATGTCCTCGACTCTCTATGCCGACGAGAGACGAAGTCGCAAGTGGCGATAAGCGGAGACGTCTCTCGCCTCCGCTTACCTATCGCTACCAATGCTAGCAGGGGATAGCTGCATTGCTTCATCAACGCACGGGAGCAGTATATTCAAGTACCTATCTATCTATTTCCGACTAGCTATTACCGACTAGCAGACTGACTAACCGCAGGAACGATAGCTATATCGGAAGCTGAATCAAGGCTCGGAACAGCAGTCAGGTTGGCGCTTCTGACCACTACGTTCTGAGTTCTCCCCAGTTGCAGGTTGGGATTGATCTGGTTGAGGTCGATGGTGAAGAGCGTCTTGTTGTTGATTCCGACCAGAGTATTGACTCCGGCGTTGCTGGTATAGATGTCGATGTCGGACAAATGATTGAAATTCAGCCGATTGCCGTTGCCATCGACGAGGTTGCCGATCGTTTGCAATCGACCACCACCGGTATTCGAACTGCCAGTGGCATTCTTGTCAGCAATCGTCACGAAGGTATCCCGCGCGGCATCGATCGCATAGAAGATAGTGTTAGCCGCACCGGCGAGGTTATTGGAATAGGTCCCGCCGACCACTTCCGGATTCCTGCCCGCATTGACGTCACCCATCGCATAGGTCAGGGCTGTCTGAACCGCGGTCGTGTTGAGAATCCCGTTGGCGTCTTTGACGACTGCGAAGTTCTGGTCATTGCTCCCAATGATACGAATCGCATCGACCACCGGGTTGAAATCGAGCAGCGATTGGAAGCCTGCGTCAAACGGCGTCGACAGGGTGCTCACCAAAGATGCGCGCGGCGGCGTGCTTCCCACGTTGATCGTGTAGAGTTTTTGCGTATCGGTGAGCCCATAAAGTTTTCCGTTCGCCGGGCGATAATCAATTCCTATCAGATTACCATTGATATTGGTGACACTTCCGAGCGAGACGTAAATCTTGGTCCCGGGAACGAGGACATAGAGCATATTGTCGGTGGTCAGAAAATAGATACGGGTTGGCGGTAAATTGAGTCCGGTTTGCGCAAAGTACCCGCTACGGGATGTGGCGGCCGCGTTAACCGAATTTCTGCTCGTCAAAAAAATGCCCGAGATAGCCACGAGAGCCAGCGCAAACATCGTCAAGCCGATAATTGTCTCTTTTGACTTTTTCATCTGTTATATCTCCCCAAAGATTTATGGTTCCATCCGAGATAAAACGACGCCCCATCCCTTCCGAATGAAAGGAATAAATAATCATTTTATCGTGCTATCGTGATAAATTTTTCGGCCGCTTAGTGTGACTACACGATCGGCACATAGGGAAAACGAGTTTCTTTTTCTGCGAGGTAATGGGGTGAGATAACTAATGTGAGGGTGTGCACTCAGTCTCTCATCATTATTTTGATCGCATCTATATAATGCGTCCTTATATAGAATGCTTTTTTGTAAAATTCAGAATTAGCGATTTGTGAATTTGTCAGTCGTTTAAATCTACGAGCGTTAATAAATTTCAGATCCTGACACTTCTAAATAAATCTTCTATTAATTTTTATATATCTCCCTGCTTTCATCTCACCGAATCCACATATCTCATTGGTACTGCGATTGCAATTTATAGTTTTCGCTGGAACCTAGTGTCCACTATAGTATTGGAATGCACTAAAAAGTGTCAGAATTGTACGTCAATCGTACTATTGAAATCACCTGACACAATTTCAGAAGGAGGAGATTATGCGAAACAGAGCGATGATGATAATTGCGATATTGACCCTGATCTGTTCCGGGTGCACTCAGCAGGTTGATGATGCCACGATTAGCACCAAGGTTAAGACGAAGCTTGCAGGGGACGCCGAGACGAGCGCCATCAAGATCGGCGTTACAACGGTCAAGGGTGTCGTGACGCTCAGCGGAGTAGTGCCGACGGAGCGGGAAAAATCAAAGGCCGATCGGATTGCCCAGGAAACGGAAGGCGTCACACAGGTGGTCAACAACATCACGATCGACCCTAACACTATCGGCGCATCAAATATCAAAGATAAGGCGGAAGAAGCCGTCAGCGATGCGGCGATTCTGAGTAAGATCAAGGCGAAGCTGGTGCTTGAGAAGATCACCGGCACAGATGTGGACGTAGTAAACGGAGAGGTCACGATTAAGGGGCAGGTCGGCGACGCAAAACAGATCGCACAGGCTGCCGATATCGCTCGCAGCACAAACGGCGTTAAAAGCGTCAATAATCAACTCATCGTGAAAAAATAGGCCGGAGACCGGGGTCTGGAATACTGATTTCGGACTCCGGGACTAACTTACGCCGATCGGCCGAGGTAAGCTCTCAATTGAGGCGGCACAGGCCTGCGAATCAATGCTGTCCTCGCTTTCCATTCGGCCGCTTTCTCCAACTCTACCAGGAAGCGCACCTCGCCGGCCTCGAGGATAGCAATCGGAACCCCGTCTCTATACAAGATGCGATTGGCGGGGATCACCGGGATGCGGCTGCCGGGTAGCACGATTCCTATCAAGTTCAACGGATCGGCAGCGCTCACCGAGACAAGCGTACCAGCGGGTTCTGTCCGCCGCACCGTCCGCAGCATGCCGATAGCTTCACTCAGCGCAAATTGTTCGCCAGCGAACCCGGCTACAAATCGCCCTCCGCGAATTTCTCCTCTGGCCTCCAATTTTCTAAGTACTCTCAACAGATCCCGCCACGGCAGCGTCATTCCTTCTCGATCCATCAGTTTGCGAAAGATAACGCCGTATCGCTTCAGCAGTATCCGGGCAATTCTCTCCACCAGATCGGCATTTACGGCGTCGCTTCCCGTGATCGAAAGCGACCCCGCGCCGTTTCGCCCGGATGAACTGGTTTTATCATTTCCCTTCCTTCTCACACGCGACCACCGTCCGGCATTCTCCATTCCAAAAAGTGATGCGCTACGTTTTCTGTTATGACTCGCTGTGCGCTTGCTCGATGGCGTGAGGAGCGCCCGCAGACCGGTGAAACTATCAGCAGTGAGGATGCCGCAGGCGACAAGCTCCGCCAGAGACTCTTCGACCTGAGAATTCAATAAACCCGTGTTCTCCACAAAATCACTGAAAAATGATGCACCATGGTGGATCAGGTGATCATAAACCTGGCCAGCCTGAGAAGATAGATTCAGAGAATCTCCGTTATTCACCCGTGGCTGAGGGAATGCCATATCCCACGCCGCCAGGTTTTTCCGATTGATCAATGCGATCGGTGTAGAACGAACAGGCCCTGAGCCCACGCCCTTTGTCATGCCTTTTTGTGGACTCAATCTGGCCCATACGATTCGACCCGACAAACAGAGCGAATCAAGCCATTCCGGCTCGTAATCTTCCATTCTCGCTGGTAATAACTCCCCTTCCCAGGCTCCCGCGGCGGCTTCAAATCCCTCCAGCTGATCGACCACCGCCGATAAACTTTCCGGCCCCTCGCCGCGATGCCCCGGCGTAACTCGCTGCCAATCAAGGAGGAACCGCATGTAATCGGCAGCCGAAACCGGCTCGATCTCCTTCCGCAACTTATTGATGGTATAACGATGAATCCTCGCCAACAGCCGGCGAACACACCATTCTATCTTTCCAGCTTGCCCCGTTTGCCCCGTCTGCCCCGTTCCCGGAGTGAAACGGCCGCGCATGACAAAGCCCTCGGATTCGAGGCTCATAAGCGCGTTCTCGATTGCGAAGACGGGAAGTCCGGCTATTTCCGCCAGCGACTCCGAAGTCACAGGCCCCGAAGCCTCGAGCCGGCCGCGTAAAATCTCGACCAATCCCTCTTCCGGTGAGATAGTCGAAATCTCCTTCGCCGGAGCGGTGATCTCGGGCTCCAACTCCGCATTCGCATAGACCGCCGAAAGGTGCGGCAACCTCTCGGCGGCCACCCAGAACGTTTTTTCACCGGCTCGCATCACCGCGGCCCTCTTTTCACTTACGAGATTGGCAAAATACGATTCCCAGCCCGATTCGTGATCGACATTCGGAGCGGATAGCGCCGTTTGTGACTCCGGGTTCACCAAGCGATGCGGTTGTGCGGTTCGTCCCTCGTCTACCGTGATGAACCCCAATTGCGACAGTATATCGTGGAGCTCATCTGGGCTTTCAGCTTGTGGCCATGCCTCTTCCCTGACCTGATCGATGGCTGCCTGATCCAGCGTCCCGAGGTCCGAGGCCGTTTCAGGGTCCATCCATCGGCGACTCATAACCGCCAGGGTACGGCGCTCTTCAAGCGGCGCATCATCGAGATATGCATAGGGGCGCGCGCTCAGAATCTCCTGAGATAACGGCGAGGGCTCTCGAAGCTCGCGCGCAACCAGCGTCTTCTCACCCTTTTCAATAGCTACAAGCAAGGCTTCAAGCCCATTGATATCCATCGCCTCTTCAAGGCAATCTTTGATGGTCTGAGCCACCAGCGGATGGGCCGGTATCTCCCGGTCGCCGGTCAGGTTTTCTCCACAGGCGACTTGATCGGGGAAGATTGCAGCTAGCAGGTCTTCGGCCTCCATTCTCTGCAACTGCGCGGGAATCTTGCGGCCGCCGCGCCGGCGAACCAGGGCGAGCGACCGGTTGGCATTCCATCGCCAGCGCGTCGTAAACATCGGAGCATCGAGAAGAGCCTGCACCAACAAATCGCGCACCGAAGACGATTTCAAGTAATGGAAAATTTCGTCGAGCGGAAAACTGTGTGAGTGGCTGAGCGATATAATTATCGCATCTTCGGTCGCCGCCGCCTGTAACTCAAAATTGAACTTTCGGCAGAAACGCTTACGCAGAGCCAGCCCCCAGGCTCGGTTGATTCTGCTCCCGAACGGCGAATGTATCACCAACTGTGTTCCGCCGCTCTCATCAAAGAAGCGTTCGATGACAAGCGTCTCCTGGCTCGGCATGACTCCAAGCGCGAGCTTCGCGATGGCGAGATATTCGTATAATTGGCGGGCGGCCGGCTCCCCCAATCCCACCTCCTCCATCAACCATCTGCTGGCGTCGCCGTTTTCGGTAACCTCGGTGCGAAATCGCGATACGGCTGCCGATAGCTCGTCTGTACGTCCGGGCGCTTCGCCCAGCCAGAAGGGGATCGTCGGCGGCTGGCCCTCCGCATCCACTACACGGACGCGGCTTCGCTCTACGCGCGTGATCTTCCACGAAGTATTTCCGAGTTGAAAAATATCGCCAACCAGGCTCTCCACGGCGAAATCCTCGTTGACCGATCCAATAAAAATATCTTCTGGATCCAGGACGACGTCATAGTCCGCGGTGTCCGGAATCGCGCCACCCGACGTCAACGCCGTCAATCGCGCTCCCTTGCGCGCCCGCAACCTGCGATTGACCGCATCGTGATGAAGATAGGCGTTCCGTCGCCCGCGGCGTGTGGTGTATCCCTCAGCGAGCATTCTGACTACATCATCGAACTCTTCCCTGGTTAGGTTTCGATAAGTGTGGGACTTCTTCACGAGTTCAAATAAGCCATCTTCTGTCCATTCCTCACAGGCGACTGCTGCGACTATCTGCTGGGCGAGAATATCGAGAGGTTTTTCGGGAATGACCAGTTGGTCGAGCTCGCCGCGTCTGGCCGCATCGATCAAAGCGGCACATTCGACCAGTTCGTCGCGACTCGTAGGGAAAAGCCTGCCCTTCGGAAAACCGCCCACCGAATGGCCCGACCTGCCGACGCGCTGGAGCATAGTCGCGATCGACCGGGTGGAACCAAGCTGGCAGACGAGATTTACGGCGCCGATGTCGATGCCCAGCTCCAATGATGCGGTGGCCACCAGGGCCCGCAAATCGCCGTCTTTTAAGCGTTGCTCAGCCAACAATCGGCGATCGCGTGAAAGACTTCCGTGATGCGATGTAACGTTCTCCTCACCTACTCGCTCCGCCAGATAGCGAGCCACCCTCTCCGCCATGCGCCTGGTATTGACGAAGACGAGGGTGGTGCGATGTTCATTTATCAATTCGGCGATTCTGTCGTAAACCTCACCCCAAACTTCGGTCGACATTACTGCCTCCAGCGGCGAGCGCGGCAATTCGATAGCCAGATCTATCTTTCTCCGGTGGCCGACGTCGACGATGTCGACCTTTTGTGCGCCCTGGTTTGCCCCGACAAGAAAAGCCGCAACTTTCTCGATCGGACGCTGAGTAGCCGAGAGGCCGATGCGCACGAGCGGCTCATCGACGAGCGCCTCCAGCCTTTCGATAGAAAGAGAGAGGTGAGAGCCGCGCTTATCGCGGACCAGGGCGTGAATTTCATCCACGATCAGGGTCCTGGCTGTACGGATCATCCCCCGGCCACCTTCACTGGTGAGCAATAGATAGAGCGATTCCGGGGTCGTTACCACAATGTGCGGCGGGCGGCGCGTCATCTTCGCGCGCTCGGCCGCAGGCGTATCGCCCGTCCGCACCAGCGTGCGAATCTCAAATTCCGGATACCCCATCTCCCGGAGTTCCGCCTGTATTCCCTCCAGAGGCTGCTGCAAATTGCGCTGGATGTCATTACTCAATGCCTTCAGCGGAGAAACATAGACCACCTGAGTGGTATCTTGAAGCGTTCCCTCAATCCCCTGACGCACAAGATCATCTATCGCAGCGAGAAAAGCCGAGAGAGTCTTACCAGATCCGGTCGGCGCCGCTATCAGCGTGTGCCTGCGCCCCTTGATGGCCGGCCATGCCCTCGCCTGTGGCTCCGTGGGTTGATCGAATTGTTTTTTAAACCAATTTGCGACTGCCGGATGAAAATGATCTAAGCTCATATGTTTTACTCTTGCGACGTAGTAACAAACAGAGTACGCTGGCGCTCCGATATTCGCAAGGAGGCGGGTAAAAATGGTAAAAACACATGGGCTGACGCACATCAATCTTGCAGTTCGCGATCCTGAGCGATCATTGCGTTTCTACCAACAGGTATTCGGGGTTAAGGAGTATTATCGAGACGAGGGCAGCATCCAGGTTCAAGGACCGGGAGGCTACGACGTCATCGCATTCGAGCGAGACGACTCAAACGCGGGCGCGAATGGGGGCATCACGCATTTCGGATTTCGTTTGATAGAGCCTGGTGATATCGATGCTGCCGTGGAGGAGGTTGAGCGCGCGGGCGGGACCGTTATCAGGCGCGGGGCGTTCGCTCCGGGGTTTCCGTTCGCATACGTCAAAGACCCCGATGGTTACGAGATCGAGATCTGGTACGAGTGAGATAAAGAAAATTTCAACATATCAAGAGAGGAATAACCCATGAAATGCGCTATTCTGCTTCTTCTCGCATTCGTCCCCGTTTATGCGCAACCGCCGCAGCGTCTCCAGTCGCCGGAGGTGGGCCCGGACAACCGCGTCACCTTCCGTTTCCGCGCGCCTGGCGCTAAGGACGTCTATCTCGCGCGAGAGGGCGCGCAGCGACTACCGATGCAGAGAGATGAAGCGGGCGTCTGGACAGTAACAACCGACCCGCTGGAACCGGATATTTATGGCTATTTCTTCATCGCCGACGGTGTCAATCTGATCGATCCCTCCAACCCCCTGATGAAGCCCAACCTGCTAAACACTCAGAGCGCCGTGCATGTGCGCAGCTCGGCTTCCCTGCCATGGGAGGTCGATAGCGTCCCGCACGGCGAGCTCCACCGGCATTTTTACAGGTCAGCCGTTGTCGGTGACGATCGTGATTTTTATGTTTATACGCCTCCCGGCTATGATCCGGCAGCCAAGAAGCTCTACCCCGTGCTCTACCTTCTGCATGGATTCAGCGATGACGCCAGCGGCTGGAGTGCGGTCGGCCGAGCTCATGTGATTCTGGATAACCTGATCGCCCAGGGGAAGGCCAGGCCGATGCTCGTCGTCATGCCACTCGGCTACGGCGCGCCGGAGATACTCTCACGGGTACGCGATGATAACCTGAGAAGACGAAACATGGACAAGTTTCGCGAAGCGCTTCTCCAGGAAGTGATCCCCGCTATTGAGAAGTCCTATCGAGTCCAGAAGGATCGCAATTCTCGAGCGATTGCGGGACTGTCGATGGGGGGCGCCGAGTCGCTCTATACCGGTCTAAACAATCTGAAAACATTTGCCTGGATCGGAGCTTTCAGCGCCGGCGGCTTGAATCTCGGCGACTCTTTCCCAGGCTTGGATGCGCAAGCCAATGCGCAGTTGCGCCTTTTATGGATCGCGTGCGGCAAAGACGATGGCCTTATCGCCAATCATCGCAAATTCATTGAATGGCTTAATGCCAAAGAGATACGGAACACTGCGAGCGAAACTTCCGGGGCGCATACGTGGATGGTCTGGAGAAGGTACCTTGCCGAGTTCACCCCTCTTCTTTTCCGATAGCCGGGCGGTAAAATGCGACACCATTCGATCTTCTTATCATTGTCATCCTGTTTATCGTGGAGGCGCAGGCTACCGTGGTTATTAGCGATCGCCTCCCTCTCTATATCACCGATAGCGCAGTCGAAGCTTCCTGCGACAGCGCGCGTGCCGCCGCCTTCGTCGTGGGCCGCCCCGGGCGTCGGTTTCAGCGACGTAACAAAGAGCGCGGGGCTCGGCGGTTTCCGCTTCACCTCCGGAACCGCGGCCAAAGATTACATCATCGAGGCGCCCGGCGCAGGAAGCGCTTTTGTGGACTACGACAACGACGGTTGGCTCGATATCTATCTGCCTAACGGCTCAACGCTCGATGTCCTGCGCGGTCGCGGTAAAGCCCCGAGCGCAGCTCTTTACCGCAACAACCGCAACGGGACGTTCTCAGACGCGACTGCGAAAGCCGGTGTAGCGAATGAGCGATGGGGTCAGGGAGTATGCAGCGGAGACTTCGATAACGACGGCTGGCAGGATCTCTATGTCACGAACTTCGGCAAAAATCGCCTCTACCGCAACAACCGTGACGGAACATTCACCGATACGGCCGAAAAAGCCGGTGTAACTCTCGGTAATTGGTCAGCGGGCTGCGCGTTCGGCGATTACGATGGGGATGGACGTCTCGATCTGTTCGTTTCGGGTTATGTCGAGGTGGATTTGGATAACCTGCCTCCGCCGGCGAGCGGGAAATTGCGGGAGCCGGCGATTGAAAGCGCGGAGGATCGGGAGGCTGCTGGTAATAAACAACAGCCTGCAAAAAGCGACGGAATGGGTGCGTCATTCGTTTCGGGCGCCGGCTACTGCCAGTACCGCGGCCAGCGGGTGATGTGCGGACCGCGCGGTCTGAAGGGCGGGGGAGATCATCTCTTTCGCAACAACGGCGATGGCACCTTCACCGATGTGAGCGAGAAGGCCGGCGTAGAAGATAAATCCGGTTATTATGGTTTCGGCGTCGCCTGGTTCGATTTCGACGATGACGGCAGATTGGACCTGACGGTGGCGAATGATTCGACGCCGAGCTACCTCTACCGCAACAACGGCGACGGCACATTCGAGAACGTGAGTTATGCCTCGGGCGTCGCGCTCAACGAGAACGGACGCGAGCAAGCGGGAATGGGCGTCACAGTGGGCGATTACGACGGGGATGGGCGCGCCGACCTGCACCGCACAAACTTCTCCGACGACACGAACGTGCTCTACCACAATGATGGAGGGGGCAATTTCACCGAGACGACTTTTCAGACCGGGCTGGGAGAAATATCGATCCCCTTCCTGGGCTGGGGCACGAATTTTTTTGACTATGACCAAGACGGTTGGCTCGACCTGCTCGTCGTTAACGGGCACGTCTATCCGGCGGTGGACGCGACGGAGTGGGGTACGAGTTACAAACAAAGGCTCCTGCTCTTTCGCAACGTCAAGGGCAAATTTTACGACGTGGGATCGAGCGCGGGAGAGGCGCTCAATATATTGCGCGGAGCACGCGGTTCGGCCATCGGCGACTTCGACAACGATGGCGACCTCGATATTCTGCTCAACAATATCGATGACGCTCCCGCATTGCTGCGAAACGACGGCGGGCATAAAGCCGGCCACTGGCTCGAGCTGAAGCTGATCGGCGATACATCCCGTGGCTGCCCGCGCGATGCCATCGGGAGCGTAGTATTCTGCACGGTGCAGGGGCGTCGGATACGCGGTGAAGTGGCGAGCGGGCGCAGCTACAATTCGCAATCAGACCTGCGCGTTCATTTCGGACTGGGGACTGCGACACACATCGATAAACTGGAGATACGTTGGGCCGGAGGCAAAACCGTTGAATATGAGGTCAAGGAAATTGATCGACTGCTGACGATTGACCAGGGGAAAGAACGCGGGATTCAGAAGAATTGATCGATGCGAGAAGGCAAATAAGTAGTCTGTAAACAAAGTTTCTTGATGATCGACGAATCAGTACCGCAAGCGGTAGCGAGCATTGTACCCGAGCCAGTTGATTGGGACACGCTCGCTACCGCTCGCGGTACTGATTCGATCTTGAATCGCATTTAAACATCAAATAACTTAGGTTAGTTTACCGAGTAATAAGAGCATAAGCAGAAAAAGGTTGGTTTTCGTCTTGTTGCGCTTCCGCCTATTTTTCCCCGCTAGATCCTCATCGGTTTATCATCTGCGTCTGATTCTGCGCGCTCTTCATCTCACGCCCCATCGCATTGAAGATGCGATCAGGCAGAATACCCAGATAGAACGTGCCGAGCAGCGTCAGGATCAAGGCGAGCGCGGTCGCGCTGCTCACCCGCGGTTTGACGAAGCCTGGAACAATCGGGCGGAAGAACATCACGACTATCGGATACAGGTAGTAGTAGATCGAGATGATGCTGTTGAGTATTGCGGCGACGACGAGAAACCGCATGATGAGACCGGTATCCCAGGCCGATTTGAAGAGATAAAATTTGCTCATGAACCCGGCCGTCGGCGGAATCCCGGCCAGCGAGAGAAGAAAGATGGCCAGGGGAAAACTCAATTGCGGCACCTCGAATCCGATGCCGGCATAATCGGCGATCTCCGTCTTCTGATCGCCGGCGCGCGCCAGTAACTGAATGACGGCAAACGCTCCTATTGTCATGACGGAGTAAGAAAGCATATAGAATGCCACCGGCGCAAACTCTCCCGAGACCAAACCGATCAGCACATACCCCGCGTGTGCGATCGATGAGTACGCGAGCATCCGTTTAATATTCTTCTGTGAAATAGCGATCACGTTTCCGACGATCATCGTCAGGACAGAGATGACTGACAGAACGATTATCCACGTCTGGTGCAACTGCAGGCCGACCCCCTGCACCGGAACGTCGAGTCCCTCTACGAAGACCCTCAGGAAAGCCGCGAAGACCGCCACCTTTGGCCCAGTGCTCATAAAACCGGTGACAATGGTCGGCGCCCCCTCATAAACATCGGGCGTCCAGAGATGGAAGGGAACGCTGGCTATTTTGAAGCCGAATCCCACGATCATCATAGCGGTGCCGATGAGCAGCAATACAGGATAGATGACTCCGCCCGTTTCGATTGCCTGGCGAATGCCATCGATATTGGTCGTCTTCGTCGCGCCATAGACGAGCGCCATACCGTAAAGTAAAAATGCGGTCGAGAAAGAGCCGAGCAGGAAGTATTTGAGCGACGATTCGTTTGCGCGTAAATCGTAACGCCGGTAACCGGCCATGACGTAGGTCGTAATGGAGGAGATTTCCAGTCCCAGAAAGACCATCACGAGATCGCCGGCCGATGCGAGAAATAACATCCCGGTGGTGGCGAACATAATGAGCGAGAGGAACTCGCCCGGAGGCAGCCCCTCATCGCGCAGGAACTGATCCGAGAGCAGAACCGCGATCATGGCCACAATCACGATGGTGATCGAGAAGAAGATGCGAATAGGGTCGATGACGACCATTTTATAGAAGAAGCTCCCGCTTCCCACGTTCCACAGCAAGACGACGGAGATTAGCGCAAGGCAAAGCCCAACCAGCGCTATCATCGCATTGGTAGTCCGCGCGCCTCTCTTCGAAAAGGCGTCGACGAGCATGATCAGCACGCCCACGAGCGAGGTGATGATCTCAGGGGCGATGGCCCAATAATTGAGGTTTAGATTTTCGAGTTCCATTGTTTCTCTAGCATGCCTGTCAGAGCGTGTTCATCTCTAAAGCCGAAATGATTGACTGACTCGAAGCCGCGACGGGACGCCCGATAGAAGCCTGTGTGGAGTGGAGCGAGACCCTCGACCCGCATGATGAATTCCACTCCTCGGCTATTATCTCGTGCCATCTCAGGGCTTCAAGGAACTTTAAAACACGCCCAGCAATCTTTCGATGTATTTCGTGTCTTCGCATCTTCGGCGGAAATCGCTGCCAACGCTGCGACGTGAGATCTATTTCGCCGCCTTGAGAATCTTGGCTTCAATCCCCTGCCTTACGCTATTGATGGATTTCTCGGACGTGCGCAGGAAGAGCATCGGGGCGATGCCCATAAAGATCGCAATCGCGACCAACGGCACGAGCGCGAACTTCTCACGCAAATCCATATCGGTCAGCCCAACATTCTCTCTCTTCGATATCTCGCCGAAGATCACGCGCTGTAACATCCACAACAAATATACAGCGGATAAAATTACGCCGCTCGCGCCGATTATGGCGAAGATTCGCGCGTGCGGGACCGTAGAAGAGAATGTGCCGAGGAGAATCAAAAACTCGCCTATGAATCCATTGAGCAGCGGCAAGCCGAGGCTCGAGAGCGTGATGATCGTGAACATCGTCGAATACTGCGGCATCGGCATTGCGATCCCCCCATACTCCGCGATCTCGCGCGTATGACGCCGGTCGGAAAGCAACCCGACGCACAAAAAGAGCGCGCCTGACGAGATGCCGTGATTGATCATCTGATAGAGCGCACCCTGCATCGACATTTCTGTAAAAGCGAAGATGCCCATGACGACGAAGCCGAGGTGGCTGACTGACGAATATGCCACCAGCTTCTTCATATCAGGCTGCACCATCGCCACCAGGGCGCCATATATGATTCCCACCACGGCGAAGATCATTACATAGGGCGCAACCTGGTACGAGACATCGGGAAAGAACTGCAGGTTGAACCGCATCAGTCCATAAGTGCCCAGCTTGAGCAGTATGCCGGCCAGGATGATCGAACCGGCGGTGGGCGCTTCGACGTGCGCATCAGGCAGCCACGTGTGCAAGGGAAAGAGCGGGACTTTGATGAAGAATGCGAAAGCGAACGCCAGCCACAGCCAGAACTTCATGTTGGCCGGTATCAGGGCCGGGTCCGCCGCCAGTCGCCTCGTGATTTCGGTAATGTCGAACGTATCGCCGCCGGCGTAGATATAAACCGCGATAATCCCGATCAACATCAACAGACTGCCGACAACCGTGTAGAGAAAGAACTTGATCGCCGCGTATATTCTCCGGTCGTATCCCCAGACCCCGATCAGAAAATACATCGGGATCAGCGTTATCTCGAAGAAGAGATAGAACAGGAACATATCGAAGGATACGAAGACCCCGATCATCCCCGTCTCGAGGATAAGCATGAAGAGCATGTATTCGCGTACGCGCTTCTTTATATGCCAACTCGCGAGGATCGATATCGGCATGAGAAACGTAGTAAGCAGCACCAGCCAGATGCTGATCCCGTCGACTCCGACAAAATAGCTGACGCCGAGAGCCGTGATCCACGCGGTCTTTTGTGTCAGCTGCGGCGCGGACTCAGCTCTGTCGAAACCGGCCACGAGCGAGAGCGAGACGATGAAGGTCAACACCGTGAAGAAGAGGGTTATCCACCGATAATGTTTATCGAAACTTTCTTTCGGTGTCCCCTGCGCTGGCCAGAAAAAACTGTGCAGCAACAATATGACGGCGCCGGCCAGCGGCAGAAAAGTTGTAATTGTGACGATATTCATATCTGTTAACGATTGATGCACCGACCTAACGCATCGCGATATATCCGAAGTAAGCGATGACCAGGATCGCACCGATCAAGATCACAGCCGCGTAATTGCGCGCGTAGCCCGTCTGCATATAGCGCATCGCGTCGGCCAATCCGGCAAAGGCGCGCGGGATCAAATTCACGAATCCATCGATGACCTTGACGTCAATAAATTTCCAGAGGACATGGCGCGATGTCTGTTCGATCGGGTTGACGACGGTTGCATCGTAGAATTCATCGACATTGTATTTCTCCTCCAGAATGCGCGGAGGCTTCCAGAGCGGATTCCGATCGAAGTACCGGAAGCTGTAGAGGATGCCGATGATCGCGATGGTGATTGAAAGCAAGGTGAAGGTAAGTTCCAGATGGGTATTATGCCCGCCCTCGTGCGTCGCTTCCTGTGCCACGGCCGCCGGCGCAGCGGCCTGCAATTCTGAATTCCGCGCCCCGCCGCCCGTTTCGGTGCCCGAGCTTTCCCCTTTGAATTGTGAAATCGCCGGTTCCAGGAAGTGCTCTATTTTGTTCTCTACGTGAATGCCGACGAAACCGCTGAGCGCAGGAGATACTCCGACATAACCGCCGAAGATCGATAAGATCGCCAGGATGACCAGCGGGACCCACATCAGCGCGGGAGATTCGTGCGGCTTCCCGTGATGCCCGTGGGCGGCGGACTCATGTTCGTGCTTCTGATCGTTGTTGAATCGCTCTCTGCCCCAGAAAGTCAATACCATCATTCTGGTCATGTAAACCGCCGTCAGCCCGGCAGTGATCCAGGCTACGCCCCATAACCACTTGCCCCATCCGTGCGGCAAAGCCTCTGACGACCAGGTGCGCCATAGTATCTCGTCTTTGCTGAAGAAGCCTGAAAACAGGGGAACGCCGCTGATCGCCAACCAGCCGATGAACATCGTGACAAATGTGATCGGCATATATTTCCTCAACCCGCCCATCTTGCGGATGTCCTGCTCCTCTCCCATCCCGTGGATGACCGAGCCGGACCCGAGAAAGAGGAGCGCCTTGAAGAAAGCGTGCGTCATGACGTGGAATATTCCGGCGATGAAGGCGCCGGCCCCGCAAGCGAGAAACATAAAGCCGAGCTGCGAGATGGTCGAATAGGCGAGGACCTTCTTGATATCGCTTTGCGCCAGGCCAATCGTCGCGGCGATGAGCGCCGTCGCCCCGCCCACCAGAGCAATCACAAGCATGGCGGTGGGCGATTTCACCACAACCGCGCTGCAACGAGCGATCAGATATACGCCCGCGGTGACCATCGTGGCCGCGTGGATCAATGCGGAGACCGGCGTCGGCCCCGCCATTGCGTCGGGCAACCAGGTGTAAAGCGGTATTTGAGCCGATTTCCCCGTCGCACCGACGAAGAGCAGCAACGTTATTCCGGTCATGACTCCGAGAGCGCCAAATGCCTCGACCGGCCGGCTCGCTACCTGTTCGAGGAACCCAGGCACGCCGTTCTTCTCAACGAAACTGATGGAGCCGAAGGTCACGAAGACCAGGAACATCCCGATCATATAACCGAAATCGCCGACGCGGTTCATAATGAATGCCTTCTTGGCGGCATCGCCCGCGTTTTCGCGCCGGATGTAATAACCGATCAACAGATAGGAGCAGAGACCGACGCCCTCCCAGCCGACGAACAGAAGCAACAGGTTATCGGCCAGCACCAGCGTCAGCATCATAAACATGAACAGATTGAGGTAGGCGAAGAACCTGTAGAAACCCGGATCACCGTGCATGTAGCCGACCGCGTATATGTGAATCAGCAATCCGACGCCCGTTATGAACAGAATGTAGAGTCCGGAAAGCGGATCCAACAGGTAGGCGAAATCTGCGCGGAAACCTCCAACCTCGAGCCAAGTGAAGAAATGTTCTGTGATCTGCGGTTTGCCACTGACTACCGGCCAATCCCTGCCGAAGAAGACCAGGAAAGCGAGCGAGGCGGAGACCGCCACGGAAACGCAAGCGATCAAGCCGATGATCTTCTCTGACGCCTCCCGGCCGAGCGCTATCATTATCCGCTTACCGAAAAATCCATTGATGAAAGCGCCGATCAACGGCGCCAGGGTGATCCATTTGAGCATATTTACAATTTAAGCAAATCCGCTTCGTCCACGTTGAGCGTTTCGCGATTGCGGAAGAGAGCGATGATGATCGCCAGACCGACAGCTGCCTCCGCCGCTGCCACCGCCAAAACGATGAAGACGAACAACTGTCCGGTCACATCGCCCAGGAAACGCGAGAATGCGATCAGGGTTAAATTGACCGCATTGAGCATCAACTCGATGCACATAAACAACACGATCACGTTGCGTTGGATGATTACGCCTACCACACCGATAGTGAACAGCACGGCGCTCAACCCGAGATACCAGGATAGTGGAACCATAATTTATCAGCCGCCGGCGGTAAGCTGTTTGCATCGGAATTGGCTTGAGCGAAAGGGGAGAAATTTTAAATTTGCCATTTTAAACTTGTAATTTGTCATCGACTCAGCGAAGCGTGCATCCTCAATGACAAATTTAAAATGTAAAATCTAAAATGATAAATTTAAATCTCCTCTTTGCCTCGGCTCAAGCGAACCTCATTCCCTCAAACGAACTGCGCACAGCTCTCCCTATGCAGCCACCTCCTCCTTCGATTTTTCGGCACTCTGGCGAGTCGCCAGCATGTCAGCCTGCTCAGCGGCCAGGGCCTGCTCGATTCGCTCGATGTCTTCTTTTCTCTCGCGCTTCGCCAACAGCACCGAGCCGACGATCGCCATCAAGATGAGCACGGAGACGGCTTCGAACGGCAGGACATACCTGGTGAACATCTGGCCGGCTATCGATTCGACGGTGCCGAGCGAGGTGGGAGCTGGAGCCAGGTTAGCCGTAGCCGGAGCGCTATCGACGATCCGAATGGCGGCGAAGACCTCGGCGAGCAGCGCCAGAAAGAGAGGCGGAGCCAGCCATTTCAGGTACTTCTGCCGGTCGGTCTTCGACTCCTCTTCGCGCACATTGAGCAGCATGATTACGAAAACGAAGAGCACCATAATCGCCCCCGCATAGACGATGATCTGGATCGCCGCGATGAATTGCGCGTAAAGCAGGAGAAAGAGCGCAGCCAATGTGCAGAGGACGACTATCAGGCCGATGGCGCTGTAGATCGGGTTGCGCTGCAGGATGACGTTGAAAGCCGCAACCACGGCCAATGCCGCCAGACCCAGAAATATGATTTGCACAAAATCCATAAAAGCTCCGATCAATAGACCAAAATGCCTATCACTGCCGCGAGCACTATATTGAAGAGCGCAGCCGGAAGCAGAAATTTCCAGCCGAAATTCATCAACTGATCATAGCGGAAGCGCGGTAACGTGCCGCGCAACCAGATATAGAGGAACATGAAGAAGAAGACTTTGATGAACAGATAGAGCGGACCGAGCAGCGGATAGTCGCGCACGAACGGCCCGTTCCACCCGCCGAGAAAGAGGACCGTCGCCAAAATCGAGACGGTGAGCATATTCACGTACTCGGCCATGAAGAACATGGCGAACTTCAATGAACTGCTGTACTCGGTATGGAAGCCGGCCACAAGCTCCGTCTCCGCTTCCGGCAGGTCGAAAGGTATGCGGTTGGTTTCGGCTATCGCGCTAATCAAATAGATGATGAAAGCGAAAAGTCCCGCGGGAAAGAGTGCGATGACGTTCCATTTAAAACCGCCCCATCCCGACTGCCCTTCGACGATTTTGACCAAGTCCAACGTTCCGGCCTGGAGCACTATTGCGATAAGCGAAAGCGAGAGTGAGAGCTCATAACTGATCATCTGCGCCGATGAGCGGAGTCCTCCGAGCAGACTGTATTTCGAATTGGATGCCCAGCCGCCCAGCACTATTCCGTAGATTCCCAGGCTCGTCATCGCCAGAACATAGAGCAGGCCGATATTGAAACTGGTGACGTAGAGTTTCGTCGGACCGATGAACGGGAGATTGACCTCCGGGCCGAATGGATAGACGATTCCCACCATAAAAGCCGGGATCACCGCAACAACGGGCGCCAGGATATAGAGCCATTTGTTGACGGCCAGCGGGATGATGTCTTCCTTGAAGAGAAACTTGATACCGTCTGCAACCGACTGTAGCAATCCATATGGCCCGACGCGATTCGGACCCAGGCGGTTCTGCATGAGGGCCAGCGCTCTTCGTTCAACCCAGTTCATCGAGACAGGCGAGAGCAATCCGATGACGAAAACAATCGCAATCTTGATCAGCGCTTCAATGATGAATTTTAAATCGATCGATTGTAATAATGATGACATAAATTTAGGTGGAGAGAATATATGAGTAGCCACAGAAGCAGATCATATTACATTTGACATTTTAGATTTGACATTTGTCCTTGATTCTTCCAATGACAAATATCGAATCTAAAATATCAAATGTAATAGGTATTCTCTCTTCATCTCTCCAATACACGGCTTATGCCGGAAAGATCACAGGCGCTGGCGTCTCCGCCTGAGCCTCCTGGGGCAGATTCGGTGTGATCATCTCCGAGAAACGAGTGATCATAGGATAGCGCTTTTGTAATCGCGCTCCGGCTTTCTGGGTTACCTCGAAGCTGCCAACGGGGATACTTCTATTGATGCGCTCCACCTGGGTCGCCAGCCGTCCCATCAGTTCGGCCGCGTCGATCTGGAGGACATCGGGTCGGGCGCGCTTGATCACCACCGCCCCTTCATTGGCCAGCAGGTTATGCGACAAACCCGCGTAACCATCGACCTTCTCCGAGATCTCTTTGAAGATATGCTTGAGCTGGCCCTGGTATCCGAAGTCGCTGCCCATCAACTTGGCCATCGAGTTCAAGACCATCCAGTCGGGGCGCGACTGGCCCACCGGCGGTATCGAACGGCGAACGAATTGAATCTGCGAACCGTTGTTGACCTGCGTGCCCTGAGATTCAGCGAAACTCGTCACCGGGAAGACCACATCGGCATAAAGGGCCGCGTCTGTCAGGAACATATCCTGAACCACCAGAAACTCGAGTTTTTCAAGCTGCGACCTGATCAGCCTGGCATCGCCGTTAGCCTTCGCCACCACGTCTTCTCCCGCGACATAGAGCGCCTTGATGCCGCCGCCCGCGGAATTGAGCATCGCCAGCGCACCCATTCCGCCGGCAAGCGCGCTATCCATTCCCATCTGCCAGGCGCCCATCGTGTTCGCGTATCGCACCAGAGGCACGAACGAGAACTTCGTATCCGAACGGACCGGGTCCGCTCCGACCTCTAGCGTCGGATGCTCTACTATGTATGTATACGGGTTCTCATTGATCGCGGGCTTCTGCGTCGAGTTCGATGAGCGCACTTGACGCTCGAGCGCGTCGATGTGCGCCTTCCTGGCCGACTCCGCGACGCCCGCACCGGGAGTGGCGAGCGCTCCTTCGAAGAGAGAGAGCGCTTCGAGCGCTGCGCCTCTCAACTCGTCTCCGAAGATCACCACGACTTTACCGCTCTCGCTGACGGCGCGGCGGATGGCGCGAATGTCATCGGCGGATGCGCCCATCGCATCGGCCGCCTCGCCGATCTTCGATTCATCCAAAAGCGCATAAACGATTGCGCTCTCGCTCCCCTCACGCGCAGCGATGGAAATCTGAGCCTGCCGCTCCAACCGCGATGGCACCGAATTGACGAGATAAAGTTGCGCCGCCTTCTGCCTGACCGCCCAGCGTATCGAAAACGCCGTCAATGGGTTCTCTTCGTTCGGGTCCGAGCCGATGAGCAGTATCGTATCCGCATTCCGGATGTGCTCCTGCGTGGCGATTGCAGGCGTCCCGTATTTAAAGAAGGATTCCAGGTCGACCTCGTCATCGTCGTGATAGAAGTCGGCGTGCACGGTTTCGAGCGCTTCGGCGGCGAATTTCCTGAGCGCGTACTGATCCTCATTCAACAGCCGCGCGGCGCTGATCACGCCTATCGAATTGCTCCCGTGCTGCTCTTTGATCTCATTGAGCCGGCGCGCGGCGTAACCCAGGGCTTCATCCCAGGTCGCCGGCACGAGGTGCTCGCCGCGCCGGATCATCGGTCGTTCGAGGCGCGCGCGGCTATGAACGAAGTCGATGGTGTATCGGCCGAGCGAGCATAGAAAATCGTGATTGATACCGCCGGCGGAGCGGCCGCGGCCGTCGCGCGCAACCGTGCGGATGAGCTTCTCGCTGCGCGTACCGGCGAGCATCGAACAGCCGTCCGAACAGAAATTACAGACGGTCGGCGTCTGCTTCAAATCCCACGGCCGGGCGATGTATTTATAAGGGACGTGCAGCAGCGTCCCGGTGGGACAAACATCGACGCAGTTGCCGCAGTCCGAGCATTCGACCCAACCGTTGAACGAGCTGATGAGCGTATGCGAGCCGCGATTGATCGTCGTGATCGCAAACTCGTCCATCCACTCTTCGCAGACCCGCGTGCAGCGCTTGCAAACGACGCATCGCTGCGGATCGTTATAGATGAAAGGCGAGATCTGCCGCTCGAGATAGTTCTCTTTATCCTCGAATGGAAAGCGCGTCCGATCCTCGCCAAAACCATAGGTCTGATCCTGCAGCTCGCATTCGCCCGCCCGATCACAGACCGGACAATCGACCGGGTGATTCGAGAGCAGGAATTCGATCATCGCCGTCCGGACCTCCTCGATCTCTTCCGAATTGGTCGTGACGATCATCCCTTCACTGACCGGCGTCGTGCAGGCGGTCTGCAGCTTGGGGCTCTTCGGCTTATCCAAGCGAACGACGCACAACCGGCACGAAGCCTGCGGCGTTAATCCTCTGAAATGGCAGAAGCGCGGTAGATAAATGCCGTTCATCTCGCACGCCTCGATCAGCAGCTCGCCTTGCGGCGCGCTGACCTCCTGCCCGTTGATCGTGATCTTGACTGTTTGCATAAAGAAGCGAATAGAAAAGCGAACCATCAGTAGCGCGAGCAATGGCGAACATCAATCAATCGGACTTCGCTAGTCGTTCGCCCGCTGCCGCTCGCGGCGCTGATCGTGTCGTATTCTCCGATGACATTGTTTCCTCAAAAACCTGGCAGAATCCGGGGATCAGTCCGCCGCCCTCTGAATCTGCACCATATCTAATTTTATTCTCCGATCGAAATCTGCACGGAATTTCTTGATAGCCGACTGAACCGGCATTGCCGCGGCGTCGCCGAGCGGGCAGAAACTCTTGAATAAAATCTTGTCGGCTAGATCGTCGAGCAGCTCGACGTCTCCCGGACGCCCTTCGTAACGATTCATGCGGTCGAACACTTTGTAGAGCCAGCGCGTGCCCTCGCGGCAGGGAGTACACCAGCCGCACGATTCGTGCATATAGAAATGCGTGATATTGCGCGTCGTCGCGAAGATGTCGGTCGTATCATCCATGACGATCACACCGCCGGAGCCGAGCATCGAACCGACCGCGGCCACCGATTCATAATCCATGTTGCACTTCTCGGCTTCTTCGGCATTGATGATCGGCACTGACGATCCGCCGGGGATTACCGCCTTGAGCTTGCGCCCGCCCGGGATGCCGTCGCAATCCTCGTAGATGAGCCTCATCAGCGGATAGCCCAGCGGCACTTCGTAATTGCCCGGCCGATTGACGTGGCCGCTAACCGTATAGAGCTTCGTCCCACCGCTCTTTTCTGTCCCGAGCGCGCGATATGCATCGCCGCCATTGAGAATGATCCACGGGACGGCTGCCAGCGTCTCGACGTTGTTGACGACGGTCGGACCGCCATACAATCCCACTACCGCGGGAAAA
Organism: uncultured Acidobacteriota bacterium; assembly: GCA_963796275.1. Classification (GTDB taxonomy): domain Bacteria; phylum Acidobacteriota; class Blastocatellia; order RBC074; family RBC074; genus JAKEHZ01. Next base: position 1,290,654 of record CAWCKY010000006.1, on the reverse strand, counting down.
GGGGGCTTGAGACGCGGGTGACCGCGCTTTCCCTCGAGAGATTCGAGCAGCGCCGTCTCTTCGCCGCAGATGTAGGCGCCCGCGCCGGGATGCACGTACATATCGTGGTCGAATCCCGACCCGAGGATGTTCTTGCCGAGATAACCGTGTTTGTAAGCCTGCTCGATGGCCTTCTCGAGAATCTCTTTGATGTACCAGTACTCGCCGCGAATGTAGATATACGAGGCATTCGCGCCTAACGTGAATCCCGTGATGATCATCCCTTCGATCATCTGATGCGGATCGTAACGCATGAGGTCGCGGTCCTTGCCCGTTCCAGGCTCCGACTCGTCGGCGTTGCAGACCAGATACTTGGGCCTTTTCGATTCTTTGGGCACGAAGCCCCATTTCATTCCTGTCGGGAAACCCGCTCCGCCGCGACCGCGGAGAGCCGATTTTTTGACCTCTTCCAGGATTTGTTCGGGCCCCAACTCCTTAATGGCCCGGGCGAGCGCCTGATACCCGCCCGTATTGCGATAGACGTCGATATCGCACGCTTTTCCTTTGAGATCGAACCGGGATGAGAGTACTTTGGTCATATCATTTTACATTTGTCATTTTAGATTTGTAATTTGCCATTGAAGAAGCTGCATATCTTCAATGACAAATTACAAATCTAAAATGACAAATGATAAATTCCTTCCCTTCTCTGTCCATTCATTTCAGACCATCAATGATCTTATCCACTTCTTTAGTGGTCAGCTTCTCGTGGTAATCGAAATTGACCTGCATGACCGGAGCGAGATCGCAATAACCGAGACATTCGACCTCCATGAGCGTGAACTTGCCGTCGGACGTCGTTTCGCCCGGCTGGCATCCGATCCGCTCGCTGAGGTGCTCGGTAATCTGTTCCGCTCCCAGCAGCATGCAGGAGACGGTGCGGCAGACTTGTAACTTGTGTCTGCCGATCGGCTTGCGCGAATACATCGTGTAGAAGGTCACCACCTCTTCCACTTCGTTGACGCGCATATCGAGCCGCTTTGCCAGATATTTGATATCGTCATCCGTTACGTACCCATGCTCTTCCTGCGCAATGTAGAGGGCCGGAAGTATGGCCGAGCGTTTGACCGGATAGTGCGAGATAATTTCGTCCAGTTTCTGTTCGTTGGTTTTGCTGTACATTGTCGGTTGTCGGTAGCCAGTAATCGGTTGTCGGTGTCTGGTTCGAGTTTCAAACCGAATACCGACTACCGATTACCGATCTATATCTCCCAAAACAATATCGATGCTGCCGATGACTGCCACCACGTCGGCGATCAACTGGCCCTCGACCATCGAGGGGAGTGCCGAGAGGTTGACGTAAGATGGAGCCCGGACGCGGACGCGATAGGGCCGTTCTTCACCGTTGCTCACAATGTAATAGCCCAGCTCGCCGCGCGCCGATTCGATCGACTGGTAGACCTCGCCGATCGGGACGGTGAATCCTTCCGAGGCGATCAGGAAATGATGAATCATGACATCGATATGCTGTTTCATCAGCTCACGATCCGGCAGCTTCAGCTTCGGATGATCGGCGATCACCGGTCCCGGTTCTTTGAGACGAGCGAGAGCCTGCGTGCAGATCCTCCAGCTCTCCTCCATTTCATCCATGCGCACGAGATAACGCGACCAGACATCGCATCCGTCATAGACGGGGACTCTGAAATCGTAGGTGTCATATCCCGAATACGGCTCCGCCTTCCGAACATCCCAGTTGACGCCGCTTCCGCGAATCGACGGTCCGGAAAGTCCCCAGTTGATCGCATCATCCCTCGAGATCGTGCCCACTCCCTGCGTACGCCTTTGAAATATTTTATTGCCGGTGACGAGCTTCTTCCCTTCACTCAGATATTTGGGAAAGCCTCTCAGGAATTCATCGACCAGGCCAATGAAATTGGCCGGCACGTCATAGCGGCATCCACCGATGATGAAATAGCTCTGATGCAAACGGGCGCCGGCCGCGCATTCGAAGATATCGAGGATCCTCTCGCGCTCGGTGAATGCATAGAAGAAGGCCGTCATCGCTCCGATATCCATCGCGTGCGTCCCCCACCAGACGAGATGCGATGAGAGGCGATTGAGTTCGGTGAGCAGCACCCGCAGGTCGCGCGCGCGCCTCGGCGGGTTGACGTCCATCAATTTCTCGACCGCCAGGCAATAACCGAGGTCGTTACCCATCGAGTTGAGATAATCCATCCGGCAGGTGATCGTTACGACCTGCTGCCACTTCTCCTTCTCCATCGTCTTCTCCATGCCCGTATGGAGATAACCGATGTCGGGGGTGGCCTTGACCACCGTCTCGCCGTCGAGCACCAGCTCGAGCCGCAGCACGCCGTGCGTCGACGGGTGTTGTGGGCCCAGCGAAACGGTCATCAGCGTATCCGCCAACGGGTCGGGCTTGCGCAGCATCGAGACGGATGATGTCGGGATGTTGATTTCTCGGGTTTGCATTTAATATCCCTTGATCGGAAAGTCCTTGCGTAACGGGTGGCCTTCATAATCGGCCGGCATCAGGATGCGACGCAGATCGGGATGGCCATCGAATGTCACGCCGAACATGTCGTATATCTCGCGCTCCAGCCAGTTCGATGCCTTCCACACGCCCCACATCGTCGGCAAGCGCGCATCGTCTTCATCAAGGAAGACCTTGATGCGCAGGCGATGGTTGTACTCCAGCGAATAGAGCTGATAGGCGACGGCGAACCGCGGCGCTGCGAACTCGCCCAGATCCAGACCGCCGATGTCGCTCAGGTAGTTGAAGCGCAGCGTGGGTTCATCGCGGAGAAAGGTCATCAGTTCAACCAGGCCTTCGCGTCTGGCGACGACCGTGATCTCACCGGCGGCTTCGATGATCTCTTGAATGTTTTCGGCAAATTGACGGCGGATTAAAGAGACATCTGTGTAGCGAGGAATCGATTTGACGCCTTGCGTCTTTTCTATAGTTTCCGGCATTGAATTCAAAGGTCAAGATCTTTCATTGGAATTGTTCATGCGACTTTCTCTACCGTGAAGACCTTTTCGCGTTCAATTTTCTCCTGGAGCTTCATGATCGCCCAGATCAGCCCTTCCGGACGCGGCGGACAGCCGGGCACGAAGACATCGACAGGCACGACTTTGTCTACACCCTGGACGATGGCGTAATTGTTGAACACGCCGCCGGCCGATGCGCATACCCCCATCGAGATCACCCATTTCGGTTCCGGCATCTGGTCATAAATGCGGCGCAAGACGGGCGCCATCTTGATCGATACGCGGCCGGCGACGATCATCACATCAGCCTGGCGCGGGCTGGCGCGAAAGACCTCCGCCCCAAAGCGAGCCACATCGTGCCGAGGATCGGTCATCGCCATCATCTCGATGGCACAGCAGGCCAGACCGAATGTCGCGGGCCAGATCGATGATTTCCTGGCCCAATTGACCAGGGAATCCAGCCGCGTCGTTAGAATGTCCGGCAGTATTTCACCAATTTTAGTCTCAATACCCATATCAGTTTTCAGTTTTTAGTTTTCAGTATTTAGTTTTCAGTTTTATCAAGCCCATACGGCTGAAAACTGAAAACTAAATACTGAAAACTAATTTCGGCTCCACTCGAATATTCCTTTCTTCCAGACGTAGATGTAACCTACCAGAAGCACCGCAATAAAGATCATCATTTCAAAAAAGACGAATGGACGGGAAATTTTGTTAATCATTTCCCGGAAGACCACGGCCCACGGAACGAGGAAGATAGCTTCGATATCGAAGAGTATAAAGAGCATCGCAACCAGATAGAACTTGACCGAAAAACGCTGGCGCGTCGAACCAACCGGATCCATCCCGCACTCGTAGGGCATCAGCTTGGCGCGCGTGTTCTTATGCTTGCCGATAATGTAGGCAAGTATGATGTTGGTCACCGCGAACCCCGTGATAAAGATGAACATCAAGAGGATTGGCAGATACTCACTCATCCACGTCTCCTTATCCTAACTTTAACATTCGATTGACATTTCGCTCCCGCCTGGCTTTCGATCTCAGCGGTTGGATCAGCGAAGCTCGAGCCTATCGATCGAATTGGTGTGTTTCTTAACGATCTTGTATCAAGATTGAGAATATTAGTACAATCTCTTTGCCCTTGCAAGATTGGGAGCGCGGGCGCCGCCCAGCAGTGTTTAGAAGAGGAGGGCGCGCGTCGGGATTCCGGGTTTTCGGAGAATGTCATCTGAATGTCTTTCGGTTGACGAATCGCGCCGCCGGACGCGCGTTCCCTGAAAAATCTCAAAGGTGAAATTTATGATATTGGTGCTTCTGGACAATCTCTTTTTTGCGGCCAAGATAAATCAGGCTGCGGCAAAATCGGGTTTAAAGGCTGTTTATGTCAAGAGAGCCGATAAGGCATTGGAGCTTGCTCGAAATGATCATCCATTATTAATAATTATCGATCTGGATGAAGCCAAATGTTCACCGCTGGATTTAATCAAAGGATTGAAGGGCGATGAAGAAATGAGATCGATTCCAACTCTCGGTTTCGTCTCCCACGTCAACACGGGAATTCAGGAACAGGCTCGGGAAGCGGGGTGCGATCGCGTGCTCGCGCGTTCTGCTTTTGATCGTGACATCGCCTCGATTCTCGAGAAGGTCGCATGAAAGCTGCCTCGGAGATCAGCTGGCTTGACACTCTTTCTATCTCTTTGGTAATTTCGTTATTGAAGTTCAGGTTAGATTAGGCCGTCCACCTTACTCTAGTGCGGATCGTAAGGTTCGCCTCCAGACCGATTTCGATTTATTCGATTTTAAGGATGATCAAGAGGAGCACGGAGATACTGGATGAGCGCAGCCAAGAGATGCTGTCGCTGCTGATAAAGACGCACATCGCCACCGGCGAGCCGGTCGGATCTCGCGCGATCTCCAAGCACACAAGCGAGGGTCTCTCGGCAGCCACCGTTCGCAACATCTTCGCGGATCTGGAAGATGCGGGCTATCTCGAACAACCCTATACTTCTGCCGGTCGCGTCCCCAGTGACAAGGGATACCGTTTCTATGTCGACCATATCCTGGGACAACCCGGTCTCTCCGAGTCGGACGAATATTTCATACAATTCGGGATGTTCGGGGCGCAATGGCCGAGCACCGATCAGCTGATGTCACGGGCATCTCACCTGCTCTCCCGCTTCTCGGAAAGCGTCGGCATCGTCATCTCACCCAACATCGCGTACGACATCATCAAGCATATCGATTTTGTGCGGCTCAGCGACGGGCGCATTCTGGTGATCACTGTTTCGCGCAGTGGAATCGTGCAGGACCGATTGGTGAGGATCGACGAAGATATGACGCAGGATGATCTGAATAGTACGGCAAATTATGTCAATGCGAACTTCAGCGGCTTGAGCCTTTTGGAGATACGCGGGGAGCTGCTCAAACGGCTCTCGGAGGAAAAATCGCTTTATAATCGCCTGCTTCAGAATGCGGCGATGCTTTGCGACCGTGGGCTGAGCGACACCGATCAAACCGATCCTGATGTCTTCGTCGAAGGCGCGTCGAATATAGTTACCAAAACGGATTTCGCCGATACCGAGCGAATGCGTGAACTCCTGCATATCTTCGAGGAGAAGGGCCGGCTCATCAAAATACTCAACGAGTGTGTGAACCCGGAAACCCTTCACACGGTGACCATCCGAATCGGCGCGGAAAACAGCCTGCCCAGCCTGCATGGCTGTGCGGTGATAACCTCTTATTACAGTTGTGGTGATCGGGTCATCGGAAACCTCGGCATCGTCGGCCCGGTCAGGATGGAGTATGGTCGCACGATTGGCGTTGTCAATTATATGGCGCGCCTGCTAGAGAAGGCGCTGGCGGACGCGCCGGCCGGAGCGGCCGGGTGAGATTGCAAGATAAGCCGCGGGAACATCAGGCAGATCGAGTAAAGGCAAGGTAAGCCACATCAGACACAGAGCAGTACGGGGAACGTAAGCGAGCTGAGTATTGGAAACCGATCGTTATATAAAAGCTCAGATAGCTCGCTCCCTGTACTGCTCTGTGTCTCTCGGTCCAAATTTTTGTACCGCCTCTATGTAATTCGACACGACTTTAATTCGATATCAGGAAGCGAGGCATAGATAAGCGTTGAGCAAACGTGACTATTACGAGGTTCTTGGCGTTCAGCGAACTGCTACTGAGCAGGAATTGAAGAGCGCATACCGTAAATTGGCGTTGCAATTCCATCCGGACCGAAATCCGGGGGATCACGAATCGGAAGAGAAATTCAAAGAGATCAATGAAGCATACGGCGTATTGTCAAACTCTGATAACCGGGCGCGTTATGACCGTTACGGGCATGCCGGGGTCGGTTCTTCGGGAGGAGCGTGGGGTGCGTCTGATTTCGGCGGCTTTGAAGATATCCTCGGCGATCTCTTCGGCGACTTTTTCGGAGGTGGGCGAGGCGCGCGCCGCGGCGGTTCGCAGCGCGGCGCAGACTTACGCTACGATCTCGAGATTACGCTCGAGCAAGCGGCTTCCGGATACAAAACGAATATCAATATACCGCGTCTCGAGCCCTGTGAAACGTGCAAAGGCTCAGGCGCAGCTCCCGGGACAACACCGATAGTCTGTAACACATGCGGAGGAGCCGGACAGGTCAGGTTTCAGCAGGGATTCTTCTCAGTCAGCCGCACCTGTCATCAATGCCGTGGCACGGGCCGGATGATCACGAGTTATTGCAAATCCTGCGGCGGACAGGGCCGGGTTGAAAAAACCAACCAGATCGAGATCAAAATCCCCGCCGGTGTCGATACCGGCGCTCGTTTGAAGCTTGCCGGAGAGGGCGAGGCTGGCATGAGCGGTGGCGGTAAGGGCGACCTCTACGTCGTTATCCACGTAAAAGAGCACGAGGTATTTGAACGCCAGGGTAATAATCTCTATGTAAATGTACTGGTCACTTTCCCGCAAGCCGCGCTCGGCGCGGAGATCAAGGTCCCGACTCTCGATGGAGAGGAGATGCTCACGATTCCAGAGAGCACACAGACAGGATCGATCTTCAGAATTAAAGGGAAAGGTATCGTATCGCTTCAAGGGCAGGGGCGGGGCGATCTCTTCGTCGTGACCACCATCGTCACACCAACAAAATTGACGCGAGAACAGAAACGCCTGCTGGAGCAGTTCGCTGATATTGAAGAAGAACAACAAGAAGGCGCTGCTCGGCGATTCGGGAATAAAGTCAAAGATATTTTCGGCTGAGAAGCTGATATATCCAGAGCTAGATCAGAGGCGTTGATCCGGGGCGATCATGATTTTATAGTCGTCTCGCACTGAATGTACCGCCGGGTTGCGTGGTGACGCTTAAATCAGCCGTGATATCAAAAAATCTGGGGGAGAGATTTCCAGCACCGTGGCGGCCGTTTGTTGGGCGTGCTGCCAAATAACCGTATAAATGCACTTCCGAAATCAGCCGTTTCCCCGTTATTTAGACACTTTAAATTCATATCTTGCGTCACAGCAATATTTGTTGTAGCTTGGCGTTTCACTACCATATCTTGTGGTGGTGAACTTTATTTATACCCAACTTTTATTTAAATGCAGCGATATATGACGCCAAGCAATGACCAAGAAATTCAAATCGATCATAATCCTGGGATTAGGTCTGGGATTAGCCTACTGGTTCGTCAGTCGCCTGGACTGGAATAGCGTAAAGATATATTTACTGAGCGCAAAAATCTGGCCACTGGTTCTGGCCGCAATCTTGATCAATATCACAATGGTAGCCAGAAGCCTGCGCTGGCAGGCATTCCTCGCGCCTATTAAGCCGGTCGGTCTCCGAAATTTATTTGCAGCGACCGTCATTGGTTTCGGCGGGCTATTCGTCATCGGGCGGGCCGGATCGGAGATCATCAGACCGACATTTCTCAGCCTGCGAGAGAGGTTGCGGCCGAGCGCGACCATCGCGACGATTCTGGTCGAAAGAATCTACGACAGCGCCACCATCGGCCTGCTTTTCTCGGTAAATCTGCTCTTCTTCCGCCTGCCCGCCGAGCGAGCCGCGAGTTGGGCGGGCATCGGCGGGACCCGCACAGTTGGGCTGGTTCTCACAGCTATCCTTTTGTCGGGCTTAGCGATTCTGGTGTTGTTGCGTTTAAAAGCGGAGTTGATCATCGAGTGGCTGAGGCGAGTAACAGGTCGTCGATCCCAAAAACTCACACAACCGCTCCTGAACTTCGTCTCCCACCTGGCCGATGGCCTTTCGGTACTGCTTAACCTGCGCAAGCTGGCAGTTACGATTTTTTACACGGCGTGCGTCTGGTCCCTGGTCTCAGCGGCTACCTGGCTGACTCTTTACGCGTTCGGAATAAATTTCTCGCCGGGCCAGATCATCTTTACCCTGGGTTTCGGCCTCATCGGTTCACTGGTGCCCACGCCGGGCGGATCCGCGGGAGCTTTTCACGCGGCGGCGGCAAAAGCCTTCGAGTTTTTAGGGCTCGAACCCAACCTCGCCGCAAGCATCGCCATCGTCTATCACCTCATAGCATTCGGCCCACCATTCATATTGGCGCTCTATTATCTGGCCCGAGCCGATATCAGCCTCGAACAGGTGCGCGAAATGATAGCCAGTGAGGGTGAGGCAGTTAATATGAAAAAGCCGGTCTCTTGAGTTTTTTGGAGGACATATCCGATGAAATGCCCTTTCTGTGGCCATATGGAAGATAAAGTGGTGGATTCACGCGAATCACGCGAAGGCGATTCAATTCGGCGGCGCCGCGAGTGTCTGAAGTGCGAACGGCGATTTACCAGTTATGAAAGGATCGACGATATCCCTTATATGATCGTAAAAAAGGACGGAAGACGAGAACCTTTCAACCGCGACAAGGTCATGGCCGGGCTCCTACGAGCATGTGAAAAACGCCCGGTTTCTACCGCCAAACTGGAAGCAATCGTCAATGCAGTCGAATCCTACGTGCAGACGTCGCCCGAACGCGAACGCCCGACATCGAAGATCGGTGAGATAATCATGCGGCGATTGAAAGAGCTCGATAAGGTCGCCTATGTCCGCTTCGCTTCTGTCTATCTGGAATTTCAAGACGTCTCGGAATTTATGGACGAACTGAAAGGTCTAATCCGTTCGCGGAAGTAAAGGGGGCTTGACCAAACAAGAAGGCAGGCTGGATTAGATCCAACCTGCCTTCTCGTTTGTCTTTGTCCAGTACTCTTACTAGTGACTCGTTGCTGAGGGTTTCTGCTAAAGTTATTCGTTTATATGTGACATCATCAGGAAAATGTATCTGCAAAAAAATCCGAACTCGCATGAGAATTTTTCCCGGTCAGGTTATCTCGATATGCGATGAGGGCTCCAAAAGGCAAAAAAGATAAAAGCGGCAGATTCTTATCGTCGCCCGAACATTTGACGTTTATATTTTCTGATACGATTGTTTCGAGAGGATGGCAGAGTCAAAATGGCTTGATGATGAAAGCAATAAGAAGCATAATCCGGCTGCATCCGCCGACGCTTTTGCCTTTCCGTTGGTTGGTGAAGCCGTAGGGATGGATGGGTTCTTTCGGTTTGCCTTCCGTCCCTACGCATCTTAACCAATCCTACCGGACGCATTCTATACGGCGCCTCAAATTCACCTGTTATAGATGGAATCCGGCATGCATACGTGACGCGATCGGAAAAATGTATCGGCGAGATAATGTTGGGATTTTTCGGCCCCGCCATGTCGGTTGAGACGAGCGTACAACTTTCATACCAGCAAACGCATTTTATGATTACTAAATGCGGTTTTAGACTTGCAAACATTGGAACCTCTATGTAGTATGCAAGTTTTGACGGCGTTGGTCATTTAAGCCCAAATTGACTATGCCGGCGTAGCTCAGTTGGTAGAGCATCTGATTTGTAATCAGAGGGTCGGGGGTTCAAGTCCCTTCGCCGGCTCCACTAAGCACTTGACAGGATATGCAGGGGTGGTCGAGTGGTTAATGGCACCGGGCTGTAAACCCGGCAGGCTAACGCCTTACGTAGGTTCGAATCCTACCCCCTGCACCAGGTGGATTGCGGATTTCGGAATGCGGATTGCGGATTTGATAGCGGATGCAGCGAATTTCATCAATCCGCAATTCGCAATCCGCAATTTGAATGGGCGGGTGTAGCTCAGTTGGTAGAGCATCAGCCTTCCAAGCTGAGGGTCGCGAGTTCGAATCTCGTCGCCCGCTCCAGATTTAGTAGGCAAATGAGTTTGCGCTTGAGATTGAGCCGTCAGCTTCGCTACGGCCCGCGTAGCTCAGGGGTAGAGCGCCTCCTTGGTAAGGAGGAGGTCATGAGTTCAAATCTCATCGCGGGCTCCAGTATTGTCAGTTAGCAGGTATTCAGATAGTTACGATCCTTATTAGAAGAGGCCAATTAAGAATGTCAAAGGAAAAATTCGACCGCAGTAAGCCGCACGTGAACATCGGGACGATCGGGCACGTGGATCACGGGAAGACGACGTTGACGGCAGCGATCACGAAGGTGTTGGGGAAGAACAATCCGAAGGTGCAGTTTCGTGGCGTTCGATCAGATCGACAAGGCGCCGGAAGAGAAAGCGCGAGGTATCACGATCGCGACGGCGCACGTGGAGTATGAGACGAAGAACCGGCACTACGCGCACGTTGACTGTCCGGGCCACGCCGACTATGTGAAGAACATGATCACGGGCGCGGCGCAGATGGACGGAGCGATCCTGGTGGTGGCGGCGACGGACGGTCCGATGCCGCAGACGCGCGAGCACATCCTGCTGGCGCGGCAGGTGGGCGTGCCGGCGATGGTCGTGTTCATGAACAAGGCCGACGCGGTTGACGATGCGGAGCTGCTGGAGCTGGTGGAGCTGGAAGTGCGAGAGCTGTTGAGCGCGCTATGAGTTTCCCGGCGACGACATTCCGGTGATCAAGGGATCGGCGTTGAAGGCGCTGGAAGGCGATCCGGAGTGGGAGAAGACGGTCGAAGAGCTGATGGACGGCGGTGGACAGCTACATCCCGACGCCGGCGCGCGACATCGAGAAGCCGTTTTTGATGCCGGTGGAAGACATCTTCACGATTCAGGGACGCGGCACGGTGGCGACGGGCAGAGTCGAGCGCGGCAAGGTGAAGGTGAACGAGACGGTGGAGATCGTGGGGATCAAGGCCGACGCGCAACGACGGTGGTGACGGGCGTGGAGATGTTCAAGAAGCTGCTGGACGAAGGCACGGCGGGCGACAACGTGGGTCTGCTGCTGCGAGGAGTGGAGCGCAAGGACATCGAGCGAGGGCAGGTGATCGCGAAGCCGGGATCGATCACGCCGCACACGAAGTTCAAGGCCGAAGCGTATGTGCTGACGAAGGAAGAAGGCGGACGGCACACGCCGTTCTTCACGGGCTACCGGCCGCAGTTTTACTTCCGGACGACGGACGTGACGGGAGTGGCGCACCTGCCGGAGGGAGTGGAGATGGTGATGCCGGGAGACAACGTGGCGATGGAGATCGAGTTGATCGCGCCGATCGCGATGGAGAAGGGACTGCGGTTCGCGATCCGCGAAGGCGGCCGCACGGTAGGCGCCGGCACGGTCTCGGAGGTTGTTGAGTAAAGGATTGAGATTTTCAGTTTGCCGATTGCCGATTGAAAGCATCGGCAGAACAATGGAAATGGCAATCGGAAATCGGAAATAAGATTATGCCACGCGATAATATTGTTCTTCAGTGTAGCGATTGCAAGAGCCGCAACTACGTAACGACAAGAATAAGAAGACCACGCCTGATCGGCTTGAGTTCAGCAAGTTCTGTCGCCGTTGCCGCAAGCACACTGATCATAAAGAAACGAAGTAAGCATTTGCCGATTGCACATTGTCATTGCACGATTAGTCATTTATTCGCGCCTAAAGTATGCAGTCAATGACAATTGTGAAATGGCAAATCGTATGCAATGATCTAGGGGTATAGTGTCAACGGTTAGCACGTCGGTCTCCAAAACCGAAAGTCCGGGTTCGAATCCTGGTACCCCTGCCAGAAAATTGAAGCATGAGGAAAACCAGTCGGACGTCCGGCGATTGAGGTGAGGAAAATGGCAACATCGAGCACCGCGCGAAGGATCTGCATCGATGGCAGAAGCGCAAATGAGCAACGCATTGGCTCCCAAATCGCCCAATTGGCTGACGAACATTCGCCAGTTTTGGCACGATGTCAAAGCGGAAATGAAAAGAGTCTCGTGGCCTGTGCGCAATGAGGTCGTTAATACGACGATCATTGTGATCGTAGCTATCTTCTTCTTCGCAGTCTATCTCTACTTTGCGGATCAAACTTTTCAGTTTACTGATCGAAGGTTTAGAGTGGGGGGCCAGGAAGATATTCGGTTAGTACGCCGGCTGTAATTCGAGATGATATTGCGAGAAGACATGGCTAAGCAGTGGTTCATTACTACATACATATTCAGGGCATGAGAGGAAGGTGCGGGATAGCCTGAACACACGCATCCGGGATATCGATATGGAAGACGAGATCACAGAGGTTCTGGTTCCTACCGAAACGGTCGTCGAGATGCGTGGCAACAAGCGTATCGAATCGTACGCGAATGTTCTATCCCGGCTACGTGCTGGTCGAGATCGAATGCGACGAGAATGGCGAAATCTCCGATAACGTCTTTCATTTGATCAAGTCAACTCCGAAAGTGACGGGTTTCGTCGGGCGGAGCAGCAAAACCGACGCCGCTTACTCCGGAGGAAGTGGATCAGATCGTACATCACGTGACCGTCGCGGCTGAAAAACCGAAGCCGAAATTTACGTTCGAACGCGGGCGAGACGGTGCGCATCAAGTCAAGGCCCTTTCACCAGCTTCACCGGCAAGGTTGAAGAAGTCATACCCGAAAAGAGCCTGCTGAAAGTCACCGTGACGATCTTCGGGCGATCGACTCCGGTCGAGCTGAATTTCTGGATGTTGAGAAAGTTACTTTCGCAGAAGAGGAGTAAAAAGCAGATTTCAGTTTTTAGTTATCGGTTTTCAGTTCTGAATCGAATTGAAAACTGATAACTAAAAACTGAAAACTGAAAATTGATTTATGGCAAAGAAAATTACAGGTTATATCAAACTCCAGGTTCCGGCCGGAAAAGCCAATCCGGCGCCGCCGATCGGCCCGGCGCTCGGCCAGCAAGGCGTGAACATCATGGAGTTCTGCAAAGCATTCAACGCGAAGACGGCGAACATGGGCCGATGTCAAGATCCCCGTTGTCATCACGGTATTCGCTGATCGTTCGTTTACGTTTAACACCAAAACGCCGCCAGCGGCCGATCTCCTGAAAAAGGCGGCGAAGATAGAAAAGGGCTCTGGGAAACCTAACCGGGAGAAGATCGGGACGATCACGCGCGATCAGATCGAAGAGATTGCGAAGACGAAGATGCCCGATCTCAACACCACCAATCTCGAATCCGCCATCCGTACCATCGAAGGCACGGCCAGAAGTATGGGGTTGGAGATCAAATGATTGCGTATTGCGGCGGAATGTTCACCACAAAAACCCAGAAGTGAATAAGCATTCGTGATCGGTAGTCTGTAATCCGCAATATCTTAAGAGGGAGTGAAGGTGCCCCATTGGCGGTTCCGTCACGTTAAGACCTGAAAGGAAAATAATTAATGGCAGGAAAAAAGTTTATCGCCGCGCTCGCTCAAGTCGAGGTCGGAAAACTCTATTCTTTGAACGACGCCATCTCGCTGGCCAAGAAGATATCCTTCGCCAAGTTCGATGAGACGATCGAAGTGACAATGGTCCTCGGAGTCGACCCGCGCAAGGCTGATCAGTTGGTGCGCGGTACGCTCGTTCTTCCCAACGGGCTGGGGAAATCGAAACGCGTCGCCGTCATCGCAGGCACGCCCGAGAAGCAACGCGAAGCTCAGGAGGCGGGAGCCGATGAGGTCGGCGGCGATGACCTGGTCGATAAGATCAAAGGTGGCTATCTCAATTTCGATGCCCTGATTGCGACGCCGGACGTAATGCGTTCCGTCGGAACGCTGGGCAAGATTCTGGGGCCGCGTGGCCTAATGCCCAACCCGAAGACTGGCACGGTGACGCCCGACCTCGCGAATGCCGTGAGAGAGACCAAGGCCGGAAAGGTTGAGTACCGGGTGGACAAAACCGGCGTGATCCATGTTCCCGTCGGTAAAGTCTCTTTCGCTCCTGAAAAGATTACCGAAAATGCCAAAGCGTTGATCGACGCGGTGATCAAAGCCAAACCGGCGACCGCTAAAGGCAAATACGTCAAAAAAGTTAATGTCGCGACGACCATGGGGCCGGGCATCCTGATCGATCCGGCATCCGTCGGGGCATAACGGGGCGGTAATAAAGGGGATAACGGGCAAACGATTTAACTATAGAGATCAGTCATGAAAACAAGACAAGAGAAAGAACAAGATATTGCGGTATTGAAAGAAGATTTCAGCAAGACCGACAATGCTCTCATCGTGAATTTCCAGGGACTGCCGGTGGTGAAAGACTGGGAATTACGCAGAGCTTTGAGCCAGGCGGATTTGAACTATCGCGTGGTGAAGAACACGCTATGCCGGATCGCCGTGGAAGGAACGCCGCTCGAGCCGCTGAAGGAGCATTTCATCGGGATGACCGCCATCGCCTATAGCGATACGGACCCGGTCGGTCTGGCTAAAGTCCTGAGTAATTTCGCAAAAGATAATGCGCAGCTCAAATTCAAGGCGGGAATCGTTGAGGGCCGCGTCATCAAGGTCAAGGATATCGAAGCGCTCGCCAAGATGCCGTCGAAGGAAGAGCTCGTGAGCAAACTTATGTTTGTGCTCAATGCGCAGGCTCAACGGCTGGCGACGGTACTCAACGAAGTACCCCGCAATCTGGTCGTGGTCATCAACGAGATCGCGAAACAGAAAGAGCAGACAGAGAGCTAGGTATTTGTCATTGTTCATTGTTCATTTACATTTGTCATTTATTCGTCTCTCATATCCGTCTCTGAATGATGCAATCAATGACAAATGTAAAATGAATAATGAACAATGAAATGGCCTTGTTGCATTGTCAGTGCACGGCCATTCATCACCATAGACCGGCAACGGAGTGATGCCCGTGAAGGTCGATTGGGAGCGCCATTTCGAGAAAACGGCGTAATTGTTAACCGGAATTGATTCGCGTTTTGGAGGAATAGTAATAGTCATGGCAGATATTCAGAACCTTGTTGATACCATCGGCACCCTCACCTTGTTGGAAGCATCGGAATTGGTGAAGGCGCTCGAAGATAAATTTGGCGTTTCGGCAGCGGCAGCGTCGGCTCCCGTCTTTATGGGCGGCATGCCTGGCGCGGCTGCGGCCCCGGCGGTCGAGGAGAAGGACACATTCGATGTGATCCTGGCGACGATCGGAACGAACAAGATCAATGTTATCAAAGTCGTCCGAGAACTGACCGGCCTCGGCCTGAAAGAGGCCAAGGACCTGGTCGATGGCGCTCCCAAACCTGTTAAAGAGGGAGTATCCAAAGAAGACGCCGAGAAGATGAAAAAGCAACTTACGGACGCTGGTGCGACCGTCGAGCTGAAATAATGGTTTATGGAAAATTGATAATTGATAATGGAAGTCCCAACTTCCATTATCAATTACCGACCGATCATTGATTGCTTGATTATAGATTCATCAATGATTGATCGTTTATAGATTGATAGATTGATAGATTGATATAAAGAACAGATAAAGATAATAGACAGTTGACAGATAATGGATCATTGACAGCGACAGATAGTGATAATTAATAAATGGAAGACCTTTTTTCCATTATCAATTATCAATTATCCATTATCAATTACCCGACCTCCGCCCTTGACAAATTGGATAAAATAGGTCTTCGCTTTACAGCGTGGAAAGTTTTCCATATACTTGCAGGGTTATCGAGCATCGGCAAATTTCAAATACAAAAAGAGCAAATCAACCGCGAAGCGGGCGGCGAGGGGAATTGTTGTCCCTGGCCGCCTATTCGTCATTTCAGATTGAGCGGAGATGAATCCAATGACAGTTTCAAGCAGCAGCAATCAAGGATTGGGGTGGGAGTTGGAGCGGGAGTCGGGCAATGACAAGGATTCCCGCTACGATTTTTCAAAGATTCGAACTTCGGTCCGAATTCCCAACCTGATCGAAGTACAGCGTGAAAGTTATGACCGGTTTCTGCAAATGGATCTCTTGCCGCCCGAACGCGACAACACCGGCCTGCAGGCGGTCTTCAGATCTACCTTCCCGATTTCGGATTTCCGCGACACGGCGACGCTGGAATTCGTCGAGTATCGAATCGGCAACTGGCAATGCAAATGCGGCCAGCTTCGAAGGCCTCCACCATCTGCGCGCGAACTGCCGCAGTTGCGGCTCAGTGATCAAGGTCAATCCTCTCTCTTCCGACGACGTCGTCTGCCAGCAATGCGGCACCTATAACAGGAACGTCGTCAATACTTGCGACAACTGCGGCGAGCCGGTGGGCCTCAAGCACAAACACGACTCAGCAGGAATGCCAGGAGCGCGGCATGACCTATTCCGTGCCGCTCAAGGTCAAGATCCGACTGACAGTTTAGGACAAGGACGAGGAGACCGAGTCAGAAATCGATCCGCGACATCAAAGAAGAAGAGGTCTTCTTCGGCGAGATCTCCGTTGATGACCGACAACGGCACTTTCATCATCAACGGGACCGAGCGCGTCATCGTCTCGCAGCTCCACCGGTCACCCGGGGTCTTCTTCGAGAAGGCGCAAAACAATACATTCTTCCTGGCGAAGATGATTCCCTATCGCGGCTCGTGGGTCGAGTTCGAATACGATGCGAAGAATCTGCTCTACGTGCGCGTCGACCGCAAACGCAAATTCCTCGCAACGATCTTCCTGCGCGCGCTGGGCCTGGAAGAGTGACGAAGACATACTTCGGACCTTCTACACAGTCGACAAGGTCCGGGTCGTCAGCAACCAGCTTTACTGGCAGGTCAGTCCCGAGCATCGTCGGCACCCGCAGCCTCATCCGACATCGCAGACCGGAAGGGCGAGGTGATCGTCAAGAGCGGAAAGAAGATAGGACAAACGGCTTATGATAGCGATCGCCCAAGCGGGCATTACCGAGATCAAGGTCGAGGTGGCCGACCTGTTCGAGGGCGCTTCACTCTGACGGATCTGGTAAACACGAGAGACGGCGAAGTCATTGCCGAAAGCAATAAGGAGATGACGCCGGAGAAGATTGCAGAAGTTCATCGAAGCGGGCATCGAATCGTTCGAATTTTCTTGCCCGAGAAAGACGATGTCGGCACGGTCATGAGCCAGACCCTGAAGAAGGACGTGATCAAAACCCCGCGGATGCGCTGCTCGAGATCTACCGCAAGATGCGTCCCGGCGATCCGCCGACCGTTCAGACTGCTTACAAGCTGCTTCGAAGGCGATGTTCTTCGATCCGCGCAAGTTCGATTTCTCGCGCGTCGGCCGTCTGAAGTTCAACATCAAGATGGGCAAGCCGGAGCGCGATCGCATCAACGATCCGCTGCTTTCGGCGCAGGATTTCTACGAAGTGGTTTCTTACGTGCTTGAAGATGCGTAAGAACCCGTCGGAGTATCAGGCGGACGACATCGATCACCTCGGCAACCGCCGCGTGCGCGCGGTCGGCGAACTGCTGGAAAACCAGTTCCGCATCGGCCTCGAGCGCATGGAACGCGCGATCAAGGAGAAGATGTCGATCCATCAGGAAATGCAGACGACGATGCCGCGCGATCTGATCAACGCCAAGCCGGTGACGGCGGCGGTGCGCGAGTTCTTCGGTTCCAGTCCAGCTTTCGCAGTTCATGGATCAGACGAATCCGCTTTCCGAGATCACGCACAAGCGCCGTCTGTCGGCGCTTGGACCGGGCGGTCTGTCGCGCGAGCGCGCCGGGTTTGAAGTGCGCGACGTTCACCCGACGCACTACGGCCGCATCTGTCCGATTGAGACGCCTGAAGGTCCGAACATCGGTTTGATCTCCAGTCTCTCGTGCTTTGCGCGCATCAACGAGTTCGGCTTCATCGAAGCGCCGTATCGCAAAGTGAACGACGGCCGCGTCGTCGAATACGTGCGCGTCCTCAATCGGCGGCGACACGAAGCTCAAGCCCGGCGATCACTGCCGCTGGAAGAAGTCGAGAAGGCCAACAAGAAAGTCGGCGCAGGCGGACGCAAGGCTGAGTTCGAGCCGTGGCCGTTCTATCTGACGGCCTGGGAAGAAGACAAGCACGTCGTCGGTCAGGCCAACATCGAGCTCGACGAAACGGGCTACATCGTCAACGACGCGCAACGCCGCGCGCAAAGCCGGCGAATTCATTCTCGCCGCTGCGCAAAGACATCGAATATCGTCGACGTTTCGCCGAAACAGCTCGTTTCGGTCGCCGCTTCGCTGATTCCGTTCCTCGAAAACGACGACGCGAACCGCGCGCTGATGGGTTCGAACATGCAACGCCAGTCGGTGCCGCTGCTGCGCGCCGAAGCGCCGTATATCGGCACCGGCATGGAGACAGACCACGGCGCGCGATTCGGGCGCGGTGGTCGTGGCCAAACGCGACGGCGTGGTCGATTACGTCGACTCCGAGCGCATCATCATCAAGGCCGATCACAACGTTGACGGCACGATTTCGCGCGAAGTGACGGCGGACATCTATCACGCTGATCAAGTTCAAGCGTTCGAACCAGAACACCTGCATCAACCAGACGTCCGATCGTTCACGTGGGCGAGCGCGTCGACGAAAGGCCAGGTCATCGCCGACGGTCCTTGTACCGATCGCGGCGAGCTGGCGCTCGGCCGCAACGTGCTGGTGGCGTTCATGCCCTGGCGCGGTTACAACTTCGAAGACGCGATTCTCGTTTCCGAGCGGCTCGTGAAAGAGGACTACTACACTTCGATTCACATCGAAGAGCTCGAAATCGAAGCGCGCGACACGAAGCTCGGACCGGAAGAGATCACCCGCGACATTCCGAACGTCGGCGAGAACATGCTGCGCGATCTCGACGAGAGCGGCATCATTCGCATCGGCGCGCAGGTCAAGCCGGGCTCGATCCTGGTCGGCAAAGTCACGCCGAAAGGCGAAACGCAGCTGACCGCGGAAGAGAAACTGCTGCGCGCGATCTTCGGTGAAAAGGCCGGCGACGTAAAAGACGCTTCGCTCGTTTCGCCCGCCGGGAATCGACGGCACGGTCGTCGACGTTCAGGTCTTCACCCGCAAGGGTCAGGAGAAAGATCAGCGCTCGCTGGCGATCGAGCAGGAAGAAGAAGATCGCCTGCGACGCGACCTTGAGGACGAAATCCGCATCCTGCGCGAACAGCGCGACCAGCGCATCTACGAGCTGCTCGAAGGCCGCAAGCTTTCGAGCCGACCTGACGGTTAATCGCGAAGTCGTGATTGCCGAAGGGCGCAGACCATCACGCGCGAGATGCTGGAAGACATCGAAGCGAAGGTGCTGCGCAAAGTGCAGATGGCTTCGTCGCGCGTCGACGTCGGCGCGGAGATCAAGGAATACGAAGATCGCACCGAGCGGCAGATCAAGATTCTCTCGGACATCTACGAAGAGAAGATCGCCAAGCTGCGTCAGGGCGACGAGCTGGCGCCCGGCGTGATCAAGATGGTCAAAGTCTTCATCGCCATGAAGCGCAAGCTTTCAGTGGGCGACAAGATGGCCGGACGCCACGGAAACAAGGGCGTCATCGCGCGCATTCTGCCGGAAGAGGACATGCCTTATCTGCCGGACGGAACGCCGGTCGAGATCGTGCTCAATCCGCTGGGCGTGCCTTCGCGCATGAACGTGGGCCAGATTCTGGAAACGCACCTTGGCTGGGCCGCGCGCGTTCTCGGTCTGCACTTTGCGACGCCGGTTTTCGACGGCGCGACCGAAACCGAGATCAAGCGAGTTCACTGCGCGAGGCCAACGAAGCTGAACGCGGACTGGCTTGCCGGAAATCGATCAACGAATCGGGCAAGGCGATCCTTTACGACGGACTGACGGGCGATCCGTTCGAGCAGAAGGTGACCGTCGGCTACATCTACATGCTCAAGCTTTCGCACCTGGTGGACGACAAGATTCACGCGCGCTCGATTGGACCATACAGCTTGATCACGCAGCAGCCGCTGGGCGGCAAGGCGCAGTTCGGCGGACAGCGATTCGGAGAGATGGAAGTGTGGGCGCTCGAAGCTTACGGCGCGGCTCACATTCTTCAGGAACTGCTGACGGCGAAGTCTGACGACGTCGCCGGACGTTCGAAGATTTACGAAGCGATCGTCAAAGGCGAAGCTGATTTCGATCCGGGTCTGCCCGAGTCGTTCAACGTGCTGGTGCGCGAGCTGCAGTCGCTCTGCCTCGACGTCGAGTTGATCAACAGGCAGCGGCGATGGACCAGAAGAAAGCGTTGGCGAAGCGTGATCCAGTGTAGTCGAGTTGACAGTTGTTCAGTTCGATTGCGTCTCAACGGAACAGCCGACTTTTACGGACTAGAACTGAAAACTGAAAACTGATTTGATGGAGGTAAACAGTGTTTCGATTTCAACAAGAGAAACACAATTTGCTCCTGATTTTGAGGCGATCCGCATCTCGCTCGCTTCGCCGGAAAAGATCCGTCAGTGGTCGCATGGCGAAGTGACGAAGCCGGAAACGATCAACTACCGCACCTTCAAGCCGGAGCGCGACGGGCTTTTCTGCGCGCGCATCTTCGGACCGGTCGCTGATTGGGAGTGTCTCTGCGGAAAATACAAACGCATGAAGCATCGCGGCGTGATCTGCGACAAGTGCGGCGTCGAAGTGACGCAGGCAAAGGTGCGCCGCGAGCGGCTCGGCCACATCGATCTGGCCAGCCCGTGTTCGCACGTCTGGTTTTTCAAGGGACTGCCATCGCGCATCGGCCACCTGCTCGACATTCCGCTGCGCGAGCTCGAGAAAGTCCTCTACTTCGAATTACATCGTTATTGCGGATCCGGGGGAGATCGACAGCCTGGGGCTGCCGTTGAAAGAGCGCGAGCTGCTGTCCGACGAGCGCTATCGCGAACTGCGTGCGCGATTCCCCGGCACAATTTACTGAGGAAGTCGCCAAGATGGGCGCCGAAGCGATCAAGGAACTGCTTCAGATGGTCAACGTCGAAGAGCTGGCGACCGATCTGCGCAAGCGGATGAAGAACGAGACGTCGCAGCAGAAGAAGCTCAAGTATTCCAAGCGGCTGAAAGTCGTCGACTCGTTCCTGAAGTCGGGCAATCATCCCGAGTGGATGATCCTCGACGTGATTCCGGTTATTCCGCCCGAGCTGCGCCCGCTCGTGCCGCTCGATGGCGGACGTTTTGCGACCTCGGATCTGAACGATCTCTATCGCCGCGTCATCAACCGCAACAACCGTCTGAAGAAGCTGATGGAGCTGCGCGCGCCGGAAGTTATCGTGCGCAACGAAAAGCGCATGCTTCAGGAAGCGGTCGACGCGCTGTTTGATAACGGCCGCCGCGGTCGCGTGCTGCGCGGCGTGAACAATCGCCCGCTCAAATCGCTCTCGGAACGCTCAAAGGTAAACAGGGCCGTTTCCGTCAGAACCTGCTCGGCAAGCGCGTCGACTACTCCGGGCGTTCGGTGATCGTCGTCGGACCGGAGCTGAAGCTGCATCAGTGCGGTCTGCCGAAGAAGATGGCGCTCGAGCTGTTCAAGCCGTTCATCTACAACCAACTCGAAGCAGAAGGCCACGCGGCGACGATCAAGCAGGCCAGAGAGATGGTCGAGCGGCAGGACGATGTCGTCTGGGACATCCTCGAAGAAGTGATCCGCGAGCATCCGGTTCTGCTCAACCGCGCGCCAACGCTGCACCGTCTGGGCATCCAGGCGTTTGAGCCGGTGCTGGTCGAAGGCAAGGCGATCAAGATTCACCCGCTGGTCTGCACCGCGTTCAACGCGGACTTCGACGGCGACCAGATGGCGGTGCACATTCCGCTCTCGCCCGAAGCGCAGATCGAAGCGCAGGTGCTGATGCTTGCGTGCAACAACATCTCTCGCCCTGCAAGCGGTCAGCCGATCGCCGTTCCTTCGCAGGACATCGTGCTGGGCTTCTACTACCTGACGCGCGACATGGCGGGCGCAAAGGGCGAAGGCCGTGTGTTTGCGAACAGCGCGGAGGTGCTGCTTGCGCTCGACGCCAAAGAAGTCACGACGCAAACCAAGATCAAACTGCGCTATAAAGGCGATTGATCGATCTGGATCACGAACACGACACGCAGGACATGATCCGGGCGACGGTCCACGATGTCGATCGGCGATCAACACGACCGTCGGGCGCGTCATCTTCAACGATTCGATGCCGCCGGCCTGCCCTTCGTCAACGGCACGCTCAAGAAGAAGGGGCTGCAGTCCCTGGTCAACTATTGCTCCTGCGCCTCGGCCACGAGATGACCGTGAAGATGCTCGACGATCTGAAAGACCTGGGCTTCCTTTACGCGACGAAGGCCGGCATCTCGATCGGCATCGACGACCTGGTCACGCCGCCGAGCAAGCCTGCCTGGTGGATGACGCCGAGAAGGATGTGATCGCGGTCGAACAGCAGTACAAGGACGGCGTCATCACCAACGGTGAACGCTACAACAAAGTCATCGCGATCTGGTCGGAAGTGACTGACAAAGTCGCCAAGGAAATGTTCAAGGCGATGGACGAGCGCGAGAAAGAGTCGCGCGAGCTCAATCCAATCCTCGTCATGAGCGATTCCGGCGCGCGCGGTAGTCAACAGCAGATTCGCCAGCTCGCCGGTATGCGCGGCCTGATGGCCAAGCCTTCGGGCGAAATCATCGAGACGCCGATCCACGCCAACTTCCGCGAAGGCTTGAACGTGCTGCAGTACTTCATCTCGACGCACGGCGCGCGCAAAGGTCTGGCCGACACGGCGCTGAAGACGGCCGACTCGGGTTACCTGACCCGCCGGCTGGTCGACGTGGCACAGGACGTGATCATCTCAGAGCCCGACTGCGGCACGCTCCGCGGCATCTGGGCGGAGTCGATCATCGAAGGCGGCGAAGAGATCGAAGTCTGCGCGACCGCATCGTCGGCCGCATGGCGCTGGAGGACGTCATCGACCCGGTCACCGGCGAGATACTGGCGATCGGCAATGAAGAGATCAACGAAGACCTTGCGACCGAGATTCAGCATTCGGGTATCCAGCGCGTCCGCATTCGTTCGGTGCTGACCTGCGAATCGCGGCGCGGCTGTCTGCATCAAATGTTACGGCCGCAATCTGGCGACCGGGACGATCGTCGAGATTGGCGAAGCCGTCGGCGTCATCGCCGCGCAGTCGATCGGCGAACCGGGCACCCAGCTGACGATGCGTACGTTCCACATCGGCGGTACGGCGTCCAGATCGAAGAGAATCGTCGCACGAAGCTCGCAAGACGGCACATCAAATACGTCGACTCTCAAACGGTCAACAGCCGCAAGGGCGAGATCGTTGCCATGAACCGCAACGGTTCGGTCTTGATCGTCGATGACCGCGGGCGCGAGGCCGCGCGTTACCAGATCGTTTACGGCGCGACCTCCTTATTCCAGACGGCGGCCGGGTCGAGGAGGATCAGATGCTGGCAGAATGGGATCCGTTTACCTTCGCGATTCTGACCGAAGTCGGCGGTGAGGTTCAGTAGCAGGATCTGAAAGAAGGCGTGACCGTTCACGAAGAAGTCGACGAAGTGACCGGTCAGACGCGCCATCGTGATGGATTCGCCTGACGAGAAACGCCAGCCGCGTATCGAGATCAAGAACGCAGCGGGCAAGGTGCTGAAGACTCTACTCAGATGCCGGTCCGCGCGAACCTGATGGTGTCGAATAGCGATGAGGTCGCCCCCGGCGACATCATCGCCAAGATTCCGCGTGAAACCACCAAGACCAAAGACATCACCGGCGGTCTGCCGCGCGTCGTCGAGCTCTTCGAAGCGCGCAAACCCCGCGAGACGGCGGTCATGTCCGAAATCGACGGCAACGTCAAGTTCGGCAACGTCGCCAAAGGAAACGCAGAAGATCATCATCGTCGGCGATGACGGCGAAGAGCGCGAATACGAGATCCCGCGCGGCACGCACATCAACGTGCAGGAAGGCGACCGCGTCCGCGCGGGCGAGCCGTTGATGGACGGCCCGCTCAATCCGCACGACATCCTCGCGGTGCTCGGAATGGAGGAGCTGCAGGATTACCTGGTCAACGAGATCCAGGAGGTCTATCGGCTGCAGGGTGTGAACATCAACGACAAGCACATCGAAGTGATCGTCCGGCAGATGCTGCGCTGGGTGAAGATCAAGGAAGTGGGCGACACGGAATTCCTGCTCGAGGAACAGGTCGACCGTTTCCGCTTCATGGACGAAAACGCACGCGTCGAGACGCAGGAGGGGCAACCGGCGGTGGCCGAACCTCTGCTGCTGGGCATCACCAAGGCTTCGCTCTCGACCGATTCGTTCATCTCGGCGGCATCGTTCCAGGAGACCACGCGTGTCCTGACCGAAGCGGCGATCTCAGGCCGCGTCGATTACCTGCGCGGGCTGAAAGAGAACGTGATCATGGGCCGCCTGATCCCCGCGGGAACCGGGATGGAGTATTACCGCCGCGTTAAGGTCCCACCCGATCCGACCATGACCGAATCGAAACCCGAGGATATCGATGATACTCAAAGCTACATAGATGCTATGGTAGCCGCGACTAACGCCCGGGCCGTTCCCGAACCGGAACCGGAGTTTGAGGAGTTCGAAGAGGAATCGGAGGTCGAATTTGAAAGCGCAGTCGAAAACGATAGCGAATTCGAACTTCCCGAACCAGACTTCGAGTTTGAAGAGGAGTAAGGTTCTTTCCTCTCACGCTTATTTTGATAGCCGCGCCGTTGATTCCGGCGCGGCTTTTTTATTTGGAAGGGTTACCAACAAGCTCAAATTAGCACAATCTATTACAAAATATCTGCTTTCTCCCACTTTATTGAATTTATCTTGTTAAAAATTCCCCTCTTCCCTGCTGCCATGTGTGACTACAAGTCCCGCATTTAGCATAAGATCACAATAAATTCTTGACCATTTTCTTGAACTTCTGCTACTATCGCTTCGCTTTCACAAACAAAACAACTAATAATTAAAAACCATAAACTAACATGAAATGTGAGAAGTGTGGGATTGAATTAAATGGCTCGACGATAGTTTGTCGGGCGTGTAAGCACAACAATGCGATGCAGCGGGTTAGCGCCTGGAAAGCCAAGCGCGCAGTAGCTCAGGTCGAGGGCGCTGTAGGGACAACAACGACTGCATCACCCAGCCGTCAACCAAATCAAAGCGCTGATTCCGAGACAAATCTGCTTCAATTCCCGGTTCTATCGGAGGCGAAACAACCGCAGAGAACCGCCACTGGAGGTGGGTCAGGGGCCGAGGTGGCAGTACACCCACCATGGCGCGCACAACTGAAGGAGAAGGTGCGAGAAGCTCGGGAGCGGCGGATCAGCGGGCGAACATCTGATGGCGGTAACGCGGGCGACTCCAATCATCCCAATCCGATCGTTGCGGCTGCGCTCAACCGTATACAGCGTGGGTCTCCTGCAACGACGAGGCCCGCCAGAAGCAACGCACTTGCCGCTGCCCTCGTCAACGAGATAGAGCCCGATCGGGCGATTAAGCCGACTCCGGAGGCCAAGCCAGCAGCTAAAGTAGCGGGAACGAAGCCCGAGGCTGAGGCTGCTCAGCCAGAGCCCAGGATGCGCGCGCAGAGGAACGTAACAGAACTCAAGGTAAAGCAGGAATCCAGGAACCAGACCAATCAAAATGTCATTACGCCGCTCGGGAGAGCGCGCACGGAAGCGACGCCGCCGGCGACGCAGCCGCGCTATTCGGAGCGTGACCATCGCAAAGTTTACGCAAAGCCGACGATTATACGGACCAGAAAGCATATCAAGACGCAGATCATCGAAATACCCCAACTGCTCATAGAAGAAGAGGCTGACCAGGAGTCGAATTCGCCATCGCTTTGGGTTCGAACGCTGGCGGGCGCGTGTGATTTCGAATTGATTGCGACGGGATATCTGCCCATTTTTGCGGCGTATGTATCGTTGAATAAATCGCTGGGCAGAGAAGATTCCATCATATTATTTATTTTGCTCGCGGCGATCACATTCCTCTATCAGGCGGTATCATTATTTATCGCTGAACGCACCTGCGGTATGGCGGTGCTCAGGATGCGCCTGGTCAGGAATGATGATGAAGACCAACCGATTTCGCGCGGGCAGAAGTTTATCCGCGCACTGGCTGCAACCATCGCATTTGTATGTCCTCCTCTCAATATACTTGCGATGCGCTTGAACGGGCGGCGTCTCAGTCTACCCGACCTGGTCTCCGGGACCTCACCGCTCGAAGAATAGCCGGGAAGATTCAACAAAAAAAACCAAAGGTGGGGATGAGTGGCAGAAAGTTGACCAGCTTGTCTAAAATCGAAGGGAAATGGACAACTTTTTGCTGCAAGCCATCGCCACCGAGATTGAACCGCTTCTCGTAGGCCGGCGGGTCGGTAGAGTCTATCAGTTCGGCGCCACCGGCCTGATGATCGATATCAATCTCCGCGACGGGAGATGGCTGGCGATTTCAACAGACCCGAACAGACTCGCGCTCTACTTAACTGCCCGCTCCCCCAAACAGACCGGCGAATCGCCGCGATCCGATACCGCCTTCGTCGCTCATCTCAAAAAGCATCTGGGTAACGCGCGGATCGTAGCGCTTGAGAAGCTCGGCTATGACCGCGTCGTAAAATTCGAATTCGCCGCGGAAGATGAAGGCGGGCAGAAGAATCGGTTGACTATGGCGGTGATTGCTCACGGGCCGCACCGCCAATATCCTGCTGCTCGAGGAATCGCGGGTTATCGCATCCCTGCGCGAGCGCGATGAAACGCTGACTGCATACACCGATCCGGCGCCGCCGTCCAATAAGCTCGATCCCTTTCTCTGCTCCGCCGAAAAACTCGAAGAGCTGATCACAGCGAACACTGCTGACCTCGCGGCGGTAGCGCAGTAGCATTTGATCGGTTTCTCAACGGTCTATGCCAGGGAGCTTGCGTTCCGCGCCGGGCAGGGGCAGGGGCAGGCACCATCCGAAGCCCTGCAAAAATTGCTGGAGAGTCTTTTCGAATCAAAACCGTCTCCGGCAATCTATTCATCGCAATCGATCGATCGGCTCAAGAATATGGGAGAAGATATCGAGTTGATAATCTCGCCGGTAGCGCTCGATCATCTCGCCACCTACGTCCGCACAGACTACCCGACGGTCAACGAAGCTGCCGATGCCTATTTTTCGCTGGTTGACGAGCGTAGGCGGTTTATAGCCCTCAAACAGAGACTCATCTCTCACCTTTCATCGAAAATCAAAAAACATCGCTCACTGATAGCGAATCTGCGGCGAGAACTGGAGAGCTTCTCGAATGCCGATATATATCGACGCTACGGTGAATTGCTGCTCGCCAATCTTCATCAAGCTAAAAAGTCGGATCGGGATCCGGTTTTGCTGTCACCGATTTCTATGACGCCGCGCAACCAACCATCGAAATTCCTTCGGCGAACAAAGCGACGCCGCAGGAGGCCGCCGAGCATTACTTCAAGCTCGCTCGCAAGGCGCGGAATGGGCGGGAGATGATCGACAAGCGGCTGCCCGAGATCGAGCGCGAGCTGTTCGCGCTTGAGGCTCAGCGAACAAAGATCGATTCAATCGCTCGAGTAGAAGATTTGACGGCCCTGAGCTCGCAGATCGGGTTGCCGGCTATATCGACGGATCAGGTCAAGAAACCCTCGGAAGGGGCTGGGAGGGCGAAAGTCGAGAGAATGCCTGGGGTGCGGCGATATCGCTCATCCGATGGGTATGAAATTCTGGTCGGCCGCGCGGACCGCGACAACGACAATCTCACCTTCCGTATTGCGAAATCATACGATCTCTGGCTTCACGCAGCTGATTATCCGGGCTCGCACGTCGTGCTGCGAAACCCGCAGCGCAAACAGGTGCCCGCTCGTGCGGTGACCGAAGCGGCGCAACTTGCGGCGAAATTCAGCCAGGCGAAAGGCAATGCGAAAGTCGCGGTCAATTACTGCGAGCGTAAGTTCGTGACGAAGATGAAAGGGTTCGCGCCGGGTCAGGTGCGGCTGTCGTCTTTCAAGACCGTGTTGGTTGAGCCAGGTGAGGCGGGTGAGAGAATACTTTAGATAATATACACAATGGCGGCTTCCCTGCTCCGTTCAGGCAGACGAAGCTTTCTTTTGATTTTCAAATGCATTAGAGATACATAGAATTCACCCGGCTACTCTATGTCCATAGAAACATCTGTCAAGAGGACCATTATCTAATGGTTATTAAAAGCAAATATATAAGATAAAGAAATAATGTTGATGGTGCAATCGCAAGTAGCCTGAATGCCTTATTACGTGGGCCAAAACACAATAGAACTGTTAAAAAGAGCGCGAGAATGGACGCTCTTTGCAGATACAATCTAGTATAATTATACTGGATGCCAAAATCGACCTTCCTGCCATTCCTACCAAACATCATATTTATTTCGGAGGTTGATTTAATCTCTGGCTTATAACCAATTATATGGTATCCTGCCGGCCACTTTTCCGAATTGGATATGTTCACATAAACCCAAGGTCGATATAGCTCATTCACCGTTGCCAGTAAAAAAAATATTACTAGTATGTGTAAGTATTTGTTTTTCATGCTTACTCTCCACTGTTTTAGCTTATCACCAAGCTGAAAAAATTTTGACCCTATTTGCGCGGCAAGCCCATCAGCTTCTCCGGTCAGCGTACAAGCTAAACGATCAGGCTGATGAACATCCACACTGCATCCGCGAGAGACAATCACCCATAGTAATCACCTTGGTTGGACGCGATCACAACGCAGCTGGTCAGCAAATGACAGTGCTGTACGTCCTTCTCCGACTGGAATCCGACAAAAGATTATAACTCGTTGTTTTTCATTCAAGGTGTTGCGCTCCGCGGATGAAGTATGGTACTCCCCATTGTCAAGACCAAAAATCGGCGAAATTAAGGTGGTCGCTGCTGGTCTGATTTTCAAGCCGTGAGACGGTAAATGGTCTCCGGAGTTTTGTAATCGAGCGACTGATGAAGCCGCTCATGGTTGTAGAACTCGAAGTACTTTCTTAAGCCTTTGATGGCGTCAGGAACGGTTTCGTAATCGTGCAAGTAGACCTCTTCGTACTTCACGCTGCGCCAAAGCCGCTCAACAAAGATATTGTCCAATGCTCGGCCTCGCCCATCCATACTGATGGCGATTTCATGCTCTTTGAGAATTCTAGTGAAAGCGCAACTCGTGAATTGCGATCCCTGATCAGTATTAAAGATCTCTGGCTTCGCCACTTGCAGCGATCGATTCAAGGCGCTCAGACAAAAGTCACTCTCCATCGTCGTCGAGACCTCCCAACTGAGCACATAGCGTGAGTACCAGTCGATGATCGCGACCAGATAAACAAATCCGCCAAGTAGGCGCACATACGTAATGTCGGAGCTCCATACTTGATTGACTCGTTCGACCTTCACCCCGCGCAGCAAATACGGATAAATCTGATGGCCCGGCGCTACCAGCGAGAGCCGCGGTTTGGGATAGATCGCTTCCAATCCCATCAAGCGCAGCAAGCGGCGCACTCGCTTCTCATTGACCAGGTAGCATTGTTCGCGCAGCCAGGCCGTCATTTTCAAGACGCCATAAAACGGCGTTCGTGTATATTGTTCATCCAGCAGGCGCATCAAGAGCAGGTTATATTCACTCTCTTCCACCGGCTCATAATAGAGGCTGGCGCGAGAGAGCCCGATCAGATCGCATTGACGACGGACGCTGATCACACCGTTTTCTGGTTCGATCATTTGGCGCTTGCGCTCAATCGAGCAGTCCAGCTTTTTTTTTGAGCCGGTCGAGCTCGACTTTGAGCTGACCGATCTGCTGGTAGAGTTCTGCTTTCAGAGATTCTTCTTCTTCGCCTTTGCGTTCCCGCTTGGTTGAGAAGACATCGGGCAAACTCTCAATCGCCTGTTTTTTCCACTGCGTGACTTGGTTCGGATGAACGCGGTAGTGGGTGGCGATTTCATTGATTGTCCGCTGCCCTTTGATCGCTTCCAGAGCAATTTTCACCTTGAATTCCGTGGTATAAGTTTTTCGCTGCCTCGTTTTCATCGTGCCCCCATGATCAGCAGCGATTTTACACCTTATTCAGTGGTCTAAATTCTGGGGAGTATCATAGTTCTGGCCCGTGTTTGAGAGCGCCCACTGAGAGCCGAATCTGGAATCGTTCGGAATTTTTGAAGCCCGCTTTGAGCGTCCGGGATGATTCATCTTCTTGATATCGCCGGTACGAGTGATGACGTAGTTCGGCTCGGCGTACTCGATGATCGCATCCATCTGCTTGAGGTTGAAGATGGTATCGCTCAGATCGAGCCCGTCCTTGATCCGCAGCGTGCTGAATTTGCCGCGCCCGCGCGACTGCTTCTCGCTGCTGGCATAGGTCTGGACGACCAGATCGCGCAGCGACTGCGGCGCGTCCTGTTTGAATTTGATGATTATCTCGCCCTCCTTGTGATGCGTGGTCACTTGTTGGGCTTTGCTTGAGGGCTTGATCGGGACGGGTTTTTCCGCGCTCACTGATCTGAGCGAGATGACCGGACCGTAAATCAGACTGAATGAGAATAGAATTGACAGGACGAGACGAGAGGCAGCGAGGCGGACAATACGGAACATGGGGAATAGCTCCTTTAAGTCAGGTTGATCTCAGCCGTCATTGGAGCTAGGATGTGCACACTTGTAAACAGGACATCCGAGGCTGCCGCGTGCGGCCGAGGTAATGTCACAAAACCTCGTTGTTACCTTATCCGTAACAACGGGGTTTTGCTTTTAACTATTGATAATAACGTAGGCGAACAGCAGCCTTGTTGGTGATACTGGTGATACTACTTCAGTAAAAAGCAATAAATAGATTTCTTACCGGATAATCTCACGAAGCGCCCGGAACTGTTCCTGAGTGAAACTGGAATTGAATGCAAAGGTAAGTTGTGAGTTAAAGGGCACATCGCTAATCAAAGAAGTCAACAAATTTGGCTTTATACCAAGAAGGGGCGGATTGTATAAAGCTTCTGTTTTAACGTCAAGCCAAAAATTTTAAAATCAGGGTTGTGTTCTGATTTTTAAGTATCCCTATTACTACTCAACCTCTCGCATCCTCTGAGGATGCAGATCAATATGACATATCCACCAGGGGTTTACGCTGAGCTCCACCTCTAACTATCTTTTCAACTCTCGGGGTAATGAGTTGGATTTATTTCTTATTGAGCTTCAGGCAATCGATTTTACAAAGATTGCTTGCTTCGCTTCCGCCGCGTCGCGACGCTATGGATGTAGCCCGGCGTTTCAAGGCCTTGTCATTGCTCAAACTTTTCGGTTTTGCGCCGGAGGCGCAGCGGGATATTAGCCGGTGGTGTAGCGAAGCGAAACCACCGGACATCCCGTCGTTATTGCCTTTGCGCCCCGGTAGGGGCGCCGGACCAGGCACAATGAAAAGAAGATTTCGCACTTCAGAGAACCTCTTCCGGCACCCCTGCCGGGGTGCGATGTGAGGACTTACGGCTACCGGTGGTTCCGCTGCGCTTCACCAGCGCTCCACCACCGGCTAATATCCCCCGCCCTTACCAGGGCGAAAAGCGGTGATCGCGAATCGCAAAAGATTGGGTAATGACAAGGGGTGTGAAACCTGGTTGAAACCCACGGCTACATTCACGCCGTCGCTACGCGACGATGGATGACGGTGCCGGCGTTGAAACGCGCGTTGAAACGCCGGACTAGACTCATCTCTGCCGCTACGCGGCAATTCGGCATGGGCGTTAAACGAACCAAACTGAATGTCAATAAATACCATTCCTCACCAGACTACTCCATATCATTACGTGCCCTGCTCTTCCATTTAGCGATAACAACTAACGAAAACAACCATCCCGATGAGATCAGTGTGATCCAGACGCTCACCAGGCGGATTGGAGTGAAGCGATAATCGAGTGTGATGTTATGCTCTCCAGCCGGCAGATCGATAACTATCATTCCAGCATCGCCGGTTTTTATCTCCGTTACTTTCCCATCGACAAATGCAGTCCAGCCGAGATAGTTCGAGGTTCGGAATTGCAATTGAGCTGCTCTATTGATCTCAACCTTTAGCCGTCGAAACTCGGGCTGCCATAACTCAACTTCCACACGCCCTTCCCCGAGAACCAACTGTGCCGGTTCCATTTGGGGAACATCGCGAGGTACACCCCGAGGTAAGGTAGCATAGTTGTAATGCTCGGGGATCGGTTTAAATGCTTCCACACGATACATCGGCATCACTACGTACCACGCGCTGACGGCTATTCCAGCAGAAAGAATCAATCCGGATGATGCCGCGCAAAGGAACAACGCCGGAACCTTTCTTTTGCCGAGCATATCGATGGCGGCCTGGCAGCACGCACCGGCAAGTAATGCGATGGCCAAACTGGCGAGCGAAAGCATCCTCCAGGAAAAAACGCCGATCTCGATCTTCGGAATCAAATTGCCCAACGGATACGAATACCTTGTCATCAGGAATACAGCCAACGCTCCAGCTCCCATCCAAAAAAACATGCTCGATCTCAGATCTACGGATTTAAGTTGATTTCTGACGACCGGAAGTACGAGGCCGGTTATAACGATTGCTATTGCGCTGAAGACCCAGATACGATCTATCCTGATAAAAAATTGGTCGTTGATTCGATCGTAGTATTTTTGCGCGTAATCGAAGACATAGCTCGAATGGTATGGCCATGCTTTTTCGACATCATCAGCATTGATCAGCGGCTGCTCGACGATCGCGGGATAGAAATAAGCTGCCGCAATCAGAGACCCGACGGCGAGCGAGAGCGCGATTAAACCGAGCCCCCGCCAATTGCCCTGCTTGATCGCCCAAATCGAAAAGCACGATCCGAAGACGAGAACGAATTGAAATGCCGTCGGAGGATGTGAGTAGAGGAAGGCCGCGAAGACGATCGCCAGCGCGGCAAAATCCGGCAACGACCTCTTGTCGCGGCATAATCGATCCGCGAACAACAAAATCAGGGGCATCCAGACGAAACTCACCTGTTCGGCGATTGCTCCGCGCTGATACTGGTTAAGCAAATGATATGGCGCAATGATGTATACGGCCATCGCCATTATCGAAGCGCCGCGCGACATCGTTTGCCGCGCATACCAATAGATCGAGCCGCCTGATGCAATCATCAACGCCAGATGCAAGCATATCAACACTCGCTGCCAATCGCCCAGCAGCCAATAAAACAACGATGTTAAATAATAGACGCCGGGCGGATAGAAGCTGGTTGTGGGAGCGCCGTGGCCGTAATGAGTCTCGCTCTCCCAGCGGGGAAAGACGCGGCCCGCCGCCAGGCCATCACTGAACGACCGCATCTGATTGTAGTGCATCGCGCCGTCGTGAGTGACGGGCATCTCACCGCCGCAACAACCGACCGCAGGGTCCTCTCCAATGACAAAAAAAGGTAACACGGCGAGTGACGATAGACCGATACAGATAATAGAAGGGAAACTAAATAGACATAGTGGGATAATAAATGCAAAAATCCTTAGATTTTTGTACTTTTTTCCATTATTTGCCTTTTTTGTTTCCATTCGTCTTTCGTTATGAGACCCGACTTTAAAGTGGTAAATTATCCGCGCCAAACCAACCCCTGAAACATTACAAAGAGGAAGAAAAAGATGAAAGGTTTCCGAGACAGTATCCTGCAATTAATTTCACAAACATCGACCAATCTTCCGCCCGATGTGAGGCGAGCTATGGCTCGCGCGATTGAGGCGGAAGATGGCGCGCGCTCAACCCAGGCGCTGAATGTCATTGCGACTAACATCGATATGTCCAGTGACCACGAAGGGCCGATTTGCCAGGATACGGGCTGGCCGACATTCGAGATCAAAACTCCGGTCGGCGCAAACCAGATCGTGATGAAGAAGGAGATCCGGGAGGCGATCGCCGAAGCCACCAAACGCGGCAAGCTGCGTCCGAACTCGGTCGATTCGATAACCGGTAAAAACAGCGGCGATAATTTGGGGCCCGGAAGTCCGACGATGCACTTCGAACAGTGGGAGAACGAGGGCGAAATCGAGGTCAAGCTTCTGCTCAAGGGCGGTGGATGCGAAAACAAAAATATTCAATATTCCCTTCCTTCAGAATTGCAGCATCTCGGCAAGGCCGGCCGCGACCTGGACGGCGTTCGGAAATGCATCCTGCACGCAGTGTGGCAAGCCCAGGGACAGGGCTGCAGCGCAGGCGCCCTTGGAGTCTGTATCGGGGGCGACCGCACGACCGGATATCAGCACGCCAAAGAACAACTTTTTCGCACTCTCGACGATACCAATCCGAACCCGGAACTGGCCAGACTGGAAGATTACATCATGCAGACGGCCAACACTCTGGGGATTGGCACAATGGGTTTCGGCGGCAGTACCACTTTGATCGGCTGCAAGGTCGGGATGATGAATCGCCTGCCCGCGAGCTTTTTCGTCTCCGTCGCTTATGACTGCTGGGCATTCCGCAGGCTGGGCGTCGTACTCGATGCGAAGACCGGCGCGATCAATCGCTGGCTCTACCGCGATGACACCAATATCCCTATGGCGCGCGACGGCGGTTTCGTCCGCACGGGTAAAGAAAAAATCCTGCGTGCCCCGTTGGCTGAAGATCAGGTGCGGGAACTGCGAGTCGGCGAGGTGGTGCTCGTCTCGGGAGACATGTACACCGGCCGCGATGCCGTGCACGCGTACCTTATGAAAAATGATCCGCCGGTCGATCTTCAGGGCTCGGTGCTTTACCACTGCGGCCCGGTCGTTATGAAGAACGGCAATTACAAGATCACCGCCGCAGGCCCGACAACGAGCATCCGGGAAGAACCGTACCAGGGGGATATCATCAGGCGCTATGGCGTTCGAGTGGTCATCGGCAAAGGAGGAATGGGAGCGAAGACGCTGGCTGCGATGAGGGAGCACGGCGCGGTCTATTTGAACGCCATCGGCGGCGCAGCCCAATTTTATGCCAAATGCATCGACGAGGTGCTCGATGTCAACCTGCTCGAATTCGGCATTCCCGAAGCGATGTGGCATTTGCGTGTGACGGATTTTCCGGCGATCGTCACGATGGACGCGCACGGGAATTCATTGCACGCGGATGTCGAGAAGGCTTCGGCGGAAATCCTGGCGAAGCTGGCCGACCCGGTTTTCTGAGCGTTTAATACTAAGATTGAAAAATATTTGTGCACTCAATCGTTGGCCGAATAGAGCCGTCGAAATTCTCGATAAACCTGAAGAAGTATCGGGCGAGCCTTTGCTAAGAGGCTTCATACTCAAACTGGGCGGAATTATCGATTAACTATGAAGAATACAATGATGAACTCCCCACTGACCATGCCGGTCCTGATGGATCGCGGGCCTCAGCTAGCACCCAACGTCGAGATCGTATCGAAGATGCGCGACACGATCCATCGGTACACCTATGCAGACCTGGGCAAACGGGTGCGTCAACTTGCCAACGCCCTGACCAGGTTGGGCGTA
Organism: uncultured Acidobacteriota bacterium; assembly: GCA_963796275.1. Taxonomy (GTDB): domain Bacteria; phylum Acidobacteriota; class Blastocatellia; order RBC074; family RBC074; genus JAKEHZ01. The sequence continues at coordinate 1,255,059 of CAWCKY010000006.1, read as the reverse complement.
AAGCAGGGTGACCGTGTAGCCACCTTCGCCTGGAATGGCTACCGCCATCTCGAAATCTACCATGCGGTTCCCTGCATGGGCGCAGTGCTGCATACTCTAAATCTGCGACTCTCGGCCAATGATCTCGAATACATCATCAATCACGCTGAGGATTCGGTCATCTGCATCGATGAAGAGTTGCTCCCGCTGCTCGAGAAGCTCGCCGGAAAAATCCCGACCGTAAAACATTTCATCGTAATGAGCAACACGAGCGCATTCAACACAAGCTTCGCCCCCGCGCACGATTACGAAACGTTGATCGGCGCGGAAAGCCCGGAGTTCAACTGGCCGGAAATCGATGAATATGCACCGATGGGCTTGTGCTACACGAGCGGCACTACCGGTAATCCGAAGGGCGTGATGTACACGCATCGCTCGAACTATATACATACGATCACGGTCGCGTTACCGGACATGCTCGGCCTGTCACGTAACGATGTGATGATGGCCGTTGTGCCGATGTTCCACGCCAATGCCTGGGGCATGCCATACATCGCCACCATGCTGGGGATTAAGCAGGTATTCCCAGGCCCGACGATGGATGGCGCTTCCGTCTGTCGATTGATTCAGGATGAAAAAGTGACCTTCACCAGTGGCGTCCCGACGATCTGGCTGGGCGTAATGAGCGAGTTGCAGCAGAATCCTGGTAGATACGATCTGTCGAGTTTGCGCGCAATGGTCTGCGGGGGATCTGCTCCGCCGCGCGCCCTGATCGATTGGTATGAGACCAACCTCGGAGTCAATTTCATTCAGTCCTGGGGCATGACCGAGACCAGTCCGCTCGGCACAGTCTGCCGAACAAAGCCTGAAATGAAGGACTGGTCGCGCGAACAAGTGCTCGATGTCAAACAGCGAGCCGGCATTCAAGCGCCCGGACTGCAGCTGCGAGTCGTCAATGACGCCTGCGATGAAATCCCGCACGACGGCATTGCAATGGGGCGATTGCTGATTCGCGGCCCTTGGGTCGCATCCACATATTACAAACAGGAACCAACGCCTGACAAATTTCCCGACGGATGGCTCGATACGGGTGACGTCGTTACAATCGATAATGAGGGTTACATAGCCATTGCAGACCGGTCTAAAGACCTGGTTAAAAGCGGCGGCGAGTGGATATCGTCAGTCGATCTGGAGAACTCGATTATGGCGATCCCCGGCGTGGCAGAAGCCGCAGTCATCGCCATCTTTCATCCGAAATGGCAGGAACGACCGCTGGCGTGTGTGGTGAAGAAATCCGGCGTCGAGGTAACCAAAGAACAGATATACCAGCACCTGGGTCGAGAATTCGCAAAATGGTGGATGCCTGACGAGATACTCTTTATTGACGCGGTGCCGAAGACCAGCGTGGGTAAGTTCGATAAAAAAGTGCTGCGCGAAAAATACAAGGACTACCAGTTGCCTATCTAACTCGAACGTTTGGAGTTTCCCGTTTTGGGTTCTCCGTTTGGAGTTCCGCGTTTACGCGGTCTTTATCTTTTCGGATGATTTCCCGACCGCCTGAAGGCGAAACTCCGAACTTCGCGCTCGGAGTTCCGCGTTTACACGGTCTTTATCTTTCCGGATGATTTCCCGACCGCCTGAAGGCGGAACTCCCAACTATCGCGTTTGGAGTTCCGCGTTTACGCGGTCTTTATCTTTCCGGATGATTTCCCGACCGCCTGAAGGCGGAACTCCGAACTTCGCGCTTGGAGTTCCGCGTTTACCTGGTCTTTATCTTTTCGGATGATTTCCCGACCGCCTGAAGGCGGAACTCCGAACTTCGCGTTTGGAGTTCCGCGTTTACGCGGTCTTTATCTTTCCGGATGATTTCCCGACCGCCTGAAGGGAAACTCCGAACTTCGCGCTTGGAGTTCCGCGTTTACCTGGTCTTTATCTTTCCGGATGATTTCCCGACCGCCTGAAGGGAAACTCCGAACTTCGCGCTTGGAGTTCCGCGTTTACCTGGTCTTTATCTTTTCGGATGATTTCCCGACCGCCTGAAGGCGGAACTCCGAACTTCGCGCTTGGAGTTCCGCGTTTACGCGGTCTTTATCTTTCCGGATGATTTCCCGACCGCCTGAAGGGAGACTCCGAACTTCGCGTTTGGAGTTCCGCGTTTACGCGGTCTTTATCTTTCCGGATGATTTCCCGACCGCCTGAAGGGAGACTCCGAACTTCGCGTTTGGAGTCTCCGCGTTTACGCGGTCTTTATCTTTCCGGATGATTTCCCGACCGCCTGAAGGCGAAACTCCCAACTATCGCGTTTGGAGTTCCGCGTTTACCTGGTCTTTATCTTTTCGGATGATTTCCCGACCGCCTGAAGGCGAAACTCCCAACTATCGCGTTTGGAGTTCCGCGTTTACCTGGTCTTTATCTTTTCGGATGATTTCCCGACCGCCTGAAGGGAAACTCCGAACTTCGCGCTTGGAGTTCCGCGTTTACGCGGTCTTTATCTTTCCGGATGATTTCCCGACCGCCTGAAGGCGGAACTCCAAACGCGAGCGAGCTGCCCTGACTCATAAAAATCAAGACAGCTCGCCGAAGTTTACGATATCTCTTGAACGTTACTTCTTGTCCGTCTTCTTAAGATAAAGGTCAGGGTTTTCCTTAATCGTCTCCAAACAACCGGGGCAGCAAGCGTAGATCGTGCGGCCATTGATCACCATTTTGACATCCTTGTCCACCGGCATGCCCATCACCGGACAGGTCTCGATCCCATCACCCTTGCCCAGGAAAGTCTGTTCTTTCTTTTCATCTTTCTTTTCAGGTTTCTTCTCTTCTTTCTTGTTGCCGCTCTCCTGCTTCAAATACAGATCAGGGTCTTTCTTGACCGTGTCCAGGCAATCCGGGCAGCAAGCATAAACTGTACGGCCATTGATCTCCACTTTGATGTCTTTATTTACCGGCTCACCTGTCACCGGGCATGACTCGATGCCGTCACCTTTGCCTAAAAACTGCTTCTCGCCTTTTTTTGTCTCCTGCGTCTGCTCGGCTGCGCCGTGATCATCGGGATTTTCACTCTTGGCTAGATTACCCGTTGACTTCTCCGCCGCGCCGTGGTGATCGTGGCCTTCGCTCTTCGCAACCAGGTTGGCCGTTGCCGCAGTCTGCTCTTTCTGAGTCTTCTTCATATAGGCTGCCGGGCTCTTTTTGGCTCTGACCAGACAGCTCGGGCAGCAGAAATAGACCGTCCGCCCGAAAAATGCCCCCTTGATATCTTTGCTGTGAATTGCATCTCCGGTCACCGGACAGGTTTCAAGGCCATCGCCCTGGCCCAGAAAATTCCCGGCTTTTACAACCTTGGATTCGTTGGCGTGTTGATGCTCGTGGTGGTCGTCCTTTTTCGTCTGCGCGAGCGTTGAGACCGTTAACAAGCTCATCACGGCTAGCGATAATAAAAAGCTCAGTTTTTTCGTGTGACTTTTCATAGTTTCTGCTCCATTTAATTGAAGCGTATAAATTAAAAGCCGCTGGAATCAATGGTTTCGGCCCTGAGACAAAACCATAAACAACGGGGTCCTCCTGGCCGTTCAGAATCTATTGATAACAATCAACTCTAATTTGTATATGCTCCATTCAATTTCCCAACAGCTGGGCCGGCATCGGCTTATCGACTTTTGGCCGGCTCGGTCCATTTGCCAGTTTCCATAGTGTAGCGAAAATCGTACGCGAGACCTTCTCCATCTTGTCATAATCGATCTTGTCCGCCGTATCCGTAGGCATATGATAATCCTCATGTACACCGTCGAAGTAGAAGATTATCGGGATGCCTCGCTTCGCATAGTTGAAATGGTCGCTGCGATAGAATAGCCCTTCCGGATCGCGTGGGGCATCGTATTTGTAATTGAATTTCAGGTTGAGGAAAGATCTGTTCACCGCGTCGCTCAACTCGCCCAGTTCGGTGCTCATTATCTTCGATCCGATGACATAGATTTCATCCGGGCCGGTCAGATTCCTGTTCCTCGGATTGGTGTTTCCCTCTTTTTTACTGCGGCCTATCATATCGATATTCAGTTGAGTGATTATCTTATTGATAGGAACTGGTGGATGGGCAGTGACAAAATCCGATCCCCATAATCCCTTCTCCTCTCCGGCGTGCCAGACGAAAAGTATCGACCTTTTCGGGCGCGGCCCTTGCGAGAGCGCTTCGGCCATCGCCAGCACGGCTACCGTACCCGAACCATCGTCATCCGCGCCATTGCAAATGGAATCATCGCCGATTTGTCTGCAACCTTCCTTCGGGTCGTCTCCGACGTGGTCGTAATGTGCCCCGATCGAGACGTATTCCGCTTTCAGGGCCGGATCGCTGCCTTCGAGCACCGCCACGACATTTTGCGTAAGAATCGTTTCAACCTTGGCGGCTACCGTGAACGCAGCCTCTTTTCCAGGACCTAGATCGAATGATTCGCTGAATTCCCCGGTCTCCAACTGTTTCATTACCCCCGTATAATCGATCTTTTCGCCTGTTAGGATGGCATTCGCCATATTCGCTGTGGCGATAATTGTGGGCACCTTGTTCTCCTTTTGAATGGCAATGGGAACGGGCGATCTGGGATGCAAATAGGAAAGATAGCGTTGATTCCAGAAATTCAAACCCGAGGGACTAGGAATGATAATGACACCTCTGGCTCCGTGGGCAGCGGCATAGTTTTCGGGTAAGTCATAATCTACTCCCGGCTTCCCATCGCGGAAATCACGGTTGCTCAGGCCTTTCGGATACCCGTCAGCGACTACTATTATTTTATCTTTCACATCGATCCCTCGATAAGGATCGATCTGTTTCGACTTGAGTATCTTGCCATGACCGACATAGACGAGTTTGCCCGTAGCTGTTCCCGGAATAGGCCGGGGAAGAAAATCATCCGCGATTTTAAAGCTCTGTCCGCCGATACTGGCGCTCGTTTTATCGGGAAATAATTGTCGTTGCTCTAGTCCGAATTTTTGGAAAAAAGTTCCATCCGTTCCTGCGGGTTTGAGCCCCCAACGCGAAAGGTTTAAAGCGATGAACTTTGCGGTCAAATCGAGCCCGCGCGATGGTGTGCTGCGTCCCCCCATTTCATCGGATGAGATGAAGTATAGATAATCTTTTAACTGAGAAGCCGTTATACCCTCGACATTACCGAATTCACCTATTTTACCGGGTTTCGATGTCGATTTAACTTTCGCTGACGGCGCTTTCGCCGGCTTGCGCTGCGCCTGTGAGTCTTGCGGATAATACATCCCGGCGACTGCGAAAATTAAGCCTATCAGAATTAACTTTTTCACGTGTCCCTCTTGGGGCTCTTGAGAACTTGATCGAGTAGTTCGGCACATTCCGTGCTCCGAACCGCGATAGTTTGATTCAATTCCTCGTATTTATTGTTCGCCCGATCGAGCTCATCAGCGATATGCAGCGCCGCCAGAATCGCGACTTTGAGCGAATCGGCCGTCAGCGCACCTTTGGCAATCTCGCGCATCTGGTTGTCGACCAGCGCCGCCAGCTGCTGTGTGCGCTCAACGTTGCCGTCGCCAGCCCGAATGCTATAGCTCTGGTTGTATATTTTGACGTTAACCGTCTTATGCCCTTGATTCTCCATATTGATCCTCGATCAGCGAGGGTTCGCCACAAATGAAGATGCATTCAGAAGTCAGAACTCATCCGATGAGCATTATTCTGCTTTAGAATTCTGTCTCCCGATTTCTTTCGTTTGCAGTAAATCTCTACTTCTTCACCGATTCGGCCTCCATCTCGAGCATCGCGATTGCATCGAGCATTGCTTCGACCTTCAATTGCATCGATTCACGGTCTCTGATCAACCGCTCAATTTGTCTTTCCAGATCAATATTATCCTTCTTCAGATCTGCGATAATTTTGCCAACCTTCTCGAATTCCCGTTCGAGGTTCTCCTTCTCTTGTTCGAGCGCTTTGCACAATTCGACCGTGCGATGGATTTTGTCTTCAAGATGCGAGAATTTTTCCAATCCGATCATCGTATTTCAACTGCAAATCGCCGCTTCAATGTTTTGATAACCCGTTCGTGCTCGTCATTGACCTCGTCGTCTGTCAGCGTTCGGTCGGTTGCCCGATAACGCAGCGAGAGCGCTATCGAGTGCTTGCCTCTCGGCAAATCCTTACCTTCATACAGATCGAATAGTCTGATGCTGACCAGCTCCGGAATTCTGAGGTCTCTGATCGCGCCCTCAATCTCAGCAAAAGGTATATCAGCATCGATTAAAAGCGCGAGGTCGCGAATCACGGCCGGGAATTTCGGCAGCGGTTGATAACGTATCTGCGTCCGATCCGCCGATAACAATTCCCTGAAAACGAGCTCTGCCACAAAGACAGGCTGTTTGAACTTGTAATTTGCACCGACCCGTGGATGAAGCTGTCCGATACGTCCGACATCGTATCCTCCCAAGGATATTATCGCAGCCCTGCCCGGATGCAAATAGGGGACATCCCGGACGGGGGCAACCGCGAATTCGGGAAGCCCTAATTTTTCGCAAACCGCCTCGACCGCACCTTTCATGTCGTAGAAATCGATAGTCGCCCTGGCAGCCAGCCAGTCCGCTTCATTGCGCGCGCCGGTCGCGACCAGCGCCAGACGCTCGATCTCATCCGGCCTGACATCGTTCATATCGACAAAACATTTGCCGATCTCGAACAACCGTACGTTGCGGGTGCCACGATTGAAATTGTGTTCCAAGGCTTTGAGCAAGCCGCCCAGCAAAACCGTCCGCATATGAGATTGCGTCTCATCTATTGGATTCTGCAATGCGAGCCGCCTATCAGAGGTGTATTCGCTCACCTCTCCATCGGACTCCTCGTTGACGAAGCTGAAGCTGATCGCCTCGCTGTAACCGAGCGCCGTCAGCGTATTGCGCGCCGCCCGCCTGGATTCTTCATTCTTTAGATAAGCCCCCGCGCCCGCGCTTCCAGGCAGGCTCGTCCTGAGGTTATCGTAACCGGAGATCCGCGCGATCTCCTCGATCAAGTCCTCTTCGATATTGACATCGGTCCGCCAGGCCGGAGCGGTTGCGCTAACTGCACCCTTATCAATATCGGCGTCGACCTTGAAGCCGAGCTCGTGCAGAATGCGGCTGGCTTCACCCAATTCCACCTCCAATCCGGTGACCGTCTTGTATCGGGTGCGGCGCAAAGTTACGGATCTCGCGTCAATCTCCCGGGATACACATCGATAATGCCTCGAAGCACCTCGCCGCCGGCGATTTCTGCGATCATCGCAGCAGCGCGGTCCGAAGCGAACGGCACGATTTCAGGATCTGTCCCCCGCTCGAAGCGGTAAGAAGCCTCGGTGCCTAAACCCAACGATTTTGACGTCGCGCGCACCTGCGCCGGGGTGAAATATGCGGCTTCCAGCAAGACATCCCTCGTCGCATCGGAGATGCCGGAATCTTCCCCGCCCTTTATACCCGCGAGCGCAACGGCTCTGCCGGCGTCGGCGATGACCAGCATCTCGGGCGTCAGTTCGCGCTCCTCGCCATCGAGAGTCGTAATCATTTCCCCGGGGCGCGCCGCCCGGACGATGATTCGTTTCTCTTTCAATCGATTTAAGTCGAATGCGTGCAGCGGCTGCCCCAGCTCAAGCATGACGTAGTTGGTGATGTCGGCGATATTGTTGACGCTGCGCTGACCCATCGCCTCCAGCCTATCCACCAACCAGGCAGGCGATGGCCCGATCTTTACCCCACTGATCACGCGAGCGGTGTAACGCGGACAAAACTCCGGACTGAGTATCTCAACCGAAGCGACTTCACTGCCTTTCGTCTGCGCCTCGGAAAGCGCGATGCCGGGCAACCGGAGAGTCTTTCCGCAAACGACAGCGGCCTCGCGCGCGATGCCCAGATGTGAAAGACAATCAGGCCTGTTCGACGTCAAATCAAACTCAAGAATAAAGTCATCACCGTGTGCGTCGACCGCATCGACGGCCAATCCCACCATTGTCAGTTTCGCCGCCAGATCGCGAGGCGCGAGGTCAATATCTACAAATTCCTTCAGCCAGTTATAACTGATCTTCATAATTGTTAGTGCTGTCCTTGCTCAAAACGATATTTGCAAATTTCCCGCGATAAAACTTCCTTCTCATAAATCGTATATCTATCATCATCTCTCACAAGGTTCACCTGAATTTAATCGCAACATCTACCGTGAGTTTCTCATGATCAGATTTAAGATCGACCTCAAACCTCCTGGGCGGTGATGTGCTCGAAATGACGCGCTCTTTTATCGCCTGCTTCAAAATTTCTCCCGGATATGAAGAATCGAAGACATCGCCGGTTTTAAGTTGCCAAATATCGTTGAGCTGTTTTGTTTCGCTCTCGGACAGCCCTGAAACCGACAATTGGCCCATTCGATATTGATTGCCTTCATTCACCTTGATCTGGTAACTGACTTGAGTCCGCTCGTCGTCAAACACCGGAACCGGTACGAGATATATCTTCATATACCCTTTTTTTCCGTATGCCCTGATGACGCCGATGTTTCCCCGCGATATTTTCGACTCATCGGCCGCTTCGCCCTGTTTCATTGCCAGGGCTTCATTCAATTCCTGCGCCGACAAAACCCGGTTCCCAGACCAGATTGCTTTGTCCCAGCGATAAAGCGGACCTTCTTCAACCGACACGGTGACCCCCACACCATCTTTGCACTCGCCATCCCCTATCAATTGGGCCTCGGAGTTCCCGAACCGGACTTTCAGGAATCCGCGGTTTCGATAAAATGGTGTTAAGGCCGCTCCCGCGAATAGGCTCACATCCATTCGGGAATAATTGGTTTTTAAGAGCGCCCCCATCTCCTTTACAAGTTGCGGTTTCAGCTCATCCCTGGCGCCTTCAAAACGAATCGAACAAATCCTGTGGTTCGCATTCTTGACCTTGAAGACGTGAAGAGTCCGGCCGGTCGCGGTATCCTGAATGGATTCGTATAAAACTTCACCCGCAATAGATTGGGTCCGCAGCATCGATGCGAGCGACTGTCTGATCTTCTCCGTGACGAAGTCGCTGTCAGGCGCCGTCCCATCAAAATCGGGGAGGGAGATTTTGACCGCATCTCTGATCTCCTGATCGCTGAACCACACGAAATTATCGAAGATGCACCTCAAATTCCCTGCTTTCGCCTCCTCGACCACAAACGTCACCTCGACACGATCGGTCGAGTAGCGATACCGAAAACTGACGCCGCTGAACAATCCGGCAGTCCCCAGTTTTTGCGCGGCTGACTTGATCAGATCGAGATCGATAATCTGACCGATCTTCATTCCACAGATGGCGGCAGCATCTTCCTGCTTATGATTTTTAAGCCCCTCGAACTCAAGCTTATCCAGTTTCCATTTGGCACCCGGAGGAGGTTCCTGCCCTGGAATCGAAGGAACAGCTGATATCAAAACCACAGTGACCAAAAGGAATCTCTTTGCGACTTTGCGTCTGTGCGCCAATCCAACGAACAGAGACTGAACCGCTCTTCGTCGTTTCGTTGTAGGCATATCAATCGATCTCCTTTCAGAGGAACTATTCGAGGAACTGTTCGAGGAACCTCACATCGTTCTCGTATAACAATCGAATATCATCCAATCCGTACCTCAACGCACACATCCGATCGAGGCCGAGACCGAAGGCGAAGCCGGTATATTCTTCGGGATCGATCTTCACATTGCGGAGTACATTCGGATGAACCATTCCCGAGCCGCCGAGTTCGATCCAACCCGAGCCTTTACAGATGCGGCAGCCCTCGCCTCCGCACTTGAAGCAACTGTAATCCACTTCGGCGCTTGGTTCGGTGAACGGGAAATATGAAGGGCGGAAACGCGTCCGCGTCTCGGGGCCGAACATACGATGTACGAAGACCTGAAGCGTTCCCTTTAAATCTCCCAGCGTGATGCCGCGATCTACCAGCAGCCCTTCGACCTGAAAGAACATCGGATTATGCGTCGCGTCAGGCGTATCGCGCCGAAAAACTTTTCCGGGCGCTAAGACACGCAGAGGCGGCCTGCGATGTTGCATCGCGTGAATCTGCACGGTCGATGTTTGCGATCGAAGCGCCAGTTTTTTGTCTTCGACGTAAAAGGTGTCCTGATGGCTGCGCGCCGGATGGTTCGCGGGTATATTGAGCGCATCGAAGTTATAAAAATCCGTTTCGATCTCGGGGCCGTCCTCGATCTCGTAGCCCATCGAAACGAAGATGTCTTCCACCTTCTGGCGCAGGAGCGTGATCGGATGCAAATGACCGGCAGGCAGATGCCTTCCCGGCATCGTCACGTCAATTCGCTCCTTGATGAGTTGTTCCGCCTCCCGGCGCTCGGCGAAATCGTGCAGGAGCCTGTCCAACGCAGCCTCGATATAATCTTTCAATTCGTTGAGTTTTTGTCCGGTTGCGCGGCGCTCGTCAGGCGTGAGCTGACCGAGCGTCTTCATCTCTTCCGACAATAACCCGCCTTTACGCCTCATCCAGCGGTCGCGCAGCGCGGTCAGGTCTGTCTCGGTTTTAATTTCAACCAGCTCTTCATCGAAAGATGTGCGTAATTTTTTTAAGCGATTTGGCATTGTGATCAAACAAAGACCCAAGACATCCAGTGGTTAACCGGGAGCCTTGGGTCGGCAATTTCAGATTCTGTAATCGGAGCTATAACGCTTTACCCGATTCCAACGCTTTTTTCACCGAACCTGCCAGCTCGGCAAAAGCCTTCGGCTGATTGACGGCCAGGTCAGCGAGAATCTTTCGATCAAGGTTAATCCCGGCGACTTTGAGACCGTGCATAAATTGACTGTAGTTGAGCCCGTTCAACCTCGCCGCGGCTCCGATGCGTATGATCCAGAGTGAACGGAAATCACGCTTTTTGATCTTCCGCCCGACATAGGCGAACTTGAGTCCGCGCTCGACCGATTCCTTCATCGAGCGATAGAGTTTGCTCTTTGTCCCGCGATAACCTTTCGACAGTTTCTCGAGTTTTTTGCGTTTATCCAGGCGCTTATTACTACGTTTTGCGCGAGGCATATCTGACCTCCTTCTAAATGAAGCACAAACTATCGTTTGTGCTTACCGATTTATATGATCAGGGCTATTTTCTGCCGTAAGGCAACATCTGTTCGACCCGATCCCTATCAGACTCGGAAACGAGCACATCGATATCGAGTTGCCGCTTACGCTTGGTCGTCTTCTTCGTCAGAATGTGGCGGGCGTGCGAATGGCCGCGCTTGATCTTCCCCGTCGCGGTCGTTCGAAAGCGCTTGGCCGCGCCCTTATGTGTTTTCAATTTAGGCATTATTCCCTCCGTTAATTCAGTTTTTAGTTTTTCAGTTTGTTCCCAACTGAAAACTGAAAACTGAAAACTACTTCTTTGGTGAAAAAACCACTGTGATCGCCATGCCTTCAAGCCGCGGCCGGAACTCAAGCGTACCGTTCTCGGCCAAATCCTTCTCGAGCCTATCGAGCAACTGCATTCCCAACTCCTTGTGCGTGATCTCGCGCCCGCGGAAGCGGACAGTCGCCTTCACCTTGTTCCCATCAGCCAGAATTTCTTTGGCATGCTTCATCTTGAAATTGTAATCGTGCTCGTCGGTCGACGGGCGGAACTTGATCTCTTTAACTTCTATTACGACCTGCTTCCGCTTGGCGTCGTGCGCCCGCTTCTTCTGTTCGTAAAGAAATTTACCAAAGTCAACGATGCGACAGACCGGCGGATTAGCCTGGGGTGCAACCTCGACCAGGTCGAACCCCCGCTCGCGCGCAATCTCCAGAGCCCGCTGCGGCGTTAGTATGCCGAGCTGTTGCCCTTCTTCATCGATCACCCTGATCTCTTTCGCACGGATCCGCTCGTTGACTCTTACCTGGGGCCCTCTATGATCCCTGCGTCCTCTGAAACCACCTCCGCCTGAATAACCGTTGCTAATAGATTCACCTCCATTGAAACGAACATCTCAAATCGAACATTTGAGATTTATTTAAGCGCGCCTGCTCACCATTTCATCAACACGCGCGCTGAATTCTGCGACGGGCACCGCGCCCGTATCGCCTTTGAGGCGGTCGCGCACCGCGACCGTGCCGGCCTCGGCTTCTCTCTCACCGATGACGAGCATGAACGGAATTTTCTTGAGCTGCGCATCGCGAATCTTCGCCCCGATCTTTTCACTGCGCAGATCGGCCTGAACACGATGGCCGGCTCCTAGCAATTCCCGTTCGACTTCCATAGCTCTCTCATTGAAACGATCCGAAATCGGCAGGACGATCGCCTGCACGGGCGCGAGCCAGACCGGAAATGCTCCCGCATAATGCTCGATCAGAATGCCGAAAAATCGCTCGAACGATCCCAGTATCGCCCGGTGCACCATAATCGGGCGATGCGGTTTGTTATCCGAGCCGATAAACTCGATCTCGAAACGTTCAGGCATATTGAAATCGACCTGAATCGTCGAAAGCTGCCACGTCCGCTTGATCGCGTCGACCACCTTGAAATCGATCTTCGGACCATAAAACGCCGCTTCGTCTTCCATCCTTTGATACGGCAGCCCGCGCTCGACCAGCGCCTCCGTCAGAGCGCTCTCCGCCAAATCCCAAACTTCATTCGATCCCAGATACTTCGAATGATCCGTCGGATGCCGCACCGAGAGTTCAGCCTTATATTCGAAACCGAACGCCCGGAAGATGAAATCGACCAGATCGAGGCATCCGAATATCTCGGCCTTCAGTTGCTCCGGCGTGCAAAAGATGTGCGCGTCATCCTGGGTGAAACCACGCGCGCGCATCAAACCGTGCGCGACTCCCGAACGCTCGTAGCGATAGACCGTTCCGTATTCCGCATATCGCTGCGGCAGATCGCGGTATGAACGCTGCCGCGAACTGTAGATCTGGATGTGAAACGGGCAATTCATCGGCTTCAGCCGGTATTCGATATGCTCGTTCTCGATGTCCTTCATCTCCGGATAGAGCACATCGCGATAGACCTGCAGATGGCCGGAGATGCGGAACAGCTCCGACTGCGTGATGTGCGGAGTGTTGACGAAGCTGTAGCCGCGCTTATAAAGCTCTTCGTTGAGAAAACCCTCGATGACCTTGCGGATCAACGCGCCGTTGGGATGCCATAAAACCAGGCCGGACCCTATCGCATCGCTGAAGCTGAAGAGATCGAGCTCCGGGCCGATCTTTCGATGATCGCGCCGTTCCGCCTCCTCCTTCTGCTTGAGCCATTCATCCAGCTCTTCCTGGGCAAAGAACGACGTGCCATAGATGCGCTGCATCTGCGGACGTTTCTCGTCTCCCTTCCAGTGCGCTCCCGCAATTGAAAGAAGTTTGAAGGCCTTGATCTTGCCCGTCGCCGGTATATGCGGGCCGAGACAGAAATCCACAAAGGGCGTCCCTTCGATCGTGTAGCAACTGACCGTCTCGCCGCCCTTCTCTTCGATCAATTCGCATTTGAGAGGCTCTCCCATCTCGGCGAACTTCTTCTCGGCCTCTTTCTTCGGCACCTCGATGCGCTTGTATTCCAGGTTTCGCTTGACCAGATCCTTCATCCGCTTCTCGATCTTCGGCAGGTCTTCGGGCGTAAATCGCCCGCCATCGTCGCGCTGGAAGTCGTAAAAGAAACCGCCTTTCGGATCGTCGAGCAGCGCAGGCCCGATCCCCAGTTTGGTGCCAGGGAAAAGATCGAGGACCGCGGCAGCCAGCAGGTGCGCAGTCGAATGGCGATATACTTCGAGCGCCTCCCGCGTTTCGGGTGTAAGAGGTTCCACCCGCTCACCCTCTTTGACCGGGTAACTCAAATCGACAGGATTTTCCTGTCTAACGCCATTGCGGTAGAGCCGCGCCGCGATAGCTTTTTTCGCGCTCTCCCGATCCTGCTGTTTAAGCAATTCGATAGCTGATAATTCTGGTACTAATTCACTCACTGCTGTCTCACAATTCCATTGCCCGCGGCCATGGCGGCTGCAGGTCGAAATTTGAGGTTCGTAAATGGCAATTTGCGAAACTCAAATTTCAAATCACAAATTTTGCCGTGTGGACAGTCCCAAAAGCCCCGATTAATGGATAATCGCTTCAGGTAAGGTCCTACGCCAGCGGTCGTCAAGCAGATTCGCTGCGATGCGCGCGTCAGTCGACGCATCGATCATCGCAGCTACTTAGTTCGATTAAATCTAAATCTTATCTGCATAAGTATTGACAACTCTTCTGGAGCTGACGTTGAACTTACGGGCATCGATAATAATTTCAGCCCGGCTAGTACATAGGCTCGAGCGGATTTGAACCGCTGACCCCTACCGTGTCAAGGTAGTGCTCTACCCCTGAGCTACGAGCCTGCAAGAAACTCACAGATGAAATTAACAAACGATTTGCGAACCTGTCAAGCGATGGTTGTACTGTTGGGAAATATTACGCCTTTGCAGATATCTTGTTGTGGGGGTTGAAGCTTGAGTGGGGGCCCTGACGATCATTTGCGTTGGGTTCCGTGGGGCCTCGCTAAGCCACTATCTATTCTGTTGCACCAGTTGGGCTTATATGAACACCCGCAAAAGTTTGGGAAACAAGAAGGTCTTATCCCAAGGCAGGCGGTGCCGGATCGTCTCCCATCGCGTCGGCGATAACTTTTCGTCATGTAATTCGCTTAAACCGACTTCTTCAACTTCGCGCGAAGGTAAATCAATCCACCGACAATAATAAATCCAGCCGCGCCACCGATAACCTTCAATCTGAAAAGCCATGGTTCGGTGCTGGCTTCGGGCGGTATAGTGGCAACAACCATAGCAAATAGAGTTAGAGCCGCACCGCTCAAACCTATCACCCATGCGCCCACTGTTCCACCAGGCGCGAGAATCGCTTCATTGTCTGCTTTCCCTCGGCGCCGGTGTATCAGAAATACAGTGAAGAGATATAGATATGGGATGAAGTAGATCAGGAGTTGAGTATCGAGCAATATCAAATAGACCTCTTCAACATTCGTTCCCTTCCCGAGCACCGAGACGAGAAGGAAGATCGTGGCGAGCGAGGCCTGAACAAGAATGGCGACATAGGGCGTACGCCATTTCGGATGTACTCGCCCGAATCCCTTCGGGAAATAACGGTCCAAACCGATAACAAATGCTACGCGCGCGGGGCCATTCAACCAAGCGCCGACCCCACCGAGGTTCCCCACGGTGTAAAGCGCAGCGCACAGCGGGGCGATCCACCAGAGACTTTCAGACACTCCGCGCGCGCCGTTGGTGATAGCTTGCAGAAACCCGGATACGAGATTGATATCCTGATTTGGTACCAGCCACAGCACTGCGCCGGTACCGAGAATATAAGCGACCGCGATGAGCGGCGCCGAAATGAAGATCGAACGGGGAAGGCTGCGCCGCGGATCTTCACATTCATCTCCCATAGTCGATGCCAGCTCCAATCCCGCAAATGCAAATGCAACCGAGGCCAGCAGGTTTAACGATGGGAGGTTAGTAAAATCGGGCTTAAGCGTGTCGCTGTTGATCGGGTTGGATGGCTCACCCGTCATTACACCATAGAGACCCAAAAAAATAATGATGAGGCCGGGAATATACGTCCCAATCCCCCCGGCGTTCTGCAACCATTTTCCCGTACCCAGCCCGACTATGTTGATCGCGGCTGCAAGCCACAGAGCAATCAAAGTTACCGGCAGGATAAAGCTCCATCTATCGCTCAACCCGGTTTCACCCTGTCCTATGACATATGTTGAGATCACCGCCGCGGTAATGAGCAGGTTCGGGTAGTACAGGACATTATTGATCCAATAACACCATCCGCAGAGAAACCCGTGCCCTTCTCCGAGCGCGCTCTTCGTCCAGAGATAAATGCCTCCCTCTTTCGGGAAGCGCGATGACAGCTCAATAACGGCAAGCCCTTGCGGCACGAAGAAGAACAATGCGGCAATGATCCAGATGATCAGCGATCCCGGACCGAACTTCGCAGATGTAGCGAGATGCCGAAGGCCCAGGATGGCAACGAGATTGAACAGAACCAGGTCGCGCAATTTTAGCGTGCGAACGAGGTGAGAAGCGGATTGTGTTTTTTCTTTCACTTCCACGTGAATCTACTCCGATCGAATGCTACCAACATTTCGCCTGCGGCACTGAGTTTCTTAACGACTGATTACACTCGTCTTTAATTTGCATAATCTTCAGTTTTAATGAGGCATCTGCGAATGAATATGTTTGATGTCACTCGGATTGAATTGATTGATCGAGCGGAGCAGCGTTAGCGCCCTGGCTTCAGCCGCCGGTGATCGAGAGATGGCGGAAACTTACTGAATAAGCCCGATTGAACGTGCCGGGATGGCCTTGCCAGCATTTAATTACGCGAGGCTCCGGGCAACTTTTTCTCTGCCAGCTCCAATTCACTCCGCACTACTCTCGAGTATGGGCGGAGTTTCAGTGCCTCGGTGTAGTTGAGTCGCGCTTTTTCAAAATTCTGTCGCTTGGATGCGGTCCTGGCGTCTCTCAGAAATGTCACAAATTTTTTCAGGTTTTCGAGCTCTCCGGAAGCCAGTGCGGCATCGACCTGGTTTGGATTACTACGAAGATATTCCTCGTATCTTCTCACTGACTGTTTGAAAAATCCTCTACTTTCAGCCTCACGCGCGCGGCTAAGTTTGTCGGCGTCTCCTGAACTGACGGTAGTCAAGTATGGTGTAGGTTCGGGCGCCGCCGCGCTCGCTGCGGGCACTACTGAACCGGGAGTCGGTTCCGTCGTAACGCCAGAAGGAGATTCGGACGGCACGGCGGGACTTCCCTCCGCCTCGGCCTGTTCCACCACACCTTGCTCCGCCGCGCCCGGCTGTTGAGTCAAAAAATATGCGAAGATCGGGACACCAAAAATTATAAATACTATCGCCGCCACCCACAGTGTCTTACGCGAAGTCCGCGACATTACCTTCCGAGCATTCCGTATGACAGGCGTCCCCCGAAAATCGGGAGCATCCATTTCACCGACGGGAGCCGTCGATAAGGGCGATTTTATCGGCGATCGGTTCGAGTACGCTATTTCCGATGTCTCGGAGATATCGATGATTGAAACGCCTGGTCCTTCTTCGATCGACTCCTCGACCGATGCCACTCCTTCTGCTATGCCATCGTTCCTTTCAAATTCTTCTATCGCCTTCAAAAATTCAGCGGCCGACTGGAAACGGTCACCGGGAGCTTTTTGTATCGCTCGCATAAAAATCGATGCGAGAAATGGGTCTACTTCGGGTCGCAGATCGATGATCGGAAGCGGCCCGGTCTCCGAATATTCCGCATCTTTATCGTCTACGGGCTCTTTTCTGGGCCGCTTGACCGGCAATTTTCCCGTTAAAACTTCATAAAACGTGACTCCCAGGCTATATATGTCGGAGCGCGCGTCAAGATCGATGCCGCGTAGATGCTCGGGAGGAAGGTATTCCGTAGTGCCGGGCCGGAAGCTTGGAGGAGCCATACTCTGCCGGTCCGGCATTTTCACTATTCCGAAATCAGTGATCTTCAAATTTCCATTCGCATCGACGAGTAAGTTTGATGGCTTGATATCGCGATGAATGATACCTATGAGCCGTAAATCCGATTCGGTCAAATATCTAAAATTGTGCGCGTAATCCAGCGCCGCCAGCGCCTGTTTGCACAGATAGACCGCCTGGGAGGGGCTCGGAACCCCCTCATGCTCGAGCAAGTCGCGAAGACTGGTTGCCTCGATATACTCCAATACCAGATAGGTATTATCGCCTCTCGAGAAAGATTCATAGATATTGGCGATGCCCGGGTGGTCGAGCTGCGACAAAATAAATGTCTCGCGCCGCAAGTGTGCCTTGAGCTGTACACGGGTTGAGGTAGGAAAATGGGTCATCGATATTTCTTTGACTACCACGTCTCGACCCTCATGGATATGTTGGCCTCGATAGACCACACCCATGTTGCCGTATCCTAATTCATCAATGAGTCTGTAGTTACCTATAATTTTCCCTATCATTTCATTAAATCGTTCTAGTTGAGTTACTCAGGTGTTAGCGATTGGATTCTCGGACACCACCTGCTACCGGATAGGGGGCAAATACGGTTACATCTCCGATAATTTAGTTGATGAATGAGCAAATTAAAAGCCTATGAATCAACGTTTTCTACCCTCAACATCCAGAAGCCGCCAGAGGCTGATTGATAACAGCCGACTATTATTTGCGCATCGTTAATTTAGCTAATTCGAAACAACGATTCATTGGTACATTACGGTGAGCGTAAGCGACCAGTAATGCACCGGGATGTGTTTCGATGTCTGGGTTTGACCTGGTTTCTTGTTCTCCATACTTCACATGACCCTTTCATTTGTCAGCTGAAGAGCCGGCGAGTGTCTGATAAACCGTGCGTGAAATGTCGGCGATCAATTTACTGCTGCGATCATGCTCAGCTATGCCTTTCGTCAGCACTACAACCACGTATGGTTTACGATTCGGCAAGTAGATAATTCCGGCATCGTGCTTATGTTTCGTGATATCCCCGGTCTTGTGGGCTACTCGTGCAGTCTGCGGCAATCCCGCCGGGATTCCATCATTGAAGTGCTGGGAGGAGAGAATATCGACGATCTGCTCCGAGGCGCGTTTACTGAGAAACTGTTGCTCAGCGATCAGCTTCAACAACAGCATCAAATCGTAAGCAGTCGTTGTATTATTGATTCGGGCCTGAAATGCCTTGATGTCTTCGACGCCACGTCTAACCTCGATATCATGCGCGCCCAGATCGCGCATCAGCTTGTTGACTTTCTCAGCCTTGACCCGCTCTATCAGCAGATTGGTCGCCAGATTACTGCTCCAGGTAATCATGTGTTCGACCAGTTCCAGTACCGTCATTGTCTGACCGATGCGGTTATATACCTCTTCATCGCTATCGTCCATCTTGTTTAGACGGAACACGCTGCCATCGACAATACTATAGAACTTATTTTTTATTTCGATCGATTCGCGGAGTCCGAGCTTTTTTGCTTCTACCAGACGAAAGATTTCCATCATCACAGGCAGCTTCATCGTGCTCGCCGCATGCATATTGATTCGTTCATTGATCAATAACGTATCTTTCGTCTGCACATCGTAAACGGCGACGCCGACCACCTCCGCCCCACTGGCCGAAATCAATTCCTCGATCGGCGATTTTGCATCGGCGAGCGTATTGTTGGAGAGATCGAGGTCTTTCGGGAAAAGGCCTCCAGATATCAGGAGTACGATGGAAAGCAATAGCCGCATCTTTTCCTTCCGGTCCACCGGCGTTCCGTTTTTTGCTGTTGCTGTTCGATTGAGGCTTGCCTGATTCCGGCATTTACCTCACTTCCACTCATATTCGGCGAGAAAATTTAGTTCGATTTACGTCAGATTGAATTGTTTCTATTGAGTCCTCCCAGGTTAACCGACCGCCTTACCGATTCGGCTCACCTCAAGAGCTGGACAAATCTGCTTTTCGAGAGGATTCTTCAGGATTTTTCAAGATTTTTCAAGATTTTTTTATGAGGAGAAGAAGATTCGTTCATATAACCAAATGAAGAGGAAATCTTAGCCGCGAACCAGAAGTCAGATGATCTCGTAACGTTTTATGAATCTCCAGACCTGTCTCTCCTGTTTTCCTGCTTAATCTATGTGCATTTTGCGGTGAAGCGGAATCAGGTCTGAAAATTCTGTTTCACTCCCAGCTCCACACCCTCGATCGCATCGATATAAACGGTCCAGGTCATCCCGTTTCCCACATCGATCGGATAGGCCAGGTAAATCTTGAGCTTATTCCCTTCCTGTTTCGGAAAAACAACCGGATCTCTGATAACAATCTCATTGCGCTTCTCCGCTTTATATATTTGTTGCTTCCCGGCTAATGTCGTGTAGGTGAATTCCCTGTTCATGAGCTTCTCGACCGACATTTCGGGATCGATCGAGGGGTTGGGGAGATCGAGTTTGGGAATGAGACGGCTGCCCCACGCGAGAAGTCTCGCCATCTTGTCAACGGTCAGCGTCAACTCGCCGTAGCCATTCGTGATCGGGAATGAATAATTCGCCTGCTGATACACGACCTTGTAAGAATTGCCGTTGTTTGAGAAAGAGACCAACGAGAGGTCTTTGACTCCTTGTGTACTGTCCTTCGGATCGCCGACGAGTATGCCCCGAGCGTGTTCAATAAAGCTCCGCAGAGATTCTTTCACCTCCAGTTCCCCGATTGCGCCATCTGCCTTTGTGAGGTTGATGCGACCGGCCAATCCCGCCGGGAGCGATCGAGGCGTGTTGAGGACCGGGTCGAGTTCGAGTTGCGAGAACGGCAGTTTCGCTTCGGCGAGTAAATCTTTCCAGGCATCTTGAACATGCTGCCCGCGATCGGGCGGTGCCACAAACGTTGGCGGATAGACCGCCTCTTTCCCCTGCGGCGCATCTACCGTAACTCGTGCGGGTGCAGCACAACTACACATCAACAGAAGGCAAATAGCGATCGCGACAAACCTCTGCATACCCTCGATAATTTCACGCGAGATATGCAAAATCAAGTTGTCGGATAAGCTATAATCGGGATACGAGATGAATCAGATATACGGTCTTTCGCCCGTGCTCGAGGCACTGCGCGCCGGTAAAAGGCCAATTAACAAAATCCTTATCGCAGCAGCGCCCAACCAGTCGCGCCTTCAGGAATTGACCGAGGCGGCGCAACGCGCTGGCATTCGCATCGAAAAACGCCATCGACGCGCCCTCGATGAACTTACCGGCAATGCCAACCATCAAGGGGTTGTCGCTCTGCTCGCACCGGTGAACCGTGCGAATCCATACGTCGAAGCGGAGACGATCCTGGATTCGATCGGTGAGCCGGTCACTCTGTCCCAGTCCAGTTTGCCCCGATTGCCCAGTTTGCCCCGTTTGCCCCGTTTGCCCCGTTTGCCGCTGGTGGTGTTACTCGATGGCATCGAAGACCCGCACAACCTGGGAGCGATCTTGCGCACATGTGAAGGCGCAAGCGTCGACGGAGTGTTCATTCCGGAACATCGCGCGGCCGGATTGAACGAAACCGTGGCGAAGACGTCGGCCGGCGCCGTTGAATATGTGCGCGTCTCACGAGTAACAAATCTCGTGCCTCTCATCGATAAATTGAAGGAACTAGGGGTCTGGGTAATTGGCGTCGAGGGCGGCGCAGAGTCGGTCTATTCGGATTTCGATATGAATGTTCCGCTCGCACTCGTTTTCGGAAGTGAAGGCAGAGGCATTCGCAGATTGGTACGTGAAAGGTGCGATAGTATTATATCGATCCCGCTGCACGGACGTCTCACATCGCTCAATGTCAGTGTGGCAGCGGGCGTGATTTTGTTCGAAGTATTGAGGCAGAGGAAGGCTAAGACGAGGCAGACCGACTAGCTGGCAACTCCGGGCTTAAGTGGTGACGCTTTCGACCTTGAAATAGAGAATCCGCCCGCAGCTCTCACAGGTGATTATCTTCTCGCCGCGGCGGATGTCGTTGAAAACCTGGGGGCGAATTTTCATCCGGCAGGCGAGGCATGAATAATTGCGAGCCTCGGCCAGCGCAAACCCCGAACGCATCCTTGACAGTCTTGCATAGGTCGCGCGAGCGCTCGCGGAGAGAGCTTCGAGCGCGGGGCCTCGCCGGATAAGGAGATCGTCGAGGCGTTGTTGTTTGACCGCCGCCGCCGCCGCCCACTCCGACACCTGACGATCGACTTCGACGCGGCGCGATTCGATCTCCGGTGAGCGCTCTTTGATTTGGGTTTCGAGTTTTTCGGTCTTTTCCAACAACTTGATAATTTCAGTCTCGAACGAACTGATGGCCTTGCGCGCAACATCGATCTCGCGCACCGCTGTCGTGTATTCTCGTTCGTTGGTCGCTTTCATCAAGTCGTTCTTGAACTTCTGGTGTTTTTCCTGTTCTATTTCAAGTTCGGACTCAAAACGGCTTCTCTCATTGGTCGCTGTCTCGAGTTGTTCTTTGAGATCGAAATATTCTTTTACAGATCCGGAGAAGTCCCGCTCCAGTTCTTGTCGCCGTACGGGAAGCATGGCAATCTCATCATTCAGTCGTTTGATTTCGACATCAATCTCCTGAAGTGAGATGAGCCGGCTCAATTCCTCATTCAATGTAACCTCCAATTTGGTTATGAAAATTGTTTGGAGCAGACAATAATCACATAGCAACTCGCCCGAACGCAAGATTTTTATTGATATGAATAATAACGCTAAATCATCCGCGCTGTTCGAACGCGCAAAAGAGATCATCCCAGGTGGCGTAAACAGCCCGGTGCGCGCATTCCGCGGCGTCGGCGGCTCACCGCGCTTCATTCAAACGGCAAAGGGAGCGACGATCACCGATGCCGACGGCAATACTTATATCGATTATGTCGGGTCCTGGGGACCGATGATCCTCGGCCACGCGCATCCCGAAGTGATCGCGGCCATTCAGGAGGCGGCGACTCGCGGCACTAGCTACGGCGCGCCGACGGAACTCGAGGTTCTGCTGGCGCAGGAAGTCATCGATGCTTTCCCGTCGATCGAAAAATTGCGCCTGACATCGAGCGGCACGGAGGCCACCATGTCGGCATTGCGTGTCGCGCGCGGTTTCACGAGCCGAGCGAAGATCGTCAAATTCGAGGGCTGTTATCACGGCCACGGAGACAGCCTGCTGGTGCGCGCCGGCTCGGGGGTCGCCACTCTCGGCCTCCCCGACTCGCCGGGCGTCCTCCCCGAAGTCGCGCAGAATACCATCACTGTTCCATTCAATGATGCACACGCGCTCGAGCTGGTCTTCGAGAAAGCCGGCGATCAGATCGCGGCCGTGATCATCGAGCCGGTCGCCGGCAATATGGGCTGCGTGCCCCCGCACGCCGACTATCTTGCAGATGTCCGCCGGATTACCGCGCAACACGGTGCCGTATTGATCTTCGATGAAGTGATGACCGGTTTTCGGGTGGCGCGCGGCGGGGCGCAGGAGCTCTATGGCATAAAACCCGATCTGACGTGCCTGGGCAAGATCATCGGCGGAGGGCTACCGGTCGGGGCATTCGGTGGGCGGCGGGAGATCATGGATCAAGTGGCGCCGGTCGGCCCGGTCTATCAAGCCGGGACTCTCTCGGGTAATCCTTTGGCGGTGACGGCAGGTCTGACGACGTTGCGATTACTCAAATCGCTCGATCCCTATCCGCAGCTCGAACGCGCGACTTCCCGGCTGGTCGAAGGAATGAATGAAGCCGCCAGAGAAGCGGGGATAGTCGCCGTGAGCAATCGCGTCAGTTCGATGTTCACGACATTCTTTTCAGCTGAACCCGTGACCGATTGGACGTCAGCCGCCAGGAGCGATCGAGAAGCGTTCGCCAGATTTTTCCATGCTATGCTCGATGCAGGCGTTTATCTTGCCCCTTCGCAGTTCGAAGCCGGGTTTGTCTCAACAGCCCACAGCGACGAGATCATCGAACGCACAATTGCGGCAGCGCGCAGGGCATTCGCGGCCGCTTTGAGCTGACGGGGGAATCGTTATGTTGGTTTATCTTACTCTTTTGCTGGTCATTTGGATGCCGGGCGCCCAATCATCATCCGGTGAGAGGGAGAAAGCGGCGGCACGCCAGCAGTTCAACGAAAATTTCCGTGATATCCAGTTGCTCGGCCAGGGATTGCTGAGCGACCATAAGTCGGGGAAACTCACCTCTAAACGTCTTTCAAAAACGACCAAATCGATCAACAAGTGCGCCAGGAATCTCCGTTCACTACTCGCGCTCGGTAAACTGGCATCTGAAATCGCGATCAACGAGGAGATCGATTCGCCACTCGAGTTTGATGAAGCAATCCAAAAACTCGTAAAGTTGATATCTGACTTCGCTCATAACCCGCACCACCAGAGCAGCAAAGTATTCAATACGGACCAGGCGGCCAAGGCGCAAACGGATCTGCTGACGATAATCAACCTCTCCAAAGTTATTGAGAAAAAATCGAAGCTTTACATTGCTGTCTCGATCTTAAGACCCTGAGCCCGCATTTGGTAAGCCCATTGTCGGAGATGCAGAAGGCGCATCGATGACTGCTCGCACAATTTTCCGGTGTATTCTGTTTTTGAAGGAAATCACCTTTTCTCAGTTTCGTACCGCCCCACGATTGAGATAATCCATCAACACATTCGACATCACCTTGACGCCGATGACCAGGCTCTCTTCATCGACATCGAATTCCGGCGTATGAATCATGGCGGTGATGCCCTTCCCCTTGTTGCCGACGCCGAGGAAATAGAAAAATCCGGGCACGGCCTGCTGGTAACGCGAAAAATCCTCGGCTCCCATCTGCGGTCGAGGCGTGATGAGATTCTGCGCTCCCAATACCTGACGCATTACAGGCAATGTCGCCTCGACCAGAGCCGGATCGTTGTGCGTCACCGGAGTATTCAAACCGAATTCCATCTCGTAGCTCGCGCCGTATGCCGAAGTCACGCCCAGCAGCGTCTGCTTCATCATCTCGATCGCGTTCTTGCGTACGTCTTCGTTGAGCGTCCGCATAGTTCCCTCGAGTTTGACCTCATCTGTGACGATGTTGAATCGATTGCCGCCGTGAATGCTGCCGATGGTTATGACCAGCGGCTCCTGTGTGTTGATGCGCCGGCTGCGGATGGACTGCAATGCCGATATGCATTCCGCCGCCACGACAATCGTATCGATCCCATCATGCGGATATGCCCCGTGGACCTTTTTGCCCCGGATTGTGATCGAGAAGCGATCTGAGGATGCCATGGCTGGGCCGATATTGTATCCGATCTGGCCCAGCTCAATATTCGGCATAACGTGCAGGCCGAAGATGGCAGACGGACGAGGATTCTCGAGGGCGCCCTCCTTTATCATCAACGCCGCGCCGCCTTCTTCTCCCGCAGGCGGGCCTTCTTCCGCAGGTTGGAATATGAATTTGACCGTTCCACGCAGCTGATCACGCATTTTACCCAATACCTCTGCAACGCCGAGCTGGACAGTCATATGAACGTCATGCCCGCATGCGTGTTTAACCCCCTCGTTTCGCGACTTGTACGGAACATTGAGGGTTTCTACGATCGGCAGCGCGTCCATGTCGGCCCTCACAGCGACGACCGGGCCGGCCTGCTTTCCCTTGAGCAGCGCAACCACGCCGTGCTTGCCGACTCCCGTCTTAATCTCATCGAAGTTGAGCGCTCGCAGTCTATCCGCTATAACGCGCGCAGTCCCCTCTTCACGGTTCGAGAGTTCCGGATTCATATGAAACTCGCGCCGCTGATCGATCAGTTTCTTACGCAGACTTTCGGCGAGACGGTTGATTTCATCCTCACGACGCCCTCTCGCATCGACCGATATAACGGTGGAAGGAAGCTCGATGAGAATGGCGATTGTTACCAGTATCGCGAGTAATGTGATGGAAAAATACGGTAAAGCTATCCCGGGCTTAAGCTTCATTTTTGGTCTCCTCAGAGAATAGTTTTCAGTTTCAGTTTTTAGTCTTCAGTTTTTAGTTCGATGGTTTTGATCGGCACCTTAAAAACTTCAAACTTAAAACTTAAAACTGTTTGATATAATCGGGGCGAATGACAGTAATATCGAAAATGCAGGATGTAAGATGGCAATAGAACCTGTTCAATTACCTACAAAGCAAAAAACCTTACCCAAACCCAACGGAGACGAAAAGTTTTTTCTAGAAGGCCCGAATCCACGACGGACGGAACTGTGGATGCTGCTGCGTATAATCCGCGAATTCGTACGCGGATTCCGCAGACTCCACTTCGTCGGCCCGTGTGTCACGATCTTCGGCTCCGCGAGATTCAAAGAGGATCATCCATACTATTCGCTCGCGCGCGAGGTCGGAGCAGCCGTAAGCCAGCTTGGCTTCACGGTCATGACCGGTGGCGGGCCGGGGATTATGGAAGCAGCCAATCGCGGCGCCAAAGAAGCGGGCGGGCATTCAATCGGCTGCAACATCGCCCTCCCCTTCGAGCAGAGTCCCAATCCGTATCTGGACGACATGTTGGAATTCCGCTACTTTTTCGTCAGGAAGACGATGCTTATTAAATATTCGTATGCGTTCGTCGTACTTCCCGGCGGCCTCGGGACGATGGATGAATTGTTCGAATCCCTGACACTCATTCAGACTAAAAAAATCCGCCATTTTCCCATAGTCCTGATGGGGACGGATTATTACGCGCCGATGATCAGTTTTCTCGAAAGCATGGTGACGGCAGGGACGATCAGCAGATCCGACCTCGACCTGCTCATGGTCACCGATTCGGTCGAAGAGGCAATGGCGCATATTGAAAAGTTCGCGGTGCAAAAATTCCAGTTGAAGCGCGTACCCAAACGTTCGTGGGTCTTCGGTGAAAGCTAACCTACTAATTGATAATGGATAATTCGTAAAGATTGTTGCCTCAGTGGTTACGAATTATCCATTATCCATTATCCGTTATCCGACAAGCCTTCAATCCGAACCATTGCGAAAGACGATGGCGGTTTTTTTCCACCAGGCGATAGCCGATGATTTCGAGGAGCAAAAGTATGGGCACCGCATAGATTATAATCACCAGCAATGACCATGGAAAATGTTGCCAGAGGAAGTAATTGACTGCGAAGGCGCCGGAATAGACGCGCCCGCTTCCGGTTATCACCTGCAGGTTCCTCCCGCATTTCGCGTAAGTAATCCCGAATTTTCTCAACTCATCCTCGGGATAGACTTGATATGGTTCGATGATGAATCGTTGATCCATCCGCCCGGCTATCTCGGCCGAATGAGTGCAGATTCCGCAATCACCATCGAAGAGCATATGTTCTCTGCCTCGTTCAATCATAACCTTACACCTCTACTTACAGTGACTGCCGACCCATCCGCGACAAACGCCGATGTCTGTTGAGCTTGTAAATACTCGACAAATTGCCTTCCATATACGCCCTCGACATCGCAATCGAACCGAGAATAGTCGACCTGCCAGACGCGCCAGGGTGGATGTTCGACCTTATACTCAACGCAACCGCCATCGGTCTGCGCCGAATACCCCCAATAGTGTTCGGAGATGAACTCCTCTTCCGACCCGGAAACCAGTGGCTTCGCCTCGCCGGCCGTCATCAATTTCAAACCATTCCATACATCAGACTCACGCCACGAATACTCGATGGATAACACGGAACCATCACAATCGATCCGGTGCGCCATTTTCCGCGCCGCGTAATTTTCATTGTAAAACAGACGCGCGGCAGTAGCGATAGCCCGGCGAGGGACTATCTCTTTGATAAATACCACGCCTCGCCGCCAGCCTTCGGCCGCCCGGTATCGCACGTAAAAGCGTAGATTTATTTCTTCAAAGTTGCGATGGAATGGGATGGACAGACCGAAGATACGAGTCTTCTGAAATAGAAACCCAACGACGCTGACAAATGTCTTCCCCTTCCAGTCGTCGAGTTCGGTCCCTCTCGGACGATATCTTATCAGCAGCGCGGGGTCGATCTCGTAGTTGATCATCGCCAGATATCGCCATTCGGCGGTTAGGAACCTTCCAGGTTTTGTTACTGGGTTTTCTAACACTATTGTTATCGAAATACTAAAATCACGTAGAACTACGTATAGCCCTCTTTTATCAAAATCAGTATTTTGAGAATGTCTGATAGCTGTGTATTCAGACTCGGAGAGAGCATTGGGGACGAACCGGTAGTGGGGATTCCGGTTTCGTCGCAAGCGAGTGTGCTGAAAGGCCTTACTCGCAATCTGATTAAGAGTGAGATGTCGTGGGGTACAGATCACTCTTAGAGCGTCAGGGCAGGTTCCAAGGCCTGCCCTGAACATTTTACCCCTGACATTTTACTACCCCTAACATTTTAGAGGATAAAATCATATTTTCCGCTCTTTCCACTTTCCTTGGCGGAACATCACCATAGCCACGATAGCCAGCACCGATTCGGCCAATGTTATTGCGAGAAAAACTCCTTTTGCTTCCAGACTCGTCCAGTTCGCCAGCGTGTATGCCAGCGGAATCTGCAACAACCAGAAACAGAAGAGGTTTATGATGGTGGGCGTATAAGTATCGCCGGCACCATTGAACGATTGGACCACCACCATTCCATAGGCGTAAAAAACATAGCCATAACTTATGTAACGAAGCGCATCGACTCCATATGAGATCACCGTTTGGTCATTAGTGAAGATACGGATTAACGGTCCGGCCAGCGTGATAAATAATACGGCTACGCCCGACAGGAATATCGCATTGCAATGGGCGGTCAACCAGACAGACTTCTCGGCCCGCTCCGGCTTCTGAGCGCCGAGGTTTTGCCCGACCAGTGTTGCAGCGGCATTGCTCATCCCCCACGATGGCAGAATCGTGACGATGATGATGCGAAGGGCTATGGTGTAACCCGCCTGTGCAGCG
Source organism: uncultured Acidobacteriota bacterium (assembly GCA_963796275.1). Taxonomy (GTDB): domain Bacteria; phylum Acidobacteriota; class Blastocatellia; order RBC074; family RBC074; genus JAKEHZ01. Next base: position 1,226,712 of record CAWCKY010000006.1, on the reverse strand, counting down.
CTGCCGAACTTCCCGACTATGCTCATAAGCAGTATCCATGCGGAGGTCGCTACCAGGAATTGAAACATTCCGCCGAGCGAGATTCGCATAATCGTCTTCATTAAGACGAAGTCAGGCTTCACGTGTTGCCACCGTACTGGAACGCGGCCATGGCCTCCGAATAGGCGGGTGAACTGAAAGATCACCCCACACCCTCTCCCGATCGTGGTAGCGATAGCAGATCCGGTCACGCCGAGTTCGGGAAAAGGCCCAAGCCCGAATATCAAACATGGGTCGAGGATGAGATTGATGATGTTGCCGAGCCATAAAGCGCGCATCGCTATCGCCGCATCACCTGCCCCGCGAAAAATCGCATTGATCAAGAAGAGCAGCATAATCACGACGTTTGCGCCGAATATGATGGTGATGTAGCCGGAGCCGATCGCGCTCACGGCCGCATCGGCATTCATCAACCGAAACAGCTGTTCATGGAAAAGCACGCCGATGAGCGCGATGGGAATTGAAATGATAATTCCCAGAAAGATGGACTGTACAGCCGCGCGAGCCGCGCCTTCATGGTCCTTTTCGCCGATCCTGCGAGCGACCATTGCGGTAGTCGCCATGCTCAAGCCGAGCGCGACTGTGAAAACGATCGTCAACAGTGACTCAGTGATACCGACGGCCGCGGTTTGGTCTCTACCGAGATGAGAAACCCAAAAAACATTGACGATGCCGAAGAGCGATTCCATCGCCATCTCGAGCACCATCGGCACCGATAGAAGAAAGATCGCGCGGCCGATGCTGCCTTCCGTGAAATCCTGTTCGGTCCCAAACACCGCCTCGCGGAGCGTCGCCCAAAATCCCACCGAACTTTTCAGGGTTGAATCCTCCTTCTCCTCTACTCCTACAGTAAATTGTTCTTTCATATATTTTGATTAATAAATCCTGGTAAAACAAAAAATAATCAGTACCGCGAGCGGTAGCTAGCGAGTTTTCAGGAATCGGTCACCAATGGAAATTCGCTAGCTACCGCTCGCGGTACTGATTATTTCTCCCTCTCTTGTTACATCGGGAAGCCGAACGCTTCCATCACACGCTGCGCCTGTTTGAAATGGCGCCCTTCGTGCACGACGATTATACGGTAAGCATCGTACAGGCTAAACGTCATTATTTTTAAGGCCGGCGAGCTTATGATGACTTGATCCAGATCCATTCCCGCGGTGGCTTTCATTTTATCGATCACCTCAATTTGATGAGCGGCGAATCGGCCGATGATCTGAGGATCGATCTTGCTCGATGAGGGTTGTAAGAGCTTCGGCGCATTTACCCTCCTGGTCGAATTCGGGTTTAGCATATTGATGAGCAGCCTGCCCCAGAATCCCGGTAGAAATGGAAGGCGCTGCCAGAGCGTCGTCCGTTTCTCTCCCCGGATTATCTGATCTAACTGGGGGAAGTACCCGCGATTGGTGATAATCAAATGATCAAAACATTGCCCCACACTCCATGATTCCACATTCGGTTTCCAGTTGATCTGCTCGACGGTTAATCGGCCGAAAATGACCTGCGCGTTGTTCGAGATGGCTTCGGCTTCGGCGAGGACATCTGTAAGTGAAAAGTTAGTAACGTCAGTTTTCATATTCTGACTTCATCGGAAATTCTGAATGAAAACTGGATCGCTGTTCATCTCTCCCCGGGCAAATGCGATGCGCGCTCCATCGCGAGACCAGGCAAAATCGAAGATTCTGCCTGAGTTGAAATTCGTCATCTGCACGGGCGGCTTCTCATCGAGCCCCTGCATCCAGACATTCGAGACTCCGCGCCGCGTAACGATGTACGAGAGCCCGCTCCCATCCGGTATCCAGCGCACGGTGCGCCGATGATCTCCCGGCGCATCGAAAACCAGAGCGGCCTGCTTTCCATCGATCGGGAAAACGGCGATTTTCCATCCGGCAATCCGACTGTCCCAATAGTTGCAGGCGATATATTGGCCGGCCGGTGAAACCGTAGGGTGCCAGGCCTGTTTTTCAAGGAGCGTCACCGGCGCACCACCTTCGGCTGAACTTTTGACGATTACCATTTGCCTCTCACGCAATGCGGAATAGACGATGCTTTTCCCGTCAGCCGAAAAGGAGGGCGAGAATACCTGGTTCTCATCCGTCAGCCTCACCAAACCCCGGCCCTCAACATCTGCGCGCCATAGATATGAGCCGATAGAGCTTTCGCCGATGAAGGCGATGTAATTGTCATCGGGTGAGACGACGGGATGGAGCTCACGGTCTCCGCCGCCCTGCGCCGCAATAGTCAGTTGCTGCTGCTGCTTCTGGTTCAAGTCAGCAACCCAGATCGTCTCGCGTCCGCCCGCCGATGAGACATAAATGATCCGTTCATCGCTCGTCCAGTCTACTCCGCTCGCCCCATCGAATCGGTTAGTCGTAACCTGCTGCACCTGTTCTGTATCAACGCTCGGCGCTACCCAGATGTTCGAGGTAATCTCACTCCGAATGCACATCAACCGGTTGGAATCGGATGTCAGGCTGACGCCTCTATAATCAAATCGATCACGCGTGACGCGCGTCACTTCGCCTGACGGGTAAGCGACGCGCCAGATTTGCGAGACGCGGGATGCAGGCTCTACCCCCGCGACGACCAATCCGCGGCCATCATTCATCCATGCGATGCGCCCCACCTCAGACCACAGCCCCGACGCGATTGTGCTCTCGCCTTCGGTCTCGCCCTCGACTTCTAGTGCGACGATCTTGAGGAACGGACCGTCATCTCCGTCCTTCACTGCGCAGGCGATCACGCGGCCATCCGGAGCCCAGGCAAAACCTCCCGGATAGAAGAATGCCGGGCTCTTACGTTTTGCCAGGATGACCCCTGTTCTCACAGGCGAATCCAAAGTGACTACGGTTTCCGAGAGATCCTCGCTCACGCTGAGGTAGGCGAAATTCTTTCCATCTGGCGAAAAGGAGACCGAGCCGATTCTTTCACCCTTGCCCAGGTCTTCTTCCTTGCCAGAGCTCAATTCTATCCGATAGAGCTTTCCGAAAGAATTTTCCGGGTCCGCTTTGATATAGAAGATCGCGCGGCTATCAGGCGAAAATACCAACCCTCGATACTCTTTTAAGGGATCTGATGCGACCTTCGTCTCTTTTCCGCTTCCCAGTTCTCTGACGATGATGATTTGGTTCTCGCCATCATAGACTGAATAAGCCATTCTTTCGCCGGACAGCGAGATAACGGCGTTTGTGACCTTCCCGCCGGCCGAGATGCTGGTGATCTGAAGGGTCTTCGCGGCTGCCGGATAGAACAACCGGCTCAATGATCTGCCGCCCAATAACATCCCCCAGAACACCCCTATCATCAGCAGCCAGGTGACAATCAGCTTCGACCAGGAAATTTTACGTCCTGCCACTGCTCCTACAATTTTTGCGCCGAGACCTTCCTCGCTTTCGCTTACACTTTCCGTAGTTTTTTCATTTTCAATTCCCGCCCCGATCCTTTTTGGATCTCCCGCAGTCACCACACTCGCGCGCTTCGCCTGGAACAACATATAGCGCCGCAGTTCGCGCGCCATCTCACCGATGTTCTGATAACGCTCAGTCGACTCCTTTGCCAGAGCCTTCTCTATAATCTCGATCAAATCCTGCGGCACGTCATTTCTGATCTCAGTCAGCGGCGGTGGTTGCGCGCGTCTTATAGACTCGCTCACTTCATCGAATGTAGATCCGGCAAATGGCCTTTGGCCCGACATCAACTCATAAAAGACCGTGCCCAGACTGAAGACGTCCGATCTCTGATCCGGTTTTTGACCGGCAACCTGTTCCGGGCTGAAGTAGTACGCGGGAGTCAGCGTGACTTCTGATGGGTCGAGGACATTTCTGATAAGCGCCGGCGGGAACGCCAGGGTTTGTCCGAGATCGAGAATCTTGATCTGGCCCGCCTCAGTGAGGAGCAGGTTTGATGGCCTGATAGCCAAATGCAGCCAGCCCCCGGCGTGCGCTGCTTCGAGGGCATCGGCTATCTGATAAGCTAACACCACGATCTCCTTAATCGACAACTTCTTTCCCAAGTCGAGCAGATTCTAGCGATTGTCCCTTAAGAAATTCCATCGCTACATATGGCAAATCACCTTCGCTTATCTTTCCTTCATAAATCTCACATAAATTCCGGTGACGGATAGCTGAGACTCCGGCATGAATTTTTACAAAACGGTTGCGAATCCGTTGCTCTTGAACCAGTTGAGAGGTAAATACCTTTAGCGCAACTTCGAGCTCAGTCGTTGTATCTTTTGCAAGATAGACCTCGCCCAATCCTTGGGAGCTTATGCATGATGCTATTTGGTAGCGGGCGATGTTAGTCCCTGAGGGTAATACTTCTCTCATAGTCGTCGGTAGTGGGGAGTGGGTAGTCGGTTGTCAGTTGTTGGTTGTCGGAACATACTGACAAACAAGTCCAGCAGACATAAAACCGGCAACCGAATACCGACTACCGGCTACTGTTACAGCTTCGCATCTTTCGCGATGATCTCTTTCATAATCTCCGACGTACCTGCGCCGATAGTGTTCAAGCGAGCATCGCGCCAGGCGCGGCCGATCGGGTACTCGGTAGTATATGCGAATCCACCCATGATCTGCATACAATCGTACATGACCTTCTGATCCAGATCGCTCGCGAAGAGCTTGGCCATGGTTATCTCACGCAGGCACTTCTCTCCGCGATTGGTCAGGTCAAGTGCGCGATAAGCGAGCCATTTAGCCGCTTCAATGCTGGTCATATGTTCCGCAAAGCGGTGGCGCCATACCTGAAACGAACCGACCGGTTGACCGAAAGCATAACGCTCTTTCCCGTATCCGATGGCATATTCCAGCGCGCGCTCCATTTTATATACAGCGCCGAGCGCCGCAGCTAATCGCTCGCCCTGAAAATTGATCATCGTGTAATAGAAACCTCGATTCAACTCCCCGAGAAGATATCGTTTGGGCACGCGGCAGTTGTCGAAGAATAGCTCGGCTGTATCGGATGACAGGTTGCCGATCTTCTTCAGTTTTTTGCCGACGCTGAAGCCTTTGGTTTTGGTCGGTAACAAAATCATCGAAATCCCCTTGTGCCCTTCGTCGCCGGTGCGAACTGCGATGACGATGAAATCGGCGCGCGTCCCATTCGTTATCCAGAGTTTCTGACCCGAAATAACAAAATCATCCCCATCGATTCGCGCGCGCGTCTTGATATTTGCTACATCTGACCCTCCGCCCGGCTCGCTAATGCCTAGCGCTGCAATGAAATCACCGGAAACGGCAGGCTTCAAAAATTCCTCGCGCTGCTCGTCCGTTCCGAGTTCTTCCAAAACCGGTAAGGTAATATCGGACTGTACCATCAATGCCATCGCCACGCCACCATTGTTAGCATAAGATAAACCATCAAGATACGCCGCAGTAGCCCACCAATCGAGGCCGCTGCCGCCCCATTTCGGGTCGATTCGTATCCCGAATAAACCTAAATCGCCAGCCTTCTTGAAGATATCCTTCGGAAAGATCCCTTCCTCGTCCCATTCTTCCGCAAATGGAGCGATCTCTTTCAAACAAAATTGTCTGACCGTCTCGCGTAACATCGTATGCTCTTCCGTAAAATAAGGATAACTTTCCCGCGTTACTAATGCACTTGCTGTTGACATATAAGTTCCTCCATAACATTAACTACAGAGAAATAATTGATAATGGATAATTGATAAATCGATAAATTGATAATTGATAATGAGTTAAGTTGATAATTGGTTATTACTACTGGGCCATAATAACCAATTATCAATTACCAATTATCCATTATCAATTATCCACTATCCCAATTTGGACTAAGGTCTGTCCCGGTCTAACAACATCTCCCTGTTCTACGAGGATATTCTCGACCACTCCGTCCACTGACGCACGCATCGTATGTTCCATCTTCATGGCCTCGAGGATGATTAAAGGTTCTCCTATAGCAACTTGCTGGCCTGCTTCGACAAGAACCTTCAGAACCTGGCCGGGCATCGGTGAACTGGCCGCTCCCTCCGCTGAGACGGAATGGTGAATCGGATGACGAGGAAGTCGTCTGATCACTTGAGCGCCCAGCGTCGACTGCACATAGAACAGATCGTCTGCCGTAACAATCCGAAATGACCGTTGTACGCCATCGAGCGAAAGCCGAATGGCATTCGATTCACAGGATATCACCTGTGTCTGAACCGAAGATCCGAAACCCTCGACCTCGTACAGGTCGCCGAAGACGTGGCGCCATGATACTTCAGTCTCACGATCATCAACCTGTAATTTGATGGATGGGTTGCGAAACGGATTATTACGATAATCCGGTGGCAATCCGTTCGTACCCTGCCACTGACTTTGCTGACACAGGGCGACTGCGATCATAGATGCCCGTATCAATTGGGGATCACCGCTCGTAACCAACTCATTCAGATGTTCGGCTATATATTCTGTATGAACATCGCCGCGCTCGAAGTTATCTTCGCCGAGTAGACGAATTAAAAACTCGCGATTGGTTCGTATTCCCTGCACCGCCATGCTACTCAGCGCATAACGCAATTTGCGCAGCGCCGCGGGGCGATCGTTAGCGTGAGCAATCACTTTCGCCAGCAATGGATCGTAATGGATGCCGACCTCCACCTCGCGTTCCACGCCGGAGTCGATCCGCAAACCGCACGAGGTTTCAGGTACGCGCCAATCGATAATCTTCCCGGTAGTTGGCAGGAAGCCTTTGTCCGGGTCTTCAGCATAAAGCCGCGCCTCGATCGCATGCCCCGAGCTGCTCACCTGATGTTGCGTGAATGGTAAAGGCTTGCCTTCCGAAATTTCGATCTGCGTTTTAACCAGGTCAACACCAGTGATCATTTCGGTCACCGGATGCTCAACCTGCAAGCGCGTATTGACCTCGATAAAGTAAAACTCGTCCGAGAGAATGAATTCGACCGTTCCGGCGTTGGTATAGCCCATCGCGCGTCCGGCCTTGACTGCCGTCTCACAGATCAATTGGCGCAATTCTTGATCGACGACCGGCGAGGGGCTCTCTTCGATTATCTTTTGATGGCGTCGTTGCAACGAGCAGTCGCGTTCGAACAGATGAACCAGGTTTCCGTGATGATCACCCACTATCTGCACTTCTATATGGCGCGCGCGTTCGATGTACTTTTCGAGCAACAAAGCGCCGTCCCCAAATGATTTCTCGGCTTCCCGCCGAGCAGATTCGATCGATGCGTCCATTTCAGCCTCAGACCGCACAACGCGCATTCCCTTGCCGCCGCCTCCCGCTGAGGCTTTAATCAAAACGGGCAGTCCGATCTTGCTCATTTCCGCGCGCATGGTCTCGACATCCTGTCTATCGCCGTCATATCCCGGCACGACCAACACTCCTGATTCAGCCATCAGTTTGCGCGCGCGGCTTTTCAACCCCATCCGGCGAATTACATCGGGGGACGGACCGATGTAAACTATACCTGTTGCCGCACAGTTTTCGGCGAACTCCGCGCTCTCCGACAAAAAACCGTATCCGGGATGGATCGCGTCTGCACCCGTATGCCGCGCCGCGTCTAATATCGCCGAACTGCATAAATAAGAATCCTTGCTCGCCGCAGGCCCGATAAACACAGCTTCGTCGGCATAGCGCGTGTGAGCTGCCGTGACATCAGCCTCGGAATAGACCGCAACGGTCGCAATCCCCATTTCGCGGCAGGTCCGCATTACGCGCAGCGCAATTTCACCGCGATTGGCGATCAGAATTTTACGGAACGATTTTATTTCCATTGCGCGAAATAGGTCATAGTCTGGTATTCGACCAGAACTTTCCCATTGTCCTGATAGGTCTGAAAAAGCTGCTGCAGACTGTCAATCATGAGTTCATAGTTGGGATGGCCAGGCTCCGGGCTGTAAGAGGACGAAACCAATCTCCCCTTCAACCCCTCGTAATCGAAGACCTGCACATTTCTGAACCGCTCAAGCCTGAATTGATCGGTGCCCAAAAAATCCCGCATAATATCCGGATCGATCCGCCGGTGATCTACCTTTTCGTAATCGATCGAAAAAGACTTGATTAATTGCTCGTATTCAACGAGAAACGGCGTTGTCACCAGCCGCTCGTTCCAGATCAACACAATCCACCCACCAGATTTCAGTATGCGCTCAAACTCAACCTTCGCTGCTGCCCGGTCGAACCAATGGAACGACTGGCCCGCGGTAATGAAATCAACGCTGTCATCATCCAGCATCGTCGCCTCCGCCTTTGCGGCGACACTTCGGAAATTCGCATACCCTTTCAATAATCTTTCACCCGCTTCACGCATCTCGCGGTTCGGCTCAACGCCATAGACCGGATTCCCGTTTTGCAGAAACATCTCCGCCAGAATGCCTGTTCCGTAACCGATATCGGCAATGACGGAATCGGTCGTCAATCCACATTCTGTCTTCAAAGTTTCGATTACTTCCTTCGGATAGCCGGGGCGGTACTTGATGTAGTTTTCGACTCGACTTGAGAATCGTTGTGTAACATCAGACATAATTTATCCCAGTTGAGGCGAAACCTAATCCCAGACACCTGTTTATTTCCGAAAAGTAATAAAAAATATTAGGTTTGAGGTGGCAGGTTTAGGCATCGATTTCTGTCAGATTATCAGTCTCGATAACTTTTTACAGCACGCAATAACGACTTGGGCGTAAAACCTATTTAATGTCTGAATACCCCCCATTCCATCGTTCCCTCGACCGGCCTTTGATGCGCAGCCATCATCGCAATCGCCAGCACGGTGCGCATCTCGCGCGGATCGATAATACCATCATCCCACAAACGCGCAGTCGCGAAATACGGATCCGATTCCTTCTGGATCTGGGCCTCCAGCATCTTCTTCGCCATCTCCTGCTTCCCTTCGTCGATCGGAACTCCCGCCCGCGCCGCGGCCTCGCGTTTGATGATATCCATCACTCCCGCGAGCTGTTGTCCGCCCATCACCGCTATGCGATGGTTCGGCCAGGTGAATACGAAGCGAGGATCGTAAGCCCGCCCGCACATAGCGTAATTCCCCGCTCCGTACGATCCGCCGATCATCACGGTAATGGCGGGAACAGTAGAATTCGACACGGCATTGATCAGCTTCGCGCCGTTTCGAATGATTCCCTGCTCTTCATAACTCTTGCCGACCATAAAGCCGGTGATGTTCTGCAAGAAGAGGAGCGGGATATTCTGTTGATTGCAGAGCTGGATAAACTGTGCGCCTTTCCCCGCGGCTTCAGAGATGAGCACGCCGTTATTGGCGAGGATGCCAATCATAAAGCCGTGAATCCGCGCCCAACCCGTAACGAGGGTCGAGCCGTAGTTCGCCTTGAACTCTTCGAACTTCGAGCCATCGACGATGCGCGCGATCACCTCTCTGACGTCGAACGGCACGCGGATGTCCGCCGACGCGATGCCAAGCAATTCATCGATGGGATAGACCGGATATTCAACAGGCGTGCGTTGAGGCACCATCTTCGGTTCCAGATGCGCCACGATCTCACGAGCGATGCGAATGCCGTCGAGTTCGTCTTCGGCGAGATAGTCGGACAGACCTGAAATTTTCGCGTGCATTTCGGCGCCGCCGAGCGATTCCTCATCGACGACTTCACCCGTGGCCATCTTGACCAATGGCGGCCCTCCCAGAAATACCTGAGCCTGCCTCTTGATCATCACAACATAATCGGACATACCGGGGAGATAGGCGCCTCCCGCGGTCGAATTGCCGAAGACGACCGAGATGCTGGGAATGCGCGCTTTCGATCGCCTGGTGATACCCTTGAAACCGGCTCCGCCGGGAACGAAGATTTTGTGCTGCACCGGCAGGTCGGCGCCGGCAGATTCGACCAGCGAGATCGATGGCAGATGATTCATCGCCACGATCTCGGCTAACCGCGCGTTCTTTCTCTGGCCTATCTCGCTGATCGCGCCGCCTTTGACTGTCGATTCGTTGGCGATGATGAAGCACAGATGGCCGGAGACCAACCCAATCCCGCCGACCATGCCAGCCCCGACAAACTCGTTCTCCATCCCGTGACCGGCAAGCGGCGCGATTTCAAGAAAGAAAGACCCTTCATCCAACAGCATCTCTATGCGTTCACGAGGCAACAGCTTCCCGCGCGCCAGGTGACGCTTGATGTACTGCTCGCCGCCGCCGAGTGTGGATTTCTTCAACTCCGCCCTGAGCTGTTCGACACTGGCCAGGTTCGCGGCGTAATTCGCTCGATAATTTTCAGATCTTAAATCGATGTGTGACTTGATCGGTTGCATACTGTTTTAATCATTACTAACAGGGATTCGATTGATTGACAGCCTAAAGGTTTTCGGGGACAGTAAGCAACGCAGCTAGGCTTGTCAAGAAATACCACAATAGTCGAGAGCAGGGTATGTCAATCTCCATCGAAAAGAACGGCCCCATCACAACAGTCATCCTGGGCCGTCCGGAAGTTCGCAATGCAGTCGACCGCGCGACTGCGCAGGCGCTCTCCGATGCTTTCCGTGAGTTTGATGCTGATGAATCGGCACTAGCAGGCGTCCTTTACGGCGATAACGGCGCTTTCTGTGCCGGCGCAGATCTGAAGGCGATCGCCGAAGGACGCGGCAATCGCGTCGAGCCGAATGGCGACGGGCCGATGGGTCCATCGCGAATGCTTCTGAGCAAACCCGTGGTAGCCGCAATTTCCGGATATGCAGTCGCAGGGGGACTCGAGCTTGCTCTCTGGTGCGACCTGCGCGTCGCTGAAGAAGACGCGGTGCTGGGAGTGTTCTGTCGCAGATGGGGCATACCTTTAATAGATGGCGGCACGGTGCGTCTTCCTAGGCTGATCGGCTTGAGCCGCGCGCTCGACCTGATATTAACCGGAAGGCCGGTCGATGCCCGGGAAGCCTTGAATATGGGACTGGTCAATCGCGTGGTGTCAAAAGGTAAAGCTCGAGAAGAGGCGGAGAAGCTCGCGCGCGAGATCGCCGCCTTTCCTCAGGTATGTCTGCGGGAAGATAGGATGTCAACCTACCAACAATTCGATCTTACGCTGACTGCGGCTCTCGCTAACGAGTTCGATCACGGGTTGAGATCGCTCGAGGCGGGGGCTCAAGAAGGCGCCGCCCGATTCGTAGGCGGCAGGGGAAAATAGTTTTCAGTTTTCAGTTTTCAGTTTTTAGTTCGCATCCATCGCTACTGTATCTTTATTTATGGTATGCATTTAGGGTTGTATGGGTGGATTCACTGAGTGCTGAAAACTTAAAACTTAAAACTAGTCACTGGATGCTGAAAACTGAAAACTGAAAACTATATATGGGCATCAAAAGCGATTTCTCGTATTGGGAAGCAGAAGACTTCGGGATCGATCTCATCGGTCTTACTGTCGGCGATCTGCTCGACCAGAAGGCCGCCGAAATGCCGGAAAAAGAGGCGCTCGTCTACAATTACCCCTCAATCGGGCTCGATCTGCGTTTGAACTACCGACAATACCGGGAGGTAGTGGATCGACTGGCGAAAGGTTTAATCGCGCTCGGCGTAGAGAAAGGCGACCACATTGCCGTCTGGGCTACGAACGTGCCGGAGTGGATATTCCTGGAGATGGCGCTCGCGAAGATAGGCGGCATACTTGTCACGGTCAATATAAATTACCGCGCGGCCGAACTCGAATACCTGTTACGGCAGGGCGACGTTAAGATGCTGTTTATGATCGAAGAATTCCGGGGAAACTCCTATCTCGAATCGGTTCACAGCATCGTCCCTGAAATCAAAAATCTGACGGATCCTCTAAATCAGGAGCTGCAAACCGAACGGCTCCCGCTCCTGAAACGCGTAGTGCTGATCGGCCAAGAGTCCAGGCCCGGCGTGCTGCTCTACACACACTTGCTGAGTCTGGCGGATGAGATATCCGATGATGAGCTAAAGTCACGGCAAGCCGGCGTCACACCCGACGATGTGGCGCAGATGCAATATACCAGCGGCACTACCGGCTTTCCCAAAGGGGTCATGATCACGCATTACAGTCTCATCAACCAATCGCGCGTCGCCACGGCACGTGGAGATTTGTGTACGGATGATCGTTACGTCAGCGCTATGCCGCTCTTTCACGTGGCCGGATGTCTGGGGGCGGTAATTTATTCGGTCTACCTGGGTTGCACGCTTATCCCGCTCATCACGTTTGACCCGCGAACGCATCTCGAGTTGTTTGAAAAAGAGCGAGGCACGTTCACCTTCGCTGTGCCGACAATGCTGATCGCGATGCTCAATCATCCCAGCTTCGGCGAATTCGATCTATCTTCAGTGCGCTTGATTTTGACGGGAGCAACACCCGTCCCCGTACCTCTGATGAAACAGATCAAGGAGAAGATCGGAGCAGACTGCCTGATAGTTTTCGGAATGACCGAAACTACCGGAGCTGTCACGCAATCATTCGGCAAGGACAGCTTCGAACTGAAATCAGCGACCGTCGGACTGCCGCAACCTCATACATCGATCAAAATCATCCATACAGGCGGGCCAAATATGGGCGAGCCGGTGAAACTGGGGGAGTCCGGCGAGCTGTGCTCACAAGCCTTTTCGAATATGAAGGGTTATTACAATATGCCCGATAAGACGGCGGAGACGATCGATGCCGATGGCTGGCTCCATTCGGGCGATCTGGCCGTGATGCGGCCGGACGGATATATCAACATCGTCGGGCGCGTCAAAGATATGATCATCCGCGGCGGTGAAAACATCTACCCGGCCGAGATCGAAGCATTTCTGATGCATCATCCGAAGATTGCCGAGGTACAGATTGTCGGTGTGCCGGATGCATTCATGGGCGAAGAAGTCTGTGCGCTGATTCGATTGAAATCGGGTGAGAGCTCGGATGAAGAAGAGATATTGCAGTACTGCCGAGACGGCATCAGCCGTCATAAAGTGCCCAAAATCTATCGTTTCGTAACCGCCTTTCCGCTCACGGCAAGCGGCAAGGTGAAAAAGTTCGAATTGCGCGATATGCTGATCAAAGATTTGGGACTGGAAGATATAGCGAAACAACAGATGGCATGAAGAAAATTGATAATTGATAGTTCGTATAGTCCGTGGCAACAGTTTATGCGAACTATCAACTACCAATTATCCATCAATTATCAATTATCAATTATCAATTATGAAAACTATCCGCATCGCCAACGGGCAAGGCTTCTGGGGCGATTGGCTTGAAGCTCCGGTTCAATTAGTCGAGCGCGGTCCGATCGACTATCTGACGCTCGATTATCTTGCCGAGATCACGATGTCTATTATGCAGAAGCAGAAATCGCGCGATCCGAATGCCGGATATGCGCGCGATTTCCTCCAGGTCATCGGGCGCGTCCTTCCGATTTGTCTCGAGAACAAGATAAAGGTTGTCGCGAACGCCGGCGGGGTGAACCCGGATGCCTGTGTCGCCGGCCTGGCAGAGGTCGTGCGGAAGCTCGGCCTGACGGGAAGGGTGAAAATCGGAGTCGTCTCCGGTGACGACATCATGGGCCGGCTCGACGACATGATCGCTCGCGGTATCGATCTGAAAAATATGGAGACGGACGAGCCGCTCTCTTCTGTGCGCGATCGCGTGCAGAGCGCAAACGTCTATTTTGGCGGGGCGCCTATCGCGGATGCGCTCGATCAGGGTGCGCAAATCATCGTCACGGGCCGCTGCACGGACACCGGCCTGACGCTCGGCCCGATGATCCACGCATTCAATTGGTCGCGCGACGATTGGAACAAGATCGCTGCGGGCACGGTTGCAGGCCACATCATCGAATGCGGCGCGCAGGCTACTGGCGGCAATTCGCAGGTGGACTGGCAGTCGATTCCCGATTTTTGGGACATCGGATATCCGATCATCGAGGCATGCGAGGATGGCACCTTCGTGGTCACTAAACACGAAGGCACGGGCGGTCGGGTCAGCGTCGCGACGGTCACCGAACAATTGATGTACGAGATGGGCGATCCCCAATATTACATCACACCCGATGGCATCGCCGACTTTACCACCATCAATCTGGCACAGGCCGGTGAAAACCGCGTTCACGTTTCGGGGGTAAGGGGACGCCCGGCGACGGATATGTATAAAGTCTCGATCAGCTTTTTATCGGGCTACAAAGCTGCGGGCGGATTGATCTATGCCTGGCCCGATGCTTATGAGAAGGCCAGGGCTGCGGATGCCATGCTGCGGCGCAGGATCGAAAAACTGGGATTAAAGTTTGACGAGATACTCACGCAATACATCGGCGTCGATGCAACGCACGAAGGTTTGGGCGGCAAACCATCGGCGGATATGGCCGAAGTGATGATGCGAGTGGGAGTGCGCGCGCAAGATAAGGCTCCGGTTGAACGTTTCACCAAAGAACTGGCCCCGCTGGCGCTGGCCGGGCCGCCTACTGTTACGGGGTTTGGCGGCGGTCGACCGAAGGTTGAGGAGGTCGTCGCTTATTGGCCAGCGTTGATCCCAAAATCTGCCGTCGGGCCAAAGGTCGAGGTTATCACGGTTTAATGATCATCAACGGCGATGACTTCGGTTATTCCGATGCGGTCAATCGCGCGATCATCCAGGGGCATCGCGAGGGCGTATTGACGAGCGCGAGTTTGATGGTAAATGAATGCGCTGCCGGCGACGCCGTTCGACTGGCCGAAGTCAATCCGAACCTGGCTGTCGGCTTGCACCTGGTGCTCGCGCTTGGCCGTGCGGCACTGCCGCATTCCGAAATCCCACATATTACCGACACTCGCGGTAAATTTACCGGCAATCCCTTCCGCGCCGGCTTGAATTACTATTTCAGCCCCATCGCCCGGCGCGAGATGAAGCTCGAAATGCGTGCGCAGTTCGAGCGATTCGCCGCGACAGGCCTTCCCTTCTCACACGTCGATGGGCATACGCATCTGCACATGCATCCGGTGATCTTCGACGAACTGATCAAACTATGCGAAGAGTTCGGCGTGAAACGCGTGCGGGTGGTTAAGGGCGAGATGCGATTGAGTCTTAAGCTCGATAGGCAAAACCTCTTGAGGAAAATGGTCTGGGGTATAGTCTTTAATCTACTCGGCGGTTCCTGCGAAAGAAAACTGAAAGGGCGCGGTTTCGCTCAACCATCTAAGGTCTACGGCCTGCTGCAGACCGGCGATATGAACGAAGAATTTCTGCTCGGTCTATTGGAACGATTGGATGTGAGAAATATCGAGATATATGCTCATCCGCTGGCTTTCGATGCAAGCGAATCGGAGAAACTTGAGAACCCGGGCGGGAGACGGGAACTGCAAGCGCTGATCAGCCCGCGTGTTCGTCAGGCCGTAAAATTTTGACGAGGTTTAACGGCAATAGGAAACTGAGTTATTGTTTATTACACCTTCTCCCATTCTCCCGTAAATTGCGGCTCCTCGTTATAGTAGATTCAGGAATTATGCGAACTCTTGTTGTCTTGTTCATCGCCATCTGCGCGCAAACGCTCGGCGACGTATGTTTGACCAAAGGAATGAGGGCAATTGGCGAGATCAACACCTTCAATATCTTCGAGCTACTCAAAATCGGCGTCCAGGTCTTCACAAATCCATACATCTGGCTGGGCATTTTCATTCTGAGCATCTTTTTCGGATTATACTTGGTCGCGCTCTCCTGGGCAGACCTGAGTTTCGTCGTGCCAATGACAGCCTTCGGTTATGTGTTGAACGCTTTTATGTCATGGCAACTCCTCGGCGAACGCATCTCGCCCCTACGATGGCTAGGTACGATAATAATTTGCCTGGGCGTTGCTGTAGTATCGCGTACCGAACAACACACGACCGGCAGAGAAGCAGGGAGAGTATGAAAACATTCTTGCTTCTTACGAGCCTGATCGCCTTCAGCTCAATGGGCGAGATACTCGCCGCCAAAGGCATGAAACAGGTCGGTCGAGTCTCTTTTCGGCCACGCGCTCTAATCGGCGCAATCTGGCGAATGGTCCGCAATTTTTATCTGGTCGCCGGCGTCAGTTCCCTGGCCCTCTCGTTTTTCTCTTTCATCAGCCTGCTTAGTTACGCCGAATTGAGTTTCATCCTGCCGCTGACATCAGTCGGTTACATAACCAACACGCTCGGCGCGCATTTCTTCCTGAAAGAGCGAGTGTCGAAAGAACGTTGGCTGGGGACTCTGCTGGTTGCCTGCGGTGTATCGATCGTTTCACTTTCGGACCGCATTGAATCGATCCTCAACGCAAATGCGACTAATTGGGCGTATAAGTTCTACGCTCTTCTGGCGCCCGATGAAACGGTCGGCCTTTTCCAATCACCGATTACCAATCAGTTGGTAATTTTAGTTCGCCTCGCCTTGCTTATATGCGTGAGTGCGGCGATTGCATACCACCTGTTCTCATTATTCGCAGGAATATCGTGGTTCCGCGATCGTCGAAAGCAATGTTCGCTCGGGTTGAACTACACGCCGCCCGTTACCATATTCAAGCCGGTGTCCGGCGCAGATACCGAGGCTTATGATAATTTCGCGAGTTTCTGTCTGCAGGACTATCCCGAATTTCAGGTCATTTTCGGTGTGCGCGCCGAGAGCGATCCGGCTGTGGCTATTATAAATCGTTTGATTGCAGACTCACCCGATCGCGATATCGAGCTGGTAATCTCGCAAAACGTGAGCGGCTACAATGGGAAAGTATCGAACCTTCAAAATATGTATGCGCGCGCCAAACACGGCCTGTTCTTGATCGCGGACAGCGACATCCGCGTCGGGACAGATTACTTACGTCGTGTGATCGCCCCGCTACAACTGCCGCAGGTCGGAATGGTGACCTGTCTGTATCGCGGTTCGCAGGCGAAGACTTACGCGGCTTTGATGGAAAATATCGGCATTTCATCGACCTTCGCCCCCGATGTCTGTTCGTCGCGTTCGCTCGAGGGCATCGCATTCGCCTTTGGATCAACGATCGCGATGCGGCGCGATCTGCTCGAACAAATCGGCGGATTTCAGGTAGTGGCCGACTATCTCGCCGACGATTTTCTTCTGGGCAATTACACGGCGAAAGCCGGTTACGAGATTGTGCTCTCGGATTATGTGGTCGAACACGTCACGGCGACCGGAGGATTTGCCGCAATGCTGAAACAGCAGCTGAGATGGGCGCGCGCGATCCGTATCTCACGGCCCTGGGGTTATTGTGGGTTGCTTTTCACCTACGGAACGGCCACGTCATTGCTGGCATTAGCCGCCTGGGGGTTTTCAAGTTTTGCCTGGTGGTTATTTGCGATGTCATTGTTAACCCGTTTTCTGACGGTGTTCGTCATCGGGGTCTTCGGTCTGAAAGACATGGCGCTCGCGCGTTGGTTCTGGCTGGTGCCGGTACGCGATCTGATTACGTTTGCCGTATGGGTTATGAGTTTTGTCGGTGATGAAGTCGAGTGGCGTGGCGTGAGTTTCCGCGTGCTGCCAGGCGGAAAATTGATGCCTTCAAGTAAGGCGTGAAGCGATGTAGGGACCTGGTGTAGAATTGCATCGTTAAAATCTATCTCAACATAAGAAAGTGTAGTCTTATGAAGCAAAATACCCTTTTATTTTCTAAACTCTTCCCCGTTGTTTTTCTACTCGTTCTACAGCTTTGCATTTCTTCCTGCGGCACCAAAACACAAGAGCCACTGGCTTCCCAAAGTGCCAAAGAATATGAAATCAAAGGTAAAGTAGTCTCGTCCAATAGATCCGACCACAAGGTGACCATCGATCATGAAGCGATACCCGGGTATATGGAGAAAATGACTATGGAGTTCAATCTCTACGACGATTGGGTCTATGAGGACCTGGTGCCCGGTGCCATCATTCAAGCCACTCTGGTTGTCGATGGGGATAAATCGTGGCTGAAAAACCCGGTCGTAACCAAGATCACAGATCCCAGTCAGGTGGGGAGAATCGAAGAGAGCGGAGTCGAACCGGATACTGGAACGGCAGTCCCTAACTTCGCTCTCATCAATCAGAACGGCAGGAAAGTCAATTTCAATCAGTATCGCGGACGTGCTCTGCTGGTGACCTTCATCTACACGCGCTGCCCGCTGCCGGACTACTGTCCGCTGATGAGCCTGAACTTCGCCGAGCTCAACCGGGATATGGAGAAAAACCCGACATTGAAAGGCCGGACGCACCTGCTCAGCATCAGCGTCGATCCGGAGTATGACAAGCCTCCTGTGCTGCGCGAGTACGGCGCACGTTATACCGGATCGAAAAATGCCGAGGCCTTCAAGCAATGGGAATTCGCGTCAGGAACGCCGGAGCAAGTCAAGGCAGTGGCCGTTTTTTTCGGGTTGAATTATTGGCCGGAAAAAAAAGAAGTAATTCATGGTCTGCGCACGGCTCTCATCACGCCTGACGGCAAAGTGTTCAAGGTTTACCGCGGGAATGAATGGGTGCCCGAAGAAGTATTGAAGGATATCGAAAAACTGCAATTTGCCGGTTGATCCGGCCTCATTTAGCAATACGAAATGCTCAAGCTTCGTACTTTTCAAATCGGAACGCCCAGGAAAAAGGGGGAGGGACTCCGGATCGGCGCCGTCAGATATCTGCCGCGTGGAGTTATGAAGGAGAGCTACGCCAAACTCGATTATTTCGATGTATGGTATCCCCAACTCGCTCCGAGTCAAGAGCTCATACACTGGCTGCATACAGTTGACGAGAAATGGGGTGAGTTCAGGAAAAGGTATGAACGCGAGATTATGAAGAACACCGATAGCCGGCAGGCGATACAGTCGCTCGCGCAGGTTGCCACAAAAACACCCATCGCCATCGGCTGCTATTGCGATAACGAAGACCACTGCCACCGATCAGCCTTGTATGAATTGATCAAACGAACAGCAGCAAAAACCAGCCTTTGAAAAACTCCAGAACGTAGTGCAGCAATAAGCGTGAACTGCCAGAGGCGGCAAATTGTCACCCTCTAGGTCGAGACAGGCATGACGGTTTGGGAGATGGTGAACGAATATATAAAGCGGGCTATTTATCGATGTTTATATCGATGCCCCTGATCCCCTGTTTCCGCCCAAGAAAAGTTTTATATTGCGCAATTATATATTCGTATATATTCGATCATAAACTCGTACAAAGAGCGATTGCATCAACGACCTGGCAGTCTCCTCGACAGACATAGGCTCACCATCTTCATATCCGAGCCTCACAGCATCATCCCCTTCTACTATAGAGACGAGCTTCCTGGTTTCTGTCTCAGAGTCAGCCTGCCGGGAGGCTAGTCGCGAATGCTCGACATCGAAAGATTTCCTATCAGGCGATAACTTCACCGTCAAGATGATGCCATTACGTTTTACTTTGAAGATTGAATTGGGCAGTAAAATAAAATCCAGCTGTACATCACTCGAACGTTTGTACTCTTCCGTAACTATTGACTTCACAGCATCAAACAAAGCATCGAAAATTTTGGGTGATATGTCTTCTCGACTCATGGTGAGCCCCTTTCACTGTGGTAATTTTGAAGGCTGGAACAGGCTGATCATGTCACGATCAGTTGGATGGAGAAAGTCTAATTATGATGCTTCTTCGCCTTTCCTGAACTTTATCTGCCCGAATCTGCGGGGGTATTCTGGGAAGCGTCGTCGTTTTAAACCGCAACCGGTGCGAGTTTCCAATCAGAATCACCATCAAAATAAGATAAATCAGTTAAAATGGCGGCCATGTCAGACCAAGCATCAAATTCAAGACGATTGTTAAATCAACAGAGTGTCGGTGTGCTCTCAACTCATTCGGTGGATGTTGCCGGATATCCATTTGGCTCGATCGCGCCTTATACACTCAATTATGACGGCGAGCCGATCCTACTCATCAGCGATATTGCCCAGCACACGCGTAATATCAAGCATAACAATAAAGTGTCGCTCACTGTATTCGATCAGCAGGCCGATGATCCACAGGCCAACGGTCGCCTGACATGGTTGGGAGATGCCGAGCCGGTCGATCCGCGCGATGCGGAGACGCGCGATCGATATCTACGATACTTTCCTTCATCGGAATCATATTTTGAGACGCACGATTTTTCTTTCTATCGAATCAAATTGCGGAGGGCGCGTTTTATTGGAGGCTTTGGACAGATCTACTGGATCGAACCAGATGACATGCTTATCGGGAATCCTTTCCGCGAAAGCGAGCGTATGATCATTCAGCATATGAATCAGGATCACAAGCCTGCCCTATTTCATTATTGCGAGGCGCTGAAGGGTGTAAAAGCGGGTGCGGCGCTAATGATCGGGATCGATAGCGAAGGGATCGATCTGTTAGCCGATGGACGGAAATTGAGAATAGATTTCGACTCGCCGATCAAAACTACCGAGGAGGCACGAGCAACCCTGGTGAGATTGGCCCGGAGCTGATTCAACCGCGTAGGTCGCGACAAGAAAGCTGCCCAGGCATTTGATTCCACCGCACATAGCTTTTCAGCCGCTAAGAAGCTTGGTGAATTTGTCGAATGCGGTGAGCACCTTTGCTATCGGCCGATCCTCGAATTCGAGTATCGCCGATGCGTCGACGACTCTATTCAGGTAGTCCCCCGGAACTACTTCACCGAATTGCTGCAACCTCCGACGAGAGATGTCAATCAATCTTAGCAGACAGTCACGGTCCTCATCCGTCTGCATATATTCACTAAAGTTAAAGCCAACCATGCCAGGCCCATAGACATCGATCAGGTGCTCCCAGGAATCGAGCAAGATTTTGATGTTTTCCGTCACTCGGGGAGCAGGAATGTCCGGAGTCTTCCGCGTCACATCGAGGATGACATGGACGGCGATAATGATCTCCATATCATTCATCATCTGTACCCGATCGCTGAATTTAACGTAAGAATGTCCCATCGATTGTCACCTCACTCAAGGATAATGATCGGTTTGGGTTGCGCCACAGGCCGTGCAGCGAGATCTGCATCGATAGCTCGTTTCAATCGGTCACGCTGCGCGGGGGACATCCCCATGGTATCGACAACTATGCTTTTCGTATACGTATTGTAACGCAAATCATCTCCAACCGATTGAGCAAGCCCATCGACCATCCTATCGTTGATGATTAATGGCTGGCCGGTCTTCTTATTGACTAATGGCCCTTTGAGCTGGAATGGGCCAGTTATCGGGTCAACCAGGTCGGCCCCCTCCACCGTTGTCGTTGAAATCTTTCGACCTGTGGCAAGTTCGTAACGCGCGCCTCCCAATCCCTGGGCCATATCCAGTTTGTTTCCCTGTTCGTGATTGATCGAAAATTCTCGGACGCGTTGAGGATACTGGCGTTCCGTGGACAGGAATTGATTCGTGAGGGGCTGCCCTAACCTGGCGCAACTGTAATCGCTCTTTTGCACTACCGGGCAGCAACTCCCTCACTTCATTTAACGCTTGCTCGATCTTTTCGGCGACGTATTCGGCAGCCTCTTTCAACTTCTGGGGGACGAGTTGCTTGACCTCTTCTATGTTATTCAGGAGACGGTCGATCGTCGTCCGCGGCGTGAACCAGCGGTTCCGTGCCTGTTGCAGATAGGGCGCGGCTCTGTCCAGTAGTTCTTTGAGTTTGTTTGCCGCGGCCGACGCGTGTGCGGTCGGCAGTTTCTCGGCGAACTCGCGTAACCAGTGAACTCCATTACCCTTTTTGAAAAAGTTGAAGACTGCCAGCAGATCCGCCAGCTTGGACGTATTGCGCAGCGCAACCTTGATGATTCCTTTAGCCAGAGAGCCGAGCTCGGGGATCAACCCGATCAGGCATAGCAAGAGGCTGAGCCACATCCCCGCTTCGTTCCAGCGGCGATCCCAAATCAGCTTTTTGAGATTCGCAACGATATCGCGGGCATCGCCAAGCTGGTCGATGCCCGGAATCATCGTCACGATCATGTTGGCGACAATCTGGCCGGTTGAGGAATCTTCCTTGAAATCTCCAGCCAACACACCGCCCACCCATTTCGTTCCATCAGTTATCCCATCCCAGATACGACTGAAAAAGCCAGGATATGGTTCCTGAATCGGGCTATCCGCATCGGCGTCACGATAGGGCGCTCCGTCCGGATCATCGTGGAAATAGACTGCGACCCCTTCTATTTCAGCAGGTAAGACAGCGCGCGCCTGGCCTTTGCGGTCGAGAGTCCCCTGGGCAAGCACGCTTCCGCCCACCTGTCCGCCATTAGGGATATGGACGATGTAAGAGGCCCCGGCGACGCCTGTCCCATCCGCATAGAGGTATTCGAGGTCGATCCAATTAGTTAATGTATTTGGGCACGGTATAACCGTGGAATCGGCCGGGCGGTCTGCGCCACCCAGGTCTGGGAAAAGACTTTCGCTCATCCCTTGTCCTTTTGCGCCAGGGCTTCGGCGACACGCTGGCGTGCGCGCGCCAAACGATCGGCGGGTGAGACAGTGAAATCAGCAAGAGCCCCACGTGCTCCGGCGAAGCGCGGATTGCTGGCGAAATCCTCACCCGCAACCGTCTCAATCGCGATGAAATCCCGGACCTGGCGCTCGGTGGACAACCCATAAGCTTCCGCTTGGGCGACACTATCCTCCACCCGTCTCAGAGCTGTCGCTTCGTCCACTCCAGCAAGGAAGCCGGGAACCGCTTCACGGAGAACTGCGAGCGTTCTCCG
The DNA here is from genome assembly GCA_963796275.1 of uncultured Acidobacteriota bacterium. GTDB lineage: Bacteria > Acidobacteriota > Blastocatellia > RBC074 > RBC074 > JAKEHZ01. Next base: position 1,204,119 of record CAWCKY010000006.1, on the reverse strand, counting down.
AATGAACTCTCCTCGCGCCACCTGTCGCAAAACTTCCATCTGCTTTTTAGAGATCATCAACATCTGTCCCTGCCTATGCTTCTTTGGCCTCGTGTTGATGCCAGCCCCCTCAACGAGATGCCGCGCGACAATCGTCAAAAAAGATCCCGACTGTTTAATGGAACACCCCTAATTACAAGGGTGAAGCCAGTCTGGCGGAATAAGCCGGTTGCATTTCTTTCTCATGTTTTGAGTGAATGGAGGCCTCTAAAACATGACAATTAATCACTACATCTTTTGAAAAAAATTGCAGAAAGGAAGGGGTTCAAAGAGGAGTAGCGAAGATTTACCGGAGATTCATCACAAAGATCACCAAATGACATCAAAAAATGACATCAAAAACATAAAAGAACTGCACCAGGAATAGCAGGTGTTCTTTGCGCTATTTGCTCTCTGTATGTGATTTTTGTGGAAGCTCTTCCTGGCCGAGTTCAATGTTTATGTTTCTGCTCACCCTCTTTCGTATTGACTGAGCATGTGGAAGCGGGCCATCCGCTTCCGGGATGAGACTTCTCGGTGTACTCGAAGTCGCCGTGATTTGAGTTGGAATCCTTCACCGAATACTCGTTGCCGTATTCATCTTTAACGCGCAGATACTCAGTCTTACCTTTGATGGCTTCGCGTATGGCCCATTCGGTATTGTTGACGACGATGACTGGCTTTGTTTTGTCTCGGCCCATGATGTAATTGGATTTGAAGCCGCCGAAACCGCCGAGGTCCAGCTTATCCTGCTTTTCATTGTATTCCTGCTTGATCTTCACCCACTTGATGCCGAGAAAGCTGGCCCCGCCCATTCGGTCATTCGAAACGCGCATCATCTGTCGGGCGATCGTTTCGATCGCTTTGCGCTGATCGGGGCTGGCTGAAGCGTCGAGGTACATGGCATTGCCTTTTGCCGTCTCCATCGCTCCTAATTTTAAGCCGTCGAGTTTGATCCCGTTAAAATTACCTTCCTTGATGTCGTAGGCATAAACCACATGGCAGTAGCTGTGTGGCGACGGGCCCTGGCCGAAGTTGCAGGTGCAAGGCACACTGCAGGTACAGGCTTCGCTGAGCGCACCGCGTATCTGCCAATGGTCGTCTGCGGCAGTAGTTCGATACTTGCCAAGGATCAAGCCGCCAAAGATTGCCAGGCACAATGATCCACAAATAAATATTCTTTTGGCCATTATCATCCCCCTACTTGCATTGTGAGAATGGCCCTTTCGGGCCTCTGGCATTGCTGCCGTTAAGTTAGCCTCGACAATGATGTCTGAGCTTCTTAGTTCAACGCACTGGCGATTACCCGTAACCGCTGTTTAACGCTAAACGACAGTGGCCACGGACTGGCTATCGCATCCGTGGGTGTCTCGGTTTAAACCTAACTCAAACATCGTAGCTGCAAGCCTTTTGGCCCCAGCTTAGTCTGGTCAACCAGGCTCATCGGTTACCCGACAAGCCCCCACTATAGTTGCAAAGCAACTTAGTGGCGGGTGAGTGACCTCGTTCTATCAACAAATTCGCGGGTTCCTCGCCACTGGCCGACGACGACGTGTTCCTGCTAGGTGGCGAGATGCACGCTCTTTCCTGAATGCGTTTACCCTGAATGCGTTTACTGATATGCGAAAGCTTGCTAAACAAGGGCGGACTTACTCGAATCGCAGAGTCGCCATTGGATCGACTCTCGTAGCCCGTCTCGCTGGAATCCAGCAAGCCAGCAGGGCGATGAACGTCAGCAGGAACGTAATCATGGTAAATGTCAGCGGATCAGTCGCACTTACGCCAAATAACAGAGTTTCCATTAAGCGCGTCAAGGCAATAGCCGCCACCAAACCCAGCGTCACTCCGATCAGCGTCATCGCCAGCCCCTGTCGGATGATCAACCACAGTACGTCACGCGCTTGTGCGCCGAGAGCCATGCGAATACCTATCTCATGCGTGCGCTGCTGCACTGAATACGACATAACCCCATAGATGCCTATCGACGAGAGCAGCAGCGCGAGGCTCGCGAACACGGATAACAGGAGCATGTTGAATCGTCGTCTCGCCAGCGACACCGACAGGACATCATCCATCGTCCGCATGTTGGAGACCGCCTGCGTGGCATCAGCGGCGCGCAACGCGGCGCGCACGGCGTTTTGCAAGTTTGCGGGGTTCTGTCTCGTTTTTACGACGAACGTCGCTCCACCAAGTCTATTGACGAACCGGGTCACCCGGTCGGGCCGTTGGGCAAGCGGAACGTAGACCGCCGGCGCCGGGGGAAGGTCGACGCTTTCTTCCCTCAAGTCGCCGATAACACCGATGATTTCGCGGGAGCGATCCGCGAAGTCCGGCCCGAAGTTTTTGCCCACCGTGATTAGCTGACCAAGGGGATTCTCATTCGGAAAGAACTGGCGGGCGAGCGATTCATTGATGATCACCGCACCGGGAGCGTTTTCGCTGTCGCGCTCCTCTATCAGGCGGCCCTGCCGTAACGGCACAGTCATCGTGTGAAAGAAATCCGGAGTGACGTGTTTATAGATCGCCGATCCCCGGGCGTTCTCTCGCCGTCCTTCAATGTGGAACGGCAGATCAGGGCTGAATTCTATCGGCAGAGCGGTGACATAGGCGGCCGATACGACGCCCGGTATCTGCCTGATCCGTTCAAAGACCTGGCGAAAGAATTTATCAGTTTCCGCCGTGGTCAAATAACGTTGACCGTCCAGGGAAACCCTCATTGTGAGCACATTGTGGGGGTCGAAGCCGAGGCTTTCATTATGAAGGTTCGCGAAAGTGCGTATCAGGAGAGCGGCCCCAATCAAGAGGACCATCGAGAGGGCGATCTCCAAGACGACGAAGATGTTGCGTATCCGCGCGGTCGATGCGGTGCCAGACGTCCGGCCGCCGCCTTCGCGCAACGCATTCGCCAAATTCTGCCTGCCCGCGTTGAGCGCCGGAGCCAGTCCAAATACGATTCCGGCCGCCGCCGCAACACCGAGCATGAACAGCAGTGCCAGCGGGTCGATCCTGATTTCGCTCGCTCGCGGCAGACTGTCTGGTACCAGGGCGAGCAGAGACTTCAGGCCGAAATGGGCAAGCAACAATCCAAGGGCTGCGCCGGCGCCTGCCAGTAACAGGCTTTCGGTCAGCAGTTGGCGTGTCAGCCTGAATCGGCCCGCCCCCAAAGCGGCGCGGACTGACATCTCCCTGCTCCGCGCGGCGGCGCGCGAGAGGAGAAGATTGGCCACGTTCGCGCATGCGATCAACAACACGAACCCGACCGCACCCAGAAGCAGGAGCAGCGGCTGCTTCGTGTCTCCGACAAGCCGGTCCTTATATCTGACGACCGCCGTCATTTCATTGTCGCCCACGTGGTCGGGATAATCCCTGCGCATCAACGTCAGCACTCGATCCATATCGGCCTGCGACTGCTCTGAAGTGATGCCGGGTTTGGTCCGCCCAAGCATCATATAATCGTTGCTCTTATTCGCCGCATCGAAAACCGCGCGAAGCGGCATCCAGATTTCAGCGGAGGGTTTGGGCTGGAACCCGGGCGGCATGACGCCCACAACCACGTGCCCCTCGCCGCCCAGGGATACGGTCCTGCCGACGATTTGCCGATCGCCCTGTAATACCTGTTTCCAGAGCGAATGACTGATGACAACCACGCGGGCGCCGCCGGGTTGGTCGTCCGCCGCTGTGAACGACCTGCCCAACAGGGGATTGATGCCCAGGACCTGGAAGAAATCGGCGGAAACCCTGAGGCCGCTGACAAAGTGCGCCTCGTCGCCCGCGAGCAGGTTGATCCCGCTCCCGAACGTGTCGCACGCCGCCAGACTCTCGAAAGTTTGGTTATGCTGGTGAAAGAACGAGAACTTCGAAACCGACACGGTCGTCGACATGCCCGACGGATTGCACCTCAGCACTTGATAGATGCGGTCCGGTTCATGGTAAGGCAGCGGTTTGAGCAGCACGCTGTTGATGACGCTGAAGATGGCCGTGTTCGCCCCAATGCCTAGCGCCATTGTGAACACAGCAATCAACGCGAACCCCGGGTTTTTCAGAAGCATCCGCCCACCGTATCGCAAATCCTGAAAGAGCGTTTCGATCGATCTGACTCCCCACATCTCGCGGCTCACCTCCCGGAGTAATGTTTGATTGCCGAATTGCCGCCCGGCGGCATAGCGCGCTTCCAGAGGCTCCATCCCGGCCTCGGCGTTCGCTTGAGCCTTCATCTCCAGGTGGAACCGCATCTCCTCTTCCAACTCGCGGTCAAATCGATCGCGCCTCAAATAGAAGAGCAGCCTGCGCCAGATCTGAAGAAGCTGATTCAACACAATTCACACTCTTCACGCCGGTTGCATGACGCGCAAGATCGCCTCCAGGATGCGCTCGAAGTCAGCCTCCTCCCGCCTGAGCTGCTTCCGTCCGGCAGGCGTCAATTTGTAAAAACGCGCGCGCCGATTGTTGTCAGACTGTCCCCACTCAGCTTTCACCCAACCTTTTATCGCCAATCGCTGGAGTGCGGGATAGAGCGATCCTTCCTCCACTTTGAGAACGTCCTGCGAAATTTGTTTGAGGTACAGGGCTATGCCATAACCGTGCATCGGTTGAGCGTTTCTCTCCAGAGTTTTGAGGATCAACATCTCCAAAGTTCCCGGCAACATTTCAGCTTTCTGCTGCTTGTCGTCTTTTCTCATAAATTCCCTCCTCTCATAGATTTTCTTCCATAGTAAGTCTATAGGAAGGATGCTCTCACCCTGATATGAAGTCAAGGGTGGCTGCGTCTGGGGGCTAAACCGAGCAAAAATTTGTTAGCCTGTTAATTAGCCTGTTAATAAGAAGGACGCTACAACGTTTATAGAGTATTGAAAGATTTAAAAATGCTGAGACCCGGTATTCGCGCCCACCGCATTTTGTGGGGGGCAATCATCTTCCTAGCGCTGATCGGCGCATTCGCCGTTGTGCGGAGGATGGTGCACCTGGCGCCTATTTTGATCTATGGATACAGTCCGCCCGCTATCCCATCCAATCCCAGATTGGCGCAGTTCGCCGCGCTTGATGGCGTGTTCGCGCCCAATCCCCTTTTGACGCTCGTTCATATCCTCCCCGGCTTGCTCTTTATTGCGTTGGGGCCGTTGCAGTTCAATTCAGGATTCCGCAAACGACATCTTCAATGGCACCGGCGGAGCGGTCGCATCTTATTTTTATGCGGCACGGTGATCGGCGTGTCGGCTCTGGTGATGAGCTTTGCGATGCCGGCCATCGGCGGCGTCAATCAAGCAGCATCAACAACGCTGTTTGGCGTGTGGTTTTTGTTCGCGTTGGGTAAAGCGTTTCGACATGTTTTGAGACGCGAAATCGCGCTGCACCGAGAATGGATGATTCGCGCTTTCTCGATTGGTCTGGCTGTCGCCACTATTCGGCCGATCATCGCCGTCTTCTTCGCCACCAGTCCATTTTCCGGGCTGACGCCATACGAATTTTTCGGCCCCGCGTTTTGGATCGGCTTTGTGCTGCATTTCATTGCAGCCGAGGTCTGGATTCAATGGACGCGACCGCAAACGGCGATACTCACAGAGTGAGACAGCCGAAACTTATGCCGCTCATCGATGCCTCTGCCAACACAATCTCGGCGTATTTGATATTACTCCCGGCCGCCAGCAACAAAAACGAGTTAGGGAAATCAATTGATATTTGTCTGAAATGCGGATCGTTTGTGATGATTCATTTGCTCAATTGATTAACAACCTTTCCCCAACCATCGATGGACATTCAATGAGTGGGGGATATTTCCTTGGTACGTCCAAAAGGTAAATAGACTGCGGAATAGCCACGGCCGAGATGTGGCCACTTCCGCAGTCTATTTAATGCTGTGACCCGTCCTGCCCCAATACACCGATTTTCTCGCAATCTGTTGGCTGATTTTCGTATTTATTTCCTCGGTGCAATGCATGGATCTCCGACATTGGCTTGAGTCTGATCCAAGTCATTCACTGCAACGGTAGTAGGCGCGCTTTTGCCGACGATCTGTGTCATTAGGGAGTCGTATGCTTTTCTTACGATTGTATACGAAGAGACTCCGCTCAAATTGGCAAAACCATCGATGTAAGCGAAATATTGCCACCTACCCAATAACCCCATCGTTGAAGGGCCAGATGGCAACTCTGCAACTTCATTCGATTCAGAGATAGTTGGTTGACTGAGGCATGGCATTGGTATCTTTTGGTCTGAGTTTGAGCTGCTCCGGTCACTGATCAGACATAAAGTCGACGGCACCACCGCAAAAGCCCCTGTGATAAGCCATTCGTATAGATAGACTTCCGCCCAAGGGGCACATTCGTACATGTTCTACTCCTTATTATAGTGTTTTGATTTTTGCCGATCTCAACGTAGTGGAGTTAGACACACGTCTGGCTTATGATCTTAAATTAGGGAGTAGACATACCTTGCCCTACCATCTTTAAGTCAGTCCGTTTTACAAATCAATCTGGTTTGGGATTGCGACCCTCTGGTCGCTCAAAGGTTGGCGGGGCAAAAGGTCCGATTCCGATTTGCTACCGGAAAAATCTCGCTCGACAATGTAACTTCTGCTTTGGGGGTCATTGCTCTCACATTCCTCGTAACTGTCTACTTTTTCGGACTGTGCGCTATGGGTTGGATTTCTGACATAACCTAATTCTTCCATCGCAAGAGAGAGCGACTGCACAAGGTTGTCTGGGTGTTACATATTTCCGCGCTACCCGCATGACTTCTAGTGTGCGAACAAAGTTTTGTCAACCCCGGATTTCAGCTAAGTAGAAGGACCTTGCAAGGAATCTGATGTCAGTTTTGCGCATCCCTTCAACTCAGGTTATGATATAGCTCGTATTCTGAGTGCCGCTCACTCTCATCTCCATCGCTTATTGGGGGCATTGTCATGACTCACCAACTCAGTTATCGCTACATTGTTCTTCTGTTGCTGTCTCATACTGACCATCAACCTGCCGATTGTCGGTATTCAGGCGCAGGACAAACAGACCCGACAGATCGAAGAGACCGACAATGACCGACATTGGCAGATAATTGTATGCTGAGTTCATCAAGCTCGGTTAGGCAGGCAAGTACGATGCAGGCGCGCCCGGTTGGCGAACGTGCGCTTGCGCTTCGGAAAAAGCGCTGGGGCCGGATCACCCGGATGTCGCGAAGATTCTCAATCAGCTCGCGCATCCTCTACGATATTATGGGCGATGATGTGCGGGCCGAAGCGTCGTTTCAACGCGCACTGAATATCAGGGAGAAAGCACTGGGGCCGGATCATCCGGCTCTCGCTCAAGTCTCAATAACCTTCCCGCATCTACCAGACGAGAGGCAATTACGCCCAGGCTGAATCGCTTCTTCAACGCGCTTTAACTATCTCCTGAAAGTGTTGGGACCAGAACATCCAGATGTCGCCCAGGAATACAACAATCTCGCGGTGATCTATGATGAGAGAGGCGATTATGCGAAAGCCGAGCCACTCTACATCGCGCGCTGACCATTTGGGAGAAAGCGCTGGGGTCGGAACATCCTGCTCTTGCTCAGGCTCTCAACAATCTTGCTCTCATCTATCAGATGAAGAGCCGACTACGCGACAGGCTGAAGTGTTGTTTAAACGGGCGCTTAGCCATCTTCGAGAAAGCAGCGGGACCGGAACATCCTATCCTCGTTACAGCCGCTCATGAATCTCGCCGATCTTTGCAAAGAGCGAGGCGACTACGCGAAGGCCGAGGCGTTGTTTCAACGCGCGCTGACCATCAGAAAAAAGGTGCTCGGACCGGATCATTCCGAAGTCGCTCAGGTGCTTTGCAATCTCGCAGTCATCTATCGTAAGAGAGGCGACTACGCGAAGGCTGAACCCCTGTATAAGCACGCACTTGCCAGCGTGGAGAGCGCTTTAGGGGCAGATCACTCCTTATACTGCTGAGACTCTCAATCAATCTTGCCATGCTCTACGCAGCGAAAGATGATATCGGTCAGGCCATAACGATGCTGTCTCGCGCCAACGCTATCGACGAACGCAACTTCGCACTCATCCTTGCCCTCGGCTCCGAACGTCAGAAACTCGCTTTTCTGGATAACTATTTTCTAATATGGACCAATCTTACACTCTCACTTCAGAGCGACTTTGCCCCCAACGATCCACGCGCACTCAATCTGGCCTTCACGACTCTGTCCTGCGTCGGAAAGCACGCGGTCTGGATGCGATGGCCGATACGATCGCCACTCTGCGCCGCAATGCCACAGCACAAGATCGAGAGCTCTTCGACAAACTCCAAGACGCCCGCGCACAGCTAGCCACGCTGATGCTCGAAGAATCCGGACGCTGTCAATCTCGATCACATACCAGACACAAGTCAAGAATCTGACAGAAGCGATCGATGATCTTGAAGTGGAACTCAGCTCTCGCAGCAAAAATTACCGCACACAAAGTCAGCCGATCACGCTCTCCACTATACAATCTGCGTTGCCAGCAAATAGCGCCCTGATCGAGTTCGCCTATTTCACTCCGATCGACCCCAAGACCGAGAAGAGCGAGCCGCCCCGCTACGTAGCTTATCTGCTCGCAGCAAAGGGTCAGCCCAATTGGGTAGACCTCGGCGAAGCTGCTCCGATTGATCGAGCAATCGAGGCCTGGCGCAAAGCGCTGCGCAACCCGAACCGGACCGATGTCAAACGATTCGCGCGCGCCGTGGATGAACAGCTGATGCAGCCTGTACGGGCTATCCTCAACGATCTGCAAGGCAACGCGAACAACCTTCTGATTTCGCCAGACGGTTCGCTCAACCTCATTCCTTTTGCCGCTCTGGTCGATGAGCGTAATCAGTACCTGCTCGAACGCTACTCCATCGCCTACCTGACCAGCGGGCGAGATCTGCTGCGGCTCCAAACATCAGAGCCAAGCAACGGCGCTCCGCTTGTGGTGGCCAATCCCGACTTCGGCAGTTTCGCGGCGGTCGCGATGCGAGGAAGAAGTACTTCCGGGAAATCCCCCTCGGGCAAAAATGCGCAGCCGTCAAATAGATCCAACACAACTCTTTTTCTATCCACTCCCGAGCACGGAGGATGAAGCATTGGCCATCAAGGCTTTACTCCCTCAGGCATCGCTTCTCCAGCAGGAAGACGCTACAGAAACAGCACTCAAGCAGGCCAACAGGCCGCAGATTCTCCATATCGCGACTCATGGCTTCTTCCTCGATTATAAAGGGCCTTCGCCGGCGGAGGTTGACCAGCCACGCATCGCTTCGCTCGGGATAGACGCATACGCTTCAACACCTTTCACGATTCAGTTCGAGGCATCACCGGCGCTCGAAACTGCGCAGGAGAAGGCTCAGCAGCTCAAGAATCGAGGGAGTCGATGCCTACATTCTCAAAAGTGAAGTGAGAGACAAAGGCACTTTCTTCCGCGTTCGCGCCGGCAATTTTCGAACTATGACAGAAGCTCAGAAATTTGGCGATGATCTGAAGGTAAGAGGCGATATAAGCGAATTCTTCGTAGCTCGCTACGTGCCACCCAAGATAGAGTTGACCAATCAGGGAGGCGACCTGCGACTCAGCAAGTTTGCGACGCAAATCAAAGATCCATTGCTTCGTTCAGGTTTGGCGCTCGCAGGGGCCAATCACGGCAAGAGCGGCGAGGATGATGGCGTGTTGACTGCGCTGGAAGCCGCATATCTCGACTTGCTCGGGACAAAATTGGTCGTTCTATCAGCATGTGATACGGGTATTGGAGAGGTACGGAACGGCGAAGGCGTGCAGGGTTTGCGGCGCGCTCTGGTCCTAGCCGGCTCTGAGAGTCAGGTCATGAGTCTCTGGCCGGTCTCGGACGAAGCAACAAAGGACCTGATGATTCCATATTACAAAGCGTTGCAGGAAGGAAAAGGTCGGAGTGCCGGGCTGAGACAAGTGCAATTACGAATGCTACGTGGACGGAAGGACCGGCAACATCCGTTCTACTGGGCGGCGTTCATTCAGTCCGGAGAATGGGCCAACCTGGAAGGCCATCGGTAAGCATTAAAACGTGCGATTGCAGCAATCTGCTTACACGGCCACTTCGTAGCCATGGTTGATTCCAAATGTTCTTTCTAACAAGTTCGCCTATCTGGTTAAATTGTATATCGATCGATTGATTACCACTTCTAGGCTGCGGAGATCGCATGTTTAGGGCACTCCGCAGCTTTTCCTTTCATCTCATTACCTTCTAAATACTATATACCTTGGAATGTCCTCCTCTCTTCCCTACCCCTTTCCTTATGCAATTGCTCCAGGACATCACGCGCGATCTCTTTTTCCTGCTGTCGGTCTGAGGCGATTAGACCGTCCGGAGTCATATGTTCGATCGTTCTATAAGCAATGGCAGATAGATTTTGACGATCGCACCGTGGGGGGTGGCGTTCTCGATGGTCATAGACCCGTAATGCCGCTGAACGATCTGCTGGCAGATCGCCAGCCCGAGTCCAGTGCCGCCCTCCTTGTTGGCGGTGAAGAAAGGGTTGAAGACGTGGGGCAAGATATCTTCCGGGATTCCCGGGCCATCGTCGGTTATCGTAATAAGGATATGCGGGCGGGAACGCTCATCTGTCTGAGTCGATGAAATGGCGGTCGATATTCTGAGCAGGCCGCTATCTTGTTCGCTCGCTTCAATCGCCTGACGCGCATTGGCAATCAGGTTGAAGAGGACCTGCTGCAACTGTACCGCGTCTCCATTGAAGCTGGGAGCGTTCACATCGAGGCTTGTTTGACAGTGGATATGCGCCTGGTTGAGTCGGTGCGCGAGCAATTCCAGAGTCCGTTCGATCAGATCATTGATGTCGAGCGGCACGAAAGCGGGCGACTGATCGCGGGCGAAGTTGAGTAACTGCCTGATGAGCCGGGTGATATTGTGCACCTGGTCGCGGATCGCTATCAGTTCCCCGTCTATTCCCGAGGACTCTTCATTCAGCCGGCTCTGATGTCTGATGAGGTATTCGACATTGGCGGAGATTATATTGAGCGGAGTGCCGATTTCGTGTGCGATGCCGGCGGCCAATTCACCGATCGCCGATATTCTCTCTTGATGAATAAGACGTCGCTCGATCAGTTTCTCTTCAGTCACATCCCGCGTCAGGCAGACGACGCCCTTGACCTTGCCATCAGTCGTGATGATCGGATCGGTCGTCAATCGCAGCACGCGTCCGGTCTCCTGAATTTCGACCCGCTGTCCGCGGCGTTCGGCCACGGTCTTCATAATCGTGCAATTGGGCAGCGGCTTCGACGCTTCGCGGTACAGTTCGCAACAACGCATTCCGACCAGTGCTGCGGGGGCAAAGCCGAAGAGACCGCCCAGGGAACGATTGGCCAGACGGATGCGGCCTGAAGGTGAATGAATGGCCAGCCCGTCAGCCAGGGCGTCGAAGGTCTGCTCCCACTCTCTGTGTGACTTGTCGACCTCTTCGAGCAAACGGGATTGTTCCAGGGCGACGCCGAGTTGCCGGCCAATGACGCTCAACATCTCTTTTTCGTGACCGGTGAACTGTCGCGGATCTGTCTGGTAGAAGGAGATAACTCCGCGCACGCGTCCCCGCGCGATCAGCGGTACGGCAGCCATCGCGCCGATACGTCGTTCCGTATGCGCCGAGTTTCGCCCGTCATCGGGTTCATTCGTCGTGATCAGCAGTTCGCCGGCCACAGCCGCCCGCCCGATCATACCTTCCCCCGGGGCGAAATGCCGGTCGCCTTCAACCGGTTCGAGTCCGCGGTGCGTGACGAGCAAGAGTCTCTCTTCTTCATCGTCAAGCAAATGCGCAAACCCGCCGCTAAGTTCGGTCGCCTCCAGTACCGCGTCGAGTGCCCGATCCAAAAGTGGAACGAGGCCGGGTTGTTCGTTGATCGCCGCGGCGACAGCGTTGATCGCCTGGAACTGGGCGTTGCGCCGAGCGATGAGGCTCTTACCTTTGCCGATGACCGATGCCGGCCGAGATCGGGGCGTTGATCGTGGACTTCGCTCGTTCATATTGATGGGTTTGTTAATGTTTTTCCGTACTTTTGACAACCATGCGGACGATGTTATTATACCTGCCGAAATCTGGAATATCAGATGAGACAGCTACAATCTGATGTCCGGTTAGTTCCCTGCTTAATGAAATCCCCCTGTTAACTAATAGCTCCATAATAACTTCGATCTTCGTCCGGCTCCAGACCGCAGCAACCGATGCAGGAATTAATGGTCATGGCACGCCATGTGCCCTACCGTAGAAAAGCGGGCATTGTTAACCCGATCGGCGAATCCGGATTTGGCGGACGCGGGGCGGCTATTGAGAGCGTCGTAGCAGCCTTCACATTCTAGATAAGTACCTGAAGTAGTATAAATAACAGCGGAGATTTGATGTCATCGCTCGATGGTCATCGCCCGTGCCCGGCTTCCATTCTGGTTGTAGACGACAAAGACCAGATGCGGGAGGTGCTGCAAAAATTTCTCACTGCCGAAGGTTACAGAGTGGGGACTGCAGCGACTGCCGCCGAAGCTCTCGGCCGTCTCGAGGCGAAGAACTACGATCTGGTTCTGTCAGATATCAAGATGCCGGGTATGGACGGCAATGAGCTGCTCGATCGTGTGAGGGCACGTGACACGCGGACGATCGTCATTATGATGACGGCTTTCGGCTCGATCGAAGCTGCAGTCAGCGCCATCCGGCGCGGCGCATATGATTACATAAGTAAGCCGTTCGAGATGAGTGAGATCGTGCTGCGCATACAGCGTGCGCTGGGCAATCGCAATTTACAACAGCGCGTTGCCGACCTGGAAAAACAGGTTGCCGCACACCGGGCCCACCGCAACATCGCGGGGAAGAGCACGGTCATCAAACGGCTGCGCCAGTTGATCGAACGCATCGGGCCATCAGAAGACACGGTCCTGATCAGCGGCGAAACCGGCACGGGGAAAGAGTTAGCCGCGCGGGCCATTCATCAGCATAGCCTGCGCAACAGCTCGCCCTTCGTCGCGCTCGATTGCTCAGCGATTCCCGAATCGCTAATCGAGAGCGAACTTTTCGGACACGAGAAGGGGGCATTTACCGGAGCTACCGAGACTCGCTCGGGTCTCTTCGAGTCGGCCGCCAGGGGGACTTTTTTCCTCGATGAAGTCAACTCGCTGTCGCCCGTCGTCCAGTCAAAATTGCTGCGCGTCCTGCAGGAACGGGTCATCCGCCGCGTCGGCGGTCGGGAAGACATTCCGGTGCAGGCTCGCATCGTGGCCGCCACCAATCACGACCTGGCGACCGCGGTTAAAGAAGGCCGTTTCCGGCGCGATCTCTACTATCGCCTGGCCGTCATTCCATTGATGGTGCCGCCTTTGCGAGAGCACCGCGATGATATCCCCGAACTCATCCTGCAGATGCTCGAACGGCGCACGCGCGAACGTGGTGGCGAGCCGCCGCGTGTGACTCCGGAGGCGATGCAATTGCTGATCTCCCACGACTGGCCGGGCAATGTCCGCGAGTTGGAGAATGCTATCTCATTCGCTACGGCGCTCGGCAACCTGGTGATCGGAGTCGAAGATCTGCCGCCTACCATCAGCGGGGAATCATTTGAGCGCGTCGCCGCCGATGACTTCACGCCTGCCAGCATCGAAGAGGTCGTCCGCCGCCACGTCTTGCGGACCCTGGAATCGGTTGGCGGCAATCAGGTCAAGGCTGCCAAGATTCTCGGTATAGACCGCCGCACACTCTACAGCAAGCTCAGACAGTGGGGCGCGCAGATAGCGAAAGAACCTGAGAATGTTAATTCACCGCAGATCAGCGCGGATGCGACGGATTAATGCATATTTGTAGATATGATCCCTGCCGATCAGCCGCAATCTATGGCGATCCGCTGTGAATTTCACTGTTCCAACGCGCGCGTTTCAGTTCGGTCAGCGAAGGAGGTCTATGATAAGCCAGCGATTGGTCGCGCTGTTTCTATTCGGATGCCTTCTGCTTAACTATCCGATCCTGTCTCTATTCAATCGAGCCGGCACCGTGATCGGGATCCCGACCATGTACTTCTGGCTCTTTGCAGTCTGGGCGCTCGTAATCGCCCTTTTGGCGCTGGTTGTTGAGAGGAAAGGCTAATGCTTCAGGGATGGGTCATCGCCGGCATCTCCTTCGCGTACCTGGGCGTCCTCTTCGCCATCGCCTGGTACGGAGATAAACGGGCCGACAGAGGGCGAAGCATCATCGGCAACCCCTGGGTTTATGCCCTCTCGCTGGCAGTCTATTGCACCTCGTGGACGTTCTACGGCAGCGTCGGGAGACTCGTCAACAGCGGCGTCAGCTACCTGACCATCTACATCGGACCGACGCTCATGGCGGCGCTCTGGTATCTGGTTCTGCACAAGATCCTCCGCATAAGCAAACTCAATCGCATTACCACAATCGCGGACTTCATCGCTTCCCGGTACGGAAAAGATGCACTGCTGGGAGGGCTGGTGACCGTCATTGCGGTCATCGGTTTGATCCCCTACATCGCCCTCCAGTTGAAGGCCGTCTCGACGAGCTTCAATTTGCTTCTGCAGCACCCGAACATTGCGCTCCCGGCTGAGATCGCTGAGTCCCCAATGATCAGCGACAAGGCTTTATACGTCGCATTGCTGATGGCCGCGTTCGCGATCCTCTTCGGCACGCGTCACCTGGATGCGACGGAACGGCACGAGGGGATGGTGGCGGCGATTGCTTTTGAATCGTTGGTCAAGCTGCTGGCATTTCTTGGCGTCGGCCTTTTCGTGACCTTCCAAATGTTCAATGGCGCCGGCGACATCTTCAGGCAAGCTGAGGCGAACCCCAGATTGACAGAGCTGTTCGTGCCGTTCGGGAGCGCTGGCAACTCTTACGGCAGCTGGGCGTGGCTTCTCTTCCTTTCGATGATGGCGATCATGTTTCTGCCGCGCCAGTTTCAGGTGGCGGTGGTCGAAAATGTGGACGAGGCACACCTCAAGCGGGCGGTCTGGCTCTTTCCTCTATATCTGCTTGTCATCAATATCTTCGTTCTGCCGATCGCAATTGCCGGGCTCCTGCGTTTTCCCGAGGGAGGGATCGATCCCGACTATTATGTTCTGGCGTTGCCGATGGCGGAAAATCAGGGGATGTTAGCGATGCTGGTCTTCATCGGAGGGATGTCGGCCTCGACCGGAATGGTAATAGTCGAAACCATAGCCCTCAGTACTATGGTCTGCAACGACCTGGTGGTACCCCTGCTCTTGCGCTTGTCGAAGCTGCGCCTGGCGGAGCAGCATAATCTGAGCCGGTTATTGATCACGATCCGACGGGTGACGATCGTCATGCTGCTGCTTCTGGGCTTCGTCTATTTCAGATGGGCCGGAGCAGCTTATGCGCTGGTATCGATCGGGTTGGTTTCGTTTGCGGCCGTGGCGCAGTTCGGCCCCGCACTGTTGGGGGGAATTTACTGGAAAGCAGGCACCCGGGTAGGAGCGCGGATCGGGCTGGGCGCGGGCTTCGCCATCTGGTTTTATACGCTTATGCTGCCGCCGCTCGCGCAATCCGGCGTGTTGCCGCGTAGCATCCTCGATCACGGACCCTTCGGTTTGACGCTGCTCAAGCCCGGCGAATTGTTCGGCCTCACCGGGTGGGATACGCACTCACACGCTCTCTTCTGGAGCCTGCTGGCAAACGCCGGCTTTTACATCGGAGTCTCGCTGGTCACCAGACAGACTGCCACGGAACACACACAGGCCTCGTTGTTCGTGGACGTCTATCGGATCGATCCCTGTGTTCCCGCGGGTTTGCGGTTCTGGCGTGGGACGGCTTCCGTCACTGCCCTGCATTCGCTGGTCGGCCGGTTCCTGGGGGCAGGCCGCGCCAATGAGGTGTTTGAGGCTTACGCCAGGGAACACGGAGCCGAGAGCTGGCAGAGCCTGAAGGCCGATGCGAAGCTCGTATACGAGATGGAGATGCTGCTGGCGGGCGTTATCGGCGCTTCCTCGGCTCGTATCGTCGTCTCCAACGTCTCCGCTGAAGAACCGCTCAGTATCAGCGAAGTCATGGATATCCTGGACGAGGCCTCACAGTTTATCGCTTACAGTCGCGAACTGGAGAAGAAATCTTATGAACTGGAGGTAGCCTCGGCGGAACTGAAAGCTGCCAATGAGCGGCTCAAGGAGCTGGATCACCTCAAAGATGACTTCATCTTCACCGTCACCCACGAGCTGCGGACTCCACTGACATCCATTCGCTCCTTCGCCGAAATCCTCCACGATAACCCCGACATCGATCGAGAAAAGCGGTTGAAGTTTCTGTCTATTATCACCAAGGAGAGCGAGCGCTTATCGCGCCTCATCAATCAGGTGCTGGATATGGCGAAGATCGAATCGGGGAACGCTGAATGGCACCCCATCGAGCTCGATCTGAAAGAGGTGATCGGCGAATCGGTCGCTACCACCAGTCAATTGTTCAACGAGAGGAACATCAGTCTAGATGTCAATATTCCGGAGACCGCCCCGGCCATTACCGTTGACCGTGACCGGCTCATGCAGGTAATGCTCAATTTGCTCTCAAATGCCGTCAAATTTTGTGACCCGATCTCGGGACAGGTAAGCATAAGCGTGTATCAGGTCAATCGGCACATCCGCGTGGATGTACGAGACAACGGTCCCGGGATCGACCAGGATGCCCAGCAGAGCATTTTCGATAAATTTCGGCAGGTGCGTGATCACCACAATGGTAAGCCGCAGGGGACGGGGCTGGGCCTCCCGATCAGCCGTCAGATCATCTCCCACTTTGGTGGCCGATTGTGGGTTGAGAGCAGACCGGGGGCCGGCGCAACCTTTTCATTTACGCTGCCGGTCACAAACACGCGCCATCCCTCGATTGAAAATACTGACGGAATTCTATAATGTCGATATGAGCAGTGTTGAGCTTATGACTAGAAAAGTTCTGATCGCCGATGATGAGCCGAATATTGTCACCTCACTCGAGTTCCTCATGGAGAGTAACGGGTATCAGACGCTGATCGCCCGCAATGGCGAGGAAGTCCTGACACAGGTGATCGCCGGACACCCGGACCTCATCCTGCTCGATATCATGTTGCCACTCAAAGACGGCTTCGAGGCTTGTCGTGAGATTCGCGCAAACCCGCTATGGAAAGGGATCAGAATCATCATGGTCACCGCCAGAGGCCGTGATTCGGAGATTCAGAAGGGGCTATCCCTCGGTGCGGACGCTTACATTACCAAACCTTTCTCGCCTAAAGAGCTCGTCGCTCACGTCCGGCAATTGCTCGGAGATGACTGACGTAATCGTTGTTCCGAGCTGGCCTATTTCTATATCCTGTCTCTACTATCTTTATTTCTCGTTGTCTCGAATTCCGTCATCTAAACTACGGCACTGAAAACTCTGACATATCAGAGCGAGAAATTTCTTCCCAATTCAGCAATGCAAAATCATCTCACCTGTCCTTCGATTGAGACTCTCACGACATCTCGGTTAATGCGCTCATATGCATAAAGCTTCTGCTTTCAGTAAGGTGACAAGCTTCACAACCCGTAGATTGAGTGAGGCACAGGGATTGTCAGGATAAACGTCAGCACGAAGTACCATCAAAATTTTGTTACCTACAACTAATCGATGAATCGCCCCTACATCGACCATGGAAGGAGGAATTGCACCTCTATGCAACCTGTGAAACCTCTTTCACTGCTTATTGCGCTTGTGCTGTCAAGTTTTCTCGCAACCTTTGCTTCAGGTCAATACAGTGAAAATGAACGGAAGGAAAAGCCGGGAGGCAACAACGTTCCGACCAAGGCGGCGGACGGGCCTGAGGCCACTCCGGATGCGGCGATCGTTGATCCATTGGTTCGCGTGCTGGTGAGCAAGGGGATATTGAACAACGCTGAGGCAATATCCTTAGGCGGCAGCGGCACGCCCATCGAACGGCGTGAGAGGCTCGCGGAATTATTACTCAACAAGGGGGTCATCACACGCGGTGAGTTTGAAGCTCTGAGGCCGGAGGCGCCGGTTATTGTGCAGGCCCCGCAAACGCCCGGAACGGCGCTCAATCCATCAGCGCCTGCGCCAGCGCCTACCACGGTCTCTGCCCCTGCTACGCCCGCGCCGGCCGCTACGCAGGCGCCCGTGATCGCAGTGGCTGCGCCCATTCGTGTATTGCAGAGCGACCCGATCAAGCGTGATGGCCTGATACCCGATCTCAAGCTCGGCTCCGGTGGAAAGCTGAAACTCTATGGCTTCATCAGAGCGAGCATAATGCATAACACGTCATCACCGATGGGGAACGATTTTCCGCTGCCAGGGTTTCTGGGCGATACCGGGCCCGATGCATCGCCTGAGTTTCATATAAAGGCGCGCGCATTGCGGTTGGGGGCAAATTTCGAGTGGCCGGACTTATCGCCCAGGATGGCGCTCACCGGCAGGGTCGAGTTCGACTTTGAAGGGAGCTTCCCGCGCTCGAACAACCGTAATATTGCGACCATTCGTTCAAGTCAGCCTTCTATCCGCCTGGCATATGGCCGGATAGATCGCTTGTTATCAGAGAGCACAAGCGCCTTCGCGCTCTTCGGACAGGACTGGACGCCGTTCGGTTCCTCGACGCTGCCCAATATTTTAGAGATCACAGGGCTTGGCCTGGGCTATGGCACCCTCTATGAACGTGCGCCGCAGGCGCGATTCGGAGTCAACTACAGGGTGCCCGGCAACCAGAGTGGATTGAGCTTCCAGCCCGAGTTTGCCCTTGTGATGCCGGCCTTCGGCAACTTGCCCCGGGATGTGGGCGACCAGGAAGGGTTTGGCGAGCGCCAGGGGGCAGATTCCGGCAGACCGGAAATGCAGGGACGCTTCGTGACGCAGTGGCAGCTCGACAAAGCCAGAGGTGTTGTGCCCGCGCAAATTATCGCGAGCTGGGTCTGGTCCAAACGTAAGCTGATTATCCCCAGGGCAAATGTGCCTGCGGCCTATCTGGCGGATTTCCCTCACGGTGCGACGCAGGAGAGCGATCGCTGGGGTTATTCGCTCGAGGCGCAACTGCCGACGCGCGCCATGACATTGCTATTGAAATATTATCGGGGCGCCGACTTGCGTTTTTACTTCGCCAATCAGTTCTTCTCGAATTTCACCGATACTTTTGGGTTGGAGAGCGTGGCAATGGGACCATCGATTGACGGCTCGTCAATGATGGCGTTCGGCCTGCTCGACGGGGTGCCGACGATCGCCCCGCAACTACCGGTGCGGGGACAGGGGGGATTCGTCAATCTCGGGATCCCGCTCTCGCGCATCTTCAACGCCAACCCCGAAGGGCGAAATGCAGGGTGGACCTTCTATCTGCATTATGGTATAGACCAGGCATTCGCACGTGACGTTCGCAGATTTGGCAATCGAGCCAAAGGCGACATGCTGGCGGGGACCATCTACTACAAGTTCAACAACTGGCTGACGTTCGGTTACGAGCAATCTTATTACCGCACGCGCGCGGCGAACAGCACATCGGCGGCCTTCGGCGGGTTGCCGCTATTTCGTGGCATCCCCAGCCGGTCGACACACAATATCCGATCGGAATTCGCAACTATCTTCTCGTTCTAGTTGAGCGACGCAAGATACGAGAAAGGAACAATTCACGATGGCAGAGTCCTCCATAACGGTTGGTGAGTCACGCGCTTTCCAGAGCGCGGCGAAGGAATACAGCATCTGGAAGGTCATCACGGCCTCATCGGTCGGTACGGTGATCGAGTGGTATGACTTCTATATCTTCGGTTCGCTGGCTGTCACAATATCGCCGCTCTTCTATCCGCCGGGCAACGATACGATGGCGTTAATCGCATACCTTGCCACCTTCGCGGTCGGCTTCGTGGTGCGACCTTTCGGCGCGCTCTTCTTCGGGCGAATCGGCGATCTGGTAGGACGGAAATACGCCTTTCTCGTAACGCTCGTACTGATGGGCGTCGCGACGGCAGCTGTCGGTTTCCTACCAACCTTTCAGACTATCGGTTATGCCGCACCCGTAATGCTGATCCTGCTTCGCGTGCTGCAGGGACTGGCTCTCGGCGGAGAGTACGGCGGTGCGGCCGTCTATGTCGCAGAGCACGTCCCTGACCACAGGCGCGGCTTCTATACGAGTTTCATTCAGATCACAGCGACAGCCGGGCTCTTCATATCCCTGGTTGTTATCCTCGGCATACAGAATATGCTGAGCAAAGAGGACTTCTCCGCATGGGGCTGGCGCATTCCGTTCATTCTCTCAATCTTTCTGGTTGCGATGTCTCTCTATATCCGGCTGAGGATGAAAGAATCGCCGATCTTCCAGCATATCAAGGTAGCGGGAATGACTTCGGCCAAGCCATTGAAGGAAGCATTCACCAAATGGGATAACCTCAAGCGCGTGCTGATCTCGCTCTTCGGCGCTACCGCTGGGCAAGGAGTGGTCTGGTACACCGGGCAGTTTTATGCGCTCTACTATATGCAAACGATCCTCAAGGTGCCACCGGCCACGGCCAGCATGATTATCGCCATTGCGGTGCTCTTGGGAACACCGTTCTTCACGGTCTTTGGCGCGCTCTCAGACAAGATCGGACGAAAGAAAATCATGATGGCCGGTTGTCTGCTCGGAGTGATCTTTTATTTACCGATCTACCAGGCGATGACTGAGGCGGCGGGCAATGACGTAGTGGCACTGAGCTCAACGAAGGGAAAGAATCCACTCGATTACAAGCTGACACCGCAGACATCCGCGAAAGATCCAGCGACGGGCCAGTCGATTCTAGATCCGGTGACGGGGCAGCCAAAGCTCGAGCCGGCGAAGGAGGCGACGAATCCGAACATAGCGCTTCTCATTTTCTTAGTCTTCATTCAGGTGATCTTCGTCTGCATGGTCTACGGTCCAATTGCTGCTTATCTGGTTGAGGCCTTCCCGGCGAAAGTGCGGTACACGTCGCTCTCGTTGCCTTACCATATCGGCAACGGAGTCTTCGGCGGGTTGCTGCCCACCATCGGTCTTGTCTCATGCGCTTTGACGGGGAACATCTACGCGGGACTCTACTACCCGATTATAGTCGCGAGTATCACCTTCATCGTCGGCTCGCTCCTGCTCAAGGAGACAAAACACCATCGCATTTGGGACGAACTTGAAGTGAATAATAAGGCTAACTGATCCTGCCTGAGACTGCCCACAATAGTCACAAAGATTTGTGATTATTGTGGGCAATTTTTATCGACGGCTCTCGATTCCTAAAACTTCACGACCTGATCGATGATTCTCTGATTAGGCTTTCGAACAAGTTCGAACAAGAAAAGATGAGAAATAGAGGATTTCTCAATATCTAATTTCTTATCTTCCATTATCTTCTCTTTGCGTCTCAGCCGCTTTGTGTGTGAGATCACCTTGTGCCCACTATCTTGTAAAGATCTTTACCTCCTTGGCCGCCATACTGCATGTAACCGTACCATTGTTGACCGTCACACTGTCGCTGCCCATGCGGTTGTGCATCACCGTCCCGTTCGGCAGGTTGCTGATATTCGGCACATTGATGCTCTGGAAACCCCAGCTGTTGTTTATGCAGACGACAGCCTCGTTCCCGTTCTTCGAGCGCTGGAAAGCATAAAAGCTTTCATTGACCCACTTCTCTTCCTGCCAGCCGTCCTGAAGCGCCGGATGCGCCCGTTTCACGGCATTGAGCTGTTGAATATAGATGTAGAGCGGGCTGGTCGTGTTGAAGCTCTCGAATAGGTCCTCGCGATTAAATGGATCGGCGCACCCGGTGAAACCCTGCTCCGTGCCGTAATAGACGATCGGTATGCCGCGAATGGTAAAGGCGAAGCCGAGAGCCGCTTTGAGCTGAGGCCATTTATCCCAGTTGGCGCCCGGCCGGCCGGTGGCGTCGCACAAAAAGCGATGCACGTCATGGTTGTCGATGAAGACGCCGTTGGTGAATTTGTTTTTATACCGCCAGTCGTCCCCGAAACGCTGGTTGATCTGCCACATCGACTGATCATTTGCAAAGACATTCTTGATCGTATAGTAAAGCGGGAAGTCGAGCGTCGCATCTAAATAATTGGTGTAATCGGCGACGTATCCCGGATCGCCGTGATATACCTCGCCCATGGTGAAGGTGTTGGCCGCGGCATCGAAGTCTCGCCAGAACCATTTCGGCGCGTGTTTGGCCGTATCGACGCGCAACCCGTCCAGACCGGTCTGCGTTCGCAGCCACGAGATCCAATTCTTCAACTCCGCCGCGGTCGCCGGGTTGTCCTGGTTGAGATCGTCGAGCCCCGCCACGTCTCCATTTTCGACCCAAAACTGGTCATTGTAATCTTGCACGTCTCCAAAGTGATGATACCAATCGTATTTGTCGAAAGGCGGCGCGGCGATGCCGTTGGATGGCTGAAAATCGCCGCTGTGATTGGCTACCACGTCGAGCATGACATAGATATCTTTCGCATGAGCCGTGTCGACCAGTTCCCTGAGTTTATTCATGTCGCCTAGATGGCCGTCAATGCCATAGAAGTCATAAGTAGCATAGCCGTGGAAGGAGTGAATACCGCGTTGCATCTGCACGGGTGTGATCCAGATCGCCGTGAATCCCATGCCTTTGATGTAGTCCAGCTTGTTGATCAATCCCTGGAAATCGCCGCCGTGCCATTTACGCGGATCACTGCGGTCAGAATTGAATCCGCCGTAGTTGTCGTTAGCTGCCACTCCGTTTGAGAAACGGTCGGTCAGAAGGAAATAGATCGATTGCCGGCTCCAGTTCGTCGCATCGAGCATGAATGCAGGTGACATAGATGCGCGAGGCGGAATGAGCGTGCTGCAGACAATAAAGATTAGGATGAACAACCCCAGTGCGTAGTGCCGGTCTGTTTTTTTCATAGATGGCTCCTCAAAAATCAGCAAATAGGCGCAAAGACACAAAGGAAATATGATCGCCTCAGACGGTTAAACTTCCTTTCCCTACTCTGTATCTCCGCCTATGTGGCTGGTTTTAGTATCGGTAAGTGCTTTCGCTGACAAGATATCGCTGACGGTTAATTCTCGCCGCTTAAAACCATGGCGCTGAGCATCATATCGATAGTGAGAAGCATTTGTAAATGTGGTGGGAGTGATTTCAAACCCCGGCGCACTGGAGTTATCGAATATGGCTTGCCAGCCGACTTCCTGCGCCGCAGCATATGGAAATTGGGTGTGATTTATCCAGTGGCACAAATAACGGTCAGTATCTCATTGCGACTACTGGGAGCGATTGCGCTCCCAGTAGTCGTCATCGTTTAAAGTGCGCGTCGTCTGTATTCTCAAGACAGACCCCGCACCAGTGTACAGATATCAGTACTCAACATTATTTGACTGACTTACATTACCGGGAGCGAAGCCGATGAAGAGTGCATCGCCGATATTGCTATAACGAGTGTTGGTCATCCTCACCGTAGTGGTGGGGCTGTCGGTCCGCGCGATCGCCTCATCCATATTCGATATATTGCAATTATCGATGAATATGTTGACTGTGAATTCCGTCCCGCCATTCTGGCGAATGAATTTGCCTCCATTGCTCGCAACGAAGTTTCTTACATTGAAGGTGCTGGCGGCATTGATCTGAAATATCTTATCGTCGGCGTTGGTTGCTGTGCCGCCGTCGATGGTGACAGTACCCGATTCCTTCACTGTCAATGCATCTTCCCCGACATCCTGCCAGTGAACATTGTTCAGCGTCACATTCCCCCGTGTATGGATACCGTCAGCCGCCGGTGCCCCCAGGACAACGTTTCGAAGCATACCATTGGTAACCCTGAAAACCGGCTGCTGATCTTCATCCTGACTTCCATCGCCCAATTCCGGCCCTGCGACATATCGCGTACAGCCACCATCAAACGCCGTATTGCTGACGACGATCGTTGCGCGAACAATGACTGTATTCGTCACATTGCACGTCGGTGGATTTTGCGCGCTCGCAATCCCCGTCACCATCATCAGGATAAACAAGCATAGTGCTGGTTGTGTATATCTCATGTATCTCCTTTTGTTTTAATGTATAACTAATTACGCAGGGGTATCCGCCAATTCGATCGCTAGATCGTGCACCCGATATAGCAAATCGCTAATGTTATTAGTGGTAAATCAGGGAGATCGTACTACTGGGGCTATCTGTGAGTCTGCCCATTAAAGACCGCTGCTTAAACCTCCAATGGGCAATATCGAGATTTTGTCTCAATACGTAACAAATACCTCTAACGGTCGCATTTGTCAACCACAATTTGGAGATTGCTGATGCATGTGTTGGTCGGAAATGACCGCGGGTCACAGCTGTACGGGGGGCACGGGAGGCGCGGATTCTGAGATATCCGAGGCCACCCGTGTTCCCCGCGGTTTCACCGAAGAGGGACGAGCTATTGATCCGCAGTTTTGGTAAGAGCGTCGCTCTTAGTTGAATCAGCCTTGGTTTCAATGCCCAACTGCGCGATCAGATTGGGGACATTGATTCCCAGGGCCTCAAGTTGCTGCAGGAAGCCGAAGACCACCGAAGGCGCGGTCGAGGCGAAGCGATTGATCCCGCTTGCACCATGGCCATTGCCCTGTTCGATCATCACCACCTTATCGATGTTGCCGAGCGGTGATGCGACTGCGCTGAAGACAGGCGCAGACGCCTCGAGGATGCTCGGCAGTTTTTCGAGAATGGTCTGCAGCCTCGCCGATTCGTTGAATTGTTTCCAGGCCTCGGCCTTCTTGAGGATCGCGTTGGCTTCGGCGAGACCTTGGGCTTCTATTGCTCTCGCCTGCGCGATTCCGGTAGCTTCGATCTTGGCGGCCTCGGCTCTACCTTCGGCTTCGATGGCCGAAGCGCGTCCCATGCCTTCTTGCCGCAACCGCTCCTGTTCGGCTTCAGCGATCGCGATCAGCGCGGCCTTTCTGCCCTCAGCCTCCAGGATCGCCGCCTGTTTGGCCGCTTCGGCACGCAGAACCGCCGCTGTCCGTTCGGCATCGGCCGGTTTGATCACTGTCGACTCGAGCTCGCGCTCCCTGCGTTTCACTTCCTGTTCTTCGACAGAGATGCGTTCTTCCGTGCGAATCTTTTCGATACGCACTTCCTCGGCGATGACAGCCTGACGCGCTTTGGCGCTCGAGAGCGGACCCGCCTGATCAGCCCGGGCGCGTTCGGTTTCGACTTCCGCCTGAAATTGCGCCTTCTTGACCTCCAGCTCGCGCTGTGCGAAAGCGATGTTCGCTTCGGATTCGAGTTTGACCTTCTCGCCTTCCTGCATGGCCCGCGATGCGTTGATCTTCGAATCACGCGTGGCCTCGGCCTCTCCGATCTGCGCATCGCGTTTGACCTCGGCCGTCCGCCGCTTCCCCAGCGCATCGAGGTAGCCTTCGTCATCGCTGATCTCCTGGATAGTGAGGACGTCGACGCCGATGCCCATTCGCTCGAGGTCCAATGCAGCTTCCGATGTGAGCTTCTGCGCAAAGCTCTGGCGGTCATTGTTGATCTCTTCGACGGTGAGCGTCCCCAGGATAGCGCGCAAATGCCCTTCGAGCGTTTGAAAGATCACCCTCTGGACCTCCGGCGTCGACATCCCGAGGAAACGCTCGGCGGCAGCCTGTAGCGATACATCGTCGCTGCGGATTTTAACGTTCGCGACCGCCTTGACCGACACGGGCACGCCCTTCAACGTGTATGCCCGTCTGATCTCGAGCGGTATGGTGATCACATTGAGCGATAGGTAGTCTACTTTCTCAAGAAGCGGTACGCGTAGAGCTGCCCCGCCACGCACCAGTCGATAACCGACGACGCGCCCATCGGGCAGTTTGCGTTTGCGCCCGCTGAAGACCGCTGCCTCATTCGGCGGAACTTTAATGTAGTTTTTGCTGATGATCATCAGCGCAATGAAGAGAGCCAGGAGCCCCGCTCCCGCGACCGCAATTATCAAGAGATTTTCGAACATCGATACACCTCCTCTGCACCAACCGAGAGCGTCCCGCGCTCCGGTTAGATGTCGTTATAGTCACAGGCTAGAGTTAGATACTGATTTCAATTTCCAACTTATGGAAAAGAGACGATTAAAGGCTGAACCTGATCGATCGATTTGCGGCGCAGTATGAGCATAAGCGACCCGGCCTGCGAGACCACATACTGCATCGCTTCTCCGTTTGTTTCGTTACAGGCGTAAGGTGTGAGCAGTTACGGCTGAACAGTATTTATGCAAATCGATTTCTATGGCTCGATAGTAGTCGAAAAAAGAGAGCGCGCCTCCATTGCTGATGACCACGGGCGGACGATTACACTTTCACCGAGGACTTCTTCAATAAGAACTTCCACATGTTGCGCGATCGCGCTGCCGTCGCGTGAGCGGGCGATCTTCTCTACCATCGTTTCACCGAAGAGACAACGCACCTGACCGGAGCCTCCCCCGGGAATTCCCACGATTACTTCCGCCCTGCATCCTACTAAATCGGCTGTATTTACGTGGCTTGACGATTGTTGCGAATAGAGCATTCGGCCAAAGTAATAGACCAAAAAGGCAAGGGCAAAACCACCGGCCACTCCGAAGCCGGTGCTCAGCAACATGCCGAACCCCTCATAAACCCCGAGCGCGCTAACGCCCCCGAAAGCGGTCACAAACACGCTCATGACCTTCAGGCTGAATATCCCCCCGCTATCTTCGGCATCCAGATCGGCCTCGTTATCAAGGACTTCGAAGAACTCCCCGAAGAAGTACGAGATAATCAGAAAAACGAGGCCGAAGGCTCCTACAATAAGGAATATGGTGATTGAACTGTACTGAGCGATTGCTTCCCACATAACGCATCATCTCCTAAGAGTCCGGATAACCCATTAAGATATGGCATTTTCATGATTTATATTTCATATCAAATTCTCATATTCGCGCCATTATACGTCCTGATACGTCCTGCGTTATTAACAGTTCCAAAAACCGGAACAGTATCGGTAAGGAGTTGGCTGTCAAAGCGCTAAATCCGGTGTTAATATCAATTCGTATTCTAATCTGTGGTTGGAATTCTATGTCAATCCTGCTGATCATAGCGCTGCTGCTATATTTGGCTGGCGCTTTCTATTCCATAATAACGTTCGCGACGAAATCCGAGAGACCGGGGCGCGAGCTGGTCGCTTTTATCGGCGCGGGTTTTATCGTACATACGGCAGCACTGGCGAGTGACTGGTGGCGACTGGGGCATTTCCCGATCGTGAATCCTAAAGAGGTCAGCTCATTCATCGCCTGGGCGATAGTTGCTTATTACCTCGTCATGAGTTTACGATATCACGCGCGCGCGCTTCCGACCTTCATCCTGCCGCTGGTCTTTGTCTTTACGCTCATCTCGCTTCTGCTTCCTGATCCGGGGCAATTGTTGCCGCATCTGCTAGAAGGCGCAATCTCGACGAACGCTGTCACGAAAGTCATTTTTCCGGTGCATGTGACGCTCGTCATATTTTCCTATGCGGCATTCATTGTTACCTTCGTCAGCGGCGTAATGTATTTGATTCAGGAGCATGAGCTGAAGGCCAAGCACTTCGGAGCAGCCTTCCAGCGACTACCGGCGCTCAATACGTGCGATGATATCGGTTATCGCTCACTGAGCATCGGGTTTGTCACGCTCACGCTGGGCGTCGTGACCGGGATCATCTGGAATAATCAGCGGGATGGTCGTTATTGGCATAACGATCCGAAAGAGGTGATGGCTCTGGTGACGTGGGTCATCTACCTGTTCATCATGCATTACAGGTTGACGGCCGGATGGCGTGGACGCCGCGTCGCGCTATTATCGATCATCGGATTCGTCATCGTACTTTTGACCTGGCTCGGCACGCGGGCGCTGGGCGGCTATCACGTTTTCGGTTACTTACAGACTTAAGATTACGGATGAATCTTCCCCACAAAAATCGCAAATGTCATCAACGTACACAAAACGATTTCTATTCGATCCCTTACGGATTTTGTCTGTCTTTGCGTTTTTTGTGATGAATCTTCATCCGCGATCCGCAATCATATGAGTATCGTACTCGTCGGAGTCAATCATAAAACAGCGCCCGTGGAGGTTCGCGAGCAGCTGGCATTTGCTGAAACGCAGCTTCACGAGGCCCTGCGCCAGCTGGTCGATCGTGAGTTGATCTGCGAAGGCCTGATAGTCTCCACCTGCAACCGCGTTGAGGTGATTGCGGCGACGCCCAAACAGAACGAAGCCGAGGCTGCCATCTCGCACATCTACGGCTTCCTCCATCAGTTCCATAGATGTGATTCCGCGCTGATCAGCAAGCACTGCTACCATCATTCGGACTCATCTGCGATAAAACACATCTTCCGCGTCACCTCTTCCCTCGAGTCGATGGTCGTCGGCGAGCCGCAGATCACGGGACAGGTCAAAGAAGCGTTCCAACAGGCTCAGGAGGCGGAGAGCGTCGGCCACCTGCTGACGCGCCTAATGAACCGCGCGTTCGCGGTATCCAAAAGAGTGAGGAACGAAACGGGCATCGGATCGAGTGCCGTCTCCATCAGTTTCGTCGCGGTCGAACTCGCCCGGAAAGTCTTTGAGAGTCTGCATGGAACGACCGTCATGTTGATCGGCACCGGCGAGATGGCGGAGCTTGCGGCCAGGCATCTGCTCAGCTATGGAGCGAGCCGGATACTGATAGTCAATCGAACTTATGAAAATGCGGAGCGTCTGGCGGCCGAAATGAATGGCGAACCGGTCCGTTTCGAGCATTTAGCCAGCCGGCTGCCCGAAGCAGAGATCGTCATATGTTCGACCGGAGCGCCGCACTACCTGGTCTCTCCCGATCAGATCCGAGGCGCCCTTGCCATTCGCCGCAACCGCCCGATGATGCTGATCGACATCTCGGTACCGCGAAATATCGACCCGGCGATAAGCGACTTCGACAATGCCTTCGTTTTTGACGTCGATGACCTCGAATCGATCGCCGAGGGTAATCGGACCGAGCGCCGGCGGGAGGCGATCCGTGCCGAATCGATCATCGATGCCGAGGTCGAACGTTTCACGGCTGCGCTGGCCGAGGGAGACATCAATGCCGTGATCGGTGCATTCCGCCGGGAAGTGAACTCGATGGCATTCACCGAGCTCGATCGTAGCCGCAAGCGACTGGGCAGTCTGACCGATGAGCAGGAAGAAGCTCTACGGGTAATGCTCAACGCCATCGTCAATAAATTCACGCAGCCTGTCATCAAACAAATACGCGAATCCGAAGACGGTCATTCTCCCTACTTGAAGGCCTGGCGCGAGATGTACCACAAAGATACCGAGTGAAAGGGATATTCCCTCGGCTCAAACGGACTCGGAAAGTTTGCTGGAGCAGTCGGGAAAGAATTTTAAATTTGCCATCTTAAACTTGTCATTTGTCATCGACTCGCGAAGCCTGCATCTCAATATCAAATCTAAAATTTAAAATGATAAATTTAAAATGCAGGGCCCGGCTCGGCCCCGGTCGCCTGCTGAGCGGCGATAATCTCTTCAAGAACAGCCAACATTGCGCCGATTTCAGATTTTTTGATGATGTATGGCGGAAGGAACCGCAGCACCGTGTCGTGAGTACAGTTGATCAAAAACCCTCGTTCGAGCATCTTCGTCGCCACACTCTTGCACGGGAAACTCATCTCCAGGCCAACCATCAGGCCAAGGCCGCGGACCTCTTTGATCGCTTCCGGGTGACGCGTCTGTAATTTTTTCAATTGCTTGATGAAATAGCCGCCGACGTCGGTCACGCGCTCCATCAACTTGTCCTCCTGCAACATCTCCATAAATTCCAGGCTCAACCGGCAAGCGAGCGGACCGCCTCCGAATGTCGAGCCGTGGTCGCCGGTCTTCAAACCATCTACTGCTTTCTCGGCCACAATGAATGCGCCGAGCGGGACGCCCAATCCGAGCGGCTTCGCCACACAGAGCAGGTCGGGCGTCACCGAGGTATTTTCAAATGCGAAAGTACTCCCTGTTCGACCGAGGCCACATTGCACCTCATCGAGAATGAGCAGCGCATCGACATCGTCGCAAGCCTCGCGAACAGCCCGCAGGAACCGGTCATCGACCGGGCGGATGCCGGATTCGCCCTGAATTGTTTCGACGATCACTGCAGCCGTTCGCTCATTTATCGCCTTTCGCGCTTCGGCAAAATTATCGCCGCCGTTGTCGGGATCGATGAAGCGCACGCCCGAAATAAGCGGCTCGAAAGGTTTGCGATACTTCTCCTGCGCGGTGACGGAGAGCGCGCCCATAGTGCGCCCGTGAAATGAGTTGACCAGAGCGACGAATTCCGTTTTGTCTGCGCGGCCCTGAGCGCGCTGCCAGGCGCGGGCCAGCTTCAGCGCGCCTTCGACCGATTCCGTGCCGGTATTACAAAAAAATACGCGCGATAAACCGGAAGCCTTCACCAGTCTCTCCGCAAGCTGCCCCTGATATTGGTGATAATAGAGATTCGATGTGTGAAGCAGACTACCCTGCTCTCTCATAACGCGCCGCACGCGCGAGTGGTCGTAGCCGAGCACGTTCACCCCAATACCCGTGATGAAATCCAGATAAGGTTTCCCCTGATCATCATAGAGCGTGGAGCCTTTACCGCGCACGAACATCACCGGGTTGCGCGCGTAAGTCTGCATCAAAAATTGGGATTCTAACTGCTGGATTTGTGTGAGAGTGATCGGCGATTCCGTCGATTCTTTAACTATGACTTCTGTTTCCAAGATAATCTCCGCTTTCAATAAGTTTCTCTGAAGAGATTTCGCCGTTGTAGACGTAAACCCAACATTCGATCGCTTGACCGTTATCGAGTATGGCATGACACTCGGTTCGCACAAATAAGCCCGCGTCGGGTTGTTTGCCGTCGATACCTTCGTAATGATCCAACGCGGCCAGTACTGATTTGTCGTCGGGCAGTTCAAGGATCTCGCCTA
Source organism: uncultured Acidobacteriota bacterium (assembly GCA_963796275.1). GTDB lineage: Bacteria > Acidobacteriota > Blastocatellia > RBC074 > RBC074 > JAKEHZ01. The sequence goes on along the minus strand of CAWCKY010000006.1, from coordinate 1,173,232 downwards.
TGATCCGGTTGTCACAATCCGCATCGAGAATCGCTCCGGGATACATGCCGAGGTCGTACAGATGCCCGCGCGCGGATGCGGCGCCGAATCTACGCAATTGTTGCACCAGCCCACTGAGATCCGGCGGTACGAGTTGGGAACGCAATGTGCCGTAAACGAAGAGATATTCCGCCATGGGTTTTATAAAGTATTAAATTCCTTACTTACTTTTCGAACCTGGAAGATTGTAATCGCAATTTAAGAAATCAGCGTCCCGATCGACTCTCCGCTCTTGAGCGCACGCAGCAGTGAGCTCTCATCCGCCGCGCCTATGATCAAAATCCGTTTGATCCCCGACTCCAGCGCCTCGCAACACGCGCGAAGCTTCGGCCGCATTCCACCGCTCGCCACACCGCTTTCGAGCAGACGATCGATCCGCGCACGATCGAGCTGCGCGATCTGTCCGCCTCGTTCATCCCTCACTCCGCCGACATCGGTGACGAAGACCAGGGTATCGGCCTTGCACCCAGATGCCACCGCAGCCGCCATCTGGTCGCCGTTGATGTTGTAGTATTCGCGGTCCTCTATTCCGAGACCCAGACACGCGACTACAGGCATCAAACGCGCCGCCAGCATAACTTCTATCAATGCCGGGTCGGTCTTGACGATGCGGCCGACGAACCCCAGGTCAGTACCATCTGCGGCCTTCATCTTCTCGGCAAGAAAACTCATTCCATCTCCGCCGGTAATACTGACTGCGGCTATCCCAACTTTCGCCAGATCGGCTATCAGGCCCTTGCCCACCCCTCCAGCCAGCACCATCTGGGCGATATCGCGCGTGGCATCATCTGTGATTCTCAGGCCGTCGTGAAAGCGCGATTCGATCCCGAGTTCAGCGAGCAATGAGGCGATCTGTTTGCCACCTCCGTGAACGAGCATCAATTCGAAATTCGATCGACTGAGTTCACCAATCTGTGTGATAAGTGTTCGGCGAAGCGCTGCATCGCTCAAAACGCTTCCACCGAGCTTAATGACCGTGCGCCTCATCTCATACCTGCTCTTTCATCGAACCCAAATGCGATGTTGGCATTCTGCAGCGCCTGGCTGGCTGCTCCCTTGAGCAGGTTGTCGATGGCTGAAACGATAATCGCCTGCCCGCTCGACTCATCGACGGCGCATCCGATGTCGCAGAACGGGGTGTTGGCGACGAATTTGATCTCAGGAAGCTGCGGACCGTCAAAGACCCGCACATACGGGTCCGATTCAAATGCGCCTTGCCAGACTTTCAGAATATCCCGGCGGGAGACACCCTTCTTCAAACGAATATAGATCGTCGAGAGTATCCCCCTGTTGATCGGGAGCAGGTGCGGCGTAAAGATCAGCGATTCGCCGTGCAAACCCAAAACCTGGGCGATCTCCGGAGTGTGGCGATGCCTGAAGACATTGTAGGCTCTGAAGCTTTCGCTCACTTCGACAAAATGGGTCGTCGAGGCGGGCGATTTCCCTGCCCCCGTCACTCCAGACTTTGAATCGCATATGACCGGCTGCTGGTCGTCGACAAGATCCGCCTTAATCAGTGGAATCATGGGAATCAGAATCGACGTCGGATAGCAGCCAGGATTGGCGATCAGCCTGGCATTTTTTAGCTGCTCGCGTACAAATTCAGTCAACCCATATACTGCCTGCAGTAAGAGGTCCGGCCGCTTGTGTTCGAACCCGTAATACTTGGGATAAAGAGCAGCATCACACAGCCTGAAAGCGCCGCTCAGATCGACCACTGTGATTCCAGTTGCCCCAGTTGCCCCAGTTGCCCCAGTTGCCCCGGTTGCCACGGTTTTTGCGCCGGTTGGCTTGGTTGCCCCGGTTCGCTTAGCTGTTTCTTTCGTCCTCGCAGCGCCCGCTGAAATGCTTTCCAGGAGCACGGGTACGACCTCGTGTGAGAACTCGTTGGGTGTCGCGAGGAATATCAGATCGGGTTCCAGCCGCGCGATGGCAGCCTGATCGTATGGCAGACAATCGAGTTGCGTCAGACCTGTCAGTTGAGGATGGATCGCCGCCAGCGGCGCCGCTTCACCAGATGCGTATGCGCCCACCAGTTCGAAATGAGGATGGTTCAATAAGAGACCGATCAGATCGCGTCCCGAATATCCGGTTGCGCCCGCAACGATCGTGCGTACTCGATTGCTCATCACATACCTCTCTATTTAATTCGCATGAAAATAAACAGGATCCACAGGATTTTTCAGAATTTAACTGCCCGAGCGATTTTCTGAAAATCCCGGTAAATCCTGTCTAAATTTCCATCTCTCATCAAAATTTCAATCCGACTTTCCGCAGTAAATCTTCGAACCGTGCATCTGCACGCAATCCGTCAGCGAGCGGGTCCTGCTTGAGCCAGGGGATCCATCCGCTTCGCTCCTGATATGCATTATCGAGCCATGAGAATGCCTGATCAATCTCCCCCACGCTCGCCGCGATCATCGCCAGATAATAGGGCGGAACGTAACGGGTATCTGCAACCGCCTGCAACTCATTGAGGATGTTGCGCGCATCCTCGCTCCTTCCCGCCCGGGAATAGGCGATAGCTAGGAGCGCGGTATAACCATACTGGCCATCTTCAGCAGGTACCGCCTCCAGTTCCGGGATCGTCTCCGAGACTCTCCCGACTTCCAACCATGTCCTCAGCATCCAGTACTTCGCGATATCGAAGGACGGATCCAATTCGAGCGACTGTTGAAATTGCTCGAGCGCTTCGTCATAGCGGCGCCGGCGGTAGAGTTGTTCGCCGATGTCCGCGTTGATGATCAATGATAGCGGGTCTATTTCCAGAGCGTACCGGATGCGCTCCATAGCCTCCTCATATCTCTCCATCGCGAAAAGACAGAATGAGTACCAGTGGTGCGCCGTCGGGTAGTTCGGATTGAGCTCGATGGCCTGCAGAAATTCCTGCTCGGCGCTGATGATATCCCAGTCGTACCAGAGCCTGATGAAGCCCAATGACGCGCGGGCTTCGGCAAGCTGATCGTCAATCTCCAGGGCTTTCGTCACCGACATCCGAGCCTTCGGAACGAATTGCCGGGGGGGCACGCTCGACCAGCTCAACAACGTATAACAGTCGGCCAAACCCGAGTGAGCCTGGGCATAATTCGCGTCTTTTTTGATCGCTTGAACGAAATATTCTATGCCCTTCTTCATTGCCGCCGGGCTGCGCTGGTTCCAGAAGAACCGGCCCTTCAGGTAGAGGTCGTACGCCTCGGGGTTGATCGTTTGGCCCCCGGATCGCAGCTGCGCGCCGGCGATCTTGATCCGCAGGTGGTCAGATATCTGTTTTGAAATATCGGCCTCAAGTTCAAAGATGTCGCCCGATTTTCTCTGATACTGCTCGGCCAATAGAAGCGCGCCATCGCTCGCATCGACCAATTCCGTCTTGATGACGATATTTTCCCCGCGCCGCAGCAGTCGTCCGATGAAGATAGCGCGGACACTCAGTTCGCGGCCGACATCCTGCGGATAGACATCGCGTCCTTTGTAACGAAAAACCGTGCTGCGCGCCATCACCCGTAAACCGGGCAGGCGCGAGAGCGTATTGATGATCCCCTCGGTGATCCCGTCGCAAAGATATTCCGCCTCCCGGTCATTACCGGCATTCGAGATAGGCAGAACGGCGATTGAATCAACCACCTCGCTCCGGCTTCTCGTCAACCCCGGTCTTGAAATGACACGGCGTTCTCCCGCTTCGCGAATTGCTCTAAGCTGGCGCTTCGCTTCGAATTCCAAGCGGTGTTTCAGGCTCCGCAGATCGTTCAGCCAGTCGGACGCCCGCTGGTAACGATCGTCGCGTTTTTTTGCGAGCGCTTTTTCGATGATTCGTTCCAGTTCCTCCGGCGCTTCAGGCATAAAATGCCGGACCGGCGGCGGCTCGCTCTGCAATATCGAGTCCAGGACATCCGCCACACCGCCGCCTTCAAACGGCAGCCGCCCGGCACACATCTCATAAAACACAACGCCGAAACTGAAGACGTCGCTGCGTTCGTCTACAACTTCGCCTCGTATCTGTTCGGGTGCTAGGTAACCGATAGTCGCTTTCCACCACAAACCTGTGGATAATCCGCGCAACTGATCGACAGTTGGCAGATTAAACGAATGTGTGACGGGTTTTGGCATTGGTTGGGTTTTATAGGGATCGAATTCGGCCTCAATATCTGCCGAGTAATGGGCAATCGGCTGCGCTTCATCATATTTCAACTCTTCGGTGATATCGGATACATCTGCCGATTCGGCCGTCCGCGTACCCTCCTCGGAGAGTTTTGCGAGGCCGAAATCGCAGACTTTCACGATCCGATCGGAGCTGAGCACAATATTCTCCGGCCTGAGATCCCGGTGTAATACGCCCGCCGCGTGCGCGGCATCAAGTCCCGCCAGAATCTGTAACGCCAGATCGATCGCTTCATCGAGTTGCAAACGCGTGTAACCGAGATAATCGCGCATCGTCGGTCCTTCAATAAACTCGGTGGCGATGAAATATTGCGATCTGTCGTGGCCGACTTCATAGACCGTCCGGATGTTCGGATGATTGAGCGAGGATATGGTGTGGCACTCCCGCGAGAGACTCTGCATGCGATCGATATCACACCATTTGGGCAGGAGCGTAATGGCGACCCTCCGACCGATGTGCGTGTCTTCAGCCAGATATACATCGCCAGTGAGGCTCGTGCCGAGCTGATTCAGAATGCGGTAATGGGAGATAGTTTGTGAGAACAAGGCGACTCGGTACTCTTAAATTATGGGAACAAGGTTCAATCGTTTCATCACCTGCCGCGCGACGTCGCGCCCCATCCATTCGAGATAAACCTGTTCACGAGATCCAACCGGCGGTGGTATTGGGAGGCCGCCCGATGGTTGAGAGGGATAACCTGATCCGGAGCCTGCAACCTTACCTGTTTTAGGCTCGAAGATTGTATAACGAACCCCGACATTGGTTGACGAACCGCCAAGTTGATCCGGTTCGATCTCCATGTGCACGACATAGGCTCCCGTATCTTTGGCGGCCTTGATTGCATCCGAACGCGTTTGATTGCTTCCTTCGCGGAGATCAATAGATTTCAAAGCGGCGCGGAGTTCTTTGAGGCATCCCTGGCGGGCGATGTCGGCATAAAAGATGGGCATCATCATATCCGGCATAGCGCTCGCGACCATAATCACGCGGTCGGGCTCCTTGCTCGGCGGTCTTTCCGGCGGCCCCTGTGGCGCCGGCTCGACACGCGCCTCCGGCTGATTGACGCCCTGTACCGGAGGTTGTTTCCCCGACTTTTGCCTCCGTCCGGATTGCCCTGCAACAATGGCACTCACTAACAGTAAAAAAACCCATAGAGCGAGGAAGAGTTTCAGTTTATGGCTCATTCTGACCTCCCGATGGAATTAGACGAGACTGACAGGAATTATCAGGAGAAAGGATTGCTGACGATACATCCTACGAATCCTGTATATCTTGTCTATCGGTTCTTTTTTTTGCGTTATCGCCGATGAATAGAACGCTAATTCAATCGGCTGTTTGCTCTGGTACCTATTCTGGACGGGGAGCATGCTAATACCTTAGAAAAATAATAACAAATGTTTTTCTTTTACTTCGGCTTTTCAAAGGATATGATGGAGAAAAGCGCACATCAATAATCGGTTGAATAAAATTCGCAATGTCCACCACCACTCCAGTAAACGCTTTGCGTCCACTTGTCCTCGCGCTCGATGTCGGGACTTCATCGGTACGCGCAGTACTCTACGATTCGCGCGGAGAAGCGCTCGAGGGGATCGAAGGCCGAACGCAATACCAGATGTCGGTCACATCGGATGGCGGCGTCGAGATAAATGCAGACAGGTTGGTCGAGATCATCTGCGCCACCATCGACGAATGTCTGACCCAGGCAACGGCATTGCTCCCTGATGTCAACCAGGCTATCGGAGGCGTCGGGTACAGCAACTTCTGGCACGCGATGCTCGGCGTCGATCGCGAGAATAACGCGATAACGCCGCTCTACAACTGGAGCGATACGCGGAGCGCCGCCGACGCCAGGAATCTCGCCGAGCTATTCGGCGTCGATTGGGTGCACGCGCGCACCGGCGTCGTGCCGCACGCGAGCTATTATCCGGCAAAGATACTCTGGCTGCGCCGGACCGACCCGAAGTTGGCCGCCGGTGTCGCGCGATGGGTGTCGATCGGAGAATACCTATATTTCAAAGTGTTCGGCCGGTATTTGTGTGGCGTCTCGATGGCATCAGGGACCGGATTGTTCAATCCCAATCTGAACCGCTGGGACGATGAGATGCTTTCGGCGATAAAGATCTCTTCGGACCATCTATCACCGCTGGCTCAAGAGAATGAAGGGCTGAGCAGAATGAGGCGGGAGTTCAGCGGGCGATGGCCGGCGCTGAGCGAAGCGAAATGGCTTCCGGCTGCCGGCGACGGAGCTTGCAGCAACATCGGTTCGGGGTGCTTCACACGTGATTCGATAGCGATCAACGTCGGCACATCGGGCGCGATGCGCGTGTGCTGGCCCGCGGAGCAAGTACAGATTCCCGAAAGGCCTGTGGTGCTATCGCGCAAATCATCGCTATGCATTGATTGGGGGTGCTCTCTCGAACGGCGGCGATGTCTATGCCTGGTGCACGAGGACTTTACGTCTCGGCCAACTGACGGCGGCGGATGAGGAGGCGTTAGAGGAGCAGATCGGTGCGATGGAACCGGACGGCCACGGATTGACCGTCCTCCCATTCTTCTCGGGCGAACGCAGCACGGGCTGGAATGATTCAGCGCGCGCCGCGATCGTCGGGATGAACCTGAGCACGCGACCGATCGATATATTGCAGGCTTCTCTCGAATCGGTCTGTTATCGTTTTGCTGCGATATACGAACGTTTGACTGCGGAATTGCCCGGCAATGCCAGGATCATCGCCTCGGGCGGCGCCATTCTGCATTCGCAGGTTTGGACGCAGATGATGGCAGATGTCATCGGCGTGCCGGTTGCGGCCTCTGCGGTTCAGGAAGCGTCGAGCCGCGGAGCAGCGATGCTGGCTCTCAAAGCGTTCGGAATGATCGCGGGATTTGACCCCACCTCCACACCGCTGGGCGAAGTGTTCGAACCGAACGCAGGAAAGCGCGAACTCTATCTGCGCGGCCGAATTCGGCAAGAGAAATTTTATGATTTATTGATTGCGAATGGAGCAGATGTGATTTAGCCTTAATGTAATGCGAACGGGATCATTACCGAAATTTCTTTCGATTGGAATGCAAAGTATCGACACTAAAGACAAAAAGAGGCAACCGGGTGCAAAGAGGCAAAAGCCTGGAATTCAAACGCTTTTGCCTTTTTTGTCTTTTTTGTTTCCATAATTAATAATGTTGCCCTTAAATGATGAAGGAGGATTATGAATCCACTAATCGAATTACAAAAGTTGGGACAAAGTATCTGGTACGACAACATTCGTCGCGCGATACTTGAGAACGGCGATCTTGCTCGAATGATCTCTGAGGACGGCCTTCGCGGCGTGACATCCAATCCGACGATCTTCGAGAAGGCGATCACGGGAAGTTCCGATTACAACGATGCGATGCAGAAGCTGATAACGGATGGAAGGAGCGTCATTGAAATATATGAAGCGCTCGCCACCGATGATATTCGGCGTGCGACCGATATTTTCAAACCGGTCTATGAGCGAACGAACAGGTTTGACGGTTATGTCAGCCTGGAAGTTTCGCCGTTGTTGGCGCACGACACCGAGGCGACTGTCGCCGAGGCTCGGCGGTTATGGGCTGCGCTCAATCGGCCGAATGCGATGATCAAGATTCCGGCTACTCCGGCGGGAATCCCGGCTATCCAGCGGTCGATAGCCGCGGGTATCAACATCAACGTGACGATGATCTTCGCGCTCGCCAACTACGAACAGGTGGCCAACGCCTACATCTCGGGGCTCGAAGAGAGAGCGGCCGCCGGGTTACCGCTCGATCACGTCGCATCGGTCGCCAGCGTCTTCGTCAGCCGCATCGATACGGCTATCGATAAACAACTGGAAGCACGGATCGACAGCACGAAAGATGACGCCGAGAAATCCCGGTTATCCGCGCTGCTCGGCAATGTCGCGATCGCGTGTTCGAAACTCCAATACCAGAAATTCAAGGAGATATTCGCGAACGAGCGATTCACCAAGCTCAAGAAGCAGGGTGCGCGTGTACAACGCCCTCTGTGGGCGAGCACTAGCACCAAGAATCCCAATTATCCGGATGTGATGTACGTAGAAGCGCTCATCGGGCCGGACACGGTCAACACGCTTCCGCCCCAGACATTCGAACCTTTCCGTGATCACGGCAAGGTCAGCCTCAGTCTGGAAAGGAATCTGGCCGAGGCGAAAGAGACGCTCGCGAGGGTCGCCGAGGCTGGAATCGATCTTCAACAGGTCTGCCAGCAGTTGCAGGATGATGGCGTCAAGGCTTTTGCCGATTCGTATGAGAGCCTGTTGGCCAGCATTAAATCGAAGCAGGCGGCGCTGAAGAGCGGCACGAGCCGTTAAAGTGAACCGTTAGAAACTGTAAAAGGCAAAGGCACAAAAGAAAGCGAATCTTTTGTGCCTTTTGTTTTTTGCGACGATTGCGGTGAATTCCCCGACTTTAGAACGTGTATCTCAAGCCGAGAATGATGCGCCGCTTTCCGCCGTCAGTCGACCATTGATTGAGGAACCCTGGCGCGCCGACTCGGCCTTCAGGAATGCCGAAGTTGCGAGTGTTCGTCGCATTGAACATATCGGCGCGGAACTGTAGCTGTTGGCCCTCGGCGAGACGAGTGTTCTTGAGGAAACCGAAGCCCAGATCAAAAATCCCATCGGCCCGCAAAATATTGCGGCCAGCATTACCAAGTCTCTGACCGGTTTGCAACTCTTGGAATAAGTTCTTGCCGCCCGCCTGCATCAATTCCAAAATAGTCATTGACGAGATATCGAGTGATGAATTGAGGTTAGGACGGATCGCCATACCTACCAGACTATCTATGCCGCTCAGAGCGTTTCCAGGGTCGGCTCCATTGAGTACTGTATACGGTGCACCGCTTTGAATAGTGAAGAATGAATTCAACTGCCAACCACCCAAAAAGTGGCCTGTCGTACCTTTCTGGTCACGAAAGAAAGGCAATTCATAAACTACATTTCCGGTAAATCGGTGTGGACGGTCATATGCCGAACGAGCACGGTCCGCACTAAGGTTGAATGAATCCTGCGCAACGGCAACTTCACCGCTCGATGGGTTGAAGACCTCGGATGCGGTATCGATGAACGCGCTCCATGTGTAATGAACGCCGGCGCTGAAACCTCTGCTCAGGCGCTTGTCCATACTTACTTGCAACGAGTGATAGATCGAAGAAGCCGCATTGGCGCGTAAGCGGATCACCCCGCGAGCCGGATCGACTCTGCAATTAAAGGTCGTCGTCGGGTTACAGACACTGGGGATGCGAGGATTTCCATCCAGAGTCTGGAAGAGTCCGGTGCCTCTGGTACCTACATAACCGACACGCATGACAACGTCGCGCCCAAATTCTCGTTGCAACTCCAGGCTGAATTGATCGTAGTTTGGCGAGCGAAAATCATCGCCTACAATAGTGCGTGTGAATTGCAGAGGGTCTTGGAAAGACTGTGCCCCCGGCAACCGCGTGAAGGCGTTATTGATCTTCCGTGTTCCATCAGCCTGAAGGTCATTGGCCTGCAAACTGATCGCCGCAACGTACGGGAATGCGCTGGCAACATTCAGATTGATGTTGATGAACGAAGAATCATTCGTGCGCGCATAACCGCCGCGTAACACCAACCCTTCTTTTCCGCTCAGGAATCCTAACCCTAGAACACGCCAATTGAAGCCGAACCGCGGCTGGAAGTTGTTCGTGTCCTTTTGCGGCACGGGCGTAAAGCGATATCGTTCGTCACCACCGGCCGCCGCAACGATCTGGTCATTGAATGGAACCAGATTCGCCACCGAGTTATTCGGCAGCTCATAACGCAATCCGAAGTTGAGCGTGAAGTTCGGTGTAACCTTCCATTCATCCTGCGCGAAGAATGAGTGATCGTAATAGTTGTAGTATTGGACCTCTGAACCGCCCGGCAATGATTTGTTGATATTCGCCGCGTTTGCCACATCATCAATGTAATTCTGAAGCTTGTCATACCGCAACAGGCCTCGAATCGTAGGGAAGAAGAAGCTCCTCACCTGTGTTCGCTGCAGACTCACACCAAACTTCAGGTTGTGCGAGTCCCTTGTCCAGGCCAAAGTGTCCTGAATTTGATAGGTGTTGTTGAAACGGAATTGCGGAAGGTTAACTGCCAATCCGATTGCTGTTCTACTGTCCGCAGCATTGAATCCCGTCAGACCGAGATCGGTAATCTCGATCGATGGAATTGCTTGCGATGAAAGATCGCTCGCTGTCGATCGCGAACCGAAACGAGACCATGATAACCGCACGTCATTGACCAGACGGCTGCCGATAATGCTCGACAATGAAACACTGGCCGCTTGTGAACGTGCCGGCACTATCGTCGTCAAGCCTGGAGGGGTGACCTGTCCCTCACCCAAAGTCAAAGCATCATCATATAGATAACGGCCGCCGAGACGATGATTTGAATTGAACTGGTGGTCAACGCGTCCTGACCATTGCCAATCATCGAACTTGAATGCTGTCGAGCCAGTAAGGTCACCTAGCGGAACAGAGTAGGTTTGGCCACCAATCGTAAAGGGCCTGGAATTGCCGTTTGGGCTTTGCGCAGGAGGAAGGAACCTCAATAACGCGGCAACCTGCGGGCGATCGCCTGCCGCCGCCTGTAAAATCTGACGCCCTGCCTCAGTCGGCGCTCCATTCAGAGTGGCGCCCGGGAGGGCCTGCCGATCAGACCAACGTTGAAGCGATCCGAAAAACCAGGTCTTGTCTTTCCCATCGTATAAGCCAGGCAGCTTGATCGGGCCGCCTAAGGTCCCACCAAATTGATTTTCAATACGATAGGGGGAACCTTGACGCGCCCCGATCCCATTTGGATCACAATAACCACTATCCATGCTCCCGGCCTTATCCAGATTGCTACAGGTATTCAAACGATTGTTGTTGTGAAACCAGAAAAGACTGCCGTGGTATTCATTCGTTCCACTCTTGGTCACAATGTTGACTATCGAACCCGAATTGCGGCCATATTCAGCGGCAAACTGGTTGGTAATCAATCGTACCTCCTGCACGATGTCAGGATTGTTCAACGGCTGTTGGCTCCCAGCAACACTCGGATCGTTGATATCCTGTCCATCGACCATGAAGTTGTTCGATCGTACACGCCCGCCATTCGACGAAAAACTCAACCCGTTGGCAAAATCTTGCTGTCCGCTTGCCAATTGGCTCACCCCGGCCGCAGAGAGCGCGACGTTGAATATATTTCGATTGGTAGCCAGCGGCAATTCCGAGATGCGGCGTGAATCGAAACGCACCCCAACCTCGGAATTACTGGTATTGAGCAGTGAAGCGTTCTCCGTCACCGTAACGATCTCTGATACCGCGGAAGGGTTCATCGGTATATCGACGACGGCGTTCTGGTTGAGTGCCAGAGTGATACCGGTACGCACATATTTAGCGAAGCCGGGCGCCTCAACAGTGATTTCGTAATTCCCGACCGGGAGGTTCGAAAAGCGATAACGCCCTTCTCCATCAGTCGTCGCCCTGCGGCTCGTGTTCGTTTCAACGTTACGCGCCACGACTGTCGCGTTCGGCAGCAACGCCTGACGCTCGTCCGCCACGCTTCCGGAAATCGTTCCCGTAGTCTGTGCGAGCGCCTGCCAGGACACACTTATCAGTGCTACGAGAATTAATATGCCTCGTCCGAGTGCCTTCTTCATACGTCCTCCTCAAGATTCTATGGGAATTTTGAATACTGTTTTTTCCGATGGGATATTTAGGTCTATAAATATAGCAACATGCGTTCCATTCAAAATAATCTGCCGGATAATGGGAATAAAACAGAAATCTTCAGTAAATACTTGAAATTGAAGGGTGCGGGACCAATGAATTCGACGGCGACAACAAAATAAGAAACGAATATTTGAAAATGAATACAAAAATTCGGATTTACGATATTGGGGTCATCGATGAGATGGAGTCGTACTCTCTTTTGTTCTTATTCCTTTCGTAATGTCGGATACTGAATCCCGAGTTGATCGAGATATGTCTTGTATTTGGTCGAATCGTAGTAAAACTTCTTCATTTGAGGTGCGAACTTCTCCATCTTCTCCTTATTCAGATCAATGGCAGGCTTATCCGCCGGATTGATCAACGGCTGGTACTTGATATCCTTCGTCTGCACGTTATGGAAATATTCCCACGCCTGTTTAACCGACTCCGGTGTGAGCAAAAAATCGAGCGCGGTCATCGCCTGGACCTTTGCTCCGGCGGTCGCGCCTTTGTGTGATATCGGCGTGGCCATCGCAACGGCGTTCGGCCAGGCATGCCCGGCAGATTCGGAATATTAGCGGGAAAACGAAGGTAGACGGTCGGGCAATTCCACGAGATATCGCCGATGTCATCCGAGCCGCCACCGAGAGGATCCTTGGGAGGTTCGAGCGCTTTGATCTTCGACTTCAAACCATCGACCTTTGCCCCGATCTCCTTCTGCAGGGCCTTGGCGAGAGTTTGATCCGCCTCGCTCCATTCCGGCATACCCACTTTTTCGATATTTTTATGCTGTATCTCGGCGACCACCTTGTTGAAATGCGAGGGCCAGGCAGATCCGACGATTCTCTGCGTCACCGTCGTTTCAGTCATCATCGTGGCAGCCTGTGCGAATTTACTCCCCAGTTCGTACAGCTCTTTGATCTTCGGATAGTCAATTTCCCGGAAGTAATACCAGACGGCAGCCTCCGAAGGCACGACATTCGGCTGATCGCCGCCGTTGGTTATCACGTAATGCGATCTTTGTTGTAGACGCAGATGCTCGCGTCTGAAATTCCAGGCTGTGTTCATCAACTCGACGGCATCGAGAGCGCTCCTGCCCGACCACGGTGCGCCCGCCGAATGCGCGGCCTTACCGCTAAACTGATACTGAACCGAAACAAGCCCGCTGTTTCTTTCGCCCTGTCCGTACGAAGTCGTGAAGTCGCTGTCGACGTGCGAACCGAGAGTGATATCGACATCCTTGAACAATCCCGCGCGGATGAAGAATGCTTTCGCCCCCACCAGCTCCTCGGCAACCCCGGGAAATAACTTCAACGTGCCCGATATCCTATTTTTCTCCATCAATCGTTTCAGCACTATCGCCGCAGTCACGTTGACGGACATCCCTGAGTTATGCCCTTCTCCGTGACCTGGCGCCCCTTCGACTATGGGATCGTGATATGCCACGCCGGGTTTCTGTGAAGCTCGGGGGATGCAATCGATGTCAGTAATGAAAGCGATAACGGGCTTGCCGCTTCCCCAAGTCGCCACCCAGGCCGTGGGCATTTCGGCTACACCGCGATCGACTTTGAAGCCATTCTTCTCGAGGATGCCCGTGAGGTATTTGGTCGTCTCATACTCGTGAAAACCGAGCTCGCTATAACTGAATATCTGGTCAACCATCTGTTGCGTGAAGGATTGCATCTTGTCCACCTCACCGGCGGCCTCCTGCTTCAATCCATCAAGATTGTTCTCATTTACAGGTTGATAAGAGACGATCGAGAAGAGAATGGCGATGGCAGATATCAATCTACCCATTAGTGACCCTCCCAACAGGTACCGCTAGATAGGTAGCGTTAGCGCGCGCGACTAAATTATTCGGCCTCGCCGCTAACGCTCGCGCTCTTTGTTGACTCAACTCTTTACGTTATCGCGTGAACGATCCCAAAAAACCGGCCGCTTCTGGTAAGCTGACGCATTGATCATATGCGCGACGGCGGCGGCGCGATGTCCGGCGAAGACGTCTTCTGCCGGCTGTTTGCGCTCTTTGATCGCTTTCTGAAATTGCTCGAGGTGCAGGGCTGTCGAGTTGCGCCCCTGAGCCCGCCATGTCTCCTCCGTTTGAACAACCTTCGGATCCCATCTCTGTGACACCTCGGTGTTGCGAACCTTCGGCGATTTGTAGTATGCCTCTTCGAGCGCGCGCGACCAGGACGCGACTATCCATCCATTGTCATCGATCGGCTCCTCAGGTATTAAGGTCAGACCGCGCCCGATCAGGAGAGTGCCTTTCGTTCCCAGTATCTCTATGCTCCGTTCGCTCGACTGGTTGTTGAAAGTCGCGCTCAGGTTCACCGTAAACCCTTCTGGGTATTGCATCAGCGCATTGAGCGTATCAGGAACGTCGCGGCTATCTTTCCAGCGATAGAGATCGCCCGTGGCTATGACACAGTCCGGCGCCTGTGCGCCCATGACGTAATGGATGGTCGTCATCGTATGAACGAAAAGGTCGGTCGCAATCCCCCCGGAATAGTCCTTGTAACACCTCCAGCGGAAGAAGCGCTCGAGACTGAACGCTTGTTTCGGCGCATTGCCCGAAAACATCTGCCAATTTACCGTCTGCTCGTTGGCATCCGGAGGGATCGGATATATCCACGCGCCTCCCGGAGTATTGCGGTTGGTCGTAGAACGGATCATTGTAATTTGCCCGAGCTGGCCCGAACTGATTATCTCCCTCGCCTTGATCTGAACGGGCGAGCTGATGTTCTGGCTGCCAACCTGAAGGATGCGCCCGGTCTTCTTCACGGCAGCAATGATCTCCAGGCCATCGTCGATCTTAAAGGTCAACGGCTTTTCAATATAGACGTCTTTGCCGGCCTCGAGCGCGGCAATGGCATGCGCTTTGTGCAGGTGGTCAGGTGTGCCGATATAGACGGCATCGATGCCCGGCGCGGCGAGCAGCTCACGATGGTCTTTATAGATCTTCGCGCGTCCGCTGGTGCGCTCGGTGGCGCGCTGAATACGCCCCTGGTAAGCATCGCAAATCGCAACCACCTCAAAACCCGGCGTCGCCAGCACATCGCTCAGAACCTGCTGCGCGCGAGCGCCGACTCCGATAAACCCGATGTTGATGCGCCCGTTCGGGGTGTCGCCGCGGTCATAATCAACGATCGATGCATGCGCGTGATCATTCACTCCCAGCGTCAACCCCGCCCCTGCGCCGGTGGCGGCGCTCTGCTTAATAAAATCACGCCGATTGATCTTGCTTGCCATTACAATTTCTCCTTTTTGATTCAATTGATTAACTATTATTATTCACCGCCTAACAAATCTTTGATCAATTCTTCATACTCCGTCCGCAGCTTCGTGAACCGGTCTCCCGTTGCCCTACCTTCAAATCCGGTATGAATTTGCTTCACCAATCCATCGCGCCCGATGAAGATCGTCGTAGGATAGGCGCCGAAATTAACGAGTTGTGGCAGCTTGCGGTTTATTTCCCCTTCATCAGTCGAACCCGCAAGCAAAATTGGATAGTTTATGTTGTGACGTTCATCGAATATTTTGAGCTGCTCCAAATCGCGCGCTGAATCGCCAGTGTATTCGAATGCCAGCGCTACTACCTCAAGCCCTTCTCCCTTGTAACGATTATAAAACTCCTGCAGGACTGGCGCCTCTTCGTGGCAGTTCGGGCACCAGCTTCCGGTAATAGACACGACAACGACCTTGTTTTTGAATCGATCATCGGTCGATGAAACGACCTTCCCATCCAGATCAGGAAAACTGAACCGAAGCGGTTCGGCTGGATTTGACATTCGCGTGTATTTATTCGGATCGGGCAGACCTGCAATGATCTCCTGGTTCACCGCCTCGATTCGTTCACCGACAAATTTGCGTTTAGGATCGAAGAGACCCAAATCGACATCTCCTTCGAGCTTGCCCAGAGGCGTCAATTGGGCTTTCAAGACGCGCGAGTTGATACCGTCGAACCGATTGAGGGTTAACTGATTATTCTCGAGGGTTCCGCTAAATTCGCCCCAATCGCCGCTCACCGGGATAATCGTACCGTTCACCGCTCCGTCCTTCAGCTTAAACGTGGCGCGCCAGAAACTCTGCTTGGGAGGCTCGCCCACTCGCAGAAGCCAGTCACCGTTAATGTCCGGGTTAGTACCGATCCCGGCTCTTTGAATGGATGCCCCTGCCCCTTCTGCCCCTTCGCTCTGTCGAGTCGCGCGCAGTTCGCGTTTGAGCGTCTGCTTCTGCCACTGGCGATCGAACGTTCCCCGCATCTCATCGCCGTCGATCTCGACATTCAGCTCGCCATCGTAAAAATCGTAGCGGAGTTTGAGCCTGTTTTCATCGATCGATCCGCTGGTAGAGGTAGTTCGCTCCTCTCCATTGACGAGCGAGCCTGATATACGATCCCCTTCACGTTTTATTTCTACGGTGATCGCCACCTCCTCACCTGAAGGGTTCTTGACGAATCCGCGCCAGGTACCTATCGGATCAAACGTCTTCTGTTGGCATGAAATCAGGAAGAAACTCGTTGCCGTAATAAAAATCGCGAGGGAAAACAATTTCAATTGTCGTATGCCGACAAAAAATGGATTCATTTTTCGATCCTATTTGTATGATGAGAGACTATCGCGTGAATAGATCAGCCGCATGCTAACCTGATGGTCTTATTTCGGCAAGCCGCGTGGCGCTTACGCAAAATCGCCGCTTGAATTTTCATCCTGCCGGAAAAACCCGACAAATGGCTGAGATTCTTTCCTAATTCTATCATCATTCCGCTTCAGCTTGATGATAAACACTTCTGTTATAACGCCCACCTGAATGGCATCAGCATTGCTCTGCCAACAAATCGGAAAACGTGGTGGAGATAAAAAAACATGGTTAATACGATCTGATGGAGGTGATTATGAAAAAACTGATTGTTGTGTTTGTTGTTCTGATGCCTGTTTTATCCTACGCGCAAGCGCCCGCACAAAAGGAGAGGAATGGATACGGCTATGCATTCACAGGGCTTACGGTTCGTCCGAGTGCCGGAGAGACGGGGCTGCATGCCGGCGTCGGGGGCGAAGGATTCATTCGCGGTGGATTCGGCGTCGGCGGTGAAATAGGTTATGTCCGCCCGTCCGGGTCAAGATCTGATTATGGATTTGGTCTGCTCTCCGTTAATCCATCTTATCACTTTATTAACGTGAGCAAGTCCAGAAAGCTGGTGCCGTTTGCGACAGGCGGATTCTCGCTATTCTTTCGCGGCGAGAGCGCTATCGGAGCCAACTTCGGCGGAGGCATTACTTATTGGTTCAAGGATCGGATAGGTATGCGCATAGAACTGCGCGATCAGATCCCGATATATTCAGGGTTTGGCCATCATCCCAGTTTCCGTGTTGGGTTTACTTTCCGGTAGCAGAACGAGCTGGGGGAAGAAGCAGGAGAACGGCAGACAAGGGAACAATAAAATCTTCCTCGCTTCTCCCAAGCATCAACTTTGCACTCCGGTGAGATGAGCAAAACATCTTTCGTTCTCCAAAAGGATATGACAATGATAAAATTGATGCTGATCTTTATTGCTCTAACGCCAGCTCTAGCTTTTGCGCAATCCCCAAATGAGCGAAGGGGGTACGGCTATGCTTTCGCATCACCTTTGGTGAGCCAGAATGGAGAGCATGTCAGTCTGCATACCGGCATCGGAGGAGAAGGAATCTTTTTTAAGGGATTCGGCATTGGCGGTGAAATAGGCGTTGTCGGCCCGGGCGTTTTCGGTAATTCAGGTTTTCTGGTATCCGTCAATCCGTCATATCACTTCCTGAACGCGAGCAAGTCAAAAAGAGTGGTGCCATTTGTGACTGCTGGAGTTACGTTATTTGGCGGTTGCCACGCATCTATCGGCGGCTGCAACGGTCTCGGCGGCAATTTTGGCGGCGGATTAACTTATTGGTTCAAAGATAGTGTAGGAACGCGTTTTGAGGTGCGAGATCACATTCCGCTGTTTTATGCCAGCGCCGACCATTTCCCGAGCTTTCGCGTTGGGTTGAGTTTCCGATTCTGATCCGGCGACCCTGTAACCAGTTTTCAGTTTTCAATTGATGATCGAGACCTTCCAACTGAAAACCGAAAACTGAAAACTTTCCTTATCTCGGTTTGAT
The DNA here is from genome assembly GCA_963796275.1 of uncultured Acidobacteriota bacterium. Taxonomy (GTDB): domain Bacteria; phylum Acidobacteriota; class Blastocatellia; order RBC074; family RBC074; genus JAKEHZ01. The sequence goes on along the minus strand of CAWCKY010000006.1, from coordinate 1,155,171 downwards.
TTCGCGCGCGACTGTTGCCGGGGCGTTAGTCACCGCCTCTTTCAACTTTGCTATGACTTCGCGGCTGAGCTGGTCGTATCCGGCCTTGATGGTGAAGCCAGCGGCGTTGCAGTGTCCGCCGCCGCCGAAGTGTTCCGCGACGCGCGCAACGTTTACGCGGTTCTTGGAACGCAGGCTGATGCGGTAAGTTGAGTTGGACAATTCCCGGAAGAAGGCGACTGCCTCGACATCGCCGACCGTGAGCGGATAATTGATGATGCCGTCGGAGTCGTCCTCGGTCGCGCCGGTCCTGTCCATGACATCTTTCGTCATCTTGATCCACGCTATCCGGCCCGATTCATCCCGCTCCAGCGTCGAGAGCACTTCTCCCACGAGCCGGACTTTGGTGTAAGGATAATTGTAGAAGATAGCTTGCGAGAGTTTGGCTGGCTGCGCGCCATGTCGTACGAGCTCGCTCGCGATTTTAAATGTGCGTTCGGTAGTGTTGGAGAAATGAAACGATCCGGTATCCGTCAGCAAGGCGGCGTAAACGCAACTGGAAATTTCAGATGTGATCTTAGCGCCGATGGCTTTGGCCAGGTTGTAAATCATCTCGCCGACCGCAGCGGCCGTCGAATCGATCCAGTTAATATCGCCGAAAAGGGCGGTCGTCGAATGATGATCGATGTTTACTACGAATTGATCTTTCAATCCCGGTAATCCGGGCCGCGTGACGTCGCTGCATTCGATGACGAAGACCGCATCGTAATCACGGTCGATGTCAGTCACCACGCGGACGTCTTCAGCGCCCGGCAGTTTCGAGTAGGCATGCGGCACATGATCGCACATTATCACCTCGGCGTCTTTTTTCAGCCCGCGCAATATCCAACAGAGCGCCAGCGAAGACCCGAGGCTGTCGCCATCGGGCCTGACATGCGATGTGATGGCGAAGCGGCCGTGCTTTTCAATAAGTTCGATGACCTGTCCCAACATATTCAGGAGCGTCGATCATGCATATCGGAATGCGGGATTTAACATCACGAAAATGGCATAGACATCAAGAGGTCAGGGGAGAGAGAGAAATCGCATTTCTCTGCCGCATTTGCATTTCGCACGATTGATTGTTCTGGTGAATTCCCGCAATACACCATCAATTTTCCCCTAAATCCTTGTTGACCTCCTCGATGAGCCGCATCATCCGGTCGCCCCGTTCGACAGACTCATCGTAATCGAAGGTCAACTCCGGCGTATAACGTAGCCTTATGCGCGCGCCTATCTGACGCCTGATAAAACCGGTCGCGCCCGTCAGAGCATCGAGCGTCTGCTGCTTTTCCTCGGCCGACCCAAACACGCTGATGAGAACCCGGGCATATCGCAGATCCGGGCTGACTTTGACTTCAGTCACGGTAGCGAACCCGACGCGCGGATCGTGTAATTCCTGAGAAATGATCGCACTGATCTCGTTCTTCAACTCTTCAGCCAGCCTGTGGGAACGATATTGCATAATCGGTTGCCGGATTGCCGGTTCGCAGAAGTTAAGTTCCAGCCATAGCCGACTATCTGCGAATCATTAATCCAATTTTGTCGGAGCGACTTCCTCGATGATGTACGCTTCGATCACATCGCCGAGTTTATAATCGTTGAATCGTTCGATCGTGATTCCGCACTCGAATCCCTGCTGCACCTCGCTGACATCGTCCTTGAAGCGGCGCAAACTCCCGATATGGCTTTCGAAAATGACCACATTGTCGCGGATGAGACGCGCATGCGCGCCACGTTTGACCATTCCGTTGATGACCATCGAACCCGCGACGGATCCCACTTTAGGAACACGAATTACATTGCGAATCTCCGCCTTCCCGATGACAACCTCCTTGAGCGTCGCATCGAGCAGTCCGAGCATCGCAAGGCGTATCTCTTCTTCGACTTTGTAGATGATGGAATGAAGGCGGACGTCGACATTCTCCTGTTTAGCGACCTCATCGGCTCGCGTCTCCGGCCGCACATTGAAGCCTATGATGACCGTCGCTGCGCTGGTGTCAGTCGCATTCGACGCGCTCGCAAGCAGGACGTCATGCTCCGTGATGGCCCCGACCCCCGAGCGAATGATGCGCACTTTGACCTTTTCCGTCGATAGTTTGAGCAGAGTGTCTTTGAGCACCTCGACCGATCCCTGTACGTCGGCTTTGAGAATAACGAGCAGCTCCTTCACCTCGCCCGATTCGAGCTGTGCGGCCAGCTGATCGAGACCGCGTGCCGCCGAGCGCGCCAACGCCATCTGGCGGGCCTTGGTCTGGCGGAATTGCGAGATATGTTGGGCCTTCGATACGTCATCAACGACCTGGAACTGGTCGCCCGCTGCCGGCACTCCCTCCAGACCCAGAACCTCGACGGGCGTCGCCGGGCCAGCCGTCTGAACGCGCTCGCCGTGTTCGTTCATCAATGCGCGGACCTTGCCGAAAAAATTCCCGACGATAAACGGTTCGCCGATCTGTAGCGTGCCGTTCTGGATGAGAACCGTCGCCACGGCGCCGCGGCCGCGATCGAGTTGCGCCTCGAGCACGGTGCCGGTCGCCATACGTCTCGGATTGGCTTTGAGTTCGAGCAGATCGGCGCTCAGCAGAATCATCTCGAGCAGGCCCTCGATATTCTGTTTCTTCTTCGCCGAAACCTCGACCATCGTCGTCTCGCCGCCCCACCCGTCCCATAACAGGCCGCGATCAGCCAGCTCTTTCTTGACGCGATCAGGATTGGCGTCAGGCTTGTCGACCTTGTTGATCGCGACGAGTATCGGCACCTCAGCGGCCTTCGCGTGCTCGATCGCTTCGATCGTCTGCGGCATGACACCATCATCGGCGGCGACGACTAGCACGACGATGTCGGTGACCTGGGCGCCGCGGGCGCGCATCATCGTGAAGGCCTTGTGGCCGGGCGTGTCAAGGAAGACAACGCGCCTCAAACGCGATTTATTGTCGGGGTCCGGGACCTCGACCGAGTACGCGCCGATGTGCTGCGTGATTCCTCCCGCTTCGCCTTCGGCAACCCGCGCCACACGAATTGCATCGAGCAGACTGGTCTTGCCGTGATCGACGTGTCCCATGACCGTGATCACCGGGGCGCGCATATCGGTGTCTTCCATCGCTTCGGGCGTGATCTCGAACTCCGATTCGACGATCATCTCTTCGTAATCGCCGAACGAAATATCGAAACCATAATCTCTACCGATCTCCCGCGCAACATCGGGGTTGATCGTCTGGTTGATAGTCGCCATCACCCCGCGATGCATGAGTATCGTCACTATATCCCGAGGCTTGGTATCGATCTTTTCGGCAAACTCGCGCACCGTGCTGCCTTCGACCATGCGGACCGGTTTAAATTCCGTGTGAACCGGACGCGCCGCGGGACCTGCCGCAACTTGGCGGCGGGGTACCATCTTCTGCTGCCCTTCCTTATCTTTCGCTTCTTTGTCCTTCCGCACCTGATGACGGCCCTTAGGGCGCTGGTTTTGCGGCGGGATGTAGACGGTCCGCTGCTGCGCGCCGGAAGGCAGTATGTGGACTTCCTTATCGCGCGCCTCGCGCTGGCCTTCTCTGAGCTGCGGGTTGACGGAAGTGCGATCGCCCGATCTGGCGGTGATCGTTCTCTCTCGATGGGCACCCGGCGGCATCGGTTTCTGATGCGGCCTCTGCTGCGGCCTTTGTGGCGGCTTCTGTGGCTGCGGCCTCGGCTGCGGTTTCGGCAACGGACCTGCGGGAGGCGCAAGTTTGATAACCTTCGTCCCGGTCGGCGACTTCGGTCCGTGACTGGAGACAGCCGGCGGCGATGGAGGCGCCGCCACCTTAGCGTGCTGTTTTGGCGTCTCGTGAACGACCGGAGCTGGTTTCTCGACGACCGGTTCCTTCTTTTCCAGTTCCGGTTGAGCGATCACCGGTGCCGCCGGTTCCGGTGCGGGGGCTATTTCGGCCTCAACAATCGCCGGCTCCGGCTCCGGCTCCGGCTGGGGCGCCGGCTCGGCTTTTGGAACAATGGGCTGCGGCGCAACGAGTTTAACGACCCGCGCCTTCGGCGAATCATTAATCACAGGTTGATTTCTCGCCTCAGCTTGTACCGATGTTGATTTGACAGCCGGTTGAGCCGCGGTTTTGGCCTGCACAACAGGCTGCGACGTCGCCGCCTGTGGAGCAGCGGCAGATTGTTGAGTTTCAACCCGGGTCTGTCCTGTCGCGTTGTCGGTTGTCTGGGATGCCAGCGATGTGTCCGCCGAGGGCGCCGCCGGATGATGCTTGATCAAACGTGCTTTTTGAGGGATGGCCGTCTGCTCCTTCTTCGGATAGTACATTTCTCGGATTTTCGCCGCGATATTATCATCGAGCGTATTTGACGGGACGCTTACGTCAACACCCATTCGCCGGGCATCTTCAAGCACTTTCTTGCTCTCGAGTTTTAATTCTTTCGCCAAATCGTAAATTCTAACCTTACTCATCGAACCCTTTCAGAAAAGCGCGCGTACGGTCTACACGAGTTTCGAGCTGACGCTTTGAAACTCCTGCCCCGCGCTGCTCTCCTACAATCAGGCGACTCAAAGCAGAAGCGTATTCACATCAGCCCCCCATCAAACAAATTGCAATAAAAACCGAGCTTCATAGTCGTTTTCACCCTAAGCTTTACTCGTCCGGCCCGCTCGGCTCTTCATTGTTTATCCACCTTATTTTCATCAGCTTCGTCCAGTTCCAGTTCTGGTATATCTGGCTCGTCTATTGCTGTTTCATGTATTCCAGCTGTTTCATTCAATTCTGATTCCAGCGCAACTCCTCCAGATGCCTCAGCGGCTCCGGAGATTTCAATATCTTCAATTTCTTCAATTTCTTCAATATCTTCAATATCTTCGGTAACTTCGCCAGCCTCAACTTCACCAGCTTCGCCGGTCAGGGCAGCAACTGATTCTTCGCCCGCACCCTCCTCGGCAACGGTTGCCGCTCCCGGTTCTGCATCTGGTTCCCCGCTCAGCCGTGCGCGACGGGCATCGGTAATTGCGACCGCCATATCGAGCAAGTCCTGCGCATCGTCGATACTGAGGTCGAGCCAGTCGGAGACATCGTCGACGGTCGCCTCAGCGAGTTGCTCGATCGTCTCGATTCCGTGCTCGGCCAGCGTAGCCGAATCGGTCGTCGATATGCCCTCGATCGATGAGAGAGGGACGATGGCAGCCGTGATCATCTGCTCCATCTGAGAAGCGATCTCGCGCTTCATCTCCTCCTCGCTCCGGATGTCGATCGCCCAGCCGACGAGCCTCGCCGCCAGCCTGACGTTTTGACCGCGTTTGCCGATCGCCAGACTCTGTTGTTCGTTTTCGACCGTGACCTGAAGATTCTTATCGTCGAAATCGATGACCGTTACCTTACTGACCTTGGCGGGCGAAAGCGCGTTGGCCGCGAAGATCGCCGGGTCTTCCGACCATTCGATGATATCTATCTTCTCGCCGCGCAGCTCGCGGATGATGGATTGCACGCGCGAGCCTTTCATTCCGACGCAGGCGCCGACCGGATCGACGTCCCGCTCGTTGGAGACCACTGCTATTTTCGCGCGTTCGCCGGGCTCGCGGACGGCCGCTTTGATGACGACCGTGCCGTCGTATATCTCGGGCACTTCCATCTCAAACAGGCGCTTGAGCAGCTCCGGGCTCGTACGCGATACCTCGATCTGCGGCCCTTTCGATTCGCGGTTCACATCGTGAATGACGACGCGAACCCGTTCACCCTGCGTAAACGATTCGGCGCGCGATTGCTGCGACTTCGGCATCACGGCTTCGATGCCGTTGCCGATGTCGACGATCACCTTCCCACCCTCGAAACGTTTGATGAATCCGTTGACCAGTTCGCCTACGCGGCCAATGTACTCCTCATAAACATTATTCCGCTCGGCTTCACGGACTTTCTGCAGGATGATCTGCTTGGCCGTTTGGGCGGCGATCCTTCCCAGGTCTTCCATAGGGCGCGGCAGCTCAAGCATATCACCGACCTCTGCGCCCTCGCCGACCTCCACATTAGCCTCGTTGACGCTCATCTCGCGCGCCGGATCCGCCACATCTTCAACTACAACCTTGACCGCATACAGCTCAATCGCCCCGCTGTCGGGGTTGTACCGCGCATGAAGATCCTCTCCCGATTTGAATTGCTTGCGTGATGCGGTGACGACAGCATCCTCGATCGCGCTTATGATGAGCTGCGAATCGATCTTCTTTTCCTTGCTTAGAACCTCGATGTTCTGGGCAATTGAAGTTAGTGTGTTCATACAATCAGTTTTCAGTTTTTAGTTTTTCAGTTCTCAGTTCTCAGTTCTCAGCCGCTGGCATTCACCAGCGAGGTGAAAACTGAAAACTGAAAACTGAAAACTATTATGGTTCAATCTCAACATTCGCCTTCACAATCTTCGACAGCGGCAACCGGTGACGTGTGCCGCTCGGCTCTTCAACCACCGCAGCGGCCTCTCCCTCGCGATCTAGACCGATCAGCTTACCGTGAAAATTCCTCTGTCCCGCTACCGCCTCTGAAATCTTGACGTGGCAGGGGAGACCCGCAAAGCGCTCGTAGTCCGCTTCCTTGTAAAGTCCCCGATCTAATCCCGGAGAGGCGACCTCAAGCGTGTACCGATGCGGAATCACATCCTCCACATCCAATATGAGACTCAAGCGCTCGCTCACAGCCGCACAATCATCGATGGTGACGCCGCCCGGTTTATCGATATAAACGGTCAGGACTGAATCGCGCCCGCCGCTCAATTCGGCATGGACCAGCTCAAGCCCCTCGCGCTCAGTAACTCGCTCGATGATCTCGCTGACGCGCGAATCAAGCTTCACCCACCCTCCTTCGACCGTGATTTCAGGCTGAAAATCGCCGGAGACAATGGTCAGATAAAAAAGGTGGGCGCGAGCCCACCTCCAGTAAATTCGATGGTATCCGAAAGGTGTGCCGAAATCAAGCACTATCTCGTTGCAAACTCGTGGATACCCACAGCTTATTGAGAGTGATCAACTCCTGTTCAATCGGCCGACGCTGAATTATGATCTCCCCAACGTTTAACAGGTAAGGTACTGAATTATATGTCGATTATAATTGCTGAAGATAATGTCGCCCAACGAGCGTACCTGCGTGAGCTACTCGATCGGGAGTTCCCGGATTACCGCCCCATCCTGGAAGCCCCCGACGGTGATAGCGTAGTCAGAATGACTCTCTCGGACCGACCCCAGCTTTGCGTACTGGACATTCAGATGCCCGGCCTATCAGGTGTCAAAGCGGCGCGCGCGATCTGGAAGGGTTTTCCGCAAGCGCGGATAATCTTCTGGACACAATTCCCGCACGAGATATACATCAACGAAATCCGCAAGATCGTTCACAGCGTTCAACCCCAGCCGGCTTACGGCTTCATCGATAAAAATAATCCGGAAACCCGTTTTCTGCGGTTCGTCGCCGCGGTATTGGAAGACGGCGCGGATATGATCGATCCGAATTTTAAAGATGCATTCACACAACCGCTCCTGACAGACTTCGAAGCGGAGGCTCTCTATTACTTAGCACTCGGGTTATCCAATTGGGCGATCGCACGTAAATGCCACCTAAGTTTGCGGGGAGTCGAGAGCCGGCTGACCACCCTCTATGAAAAACTTCTCCCCTTCAGTTCTGAGGGGACGGCCGACGAGGCTTTTGACAAAATGGCATTCAACATCCGCACGCGCGCCTACTTCGAAGCTTTGAAACGCGGCTTGATCAATGAAGATGAATTGGCAAAAGCGAATGCCGAGCTGGATAAATGGCTCGAAAAAGATCGCAAGAAATTTGTGGCCGAGCAAGCCAGTGAGAAAAAACAGCCGGCTAAATAGTTTTTTAAAATGAAAAACTTCGACCACCCTGAGGAAGAATGGTCAGTCTACCCATTTAAGTGGCCATAAATATTGAACAAATTGTGCTTCGATCAAGCGTTGTTAAAATTAGTTCATGTATATTATTCCTGCTAACCGTCACTGCGGTTTTCTCCCAATCACCCCCGCCCGTTCAACCCGCAGTTGGGCAACCACCCGAACAGAAGGCCACGATCGCTACTCCCACGTCTGTCCCGGTCACCGATGAAGTCACTCTCAATCTTCATCGCTGGGGGGCAGTGACGATTTTTCACGGCCTGCCATCGGATCGGGTCAACGCGATCGCCCAGGACGCCAAAGGTCTGCTCTGGTTTGGAACGGACAACGGCCTGGTCAGTTATGATGGAAGAAATGTCGCTCCATTTCCCGGATCCCTCCCTTCACGCCGAATTCTCGCCTTGCAGCTCGATGCAGATGGGAATCTATGGGTAGGAACGGACGCCGGCGCCGCGCGGCTGCATAACAACCTCTCAGAAGCGCTCGCGGAGACTCGCGGGCGGGCGGCGACGGGAATAGCGGTCTCCGCGCAAAATGAGATCGCGATTATTACATCTCAGGGTGAAATCCTCCGCTATCGCAAGAGCGCCGGCAAAGATCTGCGCAGCGAGGGGAGCTCATCGAGCTATTGGAGCGCGACCCGAATCGATCGTAATGCTCAGCCTCTCCTCAGATCGGCCAATCAAGAGGACGAGGCGCTGCCGCTCGATGCGGCCTCATTCACTCAATCGGGCGAACTGATAATCGGATCGAAGGCGCGCGGCGTGCTGATAAACAATGGTACCGAACTGCGTGAGGCATCGGCTCGGCAGCCGCGGCAATTCTTCGTCACCTCGTTGTTCGCCGGCGGAGATCAGATTTGGATCGGAGAGAAGTCGAACCAGCAAAGTGGCGGATTGTGGGCACTGAAAAATGGGTCATTGAGGAAATCCTCGATCAAGACAGGCGCAATCAACGCCTTACACGGCGGCGATGGTGAATTGTGGGTGGGAACCAACAAAAAAGGCGCCTTCCTCCTCAAACTGGAGGGTGACGATCCGAAGCAGATCGAGCAGCTGACTTATGAGAGAACGGCGGGAGGTTTACGTTCCGATCATATCAATACAATCTTTCGGGATCGCGAGGGAATAGTCTGGTTCGGCACCGACCGTGGCGTTTGCCGTTACGACCGAGACAGTTTTCGCGCAGAAAATGTCAGCAATAACCCGCAGAGCAATTTCATTCGAGCGTTGCTTCACACATCTGCCGGAGAGACCTATTGCGGCACCAATCGGGGATTCTTCCGATTGGTGCCCGGCGTGAACGGTGATGAACGCGGCGTCTGGTCTGAAGTGATCGAACTGCAGGGCCGTGCTGTCTACGCGCTGCAGGAAGACGCCGAGGGCGCGGTTTGGGTCGGCACGGACAGCGGAGTTTTTCTCAAATCGAAAGAATCGCCCGGATTCTCACATTTCTCGACGGCGCCTGATGAACCCGCCATCACAGATGAAATTACGGATATCCTCCAATCGACCGAACCTACCGCTGATCCGGCCAAATCTCAATCGAGGGAGAGCGTGCGTGCGCTCGCCGGCTTCCGGGGCGCGATTTACGCGGCGATCTTCGGGCGCGGCATCGAGAAGCTTGAAGCGACCCAGGAAGGTAATAGACAGACTCCGGTCTGGAACAATAAACCGGCAAAGGGCGCTATCTGTTTTGCCGTCGAAGCGGACAAGGCGTTATGGTTCGGCACAATAGACGGCGAATTAGTGCGCTTCGACGGTTCCCAAACGACCTCTTACATACTTCCCAAAAAACAATTTTCAGACCCCGCAATACGAGCCATTCGGATCGCCGGCGACAAAATCTGGCTCGGCACGTCGCAAGGTCTCTATCTCCGGCAGGGGGATTCGATACGCGAACTCAAACCCGACATAGATGTGCGCGCACTGATGGTCCAATCGGAAGATCCGGCGCGCGCAATCGTCTGGTGCGCAACGCAGAACTCGGGCCTCATCAAATTCATACCCAGCGATGATATAACGGCTCGCTTCGACACCGAGCAGGGTCTGACATCGGAACAGGTCTTTGCACTTGCGCAGCAAAACCAGGAGTTGTGGATCGGGACCAACCGCGGAATCGTACGTCACCGCCCGAGCCAGGTAGAGCCTCGCCTACAGGTCACCCGGCTCGTCGCCGATCGAATCTATCCGGCTGACGACTTGGCGACGGAACTACTATTGAACTATCCACTGCAACATTTTCTGCTCGAGGTCACAGGAATCGGCACTCGGACATTTCTCAGCCAGTTCCAATACGAATTCATTCTACAAAACGGCAGCGGGCAGCAATTGAACAAGTTACCGACGCGTGAGTCTTCGTACGCTGCCCGTGAATTGAAAGCGGGCGCATATACCATAGTTGTCCGCGCGATCAGCCGCGATCTCGTCTACTCCGCGCCGCTAACGGTGAGAGTCCGCATAGGAGATGCGCCATTCCCATGGTGGACGTTCCTGCTCGCCTCATTGCTCACAATCGCCGTGACCGCGGCCGTCTTGGCATTTCGCCAGCAGAGGAGACTCGTGCGGGTGAACCGGGCGATGGAGGAGACCAATGCCGAGTTGCACGAGACGCGATTGCGCCTGGCCAACGAAACGGAAGCCGAACGCAGCCGCATCGCGCGCGATCTGCACGATCAAACGCTCTCGGATCTGCGCCACCTGCTCGTTTTGACGGATCAGATGCCTGCTTCCAAGGAGGACGAGATCTCGCCTTCCCTGCTCCGTCGGAAAATCGAATCCATATCGAGTGAAATCCGGCACATCTGCGAAGACCTCAGTCCCTCGGCGCTGGAAAATATCGGCTTTCTGCCCGCGCTCGAATGGGCGCTTAACGATGTCGTGACGAATCTGCCGTCTGAACAGAAGTTCGCCTACGAGTTCATCTGCGATCCCGAGCTGGAAGACCGGCTTCGCCTCTCGCATATCGAGAGGATACAGCTCTATCGGATCGTGCAGGAAGCGTTGAACAACATCAGCCGGCATGCGCGAGCCCGCAATGTAACGATGCTCGTGCGAATTGAAGAGACGAAGGAACTGGTGATTGTAATTGAAGATGATGGAATCGGTTTTGATGGACTGTCGATGAACCTCACCGGGCACGGGATCGCCAATATTCGTTCACGCGCAAACCTGATCGGCGCGCAGGTGAAGTGGAAAAATGCTGCTCCGGGATGCCGGTTCGAAGTGCGGCTAGCCGGAGTCGTGAAAATAAGTTGCCGTTAATTCAGCTTTTATTCAACCCGGTCCTGATTTTAGTCAAAATTCCGCAGAGCATTTCCATATCGTATTCGCTCAGGTTGTAGCGTAATAAACTGCTTCGCAAACGGCGCGTCAAAGTCTCTTCATTACCGGGAAGGATGAAATCGATCCGCTGAAGAACGTCAAGCGATAGACGCAGTGTAATTTCAGCGGTTCCCGCGGAAGCACGGTCAACCGCTTGAGAAGTGCAATTGGCTTCTTCCCTGATCAGCTCATAACAGCAGACCGCAACTGCCTGCGCCAAATTCATCGAAGGGCAGCCGGCTTGTGTGGGTATACTCATCACGCGATGGCAATGGCTGAGGTCGTCGTTGGTCAATCCATGCTTTTCCTGGCCAAATACCATCGCCAGCCGATGGCCGGCATCGCGTATCTCACGGCTCAGATCTGCGGGCGCATATATATTCTGTTTCTGTTCGACACGCAAACGGTCTGCCGTTCCGATAACCAGCGTGCAGTCAGCGATGGCCTCGATAAGCGTCCCGACGACACGCGCGCGAGACAGCACATCCTGTGCGTTCACAGCCGATACCGCTTCATCCCAAACCGGCTGGTAAGGAGCGACGACCACCAGCTCGTGGAATCCGAAGTTCTTCATTGCCCGCGCGGCCGCGCCGATGTTGTTCGGGTCGCGCGGATGTACAAGTACGATTTTGCAAGTTTTCATGCCGCGAAACGTTGCTCCTTTCCATGCTGAGCCATCGGTATGCCCTTCATAAGATTCTGCTGGCGAGTTCGCTTTATCCGGGAGCACCACGAGGCGCGATATATTTATAGATTTTTTTTGTAATAGTGCCCCAGCTCCGAAGGAGGGGCATATAAACGGCATCATATGTCGCTCCTGCGGAGCTGTAGATATTTACTTGCCATGTTCTATAAACATAACGCTCCTCCGGAGCGAAGAGCCGATAATTTCATTTTCTGAATTCGCCAGCAGAATCCATAAGACTGCGTTCGGTCACATGGCCAACTGCTTTCTGCCTTCAGGGCACACAGAATCTTAATTCAATGCCATTACCTTCAGATGGATATCGTTTCAATCCACGTAATCACAACCCCTGACTGCTTGCAACATCGCATTTTTCGAATCTCGCGCGAACTTCATTTGTAATCGCCTCGCCAGGGGATACCCGAGCCTTACCATCCAATAGGCAGGTTGCGAGAATGCGCAGATGTCGTACCAAACCGAATCGTCGGCATCATGCCATTCAATAGTGAATCGCTCTTCACCGCGTTCGACGTGATGGCCTGTCGTACCATACGCGAACCCGAATTTGCGGATATTGCCGGGCTTGTCGATTACATAAATAATGCGACAGATATTTAACCACCAGAACCCGAAACAATGCGCCGCCACCGACACGACCGTACCGGGTTGAATCGGCGCATCCGGATTGCATACCTCGACCCAGCCGAGTTCGAACATGCGCCATCGTCGCAGAGCCGAACACGCGGCCGTAAAAACTCGCTCCCCTGTCCCCAGGCAGATACGATTGTGATCGCCATCATAACCATCCGGCGGCTCACATAACCCGCGCGTCGCTCCCACGAAATGATAAGAGAGGTCTTCACTGCCTGACTGCCTGAGCAGCACATCGATCATTTCATCGCTTGGTTTGACGAGAGATAACATTACTCACAATCCCTTATTAGGCCGTATCATCGCGTAAAGCCGCGAGCAGCTGAAGCGTGGATTTTCTAAGCGGATACATCAGCGGCAGGCTGGCCATCGAGATCATTCGCGCAATGATCTCCACGGTATGTTCCATCAGCCGCCAGGTCTTAACCTGTTTCGCCGACCGATCATGAATCCAAAACAGCACGACCCCCATGTGGTAGAGCCAGAGCAACGTCGGTAGTTCCCTGGCCAGATCGGCGGGGACCTTTGTTTTCGTTCCCTTCAAGACCTCGGCATACCATTCGATGCTCTCTTTCCGGACGGACTCTGACTCAGGACTGAAAGGGTTGAGCGGGCTGTGCGGATCTGCCGCCGTGCGGAAAAGAACGCCGGCAAATTGATGATATGGCTCCATATTGGCCAGGATCTGCCGCATGACAGCGAGCAGCCTTCCTTTCATCGTGTGTTCGCGCTCCATAATCGGCATACAGGTCTCCCGATGCTGTTCGTGCAACCTGTCATAAAATGCCTGGATCAGATGCTCCTTAGAGCGGAAGTAATAGTACGTATTCCCAAGCGCAACGCCGGCTTCCTCAGCGATCGCACGCATCGTCGTCGCTTCGTATCCGCGTTCGGTCAACAACTCCAGCGCCGTTTCGAGGATGAGCGATCTGGTCTCTACACTTTTTTTAGCAGGTGGATGCGCATCTTCTCGCCTATTTCTATCGACGGTTCTCTTTTTCATTGGAAAAGTGTTTCAATCCTGAGCCTCTATCGACTGATATCGATAAAACGGTTTTTGCGTTATTTCCCGGGATACGCTCTCGACCTTCGCCTGTCGGTCTGGAAGAACCTTTTGATTGTCCCGGTCCAGCGTCCCGCGACGGCGAATACGGCTGAAGATGTAGAGATTGAAGAAGTGCATTACGCCTGATACGACAAGCACCATGCCGACTTTTTCCGACAACGCCTCGATCGCTCCGGTCATGTCTGGAACGGCATAACCCAGTTTCAGCATTAAAGAGATATATCCCAAATTGATCAGATAATAACCCACGACCAGCAATCGATTGACCGAATCGGCCATCGCCCAATCGCCCTGAAAGACATCAATCAGGAAATAGCGCCCGTTTTTGTAGAGCGTCTGCGCCACCCAGATCGTCATCGAGATACTCACCACAAGATAGACCAGATAAGTAAAGATGCTCAAATTCATATCTTCCCCTTTCTTCTTGCAAACGACCTCTGCCGGCAAACAACGCTTTTGAACATGTTCGAAACATATCCTATTCCCGGACGAAGGTTCGAGTCAAGAGAAATTCTGAACATGTTCAAAAATTGGTGTGCGGGGGGCGACTGCTGTATTCGCATGTAATCCGCGGTAAAGTGAAGTGGCCTGGCCGGCCTGAATCTGGTGGGGTGAAGGGTAGGAGAGAGAGGAGATGAGGAGACATCGGTCTCCCCATCCTCCTCAGCAATTTACTTATCCGGATCGCTGGCTTTCGCCGGAGCTTTCGCCATATTGGGGTTCAAGATGTGATCCTTTTCGCTGATCGGGTTGAACGTCAGGCGCTTCTTCTGCAGGTAAGCCATCTTCCCCAGGTGGGAAGCCAGAGCCGAACGATGTCCGCTGACGACATCGGAATTTGGCAGTTGACGGGACTTGACGCATGCGACGAAGTTCTTGACGTGCTGCTGTTCGAGAGACTTGGTGTTTCTGTGCACGACCGGCTCCGCCGGCGGTCCGCCACGAACGGCCTTTTCCTGATACCTGAACCCGCCGCGATCGATATACAAATTTCCCTCCGAGCCCATAAACTCGATCGCCGCCCCGCGCGCGCCGGGAACGAGCGTCGCATCGAACGTGGCCACCCATTTGCCGGGATATTCAAGTTGAATCGAGATAGTGTCGGGAGCGGTGCGCCCATCGTTGTAATGAAAGACGCCGCCTGCCGCCGTCGCAGCAACCGGCAAATCTTCACCGATGAACCAATGCACCACGTCGATCCAGTGCGTGAAGAGGTCGGTGATCTGCCCTCCGCCGAAATCCAGATAGGCTCGCCAGTTATAGAACTGATGCGCATCGAATGGCCGGAACTTCACCGGTCCGAGGAAGGCCTTCCAATCGAGACCGGCAGGCTGTTCGGTGAAATTCGGTGTCCGCAGATGGTACCCGTTGCCATGCCACCACGTGCGCACCAGCGTGACCTTGCCGAGTTTGCCTTTTTCGAAATATTCTTCCTTGGCGATCTTGTAATGCTCGCCGCTGCGCTGTTGCAGCCCTACCTGCAACACCCGGTTCGACGCTTTGACTGCCTTTACGATCTCGTGGCCCTCTTCAATCGAGAAGGTGAGCGGCTTTTCGATATAAATATCTTTTTCCGCCCTGCAAGCGTCGATCGCCATCTGCTTATGCCAGGGATCTGGCGTGGCGGCCAGTACCGCGTCCACATCTTTGGAGTCGAGCAGCGCGCGATAATCCGTATAGGTCTTCGCCTTGCCCTCCGTCATTTTGAGAGCATTATTCAGATGTTTGTCATAGCAGTCACAAATCGAGGTGACTTCCACATCGGCCTCTTTCAGAAACACGCTCATCACGTCAGAGCCGCGATTACCCGTGCCTATGACACCAAGCCGCACACGATCATTAGCGCCAAGCACTTTGTTCCAGCTGGCAGCAGTAAATGCCGCGCCCGCAGCTATAGTGGTAGTTTGGGTGATGAATTCCCTCCGAGAACGGTTTGATTCAGACATCAGCGGCTCCTTTCGTGCCATTTGATTAATTGAATTGGTCATTAGTCATTGCCCATTCGCTCAACAAATTCTTGCTCAGGACATATTCGCTCGGTCAGTTTCCGATAAATCTGCACGATGTGTAAAGCGAACTCGCAAGCCAACCCGATCTTATCGAGGACGATGTTCTCAATTGCTCTCCCGATTGCGGTTAAGCCAACAGCTTGTTCACAACATTTCCGTGTACGTCGGTCAATCTGAACTCGCGCCCCTGAAACTTGTAGGTCAGCTTCGAATGATCGATACCCATGAGGTGCAGGATGGTCGCGTGCAGATCGTGAACGTCGACCGGATCGGCTATCGGGTTATAACCCAGTTCGTCGGTTTCACCCACAGTCACTCCGGGTTTAATCCCGCCGCCAGCCAGCCAGACGGAGAATGCCCGCGGATGATGATCGCGGCCCAGGAGTTTCGAACCATTGCGGGCTTCGTTCATTGGCGTGCGGCCGAACTCGCCGCCCCAAATCACAATCGTATCATCCAGCAGGTTGCGCTGCTTCAAATCGGTGAGGAGAGCGCCAATCGGTCTGTCGGTTTCGCGGCAGATGCGCGGCAGCTTGCCGACGATGTCCGTGCCGACCGAATTCCCGTGAGTATCCCATCCCCAGTGATAAAGCTGGACGAATCGCACGCCGCGTTCGACCAGGCGGCGCGCGAGCAGACAGTTGTTGGCAAACGAAGTTTCGCCCGGCCTAGTTCCATACATCTCGTGAATCTTGGCCGGCTCTTTCGAGATTTCGGTCAATTCGGGGACGCTCGTCTGCATGCGGTAGGCCAGCTCATAAGCGGCGATGCGCGTGTCGATCTCGGGATCGCCCGTCACGTCGAGCCGCATCTTATTGAGGTCGCGAATCGCATCGAGCGACGATCTGCGTACCTCATTCTCCATTCCATCGGGGTTGCCGACGAAGAGCACCGGCTCACCTTTCGAACGGAACTCCACGCCCTGATGCACAGTAGGCAAAAATCCGCTCCCCCAGCATGATTTGCCGCCATCTGGATTGTTCTCTCCCGAAAGCAAAACGACAAAGCCCGGCAGGTCTTTGTTATCGCTTCCCAGACCATACATCAGCCACGATCCGAAGCTCGGCCGCCCGGGTATCTGGTGCCCCGTGTTGATAAAAATCTGCGCGGGAGCGTGATTGAACTGTGCCGTATGAAGCGTTCGTACGATCGCGATATCATCCGCGTGCTCAGCCAGATTGGGCAGTAATTCGGATAGTTCGTTGCCCGATTTACCGCACTTCCTGAAATTGAACGGAGAGCCGAGCAATTGCGGGGTTCCTTTGATGAAAGCAAACCGTTCACCCTTGATGAAATCCTCCGGAATCGGCTGCCCGTCATACTGCTTGAGTTTGGGTTTGTGATCGAAGAGGTCGAGCTGCGACGGCGCGCCGGCCATAAATAGGTAGATGATGTTTTTGGCCTTCGGCGGGAAATGCGGTCCTCGCGGCGTTGGGTTTTCGTCGCCGGCGTAAATCTTTTCACCGAACAGTGACGAAAGGGCCATCGCTCCGATGCCAAACCCCGTTTGCCTGAAGAAGTGGCGGCGCGTAAACTGTTGCAATTGTTCGTTTCGATCGTTCATTATCTCACCCCTTGGTCAGCGTCTCATCTAAATTCAACAACACATTGGCCACCATCGTCCACGCCGCCAGCTCGGCATCGGTATGATTTGCCGATGCCTTCAGATCGCCATTGATCTTATCAGCCTCCGTCTTGTGTGATCGGAAATAACTCAATTGCTGCTGATACAACTCGACCAATCGTCCCACCTCCTTCTGATCGGGCATTCGCGCAACACACAATCGCAGCCCATGGATTATTCGCTCATCGATACTCTTTCCGCGAATGGTGACCATACGTTGCGCCAATGCACGCGCCGCCTCCATGGCGGCTTCGTCATTCAGCATAGTCAATGCCTGCAAGGGCGTGTTCGTGCGTACGCGGCGCACCGTGCAGTATTCGCGGCTCGTCGCGTCAAAGGTCATCATCGCGGGATATGGCGAAGATCTACGAACGAACGTATAGAGACCGCGCCGATAGCGGTCACCACCTTTACTGAGTATCCATTTCTCCGAGCTGTATGGATTATTCCAGATACCTTCCGGTTGATAAGGAAAAACGCTCGGCCCTCCGATTTTCCGGCTCAGCAATCCGCTCGCGGCCAATGAAACGTCTCGTATCATTTCGGCCTCCAAACGAAAGCGCGGACCGTGCGCCAGCAAGCGATTGTATGGGTCTTTTTCGATCAATGCGGGAGTTGTCGCAGACGATTGGCGATAGGTTGACGAGGTTACGATCAATCGAATCAGCCTCTTCATGCTCCAGGCTTGTGACCGGGAATCGCGGGTTGCGGATTGGGGTTTATTCGGCCCGCTTCCCCGCTCCGCCGAACCGCTTCCAGCCTTCCCCCAGGTCGGCTGCATGAATTCTACTGCCAGCCAATCCAGCAACTCGGGATGTGTCGGAGGCTCGCCTTGGGTGCCAAAATCTTCGCTCGTTTCGACGAGGCCGCGGCCAAAGATATGCTCCCAGAATCTGTTGACGGTCACGCGCGTAGTCAGAGGGTTGTCTTCATCGACCAGCCAGCGCGCCAATCCCAGCCGATTAATCGGCGCCTTTTCCGTATCATGGTCTAACACAGCCGGGTTTAACACCGCCGGCGTCGCCGCAAAGACCTGCTCGCCTTTATTCAAAAAGCTTCCTCGTTCGCGGATGAAGGTCGAAGGGGGGCCGGGCGAATTGCGCTCCTGCATCACCAGCGCAGTAACTATACCCAGGGCCCTCATATCTTTTTTCAATTGCGTTATCCGTTCCCGCTCATACTTGAGCAGAGGGGTAACTGCGCGGAATTGCCCGGATAAATCCTCGGCCTGTTTCTTCGTGCGGGAATCCGCCGGGATCGCAAGTATCTGGCGCATGCGCGCCGGTATGCCCACAATGCGGCCCGGCTCTGCGTCAGTCGTCACAGATAGGCGGAACCTGCCGATGCCCTGATTGAGCGATCCACCCAGATGTTTTAACCCGATCGTCAGAATTGTCCCCCCTTCCAATCCAAATGGCTTCTCGGGGACAAAGACTCCCTGACGCGCAAGCCGCGTCTGATCGTTTGTCGCATTGACGAACCATCCGGGCGGTTGATCGGTAGCGACATTTACGGATTCGCCGCCGAAGAACTCCTTGACGGCAACTCCATATGCCGCATCGTCCACCAGCGCTTTATCGAAACGGACCGCCCGTTTAGCTGCCCCTGAGATCGGGGCGGCGAGGACTTCAATTCCTGTCAAAAAGAAATTGCCATAAGGATCGCGCCCCGGTCCGCCTTTCGGCAGACTTTCGTCGGGGAGAGCCTCGAGGCGGATGCCGGTGATCCCATTCAACCCCGTCCTGGCGGTGACCGTATAGATATCCTGCTCGGCCTTCGCCCCGCTCACGAGGACCGATCCGTCTCCCAGCTCTTTCAGCGTTGCGCCCCCGGTAGAAGCCAACTCGGTGGGATTGAGAACGGTCCAGTCATCTTTTTCGTTTATTTGCCCGATTTCCCATTTCACCTGCGCGGCATCGAGCACCGGCGTTTGCTGCTTGAGCTTCGTTTCTAGCCGTTTCAATTCCCCTTCCATTACTTTCTGTTTCGCCGCCTGAACAGTGGTAGGCAGGCTCAACTGCGGCTCGTAAACGTGCCGGCTATGTGTACCACCATCGATTTTATATTCGGAGTTATCGAAGATGGCCATCAATTGATAGTACTCTTTTTGCGAAAATGGGTCGTACTTGTGGTTATGGCACTGGGCGCAGGCAATGGTCGATCCCAGCCATACGGTCGCCGTCGTGTTAACGCGATCGACCAATATTTCAAAGCGATTTTCTTCGGGATCGATCCCGCCTTCCATATTGACCATCGTATTGCGGTGAAACCCCGTCGCAATACGTTGATCGGTCGTCGCACCGGGAAGCATGTCTCCGGCGGTCTGCTCGATGGTGAATTGATCAAAGGGCATATCCCGGTTGAGGGCGTTGATCACCCAATCGCGGTATTTCCACATGACCCGGGGATGATCGGCCTCATATCCATTTGAGTCGGCATAACGTGCGAGGTCGAGCCACGGGCGGGCCCACCGCTCGCCATAGCCGGGCGACGCGAGCAATCGGTCAACTACTTTCTCATAGGCATCACGCGAGCTGTCAGCCAGGAAGTCATCCACCTCTTCCACACTGGGAGGCAGCCCGGTAAGGTCCAGGTAGACGCGGCGCAGCAATATGGCTTTATTCGCTTCCGGCGACGGCTGCAAACCTTCACTTTCAAGTCGCGCCAGAATGAAGGCATCAATCGGATTGCCCACCCAGCTCTTGTTTTTGACACCTGGCAATTCGGGTCGATGCGGTTTGATGTATGCCCAATGCCAGGGGATTTCGGCTTTCTCCACGGAATCAGGCCAATGCGCGCCTTCATCGATCCATTTACGGATCAACTCTATCTGCTCGGGTTTGAGCGGGTCCCCGCCCATCGGCATCTGAACTTCATCGCCTTCACCCAGGATCCGCTGCATCAACCTGCTCTCCTTACTGTTCCCCGGCAGGATGCTGGGACCTGAAAAGCCTCCCTTCATAGCCATACCCTTGTTATCAAGACGCAATTTTCCCAGAACTCGCTTTGCGCCGTGGCATTGATGACATGCCTGAGCAAAGATCGGTTCGACGTCGCGTTTGAAATCAACGCGAGATTGCGCAGCGGCGCGAGGCTGACACGTGATCACCTGGTAGACGACGGCGATGGCAAAAAGGCCGCAGATCAGGAATTTGATCATTCGCGACATATGACTCCTGACACGTAGGAACTTGTACGACAGGAAAATAAGAACATTTTCCTCTCTTAGATTTCCTCTTAGATTTCCTCTTTATATTGAATTATTGTTTGACAATAGATCGATGCAAAAGATAGCACAGGGGCCTAACTTTTGAAATACTGCAGTTTCGTGATAGATTGCACTGCTTCACCAATCATTATCATCACATCGACAGAAAACGAAGAAAAACTAAGAGGAAACAATGATGACTACGAGGATTTTCTTGGTTCTCACTTTGCTCTCGTCGTTCATCCCCATCGCTATTCAGGATGAATCACCGAAATCGCTTAGCGCCGCGATAGCCGCGAATCCGCGCGGCGCGGAAGCAGAACAGGTCGCCCGCAGGATACGTGCATATTTCAAAGACGCTGATTTGCGGGCGGGCGCCGATGCGATCATCGATGAATTGGCGGTTGTCTGGGCGATCGAAGCGCCGGGCGCAAAATCCGAACCGCGTGTAGTCTCGGTCGATGGGAAATTCAGCCTGCCTCTGACCAGGATAGGGAGTACCGATCTCTATTGCGGAATCGCCGGGTTACCGTGGGGAGGAGCGATGATATGGCATTATGAGATCGGCGATCAAAAGTTTAAGGATCGCAACCTCGAAGTCTATTCGACACATCCCGACAGCCGCAAAAATACCGGCGTGCCACAAGGTAAATTGACCCAGATGCCGAAATGGTCTAGCAAAATTTTCGAAGACACGACGCGCGACTGGTGGGTCTATGCTCCCGCGCAATACAAACCTGAAGAACCGGCGTGCGTTATGGTCTTTCAAGATGGGCAGAATGCACAGAAATACGCGCCGGTTGTCTTCGACAATCTGATCGCGAAAGGCCATATGCCCGTGACAATCGGCATCTTCCTCGCACCAGGGGTGAAGGCGGATGGCAAGCGAAACAGAAGTTTTGAATATGATACGTTGAGCGACCAATACGCCCGTTTCCTGCTTGAAGAGATCCTGCCGGAGGTCGGGAAAACATATAAACTTCGTCAAGATGCGGCGAGCCGCGCGATCGCAGGCAGCAGCAGCGGCGGGATCTGCGCGTGGACAGTGGCCTGGGAACGTCCGAACGAATTCAGCAAAGTGCTGTCGTGGGTAGGCAGCTTCGTCAATATCGCTAACGGCCCGACAATGCGCGAAGGCGGTCACAACTACCCCGCACTCATCCGCAAAACACCGAAAAAACCCATTCGCATCTTTTTGCAGGACGGATCGAATGACCTGGACAATCGTAACGGCAATTGGCCGCTCGCCAATCAGCAGATGGCCAAAGCTCTGGCATTTGCCGGCTACGATTACAAGTTCGAATACGGTAACGGCTTTCACAGCGATAAGCACGGGCGCGCGATCCTACCTGATTCGCTGCGCTGGCTGTGGCGCGATTATCGAACGGACTCAGCCGGTAAGTAGCTCAACCACGACGTCTGCTTTTTACGACGCTGATTGTCTGATTTCCTCTGCCGAAACGGGCTTCGTCATCTGAGGCGGATGTCGGTACGCCAGACATACTCTCATTTATCTTATCGAGATCGCGAAATAGTTGAGATAAAGTTATTCAAGAAATCAGGTCGCAGGAAGGTGTGGGGTTACTCAGACATCACGCTCTTCGGATTTCTCCGCTGTCAGTTCGGCCTTCTCACTTCTGCCTCTCGCGACGAACGCGTACCAGAAGAGCAATCCAATCGGAATGATAAGAATCGGTAAGTACAACAATATTTCAATGAGAGTCTCAAGAAAGTTCATAATCTCAACGCGGCTCCGGACTTCTTTCTCTCTAATGTTTTATGGGCATTAACCTAACTTTCTTCTAAGCTAAAAAGGCAATTAGCATGCCATCCAATAAGAGAAATATCTTTTTCCGCCCGGCCTATTTTTGCTTGCCGTGATAAGCACTGAGAGATAGGCGCTATTTGAAGACCGGGTTTTTAAGAATTATTTCGAATTGAAATACAACACTGCCTCAGTGATTTGTGTAGGCTAACATTACATCAAAATAAGGGTCTAGTGGGCTTGACTAACTTTGAAGGGCTAATTCCGGAGCTGAAGGGAGGAGCTCGATTTCGTTTACCTCTCCCTTCAGACCAGTAAAAAGTTATACAGAAGTTGATTATAGGTCTAGCCGTCGTTTTTTGCGATCGATCCAAGACCATTCAGCTCAACTCGTTTTTGTTGTTTCAGAGCCATGTTGGCAAGATGCGGGCCGGTGACAGCATGATGGCCCACTTCCACCGGCGCGTTGGGTTCCTGACGAGACTTTATGCATTCGAGGAAGTTTTTCACGTGCGGCTCTGTCGGGATCCCGCCTTTGTAATTGTGTACGACCGGGGGCGCCTCGTTGGTCTCTTTCCACGGCTCGGGAAAAACGCGATATCCATCTTCGTCCAACTCCATCGTCGCGTTACGTCCCTGCAGAATGATCTGCCAGCCATTGTGATAGGAGTTGCTGTAGCAAAGAGTCCAGGTCGCTAAAAATGCGGGATATTCGAAAACTGCGGTGAACGTGTCGGGCACGTCGCCGCCTTTGTGCGCATGAATCATTCCCTGGCAAACGGCCGAGCGCGGGGGATTGCCATCGTTGCAGAACCACTGAATCACGTCCATCAGATGTGTCCCTTGATCGGTCATGTGCCCGCCGTTGTAATCGAAAAAATTGCGCCAATGAAAGAACCGGCGTTCGTCGAGCGGATGGCGCTTCTTGGCCGGCCCCTGAAAGCGGTCCCAGTCGAGCTTGCCCTTGAGCTCCAACTTCGCCGGCATGGGCTTGCGGTTCCAGTACCACTGAGCGCGCGCGAGCACGATTTCGCCGAGGACGCCGTCATCGACCAATTTTTTGGCGCCTCGCACTGCTTCCGAGCTACGGCGCTGCATGCCTACCTGCACGATCTGTTTAGTTCCCCGCACTCCCTTAACCATCTTCACTCCCTGTTCGATCGAATATGAGAACGGTTTCTCCGTGTAAACATCCTTGCCTGCGGCTACCGAATCGAGCAGGACACTGGAATGCCAGTGATCGGGCGTGCCATTGACCACGGCGACGACATCCTTGTTGGCGAGCAGCTCTTTGTAATCGACCGTCGTTTTGGCGTTTTCGCGCGAAAGCTTCAATGCGGCATTGACGTTCGGCTCATAGACATCGCAGACGGCAATGAATTCGCAAAGATCGGAAAATTGTTTGAACGAACCCATCAAACTGCGGCCGCGACCGCCCGACCCGATAATGCCGAGTTGTATTCGCTCGTTTGCGCCGATAACGCGAGCGTAGGATTTTGCGGTCAGCAGGCTCGCGCCGGCGATGCCAGCACTGGCCATAAAATGTCTTCTTTTGATGTTTTCCGACATAGAGCTTCCTCCCTTATTGTTGATAGATTTGATGAACGTTTAAGCGATCAGACCGCAATCGCCGATGAAGAATAAAGAGAGAATACGATAGAAACGAAAAATACGGTATAAACGAAAATGGTAGGTGTTTTTCGTTCGTCTGTCTCGTCTATCTTATTTTCGTTTGTTTCGTGTTCCGAATTCTACCACCAAATCTGCAAACTACGCTCGCTAAAAGTAATTTCAAACGAAACTACCGCTCTGTGCTCTCCACCGAGCAAAACGGGCGAAAATGGCAAACGGGGCAAAAATTTTTGTCTTTGTTGATGATTTTTCTTTTTTTTGCTTTTATAGTGCCGCCGAGACAGCATTTAACATCGAGTTGAAGTTTTGCTAAGCCAAACATAACGGCCATGAAATATTCTGATTAGCTAATTAAATTAAACGACAATCAAATCCATACGAACAAAAACCATGGAGGGATAAATGGGACCGGACCGGTCATCAAATCTTTTTACTGTTCTCTTTCCGATAATCTTCACACTCGGCCTGTTCTTCACAGCCGGCGCTGAAAACGCATATGGGCAATTTGAAACGGCTACCGTGCTCGGAACGGTGCGCGATCAAAACCGCGCGTTGCTGCAGGGCGCAACGGTTACGCTAAAAAATATAGCCACCGGAATCACCTCTACCACGCTCACGGACGAAAACGGCGATTTCCTTTTCTCCTCAGTGAAGATTGGGAATTATCGTGTGACATCGGAGTTGACGGGTTTTGCCACTGCCGTCATCGAGCAGGTAACAGTTACCGTGGAAGCGCGGCAGCGCGTCGATTTGACCATGCAAGTCGGCGCCGCCAGCGAGATGGTGACGATCACCGACACCGCCCCGCTGCTTGAAACCGACTCGAGTTCGAAGGGCCAGGTCATCAACCAGCGACAGATCGTCAATCTTCCCGTCATCGGGCGAACCTATTCGAATCTCGCGCTCCTCGTTCCGGGTGTGCGCCAATCGCAATCGGGCAATCAGGGCGACATCTCATTCCGCCGCGAAGGCTCATACAACGTCAATGGTCTGCGCAGCGTGTACAACAACTTCCTGATCGACGGCATCGATAACAATTTTTATGGCACGACGAATCAGGGCTTCTCGAATCAGGCGGCTCAACCCTCGCCCGATTCGGTAGCCGAATTCAGGATGTCGGTCAATTCTTACAGCGCCGAATACGGCCGCACGGGTGGAGCGGTGATGAACGTCTCGACGCGATCCGGAACCAATCAGTTTCACGGAGCAGTATGGGATTACCTTCAGAACACCGCTCTCAATGCGACAGGCTTTTTCAGGCCGCCCGATGGCCGCAAACCACAGGTCAATCGTAACCAGTTCGGTTTCGTCTTCGGCGGGCCGGTTTTCAAAGACCGCACCTTCTTCTTTCTCGATTACGAAGGCTCACGATGGATCCAAAGCCCGTTCCAGCTGGCAACCATCCCATCGCTCGATCAGCGACGAGGTATTCTCAGATCATCAGATCCAACGGTCCGGGCAGATGTCGTCGTGCCATACGACTTCATCGATTCAAACGGCGCGCTCATACGTGCGGGTACTCTCTATCCGGAAGGGACGCCGGTTCCGATGACCAGCTTCGCCAGGACGGTACTGGAAAATCTTCCCGCGCCCAATCGTACGGTTGGCAGTAATTTCGGAGGCTTCGCGCGCAACCGATTGTTGGAAGACAAGGGCGCGCTCAAACTCGATCACAAATTCACCGAGAAACTGACGGGCTTCGCTCGTTATTCCCATCGCCGCCAGACAATCGAACAGCCGGGTCTGATTACTGGTTTCTCGGGCGGAAACGCGATCGGAAATCTGGTGACCTATAACCAGCAAGGGATAGCTGGTGTAACCTATATAGTATCCAATGACTCCGCTCTCGACTACCGGTTCGCCGTGAGTCGCCTGGGGATGGACCGATTGCCCGCGCTTGTCGGCGGGCCGAGTATGAACGATTTGTTTGGTATCACCGGGTTGCCGGAAGGACCGCGCGTACAGGGCGGCGTCACGCCGCAGGATATTCCGGGCTTTTCGCGCATCGGCCGCCAATCGACCAATCCGCAATCGCAATTCCCCACAACCATCAATTCGCGCGTCAACTACAGCAAGCTACTTGGGCGCCACAGCCTGAAGACAGGTTACGAATATCTGGCGCTCAATCAGGACGTCGATGACACCAACCCGCTCTACGGCCTCGATCTGTATGGCGGAGGATTCAGCCGTCCGGGAGTGGGAATGGCCCCGGCCGTGAATTACGCTCTGGCCGATTTCTACTTCGGTGCCCGCAGCCAATACCAATTCGCGACACAATTCATCGCCCAAATGCGCCAGCGGTTTCATTACTGGTATGTTCAGGACGATTTCAAATTGAATCCGAAGCTGACGATCAATGCGGGATTGCGATACGAACTGGTGACGCCCGTCTATGACGCTGACGACAACCTGGCGAATTTCGATCCGGAGACGCGGGAAATCATCCTTGCGAGTGACGGCTCGATCTCCGAACGGGCTCTGCGGAACCTCGATAAAAACAACTTTGCTCCGCGAATCGGACTTGCCTATCAGCTGCGCAACAAAACGGTCATCCGCGCGGGTTATGCCATCGGTTACAATTACTGGAACCGCATGGCCTCGGCGGAACTGCTCAATACCAACGCGCCGTTCGTCACGCGCGCTTCCGTTCAAAACGATCGTTCCCAGATCGGGAATATTTGCACGGGCAATAACTTTACCGGATGTTTTCGCCGCACACAGGACGGATATCCGGACAACCTCCTGACCAGCCCCGGCAGCGTGATCCTGTACATGCCGCGCGACTTTCCGTGGAGTTACGTACAGAATTGGCACTTGACCATCCAGCATCAGATCACTCGCAACATTTTGATTGATGTGGGTTACGCGGGCAATCGCGCAATCAAGCTGCCACAACTGGCCGATCTCAATCAGGCACGGCCATTGACTCAAGCGGAACTTCTGCCGGGAGTACGTCAACCTACGCTGCTCGAGCGCCGCCCGATTCAGGGCGTTACGGTCCCCGGCTTCGGCCTCGTGCCCGCGGGCAATATCACATCGTCGCTTCCCACTGGTTTTTCGAATTACAATGCGCTTCAGATCAAGGTCGAGCATCGCGGCAGAACGCTACAATTGCTCAACTCCTTCACTTATTCGAAGGCTATCGATAATTCATCGCAGGTGTTGGAAGTGAGCAACGGCGGAGCGCCGACGCCACAGAACTTATATGATGTAAGTAACGACAAAGGCCCATCATCGTTCGATCAGCGCTTCAACAACACGACGAGCGTCGTATGGGATGTGCCGGCGGGCAAAGGTCGAAATATCAATCTGCCGCCGGTCCTCGATTTCATCATCGGAGGCTGGGTCGCCAGCAGCACGATCACACTGACGAGCGGCCAGCCCTTGAATCTGCGTTACGGCGATACCGACGGCCGCGTGTCGGACAATCAACCCGATTTCCTCGGCGGCGTTGCATTGCGCCCGAACCTTGGCCCGGATGGTGGGATACTCTCGACCGCTGATCAGCGCCAGGCTCTCGGACTGGAGCGATACGATTATTATTTCAACGCGCCCAATATCGCGATTCCGACCCGCGATCAACCCTTCGGCAACATCGGACGCAACGCCGTATACGGATTTCCGTTCTATCAGGTCGATTTCGGAATTCAGAAGAACTTCCCCTTCCGCTTCATCAACGAGTCATCAAGGCTCGAGTTCCGCACCGAGTTCTTCAATCTCTTCAATAAGACAAATTTCGGCGCACCCACGGTCGATCGTCGCAGCGGCGCTTTCGGCCGGGTATCCAGCACTTTTGATCCGCGGATAATCCAGTTTGCGCTGAAGTTCCACTTCTAAACGCGAAGCTAAAAATACGTAACGCGCGATACCTACAGCGAGGCAAACGAATAAATCACACTTTCGTTTGTCTCGCCGGTTTCGTTTGCTCCGCTTTTCTCTTCGAATTTTTCATTGCAACCGGCACCTAAAAGCATTAAGGTCGATCCAGATTGGAGTGAAAATATGAGTAACCAAGCCGCAATGCCATCCCCCGAACTTTTCTTCAGGACCATCAACGCATTCCAACAAACTGAGGTCATAAAAGGCGCAATCGAACTAGACGTGTTCACGGCGATCGCCGAGGGCAATACGTCGGCGACAGCCCTGGCCGAGAAATGCAACGCATCGGAACGGGGTATGCGCATACTCTGCGATTACCTCACGATTCTCGGCTTTCTGACGAAAGAAGCCGACAGCTATGCCCTGACGCCGGATTCGGCCTTCTTCCTCGATCGCCGTTCAACCGTTTACCTAGGCAATGCAATTAACTTCCTGCTCGCACCGACTATGTACGAGGCCTTTAAAAATGTGGCCGAAATTGTGCGTAAGGGCGGAGCTATCTTCAGCGAAGAAGGCAGCGTGTCGTATGAAAATCCGGTATGGGTCCGTTTTGCGCGAGATATGATGCCGTTGATGGGACTCCCCGCACAGCAGATCGCGCAGCTCATCGGAATAGATAAGAACCGCCAAATCAAAGTACTCGATATCGCCGCCAGCCATGGCCTCTTCGGCATCACCATCGCGCAGCAATCCCCTAACGTCGAAGTGGTGGCACAGGACTGGGCCCCCGTGCTTGAAGTAGCTCGAGAGAACGCGCAAAAATTTGGCGTCATCGACAGGTATCGCCTGTTGCCGGGTAGCGCTTTTGATGTCGATTTCGGTGATGGGTTTGACCTGGTGCTGCTGACCAATTTCCTGCATCACTTCGATGTAAAAACAAATGAGCGGCTGCTCGCACGAATCTACGCGGCCATGAATGACGGCGCGCGCGTCGTGACGCTGGAATTCATCCCGAATGAAGACCGGGTGACGCCACCACCCGCCGCATCATTTTCGATGACCATGCTGGCATCGACCCCGGCAGGCGATGCCTATACATTCGCCGAACTCGAAAAGATGTTCGCTAATGCCGGTTTCAAGAAGAGCGAACTACATCCCTTGCCTCCGACGCTGCAAAAGGTCGTCATTTCTTACAAATGAAAAGAGCATAATGGAAGAAGATTTTGAAGATCGCTACCGAGATGCATTGCTGAATATCGAAGGCGTGCTCCTGCCGGTTTATGATGAGCATCCGAAGATGACAGATCATTCCTCGATTTTTGTGATCGAGATATTGATCAAGATACTTACAGCGGAATCGCAAGGACGCACCGCGGCGATACCGGAGTTTCAACCGCACGAGCAGGAGGCGTTCGACAGCGCCAGGGCTGTTTGCTATTGGCTATCTGGTCGAGGAAAAATGACGGATGAAGACGGACGTGAAATAGATGCGGCGATAACGCCAATTACAGGGGAAGAGGCCATCGCCTGCCTGAAGCGAATCCACAAATCGATTCAATTTTGGCAGAAAAGAGGTGGACGCCGCGCTTATTACGAATATGTAAAGCGTTTCATCGGTTGAAAATGATGCGCTGAAGAGCTAACCGAATAAGAAATACCGAAGAGCACGATTCTCTAGCGTGAAAGACCGTAATACTAAAAGAGCGAAACAAGCAATATGAGATCATTTCGCTTGTTTCGCTCGGTGAGCCGAATGATGTATTGGCTCTATTATTAAATTGCGCCAACGAGGTATAAATTACTGGTCGGCTGTTGCGAACCGCCTCTTGGTTCCAATGTGATGGCGGTCGCAGCAAGACCGTTCACGACATCCGGTGGCAATTCCAATTTCAAAATCTTCTCGCCCAACGGATCGGTATCGAAAACTGCCGCGCTGATCTTGGCGTCACCCTTCACATACCACAGCTGGTATTGCTTATCGGTCGGCGGCGGCGGCAGATTGAAGATGTAGATTACCCAGGTCTGACGGTTGGTATCCCATACCACCTTGGCGCTCGCTTGCGGGGTTTCTTTACCCGCCATCATAACGATCTTTGTCGCTGGACTGACGATCTCCCTGACCTCGCTTCTCACCCTTTCATTTTCCCGCGCCAGCTTACTGTTCTCATTATGAAGCTCGTAGTTTCGCCATAAGAGGTAGCCGCTCGAAAACGTCAATAAAACTGTCGCGGCAAGCAGCAACCACCGTGTCGCACTGGCCTCTTTTCGCGGTGCATGCGTGAAAGCCAAGACCTTCGCGGATTCTTCGTAAGGCTCTGCCGATCCATTTACCTGTAACTCTGACCGCGTTTCCTCTGAATCGGTTAACGACGACTGTGCCTCTGCGGAAATCCGGACAAAAAGTCTATCCCTGACGATTTCAGGGACGGTTGCGAGAGGCAGCCCCAGGGGAATTAATGCCGCCACCTCACGTAACTCGCTTATCTCGTGCTGCTGTTCCGGCGTGGCTTCGAGGAGAAAATCCTCTATGCCGCGTGCCGTATCATCATCCACAGCGCCGAGCGCATACAGGGGACCTAATTCTTTAATTTCATCCCAGGTCATACTGAGATATTAATCTCCAATTTTAAAAAGGCATCCTCAAGAACTTTTGAGTCATGGCACAGTAAGAGTCGGTTCGTTGACCGTGAGAATCTTTGTCTTCCATTTCTGTGCTTAATCTAGTTTACGTTAATCGCGCCCGTTTTAGATGCATCAGAACTCAAAAAATAAAGTCAAGTAAGAGAGTAGTTTACTTATTATCGGACAATCTGTCCAACTGTTTTCTTATCTCCAGCCCATGGTTGCCAGTCCACCCGCCGCCGCGAAATGATTGAACGGAGCTCTCGGGTCCAACCTTAACCCTATCTCCTGTGGTGCGAGGGAAACTGTATCCTTTTCTAATGCCGATGACAACAAATCTCCAAATTTTTTCTGTTCCCCCGGGTCGCCGATCGTCAACATTCGGTTGAGAGGCACGGCGGATGTCTCCGGCAATAATCGGTCACGATAGAATACCATGAGGCGATAGAATTCATCCTCGCGCTCTTCCATCGGGCAGACGACTTCGCGCACCAGCAGAGGTTCATTTCCCCGAACGATCACTGCATCGAATCCCCTCGGATTCAAGCTGAGAACCACCTGATCCTCCTCGATTCCCGATCGCAACAACCACTGAGCCTCGCCCAAATGTTGTGGCACAATCAAACCTACCTGCCAGCCCAGGGCCGCGAAAATCCTCTCGTACTGCGCGATAACGTCCTGATGAGCGGCAGAGACCATCCATTGCGAACGTCCATTCGAATCTTTCAGTCGTCTGTAGCTGACTCTGAGGTCGCTGACCTTGTGCCCCAGACTACGCTCGGTCTTCCATTCAAGTATCTGCGCGAGTTCCGATCGATTAGTCGGAACGTTCTCGAGCGAGAACACGATGCTGCGCGCGCTCCCGGCAGGTAAAGATGCGCTCAGAGCTTTCACCCGATCCATGCCGGCTTGCGTCGACGTTCGTTTTAGAAGTTCGATCACCGCTTTCTCATCGGCAACATTCGGTTCAGTGAAACTCGCATTGATGAGGCCGGGCGAGAGACGAAGTACGCCGAGATTTTGCAGTTCGAACTCCCCCTTACGATACCGTAAGGCGATCAATGAGAGATGCGTCTCGCTGACCGCAACCGAAGTCCCGGGAAGATTCGGGGCAGCCATATAGTTCCAGACGTTAGCTAAGATCGGAATTTGTTTCATGGTTTGCGCCCGATAAGAAAATGTCCGTATTTACCGTATTTACTCGGAAGCATGTGAAGATGCCCTAATCTCGCTGTAATCTGTCTTTCGCCCCTTCGCTCTTTCGCCCATTCAACCAGGTCTTCAGTATTCCGAATATGCCTTTCCGCTTGAATCCGTGCCTTCAGCCGAACTTTTCACATTGCCGATCCCGCCGGAGACATTGAGATCGTCCGACTCTGCCGGGATCGCGTTCCACGAACACTCGGGGCAAACGGGGTCCTTGGGTATCTCTCGTAAATACCTGGCCGATACCAGTTCGTCCAGGTTGCTCGGCGCTTTCTCCTTATCGGTCGTAAACTGGTCGATAGCGTTGCGCATCACCCACAGGTTCTGCTGCAATGTCACCTCTCTGGCTCGCTGGACGTGAGTGATATAAATTGGGATGGCCACGGCCGAGAGAATCCCTATGATGACCATCACGATCAGCAGCTCCATAAAAGTGAAGCCCCGTTCGACACGAGATTTTTGATCATCTGTCTTCGATCTGGAAATCATCGCTAGAAATCCTTGTATTTCGTCTTTCCGTCCAGTGCGGTGCCAGGTGCGTTGCTGAAGACGTCCCAGACGTGTTTTCCGTCCCATGAGCTCGATTCCGGATCGTCCTCGATTGAACGAAATCCCCAATCCGGTTTTCCGGTTAAGGGATCGTTCGGAATGCGCCGCAGGAACCGGAAAGTCTTGTCGACCGCTCCCGCCGCTTTGACTCCTTTGACCAGGACTTCCAGGTCCTTCGGATAGCATTGTTGCTCTTCCTCATTCGTCTCGAACTTGCTGAATCCGGGCGGCGTTCTGCAAGCGGCATTGTAGTTGTCGATCGCCATGCGCATTTCGCGCAGGTTGCGACGCAATTCCATCTCCTTGTTGCGTTTTATCACATTACGAGCGATCGGAATCGTGCTCGCGGCCAGAATCGATATGATGGCCAGTGTGATGATCAACTCCAGCAACGTGAAGCCGGCTTCCCGTTGACCCGTAAGAAGAGCCCCATATGAATCAGGCAGTGGAATCTCTCCACTGCCTGATTTCATCTCACTTAAAACCACAGATTTTAAGCCTCTGTCAGTCATTGCTAATCACTGTGAAACGGTCGCTCCCCCATCACGAGATATGATGACCTGCGTCGGGTTGGCGACGGTCTTGGCATTTGCGTTGCCCACCATGGTTATCTGGGTGGCCGTCTGATTGAAAGCGATCTCTGATGAGCCTTCCGCGATAGCGGCAAACTCAAGCAGAATCATACGCCCGCTTGAGGCTACTGCCGGTGCGGATTGCGGTGATTTGAACTTCACAATCAGATTGCCCTTTTCGACTTCGTATGTCGGATCCGGCTGCGCGCCGAACATCCCGCCATCTCTTACATTCTTGAGTCTAAGTTTCGCCGGATCGAAGCTGATCGCGATGTTCGCGCCCATCATCCGCGCCTGGCTGCTGACTTCGACACCCACGGTGAACGACTTACCAGGTTGCTGGCGAATCGGTTTCGGCGAGAGGCTCAAAGTAACCGCTGAATTGCCGCGCGCATCCGTGACGCCGGGAATATTCGGAGGCGTTTTCGGCTGCAGAACGCTGCTCAGTAAATCAACCTGTTGAACTGGTCCATTGGCGGCGGACGGGACAGACGGATTGATCGGCTGCGCGTTCGCCACATTCTGCGTCCTGACAGGATTGGTATTGCTCACCGGTTGGTAAGTCTGCTGTGTCGCGGTCCGCTGAGGCTGGGTGAATGCCGCCTCGGTCGTCTGCGGCACTGACGGATTGAGAGGCGCGGGCTGCGGAATCTGCTGCGCGATCTGGCGGCGATCCTGCTCCTCCTCCTGCTGAGCGCGGTAGACCACTTCCTCTACGCTCGGACCAGGCCCGGCCTGCTGCAGACCGGCCGCTCGCGCCAGGTGATCCTTCTCGTTGATCCCCGCCGAGCGAATGATGTGCGGAGTGACGGTGATAATTATATCGGATT
Source organism: uncultured Acidobacteriota bacterium (assembly GCA_963796275.1). Taxonomy (GTDB): domain Bacteria; phylum Acidobacteriota; class Blastocatellia; order RBC074; family RBC074; genus JAKEHZ01. The sequence goes on along the minus strand of CAWCKY010000006.1, from coordinate 1,121,719 downwards.
GATTGTTCTGATTCCTCGGAGCCGAAACAAAGCGGCCGAGAAACGGAATCATTGAAACGATCGGCACCCCCGCCACATTTTTACGATCCGTATCCTGATTTATACCCGCCACAACCGAAGTCACGCCATCTTGAATACGCGTTACAGATTTGAGCTGCCGTTTCGTGAAGGCCGGCAGCAACGCATCGGATCCGGTCGATTGTATATCCGATGTCTCAAAATCCATTTTGAGCTCGACGTAACCCTCGTTCGTAACAGTCGGCTTGGATTTAATCGTCAATCCAACATCTTTGTACTGAATATTGTCGATGACTCCCGTGCCGAATCCGCCGCCACCACCCAGAAGATTGCCCAGGCCATTAGCGAGGCCATTGTTATTATTCGTTTGACCCGGTATCCCACCGCCGAAAAATCCACCCGGGTAGGTCGATCCGGTTCTAACCGGGACGCTGTTTCCGACCACGGTCTCATTCTCCTGACCGTCCAGGACGTGTATCTGGGTCTTGTACAGCAGCTTGTTATCGCCTTTCGATTGCAACAACCTGAGTTGTGTGATCGGCAGCGCGAAGAGTCCGCCCGAAGTACCGATCGCGGTCCCGACCAAGCTGGAGCCCCCACTACCCGCCAGGTAACTTCCAACACCGCCGAGGTTGCTGAGCGAGTAGCCATTGTCGCTGGTGGTCGGAATCTGGTTTCCGATCTCCGTAGTTTTGTCCTTCGAAACCTCATATATCTCGACATCGAGGACGACCTCGTTCTTGTTCTTATCGAGAGAATCGATGACATCCTGGACGAGTTGCAACTCCGTCGCCGTGGCTTTTATGACCAGCACGTTGCCGCCGGTGCTGTTGGCGCCCGAATCCAAAGGAGCCATCGTGCGCCCCGGAGGAAGCACTATCTGCAGCGCCGCGCGCGCCTGATTGGCCGTCACATTTCCCAGATAGAAAGTCTTGACCATCAGGGTTTCAAAGCGCGGACGGTTGGTCCCATTGTCCGCGTATACGAGGATAGTGCGGCGGTCGACCAGTTCGAACGAGAACTTGTATGTCCTCAGTATGATGTCCAGCGCCTTGGCCATCGTCACGTTATTTAAATCTACGGTGTCGACCACCTGCGAATCCTTGACCGAATCGTCGTATACGACATTGAGCTCGAGTTGTTTCCCGAGATTCGATACCACGGTCTTGAACTTCGATCCTTTGGCAAAATGGATGCCCTGCACCAGATCGCGGCCTCTCGGCTTGTTCGCAATCGGAAGCTCGCCGCCGGTGTTCATCACGTTCCCAACCTTGTTGGTGGTGAACGAGGTGTTGCCGCTGGCCACCTGTTTCTGCTGCTCCATCATGCGCCCCATCTTCAGACGCGCAATCTCATTGCCCTGGTCATATTGATAGGCATAACGATATGCGTTGTATGCGCCATCGAAATCGCTCTGCTCGGCAAAGTCATCGCCCCGCTTGAGGAACATAAGCGACGCCTTCTGCAGCGATTGGATGTAATGCAGCTTATACTCGGCGTTATTCGGCTCGGCGCTGACGGCCAGAGCGAATTGCTGAGCAGCGGCATCCCACTGCTGCAGTTGTTCGTATTTCTTCCCCTCATTGAAATTTTTCTTGCCCTTCCCTTTCGCCAGCGCAACCCCAGGCAAAAGCAGGCAGAGGACGAGACCAACTGTGAGAATCCGATGAATGGCAGTACTTGTTTTCATGGTGACCTTCGCTTTTTAGAGTCCCATCCGGTCCGCAAACCGGTAGGCGGAAATCCAACATCGTTGCCTATCGGCAAATCAAAATCGCAAAATCTAAGCAAAATCTAAATGCCAAAAACCCAGACAGGAGGGGGGAGAGGTCTTTGGCTATCAACAGATACGTGAACTAACTGCTTGAACGCTGTGATTCTAAGAGCGTTCCAAAAGTTTTCAAACAATTTCTTCGACAAATGTAACACGATTGATCTCGTGCAGTGTAGTCTGTCCCTCGAAGACCAATCGGAGCGCGGATTCTCGCAAACTCCCTAATCCCTCTTCGCGGGCGGCGCGGCGGACCTCAGATCCTGGTTTACGAGCGATGATCAGCTCCCGGATGTTATCCGACATATCTATCAGCTCATGAATCGCCGTACGCCCCCGATACCCCGTACTGTTACAAATCTCACACCCGTCGCTTTTGTAATAGACCTGATCACGATACTTCCCGGGGCTCAACCCTGATTCGATAAGTTCCTCATCGGCCGGCTGATATCGCTTTTTGCAGCGCGAGCAGAGCAACCTGACGAGTCGTTGGGCAAGGACGCAATTGAGCGAGGAGACGAAGTTGTATGGCTCGACGCCCATGTTAATAAAGCGTCCGATGACGTCGATCACGTTGTTAGCGTGAACCGTAGTGAAGACCAGGTGGCCGGTCAGCGCCGACTGGATGGCGATCTGCGCCGTTTCGTTGTCGCGAATTTCGCCGACCATGATCTTGTCCGGATCGTGACGCAGGATGCTGCGCAGCCCGCGGGCGAAGGTCAGCCCCTTCTTCTCGTTGACCGGGATCTGAGTGATGCCGTGCAACTGATATTCGACCGGGTCTTCGATCGTGATGATCTTGTCTTCATCGTTCCGGATCTCGTTGAGCGCGGCGTAGAGCGTGGTCGTCTTACCGGAACCGGTCGGTCCGGTCACCAGCACCATGCCGTATGGCTCCAGAATGTAACGGCGAAACTTGAGAAGCAGGTTCGGATCGAACCCGACGACGTCGAGCCGCAAATCCTTGAACGCTTCGTTGATCTGTTCCTTGTCGAGGATACGAATGACCGCGTCCTCGCCGTAGACCGTAGGCATGATCGAGACGCGAAAATCGACCTTGCGCCCCTTGATCCGCACGCGGAAGCGCCCGTCCTGCGGCACGCGGCGCTCGGCGATATCGAGTTCCGACATGACCTTGATACGCGAGATGATGGTCTGATGATGCTTGATGTCGATCGGGATCGCCGGCCTCATAGAGCGCGCCGTCGATGCGGTACTTGACGTTCATGTCCGTGTCGCGCGTCTCGATGTGGATGTCGGAGGCGCGCGATTCGATCGCGTTGAAGACGATGGTGTCGACGAGCTTGATGATCGGCGACATCTCGGCATCGTTCGAGAGGCGGTCCAGATCGAGCACCTCTTCGCCCTGATCAGTCTCCTTGACGAGCGCGGCGCGAAATCCCTCGGATGCTTCCTGCAGGACGCGCTGCGAAGCGTCTCCTTTGCGCAAAACCGCGTCGATCGCGCTCCACATGGCGACTTCGACCTGCAGCGGCTCACGCAGTTGAGCGCTAAGTTCATCGAGCAGCGCGAGATCCGAAGGATCTGCCATCGCGATCACCAGATGGCCGTTCTCGCGGCGCAGCGGCACGAACTTATTGCGCAGCATCAGGTCGATCGGCAGCGACTGCACCAACGAATAGTCGACGGGATACCCCTCGAGATTGACGAAGCGGCGCCGGTAACGCCGCGCGAGCTTCTCCGCCGTTTCGCGTTCCGCCAATTGATTGATCTTTTCGCTTGCTACGGCCATTTTCTTCCCAGAAAATTTCAAAGGTTATGCCGGATCAGCGGGATCGATGTAAACCTCGAAGCCCAGCTCAGCATCCGCTTATCCGTTTATCCGACCTTTGTTACCATCTGCAGAAGCGGCAAATAGATCGCCAGCAGGATGGTAACCACAATGCAGCCCATCGTAATGAGAATCGCCGGTTCGATAAAAGTCGTCAATTGCCCGAGCTTCACTTCCGTCTCGGCATCGTAAAACCCCGCGACCTCATCGAGCATTTCACGGAGCGACCCGGAGCGTTCGCCGACCCCGATCATATCCACCGCCAGCGGCGGCATCCATCCGGCCGCATCAAGACTCTCGGTGAACGGTTTGCCCTCGCGTATCTTGGATAGCGCGGGCTCGGTCGAGCGAAGGAGCTCTCGGTTGACGATCGATGCGAGCCCTATCTGAAATGACTCGACCAGGGTAATACCGCCCGCCAGCAGCGTAGCCAGACTGCGCGTAAGCTGCGCCGTCGTCATCTGCCTGATCAGTTCTCCGACGATCGGGATCTTCAGGACCCAGCGGTCAATCGTGCGGCGGCCGCCCTCGGTTCGCCGCCAGGAGAAGAATCCGAAAATGGCAGTTATTATCAGGGGTGCGAGCCAGTAGAAGTTCGCGCGGGCGCCCGACGAAATGCCGACCACCACCGTCGTGATCGTGGGCAATTCCGTCCCCATATTTCCATAGAGCGAAGAGAATTGTGGTATCACGAATGTCGTCAGCACGCCGATCAGAATGAATGCGGCGCTAAGCAGAATGATCGGATATGTGAGCGCGCTCCGGATTTTCCGGCGAAGCTGTGCGATCGCCTTCGTGTAGTCTACGTAACGGCGCAGTACGTCGTCGAGGTTGCCCGAGCGTTCGCCTGCCAGAATCGATGCCGTATATATCCTGGGGAAGGTTTCACCCTGCGCTTCGAATGCCTCGGAAAGCGCGCTGCCCGATTTGATGCGCGCCTCGACGTCCGCCAGGATGACCCGCAACTTCGGATTGGGCGAGCGCTGGCTCAGCATCTGAATGGATTGCAAGACCGGTAATCCGGCGTGAATTAATGCCGCCAGCTGTTGGTTGAATAGCAGGAAATCATCGAGTTTGATCCTGACTGTACGGCCGCCCCCCGCCCTCACCCGCACGCCAGCGAGCATCCCCGAAGTTTCGACCGCGAAGATGCGATACCCCTCTTGCGCAAGTCGCTGCCTCAACTCCTGTTCGGAGAGACCTTCGACCGTGCGCGTCACAATCTCGCCACCGGGCGTTCCAAGTCTGCAGGTAAACTCTGCCATCTTAATAAAATAAATCCGAGAAAATCCGAGTCATCCGGTTCGAGAATCCGAGGAATCCGAATGATTCTGCTGCAGGGGAGAAACGTTATATTACCTAGTAGAACCTAGTAGAAAAACTGATACAGATGTTCAACAACTGAATGAACGCCTCATGACCCCTGGGGTTTCATAAAATCTCAAACCAATTTCAATGATTATGGGGATTTTGTCTGCAAGCACCAGGAGGGTTTGGGTTTAGGCAACGTGAGAATACTTCTTAACAGTTATGATCAGCCACAACCAGTACAGAAGTTTGAGGTTCGCGCCTGATGCAAAATGGATTCTAACGTCGTTTCCCGCGCGAGTCAAATTGGATTTGTTTTGTTTAGGAAAAAGGGGCCGTCGCGACTCCAGAGTATATCGAACCTCAAACTCCGGGTTACCGAGCAAATGCTCTTGTCGACAGATAAAATGCGGGACCGCGGCGTTCCGGTGCATTTTTCACATTTTGTCTGATATTTCTAAGTCTTTGAACCAAAGAAAGGATAATTCGTATGTACTAAGCTAGTGCGATAGAATAAAATTAAAAAGTGAATCGTCATTAGTCATCGAATTATGAATAGAAAACCCAAAACGCAATCGAGCAGAGTATCGCAATCCAAACCCGAACCGCTCGCCGGATGGTTTACCAATCACATCTCGCGCCGTTCTCTGGGCAAGGGTTTAGCATGGGCCGCCGTGCTCGGCATGGCCGGGGTCACGCTCATTAAATTTTCAGTCGATGATGACCCTGAAGTTGCTTACGATTCTCTTGAGCTTCAAAAGAAAGAGGGATGGAACGTCGGATCTTCCGAAAGAACACTCTCCCTTTCCGCGGGCGCGACAGCGTATGACAGCATGCGAAGGCCTTGGAGCGGGAATGACCACAATTATCTGATTTCGGTCTACCAACCGCGCAGTTCGGAATGGCAACCATTCTTCGTACCTACATTAATACAATCGCTATCGCAACCGACTCTCAACTCACAGATTAAGCCGATCGATACAGCCGCGATGGACGACGCATACAAACGCGCCGAGGGATTGCGGAACCTGATTTCGCAGTCGACAAATGCGAATCGGACCTTGATCATCGCCGACTTGCCGGGTCCGGCCTCTATCGCATTGGGCGCCGCGATGGCCGACGCCGCGCATCTGGTGCCCGCTTTCGACAACTGGCCGCACCCGCTCGGAGTCGTGAATTCGCAGGAGACGCTGGGGGCGATGGTCTACTATGCGCGCGAAATAGAGGAGAAGAAGACCAAACTGAAGGATGACGCTCCCGCCATCATGCTCATCGATAACAACCGGCTGGCACCGTACGTCGATGATGGCTTACAATTTGACAACCGTTATCTGGCAAAACTACCGCCGACCGATCAACTCAAACAACGCGATATCCAACAGGTGATCTATCTGGTCAAAGATCAGGCCCAGGAGAAAGAGCTCGACGACATCAACGACGACCTGGTCGAGTGGCAAAAAAATGGAATCGAAGTACGGATGTTGAGGCTCTCAGAATTCAAACCCTATGACGAGCCAATTCTGGCATCGGGCAGCGCTGCCCCAGGTTCACCGAATGCCACGGGTACCCCGGCTCAGAGCGCCCCGGTCGAAACGCGACACTACTACTACGGCGGTTCGCCGCTCGCCCATTGGTGGTTTTTCAGTCATTACTTATACGGACCACCATCATATATTATGGTGGGTAACAGCGGCGGGTATACGCGGACGATCCCGCGTCCTGCATCTTCTTCCCCGAATTTCGAGCGGCCGAGTTACCAGCCTGTTTCAAGGCCGACGGTCTTCAATGCCAGGCGAGTCGGCGGCGCGGCCGGAGCGGTTGGCGTCGGCAAAGCCAGGCCGAGCGGATTTGGGCGTACGAGCGTACGCTTATCAAACGACGGCCGAGTGACGGGCACCCGCATCGGGCGTTCCGGATCGTACGGGCGCAGCGGCGGCGGATTCTTCGGAGGTTGAATACAATCCCTCAATGAGCAGCGGCATCTATATATTCGTTATGTTGATTTTACTCGCGGTCTTCGCGGGCGGAATAATTCTGGCGCTGAGCGGATCGAAGCAAGGGCGGATCGACCGTGGTAGAAGGTCGTTTCTGAGCGGCCGCGGCGCGCAGGAGGATCATGCGCTTTTTTTCGGCATACAACTGGTCATCCAGGTATTCGGGGGCGATGAATTGCGCTCGAAGCTGGCGCGCCTGGTCGAGGCCGAAGATAACACTGACAGCGCAGACGAAAAACGGCGTTTCATCAAATCGGTCGCATCGCTGTTGATCGAGAATCAATATGCCTGGGAGTATGGCTTTTGGGACTATCATTCCGAGGCCGAAACCGCGATCAGCTCTTTCAATCAATGGCAGAACGAAGTCGAGGCCGCGATGGCGACCGAGCCCGAGGAACTCGGCGAGCAGACCGATCGCCTGCACCGTTATTCAGATCAGAAAGAATATCTTATCGTCACTCTCTTGATGCTGATCGATAACCGCGAAGAACCGGTGGCTGACGATGTCGGCGACTACAGCTTCCGCCCGACCTACGCGCAACTGGCCCAGCCATTTGGTCAGATCGTGGATAATCTGGAAGAAGAACGGTATTGGGAACCCAGGACATTCTATCGCCTTCTCAATGGGCTGCGCTCACTCGATCCGCGCGCGATTGAGCGCGATGGGATATACGTCTTCCCGGGCACGGAGCAGGACGGATTATCTTCGTTCGATCTGCTGAGCGAAGAGGGATGGAAGTACCTCACCGATCATTCAATCCGCGTCGGATAGTTCAGGCGCGTGCGCGTTACCGGACCGGAATTCTCCACCAAGGTCACAATAGGGGATATTTAGATAGAGGAAAGAAACATGGCAACTTTCAGTCTTCTTATTGTGCCTTTTCTCATTTCAGCGGCTTTCGCTATTCCTGCCGATGACGTCCCGCAGAAAATTCGCACCTTTCACACGGCCGGTGAATTCCGCCGGCTTACCGCGGACCGTGTCAAACTATACCGGTCGGCCCCCCAAGATGTTTTATCCCGGTTGCAATTCCGGCGGCCGTTTCCCAATTACGAAATCACAGTTATCGCAGGCGATCTGACGGACAACGATGTCGAGACGTTATGGATAGGGACGAATCGTGGGATGTTCAGTTACCACCTTCCCACTCAGTCTATCCAATATTTCGCGGGTAAACGCTGGCTCCCGGACGATCGAGTCACCGCGATAGGTTTTGACGATGAGAAAGCCATTTGGGCCGAGACGCCTGGAGGATACAGCCGGATCGCGTACAAACGGATGTCCCTCGCAGAAAAAGCGAGGGCATTTGACGAGCGAGTGCGGGCGCGACACGTTCGCCACGGCCTGACCGCGGGCTCTCGTCTTCGTGTCCCGGGCGATCTCTCGAGCAGTCAGACGGTCTCCGACGATAACGACGGCCTGTGGACGGCGATCTATGTGGCTGCCCAGTGTTTTCGTTTTAAAGTCACGGGAGCAGCAGATGCGCGCGAATTCGCGCGCCAGGGTATGCAGGCGATAATGAGGCTCGAGGAGATCACGGATATTCCGGGCTTCCCTGCCCGGTCGTTCATCGAGATCGGCATTGACGAACAACCGAAGGACGGCGAGTGGCACACGACTGCCGATGGCCGATGGCGATGGAAGGGCGATACGAGTTCGGATGAGATCGTCGGCCATTACTTCGTCTACCCGATCTATTACGACCTCGTCGCCGATGAGGACGAGAAAAGGAAGATTCGCGCCGTAATCGAACGCATCACCAATCACATACTCGATCACGGCTATCAATTGATCGATTTAGATGGCAAGCGTACGGCCTGGGGCTGGTGGGATCCGGACGCGATATTGGCCGATCCCGATGAGACCGGCCTGCGCGCGCTGCACCTCCTATCGCACTTGCGCGTCGCCATCCACATCACCGGGAAGTTCCAGTCGGCTTACGACGAACTGATAAGCAAACATCGCTATCATCTGCTCACGCGCAACCAGAAGATCAACATTCCCGGCCGGATCAATCACTCGGACGACGAGCTGGCTTTCCTTTCATATTATCCGCTGCTGCTCTACGAAACGGACCCGAAGCTGCGCGAGGTCTATCTCCAAAGTCTGCAGCGGAGCTGGGCGGTCGAGCGCCCGGAACGCAATCCGCTCTGGAATTTCATTTACGCCGCCGGCAGTGGCAGCCAGGATTTCGATCGAGCCCTATCGATCAAGACGCTGCACGAAATCCCCGTCGATCTGGTGACCTGGACCGTGACGAACTCCCACCGGTCCGATGTTCCGTTCAGCTCGACGCCGGATCGTTTCAAACAGAGACAGTCACTGATAGTATTGCCTTTCGACGAATTGCCGGTGATGAAGTGGAATGGAAATCCTTACCGGCTCGATGGCGGCGACGGCGGCCGCGGCGAAGATGACGGCGCATTTTTCCTGCTCCCTTACTGGATGGGCCGTTTTCATAAATTGATCTGATAGAATAATCCGATGTTCTTTCTTGAAGATATCACAACGCTATCCGCCGTCTCGATCTTGTTGGGAGGCCTGGGCATAGGTATCAAACACGCTTTCGATGCGGATCACCTGGCAGCCGTTTCGACCATCGTCTGCGAACGGAAAAACTTGCTGAGCTCTCTGCTGATCGGCGGGGTATGGGGCATCGGACACACGGCCTCGCTCATGCTCGCCGGCGTTGGCGTAATTCTGTTGAACATCAGCATAGAGCGATACGAGAAAATACTGGAATTTTTTGTGGCATTGATGCTGATCGGATTGGGCGCGAACGTGCTCATCAAACTCGTGCGCGGCGGCCGGTTGCATTATCATGCCCATTCGCACGGCTCCTACACCCACATCCATCCGCATATTCACGAGAACAAACCTGAACTGGACCCAACTTCGCATCACGGTTTGCGGTTGAGCATACGGCCGCTCATCGTCGGGATGGTTCATGGCCTGGCGGGGAGCGCGGCGCTGATGCTTATCGTGTTAACACAGATCGACTCGACCTGGGTCGCTTTTGGATACATCATCGTCTTCGGCGCCGGATCGATCGGAGGGATGATGTTGATGAGTATAATACTCAGCCTTCCGGCGCGATTTACCGCGGAGCACTTCAAGCGCACGCATCTAGCCGTGCAAGCGGCAGCGGGGCTCTTCAGCCTCGGGTTCGGGCTTTCGCTCGCATACGACCTGGGATTTAAAGAAGGGTTTTTACGTTGAGAGACAGGCTACGAAATCTCAAAAGACATTAGCGGCGCAAAATGGCGTCAATCTATCACATCGACTGCAATCTCAAGCACTCCTCCCTCATTGATCCGAAATGCGCGCAGCTCAGTCTTCGGTTCGAGGGCGACAATCAGGTAGACCGCTTCGGGATAGAAAGCCAGCTCGATATCGGTCTGCGATGGATAAGCCGGGCTGCGCGGATGCGAATGATATATAACGACCAGCTCATCACGCACATCCCGCATTCGCCGCATGGCTCCGAAGAGCTCTTCCGGCGCAACGAAATATCGTCTCTCCGGCTCGGGTGATCTGTTCTGCAACGGATAGCGATTGCGCGCGTGTGAATCGCTGCCGCCGAGCAGACCGCAACACTCTCGCGGATGCTCGGCGCGAGCTTGATTAATGATTTCGTCGACGATCGAGCGAGGGATATTTATGCTCATAACAGTATGTATATCTGATTATAACGTTGACAGATGCGTGGTGTCTGGCCTAGACTGCCCGCGTTTTTGTCGATGTTCAATTTAGCACGATAATTTATCACGATAATTTATATGGACCCGGCCGAGACCCAGCATTTCCTGCGAGATCGTCGTACTCGTGCAATTACTCACATCGCTATTTCAATGGGAATTCATAGAGGATTTAAGAGAGGATTCATAGGATAACTCCAGCTTCGATCCGATTCACAAAGTCCTGATAAATCCGGTAAACCCTTTTTATTTTCGGTGGAGAAGACACAATGGCTGACCAACAAGAAACCCCATATCACTTCAACACACTGGCAATTCACGGCGGACAGGTACCCGATCCGGCGACGAACGCTCGCGCCGTGCCGATCTATCAAACCACATCATATAACTTTACGGACGCCGATCACGCGGCACGCCTCTTCGCTCTGAAGGAGTTCGGCAATATCTATTCGCGGATAATGAATCCGACCAACGACGTCCTCGAAAAACGTCTGGCGGCTCTCGAAGGCGGCGCTGCCGGCCTCGTCCTTTCATCCGGGCAGGCGGCGGAGACGCTCACGGTGCTCACGCTCGCCGGCGCCGGCGACGAGCTCGTATCGACGACCTCGCTCTATGGCGGAACATATAACCTCTTCCATTACACGTTGCCCAAACTCGGCATCACCGTCCGTTTCGTGGACGCCGAAGATGAGGCCGGTCTGAAGGCGGCGATCAATGAAAAGACGAAGGCGATATATACCGAAACCGTGGGCAATCCGAAACTCGACATTGCGGATATCGAAAAAATGGCGAAGATCGCCCACGAGAATGGGCTGCCGCTAATCATCGATAACACCACGGCATCGCCCGCACTCTGCCGCCCGATCGAGTTCGGCGCGGACATCGTCGTCCACTCGCTGACCAAGTTCATCGGCGGCCATGGGACGTCGATCGGCGGCGCTATCATCGATGCCGGGAAGTTCGATTGGAAGGCATCGGGGCGCTTCCCCGACTTTACGACGCCTGACCCGTCCTATCACGGCGTCGTATATACTGAAGCCTTCGGACCGCTGGCGTTCATCATCAAGGTCCGGGTACAGGCCCTGCGGGACATAGGCGCATCGTTGTCGCCGTTCAACGGCTTTCTCTTTCTGCAGGGAGCCGAGACTCTGCATCTCAGGATGGAACGCCACTCGGAGAATGCACTTGAAGTCGCGAAGTTTCTGCAGAATCATCCGCAGGTCGAGTGGGTGAACTTCCCCGGGCTCGAATCGAGCCCGTACCACGAGCGCGTCAAAAAATATATGCCTGCGGGCGCGGGCGCCATCGTCACCTTCGGGATACGCGGCGGGCTCGACGCTGGAAAGAAGTTCATCAATTCGCTGAAGCTTTTCAGCCTGCTGGCCAACATCGGCGATGCCAAGTCGCTCGTCATCCACCCGGCTTCTACGACGCATTCGCAGTTGACCGAGGAAGAACAGGCGACCACGGGAGTGACGCCCGGATTGGTGCGCCTGTCTGTCGGCATCGAAGACATCCGCGATATCATCGCCGACATCGATCGCGGGCTGAAAGAGGCGACACAGTCTTCGGCTGTGAGTGCCTGAGGCTGCGGCTTATAGATGGGAAACTTCACGCAAAGCCGGAACATTTACATTTGTCATTTTATATTTGACATTTGTCATCGGGTTGCTCGCTGTAAGAGTTAATAACAAATGTAAAATGTTCCGGCTTTGCGTGAGATATAAATGTATTTATGCCCTATCGGATCGACCCCACCTTTGAAGGCGATTTCGTTTTTCAACAAGACGAGCCATTCGTATTGCTGTCCGGCGCATACCTGCACCAGGTCAAATTACATTACGCGATATACGGTGAGCTCAATGAGCGGCGTGACAATGCCATCCTGGTCTGTCACGCGTTGTCCGGCTCGGCTCGCGTGGGCGATTGGTGGCCGCAGTTGTTCGGTGGCGAAGGAGTATTCGACCTCTCGCGCGATTGCATCATCGGGGTCAATATAATCGGATCGTGTTACGGTTCGACGGGGCCGCGAGATATCGACCCCGCAACCGGGGAAGCTTACGGCGTTCGTTTTCCTCTGGTCACCGTGCGCGACTGGGTGCGCTCGCAGGCCATCCTGCTCGATTATCTAATGATAGATAAATTGTACGCGGTGATCGGCGGTTCGATCGGCGGCATGCAGGCGATTCAGTGGGCAATAGATTTTCCCGATAGAACGCGGCGATCCATCGCCATCGGCGCAGTCCCGCTCGGCGCCATGGCGCTGGCGTTGAACCATCTTCAGCGTCTCGCGATTCTGAATGACGAGCGTGATCCGCCTCGATGTGGTTTGGCGCTGGCGCGCGCTATTGCGATGCTCTCTTACAAGTCGGCCGGGCTCTTCACCGAGCGTTATGCTCGCAATCCGAATCGCAATGGCGAGGATCCTATGAATTCGCTGAGCGAGCGCTACGATATCGGAGGCTACCTCGATTACCAGGGTGAGATATTCACGAGAAGATTCGATGCCGGATCTTACCTGATCATCTCCAAGGCGATGGACAATTTCGATCCGGCGGCCGGATACGAATCCGAGCGGGTGGCTTTGCGGCGCATGCGCGCGCGCGTGCTGATGGTAGGCATCTCTTCCGACTGGCTCTTCCCTGCCGAAGACGTCAAAGCTTTATGCGCGCGCATGCGCGAAGCCGGAGTCGATGCCGAGTATGCGGAGATTCAATCATCGCACGGACACGATGGTTTTTTGGCGGAGCCGGATAAGCTGGCCCCCTTGATCCGCCGGGCGTTAAAAACATCCTGACATTTTAGATTTGTCATTTAGATTTGTCATTTTACATTGAAGAAACTTCATACCTTCAACGACAAATCTAAAAATATCTAAATATCTTCAATGACAAATCTAAAATGACAAATCTAAAATGTTAAATGTCAGGGGCTTGACGAGATATGGCTCGATTAGTAATATTGCGGATTCCTCAACGCGTCAAAGAGTAATTATTATGAGCTCTTTTCATTTATGGCGGGTATAGCTCAGTTGGTTAGAGCGCCAGATTGTGGCTCTGGAGGCCGTGGGTTCGAGACCCACTACCCGCCCCATCCTTTTGCCTGATTTTCCTCATCGTTTCCATATCAAGAACACATTCAAGAACACATTCAAGTTTTGTAGCGTGCCTTCCGCTTCTTCCCCATTTCATAGTCGAACTCTCAATTCTTTCTCATCTTTCCCGCTCATCACAACCAGCGGGTCGGATCGATCTATGTTGTAGATTACCATAGGCGCTAATCATTCGCTCGCGCTAGACGATACCGGAACAGTGAAACGGGGAGGATGAAGAGAAATAGAACGCTCATCCTCCGTGTAAATGTGATCGAATAGACTCTTGCACGAACGGCAAATCTGGTTGTAGGCTTTTCGACCGCTCACACACATCCAAAGCCAGAGCACTACCTGATATGGCGAAGGTGAGAGATTTCAGATTTTTAGATAATCTGAAATGAAAGGTGAAAGAGATATGCAGGAAAAATCCAAAGCTCAAAACGAAGAAGAGATACACTTATTCAACCGCTTTGTCGAAGCTTCCCGTATTCAGGTTAAATCGGATTCGATCAATAAGCTCAATCCTCCGAACCCTGACATTCTTTGCGAATTAATTGACGGAACAATGTTAGCAGTTGAAATAACCGAAATCACAGATAGAGGACTATCCAAAAGCGAATCCGATATAGCATCACTAGCAAACTATCTGGACGAATACCTCACAAATAATCCAATACCGGAATTGTCTGATGCATACGTTGCCATTAACTTTGCAGATGATTTGACTCTTCAACAGCGGAAAAAGGTAGTTCAACCTTTATTCGAGCTTTTACAATCACTACCAGCAAACCACATCGGAAAGATCGACGTGAAACAGAGCGAAGTTTCAAACGTCATAACTCATCTTGAGATAATGAGACTCAATTTAGTTGGACCAGTATTCGGAGTCGCATCAGCTACGTGGATTGCAGATGCAACAATGAATACTTTGATGAATAAGGTTAATTGAACAGGGAATTATTTTTGATTCTAACCCGTGGGGGTTATACGAAGATAATGCACTAGACGACGAAACAAAATATTTGCTTGATGACGCGACAAATAAGTCAAAGCGCTATAAGGACCTCGCCGAACAGCGCAGGGTAGCGGAAAATTTAATACATGAACTAAGGGAAAAATACCCGATAGAAGAGTCGATGCTGAACACACTCAAACAAAGCATGGAGTATTTTGTACAGGCAGCAGCTATAACGTTTTCCAGCGAATTACTTTTACGACCACTTAGCGTGTATTATCAAAATACTAAAAAAATAGATGCTTACCCGCTTTTCCGTTCCGAATTCCCTCAGCTTTACTTACAAAAAGCAGGTGCGGGAGATGTTATCGAAATAACCGTCAACCATTTACCAATTCCAGATGATTCTACACCTTGGGAACAGATCATAGATTTTCGGAACGATCCAGACACCGAAATTAAAGTCCGCAGGTTTCGAGTTTGGATGAATGAAATCGTAATAGCAAAACTGACACCCAAAGAAATTGAGGATAAACTTGAGTGGATGCTTGACGAATACCGACAGCATATGGAAGTTCACCGAATGAAGACAAACATCAGCGCGTTGGAAACAATCATCGTCTCACTTGTGGATCGCAAGGTTGGCGACATTGTGAAAGGGTTGTTCTCAGTAAAACACAAACAGATAGCGCTTCTGGAAGCAGAAGCGAAAGCACCTGGGAGAGAGATCGCTTTTATTTCAAAAGCGCAAGAGACATTTCGTTAGTCATCCATAGACCAAGGTGCACCATCTTTAAATCCCGGAAGACAGCACATTCCTTGCATAAGCCAGTACTGGTACGTATATGACCGCGTTTACAAATGAAATGTGAGCCATTACGAATAGATCGATCCTCTGATCAGGTTTCTTTATGCGTAGTTTCTTCCAAATGATCAGGATTACAGCACCAAGTATGACGGCAGAGGTGATGAATGTCGTTTTGTGGGTTAGTAGCATCACCCTTGACTTTCTTTGGTGGTTGGATTATAGATGTCTTCGCCAACCACCCCTTAACCGACTACGAGCCTCCCCTCGTTGTCGATCTACCAGCAGTTGTATCTTCACTCTACGGAGACAATCTAACAATGAAGAAACCGGCAATCTTCTTCGGCGCATTGCTGAGTTTGACTTTGGTGGTGATATTTGGACGGGATTATGTAAAGGGTAAAGTTGAACACAGTAATAGTAAAGCGGAGCAGCCTTTTGTAACCTCTCAAGCAAACCCAAAGGTTCCTCCCCCTCCTCACATCGTTTACCATATGATGTTTCGCCACATAGTTTGGCTGCAAAGAAAGGGTGATCAGCTACAGGCAGATGGGGAAAACGGTGCTATCTACAAAAACAGATATCAAGTTTTTGCAGGCTTAACCAATCAAGAAACCGATCTTCTGAATCGAACGGCAATAGAAACGGTAGATCGGGTTAAGCAGTTTGATAGCCAGATCACAGCACTGGTAAAAGCGGATCGGGAAGCAAGGAAAGATCAATACAACGGTAAACCGATCCCCAACACACCTCCACCACTCAACCCAGAGGTAACCAGATTAGACACAGCAAGAAAGAGTGTAATTATGGGTGGTTACGAGAAACTGAGAGAGGGATTTGGATGGAGATTTGTAGATTTTGAGAAATTTGTTCAGGAAGAACTTACATCCAAAATCCAAGATGCATCTGGGATTCAGAGAATTCCATACGATGCACCCAGAGGAACTAATGGAGCACTGCAAGGGAGGAGATACCAATAATGAAAAAACTATCAATATTAACCACTCTTCTCTTCTTTGTACTCCTGGTTACATCTCAAGCAAATGCTCAGCAGATGCCACAAGTTTTCGCAGTTGGAGCAATCTTCCAGGATGAAGAGGCTTCACTAATTTTCAACTATAACGCCATCGAATCAAATCAACCTGTGTATGAGAGATACGATGTTGAAGTGGTTGTGGATTATTACGAGAACAACGTTTTCCTGGATGGGTTTAGAAATAGGCAGGTAAACTTTGCTGAAATCCCAATCTCTATAAATGGAGTAGTGGGGAACACATACAAGCAAGTTTCCGCTTATATTCTACGTCCTGTAAATTTTTGTGGGGGTTTAATCGATTGGTTTGGGTTTGCTGCCTGCTACGGAGGCAACTATGCCTTTCCATTCACGTTTGAGGGAACTTGCGCGCCTATTTGCCTAGCCGCACAAGGAATACTCTTGGGGGGATTCTTGGTGCAGCTCCAACTAACCCCAGTGATTAGGCTTGATCTACCTAGCACGTTCTCCTTTACTCCAAATATGATCAGGAATGGAGCAACAACGATGTTTAAAGCTCAGATCAAGGGGAGTAATGGGTTAACTCCTGGAACCAAGGTGAGGATAGAGTACGATTTTGAAGAATTTATTGCGGGGGATAATGACGATGTGCTGACAATGGCTTATGGAACAGACACATCCAACCCAGATAATTTCCCCGCAATAAATCCAAACCAAACATTTCCAGCACTTGTAGGTATGACGCCAACTGTGACATCACCGGGAATGGGAACCGTAACTTTACCCTGGAGATTCAGAGCATCAGCTAGGCTGATAAAAGTTCAAGTATCTACTGGTCAGAGGGATTATATGATTCCTGCCGGTAGTTTAATGGGAGTAACCAGTATGCCTGCACAGGTTACTGGCATCCCATAGAACGATTATAAACAAGGGATGAGTAAAGCGCAGTCTTAATCGGCTGCGCTTTTTTTTATTTTCGCGGTCTGCTCATCAGGTTCCTATGTGCTTTGCACATTGCGCAGCAAAGCGAGCTTTGCCAGCTCGACGATCCGGTTATAGCGCCTGCGCCATTTCACTATTGACGTTTCAGAAATAGGAGAGTAGATTCCGCTCGAAGAATCTTCACCCTTCCCACAGACGGTGGCAAGCGTACAAAGTGCAGGATTTCTCATAAATAACTCTCTTGTCAATAAACAACAGCAGTAATAAAAATTATAAAATCAAGATAGAGGTTAATCGAAGTTGTTATGAGGGTTTGACTGCCGGGTTAGATTCTACGCAATTTCAAAAATTCCCCCGTGTAAGTGTAGCCTCCGTTTCGAGACTCCCCGCCTTTGCTTAAACCTACTCCCGTCAAAATTTATTTAAATGCAATCTGGGGTTATTTGGATGTTATCAACGATGTTGGCTGTGACATTTTCAATTAGCAATAATTACTGTGATAGTGCGCACTCGCATCTTTCCGAAAAAAGCCAGCAATGCGGCAATGCGAAATTTCACTTTATCGGGATGTCGCATTCCGCAAACCTTCCTGTCATTGCGATACTCAGCGGGGATAACTTTCAGCGCGGAATATCGATCCGTCAATTCTTCAAACGTCATTCGCTCAGAGTCAACCTGGATTCTGCTCTCCTCAGTTTCAAGCGATCCGACAAGCCGCCGCAAAAGCGATTCCGCTTTCGACTCGGATTCTGCTTGTCGCTTTAGGTTTCTTCGTTTACCCTGCTTATCTATGAAGCTGACACGTGCAATCCAGCGTTGAATACGCGTGTCGAAATATGTATATCCGGATCGTTCCTTTGACATAATTTTCACCTTTCATCGATTTTGGAGAACACATTCAAGAACACATTGACGATTGAAACCAATGGAATAAGGAGATTTTAACGCGGGTAAATCCTTTGAATCCAATATGAATCCAACATGATTGGAAGATGTTAACTGTTCGAGACCCACTACCCGCCCCATCCTGATGGCCGAAGAGAAAAAGAAGAAACCCCTGAAGTTTACTGATGCGTGGCGAGAGGCGAGAGGGCTTATCTACGCCCATCGTTGGCGTCTGGCGCTGGGTGCCAGTTTGATGCTCGTCAATCGCCTGGTCGGATTGATTCTGCCCGCCTCTTCCAAATACATCATCGACGAAGTCATCGGAAAACAGCGCGCCGAGTTGCTTACGCCCATCGCTCTGATTATCGGAGCGGCGACGCTGCTACAGGCGGTCACGTCATTCACTCTTTCGCAAGTGCTGGGCGTGGCAGCACAACGCGCCATCACCGAGATGAGAAAGCGGGTTCAGGCGCACGTCGAGCGCCTGCCGATCCGTTACTTCGATTCAACCCAAACCGGCAAACTAATTTCGCGAATCATGACCGATGCCGAGGGAGTGCGTAACCTCGTCGGCACCGGCCTCGTCCAGTTAACCGGAAGTATCATCACGGCGACCATCGCCATCGGCGTCCTCATTTATCTCAACTGGCGATTGACCGCTCTCACGGTCATCGTCCTCCTCACATTCGGGGGCGTACTGGCCTATGCATTCAAGCGGCTCCGGCCGTTGTTCCGCGACCGCGGCGAGATATACAGCGAGATCACCGGGCGCCTGGGCGAATCTCTCGGCGGCATCCGCATAGTCAAAGCCTACACGGCCGAAAAGCGCGAGGAGATCGTTTTTGCGCGCGGCGTACACCGATTTTTCCGCAATGTAAAAAAATCGATGACCGGCGTATCGGCGATCACCGCATTCTCCTCGGTCATCATCGGCGCGATCGGGGTGGTAATGATCATGGTCGGGGGCAAATCGGTCCTCGCGGGCTCGATGACGCTGGGCGATCTTTTTATGTATATCTTTTTCACCGGGCTGATGGCCATACCCGTGATCGAGATCGCATCGATCGGCACGCAGATCACCGAAGCGTTCGCCGGGCTCGACCGCATCCGCGAGCTTCTGAATATGCAGACCGAGGATGAAGAGGATTCGACCCGCCAAGAACTGAACGGGATGCGCGGCGAGGTGGAATTCGAAAACGTGTCGTTCGAATACAATCCCGGCGTGCCAGTCTTGAAAAACATATCGTTCAAAACCGCCGCCGGCTCAACCACCGCGCTCGTCGGATCGAGCGGTTCGGGCAAGAGCACATTGATCAGCCTGGTGATGAATTTCAATCAGCCGCTTTCCGGCAAGATCAAGATAGACGGATGCGATCTGTCAAATATTAAGCTGCGCAACTATCGCGCGCATCTCGGCGTGGTGCTGCAGGATAATTTCCTCTTCGATGGGACGGTCTCCGACAACATCAGCTTCTCCAAACCGCATGCGACTCTCGCAGAGGTCCAGGCCGTCAGCCGCATAGCACACTGTGAGGAGTTCATCGAAGGCTTCGAGAATAAATATGAGGCGATCGTGGGCGAGCGCGGCGTGAAGCTTTCGGGCGGCCAACGCCAGCGCATCGCAATTGCGCGCGCGCTGCTAGCCGATCCGAAGATTCTGATTCTGGATGAAGCGACTTCGAGTCTGGATAGCGAGAGCGAGGCGTTGATTCAGGAAGGACTGCGGTCACTACGGAGAGGGCGGACGACATTCGTCATCGCGCATCGTCTTTCGACGATTCGGAGCGCGGATCAAATACTGGTGCTGGAAGAGGGGAAGATTGTGGAGAGCGGGACGCACGAAGAGCTGCTGGCGCATGGAGGCCGGTACAAACAGCTTTATGACAAGCAATACAAATTCGAACGCGACCAGTTCGTCAATCCTGGCGAAGATTTCACGCCTGAGCTGCCGAAGGTTGAGATTGAGCGCAAGTCGCCCGCGCCACGATTAACGGCGCTGTAATCGGTTCGGATTTTTACCTTCATTGCCCTGGGCAGCCATACCAGGGTATGCTCTAGTGAGAGGTTAAACGATGGAACAAGTGACAGTGACCATTCCTGACGCTATCTTTGAGTGGGATAGTAGTGCGATCGCGCGCGAGTTATTAGAGCGTGCGGCTCTTGAGGCTTACCGCGCCGAAGTTATCAGCGTAGGACGATTGGCCGAAATTCTCGGATTTTCTATCGATGAAGCATACGGCTTTCTGAAGATAAACAAAACTCCTATCAACCTCCGCAATGAGGATATCGAGCGAGGCGCGGAGGCACTTGACGCCCTTTCCAACCGTCAATGATCATCATCTCCGATACTGGTCCTCTTCACTATCTCGTTTTAATTGATGAAGCTGAATTGCTCAAGGAGCAATTCGGGCGGGTCATCATTCCCAATGCTGTACTTGGAGAACTTCAGCACGAGAGAACGCCGGAGAAGGTCAAAACCTGGATAACCGCGCGCCCTGAGTGGGTAGAAGTGAAAACCCCTTCTATCGTTCTTCTTGATGTTGACCGAGCACTCGGCGCAGGAGAACGAGAAGCGATCGCCCTCGCTATAGAACTTAGCGCTGATGCACTATTGTTAGATGACCGGATAGCAATCCGAGAGGCGACCAAAAGAAACATACACGCCATCACGACCTTGAATATTTTAGCGGAGGCATCAAGGGATAACCGCCTGGATCTTACTGAGGCGTGCGAGAGGCTTGTATCAACTACAAACTTCCATGTTTCACCTGATGTAATCGAGCGACTTCTTGAATTGGACCGGCAGAGGAAAGAGGAGAAAGAACGTCGGGCTCAAGCCGAACCTATTGAGAGACAAGATGAGAAGTCTGAATAGTGTCTGTCAATTGCCTCAAGATTAGGAAGCGGCGAATCCATGTCAAGGTCAAATCTTTTTCACGACTCAGATTTTTATCTCTAAAGGATTCACGGCAAAGAGCCTGCGGTTCAGTCCATTCGATAGAGGCAAGAGATTGGCATCGTACAACATAACGCCGAAGTCAAGAAGCAGCGAGCCTGCAATAATTTCAAGAAAACTCAGTGACCGAAAGCGGCTCACCGCAGAGGCGCGGAGATCGCTGAGGCAGCGCAGAGATTAAATACGACTCTCTCTCCGCGTTGTCTCCACGCTCTCCACACATCTACTGTGAGCAGGTTTCCCTAGTGCAGCAACGAGCGAGGTCTTTAACGAATCCGCTCGTCAAAGCCTCGCTCGCTACCACCCTTGGCATTGATTATCTACTTCATTGGCTGCTTCGGATCAGCTATATCGATATTATTGGTTGAGAGCGTGACCGCGAGTACGCGCTGCAACGAAGCAATTGCTATGTTGTAATCAGCAATAGCACTATTTTCGTTGAACTGGGCAGCGGTGAGATCGTTTTGACGGGTCAGCACCAAAAACGTGTTCGAAAGGCCGGCTTGAAACCTTTTATTCTCGCCTTCGTACTGATCCTCCGCATATTTACGGGCCTGGCGCGTTGATTCCATACTCAGCCTCGCAGTCTCGACTGCCTGCACCTGGTTGCGCACCTCAACCTCGATGGTTTGCAATTGTTGTCGGATCAGCAGTTCGTTTTGCCTATCCAGTTCGCGAGCGCGCCCGAGATTGGCTTTGGCTACCCTGTTTCGCAGAGGTAGACTGAAGTTAATCCCAACGCTCCAGCTCCTGAAATCATTGCTGAACAGGTTTCGAAGCGCCCTGTTATATCCCCCGCGGAAGTTGTCAGACGTGGGTTGCTCAAAAATTCCTGGTGTTTCCACGTAAGGCGTTGAAATGACTTGAGGCGTATAAACCCCATTCATAAGGACGGGTTGTATATCGAGACAGTTTCTCTGGCCGCCTATATCAACAGTGGTGCTCAGAGGGCAGGGTGTATTTATGACTGGGTTAGTGCGCGGCGTTCCACCGACACCGAACAAGTTATAGTTGGCAACGAAATTGATCTGCGGCTTGGCCTGATTACGTAAAAAATCTATGTCGATCTGGTTCGACTCCTTCTGAAGAGTGAGTCGTCTGATTTCAGGTCGATTCTCAATCGCCAGATTCATCGCATCATCGAGCGGCATTGCGTACGATTGGACCTCAAATCGCTCGATCGTTTCGATCCTGGCCTTCCATATATCCGCGTTAGGACCATCGGTGGTGAGCACCTTAAGCTGGTTTTCAGCCTGCGCTACTGCATTCATACGAGTGAAGACCTGCGACCGGTTTGTCTCAACCAGAGTCGCAGCTTCTGTAATATTTAATGGGGGCAAGCGTGCCAACTTCGACCTGGCGTTTGTTGTCGTTCATCTGCTTTTCTGCCAGAGCGAGCGCGCTACGCGCAATCTTCTCATTCTCGATCGCGACATAAAGGTTCCAGTAGGCTTGCTGCACAGTCGCGATGATCTGAATCGCTGTCTGGCGAAATTGGGCGTCTGAGATATCCAGATTTTTCTTGGCAATCTTGATTGCCCGTCTATTTGGGTCGATTTTGAAATTCCGGAAGAGAGGTTGCTCAATTGAAAAGGTCGCGCTGGGGCTATATCCCGTCGACAGTTGTTGGAAATTGTTGGTGAAACGCTCATTATTGAATTGGACCTGATAACTGGCCCCAGTCTTCTCAATTGGCTGATCCCATTGGAAATTGTATATCAGTTGTTTGCTATTAAGGGCCGCGCTGGTGTCATCAATACCTGAGAATAACCGCGTGTTCGCTTGACTCGTCGCTCCGTACCCGATCGTGGGAGTGAGGATAGGATCATAGACTCCCTGCGCGGAAAGCACGCTCCATTGCGCCATCCGCACATTCGTTTTTTCGAGCTCGATGTCGACGTTATTTTCGAGTGCAGCGAGGATAGCGTCGCGCATCGACCATCGTACGATCTTGCCCGGCTCGAGACCGATCGATCGCTCCGGGATCGGCGGTGATTCCGGTGAAGGTGTCGTAACCGATTGTGCCGGCTGCTGAGGCGGCGTCGGGGTCTGCGCCATTGCGGCTGACGATATCAGCAGCGCACACGCCAGGACCAGGCTCACAAACTGGCGGGGGTGTAGCATCAAAACTCTGAGACTTTCAGTCTTCATATTTCTTCTCCCTTTTGATCTTCTCTGTCGAAACTTGTCGAATTTCGAAAAATCTAGCGCAGCATCTCGATCTGCGCGCAACAGGCTATTGCTATAGTTACACTATCGCTATAGTTACAAAGGCTAATTGTTTCAATATCCTGCCAAGTCCGAAGGGGCCTAGTCATAATAGCCAGGGCGGGGCGAAGAGGAATCCCCGGTAAGCGTTTTTCGAGTCGCCATGTTTTCATGTGACGTCATAGCCGAATTATCACGCCCCTTGTCGGAATTGTCAGAACCGGTTGATGCCGGCGACCTCGCTTGAACCGCCTTTACATCATCTGCCGTCAACAATTTACGTAGTTACCGTACCGATGGTTGCAAGAAAGTACCGGTTGTCGGTTGTCGGTGGCATTAGCGATTAAAAAAAACTATGAACCGACTACCGGCACCCGACTCACGATCGATAATCCGCATTTATCCTTACGTATCCTTCAGTCATGTCGCAGGTCCATTCTGTGACATCTTCTTCGCCCTGGTGCAGGTCGATCGTCAATGTCACCTCATTACGTTTCAATATTTCCAGCGCGCGATCTTCATCGAACTGCAATCCCATCCCATGGCGGGCGACGGCGAGATCGCCGATTTTGATTTCGACCCGCGAGACATCGAACTTCGCGCCGCTGCGTCCTGCTGCCGCCAGAATACGGCCCCAGTTGGCATCGGCGCCCGCAATTGCAGTTTTGACGAGTGGACTCGTGGCGACGGTCACGGCAATCTTCTCAGCATCGCGCTGAGTCGGAGCACGCCTCACCTTTATCGTGATCAACTTGCGAGCGCCCTCTCCATCGCGCGCAACCTGGATCGCCAGATCGCGGCAAACTTCGGTCAGGCCTTTCACGAATATCTCGAAATCGCCGCCCGCTTGACTGGTTATCAATTCGTTCTCCGCCGCGCCATTGGCGAGAACCGCCAGCATATCATTGGTCGACGTGTCCCCATCTATCGAAACCCGATTGAAGCTCTGGTTGGCCGCATTCTGCAGCGCCGCCTGGAGCGCGGATTTGCTGATCGCGGCATCGGTGGTGATGAACGAGAGGAGCGTAGCCATATGGGGATGGATCATTCCCGACCCTTTGGCGACGCCTGCGATCGTGGCGCGTCTGTTTCCGAGCCTGATCGTCCTGCTCGCGCGCTTCGGCCGCGTATCCGTGGTCATCATCGCTTCGGCGACCCGCCAGCCGTTCGCGCGCGAAATCTCGGCCGTCGCCGCACGAATTCCGCTCGCGATTTTATTCATATCTAGCCGCACGCCGATTACGCCCGTCGACGCTACGAGCACCTCGCGTTCATCGCAATTGAAATATTCCGCAACCAGCTGCGCAGTGTGCCGCGCATCGTTCAACCCCTCTCGCCCAGTGCACGCATTCGCTCCGCCTGAGTTGACGACGATGGCGTGATGAGTCCTGGATCTGAGGTGTTCCCGGGAAACCA
This sequence comes from uncultured Acidobacteriota bacterium, assembly GCA_963796275.1. Lineage (GTDB taxonomy): Bacteria > Acidobacteriota > Blastocatellia > RBC074 > RBC074 > JAKEHZ01. The sequence goes on along the minus strand of CAWCKY010000006.1, from coordinate 1,096,882 downwards.
GCACAGGCGCAGCCTGTACCAGGTTCTGCGTGAATACTGCCGCAGCAACAGCCGGCTTCTCGGAATAGATGATCGCCAGGTCCTCCCCTCTCTTTTTCAATCCGCACCGCGCCGCTCCGGCAAAAAAACCGCGCGGCGCGGCGATAGAGTACGAATCGGAGCCTTTGCCGGAATTTCCGCTATTTAGATTTCCATTCTTCCCCATCTCTGCGCATGTGAATTGCCAATTGCGTTTGCATATCCTGCTTCACGCCCCGGCCTTACGTCTCGGCTCGCTCAGTTGCACCGGGGGATCGCGGTTCAAACAACCTAACTAAAAAATGTTGACAAACCGCACCCAGCAATTAACAAATCCGTACTCTCCTTTCCAATTTGTATGCCACATCGATGCCGATTAGCAAAACAACAAATAGCTCGACTTAGAAGCGCATTTCAGATGGAATCCGTGGGAGGGATGTCCACTTTCGGAATGCAGGTGTTCAGAATTGGGAATTTTCAACTTTATCCACGATCGCGCTCGATCTGTTTTACGATCGGAATGTTCACCTGGCTGACATCAAAGGGTTCGGGCTTTGCGTCATGAATCAGGTCGAGCACCATTGCGACCTCATCGCAGCAGTTGAACTTATGACAGTTGATGCAATCCATCCAGACTTTGCGCGGCATCGATTCGTGAGGTACAACGCGAAAACCCAGTTTGGAGAAGAACTCCGTGACGTAAGTGAACGCATAGACTTGAACCAGCTCGTGCCGGCGGGCCTCCTCGATGTTCGCTTCGACGAGGGCGCGCCCTATTCCTCGACCTCCGGCATCTTCATCGACGGCGAGCGAGCGAATCTCCGCCATATCGCCCCAGGTGAAATGCAATCCGGAGCACCCGAGCACGCGGCCATCTTCGACCGCGACTTGAAAATCACGAATGTTCTCATAAATATGGAGCAGCGTGCGCGGCAGCATCTGCTGCTGGTGGGCGTATTTATTGATGAGAGCGTGAATTTGAATGGCGTCGCGGGTATAAGCTTCTCGGATCTCCATCACTTCCCTGTACTTCCCATACAAATCGCGTAGCAAAGCCTTCCTCGGAAGGGCGGTGCCACGAAAATTCCAGATCGATAAGAATACAATAGCATCCGTGAAAAGTGAATTGTCGCTCGCTTAGTACTCGTTCCTTTTTGGTTCTTTCGCTGTTCTTTCGTGATTTTTTTGGTGAATTTCGCATCGTTATTTTTGGCGAAGGAGACGGCTCGCCGATTCACGCGCCAACTTCGGGTATGCTCAAAGCATTGAGTGACAATGAGAAAAGCTGCTGCTATACTGAGCCTTATTCAGGGCAAGAAGCAAGAACTTGATAAGTTGTGAACAACGACTTTCCCTATATCGTAACAACAACAAGGCTCCTGAGGGGAGAAGAGAAAAATGTGGAATCGTCTTAGAAGACTGTTTCGCTCAATTTTCGGCGGCATCGTTGACAAGGCGGAGGATCCGGAGTTGATCCTGCAGCAGTTGGTCCGCGACATGAACGACGAGGTGCCGAAGATGCGCGAAAATGTCGCCCAGGTGATGGCGACGGAAAAGCGGCTGGCGCGTGAAATTGAAGCGCAATCGGCCAAACTCACCGATTTTGATAAGAAGATCAAAGCCGCAATCCGCACCGGTCACGACGACATCGCCACGACGCTCATCAGCGAAATGCAGACTTCGCAGCGGGCGCTCGAGACCAGCAAATCGAATTACGAACAGGCAAAAGTGGCGTCCGTCAAGGCGCGCGAGTTTCTCGACAATTACATGATGCAGATCCGCCGCAAGACCGCGGAGGCAATGCAACTGATTACAGCCAACAAACAGGCCAAGATGCAGGAGCGGATGGCACAAACGATGGCCAGTTTCCAGCTCGGCGATGATTCTCAGACCTTCGACGACATGCGTGACAAGATCGCCGGCCGCGTCGCGTCCGCGGAAGCGAAGGCCGAGCTAGCTTCTTCGAGCCTCGATGCGCGGATGCAGAATATCGATAAAGAACTGGCCGACATCGAATCGCAGGATCTGCTTTTATCTTACAAGAAAGATATGGGCCTGCTGCCCGATGCGCAAATGCCGGCGCTGGGTGAAGGCGCCCCATCGGGCAACTCGGAGAGAACGATCGGCTCGGCGGACACCTCTGCGCCCGATCGAGCGAAGTCGCGGGAACAATGAACGGGGTAACAAGGGTAACGGGAACGGGGCAAATATGGAGTTTAAGCTCTCCTACATCAAAGAGGCTCTGAAAGAACCCGTCAATGTCGGCGGATTACTGATATCCGCGGCCGCGGCAGCCTACGCGGCAACGACGGGATTCATAGATCCGACGCTGGTGCTGGCTGGAGCGCTGATCGCCGAAGGCGCATACCTTGCGACCATTCCAGGGTCGAGATTCTATCGCAAGATTGTCGATCGGCGTTCTCGCAAACTGCACGAAGAGCATCGCAGGAAGCAGAGGATCGAACTGATCAAAACGTTCGATCCGCGCGAGCGCGAGGCCGTCGACTATCTCAGCTGGATGAAGAAGCAGATTGCCGACAACTACAAAAAGTTCGCGAGATTATCTGAAGAGCCGCTGCAGATCCGCGAGCTCGAAACCACGTGGGAAGCCTTCGTCGATCTGCTCGACGAATACCGCCGCCGCAAAAACCACCTTCGTTCGATAAACCGTCAGGCCCTGGAGAATCAATCGAGACAGGCGGAGAGAACCGTACAGTTCTCCGATGAGGAGACCCGCCCGCTTCATGAAAAGAACGCCGAGATTCTGCGCCGGCGCCTGCAGACCTATGACGACATCGAGCGCAGCGTCAAACGTGTCGAAGCTCAGCTCCAGATGATCGAAAACTTCTTCGGGCTGGTCAATGACCAGGTAGTGACGATGCCGACTCCGGAGCATATCCTGAGCCTGGACTTCGATTCGCTTCTCTCGTCGATCGAAATGACCAAGGAGATATTACAGCAGACCGCGCCGGTCATGATCCAGCTCGATACCCTCAATCGCGAGGCCAATCAATTACGCCCATCTCTTGCCAGCAGACAGTAGTCGGTAGTCGGTTGCCGGTTCCCGCTTGATAGCCTGGTGTCCGGACACTTTTAACCGACTACCGACAACCAGGAAAGATTCCATGGTGACAACGACACACTCACTCTCCGCGCCTGCCCGCATGCCGGGATGGGCTGAAGAGCTGGCCCGGAAGTATCTAGCGGGCGAGTCCAGCCATTTTCTTCTGCATCACAACATTTACGATCTGATACGCTCGCGCAACGGCTATGTCTCATTGCTCTCATACCTGCAACGGGAGATGCTGGGCAATAAGCGCATCGTGCTCTACAACCGCAGCGAGGGTATCACTTTCGATTCGGATGAGACGATGCGGGCATTTATCTCGCAGCAGAGGGTCGCCGATCCCCTGCTCGATTTCAAAACCGAGGCGCAAATTCCGCGCGATCCTGCGCGCGCGCTGCCGATGATCGAGCGATTTCTCTATTTTTCCGATCACGTCGCCATCATCATCAACTTCCTCGAAACGATCTTCCCCGCCGGGGAGATCGGTTATATGTCGGCCGATGACCGCAATACTCTGGTATCCGTACAGCGCTGGTTGACGAGCGCGCGTTTTATGGAGACGGATAATATGGTGATCCTCATTGCTGAGTCGTTGTCTGACATTCATGCGCGCGTGCGCGAAAACTCGCGCCTGGCATCGATCAAAGTTCACTACCCCGAAGAATCGCAGAGGCTCGACTACATCAGGGAATTCCTGGCGGCCTATCCGATCGACCAGGTCGGTATGACAGAAACTCACCTCGCGGCTCTGACCTCGGGTCTAAACTTCGTCCATATCCGCTCGCTACTCTGCGCCGCACGCGCATCTGATGATGGCCTGACATATGATGATGTGCGGATCAAGAAGAAAGAGATTATCGAAGCCGAGTGCGCGGGTCTGATCGAATTCGTCACGCCCAGACATGGTCTGGAGAGCGTCGGAGGGTTGCGCGAGGCGAAGGATTACCTGCGCGACATTGCCGAGACGATCAAAAAGGGACAGCGTGAAGAAGCGCCGATGGGTATTCTGATCTGCGGCCCGGTCGGAACAGGCAAGACATTCCTCGCCGAGTGCTTTGCCAAAGACTGCGGATTGAACGTCGTCGAATTTAAAAACTTCCGCGACAAATGGGTGGGCTCGACCGAAGCAAACCTCGAAAAGATACTCAACCTGCTGCAATCGCTCGCACCCATAGTCGTGCTCATCGATGAGGCCGACGCAGCGCTCGGCACACGCGAAGCCGATGGCGATTCGGGGGTAAATCAGCGAGTCTTCTCAAAGATCGCTTCCGCCATGAGCGACACTGATAATCGGGGACGCATATTGTGGATATTGATGACCTCACGCCCTGACCGTCTGCCGATCGATTTGAAACGTCAGGGCCGATGCGAAGAGCATATAGCGCTCTTCTACCCGGAAAATCCCGAAGAACGGCGCGAGATCGCCGAGGCAATGGCGCGCAAGAATAAGATCAAACACCAGATCAGCGATTGGGGGCCGGTCACCGACAATCAACTGCACCTCTCGGGGGCAGACATCGAATCGATATTGATCCGCGCCCGCCGCGTCGCCCGAATGGCCGGGCACGATGACGTGACGAATAATGACCTGGCTTTCGTCGCATCCGAATTTACGCCTGCGCGTGACGAACAGGCGATCGAGTATCAAGAACTGGTCGCCGCGCGCGAAGCGACATCCAGGGCCATGGTTCCCCAACGTTTTCGCGAGATGGCGAGTTCAGAGATTGCGCAAAGGCTGGAATTGCTGCGTATGCTGATCAGATAAGTTCCGCTGCGGACCCTCGCTCGACAAATATAAAAATGAGAAGGCGTTTTCCCGTCTCCTTCAATGTCCGTTTGACATACCACACTCATTTATTCATTCGCTTGCGGCAGGTCGGCGCGCCGCAATTACACCTCTTAGCATCTGAGTGATAGGTGTACTCATAATCGAGTAGAATCTCTTCACCCGGCTCGATGTCGCGAAGCGCGAAGAAAAGAATGTGACCGTGAATGATCTTGACGTAGCAATTAGGCGCGCAGGAATGATTGATGTACTGGGTGCCGTTGCCGAGCCTGCTTGCGTCGATCGCCCAGTAAGAATCCAATCCGCTGATGTATATCCGGCTTTTCCCCTTCACCCGCCGCGCTACTTCGCGACTCGATATCTTCTCACCCACATACTCGGCAATCTTAACGCCCTTGTGGAACTGAACAGTCGCGAAACAACCCTTTCCGTCAATTTTTGATGGTTTGATAGCGATTCCCTGAGCCATTTTCACATTCATCATAAAATCAGAAATTCCGGTAATGACCAATGATCTTCCAATCGAACAAAACGTCTTCGAGCCTGGCGCCCGAGCCGATATTATGTACGATAGCATACCGGTCAATCCCTTTGATCTTTATTTGACTCACAATCCCTATATGGAACCGCCCATCCGCGAGTTCCCACGCAACGACGTCACCCGGCAGATAATTCCCTCCATCTTCGCGCACCGTTAAACTCTTGCCCTGACGCTCGAACCAGGTCATCAGGTTGGGAACGCGGCGATGATCGATGTTCTTATCCGGCCTCCTCGCACCCCATTTTTGCGGATACTGCGCGAAGTTCTTCGACATATCCTCGTGCAGCTCTTTTTGCAGATCAATGCCACCCTGCCGAAATGCACGGACGATCACGTCAGCGCAGACGCCGCGATCGATCGGCACATCGCCGTTCGGGTAATCGAGTTTGACGTAAGACGGATCGTAACTGAAGGTCTTGGTCGTCTGTTCAATCGAATGCGCAAGTATCCTCTCGAGAGGGGTGGCATTTGGTCTTATCTGCTGTGCAGCGGTAAGCTCACGATCGCTTAGAAAGACGGCTTTGGAATCGCGGGGAACGAGATTGCAGGCCGATAATAGATATAAGAGAAAGAAAAGTGCGAAAGATCGACCGGCCTGGTTCATTACGGACCTCCCCAACTATCTTTATTCTGACCATATCCTGACCATATTATTCTGACCATATTCTGACCATCGCCACCGCGAGTTTTCAGTCATATGGGATACGCAAAAAAATAGCACCAGGTTTCAACACCGAAACCGTGGGCTCCCGAACAGATGTTTAAAAGATCCTGGAATCCCCAACGGAATGTGCAACGCTCTCTCTTCGCGATACAATGCCAAGCAATTATGGACAATCTAGAATCCTATTTCCCAATACTACACGAACTCAGTCAACAAGCTGGAGATATCGTTCGCCGTTACTATTACTCGCAATTCGAGGTTGAAATAAAAGATGATGACAGCCCAGTCACCCGCGCCGACCGCGAAGCCGAACAATTTCTGCGTGAAGCTCTTGAAAAACGCTTCCCGGAATATTCGATCCTCGGTGAGGAGTACGGCGAGACTAAGAGATCGAGCGCCTATCGCTGGATAATCGATCCGATCGACGGAACGAAATCATTTGTCCTGCGGACGCCGCTTTTCGGGACGATGATCGCACTCGAACGCGACGGTCAGCCCGTGCTCGGTTCTATATATTTCCCGATCCAGGATCAATTGCTGATCGGTTCGGCCGAGACCGGAACATTTTTAAACGGGGCGCGGTGTTTCGTCTCACAGACGGCGGAAATCTCCCAAGCCACCATGATCATCACCGATCCGCGAACTTTAATTGCCCCACAGAACCAGTTACTAACTCTCTATCAAAAGGTCAGGCTGGTCCGCGGTTTCGGCGATTGTTATGGATACTCTCTCATCGCTCGTGGCCTGGCGGATGTGATGATCGATCCCGGTGCGCTCAAATACTATGACGTCGCGCCGATGCCGCCGATTCTGGAGGGAGCGGGCGGGGTCTTTTCGACTCTCAAGGGCAATCTCGATTTCAGCACTGGTGAGGGGCTTGCTACCAACCGGCCATTGCACCAAAAAATTTTGCGTTTGCTCAATTAATGCGGTTTCAGATGAAGATGAAGATTTAGGATTGAAGATTGCGAATGAACGCTCGCAAGCGTGCTCTCGAAACGGGTTTACTTCAGAAAGTCCCGCTCGCAACCGCTCGCGGTTCTGATTCGTCGGCAAAGTGTCCTGCTGGCAAATTCCCCTTTAAATCTGAAAAGGGGCAGCTTCCCCGCGTCTGTTTTTACTCAGACATTTTTAAGTTTCTCTTTAATTCTCAGGGTGATACTATATAGCCTTGAGAAACAGTAACTTTCACGGGTTCGAGTTTTGGGACTGATTTGATCCCCGAAAGCAAGCCAGGCCAATGACTCGGTGGACGATCAAGGTTGTTGAGGTCGTCGAACGTGTTAACCACGCTTTACCTCCATCCGCATATCCAACGCCGTTCAATCTGGCATTTCACGATTATGACGATTATGACCTGCATGTGATGCAGGAATCTGGGGCACAATGATGCTTAAACCGTCGATTCATAAAGGACTACGGCGGTTTAGCGGAAGTAACTAGCGAGATCGCTTGAAATTTAATTTGCGCATCTTTGTCAGCTCAGATGAATAAGTCAAGAAAAAGAACCGTAGGTATCAGGGATCATAATACGGGTGTGCCAAAGGCTCCGACTGGGATTCTGGGGCTGGATGAAATTACAGGCGGTGGTTTGCCCGCCGGGCGTCCCACCTTGATCTGTGGTACTGCCGGCACGGGCAAAACTATGCTCGCCGTTGAGTTTCTTGTTCGCGGCGCCACCGAATTCGGCGAACCGGGCGTGTTAATGTTGTTTGAGGAGAATGCAGATGAACTTTCCGCCAATGTCCGCTCGCTGGGATTCGACCTGGAAAAACTTGTGGCGCAGAAAAAGCTCAAGCTCGACTATGTTTATATAGAACGCAGTGAAATCGAAGAGACAGGCGAATACGACCTGGATGGGTTGTTCATACGGCTCAGCTATGCGATCGATTCCATCGGCGCCCGGCGAGTTGTGATCGATACAGTCGAAGCACTCTTCGCCGGGCTGCACAATCACGCTATCCTGCGCGCCGAGTTGCGGCGACTTTTCCGCTGGTTGAAGGATCGCGGAATGACGGCGATCATCACCGGCGAGCGCGGCACACATTCGCTCACCCGTTACGGATTGGAAGAGTACGTCGCCGATTGCGTGATCCTGCTCGATCAACGCGTGACGGAACAGATTTCCACCAGGCGGATGCGCGTCGTGAAGTATCGCGGCTCGGCCCACGGCACGAATGAATATCCATTCCTGATCGGCAACCGCGGATTATCGGTGCTGCCCATCACTTCGCTCTCGCTGAATCACAAAGCCTCGACAGAGCGCATCTCGACGGGAATCAAGCGCCTGGACGAAATGCTCGGCGGCAAAGGCCTATATCGCGGAAGCAGCGCGCTCGTCACCGGCTCGCCGGGCACGGGAAAGACCAGCATCGGCGCAGCTTTTATTGCGGCGGCCTGCCAGCGAGGCGAACGTGCGCTGATGTTCGCTTTTGAAGAATCGGCATCGCAAATCGTGCGCAATATGCGATCGATCGGGATCGATCTGGAGCAGTGGATAATAAAGGGACTGCTCAAAATTCCCACCTCGCCCCCTACCTTGCACGGCCTGGAACAGCATTTATTGGTTATGCATGATGCAGTAACTGATTATCGCCCATCGGCGGTCGTCGTTGACCCGATCACCAATCTGGCGCTTGAAAAAAACTCGGCTGAGGTCAAGTCGACGCTGGTGCGATTGATCGACTTTCTCAAACAACATGAGATCACCACGCTCTTCACCAGCCTTACCGATGCGCGGGTAACACCGGAGGGTGCGCAAGTAGGCGTATCATCATTGATGGATACATGGGTTCTGCTGCGCAATGTCGAAAACAACGGAGAACGCAATCGTACACTCTATGTACTGAAATCGCGGGGGATGGCGCATTCCAATCAGGTGCGTGAATTTCTCATTACGAGTGACGGCGTTGAACTTTTGGATGTCTACCTCGGCAGCGACCAGGTCTTGACGGGTACGGCACGCATCGCACAGGAGGCGCGGGAACGCGCGGCCGCCGCGCTACGTCGACAGGGTCACGAACGCCGGCTGCACGAGCTTGGTGCCAAACGCAAAGCTCTCGAAGCCCAGATCGCCGCACTGCAGATCGAAATCGATGCGGCAACGGCGGAAACCGACGTTGTTATCGCGCAGAAGGAGATGGAAACTGACATAGAGGGGAAGGCGAAAATAATGGGGCAGCGGCGCGATGGCGCGATCGCTCCGGTCCAAGATGGGCGCATTCCGCCTGGGAGAGAACGATGAGAACAACCCCAAGCCGAAAAAAAGGGCGAGAAAAAATCGACTGGCAGTTACGGCTATACATCGCCGGGCAAACCGAGAAGTCAATCGCCGCACTCGCCCACCTCAGGCACATCTGCGAGACCCATCTGGACGGACAATACGAAATTGAAGTGATTGACTTGATCGAACACCCCAAGCTGGCTGCCAATGACCAGATACTGGCCATCCCGACGCTGGTGCGGAAATTGCCGCCGCCGCTCAAAAAGATTATTGGCGATCTGTCGAATGAAGAACGCGTGCTGGTCGGACTGGAAATAAAACCATTAAACCCGAGGTGATAAAAAACGCCAGCTGCCGCTGCCCCCGGCACATCAATGGCTATCTGTCGCAGACCGGTCACATCCTGCCCGGCTTAGTGCTCAGCCGGAGGAAATATCGAGGTTCGTTCCACCGGGAGGTCAGGACGACAAACGGCTGACTACCGAAGGCGGACCCAAACTACTCTGTGAGAACGAAAATTATGACCCCCATAAGCAAGACGGAACAGGCGCTCCTGGCGGAAAACGCTGAATTGCGCGCACGATTGGAAGATACGGAAGAAAACCTGCGGGCGATCCGCGATGACGAGGTGGACGCGATCATTGCGGGAGAACAGGTTTATTTGTTCGAAAAGCCCGGCACATCATCCTCAAACCGCTATCACGGCAAAGTACTGTCGCAGGTCAACGACGCGGTCATCGCAGTGGACAACGACATGCGCGTGACTTACTTCAACCTGGCGGCCGAACAGAGGTATGGCGTGGCCGCCACCGATGCGCTCGGACGTCCGCTGAATGAGCTATATGAATACCGCTGGGTCCGCCCGGAGGATGAGACGAAGGCACTGGCGGCCCTCGCAGCGACCGGCGGATGGCGTGGCGAAAACATCCACGTCACACGCGACGGCACTGAGCTTCTCGTCGAATCAACCGTCAATCAGATGCGCGACGAGAACGGCATAATAGTCGGCACGTTGGCTGTCGTCCGCGACATCAGCGAACGCAAACGGAATGAAGCTGCGCGCGCTCAGCTGGTAGCCATAGTCGAATCGACGGCTGATGCGATCTATTCTTACGATTTAGTATCTGCGGGTTCACAGTTGGAACAAAGGCGCGGAGAGACTTTACGGCTGGACGGCGGAGGAAATTCTCGGGCAGTCGATTACGGCTATTGTCCCGCCCGACCAAACTGAAGAGGCGCTGAAATTATTCAATTCGGCGCTCAAGCATGGCCAGCCCGTAATCAATCTGGAAACGGTGCGGAGGCGGCGCGACGGCACTTACGTCGACGTGCGGTTGACGGGGTCCCCCATCAAAGACGCGGCGGGCAGGACGAGCGCGGTTTCGGTCATCGCCCACGATATTACCAGTCGCAAACGGGCGGAAGCAGACCTGTATAGGAGCCAGGCTCGGATTGCCGCCGACCTGCAAGCCATGACTCAGATCTACCGAGGCTGGTAATTTTTGCGTGCGTCCCGGGAATGACTTCAATCAATGCCTGCAGAGTATCCTCGAGGCGGCGATCTCCGTCACCCAAGCGCATAAGGGTAATATTCAACTGTTCGATCCCGCATCAGATTCGCTTGTGATCGCAGCTCAGCACGGCTTTGAGAAACCTTTTCTGGACTTCTTCGCAAACGTGCGCGATGAATCTTCCGCTTGCGGTTCGGCCTTTCAGAACAGCGAGCGAGTGGTGATGGAAGATGTGATGCAGAGTGAAATTTTCGCCGGGCAACCTGCCCTCGACGTGCTCCTCGAGGCTGGCGTTCGTGCCGTGCAATCTACCCTGCTGATGAGCGCCGATGGAAAACTGTTGGGCATGATTTCCACGCATTTCGCCCAACCGCATCAACTGGAAGAAAACGAGTTGCGCATGATGGATTTGCTGGCGCGACAGGCGTCGGATTTCCTCGAACGTAAACAGGCCGAAGCAGCCCTGCGCGCCGTCTACGAGCAGGAATCGGCGGCACGCGCCGACGCGGAAACCGCAAACCGCTCGAAAGATGATTTCCTCGCTGTCGTCTCGCATGAACTTCGTTCGCCGCTCACATCGATTCTTGGGTACAACCGTATGCTGCGCGCCAAGCCCGGAGATTTGGTGCTGTTGAAAACGAGCTGCGACGTCATCGAACGCAATGCCCGTTTGCAGCTGCAATTGATCGAAGATCTGCTCGATTCCGCGCGCATCGCCAGCGGAAAGCTGCGGTTGGAAATGGAGCTGACAGACATTCACACTGTACTCGCCGATGCGCTCGACGTTGTACGTCCGATGGCTGAAAACAAGGGCATCACCCTTCGCACGAAGCTGAACATAAAACAGGAAATGATCATGTGCGACGCCGCGAGGTTGCGGCAGGTGGTCTGGAATCTGCTTTCGAACGCGATCAAATTCACGCAAGAAGGTGGGAGCGTCGAATTGCGTACCGAACAAAGCATCGAGCAGGTCCACATAATCGTCAGCGATACGGGAAAAGGCATTGACCCGGATTTCGTGCCTTACCTCTTCGACCGTTTCCGCCAGGAGGACAGCTCGGCATCGCGGCGGCATGGCGGGCTGGGTCTGGGGCTGTCGCTGGTCAAGCACCTGGTCGAATTGCACGGAGGCGAAGTTATGGTGGCCAGCGAGGGGGCGGGTCGCGGCTCGACCTTCACCATAATGCTCCCGCGAGCGGGGCGCAGCGCGGCAACTGTAGAAGAACCTCCGGCACTAACGGCCATTGCCGCCGCCGGGAAGACTGATTCAGATGTCGCGAATCCGCTGCTCAACGGAATGCTGGCGGGCATGCGCGTGCTGGCAGTGGACGACCAGCAAGACGCGAGAGAGATGCTCACGAAGTTCCTGAGCAAAACCGGAGCGGTCGTGACCACCGTCTCTTCAGGGAGTGAAGCGCTGGCGTATCTCTCATCCCTGCCGGCTGGAGATTGGCCCGAGATACTTGTATGTGACATCGCCATGCCGGATGAAGACGGATACTCAGTTATGGCGCGCGTGCGGACGCTCGAACGAAAACTCGGTATCAAGCTTTCCGCGCGGATTCCAGCTATCGCCTTAACTGCGATGGCGCGGAGTAGGGACCGCTTGCTGGCGCTGGCCGCCGGCTATCAGATGCACATCCCGAAGCCGGTTGATCCAGCCGAACTGTTACTCGTGATCTCCAGTCTCGCGGGAAAATTGAATAGCGGACCGGGTCTTTCCTCGCACGGTATCCCTCACAGTTAGCCGAGGAGTGTTTTTCTAAATGTTTGGAGTTCCGCGTTTACGCGGGCTTTTCTTTTCGCATAATTCCAGACCGGCTGAAGGCGGAAGTCCGAACTATCGCTTGGAGTTCCGCGTTTACGCGGGCTTTTCTTTTCGCATAATTCCAGACCGGCTGAAGGCGGAAGTCCGAACTATCGCTTGGAGTTCCGCGTTTACGCGGGCTTTTCTTTTCGCATAATTCCAGACCGCCTGAAGGCGGAAGTCCGAACTATCGCGTTTGGAGTTCCGCGTTTACGCGGGCTTTTCTTTTCGCATAATTCCAGACCGCCTGAAGGCGGAAGTCCGAACTATCGCGTTTGGAGTTCCGCGTTTACGCGGGCTTTTCTTTTCGCATAATTCCAGACCGCCTGAAGGCGGAAGTCCGAACTATCGCGTTTGGAGTTCCGCGTTTACGCGGGCTTTTCTTTTCGCATAATTCCAGACCGCCTGAAGGCGGAAGTCCGAACTATCGCGTTTGGAGTTCCGCGTTTACGCGGGCTTTTCTTTTCGCATAATTCCAGACCGCCTGAAGGCGGAACTCCAAACTATCGCGTTTGGAGTTCCGCGTTTACGCGGGCTTTTTCTTTTCGCATAATTCCAGACCGCCTGAAGGCGGAAGTCCGAACTATCGCGTTTGGAGTTCCGCGTTTACGCGGGCTTTTCTTTTCGCATAATTCCAGACCGCCTGAAGGCGGAAGTCCGAACTATCGCGTTTGGAGTTCCGCGTTTACGCGGGCTTTTTCTTTTCGCATAATTCCAGACCGCCTGAAGGCGGAAGTCCGAACTATCGCGTTTGGAGTTCCGCGTTTACGCGGGCTTTTCTTTTCGCATAATTCCAGACCGCCTGAAGGCGGAACTCCAAACGGAACTGCAAACGGGTGTGATCAACCTAATCGAACTTTCAATGTCGATGAAGGACATAGCTTCTCCACGGCGCAATCCCCACACGCGGGTTTACGGGCTTTGCATACCCGTCTGCCGTGCAGGATCATTCGATGCGAGAAATCTATCCATTCTTTCTTCGGAATGAGCTCCATGAGGTCGGCTTCGATTTTCTCCGGAACTTTATTATGCGTCAGTCCGAGCCTCTGTGAGACGCGGGTCACGTGAGTGTCGACCACGACTCCCGTCGGGATACCGAAGGCCGTGCCCAGCACCACATTCGCAGTTTTGCGCCCCACGCCAGATAGCTCGACCAGCTCCTCCATCGTCTGCGGCACTCGCCCGCCGTGCTTTTCAACCAGTATTTCGCAAGTCTTCTTTATCGACTTCGTCTTGTTACGGAAGAATGTGACGGAATTTATATCCCTCTCCAGTTCAGCCTGCGGGGCCGCAACGAAGTCCCGGCAACCGCGATACTTGCGGAAGAGGGTGGCCGTCACAATATTGACGCGTTCGTCAGTGCATTGTGCGGAGAGAATCGTTGCGATAAGCAATTCAAGCGGGTTGGAATGAATAAGCGCACACTTCGCCTCCGGATACTGTCGCTCGAGTCCCTTGACGATCTTCCTCGCGCGCTCCTGCAATTCTTTTTGGGTCTCTTTCATTACTTTTCGCTCTGTGCCGCCTTGATCACGATCTTCCATTCTTCCGGTCGCACTGGTTGGACCGACAAACGCGATCCCTTTCGCAACAACTCCATTTTCTCCAGCCCGGGCAAATCCCGCAATTCCTGGAGTGTTAAGACATGATCGAATTTCTTCACGAACTTGATATCAACCATCTCCCAGATCGGACTGGCCGGCTTGCTCTTCGGATCGTAGTGTTTATCTTTCGGATCGAAGGCCGTGGGATCGGGATAGGCTTTTTTTACGACCTCGGCGACACCGACGATGGCTGTCGGGTCGGTACTGCTGTGATAGAAAAATACTTGATCCCCGACCTCCATCTCCCTCATGAAATTCCTGGCCTGGTAGTTTCTCACCCCATCCCAACTCGTGGTCTGCTTGGGACACTTGGCCAGATCATCGATCGAAAATGTTTCGGGCTCTGATTTCATCAGCCAATAACTCATTTGATTATCCTCGAAAATAGTTTTCAGTTTTCAGTTTTCAGTTTTCAGTTTTCCTAAATTCTCATCGATACCCATGGTAAGATACATCCATGCTCAAAAAGATGAAACTAGCAGCGCTTAGTACCCTCAAGACAGTAGGCGTATTCAGCCTAGTCCAGAACAGCAGGTGGCGCCGGAAGCGGCTGCTAATTCTCGCTTACCATGGAATTTCCCAGGAGGATGAGCATAACTGGAACCCTGAGCTGTTTATGCCACAGGATAGCTTCCGTTCAAGAATGCAAATAATCAAAAAGCTGGGTTATACCGTTCTGCCGTTAAACGAATCGCTGCAGCGCTTATATGCCAACGACCTGCCTGAGCGATGTTTAGCTTTGACCTTTGATGACGGCATGTATGACTTCTATAAACTGGCATACCCGATTATTAAAGAGTTCAATTATCCTGTTACTCTGTACCTGACAACTTATTACTCCTATTTCAACAGGCCTGTCTTTGATGCGGTATGTCCTTACTTGATCTGGAAGGGCAGAGGCAGAAAGTTAGATATGAAAGATATAACCGGACAGGATATGAAGTTCGATCTATCGCTTGACGGCGCGTGCGACAGAGCCACCGATGAGATATTCCAATTCTCGAGGCGCGCGAAACTGACCGCGAAAGAGAAAGATATATTGGCGGCAAATCTGGCGAAACATCTCTCCGTTGATTACGAATCGCTGCTCGCCAAAAGAATATTACACCTCTTAAATCCTCAGGAAGTACGCCGGCTGGCGGATGATGGGGTTGACGTCCAGCTCCACACTCACCGTCACCGCACCCCGATGGAGTACCAATCGTTCCGTCTGGAGATCGAGGATAACCGGACCAGCATCCAATCAATGACCGGGAATCATGCTACACACTTATGTTATCCCAGCGGCATATATGATCGTACTTTCTTTCCCTGGCTCGATGAAATGGGCATAACCTCGGCTACGACATGTGATCCGGGCCTTGTTTCGCAGGAGACCGATCGCCGGCTGCTACCGCGATTTGTCGATACAGCGCTTCAGGAACCGATCGTGTTTGAAGGCTGGCTGACAGGCGTCTCGGCTTCACTGCCGAGGCGGCACAAATATGCACCGCCTCCCAAAAATCTCTGGGACTTTTCCTCGTGAGCTCAGCGAATCAAAGCAGGTATTGTCTTGGTTAAAACAATAATGTCCACTCGCCTTCCAGATGACTTATAAAGGCGTCTCCGCGCTGGATCGCGTGCAATAGATCGTCATTTCTCGAATGAACCAGAAACATAGCTCCGACAGATCTGAAAAAACAATGCTTCTCCGATAACTCCCGCATGAATCTCGGTTCGACACGGCCTGAGAGTGAGACTGCACCTTTCCTCCGGGCATGGCTGAACAGGTGATCCAGAATTTCGTCGATCGCCCCCTTCCGTGCTGCTACCTGAACGACTGCGCCCGTGCTGCCACGATTGAGATAGTATATGAACCAACCGATTACCTCGCCCTTGGTATTCCGCACCAACAGTTTATGGAGATCGCCGTAATATTTCATTTGCGCCGCACCGTCGAATACCCACCGCGCCGTATCGATCTCGTAATCCGGCCGTAACGCCAGCCCCTTGGTTATCTGCGGCATCTCATCAATAAACGTTTTTACATTCAGCTCCTCTTCAGAATTTTCAGTTGCAGGGAAATAACGCGGCATAAGATGAGCTAAGGTCGAATCGGTAACATCGCAAAAAGGAGACATCAGACCGGAGACCGAAGATATCAGTTTGTTTCTGCTGAGCAGGGCGAGAACCTGCCTGCTCGGCCTTAAAATCCGCGTCCAGCGCTGGCAATATAGCGGCACCGACACCCCTCCAACCATCTCCCAAACCTTTCGTCCGGCATCGCCTGCGCCGTCCGTTAGCGAGAGGTCCTGGGGCCCGGAAAAGAATGTCCTCAGCAGATGTACGCCGGCAAGCGTCGAGCGGCTCTCCGGTTCGACCATGAAATGAAAGCTTATCGCGACATTAATCGGAATGTCTCGAAAGAACATACGGCGCGGCACGACACCGAGGAATCCGATAATCTTCCCATCGCCATTTCGATAGATCAGCGAAGGAAGTGATTCGTCATACCAGGGATTAAGAAAAAATACTTTTTCAAAATAATCTTGAAGTGCCGATGTGGACAGGCGACGCCGCGAAGGCTCATCTCCCAACAAGAGGCGCCGGAACATTTCGGCCACTTGGGGGATATCCTCTTTCTCGAACGGTCTGATAGGTCTTATAACTCAATCCTCCACGACATGAGTCTCGAAGATGCGCCGGAAATCGCGCCAACGGTCGTAATCAAACCGGCCTTCTGCTCCGAGGCAATCGACCGCGGCATACGCCATAAACAGGGCATGGTGAGTGTTATCGTGTGCAAACAGACCCTGCCTTCCGAAAGTAAGCAGTCCGTTTATCCGGCTCAGCCATTGATCGAGCCGGTTGAAGTGGTGCTCGTACCCCTGCCGGTAGATCGGATATGCCTGGCGCAAGCGTCGCGATGTTACGCGCAAGACTCGAGCGCGCACCGGCAAACCCGCCGATGCCAGGGCATTGCGCATCAAGTCTCCCAGGGCGTGATCGCTCATATTCCATTCCGGATCATTCGGACTGCAGGGCAGTTCAGCACAGAGGACGGTCCGATTACTCGGTTCCGTGCTCGCACTGTAATTTTTGGGCTCCGATAGCCGCGATATCCTGATCTGCTTTTCTGGAAAGTAATGTGCATCGTACTCTGTGAACTGATCCTGCTCAAGCACCAGGTAGATGAGTATCATTGCACGATAGTCGATCGCCTTCGCCGATTGAATATAATCGAGAGGCGGTGCAGGCGTTATCTGACTTGCGAGCGAGGTAACCGGAATAGTAGACCATACATATTCTCCATTCAATGTATGGGTCTCGTCATTATGCTCATAACCGACAACCGAACGCCCGTCATCTCGGATGTCCACCGACAAGAGGTTCGTCTTGAGGAGAAATGTCGCCCCCAAATTTTTGGCAGCCTCGTAATATGCTTCGCAAATCTGGCCATATCCGAAGCGCGGGTAAAAGAACCGGCCGCTCCCCGGCGGTTTGAATCCCGGCACAGCTGACAGCACTTTCCTCGCCATCTTGGTAAGCGAACCGGCCGAAACCCTGCGGCGCGCCTGCGTCGCTGATAATTCTTCAGGCTCCAATCCCCATAACTTGCGCGCGTAAGGATAGTAGAAATCTCTGCAGATAGTTCGTCCCAGGCCTTTCTCGAGAATCGAAGAGAAGGTATCCGGGCCGTTGCCGTTGGAATTCAGCGGCAAAAATTTCCCGAAGAAATCGCCGGCCACGCCCAGCGCAAAACCGGGTGGGAGCTTGAGGGCGAGATCCAGAGGTTTCAGGGGAAAATGAATCCAATGGCCGCGCAACCTGATCCTGCCGTGGCGCGGCATATCCAAGAGGTCGCCATTAAGCATCTCGCGAATATCGCGCAAAACATCCGGATTACAGGCGGGATGCAGGCGGTGGCTGCCATAATCGACGCGCAATCCGTCTAACACAAAACTGCCGGCGTTTCCCCCGACCACACTGTTCCGCTCAATCACAGTAACTTGAGCCAGTTTACGCCGCGTTAACTGATACGCCGCTCCCAGACCGGCTGGTCCTGCGCCAAGAATAATGACATGGGGTTTCGACATCGTTGAATCTCAAAAAAATTGTTTGTTCACCCCGAAGTCCCGAAAGGGACAGAAACTTATAAAAACACTATTTACGGGATATAAAGATCGAGCCACACCATATAATTGAGCAATCCCCATAATGCGCGCCCGTTATCGCGCCGCCCTGACATATGCTCATCAACCAGCGCCTTCACTGATTCGGGTTTCAGCAATCTCCTTTCGGAGATTTTTTTCGGCCCGAGATGATGCTCGATCAAGTCTCTCAATTCATTTTTGAACCACCTCGAATACGGCATTTCCAACCCGACCTTTTTCTTGTTCAAAATTTCAGGCGGCAAAAGATCCGCCATCGCGCCTCGCATAACATTCTTTTTGCGCAAACCCGGCAGTTTGATCCTCGCCGGCACTCTGGCCATAAACCTGATCAATTCCGTATCCGTCATCGGGACCCGCGCCTCCAGCGAATGCGCCATACTCATCCGGTCGTTCTTGATCATAAGATCATCGGGAAGGAATATCGATGAATCGATCTGCATTATTCGCGAAAGATCGTCGAAGGCTTTCACACGCTTGAATTCCTCGATGAAGAAGCGATCGGATGACGATGGAACGAATTGCTCCAACGACTCAGTAGTAAACATTTCCAGTTTTTTACTTTCGGTTAAAACAATGCGCCACCATAAATGAGCCAGCGCGGGAGGCAATTCCTGTCCGCCTATAAACCGTTTCATCTTAAATTCGAGGCTGAGCTTTTTGTCGGAGACCGGCAGACTGTTGACAAATGGAGCGATCAGAGATCGACGAATCCATCGCGGGACGTACTTGAACAGTTCCGACGCCTTGAATGCGGAATAGGTATCATATCCCGCGAAGATTTCATCGCCACCCTCACCCGATAGCACCACAACCACCTCATCCTTTGCTATCTGACAGACGCAAAAGGTAGGGATGGCCGATCCGTCGGCGTAAGGCTCATCGATATAGCTCAGGTAAACGGGTAATAGCTCGCGAACGGTATCCGGCGTGACCACAACCTCGCGTTGAACCGTCTGAAATTTCCTGGCCACGATACGAGCGTAAGGCAGCTCGTTGAAACTCTTGTCCTCGAATCCGACCGAATATGTATGGATCGGTTCCGAGACGTGCCGGTGCATAAGCGCAACAAGAGTGCTTGAATCCAGACCGCCAGATAACATAACGCCGACCGGGACATCGGCCACCAGCTGCATTTTCACCGCGCGATCCATGAGCTCGAGCGCGCGCCGGCTGGCTGTTTTTTCACTGAGCGTCTCATCCGGTTCCCACGACACATCCCAGAATCGCTGAATATCGATTTGCCCGTCCTGATCGACGCTCATCCAATGGCCCGGCGGCAGCTCATGTATACCTTCAAAAGCGGTTTGCGGCCCGGGCACATAATCGAAGGAGAGAAAATCGTGCAATGCCTGAAGCGACGGCCTGCGCGGGACGCGGCTGTCGGCCAGAATTGCTTTGATCTCCGAACCGAAGCGGAAGTAATGATCATCGCGCTGGTAGAACAGGGGCTTGATTCCTGCGTGATCCCGTATCAGATAGAGCATCTGACTGCGGCTATCCCAGATGGCGATGCCGTACATACCATTGAGGTATTTCACCATCTCGATTCCCAGCTCTTCGTAAAGATGAACGAGAACTTCCGTGTCAGTGCGCGAACGAAATATATGTCCGCGTTCGACCAGCTGAAATCGTTCCTTGAGCTCACGGAAATTGTATAGTTCGCCGTTGTAGGCGATCTGGATTTTGCCGTCCTCATTGCTCATCGGCATATGGCCGGCGGCCGACAGGTCTATGACAGAGAGCCGCCGGCTGCCCAGACTGATCATGTCATCGTTCCAGACACCACGGTCATTGGGGCCTCGATGAGCCAAGGAATCGGTCATCCGGTCAATGAGCTTAAAATCAAACCCATTGGCATCGGAGTTAATTCGTAAAATTCCGGTAATGCCACACATACGTCCGTCTCGAACCCCTTGGGTGTGAAGATTAGAGATTCATCCTATTTACTTCGTTTACTTCCTTACTTCTCAGTCTGGCTCGCACAGGCTGGTTCTTCGAATTGCCGTCCCTTGGATATCTCAGCAACCAAAATTCCATGCGAGAGCACTCTCGGTTGATTATGACGCGCAATGCGCCGAATCAATCCGTCAGCCACCATACCTATGAGTAACAATTGGTAACTCCCTAAAAGTAACAGTAAGGCGGACGTCGAGATAACGGGCTCGGAGAATAAGCTCCAACCGAGCCCTCCGTTCCGCATTACAGCCACCGCGATGTCAAAGGCGACCTTGATAACCCCCGCCAGCCCCGATGTGCACACAATCGGAACAAAAACTCTGAGCGGTTTAAATAGCATTGCCATGCGAATCACCAGGATAGTGAAATCCAGAAAATGCCTGGGCATTATTTTTGATCTGCCGATTCGCCGGTAATAATTAATGCGGTGATATAACACCCGGTAGTCATCAGCCAGCAACGCTAAAGTAATGGTAGTTGTGAATGAGAACTTGTTGGACAGTACGGAAAAGTACTGCTCTGCGCACTCACGCCAGAAAACGCGCAACCCGGAATTCAGGTCGGGTATCTTCTGGCCGGCGATCCTGTTGGCGAGCCATCCGAGGAACAATTTGCCGGGCTTACGCAGAAGCGGAATGCTCACACTATCACCCGTGCGCGCCCCGACCACCATATCCGCGGTTTCGAGCAATTTCAGCATTGGAGGGATTTGGTCGGAAGGATAAGTGCCATCAGCGTCCGTGATGGCTATCGCTTCGTAGCTGGCCGCCAAAATACCGGTCTTGAGTGATGCGCCGTACCCCCTGTTCTTCAGATGCTGAAATACGCGGGCGCCGGCTTTGACAGCCTCCTCAGCCGTGCGATCATCTGATCCATCGTCAACGACTATGATTTCGTGTTTTATCCGGTGCGAAGTTAAAACCAGCCGGATCGACTCCACCTGTGGCCCCACACCTCTTTCTTCATTATAAGCCGGTATTACAACCGAGACTCCAGTTCCAATTGCGCGCACCTTCCCCTCCAGTCTCAATTCAAATCACATTCTGCTACCTCTGATTGACATACTCCGCAATACTTGCGATGGAACGAAAGTTATCAATCTCTATCTCATCGAATGATATGGTGATCCCGAACTCATCTTCGAGGCTCGTCATCAACTCCACCAGTTTGAGCGAGTCGAGTAAACCAGTCTCTACAAGGTCGGTTTCAATCGATGATGCTTCTATAAGAACCTTCTCTGATAGCAGCTTGGTGATTTTATCGTGCAATTCAATATTGCTTAAGGTTACCATTTAACGAGTTCTCCATAACAATTACGGAGGCAAAAATAACGAAAAAGAGGCAACAAAATCCCTAATGACTTGATCGCCTTTTTTGTTGTTTTTGTTCCACTTTTCATCCATATAAACAGAGCTAACGTCATACTTTTGTCGCTATAGCCGACTCCCATTCCAATCTGCTCCCGGGCGGCAGCAGATCGATGGCGTTTGAAATTTTTCCTTGCTTCTGAACCCGCTTGACATCAATCCATTCGTCGGAGCATGAGACCCTCACTGCTTCCCCGTCTTTAATGGCTATCGTCCCGGGCTGCTCGTCACACGCATGCCCGGTTAGCGCTACCTTTACGAATCCGATCTCCTCGTCTCCCAATCTCGAGCGAGGGGTTTGCCAGGGCGATTGGAATGGGGAATAGTCGGCAGCCCGCACGAAATTGAATACCTCCCGTGCGGGTCGAGACCAGTCTATCCAACCTTCTTCCGGCGTTCCCCTACCGAAATACTCTCTCTGCGCGAAGTCCTGCTCGATAGCCGGGATATGGTCAGGGCCTCTCTCTGCCGCGTCCAACAGATTCTTGATCAGCTCCATTCCCAACTTGATGCACTTTGCGCTGACTGAGAACCCGGTGTCGTTATCATCAATATCGAAGAGCGCCCGATACGCGATCGTTCCGGTATCTATACCTGCCAGCATCCTGTGTAACGTTACTCCGTGCCCTCGTTCACCTCGGTAGATCGCCCAGCTGGGCGCGTTAAGACCTGCATAACGCGGAAGTGGGCCGGGGTGCAGGTTATAGCTGCCGTAACGAGGGGCTGAGACTATCTCTCCTTTTATAACGAATAACGAATGAACGTTGAGCAGTAAATCAACCTTCTCAGATCTGACCACATCGGCAAAATCAGGGTCTTTAACCAGTTCAGCCGGCCAGGTGCGGTAACCCATTTTCTCGGCGAGTTGCCACACCGTCAGCCCGCCCGCACTCTTTCTGGTCGGCGAAGCCATTACCCCCACAAGTTTATAGGAGCTATTCGCCAATAATTTCAGCGTCTGGGCTCCGGCCGACTCTTCGCCAACCAATAATACGTTCAAGTGTCCCCCGATAATTATCGCTATCCAGCTGAGGCATTTGCAAATTTAAACTATTCGCTACCAGTGACGTCGGGAAAACCCGGAACCAGATCCGATTCACAACCGAGGCGCCAAGGTTTATTTGGCCTTCTGCACTCGGAGGTGAAATGCCTTGCCTATATCAAGATATCAATAGCAAACTGGTGACTTCATTATTTTATGAACATGCCCGCTTCAGCCAGATTCTCCTGTTTGTTTTGCCTCTTGTTGAAACTGTTCTCTCAGTACTTTCCTGTCGATCTTCCCATTTGCATTCTTGGGCAAGCGCTCAAACGGCAGCCAACGCCCGGGCAACATATAACCGGGCAACACCTTACTCAGTTCTGTGCGCAACTTTACCGGTGATGCATCCGCGTTTTGAAATGGCACGTAAGCGCAGCAGATCGCCACGCCTTCGAAGCCTTCCGTATTGATCGCAACTATCGCGCATTCCTCTGTGATATTGAGGGCATTGAGAGCCGTCTCGATCTCACCCAGCTCGATGCGGTATCCGCGGCTCTTGATCTGCGAGTCGGCCCTCCCTAGATAATAAACCAGGCCGTCTTCACCGAGCTTCGCCAGGTCCCCGGTCTTGTAAATGCGATCGTTCGGATCCGTGCTGCCGGGGCGCCGCAAAAATACGGCACCGGTCTTCTCCTGATCCTGCCAATAGCCTGGACTTAATCCGGCGCCGCTGATATAGAGATCGCCTATTTCGCCGTGAGGCAATGGTTTCAATTCCTCATCCAGGACATGCAAATCCTCACCGTCGCATGGCAACCCGATCGGTATCTGCGCCCGTTCATCGTCGGGGCAGGCGGGCACGCTATAGTAGCTACTCGCAATCGTAGCCTCCGTCGGCCCGTAGAGATTAGTGAATTTAACGCGCGGGAGCCGCTTCATCCAGTAAATCAGCGGAGGCGTCGGAAATACTTCTCCACACCAGAGCAGCCGTTCCAGTGACGGAAAGTCATCGAATTTGATGACATCGGCTTTCGCCATGAAGTTCAATACCGAAGGCACCGAGAACCACTGTGTCAGCTCGGAAGCGCGGATGAAATCGGCCAATTTGTGCGGCACCAGGTTCAACTCGGTTGGGACGATGTGAAGCTGTGCCCCGGATGATAATGTACCGTAGATATCGAAAGTCGAAAGATCGAAATGCAGCGGGGGATGACTCGATATCTTGTCCGATGATTTTGTTCCGAAATACTTCACTGCCCACTCGATGAAGGTGATTACGTTGGAATGGGTGATGACAACTCCCTTGGGCACTCCCGTCGAGCCGGAAGTGAAAAGGAGATGAGCGGCATCGCTCATCGAGTTCTCGTAATCCAAGGGCGCGCTCGAGTAAGCGCTGAGGTCTTCACGGGTAAACTGTGGCTTGAGCTTGTGGCTCCCCCCTTCACCCATCCACCCGAGCTTCGTCCCGTTGCGGCGCGACTCATCGGCCATTAATCCATCCAGCAGCGAATCAACCGCTCCACCGGCGATGATGCAACGAGGATTGCATGCATCGACGATCTTCTCCAGTCGCGGAACCGGGCTAGCCGTATCGAGAGGAACATAGACGCAGTCGGCTTTGAGAATGCCCAGGATAGTTGTGATTGCCGCCGGGGTTTTGGGGATCAGGAAGCAGACGCGGTCACCTCTTCGGCATCCGGCCTCCTTCAAAAGACGTCCCAACTGGTTCGATGTTTCTTCCAGCTCGGCGTAAGTCATCCGCTGTTTCTGATAAACGATCGCCGTCTGATCCGGGCATTTTTCCGCCTGTCTGGTTACGAGTTGCTGTAACAACGAGTTCACGACGCCACTCCCTTCACTGCTGTTTTTTCGATCGCCAGTTTGAAAACCGTTCCGATGTGGTAGAGCTCTTCCTCGTTCGGGGGGATATCCAGGATAAAGGTGTGAAATCCCAGGTCGATGTAACGTGTCAACTCAGCAGCCACTTTGGTGTAACTGCCGACCAGATACGGGCAAAAAGTTTTGTAATGCTGGAACGGCACGAGCCAGTACGGATTGTTCTCAACCGTCTTTCCCAGGTCCGAGAGCTGTTTATGCCAGACGGAGTCTGAAACTTTCATGGCAAGCTGGTGGGTCAGCTCGCCTTTGCGGTCCTGCGGGAACCGCTCGTGCGCGACGCGCCAAGCATCATCCTCACCCTCTCGTGTGATGATACCGACACGAACGCCGGAACCTATCATCTCTTCCGGCGGCTCATTCTCATACTCGCCCGGAGGTTTCGGATACTTGACCGCCGTCGCTCCCATCGCTTTGGCAGCTACCAGCCCGGCTTCGGATGATCCCGAAACGAAAATGCCGGGGAATAGCTCAGATGACAGAGAAGGCGTCATCTTCAGTTTGTCAACCTTGTAAAACTCCCCCTCGAAGCTGATCCCGTTTGGATCGGCGAGGAGCTTTTTGATGATGTGGACGTATTCGATCATCCGGTCGTATCTTCTGTCATGCGGAGTCGTATCATTGAGAGCTGTCAGGTCATTCTTGAACCCGCCTGCTACCATATTGAGGAAGATCCGACGATTGTAGAGGTATCCGTAACTGGCTGCCATTTTGGCCACCGTGTAAGGGTGCATATAGACGGGCTGGACCGCCACGAGCGGGCACAAAGCGCTAGTGCTCTGAATAATCAACTGAGAAACCAGCCAGGCGTCGATGAGTGAATTATCCGTATATACAAGAATACCTTTACAACCGTACTGCTCGCTCCAGCGCGCGACATCGGCAACGTTCTTGAGATAGTCTTCTTCAGAAACCTGGCTCGATTGCGGGCAGGTGGAGAAGATTTCTATGACAGGCTTAGTGAAACGCCCTGCCAGGTTTTCATTACTCGATTTCGAACTCATCGTATCTCCTCGGATATGCCGGATGGCAGATTTTCCAACCTGCCTCCGGTGCGGATTCGGGGCCCGTCAGGAAATCCGCCCTACATCTTCATGGTTTTCACGGTTTCCGGACATCGTCACTTACGACATTGCCTGTACCTTTTATGCGATAGACTTCAAAATCCACGTTGGAATAGGTTTTCTCAAGCCGATCGCCATTTCTTCCGATGAAACGGCTTAAATACTCCTGGTCCTCCGGCTCAATCCCATCAGGCCCGAGGACAAGGAATGTAGCATTGATCTCCCGGAAGTAATTCCACAGCGCCTGATCGTCCGCTGGCTTATGCCAGGCGGAGGCGCTCCTTCCCGTAAACAACGTCAGAGCTCTGGGCTTGCGGAAGACGAAAGTGTCATGGTCTCCCGTTTTCTCCCTAACATAAGTAAAAAACTGCTGCGCCTCGCTTTTAACAACTCCTTCTCTTATCGGACCGAATTCCATCTTCGTATACTGCCCAGTATAAGTTAGAGCTATAGCCGCCATCAGCGCAGCAAAGACCGGCCTTCTTACACGCGCCCTATCGCGAAATATTTCTTTTATTCCGACCAGGGCATATAACAGATAGAGGGGAATGACCGGCATGAGAAATCTGATCCCATCATAGACCGGGAGAACCAAGATGGCGGCCAGATAGATCGCAAAGAAAATCTCGAAACAGCCGATCCTTCGTCTGAGACATATGAAATAACCCAATATTGCAAAGATGGAAACGAATGCAAAAAGAACGATCCGAAAAGGCTTGTTGTAACCGTTCAACCAGAATTCAGAGAGCGCCTTGGGGTACTCTTTGAGATGATGAATGACAACGCTTATGCCGAAACCCAGGTGATCGGCATAAGTGCTGTCACTGTGAAGTAAAAGATTTTGGAGAAGTATCAGTCCACCCGCAAAAGCAACAACCTGAATGGCGAATGCGGTTACCCTACGATTATTTATATAGTCGTATATCAACAGACATGGAATCAATAATATGCCGATGCTCCTGGTTCCATAAGCCAGGTAGATCGAAAGCGCAACCAGCAGAGCACCTAACTTTCCTCGAGCCTCAGCGGATTCGTAGGCATGCTGGATTGAGAAGAGGCTCAGGTAAATGAAAAACAGGAATGGGATATCTGAAACTATATTATCTTTAAATTGCCAGAGAAACGGGTTAAATCCGATGATGCCGATCAAAGCAGCCAGCCAGAGCGGAGAGATATAATTTTTAAAGGCTTGCGCATTGACGATTAAGGCCAGGAGAAAGGTCAGGATAAGTCCTATCTTGAAAGCATTCAGGTTCAATCCCCAGAAATAATAGATCGGCGTCAGCAACAGCGGAACGACCGGCGGATATGTTTGCGGGCCGATTTGTGCTTGATTGGCATAATAGTGGTGAAGGTATGGATTGTAGATATACCCCGTCTGCCCGTAAGGAACGCCTGCCGAGATATTCTTCGCGTGGTGAATATACATGCTGAAATCATCACCCCACGCGTGACCTTGCCTGATAGTCAGGAGATAAAACAGTCCGATTAAGACGACAACCGGTAGCACCAGTATGCTGGTAATCGTCCGCACCTGTAGATGATGAGTTGTTGTGATCGTCGTTTCCATTATTTTGAGAATACCTAAAATTGTTATGCTGCGGATTTAACCCAAATTTGGCCGCCATTGCTTAGATAACATCTTCTGAATTTTAGGTTGTACTCTGATAACAAAAATAAATACAAATATTTTATTTACCACCTTCGTCAGCCGATTTTCCCGAGAGCGCAGATTCGAGAAGATTGAAATCGCAACCGATATTTTTCCCCGAGGTGCCTCGATTCGAAAAAGGGCTGCCCGAAGCCAGCCGATAGTTGCCGCTTTTCTGATCGATGAACTTCACATCATCGATGCTCCCGGGGAAAAAATTATCCTGCGGATAAAGCTTGCTCGAACCGCCGATAATCACATTCCTGCGGAATACATAGCCCGGGAAGTATTTTTCGAGCGCCGCAGTCCCCTGCCCCACACCTGAGCCAAACAAACCATATTCATTGTTTAGCACGATGTTATTTTGAAATATGAAGTGCTCCCCCGGCGGAGAAGAATCGAACACAGCGATGTGATTACTCTGAAATGCGGTATTGTGCTCGATCGTAAGGAAACTCGGCCCCAGGACGGCTTGGAAGAATCTACCCGTGCCGTTACCCCATCGCGAACCATTCAAGTCTTCTAAAAGATTGTTGCTGATTCGGATGCGTTTCGTAGGCAGGCTCGGCTCGTTATCATCGCGGCCGCTGATGTTAAATCCGCCGCCCGAATGACGAATTATATTATTGGTGAAGGTCACATCCTGGACCACCGACCACGGCGCGCCGTGACCGCGCGGTGTGAACAGAATTGCGAAGCCATTCTGGGCATCGGCCCAGTTATTCTCGAAGACGTTGCCCGTGACCAACACCCGCTGGGCGTTCTTCAACTCAAAAAGGTTTTTGACCGACCATTTTCGTCCGGCGTAACTCGGATCACCGACTTTCCACGAAAGCGGTTTGAAACAGTGGTTGAGTCTGAACTCAATGTCGGACGGCACGAGGTTTTTTATCGTCGGCTCGGCGCCCCCGAACATTACGTTCTCGCCGGCGCCTTCCAGATAGTTATTGACGATCTTAAACGGGCCCGGCCCGCTAAAACCGACTATCGCCTGTGAGTCCGCTCCATTCTCATGACAGTCCGAAATATGAGAATCGATGAATGCCGTCGACGCGCTGTTGAGCATAACCCCGCGGCGCAACGTGAGAGTAGGATTACCGTGGATGTAGACCCGGTCAAAAATCAGGTTGTGCGGTAATTGCGCCAGAGAAGTCGGCCCGTCGCCCAGGATAATCAGGCTGTTCGCCTGCTTGACCCCGGAGGCCACCGTGAATTCGATACCGATAAACCGGAAATGATGCGCGCCTTCATCGGTCGTCAACGCGGACTGCCCATTAGGAGTCATGATTTTGGCCATCAATTTCGAATGGGCCGGAGTGATGCGGACGCCCGGTGGCGGCAGGCTGCTGTCCGAAGCGGAAGTGCGCACGATGATCCACTCGGATCCCGCTTTCGCCGGCAGTGTGAAGTTTCCCGTAAATGTAGCCCCCGCTTGGAGCGACAGCACATCGCCCGGCTTCGCTGTATTGAGCGCCGCTTGTAGATCATCGCCCGCAGCGATCTGTTTGGGGGCACGCGCCGGCTGTTTATAGGTCGTATCCAGAAAGACGCGAGGCAACTCCGGCTCTCTCCCAGAGACCTCGGTCGCCGGATTGGCCCGTTTCTCCATACTCCTGAGCTCATCCTCGGTCAATGTGCTCGCAGCCTGCGATGGCAGGAGACGGCAGTTCACCGATACAAAGACAGCTATCAATAGCGCGATAATTATTGAGAATTTATTATTGTATTTCATGCCTCAAATAAGAGTGACAATAACTGGTAAAAACTTTCGGGGATAGGGCAGTGACCCGCTAATATTTCACCAGCACAACCCCTGATAATTTTCGTTGCCCTTCTCGGGTTCGATCATCCTCACCAGGTCGATGATCACTCGATTGTTATCGGGCAGGTCTAGAAGTTTGCGGAACTCCTCATCCCTTTTGCCGATAATGATCACTTCGGAGGATTGGATGACGTCTGCGAGGTTGGGGTAGATGAGGGAGGAGATATGGGGAATTTCGCGCTCGATGTAGTTTTTGTTCGCGCCGAACAACTTGGCAAGCTCGACCTCACGGTCATAGATCGCGAGTTTCATTCCTTTGCCCAGCAACTGTTCGACCAGCGTCACGATCGGGCTCTCACGCAGATCGTCGGTGTTCGGTTTGAAACTGAGCCCTAATATCCCGACGTTACGGCGGCCCGTCCGAAGAACCATCTCGATTGCGCGCTCGATCTGCCGCCGATTGCTCGGGAGGATGGAATTGAGCATCGGCAGTTCGAGGTCTTTTTCCCTGGCCTTATGAGTCAATGCTCGCAGGTCTTTGGGAAGACAGGAACCGCCGAAGGCGAAGCCCGGCTTGAGATAGTATGGCGACAGGTTGAGCTTGGTATCCTGACAGAAGACCTCCATAACTCGGTGACTATCCACCCCCAGCGCTTTGCTAATGATCCCGATTTCGTTGGCGAAAGTAACTTTCACCGCATGGAAACAGTTGCAGGCGTATTTGACCATCTCCGCCTCTCGCAATCCGACGGTCAGGACCGGCGCGCTCAACTGCGCGTATAGCTTGCGCAAAGGATCGATGGCGTCATCGTCATCCGCGCCGATCAGAGTGAAGGGCGGATTGTTGAAGTCCTGGATGGAAGTCCCCTCGCGCAAGAACTCGGGATTGATCGCGACACCGAAATCCCGGCCCGCCCGCTTTTTTGAATAGGCTTCGAGCGTCGGAATAACTACATCCGTGATCGTCCCGGGAAGCATCGTGCTCCGGATAGCGATCAGGTGGTAATTGCGTTTCGCCTCCAGCGCCGCCCCTATCTGGCGGCAGGCGTCCTTGACATAGGTCAGATCGAGACTGCCGTTGTGATTGCTGGGGGTGCCGACGCATACAAGCGAGATATCCGACTCTGCGATTGCAATTCCGGGGTCCATCGTAGCTTTCAGCAATCCCTTATCGGCAGCCTCCGCGATCAGTTCCTGCACCCCAGGTTCGACGACCGGGCTGCGACCGCTGTTGATTATCTCGACCTTTAATGGACTGACGTCGACTCCGATGACCTGGTGCCCGGCTTTGGCAAGACACGCTGCCGAAACACAACCAACATAACCCAGTCCGAAAATACTTATTTTCATTTTTAAGCCTTAGCTGCGGGATGGAAGCAAAAATACCAACAAAAAAGCCGGAGGGACCATAATTTTCGGCCATTTTGGCCATCTCGTTTTTTTGCGTCTATCCGCATCAGTATGAAAGTTATCCCCTCTATATTTGTCCAGACATCATTTTTTCAAACTGAAGTACATCGACCTGATCGAGCCCCGCCGCGCGCCGGCAAATATTGGCAAAGCGCTCGGCGACCCGATCCCATCCGAACCGCTCCCTGACCGTCGTTGCGGCGTGCGCCCCGAGTTTTTGCGCCAAAGCTCGATCCCTTAGAACGCGCACGACCGCCGCCGCGAAATCATCCGGCGTATCGGCCAGCAAGAGATCCTCGCCGTCGGACAAGGGCAGCCCCTCCGCGCCGATGGACGTCGATATGAGCGGCTTCTCCATCGCCATCGCCTCGTATACTTTCAAGCGCGTTCCGCCCCCGATGCGCAGCGGAATCACATAAGCGGCGGCCCGCTCTATATAGGGCCGGACATCGTCGACGCGACCCGTGACCATAATCGCGGGGTCGCGCTTTCCCAGCTCAATCAGGCCGGGAAAAGGATTACGTCCGACGACCGTCAGTTTGATATCGGGAATGCTCTGCCTGATCAACGGCAAAATCTGCGCGGTGAAATAACGGATACTATCTTCGTTGGGCAACCAATCCATCGAACCAGTGAAGACCAGGTGGTTCGGCTCTGGTCTGATCTTCCCGCCGGGGCGGAAATAATCCGTATCGACGCCGGTTGGAATCTCCTCCACATTCGCAAGTCCGTACTCGCGCTCCATGGTCACTCTGTCATCCGCGGAGACGGCCACAATCCGATCGTACCGCCGGCATTCTTCCCGCTCGTAATCCCGCGCTTTCCGCCACTGGTTGCGCAGATACGCCTTGCGGAGCGGGTTCGTCTGCACTTCGTAATGCCGCCGCCAGATCATCGCTTCGACATTGTGCTGGAAAAGCACGGACGGCAATGGCAGCGCGGCCGGGACGTTGATACTGGGCACGAGAAAATCGCAAACGAGCACATCCGGGCGGCCATGTTTGAGGCGATCGGCGATCGCCTTCTGCATACCAGCCGAGCGGTATTTCTGCATGAAGTATGGAAGCGGAGAGGCGAGATTGCGCGCCAGCTCCGCATAAAATCCGGCGGAAAATTTCGGGCTCGTGCGATGCGGTACGGTCACCAGGTCATGACAATATTCGGACGCCTGTTCGCGGGCATCGGGCGCAGCGGAGCCATCGTCGAGCGTGAGATACGTGATGTGATGTTCGCGCTTCAGCTCCTTCAGCATATAGTAGGTGCGGATCTTTCCGCCTTTATCGACAGGGTGAAGTAATTCTGTTTTGAGCCAGAGAATTCTCAACGATAACCCCTCTGAAAATGTCCCGCCGTTCTATCCGAACCTGCGGTTCGAATAAGCCTTCAATCCGGGAACCGGACGATGAAGTTTCCTCGGGTTGTCCAACAATCGATACCGGCTTGCCAAAAATCATTACTGCAGGACATTGATCGGAAACCGGAACAATCCCTCAGACGGCAACGCGCGTCGCAACAGGCGCCGGCTTAACTCGGCCGGCATTCATTTCCTCGCCATCGATGAAGCGGCGCTGCCAGATCTCCATATTGACAAGCATCCATAATCGTTCGGCATGGTTTTCCCCGGTTTCGTGCCGCGCTACCAGTTCGCGCACGAAGTCATAATCGAAGAGGCCGCGCTCGCGCGCACGCGGACTTAACACATATTCATCGATCACGTTCCGGAATTGGCCGCGGAACCATTTTCCGATCGGCACCGGAAACCCCATCTTTTTCCGCGTCAGTATCTCCGGCGGCAAGACGTTTCGCATCGCTCGCCGCAGAACGTACTTCGTCGTCATCCCGTTCAGCTTCATATCCACGGGCAATCGCGCGGCAAACTCCACGAGCACGTGATCGAGAAAAGGCACCCGGCTCTCGAGCGAGGCGGCCATGCTCATCTGATCCTGCTTCATCAGCAGTTCGTGCAGATAGGAATTGAGGTCAGCCGTCAGTAACTGATCGAGCAGAGCCTCGGCGTCCGATGCTTCTATATAATCGAGCGCGGTTTGATACGGACTACATCCATTCATCCGGGCGCGCGTCTCGGCCGAGAAGAGCCGCCCTTGCATCCCGGGCGAGTAGACCGCGAAGTTATCAAAATAGATGTGCTCTATCTCGGGGGGCAGATAGAGGAAAGTCCGGATAAGCTTCTGGCGGAGCGTCGAAGATCGATCCAACCGATCGATCCCCTGCCTGATCAGATGGCGGGCCCGCTGCGGGACGAATCGGTCATACGCCTTCCCGAATTTCAGGTTATAAATCGTAGTCCGATACTTGCCGTACCCCGCCAACAATTCATCGCTTCCCTCTCCGGTGAGGACGACCTTGACGTGATCGACCGCGAGCCGCGAGACGAAGTAGAGCGGCACACTCGAAGGGTGCGCGATCGGTTCATCTTCCTGGTAAATCAGGGCAGGCAAAGCATCGAAGAACATCTCCGGACTGACGATTATCTCGTGATGGTCGGTGTTGAATGCGCGCGCGACCGTCCGGGCAAACTCAAACTCGTTGGCCTCACGTTCGGCGAAGGCGACCGAGAATGTTTTGATCGGATCCCTCACCATCCCGCTCATAATCCCCGCAATCGCACTGGAGTCGATTCCGCCGGAGAGAAACATTCCGAGAGGCACGTCGGACATCAAATGCGATCTGACGCAATCGCGAAACAGTTCGTCAAACTGTTCGACATAATCCCGGTCGCTCAGCCGTTCATCCGACTTGGCGAAACTCAGATTCCAGTAACGCTCGATTTCAACCCGCCCTTCCTGCCAGATCAAGACGTGACCCGGGAGCAGCCTTTTCACTCCGCGAAAAAGCGTCTCCTCACCGGAGGTATAACGATTCGCCGCGAAGTCGGCCAGCGATGCGTAATTGATCTCAGGCATCACTGCCCGCGATTCGATCAACGCTTTGATCTCCGAGGCGAAATAAAGGACCCCGTCCTCGGACAACGTGTAATAGAGCGGCTTGATTCCCAGCCGATCGCGTGCGAGCACCAGCCTGCGGCGGCCGGCGTCCCAGATCGCATAGCCGAACATCCCCCGCAGCTTCTGGACGCCCAGCGGCCCGAACTCTTCGTAGAGATGGATGATCGTCTCGGTATCCGACTGGCTGCGATATACGTGTCCGCGCTCTTCGAGCAGCGGGCGCAGTTGGGTGTGGTTGTAGATTTCGCCGTTAAATACGATCCAGACATTCCCGTCTTCATTCGTCATCGGCTGATGGCCGCCGCCGATGTCTACGATCGACAAGCGGCGATGGCCCAATCCCACCCGACCATCGTTGAACAGGCCGGCATCGTCCGGTCCTCTATGCCAGAGTTCATCGCGCATCCGAACCAGTAAGGTTTCATCAATGCGGTGATTTGAATTGGTTGGAGCGGCGATGCCGCATATTCCGCACATATTTCAATAAAAGTAGCTAGAGAGACGGAATCTACCACGGATACTCACCGATGCGATGAATCGCTTCGGCCAAGTATTCGCGGCGAATCGTCGGTGATGGTTTTTCGTCCATTCAATCTTGTGTGACCTAAATATCAAACCCATGTTCGCATGCTCCGGCAGATCCAGATCGAAGTTGTGTACTTCGGGTACGGAAACCCAGACTTCCCCACCGTCGAGGCGAAGCGCAAAATGTTCGACCTTCGTCGGAGAGCAGAAGGAGACGCCCTCGGATTCCAGCAGATTGCCGTTAATGAGGCCGGCGCGCGCGAGCTTATCCTGCTGGAAACGACCCCATCCGAGCGAGCACAATCCCGACAAATATTTTGATCCGACATACTCAGACTCATTCCCAAGCAGGATTACATCACGCGCGGCTCCGGCCGAGATAGACAGAGAGGTCGAAGATTCGGACTCACGTTCGATCTTAATTTCTTCATTCTTAATTGCCGGGATAATAATGGTCACGAACTCCTGTGGCCCCACGCCATCAGCCTCGACAACCGCGACCGGGGATTGTTCGCGATGTCCGTAACAACGCGAGACCCAGCCTTTTTCCACATCGACACGGCAAGCGGAACTTCCATATGTTTGAACAATCAATTCCTCGTCGATCGACTCCGTAATCCTGAACTGATTCTTCCTGGTCGCGATGTCGCAACCAGGCGGAAAATGAAACCGGATTGCGTAACGGTGGACGCCTGAGGTGTCGAAGCGATCGTGAACCAGGAGATAAGCCGGCAGCCCGAACTCTATTCCGGCTTTGACAAAAAAGATCGTGCGCGTGTGCGTGACCGGGTCTTCCAGGCGCCGATAACCATCGTGCGAACCCTTAAAGTAGGTCCAGTCGGCTTCAGCGATGAAGGACTCTGACTTGGCGCGAGCGCCCTCTCCCCAGGAAAAAGGTCCGGCGGGTACCGATTGCTGCTCGCCATCGACGGTAACCGTGTTATGCGCAACTGTCGTACGGAACTCATTGCGCGCGCGCTTATCCCCGGTGTAAACGAAGGTACCGGGATCGATAACCCATGGCTTCCCGTTGGCTGCGAATTCGAACGACAGCGCATCCGCATGCGAATGTCCGGCACTTAATGGCGTCCCGCGCGGTCCGCAATTGACCAGCACGTAATTCGAACAACTCTTCCAACCGTCGCGCATTACGAAATAGCCGCTCACATCGAATGCAGACGCGGTCTCCTGTGGCGATTCGGGCTCCAGGTTATCGTATTCCTTCAGCCCGCCTGGTCCCAGCAACCAGAGTGTCTCGACGGCGGCCTCACCGGCTACGAACTTCCAATCGCTGCGGCGGAGAATGGCGGCCCCCGTCGCCAAGGTATCGCGGTAATCGTTCAACGCGCGCGTCCCGAGTAGAATGAGGCGACCGCCATCATCATCGCCGATCAACGGGGATGTTCCATCCGGCCTGGTAATCCACATGAGATAATCGAGCAGTTGCGTGAGCTTCTGCCGGACATCATCCGGAAGGGGTACGCCGTTGGACTGCGCGAGCGCCAACAGGTGTATATAGAAGTCGGCTGTGTATCGGTGATAATAGGTCGACTGTTCGAAATAAACTCCGTCGCTGCGTATCTGAAGCGGCAGCTGTTCGACCAGGATATTCAACCCCAGATCCCGCCACGCGCCCGCACAACGTAATTCAGGAAGCGCCATGCCCAAGTAGAATAATCCGAGAGCCTCGCCCGTCAGATGGGTGTTGGGGCTGAAAAAACGCGAAAGATAAGACTCAATATGGCGCCCGTGCGCGACCAATTGCTTGAGCATTCGCAATTCGAACTGCGCAGTCAACCGTTCAGAAGAGGCGAAAAGATTGAGCGCCCACAGCCAGGAGATTGCGCGGAATGAGAGCTCCAGACTGCTGACCCAGTTGATCCCGCGTTTTAAGGGATTGGCGTCAATCCACGATGAGACGAGTGCGACGAAACTCTCAGCATACCGGTCATCGCCGGTGAGCAGATAAGCCTGGCCGAGCGTGACTAAGAACTGATGCCGGTTCAGCTCCCAGGTGACTTTTTTGTCTCCCGTCACATCCGGATTGAGGTAATCGATTTTGCTCCAGTGTGATAGCGGGCTGCGCTTCTTCGACGTCGGCTCTGCGCGCCAGTCGATCGGTTCCCCGAAGTTCAAATCGGTCAGTCCTAAAAGATCGAATCTGCCCTGTACAATTCGCTCTGCTCGCGCGATCATCCCGATCCGCTCGGCGGCGAATCGTTTCTCCATGATCTCGCGAATTTCATCGCGATGAGCGAAAGCGGGAAAAAATGGCGTAACTTTAAATTTGCGGATGCGATCAGCGGTGAACGCCGCGGCGCTCTCGCCCGAGCCATTAAGTGCCGCTGGCCTCAGTTCGCGCAAGAGACCGGCATCGCTCATTTCCACTCGGCCGGGATAAAAAAGCCGCTCGCTCAGCTTAGTCCACTCCTGTTTCGCGCGGACCCGCAACTCTTGTGCGCTGCGACCTCTGAGCTTCTTCAATTTTGCAAAATCTACCACCATAAAAAGTGAGCAAGAGGGATTATGTCGGCGTTCTCTTTTTTTCAATACTGTGAAGTGCGCGTTGCTGAAACCTGAATCCTTGAACTGAAATCTGCCTTCGCATCTGTCGGATGGGAATGCCAGATGTTAGATACCGCTTTTGGGGTTTCAGATGTCCGAGCAATTATTTATAGGAGAACGATCGACTCGCATGCAGCTGCACTCGTTCCCCTGGTGCTAGCTGGCACCCTCCGTCTTCACAGCCGTCGATTTTCCGTTCAAATTCGTCAGTTCGCTATATGCCTTTAGCCATCCTTCTCGCACTGCCGCCCAGGTATACTGGGTGCAATCGCTCTGCGCGGTATCGATCAGTCGCTCGGCCAAATCACCATCTCTGAACAAACGCAACACTCCAGCTGCCAGCGCCTCGTGGTCTCCCC
This sequence comes from uncultured Acidobacteriota bacterium, assembly GCA_963796275.1. Lineage (GTDB taxonomy): Bacteria > Acidobacteriota > Blastocatellia > RBC074 > RBC074 > JAKEHZ01. The sequence goes on along the minus strand of CAWCKY010000006.1, from coordinate 1,060,004 downwards.
GAGAGACCATCAACCCATTGCGGTCGTTGGCTACGATATACGGAATGCCGCCGGCATCCGTCGTCACGACCGGAAGCCCGCAAGCGAATGCCTCGATGTGCGAAAGAGGCATATTGTCGATATCCGAAGCGTTAATAAAGATATGAGCCTGCTGATAGAGTTCCGGCATCCTTTCTTGCGTAACCCTCCCGGCAAATTCCACATCCTTGAGCCCCAATTCGTCTGCCAGAGCATGCAGATCGAAGCGCCGGCTGCCATCGCCCGCGACGATCAGCCGCGCCTCCGGCATATCTTTTTGGATCAAAGCGAAGGCGCGCAGAACGCATTCCACGTTGTAGTGTGCTTCGAAGTTGCGATTCGAGAGGAGGATGGGACGCAGCGGCCTCCGCTTGCGAAAAGCGAAGCGAGCGAGATCGATCGTGTTGGGCACCGCCTCGGCCCACAAGCCGAAACGCTTGAATACTTCCACCAGATAACCCGACGGTACGACTATTTTGTCGACGAGCTTCATGGCCGGCAGGGCGGTCAATTGCCAGTGCTGCAGGTGATCTTCGGCCTCGCCGCTATGATAATTGAGCAGTATTTTTTTTCCATAAAAACGCGAGACCAGAATCGCGGGCACCGGCGCAAGTAAGAACGACCAATATGATGCTGAAAAAACGTGGACGACGTCGTATGAGCGAACGCGCCAGAGCAACATCGCCCAGTAGACTATAGAGGTCACGATGGTGCGCAGATATTTGACCGCCTGTAATTTCCCGAAGGGCCAAGGGAGGCGCGGATTGATGGGAAGGAACGAAACATCCAATGATGGTTCATCACGGAAACGCTCGAGCAGTCTGCGGGCCTGCACCGACTGCCCTCCCAAAATATCGAGCGATGGAGCGACGATCAAAACGCGCGTCGGCGCCGAACCGTCTCGAGCAGAATTGCCCGAGATCGAGCCGGCAGATAACAACTGGTCATAAAGTTTCCCGGTGCGGCCGATCTGTGCCTCCATTGAAAACTTCTCCTCGACAACCCGGCGCCCGCGCTCCCCCATATTTCGGGCTCGGCGTGAGTCGCGGAGCAATTCTATGATCCGATTGGCCATCGTCGCATCGTCACCGGCATCCACCAGATATCCGGTTTCACCTTCGATTACCGCCTCGCGTGCGCCGCCAACGTTCGTCACGACTACAGGACGGGCCGCTCCCATATACTCCAGGATGGAATTGGAGAAACCCTCGGCTTTCGAGCTCAATACGCAGACATCTGAGATCGACAGCAATTCAGCGATCTGTTCGCACCGCCCGAGGAAAAAAACATCACCGGCTATCCCGAGATCGCCCGCCAGCGCGCGCATCTCATCCGTCAGTTGCCCCATGCCGGCGACGATGAAGCGCGCGGTGGGAATTTCCTGGCGCACTTGCTTGGCTGCGCGCAAAAAGGTCGGGTGGTCTTTGACCCTATGAAGCATGTTGGCGACGATCGTGACGTACTGGTAGTCCCCGTTCTTCGGTAGATTGAAAAGGGAGAGCGCGTCATCGCCTGTCTGTCGCGGAATCAGCCGTTCGAGGTCGAGACCGTTGTAGATGGTGACTATCTTTTCATCTTTCACACCTTCCACGACCAGTTGATCGCGAACCGCTTCTGCATTGGCAACAATCGCCTTCGCCAGGCCATATGATATACGCTCGATGAACTTTTGCGTTGGGGTGCGCCATCCCTTGGTCTCCCGCCGGGCGGCGATGCGGACAGGAACGCGCGCCAATGCAGCAGCGGCCATACCGAATAGATTAGAGTAGAAGTCGTGCGTCTGGATTATATCAATCTCGCGCTCCTGCAGGAGACGTATGAACCGGAAGAGCTGTTTGATTGCATTGAAATCGAAGAAACTTGTGAGGCGAAATTCTGGTATCTCGTTAAAACCCAGTCTTACAAGTTCCTCCCTCAATTTGCCGCTCGCATCCATACAAGCGAGGTGAACTTCGTATTGACTGCTCTCAACCAACAATCTGACGAGCTGCACCGCCTGGTTCTCGGTGCCGCCTGGATGTAAGTTGCCGATCAGTTGTAGAATTTTAGGTTTCATTTGATCTGTCAGTGGACGGTATGGGGCTCACCGCGAAAAATCCCGCAATTAACTCGGCGAACCATCCCCTTTTTACTTAATGCTTCGCAAGCACCCGTTGATCCAGTCTGTAATCCGATTCACCCTGTTCAACTTTTTATCGCCCTGCGGCCGCAGACTGCCAACCCACGGGATAGATGACAGAGATTCCGTTTTTCCTTTGAGCAAAAACATCATCGGCGAATCCTCTCCCCACTTCGCCCTGTAGCATCACGTCACAAGACGGGAACGAAGCGAGGGGCCATCGAAAATTCCCGAATGCCTCGCGGGCGATGGAAATCTTCGATGGCTCATAACCCAACAGATGCGCCCCGATCCAATCGACGGCCGCGGCGTTCTGTCCCGCTATAATGAGCCCCATCGGCAGCGGCTGCGGCGATAGCGGTCCATCACCCTGGCCGGCTATGATCGCATCGACCACGTTCAGCACGCGGCGCTGTGGGTTGTCCGCCAGTGTCGCATCTGCGCGGCCGTACAGTAGGATCCGATTGAGGTCTAAGCATGTGCGCCAAATGGTATCGTTCCCCGACCAGGAGCCTTCGGTCCCCAATTGATCTCCCATCAACCGCAGCGCGCGTTGAAACTGTATACCGGCGCCGTGCCAGACTTTGCTCAAGGCAAGCGACGATGTCGAATTTTCCCGATCGGACGTAAATTCGAGCGCGCGTTTGAGCAGACTGCCGCCCGGATAACAATCACCGCCGGAACTCGATCCGCCGATTCGATGATGCGGCAGATACTCTTTGTTCCCATTGATCCCGATCAGGTTTTTGAGTGCGCAGGTGATCCCGGCTTTTTTGTGAGTCTTCAATTTAGGGAGATTGATGATCACATCCGCGTCGATCACTTCACGAGCAACCAGATATTGGTGACGGCCCGCCTGATGAGTGCGCGCCAGGAGGCGCGGATCGTAACAGGTGACCCGGAATGCGCCGCCGCCGTTCGATATCGGCTCGAGCAAACTCTCCCGGCCGAGATCGAAGAGGACAAAATTATCTTCAGGTTTTAGATTTTCTTTGGCGATCCTTACTCCATCTACAAACACACAGGTAGTCCTGCGGAAGTCCGCAATCCCCTTGAACCTCGATTCGCGCTTCATTAACGCGTTAGCCCACGCGTCGAGCCCCGTGATATTGAGGAGGCGGGCGAAATCACATCCCTGCAGAGGCGCATCTCCGACAATGACTTCGGCAGCTTCCGAGCGCAGCACGCCCTGAACTACCGCGCGGATCAGGTTCGGATGAGTGACCACAGGATCCATTCCCCAAGGGCCCTGATTTTCGTGCAGAACAAAATTCGGCTTGATCAAAACGCGGGCTCCTCGAGGAATCACATTCGCAAATGGCCCTCTCAGGACGTTTGCCCCGTTTGCCCCGTTTGCCCCGTTTGCCACATTAGCCTCGCCCATTCCGTCCGCCCCATCTGCGGCTTTGGCGCCCTTTGCCACATTTGCCCCGTTTGTCCCGTTCGCCCCGTTTGTCCCGTTCGTTTCGTTTGCCCCGTCTGACATGTTCGACCATCGCAGACCGGCCGACAGGCGATCCAAAACGTCGCTGATTTCATCGGTTGATGTTCGGGAATCAGAGGAGGAGAGCCTTGCTACCGCGACGCGAGGGTCCGTACGGGGGTCGCTAACAAAATCGATTGTCATTATACTCCCTTCAAATCTTTCACTTCGCTAACCACGAACCGCCATTTGTTGGCTTGAGTGCGCGGGACCTGTTCGACTAGGCGGATGTTTACGAGAAGGCCGGGGAGGTTGGCCTGGATTGTTTCGGCTATCATTCGCCGGCTTACTTCATCAAAGTTTGGTTTGGGCACGAGCTGCAAATCGACTGAAAAATCCTGACGCTGGTACAACAAAAATTCACGAACCGGATGATCTTTCAGAAGGTGGGGAAACTGGATTCCGTGGATCCACCTTCCATCCGGAAGCCACACGCGATCGATCGAACGCCCGATAATTTCGTTAAGAACGTACACCGGATGCCCCGGTTTACTTCCCTGGGGGAAACGTGCAACATCACCCACCCGATAACGAATCATCGGCATCCCGTCGGCATGGAGCTTGGTGATCAGCATTTCGGACTCCGCCTCACCGGTCTCCGGTTCGAGCAGCGTATTTGCCCAATCGATGTCGAAATCGTATGACCGCTCGAGCGTTAACTGAAACCCGACATAGCCGATGTCACGCCCTCCGTATCGCTCGTGTACCGGACGGCGAAATGCCTTTTCAATCAACTTCCGATGGCTTGGCAGTAATTTCTCGGCTCCGGTCACCAGGCATTGCGTCGGGTAGTTGGGCCGGTAACCGCGATCCAGAATAAACTCCGCCATATTACCGAGCGCACTGGCATAAGCTACGATGCAAGCGGGACGCCAATTCTCCAGATCCTGGTGGTATCGCTCGAAAATTTCGGGTGACAACCTGAAACAATCGAAGTAGCGCGAGTTGGTCAGGAAGCCGTAATAGCGTTCGCGCAAACTATCGGACGCGACCGGATCCAGATGATGTCCCCATAAACCTCCGATGCGCGACCCGATGGGGAGCTTGAGACACTGCATAAAATACTCCCCCGAGCTCTCGCGCCAGCCCTGCTCCTCAGGCCCCATCCAGATGACTGCGGGCGTTCCGGTCGATCCTCCGGTGGCATCTCTCTTCAAAATCCCGTCCGCAATCGATGAAGAAACGAGATTCTTCCCTTCCCGATGCATATCTTCACGCTCGAGGACCGGTATACGTGAGAAATCATCGAAACTGAAGTCCGATGCCGGATCGAATCCGATACCGTCGAATAGCTTTCGGTAATAAACCGTATCGCGATAGGCCTGCCGGAGTATATAACGTAACTTACCGAGTACCCATTCATTCCTTTTTTCAACATGCCACGATGCGGAATCCCTGCGAAATCGCATTCCATCGAAGAATGCCGACCTCATAGGGCGTCGCGATGGTCGCGCCATCTGTTGCATATAGGTGAATGGTACGAGAACCTTCCGGGATAACCAGTCACGAGATGTTCGGGCCACGTTATTCATATCTGTAGTCGGGACCAAAGGGCGCATAAATAATTATGCCCCCGAATCCTCGCAACAGTTGTTGGAGGAATTGTAACAATCTCGAAATATCTGAGGAATGTGCAAATAAAAAGTCATTGAATCAACGTTATCGATCCTGAGCGCCAGAGGCGCGGGATGTTTATAGAACTCGTTCATTCAGATCTCACAAGCTCCGGAGGAGCGACATATAGACATTCATATGTCGCTCCTCCGGAGCTCTTAAGATTTAGATAATCGAATGCTATATACATCGGGCTCCTCCGGAGCCAATCGGAAACTGCCGATAATCACCGGTATTAATTTGCACAGTCCTCAAATATTTACCCTGGCGACTTGAATCAACGTCCAGTCGCTGATTTCAACCAGTAAACGCCTTTCTTCAAACCAGTGCTCTTGAGCTCACGCCTCTCACTCCCGTCCTGCCTTAGTAATCCATTCTTGGGGGACGCCACATTCTCTCCGGATACCTCGAGCGCATGGATAACCCCCAGCGATATGGCGTATGCTACCGGGTAGTAGAGATACCAGAGGTATTGAACCGAGCCGAAGAAGCTGACTACCATATAGGCGATGAGCGTCGACCTGACACCGACTATGAGAAAATAGAACTCACGAGACCTTTTTGCTTCCTGAGCGACGACGTCTTGCTGGGATTCGTCACCATCTCCGCCGCCGATCCGTAATATTCCGGACCTCGGCTTATGATGGATCGAATCGCGCTCGCCTTCTCTACGCCTGACCTCCTTCTCGAGGCGACCGAGCGAGCGGAAGGACGCCAGTATCACGATCAAGTAGGCCAGTAATCCGAAGATGCCCAACTCTGCCGCAATCTCAACGTATGAGTTATGGGCTACCATTCCATGAAGCGAATGGATCGCAAAGTTACCCACCCCGACTCCGATGATCGGACGCTCCATCGTCCGGGAAATCGAGTCCATGAGTATTTCCTTGCGCTCGTGGGATGACCCGGTCGTGTCACTGTCCGACTCGAAAATCGTCATGATACGCTTGCCGTAACTCCCGGGTAACACCGGAAGCAGAACAGCGACCGAGACGATAACCAACGCCATTGTGCGAACTCTTTTACGATGCGACAGCTTCCATACCATGAAGCCGAGCGAGAAGATGAGCCCCAGAAATCCGCCGCGCGAATAGGTGCAGACGATGCCGGCGAACATCACCAGGGCGCCGCCCAGAAATATTATGCGCCTGATACCACTGCTCATCAGCCCGAGTACCACGGCGAGCGGGAGCAACATATTGAGACAGATTGCCAGATCATTAGGATTGCCAAATAGGCCTTTGCCCAATCCCGTGATCCGCATGCCCCTCAGAGCAAATTCTCCGGATAGATAACTCTTGATAGCATGCAGCCCCAAGGGAACTCCGCAGAGTACTACTCCAGGACATGATCATGCGAAGACGCTTGCGTGAATCGATGAGGTTGATCATCAAAAAGAAGATGACAACCACTTTTAAAAATGGATCGTTTAACGTCTCTAGACTCACGCCCGGACTGGCGGCGAAGGGGGTGAAGAGCAATCCCAGGAAGAGCAGAAAATAGATCATCTTCAGCTCTAACGGCCAGATGCTCATCCGTTCGCCCAGTTGGGTCTTCGAAATGAAATACGCCCCAATCGCGACCAGCGCGACTATCTTCGCGAAAGGTATGACGCCGAAGATACCCGGATATACCTCATGAGGTCGGAGATAGAGCAATACGCTGAAGATGACGGTGGCGAGAAAGGCCAGCTGATGTTTTTCAGACAACGCACCGCTCGCTCCCTCGCGCATCATGCCAGCGCGCGATTCCTCGCGCAGCGTGCCAGCGCTCGCTCCCTCGCGCAGCGCCCCAGCGCGCGATTCCTCCCCTTGCCTAATAAGGGCGCCAGTCCCCGCGCCCCGGTTCATTGGTGATAATCTCATCGCTTTCTCAAATTATCGCGTTTTCCGATGAATTGAACCGGATGCGCATTATTCTCCATCCAGTCGAGCCCATCATCGACTCAATCCTTCCTTCTTATTCCGTTTCCCCGACAACATTTCCAGTCCGCAGCGGATCGGCTCCCGAGCGAACAGGATCCCAGACGACGTGGGCCTCGCCTCGAAAATACTTCAGGAAAGCAACCAGCGAAGCTACGTTAACGAGGACGAAGTAGTACGGCATGCTCAGCAATGTGTGACTCAGTTTAAATCTTTCGCCCAGATAACCCGCGAACGACAACACGTAGAACAGTATCTGGAGCATGAACACCAGCAAGAAAAAATCGGAGTTCCACATCAATAGGGCGCTCGTAATAAACGCTATCAGGAGCCAGACCGGCAGCGTATAGCGGAGCAGTTTGTGGCAAATCATCTGGATGGCAAACATCCCGTGTTTGAAGGGGTTGAGCACCTCGCGATACCGATCGAGCGCGCTCATGGTTTGCTCCATCACCCGCACCCGCATGCGGAATTCATCCCGGGACCGATCATTGGTCTCTTCAGTCGAGATTGCATCGGGCTCGTAAATCGTGCGTAACCCCTGCAGGTGGATCTCGGTCGCGATCACGAAGTCATCGATCATATCGTTGTCCAACTTTGCGTGGCAGCTTCGCCTGACGGCATACAAACAGCCGCTCACCCCGATCAACGAGCGAAGCTGGCTCTCGCAACTCTTCAAGAACTTTTCGTAGTCCCAATAGGAGCGGCAGCCGCGACCGACCGCGGTCGATGTACGGTCAACGTAGATCAATTGCCCGGCGACGCACCCAACCGCAGGATCGGCGAAATTACGGACGATGTGGCGCAGCGCGTCGGTTCCATACATCGTGGTGGCATCGGAGAAGACCAGGATTTCACCGGTAGATATCTGAACGGCGCGGTTCTGCGCCACTGTCTTACCCGCACGCTCAGGCTGGCGATGCAGATATACGCCCAGACCGGTATAGCCGAGGGCGATCTCATCGGTACGATCCGACGAACAGTCCGATGCAATGATCACCTCCAGTTTCTCCCGCGGGTAATCGAGGGCAAGCGTGTTCTCGATCTTTCTCGCCAGATCTTTCTCCTCGTTGTAAGCCGCGATGACAAACGATACCGAAGGCGTGATCTCGGCCTGGCGCACCGGAAATGCGAAGAGACGGCTCAGTACGAAGATCAGCATCGGATAGCCGATATAGATCAAGCCGATCATCGCCACGGCCACTATAAAAATAGCCTGAACGATTATTATCTGAGTGACAATAGGTTGGGTATCCATCACTTGTTACTCCACAATGCTACCAGGAGAGTTTGAAGCGAGCGCTATACCTCGAATAACGCTGCCAGAAAATTGCACGAAGTCGGTATTGCTCCTCGCGCGTTATTGCGCCAAGCAGGAAGATCGCAATCAAATAGATAAAACCGAAGACCGCAGCGCAGAAGCAGAGCAAGGCGAAGACGGATAACTGCGCGAGCGCGAGCTTGGCGATGAATGTAACCAGGGCGGCGGCGACGGCGGCGCAACCGATGCGAAAGAGCGGCGCGAGCTGGGAGAGGTCGCGATACCGGATGCCCAGCCTCCGCCCGATAACTATCAGGTTGATACTCAGGTCGAGCGCCTGGATCGAGATCACCGCGATAGCTATGCCGATCAAACCCGCAGTTCGCAGGCCCAGCCAGAGCGCCCCATATGTTATGGGCAGCAGCACGAGATAGAGTTTCAATCTAAAATACTTCAGCTCATCGAAGAGGCGCAGAATATGCATATGTATGGTCACCGCATAAAGCACGCCGATGAGGTAGATGGCGAAGATCGGCACGGATGCCGAATAGTTCGCCGTGAAGAGGAGAGTGATCAACTCGGTACGCATGGTGAAGAGCAGTGCGAATGCCGGGAAATAGAAGAAGGCGAGTTTCCGCACCACATCCATCCAGAGCCAGACGATGGCTCGCGCATCGCCCGCCTCCTGGCAACGGGCGAGTTCGGGATTGACCGCGCTCGCGAATGAGCTCGATAGCATACTGAGTATCGGGACCTGAAAGCACCCGACCGCATAGATGGCGAAGACGGCCGGCTCGAAATGGTACGAGACGAAATAGTTGTGCAAGTCACTCTGGAGGATCGCCACGATGCCTCCGATCCCGAATGGCAGCGCATTGCCTATCTGGGCTTTGAAGAGCGGCCAGTCGAATGCTGCGAGGAACCGGCCGAAGCGCCGGCGGATGTAAACCGCCATCAGCATCGTCTGGACGGCCCCGTGCAGGACGGCAGCACAGAGGATCGCGGTGATCGTGCCGAAGACGTAGGCGGCGGCAATCATCAAAATAGCCTTCACCAGCTGTGCGGCCACAATCAAGACGGAGGCGATACGCACATCACCGTTCGCTATCGGAATCGCATCGAGGTTGTTGGAGACGAGCGATGAGAAGATGACCAGCCCGATCAACGGGACGTACGGCACGAGGTCCGAGCTCCTGAAAATCAAGGTAACCCAAGTGGGCCAGCTCAGGAAGATCAGGAAGACCGCCAACCCGACCAGACCATAAAAGACCATGACATTATGCGCCACCTGCAGTTTTTTGCCGGGCTCGCGCGCCGAGAAATAGAAGACGCTGACGGCCACCTGGAGGTTCAGGATCGCCATAGCCGAGAGCACAATCTGGAACGCCTGCTTATAAATCCCGAACTCCGCCTGATTCAATGAACGTACCAACACGAGCGGCAGCATAAACGTCATCGCAGTGGCTATGACGTTGGCGGCCATAATGAGCGCGGCGCGGCGCGTCAAACCCTCGCTTCTCTGCTCGATCCCTTCTGTTGGAGTGGCGGTATTCATTCTCGCAATTGGCAACCTCGGCCAGGGGGCCAGGGATTGAAGATCGCTCTCGACCCTGGCGTCTTGTGCCCTTCAGGACATCACATCGGGTATATCAGCTCGTAATTCCTGCACTTAGCTGATCTTCCCAGGTTCAGCGTTGATCACCCGCGAAGAGAGGAGAGATGATTTCTTCGCGACCGAGGAGCGCAGCTTGATTTTCAATTGTTCAAATCCGCTGGTTCTCTGTAAAAAATGGGGGAGGTCATGTTCCGTATGGATTCGCCGCAGGGTAAACCGCTCATCTCCCGTTTCGACCAGACCGCTGACGGTGGTCACCGCCGAAACATATCCAGCTCGCGAGACTTCGCTCGTCACCCGTTCGTTGTAATCGCCGTTGGGATAACAAAACTGTTCAATGCGCCGTCGCAAAACGGCTTCGATATGAGTGCGTGATTCGGTCAATTCCTGTCGCAATTGCTCATCGCCGACATTGGTCAGTATCGGATGAGTAAGGGTGTGTGATCCGAATTCGATTCTATTCCTCGCCATCTCGTGGACCTCCTCCCAGCTCACAGCGGAGAAATCGTCGGGTGGCGTCGCCGGTATTATCACTTCGAGCAGCGATGCGAGCTGCTTGATGGTCTCCTCCTTCATCTCTTCGCTGAGTCGTTTGAGCGCCGCGTTGATCCGTTCTGACGCGGCAATCCGTGAGCCGTGATCATCCAGTTCAAAACGATACTGGTCGCCATCGATAGTTATGGCAAGTCTCTGCGCGACCGCCTGTGCTGTGATATACCGGACCTTGTCGGTCCACATCCAGGCATATCGCTCGACGAAATCCGTCACCAGATAAATGGTGGCCGGTACGCCGTATCGTTTGAGCAGAGGGTAAGCGATCTCGTATGAATCGCTGTATCCATCATCGATCGTGATGGCGGCCATTCCCGGAGGTAAAGACCCGCTCACGCTCAGGCGTTCGACGAGATGAGAGAGCGGAACTACCTGATAATGGGCTTTGAGATATGCTAATTGCTCATTGAAGGCGGCGGCCGACGTGTACTCGCCGTATCCATTCGCGCTGAAGCGATGGTAGGTCAAGATCAAGGCGCGATTGCGATTGAGCAGCCGGAACATATCGAACATGCCGGTTACGCTCATTAACTTGAGTAAACCCTGCTTCATCTCACCCCCCGATCCCAAATTGCTTTCACCTGCCTCCTCCCCCGATCGAGAGAAATGTGAGGAGACTTGCAAGGCCCGTAACCGAGGTGATCTTCGTGAGCGTCTTCATGGCATTGCCGTGCACGATCACCGTGTCCCCAGCCTGAAGCGCTATGTTCTCTGCGGGGTCGGCTTTGTTCTGGAGAATCTTTTTGACATTGACCTCAATCAACTGTTTGTTCCCGTCAACCGGTTGCCTCAGCACGGCTACGGCGCTCTTCTTGCCCATATCGGTAATGCCGCCTGCTTCGATTATCGCATCGAGCACGGTCATCGGCCTGGTCATAACTATGATGCCGGGCCGGGCGATCTCGCCGATCACTCCTATCTTGGCGCTGTGGGCCACGAGCAATTCTATGTAGAGGTTGGGATCGAGCACGTATTCGCTGAGCTCGGTCGTCAGTTGCTTCTTCAGCTGTTCGATCGTCAAACCGGCGACGTTGACCTCGCCGAGCAATGGGTGAAAGATCGATCCCACCGGCGATACTTTGACTCTTTCCAGCGAATAGTCGGGTTGTTTGAGGACCCGGATCGCGAGCTCATCGTCGGGGCCCAGACGATAGTTATCGCGGAATTTCCGCATGATATCCCGGACCATCACGTTGTCACCGTCATCGGACGATGTAGCGGCGGTATCGGCCGCCGTCTCAGACTTCGCACCCGCAGACTGCGGCACAGTCTGCTTACGATTATTCGATTTATCGGAAGATGGCGCCTGCGCGGCAACCTGAGCGATTAAGATCGACCACGTTACTGCGATAATCACGGCAAACAAGCACGACTTCCTAACTGACATATTCTCCTCCTCAGAAAAAAGTTTTTAGTTTTCAGCGTTTAGTTTTCAGTCGCCGATCGGAACCGCCTGCCGAAACTAAAAACTGAAAACTATTCACTATGAGACGACGCGGTTGAGCACGACTCCGTAGAAAGTATCCTCATTGAGCATCGAAATAGCCTTCCCCATCTGAGCAGTCGTTGTGATGCCCGGGCGGACGACCAGCAATGTCGCATGAGTGTGCAGCACGATCAGACTTGCATCGGACGATGCCAGCAGCGGTGCGGAATCGAACAAAATGAAATCGTAATTGGCATCCAAGGCGGCCAGCATGCCCACGAAATCCTTGGAAGCGAGCAATTGCGAAGAGTTCTCGGTCTGCGCTCTGGTCGGCAGAATATCGAACCCGATCGGCAGGAGTCGCGTGACGGCGTATTCGGGAGGGATGCCATCCATCAATGCTTCGGCCAGACCGATCTCGGAATCGACGCCCAGCATGCGGCCGACGGACGGACGCATAAAATCACTGTCGACTACCAGCACTCGCTGTCTGGCGCGCGCGAGCGATGCCGCCAGATTGAGGGCGACGCAGGTCCGTCCTTCGCCGTGATGGGCCGAGACCAGAAGCACTCGCTTGAGCGGCGGGTTCTTGTATGCGCCGGTGATCAACGTAACAGCGAGACGCTGGTATTGCCCAGCCGCTTCCGGATCGAAATCATAGAGCGTTACCAGGTGCGGATCTAGCCGCGCCGGCGTGATCTCCGTCTCGCGGACCGGCCTGCCGAACGGCCGAAGATGGTTATAGCCGATCTTTTCGAGTGCGTTTCCATCCGCTATCGACCCGTTATGTTCAATCCTTCTTCCATTCGTTGTTTCCAATTGCTCTACAGCTTCCGGCACAACTTTAAACAACTCGGTTGTCTGCCTCATCAATTTCTCCTATTCAACTACCGGGTAGCGCGGGCGCTCACAGTAGTCCTCAGTTGACGGTGGATACCACCTTTTAACGACTGTCTATTTAACGACTTCCTAGAATCTGAAAGACTCCCATGCGATCGATCAAAACAATGAGAAACGGGATAATGGCTGCCGCGAATAACAACAGCACCAGGTTGCGCGTCCAGCGCAAGCGGCGATGACGGCTGCGCTCGGAATGGGAGACCGTTTCCGGGATGAGCGCCAAAACAGGAGCGCCCAGGAAGTACTGAATGTCGCGTTCATCGCTGAAGATAAAAAAGCGCGGTAATTCGAGGATAAGGATGATCACCAGGCCGAAACCGATGGCGAAGGCCGCCGCGAACAAAAAGAGCATTCGCCGATTGGGCGCGACGGGAGTCCCGGGCATATTCGGGTGATCGAGCACCTGAAACATAGGGGCAGTCGAACCGGCGATTCCGGTGAGCTTCTGGAGCTCGTCCTGCTTGCCGAGCAGCGCTTTGTAACGCTCCAACAGCCGTTCGTGCTCGGTCTTGGTGTCCGATGAGACGCCGGCCGCCCCAGGTACCCCGCCTTGATCGGCGCCGGGAGAGGCGAGTGCGAGATCCTTCTCAGCCCCGGCGGGAAGGGTATCCATCGCTTTAGTCTTCCGCTGAAGATCCCGTTTGGTGACATCCAGATCCGTCTGGAGGCGATTCAACTCCATCCTCAACCTCCTGAGTTCGGTCGACTCGGGTGTCGAGTATGCGACGCTGCCGCTGCTGACGCCCGCCTCTAGCCGGGACAGCTCTTTATTTATCTGGGCCAACTGGCCGCGCGCATCGATTAACTTCGGATTCTTCTCGGTATATTCTTCCGTGTAGCCCTTGATCCTCGCCTCGAGCTCGGCTCTGCGGACGAGCAGAGCGGCGACCGCGGGATTAGTCATCGGGACACCGTTGGACGTGCTCGCGCTGACGATCCTCTCTTGTTCATCGACCTGGCGCTTTATGTCCGTGATCTGCCGTTCGAGCGTATATTCCCGATCGGCCAGCGTTTCGATCATCGTGCCGACCGTCATCCGTTGCGTGCGGTTGACGGTCGCATCGTTGGCCATACGAGTCGCCATTTGAGCGCGGATCATCTCAAGGTCGCGCACCGGGCCCAATTCCTGGAGCCGCTTTTCTACATCTTCGATCCGTCCCTTGAGTCCCTCCAGATCCGCCGACGCTCGTTGTCTGACCGACTCATTAGCCCGCTCGAAGTTCGAGACAAGGTCAACCACCACCTTCTGCGCGATAGCCGCGTCAGAATAGCGGTAAGAGATCCTGATGGATTCAGGCGCGTCGGGATATCCATAGCCCCGCATTTTGATATTGAGTCCCGCCTTGATACGTTTCTCTAAAAGATCAAGCGCGAGATCAACCTTCTTAATTTCGGGATAGAGTTTGTGTCGCTGAATCAATCCGGTGAGGTTGCCCCGGCTGGTCAGATGAGCTATGACACTCGTGAAGGAAGAACCCTCTCCCACCGGGTCATCGGGACCCTGGGGATAATGCGTGACGACTATCGTCGACTCGGATTCATAAACGGAAGGAAGACGCCGGATGATGACGTATGCTGCGATCATCATTACCAGCCCCATCAAAAAAAGAACCCTTTTCCTTCTCCAGATAATCTCGACCCACTCAAAAAGACGTCGTGGCCTTATAACCATACAAGCACTTGCCTTTCAAACCAAAGTTCGTTATTTGATCGTGAACAAATTGAGTTTCGACACCAGGTCCATCTAAATCTTTGTGCTGAAAAACTCGACCCATGTCGGCTTCAAGACTGTGCTGGGCGCGCCAGTAAACGAGATAAACCCTATAAGTGCAACGACTGCGCCTCTCTCACGATGACAAGCAATGCCTTCACAGGTTTTCTTTCCGGTCAAATATTTTTCGGTTTGACACTGATGATTGGGGGGTAAGGTCATCATCAGTATATATTTCTGATCAATGATTCGATCGAGCCCAGGCTGATTTAACCAAATAAACGGCAAAATGACAAGCAAAAGCCCATACTTGCGTTCCATCACCATGTTTAAACTACCCCTACTACTCTCTTAAATCATCCAACGCTAAGAGCCGATCACTAGTATTATGAGCCGATCATAAAAGGAGGGAATAAATCAGCTCGCTACACCACTCGCAACACGAACTTCGTCCGTGTCGAACAATGGTAAGTTCCACAACGGAGCCATAAATTAGTGAGGGACTGTCCCCGTCATATTATGAAAAGTGGATATAATAACCACTTTTTCCTGTGAGTATTATGCCGGAATGAAGCAGGCTGAGCAGCCTTCAACTTTGCAACTGCTTCACTCGGATGCAGACCTTACCCTCTTCGTTATGCAGGGAGATTAGAGCCATCCGTTTCGATCGTGCTGAAATGGTTGCGAATTCTGATTACAACTCGCGTCTTTTCTTTTCAGAAGTTTCTATATTCACTTCTGCAATTTTGTTCCCTGTTCATGCGCCAATAATTCAATCAGGGAGAACAACCAAAACACACGCGACTCAGTTTTTTTACCCCGAAATCACCGAATAACACATCGTCCAAAGTGACCAATTTAGAGACGCTCATTTACGTTTTCTCAGCTTTCTTTCATACATGACACCCAATAGCCATAAAATCATGGCACTCATATGCTAAACCGGCACTGGATGGCCGCGTTAAAGAGGTTAATTCACCGCCAACTACAAAGAAGCCATAAAAGTGTGAGTTTCAGCTTTTATTGTTTCTGTTGCTAGCTTTAACCGATTATAGAAGGGCCTCAGAGAGGTAAGCGAGCGAGGCCATGACGGTAGGCATAAATGGCTAGTTCGAAGCGGTCTTTGAGTTCCAGTTTCGAGAAGACCGAAGAGATGTGATGGCGGACGGTGATGACGCTGATGAAAAGCCGGTCGGCGATCTGCTGATTGCGCAAGCCTTCTCCGACTAACATCACCACTTCGCGTTCGCGATCGGTGAGCTGGGAAATCTTCACCGCCTCTTCGGGTGTAGTTTTATAGGAGATCGATCGTGGTTTGTCTTCCCGATATCGTTCGGGCTTCGCGTGGGAAGTCCCGTTACTTATTATTTCGATGGGCGGCTGGATGGCGCGAGCGCTCCTAAACTCGCGCAGCAGGCGGGCCATGAGAACACCGTCGAGCCAGACCTCATCGGCATAGACTTTTCTGATCGCCCGCAGCAATACTTCCGCCGGCTCGAGTTTGCGCACCAATCCCATCGCGCCGTTGTAAATAGCCTCATAATGCATTTCGAGATCCCCAACTCCAGTGAGGACAAGAACTCGCGTCTGAGGTACAGCTCTAAGTATCTCTATCAGACAGTCATGTCCGATCTCTCCATCAGTATCCAGATCAAGCAAGACTACATCCGGTTGCGACTGCTCCGCCGCGGCGACTGCTTCAGAGCAAGTCGAGGCCTCTGCCACAACGTTCAAACCGGATTGGCTCTCAAGGATTAATTTAAGACCTGCTCGAACTATTGTCTGATTTTCGACGAGGAGAATTCGGATTATCTGACTGACCGTTCCACCAGTACCAACTCTCATCTATCTCATCTCCGCTGGGAAGGTAAGGAGACTGCCATATCAGTGATCAAATACGTGATAAGGCACTGTTATGGCGATTTTGATATATCGTGGATGATGCGCGGCCGTCAAGCAAATAATTCAAGGACGTGCAAATTTAATTAACGGCGTTCACCTTTGAGGTGTTTATCGAACCAGTTAATCATCTCATACAAAACGTGTTCCACCGATTCACGCGCTTCGTAACCGTGCGATTCGAAGGGCAGTGATACGTACCGCACATTGCCGCCATTCCCCTCGATCGCCTGGTACAACCGCTCGCTCTGTGACGAAGCGACATTATCGTCGTCCTCGCCGTGTATCAGCAGGAGCGATTCCTTGATCTTGTGGGCGATCATAAACGGCGAGACTTTGAGGTACATCTCCGGGGCTTCCCATAACGTCCGGCGTTCATTCTGAAACCCGAAGGGCGTGAGCGTGCGGTTGTAGGCTCCGCTCCGCGCTATGCCCGCTTTAAAAAGATCGGAATGCGCGAGCAGGTTGACCGCCATAAAAGCTCCATAACTATGCCCGCCCACGCCGACGCGGTTTCTGTCCGTCACCCCCAGTTCTACGGCCTTGTTGATCGCGGCTTCAGCTCCGGCGACGATCTGTTCGATATAAGTGTCGTTGACTGTCTGCAGATCTTTCCCGACGATTGGCAGGTTGGAGCCATCCAGCACCGCATATCCCAGCAGGGCGAAGAAGAGATGCGAGGGGCCGCGGATAAACGTAAACCGGTTGGTCGATCCGGAAACCTGGCCGGCCTTTCCGGCATCCGCAAATTCGTGCGGGTACGCCCAGAATACCGTCGGTAAACGAACTCCTTCCTTGTAAGCGGGCGGCAAATAGAGCGTGAACGAGAGCTTCTGGCCATCATCGCGTTGGTAAGTCACTACCTGTTTCCTGATCCTTCCTAGCGAAACATTCGGAAGGCGGAAGAAAGTCAATGCTCTTCGAGCGTCGCCCGATGTCCGGATGAAGTAATTCGGCGGGTCGCGCGGCGACTCATAGCGGGTGATGTATCGCGAAGCGTCGTCTTCCAACAGCTCGACAACGCTTTCGTAACTCTGCTCATCGGATTTGAACAGCATCTCGCTCTTTAAAGTCTTCAGGTTGTACCGAACCAGGAACGGGCGAACGGCCCCCTCGCCCCTGAGGTAGATATAGTCGCCGTATTGCAAGACAACTTTCTGACCGTTCGGCAACCCTTTCATCACAGGGTCTCCCGGATAACCGTTGCGGTCGATCATTGAGTGGCTCCCGAAAACCCGCGGCTGAATAAATCGATCATCCGCATTGATCAGAATGGTCCGCACTCTGTCGTTTTCCCCGTCGAAGATGATGGCAAGCCCGTCCTTCTCGCCCCAGATTATGCGCAGGAAGCGCAAGTCGGTCTTGGCTATCTCGACCGTCGGGCTTTTGAAGGGCGCGGCGAGCATCAGGATGCGATCGCGGTGGGGCGCTTTTTTCTTCGGGTCACCGCCATCCAACGCCTCGACCCAGACGAGAGTCGCAGGTTCAGTGGGGCGCCAACCATAGTTGCGCGGCCCTGCCGGAACGCCAAGGATCGGCACACTGTCCGAGAGTGGCGATCCTGCCAGTTTGAATTCGACCTTTCCCGTCAGCCCCCAGACCTCAATCTCCCTGGGGAAGGCGGAAGCGGGCAGAGCGTGTGAATAGGGTTTGTGGTTCGTTACGACCAACAGATGTTCGCCGTCGGGGGATGGCTCGACAGATGAGATGATCGCAGGTTCACCGACGCTCGCCATTCTGGCAGTGAGAGTATCGACCAGGACAATCTGTGAAGTCGCATAGTATTCGAAGAGCGCTTCGTCGTGCTGGCTCTGCAACAAGTCTTGATGGACTCGCACCTGCATCGGCCTGCCATAGCTTTCACGGATATTCGGGGCCTGCCATGATTTTACGGGAGGACCACCGCGTCCGGGGACGACTGTCAGACAAACCAGCGTTCGGCCATCGGGCATCCATCGCACCGGATCGGCATAAGCACCATTGAGCGCCAACTCCGGTATATGACGAACCACGCCAGTAGACGAATCTCCGATCAACAGTTGAACGCCGGCTGCCCCGGTCGTGACGGTGTTTGAGAAGGCAAAATACTTCCCGTCCGGCGACCATGTGGGGATGCTCATCCGAGGCTGTGCGGGCACTCTGATCTTCATCTCCCCGCCGCTGTCGATTTTTTTGAGCGTGAGACCGATTACTCGCATCGAACTATGCGGGCCGTTTGTTTCGGGATTTATACGTAATCCGGCCAGGCGCAACATCGGCTCGGACAGATCAGCGATAGACGGATAATTCGGGGTTTCGATAAGCAAAATTCGATCGCGGGCCGGGCTAACCGAGATGAGCGGGGTAGCCGGCGCGTTTAGAATATCTTGAATGATTTTGGGCGGCTTTTGATAAGATGTCTGAGCTTTACCATTGAAACTGGCGAATAGGATTATCAAGCTCAGAAAAAATGCAGCCTTTCCTTTGACGCAGTCCATAAATTTTCCTGATCATCGTCGAAGGAGGAGAGCTTAAATGCAGGCCTCAGAGATAGAATTTTAAATGGAGAAGAAATCAAAAGGCAAAAGTTATGACTTAATATTCGTTCTTTGAGGGAGGAATGTTGAAATGTGAGCCCCCGTTGGCTACACAACAGTGTATCGGACTGCAAAAGCTGCTGTTAAACATGTTCATACGATTCATCATATATGGTTTTTTGGGCCTTTGCGCTGAGGTTATCGTTTCGGCCATTTTGCACAGGTGGGAAGGCAAGGAGAAGAACTGGAGTCTACGCGGGCAATCCTATCTGTGGAGCTTTCCTCTCTATGGCATGATTGCCCCGCTCTTCGAACCGCTCCACGACGCAATGCGCACCTCGCCATGGTTTGTGCGCGGAACGATATATGTTTGTTGTTTCTGGATAGTGGAATATAGCGCGGGACGGATGCTGCGGCAGGCGCTGGGCGCTTGCCCGTGGAGTTATGAGGATAACCGATATAATCTACACGGGCTTATCCGCTGGGACTTCTTCCCTCTTTGGTTCGCCTTCGGGATGTTCCTTGAATACTTGCACGACCGGCTCATCATACTCACGCCCCACATCATGGCGGCATTAAAATGAGTCAGAAATCTCACGCCTGGCTGTCAGCTTATCTGGCGAGAAACCGCTTCACCTTTCCGATCTCGCTCTGCGGATTATCAACATATTCAACCTGCCAGGCATTCTCGATCGCCTTCTTCTGCTTTTCCGAGAGATGCCACGAAAGCGGCGGCGCTTCGTCGGGGTCATCGCTTCGCGGAAATTCGAAGGTCGCTGATTCGATCGATATCCCCTTATCTCCCCAACTTCTTTTCAGTAAATCGATTTCCACTCTGCTGTGGGAGAGCTGGCCTGCGCCACGGACGCTGTTGAGTGTGGAGACGGGGGCCGCAACCTGATAAAAAAACCCGCGGTCACCTTCCGGGGCCGTCTCGCCATCGGCCGGAGAGCCGTGGATTCTGATCACCATCACTTCTTTGACATCCCTCCCGCATTTCTCGAGCGCCGCATCCAGCCATTCGACCAGAGTGGCAATGCCGTAGTTGTCATAATAACCGCCATCGACTACGTGGTATTGCGGCTCCGAATCATCGTCTTTATCGATGAAGTATGCGCGCGCTGCCGGTGTGACGTAGGGGAAGCTCGATGACAAGCGAACCGCTGTGGCGACCGGAATGTCGTAACCGTCATACATGGAATGGAAGCTTTTGCTCGTGGTTTGCCTCCTCACGTGATCGACCGTTGAAAAGAGAAGCGGCTGCCCCGCCTCTGCGATCGTCGCATTGAAGACGGTCGCGGGACGCCTTCCCTCTCCCACATCTCTGCGCCAGTCGGAGAGCATGACGTTGAGCTGCGTACCTCTCTTCCATTCGAACTCCAGTGCCCTGCCGCGATCCGTCTCCCACAAGTAGGGGAAGTGAGAAAAGAATGGGAATGCGGTGCGTAAAAAATCGGGATAGATCATTCCCCACGCGACACCATCCAAGCTGGAACGCTCTGCCAGCCTGACGACCTCGTTAAGTCCGTCCACCTCGGGCGGCAGATTACCGTCGCTCTTATAGGCATTGGCGAAATACATCGCGCCCACGCTGCCACCCGAGACGGCGCTGATGAGACGGATCGATCTGCCGAAGCTGCGTCCTCCGCAATCGGAGGTGTTTCGACACGCCAGTTCAAGACCTGTCAATACGCGCGCCGTCCAGGCTGCCGACTGAATGCCCCCGCCGCTGGTCGCGACGAGAACGATCTTGCCATTTGCGAGCGGGAGAATGACTTTCTCGGGAGGCAAGTCTCCCACGCTTTTGCCGGGGTCTTTCGAATAAACGAAGTAATAACTGTCGGACCGCGAGAAGAACAGTGAACTCGTCACCAAAAGCACAGCTATCGAGACGAGCACCGGCACGTAGTAGCGATCGCAGAAGAATGCAATGCCTGAAAACGCCCAATTAAGCAGCGTGACCAGTAACAGGACATAAGCCAGCGAGGGAAAATCTAAACGCCGCCACCAGGGTGATCCCAATGCTCCCACAATGGCGTAGACCGCCAGGAAAGTCACCAGCATGGCAACCGCCATTCCGTGCCCGGGCAGGAGGGGGAATCGCACTGACTCGTCCGCCCGATAGTTTATATACCCGCGGCCGAAATAGAGCGGAATAGATTTGAATACGCCGGCCAGCCGGCCCGAAGGAGTATATATCGGTCCCGCCTTCTTCGCCCGCTCGAGTGCGCCCTTTAGCATTATGGGATTTGATGGAGTGAGCAGGTCGGGCGCCTCATCATTCGTCGCGGGGCTGTTGAGCCGCATTTGCAGCCATCCGGCGATCCGGAGGAGCAGCAACGCGAGCAGAAAACCGGGCAACGGCGCAATCATGCTTATCCATCTTTCTCCTCCCGGCGTGTATTGCCAATTCGATACGATCTCCCAATAGATACCGATAATCGCCGGCAAGGCCAATAGCCCGAAGAGAAATATATGCTTCCTCCGGAGATGGGTACTGATATTTGTGCGCGGGACGCGAAAGCGTTTATGACAATAGAGCAGAACCAGCCGCGATGTAATCATAACGCTCCAGGCCGCCAGAAACGCCGTGAGCGCAACGAAAAGGATATCCGTGGATTCGAGATCGAAGAGGTTCTCGAGCAGCGGTGCCGCGCCGGTGCCAATGGCAATGTAAGGAAAAACTATGAGGAAACCGGCGGTCATTAGCGGGAATCGCAGCAGGTAGGCGTAATTCAGGTAAATGAAAAATCGATGCCACCGAGAGATCATAGAGAATTGATAATGGGTAATCGATAATTGATAATGGGTAGCAGGCAGGTTGAGGCAAGCCCTTTTACAATCCGCTTCACTACCCGCTTTTCAATTATCAATTATCGATTATCCATTATCAATTATCCACTTCTATCCTGCTATGATCGAAAAGAAACTCAAATTACTGGAAGAAAAGAACGTAGCGGCCGAATCCGGCGGCGGAAGCGACCGGATCACTCGCCAGCACTCTGAGGGGAAGATGACCGCGCGCGAACGAATCGAATTTCTCCTCGATGACGGCACATTTGAAGAATTCGACAAATTGAAGACGCATCGCTGTCAAGATTTCGGCATGCAATCTCAGATGTATCCCGGTGACGGCTTTGTCACGGGACACGGTCTGATCGATAGGCGCGAGGTCTTCGTGTTCGCACAGGACTTCACAATTTTCGGCGGATCGCTCTCCGAGACGAATGCGGCGAAAGTCTGCAAGGTTATGGACCTGGCGATGAAGGTCGGCGCACCCATCATAGGGTTGAACGATTCCGGAGGGGCGCGGATTCAGGAAGGCGTGGCATCGCTCGGAGGCTATGCCGACATCTTCTTGCGCAACACACTGGCTTCGGGCGTCGTGCCGCAAATTTCGGCGATCATGGGGCCGTGCGCGGGCGGAGCCGTCTACTCGCCGGCGATCACCGACTTCACCGTGATGGTAAAGAACACCAGTTATATGTTCATCACCGGCCCGGATGTCATCAAAACGGTTACGCATGAGGAGGTGACAAAAGAGGAGCTCGGTGGCGCAATGACGCATAATCAGACCAGCGGCGTGGCGCACTTCGCGGCGGAGAATGAGGAAGACTGCCTGCGTTTGATCCGCGAACTGCTCTCATTCATCCCCTCGAATAACCTCGACGATCCGCCGCAGATCATCTGCGATGATCCGATTGAACGCGCCGATGATTCACTTAACACAATCGTCCCGCCGGAATCGAACAAACCGTACGACATCCGTCGCATCATCGAGGCGGTCGTCGACAACGGCTACTTCTTTGAAATCCAGGAGCATTACGCGCGCAATATCGTCATCGGCTTTGCGCGATTGAACGGGCGGCCGGTCGGGATCGTCGCCAACCAGCCGGCATTTCTGGCGGGCGTGCTCGATATCGACGCGAGCGTCAAAGGCGCGCGTTTTGTGCGGTTCTGCGATTGTTTCAATATCCCGATCATAACCTTTGAAGATGTCCCAGGATTTCTTCCCGGCGTCAACCAGGAGTACGGCGGCATAATCCGTCATGGCGCCAAACTCCTATATGCCTTCGCAGAGGCGACGGTGCCGAAGATCACAGTCGTCACGCGCAAAGCTTACGGCGGCGCCTATTGCGTGATGGGCTCGAAGCACATTCGCACCGACATCAACTTCGCTTATCCGACGGCGGAGATCGCAGTGATGGGAGCCGAGGGAGCCGTTGGGATACTGTACCGGCGTGAGATCGCCCAGGCCGGAGATCCCGAAGCGGCGCGCCGCGAAAAGATCGCGGAATATGAAGAGAAATTCGCCTCGCCCTATTCGGCCGCCGAGCGGGGCTTTATTGACGAGGTGATCGAACCGAAGCACACACGCAGGAAACTGATTCGCGCATTGAAGCTACTGGAGAACAAACGCGACACAAACCCTCCGCGCAAGCATGGGAATATCCCTCTCTAAAAGCTCGAGCGAGGGAAAATTGACAGCTATCAAAAGAAATGGCGGGACCGGCAAACTTCAGCAGGTTCCGCCAAACGATAGAAGAGGAGGAGAATGCAACTATGCGGCGCGGCGCTTAACTTTTGCGCCGCTGGTAAGAACTTCGATTGCTTTCTTGAGCATCAGATCATCGGACGGTTTCGGCGCGACCACGACCGGCGGCGGCGCTCCTGTACCTGCCCCTGCCCCGCCGGGTTGCGGCTGGGCGGGAGTTCGCTGCTGATTCTGCTGCCTGTTATCGTCGTTATCATCAGTAGTCGCAACTTCAGCCAGGTCAGCGCGTTTAACTTCAACGCTCGGCGTCACACCGTCCGTCATAAAAATTTTGCCTGATGGTGCCGCGAAACGAGCCGTCGTCAACAAGAGCGCCGAACCATCATCGAGTGGAAAGAGCTGCTGCTCGGAACCCATGCCAAACAATGTCCGCTCGCCGATGACCTCGCCGCGCTTGTTTTCCATAATTGCGGCGGCGACAACCTCGGACGCTCCAGCCGTGGTTTTGTCGATGATCACAGCGACCGGAAGCTCGGTCAGATCGTTATCCGCCATCGCCTCGTGCGTCGCGACTATCTTATCCTTGCGTCCGATCGTCTTAGAAATTGTGCCCGTCTTGATGAAGAAATCGGCGACGGATACGCCTTCATTCAATTCTCCGCCGGCCGAATCGCGCAGATCCAGAATGATCGATTTTGCGCCTTTCTTTATCACATCCTTGATCGCAGTCCCGACTGTTGCCGCCTGCCCCTTGTTCAGTATGGGGACTTTGACATAACCGATCTGCGATTCAATCAGACGGCTCTCTGCCTGAGCCGGCGCAACGTTGCCGCGCAGCAGCTTGAGCTTCTCCGTCTTTCTATTGATCAATGTCAATTCGACGCTCGACCCGGGCGCGCCCATCAATAGCAACTTTACGTCATAGAGATCGAGGTCGCGGGTCGCGTGCCCGTCGATGTACTCGATCACATCGCCCACGCGGATGCCCGCTTTATCAGCCGGCGAACCGGGCACGATCGCGATCACATAAGCGAAGCCGGAATATTGACCGATGACCATTCCCGTGGTATCGCCTTTATCCTTATTGGCCTGGTAATCTTTGACCTGAGGCGGCAGCAGGTACGCGCTGTATGGGTCGAGCCCATCCGTCAAACCGCGCAGTGCGCCGATCCGAACCTTCTCGAGGTCGGGCTTTTCTACATAATCATTGACGATGTGCCGGACGACTTCTTCGAAAATCCGGAGTTGCGGATATGGGCCCGGCTGAGCGATTGCTCTCACGAACGAATTGTTCGATCGGGATAGCATCCCACCTACAATAGAGTAAATGGCTATAAATGCAGAGAGCGTGACCAGCGTAAGCTTGCTGCGAATTGACATCTATATAGGCTCCTTAGAGTTGGCAACCAAACGTCGCCCTGATAAATCTTTTCCCCCTGCATCTCGAATATCACACTCTGATGCGCAGGGGGTAATAAATCCGTGTGAAACTTATCCAAATGATACAACAAGCGGGACACTTTTTTAAAGCCAGGTCTTATAAAAATGGCCGCTCAGATTTCGTCCTATCTGAGCGGCTCTACAGGAGGATACCCCTCTGAAGAAATCAATTGGCGATTTCTCAGTGAGTACACCCATGTACGTGATAATTCAGGATCAGGTTACTGGTTTGTGGCACAAATTTAACAAGAAGTTACACCCGATCCAGTAGATCCAATAGAATAGAGTCTGGAGTTTGAAGTTCCGCCTTCAGGCGGTGGAGTTTAGAAAGATTTGGAGTTACGAGTTGGGAGTTACGAGTTGGGAGTTCCGCCTACAGGCGGTCTGGAAATCATCCGAAATTATAAGACCGCGTAAACGCGGAACTCCAAACGCGATGTTGGGAGTTCCGCCTTCAGGCGGTCTGGAAATCATCCGAAATTATAAGACCGCGTAAACGCGGAACTCCAAACGCGATGTTGGGAGTTCCGCCTTCAGGCGGTCGGGAAATCATCCGAAATTATAAGACCGCGTAAACGCGGAACTCCAAACGCGATGTTGGGAGTTCCGCCTTCAGGCGGTCTGGAAATCATCCGAAATTATAAGACCGCGTAAACGCGGAACTCCAAACGCGATGTTGGGAGTTCCGCCTTCAGGCGGTCTGGAAATCATCCGAAATTATAAGACCGCGTAAACGCGGAACTCCAAACGCGATGTTGGGAGTTCCGCCTTCAAGCGGTCTGGAAATCATCCGAAATTATAAGACCGCGTAAACGCGGAACTCCAAACGCGATGTTGGGAGTTCCGCCTTCAGGCGGTCTGGAAATCATCCGAAATTATAAAGACCGCGTAAACGCGGAACTCCAAACGCGATGTTGGGAGTTCCGCCTTCAGGCGGTCTGGAAATCATCCGAAATTATAAAGACCGCGTAAACGCGGAACTCCAATCGGGTACTCCAAGCGGGTAAGCCCTGGCTCCGAGCCAATTCTTAAGGAGAATCATTGAAGAAACTCAACCAATCTTTTGCGCTCTTTCTGGCATCGATCGCCATCTTGTTTGGTCTTTCTCTCTTCAACCGCTCGCCGCAGATGCGAACGGCCGCCCAAAACTCGGCGACAGGGGGTTATGACAAGTCGGAGCGCCAGATCCCGATGCGCGACGGGAAGAAGCTTTTCACCGTCATTTACACGCCCAGGGATTCATCGCAAAAATATCCGATACTGATTAACCGCACTCCATACAGCGCGGGTCCTTACGGTCAAGCGCACCGCTCATCGCTCGGGCCTTCGCCGCTTTTTATGGATGATGGTTATATCTTCGTTTATCAGGATGTGCGCGGCACTTTTATGTCCGAGGGCGAATTTGAAGATGTCCGCCCCCATATTCCGAACAAGCGTGCGAAAGGCGATATCGACGAGTCGAGCGATACTCACGATACGATTGAATGGTTGCTCAAAAATATCCCGAACCACAACGGGCGCGTCGGGATCTGGGGGATATCGTATCCGGGCTTCTACGCGGCGACGGCGCTGATTGACGCGCATCCTGCGCTCAAAGCGGCATCGCCACAGGCACCGATCGCAGACTGGTTCATCGGCGATGACGATCACCACAATGGCGCTTTCTTCGTCTTCGATAGTTTCTACTTCAATATGATATTCGGCATGCCGCGCCCGCGGCCTACGCAGGACCAGTTTCGGACCTTCGATTTCGGAGCTGCCGACGCCTATCGATTCTTCATGGAACTCGGGCCAATTGCGAATGCTCAGAAGCTGTATTTCAAGGGGCGGAACAAGTACTGGAACGACGTGACAGCGCACGGAACCTATGATCAGTTCTGGCAGGCCCGAAACCTTCTCCCGCACCTGAAGAATGTCACTCCGGCCGTCCTGATCGTGGGCGGATGGTTCGACGCCGAAAATCTTTACGGCGCGCTGAACATCTATCAGACGATCGAGAAAAATAATCCGATGACGAATAACCTCCTGGTGATGGGGCCCTGGTCCCACGGCGGGTGGTCGCAGGGGACCGGCGCAGCGCTCGGCAGCATTCGTTTCAATGCAAAGACCGCCGAATGGTATCGCGAAAAGATAGAGTTTCCCTTCTTTAGCTACTATTTGAAAGGGAGGGGCGAAGGGAAAATGGCGGAGGCGACGGTTTTTCGCACGGGATCGAACGAATGGAAAAATTTCGAGCGATGGCCACCGAAAGAGCTCGAATCGCGCTCCCTTTATATGCGCGCGAGCGGGAGGCTCTCATTCGAAGAGCCGAGCGAGACGAATGAATCTTATGACGAGTATGTCAGCGACCCGAACAACCCGGTGCCTTACACCAGTGAAAAGGTCAGAACCCGTGGGACGGGTTACATGATCGAAGACCAGCGCTTCTCGTCCAAACGACCCGATGTGCTTACCTACCAAACCGATCAACTCACCGAAGACCTGACGCTGGCAGGCCCCATCACCGCCGATCTTTTCGTCTCAACGACCGGGACCGACGCCGATTTCATAGTGAAATTAATCGACGTCTATCCGGCCGATGATACGAAAAATACGGCTCTTAGTCAGAACACGAATATGAGAGGATTTCAGATGCTCGTCCGCGCGGAGGTGATGCGTGGCAAATTCCGCAACAGTTTTTCAAAACCGGAACCTTTCGTTTCCGATAAACCGGCTGAAGTGAAATTCTATCTACAGGATGTACATCACACCTTCAAAGCAGGACACCGGATCATGGTGCAGGTGCAGAGCAGCTGGTTCCCACTGGTCGATCGCAATCCCCAGAAATTTGTGGATATCTATCACGCTACCGAGTCCGATTTCCAGAAGGCTACTCATCGCATCTATCGATCGGCGAGGTTGAGCTCACATTTGAAGGTTGGAGTGTTGAAATAAGTCTGGAGTCCCTTTCCCGTATCCAGGTATCTAGTAGCGAATAACCCGCGAATGTCGTGCGCGACCTGATTCTATCAAAAGAACCGCCACGTTCATCGGACTCTCATTTGCGGTTGTGCGGTACCATAGATACGACGGTTCATGTGCATTCCTCTTCGATTGCTCAACAGGTTCTGAAGGACTCCGAGGCTGACCATAATCTTCGCTTCCTTCAACTGCCACCGATCGAGCAGGCTGACGGTCCGCTCGAAATCCTTACGCATAAGCTCAGGGCCGATGTAACCGAAATTGATCGCGTTTGCATTTGAGATCTCACCGGATCCCATGTATTGCTCGCCTTCCTTGCCTCCATTGAAAGTATTCAGCTCCAGTTGCGCGGCAATGACTTCATTGAGCCGCTCGATAGCGCGCTCAACCAGTTCGAAGCTGACCTCGGGATCGATCTTGAGGTAGGCGACTGCGATGGAACCCTGTGCATCGATCTGCTGGCGCGTCTGCACCTTTCCTCCCAATAGGCCCCTGGCTTCATCCAGTAACTGGCGGGCCGTCTTCTCGTCACCCCTGGAAGATGCCGATGATGCCCAGCGCGCCAGCGTATTCGCCTTCTCCTGCTCGAACCCAAATTGGGCTAACAATCTCAGCGCCTCGTCAAAATTTCCCTCGCCGGCCGCGCGTTCGGCCGCCTGGCGTTCGCTGTTGGCGATGATCTGATTAGCGAATGACTGATTTGAGAGATTTTCCCTCGCGATTTTCCGAGCAGCCTCCTTATCCCCATTATCCACCGCTTTCTGCACTGCCTGCTGATATATAAAATCTCGCACCTCTTGCGGAGCGGAGGTCGCCATCGTCATCAGCTCTTGTGACGACTTGTTCTGCATCTTCTCGTTGTATTCCATGTAATACTTCTCGTGAGAAGAGTAATAAATGGCATCGTCGAATTCCTTCAGCTTGGCGCGTAATGCGGTAGCGCGGGAGGGCAGATGTGTTTCGACATCGGGCAAATAGCCCTTGATGTTCCGCAAAAGATTGCGCCCTTTATCGGCTTCCTGCGGACTCACCAGAGTCTTGGAGGTCAGTTTGAGCGCCGCGCTGACATAGGAGTTCAGCACATCGCGATATGCCTGTTGCGCATCCGGCATCGCGGGCGACGTAGATGCGATGCCTTTCTGCGCATTGGTAGTCTGAACCATCTGCGACTTCAGATATTGAATCATCTGATTTGCGAAATTGATATTGTCGTAGCCGGATAGCAAATCTGTCGATTTGATCTTTTCCACAACAGAGGTCGCCAGACGGGCCCCTAGTTGTGGGTCCTTGGTCCGTAAATTGTTGAGGATAGAGAAAACTTGATAATCGAGCCCGTTCCTGATCAGCTCTTCCGCCATCTGATATGACATCTGGGGATCATTCCCCGCAACCTGCGCAGCAAGTTGATATTCGATATATTTTTCCTGGTTGCGATCGCCGCCCATTCGAGGATCCGTGGGATTCGGTCGCCGCGTCGCGCGCAGGAATTCGAGCGCAAGCTTGCTGTCTACTGTCGAGAGGAAGCTCAAAAGCTGATTGCGCATGCCTCCAATGTTTCCGGAACGAACATGCAACTGCTGAACGGACGGCAGAGAGGTGTCTTGTTCCATCGCCGGCGTCAGCTCGGAATTGAAGGCGACGATTTGACTCATCACTTCGCGAGCAAGAGCCCGGGCTCGCGTTTCGTCGTGCTTCCAGAACAGTTCGACGGCTTTCGCCTGGGCGAAGACACGATTTTCGGCCAGAGACAGCGAGGTGGATTCCGAGATCAGTTGTTCGAGAAAAACGAGGGCTTTCCTTTCCAGTTCCGCCTGCGCTTTTTTCTCTTCCTCCGCTTCCTGCTCGTTCACCTGCGGTGCGATCTGGATTTCTTGCGCGATCGATGGGGGAACAATGAGTACGATAGCCGAGAACAAGCAGGCAAAATAGATGGTGAGTCTGAAATTCATCGCTTCTCCTCAGAAAATGTGGGGCAGGTTACCCTACCTGCCCTGCTCCCAGACATAGGCGGGCAAGAAAACCCGCCCTACATTTTCTCCGTTCCTTCGTGGTCGATTATCGCTCAACTATCAACTGACCAATGAACGTGACCAATGAACGCCGCCACACCCGAACCTTGCACCTATCACTCTTCGAACAAATACCGGACTCCCGTTTTGCGGATGAAGATCTTCGGCCCCCCGTCGAGGGGTCCGATGCTGAATACATCGCGATCGTAGTAGCGGATATAACCGCGCACCTGCTCGCCGTTGTTCAAGACAACTACCACTATCTTCTCATCTTCGATCAGCTCCTTGAGATAGAGCGATTCCATCCCCGTGCTCTCAATACTCGGCGGAGGCGGCTTTACTATTTTCTTCTTGGCCCGTTTGGGCGGAGTTCTCTTCTTCTTCGTCTTCGCCTTACTGAATTTGTTCGACCCAGCGGGCTTCTTCTTCATCGGACGGCGACTTTTGAACATCGGCATATAAAACCTCAAGTATAAATGGATGATGATGGCAAGATCGGCATCGGGTTAATTCTGTCTCGTTTGTAATCTTCTCGAACGCCTGAGTGATGATGGAACTGCCAAATTCCGCTGGAGCTGCAGCTCACGAATAGACGCAATACGCTGTTGTATATAATCAGGCGACTTGGAATCAGGCTCCGTCGCTTCGAGCAATTTCACTGCCACGTCATATTGTGACATGCGTTCGTAGCAATCCGCCAACGCCAGACGCGCGATCCGGCGGATCGATGGGTCTTCTGTGTTCATCGCAACTGTCTCGTATGCCGCGATGGCGTCTTTGTATTCGCTTCTCAAATAGCGGATGCCTCCCAGCCGCAATGAAGCCTGTTCGGTTAGATCGTCGTATTCGGAATCGCCCGTCGCTTTTTTATATTCGACAAGCGCCTGTCCGAGTTCATCCATCTCGTAGTATAACTCTCCCATGCTGAACCGCACATGCCTTCTATCTTTCTCATCCGGCGCAGACGGCAGAGCGATTTCATATTCATTCATCGCTTCGCGCCGCTTGCGCTTTAACCCATAGCATTCCGCCAGACGCAGCCGGGCCTGAAAGAGATCCGACGATTTCGGAAAATCTTCTATGAATTGAATGTAATGTTGAATCGCCCGGTCGTACTGCTTGAGGTCGCGATAGCAGATCATGGCGACGCGGAACCGCGCGTATGCCGCTTTTTCGCTCTGCGGATTATCCCTCAGAAACCTTTCGTATCGTTCTGCAGCTATCGCATAATCGCCGCCATCCCAGGCGGCTTGTGCCTGATCGAGCAGCGCACGTGGTGAACAGGCGGATAGTGAGAGCAAAATGAAAAAGGCAAACGGTAATAGGCAAAAATATAGGCGCTTGCCGTCTGATGCTCTGCTTATTGGAGATTGAATATGATCGAGACTCACCATTCCCAGCATTCGTTACTTGGTTTATAAATATATTTGATGGGTAGCCGTATAATTGCACGATATTACTACTTCTCGGCACTACTTCTCGGCCTCGGCCTCTACAACTACTTGACCGGTCTGTTGCTCGACCAGCGAAGCGCTGGCAGCCAGATCGCCACTTGAAGTATCGATCAATTTAACGCCTTGAGCGCTCCGGCCAGTGGCGCGGATCTTTTCGGCCTCGAGTCTTATCAATTTGCCCTGCGATGTGATGATCAACACTTCACTCTCTTTCGTCACCGGCATGACGGCGATCACTTTTCCATTCTTATCGGTCGTCTTGATGTTAATCACACCTTTGCCCCCGCGGCCGGTGACGCGGTATTCACTTAGCTCGGTCTGTTTACCGAAACCGTTACTGGTGACAGTCAGCATCTGCTCATCGCCGGTCACCGCAACGACGCTGACCACAAAATCACCTTCGCGCAGCGTGATGCCGCGCACGCCGCGAGCCTGACGCCCCATGTCGCGCACTGCCTCTTCCTCGAAGCAGATTGCCATCCCGTCGTTAGTGGCGATGAAGATCTTCATCTTACCGTTCGTCAGCTCGACCGAAATCAACTCGTCGCCTTCATCCACGCCCATCGCTATGATGCCGTTCGCGCGGATGTTGGCGAATTCCGACAACTCGGTCTTCTTGATGATCCCCAGTCGGGTAACCATCGCCGCGTATTGTCCCTCGGCGAAGGTCCGTACCGGAATGACGCCTGCTATCTGTTCGTTCC
The DNA here is from genome assembly GCA_963796275.1 of uncultured Acidobacteriota bacterium. Taxonomy (GTDB): domain Bacteria; phylum Acidobacteriota; class Blastocatellia; order RBC074; family RBC074; genus JAKEHZ01. Next base: position 1,027,905 of record CAWCKY010000006.1, on the reverse strand, counting down.
CCGGTAAATTGATCAGATTGACGATCGCCTTTCCGCGCCCCGCGGCCATGGAATCGGGTATCTCGTGAACCTTGAGCTTGTAAACCATCCCCGAACTGGTGAAAACCATGAGATAGCTGTGCGTCGAGGCTATGAAGATATGAGAAACGACATCCTCAGAGCGCGTGCTCATCCCCTTCCTGCCCGTCCCCCCGCGGCGCTGCGAACGATAGGCCGTGAGCGGGGTCCGTTTGACGTAGCCCGAGTGGGTCAACGTGATCACTACATCTTCATCGGCGATCAGGTCCTCGAGCGTCAGCTCGACCCCGCTATCGACGATCTGCGTCCGGCGCTCGTCCGCATAGTCCTTCTGAACCGCACGCAGCTCCTTGATGATCACGTTCCTGAGAACCCGCTCGTTCGCCAATATCTCTTCGAGCTCGGCGATCAGCTTGATGACTTCTTCATATTCGTCGATGATCTTTTGCCGCTCGAGAGCCGCCAGCCTGCGTAGCTGCATGTCGAGGATCGCCTGCGCCTGAATCTCCGAAAACTTGAACTGCCGGACGAGCCCCTCTTTCGCGTCGTCCGTCGATTTAGATGCGCGAATGAGCTTGATGATCTGGTCGATGATGTCGATCGCCTTCTTCAGCCCTTCCAAAATATGGGCGCGCATCTTGGCCTTCTTGAGGTCGTACAACGTGCGGTTGCGCACGACCTCGCGGCGGAAGGCGACGAATTCGTTGAGCGTCTCACACAGCGACAAAACCTTCGGCTGGCCGTTGACGATCGCCAAATTGATGACGCCGAAAGAGATCTGCATCTGCGTCATCTTGTAAAGCTTATTGAGTATGATCTGCGGCACGGCATCGCGCTTGAGTTCGATGACGATGCGGACCTTCTTCTGCGCCGTGCTCTCGCGGTCCGTTTCATCCCTGATCTCCGAGATGCCTTCGACCTTCTTGTTGTTGACCAGGTCTGCGATCGCCTCGATGAGTTTGGCCTTATTGACCTGAAACGGTATTTCTGTGATGACGATCGCGTCGCGCTCCAGTGAGCCGCGACCGATCTTGTCGATCGCCGCTCGCGCGCGGAGCTGCATGACCCCGCGCCCCGTCTCGTAGGCCTGCTTTATCCCTTCCCGCCCGTAGATGAACCCGCCTGTGGGGAAATCAGGCCCCGGCACAAGCTTCATCAAATCTTCGGTTTTGGCGTTGGGATGCTGTATCAGGTGGATCGTCGCTTCGACTATCTCGGTCAGGTTATGCGGGGGATCTTCGTCGCCATTCCAACCGCGATCCCATCCGAGCCGTTAATGAGCAGATTCGGGATGCGCGTCGGCAGAACGACCGGCTCCTGCCTCGTCTCATCATAGTTGGGTACAAATTTGACAGTCTCTTTTTCTATGTCCGCCAGCAGCTCCGTGGCGATGCGCGTGAGCCTGGCTTCCGTATAACGATAAGCGGCCGCCGAGTCCCCATCAACGCTGCCCCAGTTCCCCTGCCCGTCAATAAGTGGATAGCGCAACGAGAAATCCTGCGCCATTCGCACCATCGCGTCATAGACCGGGCTATCGCCGTGAGGGTGATAGCCGCCGAGCACATCGCCGACGACGTTGGCCGACTTCTTGTAGGGCTTGCCCGGAACCAAACCCTTCTCATTCATCGAGTAAAGTATGCGGCGATGCACGGGCTTCAGACCGTCGCGCACGTCAGGCAGCGCGCGGCCGATGATGACCGACATGGCGTAGTCCAGGTAGCTACGCCGCATTTCATCTTCAATATTGATAGCTTGTTTCTGCTGGTTGTCCATAAAGATCAGGAATTATTGAGAGCGTGATTGAGAGCGCCTTCCACCCGATTGCGAAAGTCTCGGCGAAAGCCTTTTAACCTGTCAACAAGTTTGCCGCTGCGATCGAAAATAAAGGTCTGCGGTATCACGCTTTGCGGGTCGGTTCCATTGAAGAGCATAAACAGCTCCTCAGATGAAAATCCGATCTTGTAATTTATTTTCGCCCGCTCAGCGAACGCCTTCACGCCTTCCTGCATCATCGCAGGGTCTTCAATCGTCAGCCCGATTACCTCGACGCCCTTATCTTTGAAATCTTGCTGCAATGCTATCAATTCAGGTATCTCGACCCTGCAAGGATTGCACCAGGTTGCCCAGAAATTGACCAGCACGACTTTATTATTGCCGACCAGATCAGTGATTTTGGCCTCTCCCCCGTCGAGCAGGCGAATGCTATGCTCATTGATTTTGGTATTGACCGGAGTCGGCGCCGGATACGGCTTCTTATAGGCAGAAGCCGCCGAATTATCTCCACCCGTCACATTCCCTTTCGAACATGATGAGAATGAGATTGACGCGGACAATAAAAGTATGAGGCAAAGCGATGCGTGAACCGGAGGTCTATTTGGGTATAACATTTAAGTAATTCAGCCTTATGTTGTACATAAGAGAAACGAATTCGGGATAATACAATCTCAATAATAACATAGATAAGAGAACAGCCACAGAGAGAGATAAGAGATATGCGTGGAAAGGAGAAAACAATCCGCCTTTCTGCCCCTCTGTCTATTTCAGATTAAATGCTTTTTATATCCGAGAGCAACCAGGTTCTCAAAAGCCTGCCAGATGTCGGGCGGGATATCCTGTTCGATCTGAAAACCTTTTTGGGGATAGACTTTAATACGCTGCAGATCGCCGACCATAATATTTATGACCAGATCTCTGGGCAACTCTGCGGTCGGGTAATCGGCAAATGAAATGAGCGGAGATGACACGATCAGACGGGTGCCCGGCCAGAAATTCAGAAAAGTCGCATAGGACCTGCGTTCCATATAGGGCTTTTGCACGAGGATGAAACTCTTCGGTGCGAACCCGCGACGCTCGAGCAGCCGGCGGCTGAAGATCACGTTCTCGCCAGTATTGGTCGACTCCGGCTCGATCAATATCGATTGCTCCGGCACCCCTTTCGAGATTGCGATGGCGGCAAAAGTCTCCGCTTCGGAATTGCTGAACCGATCTCTGGTCAACATGCCGGCATTACCCGAAAACATCGACCATGGCGCCCAACCCTGCAGATAGAGATCAGCCGCATGCTCAGCCACCCGCAGATCATTGCTCCCCAGCGCAAGGATGATCTCGCTCTTTTCCAATTGATGGTTCAGATGGTGATAATCCCAGATCTTCTGAGCGAGTTCGTTTATCTGCGATTCATTCATTTGATGCCCAGGGCTCGTTCAATTCCCGAGAACAAATAATCTTTTCCCTTGGTCTCGTTGTAACCGATCAGCCGCCTGACGACCTTCCCGTCCGCGTTGAAGATAAAGGTTTGCGGGATGAGCAATCTCTCGGCATTGCCGCTGAAAAACTGATAAAGCCCATCCGGCGCGAAGGCTACCTGGTAATTCATCTTGTATTGTTTAACGAAGTTCTTCACTTCGTTACGGTCTGCCTGCGGGTCTTCGATGGTCAGACCGATAATGATCAATCCGTCTTTGCCGTATTGCTTGGCGAATTGCACCAGATGCGGGATTTCCTGGCGGCACGGGCCGCACCAGGTGGCCCAGATATCGATCACCACGGGTTTGCCCTGCCCCAGCAGTTTGTTGAGTTCGACCGGTTTGCCCTGGAGCGATTGGAGGACGAACTTTTTCGACTTTATTTGTTCGAGCGTTGGCGGTTGTTGTGCTTGGGAGTTTGCGGCAGCCAAAAAGGCGGTAAAAAAAGCGGCGGTGAAATATTTCTTCATCAGGTCTTCGATCTTCTCTGCTTCGTGTTCTGATTGAATTCTGGAATGGCGGGCCCTGCGCCCAGAGCAATGATCTCGGTGCATTGATCTTTGATCAGGTCAGAACGGACGCGCCTCCGTAATCGTTCACTTCGTTCCGAGGTCAGATGCTCGGCAAGCATCAGCATTTTATACCATGAAGACTCCAGATCGTCCGCGAGTTTTGAAATTTGTGTAATGTTGTATGGAACCGCTACTTCCGGGACGCCCAGGCGAGCGAAAACGGCGAGGTACCGCGCGGTCGACAGATCGGGGCACATCATCCGCGTTTTACCGATCCTGAGCTCGATGCCCAGAAGTGTATGCATGACCTCCACATCGACTCGCTTCGCCAGCGCGCTGATTTGATAGCTCCTCGTGCGAACGGTGCGAATGCGGTCGCGGTAGATCGAAGATACGAGTTGATCTCCCATGAGCTTTTTGACCTCGGCGATCAGGTCAATCAGGCGGAGCTGTGCTTCTTTGTTCTCGAGGACCATATTCGCAACTGTATAATATTCACCACAAATATCACAAAAGAAGAGGCCCGGGTTCGCTACCCATCGGCCTCTTCTTTGTAATTTTGTGGTTGAATCTGATTCAACCCCGTGTAAGAGCGTAATGACATTGAATTAAGCGCCGAAGGCGCAGAATAAAATAGCCAGGGGTGGAACGCGCGTTTAGCGCGTAGCCCCTGGTAAACCGGCAAGCGACCCGCCGCGCCCTGTAAATATTGCCAAATGGCAATTGCGCCCCTTATAGGGGCTTGACGGTTCTCCTCGATGCTTCCCAGTATCTTCGCGCTACGCGCTCCGCGGTTTTGCGCGTGAACTCTTCTTCATCCGCCCATGGCTTCAGAATGAAAATCGCCCGCCGATCTGTAATGCCCTCGGGCCGCCGGAGCCGAAGACCTGCTGAATGCGCTGTGTCGGCTGGCCAAAGGTAGGTTGCCCGGCTGTATCGGGGTCGTTGAGATTGAAGTTATATCCGCTCAAATTGGCTACGTTGAAAAAATTGAATATCTCCCCGAAAACGGCAATCGTGAAGCGTTCGTTCGAACCGAAAGTGAATCTCTTGGTCAGACGGATGTCCTGCGAATGGAAGCTGTCGCCGAACTGATAATTGGTGGGCAGCCTCAACTGTGGAATTGAGGCGCCTCGTGCGTCACTGGGGTTTCCTGAATAAGTCGAGTTCCACGCCTGAACCGCTCTATCCAGATCGCTTTTGCCGCATCCGCGATTGAAACAGTTGTACGCTACTCCCGGAATCGGCTCTGTCGTAGTCCCGTCTCCATCCAGGTCCACGTTCGCGACGCTCGGCATTACCGGCGAGCCGCTCGATGATGCCGAGATGAATCCGAGACTCAAGCCCAGTGGTAACTCAACGAGAGCCGACACGTTTAAAATATGACGTGCGCCCTGCGGACCATAGCTCGCAAAATATTGATCGAGATCAACAATAGTGTTGATGCCACTCTGGCCCGTTAATGCATAGGAGACTGTGAACTGGTGGCGCTTGGAGAAACGTTTGTCGAGCTTTACGAGCATAGCGTTGTAGACTCCCCGTCCTGCCGGCGTCCAAAAGCTGATTCCGCCGGTAGAACATTGAGCGGTAGGATCATCCCGCTGTGCAAGGCTCGTACAGCGCGGAATAACGGGAGTCTGCAGGCCATTGATCCGGCGGTCGAACCGGTTGTAATCGATCTGACCCAGCAGCGTATTGGTGAAAACGCGCCGCACATAGTAGACCGATGCCGCCATTTCGTGACCGATATCGCGCTGTATGCCAAGGTTCATTTGATAACTTCGCTGCACCGGATATTCTTGCGGGTAAAGCTGTGCCGCCGACTTATTGAGCTGGATCGTCCTGACGGATAGATCGTTCAGGTCCGTCGGAGCCAGTGTCTGTTGGATCCCACCGATCTGCTGCTGGTATATCTGCAGGAACTGACCGAGGGTCAGATTTGTAAGATTGTTGGAAGGCAAAAAAGTGCCGACCGGAACCGGGCGCGGTAGGCCAGTAGCTGGATCGATGTTGTTAAAATTGACGATGCCCGGGAAGATATTTCTGAAACCGGTGTGCGGGAACTGAACGCGGCCGTTGCCCACCGGACCGATGAACGCGCGCTCCTGCAAGCGGCGCCAGAGAAGTTCAGTCTCCCAGAAGAGGCCCGCGCCGCCGCGCACTACTGTCTTGTTGCTCTGGTCGAGCGTCCAGGCGAAACCGAGCGAGGGCGAGAAATTGTTATAGTTATTTTTCGTCGGCCCCAGGTCAGCGCCATAGAGCGGCTGGAGATATTTCGGTTTGTCCAGATCGCGGTTTACGAGTGTGCTCTCAAAATTCCATGCCAGACCGTAATTGAGCGCGAATCGCGGCTTGAGCTTCCAGGTGTCCTGTGCAAACAGACGCATGCGATTATTCGGTTTCGCTTTGTCGATGTTGTAGGGAGGAGGCTGCGACGGATCGCCGACGCCGGCCACCCCACCGGCAAAAGGCAGATTCAACAGGTCCTGGTCTGTCCGTATCACTGAAGGGAGGTTTGGGAAAAATGTCTGAAGTATAAATGCCTGATTTGCCGCAGGCAGGTTTCTGAACGACCTGCGCACTTCCTCAGGCGAGAAAGCCACCGTGCAGGCTGGATCGCAATAACCCCAGTAACCGGTCCCCGGCGCGTGCTCGAGCTCAATCCCGAATCGGAGCCGATGGGAGCCCTTATCCCAGGTCAACGTGTCGAGAAATGTGAATCGGCGCAGGTCGCGGCCCTGGGTCGCGTTGAGCGTGTTGCCGACCGCGAAGCTGTTCGCGTTGGAACCTACAAGCGTGAGACTCGGAAAACCAAGGCCGATGCAGCCCGGACATGTCTGCTCATCTGCGAAGAGGTTGCGGTTCTGCCAATAGGTGTAATTGAAGCGGAAGTCATTGACCAGCGACGGCTTCAATACCGACGTGATGCCAAGCAGACTTTGATCGGAGAAATTCTGGTTCTGCAGCCAGTTTGATGGCAGGGGCGATCCGCTGGATGGCCCGAACCCCTTGTTCTGATCGTGCGAGTAGCGCGCGAACAGGCTGTGCTTGTCCGATAATTTAAAGTCGAGACGCATGCTGAAGAGATGGCCGCTGTAAGGGCTCAGGAAATTGCCCGCCAATCCACTTATCGAACCCAGGTCCGGCTGCACTGTGTAGACCTGCGTCTGGTTCGTGTATTCATAGTTGGTGAAGAAGAAGAGGCGATTCTTGACGATCGGGCCGCCCAGCGAAAATCCGGGATTTCGACGCGCAAAGAACGGATCCTCGACCCCTCTCCGCGAACTCGCATTGGTGCAAATTGGATTCGTCGGATTTTCGACGCAGATACGCTTCAAACCGGGGTACGCGGCCATGTTGTGGTCGCGGAAAAAGTAATATCCGGAGCCGTGATACTCGTTACTGCCCGAGCGGGAGACGATATTCACCGCGCCGACGCTCGTGATCCCCGTCGAGAGGTCGAAGTTGTTCGAAGAAAGCTGGAACTCCTGAATAACCTCCTGCGAGAAGTTCATGCCCGTATTGCCTTCGATACCGTTGCGGATGTTGCCGCCGTCAACTGTAATGGCGGTCTTGTTGGATTCGCCGCCGAGCACAGAAACCGAGAAGAGTGAGTTGTACTGCGAGGTCGTGCCAGGGCTCACCGTCACTCCAGGTTCGAGGAAAGCGAGCTGCAGGAAGCTGCGCCCATTCAGCGGCAACTCCTGAATCTTCTGCCGGGTGATGACGCCATCGACCGAGCCCGTCTCGTAATTGATCTGCGCCGCGCCGGCGGCCTCGACAGTCACGATCTCGGTCGCCTGACCCACCTCCATATTAATATCGACCTTGACGATCGTGCCGGTGGTAACCGTCACCTCCCTTATATATTTGCGAAATCCGGTGGCCTGCGCGGTCACTTCATACTGGCCCGCAGCGAGCGATGCCGCTGAAAAACTGCCATCGTTATCGGATGATACCCTGCGCTCGATCCCGGTGCCCTTATTGCGGATTACGACCGATGCATTGGTGATGACCGCACCGGACTGATCGAATATCGTCCCGGAGATCGTTCCAACCGGCGCCTGGGCCAGAGGCTGAATCGACGCGGAGAGAAGAAGCAGCAAGAACGTGAAAATGTAACTGGCGATATTTTTCATGGCTTATCTCCTTTCGTGCACTCCTGATAGATGGAAAGCACACTGAAGCACTGATTGCAGTGCATAAATCTATGGATTCAAGGTCTCGATAGACACACGGAGACCTCGAATCTCATAAATCACCTTTATTTCCGATACGCCCGGAAATAAGCCCCTCTCCTGCCAGCCGGTCAATTTGTCTGTTTTGATTTTAGGAGGTTATCTTCTTCGCATCCCTGCGCAGCGTCTGATGTTTGTAGTAACCGGAATTTTGAAACTCGCGGCAGATAAAATTTGACCGAGCAAATTGCCTACCTACCGGTTGTTCAGCGGCTATTATAGCGGTCGCGTTTAATTCAGCCAATCAATTCACGGAGATATTCGCAGGTATGATCGATTGTCTATTGGCGGCTTATTGAGATTTGCCGAGATGAGAGCTAAGGATTCCAGGGAGATCGGGGCAACTATTGTTCCCCGATCTCCCTGGCGTCTGGATGTGAAGAATTTAGAACTTAAATCTCGCCGCGAACTGGAATGCGCGCGGACCGCCGAAGCCGAACGCTTGACCGGCTTTAGATGTGGGCTGCCCGAAGGAATCGTTGAGAAGCCCGTTATAGTTTTGGAAGTTGGAGATGTTGAACATGTTGAAGACTTCGCCAATCAACTCCAATGACAAACGATCCTGGTATTTGAAGAGCTTCGACAGCCGAGCGTCGTATGATTGGAACAAGTCGCCGAAACCGTAGCTCGACGGCAATGTCACAGTCGGGAATGTGCCTCCGCGCGGAGCAGATTGCCCCGCAAAGTTCTGGTTGTAAGCATCTACCAACGCCTGCAAGTCAGATTCGCTGAGGTTACGATTGCCCTGGTTCCAGCCGAAACCCGGGAGCAGATCATTATTGGTTCCATCGCCATTGATATCGCTTTCCGCCGAACCGGGCAGCGTCACACTGAATGGGCTGCGGGTGGCGAAGTTTGCGATAAATCCGGCCTGGAATCCGCGTGAAAGATCAACCGTGCTGTTGAAAGCGAAGACGTGGCGCGCGTCGACGCTGAGCGGGCCGGGATTGCCAAACCAGTTGGTCAGGTCGCGCCCGTAGTCGAATCCTTTGAGCGATGAAAACGAATACGAACCAGTGAAAGCGTATCGCCTCGAGAAACGTTTATCGAGTTTGACGAGTAATCCCTTGTATTGCTCGCGACCGCTGGCATCGAGTATCTCGACCGGACCATTGCTGCAAAACGCAGTCGGATCTGTAGAGGCAGCCAACGAGCACCTTGGAATCATAGGGCCGCCCAGCGAAGCCGCACGATTGAAGAGATTGCGATCCGCCGAAAAGAAGCTGTGAACCCGATTTCGCGAAACGAAGTCGGCCGTCAGCAGCATATTCCCGGGCAATTCGCGCTGCACGCCCAGGCTGAATTGCACGGAATACGGAAGCTTCGCCGCGGGATCGATTAAAAATGCGGGATTTTGAGCCGATTTGTAGAAATCCAACCCCTGGCCACCCTGGGCAGCGACCGCATTTAGTTGTTGTTGGAGCCCTGGAACCTGCTGCTGGATGAGGTCCATAAAATTCTGGGCAGTGAATTTGGTTGGGACGACCTGAAAATTGATCGGTGTGCCCGGCGCCGTGTTGATAAAGGCCAGGTTGGGGATGAAAGCCGCGAGTTGCAGTAATATCGCTCCGGTTGGGATCATTCGCAGGCAGTCCGGCAGCGAGTTGATTGAACAACTGTACAGCTCCGGTGGACAGAAGACCAGCAATCGGGGGCAACTGCGAGAATTGAGTCGTGTTACGGAAGAAATCGCCCGTAGTTGATACGCGACCATTGCCGGCGGGGCCAATCAATGCTCGTTCCGTCAATCGGTTTACGAACAGACTGGTGTCGTAGGCCATACTGAAGCCGCCGCGTATCACCGTCTTCGCATCATTTTTGACATCCCACGCGAACCCTACAGATGGAGCGAAGTTGTTCGCGTCACGATTGTTGGCATTGGTGGCGCCGTAAAGCGGCGACAGTAACGATGGCTTCTGCAGGTCGTGATTATAAAGGTTCGTCTCGTAGGTATACGACAACCCGTATTTGAGTGTCAGCCCCTGCCTGGCTCGCCATGTATCCTGGCCATAGAGTCGAAACCGTTGGCTATTCCGGGCAATATTCGAATTGAATGGAGGCGGTTGAGAGCCATCGCCAATGCCGACTGCTGCACCGGCGACAGGCAATTGAAGAAGATCCTGATAAGTTATCGTGGCCCCTGGTGTGGAAAATGACGCCGGCAGCGGAATCCTCAGAAGAGGTGCGACCTGATCACGGAATATCTGGACCAAAGGTATAGCAGTGGGCGGGAGTAGGGGGTTGGTCGTATCAGACAGAAGATTGATTATCGAATTGACCCGGAGTACATCAGCGGGATTGTGAACGACGATGACCGCTGGATCTACGAAATTCCAGCTCCCTGTCCCATAGTTCTTCTCCCACGTTCCACCGAACTGGAAGAGATGCCTGCCTGTGACATAGCTCGAATTGTTGGTGGTCTCGTATCGATGCAGAGCTCGGTTCTGCGGAGCTGAAATCTGGTTGCCGATCCGAAAGTTGCTGCCATTAATACGTATCTGTGGTCCATTCAGACCAAGACAGCCCGGGCAATCGGCCGCCGTCGGAATGAAGCTCTTGTTGCCGCCGTAGCCCCAGTTAAAACGCAGATCATTGGTAAAGACTGCGCTCGGAGTCCATGTCCATCCGCCTTGCCCTCCATATGCGTCGTTTTCGTTCCTGCGCCAGTTCGACGGTGAAAAGATGAAATTGTTGGGAGGCGCATCGATAACCGGCCCGAATGCATCGCTCACATCACCGCTGTAACGGATGAAGAAATTGTGCTTGGGACTATAGCGATAATCCACGCGCGCATTGGTCAGGAACTGGTTATATGGGCTCGGTGCAACAGAGTCGAACTGAGAGAGAGGAAAGAAAGTTCCGCCTCCGGGGACTGCCAGCGAATAGCCGGTGTTGACGTTCGAGAAGACGCCATCCTGATTGAGGTCTTCCAGGTTGAAGAAAAAGAGAACCTTGTCCTTTTTGATGGGGCCGCCCACTGAGAATCCTGACTGCAAACGCCGGAAGAATGGATCGGGAGTTTGCGCGGTGCGATTGATCACCGGATAGGCCGCGATATTACGGTCGCGGAAGAAAGCGAATGCGCTGCCGTGATATTCGTTAGTTCCTGTCCGCGTCACTATGTTCACCGCGCCGACAGACGTGACGCCGGTCGACAGGTCGAAGTTGAATGATGAAATCTGAAATTCCTGTACCGATTCGATGGAAAAGTTCTGGGCAGCGCCGCCCGTGACGCCATCGACAATACTGCCTCCATCGACGGTCAACCGAGTGAGCGCCGAACTGGCTCCCCCCACCGAGACATTGACCAGACTATTGGCGTCGCCCGGACTGCCGGTTGAGATGCGCACGCCCGGTTCGAGCGCGGCGAGCGTCAGAAAGTTGCGCCCGTTCAAGGGAAGGCTGTCGATCTTCTGGCGCGTGATGACGCCGTCGACTTTGAAATCGCTCGTGTTGACAGCCGCTGATGCATCCCCGGAGACAACCACGGTCTCCGAAGTCTCACCGACCTCGAGGCTGCGATTGGCCGTCGCAGTATCGCCCACCTCGACCGTAATACTAGAAAGGTGTTTCTTGAAACCGGTCATGGTTACCGATACTTCATATTCTCCCGGCAACAGATTGCCGATCTGGTATTGGCCATCGGCTTGGGTCGTCACCGACCGTTCAGCTCCGGTGTTCTTATTCTTCACAATTATCGTGGCTCCGGCGATGACGGCGCCGGTCGTGTCTGAAACCACACCGCGGATCACCCCCGTCGGTACTTGCGCGCGCACTGTTACGAAACACGCGCAGAGCAATAAAAGTAATACTAGAGATGTATAGTTTTTGTAGCTGGCGGAAAAACGCATATCTCCTCCTTGTAATTTTTCGGGAGCTTTGAAGCTCCCATTGATCGCAATGTTTTTCGGGTGTCGACAAAGAAGACTTGTAAGTCTGACTTTGGAAATCGGTTAAGCGTTTAGATGCAGTGTTCTCCAATTATGGAGGCACTCCATCCAACTTTCCTCAGCTAGCCCAAGATGTATATGTCTATATCTATGTTTATTTAGTGAGTGAATATACTCAGTGGGAAGTCAGGCAATTGGTAATATCGTCTACCGGTTTTGCCTGCCGGCCCGATTTTGCATAGAGGCACACGCATTATAGCCGAAAAGCTGGCACTGACAACGAGCATTTTACTTACCGATCGGTCAGGGGTGAGGTCGCCCGCATTATAACCGAAACTTCGAGGTTGACAAGCCTCAAGGAGAGTTTGGCAGAGCCGACAGGATCGCGAGAGAAAAGATATATCAGAGGCGATCACCCTCCTGGAGATGGTGATTTATCCTTCGAAGTTATCTCCTAAGAACTAGGTATTTTGATCAATCCAACTTCATTCACGGATTCAAGGAGTTCACCGTCTGAGTCCATTGCGAAGATACATCCCGCGATCGAGGTGATCTGGAATACACTCTCTATTGAACTTCAGCAATCAGAATCGGGCTAAGAGGAGGCCAATCATTATGTATAACCTCCCTCATTTTAGTTGAATTGCGAGATCTCTGATTTGTGTAGATTTCAACCCACGGTCGGCGAGCTCCCTCACCTTGCGACGCACCGATGTACCCTTTCTTCGCCGCGTTAGCGGCGGCTGATTGTAGCCGTGGGTTTTAACCGGGTTTTAACCCACGGAAGGTTTGAAGATATGGGCGCGTCGCGTTAGCGACGCCTGAATTCTACCACGGTGGTTGAACCCTGGTATCAACCCGGTTGAAACCCACGGCTACATTCACGCCGTCGCTACGCAACGATGGATGCCCGTGCGGCGTTGAAAAACGGGATTAGGCTCATCCCTGCCGCTACGCGGCAATTCGGCTTGGGCGTTAAACGACCAAACTGAATGTCAATAAATAGTGAATTCATGGGTGGAAGGTGGTCGGATAAGAGAGTGACGCTACCGCCACTGAGTGCCCCTTCGTATGCTGTCATCTGCTCTCGTATTGATGATTACGGGCGCTGTGATAACGGGACGAACTTCGCTTCCCTGATCAAAGCCTGTCCCTCAGGGCTCACAACGAAGTTCAAGAATTCTCCGACGGTTGCGTTTGGGTTTTCACGGGTGAGCAGATAGAGCGGACGCGCGATTTTGTACGATCTATCCAGAATACTGCTGGCAGAAGCCGTTTGTCCCTCGACGCTGACGCTCTTAACCCGATTATTACCTTCGACATAACCGATTCCGTCGTAACCGATCGCATTCGGTGTGCTCGCAATCTTTTCCAGAACCGCACTGCTCGATGACTTCTCCTCCGCCGAGGCAACTACCGATTCGTTATTCAGGACCAGCTCCGCCCAGGCTTCATGAGTTCCCGAAGTGAAGTCGCGTGAGACGACTGTGATGTTGCCTTTCTTACCGCCGACCTGCCCCCAGTCTGTGACCTTGCCGGTATAGATGTCTTTGAGTTGCGCGATGGTCAGGTTTTTCACAGGGTTAGAGGGGTGGACGATGGGAATAATCCCGTCCCAGGCTACAATGTTCTCCCTGGCTGCTATCCCCTTCCTTTGCTTCAGCTTTTCTTTCTCCTCTTTTTTCATCTCGCGGGAAGACATGGCGATATCGGCATAGCCATCCACCAGGGCATTGATACCAGCCAATGAGCCGCCACCGGTGAGGGTAATTTTTATCACCGGTTTGCGCGTTTGGAACGCTTCCATGACTTTCTGCGCGATGGGGAGCACGGTGGTTGAGCCGAAGATTGCTAATTTATTGGAAGGAGTTGGAGTCGGTGTAGCAGCAGATCTGGCCGCTTCGCCGCCACCGCATCCGTTCAACGATCCTATGATAGTCAACACCGTCATCAGAATCAGGATCTTTTTCATATTTTTCCTTTGTTGCGAAATTTCCAAATTTTCGGGATCACGGAGGATCATAAGATATGCATGTTCGGTGAATGTTAAATCCCCAACGTATATTTCGACTTTATCGCGCTGGTGCGTCGAATTCGCGTTTCGATGAAAGCGCAAGAAAATACTTGCCAGCCAAGGAATAACAGACTAAATTGAGGTTCGCTGTTCTATGTTTTATTCGCTTTCGTTTGTTCTTGTGTGCCTGTTAACCATCACTACCCGAGAAGAGATTGACAAGCCCCAATAACTTGGTTTTACGGATTGGTAGTCGACCATTGTCGAACTGGCCCAAATAGATATTCTTTGCGGAGGGAGTAGGCGAACGGCATGAGCTGGGAGCCCAGTGTACGCACACGGCACGTAGCTGTCATAATCATTCTGGTCATCCTGGTGACGGGAGCATTTTTGTGCTTCAACATCTCCAGTCTGCTCAACACTCAAATAGCGCCTAAAGAGAACCAGCCTGATCCCGGATATTTTCCCGCCGCGGCCGATAATTTCGCCGATCAGCTCTACACCTTTGCGCAGCGCGCCATCAATAACCGGCCTCTGGAAGAGCCTCAGGTCGCTATCGGACTCGATGAAGGGGTCCGCTCGATGATCAAAGCGAGCACGGGCAGGAACAAGGATTTCATCTACTGCGCGATGGAATCCACCGACGGCGCCATCATTGCGCAATCCGATCCGCTCAACATCTTGCAGTCCGTCAGCAAGATCAAACAGATAAATGAGCTGCAGAATGCGCGATGGTACAAACAACTCTGGATGCTCTATAACGACGATGACATCTATCAATTGAAGAGCACGCTCATCCTCAACAAGAAAGACTTCGCTCACATTATTACGGGCGTGCAGGCTTCGACGCTGCGCGCCAAATTATCGCCCACGATCAAACTCAGCCTGGCAGTCGGCATCATCATCATCGGTCTCTGCGTACTTATCGCGCTGCTCTCATCCAATCTCGTGTTGTGGCCACTGCGCGAAGTGATGGAGAGCGTTGAACAACTCGAGGCCGAGAGCACCATAACGGAACCGCGTCCCGTCAACGTCGAGATGCAAAGCATCGCGCAGCGCCTGCGCGAGCTCGGCCGCCGGTTTGCCGGGAACCGCACTGAAATCGAAGCGATTCGCGACCAGCTGCAACAGGTCGTCGGTAGTCTTTCCGAACGCGTCCTGCTGCTCGACCGCGAGCGGCGCGTGATTATGGCGAGCCCCGAAGCCGAAAGGATGCTGAGCGGCGGCAATCTTTCTCTGCGCGGGCAACGACTCGCCGACGTGCTCAGCATCAATCACCCGATCAGTTCGCTCGCCGAGCGTGCCTATGCCAGCCGCCAGTCGTTACAGGAAGTGACATCGCTCAATATCAATGGATCGAAACAACCGCTGGCCATCGTGGCCTCGCTCCAGCTCTTCGAAGACCGCGGGCAACCGGCGGGCGCGCTCCTCACCCTGCGCGACTTCGAAACGCTGCAGCGACTGGAAACGCAACTCGATTTCGCGACCAAACTCGCCGCGCTCAACCGTATAACGGCCGGAGTCGCACACGAAGTGAAAAACCCATTGCACGCTATGGTGCTACACCTGGAACTCCTCGGCGCGAAGCTCGATGCCGGGCTCGATCCGAAACCGCACGTCGATATCCTGATGTCTGAAGTCAACCGCCTCAAGCGCGTGGTGCTCACCTTCCTCGATTTCACGCGCCCGGTCGAATTGAAGCTTCACCAGGTGGATGCGAATGTGCTCGTGCGCGAGGTCGTATTGCTCGCCGCCGATGCGCGCGCTCAGGGCATCGATCTCGAAGAGCATTACGGCGGAAGCCCGCTCACCATCAAAGCCGACTCCGACCTGCTCAAGCAGGCTCTCCTCAATATCATCATCAACGGTTGCCAGGTAATGCCGAAAGGCGGGAAGCTCATCGTAGAGACCGGCAAGGATGACGGCCATATCTTCATCTCAATCACAGACCACGGTCCGGGCATCCCGGAAGAGGCGCGCGATAAAATTTTCAACCTCTATTACACTACCAAACCGAAAGGCAGCGGCATCGGTTTGGCCCAGGCGTTTCGCGCCGTTCAGCTTCACAATGGGCGCATCAGGGTATTGTCAGAAGTCGGCGAAGGCACGTCATTCAAAATCATTCTGCCATCCGTCAATTGAATCAACCATTACATTGTTCATTGTTGATTGTTCATTTTAGATTTGTCATTGAAGAGCTGCGGCCCGCGGCGAAGAAGCTGCGCAGTTACATACATTTTACCTTGTCATTGTTGGAGCCGCGTTTCTTAAATGACAAATCTAAAATGAACAATCAACAATGAACAATGTGAACTGCCCTTACCTGTCCTGCCAAACCGGCACGCGTCCCGGCGTCCACGGCGCCCCGACGCTCTCCATCGATCTCTCCAGCCTGGCTATGTCAACATCGACCAGCGAACGGAGCTTCTTCAATTCGACCTCGAACTCCTCCGCGGCGATGTGATAGGCATTTATCTGCGTCTGCGTCGGCTTTGAAGTCGACATCCGCTGCTCGGCGACGATGCCGTTCACGCGATCGCTGATCGCAGGCGGCAGGTTCTCCTGGCGCGCGCGCAGGGCGACATCGCCGCGCAGCGCCTTCAGGACCTCATTTAATCGTCTGTCGATGATGGCCGCATCATCGATCAGCTTATCGCTGGCCGATGGAGTCTCCAGCAAAGCGCGCCTGGCCGTCGCGAGTTTCGTCTTCAACTCGTTGGCTGATGATAGAGCTCCGTTCACGGCGCGCTGCAGCTTTGCAACCTTCTGCTGAAACTCGAAGAGCTTCTCGCGATCCGCCGCTGCCATAGTATTCAGACCTTCCGTTATGACGTTGAAGGATAGCGGTCCGGCCAGCTGCGTCCATACGCCGCCCGCTCGCTTCGCCAGTGTGACCGTATATTTGCCCGGCATCACTAGATGGCCCGCGGGCGCCCCTCTAAAAATCTCTTCCGGATCGCCGGCCTCGGCCTGGCGGGGCGGCGCCAGTTGCGTCGCCGGATAACGCAGATTCCCAGGTTATGCGATGCAATCCGGCTGACGACGGACCGCTGAGCCGGCGAATTACCCGTCCCAAGCCATCGCTCACCGTTAAGATAATGGCGGGCGCTTCCTCTTCGGCCTCCGCACTAAGCTCTTCGCGCGTCGGATAGGCCACTTCCCCGCCCTTCTTCTCGGCATCCTTGCGCAATTGTCTCTTCGTCTTGAGCGGCTCTTTCAAATAGTATGTCATCGTCGCGCCAAAGGGCGGATTGGGCGCAGTGAAATAGCTCTCTCCCTGGAATGATTTGCCGCGCCCGCCGAGCGGCTGAGACTCGATGTATATCATCGCCTCGTTCACCGGAAAGAGATAGCTCTCCTGCGCCAGCGTCTCCGACTTCGTCAATCGCAGCACAGTGTAATCATCCAGAATAAAGATACCGCGCCCGAAAGTGCCGGCGACCAGATCGTTCTCACGCTTCTGAATCGCCAGATCGCGCACCGCGATCGTCGGCATCCCGCCTTTCAATTGTATCCACTTGGCGCCGCCATCGATCGTAAAGAAGAGGCCGAACTCGGTGCCGGCGAAAAGCAAGCCCGGATTGACGTGGTCCTCGGCGATCGCCCATAGCGGGCCGTTCTTCGGCAGATTGCTCGATATCGAACTCCAGCTCTTGCCCGCATCGGTGCTCTTTAAAAGATAGGGCGCGAAATCTGAATTCTTGTGATTGTTGAATAATGCATAGACCGTGTTCATATCGTGCTGCGAGGCGAAGATGCGCGTGACATACGTCCGTTCAGGAACTCCCGGAAAATTTTCGACTTTGATCCAATTGCGCCCGCCGTCTTCGGTGACCTGTATCAGTCCGTCGTCTGTCCCCACATAGATCAGACCTTCTTTCTTGGGCGATTCGCTCAACGCGACGATATTGCCGTAGAACGAGGTCGATTGATGTTTGGCCACGGCATCCGGCCCCCAGACCTTTCCCATTACGGGAAGCTTATTGCGGTCAAGCTGGCGGGTAAGGTCCGGACTGATCGCCCGCCAGGTGTCGCCGCGGTCATCGCTGCGAAATAATCGGTTAGCCGCGAAGTACAACCGCGTATGCAGATGCGGGCTGATGATCATCGGCGAATCCCAGTTCCAGCGCAGCGGAGGTTCGCCCTTTCCCGGCTTGGGCTGAATGCCGATCCGCTCTCCCGTTCGCTTGTCGAAGCGTATGAGACTTCCGTACTGCAGCGTGGCGTAGATCGTATTCGGATCTTCCGGATCGACGCGCGTATGGAATCCGTCACCTCCGTTTGTCACAAACCAATCGCCGTTGGTTATTCCGCTCGCGCTGCGCGTGCGCGAGGGGCCGCACATACTGTAGTTATCCTGTGTGCCGCCGCACACGAAATAAAACGGGGTCGAGTTATCGACCGTCACATCGTAAAATTGCGTGATCGACAAGTTGGACTTGTAATGCCAGTTCTGCCCCCGATCGAAGCTCTCGTACACCCCGCCATCGCAGCCGACGAGGTAGTAATCGGTGTTCTTCGGATCGATCCAGATTGCGTGATTGTCGACGTGCTTCGATCTCTCACCGAGCGGCCGCAACGTACGACCGCCATCGTCCGATACCATCAGGATCACGTTCGGTACGTAAATTCGATCGACATCCTTCGGGTCACACACGATCTGGCCATAGTACATTCCCTGCGCGATGTTCGGACTCATCCGCTCCCAGGTCGCTCCGCGATCTTTCGAACGGAAGATGCCGCTCTGATCGCCCTCCGCTTCCACCGTTGCGTAAACGACGGTGGAATCAACCGGAGAAACATCTAGTCCAATGCGGCCCAGTTCGCCGGCGGGCAATCCCGACCGCAGCTTCGTCCATGTCGCACCTGCATCGGTCGATTTGTGAATGGCGCTCTCCGGGCCGCCGTTGATGAGGGTCCAGACGTGCCGGCGCCGTTGATAGGATGCCGCATAAAGGATATCCGGATTCGATGGATCTATCACGACGTCCGTGATTCCGGTGTTCTCGCTGATGTTTAGGATATTCTTCCAGGTCTTGCCGCCATCGGCCGTCTTGAACAATCCGCGATCGCCGCCCGGCCCCCACAACGGACCCTGCGCAGCGACGTAAACGATTTTCGAATCGCGCGGATCGATGACGATGCGGCCGATGTGCTCCGATTTCTCCAGACCGACTTTCTTAAAACTCTTGCCGCCGTCTTCGGACTTGTATACCCCATCGCCGTAACTGACGCTCCGCTGGCTGTTACGCTCACCCGTCCCGACCCAGACGACCGCTGCGTCCTTCGGATCGAGCGCGATCGCCCCGATCGAATATGAGCCGTAATTGTCGAAGACGGACGTCCACGTCGTGCCAGCATTGACGGTCTTCCAGACGCCGCCCGACGCCGACGCGACGTAATATTTCGCCCGGTCACTCGGGTCGACCGCGAATGCGATCACGCGCCCGGATGTCAAGGCGGGTCCGATTGAGCGCATAGGCAAGCCAGAGAAGGTGGCCGATGACATCGGATCTGCTTTCTGTTCCTGCTTCTGATCCGGCTTCTGCTCCTGTGCGCCGGCTGAAAACAGCGGAAAGACGAAGAACAAGAGGATGCTAAGTACACGAAGGGATGTCTTCACGAGTGATTACTCCTCTGAAAAAAGTTTTCAGTTTTTAGTTTTTAGTTTTTAGTTGGGCGGTCCCTCTAGATAACTAAAAACTAAAACTGAAATTAACTGCCCAGCCTTCGCCGCGTTAGCGGCTTTTAGTTTTTAGTTTTTAGTTGGGCGTCTCTATCGACTACTAAAAACTAAAACTGAAATTAACTGCCCAGCCATCGCCGCGTTAGCGGCGGCTGATTGTAGCCGTGGGTTTTAACCCACGGTGGCGGTAGATTTTTTCACGTCGCGTCAGCGACGGTTGAATTCAGGCGTCGCTAACGCGACGCGGGAATATCCTTCAAGCCTCCCGTGGGTTAAAACCCACGGCTACAATCAGCCGCCGCTAACGCGGCGAAGAGGCTGCCGCCGCTAATGCGATGAGGCTGAGCAGTCATAACTGAAAACTGTTTTGGGGTGAATCTTTATTCACCGGCTTTTCCGTTGTATTCACGTCTTTCGGCATGAAGTAACTGCGCCCAGCCATATCCTTCAAGCTCAACCGCCGCTAACGCGGCGAAAGGCCGAGCAGTCACAACTGAAAACTATTTCACCGCATTAGGTGGATTCAAATACTGAGCCAGAAATCGATAGATCTCCGCGCGCGAATCTTTCGCGAGCTTCGTATCGAGACGATTGAATGCGTGCCCGCCCGGCGCATTGTCATATATCTTGTAATCGAACTTCTTTCCCGCGGCTTTCAGCGATTTGATGAGATGCTCAACTTCGAGCACATTCACATCTTCGTCATTTGTGTTTGAGTGAACGAGCAGCGGCGTATTCAGTTTCTCGGCGTTCCAGGCCGGAGAGCGGCGTTTATATTCGTTGACATTCTGTTCTGCGGTCTTGCCCAGATGGTAGGGCGCCGAATAGAGATCGCGATAGCCCTGGCTTTTATAGCCCATTCGAGCGATCAGATCGCTCACTGGTACGCCGGCGTAAACCACCTGGTAGTCCCGCGGATGTTCGAAAACGTTCAGAAGCGATATCATTCCGCCGTGGCTCCATCCCATAATCCCGACTCGCTGCGGGTCGATGTTCGGGTAGTTCTCGATCATCCATTGCTTTCCCGCAAAAACATCTTCGGTCTCCATCCCGCCGTAATCGATGAGGCGCCAGAATCCGCGCCCGTATCCGCTGCTTCCGCGATATTCGGGCGCCATCACAGCATATCCCTGGCTCACCAGTTCGCGCACGATGTGGACGTAATTGGTCTCGAAGTTGCCATGAACGCCGCCATGAACGAGAACGATCAGAGGTATCTTTCCGGTCGCATACTGTTTGGGAATGAAAGTATAGGCTGGAATAATAACGGGGTTGTTCGCTCCCTGACCCGTCGTGTTCGGGACCACGCGCGGCGGCGGTCCGGTGTAACGGACCTTATCGACTAGAGCAATGTCGTTCAGCCTCAAAACCCACATGAGGTCATCGATGTCTTTCGCAAGCGCCGGCTCCATGAATTCGAGCCGCTCTTCGAGCGCGCGCAGACGCTGCTGGAGTGAATCTTCGGGTGATCGTAAATCCCGCTCTTGCGCGAACGCCGGCCAGCTCAATACCAGAACCAGCTGCAATAAAAATAGAGATACTCTCAACCGCTTCATCAATTCCTTTCTCAACTGAGATGGCAGGCAGTTGGCCTGGACTGCGGTAAAAAATCGACAAAATTTCTTTATTGACAAATACAGACTGATTCAGAACTGCTTACTGCCTGCTGCCTCTTGTTTTCAGATAATACCCGCGACGCGCAATGACATGCATCTTGCCTTTCCGTCTCTGCACTTCGCTCTGTACTTCAAGTTTGATGGTACGCAGCTTGCCGTCATCAGTCAGGTCGGAAGGTTCGTATCCGAAAGTATAGCGGGTTCGCAACAACTGGACCATCTCAATGAATGCATCACCCACTCCGTCTGTTTTCGCGGCGACAGTTACTCCGCCAGTCCGCTCCGAGAAATAATGCGATGTGCTTCCCGGCGACGTCGCCCTGCGCAAAATCTTCATCCCGATCAGAACTCCGCCGACAGCCGGATTGATCGCCGTGATCGCCGCGGTCGCGCCCAGAGTCACGGCTTTGCGCGCGTTGTTTCCCCGGCCGACGACAATGCCGCAAAGCGTCGTCCCGCTTTCATAGAGCTCATTCAATACAACATCACGAGACGGTATATGGTTACGGAAATCTTGGTCATCCGTGATCAAAATAATGGCGCGACGGTCGCTCGCCGAGGTCTCCTGACGCAGAAAACGTGCCGCTTCATATACCCCCCGGGTAATGAAGGTGCCGGAACCGATCTCCCCCGGCTCATTCCAGATATCCCCAAACTTGACAGATATCTGATCGCGGTCGGCCGTCAGCCCGGTAATCACTTTGGCCTTGTTGGCGAAGATCATCAAACCGACTCTGTCGGCAGGCTTCAACTCGGAAAACGCCTGAAGCGTGGCGTTCTGTATTTCATCGATTATTGGGCGCACGCTGCCGCTGACATCTACGAGTAACACAATGGAAAGAGGCAGCTCTTCGCGGCTGAAATGCGTGATAGCTTGGGGTCTTCCGTTTTCTCGTATGATGAAGTCTTCGCGCCCGAGGTCTCCGATAATCGCCCTGTTCTTCTTGCCCATGACTATTCCGTCGACCAACACCAGCGAAGTGTCTATCTTTATTGTGCCATCTTGCTTGAGGACTTCCCGTTTGCCGCTTCCAGATTGAGCGAAAACCAAAGAAGAACAGAGTAGCATCAAAGATACCAGGTACAGGCCCCCGGATTGCATTCGACCACCCTTGTTCATCGCTCTTCTCCGCGTTTTCGACGACTGACTTTAGAGGAAAGACCTGATATCGCCGGCTGTGTCACCAGAAGGAAAATGTAGGTCAAGAAAAATAGGGAACCCTTTTCCGTCTCACATTCTACCTCACATTTTACCGTCTAGTGGCCGGAACGACGATCCAACTCCGGCATTCTCAACTTCGGGTCAAGCTTCCGCGCGCGAACGAAAGCGTTCTGCGCCTCCGTAAGTTTGCCCCGCTTCTGAAATGCCAGACCTAACTGATAATGAGCTGGTGCGTATTCGGGATCGAGACCGATCGCCTTTTCGAACAATTCTATGGCTGCGGTGAGATCACCGCTTTTCAGCTTCTGAATGCCGGTGTTAGTCGCAAATGTCGCGGCCTGGTTGTTCGATTTGAGCTTTTGCAATCGCGCGCCTTCCAGAAAGGCCGCGCGGGCATGCTCGCGCTCGCCTTTCCCGCGCAGCGCATTGCCGAGCGTATTGTGTACCTCGGGATTCATCGGCGCAAGCTTTATCGCCTCGCGAAACTCCGCGATCGCCGCATCTAACTCACCCTTCTGCTGAAGCACGGTGCCGAGCGTGTAATGAGCCTCGGCGAAATCCGGCTTGACCGCAATCGCGCCGCGAAAAGCCATAATGGCTTCATTGAGTTTTCCCTGCTGCCAGAAGATGACGCCCAGCGTGTAATGCGCCTCCTGTAAATCGGGCCGGAGCTCAATGCTTCGTTTGAGCGCCTCCGTCGCGCCCGCGAACTCGTCCTTGTATTTCAACGCCAGTCCGAGATTGTAATAGCCCTCCGCATCGTTCGAGTTGAGCGCGAGCAATTTCCGATAGACCTCAATGGCTTTCGTATAATCGGCCTTCTGCATCAGCGCGAGGCCCAAATTGTGATGCGCGACGAGATTGTTCGGTTCGATCTTGAGAACCGCGTTGAGTTCCGTCACGGCAGCATCAGCCTCGCGCTTCTGGATGAGCGTCAGGCCCAGATCATTGCGAGCCTGTACCTTCCCCGGATTGATCCTGATCGCCGCACGCAATGCCTCGACTGCGCCTTCGAAATCTTCATCGGCAAGCAGAGCGTTGCCCAGAGCAGCATGGACGTCGGCTATCTTCGGCCCCAGCCTCGATGCCTTCCGCAACTCATCGATCGCCTCGCCCGATTGTCCAGTTTTTTGTAATACCAGCCCCAGATAGTAGTGCGACTCGACATGGTTCGGTTCGAGTTTTATCGCTTCGCGTAGCGGAGGAATGGCCGGCTCGTACGCTCCGGTCAGCCATCGCGTCACGCCCAGACGAAATTGCGCTTCGTGAAGCCCGGGTTTGAGTCTAACGGCGGTCTCGAATTGAGAGAGCGCGCCGGCCAGATCGCCTTTTTGACCGAGCGCAAATCCATATGCGCTGCGAAACTCGGCCGATTCGGGCCGTTGCTCGACCGCCCTGTGAAACTCGCCGATCGCAGCCTCGAGATCCCCTTTCTGCTGGAGAACCAGACCCAGGTTCGCGCGCGCTTCCGTGAAATCGGGCTTCAGTCGGATCGCCTCGCGGAATGAGCCGATAGCCTCATCGAGCTTTCCCTGCTGTCCGAGCTTGATTCCCTGAAGATGGTATTGTTCGGCACTACTCGGCTGTTGCTGATCATCGGCGACCTGCGCCCTTTGCGCGTAAGTCGGTAAAAAGGACACCGATATCAAGGTCGCCGCACCGATCAATATGGTGATCAGCCTCATTGCAATCAGTATGGAGGTTTGCGGTCTCTTTAGACTGCGAGCGAGACGCAAGTTCGCGCAGTAATTTAAGGACTGTGCAAAATTAAAGTTTGTCATTATCAATAGTTTCTGATTGGCTCCGGAGGAGCCTGATGTATATAGCGTTCGACTACCCAGGTTCTCGCAAGCTCCGGAGCGACATACTGGCATTCATATTTCGCTCCTCCGGAGCTTGCGAGAAGTTGGAGAATTAGTTCTATATACATCCCGCGCCCCTGGCGCTCAGTACCGATATTGTTGATTTCAATGACCTTTTATTCTCACTCTCAGTTATTGCTTCACTTACTTCACTATCTTTCGACCATTCATTGGCAGCTTTATCAATCCGGCACCCTCTTTGACATGAATAAACTGATTGACTCCCACATCATTGATAGAATCGACAACGCCGCTCGGCCACCTCACCTCAATCGTCTTCACCTTAGACGCATTGCCCAAACCGAAATGCACGCGCAGATCGTTCTGTGAATAATAACTGCCTCCGCTGCGAACCTCGTCGATCTGGGTCTTATTCTCAGTCATCACCTTTATCCGCGCGCCGACGCCGGTTCTATTCGATTTAACGCCAATGGCTTTAATTCCAATCCAGTTATTCTTCAACGCCGAGTCGGTCCGCAACAATACCGGATTATCGTTGACCGGATTGATCACGATATCCATATCTCCATCGTTGTCGAAGTCGCCGAAGGCGCATCCGCGGCTCGCGGTCGGTTCCAGAAGACCTCGGATCTGTTCCGTGATGTCTTTGAAATTGCCGTTCCGTAAATTCCGATATAGCACTTTCCGCTGCGGATAGCCGGCCTCGGTGTCGAGCTGCTCAACCTCCGGATAGACATGGCCGTTGACCAGGAAGATATCGAGCCATCCGTCTTTATCGAAATCGACGAACCCGCATCCCCATCCCAGCCAGCGCGTGTTGATCCCGATGCCGCTGGTGAATGTCACATCGTCGAAAGTCAGCAGCCCCGATTTGACGCCGAGATTGCGATAGAGCGTCGAGGTGTCTCCGGAGAAGTTGGTCTTGAATATATCGAGCAAGCCATCGCCGTCGTAATCGCCTATTCCGACTCCCATCCCCGCCTGCGGCTTGCCGTCGCTGCTGTAGGCCGCGCCCGCCTCCACGCCGATATCCTTGAATGTGCCGTCTTTGTTGTTCAAATAAAGCGCAGCCGGAGCGGAATCGTTCGCGACGTAAATGTCGGGCCAGGCGTCGTTGTCGAGATCGGCTATGACTACGCCGAGCCCATAGGTGCCAAATGTATCCGTGATCCCGGCCTTATCGGAAACATCAACGAACGCGCCGTCACCATTATTGCGATAGAGGACATTCTTGCCGCCCTCGAGGCCCGGGGGACCGCAGGCGACCATCACGCCTTTATACAGGCACGGGCCGGTCTCGGGTGTCGGCGCGGTCTTCAGATCGAGATCGATATAGTTGGCGACGAAGAGGTCGAGGTCGCCGTCCTTGTCATAATCGACGAAAGCGGCGCCGCTGCCCCACCTCGTCTTCGTTCCCGCGACGCCGGCCTTCGCCGAGACATCGATAAACGTGCCATTGCCATTATTTTTATAGAGGGCGTTCTTGCCGTAATAGGAGATGAAGAGATCATCGAAGCCGTCGTTGTCGAAATCTCCGATGCAAACGCCCTGCCCCCATCCGGTCCGGGCGAGCCCGGCTTTATTCGTCACATCGGTGAAAGTCCCATCGCGATTGTTGCGATAGAGACGATTGATGGCCTCCTGATTCTTCGGCGGCCCGTTCAATCGAGTGCCGTTGACGAAGAAGAGATCGAGCCATCCGTCATTGTCGTAATCGAACCAGGCGACGCCACAGCCGGTGGTCTCGAGCAGGTATTTGTTCTTGTGCTCGTCGCCATAGATCGTTTTGTGGATTAAGCCTGAACTGCGGGCGATGTCGGTGAAGGTCACGCCATATCCGTTATCGCCCCCATCACTCGACACTGCCGGCGTTGCCCCTTTCTGAGCAAGCGCGCAGTAAACAGCCACACATATAAGTGCGAATGTAGAAACTGCTTGACCGGTCGAGAAAAAAGAGGAAGATGTACGATGATTCCTCATAATGGCGACAATATAATCCGAGGATCCTGCAAATGGAACCCAGAGCACGAGTATGGTAATGCCTATTCACCGGTTTCGCTTGACGAGTCCATTGAAGATGTCGCATTAGCTTGGGTTATAGAGTCTTTTCCTACTTCCGACTGGAGCACGCCTTGAAAAGTAATCCCTTCGCCCATTTCGTTATCGCCCTCTCGTTATTGGCCACTATGGCGGCTGCCAGCCAGTCACAAACTGCGCCAAAGCAAGGGCTACCGCCGAAGTTCGCTTTTCCCAAAAGCGGGCTCGAACTGGAACGGCGTACACAATCCGGCTCATTCTTCGATGTCGCCGGCCGCCGCGCAGTAGCTCTCGGCTACGAGCACCGCGGAATGGAAACCTGGGTTTACCCGTTGAAGATTGCCGATGATTTTCAACTGTCGTTCAAGATAGAAGGCTATCCGCTCGCATTCGAAGGCGCGGACATACTCACCCGAATCAATGTCCGGCCGGAAGCGACGACATTTACATACTCGCACGCGGCCTTCACCGTCCGCGAGACAATCTTCGCCCCGATCGACGAACCCGGCATCGTGATTTTGCTCGACATCGAAAGCGCCCTGCCGATAGAGGTGATCGGCTCCTTCCGCCCGAAGCTGAGCCTGATGTGGCCCGCCGGCCTGATGACCGGCAATGTCGATTTCAACAGAAAAGAGAAGGCCTATTACATCGTCGAAGAATCGAATCGCTTCGCCGGCATCATAGGGTCACCGGCGCTCAGGGATGTTTCGGTGATGCCTTACCAGGAGGAACCGCGCGATGTGCCGACGAGATTTGTCCTCGATCTCACTGACGATTCCCTCAGAAAAAGCTACATTCCGATCGTGATCTCGGGGAGCGTCGAGGGGAGGTCGAAAGCGCGCGTGACATATCAAAAATTGCTCAACAACATTCGGCCGCTCTATGAACAGACGGTCGCCCATTATCGCCGGGTGAACGAAGAGACCTTGAGCATCACGACGCCGGATGAACGATTGAATACGGCGTTCGCGTGGGCGAAAGTCGGTATCGATAAAGGACTGGCGACCAACCCATATCTCGGTACTGGCCTGGTCGCCGGCTTTCGCACATCTGGCAATAGCGAGCGGCCCGGCTTCGCCTGGTACTTCGGCCGTGACTCATTGTGGACGAGTTTCGCGATCAATTCGTATGGCGATTTTGACGCAACGAAAACGTCGCTCGCGTTTTTAAAGAAGGTGCAACGCGCGGACGGGAAGATTCCGCATGAAATTTCGCAATCGGCCGGCTTGATTCCGTGGTTTTCCGATTACATCTATCCGTGGGCCAGCGCAGATGCGACGCCGCTCTACCTCATCGCGCACGCCGACTACCTGCGCGCGAGCGGCGATCGCGAGTTCACGCGAGCGAGCTGGGACTCGATTCTCAAGGCCTATCGCTTCTCGCTCGCAACCGACACCGACGGCAATTCGCTCATCGAAAATACAAAATTCGGCCACGGGTGGGTCGAAGGCGGCAGGCTCTACCCGGCGCACGAAGAGATTTATCAGCAGGGCCTATGGATAGAGGCACTCCGCTCGCTGGCTATGATGGCCGGCGCGCTCGGCGTGGATGCGAAGCTGGCGGAGGAAGCGAAACAACAGGCCGACCGGGTCCGGCAAACAGTCGAACGGGTCTACTGGGTCGACGCGAAACAGATTTACGCCTTCGCCACGAATCAACCGCGCGGCGAACCGGGCGACGAGGAACTGAACGAAAAAAATCCTGCCGTCAAAACGCGGATGAAGGAATTGCGCGAATCGAAGCTGATAGACGAGGCGACTGTGCTGCCCGCGGTGCCGATGTGGTGGGGATTACTCGATGATATGCGCGCCGATCGGATGCTCGATCGAATCGGCGGAGCGGAGATGAGCGCCGATTGGGGCGCGCGAATCTTGTCGAATCAAAGCCCGATCTATGACCCGCTGAGTTATCACTACGGGTCGGTCTGGCCCCTGTTTACGGGTTGGGCTTCAATGGCCGCTTATCGATATCACCGCCCGCAGATCGGTTACGACTATCTGATGGCAAACGCCCAGCTGACTTACGATAATGCGCTCGGTTATGTGACCGAGTTGCTGTCGGGAGATTTCAATCAAGCATTCGGCCGCAGCAGCCATCATCAGATATGGAGCTGTGCCATGGTGGTAACCCCTTTGGTGCGGGGATTGTTGGGGCTTGAAGCTGAAGCGACCGGCAACCGGATAATCGTGGCTCCGCAAATCCCGGCTTCATGGGACGAGGTAACGGTCAACAACTTTCGACTGGGGGACCAAAAATGGAATATAGTGATGAAAAAATCACCTTTCGATACGGCCGCAGGAGTCCGAACCCTCTATCTGACCGCCAATCGATTGCAACCTTCATCCTCAAGAACAGAGTTCTCTTTTGAATTGGCATTTCCTCCTGAGAGTGTGATCCTCAATGTGAAAGGCGATGGCCAGGATCGTAAATTCGATGTGATTCGCAGCTCGCATCACATCGCCGGTCGATTCCGTATCACATCCGGCGCCGAGAGCCCGAATCAAATGAACGTTGCTGTCAACTATTTACCGGGCATAGAGGTCTCGACCGAACGATTGAACGCACGCCCCGGCGACAAATCGCAATCGCTCAAGCTCCTCAGTACCAGAGTCGACGGCAACATTGTTCATGTCGTCATTGAGGGGCGCGGCGGTCGCACATATCAACTTCATATACGAAGTCGAAAGCCGATCCTTAAGGCAACCAACGCCGAGATAAAACCGAGTCTCACCAATCAAGGTTCGTCATATGAAACCATCCTTGGCATATCAATGCCTGAAACGGAAGGCGGCGGCTATCTGCGGCAAACCGTTCAGCTCGACCTAGGTCAGAAATAGCGGCCCTCTGTAATCCATAAGAAGTGACAGAAAGAATGCAACCATGGTCAGAAAACAAATAGACCGGAAGCTTATTTTATTCTTCGTACTTTTGATTTCCTATTCTTATGTGTTACTGATTCAACACGTGGTGAGTTACATAAGAGACCTGCACCGGAACCCCTCCATTCACCTTAACCCGCAATAATACTTGATAATTGTCGGGCAATTTCGGCGGGCTGCCGGCCGGCGCCGTGTTCAGGTGCCTGATCAGATCGCGCATGTAGTCGGGTTTGGTCACATATTCGACCGAGGCCTGCGTACCGATAGTAGTTATACCCGCGAGGATCAACAGGCTGTTGCCGCCATTCAAGCCTTCGAGCAGGCTCACGACCGCAAAATCTTCCGATATCTGGCTGCGCGACGGGCCATCCTGTTTAGCCAGGTAAAATTCCTGCTCGCCCGGCCGAGGTTTTGTGTTGACGATGCCGAAGATTTTCTTCCCCTTATAATGAAAATCTGTGGCATCCGGCAAAATAGGCTTGAATATGAAGTCCTGCTTCTGAGGCAGGTCGCGCAGGAAGAGATTCTCCGCCGGCGAACCGAGAACCACGACATTCTGAGTCTTCACCTCTTCCCAGGTCAGCAGCAGACTGCGTTTGACTCGAGAAGCGTGGCGTACCCTCGCGAAGAAATCCCCCAGATAATAAGCTCCCATCACTTCGCCGATGCCAGTGTAGAGATCGATCACCGGCTCCCGGACTTGCTCCGTCTCGCTCTGCGGGATCACGGGCGAGCCGAGACTGCTGCCCGGGGCATCGAGAGATTTGAGGAGCTTCATCCCCTCTTCGGCTGTGCCCTTGAAGAGCGTGTTGCTGTATACCACCAGCACCGGTTCGGGCGAGTTCAAAAAATCCCCCCACAGCGGTTCGATCACACCCCGGTCTAGTATTTCCGTCTCTCCGGAAAACCCGAATAAAAACGAATCCTCGGCGGACTTCGCCCGATAATGAAGCGTTAAGAAGCCAAACAAGATCGATAGCAACAATGAAACGAAAGCGACTACCGTGCTCATCCTTCGCCAGATGGTGCGCGGCCCGGTCGAGCGTTTGCCCTCGCGCCAATTGCCCTCCGCCGTCACGCGAGATGAATCTTTTTGTTTGAGCGGTGAGATTTGCGTGGCGATCGATACCGGTGGATCACTCGCCGGCAAAACGGGGGGCGGAGAGGCTCCCTCACTTAATTCCTGCTCATAAGTTTTGCGAGCATACGAGAAGACCGGAGTGTATTGGCCCTTCGGTAAGTCGATGACGATTTCGTCTTCTTTTCCCTCGGTCGCGTAATACTCCTGGAGCTTCGTCCTGAGCCTTCCAGCCTGAACCCGGACAGCCGAGTCGATTCGCGAATCGAAGGCCTTCCCGCGGCCAAAAACCTCCGTCGCTATGACATACTCTTTCAGCTGGCTCTCCTGCCCCTCAATCGCTCGATCAACCACAAACCTCAGGAAAGCTTTGAGATTTTCC
Organism: uncultured Acidobacteriota bacterium; assembly: GCA_963796275.1. Taxonomy (GTDB): domain Bacteria; phylum Acidobacteriota; class Blastocatellia; order RBC074; family RBC074; genus JAKEHZ01. The sequence continues at coordinate 997,325 of CAWCKY010000006.1, read as the reverse complement.
GATCCTTGCAGAGAACGCCCGTGCAAGATCTTGTCCAATTGCGTAAGTTTTTCTTCCTTAGGGATTTGCATCTGCTACAACAACGTTACATCTCTATCTGTAACGTCCATTTAACGCCGCGTTACATGTCGTATAACATAATGATAATGAAGGACGTAACCGTATTATACTTCCAGTAACTGTCAAAGCAAGCATTCACCAACTATTCTGTTCGAGTCGCCAAATTTATTGAAAAAGAATTTCACAGCCCTGATCTAAAAAGGATCTAAAATTAGGCCCTGATAAAACTTTCAATCCGTTCAATACATTTCAAATCATTGACACCAAAATTGAAAGCTTGTGGCGACTCATAAAAAAATCAAGCTTTGCTGGGATTTGCAAATTCTGTTCAACATAATCATTAACGAAACAACTGACTGACTGATCAGCGCAGCCGGTACGGGTTGCGCTGATTAAGAACAGGAGGGAAATCTTATGAGAGCGATCGAGAAGTTCTCTCTCTTCGCAATTAGCTTGTCCATCTGCATAGCGCTGGCGACCGCCTCATTCGGGCAGGCGGTATATGGAAGCATCTTCGGCATCGTGACCGATACATCAGGCGGTGTAGTACCGGGTGCGACTCTCACGATCACTAATATAAACACGAACGTGACCGAGACGGTGAAGAGCAACGAGTCGGGAAATTTCAATCAGACTCGGCTAATTCCCGGAACATATCGGATCAAAATCGAAGCCACCGGATTCAAATCTACGGTGGTCGAACCAGTGGTCGTCAACGTAGACAGAGCCACCGAGTCGAACATCCAGCTGCAAGCGGGTCAGCTCTCGGAAGAGATTACGATCACGGCTGCCGCGCCGGTATTGAAGACCGACCGCGCCGATGTGGCGGTCACCTTCGAGACGAAACAGGTGACTGACCTGCCGATATTGGACCGCAATTTCACCAAGTTCATTCTGCTGACTCCGGGCACACAGCAACTCGGCTTTCAACACGCCGCCAGTGAAAACCCGCAGGGTTCGACCCAGACCATGGTCAACGGGCAGCATTTCAGCGGCACCGGGTATCAGCTGGACGGCACCGAGAACCGCGACCCGATTCTCGGCATCATCGTCGTAAACCCGAATTTCGAGGCGATCGGCGAAACCAAGATCACGTCGCAGAACTACGACGCTGAATTTGGCCAGGCGATAGCCGGCGTTGTGTCGGTTTCGACGAAATCGGGAACGAACGACCTGCACGGTGCTGTATACGGCTTCCGACGGAACGATCAGCTTCAAGCACGCAATCCTTTCTCGCAAACTCAACGAGATTCCGTGACCGGCCAATTCATTCCTGACACATTGCGCAATCAATTCGGGGGCGCCATCGGTGGTCCGATCATCAAGAATCGTGTTTTCTTCTTTGGCGACTATGACGGGATTCGCAGCAAGACCGGAGGCTCACGTCTGCTGACGGTGCCAACGATAGGTGCCCGCAATGGGGATCTGAGCGCGTATGGCGTGAACATCTATGATCCGGATACGTCTGTCGTCGGTGCCATGGGCAACCTCGTTTCTCGCACTCAGTTTGCTGGAAACAGCATACCGATGGGGCGCATCTCGCAACAAGCGCTCAACATTTTGCAATTGATCCCATTGCCGAATGCGGCGGGCCAGAATAACGGAACGATTAACAACTATGTGGCGTCGGGCATCGAGGGATTCGACAAGGACAGTATCGATTTCCGCGGCGACGGTAAGATATCAGATAAACTCAATCTCTTCGGCCGATACAGCTTCGCCGACTTCAGCCGCGTAGGCCCATCAGCTTTCGGTCAGGCAGGAGGCCACGAAATTGTAACGCTCGGCGGCACATCCAAGGTACGCAACCATAGCGTCGCTTTCGGTTTGGATTATACCTTGTCGTCGACTCTGGTGACCGATTTCCGCTTCGGGTTCTTCCGCTATAAGGTCAACGTATTGCCTTTCGATTTCGGCCTGACTTCTGCGACCGATGTCGGCGTCCCTGGCCTGAACCTTGATGATTTCTCCTCCGGCCTATTTGCCGGGTTCATCGAGCAGCCGGGCGCCACCGATGATAATCGGTTTGAGTTCGGTTCCGGTCTCGGCGTCAACCGCTGTAACTGCCCTCTCGATCAGGATGAGAATCAATTCCAGTTCGTGAGCAATACGACCAAGTTCATGGGCAACCACACGCTCAAATTCGGCGTGGACGTGCGTCGGGCATACAACCTGCGCATACCTAGCGATTCGCATCGCGCCGGCGAGCTGACATTCTCCAATAACCGCACGCGTGGAGTGAGTGGCGGCGGTCTCGGTATGGCGACCTTTCTGCTCGGCGACGTGACGACCTTCAATCGTTACATCAGCACTAACTTTAACGCGCGCGAGCGACAGTGGCGCCACTTCTACTACGGTCAGGACTCCTGGCGCGTCAACCAGAAGCTGACGTTCAACTACGGGCTGCGCCTCGACATCATCAACCCCCAGACGCTCAACCAACCCGGTAATGGCGGGTTCCTCAATCAGGACACCGGCGAGGTGCTGGTGCCGGGCATTGGCGATGTCAATATGTCTGGCAATATCCAGAACAGCGTCAATTTCGCTCCGCGCGTCGCTCTCGCGTACAGGGCTACCGACAGATTGGTGGTGCGCGTCGGTTATGGCCGCAGCTATGACATCGGGGTTTTCGGTTCGCTTTTCGGCCACTCAGTGACGCAGAATTTACCGGTGCTGGCGATCCAGAATCTGAATGCCCCGGACTTCGCACGCGTCTTCACGCTCGATCAAGGGCCGCCGGGTCTACCCAACTTCTTCGGCCTGAATGCCCCCCCGAATCAAGGCGGGACGCCAAACACCTCGATGCCGGCGAACGGGCGATTCTTCCTGCCGGATGGCGTACGATCTTTCGTCTTGCCGTCCAAGCAGCGGCTGCCTTCGGTCGACGCTTACAACGCGACGGTACAATGGCAAGTCACCGACACCGTATCCCTCGAGACCGGGTACGTCGGCAACAAGGGAACTCACGTCTTCGCCGGCGATGGTCCCGATTCGAACAACAACCAGGCGACCCTGGAAGGCTTCGGCACCATACCGTTCAACAATCGCAAGCCTTTCTTTAACCAGTTCGGCTGGACGCAGGATTTTCGCTATTTCTGCAACTGCGCCGATAACCGCTACGATTCATGGCAGACTAAGGTCGAGAAGCGTTTTTCGAAGGGCTATTCGATCCTGGCCCACTACACCTTACAGCGCGCGGTTCAGGATGGCGGCGACTATTTCTTCATCGATCGGGAGCTTAGCCGCGGCATAGCGGATTGGAACCGCAAACACAACTTCGTCTTTTCACAGGTGTGGGAATTACCCATCGGCAGAGGGCGGCGATACTTCAATGGAGTTTCCCGTTCACTGGATTGGGTAGTCGGCGGCTGGCAGTTCAATTCGAACACGACGATCCAGAGTGGACTGCCATTCAACGTCACATTCAACAACGCAGGAATTAGTGACACCGGGCCGAGTCGTCCGAACATCAACGGCGATCCAAACTTCGAGTTGTCAGGGAATAGTTACACGGCTGATCTTTCGGTCTTTACAACTCCTGCCGTGGGCACATTTGGTAACCTCAGGCGCAATGCTTTCCGCGGGCCAGGTTACTGGCGGACCGACGCATCGCTCTTCAAAAAGATGAGGTTCTCGGAGAGCAAGGAATTGGAATTCCGGGTCGAGGCGGTGAACTTTTTCAATCAGGTCAACAGGGGTAACCCCGCCGCAAATCGGGATAGCTCCAATTTTGGCGTGATCAGCAATGTCGCCTACGACGGATCTGACCTGATGCGCAACGTCCAGTTCGGGCTCAGGTTCAGCTTCTAAAGGGCTGGAAACATAAGTGGCAAAACGGAGCAAAAGGAGCAATAATCCAAGGATGATTGCCTTTTTGCCACGTTTTGCCACTTTTTGCTTTTTCTGTTTCCTTTTTCTATTTTCAGCAAAGCCGGCGTCTGCACAGGAACAGCCGGATTCACTTGCAGCTACTCTCTCCGAAGCGCGCGCACTCATCAACGACGGCAATCCCAAAGCAGCGATCGCCAAATTGCAATCATTACCTGACATCAAAGCCCCTCGAGTCGCGCAACTGATTGGCGTCGCGTACTACCACGCAAACGATCTGCCGCGCGCAATCGCAACGCTTTCACCCATCGTCGATCAGTTATCCCCCGAATCCATCGAACGGCGGGAGACCGTTCAGGTGCTCGGGCTGGCCCGCTACCTCACCGGCCAGATCGCCGAGGCGATTCCCTTCCTCGAACAGACCCGAGCCTGGGCACCCGACAACACTGAACTGAGTTACGCGCTCGGAATGGCTTTCATCCAGACGCGCCAGCCGGCGAAGGCGCGCGGTTCGTTTGCGCAGATGTTCCGCGTCGCTCCTGAATCCGCCGCTGCGCACCTGCTCACCGCGCAGATGATGATCCGCATGGATTTAGTAGAGTTCGCGGAGACCGAGTTGAAACAGGCAGTCGAAAAAGATCCAAAACTGCCTCAAGCCCATTACATCCTCGGGCAGATTGCCATCTACCGCTCGCGTTATGACGAAGGAATCAGTCTGCTGGAGAAAGAGATCGCGCTCAATCCCGGTAACGCGATGGCATACTACAAACTCGGCGACGCTTACATCCGGCAACTGAAATGGGACGAGGCGATCACACCCTTGCAAAAATCGGTCTGGCTGAATCCGTACTATAGCGGCCCTTACATTCTGCTCGGGAAAGCCTACCTGAAAAAGAAGAACCTACCTTCCGCCGAAGGAATGCTCAAACGCGCAATTCAATTCGATCCGAACAATAAATCGGCCCATTACATGCTGGGCCAGGTCCTTCAACAAACCGGGCGTACCGATGAGGCCAAACGTGAGTTCTCGATCGCGGAAAAGCTACAGGCAATCCCGGACAAGGTCGATCAATAAGAATCAAGGCCTTGTTTTTCTGTTGATTCTCCGTGTTTTACCTGGCTCCAAACCTCCCAATCCGCTCATAAAAATTCCTCTCATCTCGATAAAAATTAATCAATATCCATAAAAAAATACGAGACAAAATAATTTGGATGCATTATGATAAGAACATCATTAAATAGACAAACTCTTTGCTTGGATGAATTCAAATCGAACAATTGATTCAGTGTGGCGATAACCGTTTCACCTATTCACCGATTAGATAATTTAGATTGGACCCAACACTGTGAATTTGGTTGGATGCGATGAGGCGTATATCGCGTTCGTCTCGACCCAGAGCATCTAAAATAAGACCATAAAATAAACGGTTCGGTTCCTACCTTGGTACTCGCGTTCGCTCTATTTCCTTGAGGCGGGGTGAATTTTACTCGTCGCAGGAGAGGTCTATCTGAGCGAGAGGGCAAGATTGTACTGAGCCAGCGGGGGTAAAGGCGCGTAAGCAGTCGGCATATCATCCGGCGCCTGGACCATCGTCGCACCGAAGTGTGGTTCTTCGTTGTACGGCGGGCTTGCCATACATCGAAAAGCTAACCGGCAATTCACTCGATCTTTTCTCCCTGTGGCGACTACACCTATCGTTTGTTCGCCGCGTTCATAACATCTCAACATTCGCCCAAAGTCCGAGGAGATCGGAGCGGGCAGGAGGTCCATATGGGCAGAGCACCTCGAACCCTATTTACTCTTCTACTCCCCCTATCGCTGTCGTTATTGTTGTCGATAGCGCCATCGGCGCAAGATTTTCGCGCCACTATCACCGGCCGCATCACCGACTCAAATAAGGCGGCCATTCCGAACGCTCAGGTGACGGTGAGGAATATCGGCACCAATGAAACGACGACAGCCACGACCGATAGTGCGGGGAACTATAAAGCTCCGCTTCTTCGACCAGGAACCTATTCGGTCTCAGTCGAGGTGACAGGTTTCAAGAAAGCCGTGCGCGAAAACGTCGAACTCGTGATCAATCAGGTCGCCACGATCGATGTTGCGCTCGAGCCCGGAAGCATCAGTGAACAGGTGACGGTTCAGGGCGAAGCCCCGCTGCTCGAATCGGCGACCGCCGACCGCGGCGGCGTGATCGATCGCCAGCGCGTCATCGAATTGCCCCTCAATGCGCGCAATCCCTTTATGCTCGGCATCCTGACTGCCGGGGTGAACTTCAACGGAGCTTCCATCTGGCAGCGTCCCTTCGACAACGGCGCGATCGCCGAATGGACGATCAACGGCAGCCAGTCGCGCGGCAATGAATTCCTGCTCGATGGAGCGCCCAACAACGGGCAGGCGGGCGGCAACAACATCGCCTATGTTCCCCCGGTCGATTCGGTGCAGGACTTCAAGATCATGACCAACACCTATGATGCCCAGTACGGCAAAACCACGGGCGGCATCATCAACGTCAATCTGCGCAGCGGAACCAATGCATTCCACGGCTCGATCTACGAATTCATGCGCCGCCAATGGCTCGACGCGACCGATTTCCGGCTAAATGCCAGGGGCGCGGATAAGGCCCAACACTATCTCGACCAGTACGGCGTGCAACTCGAAGGTCCGGTATACATCCCGGGGCTCTTTAACGGGCGGGACAAGACATTCTTCATGGTCAACTACGAGGGTTATCGCGAGGGCGTGCCGCAGCCGTTGACGCTATCGGTGCCGACGCCGGAGATGATGAACGGCGATTTCAGCGGGCTGGCGGATGCCGCGGGAAACCCGATCACCATCTACGATCCGTTATCAGCTACTGAGGCGAACAACTGGGCGCGCACTCCGTTCAAGTGCGATGCGGCTGGCAACCCGATCGGCGGCGTGCCTGAGGGCACACCCTGCAACAAGATCCCCAGAGATCGGATCAATCCCATCGCGCAGAGGATTCTCAGTTTCTATCCAAAACCGAACTCCGTCGATCCCGCGGCGGCCTATGGGCGCAACAACTTCTTTTTCGCACCGAACCTGGCGACAGACGCGTTTTACAACTACGTCGTCAAGCTCGACCATCAATTCAACGAGAGACACAGGTCTTACATCCGCTGGGCCAATAATGACCGGACGGAGGACCGCAACGTTAATGGCATTACAACAGGCTTCGGGCAGGACGGCCAACATCCGTTCAAACGCATCAACGATGCATTCGTGCTGGACCATCTGGCCACATTCTCGCCGACTTTCATCTTCAACTTCCGCACCTCCTTCAACCGTTTCATCGAAGAAGGTAATGGAATCGGCAACCTCGGATTTGACCTGACGTCGCTCGGATTCCCTTCGGCGCTCGTCAATTCGCTTCCATTCGAGCCGAGGTTCGGGCGCTATGAGGTTGGCGATGGCTACCCGGCACTTGGCCGGTATGCGGGTTCCAACGTCACGAACACAGTGGCGATGCATCCGACCTTCACCTGGATTCGCGGATCGCAGACCTGGCGCGGCGGCGTTGATATGCGCTGGACCCAGTACATCCAGAAGAATCAGGGTAACGTGTTTCGTCTGACTTCAGGTCGAAACTTCACACAGAGGCTCTGGAATGAGGGAGACGATCTCAGCGGCAACGGGGTCGCGACATTCCTACTCGGCTACGTGGGCGGCAACATCGATTACAACCTCTTCTCCACCACACTCGGCAAGTATTATGCGCCCTGGTTCCAGAACGACTGGAAAGTGAGTCCCAAGTTAACCCTCAATCTGGGCGTACGCTGGGACGTCAATGTCGCCCCGAATGAGCGCTATGACCGGCTAAATCGCGGGTTTGACCCGAATGTCACCAATCCAGTAGATAGCATAGTCAACCGCTCTCTACTCCCGTATACATCGCAATTGATGGGCAGCTTGCAGTTTGCAGGCGTCAACGGCCTTTCGCGTACACCCGCCAACATCGACTGGAACAACATCCAGCCGCGCGTCGGATTCGCTTACATGCTGAAGGAAAAGTTGGTCATGCGCGGCGGTTGGGGCATCTATTACGTCAATCCCGGCAACGACTATCTCCAGTTCGCCGGCTTTGCGGTTTCGACTGGAGTCGTCAACTCCCTCAATGGCGGTAGGAGGCCGATTGGAGAAGGGCCGAACGGAGTGCTGGGCGTGCTCGGCAATCCGTTCCCTGACGGCTTCGCCATCCCTCAGGGCAGCGACGGTGGCGAGGAGACTTACCTTGGCCGGGGATTTGATTTCGTCAACCCGAACTTCCAGGTGCCGTACGTACACCAATTCTCCTTTGGCTTCCAATATCAACTGCCGTGGGAGGCGAAGATAGAACTATCCTACGTGGGCAATCGCACAAGGAAGCTGCAAACCAACCGCGCCTTCAACGAGCCCGATCTGGCGATGCGACAGAAGTGTAATCCCCTCGAAGGCGGCAGCCCGGCCTTCTGCAACGAAGGGCTGACCAACCCATTCAAGGGTCTGGATCCGTTCCAGTTAACGAGTCGCCACATCTCAGATACTGTTTCGCGGTGGGACCTCGCACGCCCATACCCACACTTCGGAGGCATCACTGAAGTGGGGCGCAACGACGGCGGCATCAACTACGATTCGATGCAGGTAACTTTCGAGAAGCGCGCCCGAAGCGGCATGAACCTTGTAGCGACCTATACGTTCTCGAAGCAGATCGAGGCGTGGGGCTGGAATGATCAGCAAAGGGGAATCATGCAGCGCGGACTATACTGGGCTGATCGTCCGCATCGCTTCACGGCGGGGATGGTCTACCAGTTGCCGTTCGGTGAAGGCAAGAAGCTGTTCAACATCAAGCACGGCTTGTTCGGACGCCTGGTGAGCGGCTGGGAGGCGACGATGATCACTCAAATCCAGTCGGGCCGTCCGTGGGATCTGAACGAAAACATCATGTGGCTCAACCAGGACGCGGTCATAAAAGATATCCAGTGGAAGGGCTCTGACCAGGTGTGGGCGTTCAGGACATATCCCGACAAGACCAACCCGAGCAGACGCGGAGTCTGCTCCGCGCGCATCAACGACAATGGACAGACGGTGTTGATGGGGTACAGCGCAAATCTGGATGGCTGCACTTTGAATAATGTCGACGTGATTCGCAAACCATCATATTCACCCCGCTTCACGTCCTTCCGCCATCCCTCGCTCAGGCTGCATTCGCCGCCGAGTTTCGATGTGTCGTTCAATAAGATGACCAATATCAATGAACGGCTCAAACTCCAGTTTCGCGTCGAGATGTTCAATTTCACTAACACATACTCGTATCGCAGCCGCCAGTTCACCGGCGACCCGAATGACCGGAACTTCGGCAGCATTTTCCCGCGCCTGGCGGGTGATACGGAGGTAACTTATCCGCGCCACATCCAGTTAGCTATGAAGTTCACCTGGTAGCAACCGTATGAGGCCAAAACGTGACGCCGCCCCTGTGATTTCAAGCGCAGGTGGCGGCGTTCAGCTTTTTCTAAAATTGCTTTCCACACTCTATAAAGATCGCGTTTGGAGTTCCGCGTTTACGCGGTCTTTTTCTTCCCTACGTGATTTTCAGACCGCCTGAAGGCGGAACTCCAAACTTCAGTTCTTTTCGTTTGATTTTCTGCGCGCGCGATTGTATCGAAACATGATCAGGATTCCACAATCTCCTTCCCTCGAAGTATCCCCCAGCAATCTGCTTTCACAAGACTAAATAAATCAAATAATAAAATACGAGACAAAATAGTTTTCATATATTAGGATATGAAAAATCATCAAATAGACACACTCTTTGCTTGGATGAGTTCAAATTGACTAATTTCCATCGGGGTCGGCGAGGTTTACTCGTCGTTTGGGGAAGAAGTTTATCCGCTTAGTAGAGCGGTCTACGTGCAATTGTCTGAGCAAGAGAGCAAGATTTGATGAGCAATCGTCCGTACAGGCGCTCAATACAGGTAATTTTTCATCCAGCGCTGCTACTGACGTGCGCGCTCGCTGCCTTTTCTTTTTATCCCACCGGAGCGCAGATCACCACAAGATTCAGAAAAGATCAGATTGTATTCACAGATATTCCCCCACAGTTCTACCCATGGCTCGAATCGCGAGGGATCGATGCAGGAAATTTTTCAACCCACATCAGTTCGATCAAGAAGGATACGGACAGTCGCGAGGTTCGCGGCGAATACGATCACCTCATCTATTTCCTTCTGCAATCCATGACATTCACCCAACAGCCCCGAATCGAACCGGCGCTTAGCTCTCGGGGATTCGTCAGCGGTTTGAGTGATGCGGACAGAAAAAAGTATTTGACTGATGGATCGGCCTATCTGCCATCGAAAGAGAGAATGCCGAAACCGGCACGTGCGAGGATGATGGACTTCATCGTGGCTATCAGCCGGCAATCCTCGGATGAGAGAATGAACTATTGCAAAAGCCTGTTGAGCCAAACATCCGATTCCTCAACTCCTCTCGATCAGCATCTATATTCCGAGTATGCCCGGTCGATGAAATTTCTTTACCTGAAGGAATTTGCCTCACGCGCGATCGAAAAGGAGCAGCACGCAGCTTTAATTGGCTCGCTCTATCAGGATCGAGGTCATAGCACAGATACGCAGATTGAAGCGAATTACGCCGTCTATGTCGCGCTCGCTTCGCTCAAGGCGCAATCGCCGTCGACCAGAATCAGAAAAGTTCTGATCGTCGGTCCGGGGCTCGATTTCGCTCCGCGGACCGATTTGATCGACCTCTTCGGGCCGCAGAGTTATCAGCCATTTGCCGTCGTCGATGCTTTGATCGGTCTGAAGCTGGCGGACGCCGCGCATCTACAGATTCACTGTGTCGATATCAACCAGCGGGTCATTAATTACCTGAGTGGGTTGAAACAGAATAAACAAATAACGTTATCAATTCTTTCCGGTATCACAGACACCTCTTCACGTCCATTGACTCGCGAATTCAGAGAATATTTTCGCGTACTCGGAAAAATCATAGGCCACGAGGCCGACCTTAAAGTCCCCGCGACCTATGACTCGCATTTGAAAAAGGAGATCAGGATTAGCCCTGAGATCGGCGAGATAATCAGCGTCGACCGCTTGAACATCATCACTGAGCGTTATGAACCGGCGCCGAATTTCGACCTCATAGTCGTAACCAACGTTTTTCCTTACTTCAAACAGACTGAACTTATATACGCTTTAGCCAATATCGCTGCGATGATGGTTGAAGGCGGTTATCTCATTCACAATGAATTGCAGACAGTTCCATCATCTGTAGTCACTCCGCTCAGCCTGCCCCTTCAATTGGCCAGGACGGTTTTGATCGCACCTGGTGGTGGCGCTTCGTTGTATGACGGAGTTGCGATTCATCGAAAAAAATAGAAGGGGCGGGAGATACTGCATCCTCCCTCATATTTCCTAAGGAGACCTAGATGAAAAAGCATCCTGCGATATTGCTGCTCTGGCTCTGCCTGCTGTCATTACCGGCTTTCGGGCAGGAATTCCGCGCAACGGTAACGGGGCGCGTGGTAGATCCATCAAATGCTGCGATCGCAAACGCGGTTGTCATAGTTCGCAATCCTCAGACTAATGAGGCTGTGACTGTCGTAACAAACTCGAATGGCGTTTACACCGTTCCCTTCCTCAATCCCGGCGTCTATAGCATCAGCATTGAAGCCCCGGGCTTCAAGAAGTACATCCGTGACAACCAGGCGCTGCAAGTCAGCCAGACGGCCACTATCGATGTGACGCTCGAACTTGGCGCGACCAGCGAAACCGTTACGATCACCGCCGATGCCACCACGCTGCTCGAAGAGACAAAAGCGGATCGCGGCAATGTGATTGAGAACCGTCGCATCGTCGAGTTGCCGCTCAACGCGCGCAACCCGTTTATGCTCTCGACGCTGACGCCGGGAATCACATACAACGGCCCGGCCATTTATCAACGCCCGTTCGACAACGGCGCTATCGCCGATTGGTCGATCAACGGCGGACTTAACCGCAGCAACGAATTTCTGCTCGACGGCGCGCCGAACAATTCGATTCAGGGCGGAAACAACATCGCTTATGTGCCGCCGGTGGATGCGGTCGGTGAGTTCAAGATCGTCACCAACTCTTATGATGCGCAATATGGGCGAACTGCGGGCGGCGTCGTCAATGTACAGATTAAATCCGGTGGCAATCAATTCCACGGCTCGCTATATGAGTTCTATCGCCGTAACTGGTTGGACTCGAACTATCTCTTCTCCAACGCGCGCGGCATACCGGCCGGCCGCTTTAGAACCGCTTCGGGCGATTTGGTAAAAGCCGAACACTACCTCGATCAGTATGGTGGAGTGATCGGTGGGCCGATATGGCTGCCCAAGAAGGTCTTCGGTCCGGCGGGCTATGACGGGCGTGACAAATCGTTCTTCCTCTTTAACTACGAGGGCTACCGGGAAGGCACTCCGAATCCGCAGGTTATCACCGTGCCGACTGATGCCTTCATTCAGGGCGATTTCAGGGAATACAAGAACAGCACGGGCCAGGTCATCCCGATATACGATCCGGCCACAGGCCAGCCGGATGGCGATCGGTGGGTCCGCAATCAAATCCAGTGCGAAGGCGTCTTAAACGTCATCTGTCCGGACCGGATCAATCCGGTGGCGAAGAACCTCCTGGCCTTATATCCCAGACCGAACACGTCAACGCCAGGGGGTGAACCCTGGCGCAACAACTACGCCGACATTCCCAACATCGCCAATGACGAGTTCAAAAACTGGCTCTTCAAGATCGATCAGGTCATCGGCACAAATGACAGGGTCTTCTTCCGTTATGGATACAATCTCCGCAAGGAGATTCGATGGACAAATGCCATCACCTCCGGACCTGCTCAGGACGGACAATTGCCGCTCGAACGCTTCAACTACGCCGGCGTCGCCGATTGGGTGCATACTTTCAACGGCAATCTGGTGTTGAACGTGCGCGCATCCGCTAATCGCTACATCGAGGCGGCCAGATCCGAACCGGGGCTTGACTTCGATGCCACGCAACTCGGTTTCCCTTCGTCGCTATCAGGTCAGTTGCCGACCAGGATGTTCCCACGCATCAATCTCTATAGTACAGGGACGGATGTGGAGACTATCCAGCTCGGCCGGGGCACCTTCAGCAATGAGCCGACCAACGTCTTCAGTTTCCAGCCGAACCTGTCGGTCATCAAGGGTTCGCATAGCATCCGCTTCGGCCTGGATATGCGATATACGCAATACGCCCGCCAAACCAGCGGGAACGCGGGGATGGTTTTCAGTTTCGACCGCACCTTCACTGGAGAAAATTTCACTCGCCCCGATGCGTTAAGCGGGAGTTCGCTGGCAGCGCTCCTGCTGGGTGCGCCTACGGGTTTAAACAGCGCGAGAAATCAAATGAGCTTCGTAGATGTCAACGTCTTCCCGATCTACATGTACAAATACTATGCGCCGTGGGTTCAGGATGACTGGAAAATTACGCGCAGGCTGACGCTCAATCTCGGATTGAGGTACGACCTCAACCTTCCCGCGGTCGAGCGATATAACCGTCTCAACTTCGGCTTCGATCCCACAGCGATCAACCCGATCAGCGCGCGCATTAATAGCTCGAACCTGCTCAACGGGGCGACGCAGGTATTTGGAGGACTCGGATTTGCCGGCGGAAACAATCCGAATACACCGGTCAGGAGCGATCTCAATAACATCCAGCCGCGCATCGGGATCGCATATTCGTTGAACGAAAAGACGGTAATACGCGCGGGGTTCGGTCGTTACTTCGTCAACCCTGTCGGCGACCCCGGTTACCCAACCAACGGCTTCAGCGTGCAGACTCCGTTCGTTGCATCGATTAACGAAAACCGCACATCTCTGCTTAGCTTCAGCAACCCATTCCCGAACGGCGTCGCTCAACCGGCGGGCGCGAGTCTCGGATTGGAGACGTTTCTCGGACGCTCTTTCAACTACTCCAATCCAGATTTCAAAGTTCCCTACGTAGATAATTTCTCGCTGGGGATACAGCGGCAACTTCCATGGAACATCGCGGCAGAGATCAGCTATGTCGGGAGCCGCGCTCGCGATGCTCAGTCCCGCTTCTCTGGTATCAACGAACCTAGTCTTGCATTCCGTAATCAATGCGACGTCACGAAAGGTGGCGACATCGGCATCTGCAATGCGTTGTTACCGAACCCCTTCTTCGAGGTTCCGGGTTTTGAGGGTACGGATCGGTTCACCAGCCCGCAACTCAGCCGCTATGAGTTGAGCCGTCCATTCCCGCAGTTCGGCGCCATCACTGAATTTGAGCGGAATGACGGCCGCGTCTGGTACAACTCGCTCCAGGTTTCGGCCAACAAACGGATGGCGAGCGGAATATCGATCAACAGCACCTACACCTTCTCGAAGACCATCGAAGAAGCGATTCAGCAGCCAGGGCAGCAGGACAACACGGTTTCTTACATCGACGATGTCGCGGGAATCAAAGCCCGCGGCCTGGCCTTCGCTGACCGCCCACATCGCATCACGATTTCGAGCGTTTGGGAATTGCCGTTCGGGAAAGGCAAAAGGTTCCTATCGAATGCCGGTGGACTTACCAATCTGCTGCTGGGCGGTTGGGAAGCCGCGGGCTTGTACCTCTTCAACTCAGGCCGCCCCTGGCAGCTTCCCGGCAACGTTGACATAGTCGATCCCAACTACGCCGACGTTGAGCAGAAGCGGTTCGTCGGCGGCGCGGAGTGGATACAGGGAGTCAAACCCTGTGTCGCGCAATATAGTAGAAATGATCAGGGAGCACTTGTTCCGGAATTGCTGCCATACTCCGTACAATATGGATGTACAGCCCCGTCGTTTATCATCCGTGAACCATTCACGACCCGGCTCACCCCGAATCGCTCTGAAACCGTGCGGCGGCCCTCGTACAAACAATTCGACATCAATTTCTCCAAACGCTTCCGCATCAATGAAAGAATGGCTATTCAATTGCGCGGCGAAGCCTATAATCTTTTCAATACTCCACAGTATGACGAACGAGCTTTTATTCTTGATCCGACCAATTCTGATTTCGGCGGTATCAACAAAAACAACATCAGACAGTCTAACTTCCCGCGCTTCTGGCAGCTCGGGCTGAAGTTCCTCTTCTGATCTCACCGCCTGGGTACGCACGCTTCCAGCCTGCTGTGTTTCGCAGCGGACCATGGATGGATCCCGGCACGCTGGAAGCGTGCGTACCCAGGAGAGGTCAAACCAATGTGGCGCAAACGGCTTGACCATCTAAACAGTGAACTGGATAATCTCTTTGCGTTTGGGCGGGTATATTGAGCAGCGGTAACGAGTCAGTTCCCTCCCCCTTAGCAATCTACATTCGCATTTTCACGGTGGCGAACGTCGTCTGTTCGCCGTATGCAAAACAATTCAACTATCGCCCGTAATCCGGTTAGATCGGAGCGGGCAGGAGATCATATGGGCAGAGCACCTCGCACATTGATTACTCTACTTGTCTCCCTATCGCTGCCGTTATTGCTAACGATGGCATCAGCAGCGCAAGATTTTCGAGCAACCATCACCGGCCGCGTCACCGATACAAATAAGGCGGCCATTCCGAACGCTCAGGTGACGGTGAAGAACATCGGCACCAATGAAACGACGACCGCTACCACCAACAATGAGGGCAACTTCAGGGCACCCCTGCTCCGTCCCGGCCTCTACTCGGTCTCGGTAGAAGCGACCGGATTCAAGAAAGCCGTGCGCGAAAACGTCGAGCTCGTGATCAAACAGGTCGCCACGATCGATGTTGCGCTCGAGCCCGGAAGCATCGATGAACAGGTGACGATTCAGGGCGAAACCCCGCTGCTCGAATCGGCGACCGCCGACCGCGGCGGCGTGATTGATCGCCAGCGCGTCATCGAATTGCCCCTCAATGCGCGCAATCCCTTTATGCTCGGCATCCTGACTGCCGGGCGTGAACTTCAACGGCGCGTCCATCTGGCAGCGTCCCTTCGACAACGGCGCGATCGCCGAATGGACGATCAACGGCAGCCAGTCGCGCGGCAATGAATTCCTGCTCGACGGAGCGCCCAACAACGGGCAGGCGGGCGGCAACAACATCGCCTACGTTCCCCCGGTCGATTCGGTGCAGGACTTCAAGATCATGACCAACACCTATGATGCCCAGTACGGCAAAACCACGGGCGGCATCATCAACGTCAATCTACGCAGCGGAACCAATGCATTTCACGGTGCGGTATACGAATTCATGCGCCGCCAATGGCTCGACGCGACCGATTTCCGCCTGAAGGCAAGGGGCGCGGATAAGGCAGCCCACTATCTCGACCAGTATGGCTGGCAGCTCGAAGGTCCGGTATACATCCCGGGGCTCTTTAATGGGCGGGACAAGACATTCTTCATGGTCAACTACGAGGGTTATCGCGAGGGCGTGCCGCAGCCGTTGACGCTATCGGTGCCGGCGCCGGAGATGATGAACGGGGATTTCAGCGGGCTGGCGGATGCCGCGGGTCAAAAAATCACTATCTATGACCCGAGGTCAGGTTTCGCCGATTCGAGTGTGCCGGGAGGCTGGAGGCGGTACCCGTTCGCGTGCGATCCGTCGGGCAACCCAATTGGCGGCGTCAACCTTTCTGATCCTGCATTCCAAGGTTATACGGCATGCAACAAGATTCCCGGAGATCGGATCAATCCCATCGCGCAGAGGATTCTCGGTTTCTATCCAAAACCGAACTCTGTCGATCCGGCGGCGGCTTATGGGCGCAACAATTTCTTCTACGCACCGAACCTTGCGACAGACGCCTTCTACAACTACGTCATCAAGATCGACCATCAATTCAACGAGAGACACCGGTCCTATATTCGCTGGGCCAATAATGACCGGACGGAGGACCGCAACGTCAACGGTATTCCGACAGGCTTCGGGCAGGACGGCCAGCATCCGTTCAAGCGCATCAACGATGCGTTCGTGCTGGACCATCTGGCCACATTCTCGCCGACCTTCATCTTCAACTTCCGCACCTCCTTCAACCGTTTCATCGAAGAAGGTAATGGAACCGGCAATTTGGGATTTGATATGACGACGCTCGGATTCAGTCCAGAACTGGTCAATTCGCTTCCATTCGAGCCTAGGTTCGGGCGTTACGAGATCGAGGGCTATCCGGGTCTCGGCCGGTATGCCGGTTCCAACGTCACGAACACGGTGGCTATGCACCCGACCTTCACCTGGATTCGCGGATCGCAGACCTGGCGCGGCGGCGTAGATATGCGCTGGGTGCAGTACATCGACAAGAATCAGGGTAACGTATTCCGCCTGGCTGCAAATCGCGGGTTCACCCAGCAGCGCTGGGATCAGGGGGACGATCTCAGCGGCAACGGCCTCGCGTCATTCATGCTCGGTTATGTGGGCGGCAACATCGATTACAACCTCTTCTTCACCACGCTCGGGAACTATTATGCGCCATGGTTCCAGAACGACTGGAAGGTGAGTCCCAAGTTAACGCTCAATCTGGGCGCGCGCTGGGATATCAATACGCCGCCGAAGGAGCGTTATGACCGGCTCAATCACGGATTTGACCCGAATGTGATCAATCCTGTCGACAGCCTCATCGATCGCACTCAATTTCCCAATGTGCCGCAGTTGAAAGGCGGTTTGATGTTCGCGGGCGTCAATGGCCTTTCGCGTATCCCCGCCAACATCGACTATAACAATATCCAGCCGCGCATCGGCTTCGCTTACCTGCTGCAGGAAAGGCTGGTAATGCGCGGAGGCTGGGGTCTCTATTACGTCAATCCCGGCAATGAGTATCTGCAGTTCGCCGGGTTCGCGGTCTCGACCGGCGTCATCAACTCGCTCAATGGCGGCCGAACGCCGATCGAGGGCGTGCTCAGCAGCCCGTTCCCGGACGGCTTCGCGATCCCGCAAGGCAGCGCCGGCGGAGCGGAGACTTTCGTCGGCCGGGGATTCAACTTCGTCAACCCGAACTTCTCGGTGCCTTATGTGCATCAGTTCTCGCTCGGCTTCCAGTATCAACTGCCGTGGGAGGCGAAAATAGAGTTGTCGTATGTAGGCAACCGCACGAAGAAACTGCAAACCGACCGTCCATTCAACGAGCCCGATCTGGCGATGCGACAGAGGTGCAACCCCCTCGAAGGCGGCAGTCCGGGTTACTGTAACGAAGCGCTGCCCAACCCATTCAGGGGTCTCGCGCCGTACGCACTGACAGGCCGTTACTACTCCGACACTATCTCTCGTTGGGACCTATCGCGCCCGTATCCGGCATTCGGCGGTCTCACCGAGGTCGCGCGCAACGATGGCAGCATCAACTATGATTCGTTGCAGGTCTCTTCGAGAAGCGCGCCCGGAGCGGGATGAACCTGGTCGCGACCTACACGTTCTCGAAGCAGATCGAGGCCTGGGGTTGGAACGATTTACAGAAAGGGATCATCAGCGCGGATTATACTGGGCTGATCGCCCGCATCGATTCACGGCGGGGATGGTCTACCAGTTGCCGTTCGGCCAGGGCAAAAAACTGTTCAACCTGAAACACGGCTTCTTCGGCCGTCTGGTGAGCGGATGGGAAGCGACGATGATCGCTCAGATTCAGTCAGGACGTCCCTGGATATCTACCCGGTGACATGATTTATATGAATCCCGATGCGATAAACAAAGACATCAAATGGAAGGGCTCCGACCAGGTATGGCTCGCCAGGCTGCATGCTTCCGATCCCAATCAGAGGAACGCCGATGGCACGCCTATCACTACAACGGCTGCTCCCTGCGTCGCCTTCATAGATGATTCGGGAGCTCCTCAATTGCAATCATTCAGTAAGGGGCTACAGAACTGCAGTCCGACCAATTATGACTTTCTGAAGGCGCCGCAGTACGCACCCCGCAACACGTCGTACCGGTCTTCGTCGATCCGGCTCTATTCGCCGCCGATCTTCGATGTCTCGTTCAATAAGATGACGAACATCACCGAGCGGTTGAAGCTGCAGTTTCGCGTTGAGATGTTCAACTTCACGAACACGTACGCCTACCGCGTCCAGCCGTTCAACGGCAACCTGGATGACCGCAACTTCGGCAGTCTCTTCCCGCGCCTTGCGGGTGATACTGAAGTAGCTTATCCGCGACACATCCAGTTAGCTATGAAGTTCACCTGGTAAGGTTGAACTGAATTCACCGCAGAGAATCACAAAGAGGACACAAGGCAGATCGCTTCTCTTTATGTTTTTTGTCCTTTTTGTGGTCTTTGTGGTGAATCTTTTTAGGTATCATCCATCCTCTTTTATCGCCAGCACACGATCGACTTCGACATCCTTCAACACCTGCACCCTGCCGCTCGGCCAGCGAATCTCGATGCTCTTCACCTTCGCCTCTCGCCCCAAGCCGAAATGCACGCGCCGCTCGCTTGACGAAGCATAACCGACACTGGTCGTCACCTGATTGAATTGCACCGCGCCCGAGCCCGCCGTCAGTTTGATCTTCGCTCCGATGCCGTCACGATTGCTCTTCACTCCGATCAGTCGCAATGCCAGCCAGTGATGATCATTCTCCGATTCATTGCGGAGAAGCTCGGCCGGCTCGTTCAACGAGGTCGTCACAACATCGATGCGCCCATCGTTATCAAAATCTGCGAACGCACAGCCGCGATGCGCGCGCTTACTCTCGAAATCAGCGCCGGCGAGACGCGATACGTCCTGAAACATGCCGTTACCGAGGTTGGCCAGGATACTGTTCGTCTGGCGATAGGTCTGATTGTTGTACAGCTCGATGTTGTCATTGACGTGTGCGTTCGCAGTGAACAAATCCTTGAATCCGTCGTTGTTGAAATCGACCAGGCCCAGGCCCCACCCGCTGCGTTTGACCGTCTCCGCTCCCAAACCGCTCTGCCACGTGACATCGGAGAAGAATCCTTTGCCGAGATTATGAAAGAGCGGATAGGTTTCGCCTTCGAGCGCCGATACGACCAGATCAGGCAATCCGTCGTTGTCGTAATCGCGAAAATCGACGCCCATGCTCGACACCGGTCTCCCGCTATCATTGACTGCCACGCCCGAATGCAATGCGACTTCTTCAAAGCCGCCGCGCCCGTTATTCCTGAATAAAAAATTGGGCAGCGTATCGTTGGCGACGAAAACATCGGCGAAGCCGTCGTTATCGTAATCTGCAACTGCCAGGCCCATCCCCTTACCTATGTGTTTGCCGATCCCGCTGTTCTCCGAAACGTCGGTGAACGTGCCATCGCCGTCATTGCGAAAGAGTTGATTCGGCAAACCCTCGTAACGGTCCGGAAAGCAGTAGGTGCGCCACCCTTCCTTCATCGCGCCACAGTATGGATCGATAGCGGGAGTCCATTTGCAGTAGTTGACCACGAATAGATCGAGGTCGCCATCGTTGTCATAATCGAACCAGGCGGCGGCCACCGACCACATTTTGCCCCTTTGCTTATCTGCGCCCGTCAATCCGGCCTTTTCAGTCACATCGTCGAATCGTCCTCTGCCGTCGTTGCGAAAGAGTGTATTGCGGTCGACTCCGGCGACGAAGATGTCCTGATCGCCGTCGTTGTCGTAATCGCTGACGGCCGCCCCCATCGAAAAGCCTTCGCCAGCGATCCCGGCCGCTTCGGTCGCGTCGCTGAAACCGCCTTTGCGGTCGTTGCGAAA
The DNA here is from genome assembly GCA_963796275.1 of uncultured Acidobacteriota bacterium. GTDB lineage: Bacteria > Acidobacteriota > Blastocatellia > RBC074 > RBC074 > JAKEHZ01. The sequence goes on along the minus strand of CAWCKY010000006.1, from coordinate 976,758 downwards.
CAAACGGTTCCAATAACGAGGCGAGGTTTTCTTCATCGCGGGCAATTCGGCGCCGTTGACGAAATAGATATCCGGCCAGCCGTCATTGTCGAAATCGATGACGGCCACGCCGCCGGTCATCGTCTCGACCTGATACTTGCGCGGCGTCGCGCCGTTGCGCAGCGTGAAATCGAGCTTCGCGGATGAAGCGATATTGCGGAATCTGATCGGTGCAATCGATTGAGGGGCCCGAGCGGCGCCGGAGATCGCACCCGCTACGGCGCGCAATCGTTCGATCGCGGCGCGGGCTTGACTGTTTCCGTCGAGAGCGATGGCTTGCTGATATGCCGCTTCCGCTTCTTTGGTACGACCGAGTCTTTCGAGCACGCGCCCGCGCGAGAGATTGAGCTCGCTCGATTTCGGATCGAGCGCGGTCGCCCGTGTGAAAGAATCGAGCGCTTCATCGAGGCGATTGAGTTTGACCAGAAGATTGCCGGCATATACCAGAGGTAAGGTCGGAGGCCGCTGCTGTTCGGCGCTCAGCTCTATACCGCGGCGGTAATGGGCGAGGGCGTTCGGAAAGTCGGTTCGAGCCTCTAAAACCATCGCTAGTTGCGTATGTGCGCCGGCGTGGTCCGGTTGCAGATCGAGCGATTGGCGGGCCGATTTTTCCGCGGGTTGCAACGATGACTGCAAATATTGAACGCGAGCGAGATAGAACCAGAGATCGGCGTCTTTCGGAAACCTTTGTAACGCGAAAGAGAATTCCTGTTCCGCATCAGCAATCGCTCCGGCGAGCTGCAGCGACAATCCCCTCAGTTTCCACGCCCCGACCAGATTCGGATTGAGCCTCCCGGGCCTTTCGCGCTTCCTCCGCGGCTTCGGGAAACCTTCGCTGATCGAACAATGCGCTCGCGCGTTGCAGATGCTGGTCCGCGTTCTGCTGCCAGAAAATCAGGCAGACGATCAGAAATATGAAATTTTGAACCGGCATTTGTTGTTTCTGAATGAAGAAATACGAAAAGAACGAAATGATTTTATAACTGCAGTCTTCTTTGAACAAAGAGCCTGCAGTTATTCAGCCCGATGATGGTCTTTGAAAAAATAATGTAACCACGCGAGTGACCTGTGTGTCTATCCCGAGCCCACGGTAGCGCCGCTTAGGGGGCAGACTCATAGGTCATGCGCGTCAAGATAAGGATAAGGCTGGCTCCTAAGCCCCAAAGGGGGGCCAATAAAACAGCCAGGGGTGGAGCGAAGGGTAGCCCCTGGAACATCATCGAGAATCGTCAAGCCCTGTAAGGGCGTAAGAGCGACCGAATATTCCACCCTTACAGGGCTTGACGTCTCACTTGCGACTTACCAGGGCTACGCGCTAGGCGCGCTCCACCCCTGGCTATTTTATTGCGCGCCTTCGGCGCTCAGTGGCCAGATGTTACGAAGTTGACGGCTTATCTTGACACAAATGCCACGCAGGTCCGCCCCTACGATGGACGGCATGGGTACATCTATTTTTCAATAACCATCATCGAGCTGAGGAGATGAGCTATAATGAATTCGACACAGCACAAAGGGAAAATACAATGATCGAAATTGACGGCGTATCGCTCACTCTCGCACAGACGGGCGCTGTCGCTGACGGCGCAGAAACTTCTTTATCTGACGCCGCGCGCCAACTTGTCGAAAAATCGCGTCGCTTCGTGGAAGAAATAATCGAACGCGGCGAAGTAGTCTATGGCATCAACACGGGCTTCGGCGCATTATCCGATGTCAGTATTCCGTACAATGAGCTGCGCGAATTGCAGTTCAATCTGGTTCGCTCGCACGCCTGCGGGGTCGGCGATCCCCTGCCTGAGAGGGCGGTGCGGTCGATTATGCTTCACCGAGCGAACGTGCTGGCAAAAGGTTACTCCGGCTGCCGTCCTGCCGCCATCGATATTTTGATTGCCATGCTGAATGCCGGAGTGCATCCGGTGATCCCGTCTCGCGGCTCGGTCGGCGCCTCGGGCGACCTGGCGCCGCTCGCTCATCTGGCTCTGGTCATCATCGGCGAGGGTGAGGCGAACTATCAGGGCGAAAGGATAACCGGCCGCGAGGCGCTAGACCGCGCCGGGATCGATCCTTTGATCCTGGAAGCCAAAGAAGGCCTGGCCTTGCTCAATGGTACTCAGGCGATGACGGCGGTCGGCGGATTGGCATTGCTCGCGGCCGAAAAGCTGGCTTATGCGGCCGACGTTATCGGGCTAATGACACTCGAGGCTTTAAAAGGCACTCCAGTTGCCTTCGATGAGAAGATACATTCCGTGCGCCCCCATGCGGGACAGGCTGCCAGCGCGAGGAGATTGCGCGAGCTGATTGTCGGGAGCGAGATACGTGAATCGCATCGGGATCGCATAAGCGATCCTCGATTGCAGGATGCCTATGCGCTCCGCTGCATGCCGCAGGTGCATGGGGCTGTCCGCGATGCAATTGCTCATACCAAGCAGATTATCGAGATCGAGATCAACAGTGCGACGGACAACCCCCTGGTCTTCGCCGACGAACGCGAGGTCTTGTCCGGCGGCAATTTCCATGGCGAGCCTATCGCCCTCGCGCTCGATTATGCAGCGGTTGCGGTAGCTGATCTCGGGACGATTGCCGAGCGCCGGGTCGAACGTCTGGTCAATCCCAGCCTGTCGAATCTGCCGGCGTTTTTATCGCCGCGGCCGGGCACCAATTCCGGCTTTATGATCGCGCAGGTCGCGGCGGTTTCTCTGATCGCCGAAAACAACGTGCTCGCGCATCCGGCGTCAGTGACGAATCTGCCGACATCGGCCAATAAAGAAGACCACGTCTCGATGGGAATGACAGCAGCCTTGAAATTCTCGCAGGTTGTGCGGAACGTCGAGACGATACTCGCAATTGAATTGATGTGCGCCGCTCAGGGGCTGGAGTTTTTAAAACCTCTGAAACCGGGTCCGAAACTGCAGGATGTCTACCGGCGAGTGCGCGAACGCGTGCCCGCGCTCGAACGCGATATGCAGCTATCCGGCTATATCGAGGCGCTCGTGCCGCTGGTGCGCGAGTTACATCAAATCTAATAGCTATGAGAGCAATCGCGATTTACCGAACAATAGAATAATGCCCGAATCTTCGTTTGTCTGGTTATTTTCGTTTGTTTCGTACTCCCTGTTGCTTTCTAAAAGGGATATATGAGTCAAAAAAGAACCGTGAGGGCGCCACGCGGGACGCAGATAAGTTGCAAGGGCTGGGTTCAGGAAGCCGCCATGCGGATGCTCATGAACAACCTGGACCCGGATGTGGCCGAGAAACCCGATGAGTTGATAGTCTACGGAGGCACCGGCAAGGCGGCGCGCAACTGGGACGCTTTCGAGGCCATAGTTCGCTCGCTGAAATCGCTCGAGAACGATGAAACGCTGCTCGTGCAATCGGGCAAACCGGTCGGTATTTTCCGAACTCACGAAGATGCGCCACGCGTGCTGATCGCCAATTCAAACCTCGTCGGTCACTGGTCGAACTGGAATGAGTTTCATGCTCTCGAACGAGTGGGATTGACTATGTATGGCCAAATGACGGCCGGTTCGTGGATCTACATCGGCAGCCAGGGGATAATTCAGGGTACATTCGAAACATTCGCCGCCGCCGGTAATAAACATTTTGGCGGCTCGCTGGCGGGAAAGTTCGTAGTCTCCGGCGGAATGGGTGGGATGGGAGGCGCGCAGCCGCTCGCCGCGACGATGAATGGCGCCTGTTTCCTCGGCATCGATGTCGACCCGACCCGCATCGAGAAACGGCAGACAACCGGCTACTGCGATGAGATCAGCTTCGACCTCGATGATGCGCTCGCCCAAATAAACGATGCGCGCCGACGAGGCAGGGCAATCTCAGTCGGATTGGTCGGCAATTGCGCCGATGTGCTTCCGGAGCTCGTCCGCCGCGCAGTCGTTCCCGACGTATTGACCGACCAGACGAGCGCTCATGATCCATTGAACGGCTATGTGCCGAATGGAATGAACCTAGATGAAGCGGTTCGAATGCGGCGTGAAAATCCCGACGAATATATCAATTATTCGATGGAATCGATGGCGAAGCACGTCCGCGCGATGCTTGAGCTGAAGCGAATGGGAGCGGTGACATTCGATTACGGCAACAATATCCGCGCGCATGCCAAGCGGATGGGCGTTGAAGATGCGTTCCAGATTCCCGGTTTCGTGCCCGAATACATCAGGCCGTACTTTTGCGAGGGGCGAGGCCCCTTCCGATGGGTGGCTCTGTCAGGGAATCCCGGCGACATTCACAAGACGGATGACCTAGCAAGGGAACTCTTTCCGGATGATCCCGTACTCGAGCGATGGCTAAAACTGGCCCACGAACGCATCAAGTTTCAAGGGTTGCCAGCGCGCATCTGCTGGCTAGGTTACGGCGACCGCGCCGAATTCGGCGTCGCGATCAACGAACTGGTGAAGAAGGGCGAGATCGAGGCGCCGATCGTCATTGGACGCGATCACCTGGACAGCGGCTCGGTCGCATCGCCTTATCGAGAAACGGAAGCAATGCGGGACGGATCAGACGCCATCGCCGACTGGCCTCTGCTGAACGCGCTGGTCAATACCGCGGCCGGAGCTTCGTGGGTTTCGATCCATAACGGCGGCGGCGTGGGAATCGGATATTCGCTGCATGCGGGAATGGTCGTCGTGGCGGATGGGACAGAGGGAGCTTCGCGCAGATTGCAGCGAGTGCTGACGAGCGATCCGGGTATGGGCATCATACGCCACGTCGATGCTGGATACGAAAGAGCGATTGAGGAGGCACGAGAGACCGATCTGAAAATCCCGATGCTCGATAAGAAGAAGTAATAGATATAAAAAGCGCCGAGTACTCTGTAAACGAGGTTATTTGATATTTAAATGGCGATTCAAGTTCGAAACAGTACCTCGAGCGGTAGCGAGCGTGTCTCAATCAACTGAAGCGTGTGCAAATTAAAATCCAACAGAATCAATAGTCTCGCATCTCAGCGCCGGAGGCGCGTAATGTCTATAGCTCACGATCTTAACCATAACCTGAGCTCCGGAGCTCGTGAGACTTTGGTGATCGAATACTATAAACATCCCGCGCCTCTTGGCGCTCAGGTCCGAAAATGCTGATTCCAATTATCTTTTATTTGAACAGTCTTCAATCGACTGACTCGGGTACAACGCTCGCTACCGCTCGCGGTACTGTTTCGTCGACTATCAAGAAGCTTAGTTAAGAGAGGACTAGTACTTTGGCAACTAAGTCTTCAGATATCTTGAATTATCGGGCAAAACGTTCTGATAATGACGATTCAATTTGTTTCTCGCAGACTCGATCGAAAATTGCCAGTTGATTTTGATCTTCTTTTCGTTACGTTCTTTGATAATCGCCGAGACATCTCTCTCCAGTTGCTTAATAGTCGGGATGCGCCGGTTTAAACACTGACGCGCCACCGCCGAGAATTCACACTCGATCATGTTGAGCCAACTGGCAGACTTGGGCGTATAGTGAAACTCGAAACGTTGCGCCAGCGCAAAGGCCTCCGCCGCCGGCAAGTTTTGATAGAAGGAACCGGCGTGGTGGGTGTTTAAATTGTCCAGCACGAGTCGAATCTTTTTGGCCTCCGGATATGCTGCTGCCAGTCTCTGAGCGAACTGCGTGAACTCTTTCTTAGTACGTTGCCAAGAGACCTGCGCGAGTCTTTGCCCGGTCAGTGGTTCGATGGCAGCTAGCACTGCACACGATCCGTTCTTCTGATAAGCGTAATGCTCTTTGCGGACTTGGCCGCTTTGCATCGCCAGCGGTTCAACCTCCTCCCCGATCAAGAAGCACGGGCGCTCGTCGAAGCAGACCACCGGGTAGTTTGGATCATAGGCCAGCGCATACAACCGGAGAATCTCCTCCATTTGCGCGAGAAACTTCGCGTCGATCTTACCAAGACACCAAGTCTTGTTGAGGTGCGGTTTCAGTTCGTTTTTTTCAGGATGTTGCCAATATGGGTCTTGGATATCTCTTCGCAATAACCCATCTCGACCACCTTATCGGCCAACAACCGCAAAGTCCAACGCACATGCCCTTCGGGCGCTTCGCTGCAGGCCAAGGCTGTGATCTTCGCTCGCAACTTGCCGTCGATCTCCGGCGGACGTCCCGACCGCGGGGCATCTTCCAGGCACTTGAGGCCTTGCTCTTTGTACTTATCACGCCAGGCCATGACCGTCACTCGGCTGACGCCGAGGGTTTCGGCTACCGCTTCGAGTGTCTTGCCGCGATCAAGTTCGAGCAAGCCCGTGGCTCGCTTGAAAGTTTTGGCCGGTAATTTCCCCTTGGAGATCAGGGACTCCAGATAGTCCCGGTCTTTTGCTTTTAATTTGACGTGCCGTTTTTTCATTTTCCCATGCTCTGGGAATGGTGATCCGCGTGTCAAATCACATAGTTGCCAAAGTACTAGTACTGTGGAAAAAAGTTTTTTTGATATTGCTATACCCATGGTTCTGACTTCGGCTTCACCTGGGCTTTATGCTATCACCCGCTTCGCGGGCTAGCATAAAATCAAAATACTTGGTTACCAGAGTACTCGTAGCCGAAAGACAATACTTTTGCACATTTGTTTTTTCGCTATATTTGTTTCCCGCTTAAGGACGGAGAATAGGCGATGGCACAGACACAAATCCACAACGATCCTTACTGGCCGCGAGCAGGCGCATGGCTCTCCGGCACCCACGCCCAGACGACCCTGGGAAAACTGGCGGTGCTCGGCGCGCCGCTCCGCCTCGGATCGATCACGCCGGGAAGATGTGATCTGGCACCGTCGGCGGTCCGGGCAGCGTTGCAGAAGTTCAGTTGCTATGACATCGAAGCGGAAACCGATCTGCATCAGCTCGAAGCGCGAGACCTGGGTGATCTTCCATTGGCCGAGATGAAACCGGAGGATGCGCTCGAGCCTCTGCGCGATGCCGTTTGCAGCGCTCTGGTGGAAGCCGATGCCGTAGTCCTGCTCGGCGGCGACAACTCGATCACGCGTCCGGGAATCAATGGTCTGCCGGATCCTCTTACCGACATCGGCCTCATAACGCTCGATGCGCATTTTGACCTGCGCGACCTCTCGGGCGGATTGACCAACGGCAATCCGGTGCGCGCAATACTGGCCGACGGTTTGCCCGGCGAAAATATAGTGCAGATCGGAATCCAGCCATTCGCCAACTCTCGCGCCTATGCGGACGTCGCGAACCAGGCCGGGATCACCGTCGTGACGATGGATCAGGTGCGCGCTCACGGAGTCGAGACGCACCTGAACGAAGCCTTTCAATATCTATCCGAGAGAGTCAAAACGATCTACATCGATCTGGACATCGATGTGCTCGACCGCACCTTTGCGCCTGCCGCTCCGGGGTCACGCCCCGGCGGTCTGACTCCGTGGGAGCTGCAGCGCGTAGCCTGGTTGTGTGGCGTGCACAAGAAAGTGCGCGCGATCGATCTGGTCGAGGTCGATCCCACGCAGGACATCGCGGGCGTGACGGTTCTTGCAACCAGCGGATGTTTACTCTCATTTGCCTCCGGCCTATTGACCAGGTTAACGGCAAAGCACGAGAAACTGTAATGAGCGGCAATTTCGCGGTCATCAATGTTTCACAGCTCATCACACTCAACGGCCCTCGCCGCCCGCGCATCGGCTTCGAGATGCGCGATCTGGCGATCATCTCGAACGGCGCGATGTCGATCCGCGATGGGCGAATCGAACGAACCGGAACCAGGCATGAAATCGAGCCGACGCTCGCGGGCTACGAGCTTATCGATGCAGGTGGTCGCATCGTAATGCCCGGCTTCGTCGATGCCCATACGCATCCGGTCTTCGCAGGCGATCGCCTCGATGAATTCGAGATGCGCGCAAGCGGAGCGACTTATCAGGAGATCGCTGCGGCGGGTGGCGGCATAAGATCGACAGTCACGAAGACGCGCGCGGCTGGCGAGGATGATCTGTTTGAAACCTCCAAACGCTACTGCCAATGGTTTCGGCGAACTGGCACGACGACGGTGGAAGCGAAGTCCGGATACGGACTGAGTATCGAAGACGAATTGAAAATGCTGCGCGTTATTCGGCGGCTGAATGCTGAGATGCCGGGAACATTTGTACCGACTTTTCTTGGCGCGCATGTCGTGCCAGATGAGTTTCGAGGGAATAGGTCTGCATACGTCGATCTGATCATCGAAGAGATGCTCCCGCGCGTGGCTCGTGAAAGACTGGCTGATTATTGTGACGTATTCTGCGAGGAAGGGGCGTTCACCGTCGCAGAATCGCGCCGGATCCTGCTGGCAGCGAGGGTACTCGGCCTGGGTCTGCGGATTCACGCGGATCAACTCTCACTGAGCGGCGGCGCAGAACTCGCGGCAGAGCTCGGGGCATCGACCGCCGATCATCTCGAACACGCAGGCACGCCCGAAATCTCGATACTGAAGGCTGGCGGGATACAACCAGTCTTGTTACCGGCCGCAGTCCTCATGCTCGGCTCGCAGCGCTATCCGGACGCGCGCGCAATGATTGATGCGGGCCTCGCCGCCGTCATCGCAACCGATTTCAATCCCGGATCATCGCCCGTACCATCGATGTTGCTCGTCTTATCCCTAGCTTCGACGCAGATGAAGATGACGCCGGCCGAAGCGATCACGGCGTCAACGATCAACGCCGCCTACAGCCTCGGCCGCGGCGATGAGATCGGTTCGCTCGAAACAGGTAAGCGCGCAAATTTTGTGATTCATGATTGCAGCGATTATCGCGAACTCGCTTATTTCACTGGTATCGAGCACCCCATCGGAGTTTATCTTGATGGCATTGAATCTAAACCCATTACCCAAAGGATTTGAGAAGGTTTTCAGGGTTGAGCCCTGGCTGCCTTCTGCAGCACTGTCGGATCGAATGCCCCCAGCCTCCTGCTCTACAGTCTGATCGACATTGCCTCTTCACCTTTGAACATTTTTCCGTCCAGCATACCTATTTTCTGATCAGCGAGGTGCAGGAAGCGCGGGTCGTGCGTAACCAGGCATACGGTTGTGCCATTCGTATGCAATTGCTTGAGAAGGTTCATCACCATCTCACCGTTAGCTGAATCCAGATTTCCGGTAGGCTCATCGGCAAGCAGTATGGTCGGTTGGCAGACAATTGCGCGCGCGATAGAGACGAGTTGCTGATGCCCGCCGGAAAGCTGACTCGGACGATGGCGCACGCGGTCCGCGATTCCAACCTGGCCGAGCACCTCCATCACCCGATCTTTGCGGTACGACGGTTTCATCTTGAGATAGCTCAATGGCTGCTCGATGTTTTCGAAGACCGACATATCACCGATAAGATTGAAGCTTTGAAAGACGAAGCCGATCTCCTGATTGCGGATGCGCGCACGGTCCGATAGTTTCAGATCTTGTACGGGTTGACCGCCGAAACAGTAGAGACCGGCGGTTGGAGAATCCAACAAACCCATAAGCGCCAGCAAAGTCGATTTACCGCACCCTGAGGGGCCGAAGACTACAATGAACTCACCACGACTGACAGTCAGATCAACACCATTCAATACGTGCGTTACGACGCCTCCCTGGCGGAATTCCCTTGTTATGTCTTCCATCAAAATCAGCGGCAGAGTCGAACCTGGATTTGATGTCATAACTTGTTCCTCGGTTTTTCAACTATCTAATAAGTATTTGTACGGGCCATTGCAGATACGCTTATCTTAATAATTTAGTTCATAGGAATTTGACGTCACCTGCTAACTCATGCAGAATAATAACCGATTTATTCAATCATTTTTATAATAATAACAATATGGAACAGACAGCCTGGAACTTCGAACAATCCCCCTCCGACGAACCGATGGATGAGACCGGCATCAACCTGCGTGCTTATTTCGACCGGATGCCCGATGAAAAGATGCAGCAGTACGATTCGACCTGGTCTGACGAATCAGTCATCGAGTGGGATGATAATTTTCGAGACGATGGCTGCCTCATGTTGCTCTGCTGCGAGCGCGATGTGGATGTAATAGAGTATCGCAAGGTATTGGAAGAATGCTTACGATATCGAGAGGGAAATCGACCGCGCGAGTGCTAGCAAGTGTATCTCAGTCAATCGTTTATGGATCGCCCGCCACGCAGGGGTGGTGAGTTAGTCAATATTCGCAAAGCCCGCTCCGAACGACAAAACGCTTAATCTCTTTAAACCCGGATCCTAGATGACATTCCGAGCAAATGGGTGCGCGCAAGACGCGCCTGTGTTTAAAACTTGAATTGGCGTGAACCTGATGACAGTTCAAACAACTGATAGTTTCATCACCGTTTATCGCAACATCGCGCACGTTTCGCCAGACATGCCGATCGCCGGCATTCAATTGCGGATCTTTTGCCCTCGATAAATCCGCACCAAAATCCTGAAATAGATTATCGCCCGCGACGAAGTTGTTCGGATAAGGCAACCCGGTAGACAATGCCCTCGCCTCGCGCAGATGGCACTGCGCGCAGAGCGAGGTGATTACCTTTACATCGTTGCGGCGCTTCTTCGATAGGAGGACGAGCGAGGTATCTTTGCTGTGTTCCAGATTCACGTCACCGTGACAGGTATAACAATCGAGGCTGAATGCCGTAAATGTTTTGGTTGCCGGATCGACGGCGGTCGAGTGGCAGCCGGCGCAGCTATTCGCAAATTTGTCATTATCCCAGCTGGGCTTCTCCAACTGAACCCACTTTTCTATCTTATGATTATTGTCGAGTGACGCTTGCACATTGAGCAGCGCAAACTTACCGTAACCCGCTTTTTTGAGAAAACGAACGCGATGACGGCTGCCCATTAAAAACTCGACTTCCGGCACTAACTTCTCGAGCGCAGCGTTTTCCTTGAGCAAGGCCAGAATCTCGGGCGCGCTCTCCCGATCACGCACTGTCAATCCGTGCGAATTTTTCTGCCAGTCTGGACCGATATCGTTGCGATGACAAAAGAGGCATTCGTCACCCTGAACATACTCGGGAATGGGCTTGCCCACATGGTTGCCGCCCCAGGCTTTGGGGTCGCGCGTTTTTTTCGGCGTGTTATTTTGGACGGCGGCCGCAGACGCAAGCAACAATGACATTACCGAAAAGACGGCCAGAAATTTAAAGCCGATAATACCCGTGCTGATCTTTCGCATCCTGGTGTATCCGTGGTGATATCGCAATACTAAATTTCCGCACCGTTATGATTTCGGCTTCTTGATCGCTCCTTCAACCGGGCTCTTCGCGCCCTCGGTATATTTTCCGCCCGTCATCGCGTAAGCCAATTCGGCGCGTTTTTTCAGCGTCTCCAGGCCTTTTGGGAAATCTTCTTCCTTCGCATTCTCATCGCAGAACGAACAACAGCTCTCAAATGTCACCCCAAACCTTTTCCATTGCAACATCCCGCCCGGGGTGATCTGATCGGTCACCGGGCACCAGACGACACTCATCGCCTGCATAAAGTTATTGATCCAACGTTGCTTCTTAGCTGCCTCGGCGAATTTGTCAGGATCCTTGAAAAATTTCTCCTGAGCATCCGGCCTGCTGCCGCGATATTTCATTCCCTTGTACTCCCACGTCGGTGACTTACGGTCGGATGCTTCGAGATAAACCGGACACAGGTCTTCCGATTTCTGCGTCTCGGGAATTTTAACCTTGTCGAGTTCTACCGCTTCCGGAGGTAATTGAGAGAAAACCGGGATTACCGTGGCAAATAAAAACAAGAGTAAGCTCAAAAGATTGCGCAACATAGATTCCTCTCCCGCGATGGTCAATTAGGCGTGGAAGCAAATTCGAAGCCGGATTTCCCACGCGCCCCGCAAAGCTCACAAAATATAGATCCAAGCATCTTTATTTCTATTTTATCGCTGTTGTCACTTTTGTGATTTTTGTGGTGAATCTCCTTCTTCGGGTAAACTGAGCGCTACCAACCGGCCGTCATTTACCGCCAATACAATATATTGCTTTCCGCCTGCGAGATAGGTCATGGGAGTCCCGCTCGGCGTCCCAGGCAGATCGATGACCGCAACCACTTTTCCCGTGGCTTTATCGAAGGCTCGGAGCACATTTGCGCCGCCACCCGAGCGACCGCCGCGCCCTCCCGCGCCCTGACCGATGAACAACAATGTCTTGGTGAGCAGAGGTCCGCCACCTCCCGCTCCCAATGCGCCCACGTCTTTGCCTAATATTTCACTAAATTTTTGCCGCGGACCGTCGCCGTGCGGGATCATCCAGATATGCTCGCCCTTATTCAAATTGATCGCCGTAATGCGGCCATATGGCGGTTTGAATAGCGGCAATCCACTCGGCCCTTCGACGCTTCCGCCGAATGCCGGGCCCCCGCGCACGTATGTGAAATTTGAACGGGCTGGATCGGGTTTGCTCAGCTTGACCACGATCGGCGATGTGATCGAAGGGATGTAGAAGATTCCAGTCTGCGGATCGAACGCTGCGCCCCACCAGTTGCCGCCCCCCGCCCAGCCCGGCAGGTTGATCGTTCCCCGCTCGGTCGGCGGTGTAAAGATCGGACCGTGGTCGTACTTTTCGAGAATCTTCTTGGCTTCTTCACGTAATTCCGGGGTGAAATCGATGAGGTTCTCGACGATTGCGCCCTGCAGCTCAAAGGGAGCCGGCTTCGTCGGGAATGGCTGCGTCGGCGATGTGCGTTCGCCTTCCACCTTCGATTGCGGGACAGCCCGCTCTTCTATGGGCCAGACCGGTTTGCCGTTCGTGCGGTCGAAAACGAAGGTGAATCCGGTCTTTGTGATCTGAGCTACGGCCTTGATCCTGCGCCCCCCGACCGCGATGTCACAGAGCACAGGAGCGGCGGGCAGATCGTAATCCCACAGTCCGTGATGAACCGTTTGAAAATGCCAGACGCGCTTGCCCGTCTTCGCATCTAGACAGACCAGCGATTCGGCGAACAAATTGTTGCCGGGCCGGTGTCCGCCGTACCAATCGTTGGTCGGCGTCCCGAATGGCAGATAGACATAACCTAGCTCTTCATCGGCGCTCATCAACGTCCAGACGTTGGTATTGCCCGAATATTTCCACGAGTCGCTCTCCCAGGATTCAACGCCGTACTCGCCTGCCTGCGGGATTGAATGAAAAATCCAGAGCGGCTTACCCGTGCGGGCATCGAACGCCTGAATGTCGCCGCGCGGCATCTCCTTATTGGTCGGCCCGTCGAAGATCGACGCTCCCACTATAACAACATCGCGGCATATTACGGGCGGCGATGTCACCGCGTAATTGCGCGCATTTTGTGCGAGGGGAATCGCCCGGGCGAGATTTATCTTACCTCCCTCTCCGAATGCGTCGACGGCTTTGCCGGTCTTCGCATCGACCGCCCACAAATAGGCATCCCCGGTAGCGATGAAAAGGCGTTCCGATTTACCATCGGTCCAATAAGACGTGCCACGATGGACGTAGCCGAGATTAGTGGGGCGTCCGGTCTTGTAGCTCTCCGGATTGAAGACCCAGATCGTTTCACCCGTCCGCGCATTGACCGCTGCAATCTGACTGAGCGATGTGCTGACGTAAAGCACGCCGCCCACCATGAGCGGGGTAGTCTCGTAGGCAAACGAACTCAGCATCCGGTTCTCTTTTTGAAGAGTCAGATCGGGCGAATCCCAGGTCCACGCGATCTTCAATTTGCCGGCATTCTCCCGGTTAATCAGGTCGAGCGCCGAATATTTCGTGCTGCCGTTGTCGCCGCCATAAAAACGCCATTCGCCTTTCTTAGAGCTATGCTGAGCAGCTATCGGCGTTAAACTGATGATTGTGATGAGTAGAAGACCGATGAATCGTCGCAATTTCAATCTCCCAGAAAATAGTTTTCAGTTTTCAGTTTTTAGTTTTCAGCAGTTTCAGCAGTTTTCAGCCTTCGGGTTACTGTTGGGGAGTCTTTGATCGAAAACTGAAAACTAAAAACTGAAAACTAAAAACTTATTTCGCCCCGTCTTTTGTGAATACAGCGCTGCCCAATCGCACAAATGGCCCTCCGTCTTCCGACAATTCTTCAGTAACTGTAAAGGTATGAGCCGCGATAACGCTGATGGTGCGGCGCAACTGCAAGGTCTGGCCCTTGAGCTTGACCGGCTCGACCGCGAAGCGAATCGAGATCGGGCTCGTCCAATCGGCTTTGCTGTTCAGTACGGCACCGCGCGCGAGTTTTTCAGTGAAAGTCAGCATCTTACTAGAATCGTCGAATGCAATAACGGATGTTTCTTTAAAGATGTTCCCATCCGCATTTCCTTCGGTAACGCCTTCGACCGATTTGCCGTCCGCGCGTTTGGTGAAGGTCGCGACGCCCTCGCGAGGCGCAGGCCACAATGCGCTCTCACGGCCGATATACTTGAAGCTCCATCGGCCGGTGAAATAATCAATCGATTGCTTCTGCTGCGGTTGAGGGACATTCGATCGCGAACGCTGCTGCCCCCCCGATTGTGCTTGCGGTTGGTTTTGTTGTTGGGGTTGGGGTTGGTTTTGGGCCTGGGTTTGAGTTTGAGATTCCAGTGACCCCGCGGTGTCATTGCTTACGCGCTTGAGATCGATGTCAAAAGTGAAATTTTGCCCACCGAAATCAACGGCACCCTCCCCCTTCATCGTCTCCCCGGCGAGCGTAAAAGTGTAGGTGATGGTGACCGCGGCCTGGGGTGTATCGACATCGGCTTTGGCCGTAACTTTGTCGCCATCTATCTTAATATCTTTGATCAGGATCTCCTGACCTTGCCGAAGGCTGGACGTCCTTCCCGTATATGTCTCGCCTTCCTTCTTGAAAATCACGGTCGTGGCTCGTTCGCCCTGAGCTGTTTGTACCTTCCCTTCCCAGCGCCCCTCCAATTTGTCCTGCTGGGCTAAATAATAATAAGATGGAAATTGAATGAGCAAAATAGAAGCTATAAATAATCCTCGCATATACTATTCCTCCAAAAAACGGTTGATCACTCCTGTCTTGCGTGGCCTTCGACCAATTCGATGCGAATTTTATCCGGCCCTTCGATGAATGCCGATTTTACCTTTCCTCCGGCAATCGAGCGAATCTCGTCGGTTACTTTCACGCCATCTTTCCGCAGCTTGTCCAAAACATCGGCAAGGTCGTCGAAGCTAAATCCGACATGATCCACAACCCGGCCTCTGGTCGATTCGATCCCGATTCTACCTTTCCAATGATCCGCGTAAGCCTTCTTTGTGTACTCAACGGGATAGATGATTATGTTCACATTGTCCATCACGAGCGATGCAGCCGGTCCAACCTGGTGACCGCGATAAAAGCGCGGCTCGCGCGACGGAGCGGACGTTGACCGCCGCCTGGCGCCCAAATACTTCATATACCATTCGCCCGCCGAAACCGGGTCGGCGCTGAACAGGTGCAGATGTCCGAACTGATGATGCTGCGCGGTGTTGATCTCGATCAGAGCCTTGTCAGGACTCTCGATATATGCATAAAAGAATCTTCCCGGCGGCGCGTTCGGATTGGCGATGTCGCTGATGTCCGTCAGGGGCGTGAAAAACTTCGTTCCCGATGACAGATGCTTTTCGTAGGTAGCCTTCATGTCCTCTGCTCCCCAGCCGAAATGCCAGATAGCCGAAGTCAGTTCCCACGCGGGAGGTCGGTTTACTTTGGTGAAGAGCAGCCACGATTTTTGCGCCCATACAGCATCCATCGATCCCGCAAAACGAGATTTCTCGCAGTCGAATTTACTCGTGTAAAAATCGATTGCCGATCGCGGGTCAGCGGTATTGAGGTGGAGGTGATGAAAATGCGCTTCGGGGATCTGCACTACCGCCGTCTTATCGGCCGCTGGTGTTTCGCGAGTTGACTGGTCTGACAACGCCGACAAAACCAGCGCCGAAGCAAGCAATACCGCATTGAAAAAGGCCGGTTTCATAATAGGATGACGACCTCCGGAACAGGGGGAAATGATTCACCACAAAAACCCGAGATAGACCAGCATTCGTCCCTTTATGTGAGAAGTTTGTGGTGAACCTGATTCCTAAATATATGAAGGGTGTGCCAGTTAAAGTTGATTGTTATCAACGTTGTCGGTCTTGAGAGCCAGAAGCCCTTGCTGTTCGGCTCAGTCGTTCGCTCGAACCCAGCCGTAAGCCGCATTGCTGCGTTGGCCACCCTTTTCGTGGTAAGCCATTTTCAATTTCTCAAGCGCATCGGCCGGAAGAGCTTTGCGTTTGGTATTCACATCGATTTTATACAGACGCGCGGCGTTCAAACCGAAGATTTTGGCCTTGTCTTCTTTCGATATCTTCTGGTAGCCGAATTTCTCGCAGAACTCATCGCTGATCTGGAATCGTTTGAATGCGTCGATCACCCATTGCGGCGATCCCCACCACAGGCAATCCGTACCCCAGATGACGTGGTCAGCGCCGTAGTGTTTGATGTTCTTGCCCATCCCATGCATCGCCATCTCGGGATGCGCAATAGCGAGAGACCCGAAGAAACTCCCGATCTCCGGATAGACATTGTTTATGTTGGGATTGCGCTTTTTGATATCCATCAACACATTGTGCCACTCGAAATCGCCGGTGGTCGGATTGTAGAGATTTTTCTCGACCCATTCATCCTTATGTTTCAGCCCCCGTTCGCCGGGCCCATGTTTCAGGGCGGAATGGTAAACAACGAAATTGAAATCAGGATACTGCAGCGCAGCCTTTTCGACATCTTTCGGATTTGCCAGATGTCCGAGCGTGGCCGACTGATAAGAGTAGCCCTTATGTACGCTGATGAGTTTCAGCCCACGCTTGCGGGTCTCTTCATAAAACCAGAAAGCATTTTCATCATCGAGCTGAAACCCCTTGCCGGTGCGGTTCGGATCTGTGTGGCAATACCACTTCCACGAACTGATTCCGTATTGCTTCAACTCGCGCTCCATCTGCTCCAGGGTCTCGTCCTTGTTGATCTTGTCTGCCGCCTTGTCCCAATAATGATTGGGCGCGAGATTGCCCTGCGCCAGCGCGCGCTGAGATCCGGCAACCGCGTTGATCTCTTTCGCCGCCTGCGACATCAACCAGCTGGGAAGTATTCCGCCGCCGCGAGCTTTGCCCTCGAGCACGTTGCCGGCGTCATCTTTATTCTTTTCGCGACCAGGGACCCCGGAGATAACCACCATTGCAGTCTCGCTATCGAAATACATCTCCTTGACGAAGTTTTTGAAGCTATAAGATTCCGCATCATCCTTGAGGTTAAAGCCCATGTTTTTCATGAACTCGTTGTTGCGGAATCTGATCGCCAACCCATTGGTGAAATGTGCCTGCACGTCAATGACGAAATATTCGCTCTTCGGCCACTTCTCTTCATAGGCTGCGCTCTCCCACGTCTCAGCTTCTTCAACATCCCAATAATTCCGGCCGTATGCGATGTTCGATGCTAGAAAACACGTGGCGAGCCCCATCGTCGTGCGCATAAAATCGCGCCGCTTCATCCCGAGCTTTTGGGCGCGCGCATCGGATAGCTCACAGATCAATTGCTCGATCTGTTTCTGCGTTTCGGTTTGTGGACGCGGGAGAAACTCCTCATTCGACACGGCCTGCGTCGGCATCGGCGAATCGACGCCCTTCTTCATATCTCGTGTGACTTTGCGAACCCACATAAAGGACCCCTTATAGTTGATAGTTGATAGTTGATAGTTAGTAATCCTCGCCACGATGTTCACGATTTAGCAATTAGCATTTCATTTCTGTTATTGATTGGACGCGCTCTGCGTATTCGTGCGCATGTTCTGAGAGTCAACCGTGTAATCGATCCAGCCGATCATCATCTCTTCCCACGTCTGGTCGCCCCAGCGAACCTCTATTCCAGGATCGGGGTTGAATTTGTTGTCGGCTGAATTGTCGTGGTGCGCCAGGCAATCGATCCGGCTGCCTTTGGGGACTGCAATCGGCTCTTTTGCGAAGTAGGTCAATTGCCAATTGAAATCGTATTTTGGTACGCGCAATAGTATCTTCTCTTTGCCGTCGGGATAAACCAGTTTGTACTCGAAGTCTTTTCCACGGACGTGCATATGAGGCATGAACATATGAATATGAACATCTTCGTTGAACGTCTGCGACGAACGCGATTCGAAATTCGGCTCACCGGCCGGAATGACAAGCTTGCGCGGATCTGTTGAGATGCCCCTGGTGAACATCCGCTTCTCCACCGGTTCTTTAGCGAACCACAACGCAATACCAGTGCGGTCGTTTGCGGCTCTCCCGTTTGTCGTATAGTGCATCTGGAAAACGAGGACGGAGCCTTTTTTGACGAGTTTCGCATTGCCCGAATGCAAGGTGAGAGGACTCATTCCGGGCGCCCAGCCGAGCAGCATTGCATCGAAATTTGTGCCGCGACGCGAGCGCTCGGCGCCGGGGGACTCCGACCCCGATTCGCTGCGCTGTCCCTGCCCCTGCCCCGCACGGATCTCGCCGGGAGATGGCAGCGGACCCTGACCCGGCTCGCGGACGCTCACGATCACGTGATGCACCACGCTCGGCTCGCCGCGTTTGATCTGGGCGAATTGCACATATTTGTCCTCGGTGAAATTGGTGGGAACGGCGAAATACCTGTAGGGGACGGTGCCATCCGCAGGAATGCTCGCCTCTTCGGTCATCGTGAGGACGGCATCGGGCTCACCGAATTTCCACCCGTTGTCGCTGAACTTCGGCGCGGGTGGCAAGTCTTTCGGATCCCCTTCCTTCGCGCCGTTATCAACCCAGGAGCGGATGGTTTCGATCTGTCGCTCGGTGAGGCGCGAATCATTGGCAAATTGTCCATGATTCGGATCGGCGTACCACGGCGGCATCTCGCGGTTCAAGACGCGTTCGCGAATCGATTTCGCCCAGGGCCGGACCTCTTTGTAAGTGAGCAGAGACATAGGCGCCATCTCCCCCGGGCGGTGGCACGTCGCGCAACTGCCATACAGGATTGGTGCAACGTCTTTGGTGAATGTTACCGTCGCCGCGGAATTTACGGCCGAGAAACGAAAATTGAGAATCAGTATCGCGGCAACCAGAACGATGATAAAGCTACTGCTGCGAGCGTCTTTCATTGAAAGATCCTCCCGAGTTTTTTATAGGTTCAGGGTTGAATCGCATATTCAGACGTTCGTGTCTGACAAATGCACCGGTGTTTGTGATTTTAAATGGAAATTCGAGATTTTAGAAGTAGTATCCGACCGGTCAGTAAATTGCCTACTTCCCTTCACTTCTTACTCCATTCACCTATCCAGGATCCCGCTGCCCCACCCGATTGCAAAATAGCCTGGCTGAATCCCTTGCAATCCGAACGTCAAGTTTGCCATCATCACGCAAGAAACATCAAATATTCCTACACTCTAAAAACCGAGGGCGGTGCATGAAACTTTATAAAACCAGACACGGCGCAGTGCTTGAAGACAACGGGATGTTCTATCACTTGCCTGCTTCCGATTGGGATGTCTTGCTCAATCGTGACGACCACGAATCCATTCTGACAGGTATGTCGCGTCACTCAACCGGCGTAGCGTACTTCAACCCGGTGAAGGATGCTCTGGCGCCGATCGGCAGCCAGGAGGTCTGGGCCGCCGGCGTAACCTACTACCGCAGCCGAACGGCGCGCATGGAAGAAGCGAAATTGGCTGGAGGCGGAGATTTTTACCAGCGCGTGTACGACGCGCCGCGCCCCGAATTGTTCTTCAAATCCACGCCGCATAGGGTCGTTGGCACAGGAGGCAACGTTCGCATTCGCGGAGATTCAAAATGGAATGTGCCGGAGCCTGAACTGGCGCTGGTCATCAACTCTATCGGCCAGATCATCGGGTACACGATCGGGAACGACATGAGTTCACGAGATATCGAGGGCGAGAATCCGCTCTATTTACCGCAGGCCAAAGTCTATTCGCAAAGTTGCGGCCTCGGCCCTGCCATTCTGATAGGGCGTGAAAGCCTGGATGTTAAGACCGCCATACATATGGAGATCGTGCGCAGCGGGTCGGTCGAATTTCGCGGTGAGACCGATCTCACCCAACTCAAGCGGACGCCGGAAGAGCTCGTAGAATATCTCTTCCGCGACAACAGTTTTCCCTTTGGGTGTTTTCTGCTCACGGGCACGGGAATCGTCCCGCCCGATGAATTCACGCTCGAGGCAGGAGACGAGATCCGCATCACGATCGCGCCCATCGGAACATTGGTCAATCACGTCAAAAAATCAAGTTAGCATATTGATGACAAACACTGTTATGGAACTTCACGGACAAAACATCATCGCTTGCCGCATTGAATCAACCAACAACAAAAAATTTAAGGGTTTCGCTCCCGCACAAGGGAGCGAGCTGGAGCCCGGCTTTCAGGAAGCCACGGTCGATCAGATCAATAGCTCATTGGAAGCCGCCGAGCATGCATTTCACGTTTACCGGCAGCAGTCAACCGAAGACCGCGCGGTATTCATCACGCGCATAGCTGATGAGATCGTCGCATTGGGCGATGGGCTGATCGAACGCGCGCATATTGAAACCGCATTGCCGAAAGACCGCTTGATAGGCGAGCGCGGACGCACGGTCAATCAATTGCGCATGTTTGCGGAGCTCATCCGCGAAGGGTAATGGGTGGATGCGCGGATAGATCGCGCCATCCCGGATCGCCAGCCGCTGCCGAAACCTGACCTCAGGCGGATGATGATTCCCATCGGTCCGGTCGCGGTCTTCGGCGCGAGTAACTTTCCTTTCGCCTTCTCGGTCGCCGGCGGGGACACGGCTTCCGCCTTAGCCGCAGGTTGTCCGGTAGTCGTCAAAGGTCACCCGGCTCATCCGGGGACTTCGGAACTCGTGGCCCGAGCTCTCATCAAAGCGGTGGAAGCTACGCAAATGCCGCGCGGCGTATTCTCACTGCTACACGGCGCCGGTCACGAAGTTGGGCTCGGCCTGGTGAGACATCCGTTCACGAAAGCCATCGGGTTCACCGGCTCGCTTCGCGGCGGGCGCGCTCTGTTCGATGCGGCGGCCGCAAGACCCGAACCGATACCGGTCTATGCGGAGATGGGCAGCATCAACCCGATCTTCATTCTGCCAGGAGCCATGCGCGAACGCGGTAATGCGATCGCTGAAGGATTGAAGAATTCGGTCACAGCCGGCGTGGGACAATTCTGCACGAATCCGGGGTTGATTGCGTGTCTGCGCGACGAGAGTTTGTTCGGCTTCGTCGGCAGACTGGGTGAGTTAATCGCCGATGCTCCGACCGGAACGATGCTCAATCCCGGCATCCTGCAGGCTTACGAACGCGGGGTGCTACAAATCGGCGGGATCGCTGGCGTCAATAAAGTCCAATCCAATCATACTGCCGATCTGACCAAGACCGAGGCGCGCGCAGCCATGTTCTCGACAACTGCGCAAACCTTCCTCCAGCACGATGAAATGAGCGAAGAGGTTTTTGGGCCCTCGACCGTCGTCGTAAGCTGCGAGTCGCGCGAAGAGATCGAGAGAATTGCATCGAATCTTCACGGTCACCTGACTGCGACGATCCACGGAACGGCGGAGGACCTGGAGCAATTCAAATCGCTCGTTTCGATTCTTGAAAACAAAGTCGGGCGATTGATCTTCAATGGATTCCCGACCGGAGTCGAGGTCTGCCCCTCGATGCATCACGGAGGGCCGTATCCGGCGACTAGCGATCCGCATTTCACCTCAGTCGGCACCGCTGCGATTCATCGCTTCGCGCGTCCGATCTGCTATCAGAACTTTCCGCAAGAGGCTCTGCCGGTTGAACTGCGAAATGTCAATTCGAACGGGATCTGGCGATTGGTAGATAATCAGTTGACGAAAGAGGATTGCTAAACACGAATCTCAGGCAGAGCGATTTAAATCCGGCGGCGATAACGCTGGCGAACTCATTTGGACAGCGAATCAGTACCGCGAGCGGTGGCGAGCGCAATTTTCCGTAGTAAATAGTAAATCTTGGCGAAAGCATCGCTCGCTTCCGCTTATTTGCGCCAAACTAAGCTGTCAACTTTTTGTACCACTAAGTACTTTGGCAACTATGTGATTTGACACGCGGATCACCATTCCCAGAGCATGGGAAAATGAAAAAACGGCACGTCAAATTAAAAGCAAAAGACCGGGACTATCTGGAGTCCCTGATCTCCAAGGGGAAATTACCGGCCAAAACTTTCAAGCGAGCCACGGGCTTGCTCGAACTTGATCGCGGCAAGACACTCGAAGCGGTAGCCGAAACCCTCGGCGTCAGCCGAGTGACGGTCATGGCCTGGCGTGATAAGTACAAAGAGCAAGGCCTCAAGTGCCTGGAAGATGCCCCGCGGTCGGGACGTCCGCCGGAGATCGACGGCAAGTTGCGAGCGAAGATCACAGCCTTGGCCTGCAGCGAAGCGCCCGAAGGGCATGTGCGTTGGACTTTGCGGTTGTTGGCCGATAAGGTGGTCGAGATGGGTTATTGCGAAGAGATATCCAAGACCCATATTGGCAACATCCTGAAAAAAACGAACTGAAACCGCACCTCAACAAGACTTGGTGTCTTGGTAAGATCGACGCGAAGTTTCTCGCGCAAATGGAGGAGATTCTCCGGTTGTATGCGCTGGCCTATGATCCAAACTACCCGGTGGTCTGCTTCGACGAGCGCCCGTGCTTCTTGATCGGGGAGGAGGTTGAACCGCTGGCGATGCAAAGCGGCCAAGTCCGCAAAGAGCATTACGCTTATCAGAAGAACGGATCGTGTGCAGTGCTAGCTGCCATCGAACCACTGACCGGGCAAAGACTCGCGCAGGTCTCTTGGCAACGTACTAAGAAAGAGTTCACGCAGTTCGCTCAGAGACTGGCAGCAGCATATCCGGAGGCCAAAAAGATTCGACTCGTGCTGGACAATTTAAACACCCACCACGCCGGTTCCTTCTATCAAAACTTGCCGGCGGCGGAGGCCTTTGCGCTGGCGCAACGTTTCGAGTTTCACTATACGCCCAAGTCTGCCAGTTGGCTCAACATGATCGAGTGTGAATTCTCGGCGGTGGCGCGTCAGTGTTTAAACCGGCGCATCCCGACTATTAAGCAACTGGAGAGAGATGTCTCGGCGATTATCAAAGAACGTAACGAAAAGAAGATCAAAATCAACTGGCAATTTTCGATCGAGTCTGCGAGAAACAAATTGAATCGTCATTATCAGAACGTTTTGCCCGATAATTCAAGATATCTGAAGACTTAGTTGCCAAAGTACTAAGTACTCTGGAAATTAAGTTCTTAATATTGTTCTAGCCCGCTTCGTGGGCTAGAACAATATCAAATAACGTGATGAACTCGCAGGTAGTTATCCCCGACGACGCACTCCAAACGCTCCGCTATCCTCAGATAAATATATTTTATCTGATATCCCAGGCGTCATAGATTTTTCGCCCAATCTTCCCTCGTATACCACCATGCCCAGGCGATCAAAACAAACTGAAGCGGCAGCCTGGCCCAAAGGAGCACCGCCGATAACTCTGGATAAAGATGACTGTTAACCGCCATATGAATATTGGCCGGATAGACCGCGATCAAGAGGGCGATCAATCCCCACGCAGCCAGACGCGTGTATTTCGGAAAAAACAGAAATACCCCGAGCACAACTTCAAAGAATCCCGCCAGGTATTGGAGGAACATCGGCCACGGAAGATATGGCGGCATGATGCGCAGATACATCTCTGGCCGGAGAAAATGATTAATACCTGCGGCTATGTATAGGCTCGCCATTAGAATCTTCATCGCCGAACGAAACTTTTTCATCGGCTCTCCTTATTTTCACTCTCATGCGGGTTGATCGAGCGGGAATGCAGATGCGCCTCCAACTCTTCTTCTGGCGCTGGAATAAAGGATTCCGGATTTCGGAATCCGGACACCACACCTACTACCACTCCCTCGTCAATCGCCTCAGGAGTATCCGTATCTGCAGTGAGCTCGGACGGCAGGGGCCGAATCTTTTTCGGTTTATAGCGCCGGTAAAAATCGAGCTCGGCCGCATAGAATGTCAGCCGCGTCCACATGCGCGCGGCGATCGCCGTTTGCCCCAGTAATATCGCCGCTATCAGGGTAATAATCGACGATTGATCGATCGAATCACGTAACCAGGCGAGCGAGAGAAAGAGCACTATGCCGATAATTGCAATAACCAAATAAAGGACTGATACGCTGAGGAAATGCCGCAATGAAAACCCAAGGGCAATGAAAGTTTCACGAAACATACTTCGGCTATCGTCCACCACCGTACGGATCTTGGCGTAGTCGAAGAGCATATTAACGAAGCCCAACATCACGATGAGTAGCAGCAGCGTTCCCCACCTCTGGTAGAGAAACGATTCATACGACGTCGACTGTGCGGCAGAGCCGTTGACCGTCCCCCGTATCACAAAGTAGATGAACCCGGCGCCTCCGTAAAAGAACAAAGAGATAAGCATAAGGCGGAAGAAGCGCCAGAAGTATGCGCCGCAGCCTGCCCAGAATCTTCGCATCGTGAAATGCCCATAATCCACGGCAAAGACCTCGATAATTCCGCCAGCCAAGAATGTATTCAACAATAGATAGATGAGGCCCATAACCGCGATCGACGTGCCGATCTGTATCCCAGTCGATTCGAGTGAGAATCCAGGCAGTTGATTATTGATGACATCGATTATCCATCTGGCATCGAGATTACCGGCGAACATCCTGTCGGCGGTAAGTGTTTGGCCAGTGGTGAGCGCCACCAGCCAGAAAATGGGCACGACTAACGGGAGTGTAAATAGATTATTGGCAACGAGAAGCAGCAGCATCATTTTCCAGCTCCGGCTGGCGTGCAGGAGCCCGATAAAAAACGACCTGATCATCCTCCATCCTCCTTCACCCCAGAGCGCTAACGAGCTGTAGCAACGCCTGCAGCCAGAACATGGCTCCCGAAGCCCAGCGCGTGGCCGCGCCTGCGCCCGATGCAGAGGTGGTTTTACTGTTGTTGGTCAAATTCGAATCGAGAAGGATTTTTTCTTCCGGGTCAAGCTGTGCGAATTCCAGCTCGGATGGGGTCGTGAATTTGAACTTCTTCCAGCGGTCACTGATGACCCAGGATTCATTCCATTTCCTTCCGGTGCGAGTATCTTCGAACAAATATTCGATCATTCCCTCCCGCAACGCAATAGGTTTGGCAAAAATTTTGTTGCCGTCGCGAAATTTCACGAGCAGTTCGTATGGAAAATAAGCTTCGCCGGCGCGGCGCACCGCCACCTCGGTCTCGAACGACTGGCTGCTCTCCAACCTCTCATCCGCTTTGACTTCGGTCTTCTGCCCTTCCTTCTCGAAGATCCCCTCCGCCGTCCTCGATCGGACGCTCTTCACTTCAGCGATCTCATAATCTAGCGTACCGATGCCTTTTACGAATTGATCGAAAAACCAGTTGAGGTCCTGCCGCGTAACGGCGTTGGCCGCGTCGAAGAAATCCTGCGACGCCGGATGCCGGTAGCGCCACTTCTGATGATACTCGCGCATAACGCGCGACATGATCTCTTCGCCGAGATAACCTTCGAGTGTACTCATAACCAGCCCGGGTCGGGGATAGGAGTTCAACCCCCAGCTCATCTGGTCATAAAACTTCCAGGTCGGCGTGAAAATCGGATCATTGAACTTCCCTTGCAGCGTAAAAATGCGATTTTCATATGGATGAGGAATCTCAACCGGCAGGTAGAACAGGGGAATGCCCATCAATCTGATGGGAAACCGATCCGCCCCATATGCCCGCTGCAATACCTTGGCCGTCGAGTACGTATTGAATCCCTCATCGAGCCACGATTCTTCGAATTCATTATTGGCAACCATCCCCTGCCAGAACTGGTGGCCGAACTCGTGGACGATGACGCCTTCGGGGTTTTGATCGCGCCCGGGCCACCACGACGTGCCCGCGGTGATGAATGTCGGATATTCCATTCCGCTCGCGCCGCCGCCGTTGTATGGCGGATCGACGATGGTCAGTGTTTCGTAGGGGTATTTCCCGTACCACAGGCCGAAATACTTAATCGCACTGAACGCTGCCGCGAAGTGGCGATCGATCTGCTCGCGGTGTTCCGGTTGAATCAACAACGTGACCGAAACATCTTTGAGTTTGATCTGATCCTGAGAAAGGTTCAGACGGCGCGCCCATTCGTTGATCTCCTCATCTTTTACCTGCTCGTCCGCTTTGAATTGGCGGATCACGACCAGATAGTTGGGATCGACCGTCCACGCGAAATCGTGGACGTTGGCCTGGCTGAATGTGTAATTGAGCGTACCATCCTGATTGTATATCTCTGATATCAATTTGCCGGTGGCGCCGATCTTACCCTTGTATGCGGCCGGAACTGTGATTGTGACGTCATAATTACCGAAGTCCGCGTAAAACTCGCTATAGGCATGGAACTGGTGGCAATTCCACCCGGCGACTGTTCTGCGCCGCTCGCCGGCCGACTCCCACACGCCGATCTTCGGAAACCACTGTCCAACCAGGGCGAACCGGCCCCAATAACCGGTGCGCGCGAAAACGCGCGGCAGTCTCGCCGTAAATTTGATGTCGAGCGTGATCTTTTCGCCGGGATTGATCGGCTTCGCGAGCGGAACGCGAATCACGGTCTGGTCATCGGCATTGTCATCATCGGGATGAATGAACTCTATCTTCGAAGTCAAATCCTCCCCGCCGTCGATCTTCATCTCTTTGATATCGATCCAACCCCATTCGCCCGGCTGAATTCTGTCGCCGCGCAATTGTCCGCCCGATTCTTTGAAAAATGTGCTCTTCTCGTTCTTGAAGGCGTTGAGATAGAGATGAAATTGGAGGTCGCTGATAATGTCCGGTGAATCGTTAAGCCAGGTCAGCTTTTGCCTGCCCTCGAGATCTTTAGGCCGCTCTCTCTCATCGGGTTTGAGCTTTACTTCGATCTTATATGAGGCGAGGGGTTGCGGAGCGTTCTCGGCAGAGACATCCGCGATGAAGCGATTGACGCCTAGAAGGCAAATGGCGGAGATACACAAAGCCTTCAGACAAAAAATTGCTAGTTTACACATTGATGGCACTCCTTGGCGTAATCTTGGCGTAATGAAGAGGAACTATCAGTAACTTTGCGGGCGGTAACGAGCGAACTTTCGTTATTGACCGGCTGATAATGATTCGATCGCTACCGCTCGAGGCACTCATCTCTCCGGTGCTTAACCGAAGCAGTAAAGCTTCCCATCCTGCGAACCGATCACAATCTTTCCATTCGCGATAGCGGGGGACGCCGAGACGGGCGAGCCGACCGTGAATTCCCACAACTTCGTTCCCCTGGCAAGGTCCAATACGTAGAACCGTTCGTCATTCGAGCCGATATAGACGCGTCCGCCTGATACCGCCGGCGATGACTCGACGCGCGACTTCGTCGTAAAGGTCCAGATAGCTTTGCCGGTCGCCGCATCCAAACAGTGAACCATCTTATCGCGGCCGCCGAGCACCACCTTTCCGTCAACGACAGCGGGCGAAGAATAGAAGGGAAACTGGCGCCTCGGATGCGAATAACGCCAAACCTGCCGGCGCGTGCGCAGGTTCAATTTGACCACTTCGTTATTGAAATTACCGAAATAGGCCGATTGATCGACCATAGCCGGCGACGCTCCGGTGTAACCTCCCGCCGGCATCTTCATCACCTCTTTGCCGTCACTGACGCGAATTCCCCGGAATATCTCATCGCAACCGGCAATGTAGGCGATGCCATCGACCACTGCCGGCGTTCCGTGCACGAAGTTATCGGTCTTGAAACTCCAAACCGATTTTCCATCGCGCGCGTTGAAACAATAGAGGCTGCCATCATAGGAACCTATCAGTACCCGGTCTCCGACGATGACCGGTGAAGATTTGATCTCGGAGCCGGTTTTATAAGTCCAGACTCCCTTACCGTCACTCGCATTGACCGCGTGAAAGACCCCGGAAAGATCGCCCACGAAGACCATGCCGCCGCCGACCGCCGGGGATGAATCGCCGACCGGCTCCTTGGTCGAATACTTCCATTTCAATTTTCCGCTCGACAAGTCCACGGAAATCAGCTCGCTTTTGCCGGTGCCGACGTAGACCGTGCCGCCGGCGATCGCGGCAGATGATTCGATAATGTCACCTGCGTCATACGTCCAGAGCAGTTTAAGATCGGCCGGCGGCTGGGACCGCGCAATGCCGGTCAGATTGTAGTTGCCGCGGAATTGCGGCCATGAATCGGGGGATTGAGAATTCGCAGAGCAGAAAATCAACAGGCAGAAAACCGAAGGAAGATAAAAGGCAGATGATGGGAAACGGAATAGTCGCATTGCCCGCCTGATAAGTGCTCCCTTCTGACTTCGGTCACTCTGATTTTTTTCGGTAAGGATCATCTCAATCATATCGCTAATTTATAAACCTCCTTCGCTGCTTCAACGTTCCAGTTTCGCGGGTTGAACTTGCCCGTCCATTGTTCTGCCGCCTCCTCCGCCAGCATCGGTATTTCCTCTCCCCGCACACCGATCGCGCTCAGACTCTCCGGCAACCCGCCGGCCCTGCGAAGCTCGTCCAATCGACGAGCGAGGTCCTCTCCGTGATCGCGGCCGTTACGCGAAGAGATTCGCATCAATAGCCGGTAATCATCGGCGACGTCGGTCGAGTTCCATCTCACGACGTGTGGCAGCATAACGGCGATCGCCACTCCGTGCGAAGTGCCGTAATTTTTGGTCAATGGATTTGCGCATGCGTGCGTCGCGCCGAGCATCGAATTTTCAATGGCGACTCCCGCATAATAAGCTCCGATCTGCATTGCTCCACGAGCTTCGATATCTTCAGGATCGGCCAGGACGCGCTCGTAATTCGCTTCGAGAAGCCGCCACGCTTCCTGCGCGTACATCGCTGAGACCGGGCTACGTTTAGTCGTCACATATGATTCGACCGCGTGCGAAATGGCATCGTACCCCGCGGTCGCCGTCAGGCTTGCCGGCTGAGTCACGGTCAATCGCGGATCGAGAATGGCGATCGTGAATGCGGCTTTCGCATCTCCGCACGCCATCTTCACGTGAGTCTGGGCATCGCTGATCAGCGCGTAGCATTGCGCTTCGCTGCCGGTACCTGCCGTTGTCGGAATACCGATCATCGGAAGCATCGGGCGGGACGCTTTGCCGTACCCCCAATAATCGCGCATCGTCCCACCGCCGGTCAGCACGAAATTGATCCCTTTGGCGCAATCCAACGAACTGCCGCCGCCAAGCCCGATGATCGAATCGATGTTCGCGGTCGCGGCGAACGCGCGGCCGGCCTCGACCATCGCGCTGTCGGGATTTTCGGCGAATTCGTGAAAGGTTATTACCTCTATGCCGGCCTGCGCGAGCAGCTTCGCGGCCTCTGCAACGTAACCGGCGCCGACCATGCCGGTATCCGCGACCAGCAGTGTACGACGAAATCCGAGTCCCCCTGCAAATTCGCCCAGACGCTCGAATACGCCGGCGCCAAAGGTAACTCGTGTGCGAGGATAAAAATCGAAAAACTGCATCTATTGCGGGGTTCGGTCGGGTGGAGACGAAGAAAATTGATAGTTGATAGTTGATAGTTAAGAGTCGGGAGTTAATTGATAAATGATAATGGGTGTTTGATGAAATAGCATTCAATATTGGGTTATCGGTAGCCGACACCATTATCAATTATCAATTAACTATCAACTATCAATTATTTATTTGATGCTTTCTCGGCCGGTGACGCCTTACCCGCCACCGCAAAGAGCTGGTTGCGGTTCATAATGAAGAGCGTCCCATTCGCCGGGACCGGGGTCGAGTAGACTGAGCTGCCCATATTTATTTCGGCCAGCAACTTCTTCTCTCTGCCGGCCTGCATGATGACGACATCGCCATCCTCATCGCCGAGATAAACTTTGCCATCGGCCACGAGCGGCGATCCCCAGATCGCGGCAAACATATCGTGCTGCCACAGCTCCGTGCCGGTCTTCGCATCGATGCAATGTAGGAAGCCGCTGAAGTCCGGATAATAGAGCAAGCCATCGTGCAGCGCACCGGTCGAGATCGAGCGGCGGATCTTATCGAAGTGCCAGACCAGACCATCTTTCGTGATGTCACCGCGTTTCGTCCCATCGATGCAGTATAGATGACCTACGCCCTCGCCGTGCTCGGGGTCCTGCCCGTTGGCCAGGTAGACCTTATTGTCAAAGATGACCGGTGTGGCGATGATCTCATTGCGGGTCTTCGGCCAGGTGGACTCCTTCGGATTGGTATCGAACTCCCAAAGCAATTTGCCGGTTGCGGCTTCGTATCCGCGCACCTTCCCATCGCCTTCTCCGATGACTACCTGAACGACATCGCCGATCTTACCGACAGCGGCGGATGACCACTGTCCGTGCAATATTTTATCTCCGACGTTGTTTGCCTCCCAGGCGAGCTTGCCGGTCTTCTTGTTAACCGCAACAATCGAGGGAGCCTTTGGCGAGGGGACATTGACGTGGCTCTCATCCTGACCGTTAGATGTGCTTACGAAGATCAGATCGCCGTATATAACGGGCGAACTGTTCGCCAGGTTGTGCGGATGCGAGCCGACCTCTTCGACCATATCGAACTTCCAGACGATATCGCCGTCTTTTTTGCCGGTGACTTTCTCTTCTTTGAACGGCCCATCGTTCTCGTCGTCGTTGAACCCCTGGGTATCAGCGCAGACCAGTTCGGCGCGGTTCGAGACATAATAGATTTTATCGCCCTCGACGGCCGGTGATGAAGCTACTCCCTGAAAAGGCCAATCGTTAACCCTTCCGGATGCCATTTTTTCATGCGTGATCTGCCACATAAATTCACCGTCGGATTCACGGAAGCACATCAGCACGCCGCGGTCGCCTGCCTGCTTCGGGTCGCGCAGCCCTTCATTGTTAGTCCCGAGAAAGACATAGCCGCCGGAGACGACCGGGTTGCCGTAGCTTTGGGAGCCGAGCGACGCCACCCATTTGATGTTGGTCTTTTTTGCAACATCCCAGGTCGCCGGAAGCCCCTTAATTTGTGAAACCATGTTGCGGTCCGGCGTCCCGCCCCACATCGGCCAATCACTGCTGCTGGTATCGGCAGCGGCGAATTTACTCGACGGCACGCAGAAATAGACGGTCAGTAGGATGGTTCCGAGTAACAATAAAATTGCGTGTTTTAACTTGATCATTTGACTCCCTCAGAAAACAGTTTTCAATTTTCAGTTTTCAGTAAGACGTCTCAATCGAAAACTGATAAATGATAACTATGAATTCAGGATTATTTATTAGGCGTCACCTTGATGTTATCAATATAGAGTTCATTTGCGCTGTCAGCGAAGACACCTGCGCTTCCGACACGATTCCCGATCGGATCGGTCCATTCTATCAGCCAATCGGACGGCTCGGTTTCGCTCACCGGCCAGGCCTTGCCCCGGGCCCGGGTCTTGCCGCCTGGCAGACTCTCGACCTGAAGCTTCAACCGGTACCAGGTATCGGCTTTCCACGCGAACGGTTTGCTGAATGTGCGCGCCTCTTCGATCTGCCACGAGCGCAATTCGATCTTCTGTATATTGCCGAAAAGGACCAATTCGTAACGTTGAGCGACGACGCCCGCGTCACCCATCTGGCGGCGCTTCTCGACGGCGCGCACATCGGCTTCAATCGTGTAGTCCGACACGCTGCCAGCGCTCAGAGGCGAGCGTGTACGCTTGAAAATGCCGTTGTCGGGCTTCTTGACCAGAACTTTGTTGCCATCCATTTCGCGCACGCTGTATTTGATCGGCGTGCCGTCAGTGTTGAGCCAATAGGATGGAGCCTTGTCAACCGGCACATTGGTGAAATCTTCCGAGAACGGGAAGGCGGGAATGACCCTGATCCTCGAAATGCCGGTGACGTCGCCTACCGTAGCTTTCAATTGTCCGCCGCGCGGTCCGCTGTCGCTCGCGGCCGTGAATTTGCTACCCGCGACTTCTCCCGTCAATCCGTCGAGCGACCATTGTGCGTTCGATTCTTCGCGGATGAATCGGCCATGATCGTCGAACAATCGAATCTTGAAACTCTTCGTCTCGCCGGGCTTCATCACCAGTTCGGCGGGAAAGATCTGGACGTGTGCCACGGCGGCGCCAGCGGGCGCTTTATCCACTTGCTCAAGCACAGGCGGCAAGGCCGGACTCTGCTTCTTGCCGATGGCATAGATATTCTTGGTCGAGACCAGGTAGATGCGGCCGCGCGAAACGGCCACCGCGGCGATGATCTGCTCATTCGATGCGATCATCTCATCGCCTTCAGCCGTCTTGAGATCGACCTTATCCACTGACTCCAGTTCTTCTTCATCCAGAACCTGACAGCCGGTCGGACCCGGCTTCAGTATGTAAAACTTACCGTTTTCAGTCCCGACGTAGATTTTGCCGTCAGCGTAAACCGGCGAGGCCTTCTGAATCGTGCCCAGTTTGTGCTCCCAAATAAGTTTCCCGTCGGCGGTATTGAAAGCATGGAGACTGGATTCCGCCGTCACGGCGTAAAGCGTATTGCCCACTATGACGGGGGATGACGGGCCGAGCTGGTAATTCGTTAATGCATATTTGATTTTGTCTTTGTTCGATGTTTTGTTGATCGGGCCTTTCGCCGTTATATCGATCGCCGCCAGCTGTCCCATCTCACTCGTGTCCAGGTTCTCTTCCTGATGCGTGATGTAGGCGATGCCGTCTTTCACTACGACCCCGGGATTGATGCCGCGTTTCGACATCGGAAAGTTCCAGATCGGTTCGCCGGTGCTGACCTTCATCGCCGAGGCCGAACCGTCGCCGCCGCCGGCGATCAGCAGTCGTGTGCCACCGGTAGTGGCAACGACCGGTGTCGAATAGGTCGTGTCGAAGGGCCGACCGCCCGGCGTGCTGATCCAGGCGCATTCGCCGGTGCGTTTATCGAAGGCATAGTATCTGTGTCGCCGCGACGCGATGTCGCTGAAGCCGTCGGTCACCGTACTGACGATGACCAGATCTCCTTCGATGATCGGTGATACGGTTCTCCCGCCGTGCGTCGTCCAGGATCCGTATTCATCGGTCAACGAGCGCGACCAGAGCGGTTTGCCGTCATTCGAGAGCGCCACCAGTTCGGCAGTCGCGCCGAACGCGTATACGTTGCCCGTCGTGGGATCGCCCACGGGTGAAGACCAGGCGATGCGGCGCGGGGGCACGTCGGTCGAATAGACGTTGAAGCGATATTCCCAGAGCTTCTTGCCCGTCTCGGCATCGAAACAGAGGACGCGCTCCTGCATCGTTTCGCCGGTTCCGGCGGAATTGAACATGAATACCCGCCCGTTCATGACGATGGGTGCGGAGCGCCCGCCGTATGGAGCCTTCCACAATAGGTTCTCGCCCTGGCGTGACCACTTCTCGGGCAGATTTTTTTCGAGCGAGATGCCGTCGCGCGCCGGACCGCGCGAATCGGCCCAATCGCTGCCGCTTTTAGCGCGCGCGGGCGATTGTGCCATTCCGGTCGGAGCCGCGAAAAAAACCATACTCAGGGTTAGGGATAAGAGGAATACATTTTTGATTGATACTTTCATAGTCTGATTCCCAACGCGAGTCGATAAAATTCTTTCATTCATAAGCACTAATTCTATATACTCAGTTGCGCGTTTTCGGGTTGCGCGTTTTTCTCTTGTGAAAATAGACATAACTAGCAGGATTTTTCAAGATTACACCGAGTCCCGAAACTCTGACAAATCCTGAAAGTCCCGTCCATCTACTTATAGTTCTGCGAGATCGTTATGTTGACTCCTAAACCGATATGAAGAAAGTAAAACTATAGTTTGATGTGGATGACAGTTCAAGGGGCGCGTTTCCCGAAACTTTCCTGTATTTTATATCGTTTTTGCAGCTAGCCGATTAGATTCCTGAAATTTGCTAAATTGGAACCCGGAATACAAATCTGGATAAATACTGGTTTCATGTTCAATTTCGAAACATGAAAAATTTTCAGGTGGGGTAAAGAAATGCAGATACGACGCATCCTCATTTTGCTTTTAGTTCAGCTGGCTCCGCTCGGCATCCACGCGCAGACCATCAACGAAGAGTTGATATTGGCTGCTCGTAAAAGCAATGTCGAAGCCGTCAAGACGCTTCTCGCGAAGGGCGCAGATGTTAATACGAAAACAGAATACGGCGCGACGCCGTTATTTTTCGCCTGTGACCGCGGCAATGTCGAGGTCGTGCAATTACTCCTCGATGCCGGAGCCGAGATAAATATCATGGATAAATTTTATAACTCGCCGCCGGTCTCCTGGGCTGTCATGAAAGATCATGGCCCGATCGTCAAACTTCTGCTCGAAAAAGGCGCTCGCAGCAAAGAACTGGTGATGTCTTCCGCCGTCAATCAGGGGAAGAAGAGCGTGGTCAAAAGCGTCCTGGAATTGAGCGGCTTCACTCCCGAGAATCTGACAGCATATCTGACGGCCGCCGAAAAAAACGGACATCAAGAAATTGCGGATCTGCTCAAAAATGCAGGCGCAAAGCCAAAACCGAAAGTCGAATATAAGATCGACGCCGAGACGTTGAAAATATACGAAGGCGTCTACCAAAACGATAATGTCGAATTCACCTTCAAAATCAAAGAGGGGAAGCTGGTCGGCGGGCCCGTGGGGCAGGAGCTGACTTTAGTTCCATCGGAGAAGCACACCTTTGAGATTTACGGTGCCGCGAGTTTCACCTGTGTGTTCAAACTTGAAGCCGACAAGGTCGTCGGATTAACGATTAAAGGACCAAACGGACTGACTGAAACGAAAAAAGTGGTAGCAAAATAAGATTGTACGCGAATTACAACCTTGACAGAATTTTGACTGAAGAATGATGAAGATACTAGGTATGCTAATACACCAAAGAAATCTGCTTCGCCATATAATCACTGCGCTTGTGCTCCCGGTCGCCATTTGCACGGCGCCGGTCTCCGCTCAAAATTGGCCTTCGTTCCGGGGTCATAACGCTTCCGGAGTCGCCGACGATAAACCGGCGCCCGTGAAATGGGACGCTGAGAAGAATATCAACATCGCTTGGAAGGTGCGGATACCGGGATTGTCCCACTCCAGCCCCGCCGTCTGGGAGGAGAAAGTTTTCATAACCACCGCAGTCAGCAGCG
Source organism: uncultured Acidobacteriota bacterium (assembly GCA_963796275.1). Lineage (GTDB taxonomy): Bacteria > Acidobacteriota > Blastocatellia > RBC074 > RBC074 > JAKEHZ01. The sequence continues at coordinate 941,684 of CAWCKY010000006.1, read as the reverse complement.
ACCCCAAATCATATTTTCGCCACGGCCTGTACGGCGACGTGGATACCGCTGATGATATGTCGAAGCACTCCTGGAGAATCTATTGCCTTGAGCGAAAGACGGGCAAAATCCACTGGCAGCGCATCGCAATCGAAGGCGTTCCGAAGACCAAACGCCACATCAAATCTACATTCGCCAACTCTACGCCTGCCACCGACGGAAGGTACGTGGTCGCATTCTTCGGCTCGGAAGGTCTCTACTGCTACGATCTCAAAGGGAATTTGCAATGGAAGCAGGACCTGGGAGTGCTCGATGCCGGATGGTTCTTCGATCCCGATTATCAATGGGCGGCAGCCAGTTCGCCGATCATCTATAAAGATCTGGTCATCGTGCAATGCGACATTCAGAAGGGCTCATTCATCGCCGCTTATAACCTGAAAGATGGCAAACAGGTTTGGCGCACTCCCCGCGCAGAGATCCCATCGTGGGGCTCACCGACAATAGTTGAAAGCAAACAGCGGGTCGAGCTCGTGACCAATGCCACGAAAGCGGCACGCGGTTACGATCCGATGACCGGTAAAGAGTTGTGGCAGCTCGTCGGAAATCCTGAAGTTACGGCGACGACGCCGGTCGCGGCTCATGGCCTGATCTTCATCTGCAACAGCTACAGACCTAATCAACCCATCTATGCCATCAGGCAGGGCGCTGCCGCAGGCGACATATCGCTAAAGGATGGAAAGACCTCCAATGAATCGGTAGCCTGGAGCGTACAGCGGGGAGGCAGCTATATGCCGACGCCGGTCATTTATAGCGACTATCTTTACGTCTGCTCAAATAGTGGGGTGATGACTGTATATAATGCTAAGTCCGGCGAACGAATCTATCAGGAACGCATCGGCGGCAAAGGCGGGGCATACAGCGCATCGCCGGTCGCCTCAGGCGGCAAGATTTACTTCGCGAGTGAAGACGGCGATATTTTTGTCGTCAAAGCCGGTGCAACATACGAACTGCTTTCAACCAATCCGATGGGTGAGGTGTTGATGGCCACGCCCGCCATTTCAGGTGGAATGATAATTGTGCGCGGACAAAATCACCTGTTCGGAATTTCAGAACAATCTGCGCAGAATTCGAAGAAATAGCGAAAGCCGATCAAATATTCAGGGCACATTCAGGTTTCATACCGTAAAGACGAGATATTAGACGCGAAATTTGAGAAGGTAATTTTTTGTTCTCCCTCTTTTGCTCTTTTTGTTTGTGCTTTTAGATGGAATAATCGAGAAATCACCTGACCGTGATCTAATCCTGCGAATTATCAAAACAGGAGTACCCTAATTATGAAGCGAATATCAGCATTGAGGCTGGTCTTATTATCAGTCTGCCTGCTGGCCATATCTCTGCTCACACTCACGACTTCAGGCTTCACACTCAACACCTCCAACTGGTCTCAATGGCGCGGCCCTGAAGGGACTGGGCTTTCCAACGAAACTGATGTCCCGATCGAATGGGAGGCCGGCAAGAACATCAAATGGAGAACGGCGATACCGGGTCAAGGCCACTCTTCACCGATTGTCTGGGGGAACAAAGTTTTTCTCACAACCGACGTTGAAGGCGAAATTGCCGCCGGCGCCAAGGCCGTCGAGCACAACCTCGGAGGACAAGTATTCGTCCATCCCGACAGCGTCGGGGCAAATCGTAAGCACATATTCAAGCTGCTCTGCATCGATCGAGCAACCGGCAAAGTACTTTGGGACCAAACGGCATATGAAGGGACCGTCTACGATAACCGCCATCGCAAAGGCAGTTATGCCGCCCCGACGCCGGCGACCGATGGCGCCTACGTTTATGCCTGGTTCGGCGGCGAGGGCGACGGATTGTATTGTTACGATTTTACCGGCAAGTTGATATGGAAGACGCCGATCGGCAAGATCGCCAATGTCGGAATGGGGCCGGGATCATCGCCTTTGATTTTCGAGAACCTGGTTATACTGCAGTGCGATGAGGATGAGGGAAAGAAGTCATTCATAGTTGCGCTGAATAAGAAGAACGGTAAAGAAGTATGGAAAGTCACGCGCAAAGTTCAGGCGAGCTGGTCGACGCCGCTGATAGTCAAGGCTTCTCAGCGTGTAGAGCTGATCACGAGCGGCAATGAATTGGTTATCTCGTACGATCCCAAAACCGGAAAGGAATTGTGGCAGGCGAAGGGACACGGCAGTAATGCTATTCCGACACCTCTCGCCGGTCACGGCATGGTCTTCGTCTATGCGGGGTTTCCTGCGAAGAAGGCGATGGCTATCAAGCTGGGCGGCACGGGCGACATTTCGAATAGCTCAAACGTCGTCTGGCAGTACGAAAAAGGGACCGCGTACGTACCTTCATCGATCTTGTACGGCGACTACATATACCTTATGACGGACCGTGGCATCTTGACCTGTCTCGACGCCAAGACCGGCAAGATAGTTTATGAAGGCGGCCGCATACCGGTACCCGCCACCTTTACGGCTTCTCCGGTAGCATTTGACGGCAAAATATTGCTCACGAGCGAAGACGGCGATACGTACGTTATAAAAGCCGGTCCGAAGCACGAAGTACTCGCTACCAATTCGGTCGGCGAGCCGGTCTACGCTTCGCCCGCTATATCCAACGGGATGATATTCATGCGCGGCGAAAAGAATCTTTACTGCATTGGATCGAAGTGAGAAGAATAGTTTTCAGTTTTCAGTTTTCAGTTTTCAGAACGGTAATCATTGGTGACTAAAAACCAAAAACTAAAGTGGATGCACAGCCTTTTCGCCGCGTTAGCGGCGGTTGATTGTAGCCGTGGGTTTTAACCCACGGAAGGCTTGAAGGATATACCCGCGTCGCTTTAGCGACGCCTGAATTCAACCGTCGCTGACGCGACGTGAAAAAATCTACGGCCACCGTGGGTTAAAACCCACGGCTACAATCAACCGCCGCTAACGCGGCGAAGAGACTGTGCAGTCACTTTAGTTTTAAGTTTTTAGTCACCAATGATTACCGTTCTGAAAACTGAAAACTGAAAACTAAAAGCTATTTCCGACGAGGTGCCGAATATGAGATTCAATCTTGCGATTATTCCCACTGCGCTATTAGTTTCCGTCATCTGCTTCTCCGCAACCAAACCGAATTTCGGTGGCAAATGGGCGCTCGACAAGAATAAGAGCTTCAGCAATCCGGCGGGTCTGGAACAGACGATGACCATCATGCAGAACGGCGACCAGATTAAGATGGAGGCGCACCTGAAGACTACCAGGGGTGGCGAGCAGAACGTTAACGAGACCTACATGCTCGATGGCAAAGAGGCTGATTTCACGCCACCGGCTCCGCCGAACGCGAAAGGCAAACGCAAAGCCTCGTGGCTTCCAAACGGTCAGGGAATACTGATTGTCGATGAAATTAGCGTTGACGGTAAACCCGTCAATCAGATAACACGCAAATGGACGCTCGCTACCGATGGAAAAAGCCTGACGGTGGATTACTTTATCGACGACCAGAAAATGTCGTACGAATCCAAGCGAGTCTTTACGAAAGTTGAGTGATTGGCCACAGAGGCGAGTACCATGGCAAAATCTGATTAAAAACGCAGCTCGTAATTATTCACTTGCCCGCAGGGTTTTAGTTCGATCTCATTCTTCAATCCCTCGGCTTCGCGCCGCAGCTTGTCACGCTCTGCCGCATCCCACGCCACCTGGCGATCTGGCACGTCGGCCGGCTCGTTCTCCGCCACCGGGCGCGCAAGCAATAGGTACTTGCCAGGCGCCAGATGTTTAAAGTCGAATGAGTTATCGGCGCGCAATGCGGCTTCGTAATAACGCTGTACGTCTTCGGCCGCCGTAGGCTCCGCCGGGATCAAATGTACGCGCATTCTGGGTCTCGCGGGCGCATTCGCTTGCGACTCTTTACCGGAAACGACGCGGCCCCGGAGACTTGCGGCTCCCGGCGCGATGACTATCTTTACATTGCTGATCGAATCGCCTTGCTTGAGTAAGATGCCGTTGCGCGTCAGGTCCATGGTCGCATTCGCCGCTCGCCGCGCCTGCGAAGCGGTCGCCTGTGTGACCGAGCGAACGTAGTAGTTTTCACCAGGCAGGTCGGCGATAATGCGATGCCGTCCCGCATCAAGATTCCTCAAAACGAATTCGCCCTTGTCATTCGGCACACTTAAATCTATTGCCCCACCTAACCCCATGGAGAATTCCGCGAGTATCGTCGTGGTCTGCCCCTTTTCGCTTCGCTGCGCCCGGAGCGAGATATCCTCGGGAATTGCCGGCTCTTCTTTGGCGCATCCCTCGATCGCCCCGGCCGTCTCGATAATGACTCGTCCACCGATGGAGCCGAGTTTGAGCAATCTCAATTCGATTCCGCCAACATCAGCTCCCCTCACCGTCACGCGGCGAGGAACGGATGAGCTCCGATCATTACTCTCATTGCTGCGAAACGCGATAACCTCGTACTCACCATTCGGCACGCCGAAGATTGAAAATTTTCCCGATGCGAGCCCTGCCGACATCGCCTCCAGATTTCCATTGGCGGGATTTCGTAATCCGATCGCGACGGCGTTGAACAGGTTGTCGGTTTCAAGTTCGCCCACAAGCGTCCCGCTGACCGCGTAACCCCGCTCACTGCGATGGCGAATGTCGATGCCGGTCAGCTCTTCCCCATTTCTGACCGTGACTTCGACTGCTGCATCAAAAGTTGAAGAAGGATAGTAGGTGGGCGTTTCACGCGTCGTCGTGCCCATTCCTTCGAGCGCCTGAAAGAATGCGGATGTGCTGCCGGAGGCCTTGACCAGATAAACGCCGGGTTCAAGCCCGTAAATGCGATATATCCCGCGATCATCTGTACGCCGGCCGAAGATATCCGTGGGGTTATTGGAGAACGGCGATCCGCGTCGGCCCTCGAGATCACGGATTTTTTGCGCTTGGACGGTCACGCCGACTACCGGTTCGCCCTGCGCATCCGTGATGCGGCCGGTTATCACACCGCCTTTGACCATACTGATGAGGACGTTCTCGCCGGCCCGATAAACGCGCGCGTCGGTTGAAATCTGCGGCGTGGTATAACCCGGTGAAGAAGCCTGGATCGAGTATGCTCCGGATCGCAATGAAGTGAGTTTGAAATTGCCTTCTTCATCGCAAGTCGTCTGCAGATGATCGCCTATTTTTCCGCCGGCTGGGAACGCGATAATCTGAGCATCCGCGGCGGGCTGTCCGTCATCGGTCAGGACGCGGCCAATGATTACACCTGATCGTCTTGACAAAGTCGCCGATGGTTGCGGGAAGACGGTCGTTACTGTGGAGATCAACAGAAAAATGGCCGGCAAAATTATTGATTGTCGCATTGTCACTGCTACCGGAAATAGTTAGTTTTCAGTTGCCCGTTTCACCAACTGAATCATTAAATTGATCCTTCCGATCCTCATTTACCAATATTCAGTTTGATCGTCACCTGTGTTTCGCCCCCGCCGGATATTCTCACACGCTCAGTTGCGCTCGGGCTGGCCTGGGACGAACCGGAATTATACAGAGCGTCCGGCGTAGCCACCGTGTTGCCCATCGCCCGAACCACCACTTCATATTCACCATCGACCAGGCCCTGGATTATGAAGCGACCTTTATTATCGACCTCGGCCTGTTCGCTACCACCGCCATCACGGGCGCCACCCGTCCGATTGGCGGTGGCGATAATCCGCAATCCCTCCGGTAAATTTTCGCCATCGAAATTTACTTGTCCGCGAATTATCCCTGTGCCGTAGGCAACTACAATTCGTACTCCAGTGATCGCCTCTCCCGGTCTTATCTCGAGCTTACCGCGAATTTCGCCGCCGTCCCGTTCAACGCGTGCTACGGTAGGATTGCCACCGGTCAGAGTAAAGAATCCGAACTCCACTTCTCCCGCCGATAGCCCCGAAATGCGGAACTTACCATCACCGCCTATTTTGGCAGTTCTTTGGCCCGAGAAGAGATTTAACGCGGATGTCTGGCCTTCTTTTCTGGAGACGGAGGCGGAGAGCACCATTTGACCGAGCTTATTTCGCAGCGCGGGAGCGGTGTTGTTGTCCGCCACCACAACGCCAGTGATGGACCCTCCCCGCTTAGCCCGAACTTCTATACCGGCTGCATTGCCGTTGGCGACCTCGAAAGTAGTTTCATCAATGTAATATTCAATTCCACCGGTCAGGAAATCCATATCGGGAGAGAGCGCAAGCGAGTAACGACCGGCAGGCAGGCCGGCGAACCTGAAGTTCCCCTGGGCATCGGTCTTGGCATTACCGTTGAAACCTGTGACACCGCCTTTGCCCTCTTCTCCGATGCCGAAACACATCAATGACGCTTGCGGTATCGGGGTCCCCGACTCGGAGTCTATCACCCGGCCCAGAGCTTCGTACCCCGCGGATTCGCTGGCCATAGCTATGTCTACGCCGGTCATCTCGCTACCCTCTCTAACATCGATGATCGCAGCCTGATCTTCGCTCAATACCCCGGGATGGTATGTGGTCGGGAATTTGCGGCCCGTATTCCCCCATAACGAAGAGCCCGAGCTGACAATGTAAAGACCAGGAGGTAAACCATAGAGGCGATAAACTCCGCGATCGTCGGTCGAGTTGTCAAAACCGAACTGCCCGTTGTAATCCCGCTTCTGGCCCTGTTCGTTGATTTTTTGCAACCTCACCTGTCTGGCTATAACTGGTCTGCCCTGGGAATCGGTGACGCGTCCCGTGATTACGCCGCCTCGAATAAGAGAGAAGTCGATATTTTTCGCCTCTTCATTGTCATCCACGACGACCGTACGCGATTTTCCGCCTCCCTCTCCGTCGGGCACAAAAGTGGCCGAGTCAACCCTCACCGTGAATCTCCCATCCGGCAACCCGGTGATGCGATAGCGCCCCTCGGCATCCGTTGTGGCTGTGGAGCTTTGTCTTTCAACCGGACTCAGTCCCGCCACGGAAAAACCGTTCGATCCGTCATCGCCTTTAATTTCCAAGGCCGACACTTTGACGTTGGCCGCCGGACTGTTGCTGACAGTAACACGTCCGCTGATCGAAGAATTTCGTGGGCTGTGGTTTGTGGCCTGTGCGAATACTAGTGGGCTAAGGAACGAGAGAAAAAGACCGATGCGTAGGAGAGGTCTCATTTATAAACTCCCTGGAAATCGGCAATTGGAATGGATAATGGATAATCGATAATTGATAATGTGTTTATATTGTTGCCACAGTGTCTACGAAATTATCAATTATCAATTATCAATTATCTCATCATCCATTATTTTCACGGTTTGGCCGCACCGATGACTCCGCAAGCCTGGCGTCCACCGGCGTTCCCCGTCGGCTGTGTCTTCAAATCATCGGCATTCGAATGGACTATCACACCACGACCGATGATCGAGCCGGCCCCATCGAGTTGCAACGCAGAGTCAGAGAGGTCAACGCGCGCCTTGCCGTCTTGACCGGCTTCGATATTGCCGAGGTCTCCTTCGTGACGGTTCGCGTCAGTCGGTGCGCCGTGCGATTTTCCGGCAGGATTGAAATGCCCGCCCGCCGCGCCGCCGTCTTTCGAGCTGCAATCACCGAATTCATGGATATGGAAGCCGTGTTTGCCGGGCGTAAGCCCATCGATCTCAGCGACGACTTTGACCTTGTCACCATCTCTGGTGAAAGTGACCCAGCCGCGAACTTTGTTCCCCTCGGTCGGATAGAGCACAGCGATGGCTTTGTTGGGCGAGGAACCCTGCGCCTCGACTATTGCCTTACCAGATGTGCGTGGACCGAAAGTCAAGCCAGCGAGAATCACGAAGCTCGCCAGCACGCCAAGCATCGATATAATGGTGCTTTTTTTCAATTATTCACTCCTTTATGTTATTTTTATGGTTGGCCAAGTTTGGCGAATCGCGTTTTAAACTCCGAAACGCTCAATCCTGCCGCTTTCGCCAATTCCTCGACCCAGCCCGCTTCCCCAAAATCTTTCGCATTGAGGCGAACCATGTAGTCGCGAGCCACCTGATAGCTTTCGGTTGTAATATCAACCGGCCGCTGCCGGCCTCGCCCGGTATTGTTATCGATCACATCATTAAAAAGAACCGGTGTGAACTCCCCGTCTTGCATTGTGATCATCGCTCCGGAGCCACCGGCTTGCAAGTAACTCACCGCTACATAACCGAGGTCGCGCGCGTGCTCCGCATCGTAAGGGATCGGAGGCGCGCAGCGCAGTTCGTATCCGATAGTCTTGTCGACGAGCGTAATCTTAATCGCGCGCTTCTCGAGCCTCGTTTGCACTTCGCTCTTCACCTTTCGGCCGAGATCGATCTCGGCTACGCGAATCTGTCCCTGCGCATCGCGATCGACAGTCTGCAACTCGGTCACCTCTTCAGGGCTGAAATGCTCCGATAACGCTTCGGACAAAAGCACTACGCCGTAACCTTTGCCCATCGCGCGGCGCTTGATGATCGAGCCTTCGACGATATCGCAAATGTCGGCGAGACATATTCTGTCTTGCGGAAACTCTTCCGGAATAATGGTGCAGGTTGCACTGGCCGCCGCGCCGATGCCCAACGTTAGATGGCCGGTCGGTCGCCCCATGGTCACCCCGATATACCAGCGTCCCGTGGTCTTCGCATCTTCCATGAGGCTTTTTACAATAGCCACCCCGACATGCCGCGCCGTTTCGTACCCGAGCGTCGTGGTCGGCCCGGGCAATAGCAGATCGTTGTCTATGCTCTTGGGTATCTGCACAACCTTGATGGCGCCTTCCGAGCTCTGCTCGATCGCGCGCGAACTGGCGACGAGATCGTCACCTCCGATGGTAACCAGCGCCTCGATCTCGAGTTTCTTGAGCGCCGCAACCGCATTCTCCAATCTCTGCGGGTTGCGCGTGATATCCGTCCGCGATGTACCGAGTATGCAGCCGCCGTCAAGGTGAATGCGGGATACCTCATCAACCGTCAGCTCATGCTGTTCGTCGGTGTAGCGGTCCGCCAACCACTCGAATCCATCGTGAAAACCTATCGGCGTGCAACCGTTATCGTGCGCCTTCAGCGCGATTGCGGCAATGACGTCATTTACTCCGGGTGCGGGACCGCCGCCGACCAAAATGCCGAGTCTTTTAATAGCCATAATTCATTTAATTGATAATTATAGTTGTTAGTTGTTAGTTGTTAGTTGTTAGTTCGTAAACGCTGTGGCAACAATTTATACGAACTATCAACTATCAATTATCACCTATCACGTATATCAACTACTCAAAAATCTCTTTTTCAATTCATCAACCTTGATGTTACCCGCATGCGCCAGTTTATCGAGCCAGTGAGGATTTTGAAAATCCGTATTTTCCAGCCGCAGCATATACTCGCGCGCGACGCGAAAACTTTCGCCCCTGATATCGACGTTGCGCACGCGCGTCTTTCCCGTCTTGGGATCGCGGATGTCGGCGAACAATAGGGGTACCAACTTACCGTTCTGGATGCTGACCATGGCGCCGCTGCCGCCGCTCACGAGAAAACGGATCGCGGCATTGCCGAGTTCGCGGCAATACGCCATATCGAATGGGATCGGGTCGACGCAGCGCAATTCGTATCCGATATTTTTATTGCTGATCGTGATGCGGATATGGCGCTGCTTGAATCGTCCTTCGAGCTCGACCTTCACTTTCCGCGCCAGATCGACTTCGGCGAAACGGATATGGCCGTGGTCATCCAGCTCGACATCCTGAAGTTCCTTCAGCTCGTTCGGATCAAGCTTTTCGATCAGCCCCTCCGCGAGGACCGCTATTCCGTAAGGCCGGCCGAGCGCGCGCAACTTGATGATCGCGCCTTCGATGATGTCACAGATGCGGGCGAAGGGGACCGTCTCCTGCTCGAACTCTTCGCGAATCAGCGTCAGCGTGGCGCCCGCGGCCTTTCCGATGCCCAGCGCCAGGTGCCCCGCCTGCCGGCCCATCGCGACGATGATGTACCAGCGCCGAGTGGCTCGCGCGTCCTCCATCAGATTCTGCACGAGCTCCACGCCGACGTGACGCGCCGTCTGAAACCCGAATGTCGGAATATGCGCGGGCAGCGGAAGATCGTTATCGATCGTCTTCGGCACGTGAACCGTCCGGATGTCAGAGCGAGCCGCCACCGTGCTCGAAGACAATGCCGTATCGTCGCCGCCGATAGTGACGAGTCGCGTGACGCCCAGCGACCTGAGCGTATCGACGACGGCTAGCATCGACTCTTCCGATTTGGTCGGATTTTCCCGTGCTGTGCCGAGGATCGAACCGCCGCGCAGGTGTATGCGCGAGACGTCATCGATGCTGAGCGTGCGCACGTGTGAAACATCGCGCCTGACCAGCCACTTGAAGCCGTCCTGAATTCCTAATACCTCGAAGCCTTCATTGATCGCTTTGATCGTTGCAGCAGAGATGACCGAGTTGATGCCGGGAGCAGGGCCGCCACCGACCAGTATTGCCAATTTTTCTGCAGACATCAAAAGATTCTCCTGACTTGATGAGCGAGGGAAGAACTAAACAGGAATTCTACCCAAGATGGAATAGTTTGACCAGTAGGCCGAAGTTTGGGTGGATTCCCTTGTGAAATGATAGGGTGGCTGTCCTAGCTTGCCCATAATTCATCACAAGTAGCGGGTTACCAAACCTGCCCTACATTCAGAGCACTCTGCCTATGATCGCAAACAAAGAAGTAATAGTCCGTATCGGTGGAGCTGCCGGAGACGGACTCGACAAGACGGGCGACACGATCGCCAAAATTTGCAGCCGGCTTGGCCGCTTATTGGTCTCTACCTGTGCGCTTATTTGAAGCCGGGAATTGGAACCCAAAAAGCCCAATTGACCAAAGATGCAGAACCGGATTTTTACGGTGTCTCGACCGATAACCGCGGTTTGCGGTATCAGTGGGAGCCCACCTTTGCCTTTTTGCATCCTCGTGAAATTCGCTCACGGGGTTTTGTTGACATATTTTTCAATCCAGGCAAACTCCCGCCGCATCTTGTCAATTTGATAACTCGGCATCGTCAAGCCGTGGCCTTGATCCGGATAAAGAACAAGCTGCGCCGTCACGCCCAGGCGTTTGAGCGTGCGATAGGTCTCCTGTGATTGGCTCGCGGGAACGCGCTCGTCCTTCTCACCGTGAAATATCAAGGTCGGCGTCTTGACCTTGGTCAGGTAAGTCAACGGCGATTGTTCATCAAACATTTGGCGCGCTTCCCACGGAGTTCCGCCGTGCAGACGCTCGCGCTGCGCGACGATGTCGGCAGTCCCCCAATACGATACCGCGTTCGTCAAACCGGCGCCGTATGCGGCGCATTTGAACCTGTCTGTGTGGCCGATGATCCACGCGCTCAAATATCCGCCGTAACTCCATCCGGCGACCGCCAGCCTGTTCTCATCGGCGATGCCGCGCTTTATCAGATCGTCGATACCGCTCATGACGTCCTCGTAATCGACTTTGCCTGCTCGTTTGGTATTCGCATTAGCGAACCTCGTCCCGTAATTTGATGAACCGCGAAAATTCGGCATGAAGACCGCATAACCCCGCGCGGCGTATATCTGCGGGAAGGCGCTCCAGCCGGCGTTGAAGCTTTTGACGTAGGCGCCTTCAGGCCCACCGTGTATGTAGGTCAAGAGCGGATACCGCTCTCCGGTCTGATATCCTACGGGATATACGAACAACCCTTCTATCTCAGTGCCATCGGTCGATCTCCACCTGATCGACTCGACTTGACCGAGGTTGAACTCGTCGATCTGCGGGTTGAGGTGCGTCAGGAAGATGGGGATCATAATGCGCGAGTTGAGATATGCGACCTCGCTCGCCAGTCGCGGGTTTTCGTGAATAAACGCGAAGTTCATCGCATCTGGCGTCATCGAAAAACCGGTCGTCACGCCATCATCGCGGGTGATCGCCTGCGTTTTTTGATCGAGCAGGCTCACCGCGTAAATGCGCGAGTTCACGCCCGATCCCGCGAGAAACATGATCCGCTGGCCGTTTGAGACCCACCGGTGGCTGGTGATGTGACCGTCGAACTCTTCCCCCATTATTCGCGGTTCGCCTCCGGTTGCGGATACGATGTGGATGCGCATCGGCCCGGCGCTCGTTTCGCCTTCGGAGCGGGCGAGATACGAGAGCCAGCGGCCATCGGGAGAAAACCTCGGCTCCGACTCGGCGCCGTTGCCGTTGGTGATCTGCCGCGCGCCAGCCGTGTCATAAGGCGAAGCTTTCAAATTGGACGGAATGACATATACCTCGGTCGTGGGAGCGTCTATCAATCCGGAGGTCGAGCGAGCGGTGAAGACTATCTGCGCCCCATCGGAAGACCAGTCGAACGCGACTATATGCCGCTTGCCCTTGCTCAATTGCCGGACCTCCTGCGTTTTGAGGTCGACGATCCAGAGCTGTGCGTGTCGTTGGTCTTCGTCAACTATGATCGGTAGTTTCGTTTTCGACTTTTCACGCGGTTCTTCGGCTATGAAAGCTATATAGCGGTTATCCGGGGACCATTCGAAATATTGAATCGCCGATTTATGCGAGGTAAGTTGTACGGGCTCTCCGCCCAGTAAGTTGAGAAGAAAGATTTGCGCGCCGGTCGAACCGGAGTCATTCGCCCTTTCGGAGAGGAAAGCGATGCGGCGCCCGTCGGATGACCATCTCGGTTGATCGTCGCGCCTCGCATGCGCGGTCAGCTGGATCGGCGGCTGGCGCGCGTCATCGGTGAGCCAGATATCAGGATTGAACCGGTCGTTTTCACGGTCCCACGAAGTAAGGACGAAAGCGACGCGGCGCCCGTCAGGTGAAATCTGCGCATCGCTTGCGCGCTTCAGACCGACGAGATCTTCAAATTCCATCGGTCGCTTACGACCGGAGTCGGCGAATACGAGCAGCGAACCTGCTAACAGCAATAGCAACAAACCAGGGAGTTTCACAATTAACCTTTTCAATGTTTCGTTAATGAGCGAGAAGATGAGGCAGATTTCTCAGTCTCTTTGTCGGAATGATGGTTCAGTGTAGCGATGAAAGAAGATGTGACGCAAGAGCCGAACCGCCTGATTCCCCGAGACCGGGGAATAGAGCACAGCGACTATAAGCTAAAAATCCGTTTACGTCAGGGTACTCCATCTGCCGTTTATCCGCTCACGTGATCCTGCGATCGATTATCGGAGTCTCCTTAAAATCTTGCCGGGTTTGGCGCCGTTGTGCGCGCCACGATCGATCACGACCTTACCGTTGACGATCACATAATCGATACCTGATGGGTATTGTTTCGGGTCTTGAAATGTCGCGCGGTCGATCACTGTCTTCTCATCGAAGAGGACCAGGTCGGCCGCCATCCCCGGACGCAGCAGGCCGCGATCCCAAAGATTGAAGGTCTGGGCAGGCAAGGCGGTCATCTTCCGGATCGCCTCTTCGAGGCCGATCAGCTTTTTCGCGCGGACATAAACGCCGAGGGCGCGCGCATTATTGCCGAACCCGCGCGGATGAGGAATGCTCGGCGCTGCCGGCGTCGATCACACCGGCATCAGCCGCGACCATAGTGAAGGGCTGCTTGAAAATTCGCTCGACATCGCCCTCCGACATTTTGTGCAGAACCATCTGCGCACCTCCGGCCAGCCAAATGTCGATTACTTGCTCCGCCTGAGCGTCGACGTCGCTCTTTTTCTTCACGATCTTCGTAATCTCAGCGATATTTTTGCCGTTGAAGTCCGGATCGGCTTGATGGTTTGCGACAAACGCGTAAGCGAAATCACGGAATCCTTGCGACTTAGCCCGCTCGATCAATTCGCGGCGAACGCGTTCGCGCGTCGGGCCGTCCTTCAATTTTTCCCTCGTCTTCTCTGCCCCGCCATCGAAGACCCAGGATGGGAAGAGTATCCCGATTCCCGTGCTTCCCGCCGGGTAGAGGTATTGGTCGACGGTGACCTGCAACCCGCGCTTCCGGGCATCTTCGACCAACTTGATCGTATTGACGCTCATTCCCCATCGTTTCTTGCTCGCTATCTTGAAATGCGAGATCTCCACCGGACACCCGGCCTTCTCGCCTATCTCCATCGATTCTCTGATCGATTGTTCCACCGACTCGCCCTCGTCGCGCATATGAGTCGCATAGACTCCGCCATACTGCGCAGAGACTCGCGCCAGTTCAACGATCTCGTCGGTCCGGGCGTATGTCCCGGGTATATATTCGAGTCCGGTCGATAATCCGACAGCCCCATCGCGCATAGCCTTGTCGACCAGGTCGCGCATCTTCTGCAATTCTTCAGCATTCGGCGGCCTATCGAAATCCCCGCTCATTCCCTCACGCCTGACTGTGTTATGGCCGATGAGTGAAGCGATATTGATCGATATTCCTGATTTTTCGAGACCGGCGAACCACTCATCCAAATTCGATGCCGACCCGCCGCAATTACCAGTAACGACCGATGTCACGCCCATTCGTAGATAGTTCTCGGCGGTCGGAAGCTGCTCGATGCCCCTCTCGATGTGCGCATGAACATCGATGAAGCCGGGGGCGACGATCAGTCCTTTTGCGCTGATCGCGCTTGCGGCGCGCGACGGTTCGATCTTGCCGATCGCGGCAATCCGCCCGTCTTTGAGCGCGATGTCTGACTCGAACCAGGGATTACCGGTGCCATCGACGATGCGTCCGCCGGAGATGAGCAGATCGAATTCGGTCGCGGTTGGCGCTTCGCTAAATGACAGAACGACCGCGACGAGAGCAAAGAGAAAGGAGGATATTCTTGTCATAGTATTCGATGTTTGAGAAATCGGTTATGTTTATACGTGCGACGATGTTAAATATAGGGAAACAAAAATGGCAAAAAAAGGCAACCGGCGAAAAATAAGGGAAATTTTTATCACTTTTGCAACTTTTCGTCTTTTTTGTTAATTCTTTCTCTGTTGATTGAGGAAGGTTATAAAGCTATGATGCGGCGCGATCATGTCAACCTTCAATCCCTCGATTCCAACACTTTAGGTGTGCAAGGAGATTGTAATGAAGAGGTTCACGACTTCTCTCATCTATACCCTGTTCGTATTCGCTCTCGCTTTCGCCGCGCCCGGTGAGAAGCGGGTGACCGTTGAAACGGGCCTGGCCATCAAGCAAGCAGGCGCCCCACAGATTTCGCCAGATGGGAAATGGGTCGCTTACACAATTTCCGAATGGGACAAGGAAGAGAATCGCCGGGTCACTCATGTCTGGCTCGCCTCGACCGACGGCGGTCGTTCAACCAGACTCACGAACGGCGATAAGGGAGAGTCGTCACCCCAGTGGTCGCCCGATGGCATGTTCCTCGCCTTTCTCGCGGACCGCGATAAAGGGATGCAGATATGGATGCTCCCGGTCTTCGGCGGCGAGTCCGAAAAACTGACCATCGAAGAGAACGATGTTCAATCTTTCCGCTGGTCTCCCGACGGGAATCAAATCGCATACGTCACGCGCGATGTCCCGAAAAATAAGGCCGAACGCGATAAGAAGAAGAAAGAGAAATTCGACGCGATCGTCGTCGATTCCAACTACACCTATACACATCTCTGGACGATCAACGTCGACACGAAAGTGAAGAAACGCATCACGGAGGGCGATTTTACCGTGAACAATCCGCGATGGTCGCCCGACGGTACGTCGATCGCCTTCGAGATGTCGCCCGGGGGGGTGCAGGAGAGCACATATATCGACATCTCGGAAAACCGTAATACCGATATTTACCTGGTATCGGCCGCGGGGGGTACGCTGCGCCGGTTGACCACAAACCCAGCGGCGGACGTCAATCCGCAATGGTCCCCTGACGGCAAGTTGCTAGCTTATGTGGCCAACAGCGAGCCAGATTCATGGGCGACCAAGAGCGACCTGATGGTCGTCTCGCCTGACGAACAGATGCCGCGCAATTTGACGAAAGATTTCATCGAATCGGTCGGCTCTTCCATGGATTGGGGGCCGGATGGCCGGGCTATCTACTTTTCGGCCAGCCAGGGAGTTCACATGCACATCTATAAGGTGTCGGTCGATGGCGGGCCGGTAGCTCAGGTGACGGGCGAGCATCGCAGTTATGGCCCATTCGACATCGCGGGCAGACGAATGAAAGACACGTCAGCTCCGGCCGATTCGGGCACTTCCTCACACAATTGGAAGATAGCTTACAGTGTGAGCGATAGCTTCACGCCGGAGGACATCTGGGTTGCGCCGTTGAGCAAAATTGAGGAAGCGAAAAAGGTCACCTGGGTCAACCCTGAGATCAAAGATTTTGCGATCGCCGAAACGAACGTCATCAGATGGAAAGGGGCAGACAACTTCAACATCGAAGGCCTGCTCGTCAAACCGCTCGGTTATCAGGAAGGGAAACGATATCCGCTGATCCTGCAGATTCACGGCGGGCCTTATTCGAGGTTCAGCGACACATTCAACAGCCGCGCGCAGATATTCGCGGCCAACGGTTACGCAGTCCTGATGCCCAATCCGCGCGGTTCGACGGGATACGGCCAGCAGTTCTCGACCTCGAATATCGGCGACTGGGGCGGCAAGGATTTTAAAGACATCATGGCCGGAGTCGACTACCTGATTGCCAGAGGCGTCGCCGATCCGGAGAAGCTTGGGGTGATGGGCGGGAGCTACGGAGGTTTTATGACCTTCTGGACCATCACACAGACCGATCGATTCAAAGCCGCGATCGGTCACGCCGGAATCAGCGACTGGTACAGCTTCCACGGCCAGAGCGATGTCCCGGGTTTGATGGAGTACGGTCTGGCAGGCCAACCCTGGACTTCTCCCGAGAATTACCGGAAACAATCTCCTATGAGCTACGTCGACCGCGTCAAGACTCCGATCATGATCACGCACGGAGAACGTGATATGCGCGTGCCGATCGCGCAGGCCGAACAGTTCTACCGCGCGCTCAAGAAACTCGGCGTCGATGTCGTCTTCCTGCGCTATCCCCGAGAGGGACACAGCATTCAGGAGCCGAACCATGCTGATCGATCTCGTCACCCGGCAACTCGCATGGTTTGACTCGCACCTCGGAATCAAACGTCCGAATCCTGCGGAGACAAAACCGGTTGCCCAATCATCCAGCCAATAATAGCGGGCTATGAAAAGTTATTCTTTGAAGCATGAGTTATTCGCCGAATTCCTCGGCACATTGGTACTCATCGCATTCGGTGCAGGTGTCGTCGCACAGGTTATCCTGAGCAATCAACAGAACGGAAGCTACCTCTCGATCAATCTCGCGTGGGGCTTAGGGGTGACGATGGGTATCTATATCGCGGGCGGAGTGACCGGCGCACACCTCAATCCGGCCGTCACACTCGCGCTCGCCGTGCGCCGCGGATTTGCCTGGCCAAAAGTGATCCCATATTGGGTTGCGCAGACCTCCGGGGCCTTTACCGGCGCGGCTCTCGTCTATTTCGTCTATCGCGAGGCATTCAACTCCTTCGACAACGGATCGCGCATGGTTCTGGGCGAGAAAGGCACTGCCGGAATTTTCTCCACATATCCGCAGCCATATCTGTCGATCTTCGGCGGCCTGGTCGATCAAATCTTCGGGACGGCTATTTTATTGCTGGTGATTATGGCGATCGGCGATGCGCGCAATAACGCGGCGGGCAACCTGGGGCCGATCGTCGTCGGCTTCCTGGTGATGGCGATCGGCATGGCGTTCGGCTTTAACGCGGGTTACGCAATAAATCCGGCGCGCGACCTCGGGCCGCGTCTGTTTACGGCGATCGCGGGATGGGGGACGGAAGTCTTCCGCGCGGGCGATTACTGGTTCTGGGTTCCGATCATCGGACCGCTGATCGGTGGCCCGTTGGGCGCTTTCGTTTACGATGCATTTATCGGCAGGCATTTCCCGAATGAAGACTGAGGAGACGAGGGACCTGTCCCATTTAACCCACTCTCATGTCTGCCCTTTATCCAGACTCTTGGTCAGAGTGTCGGCCGCTGTTTGCCGGGGCACGCTGATGACTGCGTGAACGCGATTGCCATCGTGTTCGACTTTGAGGTTCTTGAGCATCACGGCCACCGCCGGATCGTCGGCTTTTTTTATGCGAGCGATGAGCAGCGCGGCCTTTGCCAGACTGACAATATCCCGCGCCTCCTTCTCTGTGCTCGTAAACCCGACAACGGTGAGTTGAGCTACATTGTCCACATCCAGAACCATGCTCAACGACGTGAGGTGCTGTAACGGTCCCAACGCGCGGCTCGCACTCACGGCATCGAGAATCGCGAGCGCGGATGCGTCAACCTCCTTGATCCCTGAAGAAATAATGATGCGATAGTCGGCGAGGGCGCCGTCCGATTTGATAGAGCCGGCGACTCCCACCTTTAATTTGCCTTCCGGGATGATGAGTTTCCCCGCCTTCTTGGCATTGTAAAGCTGTTGTATCTGATCCTTGATCGGCGCCGTGTTGATCTTGCCGAACCCGCCGGGATAATCGCTTTTCGGTGGAGGCGGCGTCGGCGTCGGAACCGGAGCCGCCTTCGCCAGCTCTTCGGCTCTGGCCTTCTCTTCTTCTGCGCGTTTCTCAGCCTCAGCTTTTTCCCGCGCAATGCGCTCCTGCTCGCGTTTGCGTCGAGCCGCCTCTAAACGAGCGCGCCGATCGACCTCTTTGTTGATCTCTTTCAATGATCGCGTCTTTTCAGGAGGGCGGAACCCGATGTATCCGGGCGGATATGTGAATCTTTTGGAAAAGTTGATCAGAATTGCCTTGTTGTAGTCTTCCTCTACGAACTTAAAATCGCTGAGTCCTATTACGATGCTTATGAGTGAAGCGTAAACTGCAACGCTATAGATCACTCCGTGAGCTGCAACAGAAAGTATGAGGGCGAGGACCAGCTTGCGACTCCGCTTCGGATATTCGACTAAAGTGATCATCTGGTTTGTTTTCCTAAATCGTCTATTACCTAATACCCAACTTCTAGCCGTATCCAATCGTCTCATTGATGCAACGATTATTAAATTATTTGTCCAACTATATTCATACGCAAACCGACGGATA
Organism: uncultured Acidobacteriota bacterium; assembly: GCA_963796275.1. Taxonomy (GTDB): domain Bacteria; phylum Acidobacteriota; class Blastocatellia; order RBC074; family RBC074; genus JAKEHZ01. The sequence goes on along the minus strand of CAWCKY010000006.1, from coordinate 922,715 downwards.
GAAGAATGCAGATTATATTTTATTGCGGGGGAGTAGGAAACCGTCAGCGACCGGTCTCCACCTGTTGTTTGAGCGCAATAGCGTCGCGGTTCTGCGGATCGATCTCGATCGCCTGTCTGGAGTGGGCCAGTGCAAGCGCGCGATCCCCGCGTGCGAGGTACAGGCGGCCGAGCGCGATGTGCGCCTCGATGAGGCGCGGATTATAGGAAACGGCGGTCCGGAGGGCGTTGACCGCGTTATCCGTTTCGTTGCGCCGATAATATATTATCCCGCGAAGAAAATAGGCTTCGGCATTTGTTCCTTCAACCTGCAGCACACGCTGCAGAAGGTTGGTCGCCTCCGCATCATTGTTCTCCAGGATCAACTGGCGCGCGCGGTCGAGACTCTGCCGCTGTGATATCTCTTGGGCCGTCGGTCCTTTCGGAACAGCCTGCTGCTGGCGTTCGTACCGGTCGAACGCGGCTCGATTGAACTCCAGCTTGAAACGGACGGGCGGGGGAATGCGGTCGGGGTCGACCGCCCATTTGGCGTAAGCTGGTAGATGTCGTTTCGCTTCGTTGTCGGCTTTCGCAGCATCCGCCTGCTGCCCGGATGCGGCCAGGCATTTAGCGAGCAGAAAGTAGGCCTCGCCGTCGCGCGGGTTCGATTTGATCGCGACGTTCAGATGTTGGATAGCCTCGCTATGATTCTGATTACGCCACAACGCGTATCCGTAGTTGAATCGGTAGAGCGGATCGTTCGGCGCATTGGCGACTGCGCGGCGCAGCATCTGCATGGCATTTGGGTTGTCGCCCTTTACCAGCATCACGGCGCCCGTGTTGTTAAACACCTCCACCATCGGAGTCAACTCGGCGAGTTTTCCCAGGGCGGCCAGCGATTCATTGATATCGCCGGCTCTGTATGCGGAGAGGCCGAGATAGAAGAGGCCTTCCTCATAACCCGGGTCGTCCTTGCCCAGTTCCTTGAATAGTTTGATGGCATCGGCGTGCTTGCCCTGTCGATACTGGCAGAGGCCCAGTTCGGTGATCGCCTGCGCATATTGGCCTGAGCCGCCTTCGCTCCCGAACTCCTGAATCGCGCGGCGCAGAAACCCCTCGCGCAGTTTCATATCCCGGGTCTGCACGGCCTTGATAAAGCTCTCGTAAGCGCGCGGGGGAGCGCTCGATGATTTTCCGGCAAATTGATCTCTGGAGTAAGGCAGCGATGGGTTGCGCAAATTAAGAATATTCCAGGCAAGCTGCCCCTGCATCTGCTGGAGGCCGGATAGCGGGCCGCTCATATTGAAAACTTTGTTGCCGACCAGACGGCCTTCCTGCGTTTCGATCAGCCGAGCGTTGATCGCGATGGTCGCATTCTCTTTCTCACCGCCGATATCGAACTCTCCGATAAGAGCCAGGTTGGCGCGCGCAGTCTCAGCGACACGGATCATGGCAGCGCGCGTGAGCAGATCATTCGGGCTCAACCGCAACTTATCAAAAGCAAGGTTCCTCTCTTCGGATCCGATAATCGCGATCCCCGGAACCTCTAGCATATTGCCCATGAGGATAGCGAAGCTGTCCCGAATCCAGTTATATTCGCCCATCTGCGATCTGTTCTCGAAGGGCATGACCAGAATTATGTCTCCCGCCATGCCTTTTCCTGTCAAGGCAACGAACGACAGGCAAAGTGCTATTATCCAATGGAATTTAAATCGGGGTTTTCCTAATTTCATCAACCGTTGTCCTACACCGAAAACCGTCCAACACAGCGATGCCTTGTGATGAGGACGGATAGCTGAAGTGAACGATGGTAAATATATACATCACCCGCAAAACAGATGATCCTTTTCACGTTCCGGGAAGTCTAGCATAGCGCCGAGAATGCTCACAAGTTCAATGCGTTTGCGGTTGACGAACAGCATCCGGATGAGTATTATCTCCGCTTTGCTGCTCAGACGATATCTAATCCATTGAAGACACTAAAAGCGATAAGATAATCGATAGGATATAAGATATTCGATAGGATATTCGATAAGATAATTGATTCTCTGACAAATCGAGTTTGCGTCCCGTTCGTCTAGCCCGGTCCAGGACATCGCCCTTTCACGGCGGCAACACGGGTTCAAATCCCGTACGGGACGCCATTTAGAATCAATCCTTTGCAGCCGAGGTTTCAGTTAGCGCCTTTTCGCTGGTAACGTCTTGGTAACGTTCTTCCCCATTTTCAGCCAAATTAGAACCAAAAACCGCATCCAACAACTCGACGGCCTTCCCCAGAAAAGAAGGCTCAAATGCTGGTAGCGCGCCGCCATTCGCGGATCGCGATGGCCGAGCAACATTGCGCGACCGACAGAATTTCGCGGATATGCCTAGGGGCAATCTGGAGAAGCGGCTTGATGCGTCAGTCGAGCGCATATGGGACCTTCCCCAGCTCATTGTGAAATACACAGGTGGAGAATACTTAAAATTGTTGAGGATATCCTCTGCGCCTCGATCAAGATTGAGAAAAACGGCAAAGTCGATACGCCCAAGAATGAGGTTATCGAGAAACTCGAACAGGTCGAAGTTTTCCGTATTGCCAAGCTCCTCCTGAAAGCCGAATTGCTGTCCAAAGAGACGTTCAAAGCCGTCGATAGTCTTGTGCAACTTCGAAATAAATACGCCCATGCCCGCGGCCGCGAATCGCAAACCGACGCGCTGAATGCGATAAAACTTTTGCACCAAGTCGTGGAGGGAACAGTCTCAGTCTTAAAGGACCATGAGATCAAGCAAGGTAAATTCGTCCCAAAGACTGGAGATCGCCGGTGATGCCTGTCCGAGGTCGAGCGCGACATAGTTGACCGGCTCCTGCTGCGCGGGTGGTTGCTTGATATACCAGTCTCCTAAGCCCAGAGGGCAGACACCTCGCCCACGTCTTCGCCCTCACCGTGCGGCTTTTCGTATGTCTGGCTTTACTTACCAGGCCGACGAAGCACAATCACAATATCTTTTTCCTTGACCGTCATTCCACAGACCTCAAATCCTTCGCTGCCCAATTGGCTGAGATCTCGTTCCAGTTGTTTTTCCGTCGAAAATATTGAACGAATTATTACGCGGTGCTCCCAGGCTCTCTGCGCCCCCTGCGTACCAGATTGTGTCTCTGTGGTTGCTAAAGCTCGCCTCGAAAGTGAAGCAAACAGCGGGTTTACCCCTAAACCTAGAATGAACCCCAGTGCGAGAACCACTATTGTTAATGCGATACGATTTTTGGTCATATATTTCCTTTGAAAGTAGATTCTTTTACAGACATCATTCTATTTAGGAGTCTAGCAATGGCAAACAGATCCCACTTTATTGCGCTTCGACTCACGGATATTTGTTTGGATATCTCACTAGACCGAGCCGAGGCTACATCAGGCCAACGTGTTGTGTAGCAGGGCGAACGCATTTCAAACCGTGTCTCCCAGATTCTGGTGCTGGGGTAGAGCCCACAGAGCACAGTACACCGGCATAGAGCACACAACACAAACGCGAATCTAACGACACGCGACAGAAACGGTCGCTACTACTCTCGGGGCGGCCCGTTTCTTTTGTCCAACCCATAGCCCCTCGAGCCTCCATAGATCCAAACAGCCTTTCCTATGCGCACCAATCCAAAGTTTCCTGAAAGAACCGATCATTTTCCAGCACTTAATTACTAGGCCATCTTTGAGCAGGGAGCCGCTACCCGCGTGCGTTGGCGGTGAATACATGGTGTTCGTGAATAGAAAGGGTAAACAGTATGAAGAAGCAAACAATGGTTTTAGCTTTATTAGTCTCTTTGATATTACCGTCTAACGCGTTTGGTCTGGACGGGGATAAAGCGATGTATCAAGGCGGTAGCGTGCGAGAGAAGTTCTTTCCTGGGGAAATACACCGGGCTTCCCAGACCGGTACATACAGGATCAGGAGTTATTCAACTTTTTCGCCACAGGCCTGTCAACAATCGAATCCTTATACTATGGGTGCTATGCATTGGGTTATATGCTGGCTCCAAGAAGTTTTCCATTTTCTACAGAGAGGGATAAATCCGGAGTACGTCCAGACAGCACAAGTCGTGCTTTCCAGCGAGCATTTAGCGGTCAGATCGCGATAACTCTTCAATCCATACTCGATAGCCCAGAATATGAGGAATGGAAGGATGTTCGAAATATTCTCACACACAGAACTTCACCGGGACGGCTTATCAGTTTGGGCGGTAGCGTCGCTCCTGTGGAGTGGAAAACGATCGGAATTCAATTCGATGAAATGACCACTGTTTCGCGTCGCAAATGGCTCGCGGGTAGCGTGGAATCCCTTGTAACCGCTGCGGCTATGCTTCCAATCTAACTTCAGCACGTCCCGGTCTAGTGGAATATGCTGCAAAGGGGACCGGGAAGAAGACCAACCAGGATAGACGTTCACAATCGCCAGAATCCGCAGTCAACAAAGCGGCTTTTGTGTTCCTTCGAGAGCAGGCAGACGGGGAGAAAAAATTGCGAGCTATTTGCATCAAGGGCATTGATCTATTTGGGATTGATCCTGAAAGGTTGTGAGCCGTTTGAAAAGCTTCCTACCTCAGAATGCCAAGATTGAGCACCATCAACGAATGGCCGGCCAGGTGGAAGCATACGAGGTCGTATTCCACAGCTCGGAATGGGAGCCGCTGGACGAAGATACTCGAACGTTCCGGTTATATCGGTACGATCGGCTGCCTAACTGGGTGGACCTGGAGAAAGAGCATAGGCGTTACTTTTTAATTGGACAGCAAGAATCGGATAGATAATCGAAGCCAAAACGACTTATGGTCCCGGTGAACGGACGCTCTTGCGTCCACACCAATATTTTAGAGGAGTGTGATCTATGTCATTTCGAGTCGTTCCTATCGCTTCCGCCATTGCCACCGAGGTTCGCGAATCCCATAGGGCGCCGCACTATGGGCATCTGGCTCATGTCGATACGGGCAGTGACCGTCCGCCATGCAGGCTATGTCTGCGGCGAATTCGGCCGGGAGAAGACCGGCGGATACTGTTCACTTACAATTCCTTCACCATCTCCGATCCGTATCCGTCGCCCGGTCCGATTTTCATTCATGAGGATGATTGTTCGCCGTTTGAGCATGAATCAATGTTTCCGGAGGATCTGAAAAAGCTCAGTCTCACGTTTGAAGGATATGGCGCGGGGCGCTGGCTTGTCGCGCGGGAACAACCGGATGAGGATGAAATCGAAAAGGCCATCGTCCGCATCTTCCGTAATCCGGCCGTGCTCTATATCCACATCCGCAGTACCAAAGCGGGATGCTTCATCGCTCATGTCGAACGCGTCGCCCCTGGTTCATGAGCGCCGTTTTGACTTGCAGCAAACCATGGCGCGATTCGCCACAATTGCTTCCAGGTTGCGAAAGCCAACTCATACTTTCATCAGGAATCTGGCTTGCAGGCGGGTTTTGTCTTCATTCTATCTGCCGCCAGATTCCACCTATGGCCCTCATAGCGTTCCGAGAGAAACAGGCAGATATCAGTATCTCTCTCGTCGCCGCGACGATGCATGCTTGGAAGCTCACTCATCAGGTTTTTGCGGGTGAAATGCGCCATCGCCGGATTTTCTATCGATCGTCATCTTGACGGACGTTAGCGATTTCGCAGTTGACACCTTAAACCGCGCGGGCCATAATTCGCCATCTCCCGTGTTGGCGTCATTACTCACTGCAAATAAAAGAAAAAAGAAAAAGAACCGATAGCGCTTGATCAGCTTTTCCATGCGATTTAGAGACCTACTCAGCAGTCGAAAAGGAGAAAATGGTTTATGGCTGTTTCGCGCAGAAACTTTCTCAAAGTAGCCGTGTCCGGCGGCGTTGGAGTTACGGCATTCGGCTTTGACCTCACCCCCGTTTACGCTGCGGTACGCGAGCTTAAGATAGCGCGCACCACCGAGACGCGCTCGACCTGCCCCTATTGCGCAGTAAGCTGCGGCGTGATAATTCACACGCTCGGCGACAAGGCCAAAAACGTCACGGGCACCACCGTCGTCCACGTGGAAGGGGACCCCGATCATCCGATCAACCGGGGCACGCTCTGTCCCAAGGGCATCACGCTAAAACACGATATCCTGAGCAAAGATCGATTGACACGCCCGCTCTACCGCGCCCCTGGTTCCGACAAATGGGAAGAGAGGAGCTGGGAGTGGATGTTCAATGAGATCGCGCTGCGGATGAAGAAGACGCGCGATGATAGCTTTATCGAGAAGAACGCGGCCGGGCAGACTCTCAATCAGTGTCCGGGCATCGCGATCGTGGGCGGTTGCACTGATAACAACGAAGTCAACTATCTGCTGACCAAATGGACGCGCACGCTGGGGGTCGTGCACACCGACAACCAGGCCCGCCTTTGACATGGCCCCACGGTGTCCAGTCTGGGCGCCACCTTCGGTCGCGGGGCAATGACCAACAACTGGGTCGATATAAAGAACACCGACGTAATCCTGGTCATGGGCGGCAATCCGGCGGAGAACCATCCGTGCGGCTTCAAGTGGGCAATCGAGGCCAAAAAGACGCGCAATGCCAAACTCATCTGTATAGACCCGCGTTTCAACCGCACCGCGGCAGTCGCCGACCTCTATGTTCCCATACGCGCCGGTACCGATGTAGCTTTCCTGGCGGGCGTGATCAACTACATGTTCGCCAACGATCGCATCCAGCGTAAATACGTCGCCAACTTCACCAACGCCCCCTTCATCGTCAAAGAGGGCTTCAAAATGCCGGGAGATAATGGCGGTCTGTTCTCCGGCTTCGACGAGAAAACCCGAAAATATGATAAATCGTCGTGGGGATATGAGCTCGGCCCGGATGGTTATGCCCGGGTCGATATGACTCTTGAAGACCCGCGCACTGTTTACCAGCTGATGAAACGCCACTACTCGCGTTACACGCCGGAGATGGTGGCCAACATCTGCGGCTGCACGAAGGAACAGTTCCTGAAAGCCGCCGAGATGATCAGTTCGACTTTTCCGCAGAACAGAGTTGGGACAATGTTGTACGCGCTGGGCTGGACGCATCATTCGTCGGCCGTGCAGAACATTCGCGCGGCCGCCTCATTGCAGTTACTGCTCGGCAATATCGGCATGCCCGGCGGCGGCGTCAACGCGCTGCGCGGCCATTCGAACATTCAGGGCGCGACCGATATGAACCAGACGCACACGCTGCCCGGCTATCTCAAGGTGCCACAGCCCGCGCATCAGACCTTGAGAGATTATATCGAAGCCACCACGCCCAAGAAGCTGCGCCCCAACTCGATGAACTATTGGGAGAACACCGATAAGTTCATGGTCTCGCTCCTTAAAGCTTTCTTCGGGAAGGCGGCCACTCCGGAGAACAGTTACGGCTACGATTGGTTGCCGAAGATGGACCGCGATTACTCGTGGGCTTACATATACGACAATGCATATCGCGGCACCGTCAAGGGCCTCGTCACATTCGGCATGAACCCGGTGGGCAACGGTCCCCATTCGAAGAAGATGATCCAGGCGCTAGCCCGGCTCGACTGGCTGGTGGTAGCCGAAAATTTCGAAACCGAGACCGCGACATTCTGGAAATCGCCGAAGGAGTACGAAGGACCGGATACGAAAGAGATCAAGACCGAGGTCTTCATGCCGCCGGCGGCCAACTTCGCCGAGAAGGATGGCACCTTCACCAACTCCGCCCGCTGGCTGCAGTGGAAGTGGAAAGCGATCGACCCGCCCGGCGCGGCCAAAGCCGACCAGGAGATCATCGCGCGCCTAGCATTGAGGTTGAAAGAACTCTATGCGAAAGACGGCGGCAAGCTTCCCGAGCCCGTGCTCAATATGTCGTGGAATTATACCGATCCGGCGAATCCCAATCTGGAGGAAGTCGCCCGCGAGATAAACGGGAAGGTGCTCGAAGACTTCAAGGATGAGAAGACCGGGACGGAGTATAAGAAAGGACAGCAAGTGCCCGGCTTCGCCGCCCTGCGCGCCGACGGAAAGACGATGTGCGGGAACTGGATACATTCGGGGTACTTCACCGAAGCGGGGAATTTGGCGCAGCGGCGCAATCCCGTCGATACCAGCGGGCTGGGTTATTACCACAACTGGGCCTGGAACTGGCCGGCCAATCGCCGCGTGCTATATAACCGCGCAAGCGCAGACCCGGATGGCAATCCCTGGGACCCGAAACGCGCCGCACTGGCCTGGAACGGCGAGCGGTGGGTCGGCGATGTACCCGACATCCGCCCCGATTCCAAACCGGAAGAGGGTATCGGGCCATTCATTATGAATGCCGAGGGCGTGGCTAAACTCTATGCCGTAGACATGAACGACGGTCCGCTCCCCGAACACTACGAGGCCTATGAAGCCCCGGTGGACAATCCCCTGCATCCTGAAGTCAGTTCGAATCCGGTGACATTATTATTCGATACCGACAAAGATCTGTATGGCAAGAAGGAGCAGTTCCCGATTGTCTGTACGACCTATCGTCTGACCGAGCATTTTCATTACTGGACCAAGCACCAGAACATCCTCAATCAATTGCAGCCGGAGTTCTTTGTCGAAATTCCCGAAGGGCTGGCGCAGGAGAAAAGTATCAAGAGCGGAGACCGGGTGCGAATCAGGTCAGCGCGCGGCGCGATTGAAGGCAAAGCGATGGTGACCAAGCGAATGAAGGCGCTCAAGGTAAATGGCCAGACGGTCTGGCAGATCGGATTCCCGATCCACTGGGGCTTCGCCGGCAAGTCGGCCGGCCCACTGGCCAATACGTTGACGCCGACAGCGCTCGATCCAAACTCATCAACACCCGAGTACAAAGCGTTCCTTGTCAACCTGGAGAAAGTGTAAAAACAGTTTTCAGTTTTCAATTTTCGGTTTTTAGTTCGCTGTTCAAAGTCCGATTTACCCTGCGAGCTGAAAACTAAAAACTGAAAACTGAAAACTGAAAAACTATTTGAGGGTATATGCCAACTAACATGGAACTCAGACGCATCTCCGCGAGCCCCTCACCAGCCACCGGTGTGCGTGCGGCGCCGCAGGTAGCCAAGCTCATCGATACGACGACATGTATCGGATGCAAGGCCTGTGAGGTTGCCTGCCAGGAGTGGAATGACCTCATTGGTATAGACGAGGCGGCCGAGCCGGTGCAGGTCGAGTTCGGCTCATATCAAACCCAGCCCGATCTATCCTCCAACTTCTGGAACTTGATCCGCTTCAATGAGCACGTTGAGCAGGACTCCGATGGCAGCGAGATTATGCACTGGCTGATGGCCAAAGATCAGTGCCAGCATTGCGCCGAACCGGGGTGTTTGGAGGCGTGCCCGTCGCCCGGGGCAATCGTGCAGTATGCCAACGGCATTGTCGATTTTCAGCAGGAGCACTGTATCGGCTGTGAGTATTGTGTGACGGGTTGTCCGTTCGATATTCCGCGGCTGAACAAACGGACCAAGAAGGTCTACAAGTGCACGCTATGTTCCGATCGCATTTCCTATGGCCTCGAGCCCGCCTGCATCAAGGCGTGTCCGACCGGCTGCCTGCAATTCGGGACAAAGGACCAGCTCGTTCAGATAGCCAATCATCGCGTAGATCAATTGAAAGCCAATGGCAAAGCCAATGCGGGAATTTACGATCCACCCGGAGTCGGCGGGACGGGCGTGATCTACGTGCTGGAGCTTGCCGATAAACCCGAACTCTACGGCCTGCCGAAAGACCCGACGGTGCCGCGCACCCTCACCATCTGGAAGAAAGTCATTAAACCTCTCGGCTCGCTGGCAATGGTCGGAGCACTCGCCGGCACTGTCTTTCATTTTCTACGCTTCGGTCGCAACGAGGCACCTGAGAATAATGAAGTTGAGAACGAGGTGAGCACATGAAAAGTCAACCGATGATCCACACGGCAGCAGAACCAATGACACAGTCAAAGGTCGCCGCGATTGCGCGGAAACAGGAAGATGTCCTGGCCAGTGATGATTTGATCGTCCGCCACAAGGCCGCGGTGCGCCTCACCCACTGGACGCTGGCGCTCTTCTTCTTCCTGGCAATGGCCACCGGCTTCGTCATCTATACGCCCTATTTTGCCGGGCTGGCGGGAATATTCGGAGGCGGCGCGATGGCGCGCTTTCTGCACCCGTGGTTCTCGCTCGGCTTCTCCATCAGCGTGGTATTTCTGTTCGGCCATTGGCGCGCGCGGATGAGGAGCGAGCCCGGGGATCAGGAATGGCGCAAAAATATCGGCGCCTATATGAGATACGAGACTGAGCTCAAAGAGGTGAGCAAATACAATGCCGGCCAGAAGTCCTTCTTCTGGTCGGTGGTGCTGGGGGCCCTGGCCCTGCTCGCCTCCGGCGTTGTGATGTGGTTCCCGACAACCTTCCCCTGGTATGCACGGACGGTGGCATTCTGGGTCCACGAAATCACCTTCATCTGTTTCGTGGTAGGCGTCATCTATCACATCTATATGTCGACCGCCGCAATGCCCGGAACACTGCGCGCAATGACGCGCGGGACGGTGACCAGAGCCTGGGCTCGATGGCACCATCCGCGATGGTACCGTGAGGTGAACGGGGAAGAGCGAATAAGTACTTCGATAAAGAAAAAATAAGGCCGCGATAGCGGCTGCCGCAGAGCAGTATGATCGCAAAATATTCCTGGGAAGAACGTATCGACCGCGCGCGGCTTTTGGCTTCCAGTTTGGGGTATGCCAGGCAGATTCTGACCTTTTACACAGATATACTTCAGTGGCAACGAAGCGCCTTCGACTCTCTCGCGAGCCGATCGCGACAGCAGCCGTTGACCGGCGCATTCGAAAGCGACCATCCCATCCTGCTAGAGCACTTCGGGGCGCTGCTCGAGCTGATCGGTGAGCGAGGTTCACAAAAGCTTGCGGAGCAGGCGGGCGAAGCGGCGGCTGAGCGGGATAGCTGGCGCGAGGCGCTCGCCGCCTATTGGAATGGTGAGTCCGCGCCCGAGGAGAATTTTTTCGCCCGCGCGTGTCTACAGCCATATCTCGAACTGCTCGCGCGCGAGCAAACGCCGCCTTTCGACTCGATGATCAATGCTATCGCCGCTGCGCGCCGAGCCACGCTCGACGGAGCGCAAGCCGACCGGTTCTGCCCGTTCTGCGGGCGCAATCCACAACTCGCTTTCCTTTCCGCAGACGTCTCCGTTCCCGGTCTTGTTGAAGGAAATGCTGAGGGAGGGCGCCGCTTCCTGATGTGCGGCGATTGCTTCACCATCTGGCCCTTTCAACGCATCGCGTGCCCATCCTGCCTGGAAGTCGATCCGCACAAGCTCCCTTACTACACCGCACAGGACATTCCAGGCATGCGTGTCGAATGCTGCGACACATGCTTGCGCTATCTCAAGTCGATCGATCTGACGAAGGACGCGCGCCCCGTCCCGCCAGTCGATGAGCTGGCGGCCATACCGCTCGATCTCTGGGCGGATGAGCAGGGCTATCGTAAAATCCAAGCGAACCTTGCAGGCCTGTAAGCTGAATGCAGAAAATCAGAAAGATCGCCAATTGTTCTTTATTCCATTCTTGTTGCTATTTGCGGCAATTTTGAATTGCCGAAATTCCATTCAAGATGGTAGATTCACATTTGTATGGCGGCACAGGAGCTCTAAATAAAGTTAAGGGCGCCGTTTAATCAATTACCGAACAAAATCCATCAACAGAGCGCCACTTATCATTTGGTCACATATGGCGCTGAATCACACAACAGGAACCGATATATCTAAATCTCTTCCGTTCGCCAACTATCATCTCGACATGACTTATGACGAGATGTTCGATCAGGCGGGAAAGCCGAGGCCTCAGTACAGGTCGCTCTATCAGCGTCTGCTCCAACTTCCTGCGGCTGAATTGAAAGGGCGGCAGCAGACCGCGGATATAGCATTTCTCAACCAGGGGATCACCTTCACCGTTTACGGGAGCGACGATGGGACTGAACGCATATTCCCCTACGATCTCCTGCCCCGCATCATCACTTCTGATGAGTGGGCGACGCTTGAAAAAGGGCTGACGCAACGGATCACTGCGCTCAATCTGTTTCTGAAGGATATTTATCACGACGGCAAGATTTTGAATGACGGAGTCGTCCCGCGCGAATTGGTCTACAGTTGTAAGCACTATCGCCGCGAGATGCGCGGAATTCGAGTGCGCCGCGACATCTATGTTTCAGTGGTCGGCACCGACCTCGTGCGGGTCAATGAGGGGCAATTCGTCGTGCTGGAAGACAACCTGCGAGTGCCGAGCGGCGTGTCGTACATGCTCGCCAACCGGCAGGTGATGAAAAAAGTCTTTCCGGGGGTTTTCGAAAGCTATAACGTGCAACCCATCGACCATTACCCACAGGCGTTGCTTGCCACTCTTCGCGCGCTCGCTCCTCCCAATCGCCCTGATCCGACAATCGTTCTGCTGACGCCGGGCGTCTACAATTCGGCTTATTACGAACATACATTTCTGGCACGCCAGATGGGGATAGAGCTCGTCGAAGGCCGCGATCTGCTGGTGCATGACAATATTGTCTACATGCGGACGACAGCGGGCGTTCGCCGTGTGGATGTGATCTACCGTCGCGTAGACGACGACTTCCTCGATCCCCTGGCATTCAGGCCCGACTCGACTCTGGGAGTCGGAGGATTGTTCAACGCCTATCGAGCGGGAAACATCGCGCTCGCCAATGCGATCGGTACGGGAATCGCCGATGACAAGGCGCTTTATGCTTATGTGCCCGCAATCGTCAAGTATTACCTCGATGAAGATCCGATCCTGGCAAACGTTGAAACCTATCTGCTGAGCGACGCAAAGCAGCGGAGTCACGTCTTCGAAAACCTGGACAAGCTGGTCGTCAAAGCCGTGGGAGAATCGGGCGGATATGGCATGTTGATCGGGCCGCACAGCACGGCCGAAGAGCGCGAGGAGTTCAAGGGACGGATACTGGTCGATCCGCGCAATTACATCGCGCAACCGACGCTGGCGCTGTCGCGCGCCCCGTGTTTTATCGAAGGCCAGGTTGAAGCGCGTCACATCGACCTTCGGCCTTATATCCTCTATGGCGAGCAGGTGAGAATCGTACCGGGCGGTTTGACGCGCGTCGCCCTGCGCCGCGGCTCCCTCGTCGTCAATTCATCTCAGGGAGGCGGAAGTAAGGATACCTGGGTTCTCTTTTGAATTGGAGTATATGGTCTATGCAATTTCGGCTTTTGCAGCCGGTTTTCATTCTGTAGTTCTCAAACATTTGACATTTAACATTTGTAATTTGAAATTTTACATTGAAATCCGGTGCCATAGTTCGGTGCCATAGTTCAATGTAAAATGTCGAATTACAAATGTTAAATGTCAAATGTATCGGGCTATCGCTTAATTCATGCTATCGAGAGTTGCTGACAGTCTTTACTGGATGAGCCGTTACCTGGAGCGGGCCGAACATACGGCCAGGCTGATCGACCTGAATCTCAATCTCACGCTCGATCAATCGCCGGAATCCGCCAGCCAGCGCTGGCAACTGGTGCTGGCGAGCCTGCGCGCGGCCGCGCCCGGCAATCTGGATGCCTACAGTCTCACGCAACATCTGACCTTCGATTTGGAGAACAAGAATTCAATCATCGCCTGCATTACGGCGGCGCGCGAGAATGCGCGCCAGATCCCGCGAACGAATCAGGTCCGAGATGTGGGAGCAACTCAATCAGCTTTATCTGACTGCTCGCCGCGCCCGCATCGACGACATCTACGCACAGCCTCACGAATTCTACGATCCGATCAAGGAAGGTTCTCACCTTTTTCAGGGTCTCACGGATTCGATAATGAGCCATGGCGAAGGGTGGCATTTCATCCAACTCGGACGGTTCATCGAACGCGCGAGCACGACCGCGACGCTGCTCGATGCCAATTTAAGAGTTTTGCTCAACCCTGATCATCAGGTTGCGGGAGTTATGGACTATATCTCGTGGATCGCACTGCTCAAATCCTGCACGTCATTCGAGTCTTATTGCCAGGCATATACGGCGGATTTGCAACCCGAACGGATCACCGAGTTTCTGTTACTCAACCCCGAGCTTCCTCGTTCGGTTCGTTTTGCCGCGGGCTCGATACAGAATTCCCTTCAGACGCTGGCCAAGATCACCGGATCGACCAAGTTGGGCAGGGCGGAGAGATTGGCAGGTCGATTGCGCGCGACTCTCGATTACGCGCATATCGATGAGATCATGGCAGATAATGTCCATGCCTTTCTCGACAATATCCATCGCCAATGCGCGCTGATTCACACGGCAGTAAATCAGCAATATATAAATTATCCTATTGAAACGGCATTGGGATCGTAATTGATTCCCCAAGCCGGGCGCCCGAACAATATGTTCTATTCACTTCGCCACATCACACGATTCGTCTACAGCGCTCCGATTACCGAGAGCGTCTTAGAGGTGCGAATGCAGCCACGCAGCGAGGGACATCAACGCTGCTTGAAATTTGAATTGACCACGCAACCGCGCGCGCGCATTCAGGGTTACCGCGATTATACCGGTAACATCGTCCATCACTTCGACATCCCGGCCCGCCACTCGCAATTGAAGATAACGGCGGAAGCGACGATCGAGGCGTCTCCCATCGCGCCGCTGCCCGAGGCCTTGAGCGAAGAAGTGTGGGATGCGATCGATGCGATCGGCAATTCCGATGAACACTGGGATTATTTACAACCGAGCAGGTATGCTGAAAGAAGCCACATGCTCTTGCAGTTGAAAAGCGATCTGAAGATCGAACGGCGCGGAGACGCCTTAAGTCTACTGCGCGAAATCAATTCTATGATTTATCGAACTTTTGATTATTCACCGCAATCGACTTCCGTAGACTCCCCGATCGACCATGCGCTGGCTGTGCGCAAAGGGGTTTGCCAGGATTTTGCGCACATAATGATTGCTCTCGTGCGTGAATTGCGTATTCCCTGCCGCTACGTGAGCGGTTACCTATATCACCAAACCGAAAGTCACGATCGTTCCGAGGCCAATGCGACTCACGCCTGGGTCGAAGCCTATCTGCCCGAACTGGGCTGGATCGGGTTCGATCCGACCAACAACCTGATCGCCGGCGAGAGACATATTCGCACCGCCATCGGCCGCGATTATAGAGATGTGCCGCCGACTCGCGGCATTTTCAGAGGGTTGGCGCTGAGCGAGTTGAGCGTCGGGGTGCAGGTCACGACTACCGAAGCGCCAACGTTCAAAGATGAATTGCTACCGGTGACAACCTGGGTCGGCCCGCCGATAAATGAAGTGGATTATCAACAACAACAACAGCAGCAACAGTAATAGCAATAGCAATATTAGCCAATCAAGCCATTGTGATTTTCGGGGCTTTTTGTGGTGAGCTCTACTAGTTCACCTTCTTGCTGAACTCTAACAGCCCGTACTCCCAGGATGGCAGCAGAATTCGAGGGTCCTGAATCGAGGTCAAAACTGAATAACGCGGTCGCACGGCGGGTCGAGGAAACTCCGATGTCGATACCGGTTTGACTCGCGTACCAATACCGCAGTGCTGATACAACTTGAGCGTCAACTCATACCAGCTCGTACCGCCATTGCCGGCGAGATGATATATCCCGTACGCCCCGGTCGCTATCAGCTTGGCAATGGCGTCGGCGAGGTGCGGCGCATAAGTGGGCGACCCGTACTGATCGCTCACCACACGCACTTCATCGCGTGAGGAGAACGAGAGCATAGTCCCCGGAAAATTCTTGCCCATCGGGCTATAAAGCCAGGCGGTGCGTACGATGTAATGACGCGGATTGCAAGTGGCTATGGCCACCTCGCCGGCGAGCTTGCTTTCGCCATAAACCGAGAGAGGGTTCGTTTTATCGAATTCGTGGTACGGCCTTTCCCTCCCCCCATCGAAAACGTAATCGGTCGAGACGTGCAAGAGAGGGATGTTTTGACCGGCAGTTGCAAGAGCGAGATTTCGCGGACCGAGGGCGTTGCAGATATACGCCTGTTCCTTCTCCGTTTGGGCGCCATCAACGTTGGTATAGGCGGCAGCATTGATAACGATATCGGGTCGATGGGCCGCAATCGCTTCAACGACATCGCGCAATCCTGCGACGTCGAGTTGAGCGCGGGTGAGTGCGGTTATCTCGTGGTCCGCCAATGCTGCATACAATGAGCGGCCGAGTTGTCCTCCCGCGCCGGCGATCAATACTTTCATTTCTGTCCTCTTATTATATATTAGCGCCGATGATTTACCGTACGCACCCGCACCATTATATTTCAAACATCAATTCTCAGCCCGATTCAGCGAGCTTCTGCAGAGAAGTGATTTTGGTAGTGACAAGGCTGGAGCACCGGAACCATCGAAAGAAGGTTGCATCGGAAGGGATGCGAGAGAGCAATCTGTTGTTTATCAGGGTGCTCTCGCCATTAGTTTGTACACAAGTCGTTAGAGATGCCTTGCGTCCCGAAGGGACGCTCGAAATTAGCCGGTGGTGGAGCGAAGCGTAACCACCGGGATAGATCAGAAGAGAATTTGCGTCCAGGAGGGACGCCGGATCCTGCGCCCCTACCAGGGCGCGTCACATATTCGGCGCGCTTCCGGTGGTTCCGCTTCGCTCCACCACCGGCTACATTCCACTGCGCCTTCGGCGCAAAGACTTGTGGGTAAACTAATGGCTCTCGCATCCCTTCAGCTCATCCCCGCTTATTCAGAAACTGAGCTTCAATCCCATCACGATCCGCCGCGACAAGCGCGCCGCATTGTATTCGCCAAAACGCGAATTGACCTGCTCGCCCGTGTCCAGGTTAAACCGAGCACCTGTATCCACTCCGCTGAATTGCGTGTGGTTGAACGCATTGTACATCTCCAAACGGTATTGCAACCCCACACGGCCGTCGCGCCCCACGCGGAAGTTCTTGAAGATCGAGATGTCCCAGTTGTTCATTCCCGGGCCTCGAAGCGGATCTTTCGGCGCATTGCCGATTCCAAAATCGTCTTTGCTCGGCGGCCTCACGACCGAAGTGTCGAAGTAACGCGTCAGTGTGCGCTCGCTCTTAGGCAGATTGGGATCGCCGGTGAGAACGACGCGGCTATCCACGCCATCGCCTCCGCCTCCGACGATGTCTCTCGCCTGCACCCCGCTATAGCCAAAGCCGAGCGGCGAACCGCTGGTGAAGCTCGTGATGCCTGACAACTCCCAGCCATCAAGTACTGTCCGCGTCAAAGCGTTCTGCCAGTACCTGCTCAAACCGGGCAATTTGTATATATAGTTGAACACGAAGTTGTGAGTGCGATCGAATCCCGCTTTTCCATAGTTTCGGGTGTTCGGATCGATGAACGGATTGACATTGGCACCATTGCCGTCCACCAGACTCATTGCCTTCGACCAGGTGTAGCTCATGCCGAATGCGAGGCTAGTCGTCACGCGGCGATTGGCCTGCACCTGAAGCGAGTGATAGTTCGAGCTGCCGGCGAACTCGATGTAGTTGATGTTGCTATAGCCGGGATACGGTCGCAGAAAATTGTCAGGATACGGAGTCGTCCCTCCCATCACAGTCTGGTCAATGCTCGACGCCTTGAATCTGGTACCGTACGGCACCGCGTTGAGGTTGCGCCGATGGAGCAGATGGCGTCCTACCGAGCCGACATAGGCTACGTCGAGCACGGTTTTGAAGCCGATCTCACGCTGGATGCCGAGGCTCCAGTTGTAGACCGCCTGCGAATCATAGTCTTTCTGAATAGCAAAGACGCCCGGTGGACTCAGACTGAGCTGATTCTGGCCCGGGGTAGAGAAAAGCTCACTGATATTTGTAGAAAGTGCAGTCGCCGTAATCAGGTTCGGAGGCATTTCAACCATCTGTATCACCTGATCATCGTTGAAGCGATCATAAAAGATGCCGGCGCCGCCCCGCAGAGAGGTCTTGCCGTCACCGAATACGTCTAACGCAAATCCGAATCGCGGACCTAAATCGATACCTGGCGAATTGAGCACGCTCTCTTCTACAACTCGCATACCCTGGAAAGGGATGCCGGAGCCGGTCGCAAAAGTGCCGATTCTGGCAACCGGCAGATTGTTCTCCCCCGTCACCGGATCGTACCCGCGCCGATCCGTGCTTAGACACCGAGTATCGCCAGTCACGCATATCGGTTGGACCAGAAGCGGCTGCTTGGAAGCGTCATACAACTCCGGATCGAAGTAAGCCAGCCTGTCACCCGCGCCGATCGTCGGCTGGATATAATAAAACCGCAGGCCGTAATCGAGCGTCAGCCGTTTGTTCACCCTCCAATTGTCCTGCACGAACCATTCGATGTTCTTGTATCGAGCGTGCCCGTCCAGATTGGCGTTGGCTTCGGTGTAAGCGTTGATATTTCCGGTCAGCGCGTTGGCAAATGGGTGGCCCGTGTCGAAAGGATTGTTGATGTTGCGGTCGAAGTTGAACGTGCTGTTGAATGCCGCCGCGCGTGCCGCGTTGCGCGTGGTGTATTCCAGGTAGAAGCCGGCTTTCATGTTGTGCGAGCCCCAGACTTTCGAGATGTTGTCCGACCAGTTCCAGATATTGTTCGTTCCGAAGAATGGGAAGCGCTGCTCGATGTTGAACTGCGGCGCGTTCGGGACGCCGCCGAATGTCGCGTTCGGGATCAGGTTCAGCGGATTATTCCCCGGGTAGAACTGCGGCAGTCCAATGCCGAGCTTGACCCGGTCGTTGCGGTCAGTCCCCGCCTGGTTTAACGGGCTGACCGTCTGCAGCGCTCGATTGATGCCGAAGGTGAATTCGTTGACCAGCGTAGAATCGAAGGTATGGATCAGCGTGCTCACCAGCCCGCGGCTCTCGATCTGATAATTGATCGGGAACTGCGGCCAGTTGTCCGACGCGAGCACGAAATTGAAATCGCCTCTGTACGCTTCGTAGTTCTGAATCCCCCGCGCATAGAAGGTCGTCTTCGAGGAGATATTCCAGTCCATCCGGAGAATCTCTTCGCGCCGGGGCTGATCAACTGTGCTCTGGAAGACGCTGTTGAAGTTGTTGGTGGGATCGTTGAAATTCGGCAGCGGGAACTGGCTGAGCAGCTTCTGCCCGTTCGAGTCGAAGCGCTCGCTGGGAATCATATTGCCTGGGAAGCAGGCCGTCTGATCGGTGGCGTCGCATATACCCGATTTTTGCGGATCACGCAGGTAAAACGGAATCGGATTATTTCGCGAGTCTACCCCGATGAAGCTCCTCGAGAAATCGCCGTTGCGTTCGCGCTCGGTGGGAAATGTCAGCCTTCCCTGGCGCGTCGGGTATTTGCGCGGCAGATATTCCTGCGACCAAAAGAAGAAAAGCTTATCGCGGTTCTTATTGAAACCGGTTCCAGGGATCAACACCGGGCCTCCGATATTACCGCCCCAATAGTTGAACCGGTAGGGCTGTTTCGGTACGCCCTGCGCGTTGTTGAAATATTCGTTCGCGTTGAACTGTTCGTGGCGCTTGAAGTAGAACCCTCCGCCGTGGAAGTCGCGCGTGCCGTTCTTGATGACGACGTTGATCGTCCCGCCAGAACTGCGGCCATATTCGGCCTGATAGTTGGTCAGTAAGACTTTGACCTCGCCGATCGCATCCAACCCCGGAGCGAGATATGGCCCGAGTTGGGAACCTGTGTCGAGGCTAGACACACCATCGAGCGTCAGATTGATCATGCCGCCCCGGGTTCCATTGATGTTGACGCCGACCAGATTATTCCAGCCGGGCGCTTCGCGGTTGGCCGAGTCCACCACGCCCGGCAGCAGACGCACCAGACCCATGTAATCGCGCCCCTTGAGCGCCAGGTCCTTGATCTGCGCCTCGCTGATCAATCCCGCGCGCTCGCCGCTCTCGGTCTGCACGTGCGCCGTATTGGCCGCCACTGTGACGACCTGATTCACGTCGCCGACCTCCAATGTAACATTGCGTGTGGAGACGCGCTCGTTCGCAGTCAGGATGATGCCCTTCTGCTCGACCTGCTTGAAGCCATTGGCCGTCACTTTCAGGGTATAAGTGCCCGGCAAAAGTTGAGTCAAGACAAAATGCCCTTCGCTGTCGACGGTAACCGAACGCGATTGAGCGGTCTCTTCGTTGATCACTTCGACCAGGGCGCCTGTCACAGCGCCTCCCTGTGAATCTGTGAGCGTGCCGGAGATTTGGCCGGTCAGCCCCTGAGCGGAAATATAGGTAATAAGTAATGCCAGTGTAAGCGATGACAGCAACAGATAGCGGATAGTACTGCACGTACTGGGTAGCATAACCACTCCTTGTGTTTATTCGGTTATAGGCTTGTGAAGATGCCCCCGCGATATTGAGGGTGATCACACAAATTGATCGTTGAATCTGGAAAAGTGTACAAATGCTCTACCATGATTCACTATATTGCAAGGGAATCGGATCTCGATTTCTTTATTCCGGCTTCCCTGAGCGAACGCAAGAACCAGCCACAGAGGCAAAGAAAACACATAGCAGGAAGAAGGATTTTTAAGGAGGTAGAGCGATGAACCGGATAAGCAATCGGTGCGCAGTCATTGCAACTATTTTCGTCGCCCTCGCATTAACAGCGAGTGCGCAAGAAGCGAAGCGCATTACTATCATCTACGACGCGTTCGGTGAGCCATCCGCCCTTCAGAAGGACTGGGGGTTCGCTGCGCTGGTGGAATACGACGGGAGGCGTATTCTCTTCGACACCGGCAACAATGCCAAAATTTTTGAGCAAAACGTCAAGCGACTCGGCATTGACCTGGGTAAGCTCGATGCCGTCGTTATCTCTCATCGCCATGGAGATCACACGAGCGGACTGGCATATCTTTTGGAGGCAAATTCGAGCGTCAAGATTTACGTGCCCCAGGAAGGCGCGTTCTTCACCGGTACCGTGCCGCGGGAGTTCCTGAAGCCATATCCCGACCTTCCCACCAATCTGCACTACTACGAAGGGAAGCAGCCTGAACGCGTGGCCCTGGGGACGCCATGGGAGAAGGCGAATTTCGTGACAGTGACGAATCCGAGAGAGATATTTCCCGGCTTCTACGTGCTCACAACGCAATCACAAAAGCCGGGCACGCTCGAGATGAACGAGGCCTCACTCGCTATTCGCACGCCGAAACTCGCCGTCGTTGTCGGATGCTCGCATCCGGGCGTCGAGAAGATTCTGGGAGAAGCCGGGAAGATCGATTCTCGGCTGTACACGGTGACGGGCGGCTTCCACCTCGTTCTCACCCCTCGGGAGGAAGTGCAGCGCGTCGCGAACGCACTCCACGACACGCTCAAAATCGAACGCGTGGCTCCCGGCCATTGTACGAGCGAACTCGGCTTTGCCGTGTTTCTCGAACGCTTCAAGGAGCGCTTCGATCAGGCTGGTGTCGGCGCGGTGCTCACGCTGCCGTGAGGGATAGTTTTGCTGTGTTAAGAGCCCAATCCGGATAAGAGTTTGACAATTAGGGCGACAGGGAAATCAGTACCGCGAGCGGTAGCGAGCGTAGTTTCCGCAAGCGCCTGAGTCTGCAAGCCACGCTCGCTACCGCTCGCGGTACTGATTTGACACGGTCTTCACTTATTCTTAAGACAAACTCCTATTACCTCTCCATAGTCTGGCGGAAATGCAATCCTCATTCTTCCTATTGACATCTGATAGGTCGGCTACTAAATTGACACCTATCAAATGCCGAGAGGAGCGATATTTTTTATGTTTGAACGGATGAGGTTGCGGCTGCGCGGCTTATTGCGCAAGGCAGAAGCGGAGAGCGAGCTCAACGAGGAGCTGCGCTCACATCTGGAACGAGAGATCGAGCAGAACGTCCGTCACGGGATGAACCATGAAGATGCCCGATATGCTGCGCTCAAAAACTTTGGCGGCATGGAACAGGCCAAAGAGCGATGCCGCGACGCCCGCGGTGTGAGAATGATCGAGGAGTTATGGCATGACCTCCGGTATGGCCTGCGGATGTTGCGCAAGAATCCCGGCTTTACAGCGGTCGCGGTGCTGACTCTGGCGCTGGGAATCGGCGCGAACACGGCGATCTTCAGCGTGGTGAATGCTGTACTGCTGCGTCCGTATCCGTATAAAGCCCCAGACAGGCTTATGTGGTTATGGGAGACGAGACTGCCGGAAATCCCTCGCCGCTCCCCCTTGCCGGCCAATTTCCTCGATTGGCAGATGCAGAACACTGTCTTCGAGCAGCTCGAAGCCTGCAATGTCAAGAATTTTAACCTGGGCGGTGACAACCCTGCGCGGTTACGCGGTATGGTCATCACTCATGGATTTTTCTCGTTGTTCGGCATTCGGCCGCGAATCGGTCGCGACTTCCTCCCCGATGATGATCGGCCAGGACGGAACAATGTAGTGATCCTCACTCACGAACTCTGGCAGCGGCAGTTCGGCGGTGATCCGAACATCCTGAATCAGTCGATCAAGCTAGACGATCAGCCGTTCATAGTGATCGGCGTATTGCCGCCGAACCGAGGCTTCCGTTTCCAAGATGACCAACTCTGGGCACCTATCGCTTTCACGGCTGAGCAAGTCCAGAACCGCAGAAGCGGCCCCCTCAATGTCTTCGGACGGCTCAAACCCGAGAGCACGCTCGAACAGGCGCGCACGGAAATGAGCGCTATCGCTGACCGGCTTGCTAAGCAGTATCCAGATACCAACACGGGCTGGAATGTGATAGTCAATCCGATGGTCGAAGAAGCCGTCAGCTACGTCAGGCCGTCGTTGCTGCTCCTGCTAGGCGCAGTCGCCTTCGTGCTCTTGATCGCTTGCGCAAACGTTGCGAACCTGCTCCTGGCCCGGGCCGCCGTCCGGCGCAAAGAGATTGCCGTTCGTACCGCACTGGGTGCGAGCCGGCGGCGCATCGTTCGCCAGCTCCTCACGGAGAGCCTGCTCTTGTCGCTGGCAGGCGGGATCATCGGATTGACGCTTGCCAGTTGGGGACTCAAAATTATGATGGCGATCGCTGGTAACTTTTGGCCCCGCATTATGGATGTCTCTCTCGATGTTCGCATTCTCGCATTCACCACCGGCATTACTCTCCTGACGGGATTGATTTTCGGCCTGGTTCCCGCCTTGTCGGCATCAAAACCAAACCTGAACGAGATGCTGAAAGACGCCGGGCGCGGTTCTACCGAGGGCGGGCGCCGGCAAGTCGTGCGCAACGCTCTGGTCGTGATTGAGGTCGCGATATCGCTGGTCTTACTGGTTGGTGCCGGATTGGTTATGAGGAGTTTTCTCGGCCTACAAAAAGTCGATCCCGGTTTCAATCCGGAAAACGCCCTGACGGTCTCTATCTCATTGACGGAGAGGAAATATTCCGAACAAGATCGACAGGCCGCGTTCTATTCGCGGTTGATCGAGAGAGTCTCGAACCTGCCCGGCGTGCAGACGGCAGGAGCGGCTTCCGCCGTGCCGTTTAGCGACGCCCACTGGTACGGCCACAGGGACAGTGGTTTCAGAATCGAAGGCCGGACTGGCGATCAAGCGGGCAACCAGGGCGGCACAGGTTACTACTCGGTGAGTCCTAACTATTTCAAAGCGATGGGCATGCCTCTTATGAAGGGCCGCTACTTCACGGAGTTCGATACGAAAGGCACGCCTCGCGTCGCCATCATCAATAATACTATGGCGATGAGATATTTTCCGAATGAAGACCCCATCGGCAAACGCATTCAATTGACCGGCATGTTCAACAACGGTACCGAAGTTTATCGGGAGATCGTCGGCATCGTCGGCGACGTGAAAATTTTTGGCATGGATCGGCAGATATATCCCCAGACGTATGAACCCCACACACAGGAGCCATTCCCCTTCATGACGCTGGTTGTCCGCACAACCGGCGATCCGACCGGCCTCGGTGATTCGGTTCGAAGAGAAGTCTTACAACTCGATAAAGAGCAACCCGTCTTTCGCATTGAGACGCTCGACCAGCTCATTACGAATTCAACCGGCCAGCTACGATTTTCGATGATGTTGTTCGCAGTCTTCGCGGCAACGGCAATCGCGCTGGCATCGGTCGGCCTCTATGGCGTGATGTCATATTCGGTCACCCAGCGCACGCACGAGGTCGGCATTCGAATGGCTCTGGGCGCACAACGCCGCGATGTGCTTGGTCTGATTCTACGCCAGGGACTCAGGCTGACGCTCGGCGGCATCGCCATCGGACTGATCGCCGCTTGGGCGGTTACACGCTTGCTGATCAACATGCTATATGGCGTGACCGCGACCGACCTGCCGACCTTCGCCGGGGTCTCGCTCTTGTTGATCGGCGTTGCTCTGCTCGCCTGTTACCTGCCCGCGCGCAGAGCGACAAAGGTCGATCCGTTGGTGGCGTTGAGACGAGAGTGAGTGCGACCTGGGCTGAAAGAGGTGATGATAAGAATTTGGTTGACATATTCGCTTTCATACCTCAAATTTCACCCGGGATTTTCAGCAAACCTCTGGTATCAACTCTCAAAGTCACCTATGAACTATAACTGGCGTTTAGGTTTACTAGGGCTATTTATTGCAGGAGCGATTGCTCACCCTCAGCACAATCTCGGCGCAACGCAAACAGCCGATGATCTGGCACAGAGTAAACGTTTGTACATCGGCCACTGTGCGCCATGTCATGGCATTGAAGGTGTTGGGGGCAGAGGGCCTGCGCTTAATCAACCGACGATGCGGCATGTCACCGATGAAGAGTCTCTGGTCGGAGTCATCAAATCCGGCATCCCGGGCGGCGAAATGCCAGGGGCTTGGCAGATGACGGATCGTGAAATAGGGCTGGTAGCAGGTTATGTGCGCTCGCTTGGCCGCATTGCCGAGACGAAGCTGCCAGGAGATCCGGCTAAAGGCAAAGCTGTCTATGAGACCAAAGGCGGCTGCGTTGTTTGCCACATCGTGCGCGGCGAGGGCGGCACTCTCGGACCCGATCTATCTGCGGTGGGCGCACGCCGCAGCCTGGCATTTCTGCGAGAGGCGTTGATCGATCCGGGGGCTGCATCTCCTGATGGATATCTCATTGTAACTATCACGGACCGCGACGGCCGCAAAGTGAGAGGCATACGCGCTAACGAGGATTCATTCACCATCCAATTGTTCGATGCAAACAACCGTTTCCATTCCTTCCGTAAGTCACAAATAAAAGATATGAAGAAGGAAGTAGGCGTATCGACCATGCCGAGCTATAAAACTACGCTCACAAACGCGGAGATCGACGATCTCGTCGCCTACCTGGCAAGTTTGCGAGGTGAAAAATGAAGCTCACCCATTTGCTGCTCGCTGCCTTCTGTCTCGCGTCGGCAGTCTCTGCCCAGGTGCCTTATCAAAGAATCATGAATGCCGAGAAGGAGCCGGGACACTGGCTGACATATTCCGGCAACTACTCGGGGCATCGTTTCTCGCATCTTGCGCAGATCACGCCACGTAATGTCGCCCAGTTAAAAACGGTCTGGGTCTATCAGATCAAAGATCGAATCACTTTCGAGACTTCTCCGATAGTCGTTGACGGCATCATGTACCTGACGGAGCCACCAACGAAGGTGACTGCGCTGGACCTCCGCACCGGCCGCCCGCTTTGGACCTGGATTCGTCCCGACGCGCAAAAGGTGCGCACTATAGGTTTCGGGCCGGTCAATCGTGGTGTGGCGATACTGGATGACACTATTTACGTCGGCACGCTCGATTGCTACCTCGTCGCGCTCGATGCCAAGTCGGGCACGGTGCGCTGGCAGACAAAGGTCGCCGATCATCGGATGGGGTATGCGGTTACCGGCGCACCGCTGGCGATTAACGGCCGCATCATAGTGGGCATCAGCGGGGGTGAAGCGGGGGTTCGCGGTTTCCTCGATGCTTATGATGCGAAGACCGGAAAGCTGGACTGGCGCTTCTGGACGATCCCGGAGCCAGGCGAACCTGGTCACGAGACGTGGACTGGCGAGAGTTGGAAGAACGGAGCCGGCACGACATGGTCGACCGGATCGTACGACCCGGAGACCAACACTATCTACTGGGGCACGGGCAATCCGGCGCCCGATTGGAATGGCGACGTGCGGCCCGGAGACAATCTCTATACCTGTTCCCTGATCGCACTCGATGCTTCGACCGGGAAGTTGAAGTGGCACTTCCAATTCACCCCTCATGACACCCACGATTGGGACTCCAATCAGATTCCGGTCTTGTTGGAAGCGATGTTTCAAGGCCGGCAACGCAAACTTGTAGCGATGGCGAATCGCAATGCATTTTACTACCTGCTCGATCGAGACACTGGCGAGTTTCTGCATGGCTTACCATACGCCAAACAGACCTGGGCAAAGGGGCTTGATGCAAAGGGGCGGCCAATCGTACGGCCGAACACTGAACCGACAGTTGAAGGCAACCTGATCTGGCCTAGTCTACAAGGCGGGACAAACTGGCTCAGCCCAGCATACAGTCCCTCGACGAAGCTCTTTTACGTGGCCGCACGCGAGATGGGCGCGTACTACTATAAGGGTGAAGCCGTATATAAACCGGGACTATGGTACACCGCCGGCGGCGAACGCAGGCTCGGCGGCGATAAAGCCTGGGGAGCCGTCCGCGCATTAGAGGTGACGACGGGGAAGATGATGTGGGAGTTTCGTTTGCATTCACCGCCATGGGCCGGGGTGTTGGCGACGGCGGGCGGATTGGTCTTCAGCGGCTCGGACGAAGGCAATTTCTATGCGCTGGACGCGTTGAGCGGAAAACCGCTGTGGGATTTCCAGACAGGCGGCTCGGTCGAGTCAAATCCAATTAGCTTCTTGATCGACGGCAAACAGCACATCGCCGTCGCCGCCGGATATTCGTTGTTTGTCTTCGGGTTGCCCTAGGCAATCGTGAAACGTTCGATGTTCGATTCGAGCTGTCAGATATTATAGTGGATAAACTTTAACAGCGTTTTCCGCATCCCGTGTGATTGAAACCGGATTACGCAGCGGGCGACCGAAGCCAGTGAAGCTTACCTGCATGACATCGCCGTCTTTCAACTCGACGCCGTCGCCGAAGCTGAGCGCTGCCGCGCCGAAGAAATGAATGTGAATATCGCCGGGGCGCCGGTGCACGTCGTGTTTGAAGTGGTGATGCTCCATGTTCTCAAGTGTGTGCGACATCGCCGCATCACCGGTGTGAATCGGTTTCGACCAGATCGCCGCTCCATCACGTTCGATAATCACCTCGCCCGGTATGGAACTGTAATCGGGATCAACTGTCAGCTCGGGCCCGATGGCGCAGGTGCGCAGCTTCGAGGCAGCCAGATACAAATAGTTCTTCTTTTCAAAACGATGGTCTGAAAACTCATTGCCGACCGTCATCCCCATACGCCGAGGCACCCCCGCCGCGTCAATGAGGTAGACGCCGGCGAGCTCTCCTTCTTCTCCACCGTCCTCGGCATAGGCAGGGACATCGAGCGATTCGCCGTGAGCGCGCAGAATCGTGCCCGGCCCTTTGTAGAACCATTCGGGCGAGACGCCGATCTGGCCTTCAGCGGGGCGTCCGCCTTCCAGGCCCCATTGAAACATGCGCATGCTATCGGTCGGCGCGGCGTCAGCGGCATGCATAGCCTGACGATTATCGGCGCTGCCTTTATGCGTCAGTCCCGTTCCGCTGATCATACATCGAGATGGTTCGTCGGGATGGTCGATCGGTGGAAGAATCTTCCATTCAGATCGGCCTTCGTAAATTTCGTCGTAGCCGAGCTCATCCGAAGTGAGGAAATAGTTAACCGTCGCTGATAACGCGGCCTCAGCAGCCAGCGCGGTCTGCGCAAGAACGTATACCGAAGCATGCTGGCCGATCACACGTAACCGGTCGCCTTCCACCAGACAAACGCGCCGCTCGCCCTGTGAGTTAATTAGCTGGATCAGTCTCATAAGTGATAAATGATAAAAAGGAGATTAATTCCTCGTGATTGATTTTCATCGATTCTGTTCGTCACCCACATCGATGGGTTTTATCTCACGTATCGTGAGCAAAATGAGAAAGAAAGCGAGCACGTGAAAGGTGCTCACGATCGCGAAGACCGGGCCGTAGCCGAAACCGCTATCCAGCATCCGGCCGGCAATCAAATTGAAAACTACGCCGCCCATCGCGCCGCCGAAACCGACAAGGCCCGCGACCGATCCGACTACCCGGCGCGGGAAAATGTCCGCCGGCAAAATCATGACAAGCGTCGACCAAGATTGCTGCCCGAAAAATGCGATGCTGAAGAGCACGATGGTCCACTCGACCGGGACTTGCGTGACGAAGAGTATTAAGGGCATCACTGCGGCGCTCGCACCCAGCGCGACTTTTCGTGAGTAGTTGAGCGAGTTTCCACCCTGCAATAACTTGCTCGAAAACCAGCCGCCCAGCAGACTCCCCAGCCCCGACGCGGCATAAGGGATCCAGGCGTAATATCCCACCTGCTTCGTGTCGAAGCCGCGCGCGTCGTAGAGATATTTGGGCAGCCAGAAAAGATAAAAGTACCAGGCGGCATCGCTCAAAAACTTCCCCAGGATCAATCCCCAGACTTGAGGAAAGGCGAACAGGCTTATCCATGACGTCTCGGATTTCTGCTGCGAAGGTCCATCCATAGCAACGAAGACCTCCGCGATTTCAACTCGTTCCTGCGCCGTGAGCCTCGGATGCCGCGCCGGCACGAAGTACTCGCGCGCCCACCAGAGCGCCCACATCAATCCGATCGCTCCGCTCAGAAAAAAGACCCAGCGCCATCCAAAATTTAGAACAACGGCGGCCATGACTGGCGGCGCTATCACAGCGCCCACGGCTGTCCCGGCGTTGATGATCCCCATCGCAGTCGAACGCTCACGCGCCGGGAACCATTCGGAGACAGCTTTTGTCGCGGCCGGAAAACCGCCGCCTTCGCCGATGCCCAGTAAAAAACGGCTCACCGCCAGCATTCCGAATCCGACCGCCAAACCATGGCTGGCGCAAGCCAAAGACCAGAACACCATGATCCAGAGGAATCCGCTCCGCGTGCCCAGCGCGTCAATCAGTCTTCCTCCGCCCGCATACATCACGGCATAAGCCAGCAGGAACGCCACATTCAGTTGCGAATACTCCGTGTTGCTGATCGGAATGTCCCGTTGAATCGCGTCAATCGCCACCGGCAGAGTCTGCCGATCGAGGTAACTGATGGCGATTGCCGCACTGACGAGCAATGCGATCTGCCAGCGTAACGAACCCCAACTACGGGAAGCGCTTGCGCTCTCGTCAGAAGTCATTGTCTCCGGGAGTCGCTCCTGCGACATTAACTTTTCCTCCCCTCTGGCTTGCCGATGTCGGATTCAGCCGCGTTAACTTACCAGAGCACAGACGCAATGCTCCGGTGCTAACGCAACCGAAATATAAGATACTTAAATCACTCACCAACTCACATGGATCAAAGAAACGGCATGGCGCGGCAGCGAAAAGCTCATTTCGATCTGGCCGCCCGTGACGTTCGCCCATTCGGGAGAAGTGAGCAGCGACAGCTGCCCTCCGGCTTCAAGCTGCGCATACTGCTCAGGCGTCGGATTCTGGGGCGACCCCATCCTCTTCCAGAGAGTGTAGGCGTTGCTGTGCTCCTGATCGATTCGATAGTGGCGTACCAGCACTCGCTTGAGATTTGAAGGGATGCCGCTCACCGCCAGACGCACCGGAGAATCGGGCGCTGGCAGATCATCATCGTGGTAATTCCAGATCATCATCGCCATCTCACGCTCGGCCCTCGTCGCCAGGGCGTTGACATCCGGCCTGGTCTTCACTCCTTCTTTCAGGATCGTATCCAAACCGACTGCGCTGTTGCTCTCGACTTTCAACCTGTCGCCACGCATGAGACCCGCCATCCGGAAGATGTTGAGAACCGGCTTGTCGACGCCATTTGTCGCCAATGAACGGAAGCCGTCGAACCATGGCTGATCTTCAAACTCGAAGGCCCAGGTCAGCATGCCTTCGATATTGGCACCATGCTTATCGGCCAGCTTGAAGATGTTGCTGAGAGCGGCCGCCGTGTATGTCGGATAGAGCGTGCCGTTGCGATAAGTGTTCTGCGGATAGACGCGCGCCGAACAGGCTGCGCAGCCCTCCGGATCGGACTCGCTCAAGATGATCGGCAGCTTTTTGAACTGCGGGAACGACGCGATGATCTCCATTCCCCGCGATACGTCAGTCAGATTCTTCGCAATGCCCATCTTGACGTGGCCGTCCACGACGGTCGGCCGGCCTTTGGCATGATAGGTGATGAAATCGAGCGGAGCACCGGTCTTGCCCGTCACGGCATTCTGCCCGCGCGCGCAATGCTCCAGAAACTGTTTCAGGTAAGCCGCCGCCTTCTCGCTCCCCGGTCCGGTCGTTGCCGGGCCTCCGACCTTCGCGCCGGGCAGCGCCCGCTTCACCGCATCCGCGGTGTAATCGTAGAGCTTGTTGAATTCCTCGGGTGTGCCGCGCCAGTACGGAATGTCCGGCTCGTTCCACAGCTCCCAGTACCACGTCAAAACTTCTTCCTTGCCATAGCGTTCGACCGAATGGAGCACCCATTGCCGCACCAGCTCCGCCCACTTGTCGTATTCTTTGGGCGGATACGTCCAGCCGAGATAGATGTCGCCGTATTGATCGCCGGGTTTCCAGTTATGCTTGTATGGCTGCGGCTTCGACGAGAGCGCCTCCGGCATAAAGCCGATCTCGACGAACGGCTTGGCGCCGGCTTTGACGTACGTGTCGAATATTTGATCCACGATCTTCCAGTCATAAATCGGCTTGCCCGACTCATCTATCGTGTAGGCGTTGGTCGAGCCCCACTTGAGCGCCGGCTTTCCGTCTCCCGTCACCAGCAGGCTATGCGCGCGGATGTAGGTCGGAACCGCGCTCAACTGCGCGAGTTCGCCGACCAGCTTCCGGCCATGTTTCATGTAGGTGTAATTCGGCTCGTCGTAGCCGAAGTAGGCATAGATCGGCTTGTACGGCCCGATCTTCGCGTTGCCATCCACGCGGATAATGACAGCCTCCTGCGCATTCAACGGGGCAGCCGGGGCAACCGAGGCGACCGGGGCAACCCTAGCAAACGGGGCAAGAATCAATAGCAGAAGCAGACAGAATGGTATGGGTCTCATCATCTCTCCCCTTAAAAGTTGTACTTCAAGGCAAACTGAATCTGGCGCGGCTGGCTCAGCGTGCTGGTGACGCGCCCCGCTTGAGCCGTGTCGATCGCTGTCATCGGGGGTCCAAAACTTGGTGTGTTGGTCAGATTAAATACCTCGGCGCGGAATTGCAATAGGCTGCCCTCCGTTACGCGAAACTGCTTGAAGACCGAAAAGTCCAGGCCCTTGAATCGGTCCTCGCGCAAAATGTTCGCGCCCGAATTGCCGTAGGTGAATTGCGCCGGCGTCACGAATGCCGAGGCATCGAACCATTGCTCCACCGTCGGGTTATCGAGCTCGCCGGAAGCCAGACGATTCGGGCGCTGGTTGCCGATTCCGATATTGGCGCGGTCGGCGGAGATCGTCGGCGTGAACGGGCGTCCGCTGCGAATACCTAGAATGCCCTGCATCTGCCACCCGCCCAGAAGCGCATCTGCCACTCCCCTGGCGCCGGCCAGCCAGCGCTTGCCGCGCCCGACCGGCAATTCGTATCCCAAGCTGAAGGCCAGATTGTGCGGCACATCGAATTCAGCGAGCGATCTCTCCCAGGCCGTATTGCCGCCCTTGGCCGGCGCGTTCTGGTGAATCATGCTCTTCGAGAAAGAATACGATGCCAGATACCACAGCCCTGCGGAGACGCGTTTCTCAAGCTTCGCCTGCAGCGCGTGATAGCTGGAAGAAACATCCTGGGAGAAGTAGTTGATAGAACCGAAACGCGGGTAAGGGCGGCGGGCTTGAATCGCCCCCGGTCCTGCCGGAGGGTTGTTGGCCGCATTCGTTCCATTCAGAAACGATCCCTTGTTCCCCACGTAATCGATCTCCGCCACGATGTTCGAGTGAAGCTCGTGCTGCACGCCGAAATTCCAATGCTGGTCATATCCCATGCGCAGCTTTGTATAGGTGGGCCCGAGGCTGGGCGCGGCCGACGCGGTCAACGCATTTCCGTCAAAGAAATCGGCCATCGAGCGTTTAAGCGTCCGGTCGTTGAACCCCGTCTCGTCCAGCTTGAATGGAATCATGTTGTTATTGACTCGCCCGTCGGTGTTCTCCGTTTCGTAAAAGATGCCATAGCCCCCGCGCAGAACGGTCTTCTCGCCAACCGGACGCCAGGCGAAGCCGACGCGCGGCGCCCACTGGTTCTTATCGGGCCTGGTGATAGACAACGGCAGCTCTGCCTGGCTGCTGGTTTGAATTAAATCCCGGAACAGCGCATAAGCAGACGACCCGGCGAACTGCGCGTCCAGATCGATCTGATCGTCATCGCCCGCAATGATGACCGGTTTGGCCGCCGTGGGATCGAAGGCGCCGAGCTGGTTGCGATAGCCCTTGAGCCACGGCGAGTATTCATATCGTATTCCCAGATTGAGCGTGAGTCGGCTATTCACCTTGATGTCATCCTGGAAATAGAGATGGTAGTAGCTGCCTTGCCCGCCGAACGTGTCGGCCGGGAAGGCCCGCGTGACCTGGAACGGATGCCCGAGCATAAAATCCGCGAATGGATGGCCGGAGAGCGGGTCCGTAACTGGCCCACCGGTGATTGAACCGTTAAATAGCCACTGTCCCTGATACTGCTTGCTGTCGGTGAAAAGAGGCACCCAGCGGCGAATCTTCGTTCCAAACTTGTATATGTTCCGCCCTTTGATCCAGGTCAGGTTATCCGTCCACTCATAGACTTTAAAATCCTGCGTCTTGGGCCGCTGGTCAAAGGCCGAGCCGTTCATTGCGGTATAACCGCTCCAATTGAAATCCGGAAACGATCCGGTGACGCCGGGTCGCCCCGTCTCTTCAAACCCCAGAACGCCTGCTTCTTTGTTGTAGTCTCTTCCCTGCCCAAATGCCTCAAGATTGATGATCGTCGGCAGATAGCTGAAGCGAAACTCGTGCATGAAGTTCGGGTTAATGATGTTGGACATGCTCGCCACCAGGTTATGCCCTCGTGTTCTGAGCGGCGCGTATCCGAGCCCGGGGAATGGATTCGGATCATTGAGGCGATTGTCGTGAAAACTGTAGCGCATAAAGATGCGGTGCTTTTCCGTAAAACTCTGGTCGAGGCGAACTGTGAATTGATCCGTATCCAACTGGCGCGACGGCGAATGCGTGAACGTCCCCGAGGCCGTGTTCGGATCGGGGATGAATTGGGCGTAGTATAATGCCTGTTGCGAAAGCTGACCCATCGGAATGATGTTGTCGGTGTATGCGGCGCCTGTGTCCGGATCATAGATACTTCTCGTCGGAAGCAGCGCCCCGAAGTCGCCGCGCTTCATCGCCGCGGTCGGAACAATACTATTAAAGACCATCCCCTGCCGTTCGCGCATCCCCTCGTAACTGCCGAAGAAGAAAGTCCTGTTGCGGCCGCTGTAGAGCTTCGGGATCGTAACAGGGCCGCCGATTGTGCCGCCGAACTGATTGCGTTTGAGGACTTCACGTTCGAGAGCGAAGAAGTTACGCGCATCCAATTTGTCGTTGCGCAGAAATTCGAAGAGCCCGCCGTGAAATCGATTGGCGCCGGACTTCGTCGTCGCATTCAATAGGCCGCCGGCGTGGCTGAATTCAGCCGAGTAGGCGCTCTGCTGCACCTTGAATTCCTGCAGCGCGTCGATCGAGGTTTGAATCAGCGATCCGCCCTGATGATGATCGGTGACATCAACCCCATCCATGAGGAAAGTGGTCTGCCGCCCGCGCACGCCGCTGATAGCCGTGCCGGAGATATAGTTGGCGCGAATGCGCAGCAGATTGCCGCCGCCCGGCAGCGCCACCGCGCCCGGTGTCAGCCGCGCCAGCTCATAAAAGCTGCGGCCATTGAGCGGCAGATTGACGATCTGCCTATTGGTTACCACGTGTCCGAGCGTGCCGGATTCGGTGTCGAGCAGCGGCGCGGTAGAGGTCACTTCGACTATCGACCCCACCTCGCCCACCTTCAATTCTACGTCAACGCGCGCCGATTGCCCGACTTGAACTTCGACGGAATTGATCGACGTCCGCTGAAATCCCGGGCTTGAAATAGTGACTCGATAGAATCCCGGATTGAGCGGAGTAACAACATAATCGCCCCGGTCATTGGTGTTAACCGTGATCGATTGATTGGTCGCCGAATCGGTGACGGTGACACTGGCATTCGGCAAGACGGCCTTCTGCGAGTCCGTGACGGTGCCGACGATGCGCCCGGTTTGGACTTGCGCCCATGTGGTTGTTATCAAAAGAATGCTGAGAAACATCAGGGCGGGGATGCGCGTTCGATACTGAAGCTGAACAGGGGTTTTCATAACTCACCTCCACTACGGAATGGGCAGATCACATTTCTTCTGAGGGAGATCCACCGCAAAAATCACCAAATGAAAGTAGGCGGAAAGCGACATCACCTGCCTCCCCGCCTTACATCTATTTGTGTTTTTCTCTGTCCTTTTGTGATTGTTGTGGTGAATTCCCAGCTCTGAATTATGCACACGTCTCAAGTAACTGTTACTCCCAGCGCTTCATCTTTTTCTCACTCGTACCGCCAAAGCCTGCTGCGGATTGCTGACGAGCAATTGATCGATCTGCATCGCACTGAATCCTGCCGACCGCAAGGCAGGCACGAACCCTGTGAATAACACGTCATACCCGCGGTAGTTCCCTCCCCCGGCCTCACCGACGTGGTACCATCCGGAATCCTGTGAGATCAACACGCGATCGAGCTTTCCGGCTTCACGCATCGCTTTCACCAACGTCACGTGTCGCTCGATGCTGCCGGAGTTGACGCCGTCGAACTCAACCCAGCAGCCGCGCCGCGCAGCTGCGACGCAAATCTGCGAATTCTTTTCGCTCTGCGCATGAATCCAGATGAACGCTCCCGGGCTGACTCCTTGCTTTTCGATAAGGTCGAGTTCCTGCATCGCAGCGGCTCCGTCGCCCGTGTGCGCGCCTATGGTCAATCCGGTTTGCAGATGGGTGATGGCTGCCGCGCTGACGATCTTCGCGTTCAATTGGGAAAGCGGGCCGGCATCCACCCCGATCTTGATGAATCCCGGTTTGATCGTTGTGCCGTCGATGCCCTGTGTGAATTCAGCAATCCAACGCCCTGCGATCTGCTCGGGCGTCTCTCGCTCGACGTGAGCGGGCAGG
Source organism: uncultured Acidobacteriota bacterium (assembly GCA_963796275.1). Classification (GTDB taxonomy): domain Bacteria; phylum Acidobacteriota; class Blastocatellia; order RBC074; family RBC074; genus JAKEHZ01. The sequence continues at coordinate 887,556 of CAWCKY010000006.1, read as the reverse complement.
AATTGATGGTTGCGCGCGCCGTAATATCCGGTATTGGTTACGATCTGCAATCCCGACGCCTTGCTCAGACGTTGTAGCAAGGCAGCATCCCGGCCCAGCCAGTTCGGAGTGCAATCGACAAACGTCCGGCAGCCGAGCTCTCGTATTCGTTTTAGGTGTGGTAATGCGATTCTAAACACTTCATCGCTGTTGTAACGATCTCGGTTGACCTTGCTTGCGCTGATGAAATCGACCATCACGTGTTCGTGCATCAACGTCAAGCCGAGTCGCTGCGCGTCGATCGGCCCGGTCACGGTCATCACCTGTGATCGCTGCGCTGCCTCGTTCGCGTAGCGGATCGGCGGCCCGGAAAAGGCAATTCCCGCCAGACCAAGGCTGGTATTTGAGATGAATGTTCGTCGTTGCATAATGAAGGTTGTATCGAACGGACTTTAACATAGTCCTGCGATTGAACGACACTGTTAGCTGGCAAAAATTATGAATGTAGATCATCTCCTGCGAGTTCGGCGCATCTGTCTCGCAATGCCCGAAACTTGGGAAAAATTATCGCACGGCGAGCCGACCTTCTTCGTCGGCAAAAAAGTGTTCGCGATGTTCGCCAATAATCACCATAACGATGGGCGCATCGCCGTCTGGTGTCCTGCACCCGTCGGCATTCAAGCCATGCTAATAGAGGCCGAGCCGGAGAAATTCTTTAAACCGCCTTATGTCGGCGTACGAGGCTGGATAGGCATTCACCTCGATTGCGTTCGAGATGCGGAACTCACCTCTCAACTGCACCAGGCATGGCGCTTGATCGCGACCGCCCAAATTCTCAGGACGTTTGAGGAGAAAGAAGGAAGCGTTGATGCGAACACAAACAGAAAAGGCAAGCGCGTTTCGCGCACTCCATGAGCGGGAGTACGCGTTCATTATCCCAAATCCATGGGACATTGGCACCGCAAGGCTGCTCGAGCACCTTGGATTCGAGGCGCTGGCGACCACGAGCGCCGGGTATGCGTTCTCTCTCGGTCAGAGAGACTATCAGCTGGGCCGCGACCAAACGCTCGCACACGCGGCCAGCATCGTCTCGGCGACCGACCTTCCCGTAAGCGCCGATCTTGAGAATGGATTCGGAGACGCTCCCGAGACGGTCACGGAGACTATCCGGCTCGCCGCCGCGGCGGGGCTTGCCGGCGGGTCAATAGAAGATTCCACCGGACGTCCTGAAGATCCGATTTACCAGTTCGAAATAGCGGTCGAGCGAATCCGAGCTGCGGCAGCGGCGGCCCGCGCTCTTCCCTCTCCTTTTACGCTGACGGCAAGGGCGGAGAACTTTCTCTGGGGACGGCCCGATCTCCGAGATACGATCAAACGGCTTCAGGCTTTTCAGGAAGCCGGAGCCGATGTGCTCTATGCTCCGGGCCTCGGGAGCGAGGATAACATTGCGGCAGTGGTCAAATCCGTCGATCGTCCGGTCAATGTCGTGATGGGATTGAAGGGCGTTCAATTAAGCCTCGCCGAGTTGTCAAAGATCGGGGTGAAGCGGGTCAGCGTCGGCAGCGCCCTCTCGCGAGCCGCGCTTGGCGCGTTTCTTCGCGCTGCCCGAGAGATGCGGGAACGCGGGACATTCGCATTTGCTGACGATGCTGTGAGCTATGCCGAAATCAGTGGGATGTTCGAAAAGGAGAAACACCCATAAGTATAATTTGTTCGGTCATAATGCTTATGCTTGCTGCTCAGCAAGCACTGAGAGTGGTAATAGGCTCTCGCCGGCGACTAACATCCTCAGCATCTACAGTTTAGCCGGAATCCGGTCATCTGGGCACACCTACAGAAGCGTTTAAGTATTTGCCAACAAAATAATTATTTTTTTTACTACTAGGCAAAAATACTGCTGAATTGCGTCCTTATAGGGTAGGGAAAATTCCCCGATGCTTCGGTCATCCTCAGTTATTGATGGCAAAAGCAAGTTTAGAAATTAGCCTTTCCCCATTTGGAGAAATACTAATGGAAAGACTTGGGGGCGGTTCGCCCCATTCACATGGCTTCGCAAGCCTGGTTGGCAGGGCTTCATCTTTTACCAGAGCCATCGAGCATCTTTCAGACATTGCTAAATCTGAGTCACCTGTATTGATCAGCGGGGAGACCGGGACGGGCAAGGAGCTGGTGGCGCAGGCTATTCACTCTTTTAGTGCGCGGGCGGGCAAGCCTTTCATCGCAGTCAACTGCGGATTACTGCAGAACTCGCTGTTGGAGGACGTGCTTTTCGGACACGAGCGTGGCGCATTCACGAATGCTTATACGCACCGGCCAGGATTCTTCGCCCTGGCAGAAAATGGCACGCTCCTCCTCGATGAGATCGATTTCCTTCCGCTAAATGGACAAGTTGCTTTGCTCCGTATCCTGCAGGACAGGAAGTACCACTTAATCGGGGGTACGATTGAGAAGGAGGCTAACGTTCGAATTATGGCAGCTACGAATGCCGATCTCCCGAATTTGGTGAGAGAAGGGAAATTTCGTTCTGACCTCTACTTCAGGCTCAGCGTCTTTTCCATCCACTTGCCGCCGCTCCGCGAGCGCTTGGAAGACTTGCCGATTCTAATCTCCCACTTCCTGAAAAAACACCGACCACCTGATCAGCGGGAATTACTGCTGTCGCCGGAAGGCTATACGGCATTGTCTAATTATCATTGGCCGGGCAATGTCAGAGAACTGGAAAATGCGATTATCCGTGCGATTTATTTGTGCAGAGGTGAGGTTATTAATACTGAACACTTGGGGGTGCCGATTTATCCGAACCAGGAGGAACTGCGGCTGCGGTCCCTGCGAATCCAGAAGAAAGAAGCCATCGAAGCGTTTGAGCGTGATTACCTGATCAAGCTGATGCGTAAAACCAGTGGTAATGTCATTCAAGCGGCACGGATAGCTGATAAAGATCGGGGTGATTTATACAGGCTTCTCAGAAAGTATCGGATCAAACCTCGAACTTTTCATTCCAAGTAGGTGATGAAAGAAGAGCTAATAGCTCACAAAGACGTGAATCAGAGGAATGTGGGGAAAATACCCTACAGGTAAATGTGGTTAACCAGATGAGATATCGAGGAATCAGGAAATAGGTGAGGCATAGGATCCACATTTATTATTATTGATAGCACACGCTTTAAGCCGAAGGGGGGGACTACTGTAGTGTTAAAGACCTACTCGACTATACCACTAGATAATAGAATCAATGTTTTAGCTCCCGGCACGATTATTGATATATGTATCCAGCGGCCATTTAGCCGAAATCTTAAACATCACACCAGCATGATACCAATTAAACAGGCCGATGCTTCTCCTGCAGCTATTGTGGGGCTATCTCTGGATGGCGATGTTTGCCCAGCTGGTATCAATATGAGTAGCACAATACGAGTAATGATTGTAGATGATCATCCTTTGGTGCGCGTCGGGTTAGCGGATCTCCTTGAGAGGGTCGGAGGATTGACAATAGTAGCACTCGCTGCTGATGGCGCGGAGGCGCTACGGCTATTTCGTCTGCACCGTCCTGATGTAACCTTGATGGATCTGCGCATGCCGGTTATGGACGGTATCTCTGCAACCGAGGAACTTATGGTGGAAGTGCCGGAGGCGCGCATTGTTTTATTGACTTGTTATGATGGTGATGAATATATCCACCGCGGGCTGCGCGCTGGCGCCAGATCTTATGTCCTCAAAGGCACAACGATCGAAAATCTGGTTGAGGTTATCCGCGCGGTTTATTATGGCGGTCGCAGGCTCTCGCCGGAGATCGCGGCCAAGCTGGCGGATCGAGTCTACCGGACTGAGTTGACCCGGCGCGAGTTGGAGGTATTACGCGAGATGGCCAAGGGCAAGACAAATGAAGAGATCGCGTTTGCTCTGAACATTGCTCATGGAACCGTTAAAACACATGTCAATCGTGTGTTGGGCAAGCTGCAGGTGGCCGATCGTACTCAGGCAGTGATTATCGCTATCAAACGCGGCCTCGTGCATTTGTGAAGTCCCTCTCTAACCATGAGTAGAGAGGTGCCTCTACCCAGAGATACACTAGATAGTAAGACCAGGCTATCAATAAAAACATATCTTAAGGCTGATGGCAGCTAATAGCATTGATGGTATCGTGGGAAGAGGGTGCGGATCCACCTGGTAGTGCGCTCCCGAAGACCATCGGCAATCTGAGGCACCCTATAATGCAGCTGAGAAACCATAATGAAGAAAGGTAGTATCCCAATGTCGAAGATTTTTGACCGACTAACTTTCAGTGATTTTTACTATCAAGTACCTCTTGATCTGCAACAGGCTCTGACATATCCGGATCAATTGAATTTTGAAGGTTTCGATTAGCGAATCATTGTTGCCCATCGATGATCATGACTATTACCACCTGCGTTCGTTCCGCCACTCATCTATGCCGCAAACGTGGTTGTTTGTGGTCGTGAATATTACCTCGGTCGCCAAATTAAGAGGCATAACAGAGTAGTGAGTCTGAGAAATCTCTTGCCGGATTCCCTCTTCTTTCAACCGTGACAAAGAACAGAGGCTGACCGCCGAGAAACGAGCCAAACAGTTGTTTGTGCTCAGCCGGCTGACTGACAGGAAACTGGAGTTGCTTTTCGAGCAATTACCTTTCAGGAGAAGTGTGCCCATCAACTCGAAAAAAGAGCGTGAACTCGTCGCCATCGCCGTGACCGATGAGGAACTGATAGCGAGAGTACTCACTGGTGACGGAAAGGCTTTTGAAACGCTGGTCAATTGCTACCAGGGGTCCGCGTTGCGACTGGCCTGGAGATTTACCGGACGGCAGGCCGAGGCCGAAGACCTGGTACAGGAAGCCTTCCTGAAAGTCTTTCTCCACGTGCACCGGTACAACCCGGAGGCCGCCTCTTTCAAGACCTGGTTCTTCGCAATTCTCGGCAATCTCTGCCGCAATGCTGTCAGGAGCACCAGGGATCGCACGTTCATCGAACAGCAAAAAGATGCGCCAGCAATCGACGATTTGGAGGGAGAGCTGGTGGAAGAAGAGCAGCGAGCTGTCATGGCAGCAGCCATGGCCAAACTACCGCCCAATCAGCGATTGGCGTTGATCCTGTGCTATGAGGAAGAGTGCAGTTACGCCGAAACGGCGGCGGAGCTGGGCCTTTCGGTCAAGGCCGTCGGGTCGCTGTTGGGGCGCGCGAAGCGGAGGCTGCGGCGGGAATTATCAGGGTTGGAAAAAAATACTTTCTACTGAGCGAAGCTTTTCTGAGTTTGGTGTGTATTAAGAGGCGAGCAAAGCTTTGAGACTCTTGGTCAATTCGGGGGATCCCCTGTTCTTCGTTACTTTGCCGTACCAAGCTTGTGAGCGATTACGCCATATTCTTACAGCCACAGTAAGGGCCCAATGCACGTTCCCGCGCAAACGATAGGGTAGATTTCCGGAAAAAGAATTTCCGAGGAAAGAAGTAAGGGACGAAAAGAAATCTGCCACGAAACAGATCGTAGGATGCGTGTATCTGTGTCTACAGATGTTCAGTAACTGAAATCAAAAGACCACGACCGATGGCTCTAGGGACTTGTTCTTTGACAATCTTCGCGTGACACAACCCTCTGTAGACTCACGCGATCAACGTACATTTCTTCAGCGTTCATCGTTGCTTTCCGTCAACGCAGGATCAATCAGAAGGCGAGATACTCCACTCCCTCGTCTGTTTTCGGCACGGCCGACATCTTTGACCGCCATTCGATGTCAGCTCTAAACATCAAGCAAGAGGTTGTCTGGAAATTACGTGACGCTTTGCTGAGGAAAAGCTCTCCCCCACCGCGGCAGGCGCTGGGAAGGTGGAGTTCTAGTGGAGAAGATACTCCTCTCTCTGCGCTGTCTAAGCGATCTCTGCGTCTCCGCGGTGAGAGAGAGCTTTTAAAGAGAGACGGCCTGGAGCTGTCTTGAGCCAAACGATCAACGTTATTTTTGAAAAAACCTCGGGAGGCGAGCATGAAAAATCAACGGACTCACATTACGCGATTTCTGATCATCGCAGCGATCGCGCTGATCGGCTGCTACATCGGTCTGACTCCGGGTCGGACCGCCGGCTCCTCCGGTTCCGCCAACAAAGCCGCCCCACTGCTGCCGACCCTGCGCGGCGAGGCGGCCATCGGACATCTCAAACAATCAGGACTCTACCACTCGCTTGCAACCGCGGTGACGGCAGCCCGCTATAAGATGGAGGAGCGGAAAGCAGGCGGCTACCAAGCTTCCAACCCGGAGCAGGGCTACCGAACTATCTTTACGCGAGAAGGTGTGGAGCTGAGAGGCGCGAGCCGGACGGGACCAGAGTGGCGGCTGGGGATGAAGCTGCGCAGCGCCGGTTACGGCGAGCGGCAGCTGACGGTGAGCGGAGGTCGGCTCAGGAGTAGAGGCAACCGCACCGAGATCGAGCATCAAGTGCGCCAATGGGAGATTTCAAGTCATCAATTACAAATCACCGAGTGGTATCAGAACACGGCAGGGGGTCTGGAGCAGGGCTTCACGCTCGAGTCAGCGCCGGGAGAGCGGCGAGAAGGGGAGCGGCTGCGGGTGACGCTCGCGCTGGAGGGAGAGTTGCGAGCGGAGGAAGTGGAAGCTGGGCAGGCGCTGGAGCTCACAGACGATAAGGGGCAGCGGGTGATGAGATACGACCACCTGGTGGTGATGGACGCAGGAGGGCGTGAGCTGGCGGCGCGAATGGCGGCGAGGATGGATAGGGGTGAGGTCTGGCTGGAGGTGGACGACCGCGACGCGCTCTGGCCGGTGACGATCGACCCGACCTTCACGCAACAGCAGAAGCTTCTGGCCGCGGACGCGGCGGCAGATGACCTGTTCGGCACTTCGGTGGCGATCAGCGGGGAAACGATCGTGGTCGGCGTGCCGGGTGATTCTGGCGCAGCGGGTCTCTTTCAAGGCTCGACCTATGTCTTCGTGCGCAGCGCTGGAGTATGGAGCCAGCAGCAGAAGCTGGAGGCCGCCGACCCGGCAGATGACAGCTTCGGCGTCTCGGTGGCCATCAGCGGGGAGACGATCGTGGTCGGCGCGCCGTTTGATGATGGCGCAGCGGGCTTCGCTCAAGGCTCGGCCTATGTCTTCGTGCGCAGCGCTGGAGTCTGGAGCCAGCAACAGAAGCTGGAGGCCGCCGACCCGGCGTCAGATGACAGCTTCGGCGTCTCGGTGGCCATCAGCGGGGAGACGGTCGTGGTCGGCTCCAATCAAGGCTCGGCGGCCTATGTCTTTATGCGCAGCGCTGGAGTCTGGAGCCAGCAGCAGAAGCTGGAGGCCGCCGACGCGGCGGAGGGCGAAGGGTTCGGCAACTCGTTGGCGATCAGCGGGGAGACGGTCGTGGTCGGCGCGGTGTTTGATGATGACGCAGGGGGGATCAATCAAGGGTCGGCCTATGTCTTCGTGCGCAGCGGCGGAGTCTGGAGTCAGCAGCAGAAGCTTCTGGCCGCCGACGCGGCGGAAGGTGACGGGTTCGGCGAGTCGGTGGCGATCAGCGGGGAGACGATCGTGGTCGGGGCGCGGTTTGATTCTGGCGCAGCGGGCCTCTTTCAAGGCTCGGCCTATATCTTTGCCCGCAGCGTTGGAGTCTGGAGCCAGCAGCAGAAGCTCGAGGCCTCGGACCCAGCGGAATTTGACCAGTTCGGCTTCTCGGTGGCGATCAGCGGTGAGACGGTCGTGGTCGGCACGCCGTTTGATTCCGGCGCAGCTGGCAGCGATCAAGGCTCGGTCTATGTTTTCGTGCGCAGCGGCGTTGTCTGGAGCCAGCAGCAAAAGCTCGAGGCCGCCGACGCGGCGGCAGGTGATTTCTTCGGCCGCTCGGTGGCGATCAGCGGGGAGACGATCGTGGTCGGCGCGCCGTTTGATGATGGCGCAGCTAGCATCAATCAAGGCTCGGCCTATGTGTTCGCCGCCGATACCTGCGGCATCACCATCAACCCGGCCACGCTGCCCCAGCCTCACCTGGCCGTGCCTTATCTCAGGATTCTTTCGGCCACGCCCGCCGGCAATTACTCCTTCAGCGTATCCGCGGGAGCGCTGCCTCCCGGATTGCAGTTGGTGACGGTGCACGGCGTCACGGCCATCGCAGGATTGCCGACCACTCCCGGAACCTTCAGCTTCACCATCGAGGCCGAGCAGAATGGCACGACCTGTGTGGCTACGCGCAGTTACACGGTGACCATCCCGGCCACTGTCGTCCCCATCCTGAACTGCGTGAAGCGCAACCACAACGGCACCTACACGGCGCGCTTCGGCTACGATAATTCGACCGGCGCGGCGGTGACTATCCCGATGGGACCGAACAACTTCTTCACCCCGGGCAATCAGAACCGCGGCCAGACGACGGTATTCCAGCCCGGTCTCGTGGCCAACGCCTTCAGCGTGACCTTCAACGCGAGCGGCAGCAACCTGGCGGTCTGGTTCCTCCGCGGGCCTGACGGGGTGCTGAGGCCGGTCAACGTGCTGACGACCTCGATCGGGTGTCAGTGACGCTCGGCGCGGCCTGATCGGACCGGCGTGTCGAGATGCAGGACTCCCACGCCTGCCCGATCAGGCTGCACATGCCGGGTGGTCAAAGAGAATCTGCTCGACACCTGCAGCGGTTGCTGCAACCACAATGAAATAGTCTCTAACTCGATCTCTAAATTTCAAAGAGGAGGCAAGTATGAAAAATCAAAGGACTTACATTACGCGTTTTCTGATCATCGCGGCGATCGCGTTGATCGGCTGCTACATCGGTCTGACTCCGGGTCGGACCGCCGGCGCCAGTTCCGCCAACAAAGCCGCCCCTCTGCTGCCGACCCTGCGCGGCGAAGCGGCCATCGGTCATCTCAAACAATCAGGACTCTACCACTCGCTCGCAGCCGCAGTGACGGCGGCGCGCTATCAGCTCGAGGAGCGGAAAGCAGGCGGATACCAAGCTTCCAACCCCGAGCAGGGCTATCGAATCATCTTCACGCGAGAAGGCGTGGAGTTGAAGGGAGCGAGCCGGAAGGGGCAGGAGTGGCAGTTGGGGATGAAGCTGACCGCTCACGGCTACGGCGAGCGGAAGAAGGTCGTGACCTCCGCCGGCCTGAAAGTCAGTGGCGAGCGGATCGAGTATGAGAGGCTGACGAGCGAGGGCGGCGCGCTGATGGAGTGGTATGTCAATCAGGCAGAAGGATTGGAGCATGGATTCACGATCCGGCAAGCCCCCGGGGAGAGAGGCGCCGGAGAGAAGTTGAATCTGTGGCTGAAGCTGAGCGGAGATTTGCAGGCGAGGCTGGCGGAGAGCGGTCAGGCGATCCTGTTGAATGGAAGAGTGGCGGGAGCAGGGTTGCGCTATGAGAAGCTGCAGGCGTTCGATGCGCTGGGGCGAGAGCTGGAGGCGCGGATGAAGGTGGCCGGAGATGAGGTGAAGCTGGAGGTGGGGGACGAAGGAGCGATCTATCCGGTGACGATCGATCCGACCTTCACGCAACAGCAGAAGCTGGAGGCCGCGGACGCGGCGGAAGGTGACCGGTTCGGCGAGTCGGTGGCGATCAGCGGGGAGACGGTCGTGGTCGGCGCGCGGGATGATGATGGTACAGCGGGCATCGAACAAGGCTCGGCCTATGTCTTTGTGCGCAGCGGCGGAGTCTGGAGCCAGCAGCAGAAGCTGGAGGCTACGGACGCGGCGGCAGGTGACAGCTTCGGTGGCTCGGTGTCGATCAGCGGTGAGACGGTTGTGGTCGGCGCGCGGGCTGATTCTGGCGCAGCGGGCAATCAAGGCTCGGCCTATGTCTTTGTGCGCAGCGGCGGAGTATGGAGCCAGCAGCAGAAGCTCGAGGCCTCGGACGCAGCGGAGAATGACCAGTTCGGCACCTCGGTGGCGATCAGCGGGGAGACGGTCGTGGTCGGCGCGTCGCAAGATGACGGCGTAGCAGGTGGCGCTCAAGGCTCGGCCTATGTCTTTGTGCGTAGCGCTGGAGTCTGGAGCCAGCAGCAGAAGCTCGAGGCATCGGACGCGGCGGCAAATGACGAGTTCGGCTTCTCGGTGGCGATCAGCGGGGAGGCGATCGTGGTCGGCGCGCGGTTTGATTCTGGCGCAACAGGCCCCGATCAAGGCTCGGCCTATGTCTTTGTGCGCAGCGGCGGAGTGTGGAGTCAGCAGCAGAAGCTCCTGGCCGCGGACGCGGAGGGAGATGACGAGTTCGGCTTCTCGGTGGCGATCAGCGGGGAGGCGATCGTGGTCGGCGCGCGGTTTGATTCTGGCGCAGTGGGCAGCACTCAAGGCTCGGCCTATGTCTTTGTGCGCAGCGGCGGAATCTGGAACCAGCAGCAGAAGCTGGAGGCTACGGACCCGGTGGGGGGTGACCGGTTCGGCTTCTCGGTGGCGATCAGCGGGGAGACGATCGTGGTCGGCGTGCGGGATGATTCTGGCGCAGCGGGCGGCGGTCAAGGCTCGGCCTATGTCTTTGTGCGCAGCGGCGGAGTATGGAGCCAGCAGCAGAAGCTCGAGGCCTCGGACGCGGCGGCAAATGACCAACTCGGCAACTCGGTGGCGATCAGCGGGGAGACGATCGTGGTCGGCGCACCGAGTGATGATGGCGCAGCGGGCAGCAATCAAGGCTCGGCCTATGTGTTCGCCGCCGATACCTGCGGCATCACCATCAACCCGCCCACGCTGCCCCAGCCTCACCTGGCCGTGCCTTATCTCAGGATTCTTTCCGCCACGCCCGCCGGCAATTACTCCTTCAGCGTATCTGCGGGAGCGCTGCCTCCTGGTTTGCAGTTGGTGACGGTGCACGGCGTCACGGCCATCGCAGGATTGCCGACTACCCCCGGAACCTTCAGCTTCACCATCGAGGCCGAGCAGAATGGCTCGCCCTGTGTGGCTACGCGCAGTTACACGGTGACCATCCCGGCCACCGTCGTCCCCATCCTGAACTGCGTGAAGCGCAACCACAACGGCACCTACACGGCGCGCTTTGGCTACGATAACTCGACCGGCGCGGCGGTGACGATCCCGGTGGGGGCGAACAACTTCTTCACCCCGGGCAATCAGAACCGCGGCCAGACGACTGTCTTCCAGCCCGGTCTCGTGGCCAACGCCTTCAGCGTGACCTTCAACGCGAGCGGCAGCAACCTGGCGGTCTGGTTCCTCCGCGGGCCTGACGGGGTGCTGAGGCCGATCAACGTGTTGACGACCTCGATCGGGTGTCAGTGACGCTCGGCGCGGCCTGATCGGACCGGCGTGTCGAGATGCAGGACTCCCACGTCTGCCCGATCAGGCTGAACGTACGCGATGCCTCAGCCAACCTCACGCGGAGAGACTTCAAGGTGAGAGTGCAGACCGGGCGGGCGGCGTTCATGGGATACAAGACGCGACGGCCCAGATAGTGAACGGTAATTGCCCGTAAGTTCCTTTCTCCCAGTCAGGATCGTGATTGTGGCCATCGATAAGGATTCGAGCAATCAAGAGGCCTTCCCACACCTATTTCAATCATAAAGAATAGTCCGGCCCATTGGAGTATTACAGGATTACCGGCCGACCAACCGGTAGCACTACGCATTCATGGAGTGACGGAAGAGTTCATCAATGAGATGCGCGCGCTCGGCTACCATAATCTTCCGCTGGATAAGCTCATTGCCATGAAGATTCACGGTGTCAGCTCGAAATTCGTCAAGGAGATGAGTAATATGGGTTACCGCGATTTTCCGGTTGACCAGCTTATCGCCTTCCGGTAAGAAATAGGCTTGGCGATTGTGATAGGCATTCTGGCGTTTTGAAAGCGTCGAAAGTTATTTAAAAGAGTCCGGAGTCTGATGCCTACAGCCAATAGTGCTACGGGGCTGCTGCCTATTGACTCGAGGCTGTCTTTTCTGAGGTGCTTGCATGAAATTATTTCTGCTCGCTCTGATTGCCCTTCTTCTACTCGGCACATATGGCTCGAAACAGAGCTCGTGGGGACAGACTGCATCCCAACCGATTTCCGCACAGGGTTATCCGCTCGCCGTAATGCGGCAGAATTTTAATGCCGCGTTTCCGATCGTCCCGGGCGAAAAGCTCGAATACGATATTCAAGTCTCGAAATTCGCGATTCCCCTCACGGTCGGCACTTTTACGCTGGAGTATCTCGGCCCTGTAGCCGCTAAAACGCCCGGCGCGGATCAGACGACCGCCAAACCGGCCGAACCCCTGATACAGGGCTTGAACACCCAATACGTTCCCTCTCCCAATGATCGTTTCCTGCACCTGCGCGCGACCGCTGTATCGAAGGGCTGCTTCTCAGGCTCTTCGGATATAGCGTCAATAACCGCTATGAGACGCTGGTCGATAATAACGATTTCTCGGCGCGCCTGAATTTGTTCGAGGAGAGGGTGGATAAAAAACAGCGGATACAGACAGCCGTCTTCGATCGGACGACGCAGCAGGTGAAATACCTGACGACCGACCTGACAAAACCAAAAGATCCTCCACAAGCAAAAGATCTTCCACTGCAGAATGGGATGATGAGTTTGCTCTCCGGCCTCTATTTCCTGAGATTGCAGGATTACAAGGAAGGCAAGATGATGCGCATTCCGATATCCGATGACCGAAAGAACTATGATTTCGATATACTCGTCGGCAAGCGCGAGAAGATCAAGACAGAGTGTGGCCAGATCAAAACTATCAGACTCGAGCCGAAAATATTCGGACCGGACAAATTTTTCCGGAAGAAGGGTGAGATGTTCATCTGGGTCACAGAGAGCGGTCAACACGTCCCCGTGCATCTGGAGGCCAGGGGAGAGGCCGGCAAACTCTCGGTGAAACTCACAAAGAAGACTTGCCAGATATTAAATCTCGATACAGATGAGAAAGCCAAACAGAAGAAATAACACCACCAAATAAGACGAAGGTTAGAAAGATAAAGAACTCTTTTTGTAGTTTGCACTTTTTGCGTTTTTTGTGGTGAAACCCTCTAAGATCGGATCCTCAATAGTTCCCTCCTCTGGGCTGCGAGAGCAGCACGCGAGTGAAATAATTACCGAGCACCGAGTTATGTGAGGCGCGTGCTATATCTCAATTGGTATTCAGCCGGCCATTGATGCTTGCAATCTGCCCCGCTCTCAACTAAACAATAGAGATATATGAAACCGGCTGGTCCTAAAGGACGCTTCCTGATTCGCAATATTCTGGAATTCGATCGTGATCCGCTCAATTTCCTGTTACGTTGCAGGCGCGAATACGGTGATATCGTATATCACGGCGCTTTCGGAATGAACTTCTATCTATTCAACCATCCCGATCTCATCGAGTATGTACTGGTGGGGAATAATCGAAACTTCATCAAGGATCGAGGATGGCGCATTCGTCCGCTGCGGAAACTATTCGGGAACGGACTCCTGACCAGCGAGGGAGAATTCTGGATACGACAGAGGCGTCTGGCGCAGCCCGCTTTCCATCGAGACCGAATCGCCGCCTATGGCGAGGTGATGGTGGAGAGCACCGAACGAATGATAAGTAATTGGCGGACCGGCGAGGTGCGCGATGTTCATCAAGATATGATGCAGCTCACGCTCGAGATCGTGGTGAAGACGCTCTTCGGCGCTGATACCTCGGTCGAAGCCAGCGACGTAAGCGCGGCGATAGAAATATTGGCCCGACATTTTTCGTCGCAGAGCGTTTACATCCTGCCGCTCAGTTTCCTTCCGACGCCCGGTAGGATTCGTCTTGAGCGGGCTATCAAAAAACTCGACAGCATCATCCACCAGATCATCCGAATGCGCCGCGAGAGCCGGCAGGAACATCATGATCTGCTCTCGCTTCTCTTGCAGGTACAGGATGACGACGGCAGCAGAATGACCGATCGACAACTGCGCGATGAAGTGATGACGCTTTTTCTCGCGGGACACGAAACGACGGCGCTCGTGTTGTCATGGACCTGGTATCTGCTCGCGGAACACCCGAAGATTGAACGTAAGCTGGGCATTGAACTGAAAGAAACGCTCAACGGCCGTCCACCCACTGTAGCGGACCTGCCGCAACTCCCTTACGCCGAGATGGTCATAAAGGAGTCCATGCGCCTCTATCCGCCCGCATGGATAATAGGCCGGGAGGCAGTGAGCGGTTTCGAAATAGATGGTTATTCCTTTCCCGACGGGGCTCAAGTAACGATGAGCCCGTGGCTGATGCAGCGAGACCCGCGCTACTTCGATCAACCTGAAGAGTTTCAACCGGAGCGATGGGAGGGCGATCAGATCAAACAGCTGCCTAAATATGCTTACTTCCCTTTCGGTGGCGGCCCACGGCTCTGCATCGGCAATTCGTTTGCGATGATGGAAGCGATATTGATACTGACGACTGTCATTCAGCGATTTCATCTCGATCTTGCGCCCGATCATTTGGTGAAACCGATGCCATCGATCACGCTGCGGCCTAAGAACGGGGTGAAAATGATTGTGACTGCCGCTGAGGAATCTCTACGGGGAGGCGTTGAATGATTGCAAGGTTTTGGTCGGCCCGAACGACGCCCGTTCAGGCGCCCGCTTATATTGAACATCTGAAGACAAAAGTTTTACCGGACTTGCAGAAAATAGACGGCTATGAGGGCGCGCTGCTCCTGAAACGAGAGGCGCCTGACACAATTGAGATCATCGTCATCACGCAGTGGAATTCGTTAGAAGCGATTCGCGGATTTGCAGGCGATGATCTGGAGGAAGCAGTCGTCGCCGATGAGGCTGCGGCATTGCTCACCCGGTTCGACGGCCGCGTCAGTCATTACGATATTGTGATAGCGCAATCGCAGCTAAATATAATATGACTTCCGTAACTTGATTGGTCGCACCGAGGCAGTCGCCCGTGATGCCTCCAAGTCGTCTCCGGAAGTACCATCCGCTCGCAATCACCACTGCTACAGCGATCGCGAATGCAAACGCGGCAGCGCGCAAGTGCAGCAGTGCGAGCGATGCCAAGAGCGTCAGGGTCGCGACTGCCATCCCTCCGTAACTTACTCGCCGGGCGACCAGCTTTCCCTGTCCCTCCGCTCTCGCATACGGCAGCCACAGACACAACGGCAGCGTCGTCCATCGGGCCGCTGTATGTGCAACGATCAACCAGCGCCAGACTGCGGAGGGATCCAGGGTGGAAAGAAAATTGTATTTCCCAAGCACGAGAAAAATCAGCGCCAGCGCGCCGAACGCCCCGACGCGGCTGTCCCGCATAATCTCAAGCACACGCTCGCGCGTCCATCCGCCGCCGAAACCGTCAACCGTGTCGGCCAGTCCGTCCTCGTGAAAGGCATTAGTGATGAAGGAGGCATAGATCAGTACCAGCAGCACGCACGTGGATGGCGGCAGCAAATGCAAGAGCGCGACGTGAAGCAGCGCGCCGCCACCGCCGACTAGCATCCCTACGAGTGGAAAGAACATGGCCGATCGTCCCAGTTCCTCCTCATTCGTCTTCAGGTCGCGCGGCATCGGCAGGCGCGTGAGAAACTGTACGGCTACCAAGAATAGACGCGGCCATTCGGACATCAGGCTTCTCTGTCGCTCACTCCGGCTTCAGTAAATGTGGCCATTCCGGCTAGCAGCCTGGAGGCGGCTCCGATGAGATGCATCGCGAGGGCTGCGCCGGTTCCCTCGCCTAGGCGCATCTGCAGATCGAGCAGCGGACGCATCCCTATGAACTCGATCAGCGCGTCGTGCCCGGCTTCCTGCGAGCGATGAGCGATGAAAAGATAATCGCGCACGTTCGGACAAAACAGACACGCGAGCGCCGCGGCAGAGGTCGAAATGAAACCGTCGGCCACGACCGGCATTCTTTCGGCAGCCGAGCCGAGCACCAGACCCGTCATAAGGCCGATCTCGGCACCGCCGACCTTCGCCAGAATATCAAGCGGGTCATCGCTATCCGGAATATTAACTGCGAGCGCGCGTTCGACCGCCGAGACTTTTCTTCGCCATCCGGCGTCATCCACACCGGTACCGCGCCCTGTTACAGATTCAGGAGGAAGTTGGGTGAGCGCCGCCGTAATCGCGCTGGCCGACGTGGTGTTGCCGATTCCCATTTCCCCAACGCCGAGCAGCTCGATCGCTTCTGCCGCCCCGGCCCGCGCCAGCTCGATGCCGATAGAAATAGATTGCGCAGCCTGATCGCGCGTCATCGCCGGACCGCACGCGATGTTCGCGGTACCGCGCAAGATTTTAGCCCGGATCAATTCGGGAGCGTCAAGAAAGTCGGCGTCAACGCCTGCATCAACCACTCTGACTTCGATACATCCATAACAGGCCAATACATTGATTGCGGCGCCTCCGCGCAGGAAGTTATAGACCATCTGTGCCGTGACCTCCCGCGGATAGGCGCTCACGCCTTCGACAACGACGCCATGGTCGGCCGCGGCGATATAAATTCGCTGCCGGCAAACCTCCGGCTTCAGCGTTTGACGGATCGCAACCAGGCGATTGGCTATCTCTTCAAGTAGGCCGAGGCTGCCAGGCGGCTTGGTCAGTTGCGCCTGTCGCTCAGCAGCCCGCTCCAGCCAGACTTTTTCGACTGGTCTGATGCTTTGTATGGTCGCATCAATCATGTTCTTATCCTGTTTGGCGATTATCACGCGCTATCAGCGTCACCGAGGCTCCGGCAATGCCGGCAGAGTTCGTATCGATAACCCTGCCATCGAGTTGCCGGAAAGATTGCGCCGGAACCAATGTCGCGAGGTTAGTGAATAATAGAATGATGAGAAGCGCCGATGAAATATGGCGCAGAGAGGCGAGTGTCATGGGACCGTCCTTTCTCCCGCCCTTCGCGGGTTGAAACAGACGCGCGCGGGCCGGTCTCCTGGCTTACGGCCTCGAAGATTCAAATCTGAAATTCCAACTCTAAAATTTCGTTATTTGATTTCTTCAGCCTACTCTCCACGCCTTCCCGTTTCGCGAACGAACAGTGGCTCCGTGTGGATTTCGTTGCCGATTACAGTTGCGAGGGCAGCGGCGGATTCGCACCGCGCTTCCCGATCACCTGCGGCGTACCGGATTATCAAGGCGGACTGCTTGAAGCTGAAATCGCTTATTTGTTGGATGTTACTCCGGAATGCACAGAACCGCCGGCACATGATTCATGTTGTGCCGGTTTTTGTAAAGGGGGAGGGGAAAGGACGGTGACCGAACCGTCCTACACGCTGCGAAAACTCGAACAGCGCTCTAGAAGTAAAATTTCAAGGCAAACTGAAACTCGCGCGGCAGACGAGCGCTGGTCGGACGGCCCAACGTAGCGGGCGTGGCGAGCGTGGCGCCGATACCCGTGAATTGATTATGGTTGAAAATGTTGTAGGCTTCGGCGCGGAACTGTAGATATTTCTCGTTCTCGCTATCGAAGTAAAAGTTCTTGGCCATTAAGAGATTGGTCTGGTTTTGCCCGCGTCCGCGCGCGAAACCCCGTGGCGCGTTGCCATAGGTTCCGTCCGGAGCCAGGGTGAAAGCGTTCGGGTCAAAAATGTATGGCAGACCATCATCATCGATGGTTCCCGCGAGTCCGCTCCGTGGATCGCCGACCAGATTGGGCCGGTTGCCGCGACCCTCGTTGGCCGTATCGGCTAGCACCCGCGGGATCGGCTGGCCCGAATTGATCGAGGTGATACCGGAAACCTGCCAGCCGCCCAGCACGTGCCGCAAAGCCGCGCGATTGCTCCGGCGGAAGAACGGCAACTCGTAAACATAGCTCAGGGCGAAGATATGCCGGCGCGATGAGCGCACTTCGGCATATTCGATCCGCGTGCTGGGCAATGCTGGGCACCGTCGCGCTTGCGTCGGTCAACCCACGATTTATCCGCCGCACTTCCTCGGAGAAAAAAAAGAAGGTCCGCCGTCTGTCCTCGTTGTAGCCGAGCGGTCCGAAGAATTTCTTGGGCAGAATCAGCGGGCCGCCACCGCCGAAATTATTGTAGCGCAATGGCGGCACATCGGCTCTCGGAATGCCCGCCCGCATCCCTGCCGAGCCGGTTGTTGAAAAAAGTGTTGGCGCTCGTAGCATCGTTGCGCAAGCGTCGACCAGATAGTTGACCGCATTTCGTCGCATACCGTTGATCGAGATGCTGGCATTGCTCGTCAGCCCGAATGTCGATTCATCGTCGAGGCTGGAGCTGACGCCGGGAACCAGTTCGGTCAGCTTGAGGAAATTGCGATTGTTAAGAGGCAGTTCGATTATCTGTGTACCTGAATCAACCCTTGTCCGGTCGGACTATCCTGCACCAGCGGAGCCCCACCTTCGATGGTCACCGTCTCGGTCTGCTCTCCGGTTTCAAGCGTGATGTCGAGCTGACGGCGGTCACTGACATTCAAGATCATGCCGGTCTGTATGAACTTCTTGAAGCCAATCTGTTCAATTGTGATGGTATAGAATCCGGGGATCAATGGAGTGGCGATGTATATACCCTCATCGTTGGTCTGGATGCGGCGCACAGCGCCGTTCTCCTGATTGGTGACGACGATGGTCGCTCCGACGATGACAGCGCCGGTCGCATCGGTCAGCCTGCCGGTGATCGTCGCCGACGTCTCCTGATCCGCGTAAGCGCTGCCGAAAAAAATACAGATCAGGGGGATAAGCAAACCAGTCAGTTTGGCAGGTAAAAGGAAATGCATCGCGTGTGATTCCTCCGAATACAGGCTTGTTTCTAGGTGATGTTTGGCGACCCGAAGATTTATAGAAGGATTCAAACGATGTAACAGCCCACCGGGGGGTGCGGCATGAGGAGCGTAAGCGACCTGAGGCTTGTCAAGTGCCCGTTTTATCGTAGCCCAGATCGCTTACGCTCCCCGAGCCGCACCCCTAGGTGAGCTGTTACCCAAAATCGAGATCGGACCTTCCTTTTCGAATGAGCGTTCAGTCAAAACTTCGGCTGATTTTTAGTCAGATCCAACACGATCTTGTACCTGTCTCCGCGCATTATTGAATAAACTAGTTCAAGCGTTCGCCCTGACGCGAGATAGGATAAGCGCTCGGCTGCAATCCCGGGTGAGGTGGCAGCGACATTGAGGAGCCTTGCTTCGTCTTGCTCGAGAAGCACTGCGAAATAGGTCTCCTGCGCGCGCACGGGCATTAACCCGTACTTTCGTTCCAGCAGGCTATAAAGTGAGGTTTCCGTAAAATCCTCCTCGGCCAATCCGGGCGCCAGTTCTACGGGAATGTAAGCCGTTTGAATTCCCATCGGTTTGCCGTCGGCAATTCGCAGACGTTTGAGCCGCATAACGAGAGTGCCTTTTTCAATCCTCAGTTTTTCGGCAACATCGGCCTCAGCTTCGATTACGTCCTGAGTTAGTACTTCCGATGTCGGGCGAAAGCCGAGATTGCTCATCTCCTCGGTGAAACTCGTCAGCTCGCGCGGCCCCTGGGCCAGCTTGGGCTCGGCGACGAACGTGCCGCGCCCCTGCTCACGCCGTAACACACCAGCTACTGCCAACTCATTCAGGGCTTGACGCACCGTCGCTTTGCTGACGCCATAGGTGGCAGCCAACTCATCTTCAGCCGGTAGCCTGTCGTTCGGCTTCATCTCTCCAACCCGAATCTGCTCGAGCAAGATCGTCTTCAGTTGGTAATAGAGGGGGACAGGAAGATACTTGCTCAAACCTGCGGATTGGTTACTCATCTGTTCGCTCTATAAATTCTTGCGAATTAAGCTTGTCCGAATTTTACGGGGCTAGTTCTATCGAATACTCCATCGATAGAAAATGGAATGTCTTAACCGGAAGACATATTAACAGGTCTTCCGGATGAATTCAAAAATTTTGCATGTAAATTGTATTCGCTATCGGGATAATGAGTTTCAGTTAATCGTCCTTCTTGTCATGGCACACCTGATCGATGACGACTGCGCTAGTCAGCACCAGGATGGCATCGATATCATCTGAAATCTCGATCCCATAGGTATCACTCCAGGCAAGCCATTTCTTCGAGACCTGCGCCACGACCCGTTCGGAGCGGCTGAAAGTATATTCGTGATCCCAGAAGTCTCCCTCCGCAGTGAGGTCATCCGGACCCGGCACGTCCACTGTGAACACGTGCCGAAAGAATGCAAAGAGGTCCTTCTTCACGACGGCACACAGATCGCCGCTCCGATAAATTTCGTAGGTTGGCCCCCAGGACAGGAGCTTCTGTTTAATATATGCCAGTTCGTTACCGTCTAAGTCCTGAAATGAAAGCTGATTGCCAAAGCTAAATGCCTTGCCGTCTACAAAAAAGAGATCGCAGTCATTTTCATCTTTAATGTAGAAATCATCTCCCCACGACAAAAGACGCTCTTTCATGACATAACGCATAGGATTTACTCCCCCTATCTTGATGTTTAACTGTAGTTTACGGTTTTGATCTCTGAAAAATGGTAGGAAATGCAAGTTGAGTGACGCTCCTCGCAAAGTTGTTCAATATTTTTATGACTAAAACCTTAAACAAGAGAACGAGTTAATATCCTACCATCAGAGTTCATCCAATGCTTGATATCTTTCGCCCGGTGATGCGGATCGAGGTCTTTGAACTTTTATTCTGCTCATCACCGGTTTGCAAGTCAGTGAAGCCGCACGGAACGGGGCGCTCAAACGTCCCTGGAGCCCGGCAAAAGTATTGCCGGAAAAGCATCGATCGTTTAAGTGAGGGTGGACAGTGGGGAGTAGAAGTGGGAGAATGAGGACACACGGCTCCTGCTAACGCGGGAGTCAGAAGAAGACCCCGGTTGTTATTAACAACCGGGGTTCTTCATTTCCGCCTCGATCGACGATGCTAATAAAATTTGGGATGAAGAGGACGCGCCTGCGGCGATGATGATGAGCCTCTAAGAGGCCGGATTCGCGTTCAAATTCTTTCACTTCTCAGTGAGCGTCCACATGCGATGCTGGGCGCACCCAACCACCCGCTTGGAACGGTGAAATAGGCCGAGCGATACGATCTTTTCGGGTAAGGCTTTTCGATCTGCGTGCTATCAGCGATCCCAAACATTCGCTTTGGCAACTTTCATCGAGTTCGACCGGCTGGGGGGTGGGCGCCAGTAACTGCAGCGGCGGTAGCCGCTGGCCTCAAAGATCTGACTGATGCTATTTTTTTGCTGGGAGCACGGAAATCTCTGATGAGAAAATAGGGCGAGTTCCTTGACCAAGTGAATATACTGAGCGATGAAGTCCACACCCTGCCGAACAGCGGAGCAAACTGGCCATTGTGAATGCTGTGGCGGGTAAATCTTAGTTTCAGGACTGAGCGTGGCCAACAATCTGACTAAGGTATGGTATTGTGTGGGCCTGCGATCCGTAGACATTTTGGAATTGACATTCCATTTTTGACCTAATACCTTTTCTTATGCGCTGCAATCCCGCTTTCTGATTACTGTAGTCGCAATAACTTCGGTACCCGGTACGACCGCACTCTCCGGGTCGCCGATCTGTCCAGTTACTTGTGCTGTCTGACCGCCAAGCAACAATTCCTCAGGTAGTATCAGGAGTCCAACTAACGCCTTGCATCACCTTAAAGGAGAGATAGATATGACATTCGCGAAATGCTTGCCATCACTTTTTCTGCGCGTTTTCAAAGGCATCCTGCCGGCAGTTGCGCTTATCGTCGTAGCGTATGCGCCCTCAGCACGTACGACCGGAGATGATTGGCGTCAGCATAAGGGCCGATCGTGGATCGGCAGTTGGGCTGCAAGTCCGCAGGCCCCTGAGGGAGTCCCAATAGCGCTGGCGGGTTTTACCAACCAGACGTTACGGCAAATCGTGTTTACCAGCCTCGGCGGTCGCGCCGTGCGAGTGCGGTTTACTAATGAGTTTAGTGCCAGCCCTCTTAACATAGGCGCCGCGCAGGTTGCCATAGCTGCTCCTGGCGGTTCGATACAGGCAGGTATCTGGGCGAGCACTGACGTTCGGAGGGCAGCCATCGGTCACTATCGTCCCTAATGCGTACGTCGTGAGTGATCCTGTGCAGTTGGGGGTTCCGGAAACGAGCGAGCTTGCTATCGATATCTACTTGCCTGGAAGCACAGGGCCTGTTACCTGGCACCGTGTCGGCCTTCGGACAACATATATTTCGCCGGCGGGGAATTACGTGGGAGCGACCGTGCTGCCGATAGTGTCTACCGCGCCAAGCTACTTCTTTTTGAAGGGCGTGGAGGTCCAGTCGGTGGAGGATACGGGAGTCGTCATAGCCATTGGCGATTCGATTACTGATAGCATAGGAGCCACGCAGGACGCCAACACCCGTTATCCGGACCAACTTGCGCGTTTGTTTGCTGAATCACATGGACGATTGAGGACGGGCGTACTCAACCACGGCATAGCTGGCAACCGATTGCTTGCCAATAGTTTTGCCTCTGGTCAGAGCGTCCAGGCGCGGTTCGACCGTGATGTGCTCTCTCAGCCTGGCGTCTCGCACGTCATTCTGCTTATTGGCCTCAATGATCTGTTTTTTGGGTCGGTTGCTGACCAGGTAATTGCAGGGCATCAACAGCTCATCCTTCGAGCGCGTGCGCGGGGCCTTAAGGTCTACGGTGGCACCCTCACCCCCGTATCGAGGACAGGGGCCATCGAGGCGGGTCGACAGGCGGTTAATTCCTGGATCCGTACCGGCGGCGCATATGATGCGGTGATTGATTTCGATGCTGCTGTGGGTGATCCAAATAACCCAGCGGCTCTTCTACCAGCTTTCAATAGCGGTGATAATATTCATCCAAATGATGATGGTTACGAGGCGATGGCTCAGGCTGCCTTTAATGTGTTGCGTCGCGAGAAGTAAGCGATCCCAAAGCTGTTCAGTCTGAACAAGTTCGCTTCAACAGATGATGGAGCGAGCTTGTTCATATTGATGGGGTTTGTAATGTGGTGCTGGGGTTTGAGCCATTATGAACGCCGCCAGGTGGCAACTCAAAGAGCCTCTGACACTGGAAGACTAACGGTAACGGAGTTGGCATTTTGGTTCGACCCATTTCGGCACCCCGATTTGGCCCACCGCCGAATTACCTACTGAATATGTCAATCGTGCGACTTTCAGCCGCTTCTTGCCATGAGTGTTAAACGCCCCTGGCGCGATCTCAGCGCAACTAGCCTGGGTACCAGATGAATTTGCGGCGGAGACAAACTAACGGATCCAGTGGCAACACAGAAATCATCTCCCCACGACAAAAGCCGCTCTTCCGTGACATAACGCATAGGAATTACTCCTCTAGCATAATGTTAAGAAACTTTTCGATAATGATCTCGTCCACATAATTTCCCTTTATTTTAGCCTGTCTTTTCGCTCTCCCCACGATCTGAAATCCCTGATTGAGATAAGTGGACAAAGCCGGCGAATTATCCGCACGCACAAAAGTAAATATCTTTTCGTATCCCTTGCGGATGGCCGCGGCAAAAGTAGCTTCGAAGAGATATGAGGCGATACCCTGTCGCCGACATGCGAGGTCTACGTATGTCCCGAGGACCCCCACGTGATCAAACGCGTGTGTATAAGTGGCGAACGGTTCCATACTCTGAAATCCAACCATTTTCCGATCGTGGCGGCGTTCTGCAACGTGGAAAATTCCAGCTCGAGGAAAATTCAAAATATACTCTCGCTCTGCCTCTACCGTGAAAGGCGTATCAAATGCCGTATAGATTCCGGCGTCAATAATCGGGTTAAAGATACTGACTATCGCCTCAGCATCGTCGGGTTGAGCTTCACGAATCAGAAGATCCATCCTTATTCTCCCTCGGTTATTGGATGTCTGGCTCACATTTCGACCGTTGTGAGCTAGTTTTTTATTTATCTCGGCGCCTATTTAAACCTTGGCAACAGTCTTAACATCATCGATCGATGCCGCAATTGCAGCAAAATTTCGTCTGATCCTGGTTTGGCGCAGCGCATTTATGACAATACATTTATGCTCCTTTTCAAAACGGCAATATTACGTATATATCAATTAATTTGTGCAAGGATCACCGACTCGATGGATCCCTCGCTGACCGTGATAATTCATCGGCAAGAAGCCAATCGCCCCACCTGGCTTGAGAAATAATTGCACCAGTTTCCCACTGATGCCGTAGGAGTCTCTGATCCGCTCTCGTCTCCGTCGACACTACCCGCCCCTTTAACGGCAATCCGAATCTCAACCCCGAGTACGCTAACTCTGTCCAGATCGGCAGCGAGTTTACGGCGCGCAACCGCCGCACGCGTTTCGCGATCAACCTATTCCGCAACGATGTTGAGAACCTGATCGAGTCGCAAAGCCTGGGTTTCGTCGCCTCGCCGCAGCAACTCCGAAACACAGCCGAGCGTGAGGATATCGACCTCGCGCTCTTCAGGCCCACCCTAGGAAGACTACTCTTCTTATACAAAAACATCGCGCAAGCCCTGACGCAAGGGGTCGAATTCGACGGCGATCTATCGCTGCCCCGAGGCTTCTCATTCGGAGGCGCATATACTTACCTCTATGCCCGCGACCGGGCGGCGAGTGTGCCCTTAATCAATCGCCACAAACATCACGGAAATATCCGGCTCGCCTGGGAGAGCAATGCCCGAACGGGTCTGCGCGCCAACCTGCGCGGCACCTTTTACAGTAGATGGATCAACGCGCTCGCAACCGCCACCGCTCCCGATGTATTTCGCCGGGATTCGCCCTGTGGGACATTTATGCGGCGAAGCAAATGTATCGCGGCATCGGAATCTTCGGCACGGTGGACAACTTCACCAACAGCAAAGACCCGAATACGGGCGCGCTTGACGCAATGACCGGACTCCCGCAGCCAATCTATCGCGCCGAGTACGGGCGCACCTTCCGCGTGGGACTGCGGTTTACCTGGGCACAGGAGAGGAAGTAAAAATTGATAATTGATAATTGATAATTGACAATTTGTAATTGGTAGTTGGTAGTTGGTAGTTGGTAGTTAGCAGTTAGCAGTTATGTTAGTGGTTAGTATAGAAAGGAAAATTTGGGAATGCACGAGCACAACGGGCCAATGCAGGGATTACAGATTCACGCGAACTGCTTCAAATGCGGGCATGACCATATCCATTTCGAGTTCGCCAATATGGTAATGACATTTAATATTCCGCAATTCTTGGCGATCTCGGAGATGATGGTGAAAGTCCGTCAGGAGGTACTGGCCGAAGCCGCGAAACGCGCGGGCACGTCTGAAGAAATGGAACAGCAGGCGGCAAAGTTCCTGATGTGATGCATCACATATAACTGTGGTAAATCTACTCGTTATCTCTCTGCTTTCCTGAGAGCCAGAGTGCAGCATTACGAACGTAATCACGGATATCCGCCCGAGCCCGCGGTTCCTGCTTCATTCCATCTCCCGGCTCTTCTTCCACGAAGCTGGGACAGCCTTTTTCGATGTCCCAGTTGTAATCGGTGAAGTGATGAAAGCTCGAATGGGCGAGGGCACGGCCTATCGGTCTGCCATCCTTTCCCAAGCCTGACTCGAACGCCACGATCAGATTGAAAGACCGCCCCGTTATCGTGCTTTTGCCTTTCGCAATGACGCGCGCCTCAGGTTCGGTTGGCGGGACGCCGATGCCTCCCTCGTGCGGATGCGCAGGGAAATATTCGATATGCTCCCCCGGTGAGTTGGGGCGGCGCAGTAGTTCATTAACCGGATCAGCCGCGATCACTCGCTGATAATCGCCATTCCGCCCGGAATGATAATTCGGCCACGAGATAGTCTTAGTCTCGGTATCGTCCACGCAGTTGCGCGATGCGTCCGGATCGAGATTGCGCGAGTGGAAATAGTGTGCCGCGCCGAGTCCGGCCAGCGTACATATCGATGCGCCAGCATCCTGATGATCGCGCGTCGCCAGGATGCCGCCTCCACGTCGGCGGAATGCGCTGATGCCGGCGCAGTCCCCTCCGCTCAATCCGTCGCCCACATCAGCGGCAAAAAGCCAGATTTCATCGAAGTCGGACTCTGCCAGCATGCTCAGCACTGGATCATGGCCGCGCGCGTCCGGATAAAGGTCCCTTTGAGTGACCGCGAAAATCGGCGAACCGCCTTCATCTTCAAGAGAAGCGAGGTAGTCGCGCAGAAGCGAATAACGTTCGATGTTCCAATCATCTTCTATCGAATGAATCGTCGTTTGCAATAAAACCTTGATCATACTGCTAAGTCTGATTCGTCAAGCACCGGCTCATCGGGCTGTTTCGCAATTTGCCACGGCGGTCCAGCCTCTCGCTCCTCCGGAGGGGCGGCGATTGACTCAAGATCGCGCCCACTCCATTCCAATCTCAATTGTTCAGCCCTGCGGATGACGCGCGATGAGAGTTCTTCATCATCCTCCTCCGGGTTTTCTCCGGTATATTCCGGGATGACTCCGATCGCTGCGAGCTGATCGAGAACATCCTTCATGACAGTCTGCGGGTCGCGGAAGAATTGGCTGCCGCGGATCCGGATGAATCTCCAACCGAGCCGTTCGAGCACAGCCTGCCGCTCCATGTCCTCCGGAATCTTCTCAACCGCATAACGCCGGTCTCCATCGCACTCAACCGCCACACGGCGATCACCGCGGCCCACCACCATATCGATACAGTATGCTCCGACCATCCATCGCGGTGCAACCTGATAGCCTTCCCGGATCAGCCACTGCATGACCTGCTGCTCAATTTCTGATGTGGCGCGACCCGGTCGCCGGTCTTTCTCACCTGCTGACGTACGTGGTCCCCTTACACTGGCCGATTTTTTTGCCCCGTTTGCCCCGTATGCCCCGTTTGCCCCGTTTGCCCCGTTTGCATCATTTGGTTCAATTGCTTCGGTAGACAACACGGTTGCCCTATTTGCACCAGATGCCCCTTGTGCCCCGTATGCCCCGGCCCCCCCGTTTACTCCTAACCCGGCATGAGAGCTGGGATTTTCAGCGTATTCGATCAGCTCTCGTCTCAGGTCTCCCGGCTTCAAGTCAATTGCCGGATACAACGAATGGACGACCCAGAGCTGGTTTTTGGCGCGGCTGGCGGCGACGTTGTAGCGTTTCTTAAATAGGTCCTCCTGACGCAATCGAAGCGGCTCGGGAGATGGACCATCGACAACTGAGAGGAACATCACGTGCCTTTCGTCGCCTTGAAACTGCGCGGCATTTCCGCACGTGATCTTTCGTCTGGCGAACTCGGCGGGATCGAGTTTCGATCGCAATATTCGCTCGATAGCCGCAGCCTGATCCTCGCCGACCAGAGATATGACTCCGAAAGTCTGGTCTTCATACTCCGGCTGCTCGATGGCGGCTACGATCAATGACGCGACGGTCATCGCTTCACTCTCGTTGATCTTCGCCCCGGATTGCCCGTCGCAAACGTGATGAGCGACGACGGCCGGCGACAGCGGGTTGTGCGCCAGATCGCGCAGCGGCTTGATCTTCCCGTCATACGAGAGTTTGTTGCTGAATCCGATGATCTCGGGGACGCAACGGAAATGCTCGCGCAGGCAGATGGTGCCTCCGAACGACTGCATCGCCAGGTCATAGATCGAAAGCTTGCCGTCATATAGTTCGGCGTTCGGCATTCCCTGAAGATAAATATTTATGAGGTTTTGTGCAGCCTCAACCGTGTTGCCGACGGCGTCGGGGCTGACCTGCTCGTCGTCGCCCACGACGATCACCTTCTTGCCCAGGTATAGAGCGATGAGACCCATGACATCGCACTGGCTCGCTTCGTCGATGATCACAACGTCGAAAAGCCCCCGGCATGGTCGGAAGTTTTCGACCACGCGGGCGAGCGGCATAACCCAGACCGGCACCGCGGACCGGCAGTCTTCCATCAGGCTCCACGCCTGGGCGAGCAGCTCCGGCACTCGCTTCCCTGTTCCCTTCCCGATCCTTCGCATCGTTTGCACCCAACCATTCAAAGCCTGTTTCTGCTTTAATTCCGTGCGCCCGATTTGATACATCCAGGCAGATGTCTCGATCAATTCGGCCGTGAGCGTCTGCAGGTCCTCCGTGCCCCGCTCGATCTCCGATTGGATCTCGGCGATCGATTCTTCCGCCAACTCATCGATGCGGTCGTCGAGCTGCAGCCAGAGCCATGCCTTTTGCGCGTCTCCCGGCGGGACATCGCCCCCGTGAATCCCGGACCGCGTTCGGATAGCTTTCGCCCAACCCGGCGCATGCGGTTCGAGCCGCTCGAGCAGCTCGCATCTGCGCAGATATGTTTGATAGCGGGAGTGGAGATCTACGATGCGATCGGAGATGCGGGAGTACGTATCAGCGTCGCCCGATTCCAGAGCGCGCAGTAGCTCGCCTAACAGTTCCATCGAATTTTCGCCGGCTGGCAAATCGCGAATTTGAGCCTGGTATTCATCGATCCGGCGCTCCAGTTCGCTTCTCCGCATCTTGAGAATTCGCGCTTCGAAGATCGCCGGCAGATGATTGCGAACCGCCTCCGCCAATCTGATCATATCGCCATTCGGCTGCAGGTTTAGCGGGACGCTGCGTAAAAATGCCTCCCACTCAAAACCAACTTCTCGCAATTCCTGCTCGATCGGATGCCAGGCATCTTCCTGCCACGCGAGCAGATTTCTGATGAGGTCGACATATTGGTTACACGCCTCTTCCGGAGTGGGACGGAAATCATTGGCTGACGGGACGCCCAGCGGCACGAGATGCCGGTCCCAGCGGTTTATCAGATTGGTCCTTAAAAGCTCGAGGTTGACCGCAGAGTGCAGAGCTTTGAAGTGCGCCACCTCACCTGGTCGCTTCCCATCCACTCGCGATTGTGAGATCAGAGCCTTCCATTCGGCGTGCAACAACAGATTCATCTTA
Source organism: uncultured Acidobacteriota bacterium (assembly GCA_963796275.1). Classification (GTDB taxonomy): domain Bacteria; phylum Acidobacteriota; class Blastocatellia; order RBC074; family RBC074; genus JAKEHZ01. The sequence continues at coordinate 858,856 of CAWCKY010000006.1, read as the reverse complement.
CTCAAACTTCCGCCGCCGTCGAGATGTGCGATGATCTCTTCCAGCGCCTTGATCTGCTGGTCGTGCGGAATGTTGGCGGCCGGCTGCGGCCCTTGATTCAAGATCAGGGGTCGGCACGAGCCGGCGACATCCAAAACATCTAATATCTTATCGATCAACTCGGCCCACGGTGCGCGATACGAACCGCCGCGCCGGCTGTCATTGATAATGGCCAGCTTGAATGGGTCATTGAGGCCCTGAACGATCGGCTCGACAGCCGCCTTCATCTTTGCGAGTAACTCGGCGAGGACGTCGGGCGAGGCTTCGATCTCCGCTCTCCAGAATTCTTCGGCTTCCCTGCCCCGGCCAGCCTCGAGTGATTTGTGCTCCTTCAGGAGGGCGCGAAACTCATCCGCTCGCATCAGGAAGCCCGGGTCTAGCGGCGGCGAAGTGAAATATTTTTCGAACTTCTCCGGGACCGCCCGGCTCGTCCGGTATAGCTCATCCACTTCGCCCTCGTCCAACGGGAGGCCGTGGTCCGACAGTATTGGACGCGGGATCCAATCATCCGCGCCCCGCCCTTCCTTAACCATCCGCGCCGCCTGCGAAGGCGGATAGCTTCTTCCGCCGAGAGAAATATCGCGATATTCCGATGCCCGCGCCTCATAGAGCCGGGTCCGTAAAATCCTCAGTTCAGCGATGATCTGCGCACGGGCGCGCCACATTTCGGATAACCTGAGTTCGAGACCGGCCTCATCATCGTTCAGGCGTTCGGCGATGTCGCCTATTGCAGCCGACATCTGCGCCTGCCCCTCCGTGTCATTGTCGAGCAAACTGACGCAGAGCGATTTGACGCGATCGTCGACCTTATCGCGCAGGACGCGCAGCGCCTTGGTCGTATGACTCGTCACCAGCACCGAGAGGCCTTTGGCCAGTAAATGTCCGATCAGGTTGGCGATGGTGTGCGTCTTCCCCGTTCCCGGCGGGCCCTGCACGAGAACGCATCCATAATGCTCAAGCCGTTTGGCTATCATCAATTGCTCAGGGTTCGCCGGTTTGTTGAAGAGTATCTCTTCATCCTCGTTGCCTCCCCCGTCCAGTCTGATGCAAGCGGAATCCGATATCCTCCCGGGCGATTCGACGCCGGTGATGCTGAGCAACGATAGAGGTATCTCGTCCAGCTCCAGGTCAGGTATCTCTTCGAGGATCGATTCGATCGCGCGCGCATAACCGAGCGTTCGCTGGCGGGCGATTATTACCGGGCCAATGGCGATGCGCGGGGTAAGCGGTGCATGCGGGGCATTCGCGACATCCGTGACATCCGTGGCATTAGGAATATTCGAAATTTCCGATTCACCCCTGCCGCCGCCTTCAGGAATGAACTCGCCTCCCGGCGCCAGCCTCGTGACTACCCCTTTGAGAAATTCGGAGGTAGCTCTCACATCCGAGAGATAGAAGTTCCTCCGCTCGCATTCATCGCGGATCTGGGCGATCAACTTGGGGTCGACATTCGAATCCGTTCCCAGTAGCGCGGTGTAGAGTTCAACCGGCTGATCGGTGAACTGGAACGTGAACTCCGGAGTTTGCGGGTCAAAGGTGAGCTGCACATGCTTGAGCAGGATCGGGTGGTTGATCCCCCTCTCGGGCAGGCCCCAGCTGAGAATTCCATCGCCGAGAACGAGCTCGAGTCTCCCCGCCTCTCGTTCGACGCGGTTGTAGAGCGCATATACGCGCTCGAAGACCTTATAAGACTCGCGCGCTGGCCGCTCCTGCGCGGCCCAAACGCCACGCTCTTCCTTCCAAATTTTGTATGCTTTAACGCGATCGGGCGAATCCTCGAACCTGATCTTTATCTCTTTTCCCTGATGATCCTTATCGATCTTGAACTCAATAAGTTTCTCCGGTTTGAAAGGATCCTCCCAGCCGGACCGCAGCCAATCTCTTATCTCATATGGCGGAGGCGGAGAAGAAATGAGAGACGCCCGGCTCACTTTAAGCACGAACGAATCGTCGCCTTCCTTGTGACGAGTGATCGTCGGATGCACGGGCAGGCTCTTCATCCAGAGAACCCATTCCTGCTCCTCGACCTGGCGGATCACCGGGTTGCGCTGTTGATTGAACGCTTCAAGATACTGAAATATTTGTTTGAGCCTTTTTCTTCCGATTTCCGTGCTCGACATAAATCTCCAATTGTGAGGGGAGGGGATTTCTGTTCCAGCAGTTTTTTAGAACATTAATCACACGAGTTCGCAAAATATAATTTAAACCCCAAACTTGCTTACATCTTTCTCACATACATCTTGCTTTTTGTCATTTTGCGCCCATTGTGATAAACAATTCGCTTCGTTTAACAAATAGCAATCGTAATTTAACTATCGTAAATTCAAGCCTCTCATTCTGCAACGCAAAGGCATAAAAACGCAAAGACGCATTGCGTCTGCCGGATTGCATTGGAGGAATAGATACACCGATCTGGGGAAGGATTTTCTAACCATATTATGAATATCGAAAGAAGAATGCCAAGAGACGAAGAATTTAAGATGCCCAGTTTCCGCCTGGATGGCCGCGCGGCGCTAATCACGGGGGGTGGACGCGGTCTGGGACTGGCAATGGCCCAGGCGCTGGCCAGTGCGGGCGCTGATATAGCGATCGCGTCGCGCACTGAATCGGAGCTCGAGGCCGCCGCCGGGCTTATTCGCAAGGCCGGCCGTGCGGTTCTGACCGTTCCCGCGGACGTGAGCAACGTCGAGTCAGTACGGGCGATGGTCCAAAAGACCGCGAATCATTTCAATCGCCTCGACATATTGGTCAACGCAGCTGGGATCAACAACCGTAAATCTGCCGTCGATTTCACTGAAGAGGAATGGGACAGGTTGATCGGAATCAATCTGAAAGGCGCGTTCTTCGCCTGTCAAGAAGCGTTGCGCGTGATGCGGCGGCAAACCGGCCGCCCGCACAAGGCGAAGATCATCAATGTCGGATCGATCGTCTATGAAGTAATCGTTCCCAACATCGCGCTTTACTCGATCAGCAAAGGCGGTATGCGCCAGATGACGCGCTCTCTGGCGGTCGATTTCGCCAGAGAAAACATCTGCGTCAACTCCATCGCGCCTGGACGCTTCTGGACGAAGATGACCGACTCGGTCTTCTCCAATCCTGAGTTGTATGACAGCGCGGTGGGCGTGATCCCGATGGGGCGGCCAGGCATCCCTTCGGAGTTAGCCGGCGTGACTGTCTTTCTGGCCTCCGATGCTTCGGATTACATCACCGGAGAAACGATCACGGTTGATGGCGGATGGACCGTGAGCGCCGGGGTGAAGGCTTAAGTCTTGGGTTTGAAGGTCAGCGCCGGATTCGATCCCTGCTCGATCGTCATCGCACTCACCTTCCCGTCCTCCAGTTTGAACTGCACAAAGATAGCCACTGGCGCCCCTTCCACCGTAAAGCGATCTGCCGAGACGGGGACAAGCGTCGTCACCGGTCGCGCCGGCATCACCGCTTTCAATTGGCCGCCGACCAACTCGATGCTGACCTCCAGCGGCGGCGCTGCGAGCTCATAGCGACCCGCGAATTTCTTGAGCTCGGCTTCGCTCAGCGCCACGGCGGCGGCGGCTGCCGGCTTTTCCGGTTGGCGTTTGAAGTCAGTCAGGTTCTGCACTTTCACAGACTCCACTTTGCCGCTCGTATCGAGAGCGAAAGTGATCAGCGCCTTGCCGAGCGTGCGATCGCGCCATGTCGCCTGGAAAGTGTCATAATGCCAGTGCGACAGATTCTCCCGTGAATGTCTGACCGTAGCGGATCACCAGCTTGCCGCTTTCGTCCTGCGCCACTTTCACCTCGCCATACATCTCGTCATCATATGTTCCCGCATATTTTTCGAGGGCCAGCGAGGGTTTGGTATCTTTGACTCTCTCGTCAAGTCGTTTCTTCTCGGCGGCTTTGATCTGCGTCTCGTAACCCTTAATCGTCTTCAGATGCGCTGCGCTCCAATCCTTCGGCTCGCCGCCGAGGAAGGCATCGAAAATGCGATACTTGAGCGCCGTCCGCAGCTCGCAACCGCTCAAGTTGGTGAGAATCACAAGCCCCAACTTCTCTTCCGGCACCAGGGCCACCAGCGCGCTCATCCCGTCGATATTTCCGCCGTGATCCACGATCTTGCGGCCGCGATAGTCATACAAGAACCAACCCAACCCGTAATTGAGAAAGTGCGCTTGCGGAAACATCAGCGTCCAGGGCGGATCGGACGGGATGATAGAGTGCGATTTATGCATCTCGGAAATCGCGCCGGAACTGAGCAACCGCTGCCCCGAGTAACTGCCCTGATTGAGTTGAAGGCGAACCCATGAAGCCATTTCAATGACGTTGGAGTTGATCGAACCTGCCGGAGCTATGTTGTCGATGTTGCGCCAGGGTATGACTGCGACCTTTTCGTCGATCTTCGCATGCGGTGCGGCAACGTTCTCTGATGATTTCAGCTGATTTATGCTCGTACTGCTCGCCGCCATACCGAGCGGTTTGAAGAAACGTCCCTTGATGAAATCATCCCAGCTTTGTCCCGTGACGGCTTGAACTATCTGTCCGGCGGCCAGGTACATAATGTTCTGATAGCCGAAATGGCTCCGGAAGCTCCAGCTCGGTTTGAGGTAGCGCGCGCGGCGCACAATCTCATCGCGGTTGAAGGTCGAGCCGTACCACACCATATCGCCGCGCGCCAATCCGCTGCGATGACAGAGCAGATCGCGCACCGTCATCTCTTTCGCGGCATAGGCGTCGTAGAGCTCGAACCCGGGCAGATATTTCGTCACCGGCTCGTCCCACTTGACCTTGCCTTCGTCGACCAGCATGGCGAGCGCCGCGGCGGTGAAGGCTTTCGAGGACGAGCCGATGGCGAAGATAGTGCGCTCATCGACCGGCGCCGGTTTGTTCAACTCGCGCAGCCCGTAGCCTTTCGCCAAAACGATCCTGTCATCTTTGACTATCGCAATGGCGACTCCCGGCACATCCCAGTCCGCTCGAGCCTTGTTGACGTAATCGTCGAAGCCCTGTAGCGGAGCATCCTGAGCCTTGGCGTTGAACCCTATGGTCAGCGCAAGCATGAAGAGAATGGCGAGAATACGATCGATTTTCATTGTTTGTCCTTTCATTGAGGTCGCCCTCAAAGAGCTGAGCCAAATCAATCCTGGGCAGCAGCCTTTTCCGGCTGTGCCGGTTTTCGCGTGAAGACGATCTCCTTCACATTCGGCTCGAGAGCTATGGTCACTCGGTCGATCTCCCCTGCACTGTTCATCAGGAAGGTCATCTTCGTCCCTTCAAATCCCCCGGGATATCCTTCCAACGCCTGAAAGATGTCATAGTGATAATGCTTCAGCCCGCCGGCCAGGCCATGAAGATCGAACTTCAACTGCTCGCCCTCTTGCGTGATCGTCAATGTCTGATAAGCCGGATGCTCGAATTGTCCGGTGTAATCTTTCAGCGCGTGTGACGGCCGCGTATCCTTCTTGCGTTTCGCATCGTTTTCCGCTCTTGCTTTCGCCTGAGCCTCTCTCGCTTTGGCTATATCGTCTTTGGTGCGGTTCGCCCACAGCACCTCGCTCAAACCGAGTATCCGTTCCACGGCATTGGTGCTGATGAGACCGCTTGCAGGCGAACCTGAATTGGTCAAAACGACCACGGCCAACTGGTCTTTTGGCAGAAACCGGACCTGTGAAGTGAACCCGTCAATGCCACCGCCATGCGAGAATACTGGATGCCCGCGATAGGAGCTTACGCTCCAACCCATCGCATAGCTCGAATAGAACGATTCGTCATATTTCAAATCGCCACCCGCCACGATCTGCGGCGTTTTTCCCCCTTTTCAGAACCACAAAACGATGCCGTCAGGCGCGACTGAAGCGTGGACAGTTTAAACCGAAACACGCGCTGTTGGGAGATATCCTTTCATCCCGCTAGAAGTTCACCTTCAGCGCAATCTGCATGATCCGCGGGTTGACCGCCGTGGTCGTAATCACGCCGAAGTTATTTCCCGTCGAAACGTTGGTGTTGGGACTGTTGAATTGCGTCGTGTTGAAAGCGTTGAAGAGCTCCACGCGCAATTCGATGTTGGCGCCATCACGCAGCCGCCTGACTGGGGTTCGCTTAATAAGCGCAAGGTCGAAGTTCCGCTGGTCGGGCCCGAAGATGACGCCCACGCCGCTGTTGCCGAATGCCGTCGCTATTCCGTCATCTCCAACCACCGGCCACATAGCTGGCCCTAATGTTCCCGGTCGGGAGTTCACCGGCGCCGGCCCGCGGAGAATGCAATTATTATTGAAGTAATTATTCAGTTTGCCATGCACCGGACCGGAGTTCGTCAGATCGCCATATGTACAGCCCGGAGCCAGCTGCACGCGGTCGGTCGTGATCCCCAAGACATTACTCACGTTCGTCCCGGTTAAACTCATCGGCAAACCTGACTGAAACGTGGTCACTCCCGCTACCGCCCATCCGCCGAGGAAATTGTCAAGTAAAGCGCTGAATCTCTGGGGGCTGGGAAATTGGTATAGATAGCTTACAACCAGACGGTGTTCGCGATTGAACTCGCTGCGGCCATAATTAGCGCGCGCGTCGTTCTGGTTTCCGGCGATTCCCGCGACCCCGGCGGCGGAAGTGTTCCTGCCAAAAGTGCTGTAAGCATGTGAGAAAGTGTAAGCCGCCAGAAATTGCAGCCCCCTGCTCAGCCGCTTGGTTAGGCTCGCGTCCATGCCGTGGTACCACGACGAGGCGGACGAATCGATAACATTGAGACCCGGTGCGGTAAAACCGATAAATGGCACGCGCCGTCCAATATTGGCGATGGTATTGGTCGTCTCTCCCCGGATCGGGTTGGCCGGACTGGCCAGGAGCGCCTGGTTGAGCGAACGGTTTTGGATCTGGTGCGTGCCGCGTGTGCCGACGTATCCCACTTCGAGCAGTAGATCGCGCCCCATCTCCGTTTGGAGGTTGAGGCTGAACTGCTGCGTCACGGGAGGACGATATCCCTGATCGATGAATGAGATTGTCCGCGCCGTGGCCGGCGAGTAGGCGGGGAATTGCGGGAAGGTCAGATCCGGGCCGAACGGATTGGAGAAGCTGGCTGCACCATTTGGCGGTCCAGCCAGTTGGCGGACCAATGCAAACGGCGGCGCCGCCGCCAGTTGGAGAAACGGTTGTCCGGTGGCGCGCGTGTAATAGATTCCATATCCGCCGCGCAGAACCATCCTCCCGGCCAGTGTTGATCCGCCGCTTGGCAATCGCCAGGCCAACCCGATGCGCGGGCCCACGTTGTTCTGGTGCTCGCCGCGAATGCCATAGGTGTTGTCCAACTGCCTGACTCCCGGCGGAACGGTGCCCGGAAAATTCTGCGAGACGACAAAACCTTCGATGCTCCCGGCGGCCGGAGGATTGGGATTGGCCATGGCGATGTCGAACCCGCTGTTGCGGCCCAAAGTGTCTCCCAGGTTCGACAGGCGTTCGTAACGGACGCCGAGATTCAAGGTGAAGGATTGGCTCAGCTTGATGTCATCCTGGATGAATGCATTGCCATCCGTCAGCCGCCACGTGCGATCGAGCATACCGGGGATATCAATGGAGACGGATACATTGCTCACCGCCGTGCCGTTACCGCCTGACGCTACCGTCCCGGCCGGCAAGCCCAGCAAAAAGTCCGGCCAGCTTTGGAATTGAAGACCGCCAAAAAAGTGAAAATCCGATAGGTTGACCTGGCTGCGCGTGATGCCGCCGCCGAAACGGAGCGTGTGCCGCCCGCGGATGTAGGTCAACGAGTCCTGAAAAGTGAAGTGGTTCTGGACCAGATCCAATCCTTGCCCATTGCCGCCCAGCGCCAGCGAACCTGCAATGCCCACTACCGGATAGTCGTTCGCGACCGGCGGCGCTTGAACCCCGACATCCGACCACTTAAAGATCTCTTGCTGGATGGCCGGCGACGCGATTCGGTGAAAACCGAACTCCGCATTGTTAAGCAGCGTGGGGCTGAATGTATATGTATGAGCGAGGGACAGGTTCCGCATTCGGCTGGCTGACAACTGCGGGAAGCCGGGAGCCGTAATTCCGAGCTGCGAGAGTGGCAGCGGGAGATTCTGTCTGCTGTTGGCCAGGAAGGAGCGGCCGGCGAATTTGCTCCTCTCCGTATGTAAAAAGTCGAGGTTGACCAGGAACTGGTCTTCGTCAAAGGTCGCGGGGACGCTGAAGGCGGAGCGCCCCTGAACATCGAAGCCGACGGCCGGATTGATCGTCTGCGGCGTCGGAATAACATACTGCCCGTTGGGATGTTTGAGATTGAGCAGGGCGAGTGCCTGCGGGCTGATGTTGGACCCGTCTGCTGCAATCGCTGGCCCTATTCCACCCGCCGCATTTTGGAAAAAGCCGCGCTGCCCCTGAAACAAGCGGCCCAGCGCAGCCCGCGAGCGGTCATCGGTGAAGGGCGGCGTTAAGAAGTTGCTGGTGGCCCCGTTGCTCAGACCATTGATCTGGCGCATTCCCTGGTAGGAGATAAAAAACAGCAGCTTGTCCCGCTTCAGAGGGCCGCCAAGCGTTAAGCCGAACTGATTCTGCTTGAGCACTCCGCGCGGCTGCCCATTTAGATTGCGAAAGAACTCATTGGCGTTGAGCGCGTCGTTGCGAAAGTACTCGAAAATGTTGCCGTGCATCTCATTGCTGCCGCTTCTGGTCACGACGTTGACATTGGCCCCTGCGTTCCGCCCGTAGGTGGCATCGTAGAGCCCGGTCTGCACTTTGAATTCCTGAATCGCGTCGGGATTGGGGATCGCCACTCCTCCGCTAAATGCCCCGCTCGCCTGCAGGTCATTGATCTGAACCCCATTCATCTGGAAGTTATTGTCCGCGCCGCCCGCACCGTAAGCGCGGAAACTGCCCTGCGTTAACCCGCCATTACCTCGGCCCAGTTCAGCTGCATTGGTCACATTGGAAGCGACTCCGGGCGAAAGCGTGACGATCTGTGTGTAGTCGCGAGTTACCAGCGGCAGGTTGCTCACCAACGCCCGATCCGTGATGCGGCCCAGTGCGCTCGATTCCGTCTGCAACAATTGCACTTCGGAGGTGACGGTAATCTGCTCCTGTACCTCTCCCAGTTCGAGCCCGATGTCGAATCGCGCGGTCTCAGTGACATTTATCTCGAGGCCGGGCTTGACCGCGGTCTTGAAGCCGCTCCGGGAGAACTCCACGCGATAGGAGCCGGGCGGCAGCAACGGGACCATGTATATCCCATTCTGACGCGAAGCCACACTGCGAACCGCTCCTGTTGCTTCGTTGATCACCCTAACCCTGGCCTCCTGTATGACTGCTCCGGAGTTGTCGGTCACGATGCCTGTCAGCGCCCCCGTTCCGGCTGTCTGCGCCATCGCCAGGAGATGGAAACTTGAGAGAAAAAAGACCAAACTCAGAATTCGCCTGGGGAGATACATAACCTCATTCCTCTCTATTCGATTAATTTGTTCGGCTCGTCGATGGTTTTGCAGTACGATGGGCGCATCTATAACAAGCGGCGAAAATGATGTCAAGCGATTTTGCAACGAATATTGCAATCGCCTCTCATGCTGCAATAGACTGTGCGCCGGGCAGGAGGTCCTCGAACAATTACTACGGGCGTCCTGTTCCACCGACTATATGGAGGCTTTTCATCAATGGTTAATGATCGAAGTGTTTTGATGACAGACCTGAACGGGACTCCTCTGGCTCGCCGCGCGATGCTGAAAAGGACCGCCCTCACCATCGCGTCAACACTTGTTGCACCCGTTTTCGCTCCGATGATCAATCGCGGGCGCTATCGAATATTCGCAAATTCGGGTATTGAGTACTCCGCGCGTGCGATCGATCTGGTCAACGGGTCGACCGTGATCGACATGCTCGGCCTGCTGACGCTCGATTCTTCGAAGCAGGCGAAGTGGTTTGCCGACCCCGAGAGATTCACGAGCGCAGACCTCCAGCCCTTCAAGGATTCCGGCATCAACGTCCTTCATCCCGCCGTCGGGCTCGGCGGTGCGGAGGCATTCCAGGAGGCCCTCAAATTCTTCGCCTCGTGGAACGGCTTCATCGCCGGGCAGGGCGAACATTTCATGCGGGTCGACAGCACGTCGGACTTCGACCGCGTGAAGTCATCGGGCAGGATCGGCATCCTGCTCGGGCTGCAGAATTCCGATCACTTTCGCCGCCCGGCCGATGTGGACTTCTTTCGCGGTCTGGGCCAGCGCGTCTCGCAACTGACCTACAACTCGCGCAATCTGATAGGCAACGGTTCAACCGAGCGGCGCGATGAAGGCATCAGCGATTTCGGAGCGGCGATCATCGAGCGGATGAACAAAGCGGGGATGGCCATCGACGTGTCGCACTGCGGCGACAGAACGACGCTCGACGCTTTCGAGATATCCAAAAGACCGGTGCTCATCACACATTCCAACTGTCGTTCGCTCGCGCCCGATCATCCACGCTGCAAGAGCGACGAGGCGATCAAGCGGATCGGCGCGGCGGGAAGCGTCATGGGGATCACCGGTGTGCGCATGTTCGTCAAAAACGATGAGCCTACGACGATCGAGGACGCGCTCAATCATTTCGACCACGTGGCGAAGCTGATCGGCCCCGAACACCTGGGAGTGGGAAGCGATATCGACCTTTTCGGATACGACGCGATGCCGCCGGAACAAAATAAACAGCTGCGCGCCGGTTACAAGGGAAGCTACGGTTTTCGCGAGAAGATCGACATCGAAGGGCTCAATCATTCGAAGCGCATGTTCGATTTGACTGAAGGATTGATTCGCCGCAAGTACAACGGTAAGGATATCGAGGGAATCCTCGGTGGGAACTTCAAGCGGGTCCTGGCGCAGATATGGTCAGTACAAGAGTGAAAGGCTTTGCTTTAGAATCCTCCCGACGGTAATCAGTGGAGTTGTATTGGCTCTACTTACACAACCCCGTACATTGACATCGAATCCCTCGACACTGTTGTGGGAATTCAAGAAAGGTTCTTTCTCCAGCAGGATGAGCCAACCATCCCCCATACGCCGTTTAGGGGATTGAATCATTTCGAGTCGTAATCATGGCTTCAAAGACATCCAGAGATTCCACAATTAACTCTAATAGCAATCTATCGACAGCCTCGCCGACTCAACTCGAGCAGCGGTTTGCCGAGGCTCAATCGCGTCTCAGCCCCAGGCGCAGTCAAATGATGAAGTCGATCCTGAGCAACCCCGAGGAGATATATTTTCTCTCCTCGCGCGAACTGGGCAGGCGCTTCGGGCTGGACGCAGCCACGATCGTCCGGACGATCCAGGTGCTGGGTTACGAGCGGTTTGCCGATTTCGCTGCCGACCTCCGCCGCCATTTCGTGACGCGGATCACGCCATACACCGTCATGCAGGCTGCCGCGCGAGAGAAACAGACATTAGCGGACAGGCTGAGACGCAATATCGATAAGGAGATCGAGACACTGCACAAGATGAAGAATAGTCTGGATACGGCACAAGTTCTCGAGCTTGCCCGGCTCATTCACCGGGCGCGGCGAATAGTTGTGGTCGGAGTCGATCTGGCAGCCTCGCTCTCCTATCTTCTCGCTTATGGACTGTCGGCGATGGGGTTCAATGCTGAGGCGCCCATCGGGAGCGCCGGCAACCTGTTGCATAAGGTCAAGATTCTGGACGCGAAAGATATGCTTATCTCCATCAGCTTCGGGCGCTGCTTGCGCGAGAGCGTCGAGGCCGTGCAACGCGCCCACCGGCAGGGCGCAATCACTTTCGGGATCACCGACAGCAGCACCACACCGATCGCGAAGTATTCTGACAATTATCTCATCGCCCCCATCTCCAGTCCCATCTTCACCGGCTCTTACATCAGCCCGGTGGCGATGATCAATACGATCATCGAAGCGTGCGCGCATCTGAACCCGAAGCGCACGCTCAAAGTCCTGCACGAATACGAAAAGGAATTCACTTCAGGGAATCGCTGGTACGTGGATTATTAAAACTACCAAGGCGCTAGTGAGGGAGCCTTTCGGCCCCCCCGTTCGGCAGCGTCCTCAGCCATTAGGGTATAAACCGCTGCCAATTACGCCGGATTATAGTCAAATGTGCGGATCTTTCATAGGCCCCAAAGTCGATCTGACCTTCCCAAAATCCGGTCGCACAGGCAGTTAGGAGAAGACAAGAGACGGGGGGATTTCTGCATTTCTGCTAGAAGAAAGTACGGTAGAGATCGACCACATCATAATCGTCATTGACCACGGGAATGACGCCCCATTTATCGAAACAAGTGCATGGGTGCGAGATTCCACAGCAGACCAGATCGCCTATTTCGAACCGGTCCTCGCCGCCGAAATCGAGGTAGGCATGTTGATCGTTAAACACGGTGATCTGCGATGATTTCAATTCCCTGCCCTGACCAGCCGTCTGCCCTTCGGAATAAGCGATGAGCGGCTGCGGCAGCCCGAGATCGAACGAGCAGTCGCGTTTCCCGAAGTTGAGAATGGCGCGATCCGATTGGGGAACCGATTGCACGCAGCCCCACATTTCGAGGGCCGGTATAAATCGAGGGAGCCGATCTTCATCACTTGAACGCGCCAGCCAGGCCTCCTGCTTCCTCTGGTACTGCTGGTGATCATGTGTCACGTAACAGCCGCTGCGAACTACGAACTGAAAGTCGCCGGCGCTCGATCGCGCAAGTTTCAAGACGCGGTCGAGAAAAGCGCTCCCACCCGCGCTGATTATCGGCCTTTCACTCGTCGGAAACTCAGCGCGCAATAATTCTCCCATCCTGTGAAGATCATCGAGAAACTCATCGACGATCCTCGCTTCGGCGTCGGACCCGTCGGGCGACGAGGCCAATCCTTCAAATGCCTCGAGACCGCGTACGCGCAGCAGCGACTGATGGCGCGCGGCTTCAGCGTAGACTTCCATACCCGCCTCGGGAGTCCTAACCCCGGCGCGCCAGCCATTCCGTCCCAATTCGATCAGGACATTGACCGGCTTTTTTGCCCCAAATCTTTCCAGACCGGCACCGAGTCGTCTGGCTCCCGCGATGCTGTCGACCAGGCAATATATTTCGGCATCATTATTTAGCATTAGTGCCAGCCGGCGCAGGCTTTCGCTGTCGACCACCTGGTTTCCAATTATGATACGCGTGATGCCGAACCGTATGCAGATCGACGCCTGTGCCGCATTGGCGACCGTCATCGCCCACGCGCCATGCTCGATCTGCCGCTCGAAGATTTGCGGGCACATCGTCGTTTTGCCGTGCGGCGCTAGCAGAAGATTATTGCGATTGCACCATTCCGCCATCGTCCGCAGGTTATGATCGAGCGCAGCCTCTTTTAGCAAGAGCAATGGAAAAGGCAGATCGCCGTTTAGGATGTTCCATCGCCGCCCGCCCGCTTCATTCGGCGCGGTTCGCGATCCGGCTGGAAGCCCTTTATGCCACTCATCCAGAGGTTCTTTTTTTAACGCTTCGAGTATCTCGTAGCTCCATGCCGCGCAGTTTATCCGAAACAAAGAAAAATAGCGAAATCGAACACCATCATCCATTCCAGAGGAGTTGATCATTATTTATGTATTTTCCCGTAATTATTTTACGAAATTGACTGCATCAGCTCCTCTTTCGCGCACATTTCTCGAACGTTCTCGATCATAAATGTGTAGATATATGTGTAGATAAATTGTTACCCCAGCAAAGTGCCTTCCGCAAGTAGCGAAAGAGTATTGATCCTCCCAACTCAGTGACAGGAGGCTAGCTATGGTTCACGTCTATAGATATCTATTCTTTAGATCTCTATTCTTTATTCTGATCTCACCACTATTCATTGTCGCGCAAATGCCAGTGGCTGCGAACAGGGATGCGATCGACCATTACAACCGCGGGAATGACCGATTCAGAAAGGGAGATTATGACGGCGCGATCGCCGACTACACGCGAGCGATCGAATGCAGCTCCCGTCTGGACCAGGGCCGTCGGCAGAGCTCTGATTTCCGTCAAACCGCCCTCTCGGATGATGAGGGGATTAGGGTCCTCGACCCATTCTCTGCCCTGGCCTATACCAATCGCTGCTTAGCGAGGTACCGGAAAGGCGATAATGAAGCCGCACTCTCCGATTGCAATCGGGCTGTTGTAATCAATCCCCGCCTGGTTGAGGCCTACAACAACCGCGGAAGCATCCGTTACGAGGAGGGTGACCTCGACGGCGCGCTGGCCGATTTCGATCAGGCGATCAAGATCAACCCGCGTGATGCGGAGACATTCAACAACCGAGGGAACGTCCGCCGAGATAAAGGCGAATTGGAAGGAGCGCTATCGGATTTCGACCAGGCAATCGCGCTCAGCCCGACACAGGCGACGATATACTGCAATCGCGGCAATACGCGCAGAGAAGCCGGCGATATCAGCGGCGCCCTTGCCGACTTCAATCAAGCCATCAAGATCGATCCGCATTTACCTTGGGGATATTACGGCCGCGGCATCACTCTTCGTGAACGAGGGGATCTGGTGCAGGCCATCGCTGAGTTCAACCGCGCAATCGAACTCGATCCACGATTCGCTCTCCCCTATGGCGATCGAGGGCTGGCGCTGCTGCGTCAGCGCAAAGATAAAGAAGCCGAAGAAGATTTCGAACAGTGCTTGAAGCTCGATCCGAGTTTGAAATCCAAACTCGAAGAGCGCATCAAAACTATCAGAGAGCTAATGAATGCCAGTAAAGATCAAAAGTGAGTGTCGCCAATATCAAGCAGATTAACGATTCAGAATTGGAACACGCATTGTACGTCCGATATTATTGATCTTCAGGCAATCGGTTTTACGAAGATTGCCTGCTTCGATTTTCGGAATTGGTTTTTGCAAGTCTAAAAATTTCATCCGCTGAGCAATCCAGAATCTGTGCCAGCGTTATCGATCAATTCGCCAGCAAGCGCAGTTAACCACATTCATAATCGGAAACAATAGTGAAATGCCGGGCAATTCGGCGTCTATGGTCGTAGTCCATCCGGTACGCCTTCGGGGTTCCACCCGAGGTAATCAACAAGCTGAGCTTACGGTTAGCAAATATTCATCATGTAGATACCCGCCGCTTGCGTGATACCAGGTTGATGGTTAAGCTTATTCAAGCACCCACTGTTTTGTATGGTACCTACCATTTGGTTAGTAAACAACGACTCTACAGTTGCGGGCTAGAAGCAGCGCTGGATGTAATCGGCGGTAAATGGAAAGTACTGATCTTATGGCAGCTCCAATCCGAGCCGCGCCGCTTTGGGAGCTTAAACGGCTTGTCCCCTGACATCGGCAGGAAGATGCTGATCCAGACGCTGTGCGAGATGGAAACAGGCGGTTGGTTCGCAAGGTCTATCACGAGAGGTTCTCCGACCGGGGAACGATGTGTCATTGTAACTTCGACTAACCCGGCCACTCTGGTTGATTTGAATGGAGATGAAATTCACGATGGCTGCAATGGGCATTGCGCGAGTATCACGCAGGACGGAACTTGATCATTTCTCGGACGAGCAGTTGCTCGATATGCGCGTATGCGACCTCCCGTTGAGACTCGAAGGGACTCCCCTGGAGCTTCGTGTGGCGCGGCTATATCGAGAACTCGAGGCTCGCGGCTTGCGGTTCAAACCTCACGTCTGGTTGTCGCAGGAATGGTTTACACCCGATAAAGTCCCGGGCTTCGCCATTCCCTTTTATCTCTCGCATCCACGGTTGTCGAGACTCGAGCGCAAGCAAATGCTTCATGTCGAAGGTGGGACCGAGAAAGAATGCCTCAGCATTATGAGGCATGAGGCGGGCCACGCAATCGATAATGCGTTTCATCTGCATAGCAGGCGGCGTTACCGCACGTTATTCGGTCCCTATGCGCAGCCCTATCCTGATTGGTATCGACCCGAGCCTAACAGTCGAGACTATGTCTTACATCTCCCCGCCTGGTACGCACAGGCGCATCCGGCGGAGGACTTCGCGGAGACTTTCGCGGTATGGCTGGTACAAGGATCACGATGGAAGAAGCGGTATGAGAGATGGCCGGCGCTGCGTAAACTGGAATATGTCGATGAAGTAATGCAAGAGCTTGTCGGAAAGACGCCCGCGATCAAGTCGCGCGACCGAATCGAAACGCTGCCCCTTATCACCATAACATTACGGGAGCATTATCGGAAAAAGCGGAAGTCTTTCGACTTTATGTGGCCGCCGGATTATGACCGTGACCTCATGCGAATCTTTACCACCGACACGCGAAACAAACACTATCCGAGCGCGGTCAGTTTCCTCCGACGCCATCGCCGTCTGCTCTGCAGTCAGGTCGCGGAAGGAACTGGTGTGCATCCTTACGCCATCGACCAGATGTTCGGGGAGATGATCAAACGCTGTCGAGACCTGAAGTTGAAGGTTAGTCTGACGCCGGAACAGGCTAGCCAAAAGATATTAGTGATGCTCACGGCTCAGACGATGAGTGGAATCCATTCCGGCTATCACCGAATAGCTTTATGAACGGCCTACTTAAAAAAAAGCTGCGCGTCATCGTGCTCATGCTTGAAGACCTGATCCCGCCCGACACGCTCGATAATGTAGTAGACAAAGTGCTGGAAGACTGGAGGACCGAGTATGACGTGGTCTCTACGTTGCGGACGATGGGTCACGAGGTCTGGCCGGTTGGGGTGCGGAGCGAATTGGGCGTAATCCGAGGAGCCATCGATGAGCATCAACCACATATAGTGTTCAACCTGCTGGAAGAGTTCGGTGGTTATCCGTGCTTCGACCAGCACGTGGTCAGTTATCTCGAACTGATGAAACAGAAGTACACGGGATGCAATCCGCGAGGGTTGACGCTGGCGCGTGACAAAGCGTTGACCAAGAAAATTCTGGCCTATCACCGCATTCACGTGCCTCGTTTCGCCGTGTTTCCGATCAATCGTAAGCCGGGAGGGCTGCCGCGACTTCAGTATCCGTTATTCGTCAAATCGGTGAGCGATGAGGGATCGGTCGGGATATCTCAAGCCTCGTTGGTGAGGGACGCCGAACGACTGAAGGAGCGTGTCGAATTCATCCACCGGCAGAATCAGACGGCAGCAATTGTCGAGGAATACATCGAGGGCCGTGAGATATATGTCGGGGTAATAGGTAATCGGAAATTACAGGCTTACACTCCATGGGAGCTGATCATAAACAACTTGCCCGAAGGTGCGGCAAACATTGCGACTGGGAAGGTTAAGTGGGACATCCGGTATCAGAAAAAGATCGGCCTGGAGACGCGGCCGGCCGAGCTTGACCCACAGACAAACAGGAAGTTCGAGCACCTCTCAAAACGTATCTATCGTATCCTTGGCCTGACCGGCTACGCTCGTATCGACTACCGGTTGGCCGCCGACGGCCGAATCTACGTGCTCGAAGTGAATCCCAATCCGCAGATTGCGCATAATGAAGACTTCTCCGATTCGGCAGAGCATTGCGGAGTTGAATACCAGACTCTGCTGCAGAAGATCATAACCTTGGGGCTGAGTTACGATATGGTCAACTGAGGTTTTGTGTGAAAATATGGTCGTAATCGGTCTGGCTTGTCTTTACACCTTGTTTTGATGAAAGCGAAAACATAATGGAAACACACGATGCTGATAAGCCGCATCCCATTTACAACCTTCCGCCTGAGATTCAAGGTCCATCCGCGTGGTACGGCTCCGAGATGGGGGCCAGCAGCGAATGGATCGAACATCTTTCAAGTGTCGAAATCGATGAGATCGAACGCGCGACGGGGAGATTCGCCGCATCCGGGATTGAGCTTCCTCACCTGAGCAAATCCGACTTCCCGTTGCCGGAGCTCGGCTCAAGGCTGCAACGCATGTCACGCGATGTCCTGCACGGGCGCGGGTTTGCTCTTCTGCGCGGGCTTCCGGCCGGGCGATGGACGAGGAGCGAGGCAGCGATCGCCTTCTTCGGCCTGGGCACGCACCTCGGCAATGCGCGGCCGCAAAACGCCAAAGGGCATGTGCTCGGACACGTCAAAGACCTGGGACGGTCCAGCAGCGACCCGCACGCGCGCATCTACCAGACGCGCGAACGGCAGACCTATCACACGGATTCCTGTGACATAGTCGCGTTGATGTGTCTGCAACCAGCCAAAACGGGCGGTCTCTCAAGCCTGGTCAGTTCGGTCACCATCTTTAACGAGATGCGACGGAGAAGGCCCGATCTGCTTAAAATTTTGTTCGAACCGATTGCGACCGATCGGCGCGGAGAGGCAGCAGAGGGGCAGCTACCATACTACAACATCCCAATATTTAACTGGCATTCTGATCTGCTCTCGGTTATCTATCAAAGACAATACATCGAATCGGCGCGCCGCTTCCCGCAGGTGCCGCCTCTGACGTCTCTCCAGATCGAGGCTCTGGATATGTTCGATGCTCTGGCCAACGATCCGGCGCTGCATATGTTTATGGAGTTTAAGCTGGGTGACGTGCAGTTGGTGCATAACCACACGCTGCTGCACGACCGCACGGCATTCCAGGACTGGCCGGAGCCGGAGCGTAAACGTCACCTGTTGCGATTGTGGCTGGCGCCAACCGGCGCCCGACCGCTGCCGGAGGTCTACGCGGAACGCTATGGATCGACCGTACCGGGCGAGAGGGGAGGATTATGGATTGATGGGATGAAGTTGGCGGCGCCGCTCGAGGCGGAATGAGCCCCAGGTCACTTTTTTACTCCTTAGCCCGATAGGCCATCTTCATATAGGTATCACCTCGGAATAGTTCCTCGAGCATCTGTTCGAGCCGCTTTTGCCGCGTAGCTGGCAATTTCGCCCCGGTTATCCATCCGATGTAATCATTTCGCTGATATGCGGGACGCTGAAGGTACGCGCTCATCAGATTTCTCTCTTCTAGCGCCGTCCTGACAAATTCAGGCATCGGATGACGTGGCCGCTTTAAACGCGATGATTGCTTTTTCATCAAGATGTGCCAATTCTTTTTGGCTTCGTTTAGTTATTCGGAACCACAATATCATCTACGAGAGAAGGCCAGTTTACCTGCGATCCCTTCAGGATCGTCACCCGCCATTTCGGATAATTTTCCTTAGCATCTGGGAAGTCAAAAAGATTCATGCGAAAAGTGACATCGGAAAGAAATTCCGTGCGAGTGACCTCCCAATTCGAGTTGACCTGTCCAATTTCAAATGCTACTTCACCCGAATCCTTCGATTTGGTCGCATGTTGTTCGCCATCAATGTCGAACCATCCATCGCAAGCCGTGGCGCGTGTGCGATGGTCTATTTTAAGTCCGAACCCTTTAAAATCAGATCGGTCTGGGTAGGTGTATACCGACCTTGCCAGGTAGAAACCTTTATTCAGCCTGATACTTTGATGGAAATGCAGCCTGTCCTCATACGGTGTTTCCTTTACTATTGATTTTTTTACTATGATATCTTTGAGGCGTAAGTCTTTCGCCCCTTCATCGAATATCTTTCCCGTAGAAGCCTCGCGAATAACCCAGTTAAGTTTGCCAACGATTCTTTCGGGTTCAAGGTATTTATCAACTTCAATATACTCAGTCGACATGGATCGCCGGTCAATTTGTAATACCAACATAGATATAGCCATGACAATCTGAAATAACCCGAAACCACCGTAAAACATCGCTCCTCTCGTGTTCAATTTACCTGGTACTGCGGCAAAGTGTTCGTTCGTAGCCTGCGCTATACTCTTTAGCGTCGACCTATGTCGGCGTTTATTTATTTGTATATTTGCGATACCCAGTATTTCTCGCACGGATGCTTTTAAGTCGGCGCCGATCGTTGTGAGTTGAAATCGCGAGATAGACTCTCGATACGGTAAATTCAGTCGTTCCAGAGCACCCTGCAATGCAGATCGCATCGATTCCTCGGTTACGCCAATTGCAATGTATCCATTCGCCAATATAAACATGAAGAAAATGACCAGGCCGATGAGCATTCCTACGTGCAGTAACAAAAAAGACATTCCCGACCAGTCGATATAATCGCGATCTATTTTATCGCCGATCATCCCGATGGTGGAAGATATAGATGGGAAGAACGACAGCATTAAGATCCCGATGAACCAGCGGGCAGGAAACAAAAATGGCCTTTTCGTCAGGAAAAGCCGAAGGCTGATTGCTAGAAGGCAAAGGCCCGTAATTCCATAAAATATGCCTGACTGCAAAATGGATGTCATAACCAAGCCTCCTGATTTTACATATGCTTCAATAAATTGCGGCGATGAGCACTAAAACACCCATGCGGCGATGAGGGCTAAAGCTCCCATGATGATGGAATAAATGCTTGCAGCCACATTCAACTTGCCTGATGTTTTCGTGAAGTACTCATTCATAGCATCTGCAATGTTTTTCAGTATAGGCCTGTGCTCCGACGGTTTTATTGTTAGTTGTCCGATCCCCATCGCCGACTGTACGACCGCCTGTAAGTCTGCACCAGTCGATGTCAGTCGAAGACGAAAAATAGTCTCTTCGAATGGTAAGTTGAGTTTGTTCAGCGCGCTGTGCAGGGCCTCCTGAAACGATTCATCGGTAACACCGAAGGCCGAATATCCGTCTGTTTGGTCCCGTAACGCAAAAAACGCTATTCCTAATGGCAGGAAGAATACTATTAAAAATGCTATCAGTAGAATTATTCCAACAAACTTGAAACTAAAATCGTTCCCCCCAACGGACCCAACATTGAACGCACTGAATGGTTCATCGAAGAACAGCCCTCCACATGCTATAAATGGCAGTGCTGTAACTGACAGTAAAGCTGAAATCGACATTATCCCGATAATTAAGCGGTCAGAAACAAGGAATGGTCTCTTTGTCACGACTCCCCGGAGACCGATCATCAATATAGGAATGGCGAAACTCCCAATCGCAAGTTTGAAGATCCACAGGTTACCCATAATCTTTATCTCAGGAAATCACTCGTGGCGGAGATACTCCATCGGATCCAGCGCTGAGCGACGCGCCTTTATCCAGCAAGCAACTATTGCGACATATCATCATTATTAATACCGCATTAATACCGCGATGGCGGCGAATATTAACGGGTCGTTCGAGCTCGTGTCAAACAGAACGACTCTACATAGTCCTCGTCAATGCCAACTATTCAATCAATCCCATCGACACGCCGATAACCGCCAGTGTCATTCCATGCCTGATGACCAGTTTCGATACGTCTCCGACATCTGTTCCCATACCCTCCGATGGCAAATTCAGACCGTTGAGCGGGAGCGGCCATAATTCATTGCGTCGTTCAACCAGCCGGTCGTATACTCCGCGTGTTCCATTTCCAATTACCGTAATGAAAATTCAGGCAGGATTCACCGAATTTTTTTCAAGATTTACCTCAATAGGAGAGAAGATCATGAACATTAATCGCAGTCGGCTGGCACTGATCTGCTTCACGCTGGTCATTGGCATTGGCGTTGCCCTCGCTCAAACTCAGAACTCCCAGCCCCCGGCGGCAAAGGATCAGGTTCCCGATATATCCGGCGAATGGACCGGCACCTGGGGAATATACAACCCGGCACAGGGATCGACTCCGCCCAAGGATATCTGCAAAAAACTCGAAGCCAAAGTCGAGCAGCCGAAGGATGGCGTCTGGCAGGCGATATTTGAAGGCGATTGCGGACGGCCCTACAAGTACACGATCAAAATGGAAGGCCGTCAGGTTGGCAAGGCTGTGATGTTCAAAGGGACCACCGATCTCGGGGCGAAAGACGGAGGCGTTTTTGACTGGATCGGACGGGCTAATAATAAAGAATTCATCGGGTTCTTCACCAGCGCTGGTTATACCGGGACATTTAATCTAACCAAAAAAGAAGAAGGACCGAGCAGGTAGGTCGGTCCCCAGTCAACCGAACCCAGATGAAGATCTCAATGTATTTACACCACGCGCGAATCCAAATGCGATGAGTGTGGCGAAAATCTCGTTTCAAAAACCTTCAATCAAGCTTACCGTAGAGAAAGGTGCGCTATGTCTGGCATGCGCCGAACTTGGATCATCGGGTCTTCCCACCGGAGATGCTGCACTGACTCGGTGCGCCAAGAAGCATTCAACACTTTCTGCAATCGTCTTGAGTGGAAGCCTTGGACGCTAAAGCTCTATGATGGCAAGGGTGCTGGCGAGAAAATATGAGAGATACCAGGCGTAGAAAGCGCCGTTAGCTCGGTTATAAACAGGTTGCTAACGTTACAAAGGAGCTAATAACCAGGCAACCTGCTCTGAAATGACCAAGCCTGGGATCCTTCCGTTTGAGCTATAGTTTAACTACCCACTAAGATTTTCTTATACATGCTAACCGTTAGCCAAGCTTGATTATGAATTAGCACAAACATTAAATATTCGCCCGGCACTACAAATTCCTACCAATCAACAAGATAAATCGAATAGGATATTCTCGTACTGCTAATGCATGCTACCACGATAGTAGTTGGTATCTGCTAATTCAGACGTTAAAAAGTAAGTAATTGAACAGAAAATAAACCGTGAAGAACCGAAAAGGGCAGAGACGTCCAGGGGAGATCACTATTTCTCACTCCTAGCCGTTTCTGCATCTATGCATCGATGCTTAGGGCATTGGTGTAGTTATGTATTGATTGATTCCTGCCGGTAAGCGTTGTCCCCCGTAAGAATTCCCCCATTCTTGACAACACAACGAAATCTGAATCACCCGCTTTAACAAAAGCTAAAGGAGAAACTATGTCCTTAAACGCATCAGTAAATAGACACGGGAAGTTTCGGTATTTTCTTTTCGTCACGGTTGCATTGAGTGTATTGATTGCTTTGGTGTGGGGACTGGACAACCGGAAAACGAAAGCTGCCCAAATAAATGGAGGATATTTACACACCGAAGGGAATAAAATCCTGGATGCCAATGGTAATCAGGTACGCATTACGGGGATAAACTGGTTCGGGTTTGAGACATCCACCTATTGTCCTCACGGGCTGTGGGCACGCAATTGGCGAGACATGCTCGATCAGATCAAAGCTCTTGGTTACAACACGCTGCGTATCCCCTATTGCAGTGAAATGCTTCAACCAGGGAGGGTGCCTAACAGTTTCGCAGTCAATCTCAATCCTGATCTGGTAGGACTGACCCCGTTACAGATTTTGGATAAGATCGTAGATTATAGCGGCCAGATCGGGCTTCGCATCTTCCTCGACCGACATCGACCGGATTCGGGCGCACAATCCCCGCTATGGTACACACCGCAATATTCTGAACAAGTCTGGATCGATAATTGGGTCATGCTTGCGAATCGGTATAATAATAACCCGGTTGTTGTTGGAGCTGACGTGCAGAACGAACCTAACGGACCTGCCGAATGGGGCACCGGCAATTTGGCCACTGACTTTAGATTAGCAGCAGAACGTGTTGGGAATGCAATACATGCAGTCAATTCGAATTGGCTGATCATTGCTGAGGGAGTTGAGCGCGTCAATGGCAGCACTTGGTGGGGGGCAAATTTGGAAGGTGTACGCACCGCGCCTGTCAGGCTGAATGTTCCAAATCGTTTGGTCTATTCACCGCATGACTATGCCACTTCAGTCTTTCGTCAACCCTGGTTCGACGCTCCGAATTTTCCCAACAATCTGGAACCAGATGTGTGGGATAGGTATTGGGGTTATATTCATAAACAGAACATTGCTCCTATTTTGGTAGGTGAGTTCGGCACGACGCTCCAACCACCTGATGATGTGTGGCTCAGAACCCTGGTAGATTACATCGGCAGAAATGGCATGAGTTTCACTTTCTGGACTTGGACTCCAAATTCAGGCGATACCAAAGGGATATTATTAGATGATTACACTAATGTTGATTTCTTTAAGCACAATATGCTGGTTCCGATTCTAGCTCCGCGGTTCTAACTGAATATATCTGAGATGTTACACAAAGGCGCAATTGATACATAAAAGATCGCCGATTATCTTTTATGAATCTTTGCGCCTTTGCGTCAATGGCTCTCAGTTTCCATCACCAACTACGACATATCCTCCCCAATAGAACGGGTGAACGAATTCCGGTTTCTTCATCACCTTCAATGTAACCTGCCTCATCGCCTCTGCCGTAGAAACAGCTGGCTGCGTTCCGCCATATCGTTTTGAAATGCAGTTCCGCATCCATCTTCACGAACTTGATCAATTCTTTATTCCGGGATTCCAACGCCGGGTCGCCTGGATGGCAATCGCCGCCCAGTAACTTGGAGGATGACTACCAATAAACTGACGAATCCCGTTGCGAAGTTGATCTTAATCGATCGCATCAAGGAATCTATCACTATCTGGATACCCTTGTTATTCGAGGCTGAGCGGTCACCCGTCGTTTCGTCCCAAGAGTCTTGCGCCAGCGATTCTGACCCGCCTTGATCGCAGCCTGCCTGGTACGATAGCCGGCTCGCTGCGGGCTGAGCTCGAAATGGGCCGGATCCTTCATGCCATAACGCCAGTTGAAGCCATGGCGACGCATAATCCGCACCATCTGCCGGCCTTTCGGCGTGAGGCGGCGGCGAGGCGTCGCGACCCCACCGAGGTCAACGGCCAACCCTGCTTCGTGCATAGATGAACCAGCAGGGTTCGCTCCATAGATGCCACGGCGGGAGCGGCACCTTCGGTTACTGGCGCACCGATACATCGCCCGTTGCTCGCCGTGAGACCGAAACGTGCTGTTGACGCGCGGACGAATGCCGCGTCTCCGCATATCCCGCAACGCCGCCTTGAGCCGCAAGCGAGCATCATCATCGAGCGCCTTGAGCCGGGTACGAGAAAGCGCCCGCGGTTTTCCATAGGCATCAGCCAGACTGCTGATGAGAATGGCCATGCAGAAGATGAACGTCAGACAGAAAATAGACAGAGTATTATTTCGGGACAACATATGCTATTTGCAGAGGAATGTGTTATGGGGTGGCGTGATTCTACACCATTTCAAATTCAGAGCGATAGCACAAAATGCCACCGCGTGTTGCTGACGTCCCGGTCTCTCGCGGCTAGTCACATCTCAATGCCGTCATCGGATCCACCTTCGTCGCCCGCCAGGCCGGAATAAAACACGAAATCAGCCCCACCAGCACCAGCAGCAACGCGATCACGACATAGGTCAGCGGATCGGATGGCTGCACGCCATACAGCATCTCCGACAGATTGACCCAGCTTCCCAGGTACTTCGTCAGAACATAGGCGCCGGCCAGCCCCAGCCCGATACCGAGTATCACGAGCGCCATCCCCTGACGCACAATCATCTTCAGCACATCGCTGTGGTCTGCGCCCAGCGCCATGCGGATTCCGATCTCGCGCGTGCGCTGCGAGACGGCATACGCCAATACGCCGAACAGACCGATTGAAGCGAGTTGCTGCGCAAGCAGTCCGAAGAGCGTCAGCAGCCTGGCAAGAAGACGTTCCATGGCCAGCATCTGATCCGCCTGATCGGCCTGCGTGCGAAAGTCGATGAGCGGGAGGCTGGCGTCCACTTCACGAACGGCCAGACGTATGGTGCCCACGGTGGCTACCGGGTCGCCCGCAGTGCGCACCTCAAAAGTCGCCCTGGTCAACGAGCGCAGATCCTGTCGCCAGGACAGATATGCCGTCGGCTGAATATCGTCATGCTGTCTGGCATATTTGGCATCTCTGACTACGCCGACGATCTCAATCTCATTAACGCTATTCTCGCTGAAGCCGAAGCGCCTGCCGACCGGATTTTCATTGGAAAAATATCTTTGCGCGAACGCATGGTTGATAACGGCGACGCGTGGCGAGTGCTCGTCGTCCTGCGGCTTGATCGTGCGCCCGGACAGCAGGGGAATCTCCATCGCCTCAAAAAAATTTTCGCGCACCTGAAGGAGGCTCACATTACCGATCCCTGTGACCCTCCCATCAGGACCGGCCGGCAGGAAAGTCTCACGGCTACTCGTACCGCCGGCGAGCAGCCTGACGCGCGAGAAAGTGACCGCCTGCACGCCGGGCAGGCCCTCCAGACGCTCGCTCATCTGCTGATATAGCTGCCTCAGTTTTTCGCCTCTATATCCGGCCAGCGCAGGCTCAACGCTAAACAGCAACAGGTTGTGTGTGTTGAATCCCGGCTCGATGCGCCGCAGATTCAGGAGCGTGCGAATGAAGAGACCCGCGCCGACCAGCAGCAACAATGACAGAGCCACCTGCAAAACAACCAGGCCGCGACCCAGCGACGAACGGGATGCCGCCCCCGTACTGCGCGGGCTGTCCTTGAGCACCGGCGTCAGATCCACTTTCGTAGCGCGCCACGCGGGAGCCAGACCGAAGATGACCCCGGTCAGCAAAGAAAGCGCCAGCGTAAAAGCGAGCACGCGCCAGTCGATCCGCGGCTCCAATGCACCCATCACGCCACCGCCCCAGTCGCTCACGGCCAGGAATCCGTCCTTGATCCAGAGCCCGAACAGTACACCGAATGTACCGCCCAATAACGCGAGCAAAACGCTCTCTGTCAATAACTGCCGGATCAAACGCGGGCGGCTCGCGCCCAGAGCCAGTCGCACGCCGATCTCTTTTTGCCGCGATGCCGCGCGTGACAGGAGCAAGTTCGCCACGTTGGCGCAGGCGATCAGCAGCACCGCCCCGACGACTCCGAGCAGCAGATAGAGCGATGAAGCATAGCGTCGCCGTGTGCCTGTCTCACCCTGATCACCAGGATCGACCACGAGCTGCGGATAATATTTCGGGTCCAGAGCCGCGACCGGGTTCCCTCCCGATGCATACGCCTGGCGCGCAATGCGATGATCGAGGACAGATTGATGGAAGAGGCTCTCCATTTGCGCGCGCGCCTGTTCGGCAGTCGCGCCCGGCCTCAGTCGTCCCATCAATCGCAACCACCAATCGCCGGCGCGATACATCCGCGAGCGTTCGCGCTCGCCATACAACTGCGGCTCACAGGCGATCGGGATCGTCACATCGCGCGACGATCCGATCTGTCCCGTTCCTTCAAAACCCTTGGGAGTGACGCCTATGACGGTGAATGCGACGTTGTTTAGATTGATCAGTTTGCCGATAACAGCCGGATCGCCGCCAAAGCGCTGCCGCCAATACCGGTAACTCAACACGGCGACAGCGCCAGCCGCCGCATTATCATCGCCATCCATAATTGTGCGACCGAGTAACGCCTGAACACCCAATCCGGCAAAATAGTTGCCCGAGACTGCTTGTCCGCTGGCTAAATCGGCCTGCCCATCGGCATTTACAGTCAGAACCACGTTGCCGTATGCGATCACGTCTGAAAGCGCGCTCTGCTGGTCACGCATGCGCAGAAAGCTCTGGTAGGGGAACGAAGTCTTCTTGGTCGGGTCGCTGTCGGGACTGCCGTTATAGTTGCCCGGCGCGAACCCGGGCGGGAAGATCGACTTGAATAGCACCAGCCGCTCCGGTTCCCTGACCGGCAACTGTCTGAGCAGTATCGCATCGACGATGCTGAAGAGCGCGGTATTCGCGCCGATGCCCAGCGCCAGTGAGAGCACGGCGACAGCCGTGACCCCCTTTTGTTTGAGTAAAATTCGCAGGCCGTAGCGCAGGTCTTGCCGGAAAGTGTTCAACATACTCCAGGACGCTCCTTTTTCGCCCTACTCGTCTCTGATTGCCACCATCAGATCGAGTCTGCTGGCTCGCCAGGCCGGCTGAAGATAGCCGTGGTAAAGCCGATCCATCATTTCTCTCGGCATGTTTTCTCTCCTCGTTTTCGAAACATTGGTATAGTAGATGGAAAGCAGCCGGGCAGTAATCGCTCGGCGGCAACAACAATTCCTGCCAGTGAAGTAGCCAAAACCGTGCCACTGCCATTGCCGAGCTAAATTGCAGAATAATTCAGGTTGAGTTGAGGTTTGGTGTAAGATCGAGAATGCAGGTGTTCGACTTTGGGATCGATCCTTCCCAAAATCGGCCAGTAAGATTATGTATAGGGGAGCGTAATCGACTGGACCGTCGAGAAATCCAAACTATTTTCAAGAAGTTCGAAATGTCGCCGGATGACGCCCTGAACATTGAAGCGCGTTTGGAGTTCCGCGTTTACGCGGTCTTTTTCTATTCGCATGATTTCCTGACCGCCTGAAGGCGGAACTCCAAACATCGCGCTTGAGAATTCGCTTGGAGTTCCGCGTTTACGCGGTCTTTTCATTCCGCACATGATTTCCTGATCGCCTGAAGGCGGAACTCCAAACATCGCGCTTGAGAATTCGCTTTGGTGTTCCGCGTTTACGCGGTCTTTTCATTCCGCACATGATGTTCTGACCGCCTGAAGGCGGAACTCCAAACATCGCGTTTGAGCATCGCGTTTGGAGTTCCGCGTTTACGCGGTCTTTTTCTATTCGCAAGCGATTTCCTGACCGCCTGAAGGCGGAACTCCAAACGTACGTTTCTCGTCGTGCAGCGCACCTTGAATAAGGTCCGCTTTTCGATTGTCCAATCACCTCTTAATAAGGTCATGATAAGTTTTCGATTAACAGGCGATGCTTAGATGCACTAGACATACCCAGACAACAAATACCTGTAATGGGCAAAGCGACTCGTATCTTCTTTGTGTTCTTTTTTGATGAATCATTCCCTTTAAAAGATGATCTTCAATGCCAATTGTACGTTGCGATTATCATTGGCCTGGGACGGCGTCACGACTCCGAAAGAGGTGGAATTTACATCCAGGTTCGGCCCTCCGAACCACGGCGTGTTGGCGAAGTTGAACGCCTCAGCGCGAAATTGCAGAGCCAACTTTTCTTTGACCCGGAAAGTCTTGAAAAGTGAGAGGTCCATCTGCAGCGGGCTGCGCGTGCGCAAGCCCGGAAATCGCACGCTGTGACTGCGCAGCGAGAAAGGCTGTTGAAGCTGGAAAACCGGTCTATCGCCCTCCAGGCAGTTTTGCCTCTCGCCATCAACCTTCAACGTGCAGGTGTTGATCCATCGTTCACGAGTTTCTTGCCCTTCAGGCAGGCGCGGATCACCCAGCATATTAACCCCGTCCGGGGCGCCTATCGGCAAACCGGATTGCATCACGGCGATCCCGTTAAACTTCCAGCCTCCCGCGATGTTTCGCAACCATCTGTTGCTGTTCCTGAAGAGCGGCAGATCGTATCCTGAGCTGAACATCATACGATGCGGCGCATCATCGCCCGTGATGACCGAAGCGAGCTGATCGATCGGGTCCTGCGCATTCAGATACCCGAGCGCTTCCATGTTCTTCGAAAAAGTATAACTCAAGAGGAAATGGAGACCATTGGAGAGCCGCTTCTCGACGCGCAATTGCATTGAGTTGTACCAAGCGCGGCCGAGCGCCAGTCCGCCTTCCGTTATACCGCCATACTGCGGATATGGCCGCAATAATTGGTAGCGGGATACAAGCCGTTCATTCAGCCCCGTTCCGGGCACCAGGCCGTAGAATGGGTTCGGTAATCTCTCATCCAGATACGCAGCGCCGCGGGCCAGGTCGGCGGCCGAGACCTCGTTGATCGCCCGCCCGATGCTCATTTTTCTGGTGCGGCTCCCGATATATGAGATATCCAACACCATACCCCACGGAATCTCGCGCTGGAAGCCGGCCGAGAATTGATGGACGTGGGGTACCGCCACATCCCTGGTCGAGAAAGCGACCCCCTGCCCGATCAGCGACTCCAAACCTTTCGAACTGCCGGTCGGGGTGAAGAGGCCTGCCGGATACGGATCGCTCAGAGTATTAGCTGGTATGCCAGTTTGAATCGAAGCGATATAACCCGTGGACACGGAAAAGCCGTTACTCGTTCCGCGATCGAACGTGGGCAGATAGCTCAAGCCGTAGCCGCCGCGAAAGACGGTCTTCTCATCGATCTGATAAGCCACGCCGATGCGCGGGCCGAAGTTGTTAAGGTCGCGGTCGTACGGTAAACGGCTCTCTCGATCGACGAACAGCAGGCCGCCCTTGAGCGACATCCCGGGCACCTGGAATGGATTCGCGACGGTCTTATCGAACCCGGCATTGAGCTGGTTGTATCGTTCAGTGATCGGCGATTCATAGTCCCAGCGCAGCCCCAGATTGAGCGTCAGCTTGCGGCTGACCCGCCAGTCGTCCTGAAAGAAAGCGCTATAGTACGTATGCTGATAGTTATAGGTCGCATTGATCGGAACGAATCCGCCCGCCGGAATGCCCAGCAGGAACGAAGCGAACGCGTTGCCGGATGCAGCGTCGCCTCGGAACGGGTCGGCTTGCGTGAAGCCTTTGTTGAAGTCGAAATTACCGAACGACGAGGTGGGAGCGATGTAATTGTCGCGCATGACGCGCAACTCGCCGCCGAATTTGACGGCGTGGCTGCCTATGGTCTTATGGAGCGTCTCGGATGCCGATGAAACGTCGCTGCCGGTGAATGTGCTGCCGTTGCCGAAGCCGAGTCCGCCGAAACTCGAATAGTCCGACATATTGATCCCCGGAAAGAATTGGCGTGCCAGTTGGCCGGCGAGATCATCCGGAAAACCCAGTTGCCTGATATCGAAGTTGTCGCCGAATTGATCGATCCCGAACTCGTGCCGAATGAAATTGACCTTGAAATTGGAGACGAGGGTCGGCGACAGCGTCGATGTCAGATCCATTCCGCCGCCCTTGTTGGTGCGAAAATGCGCGAAGAATGGCGAAGCTTCACGTCTGTATCCGGCCAGGCCGCGCAATTCGTGACGGTTATTGCGCAACCAGCGGCCCGAGAGTTTGTGCATCTCGCTCAGGTTATGGTCGATGCGCACGGCGAATTGATCGTATTCGTCGGTGCGCGTGTTCGGGCTGTTGAAAAAATTGGAGAAGCCCTCCGAATTGCCGGGCCGGTTGGGCAGCGGGATGTATTCGAGGATCCTATTGGCCACCGGGTTAATCCGATTGAGCGGAATTTTGTTACCTTCAAATGGTATGCGCGTGCAGACGTCGCCCACGCATTGGGTGGTTAGCGGGTCATAGATCGTAATTAACCGGCCATCGGCATTGAACGTCTGGGAAAAATCGCCATTGCGCTGATCCAACGTGGGCACGGTGCGCGTTTCTGGCGTGGGGATGCGGGAAATGATCTTCTCCCACGAGAACATAAAAAAGGTTCGGTCGCGCCCGTTATAAACTTTGGGGATCCGTATCGGCCCATCGATGACTACCCCTGGCTGATTCCAACGGAATGCCGTACGCTTCGATCCGGCCGCGTTGTTCTGAAACGAATTGGCGTTAAGAATATCATTGCGAAAGTAATGATAGATCGATCCATGAAGCTGATTCGTTCCGCTCTTCAGACTGACATTGATTGCGCCGCCGCCCGTGCGCCCGAACTGCGCGTCGTAAGTACTTGATTGCACGCGAAACTCCTGCACCGCGTCGGGGGAAGGGACGAACGCCAGCGCTCCCATTCCGCCATTCTCCGTAGTCGTGTTGGGGGCACCATCGATCAGGAATTCATTGGAACGCTGGCGGCCGCCACTGATCGAGATTGCATCCATCCCACCGTTGTCGAACGGGCGGTTCGCGAAGCTTCCCATCGACGGCGTATACTGCACGCCTGAGGCCAGCGCCGATAGCAGGAACGGATTGCGGCCAAGCAGCGGCAGATCGCGCACCTTCTCTTCATCGATCACCTGCCCTCGGCTCGCCGTCGCCGTATCGAGCGGCGGCGCCTGGCCGGTCACCGTCACGGTCTCGGAGACCTGGCCGACCTCCATCTGAAAATCGAGCTGGATGCGGTCGCCGACGCGCAGTTCGATGCCGTCCTGCACGATGCTCTTCAAGCCGCTGGCGCTGATCGATACTCGATATTTCCCTACCGGCAAAAAAGGTAATGTGTAAAGGCCCGCTTCGTTCGAGGTCGTCGCCGTTGCCCTGTTGGTTTCAATATTGATAACGTTGATGGTGGCATTCGGTATCGCCGCCCCATTCGCATCCGTTATGGCTCCCACGATGGTGGCGCGGTTCTCTTGCGCATTGAGCGGTGCAATAGTTGATATGACTATTAACAACAGCGAGGTTGTCAATAAGAGAACTCTGCGTGTGCGTGCGCTTACAGGTCGCGACATTGTTCCTCCGAAAAAACCTGAGTTCAGCGGTTATGAACATCGTACTACTTGATGTTGTTCACAGAATTCGCAAGGATAGAAAAACTAGCGGTAAAGCTGAGAGTGTTTGTAAACGCTCGAGATATGTCTGTCAAGCAAAACAATGAACTGAAAACAAAAGAAGCAGTAGCGGTAATCAGTTCGCTTGGACCGTTGCCATAATTTGACCAGCTGTCTACTGCCTACTCTTCGTATTTGCTCTTCCGACCTGGCCTATAGCTCTACTTGTTCATCTCCCGCTTATTCGTACCGAAGAGCGATCATCGGATCCACCTTGGTCGCCCTCCGGGCCGGTATCCAGCAAGCAAGCAAGGTGACAATGATAAGCAGCAATGCGATGGCGGCGAACGTCAACGGATCGGTCGGACTTACGCCGTACAAGTGCCCTGCGATCAATCGGGTTGCCCCCCACGCAGCCGCCATGCCGATCGACAGACCGACGGCGATCAGCGTCCCTCCTTCGCGCATCACCAGCTTCAAAACATCGCCCGCTTGCGCACCCAACGCCATCCGAATGCCGATCTCGCGGGTGCGGTGGGCGACCGAATAGGCGATGACGCCATACAAGCCGACCGCCGCCAGAACCAATGCCACCGCGCCGAAAAGGCTGATCAACACGGCATGCATTCGTGGGGTGCCTATGGATGCAAGCAGGTCATCCTTCAGCGTCGTCGTTTTGAAAAACGCCAGCCCCGGATCGAATGCGCGCACCTCGCGCCTCACAGAGGTCAGCAAATTCGCGGTATCCCGGCGCGTCCGCACGAGCATTCTTTGTGGGTTGCTGAGGTGGTGTTGCGCGACCGGCAGATCGAGTTGAGGATCGGCTTCACCCAACTGCAGCGCGAGATTCTTGACATTTCTCGTGACGCCGACGATCTCCATCCAGGGCTCGCCAATGCCCAGACTGACTCGCCTGCCGACCGCGCTTCCGTTGGGAAAGAAGCGCCGCACAAATGCTTCGTTGACGACTGCGACGCCAGGGGCGCCTTTCCGATCCCCCTCGGTGAAACCGCGCCCCTCGAGCAATGGGATGCCCATCAATTCGTGGTAACCCGCGCTGACCGTGTAACCAAAAACTGTCGGCAATTCGTTTTCCGCCTTCACCGATTGCCCTTCGACGACGACCGTGTTGGCACCGACGGTTCCGCTGAGAGGCGTGTAATTGGCCGCCGCAACGCTCTGCACATCGGGCAGAGCTCTCAACCGTTCGAGCAACCGCCGGTAAAATTCTTCACTACGCTCTTTACTATATTTGCTCATCGGCAATTCGAGTTCGGCGACCAATACGTTTTCAGGATCGAATCCTGGTTCGATTGCCAGGAGCTTACTCAGGCTGCGCAGAAACAGCCCGGCGCAAACGAGCACGATTACCGACAAAGCCACTTGCGCGATAACCAAGGCTCGCCGGGAAACCTTGAAACTCGGGCTATCCGTCCGTAAAGCGCTTTCGTCCTTGAGCGCCGGAACCAGAGCGGGCCTGGATGCCTGCAGCGCCGGGATCAGGCCGAAGAGCAGCCCGGTCAGCGATGCGATCAGAAGCGTGAAAGCGGCTACACGCCAATTGATCGAATGATCGAGAACGGCGTTGGCAGCTTCCGGGCTCGCCTGATAGAGCAGCAGATCGGTCAGCCACGGCGCCAACAACATTCCCGCCGTGCCGCCCAATCCCGCCAATATCAGGCTCTCGGTCAACATCTGTCTCACCAATCGCGCACGCCCTGCGCCCAAGGCCAGACGAATGGCGATCTCTTTGCGGCGCGCCGCCGACCGCGCGAGTAACAAGTTGGCGACGTTGGCGCAGGCGATGAGCAAGATCAGACCGACGACAGCTAAAAGCAGTTCGAGCGTCCTCCTGATCTTATCGCGCAAATTCGAAATACCCTTCCCGGCCGCCACGAGTTGTACTTGATACTCATTGAAGAGCAGATTGCGGTCGCTTGCAGGTATCCGCGAATCCCGAATCTGCCTTGCAATCGTATCCATCGCCGTCTGCGCCGCCTCTTTCGCCACCCCTGGTTTGAGACGTCCGGCCAATCTGAAAAATCGACTACTATCAGGCTCGCGAACCCATTTGTCTTCTGGCGGCATATTCGCTATCTGAGTGAACATCATCGCAGGAATCCACACGTCGGCTGGCGACTCGATCGTCAAGCCTTTGTAACTCGGCGGCGTGACGCCGATGATCGTGTAGCTCGCCTCGTTCAGCGGGACAGTTTGTCCTACCACCCGCGGGTCGCCGCCGAACCGGCTGCGCCATAAACCGTGGCTGATCATCGCAACCGGATGCGCCCCCGGCGTCCTGTTCTCATCCGGCAGAAAATCGCGGCCGAGCGATGGCCGCACGCCCAACGTTTCGAAATAGTTGTCGGCGACTAACTCGGCGCGCACACGCTCCATCTGATCACCGCTACCCAGATTGACCGGCAAATGAGCGAAAGCCGTCAATTCAGTGAAGACCTGATTACGCGACCGATAATCTGAATAGTCGACCCACGAAAAATCTGAGATGGTGCTGACCCGAGATTCCGTGTTCACCAGCTTCCCCTGAAAGACTACCAGAGCCGCCGGATCCTTCACCGGCAAGGACCGAACGATCAACCTGTCCACCAGACTGTAGATCGCCGTGTTCGCGCCGATTCCGAGAGCTAGCGTGAGCACAGCGATCAACGTGAAGCCGGGCTGCTTCAACAACATCCGCACGCCGTAATGCGAGTCCTGCCACATTTCTCGAAACATATTCCTGATCCCCCTAAATAAACGCCAATCCTGACAGAAATAACATCCTCAGCGCTGTATGCAGGGCAAGTTCAATGCCGCCGTCCTATCATCGGCAACAGACTGTCAGCAGCAGGTTTGCGTCAATCGGTATGACCGATAGGCGAAAGTTGTGTTCGCTTATGGGAAAACCCGATCCCAAAACCGAACCGTGTATCCATCTGCCACGACGATCATAGTGAGCCCCCCTCTTCCATAACATTTACTCGCATTTCTCTAGTAACCGGTAATAATATCTTGACAGGTTACGCAGATCAGTCTATTTTGTAACCGTCAATTGCATTACAACCAGTTACTCCGATGAAGAGAAATTCAGAGGATTTTTTGGCTGAAATCAGAGAAAGCGCCTGGGTACGCACCAATCCTTGCAGCGTGCAGACTTTCGCGCGACGGATCATGAACCAAACCGAGCATGGTGGAAGATTTTGCTGGCGAATTCATTTTGGATAGCAAATCAGTACC
Source organism: uncultured Acidobacteriota bacterium (assembly GCA_963796275.1). Taxonomy (GTDB): domain Bacteria; phylum Acidobacteriota; class Blastocatellia; order RBC074; family RBC074; genus JAKEHZ01. Next base: position 823,576 of record CAWCKY010000006.1, on the reverse strand, counting down.
GCGAGCGGTAGCGAGCGTGGCTCTCGCAAAGGATTTACTCTGGAAGTCACGCTCGCTACCGCTCGCGGTACTGATTCGCCAGCAGTATCTGGAAGCGTGCGTGGCGTGCGTACACAGGCGCTTTCCAGAGGAGGAGAAACAAAGGCTATGTCACAGATTCAGATAATCATCGATCAACTGAAGGAGATTCACGATGGCGACGCCTGGCACGGGCCCTCGTTGAAAGAAATTCTCGCGGGCGTAACCGCGGCACAGGCGGCCGCGCGACCGCTAGCCAATTCGCACAGCATCTGGGAGCTGGTGTCACACATTGCGGCCTGGGAGCGCGTCTTCCTCAGCAGGCTGGCAGGCAAGCCCATGAATGAACCGGAAGAAGGCGATTTCCCGCCCGTGACCGACGCGAGCGAAGCGGCCTGGCAAAAGACATTGACCAAAATGGAGGAAACGCACCGCAGGCTGATAGAAACGATCGCCGGGCTACCGGACGATGTGGCGACGGAGGCAACGGTCGTCGGTAAAGAGTACACGGTTGCCCAGTTGCTGCATGGCATCGTGCGTCATCACGTATATCACGCCGGGCAGATCATGCTGCTGAAGAAAGCCGGGTGACAAGTTACTACCACCGGTGGCCGAGGATCACGTCGATCTTTTGTTCGGAGTTGCCGTGATAAAACGTCAACGGCACTTTACTGTTCGGTTTAACGGCGCGGATGCGGCGGTTGAATTCGTTGGGCGTCTTCACCGGAAATCCGTTGAACTCGGTGATGACGTCACCGGACCGCAGCCCGAAAAGCTCGGCGGGGCCGTTGGCGTGCAGCTCGTTCACCTCAACGCCCCATTTCTTAGTACCCGGGATGCAGCATCGCCTTGAAGAATCGAGTATCCCCAGGAAGCCCTGATCGTCCGGGTCGACCTTTGGTTGAAGCGGCGGGAAGGAGCGATTGGCGATCTTGATCCGCGAGCTTATCGTGGCTCCATCCCGATAAACCTTGGATGGAACCTGATCGCCGTCCTTCAGCGTATTCATAACCTGTGCCAGTTCGCTGTCATTGCGCACCTGCTGGCCGTTCAGCTCCGTCAACAGATCGCCCGCTTGGATTCCCGCGAGCGCGGCGGGACTGTCATCGCTCATCAGGTTGTTGACCAAAATTCCCTGTGCGTCCGGAAATTCACCCCTCGAATAACTACCCTGTTTGAAACCCAGCGCGTTCTGCACCCCCTCTTCGTAATAGCGGCGGGACATGGCATCCTCTTCTGTCCTCGCCTCCGCTGGATCTCTCCATTCGGGTGAAGTGCCATCGTTTATCGCGCTGCCGATCCCTATCCCCATCCCGATCAAGGTAGCGAACAGGATCAGGATCAACCCCCAAATGAGCTTCCGCCTAAGCAGCGTCCTGACGAGCGACGCCGTCCGGTACAAAGAGGCTGACCCTTGAGCTGTATATGTGCCGGACGGCGCAGCGTATATGGGATTAGTTTTATCGGGCGGTACGGTTGGGTTGAAGCGGCGAGTGTCATCAAATTCCGCTACGGTTGGGGCGATCTGGACGCCGCAAATCCGGCAGTAGCGGTCCGGTCCGGTAATCTCGCTGGAACACGCGCGACATATTGTCATATAGTCTCCTCGGCAACATCAGAAGCGCTTGCGCTACTGGTAGGTGTCATAGTTTCATGGCATCGCTGTACGACTTCTATGACTGAAGGGCAGGCGATCAAATATTCCCGGCGCCAACGCCTTCATTTTGACAAATCTATCTAATTTCCCCCATATACGAGGCACCCGTTGTAATTGTTCGATCTACCTTCAATCAGAATCTTCGAAGTTTATCTTAAGATAAAGAATATAGGGGAAGGTAAAGATATCGGACCAATTTCTGAGGTCAACATGCGCATTTTCGCCGTCTCGGATTTACACACTGATTTCACCAATAACTGGCGCGCACTGCAGCAGATGTCGTCTCACGACAATTTACACGATACGATCATCGTTGGCGGTGACATCGCCGATGATCTCAAGGTAATCGAGAAAACGCTTCGCCTGTTGCGAGCAAATTTCAACAAAGTATTTTACGTCCCCGGAAACCACGAATTGTGGGTTCGTAATAGTAGCGGCGATTCTCTGGAAAAATTTCGGCAGGTCCTGTCCTTGTGCGATGACTTGGGAATATACACGCGTCCTGCGAGAGCCGGTCAAACCTGGATTGTGCCGTTGTTCTCCTGGTATGAGCCCGGGTATGACGCAGACAACAGCGCCGATGCTTCGGAGCTCGAAGGATGGTCCGATTTTTATTTTTGTAAATGGCCGCCGGAGATAGAATCGGTTTCAGACTACTTCTTACAGCTCAATGAACCGAACATCAGGGCCTACGACGCTCCGGTGATAACTCTCTCTCATTTTCTACCGCATCGCGACCTGCTTCCTCCGGTGTCGTACCTTAAGTTCAAGGGGCTTCCACTGGTGGCAGGATCGGTCGCAATCGACGACCAGGTCAGGATGCTGAAATCCGAGATCCACGTCTTCGGTCACAGTCATATTAATTTTGATCGGATAATCGATGGCGTCCGGTATGTGCATAACGCGTTCGGATATCCGAAGGATAACGGGTCATCGAACTACTGTTTCAAGGAGATCCGGTGAGCCGCAGCTTTGTCCGCTACTCACATTTCAGCGCCACCATCGGATCAACTTGTGCTGCCCGACGAGCCGGCAGGTAACAGGCTCCGATTCTTGAAAAACCTTGTAAATCCTGGTCATCATCTCTACTGTTCCCTTAGCTTACGCAGATGGATGCTGCCGCCGCTCGTTTGCACGACCAGCGCCTGCCCTCCGCCATTGAGCGTGCCTTTCAGTCTACCCTTATCTATCTTCCCTTGAACGGTAACCGGCAAATCACAGGTAACTCCGCCTCCGCTCGCTTCCGCGTCGATATTAAGTGCCGTGCTCTCCTCCAGCTCCACCGTAATTCCTCCGCCGGAAGAGGAGAGGCGGCAATCTTTCTTCGGCTGGCCTTTAATGGCCACGTTGACGGGACCACCCGAAGTCGAAGCATCGATCGAGCCCTCGACGCTCTCCGCTGAAATACCTCCGCCGCTGGTTCTGAAATAAATATCGCCGATGTAACTGCCGATTTCGATTGAGCCGCCCGATGTATCGGCCGTAATTGAACCGGCGCCGGATCCGATGTTTATTCCCCCGCCGGAGGTCCTGATTTCAGCCTTACCATTACAACCGGCCAGGCTTATGCCCCCTCCCGATGTATTTCCCGTGACCGGCCCTTCTATCTTGCCGATCTGCAGTCCTCCGCCCGACGTATTCACACGTACCTCGCCGCGTAAATCACCAACGTTGATACCACCACCGGAAGTTTTGAGATCGACATTGAATTCTGACGGTATCGTGACCACATAACGTACTTTGAGGCCGGAACGGCGCCAGAATTTCAATCCTTCGTTCCTGAGTTTCGCGCGAATGGTGAGGTTGTTATCCAGATGCTCAAAGGTGACCTCGTGATTGCGCAGCAGCTCATCCGCCCGTGATCCGTCTACTCTTTCGGCCTTACGAAAAATTTCCACCACAATCTGAGAGTCGCCGGTGGTCTTCACTTCGATCGGTCCCGGCGATACATCCATGACCAGTCTGCCCCCAGGTTGCGCCGGAAAAGTCTTTTTAATATCTCCCTGTACGGAAGTTTGTGCTGTTTCGCCGCGATCCCGACCAGAAAATGCAATGCTCAGCGCTGCGGTTCCCACGCAGATAAGAATGAATAGCGCGATTAGTTTCATAGCCGTTCCTCCGGGGTTGTCTTCATTTGTCGCTAATTTACCGCTTGTTTGAGGCGCAACTTAGTCGATGCAGTACGGGTGCGTAAGCGACCGGATCCTCGATCGACCGGCAGCCTGCCCGAGCACAGGTCGCCGCCAGCGCAGGATCGAGCATAGGTCTTGCATCAATGTTTGCAGTTTGCATTACGCCTCATCCTCTGTAAGTATGGCCAACGCTTGTACTCACAAAAAAGTTTAACCAAATCGCGTGCCTGGAAATCAGGAAATTAAATAGTGGAAATAATGGACTTGGTATGTCAATATTCCAGCCCATCTGAAATATTCGTCCGATTACGGGATTGGTGATTCCCAATAGCGGACGAAAAATCGTTACGATGCAATCACTCATCAGGAGGTTATCATTATGCTCTCTCGTCGTCTGACAAGACTGCCGGCGGTGTTGCTCGCACTAAGTCTGGCGCTCAGCATAGTTCCGGGGCAGAACCGCAAAAACGGAAAACTCATCATTCAGGAAGAAGACCTGCGGACGTGGCTGGCATATCTGGCATCTGATGAACTCGAAGGGCGCGCCACGTTCACTGAAGGTTTGGGGCTGGCTGCCGCCTATCTGGCCGAGCAACTGCGTTCGTGGGGCGTCAAACCAGGGGGCGATAACGGATCATACTTTCAGCGCGTGCGAGTCCTGGGCGTCAAGAGTACAAATCACTCTACCCTCACCATCGAAGTCAATGGCCAGACGCGGACATTTAAAGATACCGAGGGCATCGTTTTTCCGAAAAATGTGGGAGGCAAGCGAAGTTTCACAATCGAGCAAGTCGAATTTCTCGGCTACGGTCTCAATGCGCCGCTCGCCAATCACAATGATTACGCCGGTATAGATGTGAAGGGCAAAGCAGTCGTCTACCTCGGCGGCGCCGGGCCGAAAGGGCTGGGTCCGCAAATGCAGCGCTCGCTTCGCGGGCGAGGCCGCTTTGCCACCGACCAGCAACATGCTCTAGCCAGCATCGGTCCCATCGTCCCGGCCGGCGATCGTCAGGGTGGAGGGGGTGGAGGGGGTGGAGGAAGCCGCGGTCAGGGCGGACGCGGCGTCGATCCCGGAGACTTCACGACCGTGCAACGGCTCGACAATCCGCTGCCGCCGATGGTATCGGCTAACGATGAGTTGTTCGAATTGCTTTTTAGCGGCGCCGCGGTCAAATACGCGGAGCTGAAAGATAAGGCCGCAAAACGGGAACCCCTTCCCTCCTTCACCCTCAAAGGCGTGAAGCTCACTTTCAATCTAAATGCCGATTATCAGGTGGTCCGCACGCAGTTCACGCGCAATGTCGTCGGCGTAATCGAAGGCGCCGACCCGAGGCTGAAGGAAACTTATGTGACTTTCGGCGCGCATTACGATCACGTGGGCTATGCCGAGGGTGAAATCGCGCAGAACGAAAATGGGCCGCAGCGTCAAGGCGCGGTCGGGCGCGTCAAATCCGGGGCGATGGATGACCGCATCTGGAACGGGGCGGATGACGACGGTTCGGGTACTGTCGCACTGCTCGGGGTCGCCAAAGCCTTCGCCAGAGGGCCAAAGCCGAAACGATCGTTGATGTTCCTCTGGTTCGCGGGTGAAGAACGCGGGCTCTGGGGCTCGCGCTATCACGCCGATTATTCTTCCCAGCCCCTTGACCGGATCATAGCCAATCTCAATATGGATATGGTCGGACGCAATCGCGATGACAAAGCGGAAGAGGCGAATTCGGTCTATCTGGTCGGCTCCGATCGCATCAGCACAGAATTACACAACGTCACGATGGAGGCCAACGCGAGCCTGGGGAGTCCGCTCAAACTCGATTTCGAGTTGAACGATCCGACCGATCCGGAGCAGGTCTACTACCGCAGCGATCATTACAGCTATGCGGCCAAGGGGATCCCGATCGTATTCTTCACCACCGGTTTGCACGGTGATTATCACCACAACACCGACAGCGTCGAGAAGATCAACTATGAGAAGATGGCTCGTATCGGGCAGCTCGTTTTCGAAACCGGACGCAGAGTAGCCAATCTCGATCATCCGCTGGGGCGCGACAACCGCGGGCCGCGCGTCGGCAAAGGCAGCAGCGGCAAGATCATCGAGTAAGCGAGTGTCGTAAAAAGTTCCTTGAAGCCCTGAAGGGCGTCAGTGAATAGCCAGGGGTGGAGCGGTGGAGCGAAGCGCAGCCCCTGGTTAGTGTCAAATGAATAGTCATGCCTTGAAAGACGTGAGAGTCGTTATTATTACGACCTATTATTACGACCTTCCAGGGCTCGTTTTGAGGTTGATGATCTCGTCCAGGGGGTTAGGCTTCGCTTCACCCTGGCTATTATCTTGTGCCCCGTTGGGGCTTCAATTAGGAGGGAGTTATTAAGTATGCAAGCTAAGACCGGAGCGAAGACGGCAAAGATCGGTATGGTAGGACTGGCAGTGATGGGCGAAAATCTCGCGCTCAATATTGCGCGCAACGGTTTCCCGATCGCCGTCTTCAACCGCGACACCAAGAAAGTAGACAAGTTTCTTAAGCGCGCCGAAGGCCATCAGGTCATCGGCGCGTATTCGATTGAAGAGTTCGTCAACTCGCTCGAAACGCCGCGCAAAATCATCCTGCTCGTCAAAGCGGGAAAGCCGGTTGATGATGTAATCGCCCAACTCAAGCCGTTGCTCAACCCCGGCGACATCATCATCGATGGCGGCAATTCATTTTTCCAGGATACTCAGCGGCGCGAGAAAGAGCTCAAGGAGTCGCGGCCTCAGCTTCATCGGCTCCGGCGTTTCGGGCGGCGAAGCCGGCGCGCTCTGGGGGCCCTCGCTGATGCCGGGCGGCGATCCGGCGGCTTACGAACAGATTCGCCCGATCTGGGAAGCGATCGCCGCAAAGGTCGACGACGGCCCTTGTGTCACCTACATCGGACCCGACGGCGCGGGCCACTTCGTCAAGATGGTCCACAACGGCATCGAGTACGGCGATATGCAATTGATCGCCGAAGCTTACGACATCCTGCGACAGGCGCTCGGTCTGCAGCGCATCGGAGCTGGCCGACATCTTCGCCAGCTGGAATGAAGGCGCTCTCAACTCATTTCTGATCGAAATCACCGCCAAGATCTTCACCGTGAAAGACGCCGAGACCGGCCGCCCGCTGGTTGACCTGTGCTCGACAAAGCCGGGCAGAAGGGCACGGGCAAGTGGACCTCGCAGGTCGCGCTGGACCTCGGCGTCGTGATCCCGACGATGCAAGCGGCGATTGATGCGCGAGTTCTCTCATCGCTCAAGGCCGAGCGCGTCGAGGCGAGCAAGCAGCTGAGCGGGCCACAGGCGGCAAGTTACGGCGGACAAGCGGGAGGAAATGATCGACGCCGTTCACGATGCGCTCTACGCCAGCAAAATTTGTTCGTACGCGCAGGGGATGAATCTGATCCGCGCAGGCTCGGAAGAGTACAACTGGAACATCAATCTGGGCGAGGTGAGCCGCATCTGGAAAGGCGGCTGCATTATCCGCGCGCAATTCCTGGACAAGATCAAACAGGCATACCAGCGGCGTTCGGATCTGCCGAACCTGCTGCTTGATCCGGACTTCAAAGACCTGGGTTCTCGAAGCGCAGCCGCGCTGGCGGCAGGCCGTCACCACCGCGCAGTCGCTCGGTATTCCGGTCCGCCGCGATGTCCGCGAGCCTGGCGTATTTCGATACCTATCGCGCCGCCAATATGCCGCTGAACCTGACGCAGGCGCAGCGCGATTTCTTCGGCTCGCACACCTATGAAAGGATCGATAAACCTGAACTCGGATTCGTTCATACCGAGTGGGAGGAACTGGCGGGGTAAAACAGTTTTCAGTTTTCAGGTTCCAGGTTCCAGGTTCCCAGGTTCCCAGGTTCCCAAGTTCCCAAGTTCCCAAGTTTTCAGTTTTCAGGTTCAATGGATAATCTGGCCCTCCGACTGAAAACTAAAAACTGAAAACTGAAAACTATTTTCTGAGGTGATCAAAATGAACCGATTCTCTTTTGCACGGGTAATGAGTCTCATTGGAATTTCACTCATCGCTGTACTTGCTTACCGATCCGCCCTTCCCCAGGATACGCAAAATCCGCCGAAAGCGTTCGTGGACGGGACAGGTCCGGGTTGGAGGGCTCTCGGTGAAAAGGACTTCACCAACGTAAACTGCTTTCCGGAAACCTGGACCTGGAAGGATGATCTGGTGAGTTGTACCGGGAAGCCGATCGGGGTGATGCGCAGCCGGGCCATATATACCAACTTCGAGCTCGTTCTCCAATGGAGGCATCTGCGATCTGCCGGCAATTCGGGCGTCTTCGTCTGGGTGCCGGAAGAGGCGCTCAAGGACCTGAAACCCGATGCGCTACCGCAGTATGGTATTGAAGTGCAGGCCCTCGACCACGGCTTTGCCGAGCAGTATGAGAAGCGAAACGGAAAGAAAGGCGACTGGTTCACGACGAACGGCGATATTTTCGCGGTGGGTAATTCGAAATTGATCCCCTTTTCACCGACATCTCCGAACGGCTCGCGCAGTTTCCCCCGAAAACAGCTCAGCAAAGGCGTCGGTGAATGGAACCATTATTATGTCCGGGCAATCAATGGCGAGCTGCGGCTATGGGTCAACGGCGAAGAGGTGTCGGGAGGAAACGGCGGCGACCCGCGGAAGGGATATATGTGCTTGGAATCGGAAGGATCTCCAGTAGAGTTCAAAAATATCAGGATCCGTGAGCTGCCTTGATATGGTTTTCGGCGCAAGTTGCAGCTGACGAATTCATCTGATTCGAGAAGACTCGCCCGCAACCGCTCGCGGTATTGATCGTCCCGTAAATTCGCTGTAAGTCTGAGGTGGATGATCAGGCCAGGCCAGCGCGAGCAGGATGTTCACTTCCTCCTGAAGCGCTTCGACAATATCTTCGTCGTATTCGCGCGATAACCCACCGTCAACGCCAAATACCATCGGGCTCCCGAAGAAGAGGCGCGGTATATACCGATTTTTCAACTTGAACGAGATGCTATCGGCGGTATGCTGGGCAGCGGGTATGATCGGTACCTGAATACCGCGGCGTTCGAGGAGTCGAAGGATGAGAGCGAGTCCCAGCTTGAACGGCCGCATTACTCCATCACGCTTATACCCTCCTTCGGGGAAAAATAATACCAGGTTCCCTGCCTCCAGCGCCCGCAATACCTCACGTATTCCATTACATCCGAGAGTTGGCGGCCATGCATCAGTGAATATTTTCGTGGGTATATAACCTAAACCCAGGAACCGGCGCCTGATGGCGCGGCCCAATAATTTGCCCAATAAGATCGTGAGAAATCGGCGCAGAGGTCCAAATTCCTTCGCGTAGCCGGTATCGAATATGCGCGCGATGCCGGCAGCCTCGTCGAGATAGATTAATTCGCGCATCCCCACGATTTTCAGAGGCCGCGGTATTGCCAGGACCGTGAATAGAATCTCCTCCCATCCGGTATGATTCATGATGATGATTGCCGGCCCACGCCGGGGAATATGATTGACCCCATAGATTTCGTAACGGACGCGGTAAAATAGCCGGCGTAGCCAAAGCTTCACCTGAGACTGTGAGGTAGGAATCATAATCAACCGATTAAAAGCGTTGGAATATAGAAAAATGAAGTAGGGACGCAATGTTCGAGAAGAAGTGTGATCAATCTCTTCGGTCGAGTCAATGCCTCACCTCATCACACATGAAAATTCTTTCGATCTTTTTTTATCTTTTTTTGATATTAACGAAAAATTGAATTGACCTATATCACTCGAATGTTTACATTGTCGTTGCTTACCCTCCCTATCAACCGGCAGATACTAAATGTCGGCTGATAAACGTCAACAATCAACAAAATGAATAAAAGGAGATAAAAATATGACGAATGATGAAATCCAAGTGACCGAAGTACAGGATACCGATGCTATTGCTGCTGTACAGGTTCTCAATGAAGAGGTCCAAGTTGTATCCGCTATGTCGGAGTCAGCCGATGACGCCACCGATCCCAACGAAGATGTGAGCGTCGAAGTGGAAGCAGTAGCGGAAGAAGAAGGCGAAGAAGGATAGAACCAAAACCTCCAACCCCTCCAATCATATTTCTTTGCCGACAATAACGACTTCAAGTCTAGTAAATGCGCAAAAACGCGGAAGGCGGAAGACTAACAGGAGAGGCGCGACCGTCTTCCTACTTCGCGAATTTAGTTCTTTTGCCTTTCGCGTTTTCGGTGTATTCCCAAGTCGCGGCTTGTTGAACAAGTTAAGTTGGGTCAGACTGTAGTCGGTCTCCTCCTGATAAATTCAATCGATTTTATAAAACGATAGAAATAGCACCCAGTTTTCTGTTATCGGCGGCGATACGGGAAACTGGAGGCTAATTTATTGAGGAGGAACTGTGACAGATCATTCGATACTTTGGCGTAGACTCGATAAACCGGGCCACGAATCAGCCCGGTTGTTCCTGCAGGGCCCACACTGGCATCTGGTCGGGTCATCCGTATTTTCACACGATCATCAACCGTGCCGACTCGATTATCTAGTGGTGTGCAATTCTAGTTGGCAAACGTTTTTCGGCAGAATTTCAGGCTGGGTCGGTGGCGATACGATCGAGCTCGAAATCTCGGTCGATTCCTCTCACCGGTGGCTGCTCAATGGAGTCGACTGCCCCGCAGTTAGCGGATGCATCGATCTCGATCTGAACTTCAGCCCATCTACCAACCTGCTTCCGATCCGCCGCCTCAATCTCAACATCGGTGACGAGGCGAAGGCCGAGGCTGCCTGGCTGCGCTTCCCCGGCTTCACTCTCGAACCGCTCAATCAACGCTACCGCCGCTCCGAGGTCGCAGTCTATCGATATGAAAGCGCAGGCGGCAGTTTCTTCGCCGATCTTGAGGTGAATGAGACGGGATTCGTAACCCATTATCCCCACTTCTGGCAGGTCGAAGCGTGAGATAAATCATTAACAGTAGAGACCAAGGGAGAGTCACATGAAACAGAATGACGTCCTTCGCGAGCATTTAATGAACATGCTCGACTGGCAGAGCGCTCACGTGGGGTTCGATGCTGCGGTAGACGGGATAACTCCCGAACTGCGCGGCGTCCAGCCTGTCGGATTGCCCCATTCTCCGTGGCAGCTCCTCGAACATATGCGCCGCTGCCAACTCGACATTCTCGAGTTCTGCCGTAACCCCGCATACCAAGAACCGCCTATGGAAGACTACTGGCCGAAAACCATCGGTCCGCCCAACTCCACCGCCTGGGATGAGAGCATCAGCGCTTTTCTCGCGGACCGTGAGGCTCTGAAAAAAATTGCAGCAGACCCCGAAATTGACCTCTTCGCCGCAATCCCGCACGGCGACGGACAAACATATCTGCGCGAATTGCTGCTGGTCGCCGATCATAACGCCTACCATATCGGCCAACTCGTCGCAGTTCAGAGACTGCTCGGCTCTTGGTGACCCCCTCCATTGACCATTCAGCGCGGTTTCAATTGCAACACGTTGTTTCTCGTGCTAGATTAAATAACAATGAACCAGCTAGATTATGTTCCCCAACAACGCCTCCCGAAAGTGGTCGAGCAGGTCAATACTGACGATGACCGGTTTCGGCATATACCAAAAAATTCAAAAAAATAGGAGGATTTATATATGGCAGCAACGAAAGCGAAGGCGATTCCGGATGGTTATCGAGGGGCTACCCCATATTTGTGCGTGAAGGACGCGGCGAAGGCTCTGGATTTTTACCAAAAGGCATTTGGAGCCAAAGAGCTGATGCGCATGGGCGAGCCGGGCGGAAAGATAGGGCACGCTGAGATCAAGATCGGTGAAGCGATCATTATGTTGGCCGATGAATTTCCGGATTATGGGTATCTCAGCCCCCAGTCGATCGGCGGCACGCCGGTGAGTATGATGATTTACGTCGAAGACGTCGACGGTTTTGTCAACAAGGCCGTCACTGCCGGTGCGACGGTGATGAGGCCTGTGGAAGATCAATTCTACGGAGACCGCTCCGCTCAATTGGAGGATCCATTCGGACACAGGTGGCATTTCGCGACTCACATCGAGGACGTGGCGCCGGATGAGATGAAGAAGCGCCATGATGAATTTATGAAACAGATGAAGAACAAGTGATCTTCGCTACCCTTTCTCTTCGCCACGGCAGCGGCAAGAAAAACCTGAGCAATTAACAAGGGCAAATCGTCGCAAAAAGGCAAAAAGTCCAGGCTTTTTTCCTTTTTGTGGCGTTTTGCCTTTTTTGTTTCCCCTGTTTTTGTATACTTCGCCCGTGCGGCGGACGGGTGCTGCGGAAAGCGATTATGTGACAGCTCAGTAAGTCTATTAACCTATGATGCTGAAGTCCATTTTAAAAAAGACTCTGGGGGCTATTCCGAAAGTCGGGCTCGGGCTGCTGCTATTGATATGGCAATTCTCTCAAGCTCGCGCGCTCGATCCGCAGAAGACACTCAACCAATACAGCCACGAAACGCGGACGAACCAGAACGGTCTGCCCGGTGAAGCAGTCAATGAGATAGTGCAAACGCCCGATGGCTATCTGTGGTTGAGGACTACGAGCGGGCTGATTCGTTTTGACGGGGTGCGCTTCGCCAGGATCGAGCCCAGGATAGGGAAGGGTCCGCTTCATGAGACTATCCGTGCGATCTGCTCGAGCGCTGGCGGCAATCTGTTGATCCGCAGCGATACCAGGACGTTGATTTACCGGAACAACATCTTTTCGCAGTACACCACGCCATCGCCGCTGCCTGACGGAGCGACACTCAAAATCTTCGAGACGAAAGGAAGGCAGGTCTGGATCGGGGCGGACAATTTCGTCTATCAGGTCCGCAGCGACGGCATCGGTCAGGCGCTCGGCAAAACCGGCTGGGCCACTGCATTCCTCGAGGACCATGAGGGAAACTTGTGGATCGCGACGGCGAGCGGTCTCTTTAAATATAGCAAAGAAGGCTTCACTCAATATTCGACCGAATTCCACCAGGCATTCATCGAGTCGAACGGGCAGGTCAACCGGCTGAAACCGGGCAAACATCCGATCAAAGGAAGAGTTACGGCGTTGGCGGAAGATCGCCAGGGAAACCTGTGGGTCGGCACACGCGACGGCCTCTACCGTATCATAAAGGGAGACATCCTCGCCGGTTCGCCGGTCAATCAGTTAAAGGGTCAACACATTTCGGCGATCAAGGAGGATAAGGACGGCAATCTTTGGGTCGGGACCGACGCTTCCGGCCTATACCTCATGGCGAACGGCAAGTGGTCATCGATGAATGCCGGCGACGGGCTGACCGATGACACCGTGCTCTCGCTGTTCGAGGACCGCGAGGGCAGTATCTGGGTGGGAACCAAAAGCGGCCTGGACCGGTTCAGAAACAGCAAGATCATTCCCTTCACGACCAGAGAGGGTCTCGCGCATAACAACGCCGTCTCGATCATAGAAGCGCGCGATGGCAGCCTCTACATCTTCTCTGCCGGCGGCGGTTTGACCCGCTTGAAGGACGGAAAGGCCACCGTCTTCACGATCGGAGACGGGCTGGCGAGCAACTATGGCGGCCCACTCTTCGAGAGCAGGGACGGCAGCATCTGGATCGGGACCGATCGCGGACTTTGCCGTCTCAAGGATAACAGGATCACGACATATCTGGCCGAGGGAAGGCTCTCCCGATTCTCCACCTCTACCATCACCGAGGATGACGAGAGCCTCATAGTCTGCACATCGGAGATACGCGCATTCAGGTTCAGGGATGGAATTCTGAGCGAATACCTGATCAACGGCGACCCGAATCCTTTCACCGGGAAATTCGTCTTCACCACTCTGCGCGATCAGAGCGGCGACCTGTGGTTCGGTACTACCGACGGATTGTATCGGATTGCGAGGGGTAGGCTGCCCATCCGGAGCCTGATCGATTATCCCATCACTTCGATCACCGATGATCAGCGAGGGAGCCTCTGGCTCGGCGGCAGGATGCCGGGATTGGTGCGGTTCCGGATCAGCGATGGCCGCATCACCAGGTATACGATGGCGGAAGGGTTGTTCGACAATGAAGTGCAGCGCGCGCTCAGCGATAAGGACGGCAACCTCTGGGTGAGCACGCCGCGCGGCATCTTCACAGTCAGCCGGAGCGACCTCGATGAATTCTCCGAAGGGCGGAGCAAGACCATCAGATCGACCCCGTATAACATCGCCGATGGGATGAAGACGATCGATTGCAGTTCGCATATCCAGCCATCCGGATGGAGAGGGAGAGACGGGAGGCTCTGGTTCACTACACGCAAAGGGATCGTCCTCATCGACCCGAGAAACCTCATTCGTAACGAAATACCTCCTCCGGTTGCGATCGAGGAAGTGTCCGTCGAGGGAGAATCTTTTCCTCCGGGTAATTTCACGGAACTCGAGCCAGGTAAAAAGAGATTTGAGTTCCATTACAACGGCCTGAGCCTGCTCATCCCGGAACGCGTTCGGTTCAAATATCAGTTGGAGGGCTATGATCGCGATTGGATCGATGCCGGCACGCGCCGCGTGGCCTATTATACCAACCTGGCGCCGGGGAAATATCGCTTCCGCGTGATCGCCAGCAACAACGACGGCGTTTGGAATGAGGACGGTGCGTCATACGAATTCAGTTTAACCCCGCATTTCTATCAGAGGTCGTGGTTCTTTCTTTCCTGTGCGGCACTCGTTGGATTGATGGGACTGGGGATTCACCGACTGATCATCGGGCAGATGAAAGCGCGGTTTGCGGCCGTCCTCACTGAGCGCAAGCGAATCGCCAGCGAGTTGCACGACACGGTCGAACAGGGGCTCTCCATGATCCTATTGCATCTGGAATCTGGTGCGGCTCGCATGGCGGAGTCACCGCAAGCTGCGCGGCAGCATCTGGAATTCGCCCGTCAGATGGTCAAACACAGCCTGATCGAAACACGCCATTCGGTATATGAGCTCTATTCGCAGGAACTGGAGAACCGTGACCTCGTCTCGGCTCTCGCCCAGCTTGTTGAAAAGCTCACCACTGGAACCTCCATCGAGACCGATGTGCGAGTTAACGGTATATCACGCAACCTTCCCGCCGTGGCCGGACATCACCTGTTGCTGCTCTGCCAGGAAGCGATCACTAACGCATTGAAGCACGCCAATGCTCAGCGAGTGACAATCGCGCTCAAATTTGAACCGCAGACGGTCGAGGTTTCCGTGCAGGACGATGGGTGCGGTTTCGATCCCGACAGCCCGTTGCATCTCAGCGGAGGCCATTTCGGCCTGGTGGGAATGAGGGAACGAATCAAAAAACTCGGCGGCAGGTTGACCTTGAATAGCGGGCCGGGAACTGGTACCGAAGTGGTCATCATGGTCCCGACCAACTGAAAAGAAAATTGAAAATTGATAGTTGATAATTGATAATTCGTATAGATCGTGGCCACAGAGTATACGAACTATCAACTATCAACTATCAACTATCAAATTTCAATTTTTCAATTTTCTTTTCAGTTGGTCGGAAGAAGGATTAAGAAGTGGAAAAAGAGAATCCCATCCGTATCATGGTAGTCGATGATCACTTCGTCGTCCGCATGGGGCTAACGGCAACCATCAACGTCGAGGCTGATATGGTTGTAATCGCGGAAGCGGAAGACGGGCCACAGGCGATCGAAAAGTTCCGCCAACATTCGCCCGACATTACACTGATGGATTTACGTCTCCCGGGTATGAACGGAGTGGAGGCGACACAAGCCATTCGCCAGGAATTCCCGCAGGCTCGGATAATCGTCCTGTCCACTTACGATGGCGATGAGGCAATTCATCGAGCCTTACGCGCCGGAGCCCAGGCCTATCTTTTAAAGACCGCGCTGCACGATGACCTGCTCACGGCAATCCGTACGGTTCACTCGGGTAGGAAGCATATTCCGCCCGAGATCGCGACTCGTTTAGAGGAGCGAATGCATGCATCCGAGTTATCGAGCCGTGAGGTCGAAGTTTTGGAGTTGATCGCCAAAGGCATGAGCAACAGGGAGGTCGCCCACGTTCTTTTTATCACGGAAGGGACGGTAAAATTTCATGTGATAAATATCCTGACGAAACTTGGAGTTAAAGACCGGACGATGGCTGTCACTACCGCACTCCAGCGCGGCATCATTTTTCTAAGCTGAAAAAAATAGTCAAACAGGATTTACAGTTCCACTCAACCCGGAAAACATGAAGGTGAGATATTTCTACGACCTAATCGCGCCGTGCTTTGATAATACGTTGATCACCGGCATACAGAATGACTGCGCCATCCGGACTCATCGAGAACCGTTGAATGCCGCTCAGCACATCGAGGAATTCTTTCTCCTGGTTCATCAGCGACTCCGCGCACGACTTCCTGGTCACCGCCGCACCTGAGACCGTGAGCCCCTCGCCGGTCAACCAATACGTTCCCGAGTATTTGTTGCAGGATGCCTTGCCTGAAACGCGCCCATCCGAACCGAACCGCAAGGTCATCCGTGAGCGATCGATGATACCGCGCCCGTTCAGGTCTTCGACCACCCATAACGCTCCCCGCAGCAAAGCCGCAGGATCTCCTCCGCAACCTTCCATCACCCTGTCCCCCAATATCACCACAACTGCGTTCGGATAGTGCATACCGCTCATCGTATCGGTACAGCGCCGCTCGAAGACGCTAACGGTCAAATCTTCGCCGCCATACCTTGAAATATATTTCCTGAGCCCGGCGCTCGTTTGCGGCGGCGGCGCCGGCACCTCGATGCGCGTCTTTCCGTAGTCCGCCGATAAGGTTATCGTCGTGGCCGTTATATCTAGTTGCCAGCCCGGTTCGTTGCCCGTCGCACGGAAACGTTCGGCGTCCGCGCTAACCCATTCGCATTGCGGATAGACCCGCCCTCTGACGATGAGCGTTCCCGTGTGCCCCTTGGACCAGAAGCTTGTCGGCGAATCGCCGGCCGCCTCATACTTGGCTCCCGACTCAGTCTTCACGCGACGCAAGTCGAACGTGTCCCCCCCGACCGTCAGACGCATCACCTCCTTCGTATACTCTGCGGAAGCGGGTTGATTGCCGCACCGCAGGGTTTTCCGGCGCGCCTCAGCCTGGAAATTTCTTTCAAAGTCAGTTCTTGTGTTAGCCGCGATCGGAAGCGATGTGAGTGCAATGATGCCCAAAACGAAAAGTCGAAACATAATCTGATCTCCGTCCTGATCTCCGTCCTGATCCGTCTGATCTCCATTGAATGATGGCAACGACCTTCCGAACTGGGGGCCGGAGTGTTGCTGACTAAAAAAGTTTAACACATTTTTTTAAATAGTTTGGAGTTCCGCCTTCGGGCGGTCGGAAGACCGCGTAAACGCGGAACTCCAAACATATCAATTAATGTTCATTTGTTTTGTTACTTTAGATATTTTTGGATTCAGCTAATAATTTCACCGAGATAAGGATTGCGGATATAGGAAAAACATATCTTTAGACTAGTGACTCGACAAAAAACGGGGCTTAGAATTGGTTGAATAGTTAAATGTGGCAGAAATGGCATCAATCAACAGACAAAATACAAGATTGCAAAATGTATGAATGACGCAGCAATAATCGAATAGAAGAGCGATCGATTGGAATAACCGCTGCACAAGACTGCCAAAAAACATCTAGCCGAAGCTTACCTGAAAGATTTGCTGGGACCTGAAAACATGCTTGGGAAAACTTGGGATTGATAAAGCAGCTCAAATCTCGATTGTATCTAAATGGAAACAATCGAGAGGGTAGATAAGGGATCAAGTAAAAGGAGGGGTAGATGCAAAGACTGCTTATTCAATGCTGTCTGGTCGTGTGTTTTGCGTTCTCCATTACAGCGGCGGCACACGCACAGAGCGGCTCGATTCAGGGTTCACTGGTGGATACACAAGGTAATGTGATAGCGAACGCCAAGGTATCAGTGATAGATGAGTCTAAAGGTAATGTCATTCGCGACACTCAGACTGACCAGAATGGTTCGTTTCAGCTCCTGCCTTTGTTGCGCGGGACGTATACGCTGAAGGTGGAAGCGACGGGTTTCAGGGCGCTCGAACGTAAAGGGCTGGTCCTCGACGCCTACCAAATTCTCAACCTCGGCGGGTTGAAGCTCGAGGTGGGCGAAATATCAAACACGGTCACGGTTACCGGCGAAGCGCCGATTGTCGAAACCGCGACCGCCAATAAATCGTTCGTCATCACTTCGGAGCAAGTGACCGGGATCGCCACGAACGGCCGCGATTTCAGGTCACTGCTTCGGACGCTTCCCGGTGTGACATCGAACGCTCAGTCGGATTTCAACCTCGGGTTCAATTCGACGGGGATGTTCAATGTCAACGGCATGCGCGATTCGATGAACAACGTCTATCTCGACGGTACGATCAACACCGATGTGGGAGCCAATGACGGGCAGTTCACACAGATGAGCCTGGATGCCATCGGCGAGTTCAAGGTTCAGAGCAGCAGCTTCAATGCTGAGTACGGGCGGAATCCCGGTGTTCTCATCTCGGCGACAACCAGGAGCGGCGGGAGGCAGTTCCACGGGACGGCGTATGAATTCCTGCGTAATGACGCGCTCGATGCGCGTAATCCGCTCAACGACACCAAACAAAAACTTCGTCTAAATCAGTTCGGCGGAAATATCAGCGGCCCGATCCCGCTCGGCAAATTCTCTCCGATGAGCGATCCCAAGGCCTTCTTCTTCTTCAATATGGAGTGGACTCGCGGCACGCGGCCGAACGGCAATCCCTTCGTCGACGTCGCGCATCCCGATATTTTGAATGGGGATTTTAGTCGGTTGCTGAGGACAGACACACTTGCGAATTCATCATGTGACTATGGCGACGGACTTGGCTCACGCCCGTGTTTTGTCGGAACTGTCTTCAGACCCGGAACGGTTAGACGAGAAGGGGGTAATATCATTGGGGGAACGCCATACCCTAATAACATTGTTCCGCGCAGCGAATGGAACAGCAATGCCGACGCATTTCTCGGAGTCATAGGCAGTCTCAACCGCGCCGGCGCAGCGGGAGTTCCTGGCAATCCCGAACTGGTACGGGTCTTCACACAAGACTCCTATTCGTTGAAAAAACGCCAGGAAGTAGTCCGTTTCGATTACAACATCAACTCAAAGAACAATTTCTTCTTCCGCTGGGTTGACGATTCGCAGGACGAAAATCAGGGATTAGGGATGTTCTCGGATAATTCCTATCCGGTGCTGCCGCAGTTCCGCAAGAAACCTGGGTCAAGCTGGTCGTGGAACTTGATCTCGTCGGTCTCTCCGACCATCACCAACGAATTCATCTTCGGCTACAATCACCTATACGCAGGTCGTCGACATCAGGCCCGGCGTCGATCCGGCGACATACGATCGTGATCAGCTCGGTTTCACCTTCCCTGAGCTGTTTCCGGATGGGTCAAACTTACGAAACAAATTCCCGGCCTTCAGTTGCGGCGTCGGCGCGTGTAATTTCTTCAGTTTCGCGAACAATTGGGAGAGCGAAGCGAGGCAATTCGCGTGGACGGACAACGTGACGATCTCGCGCGGCAGGCACACCGTCAAGACCGGCGCTTTCTTCAATATGAATCGCAACGGTCAACAACCCGCGTGGACCGATGAGGTCAATCTGGATTTCGGTGCAAGCAGCACCAACCCGCTGGACACCGGCAATACGTTTGCCAACCTGCTTCTCGGAAACTATACGTCGGCATCTCAGAGCAATGGAAAGTTCTTCGGCTCTTTCAAGTTC
The DNA here is from genome assembly GCA_963796275.1 of uncultured Acidobacteriota bacterium. Classification (GTDB taxonomy): domain Bacteria; phylum Acidobacteriota; class Blastocatellia; order RBC074; family RBC074; genus JAKEHZ01. The sequence goes on along the minus strand of CAWCKY010000006.1, from coordinate 804,039 downwards.
TATGGTCTCGAGCTCTACGGGCAGGACAGTTGGAAGGTGTCGCCGCGCTTCACGCTCGAATATGGTTTGAGGTGGGCGTATATGGGACCGACCTCCACGCATGGCCAGCTTCTCATGAATTACTTTCTGGCCGATCGCTACGATCCGGCGCAAGCGGTGGAGATTGCCTCAACCGGCGCCATCATAGCCGGTTCAGGCAACCCGCTTAATGGGCTGGTAGAGGAGGGGGATGGAATCTCGAGAGGCGGCGTCAAGAGCCGTAAGAACAATTTTTCGCCACGCCTCGGTTTCGCCTATGACGTCTTCGGCGACGGCAGGACCGCAATCCGCGGCGGCTTCGGAATCTTCTACGAGCGTATCCGGCAAAACAATAACTACTTCGACGGTCTGGGCAATCCGCCTGTGACCCTTACTCCGTCTCTTGGTCCCGGGAGGCTGAGCGACTTTGGTCCGGGCCTTATCTCCGGGGCATCGAGTTTTCCCGCCAACCTCATCGCCATCGATCCGGAAGGCAATATCCCGAGTATCTATTCGTGGAGCCTCGGGGTACAGCATGAGCTGCCAGGGCAGATCGGCATCGATATCGCTTACATTGGGACCATGGGGCGACATCTGATGTATCAGCGCAATATCAACCAGTTACTTCTGGGCGCGCAGCTCAATCCAGGCGCTGATGTCGATGGGCTTCGCCCGTTCAGAGGTTTCAATGACATCACACTGGTGGAGACCGGTGCGAACAGCAACTACAACGGGCTGCAAACGCGCGTCAGCCGCCGCTTCGGCAGTAACTTCACGTTCAACGCCAATTACACATGGAGTAAGGCGATCACCGAGACGGATACCGACGCCAGTACGATCGGTTATTTCCTCGATCGAGGTCGCGAACGCGCCGTTGCCGGCTTTGACCGCACGCATGTCCTGACCTTCGACTACATCTACAATCTCCCCAGATTCGGCAATGTACTCGGCAATAACAGTATTGCCCGGGCGGCGTTTGATGGCTGGACGATATCGGGCGTGACTCGCATCTGGAGCGGGTTGCCATTCACGGTTACCTCTAACGGAAATCCGGGAACTCTCGGAGACGGGGTTCGCGCTGATTATCTGGGAGGCGATGTCTACGTGAAGGACGATGCAAGCAGGGAGTGGTTCAATGCTTTCGCATTCGGCCGTCCGGCAAACGGTATGCTCGGAAATACGGGAAGAAATGCCTTTCGTGGACCGGGTTTCACGAACTTCGATTTCTCCCTTTTTAAAACCTTCAAATTTACTGAGCGGGTCAACCTGCAGTACCGCGCTGAGTTCTTCAACATATTTAATAACACTCAGTGGTTCGGGGTAGTTAACGGGATCAACGTCCCCGACCAAAGCCAGGCGGTATCTCTGGAGACGCGTGGTCAGAGCGGGTTCATCAACACCGCCCGCGATCCGCGCAATATCCAGATGGCGCTCAAGCTTACCTTCTGAGATTGTTGTCGGTAGGTAGTCGGTTGTAGGTTGTAGGTTCGATTACGGTTTTTTCAGTCTCAAATGCCTATTGAATCTAAAACCGACTACCGACTACCAGATAAAGAGTTACTTCGACAGCGTTGTATCCCCATACGGTTCTTCATCCTTGAATAGCGGGTTTCAGTTGAGTGGATTTCGGAACATGGTCACGGAGAAGCAACAAAAAATGAGTTTGTCAGTCAGCCATATCCTCCCATTAACCACTCTTTGTCTCTAAGACTCCGTGGCCGGGTTCCGGCATCCATTCAACTGAAACCCGCTATATTTTTTCCCCCCTGCGATCTCGAGTCGCTTTATAATGGCGGCCGCAACATCACCACAAACTACCAGATAACGAGGGATGAAATGAAAAAACTATTCACCTTAATCATCGTCACCCTGATAGGTGCAGCGTGTTCCACTGCAGAAATATCGTCCATATCGGCACACCCCGGAACGGTGAAGCCCCTGACTCATTACGACGACAAAGCGCTGCAACTGTTAGCTCAGATGACCCTGGAAGAGAAGATCGGTCAGATGACCCAGGCAGAGCAGAGCGGACTCAAGAGCATCGACGACATCGAGAAATACTTCCTCGGTTCGCTCTTTTGTGGAGGAAACTCGGATCCGAAGACGGGAAATGGTCTCAAGGACTGGACCGACATGTATGATGAGCAGCAGTCGAAGGCGCTCAAGACGCGTCTCGCCATACCTCTGCTTTACGGCGTCGATGCCGTGCACGGGCACAGTAATGTTATGGGAGCCGTCATCTTCCCGCATAACATCGGACTCGGCAGCATGCAGAATCCCGCCCTGGTCGAGAAGGCCTCCCGCATAACCGCTCTGGAAGTGCGGGCGACCGGAATCAACTGGAACTTCGCACCATGCGTCACAGTCCCGCGCGACGACAGGTGGGGGAGAACATACGAGGGGTTCGGCGAAACCCCCGAGCTGGCCAGCACGCTCGGAGAATCCGCGGTACGTGGGCTCCAGGGGAATGACCTGAGCGACCCATTGAGCATCCTCGCGTGTGCCAAGCATTTCGCCGGGGATGGAGGCACCACCTACGGCACAGGGTCGCCCAAGGATGAGAAATCGGGAGGCCGGTGGCCGCTTGATCGCGGCGACACGCGGTTGACCGAAGCCGAGCTGAAAGAGCTCCATATGCAGGGCTACATCACCACGATCAAAGCCGGTGTCGGCACCATAATGCCCTCATACAACAGTTGGAATGGGGTGAAGTGCTCTGGCAGCAAACGGCTGTTGACCGAAATACTGAAAGGGGAATTGGGTTTCGAAGGATTCCTGATCTCGGACTATAACGCGATCGATGAGTTACCGGGAGACTACCGGAGCGACATCCAGCAATCGATCAATGCGGGGATGGATATGGTAATGGTTCCCAACAAATATCCGGAGTTCTTTGACACGCTGAAAGAGCTGGTCAATGAAGGTAAGGTGCCGATGTCGCGGATCGATGATGCCGTAAAACGGATATTAAGGGTCAAGTTTGCGATGGGATTAATGAATAAAGACAGATCGCAACTGGCCGACAGAAGCCTGCATAGCAAGTTCGGGTCCGCCGAGCACCGCGAGGTGGCGCGCGAATGCGTGCGGCAGTCGCTGGTGCTGCTCAAGAACGAGAAGAATACCCTGCCCCTCTCAAAGAGCCTCGCGCGTATCCACGTGGCCGGCAAGAACGCGGATGACATTGGTAATCAATCCGGAGGCTGGACCATCACCTGGCAGGGAAAGAGCGGCGCCGTTACGACCGGTGGAACAACGATACTGCAGGCCATCCGGAAGACCGTCGCAAACGACGCTAACGTCACGTTCTCTGCCGATGGAACCGGCGCTGCCGGCGCGGATGTCGGTGTCGTCGTGGTGGGCGAAACGCCGTATGCCGAAATGTTCGGCGACCGGGATGAACTCTCGCTCGCGCAAGATGACATTGCGGCCATCGAGAATATGAAGAAGACGGGCGTCCCGGTGGTGGTGATCTTGCTCTCAGGCCGCCCGCTGCATATAGAGAAGGTGCTCGATAAGAGCGATGCTTTCGTTGCGGCGTGGTTGCCCGGGACTGAAGGTCACGGAGTCGCTGATGTACTCTTCGGCGATTACAAACCCACGGGGAAACTCTCCTTCAGTTGGCCGAGATCGAAAGCGCAGATGCCGGTCAACGTCGGCGATCGCGATTATGATCCGCTGTTCAAATATGGTTTTGGGTTGAGCTATTAAGAAGAGTTTTCAGTTTTCAGTTTTTAGTTTTCAGTTGCTGATCGAGACAGTTCAACTGAAAACTAAAAACTAAAAACTAAAAACTCTTCTCCGTTGTATTCACGTCCTTCGGCATAATGTAACTGCGCCGAGTTATCAACACCGTCTTTCCTTCGCGTTTCTCGACATCCGGCGATAACTGCACCTTAATGCGCCGTCGTCTTCCGTCGCGAACCGAATTGGTCGGTAGGTATGCGAGCGAATAACTGACCGCGAGATGATCGACCATCTCAACGAGCGTTTCGTTTATTCGCTCGGGCTGGGCGCTGATCAACTCACCTCCTGTCTCCTCGACGAACATCTTCAGACTGCCAGATCGCAACCCGACGTGGCGCAGGATGCTGGTCGGCTTCCCGCGTACCCCCTGCTCCAGGCGCGCGCCGAGCGTCTTCACGAGAACGCCCGAGACGACAGCGCCTGATTCAAGCAAGGCTTCGAGCGCTTCCTTCTCCGATATCTTGGAAAAATCGATGCTCGCCTCGAGACTGGTCAGCACGATGATCGCCCGCCTGCCCAGGGGATTGGCCGCCTTGCTCATATAGGTCGAGGCTTCGTATATGCCGGCGTTGAAATAATGTTGCTCGCTCCGATGCTGCCTCTCGACGGCCATGATCTGGTCGGCGATCAACTGGCGATCGCGGGTGAACGGCTGAGCAAGGCTCACTTTGCTGGAGAAGGTCATGATCGCGACCTCGTCCTCGCTCTTGAGCCGGCTGAACGCATCGATCGTCGCCCCCCGAATCCGATCATTGAAGGCGTTGATGCATCCGGCGCGGTCTACGAGCAGGATTATCGAGAGCGGGAGCCGCTCCTGACCGAAATGCGAAATCGTCTGCTTGATGCCATCTTCGAGGACGGTGAAATCATCCTTATCCAAATTATTGACGATGCGCCCGGTCTTTTTTTGCTTGGCCAGAACATCAACGTTCACCAGCTCGGTTCGTACCTTTAAAACCCGTTGATCGGATGTCGACTGCCCGAATGAAGGCGCATAAATGATGGAGAGGAGAAGGAGAACGACGAAAGAGAAGAGTAAGGTTTCTGTTCGATGCATAGATCCTCCCTTCAATCTTGGTTAATAAGTTATTGAATTTGAAGGAGGATAAAACTGAAGAGCTACTCTATCACAGGTGTGTGCATGATTCAGAACCGGAAATTCTCCCTTTGGGAGACCTTTTGGGGGTCGGATACTGTCTCCCATTTTTGTGCATCGGTCATATGAATCGCCTGAACCCTCTGAATCGTCGCGAATCTGAATGTAATCTTTCAAAACTGATATAACAGAGTTGACAGCAGAAGGACAAGGGCATATATAGGCTCTCGTATTCGGCTTTCATAAATATCAGAGCCCATTTCTCTGAAGTCTAAATTGATCTCCGTTCTTGCAGTCCGTTGCGCCATCCACCAAATGCGGCGCATGCGGATTAATCGCTATCGATTCCTTACTTAACGCAGGCGATGAATAATGAAAGGAGAAAGAATGCCAAGAATGGAAATGTGGAAGTTGAAGCTGTTCTGCAACGCTTCGATATACGCCTTTATTCTGATCGTCATAGTGGGCGTGATTCGTATCGAGGCGCAGGTCAGAACGGCGACCATCTCAGGCACAGTTGCGGATAGTTCAGGGGCGGTGTTGGTCGGCGCGAAGATCGAGGTGAAGAACCTCGGAACCTCAATCACACAATCTGCCATAACAGATTCACAGGGGCGATACAACATACCGAATCTGCCCGTCGGCGAATATGAAGTTCGGGCTTCGGCCACCGGGTTCCAGACGGTAGTCCGCACGGGGATCACTCTGACGGTCGGCAGCCAGCCTGTCGCGGATCTGACGCTGTCACCCGGCGCGACGACTGAGACGGTTACCGTGGTAGGCGAGGCAGCGCAAGTGGAGGTACGTACCGCCTCGGTCTCTACCCTCATCACCCCAACCCAGATGCGCGATCTACCGCTGAATGGGCGAAATTTTACGGCGCTGATGACGCTGTCGCCCGGTGTGCAGGCCGTCCCCCAAAGCCCGGCCGGGGGAGGCGGATCGGCCACTTTCTACGGTCAGGGAACAAACTATTCGGTCTCCGGTTCGAGGCCGGTCGGACAATCGTTCCTGCTCGACAACACTGAGTTGCAGGGATTTTTCAATCACGGGGCGGGATCGTCGGTCACCGGCAATTCTCTCGGAGTCGAGGCGATTCTGGAGTTCCGCGTATTGACCAACACCTACAGCGCCGAATATGGAGGAACCGGCGCAGTCGTCAACGCTGTGAGTAGATCCGGCTCGAACGCGCTGCACGGTTCGGCGTTCGAATTTCTGCGCAACAGCGTATTCGACGCGAAGAATTACTTCGACGATCCGGTGGCGGACATACCCACGTTTCGCAGGAATCAGTTCGGAGGCGCGCTCGGAGGACCGATCAAGCAAGACAAGCTCTTCTTCTTCGGAACTTACGAAGGCCTTCGCCAGTCGCAGGGCCAGACCGGCCGCCTGTTCGTTCCGAACGCGAACGTACATCAGGGAATATTGCCTTGCGCCGCGCTCAACAGTACTGCCGCCTGCACGGCTTCCACTCCCGACATAAACTTAGGCGTCCCGAATCCCAATGATCCGAATCCCGACAAGGCGATGATAGCGAAGATATTGGACCTCTATCCGTTTCCAAACGCCTCCGCCGCGCCGGGATTGCCGATAGGCGCCGACCTGCTCGATGCTCAAGGCCGTCGAACCGGCGTGGGGCTATATACATCCGTCGCCGATGAGATCATCAACGAGGACTATGTTCTCGGACGTATGGATTACGCGTTCTCGCAGAAGGATTCTCTCTTCGGGCGGTATATTGTTAACAGGGCGTTCCGTCGCATCCCTTTTCCGCTCTCTGAACTCGCTTTATGGCCGGAAGTTGACAATACGAAAAACCAGTTTTTCACCATCGAAGAGAAACGGATCTTTTCGCCAAAGGTGGTCAACTCGATTCGATTCAGCTTCACGCGAACCAACGAGCGCGGCCGCACCGACGGCTCTACGCCTGCGCTCCAGATAATCGGCGGAGGGCGGCAGGACGGCGCGATCTTCGCCACCGGGGCTCTCGGGCCGGTCACACCGATCGGCGCCAGCGGCACGGTGCCGTTTGTCCTCGTACAGAACAAGTTCACTGTGGGAGACGACCTTATATTGAACAGCGGATCACACAGCCTCAAGATAGGCGCTACGGTGACGCGGGTTCAAACCAACCTCTCCGCACCGGCCTATGTCGGCGGAAATTTCACCTTTGGCACGCTCGAGAATTTCCTGAATGGAACGCCGCTCAATATGTTGGGAATGGCGGCGCCGTCACCGGATTTCTCCACTGCCCGCTATTTCCGCGAAATCGACATCTTCCCCTACATCCAGGACGATTGGAAGGTGACGCCGCGACTGACGCTCAATCTGGGTTTGCGATATGCGTTCGCGACGAACGCCAAGGGAGCCGGAGGGATTCCTCTCAACGTGATCCTCGATCCCTTGACATCGACTGGATTCACAACAGTCGATCGCGTGCTGGCGAAAAATCCGAACCTCTGGAATCTCGATCCGCGAATCGGCCTGGCCTGGGATCCGTTCAAGGATCACAAGACATCGATACGCGCCGGCTTCGGAATCTTCCACGAGCCAGTAGCCCCTCGCACATACGCGCCAGCCTTTTATCTGGCTCCGCCATCTGGCGCCAACATTCTGGTCAATCTGCGGCTAGCCACGGGCAATCCTACGGCTCCGCCACTGCTTCTTTCAAACCCCTATGGCATTGGGCTGCCGCCGGGATCCGTCTTCGCCGCGAACTATACCGCGTTCGCGGGGCTCGACTATTCGACAGACACCGCGCCTTATGCGATGCAATACAACCTGACGATCCAGCGTGAGCTTCCCGGCAGCTTCATCGCATCAGTAGGCTATGTCGGCTCGAGTGGCGTCCATCTGTTCTCCATTCGCGACCAGAACCTGCCCATGGGGACTCTTGGCGGCATAGGCTCGCCTGGCACGCCGGGCAATCCTTTTTCGGGGATGGCGACCAATCCCAACTTCGGCTCACTGAACAACGTCGCGCCGAGCAGCCACTCGACTTACCATTCTATGCAGACGAGCCTCAATCGGCAGTTCAGTCAGGGATTTGTCCTTGGGGCGGCCTACACGTGGTCGAAGTGTATCGACGACGGCTCGGTCAGCTCCGGTCTCGAACAAGGGGCATTTCCGATAACATACGCGCTGAATCAAGCCTACGATCGCGGACTCTGCTCGTTCGATATCCCCCACACTTTCAGCGCCAACGCCGTCTATCCATTACCCTTCCGCGGAAACAAGTTGATCGAAGGATGGCAATTGAGCGGAATCCTGCGCACCTACGACGGTACTCCGATCAATATCCAGACAGGCTTCACTTTCCCCGCCCGGTCGAGGTTGGGCGGTATCGTCGGAGATCGTCCGAACTATTCCGGCGCCCCGGGTTGTAATTCTGATCGGCTGATAGGCGATCCGAATCAGTGGTTCGATCCGAGCTGCTATGTCTTGCAGCCTCTCGGCATGCTGGGCAATGTGCCGAGGAACTCGATCAGGGGGCCGGGCTTCTTCAATGTCGATCTCGCTATGTTGAAGAATACGAAGATCTCAGAGAAATTGGACATACAGTTCCGGACGGAGGTTTTCAACGCCACCAATCATCCGAATTTCCAGACACCTTCACAATTTACTCTTTTCACTGGAACGGCCGCTGCCCCGACGCCGAATCCGAATCCGAACGTCGGGCGATTTCTCAACACGGTCAATTCGTCCCGGCAGATTCAGTTCGGGTTGAAGTTCATCTTTTGATCCGATCAATACCGCGATCGGCACCGCGCGCTGCAATCACCTGTTTGGTTGCACGCGCACGGCGCTGTGCCGCTGAGGAGAACTCAATGACCAAAACACTTTATACGGTTTTGAACCCGGTGGGCCGGCCGACTCATACGACAAAGCCGGCCCCATTGGCTCCCCGACTTGGTGAGATCGAAGGCAAAACTGTTTATCTGGTGGATGTCGGATTTGGCGGGGCTTATGAATTTCTGGAGGAGATGAAGGGATGGTTTTCCAGACGGATGCCTTCGGTGAAGACCGAAGTTATGAGGAAGCCGGGAAACATGTTTACGGATGAACCGGAGTTTTGGACTGAATTGAAGCGGAGGTGCGATGCCGTGATCTTCGGCGTCGGCGGCTGAGACGGCTGCTCTTCGGCGGTCGCCGAATACTGCAGAAGACTGGAAAAAGATTACGGAATCCCCACAGCTCCGATGGCGACGATGAGGTTCGCCGATTTTCTGGCGAAGGAGCAGCGCATACACGGGATGGTCCTGCCGTTCACCTTCACTCCGCATCCGCTCGTGGGAATGCCCATCTCAACCCTCCGCCGATATGTCGAAGGGGACGACCCGGTGTCCGGCGTTCCGATTATGCGGCGCGTGATCGACACGCTCACCCAGGAGAATTTTGAACAGGTTTCATTAAGTTCGACCTTCTCAGAACAGCCGCGACTGTTGGAACGGGATACTGAAGACAATCTTCGCCGCCTCTTTTATGAGAACGGCTGGACGGATGGACTGCCGATCATTCTTCCCACGGAAGAGAAAGTGGCTGAAATGCTAACGGGAACAGGCCATCCTCCCGATGAGGTTATCGGCGAGATGACCATCACGACCAAGAAAGAGCGGGGGACGCAATACACCGTCGAGAAGGTCGCCATCAATGCGGTAATGGCGGGCGCCAGACCGGAGCATCTTCCGGTGTTACTGGCGATCGCCTCGACCGGTGAACCCGCCATCCCGAGTTCGACGACTTCATTCGGCAGAATGATGGTCGTCAACGGCCCGATCCGGCATGAAATAGGTATGAATTGCGGGGTCGGCGCGCTGAGTCCAGTGAATCTGGCCAATTCGGCGATCGGCAGGGCCTGGACTTTGATGACCCTGACGCTCGGGAACACCAAAGTAGGAGAGACTTTCCTCGGTTCACAGGGGAACAATCTCAACTATAACAATATGTGCGTCGCCGAGAATGAAGAGAAGAGCGTCTGGGGATCGTTCCACGTCCAAAAGGGCTTCCGCCCCGAAGAGAGCGTCGTCAGTCTCTTCAGAGGTTGGAGCTTCATCAACGCCATGGGCGCCCCCAACCGCCGCGGCGCGCACGAAGAGACCGCAATTATGCTGAAAGCGTTTCAGGCGCTTCGTTCAATGGCCACGCTGGTCATGGACCCGCTGGTGGCGAAAGGTCTTAAAGAAAATCACGGCTTCGAGACGAAAGAATCTCTGGCCCGGTGGCTCTCGGAGAACGTCAAGATACCCGCGAAACAATATTGGGAAGCTGATGTCGTGAGCAACCTTATGGTTCCGCTCGCGCGGCGGGGAGTCGAACCGTACGCCACCTGGGCTAAAGTCCCGGATGACACGTTGATCGCGCCATGGAACGAGCCGGAAAACATCAATGTCGTCATCGTCGGCGGCGAAACGAACCCGCTCTGGCTGACGACCGATCTCGCTCATACGACATCCGCATCCATTGACAAATGGCGGCCGCAGACTGCGATCCGTCCGAGCTACGATGTTCGGCATTACTTCTTCCCTGCACCCGAAAAAATAGAGAGCGAGGAAGACTGCGGCTGCCCGCTTCCGGAAAATAAGGAGAGTGATGAAGACTGCGGGTGTCCGCTCTAATGTCGGGACGCGTAGAAGGGCAGTCTTGATTGAAAGGTCCGCTATGAAAGACGTACAGGGAAAAGTTGCTTTTATCACCGGCGGCGGCAGCGGCGTCGGATTCGGTATGGCCAAGGTTTTTCATGACGCCGGCATGAAGGTAGTTATCGCCGACATCCGGCAGGATCATCTCGATCGCACGATGGCTCATTTCGGTGAGACGGGCCGAAGCGCGCATCCGATCCGGTTGGACGTGACCGATCGCGCGGCCTTCAATCGCGCGGCGGACGAGGCGGAACGGGTGTTCGGCAAGGTTCACGTAGTCTGCAATAACGCCGGCGTCAATTTTTTCGCGCCGATGGATGAATGCACGTATGAAGATTGGGACTGGTTGCTCGGCGTCAATCTCGGCGGAGTGATCAACGGCATCCGGACCTTCGTCCCCCGGATCAAGAAACACGGCGAAGGGGGCCAGATCGTGAACACGGCCTCGATGGCTTCGTTCATCACCGGGCCCGGTGCGGGCGTTTATACGACCGCGAAGTTCGCCGTGCGCGGGCTGAGCGAATCGCTGCGCTGGAGCCTGATGCCTTATGGCATCGGCGTTTCCGTGGTATGTCCGGGGCTTGTCAAGTCCGCCATATACGAGAGCGACAAGATCCGCCCGCCGCAGTTCTCCACCGACATCGGGCCCGCCAATCAGGAGTTTATGGCCAGGCTGCCGGAGATACATCAATTCGGAATGGAGCCAGAAGAGATGGGCGAGAAAGTTCTGCGCGGCATCCGACGCAATGACCTCTATATCTTCACCCACCCCGAATTCAAGGAAGAGTTGAAGGCGCTCTTCGACGAAATCCTGGCGGCTCTGCCCGAAGGCGAAGCCGATCCCAGGCGATTGGCGATCGAAGAGGGCCGCCGCCAAATGAACGCCAAAGCCAGGGCAAGCCAGCTGGTCTTGGAATGAAGATCAACCACGAAGCAGCGAATGTCCGAAGGAGTATTGGATGAGCACTGAAGCGACTAAAATCTCCGCCGATTCTTTGGCTGATGAGAGAATTGCGCGAGACGCAACGAGCGAACCCTGGCCCAGCCCGGCCCGGGCCTGGTATGCGGTTTTCGTTTTCGCCCTCGCGCTCATGATCAACTTTCTCGACCGCGGGATCGTCTCCCTGCTCGTCGAGCCGATCAAACGCGACCTGGGACTGAGCGATTTCCAGATGAGTCTGGTGATGGGGTTCGCGTTCTCCTGCTTCTACGTGATTCTCGGTCTTCCCATCGCGAGGATGGCGGATTATAAGAGCCGGCGAGCCATCCTCGGCATCGGAGTCGCGATCTGGAGTTTCATGACCGCGTTGTGCGGCCTGGCTCAGAGCTTCTGGCAGCTCTTTATTTGCCGAGTTGGTGTCGGGTCTGGTGAAGCGTGCAGCGGGCCGGCGACTTATTCGATGCTCGCAGATCTTTTTCCCAGAGAAAAACTGCCGAGAGCTATCGCATTTCTCAACTTCGGATTCTATGCCGGAACCGGCCTGGCTCTGATCATCGGCGGCGCTATCACGCAAATGTTTTTAAACTTGCCTCCGGTAACTCTCCCTCTGATCGGCGCGACAATGCGTGGCTGGCAACTGACGTTCGTCGTCGTCGGACTACCCGGACTGATCGTGGCCGCTCTGCTGGCTACGGTTCGCGAGCCTAAGAGGAGAGGGCGTATCAGCGCTAACACGAATGATTCAACAAAGCCTATTCCGATCAGAGACGTGTTCGCTTTCCTAGGCAAGAACAGAGCTACCTTCGCACCGATATTCATTGGGATGGGCATTCAAATCGTCATGTCCATCGGCGGCGCCAGTTGGGCTCCCGCCTTTTACATGCGGACTTTCGGTTGGACGCCTAAAGAATACGGGCTGATCCAGGGACTGATTATCATCGCCGTTTTGCCGATCGGAGCGCTGCTCGGAAGCATACTCGCCGAGCGCTTCGCCAAAGCTGGACGCGACGACGCGAACCTGCGCGTAGTTTTTCTGGCCAAGCTGGTGGCGCTGCCGTTTGGGATAATGTTCCCGTTCATGCCGAACGCTTATCTGGCCATCGCCGTATCGACATTCAGCCTCTTTTGGCTGGCGTGTACCGCAGCCCCGCTCAATGCCGCGCTTCAAATCATTACGCCCAATCAGATGCGCGGGCAGATCACGGCTCTCTTCCTGTTCGTCTTCAACGTGATCGGAGTCGGAATAGGGCCGACCATTGTGGCGGTCTTTACGGATTATGTCTTCCAGTCCGAGAGTCAAATCGGGCTTTCGCTCTCTTTAACCGGTCTCTTACTGGGTCCGCTGGGCACGCTCGTCATCTGGCTCGGCATGAAGCCATACGGCCGCAGCGTAGCGGAATCGAGAGAATGGGCTTGAATCAAGCACATATGCCATATGGTCTTTGAAAATAAATATCACAAATGGATCGCAATCAATCTCATAAAATGGTGATGCTCGGGGATTGAAATATAAGCTTTTACCCCGAAGGGGTTATTGAAGGTAGCCAGGGGTTGGAGCGCAGCGGAAACCCCTGGAACCGTCCCCAATAGTTTCGCATCCTGAAGGGATGCGAGAAATCGATCGTTATCACATCTGACTGCTCTCGCATCCCTTCAGGATGCGGATCCATATTACATATCCACCAGGGTTTCCGCTGCACTCCAACCCTGGCTACCTTCAATAACCCCTTCGGGGTAAAGAGCAGGAAGTGATGCACCAAGTGTTGTCAGTGGATTGGGCCGGAACTGTTACATTTAATTGAAGCATGTGCAAATTAAAATCCAACAGAATCAATAGTCTCGCGTCTCAGCGCCGGGGGCGCGTAATGTCTATAGCTCACGATCTTAACCATAACCTGAGCTCCGGAGGAGCGACATATGAATGCCTACATGTCGCTCCTCCGGAGCTCGTGAGACTTTGGTGATCGAATACTATAAACATCCCGCGCCTCTGGCGCTCAGGTCCGAAAATGCTGATTCCAATTAACTTTTATTTGCACAGTCTTCATTTAATTCTCAAAGACCATATGGGCATATGAGTGGAGAAATCGATGAAAGACGTGAAAGACAAAGTCGCATTTATTACCGGCGGGGCCAGCGGCATCGGCCTTGCTATGGCGAGGGTCTTCGTCCGCGAGGGCATCAAGGTAGTGATCGCCGACATCCGGCGCGACCACCTGGATGAGGCGATGGCTTCGTTCAATGGGACGGGCGCGGTTCATGCCATAGAACTCGACGTCTCTGACCGCGAGGCGATGTATCGCGCGGCCGACGAGACCGAGAGCGTCTTCGGTAAGGTCCACGTGCTGTGCAACAACGCGGGAATCGGGCTCGGAGGGCCGATGAAGCTCGCGACTTACGACGATTGGGACTGGGTCATGAACGTCAATCTCGGAGGCGTGATCAACGGCGTCCAGACTTTCCTCCCTCGCATTCTCGCGCATGGCGAGGGCGGACACATCGTCACCACCTCGTCGATGTCCGGCTTCCTTCCGACACTCGGGGCTGGTTTATATATTACCGCGAAGTTCGCTGTCGTCGGTCTGTCGGAGGCGTTACGAACGGAACTGGTCGCGGAGAATATCGGCGTATCAGTCCTTTGCCCGGGCCCCGTTCAGACAAACATCGCCGAGAGCGGCCTGACGCGTCCGACTCATCTCTCGAACACGGGGTATGCCGAGACGGACAAGATGCGCCAGGTGCACTCAGTCTCCTCTGTCTATATGGATCCGATGAAAGTCGGAGAGAGAGTTTTGGAAGGCATTTTACGGAACGACCTCTATATCTTCACTCATCCGGAATTCCGCGATGGAATAAAATCCAGATGCGATGCCATAATGGCCGCCATCCCAGATGAAGAGCCCGATCCGGCTCGCGTCGCCGCCATCAGTTTTCTCTTGTCCAATCCGATCTATTCGACATAGCGGCGGGGCACTTTATCTCAATAGTCTTTCAGCCGGTGGCGCGCTCAAGCGACGAGGACGTCCACCGGTGGATATTCTTTCGTAATCTTTCAAAGAATAATCAAGCCCAACCTGACACCGGTCATCACCGCTTCTGTGCGGCTCGTCGCATCGAGCTTGGTGAAGATCGAGCCGACGTGAAATTTGACCGTGTGTTCGGAAATGCCGAGCTGCAACGCGATCTCTTTGTTGCCCAGGCCTTCGGCCAGCATTCGCAGCACCTCGACCTCCCGCGGCGTGAGGGATTGCGTGGCTGTGAGCGTGTGCGCGGGAGAGGGCGCGCTGTTGAGCAGCGAGTCGGCCGTATCCGGATGCATCGTTACAAGACCGGCAGCGGCCGCAATAATTGCCGCCTCCAGCTCTTCCGTCGTGGCGTCGCGCGGCAGGACAGCGCGCACACCCGCCCGTAAGGCATTAAATACCCAGGGGGCGTGAGATTCATCGGTCAGCAGGACGAACTCAGGCCTGCGCGGCTCGTCGCCGAAAACCCCCAAAGCTATCGACGATGGCGAGAATCCTTCGTCGTGACGCTCCCATTCCAGCACCACTACATCCGGCCTCAGGTCAATGATTTGGCGCGCGAGCTGCGCAGAGGGAATACTCCCTACGACCTCCGACCCTGTGCTCTCTTTGAGCAGCGCCTCCAACCCGGCTCGTACGAGCAGGGCGTTGGCTGCTATCAGGACACGAATCACGCGGCCTCCGCCATAATAGCGCGCACAGTTACATCACAATGGACCTGTCTGCCGCCGCGCGTGAGAACGAGGCGCAGTGTCCGATCCGAGGTGACATCAGCCAGCGCATCGGCCAAATCGGCGGGATCATCCAGCTCCCTGCCATTTGCTCCGTGTAAAACATCACCAAGCATCAAACCCGCTTCATCCGCCGGACTGTCGGCCTCGACTTTTAAAACCAGCAATCCGTTATGCTCCTGACCCGATTGTCCCCGGCCTGGGATACGGACAGGTTGAAATGTGATGCCAAGATAGGCCTTCTCATGCCGCCGTAGCAGGAACCGCTCGACCGCATTGCTCGGTACAGCCAGGGCGAGACCGTTGACGATCATACTGTTGACGCCGATGACGCGCCCTCGCGCATCAGCCAGCGGGCCGCCCGAGTTGCCGGGCGCAATTCGCACATCCGCTTGAATCCATTGGGGCCCGCGGCGGCCATCGACGAGACTATGCGCTTGCATAATTCCAGCCGTCAGCGCGCCTGGAATGCCCAGTGGGTTGCCCATCGCAAAAACGAGGTCGCCTGCGCGCAGGCCATCGGAATTGCCGATCTCCGCCGCAGGCAGGTTATCAGCTTGAATCTTCAAGGATGCGAGATCGCGCCTTGTGTCCCGCGCGACTACGACGGAGTCGAACGCTCGGCCATCTGAAAGTTCGACGTGCGCGCCACGGCCCCGCACGACGTGGGCGTTTGTAACGATGAGACCGTCGGGGCGCCAGATAATGCCCGAGCCGCCTCCACGATAGCCATCTCTCACCTGCACCGTAGAGCGTCGCAATCGCTCGGCCAGAGCTGCGGACTCTTCGGCGAATAAGGAGTTGGTCCCTGCGATCAATGATTCCACCACAGACATTCTACTCCTCCCTGGGCGGTCGCTCGCCCACTACGATAGATAACTCGATCCGCGCGCCAGCGCGCACAAATTTGGCCTTAACGGTCTTCCCCACCTGCTCCGGATCGAGCGCAGCCTGCACGTCGCCCGGCTCGCCGATCGCTCGACCATCGAGTTCGACCAGGACATCGCCGATTAATGCGCCGGCCCGATCTGCCGGACCGCCGTGTTTAACCTCCACAATGATGACGCCCCCGTGCCCTTCGAGATTGAGCGATTGTTTGAGCGCATCGGGCAATCGAACCGGTTGCATACCCAATCCGAGGAAGCCGCGCGTGATGCGCCCCTTCGACGACAATTGCTCAACCACCCGGTTGACGGTCGCGGCGGGGATCGCCATCACGGAGTTACGCGGACCCGAGGTAATGATGCCGGCCACGCGGCCGCGCGCGTCTACCAGCGCTCCTCCCGAGAAACCGGGATAGATCGACAGGTCGAGACGAATAAATTGATCGATGCGACTACCGCCCCAGGTGCGCCAGGATCCGCTGAGCGCGCTGACCACGCCCAGGCTCGCGCTCAGGCCGCGCTCACCGGGACGCGCAACGGCGAGCGCCAGGTGCCCGATCTTCAGATCAGTCGCATCCCCGACCTCCGCCACTGGCTGATTGGCAATGTTCGCGCTCGGGAGTCTGAGCACAGCCAAATCTGTACTCGAATCACGGCCCACCAATTCCGGCTTCACCGTCTGTCCGTCCGGCAGAGTGAGTGTGATCTCTTCATCACGCTGAACGGTATGTTCTGCAGTTACGATGAGACCCTGCCGCCAGTGAACTCCGCTAGACGGAATGCGAGGGCGCGCGTTGACTGCGACGATCGACTGGCCGGCCCGCGCGACGGCGTCGGCCAGTTCATTCGAGAGAGCCAGCAGTGTGCTGGCCGTTGCCGATGAATTTGCCATTGTCTTCCTCCGATATACATAGACAGGATTATCAGGATTCATCAGGATTGAGGGAGAGCTGTAAATCTAGAATATCCTGTTAATCCGTCTGAAAAATTAGCAGGGCCAGGTGCCCTGACTACTCAAAGAATGCCAGATGGTAAACACCTGCGGTATCGGCCAATTGCATAGGGCAAGGCCTGGAAAAACGGTTAGGGTGAAATCCTTTTTATGTGGCTTTGTGATTGGATCGCTTCCGGTATTGGGAAAACTCTTTCCCAGAAGCGAACATCCGCGATTTAAATCTACTCAGAAATGATGGTCAAACCGCGTCAATAAATGACTTACTTCGCCACGTTTATGGCACAGCAATTGAGAAATGGTGTATACCTCACACGTGCAAAATAGGGGGAAGAATATGTTAGGTGGATTTCGTCAAGACCTGCGCTTTGCATTTCGAATTATGCGCAAGAACCCCGGCTTCACACTGATCGCCGTACTGATGCTGGCCCTCGGCATCGGCGCCAACACTGCGATCTTCAGCGTGGTTGATGCGTTGCTGTTAAAAGAGCTGCCGGTCAGTCGTCCAGGGCAACTGGTCTTGTTCCGCTGGTTGGGCGGTCAGGGGGTTGTACGCGGTTTCAACGGTGTAATGGAAAAAGACGAGGCGACGGGGCTGCAGACCAGCACTTCGATCTCTTATCCAGCTTTTGAACGGCTCCGCGATCAGAATCAAACCCTGGCCTCGGTCTTCGCATTTGCGTCGTTGGAGCGACTGAATCTGCGCGCGAATGGGCAGGCGGAGATGGTGCACTGGCAGGCTGTTTCCGGGAGCTACTTTACCGATCTTGGCGTGTCCGCTTTGCTGGGTCGTGTTCTAACAAACGATGACGACAAAGTAAGCACAGAACCGGCAGCGGTCATCAGCTATCGTTACTGGCAACGCAGGTTTAATAGCGATCCGGCAGTAATCGGAAAGGTCGTCTATCTCAGCGGTACGGCCTTCACAATTGTCGGCGTTACACGAAGGGGATTTTTTGGGACGTTCGATGTTGGCTCAGCGCCGAACATAACCGTGCCGATAGCGCTGTTCGCACAGGTTTCGCCGGGCAACGCTGAGAGACAGCATTCGGCGTCCAACTGGTGGCTGCACATTATGGGACGGCTGAAACCGGGAGTGAGCGCTGCGCAGGCGCAGGCCGAGCTTACCGCTATTCTGCAACGACATGTGCTGGAGCTGCCCGCCGCAAGTGAGCAACGCACTGCTCCTCAGATCAGGCTGGATTCGGGCAGTCAAGGGTTGATGTACGCGCGCGGGGTATTTTCCAGTCAGTTAGCCATTTTGATGGCGATTGTCGGGCTGGTACTTCTGATCGCCTGCATCAATCTGGCCAATCTGCTGCTGGCCCGCGGCGCAACCCGGCAGAAAGAGCTGGCCCTCCGCGCCTCTGTCGGCGCCAGTCGCATTCGATTGATCCAGCAATTACTGACCGAAGGCCTGCTGCTGGCTGTTTTGGGTGGCGCCCTGGGACTGCTCTTCGCTGACTGGGGCAAGGATGTGCTGCTCGCGCTGCTGACTGCGAACTGGAATGAGTTTGCCGTTGACCTCAGGTTGGATTGGCGCGTCCTCGGTTTCACCGCCGTAGTCTCCATGCTGACCGGCATTCTCTTCGGCCTGGTTCCGGCGTTGCGTGCGACGCGGATTGATCTGACGCCGATGCTAAAAGAGAACCCCGGCAGCAGTGGCCCTGTGCAGTCGCGTTTGAGCAAAGCTCTGGTCGTAGCGCAGGTGGCAATGTCGCTCTTGTTGCTCGCCGGCGCAGGGCAATTTGTCCGCACACTACACAACCTCAATCAGATTGACGCGGGTTTCGATCGGGAGAACCTGTTGATCTTCAGTGTACATCCGGGCTCGAGCGGGTATGAAACGGCGCGATTGGCGAATCTGTATCGGCAGATTACCGAACACATCGCCGCCCTGCCCGGCGTGCGCGCCGTGAGCTCCTCGCGCGCTCCGCTGGTGGCCGGCGATCATTCTACACCCCGCGTCGAGGTACCAGGCTACACGCCGCGTGCCGGCGAAAATATGTCCGTAGGTCTTGCATCGGTCGCCCCCGAGTTTCTCGCCACAATGGGGATTCACTTGCTGTCGGGCCGTGAATCGACGCCGCAGGATATCCAGGAAACACCTAAAGTGGCTGTCGTCAGCCAGGCGCTGGCGCAGCGATTCTTCCCCAATCAAAACCCGCTCGGCCGGCGCCTCAAAATTTTGGAGATGAGGGAGGTTCAGATCATCGGCGTGGCTCGAGATGCAAAGTACGGCGATTTGCGCGGGGCCATCCGACCGGTGGTATACATACCTTATCTGCAAAACCAGCCCGGGCCTCCGGAAGAGATGAGTTTCACTGTGCGCACCGAGAGCGATCCTAGCACCGTAATAGCCGCAATTAGGCAAGCCGTGCAGTCAATTGATCGCAACCTGCCGATTTCAAATATCGGAACACAGAACGAGATGATCGCGCGCATGTTGGCGAAGGAACGGCTCTTTGCCGTTTTGTCCAGCTTCTTCGGGTTGCTGGCGCTCGCATTGGTCTGCATCGGGCTGTACGGAGTGATGTCCTACACCGTCGCGCGGCGCACGCACGAGATCGGCGTGCGGATGGCGCTCGGCGCGCAAAGCGCTGAGATTCTACGGATGGTGCTTGGTGAATCGATGCTGCTGGTCTCGACCGGTTCGCTGATCGGATTGGCGGCAGCCTTTGCGACGATGCGCTGGATTGCCGGCATGTTGTACGTGTCGATCGCAACCGATCCACTGACAATAGCCATGGTGACATTGTTGTTGCTGGCTGTAGCGGCGGTTTCCGGTTGGCTGCCGGCCCGTAGAGCGACTCGGGTTGATCCGCTGGTCGCGCTCAGGCAGGAATGACATGCTTTTTTTATCTTCACAAGTATTTACTGGTCATTTAGTAAATGAAAACGAGAAATTAAGAATTGTTGGTGCAGCGGATTTTGCGCCCGCAGCCCCACCGGTCGGACTATTTATAATATTCGATAGAGCAATGCTTTGAGGTCCGTGAAGAGCGAAATGTGATGCGTTATATGTCGCCCCGCCGGCTGGAATCAAGTGAGAACGTGAATCTATAAACATCCACCCGCCGGGGGCTGCTAAACCATCGTTTCGCGATGAGGAGGATGATGAGATGCTTCAAGATTTACGCTATTGTGCACGAATGCTGGTGAAGAGCCCCGGTTTTACTTTTGTGGCCGTGCTCACACTTGCGCTGGGAATAGGCGCGAACACTGCCGTCTTCAGCATCATCGGCTCGGTGCTCTACCCGCCGCTTCCGGTTACTGAACCGCAGCGACTGATATCAATCTATGGGACTATCAAGGGCAATTACGGCGGCACCTCTTTTCCCGATTACATTGACTATCGCGACCGGTTACAGTCCTACATCGGTCTGGCGGCTTACGGTCGCGTGCCTTTGAAGATGCGCGCCGGCGATGACGCCGAAGAGATCGGCGCGGAGCTGGTCACCGGCGACTTCTTTACGACGCTCGGCGTCGGCGCGGCTGCAGGGCGGCTATTGACCGCTGATGACGACAGGATGGCCGCCGCAGTCGCGGTCGTCAGCCATCGAATGTGGCGCGAGCGGTTCGGTGGCGACCCCCAGCTGATCGGACGAAACGTCAATTTGAACGGTCAGGAGTTCAAGGTAGTCGGCATAACTCCGGAAGGTTTCAGGAGTATTCTGCTCGACTGGGGGAAACAGCCTCAGGTGTGGATTCCCCTGGCGCATCATCTGACGGCATTCCGCGGCACCGATTTGCTTTTCAAACGCGATAACCGCTGGCTGATGGTAGTCGGGCGGCTGAAGAACGGCGTCGCTATCGAACAGGCGGAGGCTGAGACCAAAAACCTTGCCGGACAGCTTGCCGCATCGTTCCCGCAAAACGATGAGGGCCGTTCGGTGGTCCTCTTTCCGACGGCGCAGACCAGATTCTGGCCGGGGCGTCGTGATGAAGTCGTGCGCGTGCTGGCGCTGCTCGAAACGATAGCCGCGCTTGCGCTGAGCGTAGCCTGTTTCAACGTGGCCAACCTGTTGTTGGTGCGGGCGGCGGCGCGCCGTAAGGAGACGAGCATTCGGCTGGCGCTCGGCGCCGGACGCTGGCGACTAGTGCGTCAGTGGCTGACCGAGAGCCTGCTGCTGGCGCTCTTGAGCGCAGGAGCGGGGCTGCTGATTACCGTTTGGCTGATGAGGTTGCCGGTAAGTTTTCAATCACCCTTCAAGATCGCACTGGCGATCGATCCGCGCCTGGATGACCGCGCGCTCGGCTTCACGCTTTTGATCACGATTCTGACCAGCGTCATTTTCGGCTTGGCTCCGGCCTGGCAGTCGGCCAAGATCGGTCTAGCCAATGCACTCAAGGAGACAGGCCGCGGTCAGACTTCAGAACGGGCCGGGCTGCGCAGTGCGCTGGTCGTAGCCCAGGTGGCGTTGGCGCTGGCGCTGCTCGCCGGCTCGGGATTGCTCGTACGCAGCTTGTGGCAATTGCGGGCCATCGATCCCGGATTCAACCCCGATCAAGTATTGCTTGTCGGTCTCGACCTCGACCCGCGCGATTATGACGATGTGAAAACACTGGCGTTCTATCGCCAGGCGCTGGAACGTGTAGCCGCCCTGCCTGGAATCGAAGCGGTGAGCCTGACCCATAATGTTCCACTCAGCATCGTGGGAAATTCGCCACGTCCTGTCGAGGCTGAAGACGCCCCGGCGCAGCGCGAGCAGGATAGAGTGCAGGCCAGCCCCGATTTCGTATCTCCCGGTTATTTCCGCACGCTCGGCATGCGCCTGACCGGCGGGCGCGAATTTGGAGTCCAGGATGTCCCAGGCGCGCCGCCAACTGTGATCATCAACCAAACGCTGGCCCGGCGTCTCTGGCCCGACCAGGATGCGGTGGGCCGGCGCATCAAGGTGGCGCGTGAAAAAGAGCCGTTGACGGTGATCGGAGTCGCGCCGGACATCAAATACCGCTCCCTGCTCGATACGCCTAAACCTTACTTCTACCTGCCGCTCTTCCAGCAACTGAATAGCTCGGCGACGCTGCAAGCTCGCACGTCTTATGACCCGATGCTGTCTGTGAGCGCGGTGCGCCAGGCTCTGCGCGAAGTGGATCGTAATGTGTTCATCGGCGAAGCCAGCACGATAAATGGACAGATCGAAGCAGCTCTCTCGCAGACGCGTCTGATTGTCACGTTTGCCGGTCTGTTGGGTGGAATTACGCTGCTGCTGGCGATGACCGGCCTTTACGGCCTGATGACCTACTCGGTCACGCGGCGCACACAAGAACTGGGAATCCGGATGGCGCTCGGCGCGCGGCCCGCAGACGTACTGCATCTGGTGCTCCGGCAGGGACTGAAACTGGCGTTGGCAGGGGTTGCCGCCGGGCTGGTTGTCACGGTTGCATTGACGCGGTTGATGGCAAGCCTGCTTTATGGTGTGAGCGCGACCGATCCGATCACGTTGGTGATGACTGCTGTCTTGCTCACGTGCGTTGCTGCGCTAGCCTGCTATCTGCCGGCCCGCCGCGCGACGAGGATTAATCCGTTGGACGCATTACGACGCGACTGATTTGATGGGAGGAAGACGTACTGCACGGTCCGGCCTCAAGCACTGGCGTTTGAGACGGTGCTGCTCGGCAGTGGGATGGCCAGAGCCGGCAAGCCGGATATATGGTGGATAAATTTGATGGGCAGGCTGAAACCTGGGGCGCGCCTCGAACAGGCGCGAGAGAGCCTGAACGGAGCATTTCAAGCGATGGCGCTGGAGGTGATGCCTCCGCCGCGCCGCGAAATGAACCGGCGAAACTCGACACGAAAGATTACCCGCGCCTGGTCGCGCGATCCGGCAGCCAGGGACTGATGGAGGGTCGCCAGCGCTATTCAGCCACGATTTACGGACTATTCGACGTCGTTGTGCCCATCCTGTTGATCGCGTGCGCCAATGTGGCGAACCTTCTGCTGGCGAGAGCTTCTCTGCGCGGCCCGGAGATCAGCGTGCGGCTGGCGGTCGGCGCGGGGCGCTGGCGCCTGATCCGGCAATTGTTGACCGAAAGCATCCTGCTCGCATCCCTGGGCGGAGCGCTCGGCATACTCTTCGCGTTCTGGGGCAAGCGCGCACTGGCGGCGTTGGCCGACCGAGATACTCCTTTTTTGCCCACTGGGATTGAACTCAACCTGAATTGGCGCGTGCTGGCGTTCACTATCGCCACCTCGTTGCTGACCGGCGTATTGTTCGGGCTGGCGCCAGCCTATCGCGCGACTAGCCTGGATTTGACGATAGCACTTAAGCAGGGCCGGCGCAGTACGGGCGCAGTGTCGCGGCTGAGCCACGGGCTGGTAGTCGCGCAGGTAGCGCTGTCGCTGCTGTTGTTGGTCGGCGCGGGGCTGTTCATCCGCACACTCTACAACCGGCAGCGGGTCAACCTCGGCTTCAATCAGGAGAACCTGCTGCTCTTCGCGCTGCAACCCCGGCAGGGTGGTTACAAATCGCTTCTTGGAGGATGAGATGTTTCAAGATTTACGTTATGGCATACGAATGCTGGTGAAAAACCCCGGCTTCGCTTTAATCGCGATCATCACACTGGCGCTCGGCATCGGAGCGAACACGGCGATATTCAGTATTGTCATATCGGTTCTGATTCGGCCTTTGCCTTTTGCGCAGCCCGATCGCTTGATGCAGGCGCAGTACCGCCCAAAGCCGAGTTTCGGCGTTCCGCAGGATGATGTACTGAGCTGGATCGACCGCGGTGACCTGACCGATTGGCGAACGCGAAGCCGTAGTTTCGAGCGGATCGGAGGCTATTGGAATCATGATCTCACTCTCCGCGGTGAGGGGTTGCCGGAGATCATCCGAGGAGTCAGCGTCACATCCGATCTATTACCTGCGCTCGGCATAAGGCCGGCGCTCGGGCGATATTTCCTGCCGGAAGAAGCCAGGCCGGGCAGCGAACGCTTGATCATTTTGAGCGACGGTCTATGGCGAAGCCGCTTCGGAGCCGATCCCGGGATCATCGGACAAACGATTCGCGCGATTGGGGGTACTTACGTCGTTGTGGGAGTGATGCCACCTGGCTTCAATTTCCCTCTCAAACAGAGAAAGGACGTGCGGATGCCTTCCGGAAATGGAGGATT
The DNA here is from genome assembly GCA_963796275.1 of uncultured Acidobacteriota bacterium. Classification (GTDB taxonomy): domain Bacteria; phylum Acidobacteriota; class Blastocatellia; order RBC074; family RBC074; genus JAKEHZ01. Next base: position 779,895 of record CAWCKY010000006.1, on the reverse strand, counting down.
CTGGGCGCTTTCGGACGACGATCTGATCAGAGAGATCCAAGACACAAGACAGTATAACGTGGTTCTGCAACTCAAACCCGGCGTTCAGTCCGAGCAGGCGCAGGTTGAATTGGGAACTCTCTTTGCGCAACGCGCTCACGACAATCCGCGCACAAATGACAGTCTTATGAATGGCGTCAGGCTGGTTTCACTGAAAGACCATACGGTAGGCGAGGCTGGCACGGTGCTGCCGCTCCTGTTCGGCGCCATCGGCCTGGTTGTTTTAATGGTCTGTGCCAACATCGCCAACCTGCTGCTGGCGCGCGCCGACCGGCGCCGCAAGGAGATGGCGATTCGACAATCGCTCGGCGCGAGCCGCTTCAGGCTCGTGCGGCAGGCGTTGACGGAGAGCATGTTGCTCGCTTTGGCAGGAGGAGCGGCGGGAACCCTGCTCGCTGCCTGGTCGCTCGAGCTGCTGATTAAGATGAGCCCGCACTACATTGCGCGGCTTGGCGAATCGCGGATAGACGCCGGCGCGCTCGCCTTTACGTTGGCTGTAACGGTGATCGCCGGGCTGCTCTTCGGCGCCTTACCGGCGTGGCGTTCCGCACGCGTCGATTTGAATGAGGCTCTGAAACAGGCGGCCGGCCGCGCCGCCGCATGGCGTAGTTCGCTCGCTGCGCCCGGCAATTTGCTGGTGATTTTCGAAATTACTCTAGCGCTCGTGCTGACTATGGGAGCCGGCCTATTGCTCAATAGCTTTGCACGTCTGATGATGGTCGATTCGGGCCTGCGCACAAAGGGGGTGACGGCGGCGGTCATTCCTTCAAATTACTCATTCTTCCGCCAGGTAATTGAACGCCTGGAGAGTATACCGGGCGTCGAAGCCGCCGGATCGAGCAACGGATTGCCGATTGCCGGGGCGGGAGCCGGAAATAACCTCATAATAGAGGGCCGCCCACAAACCGCACCCAATGATTCCCCAATAACCAGAATACATATCGTCAGCTCAGACTATTTACGCACACTCGGTGTGCCCTTGCTGCGAGGCCGGGCACTGACCCCCGGCGATATTGCCACTACGGTCCCTGTGGCAGTGATCAACGAAATGGCCGCAAAACGCTTCTGGGATGGTCAAGACCCTATCGGCAAACGCTTCAGTTTAAGTAACGCCAAACCGGAAGGGCAGGAAGTATGGCGCGAAGTCGTCGGTGTCGTCAAAAACACGCATCACAGCGGTCTTGTTCAAGAGCCCTGGCCTGAGGTCTATCTTTCAGTCGATCAGGAGCCTTGGCCCGCGTACCTGCTATTCGTGCGCTCATCCCTGGCTCAGGCAGAGATCGCCGGAGCCATCCGGCAGGCGGTCGCGGCGGTCGATAAAAACCAACCGATCATGACCATCTTTTCAATGGATGATCTGCTCTCCGACTCGGTCTCCACTCAGCGCTTCAGTCTGATGTTGATCGGGGGATTCAGCGCGCTGGCCTTGCTACTCGCAATGATGGGTGTCTACGGCGTGGTCTCCTATACGGTCGCGCAGCGCCGGCCGGAGATCGGCATTCGGATAGCGCTCGGCGCGCAAGGCAAGGATGTGCTGCGATTGATACTTACGCAAGGGTTGAAACCCGTAGCCATCGGTTCCGTCATCGGGCTGATCGCGGCGCTGGCACTCGGCCGCGTGCTCACGAGTCTGTTGTACGGCGTTACGGCTACCGATCCGCCGACCTTTGTAATCACCGCTATGTTGCTTTTGTTTATGGCGCTGGTGGCCTGTTATCTGCCTGCGCGCCAGGCGACCAAGATCGATCCGATGGTTGCCTTGAAAAATGAATGACGCGCATCTTTATCGCGAAAAGCAGTAGTAAGTTGATTTCCTGAATTTGCCCCAACTTCGTTTTTATGAATCTGAAAACATGGGATGGCGGAGCCTTTGGAGTGCGGTTTCTCGAAACCGCTTTAGTAGTCGATTGTTTCACTCACCGTTTCCGGCACAACTGTGCAATTCCCCGACCCACTGCCGCTGTGGATTGTCAATCGGAGAGTTTCATAGGATTCCCGGTTCAAGGAATCAACTACCAAAGCGGTTTCAAGAAACCGCACTCCAAGGGCTCCGCCATCCAGCCCAAACTTTCTTTCAATCCTGGCGTAGCGCGACGATCGGATCGACCTGCGTGGCGCGTCGCGCCGGGAACAAGCAGGCAACCAATGCGACGCCGGCCAGCGTCAACGCAATGATCGAAAACGTCGCAGGGTCATTCTCGCTCACACCGAACAACATACCTTTCAAAAACCGCGTCAGCGCCAGCGACGCCGCCAACCCGATCGCCACGCCCGCCAGCACAAGCACCATTCCCTGCATGACAATCAGTCTCATCACGTCACGGGCCTGCGCACCCAAAGCCATACGGACTCCGATTTCGTGCGTGCCCTGAGTGACCACGTAAGACATCACCCCGTAGATCCCGACTGCGGCAAGCGCCAGGCCGATGCCCGCGAAAACCACCAACAGCAGCATGTTGAATCTCAGATGTGAGGTCGAGATCGACGCGATCTCCGACATCGAGCGAATATGGGTCACCGGCAGCGTCGAATCTAGTTTATAAAGCTCGCCCCTGATGGTCGCACCCAGATCGTAAGATTCGTTCGTCGTCCGCACAACGAATCGCATCGTCGGTTTAATCAGCTTGCCCATCCCTTCCTGCATTTGTGATAGGGAAAAGTAGACCGTTGGCGGCGCGGGTTCAGTCAGAGTCTCCCCTTTTGTGTCACCGACCACGCCAGCTATGAGCAAAGGGTCGGGCGAGTTGAAGAAGGTGCGTCCGACGTAGATTTGCCGGCCAATCGGATCTGTATTTGCCAGGTAGAGGCGGACAAAGGCTTCGTTGACGATCGCGACGTTTCCTGCTCCCGCGGTGTCTCCAGCAGTCAATTCCCTCCCCCGTTTCAAGCTGATCTTCATCGCGCGAAAATAGTCCGGCGTAATGAGGCGAACTTGTACAGTCTCGAATTGACCGAGTTTGCCTTCCAACTCGACGGGCAGGTTGTGCTGTCCATCAAGCGGCAACATGCTGGTGGCGGCGACGCTCTCGACACCCGCCAGGATTTTGATCCTCTCTTCCGTCAGGCGACAGAACTCTGCTAACTGCGCCGGCGTCGCGTATCGGGCGCCGCGCGCCGTTACACGGAATGTCAGAACGTTCTGCGGATCGAAGCCCGGATCGACACCATTCAATTTGGCGAAAGTGCGGATGAGCAAAGTCGCGCCGATCAGCAAGACCAGCGCCAGCGCCACCTCGATCGCCACCAACAGGCTTCGCAGCTTCCCTCGTCCTGCCCCAACGGCGCCTTTGCCTCCCCCTTCTTTCAGCGCTGCATTCAAATCGACGCGCCCGGCCTGGAGCGACGGAGCAAGGCTGAAGAGCAATCCCGTGACGACCGCCGCAGCCAACGTGAAGACCATCACGCGCCAATCAATGCCGATCTCATCAGCTCTGGGAATCAGGTTGCCGGGCATCAGAGCTATCAACAGCCAGGTTCCCCAAAACGCCAACAGCAATCCCGCCGCGCCGCCAGCGAGCGCCAGCACCAGACCTTCAACGAGCAACTGCCGGACAACGCGCCGCCACCCGGCGCCCACTGCCAGCCTTACAGCGATCTCCCGCTCACGCGCCGCCGCACGAGTCAGTTGGAGATTGGCGACATTTGCGCAGGCGATCAGCAGCACAAAGCTCACCGCGCCGAATAGCAACCACAACAACTGCCGCGAATCCGCCGTCAGTACGCTCAGATAAGGCGCGACGTTGACGATCTCGTCCCCGTGCATGAGTTTGGGCTCTTTTGCCCGCAACCTCTCGGCAACCAGTTTCATCTCAGCCAGCGCCTGATCACGCGTCACGCCGGATTTCAAACGGGCCAACACACTGAGGTTGAATCCCTTGTTACCGCTGGCAGGGCCAGGGCGAAGCGGAACGAAAACATCGGCGGGAATAGCGAACCGGAAATCGCCGGGCATTATGCCCACGACCGCGTGGCTCTCGCCGTTCAATGTGATCGTTTTGCCGATCAAACCCGGATCCGCCTCGAAGCGCCGCCTCCACAAGCCGTCGCTCAAGATGGCTACTCGCTCGCCACCCGCGCTGGCCTCCTCTTTAGTGAATTCGCGACCGATGGCCGGCACCATGCCGAGCGCGCGAAAGAAATCCCGCGAGACTTTGCGCCCCGCAACTATTTCCGGCTCGCCGACGGTGAGAGCGGCGTTCCAGCCCAGTTGTGCGCCTATTGCCTCGAACGATTGGCTCTGCTCTTGCCAGAACAGGAACCTGGGATCGTCGACATCACCAACCTGATTGGCTCCGGGGTAATCACGCCCGAGCTTCATCAATCGCTCCGACTCCGGCAACGGCAGCGGGCGCAACAGCACAGCATTGATGACCGTAAAGATCGCTGTATTCGCGCCGATACCCAACGCGAGCGTGATAACGGCGACGGCCGCAAAGCCGGGGTTCTTCAGCAACATTCGTAGCCCGTAACGCAGGTCTTGCAACAACGATTCCATAATCAGCCGTCCTCCCTGACTCTTTTGTGATCGATCCATTTCTTCGATTGCCCGATCGAGGCGCGCTCCTGCGCCGCCGCGCTCTGCCACTGCCAGCTCGCACTCCAGCAATCGCCAGTCGGCGAATAATGCCGCCGCCGATTTCCACGAATCCCTTTCGGACGCGCCCTTCGCCAATGCGTCCTGATAGACCGCGTCGAGATGCTCAGCCAGTTCCTCGACGATCTCCATCTCGCGCTCGGGGTCGATCGCGAGATGCGGCAGATGGTCGCGAACATAGCGTCTCCAATCGGGGCCGCCGTGATTGTCTTTTTCCTCAATCATAGGAATGCGACTCCATATATAGTGACGCCACATATACACTCATACTCATTCAAAATCAATCGCTGCCCGAAAATCCCATGAAAAAAATCGAGCGTGATCAGAGCCATTGGCATTGTACTTATCGCTCACCTGCATTAAATTTCTGTCTTCCAATACAACCTGGAAAATTTTCTGTCTAATTTACGGTCTGATATAGGTATCTGATTGAGGATCTGAAGGATGCCGAAATGTCTGGCAAAAGCATAAGAAAATTCGGTAGGTTTAAAGTCCTTCTTGTTATTGCCCTCTTCTTTATCTGGGCGCAGGAAGGCTTCTCTCCGGCGCAAGAAGACTCTTTCTCGAGGACGCTCTATCCGGTTCTGGAGAAAGCCGCCTGCCGATCATGCCATAACCCGGATGGGGTGGCTTCGGTGACGCGCCTGCAATTCCCCGATTCGGATGCAAGCCCCGAATATATCGAGACGTTCGGCATATCGCTCGCCGAACTGATCGACCGCAACCAGCCGGAGGAATCGCTGCTGCTCAAGAAGCCCACCAATCGCATCCCACACGCGGGCGGCGAGCGGATCAAACCAGGCAGCGAAGAGGAGAGAATATTAAAGGGATGGATTCTGCGTCTGGCAAAAATGTCTGACAAAGAGATCGACCTAGCCCTGAAATCGCACGAAAAAGCGAAAGCCGGTGACCCGGGTCGCACCACAACCGCATTGGCCATGCGACGGCTGACTCACAGCCAGTACAACAACACCGTACGCGATCTGCTCAATGACCAGAGCGCTCCCGCGAACCAGTTTCCTCCAGAAGACTTCGTCAACGGTTTCAAGAACCAGTACCAGTCGCAGAGTCTCTCGCCGCTGCTCGTCGAAGCATACAGTGCCGCGGCGGAGCGTCTGGCGCGCAATGCGTTTCAGGGAGGCGACCAGCGCGGATTGATCCCCTGCAAACCGTCTGCCCCGTCTGCCCCGTCTGCCCCGTCGGCTGACTGCCGTGCGCGGTTTGTGCGTGAATTCGGATTGAAATCATTTCGACGCCCGCTTGAGGCTGATGAACAGGCGCGTTATGAAGAACTGTTCAAGCGAGAGACCGATTTCTTCAAAGGGGCGCAGATAGCGGTCGAGGCCATGCTTCAATCGCCCCATTTTCTCTTCCGCCTCGATGAGACCACAGATCCGAAATTGAAGCCCTACGCCATTGCCAGCCGCCTCGCTTACGCGCTCTGGGACAGTATGCCGGATGCGGCGCTGCTCGAGATGGCTGCGCGCGGCGAGCTCTCAAGTCCAGGGGGCGTCGAAACGACAGCCCGCCGGATGCTGGCCGACCCCCGCGCGCGCCGCTCGCTCGACGAGTTCGTCTCACAATGGATGCGTTTCGATCGCCTACTGACCGCCACCAAAGATCGCCGACGCTATTCCAATTTCACGCGCGAGGCTGCCGCCGCTATGACCGAAGAGACGCGCAGCTTCATCGCCGACCTGGTCTGGAACGACCGCAATTTCATGGATGCCTTCACCGCGGATTACAGCTTCATCAACGCTGATCTGGCGACCATCTACGGCGTACCCGCGCCGGCCAGGGAGTTCGATCGCGTCAAGTTCCCCGCGGAGGCAGAACGCGCGGGTCTGCTTGGTCAGAGCCTCTTCCTGGCTCTGACCGCTAAACCCGACGATACGTCTCCGACTGCGCGGGGACTTTTCATCCGCGAGCAGTTTCTCTGCCAGCACGTCTCCGAGCCTCCACCGGGAGTGAACACCAACTTGCCTGAGGTCACCGAAGCGAAACCTCAGACTAACCGCGAGCGGCTGCGCGAACACGTCACCAATCCGAGTTGCTCGACCTGTCATAACCTGATCGATCCGATCGGATTCGGGTTCGAGAAGTTCGACGCCGTCGGCGCGCGGCGCGATAAATTCAAGCTGCTGTTCTTCGGTGATGACGATGAAGACGGCCGTCGCGCGAAAGCCAGGACAGTCGAGTTGGAGATGGATACCGCCGGTTATGTAGCCGGTATCCCCGACTCGAAGTTCGCCTCGCCACGCGAATTGGGAGCTGTGTTGGCTCGCTCGCAGCAATGCCAGGAGTGTCTGGTCAAGCAGTACTTCCGTTACACGACCGGGAGGGTGGAGACACAGGCAGATAGGAATTTGATCCGGCAAGTGACTGAAGATTTCAGAAAGTCGCAATTTCGCTTCAAAGAACTTATTATATCGCTTATTCTATCGAGAGAGTTCTAATATTCAGTTTTCAGTTTTTAGTTTTTAGTTCGCTTTCCAAGGTTCGCATTACCTAATTGATGTAACTCGGACTGTGGAATGCGAACTGAAAACTAAAAACTAAAAACTGAAAACTAGTCTTCCGAGGAGGAACTACCGTGTCACACGTTATCACCAAACGCGTAAGGTTGTCTCGTCGCACTTTTTTGAAAGGCTTCACACTAACTGGCGCTAGCATCAGTGTGGGACTACCGCCGCTCGTTTCGATGTTCAACCTGCATGGCACGGCTTATGCGGCCACAGACAAGAAGGATATTGAAAGCCGCTTCCTCCTCTGGTTCAACGGCAATGGCATTCCGGAGCGGTATTGGATTCCGTCTGAGACCGGACCGGACTACCGGGTGACGCCGTGCCTGGCGCCGCTCGCACCATTCCGCCGCGATGTTCACATCATCAGCGGGTTGGACAATGCCGCCGCCGCAGTGCGCGGTCCCGGCAACGGCCATCACAAATCGATGAGCGCGCTGATGAGTTGCACGCCTTTTTCGGGCCGCGGCACTTCCGGTCCCTCGATCGATCAGGCCATCGCCGCGAAACTCGACGGCGAATCGCGCTTCCGATCGTTGCAGATCGGCGTTTCGCAGGAGTCCTTCGGCGAGAGCATTCAGCGCAACATGAGCTGGGCCGGTTACGAACGCGCCCTGCCGCCGGAGATGATCCCGCACAAACTTTTCGACCGGCTCTTCGGATCGCGCGAAGAAGGCTGGGTCAATCGCAAACGCAGTATCCTGGATGCGGTTCGCAAAGATGCAGCCGATTTGAAGAAGCAATTGCCCAAAGACGATCAGACTCGCGTGGAGGAGCACCTGGCGGGCATCCGCGACCTCGAGCGCGCTATTGCCGGATTGCCGCCCGAGTATCGGCGGGTCGATCCGCTCGATTTCGACGGCGATATGAAAGACTGGCCACGCATCGCCAAGCTTCAGAGCGAACTGCTGGTACAGGCATTCGCCAGCTGCCAGACGCGCGTCGCCTCCTACATGCTGACGAAGTGCCAGGGACTGACCCGCTTCCCGTGGCTCGGTTACACGGCGGCCCGCCATCACGATTACACGCACGCCGACGGCAAAGCTCCGGGCGCTGACGGCGTAGACGGGCAGCGGATACTGCGTGACATCTGCCGATGGCACGTCGAAGAGTTCGCCTACCTGATAGCGAGGCTGAAATCCATTCCGGAGGGGGAAGGCACTCTGTTCGATCACAGTTGCCTGGTCTACGTGCACGAGCACGCCGAAGCCAATCCGCACAAGAATCACGGTCTCGGATTGATCGTCGCGGGCCACGCGGGACGATTGGCCATGGGCCAACACTCCAAAATGGAGGGGACCTTTGGCGATCTGTATCTGACGCTGGCCGATGATGTGATGAAGGCCGGTCTCGGCAAATTCCCGACCGCGACAAAGAAGCTGAGCGGGTTATTGGCGTAAGCCGGTTATTAGCGTAACTAAGCCACTCAACCCGAATTCCCCCAACGGTAGTTGGACGATCGTTAAAGTCCTCCCTACCTAGCGGCTAAGACTCTCTCCAATCCCCCCAACGGTAGTTGGGGGATCGTTAAGTATCCGACCTATCATAAACTCACATGTTGCTTGAACCTCTACCAAGCATATCTTAAGCATTTCAGCCTTACTAAGATTGTCTGGTCGCCACCAGTTGGTCCCTGGTACAGCGGAAAAAACCAATCGAAACCTACCTCCGGATATTGACAATAATACATGCGTTGCACATATACTATATGTGCCGCACAAGTAGTGCGACACACTCAACTGGAGAGGTAGCTCATGGCAATGGATCGTGACCGCGGGATAGACAAGCACCTGCCATTGCGGCGGGTCGAGTTTCACATCCTACTTAGTCTCGTGTCGGGCGAACGGCACGGCTACGGAATCATTCAGGACATCGAGGCGCGCGGCGAAGCGTCGGTCCCCGACGTCGGGACGATGTACCGCGCGCTGGCACGCATGGCGGAGGCCGGGCTGATAGAGGCCGCGGCCCGCCGGCCTGCGCCTGATAGGGGCGACGAACGCCGAAACTACTACCGCATCACAGGTGCGGGCAGGCGCGTTGCGCAGGCAGAGGCGCGACGGCTAGAACAGCTGACGCGGGCAGCGCGCCTGGGAGGCCTGCTACCGAAGGAGGTCAAATGACGCGAAATCGCATGCTCAGCCTTTCGGAGCGCTGGTTCCGGCTCCTGCTCTGTCTCTATCCGCCCGATTTCCGCGAGGAAATGGGCAACGCGGTGGTCGAGGCATACCTGGATCGGGCCCGCGACGCGCTGAAAAACGGCGGAGGTATCCTTCTCGTAGCGCTTTGGTTCCGCGCGCTTATCGACTCGCTTCGCAACGGCGCTGCCGAGCGAGTGCGTCCGGCGGCCGTATGGCGGCGCGCCGGCAACTGGGGTCGCGATGCCGAGATCGTCAGACGGAGGCTGGTGCGCTCTCCGATCTTTGCTGGAACGACGATCGGCACATTGACCATCGGTCTCGGCATGTTCGCCGTCGTTTACACCGCGGTGCAGAAGGTTCTGATTGACCCGATGCCCTATAAGGACCCCGGCGATCTGTACTACGTCTGGCGAGACTACGGCCTCATCCGTGATGTCAAACGCGGCTCACTGCCCGGGACAGATATCTTGGAGTTGCAGAAATCCAATACCGTTATCGAGGACGCCGCGGCTCTGCAACCGTTCCTGGGCGGAGTTTTCGCATTACGGGAAGGCGCCGAGCCCATGGAGATCGCCGTGACGCGGACGTCGCCGAACCTGTTTGACCTGCTCGGCGTTGCGCCAGCGCTGGGCCGCAGCTTTGCTCCGGATGAGATCGGGAGGTCGAGCGAGCAAGTGATGGTTTTGACGCACCACTTGTGGAACCGGCTCGGCGCCGATCCCGGTATCGTCGGCAGGGACGTACGCCTGCAGGGACGGCCGTTTAGAGTGATCGGCGTGTTGCCACGGGATTTCACCTTCGTGCGAAACGACGTGGCCGCGCCTCCACAGCGTGTGGACGCGTATATTCCGCTCGTAGTAAATCTCACGGAGCCGGATCGGCGGGGTGGATATGCGGGGCTCATCCGCGCTCGTCGCGGCGCATCGCCGGGCGCGGTGGCCGCCGCAGTCGACGCTGCCGGCCGCGCCATCGATGCGCGCGAATTCAACGGCCGCGGCTTGAAGCTGTATTCGATTGGATTGAAGGCCGACGTCATATCGCGGATTCGACCAGCGCTCATCGTGCTCGGCGCCGCTGGCCTCGTCCTCTTGTTCATGCTGATGCTGAATCTCGCGTCGGTGTTGCTCGCACGCGCTGCACAGCGTGAGCATGAGGTGGCCGTTTCGCGCGCGCTCGGTGCTAACACGATCGCCATCGTGCGCTCGACCCTGCTTGAGGGCGGCTTGCTCGGCCTCGCCGGCGGTGCGCTCGGCGCCCTCGTCGCGATCTGGGGCACGCGTGCGCTCGTTGCCCTCGCTCCGCTCGACTTGCCGCGCCGCGAAGCGATCGCAATCGACTGGCGCATCGCTGCCGCCGTCGTCGCCGTTGGTGGTTTGCTCGGTGTGCTCGCTGCGGCGGCACCGTCGGCGTGGGGGGCGCGCGTGTCATTATCGTCGCTTCTGGCCGGCAGCTCGGTCCGCGGCGGCGGCGGACCGAGCCGTTGGCGCCGCGGCTTGATCGTGGCGCAGGTGGCACTCTCGCTCGTTCTGTTGAGCAGTGGCGCACTCGTCATGCGCAGCTTCGAGCGGCTGCTGCGGGCAGATCCGGGCTTCCGATCGGATGGCGTATTTACCGTTCGGGTACGGGTGCCGCCGGAATTTATTCCCAAAATGACCGACGTCATCACATTTCAAGATCGCCTCCAGCAGGCGCTGGCCGCGATTCCCGGTGTCACCGGAGCGAGCGCAACCTCGACGCTGCCTCTTACGGCGACAGCGTTTCAGGAGACGATCACAATTCCCAGCGCGCCCGGAAACACCGGCGATCCCGAGCGGGACAGGGTGCTCACCGACATCATCGCCGTGCGCCCGAACTACATCGAGGTCATGGGCATGCGACTGATAGAAGGCCGTACCTTCACGGAGTACCGTCAAAATGGCGTGACCGAAGCAATGATCGACACCACGATCGCCAGGCGTTTCTTTCCGGACGGCAATGCTATCGGCGCAACCATCCGTTGGGATGAACGATCGTTTACGATCATCGGCGTCGTCCAGCAAGCTCGACTCTATGAAATTCATGCCGAAGGACGGCCGCAGATGCTGGCACGAGCCGAGGACATTGGCGGCCCTCTTTTCTATGTCATTCGGACAACCCGCGAACCGCACTCGCTCCTGCCCGAGGTCCAATCCGCCATTCACCGTATTGAACCGCGGGTTTCGGCCGGCGATCCCCGGTCCATGGACGACATAGTCCAAGCATCGCTCAGCCCACAGGCGATCGGTGGGACCCTGATCAGCGCATTCGCGGTCGGTGCGCTTTTCCTCTCGGCGATGGGTTTATTCGGTGTGGTAGCAGGATCTGTGACACGGCGGCGCCACGAGTTGGCTGTAAGGTTAGCGCTCGGCGCCGATCATGGCCACGTCCTCCGCCTCGTAATGAAAGAAGGCGCGCTGCTAGTGATAGCGGGACTGCTGATCGGTGCGCCGGGCATCTATATCGCTAGTCGCCTGATTCGCGGCCTGCTCGTCGGCGTTTCGCCTTCCGATCCGCTTACGCTCCTGGCCGCCGCCCTTGGTTTGTTGTTCGTGACAATGGTGACGTGTTATATGCCCGCGCGACGCGTTCTGAGGATCGAGCCGTCGCAATTGCTTCGCCAGGAATGACTGTGACGAAACGCAGGCTGATTAAACCCAAAATTTCCGGCTCTTTACACAGAAGGGGTTGGAGCCTGGTGAGGATTTCATTCGCTGAAAAAATCAATGAAAGATTCGCGCATTCGGCATCGCCCGTCGTAGCTCGCCCAGCCCCTTCTCCGTCATGGCGGTTCCCTTCAAATCCAGAATGCGCAGCGCCGGCCAGGAAGCCAGAAGCGGCGCGGCATCATCACCCAATCGCTTGCATTCCTGCACACTCAGGCGCTCGAGCTTATCGAGGGACTTCAGCTTCTCCAGCCATCTTGACGATACCGGCATCCCGTCGAGCCTGAGCTCGTGCATTTCCTTCAACGTGGTGACAGCATCCAGCCCCGACTCGGTCAGGCTGATCGACCACAGCCCCGAATCAGTGCGCTGTGATCCACCGAGACTCAGCGAGGTCAATCCCGGAAATTGCCGCAAAGATTGCAGACCGGCGTCCGTGAGCTTGTTGCCGCCAATCACCAACTCTTTGAGGTTCACGAGCGGGGTGAGACGATCCAATCCGACGTCGGTAATCTGCGCGAATCCGGCATCCAGGGACTCGAGCGTCGTCACATTTGCAAGGTGCTCCAACGTCGTGTCGGTGATCTTTGTCCCGCGCAGATTCAGCCGCCTCAGCTTCTTCCAGCTTCTAACCGCCGCCAGCCCTTCATCCGTGATCTGCTCAGCATAGTAGAGATTCAGATTCACAATCCCCGGCGCGTTCTTCAATTGCTGCATGCCATGATCCGTAATGCGCGTTAACGATAGATCGAGATGCGTGAGATGAGGCAGATCGACGAGCTGAAACAGGTCCGAATCGGTAACCCAGCTGGATCGCAGATCTACGCCGGTGATGCGTCCCATCCGGTCACGCGTGACCGTGCCCCCCGCTTCAGTGACCCAGTCCGTGCTCTTGTGAGTGTTTTGTTTAAATGTCGATGGAAGCGAACGCGGCAAAATGGGAAACATTGTCAAAAGGGGCAACACGGCCAAAAAATAGCAAAAGATGCCAAAACTTTTTGTCTTATTTACCAGTTTCATGGCGACCATCACTAACTCTTTCTACGGTTCGACTGCGACGAATCGCGGTCGAATATGATCCGGCAGGCAGGCAGAGCGGCTTTCAACTGCTCGTATCCCTTTTCCGAAATCATAGTGTGGTAGAGATTGAGCGACTTGAGATTCTTCATCGACTGCAGAGCCGCGACACCGGCGTCCGTAATGTCGGTTGAATCAAGCCGCAATTCCTGCAGGCGAGGAAGAGCCTTAAGCAGTTCCAGGGCCTGATCGTTTACCGAAGTGTAGTCCAGATTAATACTGGTGAGATTCTTGAGCGATGCGATGACTGCTGCCCCGGCGCCGCTCGTGCGGGTGCGAAACAGTTCCAGCCGTTCCAGGTTTGCGAGCGGCCGCAGATGATCGAGCCCCTTGTCGGTAACCCTTACAAAGTTGAGCGAAAGCTCCTTCAATCCTGTAATCGCTCCCAGATACTGCAATCCCTCGTTGCTCGTGTCCGTGCTATCCAGGTCGAGTGTCTCTAGGTGCGCGAGCTTGCTGAGATGCTTCAAACCGTCATTGCTTATATCAGTCGAACTCAGCATTAAATGCTCGATGTTTGAGATCTCGGCGATCTGCCTAAGTCCTTCGTTTCCGATGGGCGCTCCCGTGAGATCTATCTTGACGAGCGCGGACAGTCCCTTCAGGTTGGCCAATCCGGGTCCGCGAACGAGAGTGCCTGCTAGCCGCAGCTCTTGAAGCAGCTGGAGACTGGCCAGGCTCTCCAGCCCGTTGTCGGATACTGTCGTGTTGCTGAGGTTCAATACTTTCAGGCCAGCCAGCCCCTTGAGCGCATTCAACCCCAGATCGCCGATCTCCGTCGCTTCGAGATCGAGTTTCTCGAGCCTGGGGGCTGATCCGAGATATGAGAGATCGGCATCGCTGATGCCAGTCGTTGACAGAGAAACAGCCCGCAATTGTCCGCCGGAAAGCTCAACGCTTCCTCCGAGGGACTTCACCCAGGCAGCAATGGCCGCTTCGCTTGTGCCCGTTGGGCGGTCCGTCGCCGCGCTCCTCGTCGTGGCCATGCGCGAGTTCACGAAATTGACCTTGCAGTTCGGTACTGCAGATCGAAATGTGTCTACCCCGGTGCCGGTCACCCGGCTGTAGCGCAGATCAAGGCTAGTCAGCTCCTTCAGGGTTCCGAGCTTCGCCAGGCCCGCATTCGTGAGCCGGCTTCGATAAAGGTTCAGCTCTCGCAAATGCACCATACCCGCCAACGCATTCGCCGATACATCCGTGATCACCGCGCTGAGCAGATTCAGCTTTCGCATCGCGGTTAGACCTGCCAGATGCGCCAATCCCGCATCAGTGAGCTTCAGTCCGCCGAGATCCAGCTCTTCCAGCTTCGTGAGGCCGCTCAGGTACTTGAGTCCATCGTCAGTCACCAGCGTGTCGCGCAGGTTGAGCCGCCGCAACTCCTTCAATTCTCCCAGCCCCCTCATCCCCTCGTCGGTGAATGGGGTGAGGCTAAGATCGAGCGACTCCAATTTCGCCAGCGGCGCCAGGCTGAGCTTCGATATCCGGCATTGCGCGCAACGCAGCTCTCGCAATTGCGCCAACACGGTGAGGTGAGCCAACCCTTTATCCTGCACATTGACGTTGGTCAGGAAATGAAGGCTGAAGTGAAGCTTTTCGAGGTTTTTCAACCCGGCCAGGAGCTTCAATTGCTCGTTTGCATCGAGGCGGCTGCCCGCTCCCGGATTCCATATGGGCCCCGGCAGGTAAAGCTCCTTCAGATTGGTGAGCCCGCCGATCTTTCCCAGATCCTCGGGCACCATCAGCGTCCCAACCAAGTCGATGCCGGTGATACGTACTTCGCCGGCGGGCAGCTGCTCGACATCTCGAATGGACCCGCGGTCGCCAGCGAGAATCACACCACCGCCCTGGCGGATCACCCACTCTGCAATATCACGCTCCGCTGTCTGCGCCACCGTTGTTATCGAAACGGCGAGAAGTAGGCTAAAAACAGAAACATTTATCATTTTACATTTGTAATATATCATTTGAGATTGAAGAATATGCCACCCAGCCCATTATCACCTACCACAGTTATAGAAAATGGAAATTGAACGAATGACCAAAGCCGACGCTCTCGAAGAGCGGCTAATCAATTTCGCTGTCCGCACTCTAAAACTTTCAGCCAGTCTACCCAAAACAATTGCAGGAAAACACATTGCCGGGCAGATAGTGAGATCGGGTACCTCTCCTGCTTCGAATTATGGGGAAGCGAGAGGCGCTGAAAGTCACTCCGACTTTATCCATAAGCTCGGAATTGTTCTGAAGGAGTTAAATGAAACATTTATCTGGCTTCGCATTATCGAGCGCAGCCATATGATCAATGAAAAATTGCTGAAAAGTATACTTGAAGAGAATAGAGAACTCTGCCGAATATTTATCTCTTCTCTAAAGACAGCTCGTGCCAATAAAAGATAATTTCTGGTGCGTTCTTCCAATGTAAAATTACAAATCTAAAATGACAAATGTAAAATGAGTTGCATTCTCACTTCATATTGCCCAGATCGTGAGATCCGGTGCCTCCTGCTTCGATTTCTTCTCTAAAGACAGCTCGCCCAATAAAAGATAATTTCTGGTACGTTCTTCCAATGTAAAATTACAAATCTAAAATGACAAATGTAAAATGATTGGGGATTTTCACTTTTTCTTCCCTTGCCCATAGAGGATCGCGCCGGGCCGCGCGCCGGTGTGCTTTCCGCGTTCGAGCACTATCTTGCCGTTGACGATGACATAATCGATGCCCGTCGCATACTGGTGCGGCTTCTCGAAGGTGGCATTGTCAATGATTGTGTCGGGATTGAAAACGGTCACGTCCGCCCATTGACCCGGACGCAGCAGCCCACGGTCGTAGACGCGAATTTTCGCGGAGTTGGCCGCAGTCATCTTACGCACGGCCTCCTCCAGTGAAAGCAACTTCTCTTCGCGCACGTAGCGGCCCAGCACGCGCGGGAACGTGCCGTAATAGCGAGGATGGGGATGTCCGGCAGCCAGCGGCCCTTCGTTTTTTACCGCGGTGCCATCGGAGCCGACCGAGACGAACGGCTGTTTGAGCGCGTAGCGCATATCTTCTTCCGCATGATGGAAGTAGACGGTCGGAACCGAGCCGCCGTTCTCCACGAGCAGCTCGAACAAGGCATCGAGCGGCGGCTTATCCATCGCCTTTATGACCTCGTTCATGCGCTTGCCCTCGAACTGCTTGTACTTAGGGTTCCTGAGCGTCACCAGCAGCATCCCATCCCAGCCGCCCGTGGCAGTGTAATGGTTGTACCAGTCCGATCCGGGAATGCCGTTCAGTATCTCTTTCTCCAGACGCGGCCGCAGCGCGGGGTCTTGCAGCCGCTGAATCATCGCCTTCGATCCGCCTTCGTGGGCCCATGGCGGGATGATGCTCGACAGGTTGTTCTGCCCCGCTCTGTATGGGTAGACGTTTGCTTCAATCAGCTGGCCTTTCGCGCGGGTATTCGCAATCAGAGCCACCAGATCCGGCATCTTACCCCAGAGTTTATGCTCGGCGATCTTGAGATGGATGACATCGACCGGGATCTGTGCGCGGCGGCCGATCTCGATGGCCTCGGAGACCGCCTTAAAAACCCCTTCGCCTTCAGTGCGCATATGCGTCGAATAGATTCCGCCAGACTTGGCGGCGACTTCGCACATCGCCACCAGCGTATCGGTGTCGATCCAGACGCCGGGCGGACCGCTCAACGAGCTGGCGACTCCGAGCGCGCCCTGTTCCATCGCTTCGCGGACGACGGCGCGGATGCGATTCAATTCTTCGGCTGTGGCCGGACCGGCGCTGCTGCCGTGGACTCTCGTCCAGACCGTGCTGGAGCCGAGATAGGATCCGATGTTGGTTGAAATGCCGCGTCGTTGCAGTTCGGCGAAGTAACTCGAAAAATCCTTCCATTGTTCCGACGGAGCGGCGGACCCGCCTTCGCCGAAGATCATCGAAGTCACGCCTTGATGAATCATGCTCTGAGCATCGCCGTCTTCGAGAATCGTATCGTCGGAGTGGTTGTGAATGTCGATGAAGCCGGGCGCGACGACGAGGCCTGCCGCGTCAATCGTGCGCGCGGCCGAGCTATCGGAGAGTTTGCCGATCGCCGCGATTCTGCCGTCGCGCACACCAACGTCGCCCACGAATGACGGATTGCCTGTCCCGTCTGCGATTCGTCCGTTGCGTATCAGCAGGTCGAATGAACTGCGCTGGGTTGCAAGGCCTGAACTCAGGGCAGCCACGAGAACGAATAAAGCCAGGGCGATTTTCAAAGGCGCCTCCTATGATGAGTTGAGAAAAATTTGAAGACCGCTATCCCACGGATTTTGTAGCTATGCTCCGGCGGGTAATCGCTTTGAATTAAGGCCTACCACCCCGGAAGGGTTTATTGGTGGCCTTAATTCAATGCCATCGCCCAGCAGGGGGAATGTCTAATGTCTATAGATGCTCGTTTATAGAAAGTTGTCTCAGCTTCGACGAGCGGCGCATGCACGCACAGATGCCGCTCCTCGCGGAGATTGAGAGCTATTTCTTGCTAAAACTATAAATATTCCGCGCCGCTGGCGCTTCCCAGATGCCTAACCCACAAAATCCGGCCTGGGTCAGCAAAATCGAATATGAACTTGTCATACACTACAACATCAAAACCCGATAAGTTCAAGATTCATCCTCACTCTTTTTGTTTTCACTTTCCCACTCATTCTCCCACTGAAACAGGGTTTGGCGGCTGATTCCAAGAAGTTTGGCGATATCCTGTTTCTCATCTGATAGCTCTTTCGCTTCTCCCACCAGGAATTTTTGTAAATGGCGGAGATGAGTTTTGTAATTCAGGCGATGTTGAAGCTCAGGACTATCGGTATCTATCCCAGCGTGGCGCGCCTGATGAGCAGTCAGTTGGAATTGTTCGATGTGACCGCTGCCGACACCATCTCATATCTGGGCGTGGCTATACTGCTCGGCGTGGTCTCCGCAGTGGCCTGCTTCATTCCCGCCTGCCGCGCAACCAAAGTAGATCCGGTAGACGCTATAAGGCACGAATGATCGAATGCTCCGGGGCCATCGGTCGGTCGGAGTAGCGCCGCCCGATGGGGAATCCCAAACGGGAGTACTCACTCCAAGCTGGCTGAAGGTGATCGATTGAGGTATATTGAGCCGGCCTGATTTTCATATACTTATGCTGGTTATAATTTTGGATATTCCCATTGCCAAACTACGTTTATTCACATCGACTATCTACATCATGGTGGAGAGGAAGTGTAGGGAAATTTTCGATCGGGATTGCCGGATTAGCTTCAGTAATTTGCACGTCCCTGTTCTTTCTCGCACAAACCCCCAAAGCACGTCTGAATGTCATTCAAATAGTTTCTTCCCTGTTCTTCCTGGTTGTAATCGTGCGTTACGGGCGAGCCGACAGATCGACTCAACCGGAGCGACCTGGAGCATGGTGCACTCGGTATGAGTTGCTGATTGCGCCTGCTATCTGCGGCGCCATTTATGCTATTGCCCTTTCGTTCTATTTTGTGAGCGATGATTTCGCTCATCTGTTCGTCGCCCGCCGGCCTCTTCTGGATACCGTATGGGGTCTGCTGACTCAGGGGCAGGATGGGCTCTTCCTACGCCCGCTCGGATTTGCCAGTCTATTTTTCGATTACCGCCTCTGGCATCACTGGCCGCCCGCATATCATATGGTGAATCTCCTGCTTCACCTTTCGGCTGTCCTCGGGTATCTATTTCTTTTGTAAGAATCTGGGACTCGATCTGGAAACATCCGCCACGGCCTCGCTCATCTTCTCTATCCTCCCGATCCATCCGGAATCCGTGGTTTGGATAGCGGCCAGATTCGACCTGCTGGCCACGCCGCTAACGATATGGGCGATCGTTCTCTACATAAAATTTCGGAAGTCCAGGCGTATCGCATTTTATCTCGGCGCGTTAGCCCTCTTCACGCTCGCGCTGCTCTCCAAAGAGAGCGCATATGCGCTTCCGTTACTGCTGATTCCACTCGAACTCTTCGTGTTGCCGGATCGGCGAATCAAACCGGCGATCGGGTTTTTCGTGCTCACGGCTATGGTCTTCGGCTATCGGTTGGCTGTACTGGGAGGAATCGGTGGATATCAGGATTCGAATGGGCAATCTGCGGCCTTAGGCATCGGTCTCGGGACATTTGAAGGCTTGTTCGTTCGGGCCCCCGCTCAACTGATACTCGGTTACAACTGGCTTCAGCCACAGTCCGCCGTCCCTATCATTCTGGCTTCGCTGACGGCCGCTGTTCTCCTGATGGTTGCACTGGGAGGAAAGCCAAAGACGTCGAATCAGGGGGGTCAGAGAGTGATCTGGTTCAGCCTATCCTGGATCGCACTTGCCGCTCTCCCGGTTCATTTCATGCTTTTAGTAGACTCGGGCCTGACCAATTCACGAGTCCTCTATCTGAGTTCCGTTGGCGCGGCTATCTTCATCGCCCTGTTACTTGCCGGGATCGACAATGCCAGGATACGAGAGGGCGCCAAGTTGTTTTTAGTCCTGCTCTTCAGCCTTGGTCTGTTCCATAACCTGCGCGCATGGCAATGGACCAGCGAGCATACCCATAGATTCCTGATGGAGTTGAAACAACTGGAACCATCCCCGCCTCCCGGAGCCGAATTCGTTTTTCGAGGTTTGCCGGGTACCATCCGCGGGGTATTTTTCTTTCACGCCGGTCTGACGGAAGCGATAAATCTGGCCTTCGGCCGGCAAGATCTGATTGGGCGGCGGGAATCGCCGGAAGTGACCGGAAGACCCTCAATTAAGGTGAATTGGCTGGGCGGGAAAGACGGGACCGAGGAGAAAGACGGGGGAAATCCACTGATCGAACGCGCGCAAGAATAATTTATTCATCTACTTGTATGTTTCGACTGTCGGTGCTGTGAGTGTGTAGACAAATTGTGATTTCAGATACTCTCGTCTTGATCGCAGCGCTCGTTGCTTCAAAATCGCAAAACGACTGCCCGCTTTTGTGATCGTTCTATCTCATAACCGAACAAACACATCCACGCCATAATAATTAATCGCGAATTTTTGATCTGAGCGAAAAAATGTTGTCTCGGCCGGCCCATTCCGCGCATCTTTACTACAAATATTGTGAACGTTCTAACGTAAAAATAAGTAGATATGAGTAGCAACGGAGAAGCATTATGCGGAGAATCATTATCCTTACGATTCTACTTATCCTCAGCCTCGCCATTCACATTGAAGCGCAGATCCCGGCGTACCGCCCCGGAATATTTCGGTCGCGCACATGAACGCTATCTTAAGGGCGATCTCGATGGAGCGACCTCCGATCTGACCAGGGCGATCGGTCTAAGCTCACAACCATGGAATACGAAAAAACCGGGCGTCAATCCGCTCGCACCGAGTAGCGAAGAGATCAAGGTCATCGATCCTTTCACTTCCGCGGCTTATGCATTTCGCGGATTGCTCCATTATTTACAGCAAGATTTTGAAGCCGCCATCGAAGATTGCACGGCCGCACTAAAGATCAACCCGCGACTGGCCGAAGCGTACAACTATCGCGGCATATCCCGGCTCAGGTTGAAAGACGCGGACACTGCGAAGAATGATTTCGACCGCGCAATAGCGCTAAACTCGCAATTTGTGGATGCGTTTAACAATCGCGGCAGTTATTACATGGAAGTGCGGAAATTCGATCGAGCCGTGGCCGATTTCGATCAGGCCATCAAAATCGAACCGAGCCTTGCAATAACCTATTACAATCGTGGGCTGGCGCGGCGAAAGATGGGAGAGCACGAAGGCGCCATAAGCGACTTCAAAAGAGTTATCGCGCTCGAACCTCGAACGGCATCCGGCTATTACGGTGTCGGATTGATCTATTTCGACAAAAATGAGTTGGAACCCGCAATCGTCGAATTCAACCGTGCAATCGAGCTTGACCCGAAAATGGCTTTAGCTTATGGGAACCGTGGCCTGACATATTTAAGGCTCGGCAAGCATGATATGGCCGAGCGAGATTTCAATACCTCGACAAAAATCGATCCCACGGTGCGGGAAGAACTCGAGCAGCGTATCCAAAGTATCAGGGAAAAGAGCCCGGGCATTATTCATTTTAGATTCTAGATTTTTAGATTTGTCATTGAAGAAATGCCGTTCAACCAATCTAAAATCTAAAATGAACAATGTTCTGCACTGGCTTGGTATCTCGAGCATTCAACTGACCAACCGCCTTCGCAGACTCCGTAAGGCGAATTCGGCTGTCACCAGAAAAGCCAAAATAACGTAGAGCAATTCGAAGAGTATCGGCCATTCGATGTTCCCGATCATCAACCGTCGAAGTATGTCGACCGTGCTCGTCATGGGCACCAGCCAGGCAATCAGCTGAACGAACTTTGGCAGACTCTCGAGCGGAAAGTAGGCGCCGGAGATCCAGAGATAGGAAAAGAAGAAGGCCATGTAGAAATTGAAGTAATCGATGTCGCGAATTCTCGAGGTTACGAGCAGAGATAAGGCCGCGACCCACAAAGCGCCGATTCCCAAAATAATGGGAATCAAGATCCCATAAGGCGATTGAACTGCGCCGACAGCTATCAGCACCACTAACACGAATAAGCCGCTAAACAGGGCTTTCGACGCGCCCGAAACGATCTCGCCCATAGCCAGGCTTTCCACCTCGACCGGTGTACACAATACGGCATCGAATGTCGATTGATAGACCATACGAAAATATGAGCCGTAGGTGCATTCGAATAAAGCTCTCAGCAATGCCGTGAAGGCCAGCAATCCTGCGCCGACGAAGGTCAAATAAGGCATGCCCATCACCTTCCCCGCGACGAGCGAACCTACCCCCCAGCCGAAACCAATCACGGAAAAGACCGGTTCGAACAGCGGCGCGATCACTTCGGTCCGCCAGAGACGAATGAAGACATCGTAGTTCCGCTGCCAGACACGTGTAAGATCACCGAAATTGATGTTGGCCAATGCGAGCATCAGATTAGTTTTCAGTTTTCAGTTTTCAGTTTTTAATTTTTAGTTTTTAGTGGAGGGTGATCTGGAATCTGTAATCTGAAAACTGAAAACTTCTTACCGCCTACTGCCTAATTTCCAGCGGGACGCCCACTGAGGCGAGATTGCCGAAATAGACCTTTACCTCCAAACGGCCAGGCTTGATATCGGAAGGAAGCTGCGCGTCGACAAGGTAAAAACGTTGGGCTGGCACGGGGCCGACATAGCTCGGCCGCACCACTCGATCGCCGAACGTGACCCGCACATTGCCGCGGTCGGCCGTCAAATCCAATCCTTCAACGAAAATTTTGACCGCCGACTTGGGCCCGTGTGTGCAAACATCGACGCCATCATCGCACGCATTGCAGATCGAGGTGATCCTGGGTGGGACCGGTTCCGGATCGTGAAACTCGATGTCGATTGGGTCGGAGACAGATCCGCTGATCACACGCAATTGAACACCGGCGGTGCCGCTCATCTGGCCTGTCGGGATGTGCTGGTTGACCTGCGTCAGTTCATCGACCGCCGCGCCAAACTGGGAAGCAAGCGCATCGCGGTAATTTTTTCGGAGAGGGCCGACATACTGTGGTAATACCTCTTCGCCCCCGATCTCGACGCTCAAATGATTGATGTCGATCTCATCGCAGGCCAACCCCGAGACGATCAATGTCAAGTGCGCGCGATCGCCGATGGTCGGGATCTTTTTGATCCGCGGATCATCGGCGCGCCCGTACCAGACGATCTTGGGTGGCGCGAGCGAGTAGCTGCCGGAATGGCCGGACGGTTTCCGCACCATCGTCCAGCAATATTGGCTACCGGCATCGAGGATGCTGATGAGATGAGCGGCGTTTTCGGCGGCGAATCGACGCAACTCGTATTCCGGGAACGACGCGCCCGTCCAGGTATCTTTTTCAATTTCTCCGAAGTCGAATGTCGTGATGCTGTTCGTCTGAAAACGCAGCACCCCGCCCGGCTTGAGTTTGCGATAGGCGTGGTCGAGGTTGGCGCGGATGACCGCTGCACTCGGAACGTGTTGAAAGACGCGGACCGAAAAAACTATATCGAAATAGTCATCGGGAAGGTCAGTCAGATCGACGCCGTTTGTGGCGTAGAGGCGAACATTCGGCAGCCCCGTCAGACGCTGCCGCGCCCGTTCGATCATCTCGGGCGAGACATCGGTGGCGTAGACCTCGCCGAAAGCATGGGCGAGAAACTTGGTCATCCGCCCGATGCCGCATCCGATCTCGAGGAAGCGCAACTCCTTCGGATCGCGTTTCGGCGCCATCTGGTCGAGCTTGTCCAGGACCGCCCTTGCGACATCGCGCCGCCCGGTCTCATCGAATTCCGCCTCCGATTGTTCAAGCTTGAACGTATTGATAAACCACTTGGCATTCCTCCGCGCGCGATCGTCCCAATCGCGTCTCATCTCATATTCAAAGTCCTGCAACTCATTGTGTTCAATTTCGTTTATCATAATTATTCAGGTCAAATGGTCACGATCAGTTAATCGTAAGAAAACATCCTCGAGGTTCGATGGGCGCAGAAACGCCTCACAATCCTCATAATCGCGCATGAGGGACGCGAGCTGTTCTGGCGAGGAGGCGAAATAAAAATGGGTCGATCCGCGCCGTTCGGCGATGATCTGTGGGAGAGAAGATTTTAACACTCTGCCGTTACAACCACGAGCCTCGAGCGCGAAATGTAGAGCGTGACGTTCGATCAATTCCCGCGGCGTGCCGCTGACGAGGATTTGCCCCTGATCGATAATCAACAGACGATCACAAAGCTTTTCCGCCTCGTCCATATAATGCGTCGAAAGCAGGACAGTCAGCCCCTGATCGCGAAGCTCGCGCAGTTTATCCCAGATGGCGAGCCGCACGTGCGGATCGAGACCGGTCGTAGGTTCGTCGAGGATCAGAAGGGAGGGATCGTTTATCAACGCGCGCCCGATCATCAGTCGCCTTTTCATACCCCCGGATAACGATTCGATCCGGGCGTCGCGTTTGTCATTGAGCTCGATGAACTCCATCAACTCATCGGCGCGTTGTTCGGCAATCTTTCTGGGGATGCGGAAAAACCTCGCATAAACGAGCAGGTTATCGCGTACGCTGAGATCGGGGTCGAGATTGTTCTCCTGCGGTACGACTCCCACCCTCTCTTTTATCGAACGCGGCCCTTGCGCCACGTCGAACCCCACCACCCGCAGCGTGCCCGATGTGAGTGGCGTACGGCAATAGATCATCCGCATAATGGTCGATTTCCCAGCCCCATTCGGCCCCAGCAAGCCGAATGCTTCGCCGTTTCGAACGCTGAAACTGACTCCATTAACGGCGGCCAGATCTTCATACTTTTTCAATAAGTCCTGTGCTTCTATAGCGAAGCCGGATGATTTTCCATTTATATTTATTACCACCGATATTTTTTCCGACTTTCTGCCGGACCCTCTCCTCTTATTTGTGCCAAGTAGAAGATCGCTCCGTCACAATATTAAAACTTTTACTCAAGAAGGGGAAAATTTAAATGACACGATTATCGTTTTTTGCCGTTTGTTTATTCACACTAATTGTAACAGGTCTATCATTTGCTCAGGATACAAATACGAGTACAAGCAGGAAGGGCGGAAGAGGGCAGAATGGCAAGGGCGGCGCAATGAAGCGAATGGACACAAACAACGACGGTCAAATTTCACGAGAAGAGTGGAAAGGCAAGCCTCAGGCTTTCGACAAGCTCGACGCGAACGGTGACAGCAGTCTCACAGGCGATGAGCTGGCCGCGCGACAGAATAGAATGAAAGAGATGGACGCGAATAATGATGGGAAAATTTCGCGCGAGGAGTGGAAAGGGAAACCGAAACAATTCGTCAAAATAGACGCCAACAATGACGGTGAAATTACGAGGGATGAGCTCAAAGCACGCAGAGCCGCGAAAAAGTAACTAGACAATCAAATCACAGACGAAGAAAGACAAAGGACACAAAAACTTCTTTACTTTGTGTCTTTTGTCTTTTCGCGTTATTTGTGGTGAATTATATCCATGTCCGAGAGAATACCAACACGTGAAGAGGCCTGGGCACTGTTGTGCGAATGGACGGCCGGCGAGAGCCTGCGTAAACATGCGCGCGCCGTCGAATATGCGATGCGCGCCTACGCTCGCAAATATGGCGAGGACGAAGAGAGATGGGGGCTGGTCGGTATGCTGCACGACTTCGACTACGAGCGTTATCCGGATGAGCGCCATCCGCAACTGGGCTCTGAAGTATTACGCGAACGTAATTATCCGGGTGATGTAATCAGGGCGATCCTCTCGCATGCCGATTACACGGGGGTCAACCGCGAGAGCCTGATGGAGCATGCCATCTTCGCCACCGATGAACTCTGCGGATTCCTGGTCGCGTGCGCGCTGGTCAGGCCCGATAAGAGCTTCGATACGCTAGAAGTCTCGTCCGTCAAAAAACGAATAAAGGACAAAGCGTTCGCTCGCACCGTCAACCGCAACGACCTCTGGAGCGGCGCCGAAGAACTGGGCGTGAGCTTCGACGAACATTGCGCTTTTGTGATCGCCTCGCTTCGTGAGATTCAAGAGGAGTTGGGGTTACAAGTCCGGGGAACTTGACCCATCGGTATTATGGCAAACCGGCATTTTTCGAGGCACGTGGTTCGCATATGCCCTCAAAAATAGTTTTCAGTTTTTAGTTTTCAGTTGCTGATCGAGATCATCAAACTGAAACTGAAAACTAAGAACTGAAACCTGAAAACTATTCACCAGCGGCCGTCCGGAGTGGCCTCCAGGTCTTCGAGAAGTGCCCGATGACTCAAGCAGACCCGCGCTTCCGGGACATAAACTTGACACCCTCTCATCCACTCTGTAGTATGCTTTTCGTCAACGCGGATGTGGCGGAACTGGTAGACGCGTAGCGCTCAGGACGCTATAGAAGCAATTCTGTGGAGGTTCGAGTCCTCTCATCCGCATCGAATAAATGAATGGGGCGACCGCGATCGGTCGCCCTTTCGCATTTCACCAAACTATCGCAATGTCTTCTGTCAATTCCGCCAGCGAACCCACTGAACGATCCATCACAAAACACGACGCATATGCCGCATTACGCGTGCGAGATTTTCGGCGGCTCCTCGCGGGTCATCTGGTCTCTGTGCTGGGCGTGCAGATGCAGACGGTCGGCGTCGGTTGGCAGCTTTACGAAAAGACATCTTCAGCGATGGCTCTGGGAATGGTCGGGCTCGTCCAGGTGATCCCGATAATCGGACTGGCGCTTTTTGCCGGCCAGATAGCCGATCGCTTCGACCGCCGTAAAGTTCTCATGGCGGCAACAACCCTGGCAGCCATCAGCTCTTTCGGTCTCGCTTCGCTCTCGTTCCGGGGCGGCAACGTCCTGCTCATCTATACCTTTCTGTTTCTGAACGGTGTGGCACGCTCTTTTCAGGGTCCCGCCAGATCATCGCTCATGCCGCAACTCGTGCCTCCTCCGATATTCGGCAACGCAGTCAGATGGTCGGTCAGCGGTTTTGAGCTCAGCGCAATGATCGGTCCCGCGCTCGGCGGCGCATTGATCGCATTGATGAAAGGAACAACTCTGGTATATATCAGCGCCGGATTGGCGGGACTCTTCTATCTAGCGATGCTCGCCCGCATGACGAAGCGGCCTTATGTCGCGGAGCCCTCCGCTACAGCGAAACCCGGCAGCAGAAACCTGCAATCGCTCCTCGCTGGATTCGGGTACGTCCGTCAAACGAGTATCCTGCTGGCAGCGATGATGCTCGATATGTTTGCCGTTCTTTTCGGCGGCGCCGTGGCCCTCTTGCCGGTGTATGCCAGAGACATACTACAGGTGGGACCGACAGGATTGGGCTGGTTGCAGGCCGCACCTTCGCTGGGAGCGGTCACGACGGCCATCATAACTACGCATCTGCCACCGCTCAAAAAAGCAGGCAGATCGCTGTTATTTGCGGTCGCAGGATTCGGCGTTGCGACGATCATCTTCGGGCTATCGCGCAACTTCTGGCTATCGCTAGTCATGTTGTTCATGACCGGCGCATTCGATAACATCAGCGTCGTCGTGCGCCAAACGCTCGTGACTATCTTGACTCCCGATGAGATGCGCGGTCGTGTTTCAGCGGTCAACGGAATGTTCATCAGCGCCTCCAACGAGTTGGGGCGGTTTGAATCGGGGACGATTGCATACTTCTTTGGCACGGTCTTTTCGGTAGTTAGCGGCGGATTCGGGACTTTGATCGTCGTCGCATTAGTGGCCCGGCTCTCACCGCAATTGCGCCGATACGGCTCGCTGGATCAAAATACTGAGGCTTCGTGAAGAGAGAATAAGAATTTCTAAAAAACCATGCACACCCATCTACAATACGGTAAAGACGGACTAGCAATCGATATCCCGTCAAACAACGTGACCATCCTCGCGCCGCGTTTCATTCCGGGATCCCCGATGAAGCGGAGACCTTCCGCCGCGCCGTGCGCGCTCCCATCGATTCCAAACCGCTGCGCGAATTAATCGGCGCGACCGATCGAGTCGCCATAGTTATCCCCGATATCACGCGCCCGCTGCCGTCCGACCGATTGTTGCCCTGGTTGTTCGCCGAGTTGCCGCACGTGCCCGCCGAAAACTTCGTCATCATCAACGGCACCGGCTCACATCGCGTCAATACGGCGGATGAGCTGGCGGCGATGGTGGGCCAGGAGATTTTTTCGCGCTTCCGCGTCGTCAATCACGACTCGCACGACCCGGCGACGCTCAAATTCGCGGGAAAGACAGCTGACGGCCATGACGTTTTCATGAATAAAGAATACGTCGAAGCCAGCAAGCGCATCGCGCTCGGTTTCATCGAACCGCATTTCATGGCCGGATTTTCGGGCGGCTATAAAGGCATCTTCCCGGCTATCGCCGATATCGATGCGATAATGCATTACCACCGCGCCGAGGTAATCGGCCATCCGCGGAGCACCTGGGGTGTGCTCGAAGAGAATCCCACACAGGAGCAGATTCGCGCGAATGGTTCCTTGCTCCCATTGGACTTCTGCATCAACGTCACTCTCAACCGGCAGCGCCAGATCACCGGCTATTTCTGCGGCGAGGTGATGTCCGCGCACAAGCAGGGATGCGAGTTCTCCAAATCGACAGTAATGATTCCCTGCCCCGAGTCTTTCCCGATCGTCATCACGACGAACAGCGGTTACCCGCTCGATCAAAATCTTTATCAGGCAGTCAAGGGAATGTCAGCTGCCGCGCAGATAATCGAACACGGCGGTTTGATCGTTGCGGCTTCGAAGTGCAATGATGGGTTTCCAGATCACGGAAATTTCCGGAAGCTTCTCTTCGATCACGACTCACCACAGGCGATTCTCGATACGATTCTCGCGCCGGGATTTTCAATGTATGACCAGTGGGAAGCGCAACTTCTGGCTATGATTCGATTGAAAGCCCGCGTCGGACTGTTCAGCGATATTCCGCCCGAACAGATCCACCGCGCGCATCTTGAACCGATCGGCGATATTGCGTCTTTCTTATCCGGCGAGTTGAATAGAATTGATAAGGATTCACCGATCGCCGTCTTGCCCGAAGGGCCAATGACTATACCTTATCTGGGTAATTGATAATTGATAATTGATAATTGATAATTGCGCTGATTAAAATAGCAGTTGTTCGCTAATCAACTTTCTCAATTATCAATTATCATGACCTCAATCATTTCAACATCTGAAATCCGATCGCACTTTCCTGCCCTCGCGCGCAAACATGAGGGTTTTCCCGTTGCCTACTTTGATGGTCCGGGCGGCACACAAGTCCCGCGGGCGGTCGTGGAATCGGTCAGCGATTATCTGATCAACCACAACGCGAATACACACTGGGCATATCCAACCAGCGCCGAGACTGATTGGCTACTGGATGATGCGCGCAGGACGTTCGCCGATTTTTTCAACTGTGCGTCGAACGAAATCTCATTTGGCGCGAATATGACGACGATCACTTTTCATCTCTCACGGACATTGGGCCGGAGATTCCATCCGGGCGACGAGATCGTCGTCACCGAACTCGATCACCACGCCAACGTTGACACCTGGCGCGAGCTCGCGAAGGATCGAGGGTTAACCGTTCGAACTGTAAGAATGCTGACGGAGACCGGCCAGCTCAACTGGGATGACCTCGAATCGGCGATCAACCGCAAAACCAAGGTTCTGGCCATCGGCGCGGCATCGAACGTGCTCGGAACGATCAACGAAGTTCAACGGGCCGCCCGTCTGGCTCATGATGCCGGCGCTCTCGTCTTCGTTGACGCCGTGCATTATGCGCCGCACGCACTCATCGATGTGGGCGCGTTCGAATGCGATCTGCTCGCCTGTTCAGCTTACAAATTCTACGGTCCGCACATCGGCATTCTCTACGGCCGCCACGACCTGTTGCAATCGCTCGACGTTCCGAAACTGCAGCCGGCGCCCAACGAACCGCCGGAACATCTGGAGACCGGCACGCAAGTTCACGAGGGCATAGTCGGCGCGGCGGCAGCGGTAAAATTCCTCGCTTCGCTGGCTGAGGGAGCAACGCTCCGCGATAAATTGCGCAACGCCTTCGCGGGATTGCACGTGCGCGGCGATCAATTGTTCAGGAAATTATGGGATGGGCTGCAATCGATCGATGGAGTAACCGTCTTCGGACCCGATCCGGATTCACCGCGCACGCCGACTGTTTCGTTCATCGTCGGAGACATCCCATCGATCGATGTGGCGCGCAGTCTCGCTGAACGCGGCATCTTCGCGTCCCACGGTGATTTTTACGCGCAATCGGTGGCTGAAAGATTGGGCAAAACCGAACAGGGCCTGGTCCGCGCCGGCTGCGTCTGTTATACGACGGACGAGGAGATCGAGCGGTTGTTGAGCGGGGTAAGAAAAATAGTTGATAGTTGATCAACTATCAAAATTCAACGATGAACTTTTTTAATTCGTTCAATCAAATCGGTCGTGGAGAATCCCCCGACGTATGAAAGGCTTTTGACAACGCCACCTATGGCTTCGACCTCATCACGTCCCACGATCGTGTCTGGAGTATAATCTCCGCCCTTGACCAGGACATCCGGCTGGATTGCCATGATAGTTTCCCGCGGCAACAGGTCATCGAAAATAATGACGTAATCCACGCAGGCCAATGCGGCCAATAACTCGGCGCGCTCATGCTCATTCAATATCGGCCGGTTAGGGCCCTTCAGCTCGCGTACCGATCGGTCGCTATTGATTGCGACAATCAAGACATCGCCAAGGCTCTTGGCTTCGGTCAACATACGAACGTGGCCCAAATGGATCAGGTCGAAGCAGCCATTGGTAAAGACCACCTTGCGATCTTGCGTGCGCAATCGTTCTCTCTGAGAGATCATTCGTTCGAGCGATAATACTTCACCCATATCACAAACTTTCGGTCAGGACCTGTCTTTATCGCGCCAGTCGGCAAGTGAGGCGAACGGGTTATTGAAAGCACCTTTCGATGGGCCGCGCTTCTGCTGGTCCTGATTATCACGTTTGCCCTGTTTGCCCGGTTTGCCCCGACTTTGGCCAGGATCTTTCTTCTCCCGGTCTCTCCGATCGCGAGGCGCCTCTTGAGTATCTACCTGTGCGCCGG
The DNA here is from genome assembly GCA_963796275.1 of uncultured Acidobacteriota bacterium. Lineage (GTDB taxonomy): Bacteria > Acidobacteriota > Blastocatellia > RBC074 > RBC074 > JAKEHZ01. Next base: position 749,247 of record CAWCKY010000006.1, on the reverse strand, counting down.
CATTTTTTTCTTCACGCCTCGCCCTCTGTTCATCAGTCTTCATCGAGAGGGCGATCTGATTTTTCTCCAGGTTTATTTCGAGTATCTTCACTTTGACGCGGTCGCCTGGGCTGACGACCTCTCGTGGGTCTTTGACGAACCGGTTGCTCAATTGTGAGATGTGAACCAGCCCGTCCTGATGCACGCCGATATCGACGAAGGCCCCGAAATTCGTCACGTTAGTTACAATGCCCGGACAGACCATCCCGGGTATCAGATCGGATATCTCGTGAATGTCTTCACGGTACGCGAAAGACGCGAACTCCTCGCGCGGGTCGCGCCCCGGCTTCTCGAGTTCTTTGACTATGTCTTCAAAAGTATATCCGCCTAACTCTTCCCGCAATGACTGCGCCTGCTTTACAAATTCGACGCCCTGGCCGAGCAAATCTGAGACGCTCTTGCCGCTCTCGCTCGCCAATTTCTCCAGCATCGGATAGCGCTCCGGATGAACCCCGGTATTATCGAGAGGTTGGTCGCCGCCCTGTATGCGCAAGAAGCCCGCGGCCTGCTCGAACGTCTTTTTGCTGAACCGCGGTATCTCGAGCAGTTGATCGCGCGAACGGAACAGGCCGTTCACCGCGCGATGGTCGACGATCTTTTTCGCCAGCGCAGGTCCAATTCCCGATACCCGCGCCAGCAGATGATACGACGCAGTATTGAGGTTCACGCCGACCGAGTTGACGCAGGAATCGACCACCAGGTCCAGGCTCTTCTTCAGCGCAGATTGGTTGACGTCGTGTTGATACTGTCCGACGCCAATGCTCTTTGGATCGACTTTGACGAGCTCGGCCAGCGGATCCTGCAATCGCCGCGCTATCGAGATGGCTCCGCGTACGGTCAGATCGAGGTCGGGAAACTCCTCGCGCGCAACCTCGCTCGCGCTGTATATGCTCGCTCCCGATTCGTTAACCATCACTACCGGGGGCGGCTGGTTCAACTCCTTCAAAGATTCTCTGATGAAGCTCTCAGTCTCGCGCCCAGCCGTGCCGTTGCCCACCGCGATCGCGCGAATTGAATTGGTGCCCATAATATTGGTTAAAAGGCTCTTCGCCTGCTCCTGTTCATGCTTGCTCTGCAGAAAGATCACATTGCTCGCGAGATACTTCCCTGAGTCGTCGACGATGGCGAGTTTGCATCCAGTGCGTATCCCCGGATCTACGCCGAGCACGGCTTTCGATCCGAACGGCGCGGCGAGCAGCAATTTTCTGACGTTTTCTGCAAAGACTTTGATCGCAGCCTCATCAGCTATGTCTTTGAGTGAGCGATGCGCTTCCGTCTCGATGCTCGGCGCGACATAGGCCTTTAAGGCAAGCTTCGCTGACTTGAGCAATACGTCCGCGCCCGGCGAATCGGAGACGGTGCAGGCGGCATTCTCAAAAGCCCTGAGCAATATCTCGTCAAACTCGGCATCTTCAGGTGCGGCGCCCAGAGTGAGCGTCAATTCCTCTTCCATCCAGCCGCGCCGCATTGCCAGGTAACGATGTGAGTTCTGCGGTTGGAGTAGCGACTGGATAGCTTCGTGATATTCGAAGTAGCGTTCGAACTTGCTGTTCGGTTTGGCCTTTTCGGCTTTTACGGTCTTCACTGCTCCGCGCTCGAAGATCAGGCGGCGCACCGTCTCACGCAATTCTGCGATTTCACTCAAACGCTCAGTGAGGATGTCCTGCGCGCCTTGAATCGCCGCGGATGGATATTTGATTCCCTTCTCTTCATTAAGGAATTGCCCGGCATAGGATTCGAGTGTCTGGCCTGGCTCGGCAGACTGCGCGCCGTGACCGCAATCCCAGATCCAAACGGCCAGCGGTTCGAGCCCCGCTTCTTTCGCGATTGTGGCCTTCGTTTTGCGTTTTTGCTTGTATGGTAGGTATAGGTCTTCGAGCTGCTCGAGATTGAAGGTGCTCTGTATCTTATCTTTCAACTCTTGGGTGAGTTTTCCTTGCCGCTCGATCTCCTCCAGGATGAACGATTGGCGCTTGATTATCTCATTCCATCGCTCGTCGGCATCGATAACATTTTGGATTGCGACTTCGTCGAGGTTACCCGTCTGTTCCTTGCGATACCGCGCAATGAACGGGACCGTCCCGCCTTCGGCCACTAAACCCAGGACGGATGTGGCTGATAATACGGGTATTTCAGGGTGAATATTTTGAAACCATATCTCAAAATTCAAAATTGATTGCTCCTCTTAAACGGTTGGCGGTATTCGGTCAGTTGCCGGTTGCCGGTTGCCGGTTTTGAATAGTTTAGTTGTGTAATTATTACGTCCAATTTGCGAAACAACAGCCGGCACCCGACTACCGACTACCTTTCACTGACAACCAACTACCGACTACCGACCAACTACCTTATCCGCATAGTGCCACGTTCGAATGATGTGAGCAACAACTCGTGAAAGACATAGATCGCGTCCCTATGCTAAGCTTTGATTTTAGATAAAAAAATCAACTAGAAAATTCAACAACTGGAGGGAGAAATGGCAGTTCGTACAGCAAAAGCAATCTGGGAAGGCAATCTTCAAGCGGGAAAAGGAAAAATGTCGCTTGGCAGCGGCGCATTCGAAGGACAATTTTCTTTCGCTTCACGATTCGAAGATGGCGTCGGGACCAATCCCGAAGAGCTGATCGGCGCTGCACACGCTGGATGTTTTTCAATGGCATTTGCAGCGACGCTCAGCAGTTCAGGGTTCGAACCGAAGAGCATAAGAACTTCAGCCAAAGTCCATCTGCTCAAAAAGGATAGCGGATTCGCCATTACGGCTATAGATCTCGATACAGACGCATCGGTACCTGGCATCGATGCGGCGAAGTTTCAGGAATTGGCGGAGACAGCCAAGAAGAATTGCCCCGTCTCAAAAGCCCTCGCCGGCGTAGAGATCAAACTAACTGCGAAACTTGTTTAAAACAGTATCGCGCGAGCGGTAGCGAACGAGCTTCTATAAATAAGCTTCTCTCGCTACCGCCCGCGGTAATGATTGTCGCGTATTCCCCAACATTGAGATTAGGAAAATCGATGCAAAACTTCAAATTCTTTCTCGCGCTCATCGCCGCCATAAGCATCGCGTCGCTCGTTTATACAAACCACGCCGTATCATCGCAAAGCAAGAACCAAATGGAAGAATCTTTTGATTACCCGAAACCAAGGAAAGTGGATCAGATCGACAACTACCACGGGACGAAGATCTCCGATCCATACAGATGGCTCGAAAACCCCGATTCGGATGAATCGCGCGCGTGGATCGATGCCGAGAACAAGTTGACGTTCGGTTTTCTGGAGAAGATTCCCGAGCGAGCCAAGATCGAAGAGCGATTGACAAAACTCTGGAACTACGAAAAGTACAGCACTCCGTTCAAAGAAGGCGGGCGTTATTTCTATTTCAAAAACGACGGCCTGCAAAACCAGAGCGTAATGTACACGATTGAATCACTCAATGATCAGCCGCGCGTTCTTTTCGATCCGAACACGCTGACGAAAGACGGCACCGTCGCATTGTCCAGCCTGGCCGTCAGTCACGATGGCCGTCACCTGGCATACGGTCTTTCCACTTCAGGCTCGGATTGGACGGATTGGAAAGTCCGCGATATCGCAACCGGCAAGGACCTAACCGATCATCTCAAGTGGGTGAAATTTTCCGGCGCTTCCTGGACGAAGGACGGCAAGGGATTCTTCTACAGCCGCTACGATGAGCCGAACGAAAAGACCAAGCTGGAAGATGTTAACTATTTCCAGAAACTTTATTACCATCGCCTGGGCACTCCTCAGTCCGAAGATGTACTGATCTATGAGCGCAAAGACCAAAAAGAGTGGGGATTCATCGGCGATGTCACCGAGGATGGGGCCTATCTGATCGTCAACGTCTGGCAGGGCACCGACCCTAAGAATCGAATATTTTACAAAGACCTGCAGAAGAGCGACGCCCAGGTAGTTGAACTGATTTCAGAACTCGAAGCGGCATACACCTTCATAGGAAATGACGGCCCGCTCTTCTGGTTCCGCACGGATCTCGATGCCACGCGCGGCCGCGTCATCGCCATCGATACGCTCAATCCTGACCGCAAGAACTGGAAAGAGCTCATCCCACAGGCGCGCGAGACTCTCGAAGGCGTCAGCCTGGTCGGCGATCATTTCATCGCCTCGTATTTGAAAGACGCGCGCACACAAATCAAGCTTTTCGACCTGAAAGGAAAGTTCGTACGCGAAGTGGAGTTGCCAGGCATCGGCACGGCCGCCGGGTTCGGCGGCAAACGCAAAGACGCGGAGACATTCTATGCGTTCACCGGCTTCACCGCTCCGGCGACTGTCTATCGCTACGATCTGAAGACAGGCAAGAGCACCATTTATCGCCAACCGAAAGTCGACTTTAAACCGAACGATTACGAGACGAAGCAGGTCTTTTACAAGAGCAAGGACGGCACGCGCGTGCCGATGTTCATCACGCACAAGAAGGGGCTGAAACTCGATGGGAACAATCCTACCTATCTATACGGCTACGGAGGATTCAGCGTTTCGCTGACTCCGGCATTCTCAATCGCGAATCTTGTCTGGATGGAGATGGGCGGCGTTTTCGCGCAACCCAACCTGCGCGGCGGCGGCGAATACGGGGAAGAATGGCATCTGGCGGGAACGAAATCGAAGAAGCAGAACGTCTTCGATGACTTCATAGCGGCGGCCGAATGGTTGATCGCAAATAAATACACGTCGACGCCGAAACTGGCCATCGGCGGCGGCAGCAACGGCGGCCTGCTCGTCGGCGCTTCGATAACGCAACGGCCCGATCTGTTCGGTGCAGCTCTCCCTCAAGTCGGCGTGATGGATATGCTGCGTTTCCAAAAATTCACCATCGGCTGGGCCTGGGTGTCCGATTACGGCTCATCGGATAATCCCGGGGAGTTCAAGGCCCTGTATGCCTATTCGCCTCTGCATAACATCAAACCGGGAATGAAGTATCCGGCGACGTTCATTACGACGGCCGACCACGACGATCGGGTAGTTCCGGCGCACAGCTTCAAATTCGCAGCGACCCTGCAAGCTGCGCAAGCGGGGCCGGCTCCGGTGTTGATCCGGATCGAGACCAAAGCGGGGCACGGCGCGGGTAAACCGACGTCGAAGATCATTGAAGAGATTGCCGATCGGTGGGGATTTCTGGTGGGTGTGCTGAAGATGGATGTGGCGATGAAGCCATAGATATACACCTACATAACATGACAATGCCATTCAATCAGCGGCGATTGAACTTTGCCCGGCCTTTCATGGCGCGCTTTCAAGGCCTTGTAATTAGCCAAATCTTTGCACGAAATCAGCCCGCGAACGCGGGCGACAGAATAAAGCCCACTCCGTGGGCTGATTTCGCACTAAAGTTTGGGTAATGACGAGGTTTGAAGGCCGGGGAGGCGATATAAGGCAGTTCCAGTAGCGTTAGCGACGGTTGAGTAATTGGTATTCAACCGTCGTTACGGCTAATCGACTCGTTTCGTGCGCGCTTCCAGCCTTTATGGGTGGTTGAAAAATTAATGCAACTTCCAAAATCCCACCGACGGTAGTCGGTGGATATTTAAAGTCCAGCCTGCGAGACGGTGAAGGCAGGACCTTAAAGATCCACCGACTGCCGTCGGGTGGGATTTGGTGGAAAGAAGACCGGCTTAGTAGGTTGATACTTAACCATCCACCGACTGCCGTCGGTGGGATGGCCGCAGTCCGTGATTGGATATATTTTTCAAAAACCATCTGCCAGATCGCTGCCTTTCGTGATGCCAATGGAGTGATACGAGGAGCGTGCTTAAACAGCACGACTAAAGGCTGGGCTAAGTTCAATCGCCGCAAAAGCAGTTGGAACATGAGTCAAGGCAGTCACCCGTTTACCTACGCTCACCGCCGCCCAACGATCATCTTCATCCCGTACTTCGGCCGGAGTGTCACAATCGGTTGCGGCTCCACCGGATGCCCTTGCATAAGCCTCAACTTCCATCGCCGCGCCACAGTCGCTATCACCAGCACTCCTTCCATCCAGGCGAAGTGTTCGCCGATGCAGAGGCGCGGGCCGCCGCCGAAAGGAAAGTATGAGAATTTGGGACGCGACTCTCTAGCTTCCGGTCTCCATCTTTCGGGATCGAATTTCAGCGGATCGGCGAAGTACTTCTCATTGCGATGCATCAGGTACTGGCTCATCAGCAGAATCGAACGTGCCGGAATGAAATAATCACCGATCTGATAATCATTGAGCGCCCGGCGTCCGATGATCCATGCGGGCGGGTACAATCGCATCGACTCGGCGAAGACCATTTCGGTGTAACTCAAATTCGGATAGTCATCAGCGATCGGCAAACGTCCCCGTAACACATCATCAACCTCACGGTGCAACTTGGCTTCGATATCGGGGTTTTGCGATAACAGATACCACGTCCACGTGAGAGCGTTGGCCGTCGTTTCGTGACCCGCCAGGAAAATGGTCATCATCTCGTCGCGCAATTGCTCATCGGTCATCCCTGTTCCGTCACCTTCCTCGTCGCGCGCTTGTATCAAAATGGAGAGCAGATCACCCCCGGCATCGCCGCTTCTGCGCCGCTCATCTATCATTCGATAGATGGTGGCATCGAGCCGCTCCCTGGCTTTATGAAACCGGCGCACTGCAGGCAGAGGCAACTTTTCGAGCAAATGTGAGAACGGCACCGTCAGATTATTGAATAATGCCATCGCCCGGCTCAACGCATCGCCTATTTCATCGGCCTCGGACTCAACATCGGCATCGAAGAGAGTCTTGCCCGCGATCGCGAGCGTCAGACGCATCATCTCGCGGGACATCTCGACCGTCTCTCCCTCTTTCCAGCCGTCGCGCATCCGCTCAGCGTAATCGACCATCGTCGCGGCGTACCCGGCGATCTGTTGCCGGTGGAAAGCTGGCTGCGATAACCGGCGCTGGCGCAGATGAAACTCTCCCTCGCTCGTCAACAAACCTTCTCCCAGCAGCCGTTTTGCCCGCTGAAGCCCCTCGCCCTTCATGAAATTTTTATTGTGCGTGACGAGTACGTCTCGAATGTAGTCGGGATGGTTGAGCAGAAAAACAGGCTGCTGTCCGAGTTTAAAATAGACCAGATCTCCATATTCGCGCGCGAGCCTGGTCAAAAACCCACAACGGTCGCGGCGCATAGCGATGATATTCGAGGTGGGGAGAAGCGGTCTCGGACCGGGAGGTAAACGATTAGCTGCTGTTGCCATCAAACTCCTCTTCCGTCTCTGCCACTAGAGTGTAAGACAGGAAATGATTTTCCGTCTTACATATAATCTCCGGTGGCAAGAACAATGATCAGGGCCCTATTTTCCAATCATCGCTTTCACACGCACGACCGCATTCTCCGCCGTAAACCCCAATTTCTCCATCGCTACCTGATATGGCGATGAAGCTCCATACCGATCGAGCCCGATCACCTCACCCGTTTCGCCGACATATTTACTCCAACCGAGCGTCACGCCCGCCTCAATCGCAAGGCGCGCTTTTATACGGGACGGCAGCACCTCATCGCGATAAGAGCGCGGTTGTTTATCGAATAACTCCCAGCTAGGCATGCTCACCACGCGGGCGTTTATGCCCTGCGCCGCAAGCTTATCTTGCGCTTCGATGGCCACTGACACCTCGGAACCCGTGGCGATGAGGATCGCATCCAACCTACCCCCCGGCGATTCGCTCAAGATGTAAGCGCCTCTGGCCAATCCCTCTGCGGAAGCATATTTCGTGCGGTCGAATACCGGGAGCTTCTGCCGGGTCAAAGCGAGCGCGGTGGGTCCATGGCTATTCTCCAGCGCCACGCGCCACGCTACCGCAGTCTCATTCGCATCAGCCGGACGGATCAGCGTCAGATTCGGCACGGCCCGCAGTCCCATCAGATGCTCGACCGGTTGATGCGTCGGGCCGTCCTCACCGAGTCCTATGCTGTCATGTGTGTAAACATAGATTACCTGAATACCCATCATAGAGGCCAGCCGCACCGGCGGGCGCATATAGTCATAGAAGACCAGGAAAGTGCCGCCGAATGGAATCAGGGGTCTGGTCAGCGCGATTCCGTTCATGACCGATCCCATCGCGTGTTCGCGCACGCCGAAATGGAAATTGCGACCCGAGTAATTGCCCGGCTGGAATTCTCCCATTCCTTCGAGGAACGTATTGTTGGATGGGCGCAAATCTGCCGAACCGCCGATGAGCATCGGCAGCGCATTGGCGAAGGCGTTGAGCGCCTTACCTGACGCCTCGCGCGTCGCCATAGGCTTATCTGTCGGGAAAACCGGCATCTTGGATTGCCATCCCTCGGGCAAATGGCCGCCGTACCACGCGCGCCAGGATGCGGCCAGTTCGAGATGCTCTTTCGCATAGGCTTCGAACCTCGCGTTCCATTCACTTTCCAGTTGCGCGCCGCGATCGATCGCCTGGCGGAATTTCTTCAATGATTCTTCAGGCACGTAGAACGGCTCTTCGTACGGCCAGCCTAAGTTTTGCTTGCTCAGCTTCACCTCCTCGACGCCGAGCGGCTCGCCGTGCGCTTTTGCCGTGCCCGCTTTGTTCGGACTGCCGTAGCCGATGATGGTTCTAACGCAAATGATAGAAGGGCGAGGATCAGCCTGCGCGTTGCGGATGGCCTTTTCGATGGCGGCCAGATCGTTGCCATCGCTCACCGTCTGCACGTGCCAATTGTAAGCTTCAAACCGTTTGGCCCTGTCTTCCGTGAAAGCGAATTCCGTGGTCCCATCGATCGATATATGGTTGTCGTCGTAGAGGTAGATTAAGCGACCGAGTTTCAAATGACCGGCCATTGACGCGGCCTCCGATGCCACTCCCTCCATCAGGTCTCCGTCTGAGACGATTGCGTAAATATAATAATCAAAGAGATTATGGCCCGGGCGATTGAAATAAGATGCGAGATATTCGGCTCCTATGGCCATTCCGACGCCATTGGCGAAACCCTGTCCGAGCGGGCCGGTGGTGGTTTCGATCGCCTGCGAGAGCTCGGACTCCGGATGGCCCGGGGTTAAACTTCCATATTGGCGGAACTGCTTCAATTGATCGAGCGGATAGTCCTCATATCCGGTCAGAAACAGCAGGCTGTATAGAAGCATCGAGCCGTGACCCGCGGAAAGCACGAAGCGATCGCGATTCGCCCACCGGGGATTTTTCGGGTTATGCCGTAGGAACTTGGTCCAAAGCACGTAGGCGGCCGGCGCCATCCCCATAGGCATACCAGGGTGACCGGAATTCGCCTTCTGGACGCCATCCATTGCGAGCGTGCGGATTGTATTGATTGCAAGGTTATCGATTTTTTCTGACATTCAATCTCCTGCCGATATAAAAAATTCAGTGGACTCGCTCACTCTGATTGACCGGTTGTTGGTCGATGAGCATAACCGGCAAGACGCGCTCGGCAAACAGAGACGAGTTGATCAGAGTCTGCACGATGTAATTGCCGGGTTGAAAGAAACTTGTGTTTACGAAGATCGTGACGTTGTCGGCGTACCCATCGGGCGGCACGACAAAGCTGGACGGTTGTGATACAGCAACGGGCTGCGAATAATCGGGTGTCAGAATACGAACCTCGCTTAAATATTGCCCCTCGCCATGCCAGTGGTTGACTACTGCAAACTTAATCAGCGTTATGGGTAATTGCGGTACGACGATTTGATGTGTCACCCCCATAAGGCTCAGATGGTTCGCCGCCTCAACGCGCACGTCTTCACAAAGTATGGTGTAATCGAGTTTTAGATTTACGTTAGTCTGATTCATTTTTGTGCGTGTTGATTTTAACTATGTAAGCGAAAAAGACAAAAAGGGACAAAAAGGACAAGCATGATTTTTGCCCTTTTTGTCCCCTTCTTTTGCCCTTTTTGCTTTTTGCTACCCCAAAAGGGCGAATCCAGTATCAGCCCCTTAAGATCTTATACGACTTGAGACCGACCGAAACCACCTCGCCCGGGGCGAGCTTCAATTTCCGGGAATCCCACTTCGTCCGTAATACTTTGATGACAAAGTCGCATTTCTTGTCGGAGACGGCATTCGGCGATAGTTCTTTCTCGCCTTTGGGCAGCAATCGAATCATAACGTTCTCCGATGCGCCCGTGAAGGATACATCGATCACTTCGCCGCCGCCCAGATGATAAGGGGTTTCGACGAGGCCGGTCGGCGGGCCAAGCGTGATGTCCTCGGGCCGAAAGACGATTTTGACTCTCTCCGACACCTTCGGCGGCGCGGGCCTGGGCGGAGAGAGGACCCGATTGCAGTCAAGCGCGATCAAACCATCGCGCCAGCTCCCCTCGACGACATTCGCAGTTCCGAGGAAAGTAGCGACGAATTCGGTCTGCGGGCTGTTGTAGACCTCATCGGGAGCGCCGATCTGCTCCAATCGCCCGCCGTTAAGGATGGCTATTTCATCGCCCAGTTCCATCGCCTCTTCCTGGTCGTGGGTAATGAAAAGAGAGGGCACGCGCAGTCTCCGCAGCAAGGCCCTTATTTCGCGTCGCAGGCTGACTCGGGTGTGCGGGTCGAGGGCGCTGAACGATTCATCGAAGAGGAGCAGCTCGGGCTTGTAGGCCAGCGCACGAGCGATCGCCACGCGCTGCTGCTGGCCTCCGGAGAGCTGCGCCGGGTACTTGTCTCGTTGCTCGTACAACCCCGTCATCCCCAACAATTCATCGACTATCACTTTTCGTTTTTCTTTGTTCATGCCACGAATGCGCAATCCGAAGCCGATATTCTCCTCCACCGTCATGCGCGGAAAGAGCGCATAGTTCTGGAAGATAATACCCATATTGCGCTCGCGCGCACGGAGATGCTCGATATGTCTTCCGTGCAAATAGACCTCTCCCGCGTCAGGTTCGATCAAACCGGCGATGATGCGCAGGGTCGTGCTTTTTCCGCTTCCCGAATGTCCCAGCAGGACCAGGCTGCCGCCCTCGGCTATGGAAAAACTCACATCGTCGAGGACTCTTTCAGAACCGAACCATTTGCTCAAGCCGACAACTCGCAGTGCTTCGCGCTTTCCGGCTTTGGGATCGATAGAGGCATGAGTTTCGTGTAAGGGAGCTACCATTTCTCTCGCCATCTCGTTCCTCCTCTGTGGGAATAACTCACCACAAAAATCACAAATAGTGCGACAACAAACGCAAATTGCTCCTTTTGCGCTTTATGTGTTTCAGTTCGTATTGTTCTGTGGTCAATCATTTTTCCAGTCTCTTACGCGAAAAAATAATCAGTGAAAATATGGCTAACGAAATAATGGCGAGCACTGCCGCGATCGCATTCGCGCTTTCGACATCGCCTTCATTGAATTTCGAGTAGATATAAAGCGGCGCGGTCTGCGTTTTCATCGCCAGATTGCCGCTCACCATAATCGTCGATCCGAACTCTCCGATCGACCGCGCGAAGGTCAGCAACGCGCCCGTATAGATTGCGCCGCGCAGGCTCGGCAGAACCACAAAACGAAACGTCTGCCAGCGCGATGCGCCCATCGTCTCCGCCGCATATTCGTATGTCGTATCGAGATTATCGAGCACCGGCTTGATCACCCCGAAAGCCAGAGGGAAGGTCACGAAGATATTGGCCAGAATGATAGCCGAGGTCGTAAACATAATATGGTAGTCGGTATGTTCGAGGAACTGTCCGAGCAATCCACTACGACCCCATAATAAAAGGAGAGCGAACCCCGCAACCGCCGTCGGTATCGCTGTCGGCAGGCTGATGATGATCATCAATGCCGAACTGCCTCTAAAATCATGCCTGCTCATGACGTAAGCCGCGATCAACCCGAAGATCACGTTACAGACCGTCGCGATGCTGCTCGTCAGCAGGCTCAACCGGAGCGACGAGAGCGCCGCCGGCGCCATCAACGCCTCGAAGAAGTGTGCCGGCCCCTTACTGAAACCGAAGATGAAGATCGAGGCGAGCGGCAAGATGACGAGCGGCATCATCGCCGCAATAATGAAGCTGATTCCCAGAGGACGGGCCAGGTCGACACCAACCCCCGGCGGAGTCATTACCTTACTACTCATAAGCGCAATTTACTTCTCTTTCTGGATATCCCGCTTCCACACGCCATCCACGATCTCCGGATATGCGTGTTCCCACCCGCCCAGGTCTTTCACATAAAATGGCATCTCAATCTTGGCAAATTTGGCATTCAGACTCTCATCGGTCACCGACCGGAATCTCGACTTCACCCAAGCCTCCTGCGCCGGTCTCTCCCAAAGGTAACGTACAAACAATTCGACAATGGCGAATTTGGCCGCCGGCATATGGTCGTCGATGATCACCACCGGATGCTCACTGAAGATCGTAGCAGGCGGAACTATCATTACATCTCCCAAGTTCTTTTCGAGGAGTTGCAACGCCTCCAGTTCGTATGTGATAAGAGCATCCCCTTCGCGCCTCTCAAACTGCGTCCGGGCTTCGCGCGCCGAGAGCGGCCGCGTGATCACATTTTTCCAGACCTGTTGCAGCAGTTCGAACGCCTTCTTCTTGTCGCGCCTGCCGGTCCGCTTCTCGGACTTGATCAGTTCCGATCCATAAACGGCAAGCAGCGACCATTGGCCGGCGCCTGATGAAATGGGATCGCAATGTATCAAATTCACACCCGGCTTAGCGAGGTCGCTGAAGTCGCGGATGCGTTTCGGATTGCCCTGCCGCACGAGAATCACCATCGGCGTCTTATTGACGATCCCTCCGTAGGGCAGACTGCGCCAGTTGTGATTCGTCACGTGACTTTCCACCAGACGATCGGCATTCCGCTCGATCGCGAGGATCGCCACGTCAGCTTCGACCCCGGAGATGATCTGGTTCGTCACAAGTTCGGATCCCGCATAGGAAGGAGTGAAAGTCAGTTGCTGTCCTGTCTTTTCTAACCAGAGCTTCTCGTATGCCGGGAAGATTTCCCCCTCGAGCGGCTCTTTCACCACGCTAAACCCGTAAACGGTGACCGTGGCCTCCTTCGCTACATCCGATTTGCGGCGGCAAGCCGACAATACAAAGATCAAGGCCAGCGCAAAGATTAGCGCCAGTGTTTTCTGTGCATACATTCGGCAATGAGTGTTATTGAGAGACACCATGCCCTTTGTAGATTTTCTGCTCCCTGGTTCTTGCTTCAGTGTGGAATATTTTCCGAATTTGACTTCTCCTGACCGCTTAACTGAGAAGCCGTATCATACCATTATATTCAGGCAAATATAAAAAGACAAAAGACTTTTGCATCTCAGAGATGAATACCGCACTCCAGCTTGCCCTGCCCCTCCCACCGACCGCTTCGTTCATGCGCGCCGGCAACCACTCGGCGCGTGCAGGGTTTGCAACCGATGCTCGCATAACCATCGTCATAAAGCGGATGATAAGGCAGTTTATTGCTCATTATGTAATCCCATACATCGCGGCGCGTCCAGGCGGCAAGAGGATGGATTTTTACCAGCCCATGGCGCGCGTTCCATTCGACCACGCCGATGTTCGCCCGCGACGGCGACTGATCCCGCCGCAGCGCCGCGATCCAGCCATCGTATCCACTGAGCGCCTGCTTGAGCGGTTCGACCTTGCGTATGCGACAACACAGGTCCGGATCGCGCTCGTAAAGCTTCTTGCCATAGAGCCGGTTTTGTTCGACGACGCTCAACTCCGCGCGTTGTTCGACGATATTAATCCGGTAGCGTTCGCGAATTCTCTCTTTGAGCTGGTCCGTCTCGCCGAACTGGAACCCGGTTTCAAGATAAATGACGGGGACGTGCGGCGCGACGCGCGCCAGCTTATCGATGACGACCACGCCTTCGGCGCCGAAGTTCGATGTCATTACCAGACTCGGCGCGAATCGGTCGACCGCCCATTCGAGGATTTCTTCAACGCTGCTCGATTCAAAACGCTGCGCCAGTTGGTCTATTTCAACTTCCGCCAGCTCTTCCAGGCTATCGATCATTCTCTCCTCCTCCGCTGAAAATATCGTGATTAATGTATTTGCTTCAGGGAAGCTCTCCGCGTTGGACAACCTACCTTACCGTCCGCACGCCGTTGGCTTCCAATAACGAACGCGCGAGCTCACGAGCCTCTTCGTATTTTCCCGCGCGGATCAGATCCAGCGCTTCTGATTCGACAAACTCGTGTAAAACTTTGCGCCGTCTCTCAAAATCCGGTATTCGTTGTTTCGCATCAACCCTCATCTCGGCGGCAATTTTGAGCAACTCGCCGTATTCTTCGCCGATCGATGCGGCGACTTCCCGCTTAACGCGCTGCGCGAGCGATGGGCTGCCTCCTCCGGTCGATACGCTGACCTGCAGATCGCCGCGCGTCACCAGTGCCGGAGTAATGAAATTGCACAACGGGGGCTGATCGACGACGTTTATCAACAATCCAAGCTCCGCGGCGAGTCGCGCCACCTCTTCGTTTACCGCCTGATCATCCGCGGCACTGATGACAAGATAAACATCTTTCAAATCATCCTCTTTGAAGCGGCCGGGAACATGCTCGATCACTCCGCGCGCCGCCCATCCGGAAAGCAGCGGTGTAAGCGTTGGACTTACAACTCGAACCCGCGCGCCCGCCTCGTTAAGTTGCTGCGCTTTGCTTTCAGCGATCGCCCCTCCACCGACTACCAGGACGGCGCGATCTTTCAGGTCGAGATAAATAGGGTAGTAGCGCATTCGATTACAGATTTTGTGACCGGGCGAAGAAGCCTCAGGAGATATTCAGACGGCAGGCGAAAAATCGCGTTTGATCTCGGTCATTCTTCCCTGTCGCCCGTTTGCCCCCGTGCCCCGTGCCCCGTGCCCCGTGTGCGCTTATCCCGCCAGCGCCTCCAAAAATGGATTAGGGAAGTTGCGATGAGCGAACGGAACCTCTTTCAGTTCCTCAAACCACCGCAACTTCTCATGAAGCTTAACCACATCTCCAACCACGATAAGCGCGGGCGAAGCGACTTGCTCGCGGGCGGTCAGGTCCGCCAGGTTTGCGAGCGTGGTTATGTAAGTCTCCTGGTGATCGTAAGTTCCCCAGCGGACTACAGCGACGGGCGTTTCAGAACTGCGGCCGTGTTCCACGAGCCGTTCCGCGATCTCCCGGGCGCGCGCCACGCCCATAAAAAAGACGAGCGTATCGACGCCGTTAGCCAAATGCTCCCACCGGATCGCCGATTGCGGTTTCGCCGGGTCTTCGTGGCCCGTCACAAAAGCGACCGAACTGCTCAACCCGCGATGCGTGATGGGTATCCCCGCGTATGCGGCGACCGATGATCCGGCAGTCACTCCCGGGACGACCTCCCACTCCACTCCCGAATCGACCAGCATCTCCGCCTCCTCCCCGCCGCGCCCGAAAATGAAAGGATCGCCGCCTTTGAGCCGGACGATTACTGAATGCTCCCCGGCCTTTTCAACCAGCAGGCGATTGATCTCAGCCTGCGTCCACGAGCTCTCCACCCCGCGTTTGCCGACGTAGATAAATTCCGCGCGCGGCCCCGCGTGTTCCAGAATCTTCGGGTTGACCAGATAGTCGTAGATGATGCAATCGGCTGCGGCGATAAGATCTCTCGCCTTGAGCGTCAGTAGACCGGGATCGCCCGGCCCCGCGCCAACCAGATAAACCTTTCCCCGTTTCATATCATCGCTCCCAATTTCTGATTCGATGCCAGCAACCCGAGCTTCTCGAGAGTGACGATGATCTTCGTCGCGCTCTCGGCGACTGTCTCCTTATCGCTTTCGATGACCAGCTCAGGATTGTTCGGCTGTTCGTAAGGATCGCTTACGCCGGTGAACTGTTTTATCTCACCCGCCAGAGCTTTCTTGTACAGCCCCTTCACGTCGCGTTCTATCAATGCCTCCAGCGACGCAGTGACATAAATTTCGACAAAAGCCGCGCCATCTGACTGGATGGAACGCCGCACCTCGTCGCGGATTTCGCGGTAAGGCGAGATTGCCGCCGCAATCACCCCCACGCCATTGCGGGAGAGCAAGCGGGCGACGTAACCGATCCGCCGGATGTTGGTATCGCGATCTTCTTTGGAAAACCCGAGCCCTTTGCTCAGGTTGGTGCGCACCTCATCCCCGTCAAGAACTTCGGCCCTGACGCCTCGCTCGAGCAGATGCGGCAAAATCGCATTTGTCAGCGTCGTCTTCCCTGCCCCTGATAATCCGGTAAACCAAAGCGTAAAACCTTTTGACATTGATCCTTTCCTTAATTCCTTAATGAGAGGCGGCGGCCGGAATCGAACCGGCGAATAAAGGTTTTGCAGACCTTCGCCTTACCACTTGGCTACACCGCCCCATTCGGTTTTCAGTTTGCAGTTTTCAGTTTGCAGTTTTTAGTTTTTAGTTCGCATCTGAGAGCTAAGAACTGAAAACTGTAAACTGTAAACTGACTACACTCCAACGACCTTCAGCGCGTCGATCAAAACCGATGCCACTTCCGGCCTCGTGAATTCAGACGGAGGTACTTCTCCGCGCGCCAGCATTTCGCGGACTTTGGTGCCGCTCAAACTGACGTGATTGTCCGGATCGTGCGGGCAGGTTTTGGCCGAAGCCATTCCATCGCATTTGCGGCAGAAGAAGGTGTTGTCGAAAAACATCGGGGTGATTTTCAACTCGCCCGGTGCGAAATCGCCGAAGATTCGCTGCGCGTCATATGTTCCGTAATAATTGCCCACCCCCGCGTGATCGCGCCCGACGATGAAATGCGAGCAACCATAGTTCTGGCGGATGATCGCGTGAAAGATGGCTTCACGCGGCCCGGCATAGCGCATCGCAGCCGGCAGCACGGCCAGTTGAGTACGCGAGACCGGGTAGTAATGCTCGATGATCACTTCATATGCCCGCATCCGAACGGGCGCCGG
The DNA here is from genome assembly GCA_963796275.1 of uncultured Acidobacteriota bacterium. Lineage (GTDB taxonomy): Bacteria > Acidobacteriota > Blastocatellia > RBC074 > RBC074 > JAKEHZ01. Next base: position 732,385 of record CAWCKY010000006.1, on the reverse strand, counting down.
GATATCATCGGCTTTCGTCTCGCCCACGAGGGGGTGCAACAGCAACCCGTCGACGGTCTCAAGCGCGCATTTCTGAATATATTCGTGCGCCCGATGCACCGGGTTGCGCGTCTGAAAGGCGACGACGCTCTTCCAACCCCGCTCGGTGAAGAGCGCTCGCAACTCCCGCGGCGAAAAACGATAAGGCCCGAATTCCTGGCGGTTCGGCGCTTCGATCAGACTGACGCGGCCTCCGAGCAGATAATCGCCCTGCCCATAAATCGCGTTCACGCCTGGATGCTTCTCTTCGGTAGTCCGGTACACCTGCTGGGCTTCGAGCGCTTTGTCATATTTGAAAATCTCGGCGAGATGCAGCACGGCGACCAATCGCCCATCGCGCGAGCGCAGAGCAACATCATCGCCGGTGTGCAGGGTTCCGCTCACATCATCGGTGGCCGACAAGGTGACGGGTATCGTCCAGGCCAATCCGTTCGCCAGATGCCGGTTGTCTCTGACCGAAACGTAATCCGCTTCGCCCATAAATCCTTCGAGCGGCGATAGCGCGCCGGATGCGATAAGCTCAAGGTCGGCCTCAGCACGTGCGTTGACCGAAATACTCGGCATTTTCACCGATGCTCGCAGCAGCGCTTCGCGCTCTGCCCCGCGCAATTCCCGGTCAATCAGTTTCCCCCCGTGTGGATCAATTAAACTCATTTCAGTATCTTTCCCTCCTTCTTCTGCTTGTTTTCGGATGTGACAAGCAGGGTTACAAACTATGTCTCATCAATGATCGCCATAAACAAAACGCTCACGAAGAACATTGGCTGCTGTAATTCAGACTTATACAGCGGCCATCTCTACGCTCTCCAGCTCATCGATCATCTCCAATGCTCTCGCATCGTGGCGCGCGATGAACTGATAGAACAGTTCTCCCGCCCGCCGCTGCGAACGGTAAGTGCGGAGAACCCGCTCGATATAAAATTTGGTCTCCTCGACCCGGACGCGTTTGGAGATTTTTCTCCCGAACGCCGCTCCCTGCCCCAGATGCCCGCCGAGGTGGACCTGGAAAAAGTCGACTTCTGCCCCATTCTCCTGCCCTTTCACCCCGACCAGGCCGATATCGGCGATCTGATACTGCGCACACGAATTGACGCAGCCGGTCACGCTGATGCGGATGTCATCGCTGAAATCCGGGTTAGTCTGCTCCAGGTAAAGAATGATCTCCTCTGCGCGCTCTTTGGTCTCGACGACGGCCAGCTTACAGAACTGGCGGCCCGTGCACGAGACCGTACCGCGGCGAAATGGCGAGCCATAAGGATCGAGACCGAGCAGTGCCAGCTCGTTGCTCAGCGTAACGATGTTTTCCGCCGGCACGTCGAGCACGATCAGATTCTGTGCGTTGGTCAATCTAATGCGCCCGTTCGCATAACGCCGAGCCAGTCCCGCTACCGCGCTCATCTGCTCGCCTGAAATCCGGCCGCGCAGCACAGCCGCGCCGATGTAATACAGCCCATACTGGCGCTGTTCATAGACGCCTGTGTGATCGCGTTTTTGAATTTCAGGAACATCTGTTTGAGGACCGTCATCGAGCTTGCGTCCCAACCGTAATTCGAGCTCATCGCGGAACTTTTCAACGCCCCAATCGGCTACCAGAAACTTCAGACGCGCCTTGCGCCGGTCGTCCCGGTAACCGTGGTCGCGGAAGATTTCGACGATGCGCGTGATGACCTCGACCGCTTCGTCGTACCAGACGAAGACCCCGAGACGTTTGGCCAGATACGGCTTCGCGCCGAGTCCGCCGCCGACCCAGAGATCGAACCCGACCTCCCCATCATTATTGGTGACGGCGACCAGGCCGACGTCGTTGATCTCGTGTTGCGCGCATTGATGGGTGCAGCCGGTGATGGAAATTTTGAATTTGCGCGGCAGGTTAGAAAAATCGCGGTTGTCGATGAACTGTTTTACAACCTGATCCACCAGTTGCGAGGCGTCGATGATCTCATTGTCATCGATCCCCGCCAGCGGGCACCCGACGACATTGCGTACGACATCGCCGCAGGCCTCCTGCGTGGTTAGGGAGACCTTCTTCAATTCGTTGATGGCATGCGGAATATCTTCGATGCGCAGATGGTGAATCTGAATTCCCTGTCGCGTCGTGATATCTCCGGTGGAATGTCCATAAACCTGTGAAAGCCAGCCGATAGTCGCGAGCTGCTCGGCGCTGATGATTCCATTGGGCACCTTTACGCGCATCATGAAGCGACCGTCTTCCACGGGTCGCTGGGTATAAAGGCCATACCACTTGAAGCGATCCATGTCGCCGGGATCGATCGTGTCGAATCCCGTTTGCGCATAACGCTCAATGTCCTGCCACACGTCGAGGCCGTCTTTTTCAATTTTCAGTCGTTCGACCTTGTTCTCTTTCATAGTCGTCTCCGCAAACGCGAATACGCGATTCGGCAACCAATTAAAGGCTGCATTCTGAACCTGCTCACCTGATCGAATACAATTCAACCGGCAAACTTAAGTTAGTTAATTTTTTGGGATTGAGATCGATTGCAGAAATATGAACTGCAATCGAGAGGCTAGCGACAACAACAGCAGCAACAACAGGAGCAGGCGATTTGGCAGGAAAGAATCGAGGTGAGACTAAAAGAGAATTCTGCGGGCCGTCTACTAAGCCCTGTATCAGGTAAGAGCATTAGTCTTTCTGATCGCGTTGATCGTGACATTTTATACCTGCTTTCTTCTGTATTCGTTACTTCTGTTTTCGTAACTTCTTATATTCTTATATTCGTTACTCGTGTATTCGTATCTTGTGTAGTTTGTCATTATGTGTTCGTGTCTTCAGTATCTGTTCTTCAGTATCTGTTCTTTTATGTTTGTTCGGTACTTTTCAAGAAAGTATCGTCTCATTTCTACACAAGAGGGTCTTTATACACGGCTTGCTGTGGGATTGTCAATGTATTTCAAAGCTAGGATTGTTCAGTCAAGCTTATCGGGAGGCATCAGGTCGCTTTTTGATGGCTGTTGAACGCTGCTGGCTGATCTCTCAGAACAAATTCAGGCAGGATCAATTTTCCGCATAATCCGAGCAATCGCCCAAAGGATAGGGAAACCCGCACGATCGACATGGCATGATCCGTCCGCACGCTATATTCGGCACGGGAGCACCGCACTGCACGCAGCGCAACTCGTCAGCGGCGATCTCCTCGGGCGGGCGGTATGCAGTCGTGTTAATGGTAGTCTGCGTATTCTCATCTTCGTCATCCGTATTATTCATGCTTAAACCAGGGACGAATTACGCGCTTCAGCTACGAGCCGCCAGACGATATCTTCACCCTCCGACCGAATCATAGCTATGACCTGGCGATATGCCGCCGCGTACAATTCGCGCATGACCTTTGCCGGAGCGGGCCGCGATAGCTTCCGTTCCAATTCCTCGCGCGTTAGCCGCTGTTTTTCGGCGATGCGCGACATCGCTGCGCCTTCACCCGCGACGTAGATCGCCAAACCTTCCGACAACCAGCGGGGCGCGCGGCCATCGCTCAATACTTCAATGACAGCGTGCGCCAATTCATGACGCAGGGTCGAATCGAGAATGCCGCGCCTCCTTAGGATGGTCAAGGGCTGCAACTCGATTCGCCTTTCACGCGTCGCTCCGGCGGCCAGTCCCGATTGACCGGTAGCGGTGATGAAATCTGCCGTGGTTTCGTGAATCACAACCTCGAATGGTTTCGATTCCTGCAATTGGACCGACGCCATTTGCAGCCGATTTAACAGGTCTGTGCGCGCGGCTTCAAGCAGCCGTAATACATTTTCAACCGATCGCCTATCTGCCTCACGGGAGAAACTCGCACGAAAGTTCTCGCTCGCTATCAGTTTCCAACTTCCCCTTTGCGATTTCCGGTCGATTATTCCAGCATCCCCGGATACGGGACCACCCGGGAAACTCACCAACAATTTCATCGTGTCCCGCATGTCTTTGCCGTCCAGCATGCTTCGTCTGCTCCGCATGTCGCGCATTCCCCGTGTGCCGGGAAAATAATGCTTGAGGATCTGCCGATAATTCATCCCGCGGCTCGCCATGGCGTGGGCGCCTTCCTGGCACAAACCCAAACCGTGACCGAAGCCGCTGCCGCGGAAGACGAAGTCTCCGCCTGAACGCGAGACATCAAAACGAGAGCTCTTGATCATCTGCCACCCCAGGCTGCGACCGACGATAATCTTGAAATCCCATCCACTGACAAGACGGCGGCGCACCCCCTCGAGTGCGAGCAACTCGGCCCTTCCCGTCGCGTCGCGTTTCCTGACGAGAATCGCATTGATCTCCGGTCCGATGTCCGTGCGCGCATCGCTCTTCAACGCTTTAACCAACTGCGCGGCCGGAATAGTCTGTGTCCAGCGATAATGCGGCATCGTCGCGCAGAAATCATCGCGCACGCCGCGCAGGTAAGAAGGCGAGGGACTGCCCCACAATGCCCGGATATTCGCCGTCACACCTCCGCAGGCAGCATGAAAGTATGCGTCGACGAGTTGGCCCATCCCATCCTGCAGGACTTCACCCATAGTCTCTTCGACGGCGCGACGGCGCGCTGAGTTCGATTGTTTTTTTGAGTAGACGAAGCGCTGACAATGCGTCGTGCTGCAAAAATCGTATCCTTCGCGCTCGTGTCGCCCGGTATTCCTCAGCGCGAAAGTCCGGCTGATGACGGCCTGCGCTTTCAAAGCCTCGGGCTCGACTTCCACGCCGGATTCGGCTTCGAGCACTCCAATGAGGTACTCCTCCAATGGCAGCTCGCGCGTGAGCTTCTCGCTGATCGAACGAACACTTACTGTTTGAGGATGGTGGATAGCGAATGGCGGACTGGAAGCGACCGCACGACTGGGCGAATTTATTTCATCGCCCCGACTCCCCTTTCCCGCATCTTTTTCTCCCAAGCCGTCAATCCGCAATCCGTAATCGAAAATCTTTCCCGCCACTTCTGCGCATTGTGATCCGTGCGCCCGTTTGAGAAAAACCAGTACGCCGAGCCTGATTTGATCTTCGCGCGGAGCTTCGGCTGAATCACCATCAGCTAAAAAACCGACAAACCAGCCCTGTGTCCGGAAACCGTTGCTCGATGTCGAGGTCCCGGTCTTGCCGAAAACATATGACGGCAATCTCCCGAGCCCGGCTGTCCCAGCTGTCCCGTATTTCACCGCGCCGCGCATTCCCTCGATCAGTGCGGCGCGGTGTATCGGGACGATGTTCAGATGAGCCGATGGAAGTACATCCCGCCTGTTTCTGACCTGCGGGCGGTAGAGGCGGCCGCCGTTGACGAGCGCGGTGTAAGCAGCCATCAACTGGATCGGCGTAACTAACAGGCTCTCGCTTTCGCCGAGCGCCGAGGCGACATGCCATTCGCCGCGCGGCAGGACGCCTGCCGCCTCGTTGGCGCTCACGCCGGTGCGCGCGCCGAAGCCGAAACGGTTGAGCGTCGCATTGAACGTGCCCTGGCTCAGGCGCTCGCCGACCTGCGCGAAATAATCGTTGCAGGAGTATGCCAGGGCATGCGGCAGATCGAATGGCGAGGCGCTTCGCCGGTGAGCGCAGACGATCGTAAATCCTCCACGTTCATAGCGCGTCCGGCACAAGTGGGCAGTTCCGCGGTCAACTAACCCGGCACGCATGGCGGAGAGCGCCGTAAAAGGCTTAATAGCCGAACCGGGAGGAAAGGCTTGTTCGAAAGCCAGGCGTGGGTTGACGACTGCATGCAATCGACCGGTGTTCGGGTCGATAACGATTACCGCGCCTTCCCGATCACCGAGTGCGTCGGTTGCGGCTTTTTGCAGCGAATCATCGTTATCACCCGCGGAATCGCGTGAAAATGTGGGTGGTGAAGGTTCATGCTTCGCACACGATGACAGAAGAAAAATGCCCAGGATATATCCTGTGATATAAACCCAGCAGATACCCCTGGCGGGATGCGCCTCCGGCGCCTTGAGCTCATTACTTATTTTCTTGATGCCTATCGCGCGTTTCATTATTCGGTCGACGCTGAAGACTCGCCGGTTACTGCTCGCGGCACGGATTCCAATTCGCTCATTGCCCAATGGGCCGTCAACTCCGCCAGCGATCCCAGAGTGAGCAGCCATCCCAGAAATACGGATACCAATGCCATGGCCAATCGCGTGCCGAACAACCACAACTCCGCCCATTGATTGGCAACCGGCGTTTTGGTGAAGAACAGGAAATATGATATGGCACCGAATACTGCGACGACCAGCAGGTAAATTAACATTGATCGCGGCGAGAATGCGCGAGCGACGCTGCGCCCGATGCTTTTGATGGCGGCGCCGACACCTTCGTGCAGTGTCGATATCCATAGATGAATCGCGATCAGGGGTAGCGCGAAATAGAGCAGGAACATGCGAGCCCAGTTGAGTGCCGTCAACTTCCACCTCCCCGATGCCTGGGCGGCGTCGGAGATCTGATTCAATAGACGGTTTTCGGTTGTACCGATTGAGTAAATGATCAGCCAAGCTAGCAATATCAGGGGAACGCTCATTAACAACAGCTTCCAGCAGTCCTTCAATGCGCGCTTCAGCAGGTACCCGGGTCCGACTCCGATTCGTATATAACTCAGCCCCAACGCCTGAAGTGTGAAAAATAGGATGAGCGCGACCAGCGGCAGAGCGAAAGTCAATAATATTTGGAGCAGCGTCGCTTCGCGCGTCGTGATGAGCAGATAAAGCACGCTTTGCAAGGCCGCATAGAGGAGAAACGAAATTAATAATGCGCCCCAGTTGGTAATTATCTTGCGCGCCGCCGCCCAGATCGATGCAAAGACATCTTTTATCATAGGTATACCTGTGGGCCCCTCCCGGAGTTCATCTTTTATCCAAGATGTTCATTTTCATATTAGCCGTATTGGCCTGGACCGCCGGCTGATACATCAACTCGGCGCGGGCCGGAGCCACCTTGAATTCGCCCGGCACCTGAACGCGCATCGCATACTGGAAAGTCGTATCGCCGTCGAAATAATCGAGGAAGAATACCGTCCGCTGATCGCGGAATTCGCGCCTGCTATACCAGTCAGACCATCGGTCGTCGGTATTGTTGAGATCGATCCCGCTGACCCGCTCGACCTGCTCGCATCCGGCGGGAATCGGATCTTCGATCATAATGTATTGACCGCGCGCGCCCTTGATCTTCAAGCGCGCGACGATCAAATCTCCCGACCGCAATGGTCCCTCGAGCGGCCCGATCGACCACTTTCCCGCTTCATCGTCAACCGCCAATCGTAGATACTCGCGCGTCATGCTCAGGCTCGGCGTTGACTGCGCCGCGATGTTGTCGCCGCTGGTGTAGTACTCGAGCGTCGACGAGGCATAGAGTACGCCCTTCCCGCGCTTCACGACTTTAAGCCTGTTCGTACCTCCCAATGCCGCGCCGTTTCGCTCATAAACGAACGTCTGCCCGCCCGCCGCTTCCGCAGCGGTGACCCGTTTGGCGAGGACCTGTTCGTCGTTGAGATAAACCTCGACCGTGTAGTCCGCCGCCAGCTCCTTGCTCACCTTGACGTAATCGGTCAGACCGTAAATCGCAAAGGCCGTGTGCTTGGTCGAATCCCAGTAATAACCGTTGCGTCGATTGGCGACCATCCAGCGCGCCGCCTTCGGCAGCAGATCGCTGTCCGGATTGATCGTTGCGAGGGCCTTGATGGCAAGGGCCGTCGCCTCGACGTCGGCCTCCTCCATGAAATCGAGCATCGGGCGCCTCTTCGATTCCCAGTGCGCATCGAATATTGTGGCACTGGCGGAACGCTCGAGTTCGCCGACGACTTTCATCGCCCTGGTTTGATCCCCTCGCAGCTTGAGCGACAGTGCAAGGAGCGCTCTGCCATACGGCTGCAGCTCGCCGCGCTTCTCAAACAGTTGGTTGACATAGCGCGCATCCGCGTCCCCGCTGAGGCCGTACGCGTAGACGAGATAAGCGCGCGATTCTGGATCGATCGCTTTACCGTCCTCCAATTTTCCCGCATCGAGCATTTGTTTGAGCTTCTCGCGGGCGTTTTTTAAGCGATAGTCCTCGATCTGGAAACCTGCCCGGCGAGCCATGATCAGTCCGTCGACAACATATGCGGTCATGAACGGATCGGTCTTGTCATCCTTCCACCAGCCCCAGCCTCCGTCGGAATGCTGATAGTCGTAGAGCCGCTCGAGACCTCGTTGGACTTTCTTCGGCAGATCGTTGGTCGCGCGGATCGAAGCCGACTTCACGTCTTTCAATGTCTGCGCGACGATGACGTTCGGCAAGAAACTCGACATAGTCTGCTCCGTGCATCCGTAAGGATATCCTGTCAGGTAATCGAGTGCGCCGAAGAGCGACCCGGCGATCGATGGCGCGGCCTCGATACGCAGCGTCCGCGCCTGTGTATTTGAATCGGCCGGGAGATCGAGCGAGAAAGTCTGTTCGTCGTCCTCCTTAGAAATCGCCGCCGCGCTCCCCAGAGTCCGCTTCAATCCGGAGGGTACAACCGCCAGCGGCAGTTCGATGCCGTCGGATTCGGTGCTGGTTTTCGCCTTCGCCAGCAATTTCACTTCGCCGGCCTGGGTAGCCGAGACGCGCCAGTCGATACGGTGCTCTCCCTGTCTCGTTATAGTCACCGTCTGTTGAGCGGGGTCGAGCAGATTGGCGCCGGTGACATTCAATTCGATCTGCGTGGATTTATCAGCATCGAGATAGTTGTGTACGATTCCGGAGATCGTGACGACATCGCCTTCGGTCATAAAGCGCGGAGTCTCCAGGCGAAGGATTAAATCTTTGCGCGAGAGCACCAGGTCTACTTTCGACCCCACCTTCAAATCCGCGCTGACGGCCCGTGCGGTCGCGCGCCAGGTCGTCAGATTATCCGGGAGGTTGAACTTCACCGTGGCTTTCCCGTCATCCCCGGTCACCGCCCCGGGCTGCCAGAACGCCGTGTCCCTAAAATCCTTGCGGATTGTCGGTTCGGCATACTGACTATCATCCTTGAAATCGGCGAGCTGATACGACCGCTTTTTCTGTGCAAGTTCCATTGCCTTATTGCCAGAATAACCGGTGAAATTGTACTGGCTGGAGTAACCCGTCAAGACGTTGTTATAGCGCGTACCGTAAAATGCCCGGCGGATGTCGCCCGAAGTATCCTGGCGTATGCTGTAAATCGCCTCGTCGACGACACCCAGGCTCACTTCTACCCCCGGGGCGGGCGACCCATCTGCTTTGCGGGCAATGATCGTGTAGGATGCCGGATCGCGCGGCTTATATTGTTTCTTATCGGGCAGGACCTCGATCTGCAAGAACTTGTCGCGCGCCGGGACCACGATGCTTTTACTGTGGTCGTGCAACTCACCGTCCTTAACGTAGGCGATATTCAGGTAAAAATTGGGCGAATAGCTCTCTTTGATCTCCAGATCGAAGCTGACTGCACGCCCTTCAGCAAAAATATGCCTGGCCTCCATCACTTTCGCGAGCTCGGCGGTGACGAGCAGGTGAGCCTTGTCTGTCGGGAGCATCACCAGCATGCGCGCCTTTTCGCCGATCCTGTAGCTCTTCTTGTCCGTGATTATTTTGACCGAGTTGTAATTAACCGCTGCCGTATCCGCCCACCCGTTGTTGCTGTCGGTGACATAAATGAAATCGCTATTCGAAAAGATTTTCTTTCCACCCTCATCGACGATGGTGCTGATGTAGATTGAACCGACGACGGGCACTTTGTAGTCGTAAGCGGCTTCGCCCTCCGTATTGGTCGTGACGTCTGCCGAAGATAGAGCCGTTTTGATCTGTACGTAGTCGTAGTTATTTGCTTCTTTATTCCTTTGTTCGTACTTCACCGATTCGAATTTGAGCGTGACTTTCGCCCTGACGGGGCGACCTTCATAATCTGCCGTCTTGATTTTGATCCGCGCGTTGTCGTTCTGGTTGTAGACATATTTTTCCAGGGTGGCATTGGCGACGATGTTGCCGCGCGTCCCAACGAAACTTGCTTTGCCATCGATCGTTCTTCGCGCCGAATCGGTCACCTGAGCTTCCAGCCGATAGGCGTAGTCCCATCGGGATTCGGGATCCGATTGTGGTACCTTGAACTCGATCTCCATCCGGCCGTCGGCTCCGAGTCTGCCCTCCCCTTGATTCACCAGATCGTTGCCGTACCCGTAATCTCCACCGTCCCCTTCATCCATCTCGTTGCTTGCGCCGATGCCGTCATCTTCGCCGTCGCTCCACCACCGGTTGTAATAACGTGAGCGATAGATGTAGTAAGTCACATCGGCATTCTTGACCGGTTCACCGAAAAAGTACTTCGCCTCGATGGTAAATTTGGTCTTCTCCCCTACCGGAACATAGGGCTTAGGTGTCGAGACTTTGACCTTGTACTCCGGCTTTTTATATTCAGCTACCGCGAAGTTCCCGGTCGCAACCGTTACGGCATTGATTTTGACAACGATGTCGTAACTTCCGAGGGGAGCCCCGGCGGCGATGTCGATCGAGCCGTTGAAAGTGCCGCGCTGAGTGAGCGGCATTTCTCCATCGAATATTTTATTTCCCTCCGGATCGGTGATAGAGACATCGACGGCGCTCGCATCGAATTTTTTATAACCGTCCTCTCCCATGCGCCGAACTATGCCCTTGAAATAGACTTTCTGCGCGGGGCGATAGATCGGTCGCTCCGTATAAATGTAATATGCTGAATTCTGTGAATACCTCTCTTCGTAATCTTCATTCCATCCGAAGTAGTATTGACTGATGTCGGAGATTGCGAACCCGCCTTCGCCCCGTGCCATGATGAGATTATCTTCCGTTCCGGCGGTGCCTCTCCGGTCATCATTCCGGACCCCTGGAGTCGATTGCTTCGAGTCTTTGGGAATGCTAGTGCGAAGAAGCCCGGCTCGATCGGTCGACCCTTGCGCGAGCACCCTCGCATTTCTGACGACCTGCACCTTGACGCCTCTCCGCGGGACTCCCGATTCGCGGTCGACCGCAAAAACGATCAATTCGCCGTCTTTGGAGGTCTTGGTGATCATCGTCAGATCGGTTACGACCGCAAGGGTATACGCCCGCAGATTGCCGTTCACCGCTTCGACCAGATAAACGCCCGGCTCGCGTTGATCGAGCGTTATTACCCGGGTGTCGTATTCATTCGCGAGATCGGGCAGCGTCTGGCGCCAGCGCGCTCTAAGTTGATCCTGATTGAGAAACGGCAAGCTGGCGTACTCGGCATAATCGAGCGGCAACGAATCGCCGGAGCGGAAGCGGCCGTTGAAGGCCACCCGGGCTTCGGTGCGGAGCTGGCTGCGGAAATAGTTCTTGACCGTGGAGTGAACCGATCGCTTGAACCAGCGCACCCGCTCCAGCATCGATGGTTCGCGATCTATCGCCGCCGCGATCGCGGCAACGCCTTCCCGGTCCTGTTCGCCCATCTGATGTGGATTATTGAGCTGTCTGAAAAACTTGAACGGGTCGTTGACCTGGTAGAGGCGGAAATCCAGAGAATTTATTCCCTGATAAGATACGTAAAGATGCGCCTTCTCATCAGATGAATAGGTGCGGTTGGTCAGAGAGAGAATCGCGGCTTCACAGCGGGGACCGGCTGCGGCGAGGCGACGGCTCGGGCGGGTTGCTGCTCCTGCGCCCGCATCCGAACTGTCGCCAGAGTGCCGGTTGCCACAAAGATGAGCAGATACGCGATCAGAGAAGACAAACTACGGAGAAAACGGGGGGAGAGGAAATGAGAGTTAGTTTGAAACACGTTTGATTCCCTCCTTGCGAAGCCTCACTTGGAAATTGAGCAATAGACAGTTGCAGTTCATTATTCACTCCAAAATCTTGAGGCGATAGATACCCAGGAAGTTGCGATTTTTTTCAACCGGCCTCCAACGTTTGTCAGGATGGCGATTTAACGCGGAAAGTCTCACCTTCTTCACCTCCCCTTCGTCTCCAGGCGTGTTTGAGGAACCGGTGTGATAGACGATCCAATCGGTAGCGCCCTCAGATGCATGGCGCGCAGCCCCCAGATAGATCATGACGTGATAGGGGAACTTCTGCACCCACGGTTGATGAAAGAAGAGCAGATCACCGGTCTGCGCTCTCCGAGGATCACGGCCGATAAATACGGTGTTATGGTTTTTCAGCGTGCGAGCGTCGGCGAACTCGGAGAATCTCGTATCGTTCTCCGCATATGATCCGAAATCGATGCGAAATAGTTTTTCGCCGAGCGGGCAGCGGTCGAGCGTGTAAGCGCGCACATCGGGCGCGACAGCTTCATAACCTTCACCCATCGCCTGAAACCAGAGCCTGTCGTGCCGCCGTAATGCCTCGCGCCAGGCGAATCTTACCAGACCGGCGCAATCGCGCTGTTCTTCGGTCCATGCATCGCTCACTTGGTAAAATTGCATTTCGGCGATGCTGGTGAACCAGCTCCGGAAACTCGCGCGATCGTCATATGTGAGCAACTCCGCCGCATCGGGAATCCCATCGCTATCACCGTCAGAACTTGCCAGGGATGAGGTATTTTTTTTTATCTTCTCAATCCTGGCCTCGGACGATTTCCAACAACCAGACATGAATGTGCTGAATAGAATAATGCTGAGAGCTATGGATAGCGTTCCGAATCCTCTGATCGAGTGAATGTGAGATTCATGTAATATGTTACAAAAGTATTTATCACGTAATTTTTGAAACTTTTTATTTTGCTTTTCGCGTCCCTTCACTGAATTCACCAGAAAGTATTACATTGACTTAACCGGTCCGCTGCGATGGCCCGCCTATACTAGAAGCCATAACAGTGCGGAGGCAAATGATTTATCCGTATCTTCCCATCTTTAATTTAGCTGCGTGAGGCGTCTTCCTTCTGCTTGATTACAGGGTTACCGCGTCATTCGTCTGTGGATATCCACAATGACAAAGATTACACAACTATTACACACAAAATTCCCATAGCCTGTTAGGATTCTATCTCCCTCTATTTCGAAAGAACTAAAGACGAAATTATCAACGATTAACTTTAGACAGGATTTACGGGGTTGTTAAGATTCAGCTCAAATCGCAAAAATCCCGAGCATTAGTGTCTAAATTCAGAAAACTCATGTCGCTCGTGTGGCGCGCTTGAAACGCTCGAAACAAAAAATGGTTTTCAGTTGCCGGGGTAAGCTATCCGATCTAACCGACAGAAAACCATTACCTGAGGAGAAGAATGCAAAACGAAGATACCTTTAAACATCGCAGTGGAGGGATCAACTGGTCTTCAATGATCTTCATGTTCATCTTTCACGCGTGTGCCGTCATCGCGCTTTTCAATTTCAGTTGGACGGCACTGGCCACAGCGATCTTCATAATGTGGATCGGAGGAAGCCTGGGGATAGGCATCGGCTATCATAGACTCCTGACACATCGAGGTATGAAGACTCCCAAATGGCTCGAATATTTTCTGGCGATCTGTGGCACGCTCTCACTTCAGGGCGGTCCGATCGCCTGGGTTGCGATGCACCGGCTTCATCACGCGCACACGGAGCGGGAGGGCGACCCGCATACGCCGCGCGACGGGTTATGGTGGTCACATATGGGTTGGATGCTCAACGGTGATTCGCTGCATCGCGAAGTCGAACATCTCACACGCTACGTGACAGACCTGGCGAAAGATCGATTTTATATCTGGCTATCGCGCTGGCATTTCATGACCGTGGTTGCGCTGGGCGCCATTTTATTACTGATCGGCGGCTGGAGCTTCGTTTTATGGGGCGTCTTCGTACGGATCGTCTTTATGTGGCACGCGACATGGTTCGTCAATTCGGCCGCTCATTACTGGGGAAGCCGGCGATTTGAGACGCGCGACGATTCGCGCAACAACTGGTGGGTCGCGCTGATAAGCTTCGGCGAGGGCTGGCATAACAACCATCACGCGCACCCGGCCGCGGCGCGCCACGGTCTGGTCTGGTACGAGGTCGACATCAACTGGTACGGCATCTGGGTGCTGAAAAAACTGGGCCTCGCCAAAAATATCCGTCTCATCGATTGGCCGAAAAAGACGGCGGGGGGCGATGTGGTCATAAAAGAAGCCGCCTGATCACTCGAACAAATCCGGTTGCTCCTTTGTAATTCGATCCCAGAGCGGTTGGAATTGGAACCAGCCGGCGATGGTCGATCCCACTTGCAAAGACGTGAGCTTGGCGTTTTCGTGGCTGATCAGCTGGGGCTCGCCGGCAGCCTCAACGAGGAGTTGCGCGTGACAACTGCGCTCCATCGTGATGAACCACCACGCCGCTTCGTCGACGGATTTACCGACCGTCAGCAATCCGTGATTTCGCAATATGACGGCTTTGCCGCCTCCGAGCGCATCTGCGATACGCCGTCCCTCCGCCGGATCGTAGACGACACCCGTATAATCGTGGAAGACAGAGTGATCTTCATAGAAAGCGCAGGCGTCCTGCGTTATCGGCTCGAGCAGCCGTCCGAGCGCAGACCAGGCTTTTCCGTACATGGAGTGCGCGTGAGCCGCTGCGACACAATCGGGCCGCGCCGCATGGACCGACGAGTGGATGGCAAAGGCAGCCGTATTGACGGGACAATCGCCTTCGACGACCTCGCCTTTGTGATTTACGAGAATGAGATCGGAGACGCGGATCCGGCTGAAGTCCATCCCGAACGGATTGACCCAGAAATGATCGGGTTTTTCGGGGTCCCGAGCAGTGATGTGACCGGCAACCCCTTCATCGAAACCGAATTTTGCGAAGAGGCGGAATGCAGCCGCCATCCGCTGCTTGCGGTGCAGCCGCTCCTCCGAAACGTTCGCGAAAGCCGGCGGTGTAGGCATTCGGAAGGGCTGGGACGGCGTTATCATTGAGGCATCCGCCTGTTTTGTTGCCATATCATTTCTCCTTAGGAATCAGTTATTAGTTATTAGTTATTAGTTTTTAGTTTTTAGTTTTTAGTTACCGATCAAGACCTCAACTAAAAACTAAAAACTAAAGTAACTGCTCAGCCTCTTCGCCGCTAACGCGGCGAAGAGGCTGAGCAATTCAGTTCTCAGTTTTTAGTTTTCAGTTTTTCAGTCGACCGTAATACCAATAGTCTTCCGTAGCAAAACTAAACTAAAAACTATTTTGTTCCGATATCCCGCCTGTAATACATTCCATCGAAATGGATACGACTCAGGGCGTCGTAAACTTGTGCTGTTGCCCGTTCAAGCGTTGCCGCACGCGCGGTAACGCCGAGCACTCGCCCACCGGCCGTTTCGACAGCGCCTGTATCGGTTAGCCTGGTGCCCGCGTGAAAGACGACGACCCCTTCGAGTTTTTCAGCATCATCGATCCCCGTGACGGTCTTCCCTGTCGGATAATCCCCGGGATAACCCGCCGAAGCCATCACCACACAGGTCGTCGACTCCTCGCTCCACCGCGGGTTCACGCGGTGCAGTTCTCCGCGCGCAACGCTCCAGGCGATTTCGGCGAAATCGCCGTCCAGCCTGCGCAAAATCGCCTGCGTCTCCGGATCGCCGAAACGCACGTTGTATTCGAGCGCTCGCGGCCCATCTTCTGTAACCATCAGCCCGCAGTAGAGCACACCGCGAAATGGGAAGCCCGAGCTTCGCGCGCCTCCCAGCGTCGGTTCGACAATTTCGCGCCGGATGCGGATTTCGAGCCCGGTATCGAGCAAGCGCGGAGTCGAAAATGCCCCCATCCCTCCGGTATTCGGGCCGCGATCCCCATCGAATGCCCGTTTGTGGTCCTGCGCGACCGGCATCGCAGCATAACTCTCGCCGTCGCTGAAGACCAGATATGAGAGCTCGCGACCCGTCAGGTGCTCTTCGATGACGATGCGCGCGCCGGCATCGCCGAGTTTACGATCGACCAGCAGTTCCCGAAGCCCGCTCCGCGCCTGCTCTATATCTTCGGCAATGATGACGCCCTTGCCGGCCGCCAACCCATCCGCCTTCAGCACGAGGGGAAACCGAAATGTTCCGTCGCTGATGGTCTTAAGCCCTTCCTCCGGCGACTCGACGATGCGATATCGCGCCGTCGGTATGCCGTGCCGCGACATGAATTCTTTGGCGAATATTTTGCTGCCCTCCAGGCGGGAAGCTGCCCGGGACGGCCCGAACACCGCTATTCCCCGGTCTGATAAGAGATCAGCCACGCCGTCGACGAGCGGCTGTTCGGGACCGACGACGACGAGATCGATCTTTTCGCGCGCGGCGAAATCGGCGAACGCGCCGGTTTGTTGCGGATCGACAGCGGCTCGCAGCGTCTGTTTTTGCACCCCCGCATTGCTTGTCGCCGCATAAATCTGTTTCACTTGCCGACTGCGTTGAAGCGCCCACACCAGCGCGTGCTCGCGTCCTCCCGAACCGATGACAAATACCTTCATCTATTTTTCCTGCCGCCACTTCTCTTCATTGTTTTCCCACAGCGAAATTTTCCACGCCAGTCACTTCGCCGCTTTTTCTTGAATGAAGCGCTAAATTTACACTTGAATAAAAAAACTTGAAAGGAGCCCGCCCGCCACTTGCAGCCACCACTGGTGAAAGTTTATTCTTGTACTTCTCTTGATTGCTGACAACCCCTTCACGGCGTCATATCCCAATCCCATCAGCATCTCAAGGCGAATATCTTTTGCAGTAATTGAAAGGCAGGTGATTACCGAGTGGCAGAAGTCAAGCTTGGCGATAACGAGACGCTCGAAAGCGCTCTCCGTCGCTTCAAGCGTAAAGTGCAACAGGAAGACATTATTCGCGAAGTGAAGAGACACGCCTTCTATGTTCCTCCTGGCGAAAAGCGCCGCCTCAAATCGGCGCTCGCACGTAAACGCAACCGCAAGAAATACCGCCGAGTGATTGAGTGATTACAATCGCCTGCGTTTAATCAATTTTTTCCCAAATCACGGCTGCGGATCGACGCCATCCGCAGCCTCTATTTTTGCTGATTTGCAACAATACCCCGATCTCCTTGTTGCCGCTGAACCACATCACTTAGCAACTCAATAATCATAATCATTGTGTAACAAGCACTTATTGTCTCAATGGGAGGTGGCTCGGATATTGCACATAAGATAAACAGTAAGCCCCACGCCCTGAGCCCTGGTCATAAGGAATTCCTGGTCATTAAGGAATTAGATACGCCTTATTGATAATTTTTTTCAGAGGTTCAATCGATTGAGCAAGCAAACCACGATCGGCGAGAGTTTCAGTACAAGCGGGACTGGGCTTCACTCAAACTCTCCCGTCAAAGTCACGGTAAGGCCTGCGCCCGCATACACAGGATACGTTTTTCGCCGGACCGATCTGAACGACTTCGAGATTCCCGCCGCACCGGAGCACGTGGCGCACGTGAGCTACGCCACGACGCTGATGAAATCGGGGGTAATGATTTCGACTGTCGAGCATCTGCTGTCAGCGCTCTCGGGGTGCGGCATAGATAATGCACTAATCGACGTCGATTCTCTTGAAGTACCGATCCTCGATGGCAGCAGCCGGAGGTGGGTTGAGTTAATCAGAGGTGCCGGAATCGTTAAGTTAGAGGCTCCGCGCGGATACCTGCGGGTTCTCAAACGAGTCGAAGTGAGTGAGAAGAACCGCAGGATGTCGATCGAGCCGGCCGAGGAATTCCGCATCACCTGCGAGATCGATTTCAATCATCCGCTGATCGGGCTCCAGCGCCGCGAAATAGCTTTTATCAACGGCAATTATCAATCGGAGGTGGCGCCGGCGCGGACCTTCGGATTTGTCGAAGAGGTGGAGTTATTGCAGCAGAACGGTCTGGCGCGCGGAGGTTCGCTTGATAACGCCATCGCTCTCACGCGGGACGGGGTCTTGAATCGCGAGCCGCTGCGTTTCGCTGACGAATTTGTGCGGCACAAGATCCTGGATATCATCGGCGATTTGGCACTGTGCGGGATGCCGATTCTGGGCCACGTGCGAGCCTCCAGATCGGGCCACGGCCTGCACACGATGCTGTTATCGGCATTGTTGCGCGATCGTCAGGCGTGGGAGGTCACTCACGAAATAAATAATAGATTCGAAATGGCTGAAGTCGTACGTACATTTGATAAAGTCAGCGACTTTAATGGGAAACAAACGGTATAATTAATAAAAGAAGCATAAAAGATCTTCTTTAGTCTATTGCTATTTTTTTCCCTGTTTTTCCCCGCCCCGCCTTTCAGGCGAGCCGTTTTCCATTACTGAGTTTCTCGATGAGGTGTCATTTCGCGCGCCGCTCTGCTTTTTTTTATAGTCATGAAGATCGGCGACGTCAGGCGAGCCGGCAATAGCACCAAATCCTCGACCAGACACCCGATAATCGTCACCGCCGAGAGCAAACCGAAGGTGCTGATGGGCTCGAAATTTGAGAGAGCAAATATTGTGAAGGCAGCCGCCAGCGCGACATTGGCATAAATAATCGGCCGGCCGGACAAACGCATGCTCTGGATGATGGCATCGCGCAGTGTTGCAGATTCGGCCTGGACGCGGCAAAACCGCACGATGAATTGCACCGAGTTGTCCACCGCCAATCCGAGCACCACGCTCGCGACGAGGCTCGTCGTCAGATTCAAAGGTATTCCGCGCCAACCCATGAAACCGAAAAAGAAGAGCACCGGAATCAGGTTCGGCACGATCGCCGTCAGCCCCACACGCAATGAGCTGAATAGTATGGATAACACGATATAGATCGCGATGAGGGCGATCGTTACGCTCTGCAACTGTTCGCCGGCGATCTCATCCGAAGTGCTGTTCAAGAGGACGAAGGTTCCGGTAGCCAGCACGCGGCAGTCGGGCAACAGCTCTCTTCCGCGCCTCTCTATTTCAGCAACAACGTAAGCCATCGCGTGCGATCCAGTCAGGTTCGATCGGATGAGGATGCGCGCCGTGCGGCCGTCCGGGGAGAGAAATCCACGCATTTGATCGCGGTCCGAGAGCAACTCCGCCACCACTTTCTGATCGGCGGGTATCGCGTAATGCTGAGGATCGTTGTCATGAAACGCCCGGTTGAGATGCCTGACGAAGTCGACGATCGAAATCGTGCGGTCTATTCCCTGCCCGTCAATGCCTCGCTGGCTTTCGGCGAATGATTGTAGTTCCGCGATACGCCCGAGCACCCTCGGGTCTTCCATTGCGTCCGCGCGCTGCCCCTCGACAATTATTTCGAATGACACGGCGCCCGATAACCGCTGATTGATCTGAGCCAGACCGACGCTCGTCTCCGAGGCGGGTTTGAAGAAATGGAAGTAATCAATATCGATATTAATGCGCGTCATCCCGACGACGCTGGCGATTATGATGATGACCGTCGCAATGTAGAGTACGGTTTGATGTGATGTGGCCCACCGGCCCGTCTCCCCCAGGAGCTTGCACATATTACCCGTCAGTCCGACACGAAATGCCGCCGCCCGGCGTGGCAGCAGAACAAGCACCGCCGGAATGAAGGTCAACGATAGAAGCATCGTGAACGCCGCACCGATCGCGGCAAAAATGGCGGTCGTGCGGATCGACGGTATATGAGTGAATGCCAGCGACAGAAATCCCGCGATGATCGTCAGCGCCGAAACGACGACCGGCAGCGTGATAAACCGCATCGCCTCTTCAACTCTGGACGTAGCAGGAGGGAGCGACCCCTTGCCCCCTTGTCCCTTTGCCTCCGTAGCTCCTCCATTCCCCAGTTCATTCGCCCTCGCTTCCACAATACCGACCTGATTAATGACGTGGATCATGTATGAACAGCCGATCGCCAGCATCAGGGTGGGTAGCATCAATGCGAGTACGGTGAAGTGCGCCTGCAGTAGAGCCATCAACCCCATCAACCAGAGGAGCCCGATGGCGATTGTGCCGAGCGGCAGGACGACAGCCACAAACGAACGGAAGCAGAGCCAGAGGAGCAGAGCAATGAAGGCGAGAGTGAGGGGGAAAAATAGCAGCAGGTCGCTCTTTATCGCTTCGGTGCAGCGCCACTGCGTAAATGGATCGCCGGCAAAATAGACCGCCTCAAACCCGGCATTGCGCGCGAGCCTGTATATCTGCCCGGTAATTTCGTGGCGCTTGTGAGTCGGAAAATCAGGGTTAAGCAGGATGTTCAAGGCAGCGGTGCGCCCATCCTCGGAGACAATATTACCTGAGTAAAGACGATCGGTCGTGGCGACGGCGCGGGCCTCTGCCACGAGCCTATCGTTTGCTCCCACCGGCGGGATGAGCTTGTCTACCTCCACCACTCCATTAACGCTGCGCGCGTAAGGGACGTTGATCAAGCTGAGCACTTCTGTGATCCCGCCCGTGCGCGCCACGTTTCCGTGAAGGTCGCGCAATTTCGCGAGATTTTCGGGGGAGAAAATATCATCGGCCACGACCGCAAGGACGAGGTAATCATCAGGTCCGAAAATTTTACGCGCCTCCGCAAAATCAACTCTCTCCTGGCTCCCCTGCCTTACGAACCCGAGCGGCGAGACATTGAGAACTATCCCGCGCCGCAATTCTACGCCGAAAAAAACGGTGAGAAGAATCACGGCGGCGATGATCAGATAAGGATGGCGAACTACATATTTACTCACCTATTTGTCCTGGTCGAGTTTGCGACCCGCATTGCTAATAAAATTTATCAGGTGTTTCTCGGTGAAAAGGCTTTCCGGAAGCCCGCGATCGTATGCGATTTTCAAAGTTTGAAGTTGGACCCTGAGCTTCTGGCTTAGGTCATCGATCATAACTTTTGTGATCGTCTGGCGATTTTCGATCAGCTTGACCTCTTGGATTTCGACTCTCTTCTGTAACTCATTGCGCAAATCGTAAAGTTCAAATCCTATTGGTTGCTCGTCTCTTTCACGGAAATGGCCGACGATGCGCGGGAATGCCAATCCAAGGTATGGTTTCTCTTTAAATTCGACTTTTATTAACGCCTCCTCTCCTTTCATAATGCGTTCGCCCGTGCCATGCGTGTACTGATCGAGTTCCATTCCGAGCAGCTCCTGGACTGTGACCTTAGCGCCGTGAAAACTGATCTGTTTTTCCGAATTGAGCTTGCTGAGCTTCCTTAATCCGGGAAGATATGAGAAGGCCTGCGTCGCCTGATCCGGCCGCTCAAATGCGAGTAATGCCTTGTCTATCTCCTCGTGTGGGGCGAGCACCGAAAGAAACGTCGATACGCGATCGGCCGAATATTGACGCTGTATTTTGAATTCTACCTGATCCTTTTTACTGTCTTCGTTTAGAGTTGTCATGACCATGACCGCGGTGAAATCCCGACAACCGTCCTGCGTCGCGATCCGTTTGATCATGGGGCCAACTTCGGGCAATGGAGGTTCCGGCGTAGAAGTTGGCAGTGTGGCGGTGGAAGTCCCGGAAGACTTGGAACAACCGTAATGGACGAAGATAGAGAGAAGTATAAAAAATAGAACTGCATTCGAGCGGTCAAATCGCATTGTCCTCTCCAAAATTCAACGGACACTCGGTCCGTCGCCGATTTTTCCTGATAGAAATTCTAGAACCAGTCAGATCCCTGACAATTTATCCATTGGAGGCAACCAATGAATAACATATTACTTTTCAGTTCTGCAAACCTGCATCGACTATGTGCAGCATTCCCAATTCCGCCTGACCTTTGCTATTATTCGTCGTCCCAAGGACCGCATCCGGGTTTACCGCAATCTTACTGATAAGGCGATATCGATGTCTCAACCGATCTATCTAGTGACCGGCGCGCACGGTTTTATCGGCGCCTGGGTAGTAAAAAGATTGCTCGCTGAAGACGCGGGCGTTGTAATTTTCGACAGGAGCGCCGACCCGCAGCGTCTGCAGCTCATAATGGACGAAGACGAAATCGCGCGTCCGGTGTTCATCGAAGGCGATATCACCGATGCCAACCTCCTCTCGCAAACAGTGGAAAGGCATCGCGTCACCAAAATCATTCACCTCGCCGGGCTTCAGGTCCCGGCCTGCCGCTCCGACCCGCGGCTCGGGGCGCTGATCAACGTCGTTGGAACTATCAACATCTTCGAAGCAGCGAAAAAATCCGGCGGAAAGGTGACCAAAGTCGTATACGCCAGCTCAGCCGCTGTCTTCGGCGCCGAGGGTCAGCCGGAGCAACCGGGGCAACCGGAACAACGCCGCGCCGCGGTTGAAACCGACGCCGGCGGAATGAACACGCATTACGGTGCTTTTAAACGATGCAACGAAGATAACGCGCGCATCTTTTTCCTCGACGATGGCATCAGCAGCGTCGGCTTGCGCCCTTTGACAGTATACGGTGTCGGGCGCGACACTGGAATGACATCGGACCCTACCAAGGCGATGAAAGCCGCCTGTCTGGGCCGGCCGTTCCACATCCGTTTCGGAGGCAGAACCGATTTCCTGTATGTCGCCGATTGCGCCGATGCTTTCATCCTGGCGGCGAAATCAGATTTGCCAGGCGCGCATGTCTTCAATTCCCACGGCGAGACGGTCCACATGGCCGATGTCGTCAGAGAGATCGAAAAAATAATTCCGGCAGCGAAAGGAACGATCACCTTCATCGATACGCCGCTCGCGATACCCTCGGAGCTCGACGATGCGGCAATAGTGAAAGCCCTCGGCGGCGTGCCTCATACCTCTCTGGCCCGCGGTGTCAGGGAGACAATCGATCGGTTCAGACAATTGCAAAAAGAAGGCAGGCTGGACGCGAGCGAACTCGATATTTAATGGTGGAGGGCGATACAATCGGTATCGCAGCGAGTTCTCCATCAATCAACAACTAGTGGAATCTCGTCGCTACCGCTCGCGGTACTGATTTCCCGCTATAAGAAGGCCAAAATGACTGACCGAACATCAAACCATAAGTCGTCAATGCGCGCATTGGCCGTCACTGCACCGCAGAAGATGGAATTGCGCGAGATCCCCATACCTCAAGTGTTACCGCACCAGGTCCTGCTCAAGGTCGGAGGCGTAGGTTTCTGCGGCACAGACTTTCACATATATGAAGGCCGCGCCAATTACAATAGCGATGCGAGAGGCCGCCTGATTCCGTTTGATGAACAACCGCAGATACTCGGCCACGAATTCTGCGGCAGAGTTATTGAAACGGGAAGCGGAGTGGGGGATTTGCAGGTCGGCGATAGCGTCGTAGTGGACCAGGGGTTGAGCTGCGTGAGCCGCGGCGAAAGCGCGTTGTGTGAATATTGCCTGACCGGAGACTCACATCAATGTGCTAACTACGCCGAGCACGGCATCACCGGCCTGCAGGGAGCGCTGGCGGACTATATTGCCGTCCCCGCAGTCAATGCCGTGAAGATCGAGAGCGATCTGCCGCCGGACCGGGCCGCCCTGGTCGAGTCGCTCGGCTGCGTCATCCATTCCAGCGAAACGATGATGAAAACGCCGGGCCGCTATCGGTTCAACGGTGAAAGGCCTATCCGCTCGGTCCTGATTTGCGGCGCCGGACCTGCGGGTCTTTTCTTCATTCAATATTTGCGCAACGTCATCGGCTTCGATGGACTTCTCATAGTGACCGAACCGAATGTAAAACGCCGCGAGTTGGCCGCCGCATACGGCGCGACGGTGATCGATCCGGCCACTACGGATCTGATCGAGGCCGTGAATGACCTGACACATGGCGAACGGATACATTATTTGATCGAATCGGCGGGCATCGCTCAATTGTTCAAACAGATGCCGGGGCTGCTGCGCAAACAGGCGTCGGTGCTCCTTTACGGGCATGGCCATCACGGCGTTGACCTGGGCGTGCTCAATAATGTGCAGTTTTTGGAGCCGACGCTCATCGCTCCGATAGGAGCCTCGGGTAAGTTTGAAGCAGACGGCAGATCCAGCACCTATCGTAAATCGCTCGAACTACTGAGCACAGGACGGATCGATGTTTCCCGACTTATCACTCACCGCTACCGCACGCTCGAGGAGGTTCCGCAGGTTTTCGCGAATGACCGCTTCGGTGCGGATTTCATCAAAGGAGTAGTTGTCCTCGTATGAAAAAGAGAAATCTCGCGATTCTGATTACCCTTTCACTCTTTGCCCTCCTGATCATTACCGCATGCAATCGAAACGCAGCTAACAAATCCCAAAAAGTGATCGCCGTCATCCCCAAAGGCGTTTCGCATTCATTCTGGCTATCGGTCAAAGCCGGGGCAGACGCCGCGGGCCAGGACCTCAACGTAGAAATCAACTGGAAAGGTGCAGCGTCGGAGACCGACATAGCCGGTCAGATCAATATCGTCGAGGACGCCATCAACCGGCAGGTCGACGGTATCGTTCTGGCCCCGTCACACGGCGATTCCCTGGTACCGATGGTCCAACGGGCGCAACGCGAAGGGATACCCGTGACGATCTTCGACTCGGGTATTTCGACGGAGAACTACCTGTCATATGTATCGACGGATAACCGCGAAGGAGGCGTGGTAGCGGCCAAACGCATGGGAGAGAAACTCGGCGGCAAAGGCAAGGTCGCAATCCTTGGGGTCAAGAAAGGCTCGGTCTCAACAGATGAACGCGAAGAGGGATTCGAAGCGACGATCAAAGAACAGTTTCCCGGCATCCAGATCGCACAATTCCTCTACGGCGAGGCCAGCGCGTCCAAATCGCTTCAGGCCGCTGAAGATATTCTGACCGCTCACCCCGACCTCAACGGGATGTTCGCCTCCAACGAATCATCGACGGTCGGTGCAGTTCGCGCTATCCGCCAACGAAACCTCGCCAGCAAGGTCGTGCTGGTCGGTTTCGACGCCACTCCCGATCTCGTCAACAACGTCAAGGAAGGCGCAATCGATTCCCTGGTGTTACAAAATCCATTTAGGATGGGTTACGATGGCGTGAAGACTGTGGTCGAGAAACTCAGCGGTAAGGAACCGCAAAAACGTATTGACACAGGGGTGAAATTGTTAACCAAGGAGAATATGGACACGCCGGAAATTCTCCAATTACTTAAATGAAGACTGTGTAAAGTAAAGTTGATTGTAGCCAATGGTTTCTGATCGGCTCCCGAGGAGTCTGATGTTTATAGCTTTGATGACAAGATTCGTCACAAGCTCCGGCGGAGGAGCGACATATAAACATTCAGATATCGCTCCTCCGGAGCTTGCGAGATTTGCGTGATCGAAAACTATAAACATCCCGCGCCTCTGGCGCTCAGGTGCGATTATGTTGATTCAATTGACCTTTTATTTGCACAATCCTCACTTAAATAAGGGGAAAAACTGGGCAACGGGCATCGGGGATAATCGGGGAAACCGGGCGACGGAACAAACGGGACAATGAGCAACCGGGAGCAGAAAAGGCAAAAAGCCCGGCAGCATCGGCTTTGTTTCATACTTTCCTTTCTATATTTTGTTTTTTTTGCCTTTTTGTTTTTCCTCTGACCTTTCGACATGAGCACCAGTAGTCCTGCGCTGGAAATGCGCGGCATCACCAAATCATTTGCCGGCAACACTGTACTTGCCGATGTCGACCTGTCGGCGCGTACGGGCGAAGTCATAGCGCTAGTTGGTGAAAACGGTGCGGGAAAATCCACGCTCATGAAAATCCTATCCGGCGTCCATCACCCCGATGCCGGCGAGATAGTGATCGAAGGCAACCCCGTGAATTTCGCTCGCCCCGCCGATGCCCTCGCGGCCGGCATTGCGATGATCTATCAGGAATTGTCGCTCGCTCCACATCTCACCGTTGCCGAAAACATCTTTCTGGGACGCGAGCCGCTCAAGCTCGCACCGATCGGTTATATCAATCGCGGTGAGCTCAACGCCCGCGCGCAGGTACTGCTCGACGATTACGGTTTTAATATCAATCCGCGAACGCGGCTCGGGCGCCTGAGCGCGGCCGACCGCCAGCTAGTCGAAATCACGCGCGCCGTCGTGGAAGCGCGCCGAGTGATAGTCATGGACGAGCCCACCTCGTCACTCACCTCACACGAAGTCGAAGAGCTCTTCCGGCTGATCCGCGGTCTGAAAGCGCGCGGCCTCGCGATCATATACATCTCGCATCGACTGGAAGAGCTCAATAGTATTGCCGATCGTTTGATGATCCTGCGCGATGGCCGTGTAGTCTATGTCGGCGGGTGGGGCGAGATATCGACCGATGAGACGATTCGGCATATGGCGGGTCGAGCATTGAAAGAGATATTCCCTCCCCGCAAGGCGCAGCCCGGCGAGGTGAAATTGCGCATACGGAACCTCTCCCGCCCGCCGAAATTTGAGAATGTCAGCTTCGAAGCGCGTGGCGGCGAAGTCCTCGGCATCGCGGGTTTGGCGGGTGCGGGACGCACCGAGGTCGCCGAGGCCATCTTCGGCGCCCACAGCGCGGCGACCGGCGATATCGAGATCAACGGGAAAAAAATCGAGCTCGCCCGGCCTAACGTCTCCGTCAAGAGCGGACTGAGCCTGTTGACTGAAGACCGGAAGCGCACCGGGCTTTGCCTGAACCTTCCACTCTCAACCAACATCACGCTCGCCAACGTGCGCGCGCTGATCAGAGGCGGCCGGTTACAACACAAGCTCGAAACCAGAGCCGCCGGCGAATATATTCGGAAGCTGGGCATCAGGCCTGCGTCGCCGGCGAAGATCGTTGGCCGCCTGAGCGGGGGTAATCAGCAGAAATCGTTGCTCGCGCGCTGGCTCTTCGCCAATTCGCAGGTCTTCCTGCTCGATGAGCCGACCCGTGGAGTCGATGTGGCGGCGAGATCGGAGATATATCGCGAGATCAATGAACTCGCCGAAGCGGGCGCGGCGATAGTTATAGTCTCTTCCGATTTGCCCGAACTGATAGGAATGGCCGATCGCATCCTGGTAATGCGCCGGGGCCATTTGGTGGCAGAACTCGATGCTAAGAAAACGACACAGGAAGAAATTTTGAAATATGCCGCCGTTGAAGAATAGTTTCCCGTTTGCCTTTTGATGCACCATGATCTACCAGCTGGAACCGGGAACTGGAAACCCTCGGGTCGTTCATCTTGAATACCGATATTTGAAATACTGTTTTGCTGCCGCGTGGCCAGCAGAACTGTATTGAAAAAAACCCTACTCAAAGTGAGTAGCGAGCCGCAACTAGGAAGAAAACACTGAAAACCGAAAACTGGAAACTGGAAGCCGGCAACTGGAAACTGAGTGATTGGGCTAAACGCTTCCTCCCTTTCATCAGTTTAATCGCACTTTGTGCGCTCATCCCCCTCTGTGAGTTTGCCGTACTCGGCAACGATCCGAAGTTCCTCACACCCGGCAATCTGGCGGCAATCGCGCGCCAGACCGCAGTGATCACGATTATGGCGATGGGGATGACCATGGTGATGGTCTCGGGTGGGATCGATCTATCGGTCGGCTCGATCGTCGGGCTGTCGGGCGTGCTCGGCGCAATAGCGATGACTGGAGGTGCGCCGGTAATTGTGGGATTTCTCGTCTGCCTTGCTGTCGGGACCGTTTGCGGTTTTCTCAATGGAGCAGCAATTACAGCGCTCAAAATACCGGCATTCATTGTGACGCTCGGTGCCATGGGGATTTATCGAGGTTTGGCATTGTACATCTCCGATGGACAGGCGGAAGCCGGTCTGCCGGCGGCAGCCGGATACCTGGCCGAACGCAATCTACTGGGTTTCATCCCTTTGCCTCTGTTGCTCGTCCTGGCGCTCGCGCTGATCGTGCATTTCGCGCTCAGCAATACCCAGCTCGGCCGCTACTGTTATGCGATGGGGAGCAATATTGAAGCCGCACGTTACGCAGGCATCCGCGTGTCGCGCTACCAGATACTCTATTACCTGATCCTCGGCACGCTGAGCGGGCTCGCCGGGGCAATCGAAACATCGCGAACCGTCACCGGCCAGCCGAATGCGGGTGAGGGCTATGAATTGAATGTGATCGCCGCCGTCGTCATAGGCGGCGGCAGCTTGAGCGGCGGCCAGGGTACAGTAGTCGGCACGATCATCGGTTCATTGATCATGGGCGTTCTGGCGAACGGCGGAAATCTCCTGCAGATTTCTCCCTTCGTCCAAAAGATAGTCATCGGCGCAGTCATAGTGCTCGCCGTAACATTCGATGAATTTCAAAGGCGCAGACTCGAGGCTGCTGAGTCGTAACGCGCGTAATTCCTATTACCAATTAACTCAAGGACTATTTCATGAAACTTGCACAATTCAGAACGAAAACACTCGAAGGAACTCGTCTTGGCCTGATCAAAGGTGAGGTATTGGTAGATATCAGCGAAATAGCCCCCGACATGCTTTCGCTGATCAGAGCGGGATCGCCGGCGCTCCACGCGGCGAAAAACATCACATCGAAATCGGCGTTCGCGCTGGATGCTGTGGAATATCTGCCGGCGGTCTATCCGGGTAAGGTCATTGCAATTGGACGAAACTACCAGGAACACGCGACCGAGGGAGGCAACGAACCGCCCAAATCGCCGCTGCTCTTCACCAAATTTCCCAACGCGTTGAATGCCCACAATGCGCCTGTCAGCCTGCATTCAATCAGCGAACAGATCGATTTCGAAGCCGAGCTCGCAGTCGTAATCGGCCGGCGCGCAAGCAAAGTCAGCGAAACCGACGCGCTCTCATACGTATTCGGCTATTCCTGTTTGAACGATGTCAGCGCACGCGACCTGCAATTCAGCGATGGCCAATGGGTGCGCGGGAAAGGCCTTGACGGCTTCGCTCCGCTTGGCCCGTTCATTACGACCAAGGACGAAATCCCCGATCCACAATCGCTGAAAATCGAAGGGATATTGAATGGCGAAGTGATGCAGTCGTCGAATACGAAAATGATGATCTTCGGCGTCGCATATTTAATCAGCTACATCACGCAGGCGATCACGCTGGAACCAGGCGACGTCATAGCAACCGGGACGCCCGAGGGTGTGGGCGTTTTTCGCAAACCGCCGAGATTACTGAAAGACGGAGATGTATTTGAAGTAGTTATTGACAAGGTTGGGACGCTGAAAAATACGTTTGTCAGTCCCAGCTGAGAACTGGGCTGGGATTGGAGGTTGAGGATGGGAGCTATCGATATGTCGCCTCAGCCTCCGGTCACCAATATCGTAGGTGTTTATGAGCGAATATTTCATTGGCATCGACAGCGGCACACAGAGCACCAAAACGATCCTGCTCGATGGGGCGAGCGGAGAGATTATCGGAAGCGCGAGCAGATCGTATGACCTGATCGAGGGTCTTCCCGCGGGCTACAAGGAGCAGCACCCGGAGGGATGGATCGAGGCTGTGCGCGAGACGATCAAAGAGGTGCTCGACCGATCGGGCATTGA
The DNA here is from genome assembly GCA_963796275.1 of uncultured Acidobacteriota bacterium. Classification (GTDB taxonomy): domain Bacteria; phylum Acidobacteriota; class Blastocatellia; order RBC074; family RBC074; genus JAKEHZ01. Next base: position 703,193 of record CAWCKY010000006.1, on the reverse strand, counting down.
TCGCAACGAGGTGCGGGGCATCGGCGTTTCGGGACAGCAGCACGGCTTTGTCGCGCTCGACCAAAACGATCGGGTCATTCGTGCTGCCAAACTCTGGTGCGACACAAGCACGAGCCTTGAATGCGAAGAGATCATCGATAAGCTGGGAGGGCTGGATAAAACGATTGCGGCCGTCGGGAATGGCATACCTGCAGGCTTCACCGCGTCCAAAATTCTCTGGCTCAAAAAAAACGAGCCGGAGAACTACAGAAAGCTGCGCTGGATCTTGTTGCCGCACGACTACATCAATTTCTTCCTGACCGGGCGCAAAACCATGGAATACGGCGACGCTTCGGGAACGGCCTTGCTCGATATCCGCAGTCGTAAATGGTCGCGCGAGGCGATAAGCGCGATCGATCCGGCAGTAATCGAAATGCTTCCGCCGTTGATCGAATCGGATGAGATCGCAGGCAGGCTCAGTCGGGACCGGGCCGATGAGTTGGGCCTGAGTGAAAAGGTCATTGTCAGCTCGGGCGGCGGTGACAATATGATGGGGGCCATCGGCACCGGCAACGTACGCGAGGGAACCGTCACGGTCAGCCTCGGCACATCCGGGACGATATATGCCTGCTCCTCGAGGCCGGTGATAGATCCGCAAGGAGAGGTCGCGGCCTTCTGCGATTCGACAGGGCGATGGCTGCCGCTCGTCTGCACGATGAACGTCACTGTTGCAACCGAGATGGTCCGCGAGCGTTTCAATCTATCGCATGACGATTTATCGGCAGCCGCGGCATCGGCACCCGCCGGCAACGATGGACTGATGTTGATTCCCTTCTTCGAGGGCGAGCGCACGCCGAACGTGCCGGATGGGACGGGCGTTTACTTCGGCCTGCGTGACAGGACGTTTTCCATCGCTCATTTCGCGCGGGCGGCGATGGAAGGGACGACCATCGGTTTAAATTACGGCTTGAATCGATTGCGCGAGCTGGGGATTCGACCGCGCGAAATAAGAGCGACTGGCGGCGGCTCGAAGAGCAGTGTATGGCGGCAGATTCTCGCAGACGTCTTCGATGCCGAGGTTGTCTGCGTAAAGAATGAAGAAGGGGCAGCTGCAGGTGCAGCCATTCAAGCGGCGTGGGCTTATCGCAAAAACAATAGTGATCCCGCCAGTATTGAAGACCTCTGCAGCCGCTACGTAGCTCTCGACGAACAAACGCGGACCAGACCTGATGCTGAGCGAGTGTCGGTATATCGGAAGATGCAGGCTTTGCACGATAACTTGGTACGCGATCTGGGCTCAGCCTTCAGTGAGCATCGCAGATTGGTTTGAGCGTGCGACGACCACAAAAGCACGGAAATCGCATCTTCTGTGATCATTTCTATGCTTTTGTGGTCAGTCCTTCTCAAAATTTGCTGCGTAAAACCACCCGCCCAACCAACCGGCCTTCCTTCAAATCGCTCATTACTCCATTGACTTCCGCCAACTCTTTCATCTCGATCTTACATCTAACCTTGCCTTCGGCGGCTATTTGCAACACCTCATGCAGATCTTCTCGCGTTCCAACGGCGGAAGCGATGATCTTATACTCACCCGACACCAACGATACGGTTGAAACGCTGATAGGATCGGGCGCCATACCCACGACCGAAAGAGTTCCGCCCCGCCGCAACGAACGCAGCGCGGTTTCATAGGCGGCGCGAGACGCCGAGGTCACCATAGCGACGTGTGCTCCGCCCCCGCTGATCTTCTTTATCTCTTTGTAGGCCTGTGTCGTCGCGCCATTAACTACTAAATCCGCGCCGCATTCTCGCGCCAGTTCAAGCTTGTCGTCGGCGATATCGACGCCGATCACCTGCGCGCCCCTGGCCTTTGCCAGTTGGATCGCGAGGTGGCCAAGTCCGCCGATCCCGAAGATCGCAATTTTTTGCCCCGCACCCACGCCGCATCTCTTCATCGCATTGTGAACAGTCAATCCCGCGCAAAGCAGCGGAGCGGCTTCTTCAAAACTCAATTCAGCAGGAAGCTTCGCAGTATGGCTGGCATTTGCCTTGACGAATTCGGCGAACCCGCCATCGACGGTGCATCCGGTTACTTGTTGCTTCAAACACAGAGTCTCTCGGCCGTTCGAGCAAAACTCGCATTCGCCGCAGGTGTAGTGCAACCAGGGCACTCCGACGCGATCTCCGATGGCAAAACCTGTCACGTCATCGCCGACCGCCTCGATTGTGCCGGCGACTTCGTGACCGAGAATTAATGGCAATTTCGTAATCGGTCTTAGTAAATCCCATTCGCCCAATGCCAGGTGCAAATCCGAATGGCAGACGCCGCAAGCGGCGACTTTGATCAACAGTTGGCCCGGACCAGGCGCTGGCGTGGCGACTTCTTCTATAACTAATGGTTCTGCGAATGAATGCAAAACGGCAGCTTTCATCTTCAACTCCTCGGTTAGTTTGGAGTTCCGTTTCGGAGTTCCGCCTTCAGGCGGTCTTTAAGCGATTGGAATCTCGTATAACGATGGTTATGTGAAGACCGCCTGAAAGCGGAACTCCAAACTGAACTCCAAACTGTAATTTTCCATCTATCCAATCACACCATCACGCGAAAGCTTTTTTATGGTGTCATCGGAATATCCAAGCTCATTCAACACCTGGCTCGTATGCTCACCAAGCAGCGGTGGCGGCGATCGCATCTCGCCCGGCGTTGCCGATAGCTTCACAGTTGGAGCGATCTGTTTGATCCTTCCCGATTCTGGATGTTCAATCTCAGCGATCAACCCTCGATGCTTTACCTGCGGATCGTCGATCATCTCCGCGAGATCTTTGATGAGGGCGATACAGGTGTCCACGCCTTCAAATGCCGCGAGCCATTCGCGTGCGGTCTTCGTCTGAAAAATGTCGGATAGTGCGCGAATACATTCCGGCTGCTCGTTATCGACAAATTGTCTCTCGATCAAATCTTCCCGCCCCAGGACACGGCAGGCATTCACCCAAAACTTCGGCTCGAGCGCGCCGAGCGCGAGGAAACGCCCATCTTTTGTCTGGTAAACCTGGTAGCACGCGTAACGTCCCGACAAGCCTTGGGCGCCCCTTTGTGGCTGCGCGCCGTTGGCGAGATATGCCGCAAACGGGACGAACATCATCGCCAGCGATCCGTCCATCATCGAGACATCGACCATCTGACCTTCGCCCGTCCGTTCCCGAGCTTGTAAGGCAAGAAGAACGCCGATCACCGCGTGCATGCTGCCACCCGCGAGGTCGGCGATCTGCACACCGGGAATTACCGGCGGCCCGTCTGCCATTCCATTTACACCGAGCAGACCTGCTATGCTGATGTAGTTGATATCGTGCCCGGCATTCCCGCGATATGGCCCATCCTGTCCATAACCCGTGATCGCGCAATAAACCAGTCGCGGATTGAGTTTTTTCAAAATTTCATAGCCAATGCCTAATCGATCCATCACGCCGGGTCGAAATCCTTCAACGACGACATCGGCTTTGTTCGCCAGTTCCAGAAAAATTTGCCGTCCTGCCGGTTGTTTGAGATTGATGGCGATGCTGCGCTTGTTGCGATTGGTGGCGAGAAAGTAAGCGCCCGGCTGTTTGATGCCCGCACGCGATTGGCGCGCTGGATCACCGAGTCCGGGCTCTTCGATTTTGATGATATCCGCGCCGAAATCGCCGAGCATCATCGTCGCGACTGCGCCGGGCAATAGACGAGTGAGGTCGAGAACGGTTATTCCATCAAGTGGTTTCATAAATACGATCCGCCGGTAACCAATAAAACATGTCCGGTAACATAATCCGCTAACGACGAGGCGAGAAACAGGACCGGCCCTGCAGCTTCCTCCGGCGTGCCGGAACGCCCGAGCGGAATGAATTGCATTGCCGTCTGGCGCATCTGTTCCGGAATACCGAGCTGGATGCGATTTTCGCCGATCTCCGCCGGCTGTTGATTTTCCTTGGCAGCAGTCAGTCGCGTTTCGATAAATCCATAAGCGACTGCATTGACGTTGATGTTGTACCGCCCCCATTCCTTCGCCATCGTCTTCGTCAAGCCAACCACGCCCATCTTTCCCGCCGCGTAGTTTGCCTGTCCCGCATTGCCGGCGACTCCTGAAGTGGACGAGACATTGATGATCTTTCGATGGACGCGCTTGCCTTCGGCGATCTCCTGCTTGGCAATCTCGCGCATATAGGGCTCGGCGGCACGGATAATCCGGAATGGTGCGGTAAGGTGCACATCGATCATCGCCTCCCACATCTCGTCCGTCATGTTCTGGATTACCGCATCCCACGTGTAGCCTGCGTTGTTGACGATAATATCGAGTTTGCCGAAATTTTCGATCGCTGTTCTCACGATGCGATAGGGGAAATCGTATCTGGTTACGCTGCCAACGCATGTCGTAGCAACGCCCCCGGCCGCATTGATCGAATTGGCGACGCCTTCGGCCAGCTCCCCGTCGACGTCATTGACGACAACGTGCGCGCCGTGATGTGCGAAGAGAACTGCAATGGCGCGGCCGATGCCCCGACCGGAGCCGGTGATGATTGCTGATTTACCCTCTAACAATTTCATTCTCGTTTCGGTCCTTTCCCAGCCTGTTAGGCGCGATGATCAAATATAAACCTCTGTTCTGCGATTATCGAAATTATGCTCTTTGACTAAACGTACAATAGACTCAGCAATCTTTCTTCCACCCGCTTCCGAAGGCTCTATCTCATTGGCATAGTCAGTTTCTTCACTGCAGACTAAACGGAGGTCGATTAATGGTACGCCGGCCAGAAAGGCCTGCCTGATTATCACATCGTTGAAGATTGTGAGCGCAGCTACCGCAATTTTCTGTATCGATGGATCCGGTATTCTCGGATAGTAAATCGTGCAAACAGCAGTCGACTTTCCCAGTGCCAACAAACCACGTAGCATCTCGCGGTTATGACTTTCAAACGTTGCGGCAATATCAGCCAGTTTATTCAGCACCTCTGCACTCGACTCGGCTTTCTGCTGTAATATATCAGCTTGAAAAAGCGCATCATTTCCCCCCGCGCTGACGATCAAATGTGTTGCATCAGCGGGCAGATCGCAAGCCTGGCTTCTTACGTTTTCAACCGTGCTGCCATCGACTGCTCGAAGTGTCGCCCTCCACTCAGCGGGGATGTTCCCGCCCAGATGTGTAATAACATCGAGCCCGCCTTTCACATAAGCCTTGTTATCGAAGATCGAGTCGCCGAGTAAAATAATATGCTTCATCCTGAAAAATCACGCAGACGCAGGCATCGTTAAACTCATAGCGTGAGCTAGACGCAGCTATTTAAAGTTCAGTTAATCCCTGAGAAGGCAAGTTAATTGAAGACTGTGCAAATAAAAGTTAATTGGAATCAGCATTTTCGGACCTGAGCGCCAGCGGCGCGTGCTGTTTATATATACGATCACCAAAGCCTCACGAGCTCCGGAGGAGCGACAGGCAGGCATTCATATGTGGCTCCTCCGGAGCTCAGGTTATGGTTAGGATCGTGAGCTATAGACATTATGCGCCTCCGGCGCTGAGATGCGAGACTGTTTAATTCGCACACGCTTCAGTTAATTACTCGCTGCTTTGGCATTCGCCGCATCTTTTCGCATATGCTTCTCAAACCAGGCCTGCAGATAGAGTTGCTGCAGCAATTGATGCGAGGGGCGCCGCCATCCGTGGAATTCATCCGGCATCCGCACAAGCAATGTCTCTTTCTTCAGCATCTTGAGCGCGCGATAATATTCTTCGCTCTGCCCCATCGGCGTGCGCAGGTCAGCCTCGCCCGTCATCACCATCGTCGGCGTTTTGACATTCGCCACATAATGCAGCGGTGAGCGCACCGCGAATTCCATCGGGTCTTCCCAGGGGCGCTTTTGAAATTGATGGTACCAGCTCGCCCCATCGGTCGTTCCGACGAATGAATGCCAGTTGATTACCGGACGCATCGAAACGGCCGCCGCGAATCGATCGGTGTGGCCGACGATCCAGGCGGTCAGCACGCCGCCGCCGCTGCCTCCGCAGACGAAAAGGTTCTTATCGTCGATGAACCCCTTCGCGATCGCAGCATCGACCCCAGCCATCAGATCGTCGTAGTCTTTGCCGGGATACGAATACTGAATGCCATTGACGAAATCCTGGCCGTAGCCCGTTGAACCCCGCGGATTGGTATACAATACCGCATAACCATTCGCCGCGAAGTTCTGAAAGGCCCAGTTCCATGCGACCGAATACATCGACCATGGTCCGCCGTGAATCCACAGCACCATCGGGTATTTCCTTCCCGCTTCGAAATTCGCGGGCTTCACGAGCCACCCTTGAGCCTTCAGGCCGTCCTTCGATGTGAACCACAGCTCTTCGGCCTCACCGAGTTTGACATTTGACAGCACATCGCTGTTCACGTCCACCAGTTCGGTCATCTTGGCCGCATCTTTTAAATTGAAAGTAACGAGTGTGCCGGGCGCTTGAAAACTCGTGCGGACGACGGCAGCCTGTCCGCCGGCCGAGAGCGACACGCCGCTGAGTATCTGTACACCATCCGTGACTTTGCGCTTTTTTCCATCGAGTGCAACGAAATAGATGTGCGAAGAACCTTTCTCTTCGACGGTGAAATAGACCCCCGAGCTGTCGGCTGCCCAAGACAGGTTTTGCGGCGAGCTGAGCAGGTCTGTCGCCCACAGACGTTTGCCGCCCCCCTGCTTGTCCATCAGATAGATGCTGCCGACATGATTCGTGAATAGTTTATCGTCGTTGCCGGAGTACGCGATCCAGTTGCCGTTCGGCGAGGTCTCCGGGTTGGTGTCGGGCCCCTTACGATCGGTCAACTGCTTGATTGCGAGGGTTGCCGGATCAACCGCATAAATCTCGCTATCATTGCGCAGGTATTCGGCTTCCGGCTTGCGAGTGCCGGAAATATAGATAGTCTTGCCGTCGGCAGACCAATCGAAGCTGGTGTGATTGTATTTGCCGCTTGTGATCTGGCGCGGAGTTCCTCCGAGAGTCGCATCGATCACAAAGACGTGCGTATTCGCTTTCGCCAAGGGACCGCGCCCATCCGACGCCCATTGCAGACGGTCGACCACGACCGCCGGCTTGGCCCACTCCGCACCTCTTGGTTTCTCAGGCAGTTTCACCGACAGCACCGGGTCATTGTCCGGCACTGATGAAGTAAATGCGATGTATTTCCCATCGGGCGACCAATCGATATTATTCGGCGCCTGTTCGAGCCGTGTGAGCTGTGCCATTTCGCGCGTGTCGATCCACATCACGTGCAGCTGGTTGGTTCCGTCACGATCGGATAGAAAGGCCACCCGCTTGCCGTCCGGAGACCATACCGGAGAACTGTCGTTCCGCGCGCCGCTCGTGAGTTCACGCACGCGCGAGCCGTCGACATCGATGATCCATAGGTTGCTTCGATATTGATCCTTCGATTTATCCACCCAGGTGCGGGTGAAGATGATCGATCTACCATCGGATGAAATCGCCGGATTGCCAACCGATTCCATCTCCATGAAAGTATCTTTATCGAGTAGACGCTGTTTCGACTGCGCAAAGACTACCAGTCCCAGCGCAATCACGAGTAACGAAGAGATGAGACTACGCATATGCTTCCTCCTATTGAGCCTTTCCGCCAAATGTCAATTGCGTTATGATTCGGCGCTCAGGAACTTGACTCCCCATGGCGACCTGATGATGGATCGGGTTCCGTCTTTCCTAATTATTATTACTTGGTCGATTGGAAAGTGAGAAGGACAATTTAACATAGTCGCCATCTTGATGTCTCGATCATGCACGTCTCACTGGAGAATCAAACTAAAACGCGTTAGACCGAAGAGAACGGGTGAGAACGCAGATATCTCCTGCTCGCATCCTCTTCGCCTATTCGTTTTTTGGTCGCAAAGGAGAATAGAAAATGAAAGTTAGCAAAGTTGGGTTGATCGGCCTGGGAATTATGGGCGCTCCGATGGCTCGTAATCTGCTCAGAGCGGGGTTCAATTTGAAGGTCGCAACGCGTACACCGGGCAAGGCTGAAAAATTTACCGCCGAGAATTCATCGCTCGGTCAAGTGAATGCCGCCGGCTCCGCGGCAGAAGTGGCCGCCCTAAGTGAGGTCATCATCAGCATCGTCACGGATTCACCCGATGTCATCGCCGTCGCACGAGGCGACAATGGGATATTCGCGTCGGCGAAACCCGGCACGATCATTATCGATATGAGCACTATCTCGCCCCAGGTAACGCGCGAACTGGCTGAAGAAGCGCGATCCAAAGGCCTGGAGTGGCTCGATGCGCCGGTCTCGGGGGGCGAGAAAGGAGCGATCGAGGGGACTTTGACGATTATGGTCGGAGGCGACGCCAAGGCTCTCGAACGCGCGCGCCCGGTCCTGGAGGCAATGGGCAAGCGCGTCACGCACTTCGGACCTGCGGGCAACGGCCAATCGGCCAAGCTTTGCAATCAGATTATGACCGCGGTCAATATGCTCTCCGTCTGCGAGGCATTGACCTTCGGGGCCAAAGCCGGCCTCGACCTGGCAACGCTGCATCAGGCTCTGACCGGCGGCGCAGCCAATTCCTGGGCGCTCGATATCCTGGGAAAGAAGATGATAGAGCGCGATTTCAAACCGGCGTTCATGGTTCGTTTGCAGCAGAAAGATTTGCGCCTGGTGCTCGAGGCGGCCGACGCGAATCATACCCCGCTGCCGACTGCCTCACTGGCGCGTCAACTATTCGCGGCCGTCGAAGCCGAAGGCCGCGGCGATGACGGTACACAGAGTCTGCTGCGGATATTCGAAAGAATGGCGGGGCTCTAGGAGAAAAATAACAGCAATTGATTGAGGTTGGTTAGTTGAACTGCAACTTTGCTGCCGATCAGCGGCAACACATCTTAACCTGGCATCTATGGTCTTTAAAAATATACGCAATCACGAGCCGGAGCAGACACAAACGTGACCGTAGAATCGATATGCGTATGCGGTAAGGAGAGAAAAATGTCTAGCAGGACTGCCCTACGCTACCGGAACCGCGTGGTTGCTTTTATTTTTCGAAGGCCATAAAGCGTGACTGAGATCAGTTCTGGCAGCGCGATCGCTGCGCTCTTGTGAGCTACGCGACAGAGGATCTGGTTTCAAAAACCCGGTTCGATTGGAGCATATGTTCAAACTATCTATGCGCGCTCTGTTAATCGTTTTCGCGATCTTTGCGGTCATCCCCGCAGTTGAAGCTCAGGAAATAAGAGCCGGCTCGGCCCGCCGCGATATCACGCCGCGCGAGCCGGTTCCGATGTGGGGCTACGGCGCGAGACACGATCGACTCTCTATCGGCACCCTCGATCCGCTCTCAGCCGACGCGCTGGTCATTCAGACAGGTGACCGAAAACTCGCGATTGTCGGCCTCGATCTCGGGCGCTCCCCCGCCGAAGCCTCGCTCGTACGCATCCGCCAAAGGATCAAAGCAGAAGCCGGAATCGAGTATTCATTTATCGCCGGTTCGCATACGCATCACGGCCCGGTGCTTGAACTGTCCGATGAGACTGGCAAAGGCAGGGGCCGTTTTGACGCTTCGCTGCGCTACTACAAGGAAATGGAAGAGGCGATCATCGCGGCAATTCTGGAAGCCGATAAGAAGCTCGTGCCCGCGAAGATCGCCGTTGGATCGGTTCAGCTCGATGGGTTCAATCGCAACAGGCACTCGAAATTACAGAACAAGCCGAGCGATCGCGAGCTGGCTATCATGCGCATCGATGAGCAAAATGGAAAACCGCTTTCAATCCTCGTGAATTTCACCGCCCATCCGACGATGATTCAGGCATTGGTACTGAAGTTCTCGGCCGATTATGTCGGCGCCATGAAGAATGAAATCGAAAAGGCCACCGGCGCGCACACGATATTTATGCAGGGCGCCGCCGGCGATCAATCGGTTGACGACAACAGAGGCGAAGAAAAAGGCTATCAGGCATTCGGCCAGAGGCTGGGCAAAGAAGCCGTGAAACTCGCGATGGGCCTGACGCCACAAACTGTCGCCAAACCGTTACTGCAAATCAGGGAAGAGCGGTTCAGTTTCCCTTCGCGCGTCGATTTCGGCAATTCCTTCGTGCGAGGGATCTATGAAAAAGCGTTCTTCCGCGAGCTGATCCCGAATTACGTTGATGAGTATGCGGATGGCGTGCGCCCCCGGCTGACCGTCGCGTTGATCAATAAGGAGATCGCCCTGGTCGGCATTTCGGGAGAATTTTTCAGCAACCACGCAATCCGCTTGAAAGAGCGCGCGCGGGTCGGGCAGCTCTTCTTCTTCGGCTATTGCAACGGATATCATCAGTACTTCCCGACCATCGAAGCCGTGGCCGAGGGCGGCTATGGTGCGGACAAACAGGTCTCTCCGGTCGCGGTCGGCGCGGGCGAGCAGATGATGAACGCGGCGTTGCTCTGGATTTATGAGATGCTCGGTAAAATAAAATTATAATCAAAACTGACGAGAATGATCAGGGAAGATAAACAACGTTAGAGTAGGCGACGAAGATGAAGACAAGCGCACGACTCATCTTTATATTAACCATTGCCGTCGGCGTTGTGATGAGCGCCGGCGGGTACTTCATTTTGCGCCAGCGGGAGAAAGCGCTAGAAGAAGCGATGCGCAGCGAAGTGCTGGCTCATGCGGTCACTCTGCGGATCGCGCTCGAGCGATTATATCGGGTGGGAAAACAGACTGACGCTCAGGAGTTGATCGACCGGATGAGCGACAACCATCGCATTTACGGGGTGGTTCTCTTTTCGAATGACGGCCAGGTGACTATGGTCTCGGATGAATTGGTGGCCGATGAGATCAAGTTCCCGGCGGAGCTCAATCGCGTACTGGCGACGGGCGAGACGATTGAGATCCGGCGAGTGATCGATGACCAGGAGGTCTTCTCAATTCTAATGCCGATCAACGTCGGTGCGGAGCGTGAGGGAGTTTTCGAGATCGCGCTGCATATGGTTTTTATCAAGGAAGATTATGCCCGCGCCCGCCGCGAAATCGTCTTCTTCGCACTCATGTTGTTCCTGACCATTATCTTTGTCGTGATCGTGGTCACCCGCTACAGCGTCCTGCGGCCGATTGGCGAGCTGTTACAAGGCGCCCGGGCGCTCGGGCGCGGAGACCTCAATTACCGTGTGATCGTGCCATCCAACGATAACGAATTCGCTATGCTGGAAAGAGAATTTAACCGTATGGCCGATAACCTGGAAGAGCAGCGGAATAATGCCGCGCGCGAGATGGAACAGCGTTTGCAGCTCGAACGTCAATTACGGCACACGGAAAATCTGGCTTCGGTGGGGCGGCTGGCGGCCGGCGTAGCACACGAGATCGGGACTCCCCTGAACGTGATCGAGGTGCGCGCCGAGCAGATTTTGCAGGATCCGGCTGACTCCAAAGAGCGACGGCGACGCAACGCAACGATTATTCTCACCCAGGTCGAGCGCATTACAAACATCGTCAAGCAATTGCTTCATCTGGCGCGACCTTACAATATTCAACGCGGGGTAGTTGATTTGAATGAGTTGATCTCCAGTACGCTGGAGATGCTTGAGACAAAATTGCAACCCGCTCGAATCGTCGCAGAATTCGAAGTTGAGCGGGATGCGCGAATAAGCGGAGACAGCGAGTTTCTCCGTCAGGTCTTCATCAATCTCATCGTGAATGCCATTCACGCCATGCCAGATGGCGGTCGTCTGTACATTGATTATGATGCTGACTTGATAGAAAAGGACGGAGTACGTTATCTGGCGGTTCGGATATCCGATACCGGGACCGGGATCGAAGAAGAAAATTTCCCTTTCCTCTTCGATCCGTTTTATACGACGAAGGATGTCGGCAGCGGGGTTGGGCTCGGCCTCCCCGTCTCCCGGCGCATCGTCGAAGAACATAACGGATGGATCGATGTGAAGAATAACGAGAAGGAAGGGGTGACTTTCACCGTTTATCTTCAACTCGCGGAGGATGCGATTACGCCGGCGAATTCGACGGAAAAGGAGAGCATGGTTCAATGAAGGAGCGCGTGTTGATAGTGGAAGACGACCATGACATGCGGGAGATGCTGGGCGAAATTCTGGGAGACACCGGCTACGAAACCGTATCTCATTCCGATGCCCATGCGGCCTTGAAGGTGATCAAGGATGAGCGCGAGATGCTCGACCTGGTGATCACCGATGTTCGAATGCCTGGCGTCAAAGGCGACGAAATTCTTTTCGCGGTCCGCGCCGCTCGCGCCGAAGCGCCGGTGATCGTCATCACCGCCTTCGGTTCGGTGGAGCACGCCGTCGAGATGGTTAAGGCGGGTGCGCATCAATACATTACCAAACCATTTCAGGCCGGCGAGTTGTTGTCCGCGGTTGAGCAGGCGTTGGAGCGCACCGCCCTGCTGCGCGAACAGACGAGGATGCGCAGGGAAATAAATTCCGCGCAAACGCGGATCATCGGCGCCTCGCTACCGATGCGCAAACTGCTCGATCTGATCGCGCGCGCCGCGGGAGGGTCCAGCACGGTGCTCATCACCGGCGAATCCGGCACCGGCAAAGAGCTGGTGGCGCGAGCCATCCACGAACAATCTGGCCGGGTTGGACAGTTCGTCCCGATCAATTGTCCGGCGATTCCGGCGGAGTTGATGGAGTCGGAACTGTTCGGGCATACGGGGCAGGCGTTCACCGGCGCCAAACAGGCGCGAGCCGGGCTTTTTGAAACGGCAGACGGCGGAACGATCTTTCTCGATGAGATCGCCGATCTGCCATTGCTCGTGCAGCCGAAACTATTGCGTACTTTGCAGGAAGGCACAATCCGCCGGGTCGGGGCGAACGCCGAACAGCAAGTCAATGTGCGCGTTGTGGCCGCGACCAATCGTGATCTGGAAGAAGAAGTGCGCGAAGGGCGTTTTCGCGAAGACCTGTTCTGGCGTTTGAATGTCATTCAGATGCGCCTGCCCGCGTTGCGCGAGCGTCCGTACGATATTCCGCTGCTGGTCGAACACTTCGTCGTCAAGTTGGCCGAATCGTTGGGCCGCCAACCCCTCGATGTTCTGCCGGAAACGCTGGCGATTCTGACCTCCTATTCGTGGCCGGGGAATGTGCGCGAGCTGGAAAACGCCATCGAGCGCGCGGTCACTCTTGCGCCAGGGGCTAGGCTCACACCCGATGAACTGCCGGAACGCGTGAAAAATCATGGCGCCGCCGCCGCCTTTATCGCCCGCTCGAGCGATCGCGATCTTACGTTGCGCGAAGTCGAGCGCGATTACATCCTGGAAATGCTGCGGAAAACCGGCGGCAATAAAACGCGCACCGCCGAATTGCTCGGCCTCGATCGCAAAACCCTATATCGCAAACTCGATGAATTCCAAAATGATCCTGGCCCTCAGGAAAACTGATCACATCTAAAATCCGGCGCCGTCCCAGGTTGCCACGTCAACGTGGCAAAATAACCACAACTGATTTTATGATTTCTCTCTCACCAACGTAGACAAACCCAGTCCCATCAATCTCGTAAATATCGGCACGCAGATTGCCCTTCCTCTCACGGCTTCTTCGGGAGAGGTGTATGTGAAGTTTTCAGTGTTCAGTTTTCGGTTGCCGACCCAGCAGCCGAAAACTGAATACTAAAAACTATTTTCTGAGGAGAATATGACTCGACTAAGTTCGGTTAAAGAATCAAATAACAAAACAAATTTTCGCGCCACTTTTATCAAAGATTTTCTCTCTTCAATCGTAGTTTTTCTTGTCGCGCTTCCCTTGTCCATGGGAATCGCCATTGCTTCCGGTGCGCCTCCCGCACTTGGTTTGATCACGGGGATAATTGGCGGGATCGTAGTCGGCTTTATTTGCGGCAGCCCATTACAGGTCAGCGGTCCAGCGGCTGGGCTGAGCGTGCTTGTCTGGGAAATAATCAACCAGCACGGCATCGGGATGCTGGGGCCGATCCTGTTATTCGCGGGGATAGTTCAGGCGATCATGGGAGTATCACGGGTGGGGCAATGGTTTCGCGCCATCTCGCCCGCGGTAATTCAGGGCATGCTGGGGGGCATTGGCGTATTGATCATAGCCAGCCAGTTTCACGTCCTGGTGGACGACGGCCCGCGGGGATCCGGGTTGCAGAACCTGTTCTCGATCCCCGCATCGATTTACAAAGGCCTCGTGCCGCCCGATGGTTCGTCGCATCAGCTGGCTGCGCTCGTCGGTATCATTACGATTGCAATCATCTTCGCCTGGAGTTATACGCCGAAAAAACTGCAGCTCATCCCGGCGCCGCTCGTCGCGGTCTTGCTCATGACGTTCGTGTCAGCCGCCTTCCAGATGCCGATCAAATACGTCAACATTGACGGCGATCTGCTGAGCGTCATTCGAATGCCGACAGCGGAATCGCTGGGCAATATGTTGAATGGTTCCATGATCGGATCAGCGCTGGCTCTGTGTTTTATCGCCAGCGCGGAAACATTGCTTTCCGCCGCCGCCGTTGACCGTTTGCATCAGGGCGAGCGTACGAATTACAACCGGGAGCTATTTGCGCAGGGGATTGGAAACGCTCTCTGCGGGCTGGTCGGAGCGCTGCCGATGACTGGCGTTATCGTCCGCAGCAAGACGAACGTCGAGGCGGGGGCTAAGACGCGCTTGTCAGCCATCATGCACGGCACGTGGATTCTGGTTCTGGTTATGCTCGCGCCATCCCTGCTCGGCAAAATTCCGACGACGGCGTTGGCCGCGATTCTGGTCTACACCGGATTCAAGCTGGTGTCCCCGAAAGCCGTGCGCGAACTGAAGCCATATGGAAAGGCCGAAGTCGCCATCTACGTCGCCACCGTCGTCGGCATCGTGGCGACGAACCTGCTGTTCGGCGTGTTAACGGGGCTGGGACTGGCTCTGCTCAAATTGTTCTACACATTCTCTCACCTCGAGGTGAATATACAGACAGAGCCGCCGAACAATGTTACGACCGTCTCCCTGAACGGCGCCGCGACATTCATCCGGTTGCCCAAACTGGCGGCGGCACTGGAATCTATCCCGTCGGGAACAAAAGTCGTTCTTGAGGTTGATCTTCTCAGTTATATTGACCACGCCTGTCTCGACTTGATCGCGAACTGGCGGAAACAGCATATCGCTCGCGGAGGCCAGGCATCGGTCCCCTGGGAAGACCTGCAGCAACGTTATCAAAAGCGCGAAGCTGCCGGTCAAACTCAAGCACACATCGCTCTGGCGAAAGCGTCCGGGGATTGAGCGGCTCGATTTGATCGGTTCGTCAGCACAGGGCGGCGCGCAATGGATGAATTTTACTCACATCCATTTGGTGTCGCCCCACTTGCGTCATGCTCCGTTCACACAACGCGGCTAAAAACCAATAATATTTTGTGACTGGTCAGCCTCTTCGCCGCGTCAGCGGCAAGCCTCTTCGCCGCGTCAGCGGCAAGCCTCTTCGCCGCGTCAGCGGCAAGCCTCATCGCCGCGTCAGCGGCAAGCCTCTTCGCCGCGTCAGCGGCAAGCCTCATCGCCGCGTCAGCGGCAAGCCTCTTCGCCGCGTCAGCGGCAAGCCTCATCGCCGCGTCAGCGGCAAGCCTCTTCGCCGCGTCAGCGGCAAGCCTCATCGCCGCGTCAGCGGCAAGCCTCTTCGCCGCGTCAGCGGCAAGCCTCTTCGCCGCGTCAGCGGCAAGCCTCTTCGCCGCGTTAGCGGCAAGCCTCTTCGCCGCGTTAGCGGCAAGCCTCTTCGCCGCGTTAGCGGCAAGCCTCTTCGCCGCGTTAGCGGCAAGCCTCTTCGCCGCGTCAGCGGCAAGCCTCTTCGCCGCGTCAGCGGCAAGCCTCTTCGCCGCGTCAGCGGCGGTTGATTGTAGCCGTGGGTTTTAACCCACGGTGGCGGTAGATTTTTTCACGTCGCGTCAGCGACGGTTGAATTCAGGCGTCGCTAACGCGACGCGGGAATATCCTTCAAGACTTCCGTGGGTTAAAACCCACGGCTACAATCAACCGCCGCTAACGCGGCGAAGAACAGTTAATTTCAGTTCTAGTTTTTAGCTGAGCTGTCTCGTTCAGCAACTATAACTAAAAACTAATAACTAATAACATTTTCTTGGTACGGTAGAGGAAGAGTGGTGTGCTGTGATTGCGGAATGTTTCCGGTGAGTTTCTTCCACTCTATCAATCGAAGACAGGCGAGGTAGCGAGCGCGCGCAGAAACGAATCGTTATGGTCACCCGGCTTCACGATGCGCGTCAATTCGACCGCACATTTGGCCTGGGACACGACGGTTCCCGTGACCCCGCTCAACAGATAACGGCTGAACCGGCTCCGTTTTCGGGGAGCGAGAAAGATACAATCAGGTTTCCACTCCTCGGCTATTCTCAGAATGACCTTCTCCGGCTCTCCGTTCTCGACGACGGAGGATATGAAGGCCGGGGTGCGATCAAGTTCATTGGCGATAATGCGGTGGAATGATTTGGCACGTTCAATAGCTTTATCCAAAAACTCGGGGATTGAATAGTCAAACGGATTTACCACCGTGAGGATCCGTACATCCGTGCCTTTGGGCCAGTCGCGTGATGCGACCGCGTAAACTGCCGCCTCAGTATAAGGCGAGCCATCCACGCATAGCAGAACGCGCGGCGCTTCATCGGTCTCGGCGTTAAATCCGCGCGCCAGGCGAACCGAGCATTTCGCTTCTATGGCGATGCGGCGTGAGACGTCGCCGAAATAAGGGCGGCCATACTCCGCGCTGTCCTGCAGACCTAGCACGATTAAGTTAGGATCCCATTGCCTGGCCTTTTTCGCGACCACGCGGGCAGCTGAACCTGCCGCCAGATCGGCGCGAACTTCCCAGGCCGGAAAATTTTCCCGAATAATATCGCTCGCTTGTTTGGCCATCGCCGCCGCGTCTTCAACCTCTTCTTCCGAACAACCCGGCCCTTCCTTTCGGCTATTCCTCTCAGATTTTGAGCTTTCCGCAAGGGAGAATTTAGGTATGGATATTACTACCGCCTGAGCTTCGACCGGCAGCCCGGCCTTAAGCAAATCTTTGAGCGCGGCTTTTGCGTGATATGAACCGTCGTAACTGATCAGGATTTTCATTCTTCAAATCTTCAAATCACAACAATCTTTTCTTAAATTCGCCGTAGGTAGCGATTTGGTATCTCCATCTGATTCGATGTCTGATATCAGTGTTACGAGTTTGCAACTATGATGCCTGCGGAGCTGCGAACGCTAACTCCAAGACAATCAAGAGCAACGGTTTTAATCGCGTGGCAGCCTGCCTCGCGATTGTCCCAGGCTGCCACGTAAATCTGCTGAAAATGGAGGGTCTTACCAGCCCGGCTGGCTGTTGTGTTTAGAGTCTGTTTGGAAAGCGATCGTTAGCGGATCAAAAAAACAGCAAGACTGCGCTTCCGTGAAAACCGGAGAATTGCGATCAGTTCTTCGGGAAGTTAGGGTTCGATCTCACTTCGGCAATCTGCTGGTTGTGGCGCATGTTGTGCAGCGGCACATAGATCAGCCACTGATAGGCGTTCAGCGTACCGAATATCGGGAACGGATGATCTAAAGTATGAGACTTCACTGGTAGCTGAGTCTCTTCGGCAAACTTCAACGTCTTTCCACGAGCCTCTTTATATTTTGCAATTAATTCGGCTCGTGATAATTTGCCCGAAGGCACGATGGCCTCGGGCGCCTGAACTTTTCTATCACGACTGACTATCGCTTTCTCAAGAAACTCCGTCTTGCCCTTCGTCTTCGTCTCCCATTCAGGATTGGGCTGGTTCGCTAAGGCCCTATCAACTGCGCCGAAGAGAAGCCCTTCGGCAAGCATAATATGCTCGGCGACTTCGAGGATCGACCATTTTTCCGGCGTCGCCTTAAATTTCAACTGTTCATCGCTCAACTTCTCAAGCGCATCCAGCGTCTCCTGCCGAGAATCTTTCAAATATTTGATCACTTTGGATCGTTCGTCAGTTGTCATCGTCGGTTCGGGTGCTGTGTAGGTAGTCGGGCAGACAGCACAGTACCAGAGTATGCTTATTAGAACGAATATTACTTTTGGCGATTTCACGTTTAGCCCCCTATATATATTTTAAGCGGAAAATCTCATCGCTTCCGCCCAAGTCCAAATTGGTCACTGCTGCGAACCGGTTTGCCGTTGGCGAAGACGATCTCCAGTAACTTCTCGCTATGGACCTGCCTGCCGGTCTCATCGGTTAATGCCGCGATTATTCGCTTGCTCTCGATATCGATTACCTCGCCCGTCGACGGGTAGGCGTGCTTGCCATCGAGGCTGAATGATATCCAGCCGGGCTGCTCGCGCAGTTTGATGCTCATCATCTGCTTGGGCGGCATCTGGGCAGCATCGAAGATGTGCATCCGCTCGTTGAACCCATCGCAGAGCCACAGCTCTTTCTCATCCGGCGTCAATCCGATTCCGTGGCTCGGGCAGCCGTGACGCTTCACTTTTCCCATCTGGAAACCCGAGACTTCGACCCGATGAAGCATTTTCCCCGACGTCAAATCTCCCACCTCGAACCCCAAAAGTTCATTGACATTGACGAAACCGAGGGTTCGGCTGCCATTGACCGTGAACGGGCGGATCGAATTACTGAACGGACCGACACGTTTGATGATCTCATAAGTCTTGGTGTCGACCACAGGCAGCAAAGGAGATTTCAGTCCGGCGAGGTAAGCCGATGAACCGTCGAGGGAACAGATCGTATTATGCGCACCGGAATTGGTCTCGATCTTTTTGATCACTTCGCCGCTCAGAGCATCGACGACATTCCAGTGCGGTCCTTCAAACGATGGCACGAACAATTTCTTACCGTCGGGCGACAAAGCCATACGGTCGCAACCACCCTCGTACTCTTTCTCCCAAACCTTCTTTTCACTGATTAGATCGAAGCAGGCGAGCCGCTTGGGCGTGCTGAGATAAAGTTTGCCCGTTTTTGGATTCGCCGCGATGCCCTTAATGTTCTCCGCCGGCGTCCCTTCAGGCACGTCCCAGGTGGGAATCCGTTTAACCCACTTGTAGCCCTGCTTTATATCGAAGACCAGGATGCCGACGCCGCCGTATTCGACGTAATTGCGAATGCCGGGCGAAGCGACATAAAGCAGGTGTTTCTCCTCCACCGCAGCTTCACGCCCCGGTTGCCCTATAAGACTTAGGGAAAAGAGCAGGAGAAATAACAGACCGGCGAGACCGAATTTTTTCATAATTTCTCCCATGGATATACGAAACAATCAGTACCGCTCGCCGCTCTTATTACTCGGATCGTAAGATTCCCAGCGGCTTTTTAATCATGACATCCCAGCTCGAAAGCACGCCTACCAATATCACCAAAATCGAGGTCGCCGCAAGAGCTATCAGATTGACCGAGGGAATGATCTGCCAGCTGATCCTCAATGCATACTCGCTTATCGCCCAGGTCAGTGCGATGGCCGCGGCAGATCCGAGCAGCCCAGCGAGCAATCCCAGGATGCCATACTCGATGAGGAGCGTGAAAACGATCACCTTCTTTTTCGCCCCGAGAGTTTTGAGAATCGCCGATTCGTAGAGCCGGTGAAATTTGGTCATTGCGATCGAACCGATCAGGATGAGGAGGCCGCTTAAAAGGACGAACCCGCCGACAAAACTTACCGCGAGCATAACATTGTTGATAATGCCGCGCGCGGTTTCGATGATGTCCTGTACGTCGACCACCGATATATTCGGATAACGGTCCACCAATTCGAGTTGAAATTGCGACCGTTGGCTGGCTTGGGCTGGACCTTTGATGGCACTGATATAAACGGCCGGCGCTTCATCGAGGGCCCCCGGCCGAAAGACGACGAGAAATCCCGTGCGGGCATTGCGCCAGTCTACCCGACGGATGCTGGTGACTCGTGCCGTAACCTTGCGCCCCTGAATGGAAAACGTCATCAGATCGCCAACATTCAAGTTTAGTTCGTTGTGCAGCAGTTCCTCGATGGAGACCTCCGGCTCAGCGCCCGGCGAAGTATCCCAGAATTTGCCCGCGAGAATTTCTTCGTAATCCTCGAGGTAGGGGCGATAAGTCAGGATATATTCGCGCCCGAGCATACCTCGATTCTCATTGGGCTGCAGGCGATCAAGATTGACCTCGTTGTTATTGATGGCGGCGATGCGCGCGCGGATGGTCGGGATGAGCTGAGGCGGCTTTCCCGTGTACTTCGTGATGATCTCTTCGACGCCGCTGCGCTGGTCTTTCTGAATGTCGATCATATACAGGTCTGCCCGGACGGCGTCGAGATCCAGGCTGAATTCGTTGCGCAAATTGAGCTGCAGCGAACGGACGGCGACTATGAGAAAGACGCCCAGTCCCACTGCCATCAAGATGATCCGCGTCTGGTTGCCCGGGCGATAGAGGCTGTTGATTCCCTGCCGCAGTACGAAAGACGGTATATGTCGTAATCCGCGTAAAAATTTGATCAATGCCGTCGCCGCGCAATTCAGGACGATCGTCATGCTGACGAGCCCTCCGAGGAAGATGCCGCCTACTTTGAGGGAACCGGCCTGCCAGCCTGCAAGTGCCAGCAAACAGATGACGACGATCAATCCGGCGAAGATCCTCACCCAATCGAACCGGATTTTCTTCTCCGGCGCGAGGCTGCGCAGCACAAGAATCGGCCTGATCTGGCGAATCTCCAGCAACGGTACGAGCGAGAAGAGCAATGCGATCATGAATCCCAGGCCGAGCCCCTGCAGCGACGCCTGCCAGGTCAAGCCGAACTCGACGTTGAATGGTATGAAGCCGGCCAGGTATTTGGGCAACAAAAGAGCGGAGATGTGCGCAAGCAGCAACCCGAGCAGGCTTCCGGCGAGCCCCAGCGTGAGGACCTGCGCGAGGTAAGCTCCCAGCACGCGCAGGTTATTACCGCCCAGGCATTTGAGGATAGCGATAGTCTTCATCTTCTGTTGTATGAAGACACGGGTGACGCTCGAAATGCCGATCCCTCCCAAGACGAGAATGACGAGCCCGATGAGGCTCAGGTAATCTTCGACGCGCGTGAGCGATTCGCTGAGGCGGTCCTGCGAGTAACGGAATGACCGGACGTTGACCAGCCGCTGCGACTTAAGATCGCCGCGCAACTGCTCGAAGAGAGGCTCCATCTGCCCCTCGCGCGTCTTGAACAGGATGCGATAACGAGCGCGGCTGCCCATATTGGTCAATCCGGCCGCCGTCGCATCGTCATAATCGATCATGACGCGGGGCGCCAGCGTGAAGGCGTTCATCGTATTGCCCGGTTCGCGCTCGATCACGCCGCGGATTGTAAAATCGAGTGTGCCGATCTTCACCTTGTCGCCGATCTTCAGATTGAGGGAGGTGAGCAGGCTGGGTTTGACCAGAACTCCTCGGTCTTTGAACAAGTCGTGAGAGAATCGCTGTCCATCGCCCAGCACCATCTCACCGTAAAACGGGAATTGGCGCTGCACGCCTTTCACGTCGACCATCTTCGGTGCGGCGATCATCTCATTGAGCGAACGCATCATGGTCATGGTGTCAATGACTTCCGTGTGTCCCTCGACGAGCGGAGACTGGAAGTATTTCTCGATCACCGCCCTGGTTTCAGGGTTCCACGCATTATTGGTGGAGACCTGAACGTCCGCCGTCAGAAGCGAGCGCGATTCGCGCCCGACAGCCGTCCTGATGTTCTGGACTAACGAACGAAGGCTGACGATCGAGCCCACTCCGATGGCAATGCAGATGAAGAAGAAGAGCAGCCGGTGCCACGAGGCGCGCATTTCACGATAAGCGAGGTTGATGATGAATTTCATTGAATTGCAATGGGAAACAATAAAGGCAAAAAATGGCAAAAGAGCGACATCCCAGGCTATTTAAACATTTTTTGCAAATTTACGCCTTTGTTCCATTCCGATTTACGTTATGAGTTTTGTTCTAATTCACAAGTAATCAACCGCGAAGTCTGTGATTCGATATCTTCCACTATCCTTCCGTCACTGAGCGCTATCTTGCGGTCGGCCAGGCCAGCCAGGTGTTGATCATGCGTTACGAGCAGAAGCGTCGTGCCGCGTTCGCGATTGAGCTTGAGAAGCAGATCGAAAATATGGGATCCGTTCTTCGAATCGAGATTCCCCGTCGGCTCATCCGCCAGTAGTATCTGTGGATCATTGGCGAACGCGCGCGCTATGGCGACGCGCTGTTGTTCTCCGCCGGAAAGCTGCGATGGATAATGATGCCCGCGTTCGTGCAATCCAACCTCGTCGAGCAGGGCCTGGGCTCGTGCGCGCGCCCTGCTGACGCCCATTATCTCCATCGGCACCAGAATATTTTCGTAAGCCGTCAGCGATGGGATGAGATGAAATGACTGAAAAATGAAGCCGATGAGCTCGCCGCGCAGTTCGGCCAAGTCATCTTCCCCCATCCTGGTAATATCCTTACCGTCGAGCCTTATCTCGCCCGAAGTCGGCGCGTCGAGTCCGGCGATCAGCCCGAGCAACGTCGATTTTCCGCTTCCCGATGGTCCGATGACTGAAATGAATTGTCCGCTTGGAATCTGCAGATCGAGAGAATGTAAAATCGTCAACTGTTCGCCGCCGCTAGTGACGACTTTCGAAACATTTGCCAATTGAATCATGCTATTCTTCGAGTAGTATAAATTATTGAGAAGTCGTTTACGCCGTTATTGCGACGATTAACGATGTACCGGGAGCGCATGCGTTCCCGTTTATTATTTCCCGTAATTATTAAATATAACGGGGACTGTGCAAATTAATGCCGATTATTATCAACAATTCTGATTGGCTCCGGAGGAGCCCGATATATAGCACCCGATTCTCCAAGTCTCACTAGCTCCGGAGAAGCGACATATAAGCATTCATATGCCGCTCCTCCGGAGCTAGTGAGATGTGGGAGAACGAGTTCTATAAACATCCCGCGCCTTTGTCGCTCAGGACTGAAAACGTTGATTCAATGACTTTTATTTGCACTCATAGACCAAAGAGCAATATGCACGTTGTCGATCACAAATTCAAATCGCTTATTTGTAAATTTTTTATACTTCTGACGGTCGTCCTGGCCGGCGCCAATTGTCAAAAATCGAATGCGCCCGAGGCCCAGAACAGTTCTCTGGCGGAGACCAAAAATGCACCTGCGACCGCTGTTTCACCGGCAAAGACGGACGATTTGCCGGCAATCGTCGCGTTCGGTGATAGCCTGACTGCCGGGTATGGGCTGAGCGAGGAGCAATCTTATACGAACTTATTACAACGAAAGATCGACGAGAAAAAATACCAGTACCGCGTGATAAATGCAGGAGTTTCGGGTGACACATCCGCGGGAGGCGTGCGGCGAATCGACTGGGCGCTCGAGGGTAACGCCAGGTATCTGATACTGGAGCTCGGCGGCAACGACGCGATTCGCGGCCAGCCGGTGACAGAGATGAAGAAGAACCTGGCGCATATAATCGAACGCGCTCAATCACGTGATGTGACGGTGATCCTGGCGGGTATGGAGGCGCCGCCGAACCTGGGCGAAGAGTACACGCGCGCATATCGCCAGGTGTTCCGCGATCTCGCGAAACGATACAACGTGGCGTTTATTCCATTCGTGCTGGAGGGCGTCGGCGGTAAAGCGGAGCTCAATCAGCCGGACGGAATCCACCCCAATGCCGAAGGTGAGAAGATAATGACGGAAAATGTGTGGCGCGTTTTGGAGCCGCTGCTGGAAAAGCAATGAGAAAGGTTCATCACAACAGTCACCAAAACACACAAAAAATACCAAGGACAGTAAGGGTATTTATCTTCTTACATTTTTACTTTTGATGTGTTTTTGTTTTTTGCGGCGAATCGCTTCTCTTATTTCACCTTCACAATCACCATCGTCATATCGTCGTGCTGGGGCGAATCTTTCTGCCATTCGCGTACGTTCGCGATGATCCGCTCGCGCATTTCATCGGCAGTCAGTTCCGAAATATCGGCAATTAATTGCGCCAGGCGCTCTTCACCGAACTCCTCGCCCTCGGGATTTCTGGCTTCGCTCAAACCATCTGTATAGGCGACCAGCACATCGCCGCAACGCAGTTCGATTGTGTGGTTTTCGTAGACGCAATTTTCGAGCAGCCCGATGACGGGCCCACCGGTAGTGAGAAAACTGATCGGCTCTTCGGAAGGTGAAGCCTGGGCTATTGTTTGCGTGGAAATGACAGATGCGGCCCCATTATCCCCAATAACGCCGTTCGCAACGCTGGCGACATTGGTGAAATTCTGCGAATTTGCCCGCGCGCCGGCGCGCACCAGGATCGGCGGGTTATGTCCGGCATTGACATAGGTCATACGCCGCGCGTTCCAGTCGAGCAGCGCATAGAAAAACGTCGCATAATTGTTGGCACCCGTCGATTCGCAAAGCAGCCGGTTCATGGAAGCGATCAACTCAGTCATCTGCCCATTCGCTTTGGGCGCTTGCGCGCGCAGCGATGCCTGTATGACCGACATCAGCAACGCGGCTGAGATGCCTTTGCCGGAGACATCCGCCACCGCAATACCGAGCTGCCCGTTTCCAAGTTCCAAAAAATCGTAGTAATCGCCTCCCACGTCGCGCGCCGGATGGCAGATGCCACAGAGTTCCAGCTGTGCGAGTTTCGGCGGACGTTGCGGGAAGAGGCGCCGCTGCACTTCGGATGCGAACTCGAGCTCACGCCGCATACGCTCTTCTTCGACCTTGTGCCGAACGAGTTGCGCATTCTCAATAGCGAACGAGAGCTGAGCCGCAACGGCTCCGAGCAGATCCCTGTCCTCACGCGAAAAGGGAAGATCGCCCAATCGCGGCCCGAGCGAGATGACGCCAATCAACTGATCTTTGGTCGCGATGGGCAAAATCAAGGCGGAGCGAATCTGCCTTAAGGCTTTACTCTCTTGAGCGTCTAGCGTGAAAGCCCAGGACTTCGAGTCTTCGAAATCGACCGCCAGTGGGCGCCAGGACTCAGTCAGACGATGCAACACGCTGGCTGGCATCTTCATGTATGGGGATGAACCGGCTGCCATCTGGCCATTGTCGGAATAATGCGATGAGACAGCGCACGGATAATCGCCCGATTTATCGTCGCGTATGAAGATGGTGACATTGTCTGTCTGTAACGCCTCCTGGATTTTCATACTGACGAATGCCCACGCCTCTTCCCGCCACTCTGACATCACGCGCAGCGCCTGGCTCAACTCGGATAGGATCAGCTGCGCGCTGTACGCCCGCCGAAAGAAGGCGCGATCGATCGCCGGCGCAATAACCTTATAGTGGAGCCACTGAGTGATCTGCCAGGCGGCTATCGCAACAGCGCCTGAGATGATCCCGACTGCCAGATGGCTTATTTGCATCCGCGCGAAGATATATATCAAAAGCAGCGATAACACCGCTGCGACGACGATCAGTTCGAGCAGAACCGATCCCTGGCGGACGAAGAGATAGCGCAGGCTGCGGCGGATGATAATTCTTACGGGAATCACCTGGTGCCGAATAATGGCATACAGGAATGACAAGGGAAAAAGAGGGAAGACCAATACCGCCGCCAGGAAAAGCCAGATCAGAAGGGCCTCGCTAACCGAAAAAAAGCGGTTTAATAACTCAACCCCCAGTACGAGCAACATCGGCAGTAATAATCCAGCGAGGCTGCCCGCTACGACAACCCGCGTCTTGCGACGCAACGCGTGGCTGGTTTCTCGATAATTGATCAGCAGCGAAACAAGCCCGCCGATGATATAGGCGAATCCCGCGATATTCCAGAGGTGCCCGATCCATTTAAACTTCGGTCTCCAGCTATCAACCAAACCCGGAGAGAATAACGATAGGATTGCCCAAATTCCTACGGTTGAAAAAATAAGAAGCAGGTACGGAATATAAAGATACCATTCGAACCGGGGATACCTCCGCAGCAATGGTGACAACTGCCCTTTCGGATCAGGAAACAGAAGGAAGAAATGCAAAAATATCGGTAAGAATAATGAGCCAAGATATGGCGCCAATGCCAGAATGGCCGCCAACCATTGCCATATGCCAGTTACCGGTCTCATGCTGGAAATTACGCTCAGCGCGCAGAACATCAATGCCAGAAGCAGCGCTAATTTATCTTCAGATACTAAATAGAAATAACGCGAATCCGGAAACCAGTAAAATGGCCGGAATAACGATCGACCACATCTGCCCGATCGCCATCAATATCCGGGGAAACGGTCTGGTCTTCAAAGTGAAATCAAGTATTTGCCCATCGCGTCGTATGGTGATTTGATACGTAGTTCCCGGCGGAATGCTCTCGAATGGCTTGAAAACATTGTAAGGGTTATCCAGGGGTTTGCTGTTGATGCTCACAATCTCATCACCGATTCGCAATGGGCTGGCAGAAGGCGCATCGGATTCGATTGCCCTGACCCGCATGCGACCGGTCCATGGTTCGACGCGCCAACCCGGATCGCTGGCATTATCGTATGATTTCCAGGAACGCACCGTCTGATAGGCTCCAGCCGCCGCATTGACGAACATCAACAGGAAATACAGTCCGACAAATATATTCAGAACCCGGCTATTCATAGCGTTCCCTTTGGCCTTCACCGTCGCAAAAGAAACTTGCTTTTTCAGTGAACGCAGCAGATTATCACTGAACATTTTAGAAATATCCAACTGGTGGCTTAGAACTGATGATATTCCAATATTTGAAGTACAAATGGCATCGACTGGCCTTTATTTTTTTCGCCTTCTGTCTGTTGACGGTCACCGCCCCGGCCCAGCAACCCGCCACTTTCAACCGCGGAAGCATCACCGGGCGCATCACCGACAAGCAGGGTGATGCGATCAAAAATGCGCGGGTTTCGGCGACATCGAGCCATCAAAACATACAAGACACTACGACCGACGCGGACGGGAAGTTTGTCCTCGAATCTTTGCCTGCCGGCGATTACGAATTACGCATCACAGCCGAAGGATTCGGCCAGCATTCACGGCGCGTAACCATCCCTTCAAATCAGGGCGAGAACTCGCAGTTGGATTTGATAATTACGCTCGAGACGGGCGGGATATCGGATGAGATAACGGTTACTCCGGCGCGCGCCGAGATTCGACTGATCGATGCACCTGCCAGCGTTTCGCTGCTCGATGCGAGAGACATCGACAGCGCCGGGGCGCAGACGCTCGACGATCTGCTGCGCCAGGTCCCCGGATTCAGCATCTTTCGCCGCTCGAGCAGCATCGTCGCCAATCCCACTACTCAGGGAGTCTCACTGCGCGGCGCCGGAGCCAGCGGAGCCAGCCGCACGCTCGTATTGGCGGACGGCGTGCCATTGAACGATGCATTCGGCGGGTGGGTCTACTGGGACCGCGTGCCTCGCACGGCCGTAGATCGCATCGAGCTTATGCGCGGGGGTTCGTCAGATCTCTATGGCTCTGATGCTCTGAGCGGCGTGATCAATCTCCTCACGCGGCCTCCATCACGGGGCGCAATGGATTTCGAGGCGAGCTACGGCACGCGCGACACGCGCGATCTCTCGTTCTTCGCGAGCGAGCGATGGAAAGGCCTCGGCATTGCTGTCTCGGGCGAGTCGTTTGACACCGATGGTTATTTCATAATCGCACCGGAACTTCGAGGGGTGGCTGACGAAGAAGCGACGTCGAAACACCGCGTGCTTACTCTGCGCCTCGATCAAAACTGGAGTAGTGAAAACACCGTCTTTGCCCGCGGCGCCCTCTTCGATGAAGACCGGCGCAATGGTACGAGGCTGCAGCGTAATGATACGGCGACCGAATCGGCAGCCGCCGGCGTGCGAGCTCGAACCTCCGACGGCAGCAACTGGAATCTCGTCATATTCGCCAATCAGCAGCGATTCCATCAAAGCTTCACAGCGGTAGCGGCGGATCGCAACTCTGAATCGCTCACGCGCCTTCAATTCGTCCCGTCTCGCGATGCGGGCCTCTCATTCAACTGGTCCCGTCCAAGTTTCGGTAGGCACCTGTTCGTGGCCGGAGTCGATGTGCGCGGTGTACGCGGCACGAGCGATGAGACCGGCTACGCCGCCGGCAATCCCACGGCGTTCGTGAGCGCCGGCGGAAGACAGAGGCGCTTCGGAGTTTTCGCGCAAGACCTGTTCAGCATCTCGCCTCGATGGCAGCTTGCGGCGAGCGCGCGCATAGATAGTTGGCGCGATTCTTCGGCGTCTTCAGTCGAAACGAGTCTCTCGACCGGCGCCGTCCGCCCTCTTTTCTTCGAACCCCGATCGACAGATGCATTCAGCCCGCGTCTCACTCTGACCTATCGCCCGACAGAGCAATTGGCGCTTCGAGCTTCAGCATACCGGGCTTTCCGGGCCCCGACGCTCAACGAACTCTATCGGGCATTCAGAGTCGGAAACGCGCTCACGCTGGCCAACGAAAGGCTGACTTCCGAGCGATTAACCGGAGGGGAGATCGGGGCTAATTGGAATTGGACGAGACGCGTGAATGCGCGACTGACCGGCTATTGGACTGAGACCGTCAATCCGATCTCCAATTTCACGATCTCGGTCACCCCATCTCTGATCACACGCCAGCGCCGTAATCTGGGCCGCACACGCTCTCTGGGTATCGAGGCTGAAAGCGAATTTATCGTTTCGAACTACTGGAGCATCACGACGGGTTATCTGTTTTCAGAAGCTACCGTGCGGCGCGCGCCGCAAGACCCGAATCTCGAAGGTTTGTTGATACCTCAGGTCCCGCGCCATCAATTCACATTTCAGACCCTCTACTCGAATCCTAAATACGCGACGGCGGCGGTTCAATTTCGAGCCGCCGGCATGCAATTCGACGATGATCAGAACCGGTTGCCGCTCGGCAGTTTCGCGGTGATCGATGTAATGGTTGCCCGCCCGATCAAACGTAACTTCGAACTCTTTATCGCCGTACAGAACCTGTTCGATGAAAGGTTCGCTGTTGCGCGCACGCCCCTGGAAACCCTGGGAATGCCGCGAATGGTGAGAGGCGGGGTGCGAATCAAGTTGGAACGGTAGGGTGAGTAATCATTTAACGCTGAGCGGATAACATTTTAGATTTTAGATTTTAGATTTTAGATTTTCATGTGTCATTGATGGAGCTGCATATCTTCTCTTCAATGACAAAAAATGTAAAATTTAAAATGTAAAATTTAAAATGTTATCCGCCTTTGACGAAAGTGGCCGCCGTCACCGACCTGTAATCAGTCGCCTTCGCTGAAAGCCTGGTATAGAAGCCCGCCGCACGCCCGCCGATCAAGTAGATGCCGTAATTCGGCAGCAAGCCATCATCCGCCGGCTCTACCTCGAAAAATCGTTGAGCCACCCAATGTTGCGGAATTACGGTGGCCAGAGAGAGCCGCCAATCACTCGGTTTCACGAACGGCCCACAAACAACCGAGTCTCCTTCGCAGCCGTAATCGGATTTCAATACCCATCCATCCTGGTCGAGATGTTCGATATCGTGAGAGGTCAAGCGGCGGGTTTCCGGGATATATTCGTTTATCCAGGACCGGGTCTGTTCAGCGAACAACTCGCGCCGCTCCCACATCAGGGCCATCGCCTTCTTATTCTGCGTCACGACCGCGCCGAATGGATTGACTACCGTTACCCTGGCATCGCGCTCCGCTTCGAGCAGAAGTGTCAATTCGCGTTCCAGTGGGTCGGGGTCGGCGTATGGAGCTTGATTGGCCCAGACGATTTCACGTTCACTCCACCAATCCGTCTTGTAATGGCGAATGATCAAATCCACTGTTTCGCCCATAACTGTCACGCGTTTTTGGCTGTCAACACCTAGATTGTAAGGGGAACCGAGAACGATTTTACATCCACGCGATTCGAGCCAACTTTTGTAAACCGCGATCATGCTCAGGTCTTCAGGCAGATCGGTCGGATAAATTATCGCGATCCTGTTGAGAGCTTTCCCTTGATGTGATGCGGCGAGCATCCGGCAAAACCGCTCTTCTAACTCCTCGTTCGGGTCTTCTGTATCCGGATAAAATCGATGGAGCAGTTGATTGAGCAACGCGGCCTCCGCCTCGCCCGATGGCGTATCGGAGTTCATCTCACAGGTGCGCACGCCGCCGTCACTGCATATGAACAGGTCAACGCGCGCGATCCCATGCCAGCGCCCTTCCGAGGCGAGCCACATCGCCTTTTGCCATGGCGTGAGATCGAAAAAACTATCGAGTAATTCAGGATGCCTGAGGACTATCTGGATTAATTCGTGATAGATCAGGCCGATGCGCTCAGCGGCAATTTTCAGGGCCTCCGCCTGTTCGCGCGTCAGAATGGCGCTGTTTAGCCGAAACCTTTCTCTACCGCCGAGCCAAGGGTCAGATAGGACGCCGGTGCCATAAATCATGCGCGCGAATTCGCCGTAACTGAGAGACATCGTAAGATGTTACGCAGGCAAAAGGGCGGGCGAGTTCTTTATCAATCGGCTATTGTGGAGCCTCGCCCACTGCCGTTCGCGGTTCCCCAATTATTTTGCCGGTTTCTCGTAAACGATGAAATGTTGCTGCGGGAGGAAATTCTTGGTCTCTTTCCAGACCAATCCGACCTCGGCCATCTCTTTGCGCGCCTGAGCAACCGTCATCTTATGCAGTTTTTTTATGGGCACCGTCGGATCCTCCCCTCGATATTCAATCTGAATTAGGCGCCCTCCGGGTTTGAGCCCATTGACGATGCTCTCCATCATTTCACGCGGATAAGAGAACTCGTGATACGCATCGACGAGCAGTACCACATCGATCGCACCTTTCGGCAGCGTCGAGTCAGACTCCGAACCCAATATTGTGACGACGTTTTCGGCATTGAACTTTTTCTTGCGCGCCTCGATTAGGGCCAGCATCTCCAATTGGATGTCGACTGCATAAACTTTGCCTTGCGTCACAAACGGACTCATACGGAAAGTGAAATATCCGGTGCCCGCTCCCACGTCAGCCACGACGTCAGTCGGGCGGAGGTTCATATTTTCGACAACCTTTTTGGGGAGCTCGGTCTCTTCGCGGTCGGGGCGTTCCAGCCATTCAGCCCCCGCGTGGCCCATGACGTGTGAGATTTCGCGGCCGAGGTAGAATTTTCCGATTCCATCGGGATCATGCTCGGCGCGCGATTCATAGATCGGCTTTTTAGCCGGCACCGCGGGAGCCTGCGCGGCCGGCTCATTGGCGACGGAGGCGAACCGGCTCTGGGTGGTAGCGCAAGATATGATCAGCAATACCGAGGCGATTAACGTGATCCAGATCTTATTCATATGCGTGTTTCTCATTCTCAGAAGATTCGCGTCACAACTAACGCGGTCGCGAGATAACCGATAGCTTCAAGCAAACCCGCCCCGACATTCTGGTCGTTCGCTATTTCCCGGTCGAGCCGCCCGTTGCGGAAACTGAATCCGCCGCCGAGCAACAGCATCTGCACGATGATCTGGCGTACGGGATAGAGGACCAGTACGACGAGCAGCATAAAACCGAAACTGCGGAAGCTGTCGCCATAGCCGGTGAAATTTCCCGAGACGGCATAACCGACCATCATCCCGATGGCCACGATCAATCCGGCGCATCCGAGGGCCGCCGCCACATTGCCCTGTTTAATAAGTTCGGCATCGTGGTAAGCCGTAACCTGGCGAAAGATGTGGGTAAATACGATGAGCGCCGCAACTCCTGCTGCCCAGAAAACGATGGTAGGCATTAACGTACCGCTGTCTCCGGTCAGCGCGCCGGCGACGATCAGCCCCGATGAGAAATGAATCGCCGCATCGATGATCCCGGCTGCCAGATTGTCTTTCGCGATCTGATCTCGCAGAGGCGCCCCGGTCAAGCGGCTGTATTGCTCGAAGACGAGTCCGGCGATGGTCATCGCAATGATCCCGCCGATGCCATATACGGCAACTCCTATGACATCGCTCCAGAATGTATGGCTCGGCGCGCTCAAAATTGGAATGATCACCTGAATCACGCCGAGCAAAAATCCGCTGAGCGCGACTGCGGCGGCCTTATTATCGCGGTCGATCAACGTCTCGGTCATAGCCTGACCGAGGACCAATCGGTAAACCCCGCGGGCGATGATTAAAAGTATAATGACCGCCAGAATAACAAAACCTATTGTTGTAGCGTCCATAAGGATTTCTCACTCTTTAAATACGAAGTAGACTGCGCCGAGTATCAGTGCAAATCCGACGAGATAATTCCACTTCAACCCTTCTTTCAAATAAAGCGCAGAAAAGAAACAGAAGACCACCAGCGTGATTACTTCCTGAATGACTTTCAATTGTGGCGCCGAAAATTGATAGGAACCCGAACGATTTGCCGGGACCTGAAAGCAATATTCCGGCAGCGCAATCAGCCAGCTGATCAGAATTACCTTCCACAAGGTTACATCCTTGTACTTCAGGTGCCCATACCAGGCGATCGTCATAAAAATATTGGATAAGGTGAGAAGAAAAACGGTTCTCATCTATGTTTTCGTTTACCTACACTTCCTTCGTGAAATTTTGATAGTTCAGCCAAGTTCAAGCCAGGTAATGGTCCTTATTCTGCATAGCTATTTTGACATCCGTGAAGACGGATGAATCGGGCTGTCCAGAAACATTATCTCCCCAGATCACGCAAAATCTCGCGCGCCGCATTGTAACCCGGCGCGCCCATCACACCACCACCGGGATGCGTCCCGGAGCCGCAAAGATATAGATTTCGAACCGGAGTGCGATATCGGGCCCAGCCGGCAACCGGACGCATGAAGAACAATTGATCGGGGTCCATCTCGCCGTGAAAAATGTTGCCGCCCGTCAATCCGTATTCCTCTTCCAGATCCAGCGGTGAGATCACCTGCCGATGCAGAATGATATCCTTCATGTTCGGAGCATATTCTGCCAGCGCATCGATGCAGCGATCGGCGAATCGATCTTTCAACGACCCATCCCAGATAGCATCTTTAAGCGTATATGGAGCATATTGCGCGAAGATACACATTATGTGCTTCCCCGGAGGCGCTATCGTGCTGTCATAAGCGGTCGGTATGGTACATTCGAGCATAGGATGTTCCGATGGTCGCCCCTGTTTCGCATCCTCCCAGGCGCGGTCGATATAATCCATCGTCGGACAGACGTGCATCGTCGTTTTGTGAGGCAGGTTGACCTCATTCGCGCTTCTGTTGGGATAGGCTTTGAAGTCCGGCAGCGCATCGAGCGCGAGGTTAATTTTGAATGAACAACCTTCGATGCGGAGGTTTTCTATTGACCGCCGGAAATCTTGGTCGAGATGCTCGCGCGCAACCATTTTCAAATAGGTCCGCTTGGGATCGGCGCTCGAGACCACGACTTTCGCGCGAAATTCTTCGCCGCTGGTGAGAACTGCGCCATACGCCTTTCCGTCTTTAATCAGTATCTGCGCGACATCCGAATCCGCCCGTATAGTCGCGCCTCTCGATTCGGCCGAAAGCGCGAGCGCCTGGCTGATTGCACCCATCCCGCCGCGGATGAATCCCCAGAGGCCGCGTTGGCCCGCCGCTCCACCCATAACGTGATGTAACAGTATATAAGCCGTACCGGGCGTCGCTGGCCCGCCATTTGCGCCGATCACGCCATCGGTGGCCAACGTCGTCTTGATCTCCTCCGATTCAAACCGTTCGTTGAGGAATTCACGCGCGCTCTGCGTCATAATCTTAAGCAGGCGGGTGATCCCCTCATCGCCGAGCTTGAAAGTTCTGATCCCGAGCTTCCCCAGAGACAACAGATCGCCAAGACTTCGCTTTATTATGTTGGGCGGAGTTTCGAGAAGCAGCGATTCGACCCATTCGGCCAGATGCGCGAGATCTTCTTCATAACGCGGATATAGTTCGGCGTCTCGCCTGGAAAACTTGCCGATCTCGGCCACGGTCTTCTTCATATCCTGCCAGAAGAATATGTGGCGGCCGTCGGGAAAGGCCGTAAAGAACGACGGGTCTTTGGGCAGGATGTGATACCCGAAACGCGCGAGTTCCAGGTCTTCTATGATACGGGGCTGCAAGAGCGAGCAAAGATACGAGAGAGTAGAGACTTTAAACCCGGGCCAGACCTCTTCGGTAACGCAGGCGCCTCCGAGTAGATGGCGGCGCTCGAGGACGGTGACCTTCAGGCCGGCCCGCGCCAGGTAAGCGGCAGTGACGAGACCATTGTGTCCTCCGCCGATGATCAGCACGTCGCAGTGATTGTTCGTCATTAAAAAACCTCTGCTATTTTAGATCTTCAACGCCTCATTGATCGCGTCGCGGTCGGGGGGCAAGCGCACGAGAGCATTCGCATAATTAGCCTCAATTGCGACTTTCCTTCCGCTCTCATCAACAAAACTCAGATTCCCGCTATGATAACTCACCGTATAATCCGGGTCTTTCAGCACGTGGCCCGTGAGTATGGCGACGATATCTTCATCCTGTTTGATATCGCCCGCAAGGACCATCTTTCTGATTCCCGCCAGCGTGACCGCTGAAGCGGGCTCACATCCAATGCCTTCGCGACCGATCACAGCTTTTGCATCAGCGATCTCTCCCTCGCTCACCTGTTCGACCTCTCCACCGCTCCACCGCAGGGCGCGGATCGCTTTCGGCCAGGAGATGGGCGAGCCGATCTTGATTGCCGTCGCCAGCGTGAATGCTCCTGCGACCGGTTCCATTTTCAACTCAGAATCCGGGTTACCGTCTCTATATTTCAACCACAATCGATAGAGAGGATTTGCGCCCTCGGCCTGAACGATCGTAATCTTCGGCATCTTTTCAATTACACCGCACTCGAGTAGCTCACGAAGACCTTTCGCGATCGCTGAGGAGTTGCCCAGGTTACCGCCGGGCACGACTATGCGATCGGGCGCCTGCCAGCCTCGTTGTTGCAACATCTCAAACGCTATCGTCTTCTGTCCTTCCAGCCGGAATGGGTTGACCGAATTGAGCAGATAGAGGGACGAGTCGCTCGCCACTTCGCGCACCAGCCGCATGGCATCGTCGAAATCGCCGTCGAGCTGCAGTAGCACCGCACCATAATCGAGCGCCTGCGACAGTTTTCCCAGGGATATCTGCCCGGAGGGGATGAAGACAAACGCTTTCATCCCGGCGCGCGCGGCGTATGCCGCCATCGAGGCCGAAGTATTCCCGGTGCTCGCACATGCAACAGATCTCGCGCCCATTCGTCCTGCCTGTGTAATTCCCGTCGTCATTCCCAGATCTTTGAATGATCCGGTCGGATTCATTCCCAGATGTTTGAATGTCAGACGATCGATTCCCGCGTAAGCGGCTGAACGAGGCGCGGCAAATAGCTGGGTGTTCCCTTCGATCATCGTGACGATTTGCGACTCATCAGCTTCGGGGAGCAATTCGCGGAAGCGCCAGACGCCGCTCTGATCGATCTGCTTTGACGATGCGCGGCGTTTATCCCAGCGGCCGGTTAACTTCCCACCACGAAACTGGCTCACATCGTAAACGATATCGAGCAGTCCCCCGCATTGGGTGCAGGTGTAGATGCGTGAGGAGGTCGGGAATTCGTTGTGGCAATTGATACAGCGAAGAGACTGCATAAAATAAGCAAGCAAAATGCAAAATCAATAAGTACAGGTAATTCCCATGCTCGATTCATCGGCGGGGCCTTTGGAGTGCGGTATTTTCACTGAGCCGGCTTATCCAGCTCAAACGCGCGGTGTATCGCTCTCACAGCCTCGGCGGCATCATCAGCCGCCACGATCAGCGAAATATTCCGTTCCGATGACCCCTGCGAAATCGCAATGACGTTGACGCCCGCCGCGCCCAGCGCGCCGAAGACTTTTCCTGCGATCCCCGGCGTCCCCTGCATCCTGTCACCGACTGCTGCGACCACCGATATCGAATCGTCGGATGAAATGTCCTCTATATGCCCCTGCAGCATATCCAATTCTAACGAAAATCTTAACGCCTTAACTACCCGGCGCGCTTCCGACGAATTCACGACGAAGCAGAGGTTGTTCTCGGACGAAGCCTGAGAGATCATCAAAATATTCGCGCGTTCGGCGGCGACGGCGGCAAAAGCCTTCGCAGCGATACCGGGAATGCCCTGCATCCCCTTCCCGCTGATGGTCACCAAACTGACATTTCGGATTGATGTCACGGCCTTTACACCGCGCGACGACGGACGCCCCTTCACGCTGACGCGGGTGCCGTGGTCTTCCGGGTTGAAGCTGTTGAGAATGCGAAGGGGTATGCTCTGTTTATAGGCGGGGAGGATCGTTTTGTGATGCAGAACCTTGGCACCGTAATAGGCGAGCTCCGACGCTTCGCTATAGGAAATCTCGCGCATCGTGCGCGCTTCGGGGACCTCGGAAGGATTTGCCGTCATCACTCCATCCACGTCGGTCCAGATCCAGATTTCATCGGCATCGAGCGCCGCGCCGATGATCGAAGCCGAATAATCCGATCCTCCGCGCCCGAGAGTCGTCAGCACGCCGTCTTCCGTGGCCCCGATGAATCCGGTCACTACCGGAATTACGCCGCGTTCGATCATTTCGGTCAACCGCGCCCGGCTCTTCGCGCGCGTTTTGTCCATCACCGGCTCGGCCGAGCCGAACTGATCGTTGGTGACGATGAGCTCCGTCGCTTCGATTGCTTCAGATTCGACTCCGAGCCGGGATATCGCTCCCGCCAGCAGCGGCGCACACAAGCGCTCGCCGGTTCCTGAGATCACATCGAGCAGGCGGGGAGTCAGCTCGTGAACCATCGAGAGTCCGAAGCATAATTTTTCAAACTGATCGAGGCCGCTGGAAACTACATCCAGTACCGCCTTCCGGCGAGCATGATCGCCCTTCATAAGTTGATCGGCGACGGCCTTGTGGCGCTCGAAAAAGTTGTCGCGCACAACCGGCTGCCAGTTCCCCCGCGCGGCCGATTGGGCGGCCGAGATCAATTGGTTAGTCACTCCGCTCATGGCCGACGTGACGACGACCACTCGATGCCCCTGCTTTGCGTTGGTGACAGCCAGATCCGCGGCCTGCGCAATGCGCTCGACACCCCCTACCGAAGTGCCGCCGAATTTCATTACGATCAACATTGATAATGGATAATTGACAATTGATAATTGATAATGGGCAATTCGTATATGCTGTGACAGCAATCTATACGAATTATCAATTATCCATTATCAATTAGATAAGCTCTTTTGCCACCAGCAACTCAGCGTTGAGTAGCGCCGCGCCGGCCGCGCCACGAATCGTGTTGTGGCTGATGAGTGTGAATTTGAAATCGAAGATGGTGTCCTTCATGATCCGGCCGACGACGGTGGCCATGCCATTTTCGGCATCGCGATCAAGTCGTGGTTGTGGGCGATCCTTTTCCGCGCGGACTATCACCGGACGCGCGGGTGCGGTAGGCAATCCTAGCTCTTGCGGCAGCCCGCTGAAGGATGACAGCGCATCGGCGACCTCTTCAAGGGACGCCTGGCTGCCCAGCTTCACGCGGACAGATTCGAGATGCCCGTCCTGCACCGGAACGCGGTTGCACTGCGCGCTCACCTGAAACGACGCTGCCTCGAACTTCATCCCGCTGAATTTACCCAGAATCTTCTGAGGCTCCACCTCGACCTTCTCTTCCTCGCCGCCGATGAATGGCATGACATTGTCAATAATATCCATCGATGCTACTCCCGGGTAACCAGCGCCCGAGATCGCCTGCATCGAAGTCATCATTACGGCTTCCAGTCCGAATCGCCTGTGCAGAGGGGCGAGCGCCATCACCAGGCCAATCGTAGTGCAGTTGGGATTGGTGATCATGAAACCACCGGTGTAGCCGCGATTTTTCTTCTGCTGGTGAATCATGTCGAGATGATCGGGATTTATCTCCGGTACGATGAGCGGCACATCGTCCGCCATCCTGAACGCCGAGGAATTGCTGATCACGGGAACGCCGGCCGCGGCGAACGCTGCTTCGGCCTCGAGCGCGATATCTGATGGCAGGCTGGCGAACACCAGGTCGCAGTCGAGCGGAGGTTTGCATCCGTAAACCTTGATCCCCTTGACTTCATCGGGCATCTCGAAAGGGAGTTTCCAATTGCATATCTCACTGAATCGCTTGCCTTCCGAACGATCCGAAGCTGCGAGCGCAGTCACCTCGAAATACGGGTGATTGCGCATCATATGAATCAACCTCTGACCAACCGTTCCGGTTGCGCCGAGAATGCCGACACGTCTTTTCGCTTGCTTTTTCATTACGCGCTCAACCTCAGCCCATTTATGTTGTTGCTCGTGATTTTTGACGAAAAGCGAATGGTAGGTGCTCGGGTGATCGATGTCAAGAAATCGCGCTTACATCTCGACCAACAATTGAATATCGACCGCTCTCAATCCTCTTTCGTGTTCAGCTCTCATCAGCTTGAACTCGAAGATGTACTTGCGGCTTGGCAGGTCCGTCGCGATCGTACTTCCCAAACCGTTGGGGAGGCTGGAATCGTGGAACCAAGCTGTCCCATAAGGCGACTCGGGATGTTTCGCATCCGTCATCCATAAATTCTGATCAATGCGCTTGAGGAAACGCATGAAACCGAAATCGTTCTTGTGATAATAACAAATGCCGCGCACGCGATGCTCGACTTCACCCCAGATGTTCTCTTCACCGGCCTTCTCCTCAACCGGCAGCAGGTTCGGGATCAGATAACCCGACATAAACATGTCGGCTTCACGCCGCAGATCCCATGACACATTTCTGAATGCGACGACCTCCACCCGGCAGCCTCTGTTCTGCAAGGCGCGGACGACCTGGACGAAATCCCCGTCACCCGTGACCAACAGAACGCGATCCAGATTTTCCGATTGCAGCAGAGCATCGACGGCGAGGTCGAGATCGGCGTTGGCCTTGGCCACACGGTTCCCGTCTTCGTCGGTAAACCATTTGACCTCTTTTTGAATTACTTTATAGCCGAAATCGCGAAGGACTGAGTAGAAACTGTTCGTTCGTTGGTTGTAATAGGCCTCGCGGCGGGCCTTCTCTGCATCATAACTGACATAGGCGTTCAGTCTCAGAGCCTCGCCTTTGTCGCGGCAGGCAAATTCACGAAGCACCTCATACCCCATCCCATAGCCACCATTTCGATTGATGTTTGCAACATCAACGTAAACGCCGACACGCGCGTTAGACTGACTTGTCAACATAGCTATTCAACAACCTCAAAACTCAAATCGCACGTTTCAAATTTGTAATATTTCTCAGGCTTTCCTGAAATGGAGGACGAGCGACCCCCAGTTCAGTGACGATCGCCGCGATATAACGATGCGGCGTCACATCGAACGCCGGATTGGCGATCTGTATCCCCTGCGGCGCCAGTCGCGCGCCCTTGATGTGCGTTACCTCCCGCACATCGCGTTCCTCGATCGGAATCTGCTCGCCCGACTCCAGGCTCAAATCAAGCGTCGAGATGGGCGCGGCTACGTAAAAAGGCAGATCGTTCTCTTTGGCGAGGACTGCGACGGAGTATGTCCCGATCTTGTTCGCCGTATCGCCATTGGCCGCTATCCGGTCGGCGCCGACGATGACGCAATCGATCCGGCCGCTCTTCATAAAATGCCCCGCCATATTGTCGGTGATCAGTGTCACCGGGATATTCTCCTTGTGTAACTCCCAGGCGGTCAGTCGCGCTCCTTGAAGGAATGGTCGGGTTTCGTCGGCGTAGACCGCTACCTTCTTGCCGGCCTCCGCTGCCGCTCGGATGACGCCCAGCGCCGTGCCGTAGCCCGCAGTTGCGAGCGCCCCCGCGTTGCAATGCGTGAGCACGGTTGCCCCATCCGGAATCAACGCTGCGCCGAATCGGCCCATCGACCGGTTGGCCTCTACATCCTCCTCGTGCATCCGCTTCGCCTCGTCAATCAATTGCTCGCGGATCTCGGCGAGCGATCTGTTTTCCCGCTTGAGAACGGCATAGAGATCGCGCATCCGTTCAATCGCCCAGAAGAGGTTGACCGCGGTCGGTCGCGTCGCCCGCATAACTTCACATATCCGATCGAATGCCAGATCGAATTCATCCAGTTTTTGGGTTTGCGTATCGCGCGCCCCCAACGCTATCCCCATCGCCGCCGCTACGCCGATCGCCGGCGCCCCGCGGATCACCATCTCCTTTATCGCGCCTGCGACCTCTTCGTACGTGTGAAAGACCGGATAAACTTCCTCAGACGGCAGTAGCCGCTGATCGATCATCATCACGCCATCTTCAGTCCATTCAAGTGTTTTGATCATAACCTCGCATTTTCAGACAAATGAACCCTCAGTGTCATTCACCTTTCGATGAACTCTTCACCTGCCCGTGTACTTCATCCCCAATTTGATCTGGAATTTAGATCGATATGTAGAGTCTACTTCAAATCGTCAATTTCGCCAACGCTCATTAGCAATCATTCACAAGCGATATCTCATTTTCTTCTTCGGTTTCTCGACGTCGATATTCGGCAGGCGCAGACTGACATCTGCGCTCAAATCCCAGCCAGCGCATTCGCCGCGCACGAGCTTGGGATAGCCCGCAGCTGCGATCATCGCGGCGTTGTCGGTCGTAAATACCGGGGATGGGATATAGACGGGTAGGCTGGTCTCTCCCGCGAGTTTTCTGACGGCCTCGCGCAATTCGCTATTGCAAGCCACCCCGCCCGCGAGGATCAGGGTTTGCGGACGATACAATTCGGCGGCTTTGCGAAGACTGCGGACGAGCGCTCTGATAACCGCGTTCTGGAAACTCGCGCAGAGATCGATGATCTGTGGTGAGGGAGCCTCCGGGTCGGTTACCCGGGCGATATTGTTATCGCGGACATAGCGCAAAACGGCGGTTTTCAGTCCGCTGAACGAGAAATCGAGCTTGTGCTCTTCGTCTTTGATCTCGGCGAGGGGGAAGGTGATGGCGCGCTTATCGCCGCGCACAGCCAGCCGGTCGATCACCGGGCCGCCGGGATAACCCAGCCCTATCAGTTTAGAGACTTTATCGAAGGCCTCGCCCGCCGCATCGTCGCGCGTCCGGCCCACGAGTTTGTATTTCTCGGGCTCTGGGATCAGAAACAGGTTTGTGTGACCGCCTGAAACAACCAGCGCCAACGCGGGATATTGAGGCGAAGGGAATTCGAATGCGACCGAATAGACGTGGCCCTCGATGTGGTTTACACCGACGATCGGTTTCCCGGTGGCGAACGCGATGCCCTTGGCGTAGTTGATACCGACTAACAGAGATCCGACCAGCCCCGGCCCATACGTAACCGCGATGCCGTCCACGTCGTGCGCGCTGACCCCGGCTCCCGTCAATGCTTGATCGACCACGCCTCCGATCTTTTCCAGGTGTTCGCGCGAGGCCAGCTCCGGAACAACTCCGCCGAATTTTTTGTGCGTGGCGATTTGAGAGTAGATGATGTTTGAGCGGACCCTAACGCCATCTTCGACGACCGCGGCCGCTGTCTCGTCACAAGAACTTTCGATACCTAATATCAGCATTTTCCCTGATAAATTTGATTTTTCCCGAATGTTTTATTACTTTCAGATA
The DNA here is from genome assembly GCA_963796275.1 of uncultured Acidobacteriota bacterium. Taxonomy (GTDB): domain Bacteria; phylum Acidobacteriota; class Blastocatellia; order RBC074; family RBC074; genus JAKEHZ01. The sequence continues at coordinate 661,755 of CAWCKY010000006.1, read as the reverse complement.
TCCTCAACAAATCTTTAGAGACGGATTATTATCTTACAACGAATATCATATCGATGAACATTACGAGTTGCCACAGAGGCAAATGGGAGTCGTCCAAATGTCAGAGACGACGCACTGAAACAATGCAAATGCAGGGAGGTTTTCTAACCTGCCCTGTCTTCAGGGCGAAGGGCGAGTTAGAAAACATGCCTACATTTGCAGAGGAGAGATCGGTTTCATGCAAGCATTGATTCTCGCAGGTGGAGAGGGTACGCGTCTGCGCCCGCTCACGGTATACACCCCCAAACCAGTGGTGCCGATAGTCAATCGCCCATTTCTATACTATCAGATCGATCTGCTCAAGCGCGCCGGCATCAAAGACATCACGCTCGCGCTTGGATATCAACCGAACAAGATAGAAGACATCTTCGGCGACGGGCAGGAATACGGCGTCAGCATTCGATACGTCGTCGAGACCACGATGCTGGGAACAGCCGGAGCGTATAAGAACGCGGAAGCCCGGATGCGCCAGACGACCGTAGTTTTTAATGGTGACATAATTACTGACGCTAATATCAAAGATGTCGTCAACTTCCACCGGGAAAAACAGGCGGCGGCAACTATCGTTCTGACACCGGTGAAAAACCCTTCGATCTATGGTTTGGTTGAAACGGATGCGGATGGCCGCGTGGTCCGCTTCATCGAAAAACCGAAAGCCGAAGAGATCACGTGCAATACAATCAATGCGGGTATCTACGTGCTCGAACCGAGCATCCTTAATTTCATTCCCGAGAACGAAAAGTTCTCGTTCGAGTATCAACTCTTTCCCGCCCTCCTCGCAGCCAAGCAGCAAGTTTTCGGTTTCACCTGGTCCGGTTATTGGATGGACATCGGCACACCACAACGCTACCTGAAAGCGAATGACGACCTGCTAAATGGACGAATCAAGTCCTTTAAAGTCGAGCGTACGCCCTTTCCACCTCCGAATGGCGAGGGCGACCCGCCGCAAATCGATAAAAGATCGGTGATCGATCCGAGTTGCACGATCAAACCCGGGGTTGAGATCATCAATTCCGTGATCGGAGCGAATTGCTTTATCGAAGAACGAGCCCGGATCGAGAATTCCGTGCTGCTCGCCGGCGCGCGTATCGGACGAGCGACGGAGGTGCGCGGCTCACTCATCGGTAAGAGCGCTCTCATCGGACGCTTTGCGAAAGTTGAGGACTCCGTGCTGGGCGATAAATCCTCGCTAACCGATTACTCCTCAGTCTGAAATGCTCTTTTGGCAGGCTGCAAGCCTTCGTGCAGGATTCGTTCTAGATTAGAATCGGAACCGTTCTACAGAAGGAGCTTGCTATGAGTCAACTATTAAGAAATCTTATTGTTATTATCAATTTGATACCGATCTGTTTGTGCTTCGCGCAGGAAAGCGCCAACAAAACTCCAACTTCATCATCTATGCAAAAGCCGGAACCAGGGTTGCAAAGGTCCGATTCTGGTCTGATTCAAAATCCACCAGCCAAGCTTCCTCCTGTATTTACAGGTCTTTTGAACAATATCCGGAAATTGGAATTATCAACGGAAACAAATTCATGGGCAGTTCAAATTCTTTCTGGAGGCGGTTTCGCGGGAAGAGGGAAAGGTAATTTGACGATAACATCTCGGGGCCAACTTCTCTGGAATGCGAGAGAAAATCAATGTAACGTTAACCTGCGGGATGATGCGATACAGATATTGACTCAAACAGCTTTCTCAGCCAATGCTTCCGTGTGGAGCGGGCCAACGGATACATATTGCCGTGACTGTTTTGTATATGCGATAGTGCTGCAGCGCCGTGAACAAGACGGGGTAGAAAGAACATATGTTGCCTTCTGGGATGATAGTACTGAGAAGAACAACTCAGATGAGCTGAGAAAAGTATACAATACATTTTTAACACACAGAGAATGCAAGCAATAGATGGATGTGAGTGAAATGAAAATAAGTAATTGGTGCAGGTGGCAATAGCGAAATATAAAAAAGAAGACACGGTTTCACTGACACTCTCCACGCGGCAGGTTACCTCGGTCATAGGACCCCAAAATCCCCGGAACTGATCAAGAAGGACCTATGGTAAACCGAACTTAGTTTATCTCTATAATTTTTTATGGCTAGAATAAAATTTGGGACTGACGGTTGGCGTGCGCGTATTGCCGAGGATTTCACCTTCGCAAATGTCGAACTCGTGACGCAGGCCTTGATCGATTATCTGAAGGCACAGAAGGCAGGCGGCGGGCTCGCGCTACTCGTCGGATATGATCGCCGTTTCATCTCCGACCTCTTCGCAAAACTTACGGCGGAAGTTATCGCGGGCAACGGGATCGCGGTCGACCTCTATGCGAAAGATGTCCCGACACCTCTCGTCTCCTTCGAGGTCAAACGCCGCGGACTCGATGGCGGTGTCTTGATAACCGCATCGCACAATCCGCCGGAATTCAATGGCTACAAGTTTAAGGCTCCTTTCGGCGGGTCCGCCACACCCCGGATCACCAATGAGATAGAGAAATTGGTCGGGGCGACCAGACCTCAGCGGATGCCGCTGGATGATGCGATCGCGCAGGGCATCGCCCGCATCATCGAGCCCTCCGACGACTATCGCCATCACCTCGAATCGCTCATATCAATCAAAGACCTGCGGAAAGCCGATGCGCTGGTCATCGCCGATCCAATGCACGGCACGGGCGGACGCTGGATCGAAAATTTGCTCGCCGGCGGGAGGATACGCGTCGAAACGATCCGTGCCGAGCGCGATCCGCTCTTCGGCGGAGTCCTGCCGGAGCCGATGCCATGGAACCTGGAATTGACCGCCCACACGATCCGCGAGCGACGCGCGCTCATGGCGCTCGTGACGGACGGCGACGCGGATCGGGTGGGCGCTATGGATGAAAACGGCGGATATATCAACACTCATCAGATCCTGATGATCCTGCTCCTGCACCTCGTGCGTCGAAAAGGCTGGAAGGGTTCGGTCGTTCGCACGTTCTCGCAATCGGTGATCGTCAAACGCATCGCAGAAAGTTACGGATTCAGACTCTTCGAAACACCCATCGGATTTAAACACATCGGCGAGATCATGCTCGACCCGGCTAACGATTTTCTGGTAGGCGGCGAGGAATCGGGCGGGATCGGCGTCCGGGGCCACATCCCCGAGCGCGACGGAATATTCAATTCCCTCCTCCTGCTCGAGGCAGTCCTTTCAGCAGGCAAAAAACCATCGGAGATCGTGCGGGACATATGGAAGGAGTTCGGAGAGTTCCACTTCGAACGCCGCGACCTCCACGTGCCGATCGATTCCGGGCTGAAACTGGTGAGCGACTTGCGGGAAAAAACGCCGGTTAAATTCGCCGGTCATCAGGTTTCCGGGATCGCCACGCTCGACGGAACCAAGCTGGTCTTCGATGACGAGAGCTGGATATTGTTCCGGCAATCGGGGACCGAGCCGGTCTTACGCATCTATTGCGAGGCGGCCTCGGTGGTTAAGTTGAAGACGATGATGGAAGAAGGCGAGAAACTTGCGCTCAATCAGAATCAGTAGATGCGAAAGGAATGAAGAAGATCATTTTAAATTTGTCATTTGTCATTTTACATTTGTCATTTGGAAAACTGCATTTCTTCAATGACAAATGACAACTGTTAAATGATAAATGTAAAATGTCCCCTTCCTTACTTGAGGTCCAAACTCCGCCGCGTCGTCAGCTCATAGTACGATCCGTAACCGCCATTCGTCTCGTAATCCTTGATCAAACTATCGATTGTCTGAAGGAGTTGAACGCTGAAGTAGTTCTCGATGGTTTGCGGATGGACGTTTGTATAGTAAGCGTAGTTGAAATAGCTGCGGATGATCAAGCTGCGTTCACTGATAGGCAGCATTTTTAGGTTTTCGACGAAACGCTGCATCGAATCAGCACGCCAGAGGTAGAACTCTACGTTCGAAACGTAGAAGGCAGAGACCTTTTCATCGATCTCTTTCAGAAATTCACCGATCGTTTTCAAAGCCTTCGCGCCAGACAGATCGCCGGTGATCGGGATGATCAGGTTACGGTCGTGCATACCCTTAATCACCTGAAAGTCAGCTTCGTAGGCGAGATAATTGCGATATCGACCATCCAGGTCCTTCTCCAGCAGGAGGTCCCGATAAGCCGGGAAGAATCTTCCGGTGGGGCGGTCGCGTATCGTATATCGTACTTCCAGGCAGTCGGTATAAAAGGCCTGATATATCTCGTCGATCGTTTCAATGTCGCGGGGGGAAAGCGGTACGCCGAAGCCCACAATTCGTTTGTGAATCTCAGATTCGGTCTTGCTGGCGATTTTCTGATCGAGAGGGGTGCGGTCGAAATAATCCACCAGATCGCGGATCGGCTTCTCGCCCCATTTCCTGTGGTCCTTGGGCAGCGGGCGCGCGAAGAGAAGCGACAGATATTCGACCCGGCTGCGCGACATCATGAAGAGAGCTTTGAAGAACATATGCTGCAACAGGGCGTCGCGGCGTATGTCGATCAATATCGCGATACGCGGTTTGATCTGGGCGATATAGGTGAAGTTCTGATCCGGCCCGACGCCCAGGTATGCTCCCCCGGTCAGGCTCATCTTATTCATTCTTCCGAGGACGTGTTGGTAAGAGAGTTCGTTCGAGACCAGATTGTCGGAACCAAAGTACCCCGCGCGCTCCGAGAGCCGAGCCACGAGATCCGCAAAGTCATTGCGCTTCGGGGTCTCGTCCGCCCTCTGCGCAATCGTCGCGGGAGTCAAGGTGAGCAGCAAAACCGCAAAGAATAAGATGATGGATTGGCGAAAATACGGCATAGTAGTTCCTCGGAAAATAGTGGCCGGCTGACAGTTATCTTTTGAAGTGGATGACTCGCCTCCGACCATCGATTACCAATCACTGACCACTTTCAGTTCATATACTCCTATCCTGACCGCCTGCTCCGGACTCAAATCCCGATGCTCGCCCGGCTGCAATTCCCGACCATCAATTTCGATTGAATTTCGACCGACACATTCGATCTTATACGATCCTGAAGCCAATTTTTCAATGACCGCCTGTTTCCGGCTGATCTCCTGGTCACCCTCAAATTTCAGATCGACCGGAAAATCCTTGGATCCTCGGCCGATCTCGACCTTCGATTTATATGAATTATATACCACCGGTTCGCCGCTCTCGCGCGTATAGCTGATGGCGAAGAGCGGAGCCCTGGGGCGAACGACCGTCACATCCGCCGCCTCATGGTCCTGCGCCTCGACCACGATCGCACTCATTTTTCGCTTCCGTACAGTAACCTCGGTCCTGGGCGAATCATCATCCCATACCGCCTGCACGCGAACGCGCCCCTTGATGAGCGCACCATCGACGCCGAGAGAGAGGGCTACCTTCTCCGTCTTGAGCACCTTGTCGCCGACGAGTTCAATAGCGCGCTGAGAAAGCCCATTTCGCAGACCTTCTTCTAACCCTTCACGTTTGCGTCCTTGCCAGAGCGCGTCGTCTTCCTTGCTCAGGTAGATGATATATTCCCCCGGCAAATAAGTCGGCCCGCCCGGCGGTGTGAACATCTCGCGTTTCATCACTGCCTCGACTTCCCGCGCAATTTTGACGAAAAACTCATCCCATTCGCTCAATTGCTGGTTGGGATCGGGAGTCAACGAAACGGCATCCTCACCATCAAGCCACTTTCTGAAATCAGTTAGGAGTTCTGTGATCTTCATATTACCACCACCGACGAGAGACTACACGAACAAAGTCCGGTTTTCCATAGACCCATCCGCGATTTTGCCCGGGTATGTGTTCAAAATTCGGATCCCACACACTGACTTCAATTAGTATCCACTGTATTCCCGCAACCGTTCGTTTGTCATCCAGTGCCAGTACCTTATGGCGCGAGCCTCTGGGAACGGCGCCCAGCTCCGTTTCGGTATCATCAGGTCCGGCCCGGACGTAGAGAGACTGTGTGACTATCTCGATCTCCGTCGGAGGCCCGGAGCCGACCGTGACGCCTCCCCTCCATACGAAGTTATAGACGCTCACGAGCGATCCGAGGAAAGCCAAAGTGAGCATAGCAATGAAGATTCGCCGCCGCAAATTTTCATGGAATTTATCGGTGACGGATCGAGCCGTAAGTTTCGTCCCCCTCCGCTCCTCCGGCTTGTTAGCAGCTCTTGCTTCGGTCGCGATCTGAACAGAGCCGGTGCTCTCCGATGCCTGAATCGCCGGAGATGGCTTCGGCTTTTGAAGATCGACGAAAAATTTCGATGACCTGCGACCCTGACGGTTCAGGTTCATCTGCGCCGGGTCATTCGCTTCAGCTTGAGCTCCGGGTATCTGTATCATCGGCTCGGCGGTCGAAAAAGAAGCATGGGAACCCGGGCTGGCGAGCGCCATCTCGAAGTCGGGTTGCAGCGGCTGCTTCGGCATCTCGCCCGGAGCGATCTTGAGTCGAGGCTTGACAACAGTCTCCTCCTCGGGAGCCGTCGTCAATTGATCCTCAGCGATGGCGGCGGTCTGTGCCAGGTCGTTCCAGAACTCGACTACCGTGGCGTGGCGTCTGGCAGGCTCATAGTCAGTCGCGCGACACAAAATCGCGGTCAATGCTCCGCCCCAACTCTTCCTCATCATCTCACCGGTAAGCGATGTAATCGGATCGCAGATATACTGGTTCGGCGCGCGGCCGCATACGACCGTATAAAAACTCTTGGCGAGCGAGTATATATCTGCCGATGCCGTCAAACGATCAGCCTGGCCCGATTCTTCATAGGGATTGTGCTCGGGCGGGGCATAGATGTCGGCTCCGACGCGCGTAATCTCCGTTTCTTCAGCGCCCGTTATCTTCGCCACACCGAAATCGGCGATCTTAAGCGTCCGGCGATCGGCGCTGAGCAGGAAGTTGTTCGGTTTGAGATCGCGGTGAATGATGCCTCTGCTGTGAGCGAACGCCAGCGCCTCGCAGACTTGTTTGAAAAAATAGAGCGCGGCATCGAGCGGAAGTGCGTTATTAGGAAGTTCACGGCAGAGCCGCAGAAGGTCGCCGCCGGGCATGTATTCGAGCACGAGATAATGGAATGGTACGCCGAGCAGGTCGGCGGCAGTGCCGTGTCCCCAGCGCAAAATCACGTTCGGATGACGAACCGTATCGAGCGCTATGGCTTCATTTTGAAAGTTTTCAACCAGCGTCCGCTCGAGGTCCGCATCCGGAGTTCCCTGCAGGCTCGTGTTGAGAGCTTTGATTACGACCTCCCTGCCCCCAGCCTCACGGTCGCTCGCCACAAAGATCTCCGCATAGCTGCCGCGGCTGAGGCGCTCGCTTACCTCATAACGGCCATCCAACAGACTGTTTTCTAATTTCAATTCCGGCATATTCGATAGCACATCGCGCCCGGGTAACGGGGACCGGACGGGGTGACTGGATGACGGGACGATGAAATAAAGTCGCACCGTCGCCTCTCTCCAACATCGCTCCGTCGCCCTCATCCTCCAGGCGTCGCGGAGGTCGCAGCTGGGGTGGGAGATGCGGTTTCGGGATTTGGTGACACGACCTGTTGCAATACATCTTTCGCATTACGCGGTTGGGCCATTTGCAAGTAAGACATCGCCAGGTACACACGAAAATCGGTGCGGTTCGGATCGTTCTCCATGGCCTTATTGAAATGGTCGATCGCCTCATTATACTTGCCCTCGGCGTAATCGATCCGACCGAGATAGAAATTCGCCTCAGCGTGCTTTGGATTAATGTTGATAATATCCCTGAGCCGCTGGCGCCCTTCGCTCGGATACCCCTCCAAAAATCGCGCATATGCTGCGCTGACCTCCGCATCTTTGGGAGGCCGAGCGATCCCCTGCTCTTCGTAAGGGACATCGACACCAAAATAATTCCCGATGTAATCTACGATCGGCTTGCCAAACAGCGTGCCAATGACCGCACCGGCAGCCAGGCCGAAACTAATTAAACTCAACTTCATAGCTGTCGACAACTCGTCTTTCTTCGGCAGCGGCCTTTTTAGCTGGCCGACGTGATCCTTGGATAATAAATTTTGCGGTTGTTCGGACTTCGACTTTCCATTGAAGAGCCGGAAACGTGATCGTAAATCTGATTTGGATGGAATCTCCTCATCTGCATCGGACCGCGGCTTCGTTAGATCTACTTCGATGCGCCTGGCTTTCCGCTGAGCCGCTCCTTCATTCACCGGAGCAGCGGTCGCGCCCACCATGCGCATCGCGGGTCTGGTCGGGTCTTCCACATAATCACGCTCCCCGAAATCGATGACGATCGCGGTTAGATTATCTTCGGCGCCTCCCATATAACATAACTCTTTCATGGACTCGCAGATCGCCTCCGGGCGGCGGCCGCTTCGCATGAGGCGGGCGATCTCATCATGGGTTATATGGCGCGTGATTCCATCGCTGCAAAGCAGGAAACTCGTATTATCATCCACTTCCAGTTCGACGACGTCGGCTTCGACTTCGAGCTCCGCGCCCAATGCACGATTGATGACATTGCGCTGCGGGTGCACAGCTGCCTGTTCCTCGGTAATCATTCCGGCTCGCACCGCATCGTTGACGTCGCTGTGATCCTCCGTCAGGCAAATCAATCCATCATTGTCGTGACGGTAGACCCGGCTGTCTCCGATGTGGGCGACGATTGCGCGCTTTCCCAAGTCGCCTTTTTTGCCCTCCAGACCGACCAATGCGATGGTAGTCGCCATACCTTTGAGCTCGGCATTGACCTCGGTCTCTTCGAAAATCTTCTGGTTACAGAGATCGATGGTGTTGATCATGAGGTCGCGCAGATTGCCCGGTTGATCCTGGGAGAAAACCTTCGTGAATACGTCGACGACTGTCTGACTGGCGACCTGACCGCCGCGCCGACCGCCGACGCCGTCAGCCACCAGGAACAATCCCCGCTCCTGCATCACGAGCATACTGTCTTCGTTAACTTCCCGTTTGGGATTGAGCCCTTTATCCGTTATTTTTCCGACCGTGATCTTCATACGATCTGACGTTGTTCCTGTGAGAAATCGCCATCAACATCCCAAGCATAAAGAGGCTTGTTATCAGTGACCAGCCGCCGTGGCTGACGAAAGGCAAAGTAATGCCGGTCATCGGCAGCATCCGAATAACGCCGCCGATATTGACGATCGCCTGAAACCCGAGAAAAGCCGTAATTCCCGCCGCCAGTAATTTAGTGAACATATCACGCGCTTCAATCGCCGTCCGCATCCCGGCGATCACCAGAATAATGAAAGCAACTATGATGATGGCTCCTCCGGCGAGTCCCATCTCCTCGGCAATGGCGGAGTAAATAAAATCCGAATCGGCGATGGGCACGCTCTCCGGATAACCGCGGCCGAGCCCTGCACCGAACAATCGTCCATCGCTCACTCCGAATAACGCCTGCGAGGGTTGATAGGCGTACTTGTTATACCACATCTCCTCATTCGAGATGCCTCGCCCTTCGGCATCGGTAGAATCTTTCGCCCACCACCAATGCTCATCAGGGTCGGGCGGCAATCCCCCGTGCTGCCACAAATAGAACCTCTGGTGGATCCTGGGCGGGATACCTCCTCCGACCAGGTCCTTGACCCGTTCGATCGCCGAGACATCGTCTTTTTCGCTTAATATATCGGTGGCAAAGTTATAAACGCCCGCCGCGAAGATCGAGGCGCCGAGCAGGACTCCAGCCAGAACGATCGCGATCGTCACCTGGGGCAACCTTCGCACAGCGACGACATAAAGCGTCAGATAGGCTCCGAAGAAGACGAGCATCTGGCCGAAATCGGAGAGCGCGAAGAACGGGACGATCGGCAGCAAAGCCACCAACAGGAACGGCAGGACGAATCGCCACGGGGGAATCCCCCAATAGGTGCGCGAAAGGTTGCGATAATGATCGGAGAGGATCCCCGCATAGCTCACCAGGAACGTGACCTTGACCGCTTCCCACGGCGTCGTGTTGCCGAGGAATTTCCCTCCGCTCGAATAAACGATGGCGATGATCGCGAACGGCAAAGTTGTGATAAATCCGATGATAAAACTGTGCCGCTGCAGCCAGAGCAGCACATCGTCGCGGCTGGTGAGGGTGAAGGCGCTGACAAACCCGATGAATGCCAGGATCGGGATGAGCGTTGAAACCGATGAGAATATCCGGCTGAGAGTCCAGTAGCTCTCCTCCCGCTGATTGGCCTGCGCGGCGTTGATCTGGATCTGATAGTTCGGATCGCCGAAGAGCACCTGCTTCTTCCCCGCGTCGTAGTGTTGATTGATGTACCGCTGCTGCAGGGTATTGGCCTTGGCGAGCCGAGCCTTGCCCGCCTCCTCCCTTCGGCCGGCGCTGTACTCTGGGTCGGTGAAGAGCCGGTATTGCATGAACTGACCCACGCTGAAGAGGAGCACGGCGGTCGTCAGAAGCGTCATATCACCGGCATAGCGATGTCGTCTGACCATCCAGACGAAGCCGACGATGATCGGGATGAAAAGCGCCAGATCACGGAAGGCGAGCAGCGCAGACGGGGAGAATCCCCGCGCCACCCCTGCACGATAAATCGCAACGTATGCCAGTACGTCAAAAGCGAGCAGGATGAAGAGAAGAAAAAAATGTGATGAGGGGCGATTTTTCATTATCGATCTATATTTATCTGCCTAATTTTCTGCCTATCCCCGTAATGACCTAACCGCTCGGCGATTATTCGGCAATTAAAATGCCGCAAGTCTTGCGCGCAGAGCATTACGACTGGGATTTACGACTGGGATAAATAATGTGTTCAACAGAACTGTAACTACCGATCCCCTTTGATGAAGTTGATAATAATAAGTCGCAGAAAACAATTTTTTCAACTTGGATCATGCGTTGCCGGATAACCCGTTGGTTGTGGGACTCAGCCAACTCTCGCTCCTGATTGCGCTTGTCGATCGACGCGCACAATTGAATACCGCAAGATAATTATCTTAGAATAGCGGTTTTATAAACTACCTCTGAAAGGACGACCTCGTGCTCTCACCAGAAATGAGCGATCAATTAGTGAAGTTGGCCTTTGCTGACTCCGATATCTTTCTATCTCCCCAATCATATGAGGATATGCATCCGCCACGGAATCTTCCCTCTAATGCAATGGTTACCCGGTTCGCCCCGAGCCCTACCGGTTTTATGCATATAGGAGGGATTTATGCTTCTTTAATCAATAAAAAGGTGGCTGAACAAAGTGGGGGCGTATTTTTTCTACGTATTGAAGATACAGATACCAAGCGCTCTCAAGAAGGTGCGATTAGAACGATAATTAATGGGCTAAATCGATTCGGCCTTCCACCCGACGAAGGAGTGATCGGGGTTGAAGAGGGGTCAGTGATCGAACGAGGCAATTACGGTTCTTATATACAGACTAACCGCGTGAAGATTTACCATACCTTTGCCGCTGACTTAATGCGGCGTGGGCACGCCTATCCTTGTTTTTGCACGGAAACAGACCTCGAAAATCAGCGCAATATTCAGAAGGAACAAAAGGTGGTGAGATCCGGATACTATGGAAAATGGGCTAAATGTAGGCATCTCCCTCTCGAAGTGGCGCTGGAGCAGCTGCGCCGCGGAACACCCTTCGTAATCAGGCTTCGAGCCATCGGCGATTATAATAACCGGATCGTATGGGATGACTGTATCAAAGGATCTATTTCAATGCCCGAGTACGATCTAGACATTCCTCTCTTGAAAGCCGACGGCATTCCCACCTACCATCTCGCGCACGTAGTTGACGATCATTTGATGCGGACGACGCACGTAATACGCGGTGACGAATGGGTATCTTCTGTGCCGCTCCACCTTCAGTTGTTCCATCTGTTTTCCTGGTCTCCTCCGGCATTCGGTCACTTTCCGCCCATCGAAAAGATCGAGGTAATAAAAGAAATCGATGAATCGGGCGAAGCTGTGATACGCGAATCGAGGAGGAAACTGTCTAAGCGCAAGGACCCTGAGGCTAATATCGATTTTTACGCCGAGATGGGATTTCCCGAAGAGGCTACTATCGAGTATCTTTCGAATCTGTTCGACTCTTCTTTCGAGCCGTGGAGAGCAGCCAACCCCGCCGCTCCATACGGCAATTTCCCGTTCAAACTGAGCTCCCTTGCGTCCCATGGTGCGCTGAGCGATGTCGTAAAGATTGCCAGCATCAGCAAGGACGTAATCTCCCGCATGGACATCGATGCCGTTTACCGAAAGGCGTTAAACTGGGCGAGAGAGTTCGATCCGGAACTGGCTGGTCTTATGGTGGAATATCCGGATTATACGCGTAGGACTCTCGATATAGAACGTACGGGAGAGACCGCCGCCAAGCGATTACGTACATGGAAAGATATTCGGCCTCAATTCGCGTTCATGTTCGACGAGCTCTTCTCACAGCAACACCAATTCGAGTTTCCCGAGAATATGACTCAAGAAGAGATAAAAACCGTGCTCAAAAGATTTATCGAAGTTTATGACGAGAAAGATGATAATAATGCCCAGTTCGAAAGATATAAGGAAATTGCCAGGGAGATTGGATTTGCAGACAGCGTTGGAGCTTTTAAGAAAGCGAAAGGCGCATTAAGAGGGCATGTCGGTGATGTGGCAATGGTGCTTCGCGTCGCCCTCTGCGGCAGCCGTCAAGCTCCCGGTCTGTGGGATGTCATGCAGGTAATGGGAAGGGATCGGATCGAGAAACGGCTTTCTATCTTTTTATGAAGCCCAGCGCCCGACCGTCAAAATTTGCAAAAGGAGAAAATTGAACCAGATGAATTCGTTGGAATCTGACTCGAGCGCCACGTCAGTTGAATCGGCGGGCAGGTCTAATTTCATTCGCGACATTATTATCGAAGACATCAATGAGGGGAAACACGGCGGCCGCGTGCAGACCCGCTTTCCGCCCGAGCCGAACGGCTACCTGCATATCGGTCACGCCAAGGCGATCTGCCTAGACTTCGGGCTGGCGGCTGAGTTTGGCGGCAAGTGTAATCTGCGTTTCGACGACACCAATCCATCCAAAGAGGAGACCGAGTATGTCGAATCCATCATGGAGGATATAAAGTGGCTGGGCTTCAAATGGGACGGATTGTATTACGCTTCCGATTATTTCCAGCAGCTTTATGAGTGGGCCGTTCAGATGATCAAGAGCGGGAAGGCCTTTGTGTGCGACCTCAACGCCGATGAATTGCGCGCATATCGCGGCACGCTCACCGAGCCCGGCAAGGAGAGCCCGTATCGAAATCGCTCCGTGGCAGAGAATCTGGACCTCTTCGAGCGCATGAAAGATGGCGAATTCCCCGATGGTTCACACACGCTGCGCGCGAAGATCGATATGGCGTCACCTAACTTGAATTTTCGCGATCCCGTGATGTATCGCATTCTCAAGATGGAACATCATCGCACGGGAGGCCGATGGTGCATCTACCCGATGTACGATTACGCCCACGGGCAATCGGATTCCATCGAGAAGGTGACGCATTCCATTTGCACGCTCGAATTTGAGGATCATCGCCCGCTCTACAACTGGTACATCGATCAACTCGGTATTTTCCCCTCTCAGCAGTTTGAGTTCGACCGGCTCAGCCTCACCTACACCGTAACGAGCAAGCGCAAGCTGCTGCGATTAGTCCAGGAAGGCCTGGTCGACGGTTGGGACGATCCGCGCATGCCGACTCTGTCTGGTATGCGGAGGCGCGGCTATACGCCGGAAGCGATTCGTAATTTCTGCGCCAGCCTCGGCGTTTCCAAAACAAACGGCGTCACCCAGCTCCAGCAACTCGAATACTACGTTCGTGAAGACCTGAATAGACACGCGCTGCGCGTGATGGCTGTGCTGAAACCCCTGCGAGTCGTGCTGACGAACTATCCTGACGATCTGGTCGAAGAGATGGAAGCTGTCAACAATCCAGAAGATGCAAGTGCCGGCACCCGCAAAGTTCCATTCTCAAAAGTTCTTTACATTGAACAGGACGATTTTCGCGAAGACCCGCCGAAACAGTTCTACCGGCTCTCGCCGGGCCGCGAAGTTCGGTTGCGTTACGGTTACATCATCAAATGCGAAAGCGTAATCAAGGATGCCGGCGGGAATATCGTCGAATTACATTGCACCTACGACCCCGAAACCCGCAGCGGCAACGCGGCCAGCACGCGCAAGGTCAAAGCCACTATCCACTGGGTTTCCGCCGCGCACGCGATGGGAGCGCAGGTACGTCTGTATGAGAACCTGTTCACGAAAGAAAATCCGCAGGAGGTAGAAGATGGACAGGAATTCACCTCCAATCTGAATCCCAACTCATTGGAGGTGCTGGCGAATTGCCAGGTCGAACCGGCGCTGCGCGATGCAGTCCCCGGCACTGCCTATCAATTCGAACGGATGGGCTACTTTTACGTAGATCCCGATTCCGCCCCTGGTAAGCCGCTGTTCAACCGCACAATCGGCCTGCGGGATACCTGGGCCAAGATCGAACAGCGCACAAAAAGTCATAAATAGTTTTCAGTTTTTAGTTTTCAGTTTTTAGTCGGGCAGTCTCGTTCGGTAACTGAAAACTGAAAACTATTTCACCACACTCCGCAGAGCGAAGCCGCGCGGGTTGATCGCCCGGTCGGTGGCGAGAATTCCGTCTAGATGATCGATCTCGTGCTGGAGCAGTTCCGATAGATCGTCGCGCAAGGTGGCCGTCTGCTCCGAACCGTACTCATCGGTGTAACGGACGGTGATTTCGAGGTGGCGGCTGACACGAACCATCAACTCGGGAAATGAAAAACAATCGTCCCACATCTCCATCATTTCACGGCTCGCGCGGAGAATAGTGGGATTTATGAAGGGCATCGGTTGCGCGCTTTCCGACATCTTGACAAAGATTAGGCGGCGATGTTCACCGATTTGAGGCGCGGCAATCGCCCGCCCGAATCCCTGGCGAAGACGAAAGTCCGACAACGTCTCGGCCAGATCACCGATGAGCCCCCGCGTCTCGGTAGAGCGAATGTCGTTGACATTCTGAGAGGGGTGCCAGAGTAGAGGATTACCAAGAAGAAGAATTTCTCGGACGGGCATAATCATTGCTCCTGGACTTGGATTGTTTGAATAGGGTTGTTACTACCGGGAGGGAGTTTATCAGACTTAATTGATAATTGATAATTGATAATTGATAGTTCGTAAATACCGTTGCATCAATTCAAACGAATTATCAATTATCAATTATCAATTATCTTCTTATGCGCTCCAGGTCTTCAGGAGTATCAACCCCTATCGACCGTTCGTTCACGCGGATCACCTTGATCCTATAGCCATTCTCGATCACACGCAGTTGTTCGAGCGCCTCAATCTCCTCGAGTCTAGTCGGAGACAGCCGGGTAAACTCCAGTAAAAACCCGCGCCGATAAACATAAAGGCCGGTATGTTTGGCAAACAACTTCAAAAGATCGGGTTGGGCATTCAAAGCTTCCTGGAGCGAGCCGTATTTGAGAACCTCACTGCGCGGATAAGGGATTGGACTGCGCGAAAAGTAGACCGCGAAACCTTCGCGATCAGATACGACTTTGACCACGCTGGGATTTATCAGGTCTGCGAAAGATTCAATCGGCTCGCAGGTCGTGCTCATTACGACCGACGGATCCTCAAGCAGCGGAGAGAGCGCGAATTCGATGGTTGCCGGATCGATGAGCGGCTCGTCTCCCTGTACGTTGACGATTATCTCCGCATCGAGCTGCGCCGCGACTTCGGCGAGGCGGTCGGTCCCGGTACGGTGTTCACCTGATGTCATCAATGCCTCTTCGCCCGCAGCGGTCACAGTATCAAAGACACGCTGGTCATCGGTTGCAACTATCACGCGATCGATCGCCGGAACCAGATGCGCGCGCTTCACCACGTGCAGAATCATCGGCATGCCCGCGATGTCAACCAGAGGCTTGCCCGGAAACCTGGTTGAGGCATATCGCGCGGGAATGATGGCAACTATTCTTGAGCTCATAAAATTCGGTAGTCGGTGGTGGTCGGTTGTCGATTCTCGGTTGCCTGTTTGTTATAGTATGAGTATCGGTACGTTGACAACCTCATCGCAGACTCTATTCTTGAGGCATCCGCCGACTACCGATAACCGACTACCGAACCACTTCCGACATGCGATTATCGCTTTCTTTTTCACGCCCAAATATTTAATATCATTGGCTATCAGATATAGATACCGGGATTTTCAAGAGTTATTAAACATTTCATATGGGATTCGCAACGAAAGCAATTCACGAAGGGTGGAAAGCCGATCCTTCTACCGGCGCAGTCAATGTGCCGATCTATCAGACTTCAACTTATCTTCAGGAAGGTCTGGGAAAACACAAGGGCTTCGAATATGCGCGCACGCAAAACCCGACACGCCTTGCTCTGGAGCAAAACCTGGCGGCTCTCGAAGGAGGGCTGTCAGCGCATTGTTTCGCGTCGGGAATGGCCGCGATCGATACGGTACTGAAGCTGCTCAAGGCAGGCGACCACATCGTAGTTTCTGATAACACGTATGGAGGCACATATCGTTTATTCGAGCGTGTGCTGAAGAATTTCGGACTAGAATTCAGCTACGTCGATACGACCGAGGCGGCGAATGTGGAGAGCGCGCTGCGCGAGGAGACGCGATTGATCTTCGTGGAAACGCCGACCAATCCGATCATGGCGGTGGCGGACCTCGAGGGGATCGGCAAACTTGCGCGCGCCCGCGGGATCCGGCTCGCCGTCGACAATACGTTCATTAGCCCATACTTCCTGCGCCCGATCGAATTCGGCGCAACGATCGTCGTTCACTCGACTACCAAATATCTCAACGGTCACAGCGACAGCGTTGGCGGCGTAGCGGTCTCGACGAGTCAAGAGGATGCTGAGCAGATCGGGTTCCTGCAAAACGCGGTCGGAGCGATTATCTCTCCCTTCGACTCGTATCTCGTACTGCGCGGGATAAAGACGCTTGCAGTCCGTATGAAGCAGCACGATGAGAATGGGCGCCGGGTCGCCGTTTTCCTTGCGGAGCATCCGCGGGTAAAGAAGGTCTACTATCCCGGACTGCCACAACATCCGCAACATGAACGTGCAAAACGTCAGATGTCGGGTTTTGGAGGAATGATCGCCTTCGAGACCGGCTCTCTTGCGGCTGCGCGCTCAGTATTGGATAATGTGCGCCTCTGCGCGCTCGCTGAAAGTCTAGGTGGTGTTGAGACATTGATCTCTCATCCTGCAACGATGACACACGCTTCGGTCCCCGCAGTTCAGCGAGCACGGCTCGGTATAACCGACGGGCTTGTGCGCATTTCTGTCGGCATCGAAGATGTCGACGATATCATTGCAGACCTGGATTCCGCGCTCCAAAAGGCATAATTTTTATGGCCGAGCAAGAAATGATAAATCTGGCACTTTATGCTCAGACAGATGTGGGCATGGTGCGCAGTGGGAACGAAGACAATTTTCTGATCCTGGATCTCTCTACCGGAAAGAGCTGGACAGCCACCGAGGAAGAATCGGAGGAGCTACTCACTTTTCCACAGGGTTACTATGGATCGTTGCTTGCCGTATCTGATGGGATGGGCGGCGCGCTAGCCGGTGAAGTGGCTTCGCGGATGGCCGTCGAAACAGTGCGCGACCGCATGCTTCAATTGCAGGCGCACGAGACTCACGGAAAAATCTCTTTTGAAGAACGCCTGCGCCTATCCATCGAAGAAGCCAACATCCTGATCAATGGCGAAAGCCAGACCAATCCGGAGCATAAAGGATTAGGGGCTACCTTCACCGCAATCGCCACCATCGGCAATCGCATATATTTCGCTCAGGTCGGAGATAGCCGCGCTTACCTGATCAGGCAGGACAAGATCTATCGCATCACGAAAGATCAATCTCTCGTTCAGCAATTGATCGACGCCGGTCAGATCACCGAAGAAGAGGCGGAGACTCACAGTTACCGGAATGTGATCCTGCAGGCTCTCGGCGCTCATAACAATGTCAATGTCGAAGTCAGTCATCTGACTCTTTGCCAACTCGACACCCTCGTTCTGTGCAGCGACGGGCTTTCAGGCAAGATGCATCAGGACGAAATTCTAGGCATCGTTCAGGAGGCGAGCGACTTTAAGACGGCCTGCCAAGAATCGATCGACCTGGCCAATGACAGAGGCGGAGAGGACAACATAACGATCGTCATTGCGCAATTTTCAGGTGCCGGTCTTCCACAACCCACCGGTGATCCCCTCGAAGCACAGATACTCCTGCGGTTGCCGGATACTCCAACCGAAATCGATTGGGGCGAGAGCGAAGAGATCGATCCGGTCGAAACCCCCTCCACAATACTCAACGCCCCGCAGAAAGAAGAACTCGATGGGGAGGACGTTGGTAGTGATATGGCGCCGATACCGCCTGCGCAGCCAGCGTCGATGGAAGATCAAGATTCGGATGACCAGCCGGATAACCAGGTTGATGATGCTCATACAGATGATGCTCATACAAACGATCAGCCGGATCAAAGTGATCCCGTTAGTTCTCTTTTTGCACCGGGAGAATTGGATGATGAAGTCGAGATGGCGAGCATTCAAAAGCCGGTTCAGAATACGGGTCCACTCGAGAGCCGCTCGACCGGCCCGATCTCGTTATCGCAGCCACAACTCGGGGGCGCGACCGCGATGCCGTCCCTCGCGTCATCCCTCAACTACGGTCATATGCCTTCGATTACCAAGCTGCCGATCAACATCCCTGCCGAAAAGAAGGGTTCCCGGAAGGGGACTTACATTTTAGCCGGGCTGCTTGTGCTTGTGATGGCCGGATCGGTAATCGGTGTTACCAATTACCTGAAGCAGAAGGAAGAGAAGAACACGTTGCAACAAGAGGCGATCATCGAGAACCAGAATCAGAAGGATGGAAAGATCGCGCAGTTGCGCGAAAAGATCGCCGAGATCAATAAGAAGCTACAGGCATCCGACAAACCCGGGTTCAGGGACAAACGCAATATATGGCGCCAGACCCTCAATAAACTGAGTTTTCGTCTCGATGAAATAGCTGAAATTCCCCCGGATAGATCACAACAGATCACCGAGGCATGTGACGCGATTGCCAAAGAGCTGAAAAAGATCGAAGACGAGGTCAACAACTTGCAAGGGCTCCTGCCATCGCAACTGCCCAATCAACCCATTAAAGTCTAATCGGGACCGTGAGCGGTAGCGAGCGAGCAAATTATCAAAAAGTCAGAAATGGTAATTCGCTCGCTCTCGCTCGCATTACTTTCCTTACTCAGCAATCACAAAAACCGATTTTACACCGGCAATCTTGCGAATATCCGAGATGACCGTTCCCACATTGCCGTTGTGTTGTTGAGGTGTTTTGATAGTCACCATGCCGGATTTAACTTCGGAATACCATTTTTCGGTCTCAGAATCGGATTTGAGAAGTTCGCGCACATCGGTTTGAATGTCGGCATCGCTTCTTCCCACGATCATATCGCCGGCTCTTTGCGCTCCGCGGCCGATTGCCCTGACCCCTTTCGTCGTCGTGCTCCCCACTCCTTCGGCCACTCCCTTCGTTTTTGAAACCGCCTCGCCGCCGGCCTCTTTCGCTTTATCATAACCGGCCTCGGTCTTGACCTTGACCTTTGTTGCCGCGCTCTCGAGTGTCTGTCCCGTGGCGACGACCGTATCTTTAATTCCGTAACCGATCGAAGGCAATACGCCGCTGCGGCGTTCGCTGTCCCCCTCATCGCCGGTTGCCGGATAGGGCAGTTTGAGCGTTTCGTAAGTGCTGCGGTCTATACGCCCGGTAACCTTCAATCCGTTGTCTGTTTGATAGGATCTAACCGATTCGCGTGTGCTACGATCGAGGATGCCGCTGGGAGTCGAATTGTAGTAACCCCGGCGCTTCAGTTCAGTCTGAACGGCTACCACCTCCTTTTCGGTGATGCGCCACTCCACCGGCGTCTCTTCAATTGCTGCAGTTTGTGCGGTTCCCGTGATGGTGAGAAATAAGGTAGCGGCGAGAATGTGTGAGAAGGCAACTATGTTCCTCATATGGGCTCCTTGGAAAACCGTTTTCAGTTTTCAGTATTCAGTTTTCAGTTGAAACCCGAAAACTATTTTTCAAAGAGGGTGTCACAATTATACACCTTAATTGGTTTTCAATCCTCAGTTTTCAGTTGTCGACCGAGATCACTCATTGAAAACTAAAAACTGAAATTAATTGCTCAGCTTCTTCACCGCGTTAGCGGCAGCTGATTGTAGCCGTGGGTTTTAACCCGGTTTTAACCCACGGTGGCCGTAGATTTTTTCTGAATTTTTAATTTTTAGTTGCTGATCAACACAGCTAAAAACTTAAAAACTGAAATTAACTGCTCAGCTTCTTCGCCGCGTTAGCGGCAGCTGATTGTAGCCGTGGGTTTTAACATGTTTTAACCCACGGTGGCCATAGATTTTTTCACGTCGCGTCAGCGACGGTTGAATTCAGGCGTCGCTAACGCGACGCGGGAATATCCTTCAAGCCACCGTGGGTTAAAACCCACTGGTATCTACACATTTCCGACGGTTAGGAATAGCCTGGCACAATGAGCCGGGCCATCTGTTTAAGGTCATTGAGGTCATAATGTTCGAGCAATTCAAGTGTCGACAAGAAACTCCAAAACCCAGCCAACAATGCTGGTGCAGTGGGTTGCCCACGCCGAACTTGTCGACCGCTCAATCGCACCAAGAGATTGCGCAGGGTGACCGTCTGCGGATCCGTTGCGCGTTGGATGTGCCAGACTACGACACAAGCCATGGCCACCACCAACAAACGTTTGGCAATCGCCTCAGCAGTTTCCTGCTGCCACTGGTCGACTTGGAAACCATGGCTTTTAAGCAACTTGAAGTAAGATTCAATTCTCCAGCGCCAGTAGTACCATTCGGCCAGTTGCTCAGCGCTGATGCCAGCCGGCACGTTACTGAGCAAGTACCATTCAGCCGCAATCGTTTCATCGGGCAAGCGCAGTTGACAGACAATCAAGCGCAGTTCGAGCGGCTCACCTTTGATCCATTGACGCTTGCCCCCGTCGCGCGCGCGGGGAAAGGCCGGACGATCAATGACGATGCTGGTTTCGCCCACAAACAGTTGCCCAATGAGATTGGCCGAAATCTCTACCGCTTGGCTAGCGCGCAAGGCGACCTGTGCTGCGACCTGGCTCAACGGTTGTGTCCGCTCCTGCCAAACAACTCTCTGTTCCCCGTTGGCACGTACTTCAAACAGATGGCCTTCACTATTCCATTGACGATAGTGAAAGATCGAGTCGCCTTCCCGATCAATGATGTGGACCAGCGGCAACGACAGTTTTTGCTTCTGCGAAGCCCGCATTGTCTGGCTCACCAATCCCAGGGGCGACCAATCTCTGTGCCTCTCTTCATCAAGCGTTGTGTGCCATCCATCATTGGCCCACAGCCCAAGGCTGATCGGCGCTATCGGCGCCCCGCTCTGGTCGCTCAGCAGCAACGTGGTCGCCAGTTTGTAGCCCAAGTCGCTGCCGATTTTTTTCCGATCCTTCTTGCTCGTGTGCGTTCCGTAGCGCAGATCAGACCAGTCGTGGATCGCCAGTCCATACCGTCGACAGACAAGCGGCATCTCCCGCCGAGCTTGTTCTACCAACGGTTCGACCAGCCCCGTCAGCTTCACATTGGGGTTGGCATAAAATCGCCAGGCCGCTTGCGTGCTGGCAAACGCTTCATTAACGCTCGGCAGCGCACGCGATCCAGCAGCTTGATTCTCGCTTGTATGGAGATGTTCATTCACCAGCCTCTCATACCGTCTTTGCAAACGGGGGTCAAATGGAGGTTTGAGGAGAAACATTCAAAGAGCATATTCTTCGGTAGGTTTGATTGCGATAACTCTTTGCAACCAAACGCAAAAACTTGTGTAGATACCAGTGGGTTAAAACCCACGGCTACAATCAACCGCCGCTAACGCGGCGAAGAGGCTGAGCAGCCACGACTGAAAATTGGTCACGGCTCGGAGGCTGTCTTCGCTCGCTTGCGAGGTTCGCGCGACACCTGGATTTTGTACTTTCGAATTTTACTATAGAGTCACAGGCGGTAGATTCCGAGGATTTGCGCGGCCGCCTGTTTATTACCTCTCGTGCGCTGCAATGTTTGCGCGATCACCAGTACTCCGTGGGTTAAAACCCACGGCTATAATCAACCGCCGCGTTCGCGGCGAAGAAGCTGAGCAGCCACGACTGAAAATTGGTCACGGCTCGGAGGCTGTCTTCGCTCGCTTGCGAGGTTCGCGCGACACCTGGATTTTGTACTTTCGAATTTTACTATAGAGTCACAGGCGGTAGATTCCGAGGATTTGCGCGGCCGCCTGTTTATTACCTCTCGTGCGCTGCAATGTTTGCGCGATCACCAGTACTCCGTGGGTTAAAACCCACGGCTACAATCAACCGCCGCTAACGCGGCGAAGAGGCTGAGCAGCCACGACTGAAAATTGATCACGGCTCGGAGGCTGTCTTCGCTCGCTTGCGAGGTTCGCGCGACACCTGGATTTTGTACTTACGAATTTTACTATAGAGTCGCGGGCGGTAGATTCCGAGGATTTGCGCGGCCGCCTGTTTATTCCCCCTCGTGCGCTGCAATGTTTGCGCGATCACCAGGCGTTCGATCTCTTCCAGCGTCATATTGGGTGGGACATAGAACGCATCGCTGCTGGCTTCTCCGGCCTGTTCACCGAACGGCAAATCTTCAGGCTCGATGCGCGGTCCCTTGGCCAGAAGCACCGCGCGCTCGATCGCATTCTGCAATTCGCGGACATTGCCGGGCCAGCGATGAGTGAAGACTCGCTGATAGGCTGACTGCGAAAATCCCTGAAGCGGGCGGTTATATTTCTCCGTGAACATATTGAAGAAATGATCGGTCAACAACTGCAAGTCCTCGCTCCGTTCGCGCAGCGGCGGTACGTTGATCGTAATGGTCGAGACGCGATAGAAGAGGTCCTCGCGCATCAATCCTTCCTTGATAGCTTCGCGCGGTTCCCGGTTGGTGGCGCAGATCAGGCGGAAATCCGCCTCGAAGGTCTCGGTCGAGCCGACCGGACGGAAGCGCCGCTCTTCCAGCACGCGCAGCAGCTTGGGCTGCAACTCAATCGGCATTTCACCGATCTCGTCCAGCAACAGGCTTCCGCCCTTCGCCTGCGCGATGAGGCCGTTACGGTTCTGTATCGCTCCGGTGAACGCGCCCTTAACATAGCCGAACAGTTCAGCCTCGATCAGCTCTTTCGGGAGAGCCGAACAATTTACCTTGACGAATTCCCGATCAGCCCGCAGCGAATTGAAGTGGATTGCGTTCGCGATCAACTCCTTACCTGTCCCCGATTCGCCGATGATCAGCACGTTGGCGTCGCTCTTGGCTACGCTCTCGATCGTCTCATAGATCATCTGCATCGATTTCGAAGCACCGATAATGT
This sequence comes from uncultured Acidobacteriota bacterium, assembly GCA_963796275.1. GTDB lineage: Bacteria > Acidobacteriota > Blastocatellia > RBC074 > RBC074 > JAKEHZ01. The sequence goes on along the minus strand of CAWCKY010000006.1, from coordinate 638,334 downwards.
ATGAGAATTCACGACGCTGGAAATGTTTGCGCAGGTTCTGCGATTCGCTAACCAGCTTCCGCCGTTCGAGGGCCTTCTCAACCAGCAATAATATCTGCTCCGGCTCAAACGGTTTTTCAACGAAGAAGAACGCCCCGGATTTTGTCGCTTCGACAGCTTCTGAGACGGAACCGTGGCCGGTGATCACTATCACTTCAGTCTCCGGCGAGAACGCCTTGACCGCGCGCAGGAGAGAGAACCCGCCGTGATGATCGTCGGGTAACTGAAGGTCCGTCAGCACAAGGTCATATGGCTGATCCTGGACCGCCACTCTACCTGCGCTCAGGTTGGATGCCGTATCGACATGAAATCCCTCCGCCCCAAGCAGGTACCGCAAGCCATCTGTGATCGAAGGCTCATCATCAACCACCAGGATTTTTACATCTCTCTTCAAAAGTACATCTCCGGATTGTGGAGTCGCAACGGCGACGTGAAATCGGGCGTTCGGGAATTATTCATCGGCCAGTCCCCCGTCGCCCGTCCCAATTCCCGTCGCGAATCCGCAATCAAATGGGTAATATCACCCGCACAACCGTACCATCTGTAGACGCGGCAAGCGCCATAATCTCTCCGCCATGATATTCGATGACCCTTCGCGCCAGCGCCAGGTCGAGCGAGCTTTTGCTGATACGATCGGCCGCGAGAAGATCGAATAGAGCCCCCCTCTGTTCTCCGCTGAGCATCTCACCCTGATCGCTGACCTCGATCTGCATTTCGCCGGGTTTCGCTTGCATCTCAATACTAACAAGACCGCCCTCAGGCGACGATTCAATCGCGCGTGTGATGATCGATCCGAAGGCGGCACGTAGCTGCTGCGCATCGAGCGAAGCGGGCGGCAGGTCAGTTTCGATTTTAGTCTCGATCCTTACGTTGCGCGCTTCGGCACGCAACTTTTGATCGTTGATGACATTATCGAGAACCATTGACGGATCGCCGGGTTCCCGTTTTATCTCGAGCGGGCGCGTCAACCTGCTCACGAGCGACGCCTGCTCGGCCATCGTATTCAATCCTTCAACGATCTTATCGGCTATCTCCAAGCCTTCCGGCTGATCGGCGAAACGCTTCTTCAGATAAGCCGCATAAAGTTTCAATCCTCCCATCTGATTCTTCAGATCGTGGATCAGGCGGGATGTCAAGCGGCCGGCTTCGAACAGGCGCGCCTGTTCACTGTCGACCTCTCGCTGCTTCAACTCGAGAAGTATCAGACGGTCTTGGCTCACCTCATTGAGAATCTGCATAGTCGCCAGAAAAATACTGCCTCTGCACCTGAGCGGGAAGCTGTCCGTGGTTTTCCCCGATTCTATGAAGGTTGCGAACCTGATCGGTAAATCGCCGCACGCAAATCCGAGCGCCAGATCGGCTATCGTCGCGACCCCATTGGACTCATGGAATTCCGCGAAAGATATAATGGTCTGGTTGATGGCAATAATCCTGCCATCGGTTCGGCATAGTATCAACATCGTAACCCTCTCAATCTTCATCGCTTGGTATACGCGCGGGGTGTTGGGGAGGGAGATGATCGGATCGCCTTCACTCACAGTCCTCAAGCCGTCTTGCCTCAAGCCGTCTTGTTGCCTGTGTTCCTGCCTCAGCGAACAGCCGGAGATTGGTTGTTTCCATCTAGTCCAAGACTGCACGTATGCTAACAAAAAGCATTATCAATCTCAATTAACAATATTCCAATATGGTTCTCCAAAATTCTTGAGGAGCCTGTCTACCCGGTCCTACATCAATAATCGCGGGAAACAGAAAACTATCTAACCGATGCTTGTCCCTCAGTCCAACCGGCTGTTAGAATGCTTTCCTCTTCATAGGGAATGACCATGTCGGCAAAACTACCTCGAATTTTGATCGCTGAAGACCTCGATGAGAACCGCATCGCACTGAAACTCATGTTAAAACTTGCAGGTTTTGATCCTCTGGAAGCTTGTGACGGAGAGCAGGCGATTGAAATTGTGCGGAGAGAGAAGCCGGACCTTGTACTCATGGACATTTCGTTACCGATCATCGACGGCTTACAGGCGACTCGCAGTCTCCGCGCCGACGCGGGTCTGGGACAACTGCCGATCATTATCGTCTCAGCCTACGACAATCCGGAGACTCGTGATGAAGCCCAGGCTTCCGGCAGCACCGATTACATCAGCAAGCCGATAGAATTCGATCACTTGAAGGAGATGATCATGAAGTATCTGAAACTATATCCTACCAATTAGCTCGACCAATCGCGGAAACTCCTGTTCCGTATAGATCGGAAGATTTGCGAGCGAACTGGCAATCGCGGCCGATTTGCTACCCACATTTATCGACGAGCTGAACTGTTCCCTCAATATCTGGCTATCACCATCTCCCGATAAATAGATCGCATCTATCAAGCCATTCAATAATGCCTGTCTGGCCGATGGTTTCAGCTGCAGCTGATCGGCGCGCGCGACGAGTATGGCGAGATCGGCTTTGATGTATTTCAGGAAGCTGGTCCCTTCAATCAAAACGTTGTCGGACCTGACTCGGTCGAGCGCCTGTTCTACTCCCTGACCCACTTGATCGTTCGTCACGATTACCCAATGAACATTGTCCGCCCCCGCATCCCAAAATATTCCCGTGTCCTTCCCCAATGCATAGGTCGCCTCGCGCCCCGAACGAACGACGGGCTCCTCACTCAACAGATGGCTTACGCAACATGCGTGCGGGTCCTTGCCGCAAGAACGATAATGGCCGCGCGTGAGTTTGATAGCCTCCCATCGTTCAGCGCGCGACAGTTCCTGCAACAACCGATGAATCAATGACGTTTTTCCGACATTAGAAGACGTTCCGGCAATCGCCAGAATTTTGATCGCAGATCGCGGCTGGCGAATTACCAGTTGATCCTCAGGCCTTGTATTTTCTATTGTTCTCTTGGCGATCGCCATTTTAACTTTCAACTCAACGCTTCTGAAAAGGAAGCGAGGCCTAAGGTTCGGAGTTCCGTCTTCAGGCGGTCAGAATATCATCGAAAAGATGAAGACCGCATAAACGCGGAACTCCAAACACGAGGCCCTAATCCCGAACCCAAACGCGGAACATTTTCGGAGTTCCGCCTTCAGGACGCCGTCGTTATGCGACGGAGAGTATGGGTCTTCCAGGCGAAGATATGGATTATGACAATGCTATATCTCTCGCCTCTTCAAGGTTACAATTATCTATCCCGGGACATGATCTCAAGAACATCTGGTAATCCGCAATGGCATTACGCCGTCGTCGCGACAGTGACGGCACCGGTCTGATCGGCCAGCGCCGCATGTGCCGCAGCGAGCAGCGCGATCGGCACGCGGTAGGGCGAGCAGCTCACGTAGTTCAACCCCGTCTTGTGACAGAAGATCACGGATTCCGGGTCTCCTCCGTGCTCACCGCAGATACCGATCTTCAGATCGGGCCGCGTCCCACGCCCGCGCTTGACTCCCATATCGAGCAATTGGCCGACGCCCTCCTGATCGAGGGTCTGGAATGGGTCGTCGGGAAATATCTTCTTCTCGACATAAAACGGCAGGAAGCGCCCCGCATCGTCACGGCTCAACCCCATGGCCGTTTGAGTAAGATCGTTCGTTCCGAAGCTGAAGAACTCCGCCACTTCGGCGATCCGATTGGCGGTCAACGCCGCGCGCGGCAACTCGATCATCGTCCCGACCAGGTATTCCACCCGCTCATTCTCGCGCTCGAAGACCTCTTCGGCCACGCGGCGGACGACGTCGGCCTGCAGTTTCAGTTCATTCACATTGGCGACGAGTGGGATCATGATCTCCGGTTTGACGACTACGCCTTCGCGTTTGACCAGCACCGCCGCTTCAAAAATCGCGCGCGCCTGCATCTCGGTTATCTCCGGATAGACGATACCGAGACGGCAACCGCGGTGGCCGAGCATCGGGTTGAACTCGTGCAGCTGCGCAACGCGGGCCTTGGCATCTTTGAACGGCATCTTGATCTTCTGCGCCAAATCCTTGAGCGTTTTGTCATCGTGCGGGACAAACTCGTGCAGCGGCGGATCGAGCGTGCGGATCGTCACCGGATAGCCGTTCATCGCGCGGAAGATGCCGGCGAAATCCTCGCGTTGAAGCTCGAGCAGCGAGGCCAGCGCACCGAGATAGAGTTCGCTCGGACGCGTGATCTTCTTTTCAATATCCTTGAGGCGCTTCTTGGCCGCCGGTTTCTTATCCTTCGAAGCTTTCTCCAAATCGGCGCGCGCATTATTGAGCTGGCCCTCGAGCGCTTTGTAGTCGCCCGACGAAAGGATCATCTGGCGTACGCTGTCGATCCGGTCTCCTTCGAAGAACATATGCTCGGTTCGGCAAAGCCCGATACCTTCTGCCCCGAACCCGCGCGCGACCGTCGCATCGTTCGGCGTGTCGGCGTTAGCCCGCACCCCGAGCTTGCGGAATTCGTTGACCCATTCCATCAATTTCTTGAACGGCACGCTGATTTCAGGCTCGATCAGCGGCACCTGGCCGATGATGACTCGACCGGTAGAGCCATCGAGCGTGATCCAATCTCCCTTCTTGACGGTAAGCCCTCCGGCGGTAAACTGCTGGTTCCCGTAATCGACCACTACATCGCCGCATCCGGCGACGCAGCATTTGCCCATACCGCGAGCTACCACGGCCGCATGGGACGTCATCCCTCCACGCGAAGTCAGGATCGCCTGCGCCGCTACCATGCCGTGGAAATCTTCGGGCGAAGTCTCAGTTCGTACGAGGATTACCTTCTCACCGTTCTTCCCCATCTCTTCCGCGCTGTCGGGATCGAAAACGACCTTCCCCGATGCCGCGCCGGGCGATGCCGGCAGCCCTACTGCAAGAACCTCGACCGGTAATTTGGGATCGATCATCGGATGCAGCAATTGATCGAGCTGCGCGGGCTCGACGCGCTGCACCGCGGTCGCTTTGTCGATCAGGCCTTCTTCGACCATTTCGACAGCGATGCGGACTGCGGCTGATCCGGTTCGCTTGGCGTTGCGCGTCTGCAGCATCCAAAGCTTGCCCCGCTCGATTGTGAACTCCAGGTCCTGGACGTCATTGTAGTGTTTCTCCAGACGGTCGGCGACCTGGCTGAACTGCTCGTAAATTACCGGCATCTCTTTCTGGAGCTGCGCGATCTTTTTCGGCGTCCGAATGCCCGCAACCACATCCTCTCCCTGTGCGTTCTCGAGATATTCCCCATAGATCACTCTTTCGCCTGTCGCAACGTCCCGGGTGAAGGCGACGCCCGTTCCCGAGTCTTCACCCATATTTCCGAAGACCATGGTCATGACGTTGACGGCGGTGCCGAGGTTATCGTCGATCTTGTGTACTCTGCGATAGTCTTTCGCGCGCTTGCCGTTCCACGAAGCGAAAACGGCTTTGACGGCCAGTTCGAGCTGCGTCCGCGGATCAGTCGGGAATGCCTTACCCGTCTCTTTTTTGACGATCGCTTGATAATCTTCGATCAATTGCACGAGGGTTTCGGCGCCGACCTGCGTGTCCTCGGTTACCCCGAGTTTCTGTTTGTATTCATCGAACTTATGCTCGAATTTCTCGGCATCGACGCCCATAACGATCTTACTGAATAATTGAATGAATCGCCGATAAGCGTCATAAGAGAAACGTTCGTTTCCGGTGAGTCGCGCCAGGGCGGCCCGCGTCTCTTCGTTGAGCCCGAGGTTGAGGACGGTATCCATCATTCCCGGCATGGAGAATTTCGCGCCGGAACGGACGGAGACGAGCAGCGGATTTTCCGTGCCCCCGAATTTCTTGCCGGTCGATTCCTCGATCCGCTGCAGCGCTGCCAGCGCCTCCTCCCACAAACCGTCAGGAAATGTCTCTCCCGTTGCGTAGTATGCGGTGCAGGCTTCGGTCGTGATGGTGAAGCCCGGCGGAACGGGCAAACCCGCATTGGTCATTTCGGCCAGCCCAGCCCCTTTGCCGCCGAGGAGGTCTTTCATCTTTCCCGTACCCTCGGCTTTGCTATCGGCGAAAAGATAAACGAACTTATTATTCATTTGCTATACATTGCTCCTTACTCGAATTTATCCCAATTTTATGCACATTTGTTTTCGTTTGATTTCACCGGATTCAGCAACCTCATTCTGATTTTGCTGAATCCGGTGAAATCAAGGCCGGCTTCAACCGGTCTAATACATCGTATGATTTCAATTCCCGTTCAAGAGCGCGGGTGATCAGCCGCGTAGCAAGTCCGCCGATGTTCCCGACCACGCGCCCATCACGAGGTGACGATAAAAAATCCGCCGGCGAATATCTCAGTATGTCGTAGATAGTTCTCCATTCGATCCAGCGAACCTCATCCCCGAAACCTTCGCTGCACCCGGCGCACTGCGGGGCGCCTTCGTTCGTCAGCCAGACTGATGGCTCTCGACTGAACTCCCGCTCGCAGGCAGAGCAGCGTTTCCAATCGGGGAAAACCCCCGCCAGCTTGAGCATCCAGATTTCAAAATATCGAACCAGCGGCGGCAGCTGCGGTTTCGCCGCGCTGCGTGAAGCCTTGAGTATCGCCGCAATCAATTTGTAAACTCGTTCGTTCGGTTCGTGATCGGGGACGAACTCCATCACCAGTTCAGCGAAGTAATGCATGACGCCCAGCAACTCGCTGCTTATACCTTCATGGAACTGCGAGCGGATGATCTCGCAACTCGAGACCGATACGAGCTCCTTGTTCTCTTTCTGATAATAGACGAGGGCAACTTCCGTGAACGGTTCGAGGCTGGCCCCATATCGGCTACGTAAACGACGCGCCCCATGAGCCACACCGCGCAACTTCCCCGCTTCACGTGTGAAGAACACGCAGACCTTGTCTGCTTCTTTGAGCGTAAACGTACGAAGCACGAAGGCCTCGGTTTCATGAAGCGGCATAAATATTAATCGTAAATGATCAGGCGGTCTTAGTAAACCTCTGCCGTGCGGTCATTTTGCGAAACTAATTCGGCTGACCGCGTTCGCTGTCACGCGATATATCCCGAGAAGATTAGAAGGCCGGATCTATCACCGGCTGAGGTCCATCCGGGGGTGAAAATGGCAAAGATTATTTAGGGCTCGGGCTTGACTCGGCTTCCTCTTCCTTCTCGCTATCTCTCACATCCCTCAGCGTCACGCGCGATTTCCCGTACATCAGCGGATAGCCTCCGGGCGGCCGCACGAACCAGACCTCACCACGCTGCCTATCTCTGCCCGAGCCTTCGACCACTCCCAGATATTCACCCGTCAATTTCATATAGGCGTGCTTTCCCCTGGCCGGATCGCGCTTCGGCTCGACCGGCTGCAGACGGTAGATAAGAATGGCCGTTAAAGCTGCGCAAAAAATGACGCCGACGAGCAGGTATTTGAAAAGCACGAAATGATACTTCCACGTGTACCCTAGGACACTGAGGACAAGTACCAGTCCAGCAGTCAACACGATCGTCAATGTGACTTTGTCCATAGTCTGGGGGAGACGTAATTCACCGCTGATGCTTATGGATACGATTCGCCGGCGCGGAACTGAGCCAACCTGATAATCGGCGAGCACCCGTCGCATTGGTAAGCTTCCCTGGTCTATCGGCAGCTACGTCTTTGCCTTTAGAATGGCAGTGGATACAGACCCCAGGCGATCAGCAGACCGATACCGACGAAATAACCGAAGACTTTCGCGCCGTACTTGAATCGTTCGGTAGGTGTGCGATGCTCCGAAGAGAGGACGGCAAAAGCTGTTGAAACGAGTAATCCGAACAAAACGAGCGCCAGGAAATGGGTCATGCCTTCCTCCCAACTCCGATATCGTATGCATCTATCGTCGCCAGCATATTCAGGGCCCCCGCGACACAAAGGAAGGTATTTCCGTATTCGAAGGTAACTCTGGCCGCCTGCTCCGGCTGCACCTGGATGCCCCAGTCGGCCACGAGACATACAAAATACGGCAGTCCGATTCCGGCGTCCAGGAAGCTGAAGAACCAGGTTAGCCACTCATTGCTCTCCGGCCTGTAAAGATGTCCGTTCATAGCAAAACCGAGCACGAACATCAAAATTATGACGAGACCGATGATGGCGCCGCGAGCCCACTTGCCCAGGAGCACATGCCCTAGTCCGGGCAGGATCATAGCCGCGATACAAGCCGCTGTAGTGCGCCCCATCGATACCGGTGTTGGTATAACCGCCTGTCCTGTTGATTCTTCGTTGGTCAATTACCCTATTCTCCGTGAGGTGTGATATGAAATCGAAGAGCGATTCTAAGTTTGAGCAGTGGGGCTGTCAAGAATCGTTTTTATTCTCGCTCAAACGATCGCTCTCCCGGCGCAGTTCTTCGAGCTTCATCTGAAACCGATGTTGCTGATTTTCTGCATCGCCATCCTGAACGTAAAATCGCTCGCCGATCACGACAATCGCCCTGGTGAACGGTTTCGGAATCTCGATTCTGTCCCAGCTGGGTAATCTCCAGCATCGTTCGAGCGAAATGGAAAACGGCAGGATCGCCGCGCCTGACTTTGCCGCGAGCAGGAGAGCGCCCGGCTTGGCCTGGTAGATGGGCCCTTTCGGCCCATCTACTGTGAACGCGGCGCTTTTGCCTGACTTGACTGCTCGGATCATCTGAATCAATGCTGCGCGCGCCCCCCGGGTCGAACTGCCGCGAGCAGCGCCGTAACCGAATCGTTGGATGAATCGCGCTATGTATTCCGAATCGAAACTGAGCGATGACATCACAACTATACCTCGCTTCTTCCAGAAATAGGTCGCAATGGGTATCCGGTTGTGCCAGAAACAATAGATCAGTGGTTCGGACTCAGTGTGGTTTTCCCAGCCGATTACTTTAAACCTGAGCGTTGCCCCGATCACCCTTATCAACCAATAGAGCGCGACGCCGGCAATTCGTATGATAAACCTTTGTTTGAATGTGTATTGGTCCAGGACGGCAAAATGATAAAGCTTATCCGAGGCCCCCTCGGCTCTTTGATTTTCTGATGTTTGATCAGTAACACGCGACATTTGTATCCTAGTTTGACTCAAACTCGCTGAGAGACAAAGTGGTTACCGTTTTTTCTTTACGGATTGGCGACTTTGCATAGAATCTTCCATCATCACTTGAGATAAGTTATTATTTATCGCACCTCCAAGTCGGTTAACAGTACGAGGGTAATTCGAGGATAAAAAAAGTATGAAATGCTTGAAGGCCTCGCGCGTTCGCTCTTCATCGGTAATTCTCTGCGTATTGGCGCTGGCAATGTCGTACGCAGTCCCATTTTCCGCGCAGCAACCGCGCCCTTCTCCCATCGCTCCGATCAAACCCACTTTGCCGAGCGGATCATTATCCGAGGGGGAAAAACTAATCAAGCCCCCGCCCGAGGCGGCCTCTCTTAACTCACGCAATCGTCGGTCAACGAAACCGCTACCCCCGTTGAACGAAGACCAGAAGATTTTACACCTGCTCAATCGCGCTGGGTTCGGCCCGCGCCCAGGAGACATACGTCGCGTGCGGGAAATGGGCATCGAGCGTTACATCGAAGAACAGCTCAATCCTGAAGAAGTGCCCGATGACACGCTTTCGCGGCCGCTGCTGGCAATCAGCACACTGCATCTATCTATTCCGGAAACCATGCAGATTTTTGTGCCGCCTCCCGCTCGATCGACGCCAACACCTACACCTACACCTACGACAGCACCGATGCCGTCGTCAATGACAGCACCAACACCGGCGACAACGACAACACAAACACCGGCGACAACGACAACACAAACACCGGCGACAACGACAACACAAACACCGGCGACAACGACAACACAAACACCGGCGACAACGACAACACAAACACCGGCGACAACGACAACACAAACACCGGCGACAACGACAACACAAACACCGGCGATAACGCAGACGGCAAAGACGACGACAACTGCGCCAATTCCGGCTCCGGCGATCAATGCCCTGCCTTCCATCGTTTCAACCACCAGCGAGGGAGGAAAGGGCGAAATGAGCGCTATGCAAAATCAGAATGATTCGGCGCGAGCCCAGGGATCGATGCCTCAACAGAAACAGGCTCCCGAACGACAACCGGCCGTTCAGCAAAAGGCGAAACCGGCACCGACGCCGCGACGCGATCCGCAACAACCGCTCAGGGAATTGCAGCAGGCCAAATTACTGCGCGCCGTTTTTAGCGAAAAGCAGCTGCACGAGGTGATGGTCGATTTCTGGATCAACCACTTCAACGTTTTCGGCGGCAAAGATTCAGTAAGATGGATGGTCTCCTCTTACGAACGCGATGTCATTCGCCCCCACGCCCTCGGAAAATTCAAAGAGATGCTCGTCGCCGTCGCTCAGAGCCCGGCGATGCTCTATTATCTGGACAACTTTTTGAGCCGGGTCGAGCCGCCTGAGAAAAAAGATGAGGATGGAAATTCGATCCCTGCTCGCCGCCCGGGTCTGAACGAAAATTATGCGCGCGAATTGATGGAACTGCATACGCTGGGTGTCGACGGCGGTTACACGCAGCAGGACGTCATCGAAGTCGCACGATGCTTCACCGGATGGTCGATCACGCCGCAACCGAATTCAACCTTTGTTTTTCGACCACGCATACATGATCGGGGGGAGAAGCTCGTCCTCAATAAGCGGATCGCCGCAGGGGGAGGGATTGAGGACGGCCTGCGCGTGCTCGATATACTGGTGAAACATCCATCGACCGCGAGATTTATCTCGTACAAACTCAGCCAGCGTTTCGTCGCCGACGATCCGCCCGCATCGCTCGTCGATCGAGCAGCAGCCGTCTTCAAGAGCACTGAAGGAGATATTCGTGAGGTCGTGCGGTCGATTCTGATCTCTCCCGAATTCTATTCACCACTTTACTATCGCAACAAAGTCAAATCACCGCTCGAACTGGTGGCATCGACGATCCGGGCGACCGGCACCTCGACCGATGCCGCCTCGCCGTTGATTCAATGGATAGCTCGGATGGGCGAACCGCTCTATCTCTGCCAGCCGCCGACGGGCTATTCCGAGGATTCCTCCCGCTGGCTGAGCAATGCCACCCTGCTCGAGCGGATGAATTTCACCGTCACGCTCGTCAGCAATAAGATCAACGGTACGCGATTTGACGTGACCAGACTGGTCGACTCCGGGATCGCGAATGATCGCGATAAGCTGCTGGATCAGCTCATCGCCGTACTCGTCCACAGCGATCTTCCCGATGAGACCAGGGATAATCTGGAGAGCGCGGTGGATGAATCGCGTGAAAAGATAACTCCCGCAAAATTAAAAAGCCGGGCAGTCCAGAAAAATAATCAACAGTTGATCGGTAGTATCGCTGCCTTAATACTGGGATCTCGTGAATTTCAGGTTAAATGATGATAGTTTTTAGTTTCTAGTTTTTAGTTTGGCGATCTAAATCAGCAACTAAAAACTAAAAGCTAAAAGCTATTTATGGAAATGCACCCTCTCGTCATCGCCCATCGCGGCGCTTCGGCAGCCGAACCGGAAAATACCTTACGGGCATTCGACCTCGCCATTAAACAGGGCGCAGAGATGATCGAGCTCGATCTGCATCTGACGCGCGATAATCACGTCGTCGTCATCCACGATCCGGTTCTCGACCACACAACCAACTTAAAGGGGCGCGTCGATCGTCTTTCGCTGGCCGAGGTTAAAAGAGCCGACGCCGGGAAGGGCGAGCGCGTGCCCACACTCGAAGAGACGCTCGATCTGACCCGAGGTAAGGCGAGACTCTACCTCGAGATAAAAGATACTCGCTCTACCGCTGAGACCCTGCGCTTGATTCGCGCGCGTCAAAGTCAGCCGGATATGATGCTCGCCTCATTCGATCTCGGCCTGATGCGCAAACTGGGGCAAGAGGTCAATGACATCGAACTGGGCATTATTCTCGGGACGATAAATATCAATCCCATCGTGCGTTGGCGCGAAGCCATGCCCTGGATTGCTCTGCGACGAATCAATTACCAGGTTCTATCTATCCGGGTTGGACTCTGTTTCAACCGTCTGGCTCATCAGGTCAAAGCGCAAGGAAAGAAGCTGTTTGTCTGGACGGTCGATGACGAGAAACTATTTGGACGGATGATCGACCGTCGAGTCGACGGCATCGTCACCAATGTTCCGGACCGCTTGATCGCGTATCTGAATCGAACCGCGTAAGAAAATTAGACAGACAATAGATGAAATTTTAAAAACTTTTTCTGTTATTATTCGTTTTTTACCTCATAGTTCTTTTATGTTGTTGGCATTCAACCTGACTCAGTCAGATATTGCGCCGTCCGGCGACGCTTTTGAGGGTAATACGCATGGTCAACTCCCCACATCTCCGTTTCGCTGTATCTTTTCTCGTTTTCGCGCTTTCTCTTCCTCCATTCTCGCAACAGCCACCACCAGCATCGCCACAATCTGCATCGCCACAATCTGCATCGAATGATAAGCAGCAGCCCGAGCAGCGACAGCAGAAAGACCAGGGACAAGAAGGCGTGGTTCGCATCTCCACCCAGCTCGTTCAAATCGACGCCGTGGTAACGGATAAGCAGGGCGCGCATGCGGAGGATTTGAACCAGGACGACTTTGAACTGACGGTTGATGGCAAACGGCAGACCTTATCTTATTTCCAGCTCGTTAAACTGCCCGAACCGCCCAAATCTCCGGAAGCGTCAAGGAGAACGCCCGAGGCCCCGGTCCCCCCGACGACGATGCCTACCAGGATGATCGCGTCCGAGGATGTCAAACGCACGGTCGCATTCGTCATTGACGACCTGGGGCTCTCATTCGAAGGGACACATTTTGCGCGGCGTGCGCTCAAAAAATTTGTCGATGAGCAGATGCAGGATGGCGATCTGATCGGGATCATCATGACGGGACGCGGGCTGGGCGCACTCCAGCAATTTACGAGCGATAAGCGGATTCTCTACACGGCAATCGATAAGATGGCGTGGAACCCAACCAGCCGCGATATGCGGCCGCGCTTCGGCGCCACCGATGCGGATAACGATTCGCGGTTAGAAGAAGAGCGTGAAGCCGCGCGGGAGGCTGAAGATCGCTTTGAAGATTTCCAGGAGACTGTCTTCTCCGTCGGCACGCTGGGCGCGCTGAATTTTGTGGTGAGCGGACTGCGCGAGCTGCCGGGGCGCAAAGTGGCGATCCTCATCTCGGACGGCTTCCGGCTCTTCGGCCGCAATCGCGACAACACGCAGGTGCTCGAAAATGTGCGGCGCCTCACCGATCTGGCGAACCGATCGAGCGTCGTCATCTATTCGATCGACGCCAAGGGACTGCAACCGCTTCTTCCAACGGCCGCTGACAATATGATGGGGGTAAGTGGCCCGCAGCTTTCCGAGCAACTTACCCGAGCCTCACGATCCAATTTCGATACTCAGGATGGTTTGAGCTTCCTGGCCCGCGAAACAGGGGGTTTCGCTGTGCTCAACAACAACGATATCAACTTCGGCATTCAAAAAGCCCTGCGCGATACGCAGAGCTACTACCTGCTCGGCTTCGATCCGGAAGATGAAAAGTTCGACAGAAGATATCACTCGATAAAATTGAAAGTGAAGCGCTCGGGTCTACAAGTGCGAACGCGCGCCGGTTTCATCGGCTTCCCGGATGCCAAAAAGCAAGAAGCGCCGGTATTAACCGGACCAGAAGCGCGTAACCGCCAGATACTCTCGGCGCTTTATTCACCATTCGGCGCTCGAGTATCTATCGATGCAAATGACTTCGTTCTTCTTCAACTCGGATCAGGGAGGATCGTTCGTTCGCTCCCTTTACAATATCGACCCTTCCAAATTGAGCTTCAAAGACGATCCGGAGAAGCAGGGCGAGAAGATCGTGACTATCGAAATAGCTTCATTCACATTCGACGAAAAGGGGGCGATAGTCGACCACCATGGCAGGATGTTCAAATTAAACCTCAACGAGGAGCGCTACCAGATCGCGATGAAGAAGGGTCTCCTCTATACCGACGATTTCATCATCAAAAAGCCCGGGGCATATCAATTCCGCACAGTGCTGCGGGACACCGAAAACGGAAAGTTGGGATCGGCAGGTCAATTCATTCAAGTACCCGATTTGGTAAAGAAACGCCTCGCAATGTCCGGGCTCATCCTGAGCTCACGAGCTCAACCGCCTGCGCCTGTGGAACAGGATGCGCAGCCCCGATTGCAGGCGAGCGATGTCCACCCATCGCCAGCCGTGCGCCGCTTCTCGCGCACCGGCGAGATCGATTATGGGGCGGTGATCTATAATCCAGCCCTCGATCCGAAAACAGGCCAGACGCAAGTGGTCGCGCAGATCGAGATATATCGAGATGGAAAGCCCGTCTATCGAGGCCCATCGCGCCCGGTTGAAATGCAAAACGTCGGCGACTCAGCGAGGCTCGCGTGCCAGGGGACGCTCAAACTCAACGGATTTCCGCCGGGTGATTACATGATGCACGTAATTGTCGTCGATGCGCTTGCGAAGAAGAAGTATGCGCGCGTTGAGCAGTGGATGGATTTCGGTGTGAGATAAGATTTGATGGTAGAACTATCAACAATCTTCTGTAAGATGAAAATAGTAATGGGCCATCCCTCTAACTCGCTGGTGAATCCATTTGCCAGATCACTTAAGAAAAGCCGGTAGAGCGATGGGAAGGTGTCTAAGCGAGAATTGCAGATTCGGAGAATTCGCGGTCAGCAAGACCGTTTTCCAAGGTGCGTTTTAGGATCCACGCGTAATGAAAGTGTTATGATTGCAGCCGAAGATCACCTATGGTAATTTATGCATCTGATACAAAGAGTTGTTAAATAAGCGGGAATAGCTCAATGGTAGAGCATCGGCTTCCCAAGCCGGGGGTTGCGGGTTCGATCCCCGTTTCCCGCTTCAAATGCAATTATAAAATCAAAAGCCGCAGCGGACCTGATTCCACGCTGCGGCATTTTGATTTTATATATTTTACAGACCTTTCGATGCAATATACTTGATCAGATCTCGGACGCGGCACGAATAACCCCACTCATTGTCATACCACGACAATATCTTGACCATATTTCCGCCGATTACTTTGGTGTATTCACCATCCACGATGGACGAGTTAGAGTTTCCGCGGAAGTCGGTCGATACCAGCGGTTCTGTCTCGAAACTGAGGATGCCTTTCAATTCTTCATTCGCGGCATCTTTCAGCGCCTGATTGACCTCTTCAGTCGTCGTCTCTTTCTCGAGCTCAATGACCACGTCGACCAGCGAAATATTGGGCGTCGGAACCCTGACGGCGATGCCATCGAACTTCCCCTTGAGTTCCGGAAGCACGAGCGCGACCGCCTTGGCTGCGCCGGTCGAGGTGGGGATCATCGAAAGCGCGCCGGCGCGCGCGCGGCGCAGGTCTTTGTGCGGGAAGTCCAGAATCACCTGGTCGTTGGTGTAGGAGTGGATCGTAGTCATCTGCGCCTTTTTGATCCCGAATTTTTTGTTGATCACCTTGGCGACCGGCGCCAGACAATTGGTCGTACACGACGCATTCGAAATGACGTGATGCTTCGCGGGATCATATACATTCTCATTAACGCCGAGTACAACGGTCAGGTCCTCGTTCTTTGCCGGAGCGGTGATAATCACTTTCTTGACTGACCCGCGCAGATGGGCGGCTGCTGTCTCTTTGTCGGTGAATCTTCCGGTCGATTCGATGACGATCTGGGCGCCTACCTCTTCCCACGGGATCCGGGCCGGGTCCTTTTCGGAAAAGACGCGGAACTCATCTTTATTGACCTTGATCGTTTTATCGGTGTGCGAAATTTCTTGCTCGAGGTTGCCCAGAATCGAATCGTATTTGAGCAGGTGCGCGAGCGTCCGCGTGTCGGTCAGGTCGTTGACCGCGACGAAATCGATATCTTTGTCCCCCAGGGCAGTCCGAAGGACGTTGCGCCCTATGCGCCCGAAACCATTGATACCAACCTTAATTGCCATAGCACTTCTCCTGTTCTATTTTTCTTGGCATTAACCATCAGGCAGTAGACGTGATGCCGATTGATCTCTAGCCTGAAGTCGTGCAAAGTAACGTAGTGAACCGGCGCTGTCAACCTGGCCCGCGTTAAATGACGTATAAATGCCTGGCTTGAATACAGCCTGCCGCCACGCGATGGGCTTATGCACGCTCGCCATTTAATGGTTTCTTGACAACCAGTCTGAGCGGTGGCTATAGTCCGAACCTGTGTCATGTCATTGGTAAGTGATGAATAAGTCATTAAGAAAAAAACGAGGAATTTTGATTCGAAGCACGACGATCCTTTCAATACGTCGTAACGGTCAAGTTGTGGTCGCCAGCGACGGGCAGGTGACCATGGGCGACACCATAATGAAAGCGAGCGCGCGTAAGGTACGGCGCCTTTACAACGACAAGGTGCTTGCGGGATTCGCCGGGGCGAGTGCGGATGCCTTCGCCCTCTTCCAGCGGTTCGAAACAAAATTGGAGCAATACCACGGTCAGCTCAATCGTGCGGCGGTCGAACTGGCCAAAGATTGGCGAACCGACAAGATGATGCGCAATCTTGAAGCCCTTCTCATCGTCGCTGATAAAGAATCGAGCCTGGTGGTTTCCGGCAACGGCGATGTCATCGAGCCTGATGATGGGATCGTAGCGATCGGATCCGGCGGACCGTATGCGCTCTCCGCCGCACGCGCCCTCGCCCGAAACACCGATCTCTCAGCACGTCAAATTGCGGAAGAAGCGATGAAGGTGGCGGGCGAAATCTGCATCTATAGCAATTTGAATCTGGTGGTTGAAGAGATCTAATTCAATTGATAGTTGATAATTGATAATTGATAATGAAAAACAACTGCTATCAATTATCAAGTATCAATTATCGATTATCAATTATTTATGGTTATCTACCTTTCAGGAGAAATAGAAGAGCCATTGGGGTTGGATGAATTGACCCCCCGGCAAATAGTAGCGGAGCTCGACAAGCATGTGGTCGGGCAGATGGCGGCCAAGCGAGCCGTAGCGGTGGCGTTGCGCAACCGCATACGACGGCAGAAATTGCCGGCGGACCTGGCGCAGGACGTGATGCCCAAGAACATCATAATGATCGGTTCAACCGGTGTCGGAAAGACCGAGATTGCGCGGCGTTTGGCTCGTCTCTCTTCATCTCCGTTCCTCAAAGTCGAAGCTTCGAAATTCACCGAGGTCGGCTATGTCGGCCGAGATGTCGAATCGATGATCCGCGATCTCGTCGAGATTGCGATCGATATGGTTCGCGCGGAAAAGATCACCGAGATAGCCGAAAAGGCCGAGAGAAACGTAGAAGAGCGCATTCTAGATATGTTACTGCCGCCAAGTAAATCCTCGGGCACAGCATCGATAGATCCGGCGATCGATCAGATAGACGAAACACCATCGGCCTTGCAGGAGACATATAACCGCACTCGTGAAAAGCTTCGCCAGCAACTGCGCGAGGGCCGGCTCGATGGGCGCATCATTGAACTCGAGGTTCGCGAAAAAAATTTCCCCTCATTTGAAATCATTACCAATCAGGGAATCGAAGAGATGGACATCAACCTCAAGGATATGATGCCCGGAATCTTCGGCGGCCGCACTAAACAGCGCAAGATGCGGATCGACGAGGCGACGGAATACCTCATGCAGGAAGAGGAACAGAAACTGATCGATATGGATCAGGTCGCGCGCCTGGCTCTGGAACGAGTGGAATCGTCCGGCATCATCTTCCTCGATGAAATCGACAAGATCGCAGGACGCGAATCGGGGCATGGGCCCGACGTCTCGCGTGAAGGCGTGCAACGCGACATTTTACCCATAATTGAGGGGACAACAGTAAACACGAAATATGGCATGGTGAAGACAGACCACATCCTCTTCATCGCTGCGGGCGCGTTTCATGTCTCGAAACCATCAGACCTTATACCTGAACTTCAGGGCCGGTTCCCGATTCGCGTAGAACTACAGCCGCTGACAATCGATGACTTCAAACGCATCCTGACCGAACCCAAGAACGCGCTGCTCAAACAGTACAAAGCTTTGATGGATACGGAAGGCATCACTCTCGAATTTATCGATGACGCGATCGACGCAATTGCCAATTTCGCCTTCAAAGTAAATGAAACAACCGAAGACATCGGGGCGCGCCGTCTGCAGACTATTCTGGAAAAGGTGCTCGATGAGATTTCGTTTGAAGGGCCCGATTTAAAAGAAAAGCATCAGGTCATCGATGCGAACTACGTTAATAAAATGCTTGAGGATATCGTCAAAAATGAGGATCTTAGCAGGTACATTCTATAGACTGCTCTGGCTGACGGACTTCGGGTTGCGGTTTCGCCTGGAGCTTCCCCAAAGATTCGCAATCCGCAGTGCGCAATCCGCAATCATTTTCCCCCTATCCCTCTTGATACTAAGTCTCTCCGGTTGCGGCAAAATCGGCGATCCCCTCCCCCCCATCCCGCGCGCACCGCTCATCATCGATGACTTGAGCGTCGCGCAGGAAGGTACACAACTCGTTCTACAATTCCCCATCATCAGATCGCCGCGTTCGCCTCGCTTGCAAAGAATCGATGTTTATCGTCTGATCGAATCGACAAGCGACCCGCTCGGAGTTACCCAGGAGCAGTTTTCGACAAACGCGACAATCATCGATTCGATCCTCGGCGACGAGGTTCCGCCCGAGAAATCGATTATCACTAAAAGCGACAATCTCGATCTTAAAAATGGCGCACGCGACCAGCGCTATCGTTACGCAGTGCGGATGGTCACCTCGACAGGTATGGCGGCCGATTTTTCCAATTATGCCTTGATTACACCGTTGTTCGACCTATCATCGCCGCCACCAGGTTTGGCAGCGAAACAGAGAGAGAAAGGGATCGAGATCACCTGGGATGCGCCTAAACTAAATGAGAACGGGACGAGTCCGGCCAATGCCGTGGCCTATAACATTTATCGGAGTGCTGAGAACGGCAGTTTGATCAAGCTCAACGGCGAGCCACTGCAAGATTTGCGATACGTCGACACCAGGTTCGAATTCGGAAAAAAGTACGAATATGCCGTTCGGGCTTTGTCCACCCTCAACAGTGACGCCAGTCTTGTAAATGCAATCGAAAGCGATGAGAGCAAAACTATAACGGTTGTGGCCAAGGATACATTCCCACCCTCCGCGCCAACGCCGATCACGATCGCCTCGATCGGCGGTCTGGTAAGCCTTTACTGGCCGCTAAATCCCGAAGCGGATGTAGAAGGTTATAACATTTATAGAACCGCCGACGAAAATGCCCGCGCCGATAAGTGGGTAAAACTCAATCCGCAGCTCTATAAAACAGCATCGTTCCGTGACGACAAAGTCGAGGTGGGCAAACAGTATTATTATCAGATCACGGCCGTCGATACTTACGGTAATGAGAGCTTGCGATCGGAGACGAAGGGCGAAACGGTAAATCCGTAAGATCTATTGGAAACTGTCGAGCGCCGCCTGTTCGTCTTCATATATCTCAAAGACAGTGAGCAGCTTGGTGATCATCAACAGGTCTTTGATCTTTTTGGGCAGATTGAGGAGTTTGAGCTTCCCGCCCGTGTTCTTCGTGGTCGTGTATCGAGAGACCAGCTCACCAATTCCGGAGCTGTCAACATATGACACTGCGCTGAGATTGAGGATGATCCTATTGCGCCCCGATTCAAGCAGCCGGCTCACAGTGTCGCGCAATTGTATGCTGCCTTCTCCTATGGTGATCTTGCCGGTGAATTCGAGAATGACGACTTCGCCAACCGTCCGTTCTTTAATTTCCAACTGCATCGTGCTTTCGGTCTCCTTCGTCAATCTGTTTCGGCGCTCGGCGCTTAGACATTGTCACGATCATCCCGCCTTCGGGATGATATCCGTATTCGACAGAGTCCATAAAAGTCCGCATGTAGAGGATGCCACGACCGGCTGGATTTAATAGATTGTTGGGATCGAGCGGATCTGGAAGTGTGGAAGGGTCAAATCCTTCCCCGTAATCTCGGATTGTTACCCGGAGCGCGTCTACGCCTATCGTGAATCGAACATCAACAGATTTTTGCGGATCATATTTGTTCCCGTGCTCCACTGCATTGGCAACCGATTCGCGTACAGCCATATTGATCCAATAGGCAGACTCCTCGTCAAATCCGATCATGCCGGTGACGTTATCAGTGAGAGTAGTGACCAGGTCAATATACTCCAACTGGCTGGCAATGGTCAGTTCGACCACGTTTTCGGCTAGCATCATATGCCGCGGGTTCCTTCTTCACGCGAAATTCAGATATGCCTAAGCAAGTGTCGATCTGTTAAGATGCTCGCGAGTCTCGCGATTACTGTCAGGCTCGCTCTGTGTAACACAGCGCAAAAAGTGATGTCAAGGTAAGCGCTCGACGAGCTTTTGTATGATCGCACAACACTACGGTATTAAAAACACAAAAGTTTCAACGCAATTTAATTTTCGATGACAGAAAAGAAAAAAACATATTCAAACATCATTAAAATAATTCCTGCATCCACACTACGCGGCGATTTCCAATTGCCTGGAGACAAATCCATCTCGCACCGCAGCGCTATATTCGCGGCAATCGGGGAGGGGACAAGCCGACTACGAAATTATTCCTCTGCGCGCGATTGTCAAAACACGCTCGAATGCCTGGCATCGCTCGGAGTCAGCATCGTTCGCCAGCACGGTTCGATTACGATCGAAGGTGTTGGACTCGATGGTCTGCGCGAAGCTCCGGGGATGCTCGATGCCGGGAATTCGGGCTCGACCATCCGGATGCTCTCCGGCGTTCTCGCGGGACAGAAATTTACGAGCGGGATCACGGGAGATGAGAGCATCCAGCGCCGGCCGATGAAGCGAATCATCGACCCGCTGACATTGATGGGTGCACAAATAGAGGCGCGGGACAATAATTTCGCGCCCATGAGGATCACCGGCGGTAATCTGAAGGGGATCGAATACAGTCCTCCGATAGCCAGCGCACAGGTCAAATCCTGCGTATTGCTCGCGGGACTATTCGCTGATGGAAGAACGACCGTAATCGAAAAGACGCCGACGCGTAATCATACCGAGGTGATGATGGGTGAATGCGGCGCGGCCCTTTCTGATCAAGGGATTTCAGTAGTCGGCCGCAAGCCCTTGCGGCCGCTCGGCGACTACACGGTGGCCGGGGACCTTTCATCGGCCGCCTTCTTTATGGTGGCCGCATTAGTCACCCCCGACGCCGAATTGCGGTTACGCCACATCGGCACCAACCCTTCGCGCACGGCGCTGATCGATGTTTTGAGACAGCTCGGTGCGCGCATCGAAATCGAGAACCCGAGACTCGCTCACGGCGAATCGGTCGCGGACATCGTCGTTAAATCGTCCGAGTTGAAAGGAGACATGGAACTCTCCGGCGCTATCATCGCGAACCTGATCGACGAAATTCCGATTCTCGCCGTCGCCGCGACAAAGCTGAGCGGCACGCTGATTATTCGCGAAGCGCGCGAGCTGCGAGTCAAAGAGAGTGACCGCATACGGACCATCATCGACAATTTACGCCGCATGGGAGCCGAGGTGGAGGAGTTTGAGGACGGCCTGCGTTTATCGGGCCCGCAACCCCTGAGCGGTGCGCGGATAGATTCGTTCGGCGATCATCGCATCGCGATGTCATTCGCGGTAGCCGGGATGGTTGCAGAGGGAGAGACTGAGATCTCCGGCGCCGATGCGGCATCCGTTTCATTACCGGAGTTCTTTCAGATTCTCGCCGACTGCGGAGCGATCTTTAAGTAATGAACGACTCGACCATTTCAAATCGACCGTCACAAATTTTTCTCATCGGCTTCATGGCGAGTGGAAAATCGACCGTAGGACCCTTGCTCGCGCAAAGACTCAATCGCCCGTTCATCGATATCGATCCGGCGATTGAGGCCAGAACGAGGCTTACCATCGCCGAACTGATTGCGCGTGAGGGCGAAGACTATTTCCGCCAAATCGAAACAGAACTGCTGAGAGAGACCGCTCAGGGTGAGCTCGCCGTGATCGCCCCGGGAGGCGGTGCGATCACACGCGCTGAAAATCGCGAATTGATGGCGAACTGCGGTACCCTGGTCTGGCTAGATACTCCATTCGAGTTATGCTGGCTGAGAATTCAGAACGATCAGACGATTCGCCCGCTAGCGCCTGACCGATTGTCCGCGCGCGCTCGCTACGATCAACGTCTGCCGATCTACCGGCATAACTCGCTTCGAATTGTGACCAGGGAAGATCAAACCCCCGACCAGATAATCGAAGAGATAATCAAAAAAATCGCATTTTGACTACATCATTCGAGCGTAAAGTTGAATGTCAGAACGCCCTGCACCTTGACCGGCACCTTGCTGAGCGTCGTCGGCTCAAATATCCATTGGCGAGCAGCCTCAAGCGCGGCGCCTCTCAGCGATGGATGACCGTTTAGAATAAAAGCCTCAATCACTCGCCCATCTTCTGAGATCATCACCTGCACCTGCACCGGTCCGCCTGCGCGTATCCTCCTCGCGATCTCCGGATAGACGGGTCTCACTTTTTTAATCGCGCTGCCCTGCAGCACCCCCTCCGAAACCTTGCTGGAGCCGGCGTTCACGTCCGGAGATGGCTCAATTTTAGGCATCGGGGGAGGAGTAGGCGCAGCCGGAATTTCGTCATCTGTCCCGTATCCGGGCTGGGAGCCGCCTCTGTATCTTAGCGCCGTATTAATTACGCCGGGAAGAAAATCTATTGGCCCGAATTCCCTCATATCTGTCTTCGGTAGTGTTGTATCCGGTAATTCAAAGGGCACCCTGAAGGTGTGGAGCAGGAGTATTCGCCGTGGGGCATTTTATTGTCATCGGCAATGAGTCCGCCGGTACTGGCGGGAGAGTCACCTTAGCCAGGAATGATCCCTCATGAGCCAATATGGGGTTGAATCCGAGAACAGCCAGCGCGACGAATACGAAGAGCGCCAAGGTATAGAACAAACTCGTGACGAGCATATAGCTGCTCGCACGCCTGCCTTGCTTATGTCGTGATGATTCAACGAGTCTATCGAACATCGCTATCTCCATGTAACGATCCAGCCGATGGATTGCGAAGCTATGAAAATTGGGATTGTAACTATCTGGACCAAATCAATGGTCGAGGCCGTCGATCTGCAGTCCAATGGATGAGCTGCCTGCCGCCTTCAGAACATCGATAACTCTTACAACTTCGCCGTAATTCAAGACACGCGGGGCTTTGACAAAAACGGCTTTGTGTTCCGGCGGGCGCATATCGAGCGCGAAACGCACAATCTCCGACATGTCCTCGATCGTTTTGGCCTGTTGTTTATTCACCCGATAGCCGCCATCGCGATCGATCGACACGACAAGGTAGTCCGGAATCTCAACATCCCTGTCATCGGATGGCAATTTCTCCGGTATCCGTGCATCGAATTT
The DNA here is from genome assembly GCA_963796275.1 of uncultured Acidobacteriota bacterium. GTDB lineage: Bacteria > Acidobacteriota > Blastocatellia > RBC074 > RBC074 > JAKEHZ01. The sequence goes on along the minus strand of CAWCKY010000006.1, from coordinate 614,911 downwards.
TTCCGGTCGCAGAGGGCTGATGACCATGAAAATGATGAGCAAGACGAGCAGGATATCGATCAATGGTGTGACATTGATGTATGGCGTTAGGCGACTCATATTGTTCATCTTTTCCCTCCTTCACGGAAATCCGGGAATGTGCTGAATGTGGAAGCTCACGCAATCCGGCCCGCTCAAATTTCAAATATAAGATTTGAAATTTGAGATGCCGCTCGGATTATTGAGGTCGATTGTTAAAAGTTCAGCCGGATATATTCATCTTCCCGAAGATGACAACGGCTTTATCGGTGGTGTTCTGGTTGCGGCGAAACGGCTCGAAGCTGGCCCGCTCTGTGATCACATTGGAAAATCTGGTCATAACTGAAGCATCGTGCGCCGGAATATCGATCTGATTGATAGAAGCGCGTCCATCTTTGTGCACCTTGACGGTGACCTGAATAATGTAGTCGTCCGACTGGCTGGCGCCGACATTTAGTAATTCACCGCTAGGGCTGAAGGTCGGCGGCAGGGGAGGCTGCAACAGCCGGGCTTTGAGCAGAGATTGGTACCTAATCTCTTCACTGACCGGGTCCTGCCAGATCACTTCTGTCGTCGTATGTAACAGAGAGAAGGCGCGCAGAGCCGACCTGAAAACGCCTATTCCAACAACGAGGATCAAGGCTACCGAAACGACGGCACCGATGCCCTGCGAGTAGAGCCTAGTGCGCCACAAATCCATCCAATCAGCCCGCTCCTTCGCATAGCTGGCTTTCAGTCGAGCCTCGCGTTGGAGGGCCGATCGAATCTGCGCCGACATTTCCAGCGCCGGTTTCGGGTATTCCAATGCCCGCAATTCAGATCGTAATTTGCGCATCTCTGATGCACGCCGTCGGCATTGCACACACGCCCTCATATGCTGATGGAGGGCCTGCTGCTCAATATCTCGGGCGCTATCATCGATCAAGCTTGAATAGAGCGATGGAAATTCTTTGCAAGTCATGTCTGTATTTGTTTAGAACACCGGATCCCGTTTGAGTTGCTCCGCGTTCAACATTGTTTTCGGAGTTCGCCGTACGCTGCAAACGCTCAGTTTTGAAAGAACCCAAGAATCGGTTGCTGACCCATCTTTGGTTCACTGGTGTTTCGCCGACCCATCGGCTATGAGCGTCGAAAAGGGCGTTTACAGCCGGTACGGCGATCTCCGAAACTTATAAAACTCCCTGCACTTTCTCACGGAGCATTTCACGGCCTCGCGATATCCGCGATTTGACCGTCCCGACCGATACACCGGTTACATATGCGATCTCATCGTAAGAAAGCCCTTCAATATCTCGTAATATGACGACTATTCGAAAATCTCTCTTCAACTGGCCCAGCGCGATTTCGATTTGACGCCCACGCTCGCGCGTCAGGGTCGCCGATTCTGGTGTCGCCGATGGGCTGGCAATGAAGTCGCCCGGACATTGGGGCGAACGGTTATCACTGCCATTCCCGGGCAGCGGCATATCGAGGGAAGTCGTCTCTCCCCGATGCCGGCGACGCCACCAACGCTCAGTGCTGCGAGCCTGATTGATTGCTATCCGGCATATCCATGTCTTTAAACTCGCGTCACCTCGGAAGCGTGCGAAGTGGCGATAGATCTTCAAGAATGTCTCCTGCGTCGCATCCCGGGCATCTTCAGCATCACCGAGAATGCGCAGGGCCAACGCATAAACAAGCGACTGGTACTCCTCCACCAGCTCATTAAAGGCATACATCTCACCCGCCCTGAGACGCTTGATGAGAACCGATTCGTATAGACACAGCTGTGCGGCTGGCGGAGACTCGATTTCCAATGCGAGTTCCGTTGCCATCAACTCCGAAGATCCGAACTCTTCCAGCCCGGATACCAGCAATGCCTCTTTCTCGGCAAGCATGCGCGCCCACTCTCCGATGTGGATCTGTCACATTAATTAGAAGCCCTGTGGTGTCAACTTTTTCGACATCAACATAGACACCTGCACCTGGGGAAAGTTCCCTCATATCTTAATTTTTTACGGACAAAGATGAAAGAGAGATTGGAGTGGGACTGAGTGGGGAGGGAGGGACCGAGCCCCTCCCTCCCATGATCTTTCCGGCATGAGCCGTGTATTGGAGAGATGAAGAGAGAATACATATTACATTTGATATTTCAGATTCGATATTTGTCATTGGAAGAATCAATGACAAATGTCAGATCTAAAATGTCAAATGTAAAATGATCTGCTTCTGTGGCTACTCATATATTCTCTCCCCACGCTTTACGGTTAACCCGCTTTCACTCCCTCACCATCCGAAGCACGTCATCCAGCGTTTTAAGCGCAAAATCGCATTGATCCTGATCGATCACCAGCGGCGGTGAGAGCCGGATTGTGCTCGTCCCGGCCCCTTGAATTATCAAGCCGCGACGGAAGCATTCGATTTCAACACGAAGCAGTGCGTCCGGATGCGGCTCCTTTGTCGCACGATCCTTGACCAGCTCGACTCCGATCATCAGGCCCTTGCCGCGCACATCGCCGATGATGTCATGCCTCTTCATCAACTCACGTAAACCATCCAGCAAGTAATCGCCCATCTTTGCCGCGTTGATTACCAGGCCATCTTCGAGCAGCTCGATCGTCGCCAGAGCGGCCGATATCGCGACGGGGTTTCCCCCAAAGGTCGAGGCGTGCGCGCCAGACCCCCACTCCATCAAATCGGCGCGCGCCACAGTCGCCCCTAGCGGCAGACCTGACGCAATACCTTTGGCGATCGCCATAATGTCGGGAACGAAATCGAAATGCTGCGATGCGAACATCTTCCCCGTTCGTCCCATCCCGGATTGCACTTCATCGGCGATAACCACCACGCCATACTTGACCGCGATGCGACGAATCGTTTGCAGGAAAGAGGCGGGAGGAACGATATATCCGCCCTCGCCCTGGATCGGCTCGACGACGATCGCGGCGCAATCGTCCGCCGGGACTGTCGTCTTGAAGAGCAGGTCTTCGATAACTCGCGCGCAATGCGGACCTTTCGATTCGTAGGCCCCGCAGGTCTCCGGCTTCAAGCTATAAGGACACCGATAACAATTGGCATATGGGACGTGCGTCACATCGAGCGCCTGACGACCAAACCCCGCGCGCTGTCTCGATTTGCTCGCTGTGAGAGAGAGCGCGCCCATCGTCCGGCCATGAAATCCGCCAAAAAATCCGATCAGCTTCTGGCGGCGCGTCGTGTAAAAAGCCAGCTTGATCGCGCCCTCAATAGCCTCGGCGCCGGAGTTTCCGAAATGCGTCTTTTTACCAAAATCGCCCGGGACGAGCTGATTGAGTTTTTCGGCGAGAGCGGGTAAGTGCGGATAATAATAATCAGTGCCCGAAATATGGAGAAAATTATCAACCTGCTTCTTGATCGCTTCGACAACGCGAGGATGTGCATGCCCCGTCGAACAGACGGCGACGCCGGCGTTGAAGTCCAGGAATATGTTGCCATCCACATCCTCGATCATCGCGCCGCTGCCCCGTTGCACGACGAGCGGATAACTGCGCGTGTAAGACGGCGAAATATATTGCGCATCCCGTGCGATGACCTCTTCAGCGCGAGGTCCTGGCAGCGACCCTTTAATTATGGGAAGCCTCGCAGATTTCAGCTCTTTTCTGCCTTGCATCGAATATACCTCCGGATTGGGAACATTGAAACCAACCACGGATTGACGCTGATCCTACGGATATCCGCGGAATAAATCCGAGCAAATCCGACGACATCAGCTTTATCGTGGTTTCAAATGTAACCACCGGGAACGCGAGATAGGTATTACTATTTATCGCCGTGTTCCCCGTGGATCAACCTATTTCGATGTAGATAATTCGATTAATCCGCAAAGAGGTTCTTGCGCGAGAGGGTGGGAACGTGTTGGAAGATGAAGATGGTGTTTTGACTCATACTTTATTTTCTGCGCCAGCGGACGCCTTCTTTCGTATCCTCGAGAATGATCCCGAGATCAGTGAGTCGATCGCGAATCTCATCGGAACGGCCGAAGTCCCTGGCCTTGCGCGCCGCCTGCCGCTCATCGATCATGGCCTGGATCTCGGAATCGAGCAACTCCTGTTCGATCTTTCCGAAGATACCGAAAACGGAATCGAAGCCATCAACCAGTTCAAGCAGGGCTTTTTTATCGCTGGACATCAGATATCCCGGTTTCATCGCGGTATTGGTTTCCCGAATGAAGTCATGAGTAGCCGCCAGCGCCTCAGCAGTGTTCAGATCGTCATCGAGGGCATCGTTGAAACGCCGTTGTGAATGCTCGATCAAACCGGCAACCTCCGGCGAGGATCCAGGTTCGGTCCTCATTTCTTTCAGCCTGCGTCTGAAATCGTTCAAACGCTCGACCGTGGTCTCGGCGCTGCGGAGGCTGTCTAACGTGAAGTTTAGCTGCTTGTGATGCGGAGCCGACAGCAGCAGGTAGCGGATCGCGCGCGGCGTATGGCCTTTAGCCAGCAAGTCACGTAACGTATACTCGTTGCCCAGCTTCTTGGACATCTTCTGCCCTTCGACCATCAGGAATTCCGTGTGCAGCCAATAACGTACGAAAGGTTTGCCCGTCGCACATTCCGATTGGGCAATCTCATTCTCGTGATGCGGAAAGATCAGGTCGACCCCGCCCGCATGAATATCGAAAGATTCACCCAGTGCTTTCATCGACATCGCCGAGCACTCTATATGCCAACCAGGACGGCCCGGGCCGAGATCGGTCTCCCAGAAAGGCTCCCCCGGTTTGGCCAATTTCCAGAGGGCGAAATCCCGGACATCCTCCTTATCATACTCATCCGCATCGAGGCGCTCGCTGGCGCCCGCGATATTCCCTTCAAAGTTGGTCTTCGACAACTGTCCATATTTCTTAAAACTCGCGATCCGGAAATAGGTAGATCCGTCGGACTGGTACGTATGCCCCATCGCAGTCAGCCGTTTAATCAGCTCGACCATCTCTGGAATGTGCCTGGTCGCGCGCAACACTTCGGGGCGCTCGATGCCGAGCGCGTCGAAATCGTCAAAAAAGAATCTGATGTATTCATCGGTAAATTCATCCAGATTCTTCTGCTGTTCGACCGCCCGGCGAATGATCTTGTCGTCGACATCGGTGATATTCATGACGTGACGGAGCGTATAGCCCTTATACCTAAGGTACCTCCGCAGCAGGTCAGCGAAAAGAAATGTGCGGAAATTGCCGATGTGGGCATAGCCATAAACGGTCGGCCCGCACACGTACATTCGAACTTCGTCCGGGTTGATCGGCTGAAACTCCTCGATCTGGTTTGTCAGTGTGTTGTATAACTTAAGCATATTGAATGGTCAGTCTATTTGAAGAGTGTTCAAATTAAAAGCCGCTGGAATCAATGCTCTCGGCCCTGGGCGACAGAGACGCGCAATGTCTCTCCCACTCTAACACCCAAATCTTGTAAGCCCCTGAAGCGAAATGTAGGTATTCAGATGGCGTTCATCTTCGGCTTGAGAAAACATTGGCATCAAGTAGCCGCTTCAGAAGCTATTGATTACAATCAACTTTAATTGCACATATTTCAGTTTATTTAAGGGCCGAGGAAGTTGTCAAATTAGACATGAAAATTGCCTCGCCTGTTGCATCAAATCCGCTGCAGCAGGCGAGGCAAATTCGTAGAGTGAATTGGAAGAGCAGGTGTTATTGTAGCTTGATCACTTTCTCAGCCTGCCGGCCTTTCGGCCCCTGGACTAATTCGAACTCGACCATCTGGCCTTCGTCCAGCGTCTTGAAGCCGTGTCCCTGAATAGCTGAGTAGTGAACGAAAATATCGCCACCACCCTCGGGCTGTTCAATAAAGCCATAACCTTTTGCATTATTGAACCATTTAACTTTGCCTAGTTTCTTCTCTGCCATGTTGAAACTACCTCCTGGGTTAACAGATAGACGAGCCTACCGACAGCCCGTCGAGTTAAACGTCCCGCCACTCAATGGAAATAACATTTGAAACCTGACCGTTTAGCCGTTCTTCCCGGTCGGGGTTCAGGGGTGGGGGTTGATAACCTTGGTACTGCGGGACAATTGAATCAAGGTAAATATCGTGCCCGCGGCCAGCCGATTAAAGCCAGCCCGGCGCACGATCTCTACTATGAAGAAGTTGGGATAAATAACCTCGATACAACTGCTACTCACCTACTATTTTATTTGTGCATTGGGTTGCGCCTGAGATGGCGCTATGATAGCTACGGCGCGCATACTACTTAATATATTGGTTGACTGTCAAGTATAAAAATAAATGTCAATTAACGACTATTGTAACTTTTTGTATTACCGGGGGTCATTCATAAAATTGAAAAAAAGGCGGTGAAGTTCTCAGAACCTCACCGCGTCGAGGGCTTTGCTGGGATGAAAACTCAAAGATGTCAGGGACGATGGGTACTTGATCTTTTTCACGGCGGCCCAGGTTATCTAATTATCTATCTGATTAGCCTTCTAACCTTGCCTGCCTTATTCGATAACTCAAAGAAGCGTATTATTAGAATGAAAACTACAAGCCTGTATTCAGTTAAGTGGTTCAATTGTTGGCAAATTTAGTGCCGTAATCATCTTCTGGATATCTTTCAGACTAGGTTACTCATCATCAAGGATTTATCTGAATGTGATGAATATTAAAAGGAAAAATGAAGTCTGAAACGATGGATTTTTATCCATAATTTCGTATTTCGTAAATTTCGTATTTCGTAAAGGAAGTCTCCTACCACAGACCTAAACCGGATTTAATGATGCCGGGTACCTCTTGAGCAGATAACCAAGGCTCTAGAAGGCGGATCGAAAATATTTTGCGATTAAAAAATAAGCTGCGAAAACCGAATGCGGGAAGTACGTCGGGCCCGCGTATGTTCGCCCGGATCCGAGCCGCCGGCCTAACGCGATATTATGAAGTTAGTGATCCCAGCGACCGATACCCGGAACCAGCATCAGAAATAGCCCGTATTACTTTTTGATCGAAGCTATGAAACCATAATGAATACAATTGATGGTTCAAATACTCAGTCCCGTCCAATAACGGAGTATCGAAAGCGGCGTTATTCACCATAGTCAAGTGATAAAAACTTGGGTCGGTCTGCAGGCTGATTGATCTTCCTGATCGGGAGGAGTGTATGGTCGTGCTATGCCTAGCGGAGCTTATGGAGTGCTGTTGCTTGCTTGCAACCGCTTTGGTAGTCAATTGCTTCACTCGTTGCCTATGAGACAACTGAGCAATTCCTCAAATAACGGTCGTTGTGGAGGGCCATGGGGTGAATTTCAGCGAAAATCCCGGATCACGGAAGGACTAACAAAGCGGTTGCAAGCAAGCAACCCCACTCCAAAGGCTTTGCAATCTTCAACCCTGCATACTCATCTGAAAACTGCAGTATCACAATTAAAGTGAATTGAAATGTGGGGGGCGCATAGACTTAAGTGAAATACCGGTTGACTCCAGATAAACCGCGCCCCATAAAAAAATAGGGCGATGGCGCCTTCATCAGACGCCATCGCCATAGTTCACTCACCGATCAAATTTAGAACTCGCCCATGCCACCGCCCGGAGGCCCTGCAGGAGCTTTCTTCTCCTCAGGCAACTCGGAGATGAGAGCTTCCGTCGTGAGCATGAGAGCCGCTATCGACGCCGCATTCTGCAATGCAGTACGCGCGACCTTAGCGGGATCGATTACACCGGCTTTTACCAGGTCCTCGAACTCTTCCGTCTCCGCATTGAAGCCCATGTTCTCGTTCTTATCGGCTTTGACTTTCTCAACGATCACCGCACCCTCTTTGCCGGCGTTCTCCGCGATCTTGCGGAGCGGCTCTTCGAGCGCGCGCTTGACGATATTGACGCCGATCTGTTCGTCTTCATCGCTCAATTTGAGGCTGTCGAGCATACGAGCGGCGCGAACCAAAGTTACCCCGCCGCCGGCCACGATGCCCTCTTCGACGGCGGCGCGTGTCGCGTGCATGGCATCCTCGACGCGAGCCTTCTTCTCCTTCAGTTCGGTCTCGGTTGCTGCCCCGACCTTGATCACCGCCACGCCGCCGACTAGTTTGGCCAGCCGTTCTTGCAGCTTTTCGCGATCATAATCGGAAGTTGTCTCTTCTATCTGGCGGCGGATGGTCGCGACGCGCCCCTGAATATCAGCCTGTTTTCCGGCGCCCTCGACGACCGTCGTGTTGTCCTTATCAACCGTGATCTTCTTGGCTCGGCCGAGATCCTCGAGCTTGACGTTCTCCAGCTTGATTCCCAGGTCTTCACTGATGACCTTGCCGCCGGTCAGGATCGCGATGTCCTCGAGCATGGCTTTGCGACGGTCGCCGAAGCCGGGCGCCTTGACGGCGCAAACTTGCAGCGTGCCCCGCAGTTTGTTGACCACCAGCGTCGCGAGCGCTTCGCCCTCGACGTCTTCCGCAACGATCAAGAGGGGCTTGCCCATCTTGGCAACCTGCTCGAGCAATGGCAGCAAGTCCTTCATCGAGCTGATCTTCTTCTCGTGCAGAAGGATCAGGCCGTTCTCCAGCGTCGACTCCATTCGCTCCGGATCGGTCACGAAATAGGGCGACAGATAGCCGCGATCGAACTGCATTCCCTCGACCACTTCGAGCGATGTTTCGAGCGACTTAGACTCTTCTACTGTTATTACGCCGTCCTTGCCGACCTTCTTCATCGCTTCGGCGATGATCCCGCCAATCGTCGTGTCGCCGTTGGCCGAGACCGTACCGACCTGCGCGATCGCATCGCCTTTGACCGGTTTTGACTGCTCCTTGATCGCTTCCACCGCTCTCTCGACAGCCTTCTCGATACCTCGCTTGAGGGCCATCGGGTTGGCGCCGGCAGCTACTGTCTTGACACCTTCTTTGAAGATCTGACGAGCCAGGACCGTCGCAGTGGTCGTCCCGTCTCCCGCGACATCCGACGTTTTCGATGCGACTTCCCGCACCATCTGTGCCCCCATGTTCTCCAGGGGCTCCTTCAGATCTATCTCTTTGGCGACTGTGACGCCATCCTTCGTGATTGTCGGTGAGCCGAACTTTTTATCGATAACCACGTTGCGGCCCTTCGGGCCGAGCGTGATCGCAACAGCATCAGCGAGCTGATTTATGCCACGCAGAATTGCCTGGCGCGAATCCTCGCCGTGTATAACCTGTTTAGCCATATTTTTATTAATTCCTCCCGAATTGAAAAATGGGCCTACTTCGCGGCCTTGCCCTTTGCTGTGTCCTCGACCACACCAAGAACGTCATCTTCGCGCAATATCAGGTACTCTTCACCGTCGAGCTTGATCTCTGTCCCCGAATATTTGCCGAACAGCACACGGTCACCCGCCTTGATGTCGATGGGTGTGCGCGCGCCGCTCTCGAGCAGCTTGCCATTTCCTACGGCGATCACCTTGCCCTCCTGCGGCTTCTCTTTCGCCGTGTCCGGAATGTATAAACCGCCACGCATCTGCTCCTGCTCTTCTATGCGCTGAACGATGATGCGATCATTTAGCGGACGAATACTTGTTGCCATATAATTCTCCTTTCACATTTTTAGATGGTATTGATGCTTTGCCTCCCGTCACAAGGAGCTTGAGTAGGTGATACTCAAGTTTTTTGCATAGATATAATTAAACCCATATTAAACCCGTATCAGATTGAGAATTAACGGGGTTTGAGGGGTTGTTAGCACTCCCTGCGAAGGAGTGCTAAGTATATTTATCAGGGAAACGGCTGTCAATGATTAAAGATGCGATTGACCGGTAATCAAGCGGAAGGCATCGACATATTTGGAGCTGGTTGCTTTTACGACATCAGGTGGGAGCGAAGGTGCAGGGGGGCGTTTATCCCAGTCGAGGGTCTCGAGGTAATCGCGCACGAACTGCTTGTCGAATGATAAAACGGATTTGCCGGGGGCGTAGGCTTCGCGCGGCCAGAAGCGGGATGAATCGGGTGTCAGCGCCTCATCGACCAATATCAATTTACCGTCTCTCAAACCGAACTCGAATTTCGTATCACAGATAATAATACCGCGCGACTCGGCGTAAGTTGCGGCTTCCCCATAGAGCTTCAAGCTGACGGCCTCAAGCTCGTTAGTCAGATTATCGCCGAGGGAACGAGCCATCTCTGAAATAGGTATATTGATATCGTGTCCTTCTTCGGCCTTGGTAGCGGGGGTAAAGATAGGATGGGGAAGTCTCTCGGACTCGAGCAAGCCGGGAGGCAAGATATGGCCGCAGACTGCCCCGGTCTCGCGATACTCCTTCCACCCGGAACCCGCCAGATAACCGCGGACGACACATTCGAAAGGGATCACATCAGCGCGGTAGACGAGCATCGAACGCCCTTCCAGAAATGACGAAAGATTTTCAATCGATGCCGAATTGATTTTTTCTAGCAGGTCCGCGGGAAACTCGCCCAATACCGTTGTGATCAGGTGATTCCCGACGATGTGGGAAAAACGATCGAACCAGAATTTTGAGAGCTGTGTCAGTACGCGCCCTTTGAGTGGTATCGCATTGGGCAAAACGCAATCGAAGGCGGAGATCCGATCGGAAGCGACCATCAATAGTCGATCGCCATCCACCTCATAAATATCCCTCACCTTGCCGCTCCGAAGAAAATTCAAACCCCGGATAATAGAGTTCTTTCTGGGATCTTCGGAGCTGAAATTTAACGTTCCATCGAAAGGCACATCGACACTCCGCGGCTCACGTATCGAAAAGCCAATTCATCGCTGAGACGCAGCGGAGCGCAAAGTTTTAACATTCTGCGCTGCCCTCGCCTCTTAGCCTCCGCGGTGAATCGGCCTTTCACAACGAGCCCATTTAAAGCTAATACACATTTGTGCGGCTCTTCAGTTCACCCACTTCCCCGCTCCATCACGGGTCTTCTGCTTTCCCCTTTTTACCCTTGCGCGGGGGCTCTCCCTGAGGCGGTGGCGCCGCATCGGCCGCTTTCACGGGTTTAGCATCGACTGAAGCCCTGACGGGCTTCGGATTTTGCTCCACTCTCGTAGCGGGAGAAGTGTCTTCCCGGGACGGAGTCGGTGCGGGTTTATTGGTTATCGGAGCTGTGTTCTCGGGCGTGGTACTGCTACCGGCAAGCGGATCGAGAACCGGGAGTTCGGGAGAGCCGGGAAGAAACTCCTCGCTCCTCGCCTCGATGCGCGCCAGCTCTTTTGCGTGCTCGCGCGCGCGCTGTGCCTGAATTGGCCTCATTTCTTCGGGTATGTCCGGTATTGGCGGGAACTTGCCTCTGGGCTTGTCCTTCAGATACTTGGCCATAAAATCATTCCAGAACGGCAAAGCCGCGGATGAGCCCGACTCATTCTGGCCGAGTGGTCGCTTACTATCGCTATATCCTATCCAGACGCCGCACGCTACTTCCGGCGTATAACCAATAAACCAGGCGTCGGTATAATCATTGACCGTGCCGGTTTTCCCGGCCAGCGGGTGGCCCAGACTGACGGCAGCTCTTGCCGTTCCGTTCAACACGACCCCGCGCATCATCTCGACCATCTGTGCCGCAACATAATTTGACAGGACCTTCCAAGATTTCGTTTCCGTCTGATCCAGAACCTTCCCATTGCGATCAACGATGCGGCGAATGCGGAATGGCTCGAATCTCACACCACGGTTGGGGAAGGCGGTGTAAGCTGAGACGAGAGAGAGCAGCGGCTCTTCAGTCGCACCCAGAGCCGAGGGCAAATAAGGCGCCATCGGATTGGGCAGACCCATTCTCTTAACGAGTTCTGCTGTGTCGCGGACTCCGATCTCTTTCAGTATGCGCACGGCCGGGATGTTACGGGACTGGGCCAGCGCCTGCCGTATACTCATCGCGCCCATAAACGTATTGTCGAAATTATGCGGCTCCCAATCCCCTTCCTTGAACGGGGAGTCATCAACGATGTCGTCTGGCCTCAATCCCTGTTCGAGCGCCGCCGCATAGATGAATGGCTTGAATGTGGAGCCGGCTTGACGGTTCGCCTGCGTCGCGTGGTTGAATTTGCTCGTCGCAAAATTATATCCGCCGACCATGGCCTTTATCTCGCCCGTCTTAACATCCACCAGGACGAGCGATGCCTGTACATCCGGTTCAGGATCGAGTGTGACGTTCAGGATTTTTTTATCCTTGTCGACTCCCGCGACTTTAAACTGTGCCAGGTCACCGCGCTTGAATAGTTTGGATGGCGATCTATTCAAAATACCCGTATTTTCGGTCCTGATGATAGCGGAGTACGATCCGAAGGAGACCAGCGTCCCGCGGTCGCTCACATCTTTTATGAGACCGGTCATGGAATCCCCGGCGGCCGGAACGGCAATCCAGGATGGGTGTTGATAGTTTTCGAAGGTTGCGCCATCCTGGAGGAAGATGTTATTAAACTTGACCTTCCAACCGTGACGACGTTCGTGCATCCGCGCGCCCTGGCGAACCGCATCAACAGCCCATTCCTGCGCCTTTGCGTCGATCGTGGTATAGACGCTCAAACCCGCGCGGTAAACATACAGCGCATCCTCGTCGTGCTTCTCGACCATGATCTTCTGTAATTCCTGACGGACCTCTTCAACAAAGTAGGCATAAGGCGAGCTGTCATTTTTGCCGCGCCGGTCATCGAGATCGAGTCCGAGAGGTTTGGTCTTCGCCGTATTGCAATCCGCCTGCGAGATGTATCCCACGTCCGCCATCGACTGCAGAACCAGATTGCGCCGGGTTTTTGCGTCTTTCGCGCGATGGATCGGCGAGAACTGCTGAGGCCCTTTCGGCAACGCGGCCAGCAGCGCATACTGCTCCAGGTTCAAGTCCTTGAGCGTCTTGCTGAAATAATATTTAGCGGCTGCCTCGAATCCGTATGCTCCGCCTCCCAGGAAAATCTGATTGCAGTAGAGCGTCAATATCTGTTCTTTCGTATAGAGGCGCTCGATCTGAAGCGCGTACATCATCTCTTTGATCTTGCGCGTGTACGTCTTTTCGCGGCTCAGAAAGAATTCGCGCGCCAGCTGCTGGGTAAGAGTTGAAGCCCCCTGCGCCCGGCGCTGGCGAACCATATTCTGATACGCGGCGCCGATTATGCGCATCGGATCGATGCCGATGTGATCGTAGAACCTGGTGTCTTCGATGGCCAGGATGGCTTCCTTCAACCTATCAGGGATGTCCTTGTACTCGATCGGGATGCGCCGCTCGAGTGACAACTCGCCGATCAAGGTGCCGTCATCAGAGAAAACTTTCGTGATTTCCGGTGGACTGAGATCGGCGAGCGCATCAACCTCGGTGGCGAACGTGGTGAAGCTCGCCTGATAAGCCAACACCAATCCGGTCAACCCGCCGGCCATCATCGCAAGCACAAGGAGAGCTGTTCGCTCGGAATTTCGGAAGAACTCTTCCAAACGTATCGCAATCTCTGTTAGCTTATGAGGAACAGAGTCTTTCTTAGCTGGTCTCCGGGAGTTACCCGGTTCATTGGAGGAATTGAAGAAATAATTATCTGGCATAGCGCGCCAATTATAGCAATGGCAGCAAAAAAGGCAAAAAGGAGCGAAACGAGCAAAAACACTGGAATTTTCGCTTATTTTCCTCCTCTTTCCACCTATGGATCAAAATCATGAGACGAACAACTCGGATACTGAGATCAATCAGCTTATTATCATTAATAATCCTGTCATCTCATGCGGCGCTCATCCAATCCGCATCAAAGCAAGTTGCCGGGCGGAAACCAGGCGAATCGAGCAAATTCCAATCTGCCGAATCAGATATCCGCGCTGTGCTCGAGGCGCAGGTGGCGGCCTGGAACAAGGGCAGGCTGGAGGAATTTATGGACGGCTATTGGAACTCACCGGAGTTGAGTTTCTTCTCGGGCGGCCGTCAACTCGCAGGCTGGGAGGCCACCCTCGAGCGTTATCGTAAGAGCTATCAGTCTGAAGGCAAGGAGATGGGCAATCTTGATTTCTCGGGCCTGGATGTACAGATGCTCGCTGAAAACGCCGCCATGGTGCGCGGCCGCTGGCGGCTGAAAATGAACGATGGAAAAGAGCTCGGAGGACTGTACACGCTGATCTTCCGGCGCTTCAGTAACGGATGGAGGATCGTTCACGATCATACATCGTCCAATAATTAGTGGGGGGGGGGGCGTTGAGGTTGATGAGCCTGACAGTCTCTGAATTGAAACGAAAGTTCCACGACAGATATGGCGGAGACGCCCGCATCTACCGCGCTCCCGGACGGGTCAACCTGATCGGCGAACACACCGATTATAATGACGGCTTCGTGATGCCGGTGGCGATCGATCTCTCCACATGGGTGGCTATCGGTCCGCGGGCTGACAGACGGCTGGCGGTCTATTCCGATAATCTCTCCGACGGCGTTGAGTTCGATCTGGATGGAGCATGCCCCCGCCGCCACTGGAGCGATTATGTGCTGGGGGTAGCCGTTATGTTGGAACGAGCCGGCCATCGTTTGGCTGGCGCGAATCTCTTGGTTGGCAGCGAACTACCGATCGGATCGGGACTCAGCTCTTCGGCGGCCCTCGAGGTGGCGACTGGATACGCGCTGCTCGACACTGCAGGCCAAGAGATCGATTACATCGATCTGGCGAAACTGTGTCAGCGCGCGGAGAGCGAGTTTGTCGGCATGCGCTGTGGCATTATGGATCAGTTCATCTCTTGCTGCGGGCGGAAGGGACAGGCGCTGTTACTGGATTGCCGCTCGCTCGCGTACCGCCTGCTGCGAATCCCCGACTGGATTCGACTGGTCATCTGCAACACGATGGTCAAGCACGAACTGGCGGACGGCGAATACAACCGGCGCCGCGCCGATTGTGAGGCGGGAGCGCGCCTTCTGGCGGAAAGGATGCCGGGAGTGGTCGCTCTGCGCGATGTGACTTCGGAAGATTTGGAGAGGCAAAAAAGCTCTCTTACCGATATAATTTATCGCCGTTGCCGTCACGTGATCAGCGAGAATTTTCGCGTAGCTGCGGCGGCCGGGGCTCTCGAAGCCGGCGACCTCGATAAATTCGGGACATTGATGCGCGATTCGCATCTGAGCCTGAAGGACGATTACGAGGTCAGTTGTGATGAGCTGGATTTGATGGTTGAACTCTCGGGCCGCGTATCAGGCGTCATCGGCTCGCGTCTGACGGGCGGCGGTTTCGGCGGCTGCACCATCAACCTGGTCAGGTTTGATCAGGTCGAGGAGTTCAAACGCGAAGTCGCATGCGCATATGAGCGATCGACCGGATACGCGCCGGAGAATCTATGTATGCTCTACCGCTGACGGTGTGGGAATCCCTTTGACAGGGTCCAACACGTGAAGTAGATTGTTTTTTAAATTACCAAATGAGAAGTTTGAAGATTACATTGCCGGAGCGAGGGCTGGAGGCTTTATTCGGCCCGTATGATCAGAATATCAAATATCTGGAGTCGCTCCTGAGCGTGCGCGTCGGCGGACGAGGCGGCGAGTTGATCGTCGAGGGAGATGAAGCCGATGTCGCGATCGTCGAGCGTATCCTGAAAGACTACGGCCAGCTATTCGATGAAGGTCGCACGTTATCAGCCGGCGATCTACGCAATGCATTCAAACAGATCGCCGACGACCGCACTTCGACACTCCGCGAGTTGTTAACCGAGCAGAAGCGGATTAACCCGGCGGGCCGCAAACAAGTATCCGCGCGCGGGCAGAATCAGAAACGCTATATCGAAGCCATTGAAAAAAGCGATCTCGTCTTCGGGATAGGACCGGCGGGCACCGGGAAAACATTTCTCGCCGTGGCTATGGCGGTGCAGTTTCTGATGTCAAAGCGAGTCAACCGCATCATCCTGGCGCGACCGGCGGTTGAGGCCGGAGAGAAACTGGGATTCTTGCCGGGCGACCTGCAGGACAAGGTCGACCCTTACCTGCGGCCGCTTTATGACGCGTTGTTCGATCTGCTCGATTACGAGCGCGTTACGAAATTTCTGGAGAAACGCGTGATCGAAGTCGCGCCTCTGGCTTTCATGAGGGGCCGTACGCTCTCCGATGCCTTCATCATTCTTGACGAAGCGCAGAATACCACTTCAGAACAGATGAAGATGTTCCTGACTCGGATCGGCTTCGGTTCAAAAGCCGTGATTACGGGAGACGTTACGCAAATAGACCTGCCCTCGGGGCGGAAGTCGGGCCTCGTTGAGGCTCAGCGCGTAGTCAACGGAATAGATGGAATCGTCTTCATCCATTTCGACGAACGGGACGTGGTTCGTCACCATCTCGTCCAGATGATCGTCAAGGCTTATGATGAACACAATCGCAAGATCAGCCTCTAGCGCGACCGGCCCAATCAAGGAAAGCGAGGGGCCGGCGCAGCGGAGCGCGATCGAGGTCATCAACCGGCAAAGGTTGTATCGCTTGGATCGCGAGGCTGTCGCGCGATTATCGCGGGCCGCGCTTGATCGCGCCGGACGCGCGGACGCGACTCTGACCGTCGTTTTCATTCGCGATCGCTTAATGCGAGAATTGAACCGTGAATATCGCGCAATCGATAAACCGACCGATGTCCTTTCATTCGCCTATCACGAGGAATGCGAATTTTCGGAGCCGGCGGCGGAAACTCATCTAGGCGATGTCGTGATCTCCGTAGAGACTGCGGCGGCTTATGCAAGCGAACTGGGACTTACTTTCAGTCGCGAAATTGAACATCTGGTCATCCACGGCGCGCTTCATCTCGCGGGTTACGATCACGAAACAGATGACGGTCAAATGGAGAGGCTTGAGCGGAAATTGAGGAAAGAATTGCTTCAATAAAACCGGTTGTCGGGAGCCGGAAGGCGGTTATCGGGTTAGAGTTCCCTGACATCAGACACGAAATCTGATGCATTATTCGTGGGGAATTCGTAGTAGGCAACCGACAACCCGACATCTGGTGCCGACAATCGACAACTGAAACCCAATATAAAATGGAAACTGAAATAGCTTTGACCAGCATCGTCGTTCTGGTGCTGGTCGTTGTGGCTACAGCCAAAAGTGCTCTTGATGAATTGAGCGATGTTTCTCTGCGACTGCTCGCGAGTGAGAAAGAGGACTCTCCTGATGCCAGGTTCTGGCGCGCGATCCTGGATCATCATCACCAGTTGAGTTTTACGCTCACCTTCGGGATTCACCTCTCAATCGCCTCCATCGCGATCCTGTTCAGCTCGATTGCGCATAAACTCTATCCGCAACATTTTCTAGGTATCGCATTCGGCGGAATGATCCTGACGGTCATCGTATTTCGCCAAATATTGCCGCTGATCATCACGCAGAACGATCCGACGCGCACCCTGCTCAGGTTGCGTATTCCGCTTCGGCTGCTGTGGCCGGCTCTCGGGGCGATCGCACATCCGATCTATCGCTCGCTGCGCGGATTGCAGCGCGAGCCCGATCCGAAGGTCGAGAGCGAAGATAAAGATGATGACGACGATGACGCGAGCGAGATTCAAGCTCTTCTCGACGTGGGGGAGGAGGAAGGCATCATCGAAGAGAATGAAGGAGAGATGATCCAATCGATCATCCGCTTCGGCGACCGCACGGCGGGCGAGGTCATGAGTCCGCGCACCCATATCGTCGCGGTCGAAGCCAACACCTTACTCGAACAGGTGCGTGATCTGATGATCGAATCGAAGTATTCGCGCCTGCCGGTTTACCGCGATACGCTTGATAACATCGAAGGCGTGATCTATGTCAGAGACCTGATAAAATACTGGCAGAGCGGCAGCGCCAATCGTAAGGCCGTCGAGATCGCGCGCGCCACATATTTCATACCAGAAACGAAACCGATCGACGAACTCTTACCCGAGATGCAGAAAGCAAAAACTCCGATGGCGATCGTGATCGATGAATACGGCGGATTGGCGGGCCTCGTCACGATAGAAGACCTGATCGAGGAGATAGTCGGCGAGATCGAAGATGAGGATGAGCCTGAACCGCATGAGACCGATGCGGATATGATTGACGAGAGCCAGGATTCGAGCGTCGTCCGCGGCCAGGTCGAAGTCGGCAAGATCGAACGCCGGTTCGATGTAGAGTTGGCGGCCGATGACTTCACCACCGTCGCGGGACTGGTGCTCAATCAACTCGGCCACTTACCCAGCGCCGGCGAAAGCATCGAGTTCAAGGGACTGAAATTCGAAGTGATCGAAGCCGATGAGCGGCGCGTCTCACGCGTGAGGGTTCAGAAAATCGCTCAGCCGATGCCGGGCGATGAAATCAAACCGGCTAAGGCCTCCGCCGCCGCCCGCGGAGAGAACAAAAAGAATAGCAAGCATGAGGTTATTTGAATTGCGAAGTGAGATGAGGAGGCAAGGTTTTCGGGATTTCCTCACTTGTCCCATCGTCACCTCGCTGTTCTCGTACCGCACCTCCCAACTCCCCCATACCAAATGAATACTGCACCATACAAATCTGGTTTTGCTGCGCTCATCGGGCGTCCGAATGCAGGCAAATCGACGCTTCTCAATGCGCTCGCGGGCGAGCATATCGCTGCCGTCTCCTCCAAGCCGCAAACCACGCGGACACATATCCAGGGCATCCTCACGCGACCCGATAGCCAGATCATCTTCGTCGACACGCCGGGCATACATAAACCAGGTTATATGCTCAACCGGCGGATGATGGGGCTTGTTGTCGCGGCGCTGGGGCAAGTCGACGTCGTCCTGCTCATGCGCGATGCGTCAACAACTTCAGGCACGGGAGATAGCTTCACGCTCGATCTCGTCAAGCGGGCGGCGAAAACGACTTTCCTGCTTCTCAATAAAATCGATCTACTCAAAGACAAATCGCATCTGCTGCCGCTGATAGATCAGTATGCCAAAGAGCATGAGTTCGCTGAGATTATCCCCATTTCGGCGCGCAGCGGCTTCAATCAAGAATTGCTGATCGAGAAATTGCTCGAATACCTTCCCGCCGGCGAGCGACTCTACGATGCGGACCAATTCACCGATCAGATCGAGCGCCAGCTTGTTGCCGAACTCGTTCGCGAAAAAATTTTGGAACGCACTCAGGAGGAGCTCCCCTTCGCAACCGCGGTCAAGACCGAAAGCTGGCAGGAGCTCGAAGATGCGACAGAGATTCATTGTGTGATATACGTCGAACGCCCATCGCAGAAGCCCATCATAATCGGCAGGGGCGGACAGATGTTAAAGGAAGTCGGCACGATAGCGCGCCGGGATATTGAAAAGCTGCTCGGCCGTCATATTCGTCTCCATCTTTTTGTTCGCGTACAGGAACAGTGGCGCGATGATCCGCGGATTTTAGATGAACTCGGTATCGATGAAAAATGAAAAGATACCTTTAGTGTATGCAAAGAGCTCATTTTTAGTACAATTGCGCCGTCTATCTGGCCTGTGCGAGTACACTGGTTTTCAGCGATGAGGATCAGGGCTGCTGAGCAATTTTACATATGGACAAAAAGTTCTGGTATGCGGTCGAAATCAAAATAGAGCGCGTAGCTGAGGCGGCCGCGACAACTCAGCTCTGGGCATTTGGCACAAACGGAATCGAGTTTTCGGAAGAACCATCAAATTTCATCACGCTGCGCGCATATTTCGACTTCGCGCCGGACCTGGAAAAACTGCGCGACCAGATAACCCGCGGATTGAAGCTGATCGGTCATCCCGAAACGGCGCTAGGTGAAATCAAGCGATCGACTATAGCAGATCAAGATTGGCTCGCCGAGTGGAAGAAGGGCTACGAGCCGATTGAGATCGGGCGCCGTCTGCTTATCGTACCCTCGTGGAAGGTCGACAGAAATACCGACCGGGTCTTGGTACAGATCGATCCGGGAATGGCTTTCGGCACCGGAACCCACGAGACGACACGCGGATGTCTCGAGATGCTCGAAAAATATTGGCGCGGCGGCTCGCTGCTCGATGTCGGAACGG
Organism: uncultured Acidobacteriota bacterium; assembly: GCA_963796275.1. Lineage (GTDB taxonomy): Bacteria > Acidobacteriota > Blastocatellia > RBC074 > RBC074 > JAKEHZ01. The sequence continues at coordinate 595,042 of CAWCKY010000006.1, read as the reverse complement.
GCACCGGCATCCTCGCAATAGCGGCGATCAAACTTGCTCCGAATGCTCGCGTTATCGGAATCGACATAGATCCGGAAGCTGTCGCAGTCGCCCAGGAGAATGCCGCTATCAATGATGTCGCCGATGAAATAGAACTCGAAGTCAATAAGATATCCTCTTTTCACGGCCAGGAGTTCGAGCTTGTGCTCGCCAATCTTACAGCCGACGTCATCATACCGCTTGCAGCCGATTTTAAGCAGGTCATCAAATCAACGGGGCAACAGGGGCAACAGGGGCAACAGGGGCAAACGACTACGCCCCCTGGTATATTGATCATCTCAGGCATTTTAAAGGAGCAGGGAGACGAGGTGCGCGCGGCCCTCCAACCGTATCGATTCGAGGTAATCGAGGAAAAACCGGACGGCGAGTGGGTCACATATGCGCTCCAAATCAATAGCTGAACATGCAACGTCATCGTTTCTACGCCGCACCTTCGCGATTCGATCGATCTACGATCATTCTCGACCCTGATGAATCGCACCATCTGGCGCGAGTTCTGCGGCTCAGTGAAGGCGCGCGTGTTTTTGTTTTTGACGGCGTGGGTAATGAATGGGAATGCGAGATTGCGCGAGTGGGCAGAGGCGAGGCCGAAATCAAACTCATTCGGCGACTTGATGATTTAGTCGAGTCCCACCTGAATCTGACTCTTGCGCAGGCAATGATCAAAGGCGACAAATTCGACTGGGTGGTGCAGAAGGCGACCGAACTCGGTGTGACGCGCATCGTTCCGCTCATCACCGATCACAGCGACTTGCGCCTCGCCCGAGATAGCTCCGGGCATCGTCTCGCTCGTTGGCAGCGGATCGCGCTTGAATCCACCAAGCAATGCGGCAGACGCAAACAGGTTGAATTCTCTGACCCGATAAAATTTGATGATTTCTGCCAATCCGAAAAGGAGAGGAACAATTTGATATTTTCGGAGCACGGCGGTCTGAAGGTGCGTGATGTCGGATCGAAACTCGGATGTATCGGTGAGCTCAATATGTCTGTAGCATCGGAAGGCGGATGGAGTGAACGTGAGATAGAATTGAGCGGGAGATCCGGATTTATACCCGTTCATCTGGGTTCGCGTATCCTGCGCACTGAAACAGCCGCGATAGCAGCTGTCATCCTCTCACAACACCTTTTCGGGGATATTAACTGAAATGTTTAATAATTAAATAGAGGTGCGGATTGGCATCGCATGGAACAGCGAATAACCAATCCGCACTGACGCAATCATCGAATCCGTCCTTACCACTCGGCCCTGGGTGGTTCGTAGACATGATAACGGCGCGCGGGTTCGACCTCGGGCCATTCATTGTCTTCGACCATGATTCCAGGGAACTTCTCCTCGATCTGCACGGCTTCGATTGACTCTATCCAGACGCGGTCGAGGTACTCGACCTCAACTCCCATCCGTTGGCAGGCATCGATATGACGGCGCACAATCGACTCGACCTTGTTGCGCTTATTAGCAGACATAGCATTCAAAGCATTTTTGATGTCTTCCGGCGTTTTCATCTTTTCATCCTCCTTGGAATGCGGTTCTAATTTCGGCTTCAAGAGGAACATTGAAAACTTTCCGCTTGAAGCCGTTATTCCGAACTGTTTCCATTTTTCGGGGCACTACCCACAATGAAACGGAAGGCTTCATTGTAATTTCTACGCTATTGCTTCCATCATCTGCCCGCCGAGGTTCTCCAAATCAAGCGCAACTGCCGCGCCGTTGATCGTCGCCGCAATGCGAATCACGTCGTTAACCTGATCCTCCGTGATTTCACCGTTCACCACCGCCCCTTCGTGCGAGCGTATACACATCTCACAACCGTTGATGGCACTTGCTGCCAGACAGAAAAGCTCGAAATCGGCTTTGCTGTTCTGTGGTTTTGCGATCCAATTCATCCGCAGACGAGCCGGCTTCGAAGAATAACTCTCCTTGCCGACCATATGGCGGAATCTGTAGTAAACATTGTTCATCGCCATCAACGACGCCGCGGCTTTCGCGTCTTCGATGACCCTCGTATCCACTTTATCCGGTATATCATTTAAGACAGCCCGGGTAAGCTTTTTGTTCCGGGAAGCGATGGCGGACACCAAAGCCGTTCCCCAAATCTGTTCCTGAGTCAGCGTCGATGATTGAAAAACAGATTGCAAATTCAATCTGATATCTTTCGCTGCCTCGGGCAGCAATTCTCTCAGTCTTTCGATTTCATTCATCTCCGTTCACCTCTTTCTTAAGCCGCATTCCCGAGGGTCTTCCCGCCCTTCTGCCAATTGCACGGGCAGAGTTCGTCTGTCTGCAACGCATCGAGTACTCGCAGGGTCTCATCGACATTGCGACCGACTGAAAGATCGTTGACTGTCACCCAGCGAATTGTCCCTTCCGGGTCAACGATGAAGGTGGCACGCAACGCGACTCCCTCTTCTTTATGCAGAATGCCCAGCGATGATGTGAGCTCTCGCTTCGTATCAGCCAGCATCGGGTACGGAAGCCCCTTCAGGTCCTGATGATTGTGCCTCCATGCCAGATGAACGAAATGTGTGTCTGTGCTCACGCCCAGAACCTGGGCATCGCGATCGCTAAAGTCCCTGTTGCGCTTCCCAAACTCCGCAATCTCGGTCGGACATATGAAGGTGAAGTCCATCGGCCAGAAGAAAACCACTTGCCACTTCCCCTTATATGTGTCGTTTGTAATATTTTTGAACTCTTTCCCCTTCTCCAAACTCACTACCGCTTTCAGTGCGAAACCAGGAAATCTATCTCCAACACTAAGCATTCGTTCTTTTCTCCCCTCGGCAACTGCAGCAAGTTTCGTTCCCAACCACAATCGCCCGGTTTAAAGAGCCCTTCGTATTAAATATGAACGACTCCAAAATTATCAATGTTCCAGTTTTAGACAATGTCTAAATACATATTTAAAAAAATTGCAGTGAACGAATCACCGCATTATTAGTTGCTCTGACAGCCGGCGCAGATGCCTCGAAGTATAATTTCGAAATTTTCTACGGTATGACTATTGAGCAAAGGATCAAACTTATAAGTGCCGACCAGCTCGCTCTCGACGTCTTCGACTCTACCGCATCGGCGACAAACAAAATGGTGATGATCGGAAGTGTTGGGATCGAAGCGGACTACGCCTCCCTCATATACCTCCCTTACCATCCCTTCTCCCTTTAGCCAGTTGAGCGTGTTATACACCGTCGCTCGAGATGTCATTGGAAACTTCTCGTTGACGGCCCGTAATACCTCTTCCGCTGTAGGGTGATGTACCGCAGACTGCAGATACTCCACAATCGCTCGACGCTGCGGCGTCATCTTTAAACGGTGGGACTCAACCACCATGTTCTCTACATCTTGCTGGTGTAACCTCGACATCTGCAATTAGACTAAATCTAAATTGAGAACATGTCAAGCATCTAGAATAAAATAAAAATTGCCCGAGGTCCGAGCTAAGAATGCTCGGACGGGATGTGCGAAGTTATCGGGAGAGCACTAAAACTCCCGCCTGATTCATCAAAGATATTTCATCAGGAAAATCCCCGGTGCGTCATGCTGCCCGATCGCTCGGTTATCCTTTCCCGCTATAGCTTTTTGATCACATCTTTGGCGAAATACGTCAAAATCAGATCTGCGCCCGCGCGTTTTATGGCTATCAGTGATTCCATCATTACTCTCTCTTCATCGATCCATCCGAGCCTGGCAGCGGCCTTGATCTGAGCGTATTCGCCTGAGACCTGGTAAGCCGCCAGTGGCAGATTGAACCGCTCGCGGATCGCGCGGATAACATCGAGATACGGCAATGCGGGTTTGACCATGAGCATATCGGCACCCTGCTCGACATCAAGTTCGGCTTCGCGTAATGCCTCGCGGACATTCGGCGGATCCATTTGATAGCTGCGGCGGTCTCCGAATTGAGGCGCGCTATCTGCGGCTTCCCGGAAAGGGCCATAGAAAGCCGATGAATATTTTACGGCGTATGACAGAATCGGCATGTCGGTGAAGCCCGCCGCATCCAGCCCGGTCCGGATTGCCCCAATCATCCCATCCATCATCCCTGACGGTGCGATTATGTCGGCTCCGGCCTGCGCCTGGCTTATCGCCGTATCCGCCAGAATCTCCAGGGTCGGGTCATTCGCCACATCCCCATCTCTGATCACGCCGCAATGACCGTGTGCTGTGTATTCGCATAAACAGGTATCGGCCAACACAACCAGGTCCTTGACTTCGCGCTTGAGCGCGCGGATGGCGCGCTGGGTGATTCCATCTTCGATGAATGCGCCGCTCCCCTGATCGTCCTTGCTCTCGGGCAAGCCGAAGACGATGATTGATCGGAGACCTGTGCTACGCGCATCTTCTGCTTCTTTTACGAGCTCATCCACCGAAAGGTTGAATACCCCGGGCATCGAACGAACTTCACGCCGCACACCTTCACCCGGGCAGACGAATAGCGGGTAAATGAAATTCGGGGGATCGAGTCTGGTTTCTCGAACCATTTCTCGCAGTGTCGCTGTCCGCCTCAATCTTCTCGGACGATGCTTCAATTGAACCATATAGCTTTCCTCTCTTTCGTTTTTCCGAGGGTCGGTTCAATTTAACGACTATTTTAATCTAAATCATAACAGACGGCATAGCCTGGTAAACAAAGAAAAAATCTCAGTTTTTTGCCCCCCGGTTGTCCCCCATCTATCTCGCTTCCGTGCTCTTAACCAACTCTCTTCCCGTAAAAGCGCAAGATATGCTCGACTACGAAATCCTGTTGGTCGGGCGTCAATTCCGCATAGATCGGCAGCGACAAACATTCCTTAGCGGCTATTTCGGTCTCTGGCAGATCCCCTTCTCTGTAGCCGAGAAATCTGAAACATTCCTGCAGATGAAGGGGAACCGGATAATAGATTTCGGTGCCGATCCCCTGCTGTTGCAGATAGGTCTTCAACTCGTCGCGGCGCGCGCAGCGGATCGTATACTGGTGGTAGATGTGGCGCCTCTCAGCGCATTCTACCGGTCGCGCGACTTCTTCTATTCGAGCCTCGGTAAATAATCTGTCATAGCGAGCGGCGTTGGCCCGGCGCACTTCGTTCCATCGACCGACATATTTCAGTTTCACTCCGAGTACGGCCGCCTGCAAAGCGTCCAGGCGGCTATTGATGCCGACCACCTTGTGATAGTACTTGGGATCCATTCCGTGCATACGCAGCAGGCGCAACTTAGCAGCAAGCTCGTCATTATTCGTGGTAATGAGGCCGCCGTCACCTGCTCCACCGAGATTCTTCGTAGGAAAAAAACTGAAACAGCCGGCATCGCCGATATTCCCGGCGGTCACGCCTCTATACTCTGCGCCAATCGCCTGCGCCGCATCTTCTATAACAGGAATCTCGAACTTCCGCGCAACCTCTATGATGGCATCCATGGGCGAGCACTGACCGTAAAGATGCACAGGCAGGATCGCTTTTGTGCGATCGGTGATCGCAGCTTCCAGCAAATCGACCCTGAGGTTGAAATCCTCGCGCGAGATGTCGATGTAAACCGGCCGCGCGCCCAATCTCGTGATCGCGCTCGTCGTTGCAAAAAAAGTGAAGGGAGTGGTGATTACTTCGTCGCCGGGCTGTATCCCGCAGGCTGACAGAGCGAGATAAACGGCATCGGAACCGGATGCGCAGCCGATGGCATGTTTGACCCGGCAATTATCGGCAAAAGCGTTCTCGAACTCTTCCACCTCAACGCCCATAATAAAGTGCTGGTGTGTGAAAACGCGCGTCACAGCAGCCATCACTTCATCGCTGATAGTTCGGTGCTGAGCAACCAAATCAAGTAGAGGAATTTTCACGGTTTAAATACTTTTTGTTTTTAGCTTCAGCGTCCAATGATCTCCGGAAGCGAAACTGAAAACTAAAAACTGAAAACTAAAAACTATTTGTCTTTGCCGGCCGGCTGAGCGGTAATAAAAAACGATACAGGCAAAAGATAAACGGCACAGGCGAAGTTTTCCGTCTGTGCCGTCATCGATCTGTATCGTATTCTCCTGTTATGCGCCGATACCTGAATTTGTCTTTCAGCGCATTGAATTGTAAAGGTTCGGACTACGGACGAAATCCGCTCACGACGATTGAGGTTGGCGTGACATCGTCTGATTGCGTAGCGGCAACGATGCCTCCAACCGCACCGCCGACTCCGGCGATTACTAATGCTGCAACCGCTCCCGAACTCAAGCCCGGTTCTCTCGCAGTCGAGAGCCGTGCACATCGCGGGGCCTGCGCCTGACCGACCGCGACCTCACTTCCGGCAGTTACATACTGATCCTTGCCGCCGGCGGTCACTTTGGCGCCATTCCGTGCGGCTGCCACGCGTGTATTGCCGCAGGTAACATCGATCGTCAACGCAGACGCCAGTTTACCGTCGGCACTCGTGAGACCGTCAGCGGTCGCTATGGAAATTGCTACACCGGTGGGTGCGCTCAGAGTCGCCCGACCGGATGTCAGGTTCCCTCCAATCGCGCCATTAGCGAAGCGCAATGTCATTTCACTCTCCGGCCCCAGTTGCACGCGACCGAGCTTTCCGAGATTGATAGTCGCTCCGCTTCCGCGCTGGGTTTTGACGAGACTCTCGCTGAAGATCGTGGCGCCTGAAATCGCCGACGTTCCATTGATAGTCACATTGCCCTTTACCGATAATTCTCCTGCCGCCTTCGCTGCGCTCTGTGCCAGCGCTGAAATGGTAATCGTCGAATAAAACCCTCCGATTGCCAGCATCAGTGTAATGGCCAACGCTTTTCGAAATTGACGAAATGGGGCTACTTTATGACTCATTCTGGATCCTCCCTTTACCAATTTTGTTTGTTTTTCATACCGGGTTTGAAGCCGGTTTTACTGTTTAATGTTGAGGCAATTATTTTGGCTCTATTGATTTTGAGCCGGGAGTTAGCCCAACTTTAAAGTGGAAGCTTACCCTAAACGGCAGCTGTTTTCAAACTTAAAAAGAGCGATACCAATCGATCGTCTTTTTCAATCCCTCCTCGACAGGCACGCGCGGTTCCCAACCGAGCACTTCCCTGGCCCGCGAGATGTCCGGCCGGCGAGTTTTCGGATCGTCCTGCTGCAACGGTCGAAAAACGATCGGGCTCTTGCTGCCGGTGAGACGCAATATCAAGGTGGCGAACTCCATAATCGTCATCTCAGCCGTATTTCCGATGTTGATCGGTTCGTTGTATTGAGTTTCCATCAACCGGCTGACGCCCTCGATCAGATCATCGATATACTGAAAGCTCCGCGTCTGTTGTCCCTCTCCGAAAACCGTGAGCGGTTCACCTTGCAGCGCCTGATTGATGAAAGTCGGAACTACGCGACCGTCATTGACGCGGTTCCGCGGCCCGAATGTATTGAAGATTCGGACAATTCTCACATCCAGGCCGTGCTCGCGGTGATAGGCCATGGCGAGCGCTTCCGCATAACGTTTGGCCTCATCATAAACGCCGCGCGGCCCAATGGGATTGACGTTGCCATAGTATTCCTCGTGCTGCGGATGAACGAGCGGGTCTCCATAGACTTCCGAGGTCGAAGTCAGCAGGAATTTCGCGCCTTTAGCCATGGCCAGTCCCAGCGCGTTGTGTGTACCCAACGCCCCGACTTTGAGCGTTTGGATCGGCAGTTGGCTATAGTCGATAGGGCTGGCCGGGCTCGCGAAATGCAATACCCAGTCGACACTTCCGGGAACGTGAATGTGGTTGCTCACATCGTGAAAGATAAATTCGAATTGCGGCTGCGCGCGATGATGTTGGATGTTGTTGAGGTCACCGGTCACCAGGTTGTCCATCGCCACAACCTTGTGACCATTGGCGATCAAGCGATCAACCATATGGCTGCCGATGAAACCGGCGCCACCTGTTATCAAAATACGCATTTTATTTTCTCACCTGCCAATTCCACGGTATTTAAACCCCAATGCTTCGACCCCGGCGGGATCGAATACATTACGGCCGTCAATTAAGACTTTGGTATTCATGACTTCACCCAGGGTTCCGAGTTCCAGCTGTCGGAACTCCTCCCACTCGGTGACGATAACGAGCGCATCACAATCTTCAGCCAGGGAAAGGGCGGTTTCCGCATATTCGATCTTTAAATCGGGATGCTGTGACCGGCAGGCGCCGTTCGCCACCGGATCGTAGACCTTGACCCGCGCGCCCATTTCGATCAATTGCCGCGCGATCTCCAGGGCCGGGGCATCGCGCAGATCATCGGTCTCCGGCTTGAATGCCAGTCCGAGCAGACCGATCGTTTTCCCTTTGATGATCTTCAATACTTCCTGCAGTTTTTGCAATGGAACCAGGCGCTGATGCCGATTGACCTCGACGGTCGAATGGAGCAGCGAGGGCTCATATCCGTACTCTTTCGCGATATCGATGAGCGCCGAGATGTCTTTCCCGAAACACGATCCGCCCCAACCCAGACCGGCATTCAAAAACTTGGGTCCGATCCGGCTGTCGAGACCGAAACCGCGCACCACCTCTTTGATGTCGGCGCCGACTCTCTCGCAGATATTGGCGATCTCATTGGCGAAACTGATCTTCGTGGCGAGAAAGGCGTTAGCCGCATATTTGATCATCTCGGCTGAAGTGAGATCCGTCGTCACAACGGGAACAGCGGTGAACCCAGCCGGACGGGGAGCCATCGCCGGAGCTATAAAATTCTGCTCAACGATCGGTTGATAGAGCGCGCGTAAGCGCTCCGCCGCATGACTGTTGGTCGCGCCTATCACTAACCGATCCGGATAGAATGTATCCGAGATGGCTGAACCCTCGCGTAAGAACTCCGGGTTCGATGCGATCAGGAAAATCTCTTCCGGTTTGACGGCGTTCAAGCGGCGGCTGGGATTGGCGGTAGTTCTGTTATCCTGATTACCGGCGACGCTCGCGAGTTTTTCATGATATGCCGTGTTATCATTCAGGCCATCCCTGACGAGCATCTCAACCCAGTTGCCCGAGCCGATCGGTACCGTCGATTTGTTGACTACTATTCGCCGCCGCACGCAATCGAGCGACCGGCCAACGTTATGAGCGACGGTTTGAACATATGATAGGTCGGCTCTGCCGTTGGTCAGCGGCGGCGTTCCAACTGCTATGAAAATGATCTCCGATTCTCTAACCGAGGCTGCGAGATCGGTCGAGAAGCTCAAATTGCCGCGCTGCAAACAGGAGAGAATCAATTGTTCCAAACCGGGCTCGTAGATAGGCGATCTTCCCTCTTGCAGCATCCTGATCTTGCGTTCATCGATATCGACGCAGACCACCCTGCGACCCAGATAAGCCAGGCACGTGCCTGTCACCAGGCCCACATATCCGGTACCTAAAACACAAACCTCCACTGTGTTCCTCCTCAGAAAATAGTCTTCAGTTTTCAGCCCTCAGGCGGGCGCGCTCCCTCTGCGACGGAAAACTGGAAACCGGAATCTGAAACTTTCATGGCGCCGTTTTTCTTTCAAACAAAAAGTCGGATTCTACGATCCTGGCTTCCCGGCCGTCATGGATTGCAAACCTGCTGGGTTTCCATGGCGATGTATCGCTGGCTCTCGTGTGGCTCCATAACGCCGCGGCGCCGTATTCGCCCTTCTTATTCACCGCATAAAAGTTGAGATTGAATTTCCGCAACTCTTCTTGATTGTTCCCGTAGCGCGCGGCCACCCGCTTGACAGCATCCATCGCCGCATCGGCCGGGGACATTCCGCGACGCATATTTTCGACGATCGTATGCGCGCCGTTGATGTATATGCACTCTTCCCCCCGGCCGGTAGAGCCGGCTGCGCCGACCTCATTATCCACATATAAACCTGAACCGATCAGAGGCGAATCGCCGACGCGGCCCGGTATCTTCCAGGCCAACCCCGAGGTCGTCGTCACGCCGGATATATCCCCGTCGGCGTCGACGGCCAGGCAGTTGATCGTTCCAGTCGGGCGATTGAGCAACTTGTCCTCTATCCATTCAGCGAGCGATATCTCTTCCGGCGCCTGTCGTTGTTGCGAAACCTTACCGCTGCCGGAAGGATCGGTCTTGATCGGGCTCGGTCCCCAGCCATCATCCGGGTTCAGCTTCTCTTTCCAGGCGAGCCACGCTTTGCGCGATTCATCGGTCAAAAGGTCCTCTTTTTTGAACCCGTGCGTGAGCGCGAAACGCAACGCGCCCTCTCCGACGATCAGCATGTGATCGCTGCGCTCGAGGACGACCTTCGCTACCTTAGACGGGTTTTTGATGTAGCGTAAACATGCTACGGCGCCCGCCCGGCGCGTGGGCCCGTGCATAACGCTGGCATCGAGCTCGACATCGCCTTCTTCGTTGGGTAACCCACCGTAACCCACCGAACTGTCGCGCGGATCGTCTTCGACTATATTGACCCCGGCGACAACCGCATCGAGGGTATCTTCTCCGGCCCTGAGTAATTCCATCACCCTGGTCACACAGGCGAGTCCTCCGTTGAACGTGTCTCCTTTCGGCGTCTGGCTGATATTCGCGCTCGAGATCACGACCGGACGTCTCGTCTGCGAGGTTATCGCTTCATCTGATATGAGGGGTGCGGTCAATCCCGCGGCCGCCGTCTGTTTGAGAAATTCCCTGCGTTTGATGACATCGTTGCTCATGGTGCCTCCCGAAAATAGTTTTCAGTTTTCAGTTTTTAGTCGTCGATCGAGACAGCCCAACTAAAAACTGAACTGAAACTGAAAACTCGTCAAGGTTTTCGTTCGCCCTTATCTTCATCGCTCTGTCGCAGCAACTCCTCGGCAGTCTGAATTTTTTGTTCCGTTTCTTTACTGAGGTTCTGATAAATCACGAGAGATGCTGCCATATCGCTCTCTATTTTTCGCAACCTCTCCTTCTCGGTCAGTACGTATCGCAGCCTCGTCTCATGGTTCAATTTAACCTGCTGCATCGTCTTTTCGCGGTCGAGCGTGCCGATATTGGCGATCTGCGCCATCAAGGATTCGCGCGTCATGAGCTGAAGCAGGTTCTGCTCATCCGTCTCGAGGGCTGCGATTCGCTCGCGCACCGGCCTCAACTCACGCTCGTAATGATCGATCCTCATGTCTACCCGAGTCATCCGCAGCATATCGAGCTGCGCCTGCTGGCGCAGGTTGAGAGAACGAATTTCCTGAACGAGCGTCTTGACCTCATTAGCGAGAGACGTCATCGCCTGCGCCAGCGAATCCGACTGTTGCTCTCCGGCTCCCTGTTCCTGCGCCTTCTGCTGAGGGTTCTGCTCTTTGTTCTCAAGATCGATGATATTGGGATATTGTGGAGGATTTTTAACAGGGCGCTTTATTTTATCCGGTTGTTGCGCAAGAGCAAACCCGGTAATAACAGTCAGGAAAAGAGCGATAAAAAAAGGCTGTGGGCATTTCATAAAATCTCCTCTGTAAAAAGTTTTCAGTTTTCAGTTGCCGATCGAGTCCGCCGAACTGAAAACTGAAAACTGAAAACTGAAAACTTTTACTTACCGCCCTCCCGTGAAAGCAGGAGGACTCGCATTCCCCTCACGATCGATCGCCTGAACGGCAAAAAAGAAATCATCTTTTGACAATCCCTTCATCGCAAATTCGGTCACATTGCCGACGTCGATGCTCCGCTGCCAGAATGGTTGATAAGTCTCGCGCCATACGATCCGGTAGCCGGCAAGATCGGGCGATTTACTCGGCTCCCAGGTCAGAGTCGCATTGTATTCCTGCCGTGAAGACTTAAACCTCACGCCCGCCGGAGCTGCCGGGGCGAGAGCCATGCCGGCTAGAGACGCGGCATTGATGCGCGCCACCTGCGCAACATAATTGAAATCGACCATCTCGATCACATCCCCGTACTTGATTCCGTTCTCTTCCCGTATCTTCTGGTGCTGGCGAGCGAACGCTTCGTTCGGTTCGGTGAACCGCACCGCCGGGTAGCCTCCTTGCAAAAAGGGGACGTGATCGCTGCCACGCCCGTACCGGTCCCGGCGAAAAACGAGGGTCACCTCAAAGTTGTTGAGATATCGTTCGCCCGTCTCTTTAATATAGCGTGCGAGCTGGCGTGACCGGCTGTCGTTCTCCCCGCCGACTAAGAGCCGGGTGCGCGCTTCGGCCTCCGTTTCAGATGTAGGCACTCCTTCAGAAAATACCCGGACACGGGCATTTTCTCTCACGCCGTTGCCGCCTAGCGTGTTCCCGATAATATCATTCGAGAACATTGCGGCGATATTCATCCCCTTCTTCTTGGCCTCCTCAGCCCAGTGTGTCGACCCGAGCAGACCCTGTTCTTCCCCCGGCACAGTCATAAAAACTATGGTGGCATCGAACTGGTATTTCGACATAACCCGCGCCATCTCCATCACTGCCGCCGTGCCCGACGCGTCATCGTTCGCCCCCGGAGCTTCGCAGGACGTGTCATCGTAGGGATAGCAGATAGAATCATAGTGCCCGCTCACCACATACATCCTGTCTTTTGATTCAGGCTGCGCGCCCGGGAGCGTCGCAATAATGTTGGTGAGCTTGACCGCCCGGCTGACGCGCCGAGTCGGTTGCTGGATGAACTCATCTTCGGTCACCTGTAGTCTTCCGCCCGATTCCCGGCTATATCGCTCGAATTCTTCTTTGATCCATCGGCTCGCGGCCCCAATGCCGCGCCGCTCATCATCCTGCGATGAGAGCGTATGACGGGTACCGAAATCGACGAGCTTCCGGATGATCGCTTCAATCCGATCGGACGATATCTCATTTACGATCTTCTCGATCTGTGGGTTGAGTTTCGATGAAAGCAGCGCCTGTTGAGCGTGAGCCGCCGGCTCACTTATGCGCGCGGTTCCGATAATCAGGGGGAGGATGAAGAGGAATACTATCACTCGCTTCACGAACTGAGCTCCTTTTATAGTAGGATTAAAGTTGAAATCTATGGTGGGAGAATTATAGAAGGTCGGATGTCCGATGCAAAGAAGAAGGCAATCAAGAGGAGGTCTTGAAGTCATCAATTGGCATTGACCGTCAATTGATCGTTATATGTATAAAAATCTCGCTTGCCACAGTTATCTGAATTGAATGAGGAAGAGTTGAGTGAGCATCAGCCAATACTCTCATTAACTTATTAAACTTATGAACCATTTCCCTGCGCTACGAGGCATTAGCCTGAGCGCTGATTCACCTCTCGGTGACCCTGTATATCCTGTCATGCCAGACGATGATGATCGGCCCCAAATCGAAGAATTCCTTCAGCTGAGGATCCTCATCCAGCACTCGATTATATGCCTCGCTGCCACGTCTCAGCGAGGTTAATCGCCACGCCGACAATTCGGCTTCATATTGATCGTCAATCCATACGCCGCGTATGTGCCGAAAAATTTTACCGCGAAGATGCCTGACAAGCGTAACGGTCTTCTTATCTTTTACAGCATCATCTCTATCGACCGCGCCAGCCTCATCCTCATTAGCTTCATCCTTACCATCGCTTTTGGAATTTTTGCCGATATTAACCAGAGATTTTTCAAAATAATCATGCCTGCGCCATGGCAGATAGCTCTTCATATAATCCATCACAAAAACCCAGATGGAATTTTTCTGGGTCTGCAATTGGCTTTTCTCGTTTTTTAGTTTGGCTATCTGTTTTCCATCGAGAAACCCAGATTGCATGGGATTATATTCCGGATTGGGAGTCATTCGAGGCATCGCCGAATGTGGCGGTAATCGATCATTTCTCATCTTTTCGCGGTTCTCAGCGATGACATCAGTTCCCGGTCCGAATGCAGCCCTTCTTGCGCCGGGAATAACTTCAGCGGTCGATTGTAAAGGTCTCTTTCTTGCCTTTGTCGGTGGAGGCAACACGGGTTCGAGATCACCGATAAGCCCGGATTGTTCCTCTTTGGGGCTGAACACCCGTTCGTTTCCCGCGTAGTTTCTAGCGAGTTCGGCGACTTCTCCAATTTCTCCACCTTTAGGTTCGCTCTTCTCTAAGGCCCGCATCTGAGCCGCATTCCCCGCCTCCATATTTTGAGCCATTTCAATTCGTGGCGTCGGTATAGGTCGATTCGACTGTCCCGGAGCGGGTGCTTGATCTAACTGCGCTTGGGTTACCTGTCTTACCTGCGCTTGATTTACCTGCGCATTCCCTGCTGCAGGTTCAGAGTATGCGTTATCGGTGGGCGAAGGCAGCGTATCTAAACTCCTCGAGTTTGCCAGAAGTTTGTCACTGGATTCTATATTTTCAGCAGGCGGTGCCAGCTTCTGAGCGGCGCCGCTCGATTTCATGGCTTCTGTCGATGTCTCCATCGATACTTTACTGTTGATCGATGACGGCTGGCGCACCGGCTGAAGGGTCAGAGCAAAAATAAAAATAGCGCAACCAGCCAATACCGTACCGGTCACACGCCAATTCAACCGCCAGGACGGTGGATTGATCCAGTTATCTATTTTCTCGCCCAGTGATGATTTCCATTGCAGCCACCGGGACGAGGCTACGGGCATTGCATCAGGTTGCATCGCAAGTTGCGATAGGCGCGAAAGTTCGATGACGTGGCGCCGGCACGCCGGACATCCAGCCAGATGCGCTTCGTACCGCGCGCGCGCGCTACCGCCGAGAGCGCCTTCGAGAAAGGCGCTGGCTCTGTCCGGATCAAACCCGGCGCACGCCGATACCGGCGAACCGCCTTGCCTCAGGTGGCGCCGCAGCATGGTTTCAAATTCCAATGCCGTTATTTTACGTTCGAGTGCCATTGTTTTTGGGTTTCTTGCTTCGAGCCTTATCGCAGTCCGCTCGAATTTTCAGGGTGAACTTTTATCGCTCGCATTTAGAACGCGTGAGTTCCTATATCTTGCGGAAATCATCGGATCTAAATTGTTGGGCCTTCGCTTCGCTTAGAAGTTTCCGCACGTCGAGTTCCGCGCGCGCGGCTAGCTGCAGACACTCAGCGATCTCGGCACGTCTCAAACCATAACTGCGTTTGAGAAATTCCTCCGTTTTGCTCTTCACTTCGCGCTGCGCGCGTGCGAGCCATCGGCAGATCGTGGCTTCATGCACGCCCATCAGTAAACCGATCTCTCGTAAGGTCAAATCATCGAAGTAGTAGTAGTTCAGCAGGAGCCTGTCACGCGGATCGAGCACGGCGAAAGCCTGGGTCATCGCTTCTTCCGTGGCCTGCCGTAAACGCATGTCATCGAATTCATCGGGTTGAGCGATCGGCGCCGAAAATGTTCCATTCAGATGCGAGCCTACCGCGTTGGCGAGCCGCTCCAACTCCTCGACCTCTTCAACCTGCTCAAACCGCGCAGTCAATCGCTTGCGATCGATAAAACATTGATAGACTACTGCGCGCAGCCACCCGCCCAGCGATCCGCGACCGGAATAGTAAGAAAACTTGCTCAACCGGCGTTCCCCGTTCAACCGTATGCCGTAAAGCTCGCCGAATACGGATTGAATGAGGTCCTCCGCCTCGGCATCGTCCTTCGTCAATGCCCGCGCCGCGGCCTGCATCGAGTACCGGTATTCCGATTCCAACTTGCGCCAGGCAACTTCATCGCCGCGCTCGCAAGCGATGGCCAAACAGAGCTCGGTGGCTTTGATGCCGGCCAGAATCTCCTCGGCTCTATCATCGCTTTCTGTTTTTTGATGTGTTTTTTGGTTTGTTTTTAGAAAATTTGCGCCATTATCGCCATTATTCTTGGCGGATTCGCCCTTTGGCGCATCCGAATAATTGCCTGTGCGCAAAACTATCCCCGCGAGCCGTTCGGCGAACTCTCGTTGAGTGACTCCATAGCTGTTGGCGATCGTCGACGCTACTGACATCCATAGCGCCTCAATCGCTTTCTCGTAACTCGCGATGAAATCCCCAGTATCCATTTCAGGAACTATCGGCCATTTAAATTGGCTTACCGGCTCCGGGGGTATGAAGCCGTCGGGTATTCTAGCACGCCTTTTTGGCATCGCCATCATATTTCATCATTCCCAACAAAACATTGATCCGGCTAGGACTTGCCATACCGGTAATCTATTTGCCTTTACACCCAGCGCAACCCCAACAATGCATTACTTTTCAAGCGGGATCGGGCAATAAATTCAAACGCGATAAGCTGGTTCTTATTCAGGTATCTTCCCGTCGACATATTAAGTCATCTGAAGAACGACGCGGCGCGCAAAACTTTCGATATTTTTTCGATTTTAATAATTTTTTCGAATTCGATCGGGCCACGCTACCCCATCCGCAGATGGAATGACTTGGGGCGGATGAAAGCTTCAAATCCCAATTTCGAAAGGGAACACCCGCGCCCCGAATCTTTGATCCCGGTCCACGCCAGCGCCGGGTCGAGATAGTCGCAGCGATTCATAAAAACCGTACCGGTTTCGAGATCGCCGCCGATGCGAAGGGCCGCATCCGAATCGGCTGTCCAGACCGAAGCGGTCAGCCCATAGCGGCTGTCATTCATCAACGCGACGGCTTCATCATCATCCCTCACGGGCATAATTCCGACGACCGGCCCGAACGTCTCTTCGGTCATCACAATCATATCGTGATTCACATTCACCAATACCTGCGGAGCCACGTATGGCGTTCCCTCTTCGCATGCAGGAAAATGCGTGGCATCTATCAATGGCTTAGCTCCTTTCTGCAGGGCATCGCGGAGGTGAGCGCGCACCTTCTCAGCCGCATCTGTACGCACCATAGGGCCGAGCGTGATTTCAGGATCGAGCGGATTTCCGAGCCTGTATTGTCCGACCAGTTCAACAAATCCCTCTACAAACCCCTGATAAACCTTATGATGAACGTATATGCGTTCGATGGCGCAGCAGGATTGGCCCGAATTGAAAAATGTCCCGTCTACCAGGTTTTCGATGGTCGCATCCAGCGGCGCATCGTATCGCACGTAAGCCGGGTCTTTGCCGCCGAGCTCGAGACCGGTGGCGATGAAGCGCCCGCTCGCGGCTCGTTGTACCGCGCGTCCGCCCTCCACTGAGCCAGTGAAAGCGACAAAACCTATGCGCGGATCTTTGACCAGATCGGCGACCTGATCGTGATCCATATGCAAAAACTGAAAGACACCGTCCGGCAGCCCCGCCGCTTCGAATGCTTCGGCATAACGTTCGGCGACGAGCGGTGTTTGCGGGGCGATCTTGAGGATGACGCTGTTGCCCGCCAGTATCGCCGGCACCACAGCATTGACGGAAGCGAGCCAGGGATAATTCCACGGAGCGAGCACGAGCACGACCCCGATGGGTTCGCGCCGGATGAAGCGCTGAAAACCCGCGATCGGCTCGGGTATGATATCGCAGAGCTCGGCTTCAGCTATGCCGGACATGTAGTTGACACGTTCCTGCAATCCTCTGCGGATTTCCAAGGGGCTATAGACAATGGGACGGCCGATCTGCCGGGTCAGTTCTTCGCCGATCTCGCTGGAGCGCTCGAGAACCCAGGCGAGCATCCTGCGGCAAATCGCAATTCTTTCCATCACAGGCACACGCCTCCACGCCCGCTGTGCGGAGACGGCTGAGACAAGCGATTTGTCTATCTCGTGGTTCGAGGCCAATTCGCGCTCGACGTATACCGAACCGTCGATGGGAGTGATCGTTTGCTGGATTGGGCGTTTCATATCATTCCGGAGTCACATACGCTGCCGTAATACCACCATCGACAAGAAATTCGGTTCCTGTCACATAAGACGATTCATCCGACGCCAGGTAGACCGCCGCAAAGGCAATTTCCCTGGCCTCGCCGAACCGGCCCACTGGAATATGGATCAAGCGCCTCTGCCGCTTCTCATCGGTATTCAGATAGCTCATCAACAGCTCCGTTCGCAGCGGCCCCGGGCAAAGCGCATTGACGCGGATGTTTTCGCGGGCGTGGATGATCGCCAGCTCGCGCGTCATCGAAAGCACGGCGCCCTTACTCGCGGTATAAGCGATCTGTGGCGTGGCGGCGCCCATCAATGCTACAAATGAAGCCACGTTGATAATCGACCCTCCGCCCGCGCGCCGCAATGCCGGGATGCCATACTTGCAGCCGAGGAAGACGCCTTTGGCGTTAATATTCATCGTCAGATCCCAGATCGATTCTTCGGTTGTCACCGCATTGTCATCCTGATGGTGCATGATGCCGGCATTGTTGAAGAGCACGTTGAGCTTTCCGAATTGTTTTTCAGCGAATTCAACCATCTTTTCGCAATCGTCGGCTTTTGCTACGTCGGCACGAATGAACGCCGCGCCTGTCGAATCGAGCATCTCAACGGTTTCCCGCCCACCCTCGCCGTTGATATCGGCGACCACAACCGCCGCACCTTCTTTTGCGAAGAGCAGTGCCGACTCGCGGCCGATGCCGCTGCCTGCGCCAGTGATCAATGCTACCTTGTCTTTTAGTCTCATAAAGGGTTTTCAGTTTTTAGTTTTTAGTTTTTAGTTTTTAGTTTTTAGTTGTGACTGCTCGGCCTCTTCGCCGCGTTACCGGCCGTTGAGCTAGAAGGATATGGCTTGGCGCAGTTACGTCATGCCAAAAGACGGAAAACCCGGTGAATTAAGATTCACCACAAAACAGTCTTCAGTTGTGACGGCTCGGCCTCTTTGCATAAGCGGCGGCAGCCTCTTCGCCGCGTTAGCGGCGGTTGATTGTAGCCGTGGGTTTTAACCCACGGTGGCGGTAGATTTTTTCACGTCGCGTCAGCGACGGTTGAATTCAGGCGTCGCTAACGCGACGCGGGAATATTCTTCAAGCTTCCGTGGGTTAAAACCCACGGCTACAATCAACCGCCGCTAACGCGGCGAAGAGGCTGAGCAGTTAATTCCAGTTTTTAGTTTTAGCTGAGCTGTCTCGATCAGCAACTAAAAACTGAATACTAAAATTTCAGTTTTCAGTTTTCAGTTTTCAGTTTTCAGTTGACCGAAATACCAATTGTCTTCGGAAGCAAAACTAAAAACTGAAAACTGAAAACTATTTTTCAAATCCGTTCAAAATATCTTTTCCGTTCCCAATCCGTCACTGCGGAATTGAACGCTGATTGCTCAGAACGGAAAAAATGGGCGTAATGTTCGACGACGTCTTCGCCGAAAACGGCGTTGGCGAAATTGCTTTTTTCGAATTTGTTAGTGGCTTCGGCCAGAGAATCCGGCACTCGCGGCAGATGTTTTGCCGCATAGATATCGCCGGTGAATATCTCCGGCGGTTCGATCCTGTTGGCGATACCATCCAATCCGGATGCCAGCGAGGCGGCAAACGCAAGATACGGATTGCAATCTGCACCGGGAATGCGGCATTCGATGCGCAAGCTTTGATCGTGGCCCACCACCCGGAAACCGCCGGTACGATTGTCATAGCTCCAGGCCATCCGCGTCGGAGCCCACGATGCATCGACATAACGTTTGTATGAGTTCACCGTCGGAGCATAGAAGACCATGACGTCCGGCGCGTATGCGATCCATCCGCCCAGGAACCAGCGAAATTGGTCTGAACACTTGATGCGCCCGCATACTTCGTCACCGGCGAAAGCATTCTTGCCATCGCGCCATAAACTGAAGTGAATGTGACAGCTCGACCCGGCGCGGTCGGCAGCGAACTTCGCCATAAATGTCACGCTTAAACCCATTCGCTCGGCCGTCTCTTTCATACATTGCTTGTATACGATATGCCGATCAGCCATATCCAGCGCCTCAGCGTAACGAATGTTCAATTCGTGCTGTCCCAATCCCCATTCGCCTTTGGAGGTCTCGACCGGGACTCCCGAATGTTTCAAATGATGGCGCACCGCCGCCGTGAAGGGCTCAGTCCGCGTCCCCTGCAGGATTTGATAATCCTCCAGATACCAACCGGCCGGCTCCAGATCGCGATAGCCGTCAGCGGCGGCTGCGCGATAACTGTTTTGAAATAAGTAGTACTCGAGCTCGGAGGCGGCGAAACTTTGGTAACCCAGCCGATGTGCGAAATTGATCTGCCTCCGCAAGATTGAGCGCGGGGCGATCGAGACGAAGTCGTGAGTCGTCTCTTTCTTAACATCGCACAGCACCATTGCCGTTTTGTCGAGCCAACTCGCAACGCGCAGCGTATTCAAATCAGGCACGATATGGAAATCGCCGTATCCCAGTTGCCAGTTGGCGAAGCTGTATCCCTGAACCGGTTCCATCTCCATATCGGTAGTGAGCAGGTAGTCGCATCCGTGCGTGCCGTGATGATATGTATCTTCGACGAACATCTCGGCGTCGAATCGTTTACCGACAAGGCGACCGTAATGATCGGTGAAAGCAACAACCACCGTTTCGATTTGCTCTTGATCCACGAGCTCACTGAGTCGCTCGAGACCCAACATCCCTTTCAATTTGACATCACTCTGGCTCAATGCTGCCCTCCCCTTATGGCGCTGTCTTTAAATGCGGTTCCAAGTGAGGCGGACGCCGCACCCACAAAGGCGATTAAACGCCTCCTTCTAATTACTTGGCTGAGAGAGCACTTCAATCTCATCCGCCGAACCATCGGGCCTGGCCTCCCAGGCAGGCCCCTGAAAACGACGTCTTTCAGATAGCCCATACCATAACCCCAACAAGACAGTCACCGCCACAATGGATTTGCCGGTTCGCATATTATCCGGCAGACTGAGAATGACGCTCAGAAAACACACCCAGACAATCGCAATCAAGTTGATCGCCCTGCTGAACCGCCCTAAATTCCAGGGCCCGGGTGTCAACGTCCCTCCGCGCGCCCGCAGGTTAACAAAAAGTAGAACAGGAATGATATAAGAGATATACAGGCCGATCGTGCTGATAGATGTCACGACGGGATAAGCATCGCTGTAAACTGCCGCTAAATAAGCCGCGATTACGCATAGCCAGATGGTTGGGCCGGGCGTCTTATGCTTCCGGCTGACTCGCCGCCAGAGGCGTGAACCCGGCAGTCCGCCATCGCGCGCAAAAGCCCAGATGACGCGCGAACTCCAGGTCACGGCCGACAACCCGCAAAACCACATCGCCATTGCCGCCAACGCCGAGAAGACGCTTCCGGCTCGCTCGCCGAGAGCGCCGATGAGAATCGCTATTACTGCCGGAACGTCATTCCCGCTCGCATCTTTTGCGTTGAGAATCGCCGGAATATCTTTGATCGTCAGCGTCAACGCAATCAGCAGCAAATATCCGACGAGGCTTGAAACGACCACGGCCATCACCATCCCCCAGGGTGCTCGCCGGCGCGGGTCGACCGTCTCTTCAGAGACGCTCGCTGAGGCATCATAGCCCGTAAACGTCCACATCGCCTGTAAGAGGCCGATAATAAAGGCCCACCAATAAGGCCAGCCTTCCGTGTTGCTGGTGACACGGGCGAAAAAGAAGCCGATGGGCTGTTTCGGCGCAAACAAGAGGAGCGCGCCAACGATAACGACCACTCCGATGATGTGCACGGTCACGCTGAAATCGTTGAGCCAGGCCACCAGCCTGATGCCGAAATGATTGATCATCGCATGCGACAGCAGGATCACCGCGTAGACGATCAGCAAATTCCGCTTGCTCGAATCGATTCCGATTAACGGCGTGATGAATAGCGCGCAGCCGTAATCGATGCCGGCTATCGTCGCGATCTGTCCGATGATATTGAACCATGCGGTGAACCATCCCCATCCCTTGCCGCCGAGATTGCAAGACCAGTGATACATGGCGCCGGAAGTAGGCAACGCCGAAGCCAACTCCGCCATACTCATGACAACCGCGAGCGTAAAGATCGATACGAGCGGCCAGCCGATAGCCATCTCCGCCGGGCCGCCCATCCGCAACCCATGGCCATAAAGCGTCACGGCTCCTGTCAATATCGAAATGATCGAGAACGAGATGGCGAAATTTGAGAACCCGCCCATCGTGCGGAAGAGCTCTTGCGCGTAGCCGAGCTTTCCTAATTCCTGCGCGTCATGGCCCGTATCGTGATGGTCATGAGAATTTGTCATTCAGCAGATTCTCCATAGTCCTGTTTTTGTAGTGAACCTCACCGCTAGTTTTTCACATCGCGCAATAGATCACGCCCTTCCGCCTCGGGCAGCGCGATTCCCATAACTCCAGCCAGAGTCGGCGCGACATCGCGCATATCGATCCGGTCGAAATTTCGCCCCGCAGGAATACCCGGTCCGACGATGAAAAAAGATGCCTCCATATCGCGATGTCCCGGCAGATAGCCGTGTGTCCCACCCGCCTTGCCCGTTCGCCAGACCGGGCCGGACAAAGCGCCGCCGACATTGAATCCCGGCTTAACTCCGACGATGAATGCAGACTCGGGGAAACCGCCTAATCCCCTGGCTTCAGTTCCTTCGACTACACGCTCTATGCCGTTGGCTGGATCGGCGGCGAGCCGCTTCAGCATTTCACGAATTCGATCGCGCGCTGCGCCGTCGTTCGCGTCCTTGAGCATTATCCCGGCGGAACCTCCGGAGGTCCACGCAAATGCCCGCCACGACTTCACCTTCTGCTCCTGAAGCTCGATCAACCCAGCCTCTCGCAGCGCCGCATTCAGATGTAATTCCCGGTTGGCAGTAATGTGACCGTGATCCGAGACAACGCAGATCACCGCGCGCCCGTTGTTGCTTCGCTCGGCTGCGGCGCGAACATCTCCGACGAGCGCATCGATGCCTTCAAGGGTCTCGAAGGTGAGCGCGCTGTAGGGCGCCGTGTGATGCTGCACCTCATCCAGGCTGGAGAAATATCCGGTGAGGAATTGCGGTTTTTTCTTCTCCAATATCCAGCCGATGAATTTCGCACGGCGGCCATCGGACTCCAGGTCGTAATCGTAGCCTTCCGGATAAGGGCCGACATCTTTTTCAGCTTCGCTGAGCAATCCTTTGGTGGATAGTGCGCGCGTGAGCTTGCGGTCATCGGGCGTCGAGGCCCGCCAGTACTGAACGATGTTGTACCTGATCTCCGCCCCGACGGTGACCGGCCAGTCGACACTGGCGGTGATCAGACCCGCACCATCGGCCGCATCCCACAAGGTCGTGCTTTTGATGTCTTCAGCGTACCAGAACCATCCGCCCATGTTTTTGCTCAATGGATCGAAGGGAGTATTCGTGATTATCCCGTGCTTTGATGGCGAAACGCCTGTGACAATCGTTGTATGACTCGGATAGGTGACTGTTGGGGTAACACCGGCGACGCCCGCGGCATAAGCTCCTTCTCTGAGCATTCTCCGTAGATTGGGGACTTTCAATTTGTGTTTATCGGAGTCGATGATGTAATCCGGTTTCAGGCCATCGATTGAAATCAGCACAACCGGGATGCGCGACGTCGTTTGCGCGTCTCCCTGACGGAGTAATTTGACCGCAATCGTCAGAAAGCAGACGAGAGCAATAAATGAGATAATACGAATAAACAAGGACATGCTCCGTGTTCCTCCCAAATTCGGGTGAGCAGATAAATCGTGTAGTTGAATAATGGGTCGACATTTAAGAAAATGTCGATACTTAAAGTTTTAGAGAAAGTCTGTTGTCATCCAAACCGCAATGCCCAACACTTTGCCGCGTATGACCTCCACTTGGCGCAATCGTCATTGTAGCGGATCTCGATCACTATGCAGACAGAAACGAAGGAATATAAACAAATGAACATACGTAAAATTTTGGTAAAAGCAGGATTGGGTTTACTCATCATAACCGCATGCGTCCCGTACTGCCTGGCGCAATCGATCGGCGAGACCGTAATCAATAAGGGCGATGCTGGCGGAAACAATAGCGGCACCCCCACCGGCGGCAACCCCATCCCCACAGGCGGGAATCCCACCGGCGGTGGCCCGCAGCAACAGGCGCTTTCACAAGTCAGCAACCGCTACCAATCGCGCGACCGCAATGCTCCGCGCCGCGATAACCTTGAAGCCTTCAGAATCGTAAAACACCTCAACGCCCTGGTGAGCGGATTCGAGCAGGGAGCTGGCGTAGGCCTTGGCCTCGAATTGACGAGTGCGGATAAGGTTCCGGGAGTGGAATTCCGCGGCAAATTTTTGATCTCGACTCGCTTCTACCGGCGCTTCGAAGCCGAGGCATATATCCCATCGGTCGGCGATACACAGACTCACGCCGACATCTGGTTCGGTTACATCCACCGTGTGCGCGACAACTTTTTCGGCATCGGCCCCAACTCACCGGAAGAGCCGGAAACCAATTATGCCAGCGAATATCGAACCTATAATGCAATGCTCTATCGCGATTTCACTCCGCAACTTCAATCAGGGATATTCGTAACCCTGTCCAACTCCGACGCCTACGATGGCGAGGATGAAAGCGAGGTGCCGATCAGCGTCCTTTTTTCAGGCCAGCCGACGGTGGTGCCTATCACACGCTGGCTGCCTGGACTTAACACAAATGCAAAACTCATCTCCTACGGAGCATTTGTTGAGTACAACGGGCGCGACAATGACCGGGGGCTGACGAAGGGCTCCTATTTATATGG
Organism: uncultured Acidobacteriota bacterium; assembly: GCA_963796275.1. Lineage (GTDB taxonomy): Bacteria > Acidobacteriota > Blastocatellia > RBC074 > RBC074 > JAKEHZ01. Next base: position 570,643 of record CAWCKY010000006.1, on the reverse strand, counting down.
CCGTTATGGTTCGATCGATGGCCTGGATAATGAAACATTCTCCGATTTCGGCTGGAACGAGTTCAGTCTCGACGGACGTGCCTATATTCCGCTGGGCAGCGATTTCAGCTCGGTCGCTCTGCGAGTCTATACCGAATTGCTAGATACCAAGGGCGGGAGCCAGATACCGTTCTATCTTCTGCCATGGCTCGGAGGGCGCAGTCGCGGTCGGGGGTTCGATAACTATCGCTATCGCGCCAACAACCAGCTGCTCTTCTCCATCGAGCCGCGCCAGACGGTATGGAGGCAGGCGGAGACCAAAGGGCTTGATGTCTTTGCCTTCGGCGACGGCAGTCAGGTATGGGGCGACAGCCGATCGACTACAAATCCTCAAGTGTTGGCTAACGATCAAATGAGTTCAAGTTTTTGGCGCTTCGGCATTGGCGGCGGCGCGCAATACCGTTTGAGCAAGAACTTCGCGCTACGCGTCGATATCGGCCACAGCAATGAAGGGAATCAAGCCTACTTCTCGGTGTCGCGAGGGTTCTAAACTTCCGGCTTTATGTGCCCCACAAATCTCTCAAACCTGGCATCTCCCCTCAGCGGATCCAGCATCGGCTCGACCCTGATGAATGCTAAAAAACCCGATCGTTCTTCAAAAGTCCGATCCAACCATTCAAAAGTTTTTTGCAGATCGTCCAACCCCAAATAAATCATCGCTCTGAAATAGGATGAGACATATTGCCGCTTAGACAACGACTCCAACTGCGCGAGCATCTGGCGGGCATCGCGTTCTCTGCCTCTGCGAGCATATGAATGACCGAGGTACGAGATAAAAGTCGGGACGGCGCCTGTGAGGTTGATGGCCTTCTTGAAAGACTCGATTGCTTCATCGTACATCCGCTTCTGGATGTAATTCATCCCCGCATGCCAGTGCGCGAACCCGAAGTTCGGGTCCATCTCCATCACTTTGCGGCTTTGTTTTAAAGCCTCATCGTGGCGACGCGCGAAATAATAAGCCCATCCCAGGCTCAGCTGAACAAAGAGCGATAATGGGTCGAGTTCGAGGGCGCGCTGGCATGACCTGATGGCGTCGTCGTGCTGCCCGGTTGCTTTGAGGTAGAAGCCGTAGCCGTCGTATGCGTTGGCATAATTCGGGCTGAGTTCGATGGCGCGCCGGTATTCGCGTTCGGCGGCGGAAGCATCCCAATCGTATAAAAGGTGAAAAAATCCCAGTGAGCAGTGCGCCTCGCCCAGGGTGTCGTCCAGATCCAACGCTTTCATCGCGGCAGCTTTGGCGATCGGATATGTCTCGCGCGGCGGCTGGCCTCCGGTGGAAGAGGCCAGGAAAGCATAGGAATCGGCCAACCCGGCATAAGCAACCGCATAATTCGGATCTAGGTCGATCGCCTCCTGAAAATGCTCTATCCCTTTCCTGATCCATTCGGGCGTGCGTTTGTTGTTATAGTAGCGGCCCTTCAGGTAGAGGTGATACGCCTCCGTGTCGTCAGTGTAGCGCTTGATCAGCTTCTGTTTCTCTTCACCGCTCAACTGCAATCGCAGTTTGCTGCTGATCTCACGGGAGATTTCCTCCTGTAACTCAAAAATGTCCGTGAGCTTCCGCCGGTATTGCTCACCCCAGAGTTGCGATTGTTTCGCCACATCGACAAGTTCGGTTTTGACGATGAGAGAATCTCCCAGCTGCAGAACGCGGCCGGTCATCACCGCGCGAACTTTGAGTTCGGCTCCGACGCTCTGCGGATCGATCTCACTTCCCTTATAGCGAAAGACCGTGCTGCGCGGCACGACGCGCAACTGCGGCAGTTGCGACAGGCTGTTGATGATGCTCTCGGTAATGCCGTCGCTCAGATACTCCATATCCGCGTCATTACCGGCATTGGCGAGTGGGAGTATCGCCAGCGAGTCGATCGCCTTACCCGATGAATAAGACCGGCCCTTCGTTTGCCGGTGAACAGTTGGCAAACCACGCAGCTCGCCGCTCGTGAGTTCGACTGTTGCGGCATCGGTGATCTCATCGATCGACCGCTTGAACGGCTGACTCCGGTCGACTGCGAGTTGTGCCGCAAAATCCAGCCGGTTTTTGGCGAGCTTCAGATCGTTGAGAAAGCCCTTGATCGACTGATAACGACCATCGATATCCTTCCGCAACGCCTTTACCAGACTCGCTACGAGTTCCGGCGGCAATTCGGGAATGACGCTGCTTAGCGGCGCCGGTTCGGAGGTGAGAATAGCCGCCAGCACATCGCTCGCCGTCTGGCCATCGAAGGGCAGACGGCCGGCCAGCATTTCATAAAGCACCACGCCGAGGCTGAAGATGTCGCTGCGCGCATCGACTTTCAATCCGCGAGCCTGCTCGGGCGACATATAGCTAACCGTACCCATGACCGTTCCCGGATCGGTAGGATTCCTGATCCTGGTGGCGGCCTCCGTATCAATGATCTCCGATGATTTTTCGGTGAGCTTCGCCAGGCCGAAATCCAGAACTTTTACGTACCCATCCGGTCGCAGCATTACATTTTCGGGTTTTATGTCGCGGTGCGTAATGCCGGCCTCGTGTGCGACTTGCAAGGCGCCGGCTATCTGAGTGGCGATCTCCAACGCTTCGCCCAACCCGATTCCCTCGCCACTCAGCGCCTGGCGCAGAGTGCGGCCCTCGATAAATTCGGTGGCGATGAAATGGATGCCGTCCTCTTCGCCGATCTCATAGATGGTGATGATACCCGGATGATTGAGCGCCGATGCAGCGCGAGCCTCCTGTTCGAAGCGGGCGACGCGTGCGGCATCAGTTGTGAAATCGGCGGGGAGCACTTTTAATGCCAGTTTGCGGCCGAGGCGCGCGTCCTCCGCTAACCACACCTCTCCCATCCCGCCTGCTCCGAGGGGAGCGAGAATTTTGTACTGACCCAGCCTGGATCCTGTCTGAAGCATCGTTTCATTCTATTATTCGTTAAGGCAGCTAGTTTAACTCAAAGATGCGAAGAGGCTAAGGCACAAGGGGAAATTCGAAGCGGGCAAGATTTAGTATGCGGCGAGAGGAACGAAAAGCACCTGATTCGGAATATCCCCCCGAGAATTCCTATCCCCTTTGTTTCCTGTTGCATTCCCTTTGAAGTTTGCACTCAGCTACCCGCGTGAAGATAATGGGCACCGCAGTACATCCGATCTGCAAAATCAGTCGGCATAATCAGAAAAAAAGATAGGCGCCGCACCCAAATTGTGCCGTGCGGACAAACAAGGAGCCCACATGAAATTCAACTGGTTTCACCTCATGCCATACCGCTGGTTGCCGGACAATTTCCGCGATCATTATCACAGCGTCTGGGTCGATCTGCCCAACGCTCTCTACGATCCGGAGCGCGGCCATCAGCTCTACAACGAATATCTGGACATGCTCGAATACGCTGATCGGATGGGATTCGATTCGATCGGGGTCAATGAGCATCATCAAAACGGATACGGGCTGATGCCATCGCCTAATCTGATGGCGGCGGCGTTGGCGCGGCGCACATCGAAGGCGATGATTCTGGTGCTCGGCAATTCGATTGCGCTCTACAACCCACCTACGCGCGTGGCGGAAGAGTTTGCTATGCTCGACGTCATATCCGGCGGAAGATTAATCGCGGGATTTCCCGTCGGCACGCCTATGGATGTCAACTATTGCTATGGGCAGAACCCGGCCACAATTCGCGAGAAGTATCGTGAGGCACACGACCTCATCAAGAAGGCCTGGCGCGAACGCGAGCCTTTCGCCTGGAATGGAAAATACACGAAACTTCGCTACGTCAACGTCTGGCCGCAACCGATCCAGAAACCGCATCCGCCCATTTGGATCCCCGGCCTGAGCTCGATTGAAACTTGGGACTTCTGCGCCGAACACGGCTACAACTACAGTTATCTCTCTTTCAGCGGGTACATACGCGCGAAAAAGATGCTCGATGGTTTTTGGGAACGAATGGCCTCCCTCGGCAAAGAGCCCAACCCTTATAGCTGCGCTTTCGCCCAACAAGTCTGCCTGAGCGACACCGATGCCGCGTGCGAACGCGAATGGTGGCCGCACGTAGATTATTTCTTCAACCGGTGTCTGCATCTCTACCCCGGTATGAGTTCCCCGCCCGGCTACACTTCAGAGGCGTCGATCCGCGCGGCCGTAGTCGCCCAGGCGGGCAACACTTCGGGGAACCTGGGCACAAACAAGAGCTGGAAAGAGCTGGTTGAGGGCGGCTACATTATCGCCGGTTCGCCTGCGACGGTGCGCCAAAAGCTGGAAGAACTGGCGCGCTCGCTGCGCTGCGGGCATCTCTGTCTGGCACTGCATATCGGGTCAGCGCCGATCGAACTGACCAACCGCTCGACCTATTTGTTTGCGACCGAAGTTATGCCACAGCTGCGGCCGATCTGGAGCGAATGGGAGGATCACTGGTGGCCGAAGTCTCTGCCCGAAAGCGGGCGGGCGCAACCCGGCAGCCACAATGATGCGGTCAAGGATCGGGTCGAACGACCGACGGAGGTGACGGCATGAACATGGCAATTCCTCGATCACGAATGCTCGATCTCGGCCCCGGACGTCCTGCCGTTGAAGTACTCGAAGCGGGCGACGGCCCGCCATTGCTCTTTTTGCACGGCGCCGGAGGCATAATGGCCTGGGATGGAGTCCTGCCCATGCTTGCGCGCTCCTATCATATCTATGCTCCGTTGCTCCCGGGCTTCGGGCAATCGACCGGTCTCGAATACCTCGAAGATCAATTCGATCTCTTCTTCCATGGATTCGACGTGATTGATGCGCTCGGACTCGAACGGCCGTACGTCGTGGGGGAAAGCCTCGGCGGTTGGATGGCCGCGGAGATGGCCGCGCTGCGCCCGGGGGAAATCGGCCGCCTGGGGCTGGCCGCACCCGTAGGATTGTGGCGCGATGAAGCGCCCGTCGTCGATCTCTTCGGTCAACTTGTGCACGAACTTGTGCCCTATCTTTTTCACAATCAGGCTTGTCCTGCTGCGCAGCAGATGCTTGCGCTGACCATGCTCTTCAGCGACAACGATAATCGCTCACAGGAGCAGGTCGAGCTATTGATAGCAATGTCGCGCGGCTTCCGCACGATAGCCAAGTTCCTCTATCCGATTCCCGAAAATGGGCTTGAGCGGAGGCTGTGGCGGATAAAAGCGCCGGCATTAATTGTCTGGGGTGAGCAGGATAGGTTCGTTTCGCCGATGTACGCGGATATTTTCAGTGAGAAGATCAAGGACTCGAAGATCATGAAAGTTCCCAACACAGGTCATCTGATCGGATTGGAGACTCCGGAGCCGTATGCCGAGGCTCTGATAAGCTGGGGCAGCTGAGAACGGGAAGCTATTGATCCAGGCGTTGTTTCAAATAGTTATGCGCAAGCTCGCGATATACCCGCGCATTGCCCTCGACTGCGCGTAGCGCCATCCCCGACAGCTCTTTTTTGGTGACAGCGGGGGTGCCGGCAGCCAGGGTGCGCGGCTGGATATGCGTGCCCGGCGTCACCACGCTGCCAGCGGCTACCATCGACTGCTCGCCGATAACGGCTTGATGCAGGATAATCGCGCCCATTCCGATGACCGCGCCTTTTTCGACCCGGCAACCTTCGAGTAGTGCGCCGTGACCGATAGTCACATCATCACCGATAATGGTCGGATTATCCGGCGTAGTGTGAATGACCGTGTTATCCTGGACGTTGCTGCCGGAGCCGATGATGATTTTCCCCTCGTCGCCGCGCAACACCACGCCGTACCATATGCTCGCGCCATCTCCGATCTCCACATTACCGATGATAACAGCGGTCGGAGCGATGAATACATTTTTGCCGATCTGCGGCCGATTTCCTTCATACTCGAAAATCATCATCACCTCTTATCAGATCCCAACCGGTTCAAACCATGCGCGATCCCCTTCTCACTCCTCCGCTTCTTTTTTTTCAGACCCAGGCTTTCGCTCGCGTTCTGATAGAAATGGCGGAAATATCCGTACATAGACCAGCAAGATGAGATAACCACCAGCCATAAGAGACCGCGTCCCAGCCCATAAAACATCATACGCCAGTCAAGCCAGCTCGTTTCCCCCGAGCCGAACAGATGCGCGAGAGCCGTGTGCATCTCCGGCACTGTCCAGAACGCGATGATGGGAAAAGCTTTTGTCTCGACCGGCGGAGCTCCGTCGACTGAAGATGTGATCAGCAGGGCTATTGTAACTACCTGGGAAAACATTTTTATCTTCCCCGCTTTCGAGGCGGGTATCGCCCAGCCTTCCGCCGCCGCTATCGAGCGTAGACCGGAAACTGCGAATTCGCGTCCTATGATGATCACGACTGCCCACGCAGGAGCGAGACGATTTTCCACGAGTGAAATGAAGGCGGACGAGATGAGAAGTTTGTCTGCTATCGGATCGAGCAGAATGCCCAGACGCGACACCTGCCCCCGCCTGCGCGCAATCCACCCATCGAGAACGTCGGTAGAAGCAGCAAAGAGGAACAGACTCACACCGGCGATATGTTGCGGCAATCCAACCCAATCTTCGGAAAATTTCGTCAACAGCACCACCACCAGCAAGGGCGCGATGAATATGCGCAAGAGTGTGAGTGAATTCGGAAGACTCATTGTTAGATCGTCAAGGAAATACGAGACCGACCAGTTCCGCCTGATTAGATATTTTTCGTTTGTCTATCCTATTCTCTTCTGGCTCCAATCATCCATGAAACCTGTTTGTAATCGGCATTCTACGGTCACGTCCGAATGCGCGCGGGGTGATCTTGATGCCAGGCGCGGCCTGACGGCGTTTGTATTCATTTATATCGACCTGGCGAGTCACCCAGCGGACGATCTTCTCATCGAAGCCATGGGAAATAATCGCCTCGGCGCTCAGGTCTTCTTCGACATATAGCTCGAGTATCGCATCGAGGACATCGTACGGCGGGAGACTATCCGTATCCTTCTGATCTGCTCTCAGCTCGGCCGATGGCGGACGGGTGATGATGTACTCCGGTATGACGGCTTTCGTGCCGCGCCGATTGATATATTCGGCGAGCTCATAGACTAGAGTCTTGGGCACATCCTTGAGCACGGAAAACCCTCCGGCCATATCCCCATAAAGCGTGCAATAGCCGGTGCTGACCTCACTCTTGTTTCCGGTCGATAGCACGAGCGCCCCGAATTTGTTGGAGAACGCCATAAGGATGTTACCGCGGATGCGCGCTTGAATGTTCTCTTCGGCCACACCGGCCGGCGTATTGCCGAATATCTGCCTGAGCATCTTGAGGTATTGCTCGAAGGTATCTTCGATCGAGATGATGTGATAGGCGACGCCGAGGTTCCCCGCCAGTTTCGCAGCATCGCGCCCGCTCTCGGGAGACGAGTAGCGGGTGGGCATAAAGACACAGGTGACCTGTTCAGCTCCCAGCGCATCAACCGCAACACATGCAGTCAGCGCCGAATCGATGCCTCCCGAGAGGCCGATGACGACTCTCTTGAAACCATTCTTGCAGACGTAATCGCGCGTCCCGACGACCAGAGCCAGGTATACCTCTTCGGCGCCGCCCGGAAGCGCAATCGACATCGCCGGTTCTCTTGCGGGAAAGGTCTTCGCCGGCGGACCGACAGGCGCGCCTGCATATGCTGCCGCTCTTTTTTCATCGAACGGGCGCTCGCGCAAGAGGATGCGCTCGACGCTGATCCCGGTACTCGCGACATCTATCCGCTCCTGTCTTCGACGCGGGTCGTGCAGTCTTTCTTTGAACACCCGTTCGACATTGATGTCGGCGATAACGAGGTCTTCTTCAAACAACTTGCCGCGCGCTATTACTTCGCCGCGCTCATCGAAGATCAGGCTCTGACCATCGAAGACCAGTTCGTCCTGGCCACCCACCAGATTGACATATGCCAGCGCGACGGCGTTATCTTCCGCTCTCGTGGCGAGCATCCGCTCGCGTGAACTGCCTTTTCCTGCGTAATATGGCGAGGCGGAGATATTTATTATTACCTGCGCTCCGGCCAGCGCCTGGATTTGCGTCGGCCCCCCCGGATACCAGATGTCCTCGCAGATGTTGATACCGATGAGCACATCGGCGTATGCGTAGATAGGCGCGGTCTGGCCCGCGTCGAAATATCTATACTCATCGAAGACGCCGTAATTCGGCAGAAAATTTTTGTAATAGAACCCTTTCAGCTCGCCATCGCAAATCACCGCCGCTGCATTATGAATATCACTGGATTTAGCCACGCAGCCGACTATTACGACGATGCCCTTTGATGCTGAGACAATCTGTCCGAGCGCTTTCAGATTGGATTCGATGAACTGCGGCTTTAGCAGCAAATCCTCAGGCGGATATCCGGGGAGCGAGAGTTCGGGGACGGCGATGATCTCCGCCCCTGCATCCCGTGCGCGTTCGACGTTGGCGATTATTTTGGAGGTGTTGCCGGCGAAATCGCCTACGGTTGGATTTATCTGTGCGAGCGCGATGCGGATAGTTGTCATACTCAATCAGTCACCTCAACCGTATCGATGATACCGATGATCGCCGCGTCTACCGGTATATCTTTAAGCCCTTCCGCCATGCGCGCGCTGCTACCCGAGACGACCAGAACCTTCTCGCGAAATCCGGCGCCGACCGTGTCGACGGCCACCAGATAGTTGCTCTCGTCTTCGCCCCGGAGAGTGAGCGGACGGACGAGCAGCAGCTTTTTACCCTCCAACCTCGGGTCTTTGCGTGTCGCAACGATGTTGCCGACGATTCGTCCGATGATCATAAGTGTCTGGAGTCTGGTATGACGTCAGCCCGTAATCCGGAGACTCGAGTCTGGTTTTTAACAGATTCCTGGGTTCCAGATTCGGGGCATCATCATTTTTTCAACCTCGCTTCGATAGTCAGAGGAAGGTTCTCATCGACAGCGGCGTGCGGGCGCGGGATGACATGGACGCTGACGAGTTCGCCGACACGACGCGCGGCGGCGGCTCCCGCATCGGTTGCGGCTTTGACTGCCGCGACGTCGCCTCGCACGATGGCAGTTACGAAGCCGGCGCCGATCTTCTCATACCCCACTAGCGTCACGTTGGCGGATTTAACCATCGCATCGGCGGCCTCGATCATCGCCACCAATCCTTTTGTCTCGATCATTCCCAGTGCTTCCATCTACTCGTCGCTCCTTTCGCGCTTCTTGATGATTTCGTAACCCGTGACCGCGCTCGTCCCGTCCGAATAGTGCGTCCACTGCCAGCGCACATCCTGGTCGTCATTTATCTCTACGCTGATGACTTGTGCGGATTTATCTTCGCTTCCGGACGTCGGCGCCGTAATAACTCATTTGTCGCTATTTTCGTTCATTGCCCGCCTCTCGTTTCAAACATGCCTATTCATCAATCGGATCGATTCAGTCAACAACTCGATCAATTCGGCGCGCGTCAAAATGATATGCTCATTACCATCTTCCCGCCGCCCCATCTCCCCGTCCACCGCTCTACCGCAAACCTGCCCCTCGCGCGCTTCGGGGCGCATGGCTCCGCTGCGTTCGCGTATCTCGAAGAGTTTCTCCACGGCGCGGCCGGGGATCGTATTTTCATTCCCGAGCGTTCGTGCAATGAAGCTTATCCTGCAAGTGTGCTCGAGGGTTTCCAGCTTGTTATACGCCTTTTCCAGCGTATCTGCATATGCCACCGCGCCATGATTGGCCATCAATAATGCATCGTGGTATTGAAGATAGGGTTCAATCGCATCGGTCAGCTCATTCGTAGATGGAGTTCCATAGGCCGCCAGCGGAACACACCCCAGAGTCAAAATGACTTCGGATAGAATAGCTTTGTCGAGCGATAAACCGGCAACTGCAAACCCCGTGGCATAAGGCGGATGCGCATGTACGACGGCGTGTATATCGGGGCGAGACTGATAGATCAACCGGTGCATCGGCCATTCGGTTGAGACTCTGTACTCGGACGGTTCTAGAGGATTGCCATCCAGATCTACTGCTACCATCATGCCGGGCTTCATCCATCCTTTGCTGACACCTGACGGTGTTGCAATAACACGGTTCGGCGCGACACGAACGCTGATATTACCGTCTCCGGCCACTAGCAATCCGCGACCATAGCAGTTCGTCGCTATTTCAACAATCTGTTCACGTACTTTCTGCTCATCTGCCATTTCGTAGCTCTATACCAAACCTCGCAACATTGAAACAAATAAACCACCTGGAAAAGAAAGAAAAGGAAAAATCATCGGCGGTTTTCTCGTCGTAATCTACTTTTTTCGCGGTTTAGCTCAATCTCAGGGCACCAACCCTTTCATTGCCCTGCGCCGTTGGATTCGGGTTCGTAACGCAGAAAGTCGCGATAATCGACGTTTACGCCGTCCGCGCTGGGATTTGCCAGGAAGTAAGAGAGACTTTCAAGTGAGATCGACAGATCGACCGTCTTCACTTTAACACCCGCCCTCGGATGCAAATGCACGGGGGCGAAGTTGAGTACAGCTCTGACCCCGGCATCTGTCACATCTTCCAGAACCTGCTCCGCTGCAGTCGCCGGGACAGTAATAACCGCGATATTGATATCTTTTTGCCTGATGATCTCTTTCAGGTTGTCCGTGCTCTGTATCTCCAGGCCGCTGCGAACGCGCGTCCCGATCTTCCCCGTGTCGGAGTCGAAGAGTGCTGCAATGTCGAAACTGTGCTGATTGAACCCATGATAATTGGCCAAGGCCATTCCGAGATTCCCCAGCCCGATGATCGCAACGCGGTGTTTCACTGTCAGGCCGAGGATCTTGAGGATGTGCTGACGCAGGTTTTCCACATAATATCCGACCCCGCGCACGCCGAATTCTCCGAAGTAAGCCAGATCTTTACGGATCTGCGCCGAGTTAAGATTGAACTGTTCGGCCATCGCCTGTGAAGAGATAGTCTCGACTCCAGTCGCCGCCAATTCATTCAAACAACGCAGATAGACCGAAAGACGGTTCGTAGTGAGTTCTGAAATCTTCTCTGTCTTCATACACTTGTAGTTAGCTATTCCCGCTCTCTTGCCTGTCAGCAACGATATCTCAGCGGCGCAATGGCTGTCAACTTAGTGTTTTTTTAGCGCCGGTAGTAATTTGTCGGCAGCCGGTGTCAGGATGGCTGCGTTCGGTTGCAGTTCACTGTCGATAGTTGATTTCCCGATACCTGTTGTAGGATCGCAGTTTGCAGTTCATAGTTGATAGTTGATACTCTACCAAGCTGTGAGCTGCGAACGACAACAGGCTATCGCTACCTCCTATGATCGCACAAATCACTGGTAAACTTATTCAAAAACATCCCAATTCGGTGATCGTCGAGGCATCCCAAGGCGTCGGATACGAATTGACCGTACCGCTTTCGACATTTTATGTTCTGGGCGAGGTTGGAACCGATGTGTCTTTGCGAGTTTACACTTACGTGCGTGAGGACGCTCTGCACCTCTACGGGTTTCAGACCGAACGGGAAAAGAAGTTGTTTCTGCTATTGATCGGAGTATCGGGTATCGGTCCCAAACTCGCGATCACGGCGCTTTCGGGCTTGAGCGCGGAAGAGTTGATTCATGCGATTCGCGTCGGCGATCTGGCGCGTCTTGTCGCAATTCCCGGAGTCGGCAAGAAGACCGCCGAACGCATGCTCGTCGAACTGAAGGATAAGGCGGCGGCGCTCGCTTCTCCGGAATTCGAAGAACGGCTGCGCGCCGGGATCGTCGCCAGTGGTGGCGATGCCATGCGGGACGATGTGATCTCGGCACTGATCAACCTGGAATACCCAAAGGCGGCCGCCGAGAAAGCGGTGTTCACTATTTTGAAAGACGCGCCTGAATCAAATTTTGAAACGACGCTGAAACAGGCGCTCCGGAAGCTCGCTAAATAAACGGCTGATCAATCAGGGGATGAAGAGTCTGTTATTCACTTTCACCGTTTGGTGATTTTTTTCGGTTCTCAGGTGTAGAAGCAATGGACGAAGAACAAATTGAATTATCTCTGCGTCCCAAATGGCTGCGCGAGTATATAGGTCAGAGGAAGGTCAAAGACAACCTCGCCATCTTCATCAAAGCAGCGATCGCCCGCGGCGAAGCGCTGGATCATGTTCTGCTCAATGGTCCCCCCGGACTGGGAAAGACGAGTCTGGCGGGAATTATTGCCCGCGAAATGAACGCACCGATAAAAATGACGGCAGGACCAGTAATCGAGAAGGCCGGCGACCTGGCTGCGCTGCTCACCAACCTTGATGAAAACGACGTGCTATTCATCGATGAGATCCACCGGCTGCACCCGGCTATCGAAGAGATACTCTACCCCGCGATGGAGGACTACGAACTCGATCTGGTGATCGGGCAGGGACCATCGGCCCGTTCGGTCAAATTCAGATCTGCCCCGTTTCACCCTCATCGGCGCGACGACACGCCCGGGGCTGATTACCGCGCCCCTGCGCGGACGCTTCGGCATCAACTTCCACCTCGATTTCTATCCAGTCGAGGATCTTAGGGTCATCGTCGAACGTTCATCATCTATCCTGAGCGTACGGATCGAGCCGGATGGAGCGAACGCCATCGCTCAGCGTTCGCGCGGGACGCCGCGTATCGCCAACCGGCTGCTGCGGCGCGTCCGCGATTATGCGGAAGTCGAGCATGATGGAGTCATTAGAGCCGAAGTCGCCAACGACGCACTCAATCGCATGGAGGTCGATCGTCACGGATTAGACGAAGTCGATCGAAAAATGCTCACGACAATTATCGAAAAATTCAACGGCGGACCGGTCGGGGTCGGCACAATTTCAGCGGCAATCAATGAAGAGAAGGAAGCCATCGAAGAAATATACGAGCCGTACCTTATTCAAATCGGTTTTTTGAACCGCACGCCCCGCGGGCGCGTTGTGACGCCGGCAGCTTATCAGCATCTCGGCCTCAATTGTGAATCAATTGATCAGCAGAAGGATTTATTTCAATAACTCATTGGGTATGAAAACAAAGCAGGCAAAATCTTAATTGAGTGGACTGTGCAAATTAAATTTGGTCATTAGCGACGGTTTGATCGGCTCCGGAGGAGCGGATGTATTTAGCAATCGAATACACAGGTCTCATAATCTCCGACGAGTCGCGATATAGATATAGCTTCCGGAGCTTGCGAGATATGGGAGACCGACAGCTCTATAACATCGCGCGCCTCTGGCGCTCAGGAGCGATGACGTTGATTTCTATAACCATTTATTGCACACACAGTATTTTCTGTTTTTTGTCTCATTTTTTGCTATCTTGATCAATAAAATTGATTCAATGCAAAATGCATATTTCAGAATTTGATTTTGAACTGCCGCAAGAACTAATCGCGCAAGTACCGTTGCCGGAGCGCGATAGCTCGCGTCTGCTAGTTGTGAACAGAAGCAGCAGTACCTGGCGCGATAGTACTTTTGCCGAATTTCCCACTTATTTCAATCAAGGGGACGTACTCGTCCTCAACAATTCGCGCGTCTTCCCCGCGAGATTGATCGGCCGCCGAATCTTTAAAGACAAAAGGGGGGAGATGCCGGGCGGGCAGGTTGAAATCCTTCTCCTGCGTTCTTCCCAGGAAGAATGGGAAGTTCTGGCCAAACCTGCGAGAGCTTTGCGCGCCGGCGAAGAGATCGAATTTGGAAATGGCAGGCTGCGCGGAGTGATCACATCGGTCCAGGAAGAAGGACGGCGTAAAATCAGATTTACGTGCGACGGAGACATGGACCGTATCGTGGATGAAATTGGCAACACCCCGTTGCCGCCCTACATAAAACGCTCGAGGATCGAGGATGATCGATTGGACGAGCCGCGTTATCAAACGGTGTATGCCAGACAGCGGGGAGCAATTGCCGCGCCCACTGCCGGGCTGCACTTCACACCTCGCATCTTCGATGAACTGCGCGCGCGGGAGGTGGAAATTATTGAGCTAACTCACCACGTCGGCTATGCGACCTTTCAGCCTATCAGAACGCAACAGATCGAAGAACACCACATCGCTTCTGAATGGTACGAAATCAAGGAATATGCTGCAGTCGCGATTAATGCGGCCAAATGCGAGGGGAAGCGAATCATCGCTGTTGGCACAACAACCGTGCGGGCCCTGGAGAGCGCAGCCGATCCTGATGGGAATATCCGACCCGAGTGCGGCTCAACTGAATTATTTATCTATCCAGGATACAAATTTCGCGTTATAAATGCGCTGTTGACGAATTTTCACTTGCCCCAATCATCCTTGTTGATGCTCGTCTCTGCTTTTGCAGGTCGGGAAACGACAATGAGCGCTTATCGCCACGCCGTTGAGGAGCAATATCGTTTTTATAGTTATGGCGATTGTATGCTTCTTATTTAAGTGATAGTTGTTAACCGATAACTGATAATGGATGATTGACAGTGATTACCATTCATTTTGATATTGGCTGAATTCAATTATCACTTTTCAATTCTTCTTATGCGAGCTGTCAGTCACAAAATTCCCAAAGCATTCAAAGGCGCCCTGCGCCCATTGCTACTATCCGACTTAAATGAGTTGTGGCAGCTCGATCTGAGGTGTTTTGTTGATGGCGAGGCATATGAACGTGAGACATTTCGCTATCTTCTCTCTAATCCTCAAACCATAGCACGCCAGATCAGGTCGGAAAACGACGAGATGAGCGCATTCGCGATCGCGGTCGTCGAGAATGACGGCGTCGGCCATATCACTACCATCGGTGTCGCTCCCGAATATCGACGCCGCGGTCTGGCAAGATTGATCCTGCACGAAATCGAACGTAGCTTCGTGACCCGAGCCGTGACCACTGTGCGACTCGAAGTCCGTGTCGGCAATACCGCAGCGCAAAAACTTTACGAACAACTCGGATATATCGTGGTTCAACGTATGGGTAAATATTACTCCAACGGCGGCGACGGTTATCTGATGGTAAAATCATTAGAGATTTGACTTCCTTAACTTAAATATTAGCTCAGCCCAACCAAACCATGCCTCTAGTAACTATAGGCATATCAATATTTAGTATCTGCTCGCTGATAAGCCGCATCAACTTATAGATATGGCGGGAGGTATCAAAAACCCGGGGATCGAGGTGTTATTGAGTGATTTTTAGAAAGCAAAATTTGACATCACCACGATAATCTGTTAAATAACAGTCACTTAGGGACAAAGCGGCAGAAGCAGAGAAAGAAAAAAAACTTCCAAACCATAAAGGAAGCACGTATGAGGGAAGCACTCTCAAGAAGTCACAGAACTAAATCGAAAGGCAAAATCAGAGTTGCTACTAAGGCGACGGGTTCAAAATCTGTACCCAGAGCCAAGGCTAAATCCCCCTCTTCAACCCGTCTAAAGACTGCGAAGAAAAGATTGCTAAAGAAGACGGTCAAAGCGAAGCCGAAGGCAACAAAATCCGTGAAGAAAACTGCAAGAATAAAAAGAGCGATCGCCAAATCGACCAAAACTTCTGCGAAGAAAATAAAGAGAGTAGAGAAATCTAAAAAAATTGCCACAAGGAAGAAGGCGAAGACGCTTTCGAAAGCATATCCTAAATCGAGGGTTGCTACTAAGGTCGCCAAGGCAAGAGCTGTTCCAAAAGTTAAACGGGCAACCAGGCTCCACCGAGCATCAAAGGTTCGCGGGGTAACCCGGGCAACCGGAGCCACAGGGGCAGGGGCAGGGGCAACACGGGCGACGAAAGTTCGAACAAAGGGCAAAGGAAAAGTTTCATTGGTTGTCCGCAGAGCGACTCAGTTACCGAAGGTGCCGCTATTACCTCCTGAGCCGCCGCGGCGGCAGGTATCTTCGGCAGTTCTGCGCGCATTCGAACAGGCGGTCAAGGTTTTCAATCGGCGCCAGTATGCGGAAGCGAAAGTTATGTTCGAAAACCTTCAGCCACGGTTCCCGAATGAGGTTGAGATAATCTCACGGGCGCAGACCTATATACAGGTCTGCAATCAGAAACTCGCGCATACACCTTCAATGCCGCGCAATGCTGATGAACTCTATGACCGGGGCGTCTTCGCATTAAACATCGGCGATTTCACACAAGCGCGCTCGTTCTTCGAAAAGGCTCTGCGGCTGCGGCCTGATGAGCCACATCTCCTCTATTCGCTCGCCGCAACTCATGCGCAGACGGGTTCGCACGATCAGGCGATCGATTATTTGAGGCGATCTATCCAAATTCAACCTCGTTTTCGCGCGCAAGCGCTGAACGATTTGGATTTCTCGGATTTACGCGAGAACAAGCAGTTTCTCGAACTGCTCGGTTTAACCTCTCCCTTCGAGCGGCTCGATTATCGAAGATAAGAATCAAACGACCACAAACAAAAAGGCCACAAATAGAAGCGAGCCGCGGGAAAAGCTACGGTCTTTCTTTATGTGTCTTTATTTGACATTTTAGCTGCGGATATTCCTCGCTGAGGCCAGCATCTGATTAACATCGCTTCTGATTAATGGCAACAGATCATAGAGCCTCTCCCCTGGACATTCAGTTGTTCCGGGGCCATCGCGATGACCCGAGATCGTATCTAGCTCGAGCTGAGACGCCGCGTGAATCGAGGTCGCAATCGGGTCCAGGCAGAGTTGATGACATTTCCATGCCAATAGTACTTTGAGGGCGAGGAGGGCTTCCTGAGCAGGTTCGACATCTGTGAATGTCCCGAGCATAGCGACGCCCATCGTTCCCGCATTGACCCCGCTGAAATGCGCCCCCTGTACATCGTCACCGCCCGATCGCCCTTCATAGATCACTCCGTCCGGATCGATCAGGTAATTGTATCCGATATCGTCGAAGCCCCGATCGAAGATGTGAAAATTCCAGATGCTGAGTACAACCTCACCCCAGTCCGGCGAATCGTTGTCGTTTACCGTATGATGAACGATCAGATGCGTAACCGTGGAATATGATAAATCCCCGTGATTCGTTATCTGACCATCGGGACAACCCCATTCGGTTCGCGTAACGATGGGCGGTTTATCGATCGATATTGACTGATTCCCTCTCACCATTTTTACTCTTGAGGAACGCCTTGGTTATAACACACACGAGAGTTAGACTGTTAATGGGTGCAGGCGGAAAAAAAGAGCAAGCGGGTAGAAAGAGGGTTTATGCGTTATGTAAATAATCCGCCGAATCCCTGGCTTTCCACTCACCATGAATGGATCGGCGAGCCTCCGGAAGCCAGGTTGGAAGTCTTTGAAGAAACATCGACACGCTCCATTATCACGAATAACAGCAGCCCGGACATTCCGTTCGATTTTTCGGTCAACTGTTACAGGGGATGCCCGCACGGCTGCACCTATTGCTTTTCGCGGCCGACGCACGAATATCTCGGCTTCGGCGCCGGAACGGATTTCGAGCGGAAGATCGTCGCCAAAATTCGTGCACCGGAATTGCTGCGCGAAGAATTCATGAAGAAGAGCTGGGAAGGCGACGTTCTCGTTTTTTCATTCACCTCCGATCCCTACATTCCGCTCGAGGCGAATTACCAACTGACACGTCGTTGTTTGGAAGTTTGTCTGGAGTTTCGTAATCCCGTCAGCATCCTAACGAAATCAGCCTTGATCCGCCGCGACCTTGACCTCCTCAAACAAATTTCCGAAGAGGCCGATATCAGAGTCAATTTTACAATTCCCTTCCTCGACCATGAATTCAATCGGGCCTTTGAACCATTTGCGCCATTTCCCGAGGCGCGTTTCAAAGCGATGAAAGATTTAGCCGACGCCGGTATAGAAGTGGGTCTGGGGATAGCTCCAGTGATTCCCGGGTTGAATGAACACGAGATTCCTGAATTACTCGAACGGGCGCGTGACGCGGGCGCAACATCCGCCTTCATCAACCTGCTGCGCTTGCCTGGCAGCGTGCGGCCCTATTTTCTCGAACGATTGCAGGAAAAGCTGCCGATGCGGGAGCAGAAGATCATCAATCGGATTAAAGAAGTGAAAGGCGGCGTCTTGAATCGCAGCGGGTTCGGAGAACGCATGCGCGGCGAAGGGCCTTATTGGGATATGGTCGTGCAAACTTTCAGCATCCATGCGCGAAGGCTCGGCCTCAACCAGAAGAGATACGAGATGAAGGATCGTCGAAAGACATTCCGCCGCCCGACAGCACAAGGGAGTCTGTTCGATTAAAGCCCCCACGAGATACGCGGAAAAGCCGTACATTCGTGGACGCTGCATAAACAATGAAAACACCAGGGAGGCGGCGCGCGAGCGCACGCTCCCGGGGACTTCCAGAGGAGACATGGAGACAGCTGATCATCTAATCTATATTTATTCCTCTGCGAGCCTCGGCGTCCCAATTGCAAAATTTGCTGCCGCTGGAATCCCGGGGTTTTTGCCGGAAGTCGTCGCATTGATCGTCGCGGGCGCCGGGATCGCGTATATCTGCTACCGTCTGAAATTGGTTCCGATCATCGGGTTTCTTCTGGCGGGCGTCACGATCGGACCTAACGGATTGGGATTTGTGCGCGATGATGAGCTGGTCAACTCCGCCGCGGAAGTTGGGGTGGTGCTGCTGCTCTTCACCATCGGCATCGAATTCAGTCTGGAGAAACTGGCGCGCATCAAGAGGCTGATCTTCATCGGAGGCGGCCTACAGGTGACGCTTGCCACCATCGCGACGCTGGCCCTGCTCGCGCTGTTCGGTATAAATTGGCGCCCGGCTCTTTTTACGGGACTTCTCATCGCGCTCAGCTCGACCGCTATTGTTTTGAAGCTTTTATCGGACAGGGGCGAAACGAACTCCGCACACGGCCAGATCAACCTCGGACTGCTCATCTTTCAAGACCTGGCGATCATCGTCATGGTGCTGCTCGTGCCCGTGCTCAGCGGATCCGCGGGTTCGCCGGAAGGCATCGTCCTGGCACTCGGGAAGGCCATCGCAATCATCATCGTCGTGCTGCTCTTCGCGCGCAGACTGATGCCGAAAATTCTCGAGCAGGTAGCTCTCACATGTTCGCCGGAGTTATTCCTTCTGACTGTGATCGCCATCTGCTTCGGCACGGCATATCTCACCAGCCTCGCAGGTGTGAGCCTATCGCTGGGAGCCTTTCTCGCCGGCCTGCTAGTGAGCGAGAGCCGCTTCAGCGAACACGCGCTGGGCGAAACGATGCCGCTGCAGATACTCTTCAGCGCGACTTTCTTCATTTCTGTCGGGATGCTGCTCGATCTTCACTTTCTGATGAACAACCTCCCGCTCGTGCTCACGGCGATTGTTCTTGTGCTGATCATCAAACTGGTAACAACCGGAATAAGTGTGCTGGCTCTGGGTTATAAGCTACCCCTGGCCGCCGTTTCCGGATTAATGCTCGCCCAGATCGGCGAATTCTCCTTTGTTCTCGCAAGGGCGGGACGAGAATCGGGACTCTCGCCCGGAGGAATGGGGGAAGCGGGATCGCAGACATTCATCGCGGCGAGCGTGATTCTGATGATTCTGACGCCGCTCCTCTCGACCCTCGGCGTAAAACTTTCCGGTCGGCTCGAACATCGGATAGAGGCAAAGGAGCAGGCCCGAGTTGAAACCGCATCTCCGCCATCGGACATTCCGCGACTCGAAGACCACGTCATCGTCGCCGGCTACGGTCAGGCTGCGCGGCGGCTCGTGCGCGTGCTCGACGGATCGAATATCCCCTTCATTATCACGACCCTGAGCCCCGGTGGCGCCAATGAAGCTGAGGCTGATGGGCTTCCGGTGCTGCGCGGCGACTCGAGCAAACAGCATACGCTCTATCTTGTCGGAATCGAGCGCGCAAAGATGATGATCATCGCCGATGATGATCCTGCCATGGCTCACCGTATAACGACGGTCGCTCGTATACTGAACCCGACAATGCGATTAGTCGTCCGCACACGCTACACGAGCGATGTCGAGCCTCTGACCGAGGCGGGAGCCGATCTCGTCATAGCAGAAGAGTTGGAGAGCATCGTACAACTGTTTGCCGAAGTTCTGCGAGATTACCGCATCTCAGCCAAAGAGATCGAGGCTCACGAAGCGGCTGTCAGAAACGGAGGCTACGCTGCACTCTTGAATGAAACGATTGATGAGGAACCGGTGGTGAGATGCCATCCGGGGGAGGATTGTCTCGATACGAGAACCGTCCTCATCCGCGCCGGCTCGCAGGCCGCCGGCAGTGCCATAGCCGAATTGGAGCTCGAGAAGAGATATTCCATTACGGTTCAAACGGTGAAGCGTAACGGAAAAGATTTGAGAGATCTCAACGGCAATTTACGCCTGAGAGCAGGCGACCAGTTGATATTGGCGGGGCCATCCGATGCATTTGCGCGGAGCGCCGCCATCTTCCGGCCTGCGCCGTCTGCCTCGTCTGCCCCGTCTGCTTCTCAGGAGATATCTGCGAGTGAAGAAGTGAAAATAAAATTCGATCCGGAAAAAATAGTAGAGCTGAATCTTGCGCGTCCGCATCCATCGTGCTCGCACCTCGATCAAACGCGCCCGGTCTTACCCAGCGCCCGCGGGTGCGAGGATTGCCTGCGAATCGGCGATTCGTGGGTGCATCTGAGGATATGTATGACCTGCGGCCACGTCGGCTGCTGCGATTCGTCAAAGAACAAGCACGCGACCGGGCACTCGCACGAGACCGGGCACCCGATCATCAAATCGCTCGAGCCGGGAGAGGACTGGGCGTGGTGTTATAAGGACGAAATTTTGCTCTAAAAAGAACAGTAAGGAGTTGATAGTTGATAGTTCGTATTGACTGTGGCGACAATCTATACGAACTATCAACTATCAACTATCAACTCACTACCGTTCTTCTTCAGAACCTCACCTTCACTGCGAACTGAATGACGCGCGCGGCTTCGCCCGTCTGAATGATCGTCTGCGTCGTCGGCGGAGCCACCGCGGCGCAACATGTCTGGCCGAAGTTCGGCGAAGTTAAGCTCGATGCGTTTTCGATCGACGCATCGCGGATATTGTCGAAGTTCGTATGGTTAAACGCGTTGAACATCTCCATGCGGATATCGAGCTTGAATCGCTCGGTCAATTGGAAATTCTTGTTAATACCGATGTCCAGGTTCCAATAACTCGGCCCCGTGAATATGTTGCGACCGGCGCCATTCGATCCCGGTTGTGGGATCGCGAACGCTGAATTGTCGGGGAAAAGCACGGGGCCAGCCACATCAGATATTTCCTGCAATTTTGCTTCGACCGGTTTGATTACATCGACACGCGATTCGTGTGAGTAATTTGCGGTCCTCACGCCGCTGCGAGGAGTGAACGGCTCTCCAGACATCCGCGTGAAGATGCCGTTCACCGCCCATCCACCGGCGATCGTATTGAGAATGCCGTTGTCGGTCTTGAGCCATTTCCCTCTACCGATCGGCAATTCCCAGAGGCCGCTCGCGGACAAGGCGTGAGTGCGGTCGAAATCAGACCGCCCGCGCTCGCCGCGCCAGTTGCGCGCATCCGTAGGCGTCCGCGAATTTGTGGTCGAAAGTGCGCCGCCCGAACTCGGGCCTACCGGGTCGACAGACTGGTCGTCTGTTGATTTGCCGAACGTGTAAGCCAATCCGAAGAGCAATCCCTTCTCGAACCGTTTGCGCAAAGTGAATTGCGCGGCGTGGTACCAGGAATTTCCGCCCGAGTCGATGTAGGTGATCCTGCTGAACTGCTGGTTCGGGCGCAGCCGCAAATCCAGCGTGGTCTGCTCGACTCGTCCGGCAAAATTGCCCGCTCCGTTCTGTCTCAGGTCCGTTCTCGTCGTGGTCGAGTTGACAAAACCCTGCTGCAACGGGCCTCTCGGACCATTCGGGACCAATGGATAATTGACGATCGAGATCAGCGCTCCGGTCACGCCCACGGGACAGCCCAATCCGTCGGGATTACAACCTTTGGCCACATTCTGCTGCATCGCCAGAAAATCGGGCAAAATCGGTTGGGCGTCGATCTGGTTGATGTCGTAGGCGCGCAGCAGGCGCGTGCCGCGGCGGCCGATGTAGGCGCCCTGCGCGACAATCCCCATGGGCAGTTCATACTGCAAATTCAAATTCCATTGATGGACCGTGGGCAATTTCAACTTCTGGTCGAAGACTGTAACCGGAGGCGCGTTGCCCAAGAGCGCGGCCGGCAAGGTGAGGAAGGAAGACGGTTTCGTCGTCGGCGGAGGCAACTCTGTCGGGAAGCCCTCGGCGATGCGCTGGATCGCTTGAACAGATGCGCAGCCCGCCGGAGGCGCTAAGCCGACAGTCACCTGACATGTGCCGATCAATCCCGGCGGACGTCCCGATACGGCAGTCACCTGGAACGACGATATGGGATCGAACGCGACGCCGTAGCCGGTGCGAATAACGAACTTGTTGTTGCGCCCCGGACTCCACGCAATGCCCAGACGCGGGCCGAAAGCCAACGCGTTATCGTCTTCGTAAAAGCTCTTCCCTCGGCTGAAAGTGACCGGCCCCTGCGAGCCGTCGATCAGCTGATCGGGGACGTACACACGCTGCGCCGCCTCCTTCGGCGGCGTATTGAGCTCCATTCGCAACCCATAGTTGATCGTCAGATTAGGGCGCAGCCTCCATTCGTCCTGCGCGTAAATGTTGTATTGCTTCAGACGGGTTCCGACGGCGAAGAGCGATACCTGGCCGTTGCGGGTGAAGGGCAGGAAAGCATCGGCATTCAGGTCGCCGATATAGAGCTGAGTCAAGCGGGAAGGGATACCCAGCAGTTCGCTGGTCGTATCATTCAAACGGTCCAGATCGTTCGCGCTGATCCCTTCCGTCGCACCCTGAGGTGGATTCAGTTGCAGTTCTGATGGCAACAATTGGGGATCGAACGAAATAGTCGGGGTGACGTTCACACCGCCCGGTTGCCCACGCTGATCGTTGTGCTGGTAGAAACGCACGTTGATGCCCGCGCGAAATTGATGCGCACCTTTCAGGATTCCGATGTTGTCAATAAATTGCGGCGTCGTCACCGCGCGGAAAGTGCGCGGCGTATTGATGAAGGGTACGTCCGCCAGTTCAAAGTCATACGGGGGAATATTCGGAAAGGCGGGATTCGCCTCGGCCTGGGTGAAGAGGAAAACGAAGCGGGCGAACCCCACGATAAATTCATTATCGATCGTCGGCGTGAGCTGTGAACGATATCCGACGGCCAGGTTCTTAGTCGCGCGGAAGACTTCGCCGAGCGGCGGAAATCCGGGAAAGACCTGCGGGCGAGAGTTCAAAGGATCGCCGCGGAGCGTATTCTGATCTGCCTGCAGCCAGCGTACGAAGATCGAATTCTTTTCATTGATGACGTGATCGAGGCGGATTGCCCAATGCGGCCCCTGAGTCTCGGTCGGCGGATTCCACGAGTAGGTCGCGGTATTCAATCCGTCGCCGATCGAATAATTGTTCGGCGTCGGATAAGAATTGAAGAGCTGGGCGATGACCGGGTCGATGCCGATCCCGCGCGGATCGTTAGCATAGATGTCGTAAGTGGCGATGCAGCTGGTGTCGCCGGCACCCGTGCATTCGCGGACTCCGGGAGCGAGCGCGCCGGTTCGGGGATCGACGAGCGTAGGACTGTTCACGCCGCCTTTGAGATATCGGAACTTTCCCGCGAGCGCTGTCGGAGTGAACATAGTCGGGAAACCGAAAGTCTGATCGATCGGCTGCGAGAACTTCACGTTCTGTCCCTGCCAACTCCCGAAAAAGAACGTCTTGTTCTTCCTGATCGGCCCGCCGATTTCGAATCCGTATTGGTGAAGCTTGATATCGGGCTTTTCCGTGCCGTTCGTATTGGCGAAGAATTCGTTGGAGTTGAGCGCGGTGTTGCGCAAGAATTCGAAGACCGTGCCGTGAAATTCGTTCTGCCCGCCGCGAGTGGCGATCGAGACGGAAGCGCCGCTGTTGCGCCCCTCTTCGGGAGTGGCGTTGTTGGTCGTAACCTTGTACTCCTGAACGTTGTCCGGGTTCAACCGGTAGAGGTTCGAGACAGGGTTCGGGACCGACGATTCGTTGGCTTCGATGCCGTCGATCGTCACATTGAAAGCCTGGTCGCGCGAGCCGTTGACGTGCACCCCCGCGCCGATGCCGCCGGACGAGCGCTGGACGACCCCGGGTTCGAGCGTGATCAGCGAGAGCGGATTGCGACCGTTCAGCGGGAGCGATTCGATAGCCTTTTGCGGGACGACGTTACCGATCGTCGCGTTGCTTGTCTGCAAACGCTCGTAACCGCCTTCGACGTTGATTATCTCGTTTGTCCCCCCTACCTCGAGCGCAAAATCGACGACGAGCGGCGTATTGACTTCGAGGATGTTGCTTTTCTTGTCGATGGTCTTGAAACCGGTTAGCTCGACCATGACGGAATATGATCCGACAGGCAGCCCCGGAAAAGAATACAACCCGGCCCCAGTCGTCGTTTGGGTATGAGTGACTCCGGTCGCTTCGTTTTTGGCCGTGACTTTCGCTCCGGGTATGACGGCGCCCGTCGCATCGGTCACAGTCCCGCTGATCCGCGAGTTCGCCTGGGCGAATGCGTTCGCAACCAGCAGAACGGATAGAACTATGGTGATCAGCAAAGCTTTAAAACGCCCTTTCATGGAATATGCTCCTTGATTCTGTCTCTCTGCCTCCGCAGCTGATTAGAAGTTGATCTTCGCGCCGATGCGTATCTTGCGCGATTCGTTGCTCCCGGTATCCAGAATGCGTCCGAACGATGTGTTGCTCAGCACGGCATTCCGGATCATGAAATTTATGTTCGGGAATGCGAAATTCGCGTGGTTGAGCGCATTGAAAAACTCGAAGCGCAGTTCGAAATTTTTATTCTCCCCGAAGCTCGTGCGCTTCAAGATGGCCATATCGATGTTCCAGAGACCAGGCCCGGTGAAATAATTGCGACCGGTATTACCCAATTCACCCGGACCGGGCTGCGAAAATTTTGCGATATCCTCAGTCGTAAAATAGCCGGGCACGCCTCCGAAGTTGGCGGCATTCTTATCGATCCCGCCCATATAACGCGAACAACCATCGCAGTTGGCCGTCGAGTTGACGATATTGCTGTACTGGCCGAAGCCGGAAAAGACCGTAAAAGGACGGCCCGTTTCGGCGGTCAAAACGCCATTGACGTTCCAACCCTCGATGAAGCGCTGCAGAAATCCGGAGGCTCCTTTGCCGATCAAGCCGTTCTTGCCGAAAGGCAGATCCCAGGTTGCATAGCCGATGAAGACATGCGTCCGATCGAAATCCGACCGCGCATAGTTGAGATAGCGGCGGTAGATATCAAACGGAGTCGACGCTGCCTGTTGCCTGCTAGGCATGGTATCTACAGTCGTAAAGGCCGGATCAAACGAGCGCGTATCGAGCGATTTCGAAAATGTGTATGAACCCTGAAACGACACGCCTTGTGCGAATTTCCGCTGCACCATTACCTGCAGGCCGTGATAGGTCGAGTAGTCGTTCGAGTCGACCACCGTGATGCCGTTAAACTGCGGAAACGGGCGGAAGAATGTTGTCGGCAACCCGGCAAGCTCAAGCAATGAGCGGCCTCCCTGAATGCGCCCCGCCGCGTCAGCCGCGACGGCCGCAACGTTGTTGTTGGCAATATCGGTGGCGAATTGGCGACGGACAAAGGCGGAACCTGATTCGTTCATCGCGACGTTGCGGCGTGAGTCGGGGGCGAAAAGTTGATCGAAGAGCGAGCTGTTCCCGCCCGCTGAAACAGTCTTGTATTCGTTCAGAAATCCATTATTGATAATATCTACCTGATTGATGTTGTACGCCCCGAAGAGACCCGATGCGCGGCGGCCGATGTAAGCGACCTCAACGACGATATTCCTGCCGATCTCTCGTTGAATATCGAGCTGCCATTGGCTGGTCGCCGGCGATCGGAATGAGGGATCGATCACTGTTATGTTGCCCGATCCGAATGGCGCCGGCTGCAACTGAGCTGTGGGATTAGAGCCAGCAGGTGGGAGAAGCGCGGGGATGCCATCGCTGATGCGCCCTCCGGTGCCCACGGGACCTCCCGAAACCCCGAATTCTGTGTCGACCGCGCCGAATGTCACACCCGGAATGGTGTTATAGATCGCATTCGACAACAGGAAGGTATTGATGCGGTCATAAGACAGACGATAGTTGGCGCGTATCGAGGTCTTGCCATCACCACGTGGGTCCCACGCAAGACCGATGCTCGGCGACCAGTTATTCAAATCGCTCTCATAGAGGTCCTTGTCCTCCCAGCGCAGTGCGTCGGTAGCGGGTGCATTAACCTTGACCGGCTGATTCGGTGCAAAGAGCCGTCCGCGTGCAAATGGAGTCATCTTCGCCTCATACCGGAGGCCGATATCTAACGTCAGGTTCGGGCGGAGTTTCCACGTGTCTTGCAGATAGAAATCGTACTCGCCGTATCGCGAGTCGTTGACGAAGAGCGAGCCCGGCTCATCATACCCCGACAGAGTGTCATTCGCGGCGAACCCGCGCGTGACCGCGAAGACGCGGCCCAGCAGGTCGTTGATTGTGTGCTGCAGTCTCGTCCGATCATTCGAGTTGATACCTGCCGCCGTCTCATTACCCAATGACGGCAAACAGAACAGCTCCTGCCCGTCCGCGCTGATGCCCGTCGTCCCTCCAACTCCCGGCCCCCCGGTGAGACAGCCCGGGTTGACCGCCTGGCTCGTCGATTGTGGTCCCAGAATCCTGACGATCGTTTGCGCATTGGCCCCCGCCAGCGAGCCACGAATGTCCTCGTGCTGCTGATAACGAAAATTGATACCGGTCTTGATCAGATGTGCGCCCTTGGTCCAGCTCAGGTTATCCACGATCTGATAGGTATTGATCGTTCGCAGATTGCCCCACGTGAAATCGAGCGGATCGGTCGGATTTACCCCGAGGATCGAAAACGCCTGATCCCCTGCCGAGGGATTGATGAAATCGAACGTGAAATGGTTGAAGCCTCCCACTACCTCGTTGACCAGGCTCGGCTTGATCACCCAACGATAGGACGCCGCCAGGTTGCGCGGATCGCGCGTCGTATTAACCTTCGCCGGCAATCCAGGAAATGCCGGTTCCCCGTCATTCGCGGTGTCATTGAGCGTATCCTGCTTCCCCCAGGCATAGCGCACGTATACGTTGTGGAGATCATTTATTTTGTGGTCGATCTTGAAGACGAAATCGCGCTGTGGGTCGAGCCGGGTGGCGTTATAGACATAACCGGCAGTGTTCAAGCCGTCTCCCATCGAGAAATTATTGGGCGGCGGGAGCAGGCTCAAGACATTATCCTGGATGGTCGGGTCGATGCCGAGCCTGCGCGGATCGTTAGCGGCGATGTTGTAACTCGCGATGCAATTGGCTGTGACGGTTGCGCTACAAGGCGGCAGCAACGGATTGCCCGCAGCATCGACACCGGCGCCGGCCTGACCGGCGGGGGTGTTGCGCCCTCCCGCGACATAACGGAATACCCCCTGTTTCGCTGTCTCGGTATAGACGGTTCTGTTGCGCGATACCGGGAAGATCTGGCGCTGGCCCTGATAATTGAAAAAGAAGAAGGTGCGGTCTTTGAAAATCGGGCCGCCAAGATCGCCGCCATATTGATGCTGGCGCAGCGCCGGTCTGGCTATGCCGTTCAGGTTGTTGGCCCACTCATTCGCTGCGAGTGCAGCATTGCGATGGAAGTAGAATAGGTTTCCGTGAAATTGATTGGTCCCCGATTTGGTGACGAGCGCGACCTGGGCGCCGCTGCTCCGCCCCCATTCAGCTGTTGCGTTACTCGTGATAACGCGCAACTCCTGAAGACTATCGGGATTGGTGCGCAGCGGCGAAAATTCCGCTCCTCCGGCGGACGACTCGTTGATGTCGATTCCGTCCAGCGTGTAGTTGAAGGCGCGATCGCGCGCTCCGTTAACATGCGAACCTCCGCCCGTATTGGAGCCGACCGCCACACCTGGCTGCAGCCGCACAAAGACCAGCGGATTACGACCGCCACTGCCCGCATCCAGACCAAGTGGCAATTCGGTCAGCATCTTGTTGTCGACAGTCGCGCCGAAGTTTCCCGAGGTCGATGTCTGCACGCGTTCATAACCACCGGTCACCTCGATCGTATCGTTAGCTATTCCAACCTCCATATTGACGTTGACCGTCAAAGGTTGTCCGACCGTGAGGATGTTGTTCCTCGCAATAAATCTCTTGAAACCCTGTTTTTCGACGGTCACCGTGTATGAACCGAGCTGTATACCGTCGAATACATAAACACCCGCCGATGTAGTGTCGAATGTGAACGAAACATTGGTGCCCTCGTTCGTCAAGATGACCTTCGCATCAGGTATAACTGCCCCCGTGGCGTCCTGAACAACTCCCGTTATGCGAGAGGTGCCGGCAGTCTGCGCACTTGTATTTAGCGATATCAAAAGACAGATCGAAAATGTGATAAATACGTTTTTCAACAATGTTCTCCTATGCCGGTGAGCGTACAGATAACGCGGATTTGTATGCGAGCGTTAGAGACCCGAGCATCGATGGCTGGCTAACCAAGCACCAAGCCGCAGGTTTCTTCCACTCCCTGTACTGCACCCTCGCTCAGAACAGTTATTTATTAATATTTCCGTTTATTTCTGTATGCCTAGTTGTGGCGTGGTAATCCACTGATTTCAAAAGAGGCAAGTCATATTCCATCCAAATCTTAATTCGTCGATGAGAAATAGGTAATCATGGATTTCAGCTATCCAATGCCATTACAATATTTAATAATTATAGTGAAGTTAAATCCGGTGAGATAAAGAAGATCGGTAACAAACAACATCCGAAAATTTAGAGGATCGAATCCGAAAAAATGTATCGCGCTGCCTTTCTTGATGTCGTTCATTGGCCGCGATAGCATAACAGCAGTTTTCAGTTTTCAGTTTTCAGATAGAACGTCTCGATCGGCAGCTTAAACCGCAAACTGAAAACTAAAAACTGAATACTGAATACTATTTCTGAGGAAGGATTACAGTATTGGAACCCATCTCACATTTCTTCTACTCCCATCGTCTTAAACTGCAGTTCTGGGATTGGGGCACTGAGGGCAAGCCGACGTTGATATTGGTTCATGGCGGCCTCGATCACGCGCGCAATTGGGATTGGGTGGCGCGCGCGTTACGAGATGACTTTCACATCTACGCGGTCGATCTTAGAGGTCACGGTAACAGCCAGCATGCACCCGGCGCATCCTACACAATTGCCGAACACGTACTCGATCTCTCAGCTCTCGCTGACGTGATAAACGATTACCCGATCTATCTCATCGGCCACTCGCTCGGTGGCATAATTGTTCTGGCATATACCGGCGTCTTTCCCGAGCGCGTCCAGAAGGTCGTTTCGATCGAAGGTTTAGGGCCGCCCCCCACTCATCACGTACATGATCCTGCGCCCAAGCGGCTGAGAAGATGGATCGACGAGATCCGCAGCATCGAGAAACGGGAGCCCCGCAGTTACCCGACGCTCGACTCGGCAGTTAATCGGATGAAGGAGGCAAACCCACATCTCACCGATGATGTCGCTCGGCATCTTACGCTGCACGGAACGAATTGGAACTCCGATGGATCGCTGATCTGGAAATTCGATAACTTCGCGCGCCCATTCCCACCTCATGGTCACCACCAGGATGATGTAAGGCAGATTCTGGGTCGGATCACTTGTCCGGTATTGTTGTTTTGGGGTATGGAGAGCTGGTCGATCGATCCGGAGACTGATGGCCGGGCGTCAGCTTTGAAAAACTACAAGATCGTAAAGGTGCCGGATGCCGGCCACTGGGTGCATCACGATCAGTTGGAAATCTTCCTTACCGAGACAAAGAAGTTTCTCGCTCAATCATAAAAATAAAATTCACCAAAAAAATGCATAAGGACAAAAAACTCATAACAAGCTCCGGATATACTTGTTTTGGTTTTTTTGTCCTATTGCGATTTTTGGTGACTTATAGTGGCGGCTTCACCGATGCGATGATCTTGTCCGCTACGCCTGAAACGTATGGCGGGCCACCCTGCCAATAGAAGGCGACAACAAGCAGGATTCCCTTGTTGGTGCGTGCGATCACACCCTTGCCGAGGAAATCGAGAGGCCCTTCCTGGCCCTGTGATTTGAAGGTCGCTTTTAAATCGAGATAGGTCTTTATGGTTCCGTTTTCGCTCACGACCTTGCGACTCGTCTCGGTCATCTGTTGTGTTCCCGCGTCAGATCCCATGCTCTGGAGAATCAACTGAACGATCAGGTCGTTATCCTGTTCGGGACTGTTGGCCTTTTCCAGAGTGTTCCAGATGGCGGTTATGAACGCCGAATCCTGATAAGACTTGAAGAGGGCGCCGGCGCTGACCTTCTGATCCTGCGTATCTTTCGTATCCAATTGGCCGCCTTCCCAGGCCTGCGGCCGCTCGAACGAGTAACCGATCGCCTGGTCCTGGAACCTGATGAAATTGAGGGCGGCCGGATTGACCGCCGCAGCCGCAGGGGCGGCCGTAACCGGCGCGGGTGCCGGAGGCGTTATCGGATTGGTCGTCGCGCTGGTAAGGTTGGCGACTAGCTTTTGCTCATTGCCACCCGCCGGCGCAGCTTTCGCGGACGCCGCCGATTGCTTCGCCGGGTCTTTAGCCGGCGGTGCAGGCGGAGGCGTACTCGCAGAAGGCGCCGGTTGCTTCGGTTCTTCCTTCTTCGGCTGTTCCTTGGCCGGCGGAGTGCTTCCAGCTCCGGCTGCCGGCGCTGCTACACCGCGCGTTGGTGCCGCTTCGGGCAAATCACCCTGCGGAGCCTCGTAAGGGGCAATGTAGAATTCGCTGGAAAAGCCCAGTCTTTGCAAATCAGCGGCGTATTTGCGAGCGTCAGCCTGAGTCGGAAAATTCCCAACACGTATACGATAGAAGGTCCCTTTGTCCTGCACATCGATCTTGACAATGTATGCATCCAAGCCCTGTCCCTTGAATCCCTTCACCTTATTAAGCGCTACATCAAGCTCTTGTGTAGCCTCAAGCTGAACCGTGTATCGAGTTGATTGGGCTGCTGTATGTCCATTAATCCCTAACAATACAAGCAGCGAAAAAACCAGAGAGAGACCAGATTTCTTCATATGCGTTCTACCTTTGGCTATTTTGAGTTGTGGGGGATATATTTCGCGAGGCACTCTTCTTTTTCCGTTTTCGTAAGGGCGTTATTATGCCTGATAATTCTTCAGTTGAAAACCAGATAGATCTATTACTTTATTATATTAATAATTCTCAGCGTTGACCAATATCAAGGACTTATCGTTAATTTGCCGAGGCTGTTCGTCCCTAATATTCCCCAAACATTTGTGAGTACGGATTATTCACCCTTCATAGATCACTTACAAGCGTAAAATGATGAAAAAAATCGTTTTTAAGCCGGCTCTAAGAATCACTGATATGGTCGAACTTCGATGCCTCGCATAAAATCCTGCGCTCTCTCCTCGCGTCTTTTTTTTATCTCATCGAATTTTGTCGCCTGTTCGGTAGCTCGCGGGTCTTTTGTGCGGCTAAACAGAGTCAAGAGATTAAAGTTCGCGTTGTAATGCTGAGAATCGATCTCGAGCGCTTGCCGCAGAAGTTTTTCTGCACTCACATAATCTCTTTGTTGCAGGCGGCACTGCCCCAATTCAGCCAGGGCATCCGCATAATCCGGTCTGATCTGCAAAGCCTGCTCGAGATCGCGTACGGCTTCATCTATTCTGTTCTCCTGACGGGCGATGCTGCCCAGGTAATATTGGGCGGTAGCCGCAGTCTCTTTATTCTTTGCGGCTTTCATCAGTTCTATTCGCGCGGCTTCATAATTTTTGCTTCTGAAATATGCCATACCGATAATCAGACGGCCGCGCGGATCGCCCGGCTTTAGCTGCAAATACTTCTCCAGATACGGGATCGCTTCTTCGGGATTGCGCCGGTGTGAAGAGACAAACCCCATAGCGAAGGTGTACTGCGGATTTTCGGGTTCCAGGTTGACCGCTTTGCTCAGCGCGGCGTGCGCTTCCGCGCCGAGATTCATATCGATGCAAACAATACCGAAGAAATAGTGGATACTCGCATTTTGCGGTTCGAGATCTCGGGCGTGCGCCAGATAACCGAGCGCCCCCTTGTAGTCGCGCTGCTTGTGGGCGATCCGCGCGAGGTCGATGAGCAATCCGGCGAGCGGCTTTCCGCCGGCCACCGATTTTTCCAACATCGCTCGCGCATCGTCGAAACGGCTCAGCTGCTCATAGAGCAGACCCAGACGGTAGATCGCTTCCGGCGATCCCATATTTCGTTCGATTAGCGCTTCCAGCAATTTTACCGAGAGATCAGATTCCCGCACTTTTGCGAGCGAGGGGAGGATCGACATCACATCCGCCTCGGAAAAATTCGGATGTTTTATCAATATGTCCGCCGTTTCATGGGCGCGTAGGTGGTCACCGAGACCGGTATAATTTGCGCAGTAGAGCGAGAGAGACTGGGCGCTACGCCGATAGTCCTCCGGCAATCGTGTAAGCTGCGCGAGCGATGCCCGGTGATCTCCGCGCAATTGAAGCAGCACCGCGGTTTGATAATTGGCTTCGAGATTATCGGGTTGATAGAGCAAAACCTTACGATAGGTTTGCAGGGCTTTCGGTAGCGCTTCCGCATCGGCTGTGGGGTTTTGCTGATAGAGCCGTCCCAGATTCAAATAGGCGTTGGTGAATTTCGGCGCGCGCGCGATGGCGCGTTGGAAAGCAGCCTCCGCCGCTTTGTAGTTCTTTTCCTGCGCTTCGATGATCCCGAGCAAGTTGTCAAGTCCGGGATCGACCGGATATTCCCTCTTCGACTGGGATAAAAGTTTACGCGCCGCGGATAGGTTGCCCTGTTGCATCAATTCTTGAATTTGGATGATGCGCTGCTCATTGCCAGTCTGCGCCTTGGCGATGAAACAGGAGAACGTGAAACAAACAAAAATAACGAAACAAACGAAATATTTCAGACTGTTTCGAATGCGATTCATAATTCTTGCTCTGGGCGCTTTATCTTGTTGTGTTTTTTGTGGTTAGTATTAATCTTATGCTATGCGAAGGGTCATTTCAAAATTTCCCATATTATTTCCCATACTATTAATGACACTTCTTCTTTCGTCCTTCCCGCTTATCGCTGCTCAAACCGGCACAATCGACCAGGAATCGATCGCATCCGATCCGATCCTTCACGGCATCCGCCGCTCATCTCTCGATCCCACGCGCCGCGATGAGCTGGAAAAAGCCTTCGCCGCACGCGATTACAAACGGGCCGAGACTATCCTGATCGAAGAGATCAACAGAAACCCGAAATCCGCCGAGCTGCTCAGAATGGCGGCGGGGATATTTTTCATCGATGGAGATTATCTCAATTCCGCCATCGCCTTCAAAAAAGCCGGGGCCATCTCGCCGCTCGACGAGCGCAGCCGATTCACGCTTGCGATGGCATACATCAAACTCAAACGCAGCGACTGGGCGCGGGCTGAACTGGAGAAGCTCGTCCAGGCCGTCCCTCAAAGTCCTCTCTACCTCTACTGGCTCGCGCGGCTCGATTATGACGCGCAGAGATACAATGAGGCGATGGCGAGGTTGCTCAAAGTGATAGAGCTCGATCCCCGAATGATGCGGGCTTACGACAACCTCGGGCTGTGCTACGACTTTCTCGGCCGATTCGATGAGGCGATCTTTTATTACCGCAAAGCGATCGAACTGAATCGCCTTCAGGCGAAGCCGTCACCTTGGCCGCACGTCAATCTCGCGGTCGTTCTGACCGCCAGAGGAAACCTGGAGGAATCCGAACGGCTGTTGCGCGAAGCCTTGCATTACGATCCAAAGCTGCCACAGACTCACTACCAACTCGGGGTGCTTCTTGAAAAACGCGGCAAATACTCCGAAGCCATTGAAACTTTGAAAAAGACGGCTGCTTTAGATCCAACCTATCCTGAACCGTATTACACGCTGAGCAGGATTTATCAAAAACTCGGCGATACGGCCAGCGCACAGGAAGCTATCGCACAATTTCAGAAGCTGAAGAGTCAGTACCGCGGGCGGTAGCGAGCAAGTTTTCATCAATCGGCGATTGGTGGGACTCAGCCCGCTACCGTTCGAGGCACTGAAATTAAAATTCAAACCTCGCGCCTATCTGAATGGTCCTGGGATCGGAAACATTGCCAGTCCATTGTCCGAACGTCGGGCTGGCGATATCGGTGTTATACGGCAGATTTCCGCCGATGTTGAAACCGCTGGCATTGACGAAGTAATGCGTGTTGAAGAGATTGAAGAACTCCCCTCGCAGCTGGAACCTCATCCTATCGTTGATCTGGATGTTCTTGATCAAATTGAAGTCGACGTTCTTGAAGCTCGGTCCCCTCAGATTGGTAATGCGCAATCCGGTTCCCGTATACCCGAACTGCGTGAATGACGAGAGAGGCTCGAAGGCGTTGATGTCGAAGAGCGGGCCTCTGCCCGGATCGAAGTCGTTGACATCTTGCATGAATGGATTCGCTCCCGATAAGACCCCGACCGCGCATCGCTGCCGGAATTGTTCAGGCACATCGCACTGTCCCGAGCGGAAGTAGAACGGAATGCCGCGCGAGTATCGTAAAATCGTACTCACCTGCCACCCGCTTAATATCGCGCCGCCCACGCCGCCAGTGAACCACCGCTGTCCCTTCCCGAATGGCAATTCATACACGATAGCCGCGGACAGCACCTGCGGAACATCATCGACGGAGAGCGTGCGGTATCGATCGCGTTGGAATGGCGAGAAGACCAATTGCGTGTTATCAAGATCGCCGCTCCCCCGCTGGGTTGTGTCGGATGCATCCGCGATCAGTTTCGACGCGGTGTAGGATAAGAACATATAGATGCCCTTACTGAACCGCCTCTCCGCCCTGGCCTGGAATGAATGATAGATCGAGTTGCCCACATTCTCGTTGAGCCCCTGGAGGCGCGAGCAGTATTGCGGATAGGGCAAGAGCGCCTGCGCCACGCTCGGCGCGCAGCTCTGCATTTGCTCCCTCCACCCGGCATATGGAATCGCGACCTCGTTAGGAGTGCCGGCGAACTTAACCGTCTCGCCCGGACGGAAGTTTTCTAGCAGGCTCGCACCGAGGCTCTGGATTCTGGGATCGTTCGGATTGAGCACGTTGAGCGGCTGCAGGCTCGACGGCAGACGCGTGCCCTTGTTGCCGACGTATGCCACGCTGGCGAATATGCCCTGCGGTAATTCGCGCTCTATGGTCAAGTTCCATTGCTGAGCGTATGACCGGCGATTAGCATCCACCGGGCGATAGAGGATGTCCTGACCGTTCTTGAAGTCCTCGTTAATGAACGGCGGCCGCTGGAAATTCTGGGGGAACCCGTCCTGCAGATAGAAAGCCGGCACGATATTGTTAAACCCGGTCGTGCTGAATGTTTGTTGAACGTTGAAACCATCGAGCGACATTCCCCCGCCCCATCCGGGATAGAAGGCCTGGGTGTAAAAGACGCCGTAACCTGCACGGATAACGGTCTTCTGATCCCAGGAGTACGCTACGCCAAATCGCGGCGCGAACCCCTTCTGCCACGTCTCTTCCGGATGCTCTCTTCCGAAACTGGCCTCCCCGTAATCATCGCCTGCGAAAGCCAGACGCCCGGGACGTCCGCCGGCTCCCGGGTTCGCCCCTGCCGGATCGAAGAAAGATAGATTGTTGAATTTTTCGCGAAAAGGCGTGAAGACGTCCCAGCGCACGCCATAGTTGACCGTCAGCTTGGGCGTGATCTTCCAGCTGTCACCGCCGTGAACGACGTAGACCCACTGGCGCGGATACCATGCGCTGACGGATCGGAAATCGACGCTCCCCTGGCTGACCGCTCCCAATAGAAATCCGGCAATTGGATTTCCACTGTTGATGAAAGGCAGGCTGGTCGTATCGTTCCGGAATAGGAACATGCCAGATTCATTCGTCCCCTGCCGTATGTTGCCTCCAGCATTGCGCCATTCGCCGCCGAACTTCAAGGTGTGGTTGCCGGTGACATAGCTCAGCAGGTCATTCACCACCCACGTCGGACGAGTGGTGATGTTTCGCGCATTGATCCCCTCGCTGTTGCCTATCTGATTGAAGATGCCGGGACCTGTCTGTCCGAAGCTGTCACCGAATTGGAACTCGGGCAGGTAGAGGTTGCTGGCCACCCCCCTGACTTGTGGTAGTTGCCCGACGAAATCGAGGTTGAGCGAACCGTAGCCTTCATTCCTGTTGAGATAACCCACCGCAAGGTGATTCGTCAGCTTCGGGCTGAATATATGCTCCCAGTTGAAGCGTGGAATGGGAGAGTTCTGCGGATTGGTCGGACTCTCGGTGGCAATCGGGACCGGGAGAGCCGATGCCAGATTGATCGCCGCAAATTGCCGCCAGTAGGTGAAATAGAAATGGTCGCTCTCTCCAATGTGCTGATCGATCCGGAACATGTAGACATTGGAGCCATTGATCAACGTATTTGGCACGGCCCGCGGTAGCACGTAATTGTTGAGTTCGCCGGGGCGGTTGGGCTCAGGCATGAAACCCAGATAAGCCGCCGCGATCGGGTTGATCTCGCCGGGACATATCACATTGAGCACGCCATTGCACGAGACCTGATTTCGTAAAACCGGCTGGTTAGTTGCGCTCGCCGGGAGAGCCGAGTTGAACGCCGGATTGGCCGTGGTGCTCCGGGGATCGTAGACCGGAATCAGATTTCCATTGGCGTCTCTCCAGTCTGTGAAATCTCCGACCCGAGCTTTAAGCGAGGGGATATTTAGCGTGGGCACATTGGCGCCACCTGCGGCGCGAAACGATTCCCAGTTGAAATAAAAGAACGTCCGATATTTCCCGTTCCTTTCGTAACCGGCCGGACCGAAGACCTTCTTTGGCAGCCAGACCGGACCGCCGATATTCGCGCCGAAGTTATTTTGTATGTTGAATGGGCGCTCGATCGCATTCCAGGGCCGGGCATTGAGCACCCGGTTGCGGTGATATTCAAAAAGCGCACCGTGGTAATCGGTCCCGCCCGATTTGGTCACCACAATTAATTGGCCGGAGGTCGTCGAACCATACTGCGCATCGTAATTCGATGTCACCACTTTGACCTCGCTGACCATATCCGGCGACATCTGGAAATCGCCCTGGAGCGATACCATCCCGGACTGATTCATGAAACCCTGCTGCATGCTGACTCCATCGAAAACAGCCTCATCGCCCATCTGCAACCCGCCATTGATGCGGGAATTGAATGCCTGCCCGCTGCTGCTGGTAGTGACGCCGGGAAGGAGCACCGCCAGACTCATCGATGAACGGGGCGCACCACCGACGACGATCGGCAAATTATTGAGCGTATCGGGCGCGATGCCTCCCTGCAACGTGGCATTTTCATGATTGATCAGCGAGGTATCGCCTGAGACCGTAACAGTCTCGGACTGACCACCGACAGTCAGGGTAGCGTCAACCCGGACATTGGAGTTGATGGTCAAAATGATCCCTTTTTTCAGATAGTTCTGAAAACCCTGTCTGGCCGTCTTTAAATCGTATGTGCCTGGCGTCAAGTTGCGGAAAGTGAACTCACCTCTCTCATTTGAAGTGAACCTGGCTTCAAATCCCGTGGCAGTATTTATGAGCGTCAATTCGGCGCC
This sequence comes from uncultured Acidobacteriota bacterium, assembly GCA_963796275.1. Taxonomy (GTDB): domain Bacteria; phylum Acidobacteriota; class Blastocatellia; order RBC074; family RBC074; genus JAKEHZ01. The sequence goes on along the minus strand of CAWCKY010000006.1, from coordinate 533,094 downwards.
GGGAATTACGGCGCCGCTCTGATCGAGGACCGTGCCATTGAGCGTAGCGTTGGTGCTCTGGGCCGAGATCTCAATCGGTAAAAGTACAGCCAGTAATAACAAAAATATGCGAAGTTCGAAGCCCGATGCCCGAACCTTTGAGGGGGTCGCGAACATAATAATTCTCCTTTTCCTGGTGGGTCTTGATAGTCCAGTAATAAGTTTTCAGTTTTTTTGTTACCAATTACTGAAACTTGATCACTGAGACTATTTCGTAGATTTCAAGACGTCATGCGAGACGGCTTGAACGCCTACCAGCAAAGCTATTCCGGAGTGAATCGTTTTTATTATGTTGGGAAGTATTAATCCGCGGATGGACACTATACCTTGCGTGTAGCGGAGTCAAGTGAATACGAAACAAGCGGAACCGGCGTAAACATGGGCATTCCACGCCTGTTCCGCTTGCCTGGATGATCGCTTATTTCATCTGCATCAAAAATCGTCGAGATGTTCAGACCTTATCGGGAACCGCGAATGGTTGCCGATATTTTCGCCGCAACATCGCGTTGGCCTCGGAGTCTTTGACGATCTGATCTTTGGCCGGATCGAAATCGATCGAGCGACCGAGACGGTAGGAGATGTTCGACAGGTGGACCAGCGCGGAGGAGAGGTGGCCCTCTTCGATATCTGCGTTCAGGTCTTCACGCTTGCGGCTGCGGACCGCCTGGATGAAATTCTCCCAGTTGCTTCCGCCTTCTCTTCGGCTCGGCCCGGGCTCCTGCTTCCTGCCCAGATAGGTTTTGTACGAATTATATCCCTCGATAGCCATATACCCTTCCGATCCATAGAAGACGTTGCCGATGCAGTCGCTGCTCCCGGTGAGTATTCCCTTCTCATCGCGCTTCTGACCGATTGCCGCTTCATTATTGGTCATCCAGTGACGTACCTCGAAGACTATCAGAACCTTCTTGCCGTTTTTGTTGAATTCCAGACTGGAGATCTGAGTGTTGGGCGTCTGCTGGTCGTCTTCGAACATGTAATGGCCGCCCATCGAGCAGACTTTTTCGGGCAGGGTGACGCCCAGCCCCCAGCGGCAGATGTCCATCTCGTGGATGCCCTGATTGCCTATGTCGCCATTGCCGTAGTCCCAATTCCAATGCCAATTGTAATGAAACCGATTGGGATTGAACGGGCGTTTGGGCGCGGGGCCGAGCCAGAGATCGTAATCGACTCCGGACGGCGCCTGCTCATCCGGTTTCTTATCTATTGTGTTGCGCCACTTGAAGCACAACCCGCGAGCCATGTAGACGTCGCCGATGACGCCTTCCTGAAGCTTCTGCATGGCCTCACGGAGAGCGACAGTCGAACGGCTGTTGGTACCGTGCTGGACTATGCGATTGTACTTGCGCGCGGCGGCGACGAGTTGTTTGCCTTCCCAGAAGGTATGCGAACAGGGCTTTTCGACATAGACATCTTTACCCGCCTGGCACGCCCAGATGCCCATCAGGCTGTGCCAGTGATTGGGCGTGGCGATCGAGATGGCATCGATCGATTTGTCCTCGAGCAGTTTGCGAATGTCGACGAACTCTTTCGGTTTTTTGCCGTTCTTTTCTACGGCCTGACAACCTTTCTTGAGAATCGATTCGTCGACGTCACAGAGCGCGGCGATCTCGACGTTGGCCATTTTCGAGTATGCTCCGATATGCGAATTTCCCTGGCCGCGCAGGCCGACGATGGCGACGCGAATGGTGTCGTTCGGGCTACCCGCGTAGCTTCTGATATTGAAACCGAGCGCGCCGACGGCGGCCGCTTCGGCGGTGGATTTGATGAAATCACGGCGATCGATGTTTTTCATGGTCTTCGCTCCTGATCTGAGTGCCTAATTTTGTTTGTCAGTGGTTTATATCTTAAATGCGTGTAATAGCTTTTGCCACAAGTTGGCTGATGAAACAAGGGAATCCGAAATGAGCATTGGCATGAAACATTCACCGTTAAAAAGCGCAAGATGGACAGAAGGCGCAAAAAGATTGGAGCGAGGAAGCAGAGAGTCTTTCTAGGTTTCCTTTTGTGCCCTGTTCATGCCTTCGCCAGTGTATGTACCGGCATTTTATATATCCTGTGGCGGTAACGCTCCATCGTTGCTAAAATCGCCGCGCCACTATCGGTCAATCTAATATGGAAGAATCGAGTATGACTCATGTAAATAAAACCTTCGGATTTCAATCCTCGTGCAAACTCCTTGAACTTGGCGACCGCCTTTTGCGAGGTGAATTCGAGCGGCGCTCCGTGCTGCAGAAGGTCTGGGGGCAAACGAATACGGTGAATTATAAAACGGCTGTCAGTGGTTGCGAGAAAGATACAGATCTTTAGAACTGCAAAAAAACTACCGGAGATTGTTTTATGAAGTTATTAGTATTCCTTCTAAGTAGCTATCTTACCTTCGTATTCATAGCGATAATAACTCCAGCGGAACTCTCTACGGTATATAAAATGTACGCATCAGGCGCAGAAAGCCCCACGTATCACAGTTCGGTTGCGCAGGGAAGGAATACAATCAACGGAATTATTATCGACACGTCCCGCCAGCCGGTTAACCGTATCCGTGTGGAATTGCTCGACGAAGTCGAAACGTTAATCGCTACAACCTATACCGATTCGGGAGGGCGGTATAACTTTAACAACCTGACTCAAGGTAATTTTGTAGTGAAGATCGTGTCTATCGGGGAGTACGTTGCACAGTCAGTGCGAGTCCAACTGTACTATGCAGGTGGTTCAGGGGGCCATAATGAACAAGTAAACTTTGTACTTAAAACCCTTTCGGAATCGAAATCGCCCTCTGCACCTGCCAACGCAGGAGTGATATTCGTCCAGAACATTCCCGAAGAGGCACAGCAGGCTTATGAGCGCGCGGTCAGCACTCTCGATAGAGAGCCAGATAAAGAAACCGGAATCGCTCAGATGAAAGAGGCTATCAGCCTCTTCCCTAACTACTACCTGGCTCTCGAGCGCCTGGGCGCCGAATATGTAAAAAGAGAGCAGTACGATCCAGCGCGCGAAGCGTTGAGCAAGGCGATAGAAGTCAACCCCAATGGTGCGCTCAGTCATTACGCCCTCGGGGTCGCACAAGTAAAACTCAGACAATACACCGAAGCAATCAACTCCCTCCGGCGTTCACTCACGCTCGCTCCTAACTCTCCGAATTCGCCGTCAACACACTACTACCTCGGTCTGGCGCTTGTGAGAACGGAGAAGATCGATGAGGCAGAAGCTGAGTTCAAACGCGCATTTGAACAGGGCGCGAAGCGCATTCCAACCGACGTGCATATGCACCTCGCACAGAATCTACAGTAATAGCAAAAGATATAAAGAAGCTGCCGATGAGTTAGAGACATTCCTCAAAGAGACGCCCAACGCACGCGATGCGGAATCGATCAAAAACATCATCAGGCAGTTACGAGCCAAAGTGAGATAGACCTGTCAACGAAACAGAAGCCGTTCGCCAGGGTAAAATAAAGGCCCGCCCGAGAAACTCGGGCGGGCCTTGTAATTTGACTTATCAGTTCCGCCTAGAAGATGAAGCGGAAGCCCCAACGCATCTCACGACCCGCCTGGAAACTCCGTGAAGCTCCATAGCGAGCATCACGTGCGATTGTGCCGGCATTGATCAAGGCCATATATTGGTCCCTCAAGCCGCCGTTGAAGACGGCCTGAATCGCAGTGGCCTCATCGGGGAGGCCGAAAATGGCCGCAGTGGTGTTAGCGGGAGCGATGTTTGAAAAGAGCTCAGTAACCGAATTCTGATTGAACAGGTTGAGCACGTTGAAATCGAACCCGAGTTCATAGCGCTCGCTGCTGCCAAATCTGATCTTATGCGAAACAGCAAAATCTGTTTGCGTAAACGCACTGGTCCTCCCCAGGTCTCCACGACCATTGAGGAACGTGTCAGCGCTGTAGAAAGATAAGCGGGTTGAGAGCGGTGTACCGCTCTGCGCAGTTAAGAACGTGCTGAACTGCGTAGCATGATTTTTCAGAGCAGAGAATTTCCACTTCAAATCGTAGGAACCATCGAACCTTAAGACGTGCGGGCGATCTGTCGCCAGGCGGCCATCGTCCGGATTGCCAAGGAAATCGAATCCGAGGAACGGCAGGTCAAAGAACCGATTGACGTTCGGTGAGGAACGGCCACGCTCGTCCGAACTCGCGAGACCCGAGTAGTTCCCATATAGACGGCTATAGGTGTAGCTCCCTGTGAAGCGATAGTTATTCGAAAAGCGCCTGTCGACGCGGAACTCAAGTGCGTCATAGGTGCGCTTGGCTCTTGGCGTGGCAGGCACACCGGGAAGCAGAGGCTGACTCACAACACCAAAGCCGGGATTGGCAATGAAATAGAGTTCATTACCGCCTGCGTCGAATATACCAACATCTTCAATTGTACGGTCAACTTGCTTATGCGTGAATCGCGCTCCCATGACCATATTGCGGAAGAACTCCCACTCTGCACCGGTGGTGAACTCGCTCTGGCGCGCCGCATTAAGGTCCGGATCGATCCGGTTGTCGCTTGGATCGTTTGACGGAACCCTGAAATCGATCTGGAGCTCGCTGTTTGCCAGAGCATAATCTCTCGTATAGGTTGTATAGTTCGGATCCGCCGCCAGAATCGGGAAGTAGTCGCGCAGGAATTTGTCGCCACCGAACGAGCCGCGCGGCAACTCATACTTAAAGCGGTCATAAAACCAACCGTAACTCGCAAATAACTTGACCTTACCGTTGCCGAGCAGGTCAAATGCGCCGCCGAGACGTGGAGCAGGCTTCTTCCCCCATCCGAACTCGATGCCCGGCGCATTGGAGGCGAACGTCGGGACATTCTCTCGCTCCAGACGAAATCCGAGATTGAGCGTCAACCGGTTGATCGGTTGCCAGCTATCCTGGAAATATATTCCCTGGTTTCTGCTGCCAGCCTGGCCACTCGTCTCGAAACGCTGGAGATAACCATAACCGACCTGGCCATCTGCATCGCCCAGACCATCGACAAAAGCCTCGCCGAATCGAAGGACAATGAGGCCAGTGTCAAAGAAGCCTGCCCTAACATTATTGTTGATGTCGTTCAACTGATAGCCGACTTTGAATTGATGGCGACCTGCGAGGTTGTTGGTCAGAATGCTGGCATCGATATCCCATGTCCTGCGTGTCGAGATATCCATGTCTGTCTGGGAGTTAGTCGGAATTGAATTGAATCCGCCCGCACAGCTTCCAGCCGGAGTAAGGTTAGCCAGCCCCGTGTTTCCCGTGCCGCAATTGAACCGAACCTGGCGGGGAATGCCATAACTGCTGATCTTCTCGTTCAGATAACTGCGTCCGAAACGAGAGTTGAGGACTAACCACGGAGTCGGCGTTATGACACCACCGAAATTGATGTTCGCCGCAGGCACGCGCCCACCCTGCTCACCTAACGACTGAGGTGTGACGAACTGAGATTGTGCCAGAGTCGAGGCGTCGGGCAACACCCCGCGCACGCGAATCGTGTTGTATGTATAATTGGCAAACAGGTTGATCTTGTTCGAGACCTCGCCATCAAGGCGAAAGAAACCATAGTCACGCCTAACTTTGGAACTGAACGTCTCGCTTACACCGTTTGTGTAGGTAAGTGTTCTTTCGGCGTTGAATAACTGCGGAGAGAAACTCCCCAAGAACCAAAGCCTATTCTTGACAATTGGACCACCCAGAGTGGCGCTTGGAAAATAATTGTTGAAACCGTCACCGGGAGCGTTGATAGGTGTGAAAACTGACGGGTTCGCGGCCAGCATAGTGGGCCTGCCGAATATTGATGCAGCATCGCTTGTCTCGCCAACAGTATTCCCCCTCAGCCCTCTCGAGAATAGAGAGTCGAACTCGAACTGCATTCCTGCACTGCCGTGGTACTCGTTGCTGCCGCGCTTGGTCACCAAGTTGATCACACCACCGGTTGCCCCGCCGTATTCAGCCTCGAACCCGTTACTCTTGACCTGGATCTCTTGCACAAATTCAAACGGGATATTGTTGTTGGTATTTAACTGCCCGGTGCGGAAGTTAGTAACCTCTTGACCATCAATGATGAAAGTGTTCTCTGCCCCGCTGGAACCATCCACTTGAAATCCGGCACCGAGCGGTTCCGATCGAACTGCAGGGGCAACGCGCAGAACACTGCTGAAATTCGTCCCCTTCGGCAGTTGATCGATCTGCTGAGATGTGATGTTGGTTTGAATTTTACTTGCTGTGGTATCGACGGGTGCAACCTGGTCACTGGTAATTATGACCTGCTCTTCAACCTGTCCAACTTTCAGTGAGAATTCAACCGGAGTCGAGATCCCAAGAGCCACTGTTACTGATTCAGCCATTGCGGGATTGAAATTAGCAGCAGTCACCGAGACCTTATATACTCCGGGTGGCACCTGAACCACACGATAAAATCCATCTTTACCACTGGTAACAATTCTTGTGAATGCAGCACCTTCGATTTTTATGGTAGCGCCAGGGATGCGCGAGCCAGAGGCATCCGAGACAGTACCTTCGATGCCTCCAGTAGTCTCCTGGCTAAATGCTGTAAAAGCAAGTAACAAAGTGAGCAGAAGAGCGCTAAGCGTTAACGTAGCGTGTCTTCCAAGTGCCTTAATCCTACTCATAAGTTCTCCTATCATTTACTTAAGTTCACACAATTTAGAGTTCTCTTGTCCGCACAGATTCCTGGCCTCCCAGGTACGAGCAATCTTTACGTTTCGTTAAGGGACCAAACCACAGATTGTGACAATGGATGTGGTGAGCTATCCTGCGAATGTATGATTGTTCAGCCATTGGCCTCGAGAAGGGGCAAAAATCTTCAATATTTTTGAATGCAATCCACATTCCAGTCTAATTCTTCATCTAATACAAAAAATAATACCTATAATCAATAATTTATGGACTTAAGAATGGTCTACCTCGTTAAGCAATTAAATAATTCCGAAAATATGGAAACCTGTTCAAATTCTCGTACAAATTTTAATTACCTCTGGAAGATCATAGCGAGCTGCAACTTCAACAATCCTATTAGTTTTTCTGATCAGGTATATTTTCTGATCAGGAGGACTTAACAAATGTGGCTGATTACTCTGTGTGTCAGCGTTATTTTGTGGTGGAAATCGCAGAACGATATAAAGGGCGGGACATGAAACTCGTCTGCGCTGTGGCCGTCGTTCTGGGCTGACATTCGCTCGGACCGAATTATCGGATATCAATCGGCTCCTTACTTACTGCGAAGCTCCTGAATTGTCTTTCGGACCCGCTCAGCATCGGGGGCCTGAGGGGCCAGCTGCAGGTAGGTCTCTAACTCATCGGCCGCTCGTTTATATTCGCGCCTGCCCCAGTAAATGCCGCCCAGGTAGTAATGGGCCAAACTCATCTCGTCGCCGCCCTGGCTAACAGCGAGTTGCAACTCCTTTTCAGCATCGTCATGATTTCGCAGGCTGATCAGCGCGATGCCCAGATAGAGATGGGCGGTCGGCGCCGAAGCGTCCTTCTTCAATGCCAGCCGCAATTCCTCTTCGGCCCGGGAGAACTCTTTCTTGTTAAGCAGTGCAATACCGTGGTTGAGGCGCGGGCTGAAGGCCGCCGGCGCAAGTTTCACCGCCTGGCGCAGCGCTTCGATCGCCTGATCGAGCTGACCGAGCTTCATATACTGAACACCCAGTTCGTTATAAGCATAGGCGAACTCTGCGTGGAGAGAGATTGCGCCTTTCAACTCCTCGATGGCCGCCCGGTTGTCGCCGGCCTGTGCCAGTTCCTTCGCTTTGTTATAGCGTTTGAGGGCCGGTTTCGGCACGCTCGCAAGCAATGCATCGACCGTCTTCTCAGCGGCAACAGTCGACACCCTGGTCTTCAGCCGCAGATAGACCGGAACCTTGATGGTGCGCGGACCGCCGTCTCTCAGCTCCCGGTCAATAGTGATCTTCTCGGAAAAAATCTCGAAATCATTGCCGGCATCGACGGTCACGTCATAAGAGCCTGGCTCCAGACTTCCGAAAGTGAACGTCCCGTTCTGGTCGGCGACGACCGATAGGCTGGGGGCATTTGTGCTATCTAGTTTAACGATAATCGTCATGCCCGTCTGATATCTGGTGGGCAGGTATATGTGGCCCTGAATGGTATGAGCCCCGCCGGTCCCGACCGAGTCGAATCTGCCGCCGCTTTGAGCGCGGGCCGAGATGGGAGTGATCAAGAGCAGGAACAGCAGCGCTTTCAGCAGGTCCGGGCGTCGAGTGCGAGCAGCGACAGAGCCAGAAAGAAGCAACATAGATATACCTCCCGTTAGATGGTTCCGGTGGAGTGACAACTAAGATGATAAAAAAAAAGAGGGAGAAGCGCCATCTCCAGCGCTTCTCCCTGCGGATGAAACTTCCACCCATCAAATTGGGTGGTATTTTTGAACTGGTCGTCCTAGAACGAGAACTTGAGCCCCACGCGAAGCGCAGACGGCGGCTGGAAGATTATGCCCTCACCGAAGTTCGGGTTGGCAATATTCGGCACGCCATCCACTCCGCTGCCGATCTCTTTTGAAATATCCTGACGGACCGAACGCTGCGGATTGGTGAGGTTGAACCAGTCGAACTGGATGCGGAACTCCTTGCCCTCGCCGACCGCGAACGGATAGGCAAGGCCGAGATCCACATTATAGGTCTTCGGCGTGCTGCTACTGCTGGTCAGCGGGTTGATCGCCGTACCGCGCTGCACATCAAATCCTTCGTCATCGCCGTAGACCGGATGCGGAATCAGCGCATCGAACGGAATGCCCGACTGGGCGCGGAACGAAACGCTGGTCGTAAGTTTGAAAGGCCAGCGATAGGTGCCGTCAAACTTGAACTGGTGCGGACGATCGTTCGGCAACCGCCCATAGGTGTTATTCAGCAGGCTGACCAGATCGAACAACGATGTGATGTTTGGGTCGGATTGCCCGTTGTCGTTACGGAACAGCCCTTCGTAGTTGCCGATCAGGCTGGACCAGACATAAGAGGCAAAGAGCTGCCAGTTGTTGGCGAAGCGCCGCGTGGCCGTGACCTCGAGCCCGCGGTAGTAACGGCGAGCGCGACCGAAGCATCCGATCGTCGGATCGCTGCAAGCCAACTCCTCGGTAGACCCTGCATATCTGCGGCCCGGATTGAAGAGAAAGTAGTTGTCGCCATCGTCAAACGAACCGTCCTCGATCACATTTCCCTGCGCCCGGTAGATGCCACGGAGCCCAAGCGTCATGTTGCGAGCGATCTCGTAATTGAAACCCATCGTCGCTTCGTGGACTGTCTGCGGACGCAGACCGGGATCGATCGGCGTCGGCGAGGCGCCAAGATTGACCGCTCCGGTTGACAGATTATTTGGTAGCGGGATGGGGTTTCCATTTGCATCTAGTATGTTGTCTCCATTTGCATCTACGACGAACCCAATTCTACGGATGCCCGGCACAATATTCGATCCGTCCGGAGCACCTAACTGATTAACATTGAAGTTTTTGTCCGTTTGGCTGTCAACGCTGCCCGCGCGGACGTTCAAATCGAGCGGAATCGGAGTCTCAAGGAACTTGGCATAATTGACAAAGAATTTACCGCGGCCGCTGCCGGTGAAGTCCCAGCTCAGACCGAGACGCGGTTGCATGTTCTGGAAGGTCTGGTTGAGCTTGATATACTCCACGCCGCCATTCCCGATGCCCTGCTGGTAGTCGAAGCGCAACCCGCCGGTCAGCTGGATATTGCGCGTCACCTTAAACTCATCCTGCAGGTAGAAGCTCTGGACATTGGTATGTGTGTCCGCGATGTTCTTGAAGTCGCGAACACGCACGCTGGTCAGCAACAGGAATGGGTTATTGATGAAATCATCGGTCGAGACTACTCCGGTCATCGCTCCGGCATAACCGGCACGCGCGGCAATCGCTGTTGCATACGCAGTGAGGGTATCGTTCGGACAGATGATTTGACCACCACCAGTAGTGCACACGCCGAAGCTATTGGTAACCCGCGAGCCCGTTATATCCAGGTTATCCGGGCCGCCGACAAGTCGCAGGCCATCCGGGTTGCCGAACGATTGTGCGGGCCCGGTCGAGGTTGAGGTGATGTTGTAGATGTTGCGGCTATATGCAAACCCATACTTAAAGGTGTGACGGCCGAAGTTGTTTTGAAACTTGGCCGAGAGCTCCCAACGGTTGCGGTCCTGGGGACCGAATAGCCCGAATCCCTGGCGGATATAATTGCGCTGCAACAAACCGTCGGCGTCGACATAACCCAGACGTAATCCCCGATTGGCTCTGAACTCGTCAACGTCATCTGTGGTCGGGTCGTCCGGACCGCCCGCGAAGGCGATATCGGTCGTCGTGACGGGCGCGACCGTGCCGTCCGATTGCAAAACTGCAAAGGAATCGGTTACCTGTGCGACTCCCGCCACGCCCTGGTCGGGGATCGTATTGACGCGTCCGTAGTGCAGCCCGAACGCGAACTCGCCGATGAAGTTGGCAGAGAAGGTCGAATTCATGCGAACCGAGTAGTTGTGACCTCCGGTCTGGCGCTCGCCTCTAAAGCTGTTCGGGTCCGCGCCGAAGCCGTTTCTGTCGAATCTGTCGGCCGGAGTGCCGGTCTGCAAAAACCCTTTCATGTTCGCGAAGTCGCCGAAGGTCGAGAAGGTCACCGTGTGATTCTGATTGACCCCGTATGTAATTTTGCCGGCGTAGAACTGCGAGTTGATCGTGTTGCTAACATCCTGGCGAAGGGTCTGTGTCAGGTAGTTGTTCTCGCGGCGCTGCGGGTTGAAGGCGCCGAAAAACCAGAGCTTGTCTTTCTTGATCGGCCCGCCCAGGTCGAAGCCTCCATCGAGATCCGAAAACCCGTTCTGTGCCGCGCCGGTAGAGGAGAAGAATTTGGTCTCCCGTACGAAGCTCGACGGATTACCATAGAAGAAAGCGTCTCCGTGATACGAATTGGTGCCGCTTTTGGTGATGACGTTGAAGATGCCGCCGGTCGTATTGCCGTACTCAGCTCCAACGGCGCCCGTCTTGACCTCCACCTCCTGGACGAACTCGAATGGCAGGTTCGCACCTGAGCCGCCGAAGGCCGGGTCGGTCGTGTTGATGCCGTCGAGGATATAGTTATTTTCCGGACCGGACGAGCCGCCGACCGACGGGTCGCGGTCGCGTCCCGAAGGATCGCGCAGGCCCGAACGCGAAACCGTCGGCGCGATCGTATAGAGCGACTGCACCGTGCGCTGTACCGGTAAGTTGGTGAACTGCTGGCTCGTGACGTTCGTTCCCGTCGTGTTATTGCTCAAATCAATGGCGGGAGTCGCGCTTGCCACGACTTCAACGGTAGCGGAGGTTCCCGGAGCTTGTAACTTGATCTCAAATCCGGTCGTCTTCGACAGGAAAACGTCCACGTTTGCCTGCTCGAACTTGGCAAAACCGCTCACAGCCTCGACCGTCAATGTGTATTTGCCTGGCGGAAGATTCGCGAACCGGTATCGTCCCTGGCTATCGCTGACAGCGGACCGGGCCTGAATCAAGTTGGGACTCACCGCCTTGACGGTCGCTCCCGGTACGACGGCACCGGCGACGTCGGCCACCGTGCCTTCAATCGATCCCGTGGTCGAAGTTTGGGCATTGCCCATAGTCGTGAGCAATGTCAAGCATAACAACAGAGCTGCAGGGATTATGCTTGATAACATTTTCATATTAACTATCCTTTCACTTTAAAATACTTATCTATCCCATTACTAACTTGCTTTTCCGCTCGCTGGGCACCCAAACAACTCGGAACAATTGGCAGAGATGACCTGGCCGTAGGAAATGGCAAGCTTTACTTGCGGTTTGTGAGATTTCTTTACCTCTATCCCCTATCAATGTGTAATCTTGTTTTTAGGAGTCTGTAATTGAATCGGAAACCTACACAACCTTAAACAAACGCAAGCATCATTCCAGGGACGTTTGTTATTTCCACATTTGGTAGCTCATCTCAACTCAATAGTTTGTAGCTTGGATCGCAATAAAAATTTCAGTATTTTTCCCTTGTGCATACGAAATTATGGAAAGTAGTTCATTTTCTCGTAGCAACATCTGGCCTGATAAGCAAACCAATCCAAGATTCTGATTACAATATTGAAAATTTTTGCATTCGCCCCTTTATAGATAATATTATTTTTTACGATAAATAATATTACCATCGGATCGCTTAACTAAATTTTTAGAAACTCATCAATCTAATTGGAATCATAATTGCGTAGCTTTCAACGAAGCTGAATTACATCAAAATCTAAAGATGGTTGATCATATGTTTGAGTTCTTACAAACTCATATCCAACAACCCACAATGAATATCAGATAAACACCCGCGGTCGGTAAATGACCGTCGTCTCGATAAAAAAATGGTTCTTCCCAATGGAGGTGAATCTATGAAAATCCCAAGGCCAAAGCTGAATACATGGAACTCTGGGCGGTTGAAGGCGGTGCATCTGACCGCCATCTGTCTGCTGCTAGGGACTGTGCTCAGCACCTTTGTACCTCTGATCGTCAAGGCGCAAACCGAGACGGGTCAGATTGTCGGGTCTGTGACCGATCCCAATGGCGCAGCAATCGCCGGCGCCAAAGTCACGATTGTCAACACGGGAACAAGGGCCGAGCGTGGCACTACAACCGACTCGCAAGGCAACTATGTCGTCACGAATCTGGCGCCCACCTTATACGAGATCACTATTGAAGCTTCTGGCTTTGCCGCGATCAAAAAGCGCGTGCAGGTGACAGTAGGCTCAAGAGTCACCGCTGACATTCAATTAGCAGTGGGAACAACACAGGCGGTGGTTGAAGTTGTAGCCGGCGCGGGCGTGCAGGTCAACACTGAGACGCAAACGATCGGCGAGGTGATTGACAGCAAAAAGATCACCGAACTGCCGAGCGTTACTCGTAATCCGTACGCTTTCGTGCTCACGGCGGGCAACGTCTCCGATGGCGGACCGAGCGACCAACGCGGCGCTGGCGTGTCGATCAATGGCCTGCGCGCGGCCGGCACCAACATCCTGCTCGATGGCGCGGCCAATAATAATGAGTTCGACACCACTGTCGGCCAGACAATTCCGCTCGATGCGGTGCAGGAATATAGCATCCTCACCAACAACTTCACGGCGGAATTTGGCCGCGCTTCTGGCGGAGTCGTCAATGTGGTGACCAAGTCCGGCACCAACGAGTATCACGGTACGGCATACCAGTTTGGCCGCTACTCGAACCTTAATAGCAACAGCTTCCTGAACAACGCCAATGGACAGGCGAAGACCGTCTACACGCGCAACCAGTTCGGCTACTCGCTTGGCGGCCCTGCTATCAAGGATAAACTGCTCTTCTTCCAGAGCACCGAATTTCTGCGCGTGCGCAGCAACGACACGCGATTTGTAGTCGTACCGTCGCCGCAACTACTTAGTCTGTCCGCTCCGGCCACGCAGAATTTCTTCAACACGCTCGGACAGCTTAAGCCTGGGGTCACAACCCTCCGTACCATCACGCGGCAGGACTTGATCAATGCACCGGGAGGCTCCGATCCATGTGCTACAGGATCTGCCTGCGATTCTCTCATCACGCCCACCACGCCAATTTTCAACCGTTTGGCTTATAACTTCCCGTCCGATTCGGGAGGCGGCGATCCGCAGAATACTTACACCCTGGTGGGCCGGATGGATTGGAATATCAACGAAAAGACCCAACTCTACGGGCGTTACGCGCTGGAGCGCTCAGCATTGTTTAACGGCTCGGTCTCCGACAGCCCTTATGTCGGCTTTGATACTGGCCAGAATACTACCAATAATAGCTTCGTACTCTCGCTGACGCGTACCATCTCGTCACAACTCGTCTCCCAGTCGAAGATCGTATTCAACCGCTTGAACACTTTCCAACCTCAGGGAGCGCCGGTACCGACGCTTTTCTTTCGCGATACGGTGCCACTGGCCGTACTTGGCGATTTGACGGCGCTGCCAGGCTATTTGCCTTTCAGCCCTGGTTCCGGCATTCCATTTGGCGGACCGCAAAACCTTCTCCAAGGCTACCAGGATATCAGTTATACCAAAGGGAGACACAATTTCCGTTTCGGCGGCTCTTATGTCTACATCCGGGATAACCGCACCTTCGGCGCTTATTCGGATCCTTCTGCCGGTTTAAGCACCAACACATTGCAAGATGGGTTGAACAATTTCCTATTGGGCCAGTTGGCACGATACCAGGGGGCGATTGATCCGCAGGGCAAGTTCCCTTGCGGCCCGACGCCGGATCCGAGCTGCAGTGTCACGCTGCCGGTCTCACAACCTAACTTCAGCCGCAGCAACCGATATCACGAATTTGCTTTCTACGGGCAGGATTCGTGGCGCGTCATGCCGCGCTTGACGCTCAACCTGGGGCTGCGCTGGGAGTATTTCGGCGTCCAACACAGCAAAGACCCGAACTTCGATTCGAACTATTATCCATCTGATGATGATAATGTCTTTATGAGCATCCGCAACGGCGATGTGTTCACTGTCCCGAACAGTCCGATCAAGGGACTGTGGAGGAAAGACTTTAATAACTTCGCTCCGCGGATTGGTTTTGCCTGGGACGTCTTCGGCGACGGCAAGACGAGTTTGCGCGGCGGTTTCGGCATCGGTTATGAGCGTAACTTCGGCAACGTCACCTTCAACGTAATCCAGAACCCGCCCAACTATGCGGTGGTCTCCGTGCTCCCGGCAGACATCGGCGGCACAATTCCAATCACGGCCAATGTTGCCGGTCCGCTGGCGGGCAGTTCCGGAACAACCCCATTGCCGCCTACGAGCCTGCGCAACGTAGACCCGAATATCCGCACTGCTTACGCCTACCTCTTTAGCGCATCGCTTGAGCGCGAGGTAATGCGCAATGTAGTGGTAGCGGTCGACTATTCCGGATCGAAGGGCGAGAAGCTCTACTCGATCGAGGATCCTAACAGGTTAGGATCCGGCAACCTGTACCTGGGCGATCCGTTCACACCCGGCACGGATGGTACGCGGCTACGCACCACGCGATACACGAACCTCAATAATCGGGCCGGTCGGGGGTTCTCTGACTATCATGCGTTCAACGTGCGAACGAACATCAACAATTTCTCCGACTCCGGGCTGCGGCTGACGACCAACTACACCTGGAGCCACGCAATTGACAACCTCAGCTCCACTTTCAGTGAAATAAACAATAACTTCAACCTAGGTCTGCTCGATCCGTTCAATCCAGCGCTGGATCGCGGTAATGCCGACTTCGACATTCGACACCGATTCGTCGTGAGCGGTATTTGGGATGTTCCGTTTGCAAAAGGGACGAAGGGCGTCACCAAACATATCCTCGACGGTTGGGAGATTGCGCCGATCTTCACGGCACGAGCCGGCACGCCGTTCACCTTCTTCGATTGCACCGATGGGATCACGGCCTGCCCGCGTGCATTTGCGGCTGGTGATCTTCCGCGAAAGGGATCCGCTAATCCTGCGCAGGATCCGAACACGCCTGGGACCTTCACCTACCTTGACCTGGGGGGGATGTTTGCCAGTTACACAAACCCGATCACCGGCACCACCGAAGTAGGTCCCTATCCCGCGAATATGATCGGGCGGAATCTATTCCGTGGGCCAGGCTCGTGGAATTTGGATATGGGGCTTTACAAGAACTTCCAGATGAATGAGCGATTCAGGCTGCAATTCCGGACGGAGTTCTACAACGCCTTCAATCACGCAAACGCCTTCATCCTCGGAAATGAGCTGGACGCCTCCACGCAGAGTGTGATTCGCTCTCGGAAGGACGGAAACCGTAACATTCAAATGGCGCTGAAACTGATCTTTTAGCATCTGCGCTACTTGTACTTGCATACTGGGGAGGCTATTTTTTGCCTCCCCAATCTTTTTTGATTCAATGCAGTTAGATCAAATCTTTTCTGAGAAAACATTTCCCCACAACTGTTAGGATTGACTTGTCACAGGCCCTTCTCTCCCTGGCGCTCACCGCTGCCATCGCCACGCTCCAGCAGTCAAAGCCTCAAACCCGATTCCTCACCTACGAGGAGGCCCGACCGCTGCTGCAATCGCTCGATGAGGTTCTTCCGGCTGAATTGAAGGGCAAACCCGCGGAGGCGCAGGCCGCTGTTTGGCCTGAATGGGTAAAGCACGGGACGAGGCCGTGCGCGCGCGCTTACGGCGCGGCGCTGAAGATACGCGGATCAACTTTCTGCTCTTCGGCGTCTCCTTCACCAAACAACCGCGCGTGACGTCGCAGGTTCTGGCGGAACGGCAGCAAGCGCAAACGCAGGAAGCTTTCGACAAGCTGCTCAACGCGAGAATTGGCGATCTGATAAAGGCCTTCGCGGCTCCCAAAGTTCCGGTCAACAATGACCAGCTGCTTAGTCTGCGAAAACTCGTGATACAGCAGGGCTATCAACCCGGCGATACTAAAGGCCGCGCCAGACTGCGGGAATACATTCTCGCCAACCTGCAGCGCACTCTCAGGGAACAGGAGAGCTACACGCGGACCATCGCCGCCGCGCGATCGGGTGGCAATGCGAGCGAGGAGTTCATAGAACGTTCGAAGCTCTATCGCGAGCGCGGCCTCTCACTCGATACCACGCTCTCGCCAAATTTTGCGATCGAGGAGTCGCTCAAGGCGATGAAATCGCGCGGGCTGATTGCGGCAGGAAGCGTGCGCAAAGAGGGAGTCATCGGGCCGGGACTCGATTTCACTGACAAAGCTGACGGCTACCATTTTTCCAGAACCGACAATTCAGCCTTTCGCTTTGATCGATTCGCTCGAGCGGCTGGGGCTGGCCAAGACGGGCGAGTTGCAGCTCATAGCTTTCGACCTCAATCCACGGGTTCTCGATCACCTGGCGCGGGCGTGCCGGCGAGCACGACGCGGCCTGCCCTATACCGTGCAACTTCCACATGATCCGCGAACAAAATGGAAACCTGAACTGGAGAAATACGGGGAAACCTTCGGCGCTCATCGGCAAACCTACGGCACCAACAGCCGTGCCGGCCGGTTTGAGTGATTTGAAGATACGCGCTGTACGCATTGCGCCAGGAGTTGCTGCACGCGTCACGCCCATTGATTTGAACGTCGTCTATCAGCGTATGGCAGCGCCACAGGAGTTGGACCTGATCATCGCCACCAACATTTTGGTCTACTACGATGTGTTCGAGCAGAGCCTGGCGCTGGCGAACATCGAAGGCTTGTTGCGGGATGGTGGACTTCTGTTATCGAACAATGCACTACTCGAATTGCCCGTCCGATGAAATCGATTGATTACCGAACTGCGATTTATTCAGATAATCCCGGCGATGGCGATCATATAGTCTGGTATCGGCGAACGGCACCTGTTGCCGATCCGCGGCGATGAACGGCTTGTCCAGATTGCAACGAAAGATAGAATTTGCTTGCGTCGACAAGTTATTTTCACCCGCTTCCAAAAAAATCCGAGAATATGAATTTTGTTTGGTTTATTTGAATCCATACCAGTAGACGAGCCTTTTCTGAAATCCAATAAGCGAGATGTTACCGCAATTTAAACAGCTACCGATTACTATTGTTGATTGGAATAATGGTTGCTTATAATTAATCGAGTTGGTGAGATATCCAATATTACAAATCTCAATTATTTTGGATATTGGGTGATTTCAGCATCTGAGGCGGGAAGGGGCACGGGTGTAGTCATGTCAACTCCCTAGGCAACCGATCATTCACCTCCAGAGACGTCGGGTAAATAATCTTACGATTCACCAAACCCTGGCTCATTTGTAAATCTACAAAAGCAGAATGCGACGAACGCGGGAAAATGCGTGTTCGCCGATCAAACCGAGCTTGGGTTGTTCAACCTAATGTTGGGCATCCCTTTCAATTGAGGGGTGAATCTATGATAAGTCCTACCATTCACAGGACGGGGCGCAAGCTCTTATTGAGCGCTTTCCTGATCATCTCTTGCGCATTCAGCTTAGGCCTTGCGCAAGACATCGCGACGAAAGGCGCCATCAGCGGCCGCGTCACCGATGCGACCGGCGCGGTCATTCCCGGCGCAAAAGTGACGATCAGCGGCGAGACCGGCAAGCGCGCCGCCACAGTCAACGAACATGGCGAATTCGAGGTCCAGAACCTGATCCCCGGCACCTATTCGGTCAAAGCTGAGCATGACGGCTTCAAAACCACTTCCGTGCCCAGTATTCAGGTCTATGTCGGAAAGACCTCTTCACTCAAACTTACTCTGGAGGCAGGTGACATCACTGCAATCATCGAGGTGTCGGCCGGCGCGGCGGGCGTCGATTCGACGAGCACCGCCATCGGCGCGAACCTGAATGATCAGCTCTATCAGAACCTGCCTGTTCAACGGAACGTACAGAGCCTCTTTTATCTCGCGCCCGGCGCCACGGACAGCCTTGGGGGCGGGCGCGCGAACCCGTCGATCTCCGGTGCTTCGGCGCTCGACAACCTCTATATCGCCGACGGCGTGAATATCACCGACTCGGGGTTCGGCGGCCTCGGCGTCTATTCGGTTTCATATGGAACGCTCGGCGTGGGTATAAACACCCAGTACATCAAAGAGGTTCAGGTCAAGACGGGAGGCTTCGAGCCTCAGTACGGCCAGGCGCAGGGCGGCATCGTCAACATCATCACCAAGTCCGGCACCAATGAGTACCATGGCAGCGTCTACGGCTACTTCCAGCCGCAAGCGTTCGAGGCTCTGCGCAGGCAGCCCGACGATCTCAGAATCAATAAATTCGGAGAGTGGCTCCACAACGATAATTATGACGCAGGCTTCGATGTCGGCGGCCCGGTCCCGGGAATCAAAGACCGGCTGTTCTTTTTCGGATCATTCAACCCTTCGATCCAGCGCCAGATCGTCCGCGGCGCCGGAGGCTCGGGCTTGCTGGCCCTCTATGGAAACGAGACGCACCGCAGCTTCTTCAGCAAGAACTATGCGTTCAAGGCCGATTTCAACCTCACGCCGTCACACCAGTTCAACTTCTCGATCTTCGGCGACCCGACCTCGACCAATAACACCGCGCACAGCACGCTGAACATCGATAACACGACGGCTCTCAGCCAGCTCGATTACGGTACGCGTAACATCGCCGCCCGTTACAACGGCTCGATCACTCCGACCTGGACAGTGAGCGCCTCGTTCAGCCAGGGTCACAATAAGTTCGACGAACTCGATTTCGCCAACTTCAACCAGATTATCGATCGCACACAGCCCGAGCGCGGGAATTTCAGGGCGATCGGCCTTGGATTCTTCGAGCCGACGAATGGAACGACCTACCGCGCCACGCTCGACACCCAGAAACAGGTCTCCTTCTTCGGCAACCACACCTTCGGCGTCGGATATAACTTCCAGCGTGCTTTCTTCTCCGGCACTCGGGACCGCAGCGGCCCGAGGTTCACCATACCGGCGACAAATGTCGATGGAACGCCGGTCACCTCTCCGACCATTGGAAGCCCCGCCGCGGCGGCGGCCATCGGTCAATCAGTCAATGCGCAGTGGGAGCTGTTTAGAGCAACAGATTTGGACGGCGGGTGCGATCTCTGCCCGCTCCTGAATATCGGCGGGGCCGATGTCCCAGTAGTCTTGCGACAGGACAGGGGCGAGTATAGCAACCCGAGTTTCAGAACCGAGTCGAAGTATCACGCCGCCTACGTTCAGGACACGTGGCGCATCAACCGGTTCGTCACGGCGCTGCTGGGATATCGATGGGAGCAGGAGCGTTTGGTCGGCAGCCCCAGCACCTTCGGCGACCGGATCAATTATGTCTTCTCGGGCAACTGGTCGCCTCGCTTCGGCGCGACGGTCGATCCTTTTGGTAAGGGCAAGACCAAGTTCTATTACAACTTCGGTCGCTTCCATGAGTATATTCCCCTGGATCTGGCTCTGCGGTCGCTCTCTGCCGAAGCCGATTTCCGCCGCGGCTGGTTCATACCGGATTACTCTATCGATGCTCAGGGTAACCGCCGCGCCACGCTCAACCAGTACGGCACGGTGATCCCGATCATCGATGCTCAACATCTGGTCACCGGCGCCAGCGGCGGGGTAAACCCTGATCTGAACGGCGGCATCTCGATCTCGCTGCAGAATCCAAGCAACCCGATCCTGAACAGAACCAAACTCGGCTACACGAACGAGCACCTGATCGGCTTCGAACAACAACTACCGCGCAACTGGTTCGTTTCGGTGAGATATATCGACCGGAAGATAGGCCGTATCATCGAGGACGCCGCGGTTGTTTCCCCCGAGAGCAATGACTTCTTCGGACAGACCTATTTTATCGGCAACATCAGATCGGATACCGATGCGGCGACCAATCCGATCGGATTCACGTTCAATCCCATCTTCGGCCCGGATGACAGTATTATCAATCTGCCACCTCAGTGCGATCCGGAACTGGTCAATCCCACCGTGACAAATTTCGCCGGCACCAATCTCGGCGGCATCTGTTATGCGGCGAACGGCGTTAACGGTGAGCCGGCGGGTGCGCCTATTCCTGATGGAGTGGCGGACGGCTTCCCCCAGCCGGAGCGAAGCTACCGGGCGATCGAGTTTGAATTGAACAAACGTTTCTCGGCAGGATGGCAAGTGCTGGCTAACTATCGCTACGCAATGCTCACGGGAAATTACGAGGGACACTACCGTAACGACAATGACCAGGAAGATCCGGCGATCAGCTCACTCTTCGACTTCACGGCCGGCGAGTTCGGCCTGCTGGGCGATCAATTCGCGGTCGGCCCGCTCAACACCGAACGCCGCCACATAGCGAACATTTATGGAAGCTATGCATTGGGCGAAAGAGGATTCACCAAGTATGTCAAGGGACTGAACCTCGGCGCCGGAATACGCCTGGAATCCGGCGTCCCGCTCAGCGAATTTCTGGCCCACCCGGTCTACCTCAGCCCCGGCGAGATTCCAATAGGGGGACGAGGCAGTCTCGGCCGGACGCCGTTCTTCGCGCAATTCGACCTGCATGCAGACTATCCCTTCAGGATTACCGAGCGCATAAATATGACCTTCGTCGGAGACTTCTTCAATGTGACGAACAACCAGAGGATCAGACTGAATGATCAGTTCCGTGAGTCCACTGCCGGGCAGATCAATCCCGACTTCGGCCAACCGGCTGCCCAGGCAACCAAGTTGAACCTCGGATATCACCTGCCGTTCAGCATGCGCCTGGGTTTGAGATTCGATTTCTGATTGGGTCACTAATTGGGACTGGAGGCTTGGGGCTGGGGCGTGATACTAAACTAAAAGTTTCCCGAAATCCGAACGATGAATAGGTATTGGGAGAACCGGAAACTTGATATCTCGCCACAGTCCCAGTCCCCTCTTCTTAACTAATCTCTGCACCGACCAGCCCGCTCTTGGGTAGGATGAGCGCGCGGTTCAGCTCATCTACCAACCGGCCTTCCGTCTCCAGCCGCAGCGTCAATTCCTGATAGACGCGCAGCGCAACCACGGCGTCCAGCGCCGCATAGTCGAGCTGTTCCCCGCTCAGCGGACGCCTGCGCCAATCGCTTTGCTGCAGGCTTTTATCGAGCGTTAATCCAAAGAGATGCTCGGCTACCGAGGCCAGGCTGAAAGAATGAAGCGGCAGCGCACATCTCGCCAGGCGCAATGTGTCGACCAGCCCCGCTACCGCAAATCCCGCCTCCCGCAACACACCATCATCGAAGCGGGCGTTGTGCGCAGCCATCAAGACGGTAGGGCTTTCGATCAGTTCCCGCACCTCATCTATTCCCGCGCTCAGTGCATCGACAATGATGACCTCGCCCCCGGGAGAGGCGAGTTGCAGAAGACTCAGATGATTTTTTCTGCGAAAAAAGTATGTCTCGGTATCCAGTCCGATTATCGGCTGGTCGGCGAAGGCAAACAGCGCTTCGCGCACTTGTTGAGGATCTATGAGGTATCGATAGGGAGTCACCATGTTCATTTATCGATCGAATCTGTTCTTCGGAACTCGATCGCATACTGACATCCAACTTCCGCTAAAGCAAGCTTTTGGTTTGTATAGAAATTCACAACATATGCTTCAGCTGTCTCTATATTCAAGCTCATGGATATCGGGCCGATAAACCGCCAAAAATTAAGTCTGTCTATCAATTTCAAGACCGTGGGGTCAAACTTCATGACCGAAAAAGCGTCATAATCGACTCGGCCAACCTTCCAAAACGGAACACTGACGGGTGCCGGTGAGTAGTAGCAACCGAGAGAAGCGATTCTCTGTGATCAGCGTTTTCGTCAGTCCAAAAACAATCAATTACCAATTCCAATGGAGGGAGGGTTGGATGATCACTAGATGTGTAAAAAAATCGACCAATCGAATAACAAACATTCGCCACCTCTCGCGAACCCTTCTACTCTGCCTGATGTTACTCACGGCAGGAATCTTTTTATCGGCCGTCAAATCGGAAATGCGCGACCCGCTGCGCTATATGGGCGGTCTCAGAAACAGTCCGGATGCGAACAAACTCAACCCCAAACAACTAGATTGCATACTCGAAAGCTTGCGCGAGAAGACAGGTTTTTCGGAAATGTTCTTCGACGAGAACGGCTTTCTCAACCTGGGTGATCGTGCAAAATTCAAAGGAGGTTCTGATACTGCGCGCGCATTATTTTCGGCGGCGGTGGATTCGAGCAACAGCATCGATCTGCAGAGCCATAATCATTCTCCCATCGTCGCATTCGCGCGCCTGGAAAAAGCGACCATCTATCAAAGCCGCGCGACGGGAAAGGTGATAGATGTCTACCCGCTGGAGATAGATTTCAGCGACTTCTCGAAACTTCGCGGAGACAAAAGGGTGATTGCCGCTTTCGATGTCGGCATTGTCATCATGCACGAGATTGCTCACGCCACTCTCGGACTTCGCGATCCCACCAGTGAAATGGAAGGCCCGGGAGAATGCGAAATACATATCAACCGTATTCGTCGCGAGTTGAACTTGCCGGAGCGCGAGAATTACATCGCCCGGACGCGTTCAGTACCTTTCGCTCCTTCGATCGGTACGCGCGATCACGCCGAATTGATCTTCGTACATCCGGGCGAGGCGTCGGGATTCAATAAGCCTCAAAAATTCTCATTGATCTGGGAAGCACTTGCGGTCGGGCAGATCAGGACTCTTGCGACGCCGGTACAGAAAACGACCGGTGTGACGAGAACAGCCGCTTCTTATTAATTTCGGATTGCGAAAAAGGCTGGTCACCGAGAATTCATAGAAGGAGAGGTGGGTAGATTTGCGATCTATCCACATCTTCTTGCTCGTGCGTCGCGGATGCCGTAGCCTTCAGCCGGCCTCCCGGTAAAGCTGCAATGTCTTCTCAGCCGCGTTGCGCCAGGTGAATTTCTTCGACTGCACAAATCCCCGCTCCCGCAAAACCGCACGCAATTTCTCGTCATAGACGATCTTGAGCAGAGCGTTGGCCAGGTCGCGTTCGTCGTAAGGATCGATCAGGAGTGCGGCGTCGCCCACCACCTCAGGCAAACTCGATGTGTTGCTCGTGACAACAGGCGTTCCGCAGGCCATCGCCTCGAGCGGCGGAATTCCGAACCCTTCGAAGAGCGAAGGGTAGACGAATGCATAGGCGGCGCGATAAAAAGCCGCCAGATCATCATCCGATACATAACCGGTCAGGATGACATCACGGGCCCATGTCCTGTCTCTTCACTTCCGCGAAAATCTCGTTGGCGAGCCATAACTTGCGTCCGACGATCACGAGTTGATGATCGAAGCCGTCATTCCGGCTGCGTAGATGGGAATAGGCTCTTATCAATCGCACCAGATTTTTGCGCGGTTGCAGACTGCCGACCGCCAGAATGAAATCGCGCTCAATCCCGAATCGATGGCGTAATTCTTGCAATTCGCCGGTTGAGGCCGGTTTTGCCGAGAAGAGCGGCCCGATCCCGTTATGCGTGACTACCACCTTTTCGGGCGGCAGTTTGTACGTTTTTATCAAATCCTGTCGTGAATACTCGGAAACAGTCGCGATGCGCGCGGCTCTCTTCGCCGTCCACCTGACGGTCAATTTCAGTTGCAGACTCCCGCGCCTGGTGAAGGTCTCGGGCATATGCTCGAAGGCGAGATCGTGGATAGTCGCGATGACGGGAACCGGACAGAAAAGGGGCGCCGTGAATTGCACATGTAGCACATCGACAGGGCGTAGACGCAGTTCGAATTCCAGCGCAACCGGAACACGGACCAGCGGCGTGGGAGGAGGTAACAGCCTCACATCAAAATTGGGATATTGTTTGGCGAACCCGGCTCGCCATCTGGCGGCTGCATCGGCATTCGCGAGGTAGAGCGTGTAGCGGTTATCACCGTCGACTTCGGCCAGTGATTTAATCAGATTCCCTATGTAGGTTTCATTTCCGCCCTGCCGGGCGCCGATCGCGTGGGCATCAATTCCGATATGCATACATTGATACGAAAGACCGGGGGAGTGGGAGAATGGGAGAGCGGGAGAACCTGCAGGAAAACTATCGATTCACCCCCCGCCCTTCTCACGCTCTTCACCTGCGATTCGCCACCTTCTCCAACTCTTCGATAGCTTCTTCATAGAGGACGAAGCGGCGTTCGTCAGCGCGGAAGGCCGCGGTGTGATAGACCCGGCGGCCATTGACGACGCGCGGGCGATGCTTCATATGGAGCATTTCATGATAGAGCACATATTCGACCAGATACTCCGCCACATACGCACTGTCGAGCGAACGGCTGATGACGATCGTGTCGTGCACGTAGTCGTGGTGTCCCAGAATCCGTTTGGTGCGCCGCGCGCTCCAACTGAGCGTCGGTTTGGATAATTCATTGCCGAAATATCGACGATTGAGGCGGGCGAAAATCTTGTCCAGATTATATATGCGACCTACCGAGCTGGTGACGATCTTACGGCCACGTTTTAGTCGCGCGAGGTCCGATGCGCGTAAGACCTGGGGTTGATATGCGTACTGGCGGTAGAGTTTTTCATGTTCATCTACCGCTCGTTTATTGAAGAGCTTCGAGACCAGTATGAATGCGAGCGCCCGGTATACCTTCTGCGGTGCATCGCGCAGGATATCTGACACGCGTACATAAACACGCTGCTTGCGGATACGAATTGTGTGGTTTAGCCCGGCAAAAGGATAAAATGTAACATGAATTTCCGGCGAATCCTGCCGCTTTGTGATCTGGCGGAAAGCTTCGGCAAAGTGCATTTTTAGAGAAGACTCCCCCGACGACATATGTTTAATCACCTCAAAGAACAATAAAATTAGGACCCAAACCCTACCCCCCATCAACGCCCGGTAAAAGTTCGGCTTAACCTGGGCGGCATGCTAGGTATTGCGGGAACCATCCGTCAATACACCCCTTACGCTAAATGACGTAAGTTTTTGACTTGATTGCCGGATAAAATTTTTCGCCGCTCAATAGTAGATATTCTAATAATCACATGGTATTACCATCTCACCAGCAAGTAAAAAAGGGGTTAGACGAGATGTGATAAATATACAGAGGGAAAGAGTTTTCTTGCCCGGATCGTGCTATGCTTCGCCCATGCCGGGTGAAAGAGAACAGGATGAAGCGAGGCTCTTTCCCGAGCTGCCCGAGCTGGCGGGAGTGGAGGAGAGGACCGCACGGCAAAGGATGCCCATTAAATCCGAGCAGAGCGGGGGGAGCGTGTCGGCGAAGGCGCCGCTCGCCGAGCGAATGCGCCCGCGAACGCTCGATGAGTTCATCGGGCAGGAACACTTGCTGGGGCGGGGAAAACTATTGCGCAGGGCGATCGAAGGAGACAGCGTGACATCGTTGATCTTCTGGGGACCGCCGGGGACGGGCAAGACGACGCTGGCCAGCATCATTGCGCAGAGCACGGCGTCGGAGTTCGTCCGCTTCAGCGCCGTCGTCTCCGGCATCAAGGAGATCCGCCAAGTGATGAAAGAAGCGGCGGATTTCCGATCGGCTCTGGGACGCCGCACCGTGCTTTTCATTGACGAGATCCATCGCTTCAACCGCGCGCAACAGGATGCTTTTCTGCCTTATGTCGAGAACGGGACGATCATTCTCGTGGGCGCGACTACTGAAAATCCGTCATTTGAGATCAATTCGGCATTGCTCTCGCGCGTTAAAGTATTCGTCCTCAATCAACTGAATGAGGACGAACTGGTAAAGATATTGCGGGAGGCGCTCAACGACCGCGAGCGCGGGCTCGGCAGCCTCAATGCTCTGGTCGGCGAAGAGCAGTTGCGCCTGTTGGCCGGCTACGCTGGAGGTGATGCCCGCGTCGCGCTCAACACGCTCGAACTGGCCGTCACTTCGGCGGTATTGGATGAGAACGGCGCCCGCCCGATCAGCGACGATGATTTGCGCGAAGCCTTGCAACGCGCTACTGCGGTTTATGACAAATCCGGCGAACAGCATTACAATCTTATCTCTGCTTTTATTAAGTCGATACGAAATTCGGATGCGGACGCCGCGCTTTACTGGCTCGCGCGGATGATCGAGGGCGGGGAAGATCCGATGTATATCGCGCGTCGAATCACCCATCACGCTGCGGAAGATATCGGCATGGCCGATCCGCAGGCGCTCGTCATCGCCACCGCCGCCGCAGAGGCGACCCACATGATCGGCCTTCCGGAAGCGCGGTTGGCACTGGCAGAGGCGACTATATACCTGGCGCACGCGCCTAAATCGAATAATGTTTTACTGGCCTATGAGGCCGCGGCCGAAGATGCGCGCGCTACGCAGGCTGAACCAGTACCTCTGCATCTGCGCAATGCGCCGACCGGGTTGATGAAAGGGATGGGCTACGGCAAAGGCTATCAATACGCACACGATCAGGGCGGAAGCAAAACCGGGATGGTTTGCCTGCCGGAGAGATTGAAGGACCGGAAGTACTTTCAGGGATAGCTCGATTCTATGGCAGCTCAATACGATCTTCGAGGAAAAGTGTCAATCGTGACCGGGTCGGGCACCGGCATCGGGCGGGCGTCGGCAATCGCGCTGGCGCGCAACGGCTCGGCAGTTGTCGTCAACTATCTCAAGAGCGAGAGCGGCGCAGCCGAAACGGTCGCGGAAATCCAGGCGATGCGACGCAATGCGATGAGCGTTTGCGCCGATGTGACGAAGCGCGAGGACGTCACGCGAATGGTGGCGGAGACGGTCGATTACTTCGGACGGATCGATATCCTGGTCAACAACGCCGGAAGTATCATCAAACTTATGCGCATCGAGGATTGCACGGACGATGTTTGGGATGCGGTGGTGGACGTGAATCTCAAAAGCGTCTTTCTCTGCGCGCAAGCGGTGATGCCTCATCTCAAAGAGCAACGCAGCGGGCGCATCATTAACATCTCCTCGCTGGCGGCGCAACTGGGCGGCCGCGGCGGCTCATTGCCTTATGCCGCGGCGAAAGCCGGAGTCAACACATTGACCAGGGGTCTGGCTAACGAACTCGGCTCTTATAATGTCACGGTGAACGCTGTTGCGCCCGGGATAATCTTCACCCCGTTTCACGATCAATTCTCCCGCCCTGATCGACTTCAGGATGTAATAAACGCCACTCCACTCCAACGCGCAGGCTCGCCGGAAGAAGTCGCGGAACTCGTCGCTTTTTTGGCGTCTGATGAGGCCAGTTTTATCACCGGCGAAGTCTTCGGGATCGATGGAGGAAGATGAGCGATCGCGGTCGCGAAATTGCTGATCGCCGATAGAAAGTCTTCCTCTTAAACCTGCGACCCGCAGCCCGCATTCAATGGGAGGAGAAGATGCAATTCGACGATAGATTCGACAGATTCGACGATAAAGATGATGGTCACGAAAGAGACAGGCCGAGTATGATCGGCAGGAGAAAACCGCTCTGGCTATGGTTATTGCCGATTGCGATTCTTCTCTTCGTCCTGTTGCCCGGAATGGCGAGTTTCTATTCCGACTGGCTATGGTTCAAAGAGGTGGGATTTGAGAACGTCTTCCTGACGGTGCTCAGGATGAAATTCATACTGGGACTCATCGGCGGCCTGCTGGCGGCGCTTTTCCTCTGGCTCAACTTGAAACTGGCTATACGCCTGAGTTCAGCCGGCTCCGGGCGTGTGCATTATTTGAATGTCAATAATGAGAGGGTTTCGCTGCCCGATCTGGGTCGAATTATCGAGCGGTGGGCGCTCCCCGCTTCTCTGCTCGCCGGCATATTTTTTGGCTTGCGGATATGGGAGTCGTGGGATGTCATTCTCAAGTATCGTCATCAGACGCCGTTCGGAGATACCGCTCCCTCACCCTTCGGGCGAGACATCGCGTTTTACATCTTCACCCTGCCGCTCCTGGAGGTCGCTTCACAACTGGCTCTCACGCTTGCGGCGGCGGCGCTCATCTCGACGATCGTAATCTATTTGATACGCAACAGTTTCAGGTTCTTCAGGACTGCAATCGAGATCGATCGCGGCCCGCGCAAGCATCTTTTCGCGCTGGTGGCGGCGGTCTTTCTCATACTCGCCTGGCGCGCCTGGATCGATATACCTAAGCTGCTCTACTCGACCAGAGGCCCTATCCAGGGCGCGAGCTATACCGACGTGAATGCCGAGCTGCCGGTGTTATGGGTCGAGATCTTCGCAGCGCTGCTCGTCTCAGCGCTCGCTATCGTCAGCATGTTCGTATTCAGAAACAGGTTGCTGATTGTGGGATTCGCGGTCTACATCCTGGTCGCAACCTTCGTCGGCTGGCTCTACCCGGCTTTCGTGCAGCGCTTTTCGGTGATCCCCAACGAGCTGGCGAAAGAATCGCCGTATATCATTAATAACATCGCGGCCACCCGCAAGGCGTTCGCGCTCGACCGGATCGAAGAGGCCGAGTTGACAGGCGATATGGGGCTCACTCAGCAGGATATTCAGCAAAACAAACAAACGATAAATAATATCCGTCTTTGGGATCACCGGCCATTGCTCGAAACATTCGCCCAGATCCAGGAGATTCGTACCTACTACAAGTTTCAATCGGTAGACAACGACCGCTACCACATCGGAGGGGAGCTGCGGCAAACAATGATCTCGCCGCGCGAGCTCTCCGTCGGGAGCCTTCCTACTCGTAACTGGATCAACGAACGGTTGACCTATACTGCATGGCTTCGGCCTCGCGCTGGGGCCAGTAAATCAGGTGACCCCTACGGGATTGCCCGTCCTCTTCATCAAGGACCTTCCGCCGAACTCTTCCGTTCCATCGCTCAATGTCACCAGACCTGAGTATCTACTACGGAGAGATGGAACACGACCCGGTCTACGTCAAGACGTCGTCCAAGGAGTTCAACTATCCATCCGGTGAGGATAACGTGTACTCCCACTATGATGGCGAAGGCGGGGTTTCGATCGGCTCATTCTGGCGTAAGCTGCTCTTCGCAGCCCGATTCGCCGATATGAAGCTGCTCCTATCGAATGCGATGACACCCGATAGCCGCGTTCTTTACCATCGCAACATCCGCGAGCGGCTCGCTCGAATCGCCCCGTTCCTGATGTTCGATCAGGACCCTTACCTGGTGATCTCGGATGGGCGTCTCTACTGGATTGCAGATGCTTACACCCACAGCGACCGCTATCCCTACTCTGAGCCGATCAGCGGGATCAATTACATTCGCAACTCTGTTAAAGCCGTGATAGATGCTTATCACGGGCACACCAAACTTTACATTGCCGACGAAAGCGATCCGCTGATTCAGACCTGGGCGAAGATATTCCCCGGCATCCTCAGGCCGCTCAGCGAAATGTCGCCCGACCTCCGATCACACCTGCGCTACCCGGAAGATATTTTCAATTTTCAGACCGCGATCTATTCGTCCTACCACATGGATCAACCGCAGATTTTCTATAACAAGGAGGATCAGTGGGAGGTAGCCTCGGTTTCGGCGGCTGATGGAAAGCCGCAGACTATGGAGCCCTACTACACCGTCATGAAGCTCCCCGGCGAAAAGAAGGAAGAGTTCATTCTGATGCTCCCCTTCACCCCGGCCAGCAAGAATAACCTCTCGGCATGGATGGTAGCGCGCGCCGATGAAGAAAATTACGGGAGGTTGCGAGTTTATCGATTCCCCAAACAAAAACTGATTTATGGCCCGAAACAGGTCGCCGGCTTGATAAGTCAGGACGCGGAAATTTCGCGCCAGGTCTCGCTGTGGAACCAACGCGGATCGACCGTAATTTTCGGCACCCTTCTGGTGATCCCGATCAAGGAGTCATTGATCTATGTCCAACCTTTATATCTGAGATCGGAAAGTGGAAGGATACCGGAGCTGAAGCGGGTGATCGTAGCCGCCGAGAATCGCATTGCGATGGAAGAGACGCTTGAGGCGAGTATCGCGAGAATCTTCGGAAGTGCGCCCCCGTCTACTTCGCGCACTCCCGAGGAGCCGCTGGCCTCCGGCTCGCCGCCTGACGCAGCGTCTCCGGAAGCGCCGCCGTCACCGAGCCTTCAAGGCCTGGCATCTCAAGCCAAACAACATTACGACCGCGCCATCCAGGCGCAGCGCGAAGGCAATTGGGCGCGTTACGGCGAGGAGATAAATCAGCTCGGGGCGGTGCTTGACCAGATATCAAAGCAGCGATGAAAAGAGAAGAATGCGAAACGAACGGTATATCAGGCTTGATCGTTTGTTTCGTATTCTTCATCATTTTTTCGCTCACGATTAAAATGTTCAACGATCCTCTCCGCCTGCTTCTGGCCGACGAAAGGCCGCAACTCGGCCACAGTCGCTTCTCCCACCCTCTTCAGGCTCCCGAAATTTCGCAATAATCTCTCCTTCAATTTCTCTCCGATCCCGGGGATCGATGTCAGTTCGGATTGAAAGTCTCGCATCGTGCGCCGCTGCCGATGAAAGCTCACGGCGAACCGGTGCGTCTCATCGCGTATCATTCGCACCAGCCGCATCGCGGGAGAGGTCTTCTCCAGAAAGATCGGCTCGTCTTCCCTCCCCTTCACCAGCAGGTGGCTGATCTCGTCATGGCGGCCGCGGGGCTTGACTATGCCAACCAGCGGCAGATCTGCCAGACCGATCTCGTGCAATGCCGCGGCAGACGCGGACAATTGCCCTTTGCCTCCGTCGATCAATACGAGGTCCGGCAGTCGTTTATCTTCGCGCATAAGACGCGAGTAGCGGCGCGATACGGCTTCGCGCATGGAAGCGAAATCGTCGGCGCCCTCGACCGTCCTGATGATAAATTTGCGATATCCGCCCTTCTTCATCTCACCCTCTTCGCAGACGACCATAGCCGCGACGTTCTCGGAGCCTTGAATATTCGAGACGTCGAATGATTCGATGAGCCTGGGGTATTGGGGAAGAGCCAGGGTTTCCTGTAGCTCGGATAGGATGCGCGTCCAGTCGGGCTTGATGACCCGGAAGCGCTGATCGAACCCCAGCTTCGCGTTCTTTTCGACCAGATCTATTAGCGCGCGCTTCCGGCCGCGCTGCGGATCGAGGTATCTGGACGCGCGTCCCGCGTTTGCCGCTCAAGACCTCCTCGAGCAGTTCACGGTCCGGCCAGTCTACCGGCACGTGAATTTCAAGAGGGACGTAATTGCCGATGGTATAGTATTGCTCCAGCACCGAGCCCAGAAATTCCGCCGGATCGAAGTTATCTACCGAGACATCTTCCCAATAAAATTCGCGGCGCCCGACGATCCGGCCTTCTCGCATCGTGAAGAGATGGAGCGCAAGCTGGTTCGCCTCACGATAGTAGCCGAAGATGTCAATATCCTCCTCGAACTTAGTCATCATTTTCTGATGCTCGCTTAAGGCGCGCACCGTTTTGAGCAAGTCTCGATATTTGGCCGCCATTTCAAACCGCAACTCATCAGAAGCTTTGAGCATACGCTCTTCCAGGTTCTCGGCGAGTTCTCTGTCCTTCCCTTCGAGCAGGAGAAGCACGTCATTAGCGGCCTCGCGATACTGTTCGGGCTTGCACAAGTCTTTCTGGCACGGCCCGGCGCATCGTTTTATCTGGTATTCCATGCAGGGGCGTCCGGCGCGTTTATAAATTTCATAAACTTCATCCGAGCACGTCCTCAATTGAAACTCGCGGTTGATGAGCGAAACCGTTTTGTCGGCCAGCGACGCCGGGAGATAAGGTCCGAAATAAGCCGCGCCGTCTTTTTCGACGCGGCGCGTTTTGAAGATGCGCGGGAACTCTTCGTTGATGGTGAGCTTCAGATGCGGATACGACTTGTCGTCCTTAAGCCTCACATTGAACCGCGGGTTGTGCTGCTTGATCAGGTTCGATTCGAGGATGAGGGCTTCGGCCTCGGTGTCGGTGACGATAAATTCGAGATCGGTGATGCGGGCGACAAGTTCCTGCGTCTTGATGTCGAAGCCGCGCGAGTTTTGAAAATATTGGCGTACACGGTTACGCAGATTCCTCGCCTTACCGACGTAGAGGATCTCGCCCTTCGCATTCTTGTGAAGGTAACAACCAGGTTGGGCCGGTAAAATTTGAAGTTTCTCGTCAAGCGTCATGGTTAAAGTTTAGAGGAAGCAAAAAAGGCAAGAAAGGCAAAAAGAACAAAAAAGTTTTTTTGCCGTACTAGCTCTTTTTTGTCCTTTTTGCTTCTCTCTTCTAGAATCGACGCTATGAAATTCTCCCTTTCGCTTCCCGACAACCGTGAATTCGACGTCGTAGGCTTCGGCCTCAACGCTGTCGATCACCTGGTCACGATCCCGCGATTCCCGCAATTCAATACAAAAGTCCGATTGAGCGATCACCGGCAAATGCCGGGCGGGCAGGTGTCTTCAGCAATGGTCGCCCTTCAACGCCTCGGGATGCGCGCGGGCTATGTCGGTAAAGTCGGATACGACAATGAAGGCCGCATGTTGATCGAATCTCTGCAAAAAGAGGGGGTCGATTGCGCGGGCGTGATGATCGAAGTCGCCGCCAAGACACAGGGTGCGGTGATAATTATCGAGCGGTTTTCCGGCGAACGCACGATCCTCTGGTATCACGACGACGCGACACGAATCGAGCCCGGAGAGCTGAAGAGCGAGCTGATCACACGCGGTCGCGTGCTGCACCTCGACGGATTCGACACAAAAGCGGCGATCCGGGCGGCCGGATGGGCTCACGAGGCGGGCATGCCGGTGACTATTGACCTCGACACTGCCTATCCCGGTATCGATGAACTATTGCCTCTCGTCGACTGTTTGATCACCTCACAAGGGTTGGCCAATGAATTGACCGGAACAATGGACGAGCAGGAAGCATTGAAGCGGTTGAACGAGAGATACAGCTGTTATCTGGTAGCGATGACCCAGGGATCGCGCGGGGCCCTGGCATACGTCGAACGGCAGTTCATCGCGTCGCCGGCATTTCGCCCCCCGGTCATTCGCGATACGACCGGGGCGGGGGACGCATTTCGCGGAGGATTCATTTATGGCTTGTGCAAGGGGCTGAGCATCGAGGAAACGATGCGTGTGGCCAACGCCGTCGCAGCCCTCCAGTGCCGCGAAATGGGAGCGCGCGACGGGTTGCCCACCGAAACTGAGCTCAATGATTTTTTAGCGAGCTGATTCGCCACAAAAGATCAAAATAATTTGGGGTCTTCTATCTTTTGCGGTGAATCACTACATCAAAGAGTGCCCACCTCCAGGTAACTTACTGCATCAACGGCCGTGACTGCCGGAAGTTCACGAATCGTCAACCAGTCTGTTCTTACTTTATCCCACTCCTGAATCTGCAACCCGCAGGATTCGAATAAAGCACGAATCTGATTCGAATCGTTCCATCCGATGATGTCTTCCAGAATCGGAATCAACGGGCTGAGCGCGTCATCGCTCATTATCGCCCGCCTGGCGATGGGAGCGATATATTTGCTCTCGGAAACCGCGATGGTGAAGCCATCGCGGCGGTTCACGTGCAACATGACGTGCACGTCCGAGCTTCCATCACCCACATAAACGATGCGGTCCGGACTGATGTTGAGGTCTGTTTGCAATTCATCGAGTACCGCCACTTTGCCGTATCCCGCGGGTACGCGGACGATCGACTCGATCTCACCCGTCGCCGGATGATATTCGAATTTCGTGCCGAAGATATTCTCGGGCGGAATAATGTTCTCAAGCGCCGATTTGATCACCTCCTCAGGCGCGGCCGAGATCACATAGAAGAGGAATTGATGGCCATCGATCCCTTGATTGATAACGTTGGCGAAAAGCGGAATGTTACCCTTGAGCCGTATCTTCTTGCCCGCTTCACTCAAATGCTCCTGGCGAACCTGCCGATAATCTGGATCGTGCAAAAGCAGGTATGCCAGTTCCCCACCCTGCTGCACCAGGTTCTTCCGCGCAACATCCTCCACCTTCTGTTCAAATCCCGATACTCCCAGCAATTCGCTCAGAATATTTCCCGAATCGTTAAAACTGAGCGTGTGATCGAAGTCACTCGCAAATAAAAAGAGTTTTTTGATATTAGTTTTATCCATAACTATCATAAAATTCATTCATCGATTCTGTACTAGCAATCAACGGCGGTAATTATACCATCCATCCATTAAGAACAAGTCAAATATTTCGAGTGAGGACAACTTCTTTAGCATCCGACGATTATGTG
Source organism: uncultured Acidobacteriota bacterium (assembly GCA_963796275.1). Lineage (GTDB taxonomy): Bacteria > Acidobacteriota > Blastocatellia > RBC074 > RBC074 > JAKEHZ01. The sequence continues at coordinate 498,531 of CAWCKY010000006.1, read as the reverse complement.
GTGTCTGCGACGAATATGCGGGAGATTTGAACGAATGATCTTAGTTCGGTAGACAGAGGTTGATGAATCGAGGAAAATCAACCGCTACGAAGCGAAGACAGCGAAGAGGAGAATGCCAATAAGTGTTACGAGCAGGTATAGTCGGATTACCGAATGTGGGTAAATCAACTTTGTTCAATGCGCTCACAGCCACGCGCGGGGCCGAGAGCGCGAATTATCCGTTCAGCACGACGGGGGCGAACGTGGGAGTGGTCAATGTTCCCGACGCACGCCTCGAGCCACTGGCAAAGGTAGCGAAGACGAATAAGATAGTTTATGCGACGGTCGAGTTCGTGGACATCGCCGGTTTGGCCAAAGGCGCCAGCCAGGGGGAAGGACTGGGGAACCAGTTTCTGCATCATATCCGCGAGACTGAGTTGATCGTGCACGTCGTGCGTTGTTTTGAAGACGAGAATGTAGTCCACGTAGAAGAGACTATCGATCCGCGGCGCGACATCGAAACGCTCAATCTCGAATTGATCCTCGCCGATCTAGCCACGGTTGAGAAGCGCCGCGAACGGACAGTCAAACAGGCCAAGACGGGCGACAAGACAGCCAAGGAAGAAACGGCCCTTCTCGATAAACTGCAATCAGCTTTTGACGAAGGCATTCCTGCACGCCACGCGGGACTGACCGATGAAGAGAGAGCCCGAGCCTATCATCTCTTTCTGCTCACCATGAAACCGATGATCTATGTAGCCAACGTCGCCGAATCGGACCTCAGCGGAGCTGAGACCGCCTACATCGGGCAGGTGCGCGAACAGGCCGGTGACGAAGATTATGTTGTAATCAGCGCACAACTCGAAGCAGACCTCGTTGATCTTGATCCGGCGGAGAGGCCGCAGTATCTGGCAAGCGTCGGAGTGACCGAGACCGGCCTGGGTAAATTGATTCGGAGCGCTTATCACACGCTCGGCTTGATTTCATATTTCACTGCCGGCGAGAAGGAAGCGCGCGCATGGACGATCCGCAAGGGCGCGAAAGCACCTGAGGCGGCGGGCGCGATCCACTCCGACCTCGAGCGCGGCTTCATCCGGGCAGAAGTGACCTCATATGACGATTTGATCAAAGCTGGCTCCTCGGCGGCCGCCAAAGAAAAAGGTTTGATGCGGCTGGAAGGCAAAGAGTACGTCGTACGAGACGGCGACGTGGTACTGTTCAGATTCAATGTCTAATTAAAGAAAGTTTTCAGTTTTCAGTTTTTAGCTTTCGATTCAAAACCACCGGTTTCTCTCGGCTAAAAACTGAAAACTAAACACTTTCTTTCTATCCCAACTTCAATCTTCCGGCCTTCGATCTGACCTTACTATCGTTAAGTAGGAGATTATCGATCAACCTGGTTCCTCCAAATTCGGCGGCAACCGAAACGAGAGAATTTTGATCAGACAGATCATCGATCAGGTCAAGATGTTCCGCATCGGTGATAGACAGGTAGTCTATGCGAGCGAGCGGCTCCTGGTCGATCTCCTTCCGCATTGCTTTGATGATTCGCCCGCCGTTGCGTTCACCGTCGTTGAACAACTTCTCCGCCAGTTTCAGTGCCCGATAGAGCACTGGAGCGGCGCGCCTTTCTTCGGGGGTGAGATTGCGGTTACGTGAAGCACACGCCAGTCCGTCAGCCTCGCGCACTATCGGCATCACGACGATCTCGACAGGAATATCGAGATCTCGAACGATCTTTTTGATAATAACCGTCTGTTGCGCGTCGCGCTGTCCCAGAAAGACGAATTTTGGCTGAACATTATTGAAGAGAATGGTCAATGCAGTAGCCACACCTCGAAAGTAACCGGGCCGCGAAATCCCCTCGAGCTTATCGCTCAATCCTTCGACATCGATATAGGTGGCGAAACCAGGCGGATACATCTCTTCCGCGCTCGGTGCGAAGATATAATCGACTCCGACCGGCGCCAGCAGATCGGCATCGCGTGCCAGATCGCGCGGGTATTTAAAGAACTCTTTTTTCGAGAGGAACTGGGTCGGATCGACGAAGATCGAAACGATCACCGCATCGGCCATTCGCCGCGCCTCCCGCACCATACTCAGATGGCCTTCATGTAGCGCACCCATCGTCGGCACAAAACCTATGGGACGTTCTTCATCCCACAGCTTGCTCGATACGATACGCATACGCGCATTTTTCGTGATAATTTCCATAACTCAACCCCAGCCTGGGATTCGCTCTTGTTACCGTAATTACTCAAAATAAAGTCTCACCGCAGCCGAATCATCGAGCCTGTCGAGCAGTTGCGATATTTTCAGATTTAAGACCGGATGTTCGAGATCCGGAGCGATTTCAGTCATAGGCTCGAGCACAAATCGCCTCAAATGCATTCTGGGATGCGGGAGGGTCAAACAAATGTCATCACGTTTGTCGTCGATAATCAAATCATCGAGCATCAAGAGGTCAATATCAATCGTCCTCGCACCGCGCGGGATTGTGCGCCGCCGCCCCAGATATTGCTCTATCTCCAAGCAAATGCCCAAGAATGAAAACGGTTCCAGCTTGCCGGTCACAGCAGCGACCATATTTAAAAATCTCGGTTGTTCGAGATAATCTACCGGATCGGTCTCATAAATTGATGAGAGCGCCGTTAAATGAAAATCAGCGGCGACAAATGCTGAAATCGCGCGCATGATATTCGCCGCGCGATCGCCTAAATTCGATCCGAGCCCCAGGTATGCGACTTGCCCTCTTATATCTTTTTCCGTTTGATTGTATTTTTGCATCTACCGAATCACTGAAATGAGTTAGGCAGATGATAATTGATAGTTGATAATTATAATTGATAGTTGATATAAATTATTCCCAGTGGATACGATACAACCTATCGACTATCAAGTATCAACTTCACAATTCCTGTATCTCAATCATCGTTCTGTATTTATGGGCAAGAGTCAAGTGACAAAGCAAGCGACCGACGAGGCGGCAATCATATCGGCCAAGGGCCTGGCGCGAGCCCGGGCCGGCCATCTATGGATTTATCGCACCGATGTGACGACCAGACCGGCGTCGGAAAGCGGCTCGGTCGTTCGAGTCGTCGATCAGCGAGGCAATTTTGTGGCTTGGGCGCACTACGGCGCTGAATCGGAGATATCGCTACGCCTCATTTCAACTGGCGCTGCTGAAATCGATCGAGACTTCTGGCGCGCGCGATTGGTAGCGGCCGCGGAGTGGCGCAGACGCGCGGTCTCTGATACCGACGCCTATCGTCTGGTTCACGCTGAGGGCGATTACCTGCCGGGCCTGATCATCGATCGTTATGGCGATTCATTCGTCATCCAAACGCTCACGCGCGGAATGGATGCGCTCAAAAGGACGTGGGTAGAATTGTTGATCGAAGAGTTTCAACCGCGGTTGATCGTAGAACGCAATGACGCGAAGGTCCGCCAGCTCGAGGGGCTGCCGATGATCAACAGTCTGCTCCACACCGAAGGTATTTCCGAGGCAGAATTTGTGATAACCGAAAATGGGATTCGGTTTCGGGTGAATCTGCTCGAAGGGCAAAAGACCGGCGCGTTTCTCGATCAGCGCGAAAATCGAGCTGCCGCCATGCGCTACGCCAGCGGCCGTGGGCTCGATTGCTTCAGCTTCCACGGCTCGTTTGCGCTTCATATGGCGAAAACATGTAACCGCGTGACCGCGCTCGATATTTCACGGCCGGCCATCGAAGCGGCCAGGGGTAACGCCGAGCTCAACGGCATATATAACGTTGAATTTATCGAAGCCAACGTTTTCGACCGATTACGTGATTACGACGATGCGGGTGAGCGATTCGACACGATCGTTCTCGATCCACCGGCATTCGCAAAGAATCGTGGCGCGGTCGAAGCGGCGCTGCGCGGTTACAAAGAGATCAACCTCCGCGCATTGAGGCTGTTGAACCCCGGCGGAATGCTCATTACTTGCTCGTGTTCTTATCACGTCAGGGAAGATATGTTTCTGGGGATACTCGCTGATGCAGCGCGCGACGCCGGTCGCACGGTACAGGTCATCGAAAAACGCACGCAATCGCGCGACCATCCGATACTGTTGACCGTGCCGGAGACATATTACTTGAAGTGTATTGTCCTGAGAGCGCTTGACTGATCGAGCCTCGGCTACCTGCTGTAACAGTTAAGGCGCTGGTGGAGCATTCATCGATCGATTGGCAGCAAGTATCTCCAGGCAAAGCCCGCAGTTAGCTTCAATTCGGCTCCGGCGCGCGTGAGCCTCCGCAGCAATGAGGGCCGCTCCGGCTCCCTCTGCCCACCCCTTGAAACAGAAGCCTCTATCTGTGTAGAATCTGAGCCGTTATATCAATCAATCGGAGATTGTTACCAATGACAACCGTAGCCAGCAAAACTCGAGGGTTCACCAATCGGCGCAGAATCGATCACGCCTCTCTGACTGCCCTCTCCCTTAGATTGCAGCGCAATGCCCGATAAGGGTTCTCAGTTGCGCTGCGCTTTCCGTCCGCAATTTTCCCTGAAAGATATTCCTACATATATTGTCGCCCGTATACTTTGAATCCGGGCAACCATTTCGATTCAGCAGGTAGCACCTGAAGAGGCATTTTATGATAATGAATGAAAAATATTTCCCTGAAGAGATAGAAGAGAGGCAGCAGGCGCGCTGGGCGGCAGGCCGTGTTTTCGAGGCCGAGCCAGACCCGGCGCGCCCGAAGTTTTACTGTCTGGAGATGCTGCCCTATCCGTCGGGCCGCATCCATATGGGTCACGTGCGCAACTATTCTATCGGCGATGCGCTGGCCACCTTCAAACGGATGCAGGGGTTCAACGTGATCCACCCGATGGGATGGGATGCTTTCGGTATGCCCGCGGAGAACGCTGCCATCAACAACAACACACGGCCGGACAAATGGACCATCGAGAACATCGAAGCGATGCGCGCGCAACTGAAGCGCATGGGCTTCAGTTATGACTGGCGCCGTGAAATAGCCTCGTGTCTGCCGGAGTACTACCGCTGGAACCAATGGTTCTTTATCGAAATGTGGAAGATGGGGCTGATCTATCGCAAGAACGCCACCGTCAACTGGTGCCCGAAGTGCAATACATCGCTGGCGAACGAGCAGGCTGAGGGCGGGTTCTGCTGGCGGCACGAAGATACGCCTGTCGAACAACGCGAATTGGAGCAGTGGTTCATCCGCGTGTCGAACTATGCCAATGAGCTGCTGGACGACCTGGAGACACTGGAATCCGGATGGCCCGAGCGCGTCATAGCAATGCAACGCAACTGGATCGGAAGAAGCTCCGGCGCCGTGGTCGATTTCACCATCGATCACGAGGATGCCCCAACCAACGGGAGCAAGATTCGCATCTTCACCACCAGAATCGACACTATCTTCGGCGCAAACGCCGTAATCGTCGCGCCCGAGCATCCGTTCATCGCCAAGCTGATCGCATCAGGCAACGCGCGCCCCGAGCTGGCTGAATTCGTCGGGAAGCAGACCATTATTTCAAAAGATGAGCGCATCGCCGGAGAGAAGCAAGGTGTGAATACGGGCCGGTTCGCCGTCAATCCGTTCAATGGCGAGAGGCTCCCCGTCTGGACGGCGAATTTCGTTTTGACCGGATACGGCACCGGCGCAATTATGGCCGTCCCCGCGCACGATGAGCGCGATTTCGAGTTTTCGCAAAAGTACGGTCTGCCGATCCGTCGCGTTATCAGGCTGAAAGAATCGACAGAAGCCGATGACGCCCCCGTCGAAACGCCCTTCACGGCAAAGGACGAGACAGGCGTATTGATCAATTCGGGGAGATTCAGCGGGATGCCCGTTCCCTCGGCGATTGAGTCGATGACCGAGGAAGCTGTGAGAAGCGGTTTCGGTGAGCCGCAGACGAATTTCAAGATCCGCGATTGGGGCGTGTCGCGGCAGCGGGCGTGGGGAACACCAATTCCCTTCATTCACTGTCCGAAAGACGGCATTGTGCCGGTTCCGGAGAACCAGCTGCCGGTGCGGCTGCCCGCGGATTTGAACTTCAACACACAGGGGTCACCGTTGGCGGAAAATGCGGCTTTCGTTAATACCACCTGTCCGCAGTGCGGCGGCCCGGCGCGGCGTGACACCGATACAATGGACACATTCGTCGATTCGTCGTGGTATTACTTCCGCTACTGCGACGCACATAACGACAAGCAGGCATTCAACCCCGATGTCGTCGCCTACTGGATGCCCGTCGAACAGTATATCGGCGGAATAGAGCATGCCGTGCTGCACCTGATCTACACTCGTCTGTGGACGAAGATAATGCGCGATCAGGGATTGATCAAATTCGGCGAACCCGTCAAAAAACTGCTGACGCAGGGAATGGTTTGCCTGGCAACCAATCGCTGCGAAGAACACAACTGGTTATATCCCACCGATGTGATCGACGGCCGATGTAAATTCTGCAATCGTCCGGTCCTGGCGGGCCGCAGCGAAAAGATGTCCAAATCTAAGAAGAATACGGTCGATCCGGATGAAATGATCAAGGTCTATGGAGCCGACACGGTGCGGCTGTTTATGCTCTTCGCGGCTCCTCCGGAAAAGGATCTGGAATGGAGCGAGGCCGGTACCGAGGGCGCATCCAGATTCCTGAACCGCGTCTGGCGCATCGTTTACAAATGGCATGAAAAGTTGTCGGGTATCATCGGCGAGCCGCAGGAGTTTGCGGCCCCCGCCCGCGCGCTGCGCCGTAAAACACATCAGACGATCAAACGCGTCACGCACGACATCGGTGATCGGATGAACTTCAACACAGCCATCGCCGCTTTGATGGAGTTGACCAATGAAATCTATGCCTTCGACGGTTCGCGAACGGGCGATGCTTCCGACTCTGATCTGTTCGCTTTGAAAGAAGCGATTGAAGCGCTGGTGAAGATGCTGGCCCCATTCACGCCGCACATCGCCGAAGAACTGTGGGCCGCGGTCGGGTATGACGAAATTACCATCGCCTCAGGCTGGCCGATGTTCGATGCCGAGCTCTCAAAGGACGAAGAGCTGGAGATTCCCGTTCAGATTAACGGAAAGTTGATAGCCCGATTGACCGTCTCCGCCGATGCGACCGATGAAGTACTGACACGCGCGGCGCTGGCTCACGAACGCGTTCAGGCGCGGCTGCAAGGACGAGAAGTTATAAAAACTATCGTTGTGCCGAAACGCTTGGTGAATCTGGTAGCGAAATAGTTTTCAGTTTTTAGTTTTTAGTTCTCAATTGGGAAATCAAAGTTAATTCCTGAAAACTGAAACCTAAAAGTGACTGCTCAGCCTCTTCGCCGCGTTAGCGGCGGCAGCCTCTTCGCCGCATTAGCGGCCACCTCTCGCCGCTTAGCGGCGGCAGCCTCTTCGCCGCGTTAGCGGCGGGCCTCTTCGCCGCGAGCGGCGGTTGTAGCCGTGGGTTTTAACCCACGGAAGGATTGAAGGATATTCCCGCGTCGCGTTAGCGACGCCTGAATTCAACCGTCGCTGACGCGACGTGAAAAAATCTCTGCCGCCACCGTGGGTTAAAACCCACGGCTACAATCAACCGCCGCTAACGCGGCGAAGAGGCTGAGCGGTTAATTTCAATTTTTAGTTTTTAGCTGAGCTGTCTCGATCAGCAACTGAAAACTGAAAACTGAAAACTGAAAACTTCTTTCCCCCTGACCTCTGCTGTTCTACAATCGGTTCGCCTGAATAAATGGAGTATATTAGATGAGAAAAATTTTCCATTCTACTTTGCTGATCACAATGCTTTTGAGCGTTTGCAGCTTCACCGAATGTTACAAACGTACGGGACAAGGGAGTACGCTGCCCAGTCACATCAAAACGCTGGCCATACCTGCGTTCCAAAACCCGAGTCTTCGCTATAAGGTTGAGCAGCGATTCACACAGGCGATGATAGATGAGGTATTGCGCCGTACCCGCTCGTTGAATATTGTCTCGGCAACCGAAGGTGCGGATGCCGTGATGGAAGGCACTATTAAAAATTTCTTTTATCGTCCCGTTTTAATCAACGACACAGGACGGGCGAGAATGTTCGATGTCACGATCGTTATCGGATTAACCGTACGCGACCAGACAAAGAATAAGGTCATCTACAAAAACGATAACTACGTTTTCCGCAACGAATATGAGATATCCGGCGATCCGCAGACATACTTTAACGAAGAAGGCCCATCCGTCGATCGCATGGCCAGAGATTTCGCTAAGAGTGTTATGACGACGATTGTCGAAGGGTTCTGAAAAAAGGACCGCCAGCGATAGCGGGTGAGCATTGGCCGATCTGGCTATTAGGCTATTAATTGATGCCGCTCGCTAGTGCGAGCGGTACCGGCAATTTACGCGATGAAACGTTCAGCCTCGGCAGGCTCTCTTAAATCCCAAACCGACTTCTCCCACCGGCTTCAACAAAATCAGGTCTCACCGCTCTATCTTTTCGAGGGAACTGAGGTCTATCTGCGCGATCAAGCATTGAAGAAATTGATCGAGTCTGCAGTAGACGCGGCAATGCGCGATTTCAATTTTGCATCCATCACGGTCGCCCAGGGAAATCTGGATGGGGCTTTAGCGATGGCTAGGGAGTTCCCGATGATCTCCCCGCGGCGAGTAGTTGTCGTCACCGGATTCGAGGCGATCAGCGATGATAAACAGCTCGAACTTCTGAAAGATTATCTGCGCGCACCGGCAGAAACCACGGCGCTTGTATTTGTCAGCGACGGACTCGACAATCGCCGCAATATCTCCACGTTGCTGCGGAAGAGCTGCGAGGTCGTCGGCTTCGGACCGTTGGGCGAAGAGGCGCCGGACTGGGTCTGCGACTATGTCAGGCGAGCCGGCTCTTCCATCACCCCTGCTGCTGCAGCCTATCTGGTCGGTATGGCCGGCGCCGATCTAATGCGGCTCTCTAATGAGCTTGAGAAGTTGATAACTTATATCGGAGATGACCGCGCGATCACCAGGGCGGAAATCGACGACCTCGTGCGCTATTCGCGGGAACACTCGAACTTCGAATTGAGCGACGCGGTAATGGATGGCGATCGTAAACGGTCGTTGAAGCTGCTAGATCATATTTTTGCAAATCCGGCTGAGCCCCCCCAGACGCTCGCACTCCTCATCCTGGGCGCAATTGCGAGCAACTTTCGCAGAATGCTCCTGGTGAAGGAATTGATGCGCCAGAACGCGACGAACTCCGAAGTCGCCAAAGCGGCCGGAATGTCGCCCTATGCGGTAACCCGATTTAATGAACGGGTCCGGAAGAAAGAGACCGGGCGCATCATCGCAGGCATCGAGCGTATCGCCCGGACCGATATCGCGCTCAAATCCTCGTTGGCAACCCCACGATTGCAACTCGAACTGTTGATCTGTGATCTATGCCCTGTTGCGGGGGTTCCGGAAGATGAGCTATGATGGGTTTTTATTGAAAATTAAATTTCTTCGGTGAGAGCAACCTACCAAAAGTGGGTAGGCATCACAGCGAGCAACCTTAAGTGACGGCGAATGCGACCAACACCGCCACGTCGGATTTCGATCTGGCGCAGGCGTCAGCGCGCGGAGATTTACAAGCCTTTGAGACGCTTTACGAGCGCCATCATCGGCGCGTCTACAGTCTGTGCTTGCGAATGGTAGCAAACCCCACTGAAGCTGAGGATTTAACCCAGGAGGTATTTGTTCAACTCTTCCGAAAAATAGGGAGCTTTCGTGGCGAATCCGCATTCACTACCTGGTTGCATCGGTTGACGGTCAATCATGTGCTTATGCACTTCCGCAAACGCGGAGTGCGAATCGAGAAGACAACCGAAGAAGGAGAAATCGGCGATATACAAGATATCCTGCAATCGGCCAGCGAACGTCCCCATTTTGTTGACCGAATCGCACTCGACGAAGCCATTTCGCAATTACCACCCGGTTATCGCACGGTATTTGTCTTACACGATATCGAGGGCTTCGAACACACAGAGGTGGCCGACCTGCTCGGTGTAAGCGTCGGCACATCGAAATCGCAATTGCACAAAGCCCGTATGCGATTGCGCGAGTTGCTAAACAAGAAAATTTGAACAATTAATTTGGTTAGCATTCAGTTGTTAAACCTCACCAAAACGACCCCTGGCAACTGACAGTTACCACAAGGTGAAGAACAATTGGAGAGGAAAGCAGTATGGAATGCCGAGCCGTTGTGACCTCCTTGTCTGACTATATAGACAGGTGGATGTCGGAGAGCGAGGTTCGCGAATTAGAATCCCATCTGGTGACCTGCCATAAATGCCAGAGCGTCAGATTTGAACTGAATGAAATCAGAACTGCCGCACGTGAATTACCGCTCCATAACCCGTCGCGTAGCTTGTGGACGCAGATTGCGGCAGAGCTAGAGCGCGAACCACCTTTGATGATAAATCAGGTGCCGATTAAGCGGGCTGAGAAGCTGAATTGGTGGGAGAATTTTAAAACGCGCCGGTTCACTTTTACGTTGCCGCAGTTGGCCGGCGCGTGTGTTCTGATCGCAGCCCTGGTTGGCTTCTTAATGGTCGGGCCTCCCACCCAAACTCGGAGCAATTTCGATTCTCAAGCTCTACAGACGGCCCTTTTGCCCAATGAAGACCGAATCAAGGCCGATCTGGAGCAAAAATTGTCGGCCATCAATTTGCGAAAAGCCAATTGGGACCCGACAATTCGCGTCGAGTTCGAAAGACACCTGAACAAGATCGATGACTCATTGCGAAACAGCAGGCAGATACTACTGATCAATCCCGGAGATAGAGTTCAACAACAGATGGTCCTCACTCTCTATGACGAGAAACGCCAGCTTCTGGAAGACGTCGAACGCCTGAAATGGTAAAGGTAAACGATGACGCTCATTAGCGAAGCAATTCACCCGCGCAGAATCGCAAGGGACGAGGATATTTTTTCCTACCTTCGTCTTCTTCGCCACTTCGCGGTTTTGACTTACGGACCGGTCGTCACGCTGATCCTCGGATTTCTCTACGTTTCGGCGGGGGCACAAACCTACAGCAAAACATTCACTGTCTCATCCGAATCGAGCGAGCTGGAGGTTATCAATCAGATCGGCTCAATCAAGGTCTCGACATCAGACGGCAATAAAATTGCGATCAGCGCGAAGCAGGCCGATAATAAGTCGCATATCACCGCGACGCAAAATCAGGAAGGTAAGGTGAAGGTGGAAGTGAAAGGCCACGGTACTGTCGATTTCGATATCACCGTTCCTCCATCGACCAAACTCGACCTCTTCACTTACAAGGGAGCTATCTCGGTAGCCAACCTGAGTGGACCCATCCTGGCTCGCATAACGACTGATGGTAATATACAATTGACCGGGCTCCGCAGCCCCAAAGTTGAAGCCCACAGCCTGGGCGGAAACGTGATTTTCAACGGTGATTTATTGCCTGATGGCGAGTACAATCTTAAATCGTTCTCCGGCCGCGTCGAGGCTAATTTCCCCCCAAATGCCGATTTCAGATTATCGGCTTCGTCGTTCAGCGGTGTGATGGATCTGGGCGGATTTCCGATGAAGTTCTACAGGCAAACGAACCAACTCGTCGAAGCCGCCTGCGGTAGGGGCCTTGCCAAAGTCTTTTTATGGACTCAGGACGGAAGCATCTATCTACGCCGTAAGCAATAAGTATTTTTGAAATAACCGAAAAATACCAATGACTCCACGCTCTGCAGTCAGCCAAAGCGAGCAGATCAAGAAGGGCGATGAAGCATCGGCTCAATCGCAATCTTCGAACTGGATCAGTTATTATGACGCGCTGGTTCAAGTCGATGTTACAACACCGTTCGCGCGCTGGTGCAGTCGCGCGCTCATCTTCTTTCTCTTTCTCTTTTCAATCTCGGTTCCCCACTCGATCGCGGCGGCGCATATTAGTTTGAATCTCTCTTTAGTCGCGTGGATCGCGCGCGATATCACGCTGCGCCGGTTCAACTTCACCAGAACGCCCATCGATTTGCCGCTGATCTGTTTTGCATCCCTCACTGCCCTCTCTTCCCTCTTCTCCGTCGAACCGGGCATCAGCCTGCCGAAGCTTAAGGCGCTGCTGCTCTTCGGTGTGATCTACATAATCGCGTCCAATCTACGACCGCGCGGAATCTATTTCCTGCTCGGCCTGCTGCTTCTATCGAGCTCCGTCGGAGCGGGTTTCAGTTTGATAGAAAAAGTATGGGGACGCGGGATGATTATCACCGCATTTGAGACCGGCAGCCCGCTAGCCGGGACCAATTTGATACCGGGCGATGTCATCTGGATGATAGGGAAAAAACGGGTCACCTCGACGGACGAAGCTGCTCGCGTGATTCGCCAGCATCGCGCGGGCGATATCGTTGAGGTACAAGCCCTTCATGAGGGTGGCCCAATTCCTGTCTCTTTGACCGTGACCGATGAGCTGAAAGCCCGCGCCAACCCGCTCGGTATCAAGACGGGGGGACGCAGCCGCCAGTTCCGAATATCGGGATTTACGCGGCAATACCAGACCTACGCCGAACAGATGCAGGTTCTCGCTCTTCTCACATTCGGCGGACTGCTCACCTCTTTCAGGTTGTGGATGCGTAGGCGCAGTCCCACGATCTGGCTCAAAATTTCCTGCCTGCTCTTCTTCCTCTTCACGACGGCACTGATCTTGACCGCCACCCGAGCGGTAATAGCTTCTTTCATAATCGCAGTTCTTATCGTTTCTCTGATCAGCGGGAGCCGTCTCGCATCGATCGTTGCTGTTTTGATAGCGTTACTCCTGGGCGGCCTCGGGCTTTACGTCATCACGAAGACGCGCGAGCAAACTGCCATCAGCTTTAACGACGACAGCACGTCGAGACGAATCAATTATATGAAAGCAGGCCTGCGCGTTATCCCCAAACGCCCGCTGACGGGAGTCGGGATGGATTCCGTTAAACTTCACTGGAAGGAATGGGGATTCCCCGGCGAATACATCACGCATACACACTCGACTCCGATCCAGATCGCGATGGACCGCGGCCTTCCCGCGCTGGCCTCCTACATGTGGCTGATGGCAGCTATAATGGTGATGGTATGGCGCGGGTACAAGAATCAGATAGGAGATGAGTTCAACCAAAGTCTGATGCTTGGAACTCTCGGAGCCCTCACCGGCTTCTCGGTAAGCTCCCTTACCAATTATAATTTCGGAGATTCCGAAGTTCTCATGTTACTGTTCTCGATTCTGTCGCTGGTTATAGTTAAAATTAGAGTCGGAGCCGATTCCAAGTCATAGTTATACTCAGGGTGTCAAAATAAAATCCGTGGTGGAAATAGAACGGGCAAAAAAGATAAAAAAAGATAAAAAGGGAGGATTTTTTATTGCCCCTTTTTATCTTTCTGGTTGTTTAAATTTCGTCATTTTCGTCTGTCTGGCCATTACGATCGCAGCGCAAAACGATTCTTCTCGGAAAGATCAGCAGGAGATCATCAGGGTCAACACCGATCTGGTCGTTATCGACGCTCAGGTGTTGAAGCGCAAAAACGGGGAGATCATAAACGGGCTGAGCGCCGCAGATTTCGAGCTCTACGAAGACGGTATCAGGCAGCAGATCACTCACTTCAGCCGCGACCAGATCTCACTCTCCGTGATACTGCTCATCGATCTGAGCGGGAGCGTAAACCCCGTGTTAACGGAAATTCGCGATGGGGCTCTGGTGGCGCTCAACCGTTTGAAAGAGAAGGACGAGGTCGCCGTCATCGCATTCTCTACTTCGACAAACGTGGTGCAGGATTTTACAACCGACAGGCGGGCAATCCTGACCAGGATCGGCCAGATTGAGAAAACGCCTTTGATCGGTCAGGGAACCCTGATCTATCCGGCATTGCGCGATGCCGCATCTTACATGAATAAGGCAAGCAATCCGATAAGCCGCCGTGTGGTTATTGTCATTACCGACAATGTCTCCTGGGACTACTACGGCTATGGCCTTTCAGAAAAAGATGTTTCGGATCCGGTGATTGAATCGGGCAGTATGGTGTGTGGACTCGTGGTCGAGGGCTCTTTATCGAAAGCCGAAAAGATGTTCCGGCGGGGTGGCGACGGCAAAGACATCTTTCGCAGACGAATGACGATCGATCCATTTGTCAATCAGACGGGTGGTGAAATCATCCAATCTCCCAGCCTGGAGATCAATGTTCGCCTGGCGCAGCTCATCGATAGCCTGAGAAATCGTTACAGTCTCGGGTTCAGCTCGAAACGCGAGCAGCTTGAAGCGGGCTATCGGCGTCTCAGGCTTGTCCTGATACCCGAAACTCGAAAGCGATTGGGTGAGGTGGTAATTAAAACCAAAGAGGGATACTACGCACGACCGCGCGGGCAACAACCCTAGAATGGAAACAAATAGGCATAATAGCGAAAGGAGCAAAAATTAACCTTTTTGCTCCTTTTTACTATTTTTCCTTGTTTTATTCCCCAGAAGAATTTCTATCAGGGGCGGCCACTCTCGAGGAAAGCTTTCAACTTTCTCGATCGCGACGGATGGCGCAACTTTCGCAACGCCTTCGCCTCGATCTGCCGAATGCGTTCGCGCGTCACCGCGAAGTGCTGGCCAACCTCTTCGAGCGTGTGTTCGCTGCCGTTCGGTCCCAAACCGAAGCGCATCTTTATCACCTTCTCTTCGCGCGGCGTCAGCGTCTTCAGTACCTCTTCCGTAATCTCGCGGAGGTTGATATTGATAACGGCTTCCGCCGGGTTTTGAATGGTCTTGTCCTCGATGAAATCGCCAAGGTGCGAATCCTCCTCTTCGCCGATAGGCGTCTCCAGAGAGATGGGCTCCTGCGCGATCTTCAAGACTTTTCTCACCTTCGATGCCGGGATATCCATCTTCTTGGCTATCTCTTCGGAGGTCGGCTCGCGGCCGAGCTCCTGCACCAGAGCGCGTGAAGTGCGGATCAGCTTGTTGATCGTCTCGATCATGTGCACCGGGATGCGGATAGTACGAGCCTGATCCGCAATGGCGCGTGTGATCGCCTGCCTGATCCACCAGGTCGCGTATGTCGAGAACTTATAACCGCGCCGGTACTCGAACTTGTCAACGGCCTTCATCAGGCCGATGTTGCCTTCCTGAATCAAGTCCAGGAACTGCAGACCCCGGTTCGTGTATTTCTTCGCGATCGATACGACCAGTCGCAGGTTAGCCTCGACCAGCTCCTTCTTGGCCTGTTGTGCCTCGGCATCGCCGATGAGCACATTTTGCACCGAACGCTTGATCTCGACTGAGGGCAGTTTGTGCTGCTCCTCGAGTTGATTGAGATGGCGCTTGGCTGCCCGCAGCTTCTTTTCCATCTCCTTGATCTCATCCGCATTGCGCTTACGCTCGAGGGACCTGGAGAGTTTCTCAACTTCCTTCTCCGTAGCGATGATCTCCGCTTTCGCTTTCTTCATCGCCGCCACGAGCTGTTCTTCGATCCTTTGAGTAAACTCAAGCAGACGAACGAGTTGCGATAGCTCGACGCGCTGGCGGGCCAGCTTGCGCCTCATCCGATTGAGCTTCGGCGAACGCTTGGGCTCGACCTGGAATTTTTCGTAAAGGGCCTGCGTCTTCTTGAAGACCTTTGCTATTTCGCCGATGGTCTCTAGCGTATAGTTATGATATTCCTCGATCTTGTCCTCGGTAATGCCTTCCTGCTCATTGAAGGTCACTATCTCTCGAATCGAAAGTTCACCTTCCGCCAGGTCTTTACCGATCCTGATGAGTTCCGTTATCGCTACCGGAGAACGCGAAATCGCTTTTTGCGCGCGAATCTTCCCGCGTTCGATGCGCTTCGCGATCGCTACCTCGCCTTCTCGCGTAAGCAACGGAACAACTCCCATCTCACGCAGGTATAAACGGACTGGATCGTTGGTTTTATCCAACGTTCCCGGAGATAGATCGAGCTCGAGCTCCTCTTCGGCGATCTCATCCAGTTTCTTGTCAGCCCCCGAAGCCGCCGCTGCCGAGTCTAAAAACTTCTCTTCCGAATCGCTGATTACAATGCCTTCCGCTCCAAGCGTCGCAAAAATCTCTTCGATATCATCGGGAGAGACCAGACCCTCCGGCAGCTCCTGGTTGATGTCGTCATAGGTCAGGAAAGCTTTCTCCTTACCCATGTCCAGAAGCTTCTGTACATCATCTGTGTATTTCTCGTCGATTGCCAATTTAATCACCCCCTTCACCGGACCGTCCTTTCCGCAGCAGTCACGGCGTAACTAATTTCACTCTTCCTCTTCACTTTTACGATGAGTAAGCGGATAAAAGTTTTCTCTCAATCGGCATTTCCGTTCACCCGGTCATTTCTTTGCGCCATTGCCCGCTCCTTCTTAGCCAATTCATATTTGAGCATCATCAACTCGCCAAGCCGCCCGGGATCGTTGGTACGCTGCGCATTATTTATCTCTGTTTGCAGGGCCGCCTGCTTTTCAGCCAACTTTGCGCAACGCAAACTGTAAAGACTCTCATCGGCTTCGCGCTCCGCTCTCTCCAACCAACCATTCTCGGAAGTTTCGCTCCCGAATTCGCTGGTCATAAATTTTGGAAGCAACTCACGAGCCAGTTCCTCATCATCCATCGCTTCGATTAAAGCCGGATAGGTCGCTTCCCTGCCCTCCCGCTCAAATTCAATAATCAGCCGGAATAGTTGGGCAGTCCTAAACCCTTCATAATCTTCTTCTTTAATCCGACTAATTAGTTGCCGCCGAACTTCATCACAACTGAGCATGATTTCAAGCAATTTTCGCTCCGCAGGTTTTACTGCAATAGTTGCTTGGAGAGCACGCTCGCTGATTGCTGAGGCTCGCGTATCGGCGGCTTTTTTGAACTCATCACGGATCAGCTTGGTTTCGAGCTTAAGCCGGTCGGCGATCTGTTCAAAATACTCGGCTCGCCCTATTTGGTCCTTAACCAATTTCAAATACGGAAGAATTGCGTTAATCGTTTCGACTTTACCGCTCGGTTTTGTCTGATCATTCGAACCGATCGCCGACTCGACTATATATTCCAAAAATGGTTTCGAGTCCTTCAGTAATTTCAAATATCCTTTAGAGCCGTTCCTTCTGATGTACTCATCCGGATCCAAGTTGTCCGGCAATGTCAATACATTTGCCTTGAATCCTTCTGCTAAAAGCAACTCTAAACTGCGTTTAGTCGCGGCAACCCCAGCTGAATCCGGGTCGAAGTTGACAATGATCTGCCGACCGTATCGTCCCAGTAGCCGCACCTGGTTTTCTGTCAATGCCGTCCCCAGACTGGCAACCAGGTTTTTCACCCCATATTGAAATGGAATTAGAAAATCTAAATACCCCTCGACCAATATAGCATAACCTTTACGTCGGATGGCTTCCCTAGCCTGGTATAGTCCGAATAGGTGCTTTCCCTTCGTGTATAGTACCGTTTCTGGCGAATTTAGATACTTCGGTTCACCTTCACCGATGATCCGGCCGCCAAAGGCGATTATCCGTCCCTGAGCGTCGCTGATCGGAAATATTAAGCGGCTGCGAAAGCGATCATAATATCCCGACCCATTATCCTTCAGCTTAACTAAGCCGCTACGTTCGATTTGAGTACGAGTTGCGCCTGAAGTATGTAAAAAAGTGCTTAATGCATCCCAGCTATTTGGAGAATAGCCTAGCCGAAACGCTTTTCTCGTCTCCTCGTCGATACCTCGCTGGGCGAGGTAATTCAACGCACGTTTTCCTTCGGAAGTTTCAATCAGGTTCTTTTCAAAGAACTCTGTTGCCAGTTGATTGATTTGCAACAGATCGGCGCGCTGGCGGTCAAGTTGTTCAAACTCGCGGGAATCTTCGCCTGTCGAAACCTGCGGAATCGATATGCCGCATTTATCGGCCACTGTCTTGACAGCCTCGGGGAACGGGGAGCCTTCGATCTCCATTACGAAGCTTATGACGTCGCCGGCCTTGCCGCAGCCAAAACATTTGTAGAATTGTTTCGCCGGGTTGACGCTAAAGCTCGCGGTCTTCTCTTGATGGAAGGGGCAACAGGCCCAGTAATTCGCCCCCTTTTTCTTCAGGGATACGTAATCGCCGATGACGCGCAGGATGTCCGCTTGATTACGTAACTCCTGACTGAAACCTCTGGGAATTCGCATGTCTATAGCTAGCGTGTCATTTTTCATTGTTCATTGTAGATTTTACATTTGTCATTGAAGGAACGCGGCGAATCCGATGACAAAATCTAAAATCTAAATCTAAATCTAAATCTAAATCTAAATCTAAAATCTAAAATTTAAAATGAACAATGCTCTGTCTTTGTGAAACGTCACTTCTTCAATTCCACCACTGTCGCCCCGCTGCCTCCTTCATTCGGCGCGGCGCCATAATAGCTGGCGACGTGCGGATGGCCGGAGAGCAAATCCGCAATAGCGCGTTTTAATGCGCCCATCCCTACACCGTGAACGATGCGAACGCGGTCATAATTGTCCAAATATGCGGCGTCGAGAAATTTGTCCGCCGCATCGGTGGCTTCGTTAACCGTCTTGCCGATTACATTCAACTCGCTGCCGGTCCGGGGTTGATCCTGCAGCGAAACCGATACCCCTTTTGGAAGCCCGATGGCCGCCTTTGCCGATTTCTTCGTCTCACGACGACGCTCGATCAAACTCAAGTTCTCTCTCCGCTCACGGAATCGCAACGCCCCCACCTGAACGCCGACCTCATCATCGTTAACCGATTCGACCATCCCTTCCTGGCCGAGCGACACCAGTCGTACGCGATCGCCGATCTGGAAATCGACGGGCTCTCCGCTACTGGCTTCTCGCTGACTTTCTGGTGAAGCCTCGGATTGAGCGTTTGTTCCGGTCTCCTGATGGAACTGACGGGCGGCGGTGCTGGCGGCCACTTTAAGGTCGACCGATCGCCGTTCGATCTCTTTCCGCACGCGCCGCGCCGCGGCTGCATCTTCTATGGTGGCAAAGAATTTTTCGGCTCGCTCCCCGAACGCGCCGACGACTTTTTGCAATTCATTGCGGAACTCTTGCTCGCGCGCCCGCTCGCGTTTGTTGAAATCGAGCTCGAGCCGGGCATACTTTTCGGCAACCGCCGCCCGTTCCTCATCAAGCGCGGCGTTGGTCTGTTGCTGTTGATCGAACTGTTCTTTCAGCCTTCGCAGGTATTCTGATGCATCGGCGCTCGATGTTTTGACCTTCTCGGCAGCCTGGTCGGTGATGGCCTTCGGCAGCCCGACGCGGCGGGCGATCTCGATTCCCGACGAGGATCCGGCGATACCGGTCAGAAGATGATAGGTCGGCTTCAGCGTTCTTTCGTCGAATTCCACGCTCGCGTTGATCACCCCTGATGTGTTCGTCGCGTAAATCTTTAATCCGCTGTAATGAGTCGTCACGATGATGTGTGCCCCGCGATTGCGGAAGTAGTCGACCATGGCGACGCCCAAAGCCGAGCCTTCCTCAGGATCGGTCCCGGTTCCAACTTCATCCAGCAGCACCAGCGCCGGCGGATCGAGCTCGTCGCTGATCTCGCGAATATTCTGGATGTGTGCCGTGAAAGTCGAGAGGTTGGCCGCGATGGATTGATGATCGCCGATATCCGCCAGCACCTGATTGAAGACAGGCAAATCGGCATTCGTCGCGGGGACGTGCATCCCCGCCTGCGCCATCAACGAGAGCAACCCGACGGTCTTGAGCACAACGGTTTTGCCGCCCGCGTTCGGTCCGCTGACCACCATGACGCGATTTTCAGCATCGAGCTCGAGCGAGATCGGAACGATCGGCAGCCCCTGCGCTTTCAAACTCTCTTCGAGCAGCGGATGGCGTGCGCCCTCGAGCGCGAGTCCGCCGTTTTTATTAATCCTGGGCTCGATGGCATTCTGTCCGATCGCGAGTCTCGCCTTGGCCGCGACGAAATCGACCGTCGCCACGGCATCAGCCATTGTCCGTAAACTTGCGCGCTCCTCGCGCAGTTCCTCCGTGATCACGAAGAGAATCTTGGTGATCTCAGCCTGCTCCTCCTCGCGCAGCCGCACCAGCTCGTTATTCATGTTAATCGTATCGAGCGGTTCAACGAAGACGGTCTGGCCGGAAGATGACACCCCGTGGACGACCCCTGCGACTACGCCGCGGTTGTCGTTTCGGATCGGTATGACGTAACGCTCGTTACGAATGGTGATGAAATCATCGCGCAGCGCGTGGCCTTCTTCCGCCCGTTTGAGTATGCCTTCGAGCGATCGTTGAATCTGCGCGCGCAACTTCGCCATTTGAAACCTCACTTCGCGCAACTCGGGACTGGCGAAATCTTCGATCTCCCCGTTTGGCGAAATGCGCCCGCGCAGGCGCTGGTAGAGGGCCCGCAGATTCGGTATGGTCCCGGTGATCTCCCGAAACAGCGGGTATTTTTCAGCTTCCGTTTGAAATGTTTCCCGCAATCCCATGGCCACCGAGATCAAACGCAAAAGGTCTAGTATTTCGAATGGTTCGAGATTGACATCGGCGACATTCAATTTGCCGAGCGCTACCCTGGGATCGGGCAGATCGTGAATGTCCAGCGCCGTCCCTTCACGCAGATAGGCTACTCCTTCGCTCGTGCGCCGTAACTCCAGCAATATCTCTTCTTCGCGATCCGAGACCTTCAGGTCTTCAATCAACGCCTCACCCAATGGAGTGCGCACTTTCTGCGCAAGCACTTCCTTGAGCTTATCGAATTCAAGGGTATGAATAGCCTGACGCTGCATGGTCTTAGTCTGTTCTGAGGTCAAACTTGTAGATATTTATGCTCAAACCGATGGATTTTATTAGACGAATACAGAAATGTCAACCGTAAAGCGAGCGGCAGGCGGTTCGCTCGAGCTAGATCGGCACGAACCGCCTGCTTCCTGCGCCTATTGTTCTTTAGCTTGAGATTGCGCCTGATCATCTATGACGACTTCGACGCGACGGTTCATCTGGCGGCCGGCCGAGGAATCGTTAGATGCTATCGGCTTGCTCTTGCCGAACCCCTGGACCGATTTGATTCGCTCGCCCTTGACGCTCGACTGCACCAGGTATTCCCGCACGGATTCCGCCCGATTCAGCGATAATTTGTTATTGAGGTCATCCGACCCTGTACTATCGGTGTGCCCTTCTATCTCGATGGTCAGCGTGCCGGGGTATGCGAGCAGAATTCCCGCCAGCTTGCTCAGTTTCTCCCGGGCCCCTGACTTGAGCGTGGCCTTGCCGGTATCGAAGAGAACGTCGCCGATGTTGACGATGAATCCGCGCGTCTCACGCTTCGTTTCCAGAATCTCCGAGAGGGAAACATAAAGACGCTGGAGAGCTGTATCTCGTTCGCGTTTTGCATCCTCAGCCAGTTTCAAAGCTTGCTGGGCGGCTTGCTGGGCGGAGGCCGCAGCCAGACGATCGGATTCCGCCTTGGCTCGAGCAGCTTCGGCCTCGCGGGTAGATTGCTCGCGGCGGACCCGCTCTTCCGCGGCTTTTCGCTCGGCGAGTTCCGCTTCGGCCTTGGCTCGCTCCGCTTCAGCGCGGGCGCGATCCGCTTCCAGCTTGACGCGCTCGGCCTCAGCCTGTGCAGCTTCCGCCCGGGCGCGCGCCTCCTCCAGACTGCGCAAACGCGACTGCCGCTCATTTTCGATGCGCGCCAGGTATTCACTTTCGATCGCTTTATCGCGCGCGACCTGCCCGAGCCGCTGGACATCCCGAGCCAGACCGCTGAATTTGGTCTCGCTCTTCAAATTAAGCGGCCAGGTCTGTTCCAACGTCTGGAGCATGCTCTGCGCCTGTTGGAATGCATCCGTCGCAAATTCCCGCGCCCCCGCGCGGCGGGCAATATCGAGAGACCGGCGCGCACCGAGGACCAGACGCGGAGTTGTGTAATCCGGCTGCAACACTATTGCGTCAGCGCTGGAGACCTCGTAAAGATTTCCCTTGTCCATGCGGTATTCCGCTTCCGTTGTCTGAGGCGGCGAAATCATGTTCTTTCGCAAGGTCGTCTCGGCAACTACTTTTTGAGAAGGCATTCTGACGGCGCTGTGCGGTTCGGCGGTTATGATGAATCCGAAGGTCTGCGCGGCGGACTTGGTTTCAACATCCACTTTATTTCCGCTGGGCAGTTCGATCAGGTTCTCCGTCTGTCCCTCGGGGGTTACCGCCCAAACAACATAGGTCGTATAAAACGGGCCATAAGACTGCGGATTATCCAGGTTCTCCACTTTCAGCTTGATCCGCGCATCATTCTTTTTGTATTCGACCTCGCCCTTCCCCGTGATTCGGGGGGCGACCGGCGTACCCGTGATATTGACGCTGGTTTTTTTATTCTCGGTATATCTGACGGCCAGCGTCTTGCGCGTGATGTCATTATTTTTTTCATCCGCAGACTGCTCGCCCTGGGCTAAAGCGGCAGCAACGAGCAAGACCAAAAGTGCTGCGCCCAAAAGAAAGTATCCAACTCTGATCATTACATTTCCTCCGATCTTCGTTATTCCTGGTTCATTTGCAACATAACTCGAGTTAAAAACTGATCACTCAAGGTGGATAAATGAGGAACAATGGTATTAAGGTGAAGGGGTCTTAGTGCTTTAAGGCAAAGCATAAAAAGTATGTCATATTATCTGTCTGTGCCACAACATTTTTTATACTTCTTACCCGACCCGCAGTGGCATGGATCGTTGCGTCCTATCTTCTGTAAGTTGTGGATGATTCCATCGACTGTCACTTCATAACCGGAAGGGACTTGCTTATCCTCGATCTCCCAGTAAAGCTTTCCTTCCTCTTTCTCCTTTTCCATTCTCTCGCGTCGTCGCTCATCGACCGACTCGGGATTATAGAATTCGAACAGGCCATATTCGATCTCGCCGTAGGCGTTCGAGTGCGGGTCTTCGAGCGATTCGACCAGTTCCTTGAATCTCCCGGTTATCGCTTCATCGATGGCGCCGCGGCTAAAGGCCATACGCAGCGCTCTCAAACCCCTATCTTTATCGAGCGCCACGGGATGTGCGGCGCACAAAGAGAGAAAAAGTGAATCGTCTTCTTCCGCGTCGGCGAAGGTATCGCAAATGAAATCGGTGACGCGGCTCCGGGCGAGATCGCCGCTGAGCGCAATTCGGGTCAGAGCCGCCGAGAAATCACGTCGACTTGACGAAAAATCGGGATTGTCCCAATAGGCTCCCCGATATTGGGTGATGAACCTCATATACGGCTCTATGGCTTTGTCCCCATATTCAGCCAATGCGGCGGGCAGGACCTGCATCACCCCTTCATGATTTGAGAAATAGGCATGCGGGACCATCTCGATGAGATCGGGAAATGCCATTTCATCGCGCATCGCGCCGAGAGTTACGATCGCGTGAACCGGCATCCAGTGATCTCCGCTTGTTCCCTCGTACCAGAAATCTTCGTTCGTTAAAACATCGCGCAACGGAGCAGCAGCGTCTTCTCCCCGGCCGATAAGTTCTTTTATGTGCTGCTCGGTTACCCGATCCTCTTCTTTCAACAGCAGTTCGATTAATCCCGCCGTCGTCATCTTTGTAAAATCGATCATTCAATCACCGTTTTGGTGTATTCGTTCAATCATAGTCGATAATCTCATCGCCCACCGGAAAAGTCGAGTCATCGCTCCCCCTCGATCGATGTGCTATATTGATAATGACGTACGCTCAAGGCGTCAGAAAGTTTGAGGGAAGATATGGACAATGAAGTGAAAGAGCTCGAAAAAGCGCTGGAAAGGATCTGGGATATTGCGACCGGGAAATTCGGCCTCGACCCGTTTCCGACGAGGTTCGAAATCGTGCCTGCGACAGTCATGTACGAAATAGGCTCTTACGCTCTGCCCGGCCGTTACTCCCATTGGACGTTCGGCAAGGCCTATTACAAGATGAAGACAATGTATGACTTCGGCCTGTCGAAGATATATGAGGTCGTGATCAATGCCAATCCCTCATACGCATTTCTGCTGGAAACCAATTCTCTGTTGCAGAACAAGCTGGTCATCGCCCACGTGCTGGGTCACGTAGATTTCTTCAAACATAACGTCTACTTCTCGCAGACCAACCGCCGGATGGTCGATGACGCAGCGATGCACGCGCGCCGCATCAACGAATATGAGTTCAAACACGGCCGAAAAGTCGTGGAAGATTTCCTCGATTCGGTGCTCTCCATTGAAGAGCACGTCGATCCGAACTTTTTCATAAAGAAACGCCGTAACGGAGACGAGCCCGAAAAAGAGACGAAGAAGGCATTCACCGGCCGTTACGATGACCTGATGTCGACCCAGGAACGCGAGGCGATCGAGAAAGCAGAAGCCGCCAAGAAGCAGGAGGAGAAGACGGCGCCGGAGAAAGACCTGATCTGGTTCTTAATGCATAACTCGCCGATCCTCCAACCCTGGCAGCGCGATATCATCTCCATGATCCATGACGAGATGCTCTATTTCGTGCCGCAGATGCAAACGAAGATAATGAACGAGGGATTCGCATCGCTTCTCCACTCGAGAATTATGCGGGAGCTGGACCTGCCGGATCACGAACACCTTGAATTCGCCGAATTGCACGCTGGCGTCGTCTCCCCGCACCGCAATCAACTCAATCCCTATTATCTGGGCTACAAGATTCTCGAAGACATCGAACGCCGCTGGAACAATCCGAGCAAAGAGGAACAGGAGAAGTTCGATCGCAAACCTGGCGAAGGGTGGGCGAAGATCATGGAAGTACGCGAGCTCGATAATGACGTCTCTTTCCTCCGCAACTATCTGACCGAGGATTTGTGCGAAGATCTGGATCTTTTCGTTTATGAGTTGGTCGAGGAGGAAGAATGGACGGTGACCGAGAAGCGCTGGGAACGCGTGCGCGATCAATTAGTCTCGAACATGACCAACTTCGGATATCCCTACATCGAAGTCATCGATGGAGATTACGACGGCAACCGCGAATTATATTTGAATCATCGATACGAGACCGCCGAACTAGACCAGCGATACGCTCGGAAAGTACTCGAATACGTGTACAAACTCTGGGGGCGTCCCGTTCATCTCGAAACCAGGATCGAGGATGAATCGACAGTTTGGCATTACGATGGAGAAGAACACAGTGAAAGTTGATAATTGATAGTTGATAGTTGATAGTTCGTATACACCGTGGAAACAATCTATACGAACTATCAACTATCAATTGTCAACTATCAACTATATTAGATATCGAGATTTTTGACATCTAGCGCGTTGTCTTCGATGAACTTTCTCCGCGGTTCGACCTGATCGCCCATCAAAACGGTAAAAATTTCGTCAGTCTCTATGGCATCGTCTACTTTGACCTGGAGCATGGTCCGCTTTTCCGGATTCATCGTCGTCTCCCACAGTTGCTCGGGATTCATCTCGCCCAGCCCCTTGTACCGCTGGATGTGCAAATCCTTTTTAGCGACGCTCAGGATGTGATTGAATAAATCGTCGCGCGTTTCGGCCTCTGTCTCCGAATTGCCTTCGGTAATGACGTATGGCGGCTGGCTGAGTTGGGGGAGCGATTTGTAGAGCTCGACCGCGCGCTGGAACTCCACGTGAGTCGCCAATTCCCAGTCGATCAGTATGCTGCCGCCGTTGTTCACGCCTTTGATTTCTATCTCGATAGATCCCGTGCTCTTCATCAGAGATCAACTCGGTCTTGAAGCCGGCGTCGGCGAGGGCGACCTCGATTTTGCCCAGCAGTTCCTCTTCGGCAAACACGTCGTGGAGTTTGCGCCCTTCTTTCTGCATCAATCCTTTGCGGCCGCTCATCACGTCGAGCACGATGTCGACTATTTTTCGATCGATAAGACGGCGCTCTAGTTTGAAGTAATACCCATTGAATTCGCTCAGCTTTTCGAGAACCGTGATCAGATCACGACCCTCGATCTTTTCGCCCGTCTTCTTGATCGTGACGGACACATCTTCCGTCGCTTTCTTCATTAAATAGCGGCTCATCTCGCGGTCGTCCTTGATATACCGCTCGGTCTTGCCCTTCTTAACCTTATAGAGCGGCGGCTGCGCGATGTATACGTAGCTCCTGAGCTCTTCCTCGGGCTCGCCGTTCTCGTTCTTGCTTTCGACCTTGTGTTCGAGCAGTTGCGGCATCTGGCGATAGAAAAAGGTCAACAACAGGGTGCGTATGTGACTCCCATCCACGTCCGCGTCGGTCATAATTATCACGCGGTGATACCGCAGCTTGGTAATGTCGAAATCTTCCTTACCGATGCCCGTGCCGAGCGCCGTGATCAATGATTTGATTTCACTGTGCGAGAGCATCTTGTCGAAACGCGATTTCTCGACGTTGAGAATTTTCCCTTTGAGCGGCAACACCGCCTGGGTCCGGCGATCACGTCCCATCTTGCAACTGCCGCCGGCGCTATCGCCCTCTACCAGAAACAGTTCGCACAATGCGGGGTCTTTTTCCGAACAGTCGGCCAGCTTACCCGGCAGGTTCATCGAATTGAGTGCGCCCTTACGAGCGATTTCGCGCGCCTTGCGGGCGGCCTCGCGCGCGCGCGCCGCTTCGACCGCTTTAGTCACGACCTGCTTGGCGACGGGCGGATGCTCCTCGAAAAACGAGTTCAGCTTGTCGTAGAAGAACGATGTGACGGCTCCCTGAACGTCCGAATTCAGCTTGCCTTTCGTCTGGCCTTCGAATTGCGGCTGCGGCAGTTTTACGGCGATTACGGCTACGAGTCCCTCGCGTACATCATCGCCCGTGAGCTGGCTCTTGAAGTCCTTGATCAGACCCGAAGACTGCGCATACTTGTTGATCGACTTCGACAATGCGCTGCGGAATCCCGACAGATGGGACCCTCCGTCGACTGTGTTGATGTTATTGGCGTATGAAAATACTTTTTCATCATAACCATCGTTGTATTGCATCGCGATCTCAATCGTCAGGCTGTCATCTTCCGTCATCGACTTTTCGAAATAGATCGGTTTGGGATGCAAAACATTCTTGTTTTTATTCAGGTGCTTGACGAACTCCGCGATCCCGCCTTCATAATAAAACTCGTGCTGCTTCTCGGTCTCTTCACGCTCATCGGTGATCGTGATTTTGATTCCTTTGTTGAGAAACGCCTTCTCACGCAGACGCTCGGAAAGGCGATCGAAACTGAAATCCGTGGTCGTGAATATTTCCTGGTCGGGCTTGAAAGTGATCTTGGTCCCGCGGCGTTTCGAGGTGCCCGTCTTTTTGAGCGGTGCAACCGGTACTCCGCGTTTGTATTCCTGCTCGAAGACCCCGTTGTCACGACGAATCTCCATGCGCAGCCATTCCGAGAGGAAGTTTACGACCGAGGCGCCAACCCCGTGCAGACCGCCCGACACCGAATAAGATTTACTGTCAAATTTGCCGCCCGCGTGAAGCACGGTCATGACGACCTCTGCGGCAGGGCGTTTCTCTGTCTTATGAATGTCAACCGGGATGCCGCGGCCATTATCTTCAACAGTTATGGAATTATCCAGATGGATGGTGACACCGACTGTGTCGCAGAATCCCGCCAGCGCTTCGTCCACCGAATTATCCACGATCTCATAGACGAGATGATGCAACCCCAGATCGCCCGTTGAACCGATATACATCGCAGGACGTTTGCGCACGGCATCGCGGCCCTCGAGCACAGTTATGGATTCTGCGCCATACTGGTCGATATCGTTAGTTCCATTACCATTGCCACCTTTACCATTTTTTCCCTTTGCCATTTCTTCCTTTTTGTTCTGCAGTTTCTCTTTAGGCTTCATAACAATCTTCGCTAAACAACTTCCTCTTCTTCTTTTATTCCGATTGTCCCGGGGATTCGATCTTCGATGACACAGCCCGACATCACCAAAAATGTCGAGGCCCGACATTGATAGCGGCCGGCGATTGAACGTTTGGAGGTCGAGACGATGGTTTGCGCCTTCCCTTCGAGGTAGGTGAGCAGAATATCAATCCGCTCGCGATCCAGTTCGGCATCCAGGTCGTCAATGAGGAATATCGGGTATTCTTCAAAGCTGCTATGATAAACGCTGATTTGCGCTAAATCAAGGATCAATAGGGCGCTGCGCTGCTGCCCTGAGCTTCCGTAGCGGCCAATTTCATAGCCGTCAAACCGAATCTCCAGATCGTCACGATGCGGACCGACGAGCGCACGACCAGCCGCGATCTCGTTGTTCAACCGGAGATTTAACCGATCACGCAGCAACTCTCCGTAATTCTCAAGATCGCCTTTGCCTTCGAGCGAAGATTTGTAGCGCACCGTGATCTCTTCTGCCTGGAAGAGTTCGGGCTGAAGCTGCGCGCGCAACCGGTCTACATAACCGACCCTCGCTTTATGAATATCTCGGCCGAGTGCAACTATCTGGTCGTTCCAGGGTTCGAGCAAAGCGATGTATTTCGTGGCGTCTCGCGCTTCCGTTGCTTCACGCAGCAATGCACTCTTCTGCTTCAGGACGCGGTTATATTCAGAAATAGTCCCCAGATATGAAGGTAATACTCCGAAAATTCCCCGATCGAGAAACCTTCTCCTGGCTTCCGGAGCGCCGCGGACCACCTCCATTTCATCGGCAGTGAATGCGATCGCATCAAGATTGCCGAGGTATCGAGTGACAGCTTCCCTTTTCCCATTGACGAAAGTTTGCTTGCCCGTAGCTGTAATGAGCATTTGCAGGCCTTTGGTCAAATTTCCACGCGCAACCGTGCCCCGCAGTATCGCCTCATTCACTCCGTGGCTCAGTACCTCGCGGGGATATGCGGTTCGAAATGATTTTGTCGTAGCGAGCAGATAAATAGCCTCGAGCCAATTACTCTTGCCCTGTGCATTTGGGCCGTAAATGACGTTAATCCCTGATGAAAATTCGACTGCGCCAGTGAGGTTGCGAAATCCAGTCGCCTCGATACATTGGAGGTGCATATTGATATTCTATCACAGGATAATCGCTTTGGCTGCAAATATTTAGCGCTGAAAAAGGCATTATTTCCAACCCTTACAGAAGTCTTTTTAACCACTTTTGCAACTTCATCTCCGCTGCTCGAAAAAATGCATTGCCGGTCTTGATATTATGTTTGAGATCGCTAATGGCAACAGGCGGGTAATTATCAAATAATTCAATTAATACAGTAATTCGAGACAAGTAATTGTGGCGCTTGTATAAGGAATAGAGTTTGCCGCAACGGGGCAAAAACGGGGCAAAAATACAAATACGCCGAGGATAAAAGATATGCCAATTTGCGCCTCGACGCCCATGGTTTCTGTTTTAACTAGCACATTCGTTCATCTGGTCGTGGTTTTCATTCTTGCCCCGCTGATCCACTCCAATACCGTCTGATACGCCGGATCGTTGGTACCCTGCCATCTCACTCCGCCTCCGTGGGCGGTACTCTTCGCTCCGGCAATTCCCTCTACGCTCGAATCGCTCGTCGGCTTGCGCAAGATAAGGCTATTTTCCGGGCTCCCGAGATCGACCACTTTCAAGGCTGATCGGTAATTCTCGCGCAATTGCCCGTCGGAAAATCGCCCGGATTTATCCGGTTCTATAAGTTTGAATATGGCGTGCGTAGAGTGGCAGTTGATGCAGGCATTTCCGTCTCCCCCTTTTAGCGAAAGGAGCGGCATAACGCGATCGACGAAGAAGTTGTAATCGAGCACCTCCTCGGCGCGGAGATCGAGCGCAACACCGCTATCCTGCCCTTGATAGATCGCAATAGCCAGCCCCTGCAGCCGCTGGTTCGGGTCCTTCGATAGTTTGGCCAGTCCGGCGCGTATGGCAGCGTTAGCTTGTATCTTCTTCACCCGGCGAACCGCGTTGAGCGCTGACGATCGAACTTTTTCATCCGGGGATTCCAGACATTCAGTCAGGAGAATGATCATCCGGAGATCGTCTTCAACCCGTGTTTCAGCATTGATGAGATCGAGAATCATCCTCTGCTTCGCGGCCGATTGAGTCTTCAGCAACTCATCAAGAGCAGACCCGATAGCCGGAAGTCCGCGCAGTTGCGGCGAGAGCAGGATGAGCTGTGAGGCAGCACGGGAGAGATTCGCATCCGACGATTGCAGCCCCGAGACTACCCGTTGCTGCACCTCGGCTTCGTTTATCAGCTCGGGAAAGTCGAGGAGGGCGAGCAATGCCGCACCGCCCGTCTTCGGGTCTACCTCTCCGCTCCCGCGTAAGACAAAACCGCGCACATCGTCATCGAACTTCTCGCTGCGCGCGAAATCGCGGCCGAGCGTCTTGATGCGATCCAGCGCGGCTATTTGCGCCTCCGGATAATGGCTGACCAATAGTTCTTTGAGGACTTTAACCGCCTCGCGTCTGTTTTGCTCCACGACTTTCAGCGGAAGCGCTCGGTAAAACTCGCCGGTGACTCCACGAACAGCGGCATCGGAATCGTTGAGCCGCCGCATGACGAGCAGGGGCAAATGAGCCAGCGTATTGTCGCGCAACATATAGGACGCCAGAACCGCCTGCCGCCGTACGACAGGATCCGGAGAATCGACCAGTGGTGTGAGAGCGCGTCCCAATGACGGCGCGCCCTCCTCATAGAATTTTATCGTTTCAACGTCATTGCCAATGCGCGTGTATCGGCCCGCATTTGTATAGCCACCGCTCCGCAGATGAAATGCGGTCATCCCGCTCAGCAGTCCTGCGCGCTGAAGCTCATTACCATTTTCGAGAGCGCGCGCTATACGTTCAGCCATCCGTCGACTGGCTTCATGATGCCCTGATGCCGCCTGGTCGCGGTCTTCCTTCTGCGGGAGGTGCCCGATCCAATTGTTGTAAAGATAACGGACGTTCTCGTCAGCCAGACTGTAGAAGCCCTCTAGCAGGTTGCGCCGCATCCAGGGATGCTCCTGCACCGCCATGCGCGAAATGAAGGCATCTGCGATGCGGTCTCGCAGGGATTCGTCCTTCGACCAGTAGAACCACTGAACAAGCGATTTCGCGGCCTGCATTCGTACGGTGACCGACGTATCAGCTAGCAGATCGACCAGTTTATCGGCAACCGCGGTATTTCCGCTCAGGTACGCGAAATGCTGGGCGAAGATGCGAGTCGCGCCCCATCGAACCCGCTCATCCGGCTGACTTAACGCGGCTATCATCTCAGCGGAGCCGATCTGATGTTTCGAAGCGATCCGGCGTAAGGCCTGCGCGGCTGCAATCTGTACGAGCTTACTGCGATCACCCAGTATTCGGATTAAGGGGTCTAAAGCCTCTTTCGTCCCGATCCGACCGAGAGCCGCGGCGGCCGACATCCGGATCAGTGGCTCATCGCTTTCGAGGCTCGCCCGCAGCTGATCGGTAACCTGCTGCCCCGGTTCGTCCCAGATATTATCGATCTGCTGCAGTCGCGCGAACGGTCCGCTATCCGCCGATCGCCCCGTCCGTTCCCCCGCGCCCGTTTGCCAACCCTTGATCGATTCTTTTTTATAGAGCTCCGAGAGGGCCATCACTGCAAATTGAGTCTCGCGGAACGGCGTTCCGAAATTTTCATATGATTGTTTCGGATCGAACCATCCCCCCCATTCCTGCTGGCGTTCGAGGAGTAACTTCAGCGTCTTGGCTACCTGCGGATTCTCCTTACCGTATCCGGCAAGCGCTAGAACATAGAGAGAATGAAAAGTCTGAAACTCGACTGATGGGCTGTCCGCGTCAAATAACATCGACCACCGGCCGTCCGGCCGTTGTAAGGATAATATCCTTTCGGCATTGCGTTTTATTCTCTCGTTATATGCCGCGCGATCTATCGTAACGAAAGCCATGGTCTGGTAACAAAGGTCGATATTGTTTTTGACCTTTTCCTGCTCAATCAGCTTGCGCACGTGGTCGCGGTATTCGCGATATTCGCCTTCTCCGGTGACATTGAGCAACTCATTGAAGACCTTCCAACTATACCAGGCGACTTCGTAGGTGCTGACAAGCGGCGTATTACCGTTGCTTTCATCATTCGGAAGATCAGCGCGCCCCTTGTAATAAATCTTCAGATAACCGCCGACACCTTTGAGCAGCGATAAACGCTTCTCGCCCGTGAACTCGCGGTCATATTGATCGACGAGCGAAGCCAGGCGGCTCATGACATTGGCCGAAGCGCTGATGACGCGCGTCCAGTAGGCATCAGGATGGCCGTAAAAGGGCAGCGGATTGTTGGCCAGGCGCTCGGTCAGAAATTGCAACGAAGACCGCTTCACCACCGGGTAGCCGTTCTGATTGGCGATCAGTTCGGCGCGCGTCGAAAAATGCGTGGCGTGGCAGGCGATGCATAGCTGCGTCTCAAAATGGTTGCTCGCCACGCGATTAACGATGCCGCCGTGTCGCGGCGTGTTGGCGTGCCAGCTGTCACCGGCGCTGATGATGTAATCCATTCCCGCGCGCACCGCCCTGGCCGCATCGTCATATGGCGGCACGTCGTAAACCGCGGTTCGCAGTTGATAAAAAACGTGGTTCGCATCGACGCGCAGATAGTAGGTGCCCTTTGTGATCACGCGGGTGGTGAATTTGTTGCCTGGCAATGCCTGCACTTCGTGAGGCGGCGTAACCGGATCAGCCCCCCGATCATATACTTTCGCCTCGCCCTTCTCGACGGTGAAAACCGAAACATCGACTGGTATGTTATCCCGTTCGAGCAGGTCGAGTTCGAAATGGACGAGTTTCGGCTCTTCGCCGTCGTAGGTGAATTGAAACCAGTCGATTCCGCCTTCAGGCAACCGTTCATCCGTAAGATCGGGTGATTGCTGATAAGGCACGGCGCCATTCTGCTTCGTTTCGGCGAACGGTAAGACGTACGGCTTGTCATCGGCCGATGCCCAGACCGTCTGACCGAGTTTGAACGCATTCGCATCTTTCCAGGAATCATTCGGCTCGCTCTCTGCCAGCGCGGCCGATTTCGCGGGTGCTCGCCATTGGAGGACTGTGATCGTATGGTCGACCGGGAGAGAAGCTGATGATGTGATCTCGATCTCTCCCGCATCGCCATTCAAGCGAAAGAGCGTGTAGAGATCTGGGTCGCCGGTATGCAGAGATTTGCTGGCGATCGTCCTGTTTCCGCGGCGCAGCGTAACCAGCAGGGTATCGCCAGCGCCCAGCCGGGCGGGCTCGGGAAGCGAAACGAGCAACGAACTGACCTGCCCCCTCGGGCCGGCGGGCAGCCTGTATTTTTTGACGGCGCGCGGAGCCAGGCTATGTCGCGTATCGATGAGCTTTTTAAATGAATGATTTTCCTGGGTGGAACTTTGAACCGATTCAAACCAGCTGGCAGCAACGGTTAGAAAAAAAAGATGAGGAACTGAAGCTGTATCTGTCGGGTCTTCAATTGGCACTCCATTTTGAATGATCAGTGATTCACTATATATACTATTTATTATGATGATTGCGGTGAATCTTCTGTAACGCTTAGCTCGCCGGTTTCGTATTCATTCCAGTCTCTAATAAGTTCAACAATTTCTGATGGATACCACCAAAACCGCCATTCGACATAATAACCACGACGTCGCCGGAGAGCAGTTCCGGGGCCAGGTGTTCGACAATTGCATCCGCGCCCTCAATCGAAAATGCTGCTTTGCCTTGGGCTTTCAAATCGGCGATCACTTCATCAATCGACAACTGATCCTCGGCCGCCAAGCGGAACGACTCAAATAGCGATGCGATTATGACGTAATCGGCGGCAGCGAAAGCCGGCGGGTAGTCCTTCTGGAAGACCTTCTTGCGCGTCGTCCACGATCGCGGCTCGAAGATAGCGACGATGCGTTGCGTGGGATGTTTCTGTTTGGCAGCTCGCAATGTTTCACGGATCGCAGTCGGGTGGTGCGCAAAATCGTCGATCACTGTGATGCCATTTATCGCACCGCGCACCTGCATCCGGCGTTTGACGCTCTTGAATGTGGCTATGGCGTCCAGCACGGCTTTGCGTTCGATGCCTAAAACATCGGCCGCGGCAATCGCGCCCAGACAATTTTTCACATTATACATTCCGGCCAGCGGCGTGCGGAATTCGGCATATTCCCGCGCTCCGCACCAGACTTTGAATCGCGTCTCTTCGGGCAAAAATTCGAGAGAGCGCGCGGTCCACTTGGCCTCAGGATGTTCAATACCGAAGCGCTCCACCGCACACCATACGCCCTGAGGCGCGATCGGATTCTCGATAATCTCGCGCACAACGGGGGAATCCCATCCGGCTATCAAACGCCCATTCGCCGGGACCAAGTTGACGATCAGGCGGAAGGCTTTTTTTACGGCATCGAGGGTCGGATAAATGTCCGCGTGATCATATTCGATGTTGTTGAGGATCAGGAGATCAGGAAGATAATGCAGGAACTTCGGGCCTTTATCCCAGAAAACGGTGTCGTACTCATCCCCCTCAATCGTGAAATGGCCCGAATTCGCCACCTTAAAACTCGCGCCGAAGTTCTCCGCCACTCCGCCGATGAGAAACGACGGAGCGAGCCCGCCGACTTCCATAATCCAGGCCATCAATGAGGTGGTCGTCGTCTTGCCATGCGTGCCGGCAATAACCGTCGAGTGTTTACCGCGAATGAAATATTCGCGAATCACTTCGGGCATCGATGCATACCTCAGTTTGCTGTTCAGCGCATATTCGATCTCCGCGTTTCCGCGCGAGGTCGCATTGCCGATCACGACGAAATCAGGTGCGGGCTGTAAATGCGCGGCGTCGAATCCGTCAAAGGTTTCGATGCCGAGCCGGCTGAGTTCGTCGCTCATCGGTGGATAGAATGCCTTGTCCGACCCGGTCACCCGATGGCCCTGCGCTTTGAGCATGCCCGCCAATGACCCCATTGCGGTACCGCAGACGCCAATCAAATGGAAATGTTTTTTTTGCATTTACCTATATTTATTGACCGTTTTGCTGGAGTTCGCCTGTGTGATAATGCGCGATTATAGCTTCGGCCCGAATGAAACAACAAGGATTTGTCAGGAAACCACACCGAAGATCGCAACGACTCAAGTTTTTAGTTTTCAGTTCGCTTTCCAAAGTCCGAGTTCCATCAATTAAGTAATGTGAACAGCGGATAGCGAACTGAAAACTAAAAACTTAACCTGCGCCCGGAATTTCTTCTTGCCCCCCATCCACGCGCCTCAGTTTGAAATTCTCGCCTTGATTGGATAAATTGGTTACTCACGAAACGCCAATATGAGTAAATTATGAAAACTGATCGGAGAAAATTTATCGCATCGTCTCTCCTCTCCGCCGGCGCCCTCTCGCTTCCTGTTCAAGCGGATGGCACCGGTAATTCATCCGATGAACCGAAGGCCGTCTCGGTGCGCGGTCGCATCGTTTGTCTGACCGAAGAACTCGATAAGCGCTATCAGGTGATTCCCGACTGTGAAAATCGCGGGCACCTTTATACCCTCAAAACCACCGATGAAAAGTTTTATACTATTCTCCCGGTCGACACCGCTGCGGCGATCTGGATGGACGAACGCTTTCGCAAGCGCGAACTACAGGTGACCGGCAGAATCTTCCCGCAAGGACTCCTTTATCGAAGTTTTCAGGCTCCAGTCCTGGCTCAACGGTAAACTTCATGACCTCTATTACTTTTGTGATGTCTGTATGATTTCTACTCATAAACCGGGTCCCTGCGAATGCTGCCAGGATCCGGTGCAATTCCGCGAGACGCCGTCTGAGACGCCCCCGCCCTCTCCCTGACGACTGTCCCTGATTCCCGGAACATCACCTCGGCATCGGAATCATATACCAGAAAAACTTGTCAGGTATGATCCCACGTGTTAGCATTCTCTTCTTAACGAAGTAATACAAAATAGCTTTCAGACTATCGATCAGGGTTATTGTGAAGATTACGGCTCAAGAGGAATATGGGTTGCGCTGCATCCTGCAGCTGGCGCGCGAGGAGGCGCACGGGCCTCAAGGCAGTACCTTATTGGTGCGCGACATTGCGGAGCGCGAGGGTCTATCGGTAGCCTACGTCGAAAAGCTGCTCTGGACGCTCGGTCGCAGCGGATTGGTTGAAAGCGTGCGCGGGCCGAAGGGCGGGTATAGGCTGACACGTTCTTGCAACGATATCTCCCTGGGAGAGGTGATGCGCGTGCTAGGCGGCATCCCATCGGAAGAGGAGATATGCTCGCAGTTCACAGGCAATCAGGACACCTGCGTCCACCACGATGGATGCGGTCTGAAACCGGTCTGGGCGAGTATCACCGACTTCGTTCATAGTGTATTTGATAAGGTCCCGATCTCTGCTCTGCTGGAAGGCACGATCGATGTCAAGTTCGTGCAGATCACCAGCATGAACAGCAGCAAGCCCCCTACCCCGGTTCAGATTGCTGCGCAAAATTGAGTTTTTTATATTTTTTGTGTATAAACCTGACTTTTTAGTCATCTTCTAAGAGATAAGGAAGAAAGAGGAAGAACAAAAGATGAGCGCGATTGAAGCACTTGCAAATCGTGAATACAAATACGGTTTCGTTACCGAGATCGAATCGGAGACGGTCCCGCGCGGTCTCAATGAAGACATTGTCCGGACGATCTCAGAGAAGAAGAACGAGCCGCAATGGATGCTCGACTGGCGGCTAAAGGCTTATCGTCAATGGCAGACGATGGAAGAGCCGGAGTGGGCCAACGTTAAATATCCGAAGATCGATTTTCAGGATATCATCTACTACTCAGCGCCCAAGCCGAAAGAGAAGAAGCAGAGCCTCGATGAGGTAGACCCGCAACTGCTCGATACATTTGAGAAACTCGGCATCCCGCTGCATGAACAGAAGATGCTGGCGAACGTCGCGGTCGACGCTATCTTCGACAGCGTTTCGGTGGCCACCACATTCAAGGATAAGCTGGCCAAAGCGGGAGTGATCTTCTGCTCGTTTTCTGAGGCGGTGCTGGAGCATCCGGAGCTGGTCAAGAAATATCTCGGTTCAGTCGTGCCGTACACCGATAACTTCTACGCCGCACTGAATTCGGCGGTCTTCTCTGACGGATCGTTCTGTTATATCCCGAAGGGAGTGCGCTGTCCGATGGAGCTCTCCTCATATTTCCGCATCAACAACTCGGAGTCGGGTCAATTTGAAAGGACCCTGATCATTGCGGAAGAGGGAGCCTATGTGTCCTATCTCGAAGGTTGTACGGCTCCCAAATTCGACAAGAACCAGCTCCACGCAGCTGTCGTCGAGCTCATCACACTGGACGATGCCGAGATCAAATATTCAACGG
Organism: uncultured Acidobacteriota bacterium; assembly: GCA_963796275.1. Lineage (GTDB taxonomy): Bacteria > Acidobacteriota > Blastocatellia > RBC074 > RBC074 > JAKEHZ01. The sequence continues at coordinate 461,434 of CAWCKY010000006.1, read as the reverse complement.
TCCAGAACTGGTATGCGGGCGATGAGGACGGCAAAGGCGGCATCTACAATTTCGTGACCAAGCGGGGCAAGTGTGCCGGCGCGAATTCCAAGATATCCTGGACGCAGGTCGAAACAGGATCAGCGATTACCTGGAAATACCCGAGTTGCATACTCCTGGGCGACAACTCGATCGGCGAGTTCTACTCGGTCGCGCTCACCAACCATTGCCAGCAGGCTGACACGGGCACCAAGATGATTCATATCGGCAAAAATACGAAGAGCCGGATCATATCGAAAGGCATCGCAGCGGGCCAATCGAACAACAGTTATCGGGGGTTGGTGAAGATACTGCCGAAAGCCGCGAACGCGCGTAATTTTTCGCAATGCGACAGCCTGCTCATCGGGGCGAAATGCGGCGCCCATACATTCCCCTATATTGAAGTCGGCAATAACGCGTCGAAGGTCGAACACGAAGCATCAACCTCGAAGATCAGCGAAGAGCAGGTCTTCTATTTCAACCAGCGCGGCATTTCGACCGAAGACGCGATCTCGATGATCATAAATGGCTTTTGCAAAGAGGTATTCCGCGAATTGCCCATGGAGTTTGCCGTTGAAGCTACGCGGCTACTCGGATTAAAGCTGGAAGGGAGTGTGGGATAACGAGTAATCGGTTGTCGGTTGTCGGTTGTCGGTTTGCAGTGGCGGATCATTGATCATAATTGAATGCTGCGAATCGACTGCCGATTTCCGATTACCGCCTACCGACTATCGCTATGAAAAACATACTAACTGAGATAGAAGCTTCTTTGCCCCCAGTGCCACAGGTCGGGGGCAATTACGTGCATGCCGTACGCACCGGGAATTTGCTCTTCCTCGCGGGCAAAGGGGTTCACGTAGAGGGTAAGGTTGGTTCTGATTTCACCAAGGAACAGGCATATCAGTTCGCGCGCGAGACGGGATTGATCCTACTGGCCGTGATGAAGCAGGAACTGGGGACATTGCAGCGCGTGAAGCGAGTGGTCAAAGTTCTGGGAATGGTCAATGCCACGCCCGAATTTTTAGAACACCCATTTGTGATCAACGGGTGTTCCGACCTGTTCGTTGAAGTGTTCGGCGAAGGGGGGCGCCATGCCCGTTCGGCGGTCGGGATGGGTTCGCTGCCGTTAAATATACCGGTAGAGATCGAGGTAATTATCGAAGTTTCAGATTGAGAACGGATGTGAGCGCTGGCGCTCGCACCGGCTACAGAGGAGATGAATAAGTGCTAGAGATTCGCAATCTACACGCCGCCATCGACGGCAAAGAGATTTTGAAAGGGCTCAACCTGACCGTCAATGCAGGGGAAATACACGCGATTATGGGTCCGAATGGATCGGGAAAAAGCACGCTCGCCAAAGTGCTCGCGGGGCACCCCGATTACCAGGTTACGCAGGGTGAGGTGATATATCAGGGCAAGAACCTGCTCGAGATCGATCCGGATGAGCGGGCGAGGGAGGGGGTATTCCTCGCATTCCAATACCCGATCGAAATTCCCGGCGTAAGCAACGCCAACTTCCTGCGCATGGCTTACAACGAAAAGGCCAAGCATGACGGGCGCGATGAGCTGGATCCGCTAGAGTTCGACGACCTGATCCGGGAAAAGATGCGGATCGTGGAGATGGATACGAGCTTCATTAACCGGTCGGTCAATGAGGGCTTCTCCGGCGGCGAGAAGAAGCGCAACGAGATTCTGCAGATGGCAGTTTTGCAACCGAAACTCGCAGTGCTCGATGAAACCGATTCGGGACTGGACATTGATGCGCTGCGTATTGTAGCGAACGGCATTAACCAGCTGGCCAACCCGGATAACGCTTTCATTATCGTCACCCACTATCAGCGTTTGCTCAATTATATTGTGCCGGATATCGTCCACGTGCTCTATCAAGGACTGATTGTAAAATCGGGCGGCAAAGAACTGGCGCAGGAGCTGGAACAGAAAGGATACGATTGGCTAAAGGCTGTGAGCGCAGCCGGGTGATATTTAACTATGCCTCAAGTGATAAAAGAGAAAAACGACTGCTTCTCGATTGATAAAACATTCGCTGATGCGCGAGGAGACAATTATCCGACCTGGCTGATCAATCTGCGCGAAAAAGCTGTCGAACGGTATGAGCAACTCAATTTCCCGACCACCAGGGATGAGGAATGGAAGTACACCAACATTGCGCCGGTTCTCAAAGTGCCATATGGCCAGAACGCCCCGCATGATGGTTTGACTCCGGCGATGGTCGAGCGATTCACCTACGATGAATCCCGCCGCAGTCAATTGGTCTTCATCAATGGGAAATTTTCACACGAGTTTTCGGACCTGAGCGGTCTGCCGGGAGATATTATCGTCAGCGATCTAGCGCGCGCGCTGGTGGAACATCCCAAAATCGTCAGCAATTATCTGGCGGCGCATGCCAACTACCAGGATGAGGTCTTCACGGCTCTCAACACGGCGCAGATCAGCGAGGGCGCTTTCATCTATATATCTAAGGTCGTTGAAACGCCGATCCATCTGCTCTTCATTTCATCGGCCGAAGCGCCGTTCGTTAGCCATCCGCGCGTTCTGATAGTCGCAGCCGAGGGCGCAATCGCAAGCGTAATCGAAAGCTACGTTTCCCCGGGAACGGAAGTCTATTTCACCAACGCCGTAACCGAAGTATACGCGGCGCAGGGATCAGTCATCACACACTACCGTTTGCAGGAGGAGAGCGAACGCGCTTTCCACATTGCGACGACCGAGATATTTCAGGAGCGGGAGAGCAGCTACACGTCTTATGCCATATCGCTCGGCGGCGAGCTCGTCCGGCACAATCTGAATGTCCTCTTGAGCGATGAGCATATCGAGACGACCATCGATGGCTTATACGTAGTCTCAGGTAGACAGCACGTGGACAATCACACTTCGATTGACCACCGGAAGCCCCATTGCACCAGCCATCAGCTCTACAAAGGGATACTCGACGGCAAATCGCGCGCCGTCTTCAACGGCAAAGTCTTCGTCCGCGAAGGAGCGCTGTTGACCGACGCGCACCAGCTGAACAAGAACCTGCTGTTATCCAGTGACGCCACCATCGACACGAAGCCGCAATTGGAGATTTTAGCCGATGACGTGAAATGCTCGCATGGCGCGGCGGTCGGGCAATTGGAAGAGGAAGAGCTCTTCTACCTCTCCACGCGCGGCATCAACCCGGAACGCGCGCGGGCGCTGCTCACCTACGGTTTTGCCGAAGACGTGATCAGCAAGATCAGATTGAAATCAGTACGCGAGCAGTTGGACAAGGTCGTGCTCGAAAAACTGCATCAGAACCTGGAGGTCGGCTGATACAAACTAAGACTGAAATGAAAGCAAATTTTGATGTACAACAGATTCGCCAAGATTTTCCTATTCTCAAACAGGAAGTTCACGGGCGCCGCCTAGTTTATCTTGACAACGCCGCGACGTCGCAGAAGCCGCAAACAGTTATCGACGCGATCGACCGCTATTACAAGGAGCAGAACGCAAACATCCACCGGGGCGTGCATTTTTTGAGCCAGCTCGCGACGCGCGAATACGAAGATGCGCGCGTGAAAATCCAGCGGTTCATCAATGCCGCGGAATCTCACGAGATCGTCTTCACGCGCGGCGCTACCGAGAGCATCAATCTCGTGGCTAACAGCTTCGGTCGCCAATTCGTACGCGCGGGAGACGAAATCATCATCTCGGCGATGGAGCACCATTCAAACATCGTCCCGTGGCAGTTGCTTTGCGAGCAGGTGAAGGCGCAGCTGCGCGTCATTCCAATCAATGATCACGGGGAGTTGCTGATCGATGAGTTCATACAGATGCTCAATCCGCGCGTGAAGCTGGTCGCAGTCGCACATCTTTCGAACGCGCTCGGCACGCTCAATCCCGTCAAACGCATCATCGAGCTCGCGCACAGCCGCGATATTCCGGTTCTGCTCGACGGCGCGCAAGCCGCTCCGCACATCAAAATCGACGTGCGCGATCTAGATTGCGATTTCTATGCATTCTCCGGCCACAAGATGTGCGGACCAACTGGCATAGGCGTGCTTTACGGCAAGACCGAATTGTTGAACGCCATGCCGCCGTTCATGGGCGGCGGCGACATGATCGCCTCGGTGACATTCGAGAAAACAACCTACAATGTGCTGCCGGCAAAGTTCGAAGCGGGCACTCCGCACATCGAAGGAGGCATCGTCCTGGGCGTGGCGATCGATTATCTCAACCACATCGGACTCGATCGTATCGCAGCTTACGAACACGAGCTGCTCGAGTATGCGACCGAAATCATCAGCGCGATTCCCGGCGTCAAGCTCATCGGCACGGCGCGCGAGAAGGCGAGCGTACTCTCTTTCACGCTCGATGAGATACATCCACACGACCTGGGCACAATTCTCGATCAGGAAGGGATCGCTATACGAGCCGGTCATCATTGCGCGCAGCCGGTTATGAAGCGGTTCGGCGTCCCGGCAACGGCGCGCGCCTCGTTCGCATTCTACAATACGAAGGAAGAGATCGATGCGCTGGCAGAAGGCATTCAAAAAGCGATCGATGTTTTTGCCTGACGGAGATGAGAAATTTGGCATGGCTGAAATAAGCGAACTCTATCAACAGGTCATCCTCGACCACAACAAAAAACCGCGCAACTTCAAGGTGATCAGCGCGGCAGATCGCGAGCAGGAGGGCTACAATCCGCTCTGTGGCGATCAAATCACCCTCTACCTTAAATTGCATGACAATGTGATCGAAGACATCGGGTTTCAGGGATCAGGCTGCGCCATATCGAAAGCTTCCGCATCGATGATGACCGCTGCAATCAAGGGCAAAACCAAGGAAGAGGCCGAAGTTCTCTTTGATGAATTTCACCGGATGGTCAAGGATGAGCTCGATCCCGAGAGGGACCCGCACCACCTCGGCCGTTTGACCATTCTGGCCGGAGTCCGTGAATTCCCGGCCCGCGTCAAATGCGCCAGTCTTTCGTGGCATACGCTGCGAGCCGCGCTTGAAGGCGTGGGTGAGATGGTTTCGACTGAATTAACGGAAGAGTGATCCGGTAGAGGAACCAAAGAGGATGTGAAACGAGGGCTGGCAGGTAATCATTCAAATACCTGCCGGCCCTTCCCTTTCTCAGTTTCAATCCCTAAGAAATTGTATCTCGCGAAGGCGTAAAATTTTCTTTAAGGGCTAAAAGACTGTACGCCCCCGCGCGTTCTCTTTGGTCGCCAGAGTAAATCGTCTTTCGATATCTCCGCCTTCGACGACGCGCGATGCAACGTATTCGCCCAGCGCCGGGCCGTGTTTGAAACCATGGCCAGAGCCGCCTCCTACCAGCCAGACATTGTCGAAATCGGGATGTCGGTCAATCAGGAAATCGCCGTTCGACGTGTTCTCGTACTGGCAGACGCGCGCTTCGACGAGCGGCGCATCTGCCAGCGCCGGGAGGCGCCGGGCCAGAAATGCGCGCGCCAGTTTCAGCGAGTCATCGGTCACTTTGCGCTCGGCGTTGTCGGGGTCAATCGCTTCGCCGTGACGATCGTAGGCGAGTTTGAAGCCTCGGTTTTCCAGATCTGGCATGCCATAAGTCTCAGCGCCGAAATCGATCCAGGTCGGCATCAGAGGCGGGGCGAACCGAGTGTCGCCCGCCGGAACGCCGAAGAAGTAGACCTCCTGGCGCGTCGGGTGAATTCGATCTCCGAGCAACGCGGGGAATAGTTTCGGCAGCCAGGGGCCGCAGGCGAAAATGAAGCAATCCGCGCCGATTCTCGCCCCTCCGCGCGTAACTACTTCGTTCAATCGGCCCGCGCCGGTGGGCGCGAGCACCGACTCGATCAGGTAATCGCCGCCGTTTCGCGCTACGAAATCCGCCACCGATTGAACTGAGCGGCGAGCCATCAGCGCGCCACTCATCGGCTCATAAATCGCACACGACACCTCACCGAAATCGAACTGCGGATAGCGACTCTCCAATTCATCGCGCAGGAGCAACTCGAAATTCACTCCAACCCTTGCGAGCGTCCGCTGCGTCGCGATGATATGCGGATCGTTTTCGCGACCCATCAACAGCACGCCGGTCCGTTGAAAAAGCTCCTGGCGCCCGACGCTCGCGAAGAACCTCTGCCAGATTGCCAGCGAACGATCAGACCAGCGCGTGTAGATTTCATCGATGCCATAAGCCATCCTGATAATGCGCGATTCGCCGCCCGAACTCGCGCGATCGTTCGCCGCGCCGTAAGCGTCAATCAGGGCTACGCTCAATTCCGCCCGCCGTAAATGATACGCAATCCATGACCCGAAGACACCGGCGCCTATAACGGCGGCATCATAGCTTCCTCGCATATGTATATATCAAAGCAATATCTTCTTCACTACCTCACCGTGCACGTCTGTCAGCCGGAAATCTCTTCCCTGAAATTTGTAGGTCAATCTCGTGTGATCAATCCCCAGACAGTGGAGAATCGTCGCATTCAGATCGTGGACGTGAACTGGATCGCGCGTGATGTTATAGCTGAAATCGTCAGTCTCTCCCATTGTAATCCCGGGTTTTATGCCGCCCCCCGCCATCCAGACGGCGAAGCAGCGCGGGTGATGATCGCGCCCATAGTTATCGACAGCCAGCTTCCCTTGCGAATAGACGGTCCGTCCGAATTCGCCGCCCCAGATGACCAGCGTCTCATCGAGCATCCCGCGTTCTTTCAAATCAGTAATCAACGCTGCTGTCGCCTGATCGGTGTCGCGGCACTGATTGGCGATCTGCTTCGGGAGACTTCCGTGTTGATCCCAGCCGCGATGGAAGAGCTGAATGAACCGCACGCCGCGTTCGGCCAGGCGGCGAGCGAGTATGCAATTAGCAGCAAATGTTCCGGATTTGCGCGCATCGGGGCCATAGCGCTCGAAAGTCTTCTCGGGCTCCGTCGACAGGTCAGTCAGTTCGGGCACCGATGTCTGCATTCGATATGCCATCTCATACTGCGAGACGCGCGCGATGATTTCCGGATCTCCGAACGTTTCGGCGTTCTTCCGGTTCAGCTTCGCGAGATCATCGAGGAATCGCCGTCGCGCCTGAGCGTCTATCCCGGGCGGATTCGAAAGATATAATACGCGATCAGGCCCGTTGTAGAACTTCACGCCCTGGTGCTGTGAAGGCATAAAGCCGCTGCCCCACAAACGATCGTACAAGGGCTGATCTCCCGTGTTACCGGTTCCCAGCGAAACCATCACGACGAACGCGGGCAGATCTTTATTTTCGCTGCCCAACCCATACGAGATCCACGAACCTATTCCCGGTCTGCCTGCGAGTTGAAACCCGGTGAGCGAAAACGTGATGGCCGGATCGTGATTGATCTGCTCGGTATGCATCGACCTGATAAGGCATAGATCATCCGCGATCTTCGCCGTGTGCGGCAGCAATTCGCTTAAAGCTGTGCCCGATTGGCCATGCTGCCCAAATTTGTAGACCGAAGGCGCGGCCGGAAAGTTCGATTGAAATGCCGTCATTCCGGTCAATCGCTGCCCCATACGTATCGAGTCGGGCAGATTTTGTCCGCGGTATTTCTCCAGCTGCGGTTTAGGGTCGAACAGTTCTAACTGCGACGGCCCTCCGGATTGAAAGAGATAGATGACACGTTTCGCTTTCGCAGTGAAATGCGGCAATTTGTCGTTCTGCGGCATAGGTCTCAGCGCCCCATAGCCATTTTCGTCCAGCAGAGTCGCGAGAGCCGCTGTGCCGATGCCATAACTGAAGAGGCTTACGAAATTCCTGCGTGTTATAAATGTTCGTAATTCGTCGGAGGCTGTCAGGCGCATAGTCATTTTCCATTTGTCATTTGTCATTGATTTTACGTTGCCGAGTCAATGACAAATGATCCGTTCATTGCTTCGTAATCACTTCATCGAGATTGAGAATCAAGCTTGCCGTTGCTGTATATGACGCGAGTTCGACCCGATCGAGCTCGCGGGAATTTCGCTTCTCACCGACTGCAAGAAGTTTTTCCGCTTCCGCGGGATCGCCGCGGAAATATGCGAATTGCGAATGATGGTTCGCCAGGAGCACTTGCTTCTCCGCATCATCCGGCCACCGCGAGGTGGCCAAACGAAATGCCCAGGCAATTCGGTCAACCGCTTGCGTTCCGCCCTCAATCATCATTCGCTCTGCCAGCATGCGCGCGGCTTCAATGTATGTCACGTCGTTCATCAGATTGAGCGCCTGCAGCGGTGTATTCGTTCGCGCTTCGCGCACAGTGCAGTATTCGCGCGACGATGCGTTGAACACCTGCATCGATGGCGGCATTACCGTACGCTTCCAGAAAGTGTAGAGACTGCGCCGCCATAAACCTTCGCCCTTATCCTGGTCATAGGTGGTCATGTTCGAGAAAAGCATATCTTTGTATAACCCCTCCGGCTGATAAGGCTTCACCGAAGGCCCCCCGAGATTCTCGACCAGCAGGCCCGAGATGAAAAGCGCCTGATCGCGAATCACTTCGGCCGGCAGCCGCAGCCGCGGCCCGCGCGCGAGAAGGCGATTATCGGGATCCTGTTGGGACAGTTGCGGCGTGACTATTGACGTCTGGCGATATGTCGCGCTCATGACGATTGTCTTGAGCAGAGCTTTTACGTCCCATCCACGTGATTTCGCACTCGCCTCATCCCCTTGTCTGCCCCGACTCACTCCCGCTCTCCCGCCCATAAATTCCACCGCCAGCCAATCGAGCAGTTCCGGATGTGAAGGCAATTCCCCCTGCGTCCCGAAGTCCTCGACAGTTCTGACGAAGCCATTGCCGAAGAGCATCGTCCAGAAACGATTGACGGTGACCCGCGCAGTCAGGGGGTTTTGCGGACTGACCAGCCACTTCGCCAGGCCCAGGCGGTTGTTGGGAAAATCCTTCGGCATCGGTGCGAGAACCGCGGGGACTCCGCGTTCGACCTTCTCTCCCGGGGCGTCATAAGCCCCGCGCTTCAACACGAAGGCAGGCCGAGGTTCGGGCAGCTCCTGCATCACCATTACGCTGGGAAACGAAGTTTCAAGCGCCGCTTTTCGATTCTTCAACTCATTCAACTTACCCCAGACCTGCTTGGTTGGGGAAGCGCGCCTTTTTCGAGGAATGCGCCGCGGATCTTCAGCCTTTGCGCATCGCTGCGTTTCCGCGGGTCAAGCGAGGCGATCTTTGCCAGCGAATCGGCGCAGGCGAGAACAGCGATCTGTTCATCATCGGGCAAAGCATCGTAAATCCGCACATCATCAATCGCCCCCTTGAAACGCCAATCAGGTCCGCCGCCTCCGCCGATACGAAGGTTCGCGGCCCCGTCTGCAAACTGCCTGAACAAACGGTGATTGTTTATCTTAAGATTCTGTTTGTTTCCGTCGATGTAAATCCGAACCTTCTCGTATGGCTGGGTGCTGTCGAATGTGGCCAACAGGTGATACCACCGTTTGACCGGAAGCGGGTCCGCTGTTTCGACACGGAACGAGTCATCCGCCCATACTCCGACAAGGTTGAAATGGACTTTGCCGTTAACGTAGAAGATTCCGTAGCCGCGGCCTTTCGGGAGATTGTTCTCCCGTTCGCCTATATCATCACGCATGCGCGTGACAATCGCACCGCTGTTCTCCGTTTCTGGATAGAACCAGGCTGAGATGGCGAATTTGTCCTTGTAATCCTGCACGCGATCGCGGTAATCGAAATTTGCCGCCTTTCCCGCGTCGAAGTAGAGCTTACCGTCGAACGCGACTGCCTGGCCGATTGGAGAGGGAACGTAATTCGGAGTCCCTTCTTTAAACCCGGTGACCGTCTTCTCGTCATTCTTATCCTTCTTGGACGAGCGGTCTACTTCGTTGACTACGAGCCTGAAGTCCAGATCCAGCGCTTGATACAGAACCAGTTGGTCGGGCGGGGACCATTGTTCGTTCGAGGTAGGGTTCAATGATTTTTCCCAGCGCCGCTGAAGTAAATCGGAACGCTGCAAAAGCGCATCCAATTGTCTTTTTGACTGCGTGATCTCTTTTTCGATTCGGGCTAGCTTATCCTGCTGCTCACGGGTCGGCGCATAAATCCACGGTGGTGAATTTCCGTAATTGCTGAATCGACCATCTTCGGGGATGCTGTTGAAATACCCGTAAAGCTGGTAGTACTCCTTCTGCGTAAATGGATCGTATTTATGATTGTGGCAGCGAGCGCAGCCCATCGTTAAGCCCTGAAATACGGTCGAAGTTGTATCGATCCGGTCAACCACGTATTCGACCGCATATTCTTCCGGCACCAAGCCATCTTCCGAATTGCCTCGATGGTTGCGATTGAAGGCGGTGGCAATCTGCTGGTCGAGCGTCGGATCGGGGAGCAGATCTCCGGCCAGCTGTTCAACGGTGAACTGATCGAACGAGAGATTGCGATTGAATGCTTCGATCACCCAATCGCGCCATCGCCACATCTGCCGTTCGCCGTCGAGCTGATAGCCGTTCGTGTCCGCATATCTAGCTGCATCGAGCCACCTGAAAGCCATCCGCTCGCCATAACGCGGAGAGGCCAGCAACCGGTCAACCACCTTCTCATAAGCACGCGGAGATTTGTCGTTGAGGAAGTCGTCAATTTCTTTGAGCGTCGGAGGCAGTCCCGTAATATCGAGCGAGACGCGGCGGATCAATGTAGCACGATCGGCTTCGGGTGAAGGGCTCATTCCGCGGCGTTCCAGTTGCTCCAGGACGAAAAAATCGATCGCATTAACCGGCCATGCTTTGTGCTCGATCTTCGGCAATTGCGGTTTTACAGGATTTACGAAAGCCCAGTGTTTCGCCCAGTTCGCACCTTCTTTGATCCATTCGGCGAGCAGTTTTTTTTCACGTTCTGTCAGAGCACGGCCCGAATCGACCGGCGGCATACGCATAGCCTCATTATCGGCCGTGATTCGGCGCACCAGTTCGCTCTGTTCAGGGTGGCCGGGAACGACCGCTCTCCTGCCTCGTCCCAGTTCGGCCTTGATGCCGGATTCCGAATCGAGGCGAAGTTTGATCTTTAGATTCGGCGCATCCGGGCCATGACAGGCCCAGCATTTATCGGAGAGTATCGGCCGAATGTCGCGGTTGAAATCGATCCGGTTACTGGCCGAGTCATTTGCGCTCTTCTGCTGACCGCTGGTGCCCGATTCCAGGAAATATCCGAATGCGATAATGCCGGCGACGAACAGCGAAAGCCTGAGATAATGGGATTTATCTGTAATCATCGTTTGGTAGTCGATTGCCGGTTGTGCCGGTTGTCGGTTGTCGGTTGTCGGTAGAGTCGGTAGAGTCGGTAGAGTCGGTAGTCGGGTTTTATGCCCAGATGCATCCTTACCCTGTGAACCGATAACCGATAACCGACTACCGACTAGCTACCGACTACCAAATCTGACCAACCGTAAGCAATCAATCGAAAGATCGAATAAATGTGTGCACCCGGTGGCGCCGCCGATCAGATCGGCGAATTGCATGATGAAACTCTGCGATATTTGTAAGCCGTTGAGCCCGGGTGTGCGTAACTGCGCATCTTCGCAGATGCCGTGATATGGCAACCGCAGACCACGGCTCCGTGCGTTAGAGATCACGCCAATGTCAGACAGGTCGAAATTGACTTTGATATCGTGAATGCTGTCTTCCATCGCGCTTTCACAGGCATAGGTCCCGCTCCCATCTTGAGCGGTCCGCTTTTCTATCGCCAGCCCCTTGTTGCGCCAGAAGACACGTTTATCGCCCGGTTTTGGCCTGAAGATTTCGGCCCCGAACCCGCATCTCACTTCTCTGATTTTGAATAAATCTGCACTCTCGTCGCGATATGTGTAACATGAATTGGCCAGATCTGCCATGTATGCGCGATCCTTTAACCAGGCGATATGGGCGGCTTCAGTTCGATCATCGGTGGCAGAAGGGAACGCTGCTTCGAACTCGGGAGAATATTGATATACCTGCTGTCCGACGCGCGCCATTTCGATAGCAAGAAAGAGGTGTTCCTGCCTGCCCGGCAAATTGCCCAAAACCGCGCCGACTCGACTCGAGAATCCGCGCCCGATCCGTATCCCCTTAATGCCCGCATAACGCTCACATAATCGCGGATCGAAGATTGAGCTATCGCCTTCCAATTGGCGGGCGCCAGCCTCGAAAACATCGTACTCGGGAGTACGCACTCGCCATACGTGCTCGAATGCGAAACGATGATCGCGCATACGGCCGCGAACGAGGATGTCATTATCCGAGCAGACGTCGATTTCCGCCTCGAACGTCCGCAGATAACCGGAAGGGGTAATGGGAACGGTAAATTCAATTGTCATTGTCAACGCCTCTTTCACCGAGGAATAGATGCAAGCCGCGCGGCGCGGCTTCCGCATAGGCCGGGCCGATCGCCTCGAAAAATCGCACTTCCCCGCGCCAGAATGGAAAATTACCCAGGCGCCTGGGTAATGCCGCTGGCACCGGAGGTATCCTAACTTCGCCAAAAAAATCATCCGGCAGTGTGCTGCCTGCCCAGAAGCTCTCCATCTCAGCAGCTATCGGTTCAGAAAGTATCCCGAAGTCGGGAACAGATTCCGTCTTCGCCTGCACCATGCCGGCAGAACAGAGCATCTCGATAATGTCTTCGCGTGTTGCGCCTCTTAGTTTGAAGATAAGAAAAGGGTCCCGATCGAATTCCTCTCCAATCAAGTAGTAGACGGCTGCGATGTGTTTACAGGGATTCGACCAGTCCGGGCACGAGCAGGCGGTTTGCAAGTCGCGGGGACCGGCAGGAAACAGAGACAGTCCCGCCGCTTTGAATGCCTGCTCGATCTCATCCGGCATCTCTCCCGCGAGCAATTTAGCGGCAAAGATCGCCTGGGTCGAGAGCGCGACTGCCAATTTCTGCCAATCGCTTTCCGGGAGCACTTCGATTTTTATTTCGATGTCGTATGGTTTTGAACGCGAGCCTAGAACCTGAGCCCTTACTTCGCCTTTTGTAATATCGATCGAAAGAACCTGCCCCTTCCGGGCATAGGTTCGTCCGCGTTGGAGGCGGGCGCCGATATTGAAACTTTCGAGAACGGCGAGCCATCGTTTCGCCCACCAGTTCTCCCCGAACTTGCCGCGTTTTGATTGCGCTTTAATCCCGCCTTTAGCCTGTTTCACCGGTTTCGGTTTGTATTGTCCCCAGTCCCAGTAGCTCATAACAGTATTCGGTTGTCGGTCGTCGGTTGTCGGTTCGGAGTGGTAATCGGTATATCGTTATTGCAAACCGGCTATCGGTTATCGGTTATCGGTTATCGGTTATCGGCTATCGGCTATCGGCAACCGACTGCCGACTACCGACGACCGGCTATCGGCAACCGGCTATCGGCAACCGACAACCGGCAACCGACTACCGACTGCCGAACTACCGGAACCGACTACCGGCAACCGCACCACTACCGACTACCGACTACCGACTACCGACATTATTCCCCCACGGCATCTCGCCGAAGCGTGAATAAGTCTTTAAGCTGGTCATTAGTCAGCTCCGTCAACCAGCCTTCACCAGTTCCGACGATGCTGGAAGCGACCTCCTGCTTGCGCTCTATCATCTCGTCGATCTTCTCCTCGAAGGTGCCCGCGCACACAAATTTGTGCACCTGGACGTTGCGTTTTTGTCCGATACGGAAGGCACGATCGGTCGCCTGATTTTCAACCGCTGGGTTCCACCAGCGATCGTAGTGGAAAACATGATCGGCGGTCGTCAGGTTCAATCCAGTGCCTCCGGCTTTGAGCGAGAGCAAAAAGACGCGCGGGCCGTCTTCGTTTAAATTCTGGAATCTTTCAACCATGCCGGTCTCGTTTAGCCTTCGGCACCCCACCATGCAGAAAGAGAACTTCACGGCCGAAAGTCTCCTGCAAATGAGTCTGTATGAGCGCCCCCATCTCGGTAAATTGCGTGAAGACCAGCGCACGATCGCCTTCGGCCAGCGCCTCTTCGAGCATCTCGGTCAGGCGCGCGAGCTTGCCCGAGCGGCCGGGAATCGACGAATTGTCGCCGAGGAACTGCGCCGGATGATTGCATACCTGCTTGAGTTTCAGGAGCGTTGCCAGCACCACGCCCTTGCGTTGTATCCCATCGGCGACGAGGATAGTTTTGCCGGCATCTTCTACGACTGCGGCGTAGAGCGAGGCTTGCTCCTTGGTCAGAGTGCAAAAAACTTTCATCTCCATCTTCTCCGGCAGGTCCGAGATGATCGCTTTATCTGTCTTCAACCGTCGCAGAATGAAAGGGCCGGTCACCCGCTTCAATCGCTCAACCGATTCCGCATCACGTTGCGCCTGGATCGGAACGAAGAAATTCCGTTTGAACTCCGTCTGTGTGCCGAGGAACCCCGGGTTGAGAAATTCCATGATCGCCCACAGATCGCCGACATTGTTCTCTACCGGCGTGCCTGTCAATGCGATCCGGTAATCCCCCTTGAGAGAACGGGCAGCCCGCGCCTGTTTGGTCTCGGGGTTCTTGATGTTCTGTGCTTCATCCAGAATGACGCCTGCCCATTCCACTTCCTTTAGTATCTCGAAGTCATGCTGCAGCAGAGAATAACTGGACAGGACTATCGCGTGCTTACCGGCCTTTTGTTGAAACGACTCGCCCTGGGCCCGGGCGACGCCGTGATGCGTCAATACGGGCAGATCCGGTGTGAATCGCGCGGCCTCTTTTTGCCAATTGCCGATGACAGAGGTCGGACACACGAGCAATACCGGACGCCTTCCGTTTGACTGCCACTCGCGCTCAATCAAAGCGAGGGCCTGAATGGTTTTGCCGAGCCCCATATCGTCAGCCAGACACGCGCCCAGCCCCCAATGCCGCAAAAAAGCAAGCCACGAATATCCGCGCACCTGATAAGGGCGCAGAGAGCCGTGAAACCCTGGCGGCACGGCAAGCTCATCGTACGATTTCCGACCTTCCAGCTTCGCGATGAAATCGCCGATCCACCCATTCGCCGAGACGCCTTCGAACGCTATGCCGCCCGGCACGTTGCCTTTTCCCAGCGCCATCTGAACCACATCTCTCAAGGTCGTCTGCCCTGCCGCTCTCTTCCTCCAAAAATCGAGCGCAGCCTGAATCTCAGCGGCGTCGAGCTGCATCCACTGGCCGCGCAATTGAACGAGCGGGGCCTTTAGCTTGGCGAGGGCTTCGAGTTCTTTGACAGAAATCGGTTGATCGCCCAGCGCGATTTCCCAATCGAACTGTACGATCCGTTCGAGCGACAACTCGCTACCGCTCTGCATTTTCGGGCTTTTGACATTCGCCCTCGCCGATAAACGCAGCTTTGTCCCTTTGCGCGTCCACCATGCCGGCAACATCACGCCGAAACCCGATTGCTCCAGTAATCCCGCTTTCTCAGTCAGGAAGCCGTGCGCCTCAACTACGTCCAGTTCGTAACCTCCGGGCGCAGCCGCTTTCAGACTCAGTTCGATCTGCGGATCGAGGCTCGCGGCCTGGCCCAGAGCTGCAAGCAGATACTCGCGCGGCTTGGTTGCGCCGCGGGCCAGGACTTTGGCAACGCGCCCCCTGGCATTCCAGGCATCGGCGACCGGGATGATCAGGCTAGGATCATCGAGCGCCTGCAGAAGGTAACGTACATACCAGTCCTGCGCATCCCTCCCACGGCTAGCTTGAGCTCCCGTAATTTTCTCTACGCCTATTACCTGCTCAGGTTCTTCGAGACGGAAGAAGAGGCGAAATGGCGCGGCGACGGAAAGCGAGATCGGACGCCTCCACTCCTTCGACTGGTTACTGAGCGTCGCCAGCTCCGATTCCCTTCCCTCCAGCAAATCATCGGGAGAACGCAATGCATGCAACCATTGATCGTGTACGCTTTCCCAGGATTTTCGGGGGGAAGGCTTCGCCCGCTCCGGCGAATCGGCTGATTCCCCTTTCCCCGCGCGAATGAGATGATCGACTACTTCGCCCAGGAAATAGTTGAGAAGCGATAGCGAGCTCGTATCAGGAGGCTCAAATACATCTGGTGCGGTCAAAGCGCGGCAGGCGTGTGGCATTGCCTGTGCAAGTTGTTGCAGCCGCCGGGCGTCATCGCCTGAAATGACGGGCTCCCACCGCGCGCGATAGGCTCCGTCGACCAGTCGCAGGCTGGGCAAAAATTGCTGGCGCGCAACCAGCGCTCCGGCAAAACGCATTGCCATCGTCCAGTACGCCAGATCGCGGCCCACGATGATTCCCTGACCAACTGTCTCGCGGCCAACACACGTGCAAAGCAGATCGAGTGAATCAACTATATGCAATGGAATTGTGGTTACCGACCAGGCTGCCAGCTCGGGGCTGGCTGATACGCTAGGAAACTCCGCGATAAGCGGACTTGACGCGAGCGGCTTTTTATCAACCGTTGGCAGCCAGATGGTCGATCCAGCTGTTTCGTTCGCAATGCCGGGTGCAACTTCCTTGAGCGCCGTTACCAATCCGGCAGTACCGGCATCATATGGTAGATTTTCGGCGACTCTCGATTTTCTGCGCGAGGTTGCCCCCCTCTGACTCTGGTGGTTTTGCAGTTGTTCGAAAGGCGGCCGTTCCCCCCATAAACAGAGTTTGTCATTGGTAAATCCAGCGTGAAAAATGATCATCGCACTTTTATTTATGCCTTCTCCGGCATGTGATATTGTGGTGAACCTTTCTCGCCCGTTTGCGATCTTGCGTAACCTCAATTGCGGGTGTAGGCTTCGCGCGGGCAAATGGTAGTTATATGAACACTGTGCATATGAATGTTAGTTATCAGAGATTTTCGGAATGCCCCGTACTCAATGTCAATCCGATATGTTGGGAACGCAGAGACAGAACAGAGGGATCACCGAGGCCATAGTATACCCGCGTGCTGCCTCGTCGTTCGCTACGCCCGGGCGGTGAGTGCTTTCTTATATCTAACATCCGAAGCAACCATTGAATTCAATCACTGAATGTTTAATTTGCCCCATTGCAATGTTTAACATCAATCAACAACAACCACAACACCAGCGATGACGAATGGCCGCATAGCGAATCAGAGGTGTTTATCGCCGGTTAACAATGGAAGGGAGATTTCAGATGAAGAGATTGGTTAGCGTCTTATCTGTTCTGGGGCTGCTGTTTAGCCTGGATGCATTCGTTTCGGCTCAATCGGGACCCGGACCGGGCAGCGCAACCGGCGATTGGGAGATTGCGCTTAACACGCCCGGAGGTGTGCGCAACCTGAAGGCCACTTTTAAAATTGATGGTGAGAAATTGACCGGCGCAATCAAAGGTGAGCGGGGCGATCTGCCGATCGAGGGATCTTTCAAAGGCAAGGAGGTCAAGTTTTCTTATACCGTCAAATATATGGATACCGACCTCATGATCACTATGACCGGAAATCTCGAAGGGGATGCGATCAAAGGCGCCGTCGATTTCGGCGGGTTCGCGCAGGACGAATGGAGCGCTAAACGCGCATCAGCGGCGACTGGAACTACGGCTGCAAGCGGAGCCAGTTCAGCCACCGTGGCCGTGACAGATAAACCAAAATCCGGCGAAAAAATAGACATTACGGGATCCTGGGTTCTTCAGGTAGAAACTCAGATGGGTTCGGGTAGCCCTTCATTGACCTTCAAGCAAGAGGGCGAAAAACTTACGGGAAAGTACAAAGGCATGCTCGGTGAAGCCGATCTGAC
Source organism: uncultured Acidobacteriota bacterium (assembly GCA_963796275.1). Taxonomy (GTDB): domain Bacteria; phylum Acidobacteriota; class Blastocatellia; order RBC074; family RBC074; genus JAKEHZ01. The sequence goes on along the minus strand of CAWCKY010000006.1, from coordinate 443,784 downwards.
CGGCACTGTCAAAGGCGATCAGGTCGAGTTTTCGTTCAAGATCAGCGGACAGATCGAAGGTACTGTAACCTATACTGGCACGACTGACGGTAAGGAGATGAAGGGCAAGGCCAAATTCGCCGAGCTCGGCGAGGGAACCTTCACCGGAAAGAAACAATGAGCCAGCATGATAATTCCTTTATGTGAAGATTGTGCCGATTGAAGATCAAAAGAATCAATAAACTCACAGTTTAGCGCTGGAGACGCGCGATGAATCGCACAATGATGTATCGCACAATGTAGATTGTTCACCATGCTAACCGCTCTTTCCGGCAAAACTAAAAGAGATTTTGTGTCTTTGTTCTTTTGTGCATTTTGTCGTGAATCTTCTTCCATAGTACTATGTTGGCTGACTTCATGTCGGGGAAGTTGAACCTCGTACAACGAAGCAGAAATCGATATTACAAATTCCCAAGGAGAGATAGATATATGAGTCCGACTTTGCGCCGGATTTTTTTCGGCTGTGCATTAATCGCTGTTTTCATCAGCGGTGTGATCGTGGGTCAAAATAAATTCAGTCAACCGAAATCCGTGATCCACGTGGTGACGGGCAAATGGAATGCCAACTCTACACCCGAACAGCAAAAGAAGGCCGTTGATGGAATCAAGGAGATGGCAGCAAAAATCCCTGGAATCAAAAACATCTGGATCAAGCCTAATAAGATACAACCGAATGACTACAATTTCGCCTTTGTGATTGAATTCGAAAGCGAGGCGGCACACAAAGCCTATGGTAGCAACCCGGAACACGACAAGTGGGCCGAATACTACCTTTCAGTCCGTGAAGAAAGCCGCAATGTAGTAGTTACCAATTAGCCAGAGGTTTGATGAGCAAACCTGTCGCCGCACCAGAAGCACCATCGGAAATCCCCGTCACTGCGGAACAAAAGAAGCACACGCTCGCACGTGTCTTCCAGGCATTCTCATATCGCGATTTCCGGTTGCTCTGGTTCGGCGCCTTCACCTCCAGTTCCGGGACGTGGCTTCAGGAGACGGCCTTCTCCTGGCTTTTACTTCAGCTCACAAATGACCCCTTATATCTGGGTTTGAACGGATTTCTGAGCACCGCGCCGATTCTACTCTTCACCCTCGTGGGCGGCGTTCTGGCTGACCGCTTCGATCGCCGCAGGATACTGCTCGCGTCGCAATACTCGCAGTTGGTCTTCGCCCTGTCGCTCTCGCTGCTGGCGTTCTTCGACATTCGCTCGATTTTGGTCACGAGCGCGCTCCTGCTTTCGTTTTTAACGGGATGCGTCCAGGCATTCGGCGGGCCGGCCTATCAATCGCTTATCCCGAATCTGGTTGATAAGAAGGATCTGCAGAATGCGATCGCGCTCAACTCCATCCAATTCCAGCTAGCCCGGGTTGTCGGCTCGACCCTTAGCAGCTTCCCGTTCGCGATCTTCGCCGACCAGATGATCGCCGCTTCGGTCAGCTTCGGTATCAACAGTCTCTCGTTCATCGCTGTCATCTTCGCCCTGATGTCGCTCAGCGTCAGGCACATCCCGCCGCCGGTGAAGGGCGATATGCGAAGCCAGTTGCGCGAGGGGTTGAACTTCGTCTGGCATCGTGAGGGCTTGCGCTCGCTGACTTTTCTGGCGTTCGCGTCCACGTTCTTCGGTATGCAGATCACTACCTTTCTGGCGGTCTTCGCGCGGGACATCTTCCGCACCGGTGCAGCAGGAAACGCCAGCTTGATGGCGTGCTCGGGCGCGGGCGCCGTCACCGGCGCATTGATCGTGGCCGGGCTCGGGAATATCAAGAATAAAGGACGCTACGCGCTGTTGACGCAGGTTGGCTTCGGTCTATCGATCATCGCTTTCACGTTCGCGCCCTCGGCCCTGTTCGCATATCCGATCATCTACGTCGCGAGTATATTTATGATGTGCGTCTTCTCGCTGACCACATCGCTCGTCCAGTTGCTGGTAAGCGATGACGCGCGCGATCACATGCGCGGTCGCGTTATGAGCATCTTTATGGTGGCCTTCAGAGGCGGGATGCCGCTCGGCAGCCTGGTCACGGGGTTTCTCGTCAAGTATCTACCGCTGCAGCGCGTTCTAATGGTCGAGGGACTGCTGCTGATTCTGATCGCCAGCGGGTATCTTTTCTCCAGATCGCAGGTAAAAGAGCGCTAGTATTTACCGGCATTTATTTGAGGAGCGTGCAAATAACGGGTCATTGGAATAAACGGAATCGCATCTGAGCGCCAGAGGCGCGGGATATTTATAGATGAAGATTACGCAAATCTCGCAAGCTCCGGAGGAGCGACATCTGAATGTTTATATGTCGCTCCGGAGCTTTTGAGACTTGGGTAATCGAATGCTATATAGATCGGGCTCCTCCAGAGCCAATCAGAAACTGTTGATAATTACCAACTTTAATTGGCACAGTCCTCATTTATTTCGACTGGAGAATTTTGATAAAAAAGTCCGGATCACCGATCTGTTGCGACGGATCGGTGTTTTGGCCGCACACCTTAACCACACGGAAGTTCTCCTCAATCCACCCGCCGAGGATATGGTTATAATCTCTTCCGAAAGCTTCGGCGCCGAACTCTCTCATCGGGCGATTAACAATCAATACATAACGCACGCCTGCACGCTGAAGCCGCTCTATGGCGGCCATCTCCTCGCGCTCATCCATAAAATCCGGATGCATAATCGGATATCGGAAGATCATCCGTCTTTCGCTAAAAAAAGCCAGGTCGCTCCCTTCCGGCGCGACTGCGATGGCCTCCTCTTTCCCGGTGTGCGATTGAATGAACGCGATCGCCTGATTCATCGCTTCGCCGCTCGCAGTTCTGGTAAAGAAGTTTCCTCGCGATGTCTCGACTTCGTATCGGAAGTTATGGCGAAACCGCACGGTGAACACAATGAACGTGATCGCAATCAGAGTTACTATCAGCCCGAGACCGAATCTTCTCACGTAATCGCCGACGATACGGCTATCCGCCCATCCCGCCACCAGATCGGGGAGGGATCGGTTCAATACATAGACGATCAGAATCAACGATGTCGGCAGGAAGAAACTTCCGAAAGCTCCGCCGCTCGGGACGCGCATCGCTACCCGCGCCAGCACCGCAAGACTGTAGACCGAGAGTATGAATAGATATGTGCCTGTTTCACTCCTCCGCTCTCGGCCGCGAACCCATTCAACCGCGATCACCCCGATCAAAAGAATCGGTAAGGCTCGCAACGGGCTGCCATCCCATTTAGTACCCAGTGCAACACTGATGACAACGATAATCAGACAGAACAGGAGCATTGAGCCAGCTGCCCAACGCAGTACTCGGCGCATCGGATCAGAGAAATTCTCTTGCGATCTCCGGCGTGCCCTGACCAGGCTGAACGTGATGATCGCGCTCGCAATGAGCGATCCGACCGTGGCGCCGCCGATCATCTGCGTCAACGAAGAGAGCGGATTGTCCAGCCCGCTGCGCTGCGAATTGTAGATAACCAGTGACCGCGGCAGATGTGTGTAAAATAAATGGCTATCTTTAACCAGCGTCGGCCAACCAACGGAATATATCAGGAAACCATAGACTGGAAGCGCTATCGCCGCTATCGGCGCCGCTATCGCCAGCAGATTTAAGATCATCCGCTTAATATCGGTTCGATCGAGATAGACCACTGCTGCCCCGGCGGTCGCTGCGCCGGCGAGCGCAAACTCCTGCTTGGTGATGGCTGCCAATCCGATCAGAGCGCCCGCGGCGAGCAGTTCGCGCGGTCGTCTTTTTTCAACATAACGCAGTGTCACGAGCAGGACGGCGAGCGCAATGACCATACCGTGCAGCGCAGCGAACGAATAGGGAAATACCAAATTCCCCGACGGCTTGAAGACGCTCCAGATGATGATCGCAACAACCGCAACGAGGCTACCGAACGGCGGCATGAGGCGGCGTGCGATCCGATAGCACAATATGATCACCAGGGCGGCGCATACCAGGCCGCTCGCCTGCAACACGTCGATGTGGGGTGTGAAGAGACGATACAGCAAGGCATTGAAATACGGGGAAAAGGGCGGATAGAGATAGTGCACATCCCGATATAGCATCTCTCCGCGCAACAGGCGGAGCGGCATATCCAATTCGCGACCGCTGTCGACTATCGGGCTCATCCATCGCCTCCAGGAGACGATCACCATAACGGTGGATGCGATGAAGATTGCGGATTGGGGATTGCGAATCAGGGATTGAACACCCTTCGACGAACTTCGAGTTAGAGAAATATCCATGGGGAAATTATCTTGTTCAGTCAACTAGTCTTAGGGAAGCAACGCGATGGGCACCAATTTACGCACACATTTCACCGACTGGCAACCCGGATCTGTATTCATCGCATTTTGAGTTTTTTACCTCTATTGTGAATTTTGTGGTGAATTTCCGGCCAACCTGCGCTAGCATAGCTTTTTATTTACTTCCTTATTTTTAATAGGGTTTGCGAAGATGCCAACTAATCATTACCGCCCTCTCGCACAAGTCGATCCTGAAATCTACGCCGCCATACAGAACGAGACCAGACGCCAGGACGAAGGCCTCGAGCTGATCGCTTCCGAAAATTTCGTCTCTGAAGCCGTGCTTGAGGCGGCCGGCTCGGTATTCACCAACAAATATGCCGAAGGCACGCCGGGCAAAAGATATTACGGCGGATGCGAATTCACTGACATCGTGGAGAATCTGGCGATCGACCGCGCCAAACAACTGTTCGGCGCCGAGCATGTCAACGTACAACCGCACTCCGGAAGCCAGGCGAATATGGCTGTCTATATGACCGCGTGCCGGCACGGCGATACCATTCTCGGGATGGACCTCTCGCACGGCGGGCATCTGACTCACGGCCACCCGCTCAACTTCTCCGGTAAAAGCTTCAAAGTCGTGCCTTATCACGTTCGCCGCACGGACGAGACGATCGATTATGATGAGATGGAACGTCTCGCCCAGGAACACAAGCCCAAACTGATCGTCTGCGGCGCATCTGCCTATTCTCGGATCATCGATTTCGAGCGCATCGCAAATATCGCCCACAACGCGGGCGCGCTGGTGCTCGCCGACATCGCACATATCGCCGGCCTCGTCGCGACCGGATTGCACCCCTCGCCCGTGCCTCACTGTGATTTTGTGACGACGACGACGCACAAGACGCTCCGCGGCCCGCGCGCCGGAATCATTATGTGCAAAGAGCAATTCGCAAAAGACCTGGACCGCACTCTCTTTCCGGGCATTCAGGGCGGCCCGCTGGTGCATATCATCGCGGCGAAAGCGGTGTCCTTCAAAGAGGCGCTTCAGCCCGAGTTCAGATCATATCAACAGAAGATCATCGTGAACGCGAAAGCGCTCGCCCAGGCTCTCGGCGATACCGGTTTCAGGGTCGTCTCGGGCGGCACCGATAATCACCTCTTCCTTCTCGATGTCTTCTCAAAAGGGATAACCGGCAATATCGCCGAGAAATCCCTGGAATCCGCCAGGATAACCGTCAATAAGAACACCATTCCTTTCGACGCCAACCCGCCGCTTAAAGCGAGCGGAATCCGCATCGGCACTCCAGCGCTAACGACGCGTGGGATGGGCGAGGATGAGATGCGCAAAATTGCTCTATTGATGGCCGAAGTCCTCGAAGCTCCTGAAGAGGAAGAGGTGCGCCGTCGGGTCGGCGCCGAGGTGAAGAAATTGACTGCTAATTTCCCGCTCTATGCCAATCGATTGAAAACCCAGGTGTAAGGACGCACACAAAGAGAGCGGCAAACAACGCTCGAAATATTTGCTCTTTTTGGCATTTTTATAGCTACCTCCGCCTTTTCCATTGCCTTCACGTTTCACCTTCCAATTTTCTAATCATGCAGAGAGCAACCCCAATACCTCCAATCGCATCATTTAGCAAGTCGGCAATGGCCGTCCTGGATGAACAGGAACGATTAGGTAGCAAGTCGACAATGGCCGTCCTGGATGAACAGGAACGATCAGGTAGCAAGTCGGCAATGGCCGTCCTGGATGAACAGGAACGATCAGGTAGCAAGTCGACAATGGCCGTCCTGGATGAACAGGAACGATCAGGTAGCAAGTCGACAATGGCCGTCCTGGATGAACAGGAACGATCAGGAGCCTCGGTATGGTTCTTGAAGGTATGGTTCTTGAAAAGGTTGATTGCCGTTGCTAAGATGATAAGCTGCATTCGAACGGATATCGCACAGGCTTTGAATATTACGTTGCAGCAATCAAGAGTAGTTATGAGGTCATGTTAACGTCGCTGGTGCGGCGCAGTGAAACAATAAGAGCTACCGGAAGCACAAATCCTCCTGTAGCTGCTGAGGAGCCAAAGCTATGGAAACTGGTATAAATCGAATTATGAATATAGACAGGCGCCAACGGCTGAGCCGTCCCATTTTAGGGATTATCGGCATGGCTGTCCTGCTGATCGGCGCGCTCGCGGGTTCTGCAGCGACAGCCGGCTGGTTCAACGATAGCAATAATAACAAAGTCCCGATCTATGTTTCATCAGATCCTAAAGTGAATGATCAGGTGACGATCAATGGAGGGTTCTCTGCGATCGCCAAGGCGGTGACGCCGACGGTAGTCACGATCAATGTTGAGAGCCGCGCTCGCCAACAGCAGACGGTCCCGTTCTTCTTCGAACCATTCCGCGATTTCTTCAACCAACCGGATCAGGATGATGAAGGCACACCGCGCCGCCGCCAGACACCACGCAATCAACCGCCTCAGGGGCGTTTACGACCGACGGGCCTCGGTTCGGGAATAATCGTCAGTCCTGACGGTTACATAATCACCAACAACCATGTGGTCGAGGATGCGGATAAAGTTACAGTCGAGTTGACCGACCGCCGTTCGTTTCAAGCGAAGGTCATCGGTAAGGATCCTGCCAGCGATCTCGCCGTGATCAAAATAGAGTCCACCAATCTTCCTACGCTTCCGTTCGGTAATTCTGACAATGTCGAGATAGGCGATCTCGTTCTCGCGGTCGGCAACCCGCTTGGCATCGGGCAAACCGTCACCATGGGAATAATCAGCGCTAAGGGACGGCAATCACCGGTCGCCAGCGGTGGTTATGAAGATTTCCTGCAGACGGATGCTGCCATCAATCGGGGCAATTCGGGCGGCGCGCTCGTCAATCTGCGCGGAGAGCTGGTGGGAATTCCTTCGCAGATATATTCACAGTCGGGTGGCAACATCGGCATCGGTTTTGCCATTCCTACCAAAATGGCGCGCAATGTGATGGATCAATTGATTCGGAGCGGGAAAGTTCGCCGCGGCAAACTTGGCTTATATGGTGGTGATATATCCCCCGAATTAGCCAGGCAGCTGGGTTATAAGGGTGTTGATGGAATCGTTGTTAATGAGATTACCAAGGGCGATCCGGCAGATAATGCCGGGATCAAGGATGGCGATGTTATCACCGAGTTTAACGGTCAGCGCATCACCGACTACGCTCAATTCCGAAACATGGTATCGTCAACTCCCCCAGGAACCACCGCCAAGATAAAACTCTTCCGTGAAGGATCGGAGAGCGTGGTTACGGCAAAGCTGGGTGAGATCGACATAACAGCCAATGCAGCGGATCGACCGGGCAAAGATACCCCAAATCCAAACGGCGGCGTTTTGAGCGGCGTTCGCGTTGAAAACCTGACGCCGGAATTGAGCCGCAATTTGCCGGATATCCGCGGGGTCATCGTCACCGAGGTGGATCCTGATAGCAACGCCGCCGGTACTTTGCGACGCGGCGATATCATCGAATCAGTGAATAAACAATCGGTTACCAGCATCGATGAGTTCAATGCTGCAATGTCGAAGGCGGATAAGAAGGAAGTCTTGTTGCGTTTTCATCGCGGCGAGAGATCCGTTTTCGTCGTCATTACAGCTCAGGAATAGAGACCGATTTGAACCATAAAACAGGAAGCCTGCCTTAATCGGCAGGCTTCTTTTTTAAGTAAGAGATTTGCTACAAAATCCCATACCTGTGTTTGTTGCGGTGAATCTCCGCGATCTCTAAACCGCCACCGGCCTCGCCGCAGCCCCCTTGGCCAGACGCTCATTGCACGCTGCCCAATCGATGTTCGAAAAGAAGGCCTCGATGTATTTCGGACGGTCGGCGGGCGCGTAATCCTTGAGGAAGGCGTGCTCCCAAACATCCATAATCAGAATGGGAACGAAACCAGCGACATTACCTGTCTCGTGCAGGTTGATCCAGTGATTCGATAGCCGTCCCGTAACAGGATCCTGGTAGGTCGCCGCCCAACCCACGCCGCGCATTTTGCCGATAGTCACAAAGCTCTTCTTCCAGGTCTCGAAGCTCCCGAAATTTGCCTCAGCGGCTTTGTGTAATGCCGACGATTTATCAGGATCGCTGCTGCCCCCCTTCTTCATATTACCGAAGTACCACTCGTGCAGGACCATCCCGTTGTATTCAAAACCGAGGCGCCGAACCAGCTCCGAATAAATCGGCATCTCTTTTGGTGTGATCTCGGTCTTCAATAACTCAGCAATCTGCTCGTTGAGCAGGTTGGTATTGGTGACGTACCCTTCATAGAGTTTGAAGTGCATGGCCAGAGTTGCATCAGAAATTCCATTCAACCCGCTCAGGTCGAACGTCTTCGCTTTGTATACGATATTGCTCATTGTTTATTGCCTCCTAAAGTTAATTATCTCCCTCGATTAGTGAGCAGGACTACAAGCACAATCAGACTCAGAACAATTACCATTCCGCCCGGCATCATTTTGAATTCATTCATCGCCGCCATGCCGAATCGCACAAGCAACAAAATCGTTACGATCAGTGCGATCCACCACCCGGCTTGATAGGCGTCCTTCATCATCGCGATGGCAGAACCGGCCAGGATAACTCCTGCAACCACCCCTGCAATGAGAGATGGTGCGCTTTTAGCTTTGACGTACCCCATTAGTCCGCCAACAGCAATAAGAATTGCATAGATCAATACGATCCAGGATGTCATATCTTCTCTTCGTCCTCAAAATTGAATGATCAGAAAACGGCTTATGCTCGCCGCATCTTGCCGCTGTTTTGATGCGGAATGAACCAGGAGCTCAGCTTAGCACCAACACATCGACTGCGCAATTATTCATAGGGTGGAGCTCAACCCAAACATGCCGATGTATAAGTAATTATTTTAACTGGTCGTTGAAAATACCGGCTAGATTGGGTCTCAGTCGTGGCTCTTCAATGATGGTCATTGAAAAATAAATGCAACTTACCCAATAACACCGCCGGCAGTCAATGGATGGTTAAGTCCCAACCTGGACCCCAACCCGATCTTCTTTCACAAAATCCCACCCGACTGCGTCGAAGTATCAAGCTTTCTCCTCAAGCTTGAAGTTACCGGCTACAAAACCTGGATAAATGGCGGAGCAAACTCTCGCCGGCCTCCCGTATCTTAGTTCCCTTCTCTCCAAATACCCGGCGTTTTTCCGTAGCCGGTCATTTTTACAATTACACTTTTATCCGCCGTCACTTAAGAAAAACCACAACAGATTGTTGCGTTTTCCGGTTGACAACTCTATATCTAGTGGAATATATTTTGCCCCGCTCGAGACCAAAAGGACCATGTAACTGCATCGGCTCAGAGCTCCCCAGCTTAACTTTTGCAAGCATTTGGGTCTTTAACCGTTAGAGTATAACTCTATGACGGGCACCTGGAGGTGTCTATAAAGACGGATGGGAGTTCGCCGGCAGGGACTTTGGCCTGGATGAGCCGAGATGGAGATACGGTAGACAGGGAAGCGGCCTCATATTTTATTGAAGGTCAGGCAATTAAAACCGGATAGCGAGGAAGGCACAAATGAGCGCAAGCAAACAAAAAATTATTCAATTTGCCAGCCCCGCCGCTAAAAATTCATTGGGAATCAATGCTCAGCGCGTGGTGGCCAAACGTTATTCTTTGAAAGATATTATAGGCAATCCCCTCGAAGGATGGGAAGACATCGTCAAGCGCGTGGTATCGCACGTGGCCAAGGCGGAGACGGACCCACAGGGCCGCGAGGAATTTACCATACAGATGTTGAGGTTGATGGAGGAGCGCGCATTCGTCCCGAATACGCCGTGTCTCGTCAACGCGGGAAAACCGAAGGCTCAGTTGGCTGCATGTTTCGTTCTCCCTGTTCCCGATTCGCTCGATGGCATTATGGAGCACGCCAAGCAGTGCGCGCTCATCCACCAGAGCGGCGGTGGCAGCGGGATGACTTATGAGCTCCTGCGGCCAGCTGGCACGCCCGTAGGCGAAGGCCGTGGCCTCGCATCAGGCCCTGTTTCCTTTATGCAGATCGTCAATACGATGACCGAGACCGTCAAACAGGGAGGCGTGCGGCGCGGCGCGAATATGGGCATTCTCTCAGTTGCGCATCCTGACATTTTGCGCTTCATTCATGCGAAAAACGACCAGAAGAGCCTGACCAACTTCAATATTTCAGTCACTATCACCGATAAATTCCTGCACGCCGTCGATAACAACGAATGGTTCGAGACGGAGTTCAACGGCAAGTCATGGGATCGTCCCATCTTCGATCCGCAAGTCAATGACGGCCAGGGCGGCGATTACGCTTATAACGGACAAGAGCCTCCGAAGCCCGGGCATGGTCTATGCGCCCGACATCTGGCGCCGCATCATCGAATCGACGCATCGATGGGCGGAGCCGGGAATCATCTTTATAGACAATGTCAACCATCACAATCCGCTGCGCAATTCGATGGGGTTGAAGAAAGCGTCGAACCCATGTGCCGAACAGATGCTGCACGATTACAATGCGTGCAACCTGGGCTCTATTGATATTGCGAAATATTACGACGAAAAGACGGATGACATCGATTGGGATAGCTTCTCTGCCGACATTTACTGGTGCGTGCGATTTCTCGATAACGTGATCGATACCTGCACATGGCCGTTGCCCGAGATTCACGATACAGTGCACCGGACGCGCCCGGTGGGACTCGGCTTAATGGGGTTCGCCGATCTGCTGCTCCACAAGCGCATCTCGTACGGGACCGCCGAATCGGCGCTCTTCGCCGGTCGTATGATGGATTTCTTCCGCAAGGAGTCGTGGAAGGCCTCGCTCGCTATCGGCGCGGAGAAAGGGCCGATGCCCGAGCTCGAGCCAAACCGCGAACTGTACGAAGACCTGATCTATGATGAAGTAGGTATCGACCGATCGATTCCGCTCACGCCTCGCAACTACGAAGTGTCGACGATCGCGCCGACCGGGACGATTTCGCTCGTCGCCGAGACGAGTTCAGGCTGCGAGCCGAATTTTTCTTACGCTTATGTGCGCCGCGACACACTGGGGACGCGCACCTATGCGCACCCGATCGCGGCTAAAGTGCTCGGGCTCGAGCTTGACCAGTCCGATCCGGCATCGATCGAACGCGCGGCCGCATACATAGTCGAGAACCGCGACAAGCTTCCCGAGTACTTCGTCGATGCAACGATGCTGGCTCCGGACGATCATCTGCGCGTCCTCAAAACCTTTCAGGAACACGTTGATAACTCCATCTCGAAGACCGTCAACGCGCCTGCTAGCTTTACGATCGAGGACACCGATCGCGTCCACCGCCTGGCGTGGAAGATGGGAGTTAAAGCGGTGAGCTACTACCGCGATGGCTCGCGCGATAACCAGGTTTTAACGGCTGTCGGGACAGAACAGAATGCCGGCGACAAAAAGCAGGAGACGGAGGGGGGAGGAAAGCAGTTAGAGGGTAAGGTCGAGGCGGCAGCAAAGGCAGCGTCCCTTCCGGCAAGAGTTATCAAACCGGCCGAGGTGGAAGGAAAAATAGAACGACCGCGCGAGCTGGCCGGTTCGACGTGGCAGATCCGATTCGATCACCAGAACCTGTATGTCACCGTCAATCACGATAGCCGCCGGGTGCTTGAAGTCTTCGCCACGGGCGCCGGTCTTTCGGTTTCCGTAGGGCTCCTGGCTTCGAAGATGTTGCGCGGTGGGTTCGGCCCGGAAGAAGTGGCGGCCAGTTTGAACAAAGTTATCGGCAATCACTCGATCTGGTTCAACGAAAGGCTCTGCACTTCGCCGGAGCAAGTCGTCGCCGAATGCATACTGCTCACCAAACGTCGTCTGGCAGATATGCCCGACTCCGCTCGAGCGGCAGCCAAGCAGGCGATGGCGCAATCCATACAACAACCGACGGTCAGCATCGCCAATGTGATAACGCCGCCGATCACAGTCGATTCGAAAAAAGTGATCAGCGTCTGCCCCGAGTGCAGCGGCAAGCAGATCGAATATGCGGGCGGTTGTTATACCTGCAGGGACTGCGGTTTTTCTAAGTGCGTGTAAGAAATTCGACGCAAAGGAGCGGTACATTTGTAATTTTAGATTTGTAATTTTAGATTTGTAATTGATTGAGAACTTGACAACTCAATTACAAATCTAAAATTACAATATCAATCAAAATTACAAATGTATACCGCTTCTGTCGTTAGTCTATTGGAGCATGAACCGGATCATCTCACTCATCGCCAGCGCCACCGAGATCGTCTCCGCTCTCGGCTTCGAAGCCCAAATGGTGGGGCGGTCGCATGAATGCGACTTCCCCGCCTCCATAATTCGCCTGCCGATTTGCACCAGTCCCAAGTTCCAGGTCGAAGGTTTGAGCTATGAGATAGATCAGCGCGTCAAGGCAATTTTACAGGAAGCTCTGAGCGTTTATCGGGTAGACGCCGGTTTGCTCGAAAGACTCCAGCCCACTCACATCATCACCCAATCGCAATGCGAGGTTTGTGCAGTCAGCCTCAAGGATGTTGAAGATGCCGTCTGCCAGTTGACCAGTTCGCATCCCGTTATCGTCTCGCTCGAACCGAATGAGCTGGCGGACGTCTGGGCCGACATACTTCGAGTTGCCGAAGCCCTCGGAGTGAGGGAACGCGGGGTAAATGTGATAGCAGGGCTACAGCAACGAATGGAGGCTATCGAGAGCGAGACCCGAGGGATCGAGTCTCGCCCCACAGTCGCCTGCATCGAATGGATCGACCCGCTGATGGCAGCCGGGAATTGGATGCCGGAGCTGGTGGAGATGGCCGGCGGCATCAATCTCTTCGGCCAGGCCGGCAAGCATTCGCCCTGGATGAGTTGGCACGAACTGGTGAAGAGCGATCCTGACATCATTTTCATCTCCCCTTGCGGTTTTGACATCAAACGGACCCGGGAAGAGACGCACCTGCTCTCAGAAAAACAGGAGTGGAATAGCTTGAAGGCAGTGCAGACGGGTCGGGTATTCGTCGCCGACGGCAATAAATACTTCAATCGTCCCGGACCAAGATTGGCCGAATCCCTGGAGATACTGGCCGAACTGCTTCACCCTGACATATTTAGCTTCAATCACCGGAACGATGGCTGGATTTCTTTGGCGGGTACTTGACGATATTGCCCGGTTTAGTTATGTTTGATGTTCGTATTTAAGGGGAGTAGATCATCCTCGAATCCACGAGGATTCTGGTGAAGTCGTCAGGACGATTGCGTGGGATGCAATCCGGCTCATCAGCGAGGTCAGCTGGACCTGAGGATCAAGACCTTTTGCGCTACCCGCGCGGAAGGTCTTTTCGTTTTTGCGCTGACGATATGCGCGATGGAGGGAACGAACATATGAATCGAACGAAAACTTTTCTACTACTCGCTGCTCTGACAGCCCTGTTTCTCTTTATCGGTCAGGCTATCGGTGGGCAGGGTGGTTTGATCATTGCAATTCTGATTGCCGGCGTCATGAATTTCGCCAGCTATTGGTGGTCGGACAAAATCGTGCTGAGGATGTACCATGCACAGGAGATAAACGAAACCGATTCACCGGAGCTGTTCGGGATCGTGCGCGAGCTCGCGCAGCGCGGCAACATCCCGATGCCTCGTGTGTATATTATCCCCGAGGAAACTCCGAACGCCTTTGCCACCGGGCGAAATCCGCAACACGCCGCAGTCGCTGTGACGATGGGTTTGATGCGCATGCTGGACCGGCCCGAACTGGCGGGGGTAATTGCACACGAGCTCGGTCACGTGATGAACCGCGACACGCTAATTATGACCGTAGCAGCTTCTCTGGCCGGTGCGCTGGGTTATCTTGCGCAATTCGCCTTCTTCTTTGGAGGAAGCAACTCGGACGATGAAGAGGGCGGATCGAACCCGATCGCCGCAATCTTCGGAATGCTGGTTGCCATGATTGCAGCTCCGCTCATTCAAATGGCGATATCGCGTTCGCGCGAATTCATCGCCGATGAGACCGGTGCGCGATTGACCAACGACCCGTTGGCGCTGGCGAGCGCACTGCGCAAGATCGAATCGTGGAGCCAACATATCCCCATGCATTCCGGATCGCCGGCCACCGCGCACCTTTTCATCATCAATCCGTTCTCCGGCGGCGGCATTGCCAGTCTCTTCAGCACACATCCATCGACTCAGGCGCGAGTCGAAAGGCTGGAGGCATTGGCTGGAGGCCGGGGGGTGCAAAACTTTGGGTTGGCGGTCTGATTTAAATAACGCCGATAACCTTATCCTAAGGGTAAAAGAATACACACGGTAGGATGCGAGAAACCGTTCACATCCCTTTATCTCGCATCCAACATTGTAATAATCAGAAGATCACATCGAAGTCCAGTTTGATGAACCTCGAATAGTTTCCGAAGAAAATCCCATAGCGCGGATCCGTGACATTTCGATAAACGTCGAGTGGATTGAAATGGTTGGTCAGATTGAACCCCTTCAGCGTAAAGCGGACGGCGTATTTCGGATGCACCTGAAAATCGCGCGAGATGCGGCTGTCGAATGAAAAGAAGTTGGGAAAACGCCCCGCATTGACCGCTCCGACGTAGTTCTGGATCTGGTCGTAAGACGAATATGGGAAGCCATTACGGTATTCGATAATCGGAGAATACCGCAGCTTCCAGGGAAGCTGGAAGGTCCCCCACGCGAGATAGCGGTTCGGCAAATCGGCGCTCAGTCTCGCATACTGATTGGGCCGGACTAGCGGATACGGAAAATTCCCGATGTATGTATTGAACTCGTTGATGTCGCCTCGCGAACTGCTGCGCACATAGGATGCGAATATCTGCTGCTTGTTCTCCTTCCACGAAATGCGCGCCGTCAGCTCCAATTGACGATAACGCGATGCGCCTCCTCCGCCCAAAACCAGGGCATTCTGGCCATCGGCGACTCTCGGATCGACGATGACGACACCCGTAGAGTTGCTGTTCAGATAGTTGGCGCGCACGCGCAATAGAGGAGAAAAGGAATGTTCAACTTCTACGTTCCACGTTGCACTGTTGGGCGCGAAGTTGCCGATTTTCGTGCCGCCGCCGATAAACGGGTTACTACTTCGTTCTGCCGTATCCGTGACGTTTGCGAAGAGGCGCGGACCATCGATCACCGATCCGCCGGGGCCATATGTCGTGATCACCTGCGCCGGATAGCGGTCAAACGCATAGACGCTGAGCGGAACGCGGTCATAGAAATATCCGAAGCCGCCGCGGAAAACGGTCTTCTGATTCGCGAAGGGTGCCCACGCGATACCGGCGCGGGGCGCGATCCGGTAAGTCTCCGTTATCCCCTGGCGTTCAAACCGTAATCCCAGATCGAGCGATAATTTATTATTGATATTCCAATGATCCTGACCGAAGAAATAGGTCTCGAAGTCGTCCAGGTCAAATGGCCTGCCGCCCGCGAACTCTATCCGCCGCAATAAATTTCCGCCCATATCCTGGATGTCGACCGGCCGCGCAAAGAATTCCCCGCGGTTGGTCGTACGCGCTATGACACTGCCGAATTTCAGATTGTGAATCCCGGCGGTGGAGCGGATGGGTTTGAGCGAGAGGGTCTCCAACCATTCGGCGCGCGTGGCATTTCGTTCCTGTTCGCTGAAGTAATTGCCCAGGTTGCCGGTGGGCGTCAGGATCATATCGGCTGTGCCCTGCCCCCATACATCGACCGTGTAGCGTTTGACCGCGATCGTGCTCTCTATCAGATTTTCCCCGAGCGTCAGCCGGTCGATGAGCGTCCCTGTGTAATCACGCCCCTTCCAGTTGGGCGTGACCGGACGGCGATTGAAAAAGTCCAAATTGACCCAGGAATCCTTGCGCGGCGCGAAGTGAAACGTGCCCGTCAATGTATGCGTGTCTTTTATGATGTAATCGAGCTGTGTGAAAGAATTGATCGACTCGGTCTTCGTCTCTTTGTTTGGATACTCCAGGGTTTGGATGGGCCGTTTTTTGATCGTGTACTCAGAGCCCTCCGAGAGGTATAGCTTATTCTTGATCAGCGGGCCATTAAAAACTATGCGAGGCGTCGCAGCGCGCATTCCGTGCAGGTTTCCATCGAGAAATCGAAACTCCGGAAAAGGATCATTGAGTGAGAAGTTCCACTTGTCGCCCCCGCGGCGTGTTTCGACCGATACGACGCCCGAGGTAAACCGCCCGTATTGAGCCAGATAAGGCGTCTTGAAAACATTGATCGACTCCACGATATCCACCGGCACGGTCATCCCGAACTGGCCGGTCGCCGGATCAGTGACATCAGCGGCATTGACGATGAAAGCGCTCCGATTCTCCCCGGTACCTGAAATTTTAATTTCACCCTGAGGAGAGCGAACGATCCCCGGCAATAAAGGAAGGGTGTCCGTTACCGACTTCGCGTCATTCCCCAGTACATTGCGTACAGTCGCCTGTCCCAATGACGCAGGTGTAGAAGAAGTCAGTTCAGGTGCGGTATTTGCTGTCGCGGTGATATTGACTTCATCCTTTAGTTGAACCTTTTGCGCGAGGGTAAACTTGATCTCCGTGGTCTGGCCTGATACCACGGCGATTCCTCCCTGCATACTGGACTCGTAGCCATCCCTGGAAACCGTCAACTCATAAGACCCCGGTGCAAGGCCCCCTGCTGTAACCTCGCCTTTCGCATCAGTCGTCACCGTAGTAACAAGCTTGCCGGCGAGTTTTACCTGTATGGAGGCGGCCGGAATCGCAATGCCGGCTTCGTCCTGTATGGTAATTCTAATCTGCGTTCGCGGTTGAGGTTGTTGTGCGAGTACGATTGTGGAAATTAGAAATAAGAACGATACGACGCTGAAAAACCTTATCTGCGACTTCAATAAGTAACTCTCCAAACTCCCATTCATCAGTTGTAAATCCTATGCAAAACACGTTTGGGGATGAAGGTAGAGTACACGAAAAATTAGTCATTTTCTACTTGATGTTCTTTAATTGAGAGCTTTGGGAGTCCGGACCCCGGGTCCGGGACCGGAAATTGGAGACCGGAGTCCGGGGTCGGGGGCGGGTGTTGGGAATCTGAAGACTGAAATCTGTGGTGCGGAGGCCGAAGTCAGTTATCGGACTTCGGCCCCGCCTGCCTAGATCATTGAAAAATTCTCGCGAAGATGTGATCACACCGGTTAACTCGGAATGGGAAATTCGTGCTGCATGGAATAGTCCCCCCCGGTGCGAGATTCGTCGAGAGAGAGAGAAAAGTGATCACGGTTCCATCAGCGCTCATCAGTGGTAGAAAACTGGCATTGGTGGCCTGTCCACCACCGTTGTTCACGCTCACCCGCGTCGTTGTGCGTTCCTGACGATCGCGTAAGAAGATGTCCGGACATTGGCCTGAGCTTGTGTATGAATAATAATACTGAACCGAACAAGTATTGGTGTCTCCAGGGACGAGATTGCTTGCACTGGAGCTGAAGCTCACGAGGCGGCCGTCGGCACTGATTGCGACCGAGTTAGGGAAAAGGTACGAAAAACTGTCACCGTTTGCCTGTGCGCCGAGGCTGCTCACGCTGACGCGCTCGGTGGTTCGGGCCACCCGGTCGCGGACAAAGACGTCGGCCCGGCCATTGGTGTCGCCCGATACGATGCTGGTCGCATACGAAACGAACGCGACATAGCGCCCATCTGCACTGATCGCGGGAGAAAAGCTATATCCATTGAGCACATTACCGGAGCGAGGCACACTCACGAGCTCGTTTATGCCCGTCTGTCGATCGAAGACGTAGATTGCGTAAAATCCGCTGGTTCCATTGCTGAGGCCAAGGTATGCGATATAGCGAGCATCCGGAGTGATCGTATACTCGCCGTTGGCGGCAGGCTTGAGAATGCGATCGGTCCTTTTGGTCTGCCTGTCATGCATAAAGAGCTCACCTGAGACCGGACCGTCACCCGTATAGAAATTGCTCGCCTGTGAGATGAAGAATACATAGCGCCCGTCGCCACTGATCACCGGTACACTGCTCCGATCGTTGCCTTCCTGGCCGCTGCTGCTCACGCTGACTCGCTCCGTCTTATTGGTTAAGCGGTCGCGTACAAAAACATCCGGACAGTCGCCCGGCATGAAAGATTCGTCTAGCAAATTATAAAAACACTGGTTGTTATCGTCAGGAACCAGGTTTGTGGCATCGGACGTGAAAGCCACGAATCGACCGTCGGTGCTCACGGACGGCTCGATGCTGATGCCGTTCGACTGTACGCCGTAGCTGTTCAGACTGACCACTTCCGTTTCTTCGTCTATCCGGTCACGAACATAAATATCCTGCAGATTGAAGGCCTGGGTCTCCGCCGCCAGATTAGTAGCAAAAGTCGAAAAAGCAACGATGCGGCCGTTTGCGCTCATCGCCATCGCCGTCTCGATCCCACTTTCTGATTGTAAGCCTTCGCTGCTGACATCGATCTGCACCGTAATCTGATTCGATTGCGCAACAATAGCCGGTAACTGGCTGACCAGCAGTGCTATGAGCGCAAAGAGAAAGACAAATAGATATTTGTTTCGGCTGATTATGCCTCGGGCTAGTCTCATTATGTCCTCCGCTACAACTCAACGAGCGCTGCCGCTCCCTGAATGTTGCAATTGTTTTAAGCCTATCGCCTATCGATAGAATTAACTTCTTCGATTTTGAACGACGCCTCTTAGTTTCTGATTTGATTTGGTAATGCTGTTCTCACAGATAACATGAGACCCGGGATTTAAGAGAATAAGGATCCATGCGTGATATTTAGCAATTTTAGCTCCACAAAATATACATTTATCCATCATCGAGCTTTGTCCTTAATGCTCTGCACCTTAAAGATGAGTAAACATTACAAAATCAAGGGAAGGCTGGAGTCAGAATACGAGAAGGTGAAACAGAATGGATAAAGGTGTCTCAGGATATGTCAAAAAAGGAGGCAGTCGAGAAGGGCGTCATTGGTTCAATTTCGACATGATGCGATAAAGACCGACGAAGGCTCCCACAGTCCCGAGGATCAGCCCCGTGATAATGAACCAGGGAGACGTGTCGAACCAGCGATCGAGAAGATAGCCTAAGAGTATTCCGCCTGAGATGTTATAAGCGATGATACCGCCGGCGGCGAATGCAAGGGTAAGTTTCGATTGGTCGGGATCTTTGGGCATGCGGCATAGAGGAAGAAACAAAAGGCGATAGGAAGATACCCAAGAGCCTGATCTCTTCCTCCAGCCAACACCCAATCATAAGCGCGCCCGGTTGGGCTACACTCTCAAGTTATTGTTGAATCTGAACGACAACACCGAGCGAGGTTTTCAGATCGCGCAGATCGAAGTCCTCCTCAAGTGTGCCTTCCCGATCGAGTACCAAAAAAGTCGCTCTTTCCGTCAGCGGAAAGGCGCTCACGTGCCATGTGCCACGGTGCAATTTGAATGCGCGCTTCCCATCAACAAGGAATGCAGCCATCTGTTGCATGTCAGGCAAGGCAGGGTTTTCAGAGCTTGGTGGGGCAACAGCAATCACCGATTCCGTTCCGCCAAGCGGAACGAAAACCTGTTCCGTACGCTGATGGCGTCCCAGAAAATCAAATGTTAACGGACGAGCTTCTACGGTCTGAGCAACAAGGTTCGCCGTTCCACCGTCCAGGTCCAATTCCACATCGCCACGCTCGCTGATGATTTCTCCGTATGGAGTAAAAACTTCACGAGTCATCGGCTGTACTGTCAAACAGATCGTGCGGATAAGATCTACGTCTGTTGTGGCTTCACGCTCAGGCGCGAGCGCTGTAGCTGCTGCTGTCATACTTTTCACTCAACTTTCTTTTTGAATTATTAGTAACGAGCGTTTCGTGTATCTAGCAACCAACCTTTTTTAAATCGTCCGATTTAACTGTCGAGGCAAACTAACTAAATCGATATCACTATGCGCGCCAGGAACATATGTGATAAAAAAGTTTTATAGCACAAGAAATGCCGGTGAGTCAAAAGGATCCCGATCTAATCAGCCATATAATCCCTGAACCGAATACCCACTTATTCCTATCTTTTTTTCCTATCTTTACCCTATCCGACCAGGCGACGGCAGCTATGGATTCGGTAAGACGACGTTCCTCATGGTCTGCAAGGTCTATCTCGGGGTATATATCTCCAGGATTAATTACGAAAGCGATATTTCATCAGCTAGACCGACATCGGCTTCTACGGCGTCAAAATCGAGCGTTACCCTCACACGGTCTAACATCACTTGCCGCCCGAGTTCTGTCAGGCTGACTACGGGATAAGCCGAGCCGCTCTGCCTGATGCATCCGGCAACGATCAGGGCGTTGATGAAACGCGTCAGTTCATCCTGCGAAAGGGTTTCGAGGAGGCCGTAAGTGGAGAGCTGGTCGAGTTTATTGGCGATGACGTTCTTCGCCTTCGAACCGCGGAGGACGTACGCGACTGTCCCTCTGCCGAATCGCCCTTCGAGGCGCGCCACGCAGCTCAAGATCTTTCGCACTGCCAGATGTTCATCATCGCTCAGGGCACGCGGCCCGAAGGGAACCGGGTGAATGGCCTGTGTCCCCGCCGCCTGCAACTCAGGGGCAGGTGCCGATGTTTCCCGCCCAGATTCAACGCGCGCGACCTCAACCCAGCTCATCTGCGGCCGGCAGTTCGAACAACGGCAGTGTGATACCTGCTTGCGATCGCCAAAATATCGCAGAATGAAACCGCGCAGGCATTTCTCATAGTAGGCGAAATTGACCATCTCCCGCAGTTTGCGTCGTTCAGCGACCTCTCTCCGCTCCAAATCGCTCCAATCCACACGCAACTCATCGATTGGCGCTCCGTCGATCATATTAATGGTCTGTCCCCCCTGTACCCGCCGTATATGCCCCGCCTTCTCCAGATAGATCAAAGCCGAATTGACCACCATCTCGCTTTTGATCCCCATATTTGACGAGATATCCCGCACCGAAAAATTGATCGTCTCGAGCTTCAAACCGAGCAGAAATAGATAGATCCGCTCGATCGTATGTCGCGGCGGATAGTTCCCTTCGATGAAGAATTCGTGAGTGCGCGTGTCGATATAATTGAACAGCAGCGTGCATACCGAAGGCAGCCCGTCGCGACCAGCTCGGCCGACCTCCTGATAATAAGCCTCGATCGAGCCGGGAAGGTTGTAATGAGTGACGAAACGCAGATCCGATTTATCAACCCCCATCCCAAAAGCATTGGTCGCGACGATCACCTGCAGATCCCCGGCCATGAAGTGATCCTGAATCCCCGCGCGTTTATTGTCATCCAGTCCGGCATGGTAACCGGCGGCACTCAATCCGAGCTTTTTGAGTTGGCCCGTCACTTCCTCGACATTCTTGCGCGTCGAGGCATATACGATGCCCGAGCCGTTCGCATATCTCGCAATTTGAAAAGCCTTGTCGATCCGCTCCCGCTCGGTTTTGCAGGGTTCCACCCGCAGTATCAGGTTGTGACGATCGAAACCGGCTACCGACTCAACCGGATTTTTCAATCCCAGCTGCTTGCCGATATCCGAGCGAACGGCAGTGGTCGCCGTCGCGGTCAGAGCGATAATCTGCGGCCTGCCGAGCGCTTCCGCGGCATCCCGCAATCGCAGATAGTCGGGCCGGAAATCATGCCCCCATTGCGAAATGCAGTGCGCCTCGTCAACCGCGAAGAGCGAGATTTTGACCGGCTTCAGCGATTCGATGAAACGAGCATTACGGAACCGTTCAGGTGCGATGTATACGAGCCGGTAGTGGCCGCGCTCCATCGCCCGCAACCGGGCGAGCAACTCATCGAAACCGAGCGAGCTATTGATATAGGTGGCCGGAATGTCGCGCGCATTGAGCGCATCTACCTGGTCTTTCATGAGCGCGATGAGCGGTGAGATGACCAGAGTGGTGCCGGGAAAAAGGAGCGCCGGCAACTGGTAACAGAGCGATTTTCCCCCGCCCGTGGGCATGACCACGACTACATCCCGCCCATCGAGCACGGAGCCGATGACGGCGGACTGACCTTCGCGGAAATTGGAGAAGCCGAAGAAGCGCTCCAGAGCTGATTGGGCGTCATTAAGATTGGGCATAAACTACTGAGGAGCACACAAACAAGCGAAAACAACGAAGCGTACGAGGCTCTGGATATTTGGTATTTTTCGTTATTTTCGTCTGTTTCGCATTCTCTTCTTCACTTCTTCTTCGGCAAACTGACCATATTGGCGAACAATCGGTAGGCGCCCGGGACTCCGGCCGGGAATTGGCGAAACCAGGCATAGCCTGTGAAGATATAGGTGCCTTTACCGTATTGAGCGATGAGCTGTCCGCCCTTGAGGAGATTGCCGTTTTCATCGGGGGCGGCCAGAAGCGCTGTGTAATGAGGATCCCACTCGTTCAGGAAGTATAAGCCGCGTTCCTGCACCCATCCTTGCCAGTCTTTTTCCGTGATCTTATTGGGATAGTTGAAGAGCTGGTGATCGGGAGAGAGCACGGTTATCGGAGCATTTTCATCGGTGACGCGCACACCGCGCTGCATTTTGACGGGATACGGCGCGAAGTTTCCGCGTTCGTACTCTTCCTTGTTGTATTGCACGACCAATGTCCCGCCACTCGCCACGTATTCAAGCAGCCGCTTATTGTTCGCCATCACATTTTCATTGACTTCATAAACGCGAATGCCGAGGACTATCGTGTCATAAACCGAGAGGTCACCGGTAGCGAGCTCCGCCGGGCCGATGATTCTGACGTCGACGCCGAGCTGCGAGAGAGCCTCCGGCCCGTCATCGCCGCTGCCCATGACATATCCGACTTTCAAACCGCCGGCCACGTTGACATCGAATACCTCGACCTTCGCCGTCGCCGGGCGATAGATGAAATGCGTCTCGATGTGCGGATAAGAGATGACCGAATAACCGTTCGCATACTTGCGGCCATCCGCCTCCGCGACGGCTTGCAGATTGAAAGTGCCATTAGCTCCGGGAGCGGGAGTGACCTTGAACAACCGCGATGTCCTTTCAGTCTGGCGAGTGAATACGAGCGGGCGCTCATCAGCTTCGACCTTCCAACCCGGGGGCGCTACCAGACTGACAGCGCCTTTGGTCTCTCGCCTCGCATTGTGCGTCACCTCGACGGACAACTCGCGCGCGCGATTCTGACCTTCAGCGGGAACCACCAATAACGAGGGATGGACCGTGAGCGTCAATGCCGGCGCAACCTTCAAGTCGCGGCGGATCTCGCCAAAGGTCTTATCGGCAAACCGGTATTCGACCGGCTGATCGATGACGACGCGCTCGCCGCTCAATTCGAGCTCGACGCGCGCGCTGGCGATTGCCGGCGTAAACGGGAGATTACGCGGCATCGTATCATCCCAATCGAACTGATCCTTAGTGCGTTGTTTGACGAGCCAGTAAGGCTGTGTCGGCGCTGCTCCTTGCGGGACGGTCGCGCGGAACCGGGCGGAGAAATTGGGTCTTTCGCGGTAGCGCCCAAAACCCATCGGTCCGGCGGGTTGCTCGGCATCCGCCCGCTGAGATTCGATGTTCCAGCCGGCAGGCGCAATAAGCGTGAACTTCGGCGACGTTCCTTTCGAAAATTCATCTCCGATCGATGCGCTGCGCAGATATACATTGGCCGTCACTTCGACGTTTTCACCGGGCGTCACGATCTCGGTATTGCTCAAGGCATCGACTACAACCCCGTGCGCCCTGATCAAAGCATCGCTGAAATCGTTCTCTTTGCGCGCAAGGAGACCATCGGCATTAGCTTTTGCAACAGGATTGAGCTCGCCTGTCTCGGCGCGCAGCGACCGAACCTCGCGTAATCCGGCCGCCAGGTAGGGTGCTATCCCTTCAGGATGCTCTATTCGATATTCAGCCAATGCCTTTGCGGCAAGCTCCTTGATTTTGATCAGGCTGGGCAGCATTCGTTTGCCGTCGTTGCCTGCCAAATTGGCAATGCCCGCTAAGCTGACATCGATCCCCGTGAAGAGCGTGCCCTCTTTCTCGGGCACCTCGACCGAAGACTGCAACCGCGGGTAAGACCTCACCTGCGCGCCCCGCGGCTGTATCCTCCCATAGTCCTGCGAGCGATGGCGGCTGCGGCCGTCATCGGCGAGCTCGGCATACGAACGGCCCAACACCGGATCGAAGACTCCGACATCGAACTCCGCGCGCGGCCCGGATACCTGGTCGAACCTGCGGCCGTAAACCTTCAATACCTGCCATGGCTGAAGCCCCTCTTTACTGATCTGCTCGGGAAAGCGATTCGCATCCGCGGCGGCTTTGATGGCCTCGGGTGTTAACATCCCCGCGACCTGATGCTGTCCGTGCCCGTCGCGCTCAGTGCCCGAAAAACCGCTGACTACGACCAGCGGCCGCATCATCCGGATGACGCGCACCATATCGCCGAGGACCTCTTCGCGATTCCATTTCCGGTATGTCTCCTCAGCCGAACGAGTAAAACCGAAATCGAAGGCGCGCGTGAAATACTGCTCCGCGCCGTCCAGCTTGCGTGCCGCCAGTAGCTCCTCGGTGCGAATGACGCCGAGCCCATCGCCCAACTCCGGCCCGATACCGTTCTGCCCGCCCTCGCCGCGATTGAGCGAAAGATATGCGGCGCGCGCTCCCTGGCCGCGCCCGAGATAAGCCAAGAGCTCCGTGCTTTCATCGTCGGGATGCGCCGCGGTGTGGAGGACGCTGGCGATGGTCTGCAGACGTCGCAGAGACAACGCCAGGCCGCTCGCGCCGCGGTCTTCAGGCGCTGGGCGGGTGTCGGCGGAAACGATTACGAAGATGAGTTGGATAACAAGAGCAAAGCTAAGCAGAAATGCGAGAGGCTTTCTCATTGTCTTGAACCTTATATTTACAGAATCAATTTAATTTCAAACTCAGCCCGGTTTCAAAATCTCATCGGGCTGAGCAGTTGTTAATTTCTAGTCTCACTAGTGGTCTCACTAGCCAGGCTTATAATCATTCCAACAATTACAACCACAAGACAACCAATCAGGTTATACCACAAGAAACTAATAGACGAATACTTCCCGACGAACGCAACCGACACAATTCCGGCGAGCAATCCGAAGAACGCCCCGTTGGCCGTCGCCCGCTTCGTACCGATAGCCAACACGAACACGCCCAGCAGCGAGCCATAAAAGTACGAACCGAATTTATTGACCACCTCGATGAGCGATCCCAATCGCCCGGCATAGAGAGCAACTATGCATGCGAAGATGCCCCAAAACCCGGTCGCCATCTTCGAAACCAGAAGGTAGTGAGCATCGGGCGCTTCCCTTCTGAAATGGCGGCGATAGAAATCGATGACGGTTGCCGTAGAAAGCGCGGCCAACTCGGCCGAGACCGACGACATCGCAGCCGCAAATATCGCGGCGATGATCAATCCCACCACACCCGCCGGGGCGTAGGTCGTGACAAATGTCGGAAAGACATAGTTGACATCCGTGAATTTCTTGCCCGTCTCACTCGCGACCAGATCGCCGGCGCGCCTGCGAATGCCGTTCATCTTCTCGTCCGATGAGAGGTAAATTCCGCGCGCCGCCGCGGCGATTTCGCCGTAATCCTCTGACTCGGCAAGAGCAAGTGCGGCGCGCTGGCGCGATTCGAATGCCTCCGAATATTGGGAGCTCAGCCGCTGATACTCCACGTTCTGTTCCACCTTCGCCCGATCATCAGACTTGAAAATCATGGGAGGTTTCTGGAACTGGTAAAAGACGAAGATCATGACTCCGATGAAAAGTATCAGGAACTGCATGGGTATCTTGATGAATGCGCTCATCAGCAAAGATGTGCGCCCCTCGGTTACCGATCGGGCCGTCAGAAATCTCTGCACCTGACTCTGGTCGCAGCCGAAATATGCCAATGCCAGAAACAATCCTCCGATGAGGCCGGACCAGAGAGTATATGTTTCGTCCAAATTGAAGCTGGGATCCACGGTCTGCAGCCTTCCCGTCGCTCCCGCGATCGTCATGGCGCCACCGAGCGAGACGGTTTCCGGAAATTTGCCGATGACCACGAAAAGCAGGGCAAACAATCCGATAAAGATAATGATCATCTGTTTGACGTCGGTCCACGTTACAGCCTGTACGCCGCCGTACATCGTGTAAAGCGTAGTCGTAAGTCCCATCACCAAAATCGTCGTCAATTCGTTCCATCCGAGCACGATCGAAAGAATTACCGAGGGCGCCGCGATTATGACGCCGCAGGACAGCCCGCGTGAGACGAGAAAGAAGAAACTGGTCAGCGACCGCGTCTTGGCGTCGAAGCGGCGCTCCAGATATTCATATGCTGTGAAGACTTTTGCGCGATAGAAGAACGGGACGACGGTCATGCACAGGATCACCATGGCGAACGGGAGGCCGAAATAGAACTGGATGAACCGCATTCCATCGGCGTAGGCCTGCCCGGTCGTCCCTACCAGGGTAATCGCAGAGAGCTGTGTTGCCATGACCGACAAGCCGACGGCCCACCAAGGCAAACTGCGATGCGCCAGAAAATAACCTTCGATCTCAGTGCTCTTCCTCGTCAGCCGCAGCCCGTCGTAGACGATGTATATGAGATAGGCGGCGACTATCAGCCAATCCAGCCAATGCATCTTGTGTTCCTCTTCGGCCTGTTACTGGAATAATTTTGAGAATGCCCATAGCCCGCTGATGAGCGCGACGCTATAAATGATGACCGTGATGTAAACCCGATTCCAATGAGGGTATTCACGTTCTTCCCGCTTTTCCACATCCATTTCGATACACCCCGTATAAAAAAGAAGAGAGAGAATGAAAGCCAATACGCAAGTAGGAAATAAAGTAAATTATTGGCTTTTTCCGTTATTTTTCCCTTTCGCCGGTTCATCCTGGACAACTCCCATTCATCAATCGTAATTGTGCAACCGCCTGGAGGCGAGATTCGCGCGAACTCGTTGTAAAACCAGATAGACTCTCGCTTCGATCTCGCGCGCCTCGATTTCGAACGGTATATTGAGGTAAGCCTCTCTCCGCGACATACCACGCACCCTGTTCATGAAATAGGATGTTAGATAGACCGCACGGAACCGCCACGTACCGAGCTTCCTGTATTGGCAGCAATGGGCGATCTCGTGCGCGATCAATGCCATGCCTTCGATCGAATCGACCTGATATGCGCCGGGCATGAGATAGATATTATAGCGGTCGGCATAACCCTGCGGTTTGCCCGCAACGTACCAGGGAATATATTCGTAGATGCGGATGCGATCCAGGTCGAATCCTGGAAAAAAAGGAGCAAGCAGCCGTCGCGCTTCCTGTGGCAGTTGCATCGGTTTACGCTTCATCTTCGCTTCCCATCCCCGATCTTATCGCCCGCCTCAGCATCTCGGCAAAAAATTCCACCAGCGGCTGTGTCAGCATTCTGAAGGCTGCTTCTACGGTACTCGTAT
This sequence comes from uncultured Acidobacteriota bacterium, assembly GCA_963796275.1. Lineage (GTDB taxonomy): Bacteria > Acidobacteriota > Blastocatellia > RBC074 > RBC074 > JAKEHZ01. The sequence continues at coordinate 416,115 of CAWCKY010000006.1, read as the reverse complement.
ACCGAACCAGGGTCTCATTGTCGGCAAAGATAATGAGCGGCGGCAAATTTGCCCGCTCGGTGTAAAAGCTCGCTGCGAACAAAGCCGTTGACTCCGACATCGATGGAAATGGGTGAAGATCGAGCAGCCTCAGATAAACTATGGTGGCCTGTTCGACCGGACGAAGCTCGTCAAAACTAGGAACCGCGAACCAGTCGAATGCATTATCGAGCATGCGAGGCAACAAGATGGCCGGGGTCGGATCGTGCATGGCATTGATCGGGAGCGGCTCGGTCTTCCGGAGGACGTCTTCTCCGCTAGGCGCACTGATCAGAGCTCGATGCAGTTCGAGCAACCGTTCCACGCTGAACTTCGCATCGGGTGCCATCGCCCAGGAAGAGATCAGCGCTGCCGCAGCTAGACAGTTTTGCTCGGTTAACTCCCCGTTTGCTCTTAAAACTACCTGTTTAACCTGATGATCGAGAATACGGCGCTCGATCCGCGCGCGTGAATCTGCCGTCGACAGCGCTTCTTGCCAGAGGTGCTGCTCACGCGCCAGGAGGTCCGCCCACGAACCTGAAGACTTCAAATTGTCGCTGAAAATTGGAAGTTCGGTCTTTGACATCATCACCTTAGGCGTTCTATGAAGCCGCGTTTGCCAGTTACCGCCCGGCGCCGCTATAATGCCCGTTCAAAATCTTGTCATGCAAGCGTCAAAAACATGAAGCTGGAATTCTCAAGAGAGCATCTTAAATTATTACGTCAAGCATTGCATTTTCCCGGAGTAAGATATGCTAAAGCTGAAATTCCTGATGCTTATAATTAGCTTCCTGTATACTGCCCCGCAGTCAATCTCGATCACGCCAGAAATGAGACCCCTGGTGAACCACCCCTGAAAGTCGGCGATGCCCTTGGCGCAGCTATCTACGCCATCGCTCGCGCGAAAAATAACGATTAACGATAGCCTGAACCCCTTACAAGACTATAGCTATGTCACTAAATCTAAATGGCATCATCGCTGCGTTGCCAACGCCATTCGACAACGAAGGCAACGTCGATCACGGAAAATTGAAAAGCAATCTCGAATATTGGAATCAGACCGATCTCTCAGGTTATCTGATTCTCGGGTCGACGGGTGAATTTCCGCATCTGACGACCGATGAAAAGCTCGCGGTGATAGAGACTGTGCGCGGCGCGATGGCTGCGGAAAAATTATTGCTGGTTGGTACTGGTGAACTATCCACGCGCCAGACGATCGAAATGTCGAGGCGCGCCCACGAGCTGGGTGCGGACGGAGCGGTAGTCATCACTCCCTTCTATTACAAAAAAGTCCTGGAGGACGAGCACCGAGAGTCGCATTACCAGCGCATCGCCGACAACTCTCCCATCCCGGTGGTGATTTATATCATCCCGCAATTCGCCGGCGTCTATATGATGCCGGAGACGGTGGCGCGGCTGGCCGAACACCCAAACATCATCGGGTTGAAAGAGAGCTCAGGAGATTTATCTGCCATCGAGGACTTGTTCCGCGAGTTGAAGACTAATGAATTTAGCGTGCTGATCGGAGGTCCTTCGATCTTCACTCAAGGCCTGGGCCTGGGAGCAGCGGGAGCCGTCTTCGCCGTAGCGCCTCTCGCTCCGTACGCCTGTGTAGCTATCGATCACGCCTATCAACATGGCAATTACGAACACGCCAATGATTTACAGGACCGCTTGACCAAACTCGCCCGCGTGACGGCCGCGAGCGGCGTGGGACATCTAAAAGCGGCGATGGACATGGTTGGCCTCTATGGTTATCTGCCCCGCTCACCGCTGCCTGCCCCGACCGAGTCGGAACGCAAAGAGATCGAGAATGCGATCGCAGAAAGCGGATTTTTCAAAAAGAGCGAAGACGGGCATTGGGTCGAAAAAGCGGACCTCATCGCCCCGGAATACGCAGACTAGCTTTAAAAAAAGAGACAGGATTTTCAGGATTTTGCTCGACCTGTAAATCCTGAAAGCCCTGATAATCCTTGCAGTTTTCACAGGAGAGAGGGAAATAATGTCCGTTCACGCAATCAGCTTCGATGAAATACCGCGAACGTCCAGGCTATTCCACGACTTCCTTTATAACTTCAGCCGCGTCGAGCGTTTTTACCAATCGGAAGGACAAGAGATCGATTCGCTCGTGGCCCGTACCGGTATCGTCAGCGCCCAGGCATTCGCGCGCGATGCGGTAGCCGATGTCCTCGTCGATCAAAACCGCAAGGCGGGCGCGAGCGAGATCGCCATCGCCAATATCGAGCGCCTGCGGCAGAAAGACTCGGTAGTAGTGATCACCGGGCAACAGGCGGGATTCTTCACCGGCCCGCTCTACACGATATACAAAGCATTGACGGCGATCAAACTCACAGCGGAGTTGCGCGAGCGGGGCGTCAATGCCGTGCCGATGTTCTGGGTCGCGTCCGAAGACCATGACTTCGAAGAAGTCAATCACACGCGCTTGGTAAATCGCGAAGGCCAGCTCATCACCATCACCTACTCCGCCTGCTCTCCCAAAGAAGGCAAGCCAGTGGGCCAGGTGACATTATGCGACGAAGTTGACGGGAATATAGAAGAACTTATCGCGGCTCTACCTGCATCGGAATTTATGCCGAGACTGATCGATGATCTGCGCGCGTCATATCAGGCCGGAGCCGGTTTTGCCGATGCCTTCGGCAGGCTGATGTTGAAGATGATGGGGCACTTCGGCATAGTGCTGATCGACCCCCTCGATGACCGGTTGAAGCAGGTGGCCGGAGAAATTTATACGCGCGCAATCTCGCGGATACCCGAGTTCGCGACGCATCTCGTTAGGGAGAGCGCGGCGCTGGAGGCGGCCGGTTACCACGCGCAGGTCTACACGGCTCCGGAAGCCGTGCCGCTCTTTATGCTGGACGATGGCCGCCGCAAGGCCATCGTGCGGCGCGACGACGGCCGTTTTTATCTGAAAGGAAGCGAAAAGAGCTTTAACGCCGACGAACTACGAGATACCGTGCAGCGGTGCCCTTCTTGTTTCAGCCCGAATGTCACGCTTCGCCCGATCGTTCAAGACTTCCTCCTGCCGACTATCGCCTATATCGGCGGCCCAGCCGAGATCGCCTATTTCGCTCAACTTCGGCCGAATTACCGATTGCTCGAGCGCGTCGAGCCCGTAGTATTGCCGCGCGCGAGCTTTACCTTGATCGAGAAGCGACACGCGAAGACCTTGAGCAAATACGGCATCGAATTCGCCGACCTCTTCAGCGGTCAGGAAGATGTGATGAAGAAAGTGGTCGAGGGCAGCATGGACCAGAACACGGCGATGATCTTCGATGAATCGGAAAAAGTCTTCAACGAGCAATTGGAAAAATTGCGCGAGTCGCTGACGGCCGTCGATCCAACGCTGGCTGATTCGCTCAAGGGGGGACGCGAAAAGATCGTTTATCAGCTTCACAACCTCCGCACGCGCTTCATTCATAACCGAAGCAAGCGCGACGAGACGATGCAGCAGCAAGTTGAAAGACTGTTTGCAGTCCTTTATCCCAACAAGAACCTGCAGGAGCGGGAGATAAATGCCAGCTATTTTCTGGCACGATACGGCTATGAACTGATAGATAGGTTGTATCAGGAGGTCGAGATCGGGTTCCGGGATCACAAGCTGATCTATCTATGAAGGGCGGATATGGAGGCAGGGGAAGAGGGATAAGTTTTGCAATCGGTATTTACCCCTCGTCCCCTTGTCTCCAAGTCTAGCTAGTCTTTCCTCTTTTGCTTCGAATCCTTTTTCGAATCCTTTATTTCCGTCTCAAATACGACTTCTCCCCCGATCACCGTCATGACGTTTTTGGTCTTCAAAATCTCCGCCTCGGGGATATTCATGATGTCGGCAGATAGCACGGTGAAATCGCCGAGTTTCCCATCCTCAATCGTACCGCGCGTTTTCTCTTCGAAAGCGGCATAGGCGGCCCAGATGGTGAACATTTTCAGCGCCTGATCGCGCGTCAATTTCTGCTCGGGGTGCCAGCCATCGCCGGAGAAACCCTTCTGATCCTTGCGTGCGACGGCGGCATAAAACTCGATCATTGGCTCGCCGCGTTCGACCGGGGCATCGGAGCCTCCGGGAATGATGCATCCCGCTTTGATGAAACTCTGCCAGGCATAAGCGCCTTCGAGCCGTTTGACGCCGAGCCTGCTCACGGCAAAGTGAAGATCGCCGATCGCGTGCGATGGCTGCATCGATGGGATGATCTTGAGTTTCGCGAATCGCTGAATGTCGTCGGGATGAACTATCTGCGCGTGCTCTATCCGCCAGCGCGGATCGCTGCGGTCGATGCGTTCGAGGGGCGGGACATCGTTGAAGACCTGCTCGTAAAGATCGAGCACTACGCGGTTGGCGCGGTCTCCGATGGCGTGGATCTCGAGCTGGATCCCTTTGCGCAACGCGCTCTTGAGCAGGTCTGCAATGTCCTCGGGCTTCTGGGTCAACAACCCGGTCGTGTTATGATCGGAATAAGGCTCGAGCAGCGCCGCGCCCTTCGACCCCAGCGCCCCATCGATGCTTATTTTGATCGTGCGGACAGTCAGGCGTTGATCATAGAGGCCGATGATCGCGCCGTTTCGCACCAGGCGATCGGCATCTTCGCTCGGGCCGCGGATCGCCTCATATATCCGCAGTTTTATCTTTTGCTCACCAAAGAGTTTTTTGAGTAGATCGACCTCCTCCCAATTGGTTCCGGCATTTTGTATTTGAGTCCAACCAAGCTCCGCGCTTCGCCGGGCGCCGATGATCAGCGCCTGCTCCCGCTCGGCAGCGGTTAGAGGAGGGATATGCTTCCTGACCAGCCCCTGCGCGTGGTCGAGCAGCATCCCATTCGGCTCGCCCGTTTGCTTTTCCTTCATTATCTCGCCGCCGAAAGGACTCTCCGTGTTCTTATCGATGCCGGCTATCTTAAATGCGGCACTATTGGCAACGCCGCCATGACCATCAGCGCGCACGAGATAGACGGGATTGTTGGGCGCGATTTTGTCGAGGTCCGAACGCGTCGGAAATGCCTGCGGATTCCAAAACGTCTCGATCCAACCTCGACCGGTAACCCATTCGCCCGGCTTAGCTTGATCTACCCGCGCCTTAACCTTGGCGAGGAAGTCTTCGAGACTGGTAGTCCCCTCCAGGTTGAGCGTCATCTCGCGCTCGCCGACTCCGGCCAGATGATAGTGTGCGTCCGTAAAACCCGGCACCACGGTTTTCCCCTTGAGGTCGACTACTCTGGTGCCTTTGCCTTCATACTTCTCCACATCCGAAGTGGCGCCAACGAAGATGATGCGACCGTATTTGACGGCGACGGCCTCAACTTGAGGCTGTTTTTCATTGACGGTATAGATTATCCCGTTCTTGAGGACGAGGTCGGCAGGGTCCGGCTTCGTCTTCTTCTTCTGGCCAGGGAGTGGGAATTGGCTCGTTAATAAAACCAAGATGAAAAATATTGAGGTTATGAGTTTCAACAAAAATCCTCCTCTACAAATCTTGTACTTCCCTGAATTTCTCCATGAAATGCGCATCCCCTTTTTGTCGCATACCGACGAAGAAGATAGTTTTATGTGAAAAGATCCGAAGTAACGACAAGCTCTACCAATCGGGGGATGGTGCTGAATAGATTACTCTTGCACAACCACTTTTTCCACGCCATCCTCGATGTGCTCCCGCCGCCACTTTGTATCAGTCGCCGGAGTCAGGAAATACGGCTATGTAACGACAATCTGCGAAATCTCGCGCCTACGTAGCGGCGATACGTGCATGATCGAATGCTATATAGCTATTCTTTCGTATCAGCACGATTTATCGTGCTTTCCCGCAGGGCAAGTCAAAAACTTAGATTACGAAGTACTTAGCACCTGATTCCACTTCTCGCCCATTATCCGCTTCATCTATCCGAACCTGCTCGCTCCACAGTACTAACATCAAATACGATGCTGTTCGCACCCACTCTCAATACCCCGCTCAAACCTGGCGGCAAGCCGCTGATGATAAAATCAGAAGCTACGAAGTTTGTCGAACCGAAGGTCACCAGCGTGTAGCTCTTCCCCGCGGCGATCTCAGCCTCACACTTGAAAACCAGCCGGCGCAGTCCACCATCGCCTTTGGTCAACGATCCCTTCACCGCAAGCTGATTGGAAGTCGAACCAAGTTTGAATAACATCGCGCCACCGGCGTTCCACATCACCGTCTCCACCCTGAGTAGCGAACCGGGCGTGCCGCGGCCCGGAACCAACGTGCCGCCCGAATTCAAGCCGACCGCGCGTGCGATCGCCCCGTCCCCCATCAGGAGGCCCGAGTTGACCGCAACATCCGCCCCGGGTCCCAAACTTCCGCTCACCTCCAGCGCTCCGCCATTTACCGCTATCGCTCCGCTGAAAGTGTTCGCCGCGCCGAGACGAAGACGGCCGTCGCCGGTCTTGGTGAAGCCTCCCGCGCCGGTGAGCGCTCCGCCGAGAACGATGTCGCGCCCAACGTTGGCCGCATCGGCTGCCTTGATCACGATGTTGCCGTTGGCCGGCAAGTTAATCGGCAAGCTCGTATCCCAGCCATCCTTCGCGCCCAGCAGGCCGCTGCCAAAGTTGAGGTTGGTCACGAGACCGGCGGAGCCGTTCTTCACGATCCCGCCGCTCCCGAGATAGAGGGCGCCGCCGTTGATCGTGATCGTCGCCGATCCGGCCGTAACTGTGGGATCGAAGCCGAGGGTGAACTTCTCAATGATGCTGATGCCGCCGGTGAAGATGGCCGAAGCGACATTGTTCGCGTTCCCTCCATTAGTACGGCAAAGGACGATGCCGTTCGCCGCGTCGGTAGATATAAACGTTCCATTCAATACACGCATAGCTCCGCCGCGCCCGCCCGTCTGCTGATTTCCGATCGTGATGGGACCGGTTGCTGTAAGCGAACCTCCCTCGATCGACATGGCGCCCGTGGAGTTGGCCGTGCCCAGACCGATTGTGGTAGCGGTGGCGGTGCCGCCGGCGACGATGAATCCCGATCCGAAGTCGGGATTGGCCGCGCTGTTTCGACGGATATTAACATCCCCGACACGCAGCGCGCCGCCGTTGATGCGCAGCGTCCCGCCGAAGTCCGAATTCGTGCGAAAGCTGCCGAGCATTGCAGACCCGCTGTCGACCACGACCGCGCTCGTCACCGCCGTTATGAGCCCGCCGGCCGCGAAGAAACCGCCAGCGATATTCAGCTGCGTGTTCGCTCCCAGGTCGACTACTGCATTGTTGCCGATATTGAAGCCTGAACCGGAGGCGAAGCGAAGAACTCCGCCATTGATCGCGAGCGGTCCGTTGAGCGGCGATTGGCCGGTCAATATAAGTGTGCCGGTGCCGAGTTTGGTAAGACCCTGGTTGCCACCGAGCGACGCTGAGATGAGGGTAGTAGCACCGAGGCCCAGAGGATTGACGGTCACCGTCGGACTACCTGCGGGGACGGACAGCAGGAGCACATTGCCGAAGCTCCCGTTGTTATCGACTGTCCAGCTTCCCGGCGAGGTTATGTCCGTATCCCCGAAGACGATGTTGCCGACCGTGCGCGGCCCATCGAGATGCACGACGAGATCATCGACCAGTTCGAGCGATGAGAAATTAGCAGTCGTGCCAACACCGGCGCCGACAATGCCGTTGAGCCAATTCTGGTTGGTGTTCCACATCGCTCCATTGGCGCTCTGTATCCAGGTTCCGTCGCCGACTAACGAACGCGTGTAAACTTGCCCGGAGTTGAAACCGGCGTTCAAAGCGTTGCCCGCGACGTCGGCGATGCCGGACGCGCCCACATCGAGCCGCACTGCGCCCTCTCCGGAAAGACCGACGGTCACATCGAAAATTCCCTCACCGACCTGGACCACGCCCGAGATCGCACCGGAAAGACCGCCCGAAAACACAGGCATGAAATCGGAATCGCCAGCTCCAACCACCGCCTCGTTGAATGATGCCCGAAAAGTTATGGTGTCGGCGCTGCTGATCGCCGCCGTCGGATTTTGGCGGTTCACCGAAATAACCGCCGGAGCAGCCGTGTCAATCCTGACCGGAAATGCCCTGGACGAGAGGCTGGTCCCCGTTCCGTTGCTCGCCGAGGCGGAAATTACGTAAGCGCCATCGGAAAGAATATTGCCCGTGTAGTCAAGGCTCCATTGGCCGCTCCCATCGCTGGTCGCGGCGCCGAGCGCTGCGCCCCCCTGTATCTTCACGGTGACGGTATGGCCGGCTGTCGCAGTCCCGTTCAATACGAGGGTGCTGTCGCTCGTGACCCCGTCAGTCGGAGATGATCCGGTATCGTCGCTGATCATAGAGATGACGGGCGCAGCCACAGTCGTATCGATGGTCGATATCGCAGAGGCCGGTCCCGTATTCCCTGCCAGGTCCGTTGCCGTTGCGGTGAAGGAATGGCTGCCTGGATCGAGCGGCGGGCCGGAATAAGCCAGCGTCCAGACGCCGGAAGCGTCGGCGGTGGCGGCGCCGATCGCGCCCGATCCGGTGCGAGTGATGCTGATCATGCTGTCCGGTTCGGCCGTCCCCGTGAAATTGAGCTCATCGGCGATATCGGCGATGGCAGGCGCTCCCGGCGGAACGAGGTCGATCGTCACGCGGAACGGCGGCGTCGGCGCGCCCGTCCTGCTGTTTGCGTCGGTGGCAGTCGCGGTGAAAAAGGCATTACCGCCCGGCAGCGAGGTTCCGGTGTAATCGATCGCCCAATTCCCGGCGGCGTCGGCGGTGATGGCGCCGATCGCACCCACGCCAAACCGAGTCACCGTTACTGTCGTGTTCGGCGCTGACGTTCCGTACAGCACGATCGTGGGGTCGTTTGTGACGGTATCACCAGCCGAACGCCCGGCGTCCGTATCGATGGCAGTAAATACCGGCGCGGCGGGGCCGAGAAGCGTATCGAGCGATGTGACGATATGGGGGACCGGCGGCGGCGCCATACCGTCGCCCATGTAGAAACTCGGATGCGGCGGTTGATTGTATCCGGTATTTTGCCAAGCGATCGCCTCCCGATACTGGCGGTCGTGCATCAGCGTGTAGAAACGGAATGTCGTCGGGATCGTGGTCGTATAAATGCGCAGCGCAGAGTTATTCGATTCGCGCCAGATCACCTCCTCGCGCCAATCGCCGAGGATGTCGGCGCTCAATGCCGGCGTAGCCTTGGTTCCATTGTTAGATGAGATACCCGAGTCAGACAGCAGACTGCTGGTGTTTCCCGCGAGCCAGTCCCATTTGGTGATAGCCGTGCCATCGAGCAGTTCGCGCAGCAAATCGCCGTCCCACCACAGGCCAAAATTGATCGAGGGCTTGGCCGACGCGATCTCGACGCCGCGCGCTCCCAGCACGGCATTGGGCGTGGACAACTGCGCCGTGTACATTCCGCCCGCGCTGCCGGAAGCCCACATCTCATAACCTCGGTAACGCGGATCGACGTCGAGCGCGAGCCCGCGGCCGATATCCCCGGATGCCTGCACGCCGAGGATCAGCGCACCGGTGCGCGCGTCGCGGAACTCGGCGCCGTTCGGCCCGTAACTAGTGGGGCTCTCGTGCGGCTGGAAAACTTCCAGGCCCGGCCGATCAGGATCCATATCCGACATGTGGAGCGCGTCGCCGTGCCCCCAACCGGTTGAGAAAAGACCGCCACCATCGTCATCGATGGCGGCAGAGCCGTACATGATCTCGTCCTTCCCATCTCCGTCGACATCGCCGACGCTGAGGTTATGGTTGCCCTGGCCGCGCCAGGCAGCATATTGATTCTGAGTTCCCGTGTCGCCGGTATCGAACGTCCAGATGTTGGTGAGCGCTCCGTCGCGCCAGTTCCACGCGGCGATCACTGCCCGCGTGTAATAACCACGGCACATAATGAGGCTCGGTCGCTGGCCGTCCAAATATGCTACGGCTGCCAGGAAACGATCCACCCGATTGCCATAGTTGTCGCCCCAGTTATCGACAACGCCGCGCGGTACGACGTAGCTCGCGGTCGCAAGCGCAGCGCCGGTCAAGCCGTCGAAGACAGTGAGGAATTCGGGCCCACCCAGGATATATCCCCCTTCGTTGCGGAAATCGGCGTTTGCATCTCCGATCGCCGTTCCGGCACCGTCGATGGTGCCATCCGCTGTCTTGCATGCGACCTCGGCTCTGCCGTCTCCGTCGAGGTCGTAGACCTGGAACTGGGTGTAGTGCGCGCCGGCGCGTATGTTGCGACCGAGGTCGATGCGCCAGAGACGGGTGCCGTCGAGCTTATATGCGTCGAGGTAGACATTGCCTGTGTAGCCTGCCTGCGAATTGTCCTTCGCATTCGAGGGATCCCATTTGACCACGAGCTCGTATTCGCCATCGCCATCGAGATCGCCCGCGCTGGAATCGTTCGGGCTGTAGGTATATGCCTCGCCCGCCGGCGTCGTCCCTCCCGGCGGCACCTGCAGCGGGACCCGCAGATATTGTTGGAGCGCAGCGTCAGCCGGTAACGTGAAAGCCCCTCCCGACGGCTGCTCGAGGCCGAAAATGACCGGGCGTACCGAATAGACGTTCGCCTGTGTGAGGTCCGCCATACCGTCAACGAATTGCGTTACATCGGCGATGGGCTCCGGATTGAGAAGCACCGGCTCACCTCCGCCAGTTGAACGATAAAGGTTGAAGGCGGTATCCGGGGGATCGGTACCGAGCAGCCGCCAACCGACGAAGACCGATGAGGTCGTAGTTCGGACGGCAACCACGCCGCGGCCAAGGTTTTCCATGAGAGACGGCGGCGCTGGCGATTGCTGGATCATCGAGCCCAGGGACGGCTGCGCGAGCTTGAGGGCTGCTGCGCATAAGAGCAATGTGCTTAAGAGATACGCGACTTTTCGGAGTTTCATGTTCTTAGAGTGGGTGTAGTAGTGAATGTATTGATTCGAGATTGAAGAGTGTGAAAATTACAGCTTCAGGCTAAGACTCTCCTCAATGCTGAATACGCAATATACCTGTATATGTCTTCGAACCAACTCCTGCTCGATCTTCTTGCTCAGTGAGAATTGCTATGTCAAGAGAATTGATAATGGATAATTGATAATTCGTATAGATTGTTGCCACGGTGTATACGAACTATCAACTATCCATTATCCATTATCCATTATCCATTATCCATTATCCATTATCCATTATCCATTAATTGGCCCTTTTACCAGCTCCAGAAACGACTTGGCCGCGTGTGAAAGGGTCTGCTCGCGCCGGTAGACCAGTCTCAAGGTCTTCTCTATCTTCATCCCTTTGACCGGGACTTCGATGAGGTCGCCGGATTTGATCTCCTCCTCGACGGCGAGTCGCGGTAGGATGGCGAGTCCGACTTCGAGCTTGACGAATTCCTTGATCGTCTCGAGCGTTGCCAGCTCTATGCTGATGTTGAGCGGCGTGCGGTGATGCGCGAAGAAGTCGAAGATACGCGTGCGGGCGGGTGTCTTGACGTTGTGCGCGACGAAATGTTCCTCACCGAGATCCTTCACCGACACCTGTTTGCGGCCAGCCAGCTGATGCTTCGGGGGGACGACCAGGACCAGCTCATCGCGATGGACTTCGAGAGACTGCAACGACGGATGCATGGGATCAAAGGAAAGAAATCCGAAATCGAGGTTCCTCTCCAATACCTCCAGAGGGATCTTTTCGGAAATATTGCGAAAGACCGCGATCTTAATCTGCGGATGCCGTCTTCTGTATTCGAGCAGGAGTTTGGGCAGGAGATAGAGCGAAGTACTCTCATTGGCGCCGATCGTCAGGCGCCCGCGAAACATCCCGCGCAATTCGCTGATCGCTTCCTTGGCCTCATCGCGCATATTGATCATTCGCTGCGCGTATGAGAGGAGGATCCTTCCCGCCTCGGTCAAGGTGCCCGATTTGCTGCTGCGGTCGAACAAAGGTTCGCCCAGTTCCTCTTCGAGCCGTTTGATCGCGATGCTGAGCGCCGGCTGCGTCCGCAGCATCTTCTCGGCCGCACGCGAAAAACTCTTCTCCTCGGCTATGCATAAAAATATTTCAAGCTGCGCTAAGTCCAACTCAATCTCCTCCAGTTTTTCTCCTCGATATGATGGTCGAGCGTCTGACCGCTCTCATTATCGAGAAGTGACAAGGCAAACAACCGATCCGGTTCGTAATATTCGAACGGGCTCAGTTCGAGGAGAAAGGCTTTTCGCCCGGTGTGGCATCTCATCACATATGCGAGGACCGCATCCTGTTCCGAATCGAACTCCTGAAACCTTTGCGCCTCCATCCAGTCCCGGTCATCGCATGCATTGAAGAATTGTCTGACCCGAAAACTGCTATCGTCTGTGACCACCGTCATCGCAAACAGCGTATAAAAATGCTGGGTGAAGTCTCCGCGACATACCGGGCAACGCCTCATCATCCGGCGCAACTCCCGTGCGGTCACATCTTCAATCTCTCGCGGGTCTAACGAGAGTTTCCCGCTTACTTGTATCCACCATCGCTTGATGCTTTTCACGTAACCCCTCAGTACATAGTCTCCAGCTCTTTTTTCACTGCGCCATCGAGACCCTTCCAACTGAATACTTAATACTGAATCCCCAATTCTGAGTGCCGGAAACTATTTTTATCATTTTCTGGCTCTGGTCGTCTCCTGGGCGCCGCCATCTACGACGCCTCATCCCTTCTTATCGGGCTTTGGGAGCGTTGGGAGCATGTGGGAGCTATAAGCCTGTTTTATGTTATCGTAAAAATTATAAACTGTGCAAGGGCAACCACAGGTGTTATGATGCGCGAATAATGGTGCGCAGTCCAATATTTTTGCGTTATTTGGTAGCCCCTTGCGCGGACCGTGGTGAAATATTAATGAACATTCCATGTTTACCAGCTCAAATTTGAGAATTTGAAATCTGAAAATTCTCGAAAGAGGTGGAGGGAGGAAGAATGAACGATCGTGTTTCGATCTTCGACACGACATTGCGAGACGGTGAACAGTCGCCCGGCTGCAGTATGAACCTGGAAGAGAAGTTAAGGATGGCGCGGCAGCTCGACGAGCTCGGGGTGGACATTATTGAAGCGGGGTTCCCGATCGCGTCCGATGACGACTTCGCGGCCGTGCGAGAAGTTGCGAAGACCTGCCGGCGTCCGGTCATCGCGGCGTTATGTCGCACGACCTCGGACGACATCGAGCGCGCCTGGCAAGCGCTTTCACACGCCGCCCGTCCGCGGATCCACACTTTCGTAGCCACCTCAGACATTCACCTTCAATACAAGTTGCAAAAGAGCCGCGCGGAGGTGATGGAGATGTCCTGCAATGCGGTGCGGATGGCGAAGAGGTTCACCGACGACGTGGAATTTTCGGCGGAAGACGCGACGCGCAGCGATCCTGAATATCTGGTAGAGGTGATCACAGCGGTGATCGATGAGGGAGCGACGGTCGTCAATATACCGGATACGGTCGGCTACACGATCCCCTCGGAATACACGCGCATCATCACTACCCTGCGCGAACGGGTGCCTAATATCGACAAGGCGATAATCAGCATACACTGCCACAACGACCTCGGGCTGGCGGTCGCCAACTCGCTGGCCGCGGTAGCGGCAGGGGCGAGGCAGATCGAATGCACGGTCAACGGCATCGGAGAACGAGCTGGCAATGCCTCGCTTGAGGAGATCGTCATGGCCTTGCGCGTGCGGAAAGACCTGATGCCGTTCGAGACCGGAATCGCCAGCGAAGAGATCTACCGTTCCAGCCAGACGCTCTCGAACATCATCGGCGTTCTGGTCCAACCGAACAAAGCGATCGTCGGCAAGAATGCGTTCGCGCACGAAGCGGGCATCCATCAGCATGGGGTGCTCCAGAATCGGCTGACTTATGAAATCATGACGCCCGAATCGGTGGGGGTGAAGACAAATAACATCGTTCTGGGCAAACACTCGGGGCGTCACGCGCTCAACAAAAAATACGAAGAGATGGGCTACCAGCTTTCCCGTCCCGAACTTGACAAGGCTTACAAACTATTCACCAAGCTCGCCGATCAGAAGAAAGAGATATTTGAAGAAGACCTCCTCGCGATTATGCAGGACGGCATTGCGAATATCCCCGAACGCTATAAGTTGCGCGCCGTTCAGGCGACGGCCGGCACATCCGCGCTGGCGACCGCTCTGGTGACCCTGGCAGATACGAAATCCGAAGAGAGCGTTACGCAGACTGCTGCCGGCGATGGGCCGGTCAACGCAGTTTACGAAGCGATCGACAAGATCATCGGAATGAGCGGAATCCTGGTCGATTACACCGTGCGTTCAATAACGCGCGGTAAAGATGCCGTCGGTGAAGTGTTTGTTCACGTCGAATTCGAGGACGTGTCGTATACCGGTAAAGCCGCGAGCACGGATATCGTCGATGCCAGCGCTCGCGCATATCTCAATGCGGTTAATAAGGCTCTTTATGCGAAAGAGAGGAAGAAGATAGTTGATAGTTGATAGTTTTCAGTTTTCAGTTTAAGTTTTCAGTTCGCTCATTTAAGTTTTCAGTTCGCTCATCGTTGCCACAGTTCAGGCGAATGAAAACTGAAACTGAAAACTGAAAACTGTCTTGGGAGTTTTCTATGGGAATGACAATCACAGAAAAGATACTCGCCGCGCACAGCGGGCGCGATAAGGTGACGCCCGGCGAGATCGTAAATGTTAAGCTCGATCTGATCGTCTGCCACGATGTGACGACACCGCCGGCCGTGCAGATGCTCAAAAAACTCGGAATTGACCGAGTCTTCGATCCGTCGAAGATACTGGTCACGCCTGATCACTTCGTACCGAACAAAGATATCAAGAGCGCCGAGCTCGCCAAGCAGTTGCGCCAATGGCGGATCGAGCAAGGCATCGAGCGTTATTATGAGATCGGCAATCATGGCATCTGCCACGCCATCGCTCCTGAACAGGGCCACGTCCTCCCCGGAATGACGATAGTCTGCGGCGACTCGCACACGACGACCATGGGCGCGCTCGGCGCCTTTGCCTCCGGCATCGGTTCAACCGACCTGGCCGCAGCGCTGGCCACCGGCGAGTTGTGGTTTAAAGTTCCGGAATCAATGCTCTTCGAACTCAACGGTCCACTTCCGCCGGGCGTCTACTCGAAAGACATCATCCTCTATATCATCTCGAAGATCGGGGTGGATGGCGCACGCTATCGGGCGATGGAGTACCGCGGTTCGTCGCTCAAGCATCTGACCATGGAAGCCCGATTCACCATTACGAATATGGCCATCGAAGCAGGCGGGAAGAGCGGGATCATACCCGTCGATCAAATATCCGAAACTTATGTCAAGGAACGGACGAACGAGCCATACACGACTTACTACTCGGACGACGGGGCAGAATATTCCGAAAAATTTACCATCGATGTCGGATCCCTCGAACCGATCGTCGCGCTGCCGTCGCTGCCTTCGAATGGACGCTTCGTCGGCGAGGTCGAGCGCGTAAAGATGGATCAGGTCTACATCGGCTCCTGCACCAACGGCCGGATTGAAGACCTGCGCATCGCGGCGCAGATCATCAAAGGTCACAAAGTCGCTTCCGGGACCCGAACGATCGTCGTTCCGGCGACGACCGAAATCTGGAAGATGGCGATGCGCGAGGGATTGCTCGAAATATTCGCCGATGCCGGTTGTGTGGTTTCGACGCCGACTTGCGGGGCGTGCCTGGGCGGATTCATGGGAGTGCTCGGTGCGGAAGAGACTTGTCTCTCTACGACCAACCGCAACTTCGTCGGGCGGATGGGCGATCCGCGCAGCAAGGTCTATCTCGCAAGCCCGGCGACCGCTGCGGCGACGGCGATCACGGGCACGATCACCGATCCACGTGAGTTCCTGAATTAACGAATTATGTGCGAATGGGTAGAAGGAGAGCCAAAACAATCAGTGCCGCGATCGGCTGCGAACGGGTATTCGCCGAACTGTCATCAATTGAGTAATCTCAACGGTTAAACCATGCCAGAACTACCAACCAATCTGAAAGGCGCGGCGCACGTTTTCGAACGCGCGCATATCAATACGGACGAGATCATTCCCGCACGCTATCTCGTCGTTCACGAAGAGGAAGAGCTTGCAAAGCACGCTATGGAAGATATCGACACGGATTTTATCAAACGGGTCAAATCCGGCGATTTCCTGATCGCGGGAGACAACTTCGGCTGCGGCTCTTCGCGCGAACATGCGGTTTGGGCGTTGCGCGGAGCCGGAGTGCGCGCGGTTATCGCCAGGAGTTATGCACGCATATTCTTTCGCAATGCCATCAATAACGGGTTTCTGGCGATCGAATGCCCGGAGGCCGTCGAAATCGTGCAGACCGGCGACCAGCTCGAGCTCGATCTGGCAGCGGGCCGTTTGCGCAATTTGACGCGCGGGATCGAGGCGGCCTTCGTTCCCCTGAGCGATTTCGCGCGCGAGTTGATCGAAGACGGGGGGCTGCTACCCCACATCCAGAAGAAAGCGAAGGGCACTGCTTAACGATGCGAGCCAGAATAACAGTCCTTCCGGGCGACGGTATCGGCGTCGATGTGACGCACGAAGCTGTCGCATGCCTTGAAACAATCGCGCGAAAATTCGGTCACGAGTTCGAATTCGCAAGCCATGCGATCGGCGGCGCCGCTCTCGATGCGACCGGCGTGCCGCTGCCGGATGCAACTTTGAAGGCATGCCTTTCGGGCGATGCCGTGCTGCTCGGCGCTGTCGGGGGGCCGCAATACGACGACAATCCGCCGAAGCTTAAACCGGAAACCGGATTGCTCGGACTACGCGCTGGCCTCGGAGTGTTCGCCAATCTGCGCCCGGCATTTCTGCACGAACCTCTGATCGCGGCATCTCCGCTCAAACCCGAGATCGTGCGCGGCACGGATTTACTGATCGTACGCGAGTTGGCGGGCGGCGCCTATTTCGGCCAGCCGCGGGAGATCACAGATAGCCTTGGTTTGAACACAATGGTCTACACGGCGCCGGAGGTCGAACGGGTTACACGCGTCGCGTTCGAGATCGCCCGCGGGCGGCGCAAGAAAGTCACCTCAATCGACAAGGCCAATGTGCTCGAGAGCTCACAGCTATGGCGCAAAGTCGTGACGCGTGTGGCGGCCGATTACCCCGACATCTCTCTCGAACACGGCTATGTCGACTCCTGCGCGATGGCGCTGGTGACGCGCCCGGCTAGCTACGATGTGATCGTAACCGAAAACCTGTTCGGCGATATATTGAGCGACGAAGCGGCAGTTCTGACCGGCTCGCTCGGGATGCTTCCGTCGGCGAGCATCGGCGGCAAGGTCGAGCTCTACGAGCCTGTTCACGGGTCTGCTCCGGACATTGCGGGAAAAGGGATCGCCAACCCGCTCGGGGCAATCGCTTCGGCAGCGATGCTCCTGCGCTTTACCTGCAAGCTCGAGCGCGAAGCGAGGGCTCTCGAAGATGCTATCGAAAGAGCGCTCAAGGAGGGTTTTGGCACGCCCGATTTAAAGAGCCAGCCAAAGATCGTCACGACCGGCGAGATGGGAGAGATCATCAGGCGCTATGCATAAGCTGGATCTATTTTTTGATAAAAACAATTATGTGGACACCCCGATCTCCGATGCAATATACTGACGCCTGTACTAATTCTGATGGCTCAGCGCCATCCTCCATCGGTAAATCGTATGACGAATCGCCGTTCAATCTTTACTCACACTTCCCTGCCCTTTGCGAGCGCGGGGAGAATGCGAGCCGGCAGCCCGATCCTTAGCGTAATTATTATCAACATAGTCGCTGTAGCGATCCGGCCCGATCTGCTCGCCGATTGGACGACCTGAGAAACGACAAGGTTACAAGATCCAAAACCCCGGCGAGCTGAAAAGGCCGCCGGGGTTTTGATTTTAGATTGTGAATATATGAGGAAGGAGCGGATGACGAAGAGATCAGTACCGCGAGCGGTACGATTTCTCCCATCAAGAAGGAGGAGATACCTATGAAAATGCGAGGCGCACGGATTCTGATCGAGGCATTGCGTTGCGAAAATGTCAAACACATATTTGGTTACCCGGGTGGCGCGGTGCTCCATATTTATGACGAGATGGCGAAAAGCGCCGAGGGGCTCGGCATCACTCATTATCTGGTGCGTCACGAACAGGGCGCGCTATTCGCCGCCGCCGGCTACGCGCAGGCGACCGGAAAGACCGGCGTCGCGCTCGTCACATCGGGCCCCGGCGGGACCAATGCGGTGACGGGTATCGCGAATGCCTTTATGGATTCGATTCCGGTGGTCGTCTTCACCGGTCAGGTGCCGACGCATCTGATCGGCAACGATGCCTTTCAGGAGGCCGATCTAACCGGCATCACCCGCTCCTGCACCAAGCACAATTACCTCGTCAAAAACGTCGAAGACCTGGCCCCGACCATCAAGGAGGCCTTCTACGTAGCCGGCTCGGGACGCCCCGGACCTGTGCTGGTTGACATGCCGAAAGATATGACCGCTCACGTCTCCGAGTTCGTTTACCCGGAAACCATCTCGATGCGGAGTTACAACCCGACGCTCAAGGGCCATACGACGCAGATCAAGAAGGCAGTCGAAGCAATGATGCAGGCCGAACGGCCTGTCCTGTACGTCGGCGGCGGCGCGATCACGGCGGGCGCGTACGATGAAGTGAAGTCGCTCGCAGAAAAACTTCACCTTCCGGTGACCTGCACGCTGATGGGGCTGGGCGCATTTCCGGCAAGCCATCCGCAAAGTTTGGGGATGCTCGGCATGCACGGCGGGTACTGGACCAATATGGCCATCAATAACAGCGATCTGATCATCTCGATCGGAGCGCGCTTCGACGACCGGGTGACGGGAAAGCTCGACGAATTCGCCAGGGGGGCGAAGATCATCCACGTCGATATCGACCCATCGTGCATCAGCAAGAACATCAAAGCTCAGATACCCGTCGTCGGTGATGCGAAGGTCGTTTGCCAGCAAATGCTGGCCGAATTCGCGCGCCTTCTCGGAACAGGCGCACAGCTGACCGATCGCCGGGCGTGGTTCGATCAGATCGCCGAATGGAAACGCCAACATCCCTTCAAATATGAGGAGGAGGGAGAAATAATCAAACCGCAGTATGTGATACATGAACTGCATCGCATCACGAAGGGGGAGGCGGTTCTCTCGGCCGATGTCGGCCAGCATCAGATGTGGACGGCGCAACTCTACGGTTTTGATGCGCCGCGGCAATGGCTCAATTCCGGCGGCCTGGGCGCCATGGGTTATGGGTTTCCCGCAGCCATGGGCGCCGCGGTGGCGCGTCCGAAAGACCTGGTAGTCGCAGTCGTCGGCGACGGCGGTTTCCAGATGAGCTTTAACGAACTGGCGACCGTCAAGCAGTACAACATCCCGGTCAAGATTCTGCTGATCAACAACGGCTATCTGGGAATGGTGCGTCAGTGGCAGGAACAGTTCTACGCTCACACGTACTCGCACAGCGATCTGGAGGTCGCGCCGGATTTCGTCAAACTCGCCGAAGCATTCGATGTCCCGGCAATACGCGCGACGAAGAAGTCCGAAGTCACCCACGCAATTGAAAAGGGATTGAATATCCCGGGCCCCGTGCTGATAGAGATGCAGGTGGCGCGTGAGGAAAACGTCTTCCCGATTGTGCCCGCGGGCGCGGCGCTCAAGGATATGATTCTGGCATAGTTTTCCGTTTTAAGTTTCAGTCGTCGATGGCTATCGATCTCAATGAATCACCGACTGCTGAAAACTATAAACTGGAAACTGAAAACTGATTATGAGACATACAATTTCACTACTTGTCGAGAACGAATACGGTATGCTCACCCGGATTGCGGGCCTCTTCAGCGCGCGCGGCTATCAGGTCGACACGCTTTGCGTGGGCCCGACGCCGGAAGAAGGCATCGCGCGGATGACTTTGACCACTCACGGTAACGATCACGTCATCGAGCAGATCATCAAACAATTGCGCAAGCTCATTAAAGTGATCAAGGTCACCGATCTGACCGAACGGCCGCACGTCGAGCGAGAGATGGTAATGGTTACGGTCAACGCGTCGCAGGGCGTGCAAAGGCAAGAGGTGCTGAGCCTCGTCGAGATATTCCGAGCCCGAGTGGTAGATGTCTCGACCGATGCTTTTATTGTCGAACTGACCGGCAACGCCGAGAAGGTCGAGGCTTTTATCGATCTGCTCCGCCCCATTGGTATGCGCGAGGTCGTCCGCACAGGAACGGTCGCGATCGCACGCGTTGCAGCAAGTAAAATCTACCAGCCGAAAGGCAACGAGGAGACCTTCTCGCAGGTGTCACTTAACGAGAAAGTATAAGATGAAAGTTTTCAGTTTCTAGTTTTCAGTTGGGGGCGATCTTGATCGATGACTGAAAGCTGAAAACTGAAAACTATTTCTGAGGAGTTATTTTCAATGCATATCTACTACGACAAAGATGCCGATCTGAAATCTCTCTCCGGCAAACGCATTGCGGTGATCGGTTACGGCTCTCAGGGATTCGGACATTCGAATAATTTGAAGGACAGCGGTTGCGATGTAATCGTCGGATTGCGCTCCGACAGCAAATCAGTCGCAAAGGCGCAATCAGCGGGTCTGGAGGTCCTGCCGGTCCCCGATGCCGCGGAACGCAGCGACATCATTATGCTGCTCACGCCCGATGAATTGACACCGGGGATATACAAACGCGAGATCGAACCAAATCTCAAACCCGGCAAGTATCTGGCGGTCGCGCATGGCTTCTCGATTCATTTCAAAAAGATCATTCCACCGGCCGATGTCAATGTTTTTATGGTCGCGCCCAAAGGTCCCGGTCATCTGGTTCGCCGTGAGTACGAACGCAAAGCTGGCGTCCCTTGTCTGCTCGCCATAGCGCAAGACCCGACGGGCGATACGAAACAAGTTGGACTGGCATACGCTAAAGCTATCGGCGGGACACGCGCCGGCGTTATCGAGACGACCTTCAAAGAAGAGACCGAAACTGACCTCTTCGGCGAACAGGCGGTGCTTTGCGGAGGACTGACCGCCTTGATCCAGGCCGGTTACGAGACTCTGGTTGAAGCCGGCTACTCGCCTGAAATGGCCTATTTCGAATGCCTCCACGAGATGAAGCTGATCGTCGATCTTTTATATGAAGGCGGCATCTCGAATATGCGCTATTCGATCTCGAACACTGCCGAGTACGGAGATCTTACGCGCGGCAATCGAGTCATCGGGCCGGAGGTGAGGGAGAAAATGAAGCAGATTCTGGCCGAGATCCAATCCGGCCAATTCGCCGATGAGTGGATGGCGGAAGCTGAATCGGGCAAACCCAATTTCACTCGCCTTGCCGAATCGGGGAAGAAACATCAGATCGAAGAGGTCGGCGAACATCTCCGCGGTCTGATGCCGTGGCTCGCGTCGAACAAGCTGGTCGATAAAGCGAAAAATTAAACAATTTGCTCAACCGCTTCGCCGCTTTCACTAAAAGAACACAGCGGCCGCGCTATCGGGAATGAACTTAGCCGTGGAAATCCCGCTAACGCGACATAGTGTTTGAGCGGCATAGCAATTCCCGTAAGTGTTATGAAGGACCCATTCGTAGAAATTTATGATACGACACTGCGCGATGGTGCGCAGGGAGAAGGACTGGCGTATACAGTTGAAGACAAGATCAAGATTCTGCGCGCGCTCGATGAAACCGGCATCGCCTATATCGAGGGCGGATGGCCCGGCGCGAACCCGAAAGACATAGAATTTTTCGAACGCGCAAAATCGGTCTCTTTAAAATCAGGGCTATTGGCCGCTTTCGGCAGCACCCGGCGCGCTAACGGCATGGCAGCCGACGATCCCGTAGTCCAGTGCCTGCTCGCGGCTGAGACTCCGATTGTGACGATCTTCGGAAAGTCCTGGGACTTTCACGTCGAGATCGCGCTCAAGACCACTCTCGAAGAGAACCTGCGGATGATCGCCGATACGGTCAGTCACCTAAAAGCCTGCGGCCGCCGCGTCTTTTACGATGCCGAACATTTCTTCGACGGCTTCCGCGCCAACTCGGAATACGCGCTCGACACCCTGAACGCCGCGATGCGGGCAGGCGCCGAGGCGATAATCCTCTGCGACACAAATGGCGGCAGTTTACCCGAGCAGATAATCGAAAAGGTCATGCTCGTCCGCTCCCGGTTTCCTGAGATCCGGCTGGGCATTCATTGCCACAATGACGGAGAGCTCGCGGTCGCTAACACGCTCGCCGCGGTAGAAGCGGGCGCCACTCACGTTCAGGGAGTGATCAACGGCTACGGCGAGCGCTGCGGCAATGCGAACCTCTGCGCAGTTATACCGAACCTGGAATTGAAGATGGGCCGGCGCTGTCTGCCCGATGGAAAGCTTAAACTGCTCACGCATACGAGCCGTTATATCAACGAGGTGGCCAATCTCGTACCGAACGAACGGGCGGCGTTTGTCGGCCGGAGCGCCTTCGCGCACAAAGGCGGGATTCACGTCTCGGCTGTCGCGCGCGCGAAAGAGACCTACGAACACATCGACCCGGTAGCAGTCGGCAACGAGACGCGCGTGCTGATCAGCGATCAATCGGGCGTCAGCAACATCCGCTTCAAGGCCGATGGCCTCGGTGAAGAGTTCACGAAGGACGCCGATGCCGCGCGGCGATTGTTGACGCAGTTGAAAATGCTGGAGCACGAGGGCTATCAGTTCGAAGATGCCGAGGCTTCGTTCCAATTGCTGGCCCTGAGCGCACTCGGCAAACGCCGGAATTTCTTCGAAACGGTCGAATACCGCATCTGGATCGGCTCCTCCGGGGATCCGGAAGCGATCGTGCGATTGAGAGTCGGCGAAGAAGAGGTGCATACGGCCAGTCTGGGCGTAGGTCCGGCGCACGCGCTCGACCTGGCGCTCCGCAAAGCTCTGGCGCCGCATTACCCCGAGATATCCAGGTTCCATCTGATAGACTACAAGGTCCGCATCCTCGATGGGGAGAATGCGACGGCAGCCAAGACCCGCGTGCATGTCGAAACGAGCGACGGCGAAAGATCGTGGAATACGGTCGGCGTCGGGGAAAATATAATTGCGGCCACATGGCAGGCGATTGTCGACAGTATCGAATATGGCCTGCAGCTCAATGGCAAGAAACATTGAACGCTCGGGGAGACCGAAATCCTGAAACGAGCGTTTCAGACGACCATAAAGGCAAGCGGGCCAAAATATAGTTAATGCCTTTCGCCAACATCCCGATATGCCCGATATGCAATGCGAGCGGTTCAGCCGATACCCCTCGTTCCCTCGGCTGGCCTTTGCATATTTTCATAAGTTCCCTCTGACACGAGTTAACTCTACAAAATCCACCAGCGCGGTGCATGGTTGAAGTATCGACCCACCTGGTCTATGATGCTCTCTGTAATAGCTATATTTGATTTATGATTATCGCAGATCGAATACTGCATATCGAAATACTGATGAACCGAGTCGCAAGCTCAATCTGTTATGCCTCTACCAAGTGCTGTTGTTGTTGCTGCTAACGGCGCTCCCGCATTCCTACTCGACCTAATCGGAAACACGCCTTTGATCAAACTCCAACGTCTGGTTGAGAACCCTCGAGTTGAGATCTATGGCAAAGCTGAGTGGGCGAATCCGGGAGGGTCGGTCAAAGATCGGCCGGCGCTGCGAATGATACGCGAGGGCGAGCGCTCTGGGGCGCTCACCCGGGACAAAACCATTATCGACTCTACGAGCGGTAATACGGGAATCGCTTATGCCATTATCGCCGCCGCTCTCGGCTACCGCGTCAAGCTGTGTCTTCCGAAGAACGCCAGCGAGGAGCGCAAGCGTATACTGCGGGCTTACGGCGCAGAACTCATATTGACCGACCCGCTCGCCGGCTCGGACGGCGCAATCCTCGCAGTACGCGAAATCGTAGCAGCCGAACCGGACAAATATTTTTATCCCGATCAATACAACAATCCGGCCAACTGGCGAGCGCACTACGAAACTACGGGCGTGGAGATATTCGAACAGACGGATGGCCGCATCACGCATTTCATCGCGGGTCTGGGAACTAGCGGGACGTTTATGGGCGCCGGCCGCCGCTTGCGCGAACTAAAACCCGGCGTGCAGTTAATCTCGATGGAGCCCGATTCACCGTTCCACGGCCTGGAAGGTCTGAAGCATATGGAGACGGCGATCGTACCCGGCATCTATGATCCGGCATTTGCCGACGAGCAGGTCACGATCGGAACCGAAGAAGCTCACGCAATGGCGAAACAGCTCGTGCGAAGCGAAGGATGGTTCGTGGGCATCTCTGCAGCGGCCAATGTCGCCGCGGCTATAAAAATCGCGGAGCGAATCGACGAAGGCGTGCTTGTTACCGTTCTGTGCGATGACGGCAGCAAGTACTTGACCGAAAAATTTTGGGATGATTGACCGATGAAAGCCAAACTCTCCAACGACCACATAGAAGCTATTAAAAACCACGGCGAGCGGACATATCCGGAGGAATGCGGAGGACTGCTTCTGGGCGTCGTAGAGGGCGGCGCGCTGGCGGTTCGCGAAGTTTTGCCGCTCGCAAATATTCGCAAGGATTCGCGTCACAATCGCGTCGAAATCGATCCGCTCGATTACGCGCGCGCCGAGCGTGAAGCGGCGAAAAGAGGGCTTGGGGTGTGGGGTTATTACCATTCGCATCCCGATCACCCGGCCGTGCCGTCGGGGTTCGACCTCGAGCACGCTCCTTTCACCGAATGGTCATATCTGATCGTATCGGTACGCGATGGAAAAGCCGCGGGTCTCCGCGTATGGTCATTGCGCGGAGATCGTTCACAGTTTGATGAAGAAGCGATAGTATAATTTTAAATTTTAAATTTTAGATTTTAAATTTTAGATTTTAGTTTTTTAGTTTTTTAGTTTTTAGTCGTAACGGCTCAGCCTCTTCGCCGCGTTAGCGGCGGTTGATTGTAGCCGTGGGTTTTAACCCACGGACGCGGTAGATTTTTTTCACGTCGCGTCAGCGACGGTTGAATTCTTGCGTCGCTAACACGACGCGGGAATATCTGGCAAGCCTTCCGTGGGTTAAAACCCAGGGCTAATCTCAACCGCCGCTAACGCGGCGAAGAGGCTGAGCGGTTACTTTTGGTTTTTAGTTTTTAGTTGTCAATGCGAAACAGCCCGACAATAAAACTGAAACTATTTTCTGAGGAGACGACTTATGCCAAAGATTTCAATTCCAACGGCGCTCCGTCAGCAGGTTGGAGGAGAGGCTACCGTTCAAGTCGAGGGAAACAACATAGGCCAAGCGCTCACCAGTTTGACCGCGCAGTTTCCCGAATTGAAAAAGCATCTGTATGATGCCAACGGCAAGCTCAGGAACTTCGTCAACATCTACGTCAATGACGAAGATATACGCTACAAGCAGCTCGAAGAGACGCCGATCAAAGACGGCGACGATATCAGCATCATCCCTTCGATCGCGGGAGGCGCGGCGCCCGAAGCCGAACTATACGCTCGCGATGCTTCACTGCCCGACCTCAATAAAGATGAGATCGCCCGTTACAGCCGTCACCTGATAATGCCCGAAGTCGGGATGGAGGGTCAGCGAAAACTCAAGGCTTCGAGCATTCTGCTCGTCGGCGCGGGCGGGCTCGGCTCACCGCTCGGCCTGTACCTGGCCGCGGCTGGTGTCGGGCGGCTGGGCATCGTCGATTTCGACGTCGTCGATCACAGCAACCTGCAACGCCAGGTACTACACGGCACGAAAGATGTCGGACGGCCGAAACTGCGCTCCGCTATTGACCGCTTATCGGATATCAACCCGCACATACGTATCGATGGCTACGAATTCGCGATTAGATCGGATAATGCGCTCGATATCATCAAAGATTACGACATCGTCATCGATGGAACAGACAACTTTCAAACGCGCTATCTGGTGAACGATGCCAGCGTATTGCTGGGCAAGCCCAATGTTTACGGGTCCATTTTCCGCTTCGACGGGCAGGCATCGGTCTTTTTTCCCAAAGGCGGAGGGCCATGCTATCGCTGCCTGTACCCGGAACCACCGCCGCCGGGACTCGTGCCTTCGTGCGCGGAAGGCGGAGTGCTCGGAATCCTGCCGGGCATCATCGGGGTCATTCAGGCGACCGAAGCGATAAAGCTGATCATAGGCCAGGGCGAACCATTGATCGGTCGCCTGCTGCTCTTCGATGCTCTCAAGATGAAGTTCAAGGAGCTGAGGCTGCGGCGTAATCCCGAATGCCCGCTCTGCGGCGAGCACCCGACGATCAAGGAGTTGATCGATTACGATCAGTTCTGCGGCATTACGCCGCATGCCGAGCAAGAGCAGGCGACAGAGGGCTCCGATTGGGAGATTTCGCCTGCACAGTTGAAGGACAGGCTGGATCGGGGTGAGCAGGTGACGATCATCGACGTGCGCGAACCACACGAATGGCAGATAGCGAATCTGCAGAACCACGGAGCTCGCCTGATCCCACTCGGCCAATTTGCAGAACGCGCCAGCGAATTGAACCCCGAAGATGACATCGTCGTTCATTGTAAAATGGGCGGGCGCAGCGCGAAGGCTTATGAAGTATTGAAAAAGGCCGGGTTCAAGAAGATCAAGAACCTGAAGGGTGGCATCCTGGGATGGGCGGATCAGGTGGATCGAACGATGCCGAAGTACTAAGCGCAAATCGCCGAGAGAATCACAGAAACATAAAGTTTTTTTGCTTTTTGTGATTCTTCGCGATCCTTGCCTGTTCACCGATCGCTCATTGACCGGCCTGATTCGGCAGCGCCTCGAAAGTCTTATCGATGTGCCCCCCGAAATCGCTCGCCCAGTACCACTTGAATTGCGAGGAATCGTTCTTCAGGCGGCTGATCCCGATCACTTTGAACTTCGGATGGAGCATCGCTGCGTTGTGTGACGGCGAATCCTTCCATTGCTTGAAAGTTCGCGCGGCATCAGCGAATCCTGCCGCCAGGTTCTCACCTCGATAACTGTGGTTTTTATAACCGAAAGCACCGATTCTCGCTCCCGGATCACGCCCCAAACTGTCAGTGTGGCCGAAAATGTCGTTTGCGCCCATATCGTTGGTCATCCAGTCGGCAGCGCGCGTGAGCGCGATAGATGTTTGAAGCCGCTCCAGCCCGTGCTCTTCGCGATAGTCGTTGATCATATCGACCATCAATCGCTCTTCGCTATCGATCACCGGCCCTTTCGCCTCGTTTTGAAATCCCCCGCCGGCAATCATCGAAAACAGAAACACAAATATCGCCGTACAACTCGCATTAATCGTAACCATGTCTCTTATTCCCTAACTTATTCGGGGGTCGGTATGGACACTAAGCCGCTATAAGACGCAATCACGCAATGAGGATGGTTATGAGGAACCTCGTTGCGCATTTTATGTCAGAGCTTCCTAATCGATTTTTAAAAATGATCCACTTTGAACAATCAAAGGTAGGGGGCACCGGTAGGGGCACCATATTAATTAACACATTAGAAGAATTATTAAAACCCGCATACGATTTATGGAGAAGGGTTGTGTATAATGATCGGTCTCATTTTCAGCAATAATCTTTTCGGGAGGACTGGAACTTAAAACAATGTCAACAACTGCCAAACGTGTAGCGCTCGCCTATTCGGGCGGCCTCGACACATCGATCATCATACCCTGGCTCAAGGAGAACTATCATTGTGAAGTTGTGGCGATCGCGGCCGATGTCGGCCAGGCGGAAGAGCTGGATGGATTGCGCGAGAAAGCTATCGATACGGGCGCGGCTGAAATATATATTGAGGACCTGCGCCATGAATTCGTCACGGAATATATATATCCGACTTTGCGGGCCGGCGCCGTCTACGAGCACAAGTATCTGCTGGGCACCTCCTTCGCGCGCCCGGTGATTGCGAAGAAGCAGGTGGAGATAGCGATCCAGACTGGCTGCGATGCGCTGGCTCACGGCTGCACGGGTAAAGGCAACGACCAGGTTCGTTTTGAATTGACCTACAAGGCGCTCGCGCCCGAGTTGAAAGTGATCGCACCGTGGCGGGAGTGGGATATCGTCTCGCGCGAAGATGCGATCGATTACGCGAACGAAAGGCGGATTCCCATCACCGCGAGCCGTGCCAAGATATACAGCCATGATCGGAATATCTGGCATCTTTCGCACGAGGGCGGAATTCTGGAAGACCCCGCCAGTGAACCTGAAGAATCGATGTTTGAGTTGACGGTCGCGCCGGAGAAAGCGCCTGACGATGCCCAATATATCGAGATCGCCTTTGAAAAAGGAACGCCGATCGCCGTCAACGGCGAACACCTGGACCCGGTGCCGCTGCTCGTTATGCTCAATGAAATAGGCGGGCGTCACGCTATCGGCCGCGTCGATCTGGTTGAGAACCGGCTGGTCGGGATGAAATCGCGCGGCGTTTATGAGACTCCCGGCGGGACGCTGCTGCTGGCCGCCCTGCGCGAACTCGAATCGCTATGCCTCGACCGTGAGTCAGCACATTATAAAGAGGTGGTGGCGCACAAGTACGCGGAGATGGTCTATTTCGGCCAGTGGTTCACGCCATTACGGGAGGCTCTCGATGCTTTCACCGAAAAAATGATGGCGCACGTGAGCGGGACCGTCCGTCTGAAATTATACAAAGGGAACGTCATCATCGCCGGGCGAACGTCGTCCGACACGTTATATAGACCCGATCTGGCTTCATTCACCATGGGCGCAGGGTATGATCAGGGCGATGCGGCCGGGTTCATCAACATCTTCGGTCTGCCGCTCAGAGTCCAGGCTCTCGCACAGAAGAAGTGAACTGATGAATGAACTGACCGGATCTATCGAGCTCGATGCCAGATAAACCAATTTTCGATGTCATTGTTATCGGCGGCGGTCCGACAGGATTGGCTTGTGCCATCGAAGTCTCGCGCTTAGGCCTCGATTACCTCGTACTAGAAAAGGGCTGTCTCGTCAACTCGCTTTACAACTATCCGACGCAGCTGGTCTTCTTCACTACGCCGGAGTTGCTCGAGATCGGCGACCTGCCCTTCGTCTCCGAACGGGAGAAACCAAATCGGATCGAAGCGCTCAAATATTATCGGCGCGTCGTCGAGACATACCGTCTGCGGGTCAACCAGTATGAAAAAGTCGAGCGGGTGAAGGGGATAGACGGTGATTTCATGGTCGAGACTACACTGTTAGCGACCTCCGAAAAACGCGCTTATCGTGCGCGCAAGATCATAGTAGCCATCGGTTATTTCGATTATCCCAACATCATCGGCATCCCGGGGGAGAGCTCATCCAAAGTATCGCATTACTACAAGGATGCCCACCCTTTCTATAATCGTGATGTCGCGGTGATCGGCGGAGCCAACTCGGCTGCGATAGCTGCGCTGGACCTTTACCGGCACGGCGCGCGCGTCTCGTTGATCCATCGCAACGCGCAGTTGCGCGAAGGCATCAAGTACTGGATAATGCCCGACATCGAAAACCGCATCAAGAATGGTGAGGTCAAGGCTTACTTCCAAACCATCGTCACTGAGATAGGGCAGAACAGCATTCGAATGCGCAACCTTGTTTCGGATGAAGAACGCGAACTGCCCAATGATTTCGTCTTCGCTCTGACGGGCTACCACACTGACAACGATTTTCTGCGCGCGCTCGGGATCACAATCGATCCCGGCACGATGAAACCGGCATTCGATCCGGCAACGCTTGAATCGAACGTGCCGGGGATTTATTTGGCCGGCGTGGTCACTGCGGGTAAAGATACCGGCAAGATATTTATCGAAAATGGCCGCTTTCATGGCGGGCAGATCATAGAAGATTTGAAATCCAAAATTTGAGATTGGCGGACAAGATCAAATCACAAACACATCGTGACCGATTAACCAGATATAGGTGCAGGTTTAGCGGAATCCATGGATTATTCACTAATATAACTCCGGGTTTATCCGTTTCCATGATTACCGATATAAATGCCAAGATAAATCTAAATGATGAAGAATGACCGTTTACTTCGCGCTTGCCGCTTCCAGGATATCGACCGCGCTCCCGTTTGGATGATGCGGCAGGCGGGGCGATATCTGCCTGAATACCGCGCCATTCGCGGTAAAACTGATTTCCTGACCTTATGCAAAACACCTGAACTCGCCGCTGAAGTGTCGATGCAGCCTTATCGCATTCTCAGTGTCGATGCAGTGATAATGTTCTCCGATATCCTCATTCCGGTTGAGGCGATGGGAATGAAACTGGACATTATCGAGAGTAAAGGCCCCGTGCTCGAGAATCCGATCCGCACAAAGGGCCAGATAGAAAAACTGATCGTTCCCGATCCGCTGGATAAAACCGGATTCGTTATGAACGTCATTCGGTTGCTGCGCAATGAACTCAGCAACGAAGCGCCATTGATCGGGTTCGCCGGCGCACCATACACCCTCGCATCTTATATGATCGAGGGCGGCACCACGCGAAATTACACGGAGATCAAGCGAATGATGTTCGGCAACCCGGTCCTGCTGCACGAACTGCTCGAGAAGCTCGCAGTCACCGTCACCGATTATCTCAATGCTCAGATTGAAGCCGGGGCACAGGTCGTACAACTTTTCGACACCTGGGCCGGAGACTTATCGGCGGCAGATTACGAAGAGTTCGCATTGCCATACCAGCAGAAGGTCTTCGAGAAATTGCACCGCGGTCCCGAAGGCCTCGGCGTGCCGGCGATCCTCTACGTCAACGGATGCAGCCACATCCTCGAAAAGATGGCGGAATCCGGAGCGAACGCATTGAGCGTCGATTGGCGAATCGACATTGCGGATGCCAGGCGCCGGTTAGACGCGGCAGGATTTGAAAATATCGCGCTGCAGGGAAACCTCGATCCGTGTGCCTTACTCGGCACGCCGGAAACGATTGCTGAGGGAGTGCGCGAGGTTCTGAAGAAAGTCGGTCCGGTCGGACATATTATGAACCTGGGTCACGGGATTATGCCGATGGTTCCGGTGGGGAACGCGAAGGCTTTTATCGAAGCGGCCAAGGCAGGGATCAAAGAAGTCGCGTGATCAGTAGCGCGCGCGGCAACGAGCGAGTCATCGTCAATCGGTCATCGAATAGGGCTCTCTCGCTACCGCACGCGGTCGGATCGCGTGAGACAAGGAATATATGTTTACCAAAATTGCCGAACACGATGGAATCATCGAATACAAGCTCAAATCTAACGACCTCAAAGTCCTGCTCGTCGAGCGGCGCGCGGCACCGGTGGTGGCGTTTATGGTCGTCTATCGCGTTGGCTCCCGCAACGAAGCAGTAGGACACACGGGCGCCACGCATCTGCTCGAGCACATGCTCTTCAAAGGCACGCCGACTTTCAACAAAAAGAATGGCACGCAGATCGCCGCCACCCTCCAGAAACAAGGGGCCGTCTTCAATGCCGACACGTGGTTCGATCGAACGCGCTATTATGAAATGCTGCCGAGTGATCAGCTCGAGCTGGCGATCCATCTCGAGGCCGACCGCATGCGCAATTCATTCATTGCCGACGAAGATCGCCAGTCTGAGATGACCGTCGTACGAAACGAGCTCGAACGAGGCGAGAATGACCCGGCGCGCATCCTGCACGACCGTTTATGGGCGATGGCTTTTCGCGAACATCCTTACCACCATCCCACTATCGGCTGGCGATCGGATGTCGAGGGCATGCCGACTTCCCGCCTGAAAGAGTTTTATGACACCTACTATCATCCGAACAACGCGACCGCGATTCTGGTCGGAGACTTCGAAGAGCGTTCTGCGCTCGACCTGATCGCCCGTCGCTTCGGCAAAATTCCGCCATCGTCCGATCCGATTCCGTCTATGTACACGACCGAACCGCCGCAGGAAGGCGAAATCCGCTTCGTCCTTCGCCGGTCCGGCCAACTCGGAATCGTTGAGATGGGATGGCACATCCCTGAAACCGGGCATACTGATACCGCTGCAATTACGGTGCTCGATCATATCCTCTCAGCGGGCATCACATCGCGCCTCTATCAGGCGCTGGTCGAGACCCAGATAGCGATCGACGCAGGCGCACAATCATATCAGTTCATCGATCCGGGAATGTTCACGATCGACATCACGCTACGCCCCGGCGTAGGACACGACGCGGCCGAGAAAGCCGCGATCGAAGTGGTTGAAAAGCTGAAGACTGAAGAGGTCTCCGACAAGGAATTGCAAAAAGCAAAGAACATTATTCTTACGCAATTAATATATTTGCGTGATAGCCCGTTCGGTGTAGTCAGCGCGATCGGCGAGGCCGAAGCCGTCGCCGATTGGCGGTTTTACGTCGATCTACCGAAGATGATGGCCCAGGTCACATCGGCTGACATCAAACGGGTAGCTAATACTTATTTCACCGACGATAATCGGACTATCGGATATTTCATACCGAAAGAAGAAAAGCCGTAATTATGAGTAATAACTCTTTTGCTTCACGCACTAAACGTTTTCAGCTTTCAAATGGTATTAAGCTGTTCGTGCTCGAAAATCATGCGAACCCCACGGTCTCAATCTCCGGTTATCTCATCGCGGGGGCATTTTTCAACCCACCCGTCAAAGAGGGCCTTTCGAGCATCACCGCAAGCATGCTCAATAAGGGTACGACCAGACGCAGTAAGCTCGAGATTGCAGAGGGCCTGGAATTCGCGGGTGCGCGGATGGGCATCTCATCTAACACTTTCACCGTGTCTTTAACGGGGCAGTCGCTGAGCTGCGATTTTCCCCTGATCATCTCGACATTGGCCGAAGAACTGCGCGAGCCATCCTTCCCTGCCGAAGAGCTGGAAAAACTCAAGCAACGAATCATAGCCAGCATATGGGAAGACCAGGATGAGACGCGAGTTCGCGCTTACGAGAGACTTAGCCAGATCCTTTACCGGGAAGGCAATCCGTTTCATCACCTCCCGGCAGAAAAACTTATTCAACAAGTCGAGACGATTATTACCGACGATCTGAAGGAGTTCTATCGTAGACATTACGGTTCGGCCACGATGATCATTGCGGTCGTCGGCGATGTGGAGGCTGACCGGGTTCGCGCGACAGTCGAGGAGAACCTGGGCGATTGGATAGGGGCTCCCGCCACCGAGATAAACCTCCCAGAGACGCCTCTGTTAACGGAAGCGCGGCGCGAGGTCGTGCCGATGAAAGACAAAGCGAACTGTGACATCTTCATAGGTCACGCTTCACGGCTGCGACGCGCAAACCCGGACTATCTGCCAGCGAGAATTGCCAACAGCGCACTCGGTCAGTCGACCCTGTCATCGCGCCTCGGATTGAAGGTGCGCGACGAGATGGGACTGACTTACGGTATACATTCGAGCCTCGGTGAATCCGGCATCGGCGACGGTCCGTTCACCATCGGAGTCACCGTGGCTCCGCATAATATCGAGCTGGCAATCGATACCACACAGGAGATCGTTCGCGACTATATCGCTAACGGCATCCGCGAAGACGAGTTGAAGGATGAACAATCATCCTCTATTGGATCCTATAAAATCGGCCTGGCAACCAACGGCGGGATGGCTGGCCAGATAGCGAGCGCGGAACTTTTCGGACTGGGGGTGAAGTATCTGGACGAGTTCCCTTCCCTGATCGCTTCTCTGACCAAACGACAAATCGACGAAGCGATCCGCAAATATCTCCATCCTGAGGTGGCAGCGACAGTGATCGCGGGAACATTTTAAATGCCCAAGGATTCATCACAAAAATCACAAAAGGGCGAAAACCGCTAAAGAGGTAATATCTGGTGGTGAATTCTTTCTTAAGTTATGAAACTCGGCGTTCTACTTTTCAACCTCGGCGGCCCTGAAACATTGGCGGACGTGCGCCCATTCTTGTTCAATCTCTTCTCCGATCCGGAGATCGTGCGCCTTCCGATCCGCGCGATGCAAAAGCCTCTGGCGTGGCTGATTGCGACTACGCGTTACAAAAAATCTTCCGGATATTATTCGCTGATCGGCGGCGGCTCGCCCCTTCGACGCATCACCGGCGAGCAGGCCGAGGCATTGCAAACGGAACTTACCGGACGCGGGATCGATGCCAAAGTATACGTCGGTATGCGGTACTGGCATCCATTTACCGAGATAGCAATCGAAGAGATCATACGGGATGGAGTTGATAATTTGATCGTGCTGCCGCTCTATCCTCAATTCTCAGTATCGACCACGGGATCGAGTTTTAAAGATTTCGTCTCTCAACTCGATCGACGCGGCGGCCTGCGCCAGATTCGACGCCATTACATCACGCGCTGGCACACGCATGAACCCTATATCGCCGCGCTCGCCGGCCAGATTTCCGAAGAGATTGAAAAATTTCCTGATCCGGATCCGCGGCGCGTTCATCTGCTCTTCAGCGCCCACAGCGTGCCTGAGAGCTACATAACGAACGGCGATCCGTACTACCGGCACACGCAGGAGACGGTGCAAAAAGTATCTGATAAGTTGGGGAATGTCGGCCCCGTTCATCTCAGCTTCCAGAGCAAGGTCGGACCGGTTAAATGGCTCGAACCGACAACGGACCAGAAACTGCGCGAACTGAAAGCGAAAGGTGTAGAACAGGTGCTCGCCATTCCGGTCAGCTTCGTCTCCGAGCACATAGAAACGCTCTATGAGCTCGATATTCTTTATAAAAAGCTGGCGGATGAGCTGGGGTTTCGCGCTTATCGGCGAGTCCCCGCGTTTAACACAACGCCCAGCTTCATCCGGGCGCTCGCGGATTTAGTGTACAAAAAGGTTAATTGCTCCTAGTTCACTTGAGGATGTGCAAATCAAAGTTGATTGTTATCAACGACTCTCGGCATGCTTCCTGGTCCATCAAATGACTTCAAAGAGAATGCGAGCACGATCGTAATAACTGCGTGCAAGATCGTTGTCGGTCTTGAGCGCCAGAGGAGCCAATCAGAAACTGCTGATAACAACGGCAGCCTCTTGCCGCGTTAGCGGCGGCAGTCTCTTGCCGCGTTAGCGGCGGCAGTCTCTTGCCGCGTTAGCGGCGGCAGTCTCTTGCCGCGTTAGCGGCGGCAGCCTCTTGCCGCGTTAGCGGCGGCAGTCTCTTGCCGCGTTAGCGGCGGCAGTCTCTTGCCGCGTTAGCGGCGGCAGTCTCTTGCCGCGTTAGCGGCGGCAGCCTCTTGCCGCGTTAGCGGCGGCAGCCTCTTGCCGCGTTAGCGGCGGCAATCTCTTGCCGCGTTAACGGCGGCAGTCTCTTGCCGCGTTAGCGGCGGCAGTCTCTTGCCGCGTTAACGGCGGCAGTCTCTTGCCGCGTTAGCGGCGGCAGTCTCTTGCCGCGTTAACGGCGGCAGTCTCTTGCCGCGTTAGCGGCGGCAGTCTCTTCGCCGCGTTAGCGGCGGTTGATTGTAGCCGTGGGTTTTAACCCACGGAAGGCTTGAAGGATATTCCCGCGTCGCGTTAGCGACGCCTGAATTCAACCGTCGCTGACGCGACGTGAAAAAATCTCTGCCGGCACCGTGGGTTAAAACCCACTGGTATCTACACAAGTTTTTGCGTTTGGTTGCAAAGAGTTATCGCAATCAAACCTACCGAAGAATATGCTCTTTGAATGTTTCTCCTCAAACCTCCATTTGACCCCCGTTTGCAAAGACGGTATGAGAGGCTGGTGAATGAACATCTCCATACAAGCGAGAATCAAGCTGCTGGATCGCGTGCGCTGCCGAGCGTTAATGAAGCGTTTGCCAGCACGCAAGCGGCCTGGCGATTTTATGCCAACCCCAATGTGAAGCTGACGGGGCTGGTCGAACCGTTGGTAGAACAAGCTCGGCGGGAGATGCCGCTTGTCTGTCGACGGTATGGACTGGCGATCCACGACTGGTCTGATCTGCGCTACGGAACGCACACGAGCAAGAAGGATCGGAAAAAAATCGGCAGCGACTTGGGCTACAAACTGGCGACCACGTTGCTGCTGAGCGACCAGAGCGGGGCGCCGATAGCGCCGATCAGCCTTGGGCTGTGGGCCAATGATGGATGGCACACAACGCTTGATGAAGAGAGGCACAGAGATTGGTCGCCCCTGGGATTGGTGAGCCAGACAATGCGGGCTTCGCAGAAGCAAAAACTGTCGTTGCCGCTGGTCCACATCATTGATCGGGAAGGCGACTCGATCTTTCACTATCGTCAATGGAATAGTGAAGGCCATCTGTTTGAAGTACGTGCCAACGGGGAACAGAGAGTTGTTTGGCAGGAGCGGACACAACCGTTGAGCCAGGTCGCAGCACAGGTCGCCTTGCGCGCTAGCCAAGCGGTAGAGATTTCGGCCAATCTCATTGGGCAACTGTTTGTGGGCGAAACCAGCATCGTCATTGATCGTCCGGCCTTTCCCCGCGCGCGCGACGGGGGCAAGCGTCAATGGATCAAAGGTGAGCCGCTCGAACTGCGCTTGATTGTCTGTCAACTGCGCTTGCCCGATGAAACGATTGCGGCTGAATGGTACTTGCTCAGTAACGTGCCGGCTGGCATCAGCGCTGAGCAACTGGCCGAATGGTACTACTGGCGCTGGAGAATTGAATCTTACTTCAAGTTGCTTAAAAGCCATGGTTTCCAAGTCGACCAGTGGCAGCAGGAAACTGCTGAGGCGATTGCCAAACGTTTGTTGGTGGTGGCCATGGCTTGTGTCGTAGTCTGGCACATCCAACGCGCAACGGATCCGCAGACGGTCACCCTGCGCAATCTCTTGGTGCGATTGAGCGGTCGACAAGTTCGGCGTGGGCAACCCACTGCACCAGCATTGTTGGCTGGGTTTTGGAGTTTCTTGTCGACACTTGAATTGCTCGAACATTATGACCTCAATGACCTTAAACAGATGGCCCGGCTCATTGTGCCAGGCTATTCCTAACCGTCGGAAATGTGTAGATACCAGTGGGTTAAAACCCACGGCTACAATCAGCCGCCGCTAACGCGGCGAAGAGGCTGTACAGTTAATTTCAGGTTTTTGTTTTAGCTGAGCTGTATCGATCAGCAACTAAAACTGAAAACTATTTATGGATCAAGCGACCGTCACAGAAAAAATCTACTGCCACCGTGGGTTAAAACCACGGCTACCATCAACCGCTGCTAACGCGGCGAAGAGGCTGTGCAGTTACCAACTTTAATTTGTACATGCCTCAGTTGACTGGATTCCGGAATGGACAACGCAAAGAAAGAATTGAAACGGGAATATAAACAGAATCACCGACCAATGGGTGTTTTCCAGATTTACAATCTGGTCAATCATAAAGTACTGGTGGGGGCAGCTCTCAATCTTCCGGGAATTCTCAATCGACACAAATTCCAGTTAACGGCGGGAAGTCACCCGAACAAAACGCTACAGGCGGAATGGAATGAATGGGGAAGCAAGAGCTTCGCCTTTGAAATTCTGGATGAACTTCAGCCGAATCCAGATCCCAACTACGAATATAGCGCCGACCTGGCATTCTTAGAAGAACTCTGGCTGGAGAAGCTGGAACCATATGGTGATCGTGGATACAACGAAAGGAAGAGAGGGAGAGAGGAGAGGTTGAGAATGATCGCTGCCAACAGGTCGAACGAAGTTTGACTCGCTGATTTGCGCGGATGCAACGGGTATTCTGGATTTTATCCGTATGATCCGTCGCATCCGCTTCAATCCATAGTATTGATCAAGCCAATATCTGTTTCACTACATTTCCGTGCACATCGGTCAGTCTGAAATCTCGTCCGCCGTACCGGAAGGTCAGCCTGGTGTGATCGAAGCCGAGCAGATGCAGGATCGTCGCATGAAAATCGTGCACGTGGCATTCATTTTCCGCCACTTTCATCCCGTAATCATCGCTCTTGCCGTAAACCATTCCTCCTTTAGTCCCGCCGCCGGCCAGCCACGAAGAAAAAGCGAAGCAGAAATGACCGCGACCGTATTCGCCTTCCGCTGCGGGGGAGCGTCCGAATTCGGTCGTAAAAACGATGAGCGTGTCGTCGAACAGCCCACGAGATTTGAGGTCTTTGATCAATCCGGCAATCGGTTTATCGATATTGCGCGCCAGCGGCTCGTGCGTCTTCACATCGCTGTGCGCATCCCAGTTCTTCGATGCGCCCACGTCGATCAATTCGATGAACCGCACGCCGCGCTCAACCATTCGCCGCGCGACGATCGCCTGCCAGCCGAAGCCGGTCGTCTGGCCGCGCTTCAAACCGTATAGGTTCAATGTCGCGTCGGTCTCCTTTGAAAGGTCGAGAACCTCGGGCATTTCACGCTGCATTCCGAATGCCGTCTCATACGTCTTGATGCGCGCCTCGAGTTGCGGATCGGCCGTCCGCGCCTGCAGATGGCGGCCGTTGAACCGTTCGAGCAGGCTCAATTCAGCCTGTTGAATCGTGGGCGACGGAGACCGCCGGTTGAGATTCGCCACCGGTTCGTCCCCGGCGACCACGCGCGTGCCTTGATGCATCGCGGGAAGAAAGTCTGAATCCCATGCCTGCGCCCCAGTGTAAGGCAGTTGCGGAGCGAGCACCACGAAAGATGGAAGGTTACGATTTTCAGTGCCCAGTCCATAGCTCACCCACGAACCGATGCTCGGACGCTTGAACGTGACAGAGCCGGTGTGGATGCCCAGCGTCGCCTGGAAATGATCGTTATGGTCGCCGCGCAATGAATTGATGACGCAAATATCATCGGCGCACTCGGCAATATGCGGAAAAAGCTCGCTGACGTAGATGCCGCTCTTGCCCCGAGGCTTGAACTCCCACCGCGGTTCGAGCAGTTTACGCCTGCCTTGGTAAAGGCGATTCGCTTTTGCGTCTTCGATTAGCTTCGGCTTGTAATCGAAGGAATCGACGTGCGACATGCCGCCGGGCAGGTAGATGTAGATCACCCGCTTCGCTTTGGGAGGAAAGTGCGGTTGTTTGGGCGCGAGCGGATTGTCCGTTCCCAGCTCTTTCGCCCGGCCGTCGGCCGCAAGCAACTGCGAAAAGACGGCAGGCATTATCAGCGAACCGCTGAAGAGCGATCGGATCATTGCGCGGCGGGTAAAGTCGTTTTTATTCATAATCATCGTTACTTTTGTGTTCTTAGATGTTGTGCCAGTTTTGCCGTGATCCCGTTGCTAATCTACATACAAAAACTCATTACTGCTTAACAACACCCGGCAATAACTCGCCAAGGCCATACGAGTATATTTTTCCCGAGGAATATTCAGCGTCTGTAAATTCAACTTCGTCTTTTTAATATATGCTATCGCCTCTCTGACTTCTTCAGGCTTAGCCGAACGCCCGTAAGCCAGCTGGAATGCGTAATCCACCCGTTCCGGCATCGTATCGTAGGCCATGCCGACACGCAGGGCGAACTGATCTGCCTGCTCGTGGACGAACGGATTGTTCATCAGGTAGAGCGCCTGCAGCGGCGTCGTGCTAAGCGGTCGTTCGCCAACCGTCATATTCGTGTCAGCTCCGTCAAAAACCTCAAAAAACGGGTGCTTCTTCAATCGCTGCTGCATGAGATAAATGCTTCTGCGGTTAGCGTCGTAAACGCCGAAGAACTGAACGTGCTGGCTGAAGCGCCAGGTCGTCTCCGACGGGAATGGGTGCTCCCCGCCCATCGTGGTGTCGAGCTGGCCGCTGGTCGAAAGCATCGAATCGCGGACCTCTTCGGCGGACAAACGGCGGCGGTTGAATCGCCATAAGTAATCGTTGCTTACATCGATCGCAGAATTGCCAGCGAAAAGTCGGGCCCGCAAATCTGCGCGCTTTATATCCCCCGGCCTCTCTTCTCCGCTGTCAAGCTGGTAGACGCGCGAGAGCATGATCATCCGGTGCATCTTCTTCATCGACCAGCCGCCCTCGATGAAGCGGGTAGCCAGATAGTCGAGCAGTTCAGGATGCGTCGGGGCGCGCCCGCGCGAGCCGAAGTCGTTGGACGTCGGCACAATGCCTGCGCCGAAATGATATTGCCATATCCGGTTGGCCATTACGCGAGCCGTCAACGGGTTCTTGGCGTCAGCGATCCAATCGGCGAGCAGTTCGCGCCCGCTGCCATCGTGATCTTTCGGGACCTGCTGGCCACCGAGAATGGTGAGGAATCCCCGTGGGGCTTTTTCACCCAGGTTCTTCGGGTCCCCTTTCCGGTGAATATGAGCATTCGCCACCTGCCCCTCGACCACCGCATAAGCTTTCGGGGCCTTGAGGTAACGCGCATGCAGCTCGGCGATGCGCGCTCTGACTGCCTTGTTCTCGGCTTCAACATCTTCCGGCATACGCTTCGACTTCTGCGCACTCGAAGAGTTATGGCTGTCGCGGTCGTAATCGGCCGACCTGGTCTCGCCTTTCGGCTCGACAACCTTTGTCTTCGCTTTTTCATCGGATTGCGCGCCACTCTCATTGTCGCTTCTAGCCTCGCCCTTCGCTCCCGCTTCTTTTGCCTGCGCTTCCTTCTTAGCCTGATCTTCCCTCATCTTTTTGTTGCGCGCGGCCGCCCCTCTCTCCACTTTCAGGAACTCTACGCGATCGTCGAGAGATTCCAACTCCTTCTGTACCTTGTAAAATCTCGCTGCTTCATCGCCGGAGCCGAGCGCGACCATCTCAGCCGGATGCGGATAGATCTCTGCTCCCGGAAACGAGTAGCGGATGCTATTGAACATGCCGTAGAGCGCGTAATAGTCGCGCTGCGGGATCGGATCGAACTTGTGGTCGTGACAGCGCGCGCAGCTTGTGCTGAGGCCGAGAAACGTCTTGCCGAGATTATCGATCGTGTCATCGATCGTCAAATTCATCTCCTTGTTGCGCGAACCGAAGCGGCGCGACATGGCGAGGTATCCGGTAGCGATGATCTTTTCCTGGCGCGACTTTTCCAGCTCTTCCGCAGTCGTTCTCTTCTCCGCAGCATCTTCGTCTTCCTCGCCGTCAGGGAGATTCCCATCTACTAGCGGGCTGCGATGACTTGCGAGAATATCGCCGGCGATCTGTTCGCGGATGAACTGGTCGTATGGCTTGTCTTTATTGAACGATTCGATGACATAGTTGCGGTAACGATAGGCAGCCGGCACAGGATAGTCCGAATTATCTCCGGCCGTATCTGCGTAACGCACCAGATCGAGCCAGTGCCTGCCCCACCTCTCGCCGTAAGCCGGGGAAGCCAGCAGGCGGTCGATGACCTTCTCGAAAGCGTTCGGCGATTTGTCAGTCAAAAACTTTTCGATCTCCTCAGGAGACGGAGGCAGGCCCGTTAAGTCGAAGGTCGCGCGGCGAATCAAAGTCCGCTTATCCGCGTCGCCAACCGGCTTCAATTTTTTCTCTTCGAGCTTTGCGAGGATGAAATGATCGATGGGAGTCTTTACCCAGGTCTGATTTTTCACCGCCGGCGGCTGGTGATCCGCGATCGGTCGGTAGGACCAGAATTTTTTAGCTTCGTCGAAATTGTAGGCGGGCCGGTTCGCCGCAACCGTTGCATCGCCGCGCGGAGCGGGCGCGCCCATCTTCACCCACTCTTCAAAATCCTTGATAACTTGATCAGGCAACTTGCCGCCGAAGGGCATTTGTAATTTAGGGTCGGTGTAACGGATGGCTTTGATGAGAAGGCTCTTGTCGGGATCGCCCGGAACAATGGAGGGCTGACCTGATGCGCCGCCTTTGAGCATTGAATCAATAGAATCGAGCAGCAATCCGCCCTGCGGCTTTTTGGCCTTCGCACTGTGGCACGCGTAACAGCTGTCGGCGAGCACAGGGCGTATCTTCTTTTCGAAGAACTCCACCCCTTCGCGCGATGGCTCCTTCTGTTGCATCGAGGCTGTCTGCGTAAATTGCAGCGTCGATACGAATAAGATGAAGACAATCGTGATAATCGATCTGATAGGAGTTTTCCAGAGTAGACTACTCTTCAACATCGTCACGCCTCCCGGCTGCATCAATTTATTGTATTGTGTTTGGAACCGCGATTATAAATCAGGTAATACCACTTGCCCAGACATGATTGCCATCATGCCGGTTTCAAAAAAGAAAGTTGCGAGAAAATTAAAAGTACGATGAGAATCTCACGGCATTAATTAACGGCTGTCAGTCGGGTTTTTCGCTTTTTCGCATTTTTATCTCACGGCCACACTTCCTGAGCGACATACCAGGGATGAATTTCCGCAGTCAGGAGCCCCGCTTTGACGGCTGGATCAGCATCGGCGATCGTGCGGGCCTCTTCGAGTGAGCCGGCCGCGATCACGAAGATGCCCCGCAGATCGCCTTTTTCATCAAATGGTCCGGCGGCCATAAATGTTCGGGCGGCCATCATCCTTTTCGCATTCGAGATATGATCCGTAATCAACTTCTGGTTTTCCGGCGACGAGAAGTCAGTACTCTTCTGGCCGCGCCTGAGAAGCGTCAAGTAGTATTTGGTCATCGTGTATTTCGGGTTCGCATTCGTTTTCAACTCCTCCTGCACTTTTACGCCGATATTCTTCGGCCCCAACCAATCGTGTAATTCAAGAGTCAGTCGTCCCGCTTTGATGGCCGGATCTTCCGCTGCAAGCGATCGCGCCTCACCTAATGACGCCGCTTTGAATATAAAGACGCCGCGGATCTCGCCATCGTCACCCATTGGCCCGGCAGCCCTTAATTTCCCGGCCTTCGCCATCTTGTTGATATTGGCCATATGGCCTTCCTGAATCTTTTGTATCTCTGGAGTGTTCCCGCCGGTCCATTTCGGACCGCGTTTGAGCAACCCGAATTGATACATTTCAAGTTCTAACGGCGGGGCCTTTTCATCCGGTTTCTGCGAAAATGCCCCAGTCTCCCCGACGGCAAGAGAGGCCAGCAGAATTAGGCTAATGAACAATGTCTTCTTCATAAGATACTCCGGTTGGATAGCTGAGTTTATGGTTAGCTGAGTTATTGACAGAAATTGACCACGGAAGCGGAAGGGATAGCGTCGTAAGCTATTCGCATTTCTGTGCCTCCGTGGCTTGTTTAGTCTCCATGTATGAAAATTGCTTATGCAATACTACCTGGCTTCCCGGTATAAGCGAGCTCCAGCGATTGCTCCGATCGCGTATTCGAATAAGCCCCATACCATTCCAATCAGTGTCAGGCTCATAGGCCATAACCCCATAGCCTGGTATGACAATCCCACATAGAAATAAACGAAGAACCACGCTATCAAACCCGCAGAGATCGCGGCCTTTAAGCCAGGCCCTGTGCGAGGCCGGATCATTGCGTAGAGGTAAACAATGACGATGCCGAGGATGAAGGTCAATACTACCCAGATAGCAATGGTCTTACCACTAGGCGCCAATGGCAGGCCGAGCCTGAGGAATTCTTCTTTCATCGGCTCCGCCAGAAATACCCCATTCAACAGGAATTCGCCGATGTTCATCACCAAACCTGCCAATAAACCGCCGAGCAAAACACGTCCGACGTTGATCGAATTCACGTTCCACCTCCGTTTTTAAAATATCTTTCGGGATGGCAGTGGCCATCGAATTTCCATTTCCGAGGGAAGATAATTCTATGCCTCCCCGTTGTTTCTGCCTAATAGGTTGGGGGAGGTGAAAAATGAACGGTGAGAAGAGCAAACATCGAGGCGCACACCCGGCGGATCGGAGGCTTTTTGCACCGGCTCAAATCCCTGATCTGGTCCGCGCGGTTTCTGATCTATCCTGGCTTTTCACCAAGGGTTACACGGCCAAGGCCTCACTCAAGCTCGTCGGAGATCGCTACGCGCTCAAAGAGCGACAGCGGCTGGCTGTTTCCAGAGCGGCGTGTTCGGACCGCCAGCAGAACGGGCGGGAACAGAAAGGTCTTCCATTTGAAGCTATCAAGGGCCGAAGTCTCCTGATCGATGGATTCAATCTTATCATAACGGTAGAAGCGGCTCTTTCCGGCGGCCTCCTGGTATATTGCCGCGATAACTGTATACGCGATCTATCGGGGGTCCATGGATCATACAGGTCAGTCGCGGAGACCGAAAAAGCTATTCATTTGATTGGCGAAACTCTCATGACAGCGGAGCCTGCTTCCGCCACGTGGCTGCTCGATCAACCGATTTCAAACAGCGGCCGTCTGGCGCAATGGATCAGAGAGGTGGCCGCCCAAGAGCAATGGCCGTGGGAGGTGGAGGTTACAATGAATCCCGACAAAATGATGATCCTGGCTACGGATCGAATCGCGGTGACCTCCGATTCAAATATCCTCGACCGGGCAGCGGGGTGGCTCAATCTCAATAGCCGCTTAATCAACCAGCATCTGCCAGGGGCATGGATTATCGATCTGGGAACCCGAATTCAAGATGAGTAATGCGCCAGATTGAAGGTACGCCATTCCAATCAATCAATACAAATTTCG
Organism: uncultured Acidobacteriota bacterium; assembly: GCA_963796275.1. GTDB lineage: Bacteria > Acidobacteriota > Blastocatellia > RBC074 > RBC074 > JAKEHZ01. Next base: position 371,856 of record CAWCKY010000006.1, on the reverse strand, counting down.
ACCCGCTTACTAGACATAACTTGACCTAGCGCCTATTCTGCTGAGCGATTAAACTACAGTAACTAGTGATGAAGAGTCGTCTAGAAATTCAAAATACTGGAGAAGAACCTGATGGCCAAAGAATACGATGTCGTGGTGTTGGGCGCTGGGCCTGGCGGATATGTCGCGGCTATCCGCGCTAGCCAGCTCGGATTGAAAACGGCGATTGTAGAAAAGCAATACTGGGGCGGCGTTTGCCTCAATGTCGGTTGTATTCCATCCAAAGCGTTATTGCGGAATGCCGAGCTCGTTCACATCTTCAAAAACGAGAGGAAGACATTCGGCATCCACGTGGAAGGCCAGGTAACCTTCGACTACGGCGAAGCGTTCCGTCGGAGTCGTAATGTCGCCGATGGCCGGGCCAAAGGCGTGCGCTTCCTGATGCGAAAAAATAAGATCGATGAATATGAGGGCTGGGCCGCTTTCAATGACCCGCACACCCTGGATGTAAAGTTAAACAAAGGCGGATCGGAGTCGCTGAAATTCAAGAATTGCATTATCGCTACCGGGTCGACCACGCGCCTGATTCCCGGTTCTCATTTGAGCCAGCGCGTCGTGACATACGAGGAGCAGATAATGGAAGACAAGCTTCCCAACAGCATGATTATCGCCGGAGCGGGCGCCATCGGAGTCGAATTCGCATACGTTCTCAGCAACTACGGCGTAAAAGTGACCATAGTCGAGTTTCTGGACCGCGTCGTCCCATTAGAGGACGAGGAGATATCTGCCGAACTGCTCAGACAGTACAAACGTAAAGGCATCGAAGTGATGACCCAAACCCGGGTGGAGAGGATTGAAGACACCGGCAACAATGTCCGCGTTACCGTCACCACCCCGGACGAGAAACAACAGATGCTGGAGGCCGATAAGGTTCTGCAGGCCATCGGGTTCCAAGCGCGAACTCAAGGCTACGGTTTGGAAAATACCGACGTCAGGCTAACCGACCGCGGCGCAATCGACATCAATGAGAAGATGCAGACCAGCGTCCCGCATATTTACGCCATCGGCGACGTCACAGCCAAACTTATGCTCGCACACGTGGCCGAAGCGATGGGCGTCATCGCCGCCGAAAATATTGCCGGCGCACCGACCATCGAACTTGATTTCGATATGATGCCGCGCGCCACTTACTGCCAGCCGCAGATCGCCAGCTTCGGATTTACCGAGAAACAGGCGCGCGCACTCGGCTATGATATAAACATCGCCAAGTTCCCTTTTATGGCTAACGGGAAAGCTCACGGCCTGGGCGACACGGTGGGCTTCGTCAAACTTATCAGCGATAAACAATATGGTGAGATGTTAGGCGCACATCTGATCGGACCAGATGTAACCGAACTGCTGCCCGAATTGACCCTCGCCCGTTATGCGGAACTCACACCTTCGGAGATCGCCCGGAATGTGCACTCCCACCCGACTTTGAGTGAGGCTATTAAAGACGCAGCCCATGGACTGGAAGGGCATATGATTAATTTGTAAATAGTTTTTCATCTGAGGGCCGTTGCGATTTATTAGACTCAAAAGAAATATTTGACGAATCATAATCCATTTAAAAATATTCCCTCGTATACGATCCATGACTTGACTCGATTGAGCACCGTGTAATAGAAACGCAAGGTACTTTTCAAGATCATACTTGAATGCCTTTATGATTTTCGGCTAACTCAGAATTGCCCCGACCCTAGCCGCAGTTAGATTCCGTTTTACAATTAGAAAACACGCGACAGATTTCAAGGCAGACGGTCACACTTGAATGAACCAACTAATCAAACGTCTAACTTGTAAACAGTTTATTATTCGGCATTTCGCCGGAAGAAGCTGATAAGTCAGCAGATGGAGGTGTATCTTGAAACGGCTAGCGACAACAGAGATATTCGGATCATGGTTACCGGCGAAAGGGCCTATCTTTTTAATCGTAGGAGCCTTATTGCTCGCGCTGATAGGCAGCGTAGCCACGGACCTGATGAAGGTTTACTCTGGCGGTGAACCCGAACGGCTCTGGTTGTTGTTTGCATTCATCCTCACATCGATAGCGACGCTGATCTATATATCCTACGTGATCGGACTTTTCCGTGCGCGTTCCGCTGCGCGCAAGCGAATCCAAGCCCAGGCTCAGGAAATCATGAATTTAAAACCCGCGGACGGAAGCGCTCGACAAAACCCGCACCGAGAGCGCGTCCAACAGCTCCATGCGATCCGAACAGCGATCCGTCTGGCGAATATCCGAATGCAGGGCTGGGAGCCGGAAAAGTTCTGGCAACAGCTTGGTGGGGCGCTCTTTCTGAAGCTCGATGAAAAGAAGAAGATCGCCGACGAGATTAAATCGATGCCGGCTAACCGGGTGACTGGTTTGATACAAAGTTTCGACCGGCAGACTACGCGTTTCTCGAAGAAGTTAGGCGCGGACTTATTTCAATCGCTGACGGCAGCCATCTGTGCGGGAAAACTCGACCATTACGCCGACATCGAGGGAGCGGACGCCGAGGCAATGCGCACTGGCAACCAATCGCTCAGAGTGATAGCTCGTCTAGCTAAACAGGATGCTTCAAATCAACCTCGATTACTCAAAGAAGTCGAAAAGATTCTGCCAAGTGTCCGCACGCCGCACGTTTGGCTCTTATGGGCTAACAGGATCAAAAAGCTTCCCGGTAGCCGAAAGAAACTGGAGTGGGCATATCCGCAAATAAAAACCCTGGGCGGGCACGACGCATACTCCTGGAACGATTACGGCAACCTACTGATAGAACACCTCAACCGCGCAGACGAAGCGGAAGCAGCTTACTACCTGGCGATCGAACTCGATTCGAAATTCGCGCTGCCCTGGTATAATCTGGGTCGATTACTCAAATCGCAGCACAACCGCTTCGATGAAGCCGAACGAGCCTTCCGCAAAGCAATCGAACTCAATCCAACCTATGCTTCGGCGTGGAAATGCCTTGGGTCATTACTGCAGAATAAAGCCAATCGCGTTTCGGAGGCCGCAGCCGCTTATCGTAAAGCGCTCGAACTTGAACCGAACAATGCCAGTGTATGGCACGATTTTGGAATTCTGCTGAGCGATAGGCTGAACAAACCCGAAGATGCAGAGAAAGCATATCGAAGAGCCGTCAAGTTGAGCCCGGAGAATGCCTCTTTCCTGAATAATCTGGCCTGGCAGCTCTATCTCAACAATAAGCCCCTCGATGAAGCGGAGGAATATTCGCGGCGGTCGATCATTGCAAGCCGTGATAAGGACCTGATCAACATTCATACGCTCGCCTGCATTCTAATGAGGCGTGGTATCTGGGTTGAGGCGGTCAAACATGCGCGCGCATTCATCCAGCAAGGAAATGACTCATTGCACAAAGAAGCCTGGCCCGAAATCATCATGTTCTTCCGCGACGCGGTGGCGACTGGCCACGGTAATGAGGCCGCGCGGTTGATCGATGATGCGGAATGTGGTGAGAACTGGCAGCCGCTACGCGAAGCGTTGCAGGCGATCGCCCGGGACGATGCATCTTATTTGATGACATTAGCGCCGGAAATCCGCCGGCACGCAGAATCGCTCGTAGCCAAACTCTTGCCGGCCGGCGTCAAGCTCAGAAATGCTCCGAAGATCAGACAGAAGCAACGGAACGAGCGTAGAAGTTACAATTTTGAAGCTGATATCAGGATATTTATGCCGGAACAGCGTGGCCGATTAAATCCGGCGATAAACAATTGAATTGAACGTACAAAGACAGGCGAAATAGGGAGACGATCGAAAAGGCCATTTCAATTGTTTCCTTCAATTTCGCCTGTTTTGTTTTTATTCTTACCGCTCACCTTCCGGCCGCCATATCGCCTCTCAAAATCATGCAGGTACTGACAGCTCGCGCAACCAGGCTTCCCTGCTCGTCTATCACATCGCATTCAATAAGGCTTATCGTGCGTCCCTGTTTAACGACCCGTCCGACGGCTTTGAGCCTGGCCTTCCAAACCGGCTTTAGAAAATTGATCTTAAGCTCGAGCGTCGTAAATGATTCGCCTTCGTCGAGCGTAGCGCCGAAAGCCATTCCCATTGCGGCATCCGCGACATCGCAAAGAACCCCCCCGTGAAGCGTACCCATCGGATTGGCGTGGATTTCGCGGGCTTCCAACTCGATAACAGCCTCTCCCGGTTTAATAGAAGCGATGCGAAATCCGATAAGCTGCGCGATCGGAGGATGAGGGATATCGCCTTTCAACATCCCCTCTATGTTGTCAAGCATTTTGGCCATCGGTATTCACCCCTGCATTAACGTTAGCGCACATCACGGGGCCCTGAATCGAGAACCCGTTCAGTAAATAAGGTAAGCATTGCCCAATCATCTTCCGGTTTGTGATCAGGCCCTCTGTAAGTATCCAGCAATACGTACTCCGCACCCAGAGCTGCCAGATCCTCGAGATCCGAGCGAACCTGGTCTATCGTCCCCTCTCCCGCCAATCGTTTGTCATCGGGGAGCGGAGAGTCGGAAAGCCACATCCGGTATCCTCGGCAAATCGCGCCCAGCGCTCCAGAGATGCGGGATTGGCTCCGGGCCCGAAATTCAAAATATTGATGCCAAATTTCATTATTTAAATTCACCAGGGGAGTTCCCTGTCTAGATGAATAAATTTTCCGGTAGGACCATCGTCTGCGAGTAAGGCCAGAGCCACTGAGGTTTGGGCGCCGTCTTCTATCCCCATCGGCGCATTCTCCCCGCCCATATCGGTTTTTACCCAGCCCGGATGCGCGGCATTGACTTTGATCGGCGTGTCCTTGAGTTCATATGCCAGATGGACCGTGAAGGAATTGACCGCCGCTTTCGATACATCATAAGCAGGGACTTTCGCATCGTAGATAATGCTCTCCGGTTGTGAATGCAAAGTCGTCGAGCCGAGTACACTTGATAAATTAACGATTCTCCCCGAATCGCTCTTCTTGATGAGCGGCAATAATTTCTGGGTCAGCGCGACGAGGCCAAAAAAGTTGGTCTCGAAGGTTTTACGATATATCTCGAGCGGCGTTTGACTCGCCGGTTTTATTGGATTTTCAGGGTTGCCCTCGAGATTGACTCCCGAGTTGTTGATGAGGATGTCGAGATGACCGAATTTTTCCTGGATATATTTCGCGGCGCTTGCGTGAGTTTTTTCATCAGCCGCATCCAACAACAAAAATTCGACGTCCAGCCCTTCGCCTTTGAGACTGGCTTCGGCTTCTTTGCCGAGCTTCTCGTTGCGTGCGCCGAGGAGGATTTTGATCTCCCTCCGCCCCAGTTGACGCGCCGTTTCAAACCCTATGCCTCGGTTGGCTCCCGTTATTAACGCAATCTTCTTCTTATCACCCATTTTTTTCTCCCTCCTTCGTATGTTCAACCACAGAATTCGATTCGCCAGCGATCAGTGCAACAGCCATGCTCGCCGTCGGAGCGCATTTTAGCCTGCCTGGCGGGAAGTAGTCAAACAGTTATTTAACTATGTAACTCTTTGGAAGGATGGATTAGTTGCGCACTAATCAGATGCGTGCAGCCTCAGGCAGCGGGTGTGATAAATCGGTGCGCTCATGCCTTTGTCAAGGTTAAATCTAGTCGGATAGATGAGTTCCAGAAAGCCGGCGGCCCGAAACTCGACATCGAAAATTGACGCCGGGAATCGGGCCATCGAGTTTTACTTGTGTGCCGACATAAAAATCTCTCACTTGCAGCTTAACCGGAATTCTGCATCAATCCTTTTTCTTCGCTTCCGGCAGTTGGCGAGGCGCATAATATGGCTTACCGTTCAGTTTCTGCACCTCTTTCATAAAGTTCGTCCCGTAATCACGCTCGGCGTCCGAGAGCGCCCACGCCTGGCGTTTGTAGTTCCAGCTTTCCGGGTTGAGTCGTTGCGCTTCCTTGTAATGTTTGATCGAGGCCTCCCCCAACCCCTTGCGATAGAGATATTCGGCCAGACCGAATTCAGCCGCCGCGCGCGCCCAATCGGGGTTTTGCGGCGCGATCCTGGCCTTCAGCTCTTTGGCTGGGATCACGAAGGCGCTCTTTTCGCCGTTCGCCGCCCAATCACGAATAGCATTGAGATATTCGTTGGCTTCAAGTTTGTGCATCGATTTATATCGATCGTCTACAAAGGCGACTTCGTTCGGCCGCACTATGCGCCCTTTTTCATTGATCCATACGGCGGTCGGCACATTGACCATGTTATAAAGCCGAGTGACGAGATGCTGTGTGTCGATCAGCACGGTGTATTCCGGTTTGGCTGCATCTATCCACTTCCCTGCATCTTTAAGTCCGCCCGTGTCCTGCGCGACGGAAATGATCTCGAAATTTTTTTCCCTCAGTTCGCTATAAAGTTTCTGCCATCCAGGCAGATCGAAGCGGCATCCTCACCACGAAGCCCAGGTCAACAACAAAACCTTTTTGCCGCGAAAATCGGAGAGCGAGTGCGGCTTGCCCTGGGCGTCGGGCAGCTTGAAGTCAGGCGCGATGAGCGAAGCGATGTAACCGTTCTGATCTTCCGCCATCGGCCCGAAGTACCAGGCAGCCTGCTCCGCGTCATAAGCTGCAGGCTGTCGCAGCATCCGCGCGAACTCGCTCAGATTGAACCAGGTGACCGATCCCTGTTTAGACAAAAAAGCCGATCGGCGCGCCTTGGGGATCGGATAGCAGAACTCATCGCGACAGACGCCTTGCGGCTTGAGCACAAATTGGGTCGCGCGCTTGAGGTCGGCCAGCGTCACCCACAGATCGTCGGTGCCGGGAGACCCGAGCGTTTTGGCTGGCGCTTCAACTTCTGTCGCAATCTCATTGTAAATCACTACACGGCGGCCGTTCTCAGCAGCAAACACACTGAGACTCGCCAGCAAACACAGGAGCATAACGCAAATAATTAATCGCATCTTGTGGATTCATCCTCCTCATCAGGTTTGAGGGATTCGAAGTGCCGGGGGAATAATTGTCCGTTATCGTTGCCGATTTGTCATCTGTTTTCGGGCAACGATTATTCCGATATGGTGGGCAGGCATTATCCATTGACAGACCGAAATTTGCATAAGAGAGTACTGAATAGAAATTTTTTGAAGGGAAAGGGAGGAAAATAATGGAATATAGACAACTCGGCGGATCTGGCTTGAAGGTGCCCGCCCTCAGTTTCGGCGCAGCTACCTTCGGCGGTGGAAACGAATTCTTCCGCGCCTGGGGCGATACCGACGTCGCAGAGGCGCGCCGTCTGGTCGATATTTGTTTGGATGCGGGCGCCAACCTGTTCGATACCGCAGATATTTATTCCAATGGCCTGTCGGAAGAGGTCCTGGGCCAAGCTATCTCAGGGCGCCGAAACAAAGCTCTCATTTCAACCAAGGCGACCTTTCGTATGGGCGAAGACCCGAACGACGTCGGCTCTTCACGCCATCATCTGACAATTTCGTGCGAAGCTAGTTTGCGCCGGTTGAATACAGATTACATAGACATTTATACCCTGCATGGATTCGATGCGCTGACTCCCGTCGAAGAAGCGCTGCGAACGCTCGACGATCTCGTACAAAGCGGTAAGGTTCGCTACATCGCCTGTTCCAATTTCTCCGGCTGGCATCTGATGAAGTCGCTTGCTGTTTCGGATAGGTATGGATGGACCCGCTATGCCGCCCATCAGGCCTATTATTCGCTTATCGGGCGCGAATACGAGTGGGAACTTATGCCGCTCGCGCTCGACCAGAAGATCGGGACGCTCGTCTGGAGCCCGCTGGGGTGGGGACGCCTCACCGGTAAGATCCGTCGTAACCAGCCGCTCCCCCCGGTCAGCAGACTGCATCAGACTGCAGAACAGGGTCCGCCTGTCCCCGATGAGCTGCTCTATAACGTAGTCGATGCTCTGGATGATGTGGCCAGGGAAACGGGAAAGACAGTGACACAGATCGCTCTGAACTGGCTGTTACAGCGCCCCACTGTGGCGAGCGTGATTATCGGCGCACGCGACGAGTCGCAGCTCAGACAAAACCTGGGCGCAGCCGGATGGAATCTGACTGAAAAACAGGTTGCTCAACTAGATGCTGCCAGCGCAATTACGCCGATTTATCCGTACTGGCATCAGCGCCAGTTTGTCGAGCGAAACCCAATGCCGACGAATCCCTAGGAGGTTGCAGAGCTGCGTTCATCGAGCGGATTCGATCATTATGAATATACTGATTCGCAGAGCGACGAATGATGATATGCCGGCGCTCGAACATCTTATATCGGACTCGGTTCGCCGTCTGAGTAAGGGTTATTACTCCGAGCAACAAATCGAGAGCGCTTTGGTAAATATCTTCGGTGTTGATTCCCAGCTCATCGTCGATGGCACTTATTTTGTCGCCGAGGCGGCAGGTCAGATTGTCGGTTGCGGCGGCTGGAGCATGCGCAAAACCCTCTTCGGGGGCGATCAGACCAAGTCAGGTGAGGATGCCTTACTTGATCCTGATATTGAACCAGCCCGAATTCGCGCGTTTTTTGTTCACCCAGGCTGGGCGCGGAAAGGGATCGGAAGCAGAATTCTGGATGCCTGCGAGGATGCGGCTCTAAAAGCTGGATACGTGACGCTTGAATTGGTTGCCACCTTACCGGGCGAGCCATTTTACAAAGCTTTGGGTTTTGCGGTTGCGGAAAGGTTTGAAATTACCATGCCCGGCGATATGGCGCTTCCAGCCGTGCGGATGAACAAACATATGGAAGGTGCGTATGTGACTCGAAGGATCGAATAGCATCGATTGTTGCCATCAACGATTGAACTTTCTATAACAGCAAACACGTGGGACAAACTGCATGTTTTACCTGCGTGTCTGCCCTGAGCAGCGCAACATAAATCCGGGCAGACACACAGGCCTCCCCTACGCTGGATGGCGTGGCCGCATCTATTTTTTAAAGACCTTAAGTACTGGGGAAACAAAGTTTTTGTATGCGAATCCTGCGCCAGGCATGGGGAATCAGGTTTGGGCTGCCGGCAACCGTTTGGATGTTGGAGATAGGCGCTCTCCCTGATATGTACCGAAACAGAATTGATCTTAAAGAGTCGCCGAGTTATTCCGGGCATACTGCAACAGTCGGGATTCAGTTTTCTCTTCCCGACATGGGCAGAGCCGCGCACGATTTATGTGAAAGTTGGCGTGCGATAAATATGTGAAGTTTCGCACTCACATACCGTTCCGACTCTCTCCTATACCACATCGTATCCTCGGCTGCGATACCATACGTGCACACATCAACGAAACATCAGCGGAACCCTCCTGATCACAGCATTTCGGGATGAAAGATGACCATGGACAGCGTTGGCACGCGAGATGCAAAAGTGTTATCGACTGCGGAATTTAGAGAGTAGAAGGGTTTGAACAGTTTGAATAACGGGGAATGGCGCTGAAATGCGAGGTATGAAGCGCACTGATAAAACAAAAATAAAAGTAACGAGGAGAAAATATGGCGACATCAAAATTTACGCGAATCGTGGGAGCTTTATTCTTGCTGTTGAGCATCGGCCAGGCGGGCCTTGCCAAAGAAGCCAAACGATGGGTTTATCTGGGACAGACGACTGTGAATGGCCAGAGTGATCACGACCGGATCGGGATCGGCCGAAACGAGGGCAGATTTCAAAGCATTCAGCTGCGCGTCGCCGGCGCACCGGTAGAGTTTCAGCGCGTTGTTGTCAATTTCGTAAACGGCGGCAAGGAAGAGGTCGACCTTCGCAACCGGATTGCTGCGGGCGGTCAGACGCGCGCCATCGATCTACGCGGTTATGACAGGGTTATCAGCAGCGTCGACTTCCACTTCAGCAAGGCGAATTGGCGGGCGAGCTCTCTACCGCGCGTGTCCCTCTACGGGGAGAAAGTCAACCCGAAACCAGGCCCCTGGGTCTATCTGGGACAGACGACGGTGAACGGCCAGAGTGATCACGACCGGATCGGGATTGGCCGAACCGAGGGCAGATTTCAAAGCATTCAGCTGCGCGTCGCCGGCGCACCGGTAGAGTTTCAGCGCGTTGTGGTTCAATTTGCAAACGGCAGCAAAGAAGAGGTCGACCTTCGCAACCGGATTGCTGCGGGCGGTCAGACGCGCGCCATCGATCTGCGCGGTAATGATCGGGCGATCAGCGGCGTCGAATTCCACTTCAGCAAGGCGAATTCGTACTCGCGGACGGCGCCGAAAGTCTCCCTCTATGCGCGATAATTTGTAACGTTCAAACCTGTTAGTGGCACTGTCTCGCGGCGGTGCTACTAACTAGAGAGATGACTAAAAGGCAAAAGGAGCAAAAAGATTCGCTTTTTGCTCTTTTTGCCTTTTTAGCTTTATTCCCATGAAACAGGCAATCCGGATCGATCCTGAGTGATCAAGTCATTGATCGAAACAAACTCATCCATCTATTGACAACCGATTGGTAAGTCATTAACCTCTGCCCTATCGAAACACGAGAGGTGCTTAATCTGATGGCATACCTGACAAAGAGGCGCCGAAAAAGGAGATCGGAATGCTTACCAACAAATTGATGACGGCATTACGGGCGCTGTTCAGAAAATCACAAGCCGAGCAGGAATTGGCTGATGAACTGCAACACCATATAGATCGACAGACAGAGCAAAATCTCCGTCTGGGTATGAATCCAGAAGAGGCTCGCCTCGCCGCCCGTAGCGCCTTCGGCGGAGTCGAACAGGCCAAAGACCGGAGCCGCGATGCGCGCGGCCTGAAATGGCTCGATGATTTGGTGCAAGATCTCCGCTACGGCGCACGAACGCTGATGAAAAATCCTGGATTCGCTTTGGTGGCGACGCTTACCCTTGCGCTCGGCATCGGCGCGAATACGGCGATTTTCAGCGTCATCAACGGAGTTTTGCTGAGACCACTGGCATTCCATGAGCCGGATCGTCTCTTCATGCTTTGGACCGACAATCCAGCCTGGCAACTCGGTTTTCACGAACTCCCGCCTGCCAACGCAGATTTGCCCGAGTGGCGCGCGAGCGCCAACAGCTTTGAAGAGATTGCTGCGTTCCAGTCCAATACCGCCGGTTTATCTGATAACAGCAGCGAATCTGAGCGCGTCGGTGGGGTTGACGTGACAGCGAATCTGCTGCCGACACTCGGCGTCCAACCGCTCCTCGGCCGCAATATTTCAACCGAAGAAGAGCAACCGGGCCAGGACCGTGTCGCGATCATCAGTTACGCCCTCTGGCAGCGGCGATTCGGTGGTGACCTGGAGATACTCGGTAAAACTATCAAAATCGATGGGGTGCCACGCAGAATCATCGGCATAATGCCCGAAGGTTTTCATTTTCCGCGAGCGAATGAGATGCCGCCTGTTTACAACCTGCCGGAAAAGACCGATGTTTGGACACCGCTGGCCTGGGACGCCAGGCAGCTGGCAGAATCGAGTGCGAAGATTTTTCAACCTGGTCGGACGGCTGAAAAAGGGCGTCACCCAGGCGCAGGCGCAAGCCGAGATTGACGGCATCGCAGTGCGGCAGGCTAGAGATTATCCACAAACTCACGAGGGTTGGCGTGTCTGGTTGACGCCGCTCTTCAATCAGATGGTCGGCGAGACGCGCACGCCACTTCTGGTTCTACTCGGTTCGGTTGGCTTCCTTCTTTTGATCGCATGCGCCAACATCGCAAGCCTCCTGCTGGCACGCGCCGCTGCAAGACGCCGCGAAATGGCTGTCCGCGCCGCTATCGGCGCAGGGCGCGCGCGTATCATCCAGCAGTTGTTAACCGAAAGCCTGCTCTTGGCTACGCTTGGCGGCAGCTTCGGATTGCTGCTCGGCTACTGTGGATTGGATCTCGTGCTAGGCTTCATCCCACCTACTGTGCCGCGCTTACAGAACATCTCATTGGATACTAATGTCTTTCTCTTCACCGCATCGATCTCTCTCCTAACCGGCATACTGTTCGGCCTGGTTCCCATCATCCAGGCATCGAAGCTGAATCTTACTGAAGCGCTCAAGAATGCCGGGCGTGCAAACTCCGCGGGACACAACAGGGGCCATAGTTTGCTGGTAACCGCCGAAGTTGCGCTCGCCGCTGTTCTGTTAGTCGGCGCCGTCCTGATGTTCCAGAGTTTTCAGAAGCTTATAGCAGTCAACCCGGGATTCAGACCGGAGGGTGTCGCCACTTTCGAGTTAACGCTGACACGCGCGCTCTATCCGGATGGCGGACAGCGAGCGCAATTCGTCGAGCAGGCGCGCACGCGATTGAGCAGTTTGCCTGGAGTGCTTGCGGTCGGGGCGATCTCCAATTTGCCTCTGGGTGGTTATGAAGATATGACCTATTTTGCAGTCGAAGGCGCGGAGCGAGTACCGCAAGGCAAGGAACCGCTGGCGGAAAACCGCGTGATCACCCCCGGTTATTTTGAAGCCATGCGAATAAATCTCGTGAGTGGGCGCGACTTCGATGTGACAGACACGATAGACAAACCACCTGTCGCTATTGTTAACGAGACCCTGGCGCGGAAGTTCTTCCCCGCGGGCGATGCCGTTGGTAAACGCATCAAACGGGTATTTGGCGGCGACAGAGACTGGAGAACGATTGTCGGCGTCGTGCACGACGTGCGGGGGTTCTCACTTGAGGTGCCGGCGCGTCCACAACTCTATCATCCTCATTCAGAGGATCCGTATGACGTGATGGCGATGACGGTGCGCGCCGATGCAACAGCGCTGCCTTCACTGCGCAACGCGATTCAGAGAGAGCTCAAGCAACTTGATACATCGCTCCCTGTGGCCAACTACCGTACGATGCCCGAACTCGTGGTGAAGGCGACGGCGCGGCCGCGCTTCAGCACATTGTTGCTCGGTCTCTTCGCGACAGCTGCGCTCCTGCTGACCGTTATGGGGTTGTATGGCGTGGTTACCTATGGAGTCAGCCAGCGGTCGCGCGAGATCGGCATACGCATGGCGCTGGGGGCGCAGCGGCAAAATGTGCTGGCGCAGGTCATCCGCCAGGGAATGCGACCGGCATTTGTCGGTGTAGGCATAGGAATGGTCGGCGCCTTCGGGTTGGTACGCTTGCTGGCTAGCCAGCTTTACCAGATCAACCCCTCGGACCCGATAACATTCGGTATTGTCGCGTTCGGTCTGCTGATCGTGTCACTAATCGCATGTTACCTACCGGCACGGCGGGCGACAAAGGTTGACCCGATAACGGCTTTACGAACCGAATGAAACAAGACTTCAAGCTCATACAAGCAGGCACAACTTATAAATCCAATCTATGATAACCAATGAGTCCCTCTATCCGCATTTTAACGAAAAAGTAGTAGAATCTCTCTGATTGGAGATTGAGCTAGATGAACGAACGGCTATCTACAATTCTGAATGATCTGCGTCAGGCGCTGGAGGGTATTTACGGAGAGCGCCTCGAACAGGCTATTCTTTATGGGTCGCAAGCTCGCGGCGACGCTCAGCTCGGGTCAGACATCGATGTGCTCATTGTTCTCAATGGGAAATTGAGTCCTGGAGAGGAAATCCATCGCACTGGCGGCGTCGTCTCTCAATTATCACTCAAATATGATGTCATCATCTCATGCCTGTTTATGCCAACAGAGCGATATAGCCATGAACAGAGTCCTCTACTTCGCAATGTCCGGCGAGAGGGTGTAGCTGTATGACTTCGGAGCAAGAGGCGCTCCTGCGAAAAGCCTATTCGAGTATCGATGCTGCTCGGTTGTTGGCAAATTAAAAGTATTACGATTTCTCCATATCCCGCGCATATTATGCGATGTTTTATGTCACCCAGGCATTTCTATCAGGTGAAGGATTGTCTTTTTCAAAACACTCAGCTGTGATCGCGGCTTTCGGGCAGCATTTTGCAAAGACCGGACGCGTGCCCGCCGAGTATCACCGTTATTTGATTGAAAGCGAACAGCTACGCAATGTTGGCGATTACGACGTGCAATCAGGGCTTACCGAAAATGATGCTACGGAACAATTGACCCGTGCCGAAGACTTCCTCAAGCTTGCTGAACATATTATTGGACTTGTGCCTTGATAGGATATAAATGACGACATCGAATGAGAAACTTATTGGAAGGGTTTCAAAGTGCACACACGACAGCCGCTAGCTACTTCATGTCTGCTGCTGCTCCAGTACAACCCGGCACCCTCTGCAGAGAATCCGGTTCCAACCAATTAACTACGATATAGATTTACATCACGCAAAAATCTAAACGAAATAGGTATAGATGTCCGTATTGCATCCTTGAAGATAAAGACTCTGAGATTTATCCTCATAAGACATCGAATTACAACATGTGTTAAAGAAGTAAAGGAGCATAAATGGCGCGGTCGCTGGTACTTTCCTTGGACGGAGAAGATTTTCCGGTTCAGATGCAAAAAATCGACCGGGATAAACTTTACGGCAATATCGAGATTGAAGCTTTTGACGAAGAAGGCAACAGGGCTTTTCTGCAAATACTGGATGTGGATGGTAAGACGCTGATCGATACGGGCGGCACATCGCTGGCCTCGCTTGATGTGGACGGCAATTCAGTAGACCGCAAAAAACTTATTCCTATTACCTCCGACGGGGATGAAGTCGAACCAGTTCCGTCGTCATTCAGCGCGCCGAATCTGCTTTATGAATCCACCATCGATGAATATCTCTCGCATACCGTAAAATCCGTCTATCTCCTGACGCCGCCCGAAGGTTCCGATTTCGCGATTCTCGATGACGTTCGGTCCGGCAACTCGATCTATAAATTCGATTTCAGCTACCGCGGCGGGCTGGAATACGACACGGCGTTTCTGGTCGGAAATGAGAAAGCCGTTTTCATGATCATCGGATCCAACACTACTCTCCAGTTCGTGAAGCTCAATCAACCTAGCGTGCTCGAACCGGTCGAGGAGCAAGAGATTTCGGGCGAAGAGATAGAATTCGATCTGTTTTGATGGAGAAAAGTTATGGCAATAAATATCAGCAACGCAAAAAACAGGGATGCGACTGTTGCGCTGGAAGCGGTGCGGCCGAGACGCGATATCCACTACATCGATGAAGACCGCAATCTGGTAATAAACCGCCGCCTGCTGAAGACAGATGTTGTACACGACCTGTCAGCGCTCACCAAAAAAGACGGCGACCTGGAAAAGCTGGGGAAAAAATTGGTAGAGGGCGATCCGGAGATCGATATCGAACATTTCGGCATGTTTTTGGGCGAGACATCGCGGGTCTATGTCAGCGAAAAGGGGATCGTTCACTTTGTGGAAGAATTCGAAGTGATTTACCAACCGGATGGAAGCGTGCGCGAGCGTCGCCCGCGCAAAAAAGAGCTGCAGAATGTCAACAGCGACGTGCCGCTCAAGTGGACCGGAAAATTCATGAAGAAAAAAGAGGCGGTGAAAAAATTCGTTTTTGCCACTAAAAAGCAGCTCATCCACGTCAACGGGCTGACCTATGATTTTCTTTATGAGATCGCGAAGGAGCTGCACGACAAAGATTCGCTCCTGCTGCTGCGCGGCGGCGAGAAGGGCAACCAGCCGCTGATCTTCAATCGCGGGGGAAAACCGTACAACGCCTTTCTCGAAGGACGCGTCGATGGTGACGCTTACTGTTTGATCCTGCATCTTTCGAATATGGAATTGAAGATACCGAAAAAGGTCGAGGAGGTCTGATGGCTATCAACCTGAAATTCGATCGTTCGAGATTTACTCGAAAAAAGGGTGATTATTTCATCGGCGTGGCCGACGCGCTGGCGGACCCGACGCTCCAGGCGCGCGCGCAGGAATACAAACGCCGCCTGAGCGGGATGATGCGTCCTCTCTCATCCGAGGACATTTCCCGCATACTACCTGCGAACGGTTATTACGTTTCGCGCAAATACGACGGCGAATTCGTCCTGCTCGCCTTCGACGGCAACCAACTGCTTTCAATAAATCCGCGCGGCACCGTGCGCGGCGGGTTGCCCGCTTATGAGGAGGCAGAAAAACTGTTGAAAAAGGCGAAGGTCGGATCGTGCCTGCTCGGGGCGGAGATATATGCGCCGAGCGGGAATAAGAAGGCGAACAAGGTTTACCAGGTCAGCAGCACGCTGCGTTCTCCCTCGTCCGAAGCCGCGTTGGAAAAGCTCTCCGTGGCAGTATTCGACGTTATCGAAATAGACAATGAGCCGGTTACGGCGGCGGCGAATGTCATCAAACTGCTCGACGGCTGGTTCGAAAAAGGCAAACTCGTACATCCGGCCGAGCATAAAGTTGCCAAAGATCTGAAAGCGGTTCGCGAGCTTTTCAACGAGTGGGTAGCGGGGGGCGGCGCGGAAGGGCTCGTGGTTCGTCACGATCAAGCCGGCTGGTACAAGATCAAAGAACGCCATAACATCGATGTCGCCATCATCGGTTTCTCCGAAGGCATCGATGACCGCAAGGGATTGCTCCACGATCTGCTGGTCGCCGTCATGCGCCAGGACGGGACATTTCACGAATTCGCGCGCGTCGGCGGCGGCTTCACTGATGACGACCGCAAAAATATCGTCAGCCAGTTGAAACGCCGCGTCGCGCCGTCGGATTACGTCGCGGTCAATAACGATTACGTCGCATATGAAATGATTGAGCCGGGCCCGGTGATAGAGATATCGGCGCTCGATTTGATCGCCGAAGGTTCCAAAGGCGATCCGATCAAGAAAATGGTGCTGGAATGGAATGGCGAAAAATATCAATCAATCGCCCGGATGCCGCTCGCCAGCGTTATCTCGCCGCAGTTCGTCCGGATGCGCGATGATAAAGAAGCCAACGTCGAGGACGTGAATATCCGCCAGCTCGAAGCGGTCATCTTGGTCGAGGAGGCCGAGACATCCGCCCGCGAGGAGCTTGCGCCGGAAAGTAAATTGATAGAGCGGGTGGTGTACACCAAAGTTATGAAGGGGCAGCGCATGGTCAGGAAACTTCTCTTGTGGAAAACCAATAAAGAGGGTATGTCTAATTTTCCCGGCTATGTCGTCTATCTAACCGATTTCAGTCCGAATCGCCAGAACCCGCTGGAACGGGAGATCCGCGTGGCCAAGACAGAAAAGGCCGCTCGTAAATGGTTCCAGCGGCTGGCGGACGAAAATTTTGTCGGTGGATGGGAGAAGGTCACATAACTCATGGCCGCACCATTTAGCGAATTTGCCGGAAATAAGAGACTGCTCTGGATCGCTCATGAATGGGAAGAGCGCGCTGATGACCTGGCCCGATGGGCGATGGAGCGGCTGGTCAACCGCCGCGACGTGTGGAGCCAATATACGCTCCGCGGCGACAAGATCGGCGTCGTAATGCTGCCGATACCCGAACGCCGGGCGCTCGGCACCGACATGGTGACTCTGCAAAAACTCCGGCGCCATTTTGCCGGGCGATCGCGCTCGCATCTGATCGGTTTACATGCAATCAGCGACCACAACACCGCGAAATGGTTGGCCGTGGACGTCGATCTGCACGACCCGACGGTCGCAAACGCCGATGAAATGGCGGCGGCTAATCTGGCGGCGTGCCTGACGTGGGCTGGACGGCTGCGCGAAAAATATATCGATCCATGCGTGATGGACAGCAGCGGCGCCGGGGGCTATCACGTGTGGGCGCTGCTGGATCGCGAATATCCGCTGGCGGATGTCTTCGCCTTCGTTTCGGAGCTGCGCGACGATTGGGCTGAGTTCGGACTTCCGCGACGGCCCGAAGTGTTTCCGCCGAAGGCTCACGTGGAGCCCGGCCATTTGCCTTACGCCCTGCGGCTGCCCGGCCGGCATCACACCAATCATCATTACACGCGCGTTTGGAATTTCGATTCGCTGGGCGAAAGCGAGTGGCTGGAAGGCGACGAAGCCGTTGAAGCATTGATTTCCTTACGCCCTTCCCCGCTTCCGGGCATAAAAAAGAGCGCTAAAAAAGGCACGATAAAGAATGCGGCGCCCTCACCGAAAGTAGCCGTACCGAAACAGAAACCGCGTGTCTGCGTAGATCTGGATGGAGTGCTGGCAAAATACGACCGATGGCGAGGAGCAGAGAACATCGGCGCTCCTGTTCCGGGCGCATTGGAGTTTGCGCACGAACTGGCCAAAGTTGCGGATATCATTATTTTCAGCTCGCGCTGCTCGGAGGACCGGCGCCGCGGCGATGATGGTTATTCACTCTCGCCCGCGCAAATGCGGATCCAGATCATAGATTGGCTGGAGAAACACAAAATTCCCTACACGGATGTTTATATCGGACAGGGAAAACCGCGCGCGGCGGCGTTCATCGACGATCGGGCAGTGAATTGCAGCCCGCAGAAAGATAAGGAAGCTTTCGATAACGCGATCGCGTCGGTAAAATCGCTATTGAAACGCAGAGAGAGTTGATAATTGCGCAAAACAATAATTGGTTACAATAGTTGTATAGTTGAGAGAATTTGAAGCCTCACCTTCCCATTACCTGGCCAGGTATAACGCTGAAATTCAGGAAGAGAGAAACGGGAGCAATAGCAATTAGGCGGCCGCCGGGTAATCTCGTAAGTTTGCCCTATCGAGAGTTCACCGGCGACCTCAATCACGTGACGATCGGCAGGCCGGGCGGCCGGCTAGAACGTCACTCGCAGCCCGAGCTGTACTCGCCGCGCACCCGAGGACTGTCCCGGCGTGAACTGCAGGAAGTTGGGATTATTGAAGTCCGTCACCGGCGCACCCCAGTTAGTGTTGTTGAGGACGTTGGCCGCCTCGATGCGAAACTCCGGCTTCACACGCTCCCACATATTAAATTGCTTGAAGAGCGAGAGGTCGAGGTTCCAGACCGACGGCGCGCGGAAGCGGTTGCGGCCCGAGTTGCCGAAGCCCTCCCTCGCGATTCCAGCCGGTTGCGAGAAGAGGCTCTTGTCGTAGTACGTTTGAGTGGTGCTCGATCCCACCTTGCCCACCGGCTTCGGATCGCCACTGACGTTGATAAGGATTGAGCCGCAGCCCGAACACAACAGGGCATTGTTCGTGCCTCCAATGGAGTAGGGTGTACCCGAGTATGTGGCAAAGATGCCGTTGAGCTGCCACCCACCGAGGAGATTGCCTGAAGTGGTGCTGGAATTTTTCAGGATGGGCAGATCGTAGAGAAAGCCCATCTGGAAGACGTGTGTCCTATCAAAACCCGTTAGTGCGTAGTTTTCTCCATACATCATCGGGTGATTCCATGTGAGGCCAACCCAGCCGTCTTCGTCGGTCATGCCCATGGCGCGGCTGAGAGTGTAGGCGCCCTTTAACATGAGCCCTTTCTTGAATGGGCGGTTCAGCGATACTTGCAGCGAGTGGTACCGGCTCTTGGTGCGCGCGGCCCAGTCGTTGATGGCGGTGTTGCCGGCCACGGAGCGATACTTGCGCGCGGCGTTATCGCCGCCCGGCTCGCCGTAGTTGATGTTCAGGTCAGCATAGCCGCCGTCCGTGCGGGTTCCGACATAGGCTACCTCGGTTATCAGGTCTCCCGGCAGCCTATGCTCGAATGCGATGTTCCACTGCTTGATGGAGGCCCGATCGAGGCCTGACCCAGAGCCCGGGAAAGCTTCGACGCCGGCGTTTGGCGACCGCATGAAGACGTCCCTCGGCAGATTCACCACACCGGAACTGATATCTGGGATCGGAACGGGGGGAATGCCGTCCTCCAGCCCTCTGAGCGTGAGGTACTGCGATGCAGAGTCGTTGAAAACGATGTCGTACGGGTAGGATCCCCGCATCGGCCGGGACCAGGGGAGCGGATTGATGGTCTGGCCATAGCCGAGTCTCACCACCGATTTCTCACCGATGCGGTATGCGATTCCCAGCCGCGGCGCCGCATACCATCTTTGCAGATCGAGCCCGACGTCCTTCGGCACATCGCCACGACCGCCTAGCATAACTGTGTAGCTGTTGTAGTCGAGCCGTTCGATGCCGCTATTCGCGCGGGACATGAAAGGGTAATACTCGAGCCGCAGGCCGAGATTGAGGGTCAGGTTCTGGGTGACGCGCCAGCGGTCGCGCACGTAGAATGCCGTCTGCCACTCGCGTCCTGTCATATCCTCGGCCTGGACGTCCTTTGAGAATGAGCTCACCCTGCCCAGCAGGAAAGCCGCGAACGAATTCCAACCCCGCGCGTCGTAGCCGGGCGCACCCGTGATGTTTCCGCTGTAACCGAAACCGCCCCTCAATCCATAGGCGCCGAACTCGGCTTGGCGGTGATTCAGCTCCATCTTGACTATGTCGATGCCTGTTCTCAATTCGTGTCTGGCGAAGACCTTCGTCAGTGCGCTGCTGAAGCTAAAGTTGACCTCATTTCGAAACAGCGGCATCCAGCTGGGAGTCCCGCCGATGATGTACCCGTTGTCGAAGGTGGGCAGGCCGCTGGCTCGGATGTCATTGGGATCGTTCACGCCTGGAATCCCAAGTTCGATGCCGAGGTTTTGCCTGTAGTCAGGTCCGAACACCGTCTGGTCCATCCGGTAATATCCGAAGTTGCCGTCCACCAGGAGCGTCGGGCTGAGCGTCCAGCTGTGGCCGGCGCCGACCACATAGACCTTCGTATCGCCCTGGCTGCCTTGGTCGAAGCCCAGATTGAAATTGTCCACCGCGTCGGCCCGCAGCAGGGAGATCTTTCCCCAGATCGAGTGCTCCCGCGAGCGCTGCCAGGTGATCTTCGTGTCGTAGTTGGCGCGATCTACCTGGACTTCCCGCTGCTGCACAAAGTCGTCCAGGAGACGGTTGTTGTTCAGGTCCAGGTTGCTATTGACCCTGGGGTAATAATTCATGATCGTCCTGGCGAGCTGGGTGATTTGATCCTGGGGAATCGTGAAGTTGTCGAACTCAGTCCGCCCCGCCCCCCCGGCGGCACTGGCCGGATTGTAGAGCCTGAAATTGTTGCGGGTTCGATTGTCGCTGGCACTGGGGTTGTTGGGGTAGGCCGTGGCTACCTCGGTGAAATCGCCGTTGCGCATCTTATCGGTCGGGACCCCGTAGGCGTAGTTCCCGCCGCGCCGGTCGCGTAACTTCTCATATGATCCGAAAAAGAAGAGTTTGTCTTTCCTGATCGGGCCGCCCAGCGTGCCGCCGTAAATATGGTGCGAGAGCGGAGGTTTCTCCAGCGCGAACGCATTATTGTAAAAGCTATTGGTATTCAGTTCATCGTAGTTTTGGAACCAGAAACCGGAGCCATGGAACTCATTGGTGCCAGACTTGGTCACCACCGTCTGCGCCGCTCCCCCAGCCATGCCGATGTCGGCGTCGAAGTTGTTGGTGGCGATGTTGACAGTTTCTACGGTCTCCACCGGCTGGATATACCCGGCGTGGTGCGGCAGCCAGACGTTGACCGACACTGCGCCGTCAACGCGAGTCGTGTTGCTGTTCGGCTGTGTGCCATTGACCCAGGTCCGCAACGACCGCCCGGGAGTGTCGATCTCCGCGTTCTGATACTGCACGGGCGTCGCACCCGGCACCAGATTGAGCAACGACTGATAGTTGCGGTATTGGTTCAGCGGCAGCGAGGTCACCTGTTTGGAATTCAACTCCGTACCTAAGTCAGACTTCTCCGTGCGCAGCGTGGCCGCATCCGCGGTCACCGTGACCGAGTCCTGGGCAGCACCGATCTCAAGCTTTACATCCACGCGCTTCGGGTTGCCGGCCGTCACGATGACGTCCGACTGTCGCACTTCCTTAAAACCACCGGACGTCAAGATCATCCCGTAGTCGCCCGGCAGGAGATTGCGGAACACATAGCTTCCGCTCACATCAGTCGTCGTCTGTAAACTTAAACCGGTG
This sequence comes from uncultured Acidobacteriota bacterium, assembly GCA_963796275.1. Classification (GTDB taxonomy): domain Bacteria; phylum Acidobacteriota; class Blastocatellia; order RBC074; family RBC074; genus JAKEHZ01. The sequence continues at coordinate 350,136 of CAWCKY010000006.1, read as the reverse complement.
CCAGTGTTCGTAATCGTGACCGATACCCCAGGCATAACCGCCCCTTGTGGATCCGACACATTACCAACAATGCTTCCGTAGAGCGCCTGCGCATCGGCTCCGATCGCTAGTAAGCCTACCGCTAACAACACGGCGAATATAAATCTGGTCGAAAAGAGTCGCATAGATTCATCTCCATTATTTTCTTTGACTTGGCTTTGACCTGGTTACTTAGATCGCTCAACGATACGAGTGGTAAACCTCATTAGCCCCATCTGGTACCGGTAAATTGAGTCAATAACTGTCTTTTAATGTATTACGATTAATGAACAATCCGTGAAAGTAAGCGCAGACTAAGGGACCAAATGGAAATTGTCAAGATTTTTGGAAATGGTGATGCAATTGAGAGCAAAATGAAAATATTTAAATAGGACACCCGGCTTTGATCTTCGCAGGGTTGGAGCCTCGCCGGGGAAATAAGGCGGGAAGCGAAGATCACCGATCCGGATGGACTATGATTCCCCCACGATACTCCGTATTCGGCGCGAGTACGAAGAAAGCGACGCTCACATTGCGGAACAGTCTGAACGCCGCGCGTCCGCCACCTTTCCAATCATTTTCAGATCGAGTGTGAATAAGCTCCCAGGTAGGTCCGATCTCAAACCTGTTCAACCTGAGGCTGATGTGATTTCCGTCCCAGATGGTGGGACGGCCGAACTCTTCCGATTCCAGGAATGAAAAGATGAAGAGCCCTTGTGAAAAAATCCGGCTCCTCTCGAACTCCCAGCGGAAGCTGAGCGCCGGTGAAGTTCTTTGATCTTCCCCAAAATAAATCCCGAAACCGGGCGAGAGCGTGAGCTGTTCTCCCAAACGAAAACTATAGCTTCCGGTGATGGCCCCCACGTTAATTATTCCAGTTGGACTCATGGAGCCGGGTTCTCCGTTCTCCTCCTGTTCAGGCTCGGCTCTGACGCCGATGTAATGACCCTCAAAATTCAGTCCGCGGTATAAAGGCACGATCAGACTGCTGCTGCGATAATCGGTGGAAGCCACGAAATCGGCCTCGGGAACCTTCTCCTCCTTCTGAATCGATGGCGTCCCACTTGACTGCTGCGGATTATGATTTGACTTGGGGCCTGCTGCAGTGGTCGGTGTCTTCCCCTGGGCGCTTATTGCTGGGATGAAGACTATCGTCAGTAAGAGGCTGACAATAGCCGCCGCTATCAACGATTTGATCTGATCTTTCGCTCGAACCCGATTAACCATTTGTTTCCTGCTTCCCTCTCGCTTCTGAGCTGGTACCGATATTTATTCCTCTGATCGCGACGTGGATGCGCGCGCTCTTATAACTCATTACCCAATCAGACATGCCAGCATAACTCCCCGACTCCATCGGGATGAGGCTCGCAATTAAAAAGTTGTTCAAAACCATGTGTTTGATTTGTCGCTTGGAGGCGAAGCGGACACTCAAACTGATATGCGGCTTGCTGCCCGGCTTTCGCTGAGATGCGCGACGACTCGATGCGCAGCTGGCTCGCTTCGCTATAGCTTGATGCCTGAACGCCATCCCAACGTGCGTCCGGATAACCGCTTCAAGCGATAGGAGGACCGTCGTGATGATCTCGAAAAATAATCGATTTTATCTCGCGATCGGCGCGACGACATCATCGGCGCGCCCCTCCCTTCAGGTACTAACTGCGGCGATCCCGGTGTGATGCCGGCGGCGCCAATTGAGGTACGGCAGCGTGATAACGATATTCACGAGCAGATATAAAATAATGGCGCCCAGAACGAGCTTTTGGCCCGGGAAATTGGCGCTCGCGATCGCCAATGCTATGCCAGGGTGCCTTGACGCGGTGGAAAGTGCGAGGACGGTACGGTCATCCGGCTCCGGCCCGCCGAGCAGATGGCCGACTGTTAACCCAAAGATGACAAACGCCGCAATTGCAACGATCGTCCCGTCTCCGATCAGCGACGTGATGGCCGGCCAAGCGGTAATTACGAGAGGAATGGTGCAAGCAACAAGCAACACCGCCGCCACCGCCGAAATGGGCTTCGCTATACGGTCAGCAAACGCGGGGGCAAAATTGCGCACTGTAATGCCCGCGGCCAGTGGTAGAAGCACGGAGATTAAAACGATTTGTGCAATTGAGCCGATCGAAATCTGAGCGGGTCTGTCGTAGAGTCTTCCGAGCAGCCACACCGTAAAAGGCACGAAGACGATCGCGAGCGCTCCTGCTGCTACAAGCAGTCCGATCGCATAAGAAGCGTGAGCGCCTGCCTTGAGCTCTTTCTGGGGAAGGAATGGTGGGACAGGTGAGACAGCCAGAGAGATGAGCGCAATCTTCACTGCCGGGTGAAGTTCGAATGCAGCCGCGAGCATGGCCACCATAAGCGGCATAAATACGTTCATCGACAAAATTGACCGGAAGAGCGCCGACGGGTTCCGGAACAAGTACACCGCGTCATCCATGGTCGCCTTAAGAGCGAGACCAAATACAGTCAAGAAAATGCTCGACTTCAGGGCGAGTATTAACAATGCTTCTAGATCCATAAAACCCTCCAACACCCAGTTTATGGTCGGCCTTCATCATCCGCGCGATCGCGCAGTATCTGCCGACGCTCGTTAGCCACCGATCTCACTCCATCCGCCACATCACTTCGGGTCGAGCATACGATAAGTAGTTGTACAGCTTTCTTCCGGACCTTTGGGCGTAACTGATGATGTGGCGCGGTCGAAATTACTGCTCTGGTCATGCCTGCGGCATGTTGACGGCGTGACAATCAACCCGAAATTTTTATATTCGAGTTCCTTGCCGCTCGAGTCCCCAACGGCAATTACTCCGATAAGACCTAACAGTTGCTCGCTTTATCGCCAAGTTTGCTCATCAGATGATTCTGTTTGTTATTGGTTGGGGATGTAATCATACGCCCGCGGGAGATTGCTGAATATCCTGTGAGTTCAGTAGTCAAGCGTTTTTGATTGCGTACTTCCGGCTGTGGTACCAACCTAGTAATATCCGGATAATTCCCAGGTTGAATATTAGTAACTCGTACTAGCAGATTACAGTACAGACCTGGATATATTCCTTACTTCATCACAGTGTTGCACAATTTCCCGGTTGCGATAATTGAGGGCTGTGTGAATAAAGAGACGCGCGATTGAATAGCGCCGTAGCATTGACTTAACATGAGATGGTTCCGAGGCCGTGTTCAATCATTGATGAAGTAGATGGAAAGTGATCGCGAATTGAAGGCAACGCGCAATGCGGAGGTGAAGGGAGAAAGCATAGCCTTAACCTTCGCGCAACGTGTTTTTGTTACGTCGTGTATCGTGTCGAGCGTTGCATTCGTTATTTACTTCTTTTGGTACGCCTCCGATTTGTTGATGCTCGTGTTCGCGGGCGTGCTCGTTTCGATTTTGTTGCGCGGTTTCAGTCGGATTTTGATGCAAAAAACGGGCCTTGGGCGTGGGCTCTCTCTGAGTCTCATCCTGCTCGCGTTCTTCGTCGTATTCGTGGCCGGAGTGTGGTTGATACCGGGACGAATCGGCTCACAGGTGAGTGAATTGCGGCAGCAGCTTCCGCTGGCCATAGAGAACGTCAAACAGTATGTCAAACAGTACGAATGGGCGCACTCGACGATTGAGAATCTGCCGAGCTTTAACGAGTACCTCGCCGGGCGCGGCGGCGCGATCGTCTCGCGCTTGACGGGGTTGGCGTCGACGACGCTCGGCCTGCTAATCAACTCCCTGATCGCTGTCATCATCGGTCTCTACCTCGCTTCGCAGCCCGATCTATATTCTGCAGGTATCAAACATCTCCTCCCCTTCCGGCATCGGGCGCGCGCCGGAGAAATCCTGACAGCCATCGACGAGGCGTTGTGGCGATGGATCGGCGGTCGTTCCATCCTGATGCTCATCAACGGCGGTTTGACGACTGCCGGATTGTGGATATTAGGCGTACCTCTCGCGGCCTCGCTCGGCATCCTAGCAGGGCTGCTCAACTTCGTCCCGAACTTCGGGCCCTGGATCGCAGCTATACCTGCCGTACTCATCGCTTTCCTGCAAGGTCCGCAACAAGCCTTATATGTCGCGTTGCTTTACCTTGTTCTGCAGACGATCGACGGCTACTTGTTGACTCCCATAGTCGACCGCCGGAGCGTTGAAATGCCGCCAGTATTGACGATCACGGCACAGGTGCTGCTAGGTTTGACATTCGGTTTCATAGGATTTCTGCTCGCTTCGCCGTTCGCTGCAGCCGTGATGATTCTCATCAAGATGATCTATGTCGAGGACGTACTCGGCGACTATGTGACGCACGGTGGCCGCGAAGCGGATGAGGAGAAACAGGATCGGGAAAGGATCAGTAAGAGTGCCAATGCATGAGCGGGAGAGTTTATTACCACGAACGCAGACGACCGCGCGCCCTCGAATCTCAGATATCCTCGCCGCCAACCCGTGGGTCTTCCGGTGCGCGCGGCTCGGCTATGCGTCGAATGGGTTGCTTTACGTTATCATCGGCGGCACGACGGCTTTGGCGGCGGTCAACATCGGCGGACGGGTGAGGGGGACGCGCGGAGCGCTCGACCTGCTTGTCGCGCAACCATTCGGGCGGCTGGCGGTCGCCGCCGTCGCCATCGGACTTTTCGGCTTCATCCTCCGCAGCTTCGTGCAGATATTCGTGCCGCCCACGGAGGGCGTGCCGCCTAAGCTCATCATGCGCGTCCTGAGGCGCATTGGCTGCGCCGTGAGCGGACTCGCACATATCGGAATTGCGCTGACCGCGCTGCAAATGACTCTGGGGCTGACTGTCATGAATCCCGACGAGGGAACGCCGAGGCGCGATTGGGTGACGCTGTTCCTGACGTGGAGGCCGCTGGACGGCTGGCTGACCATGCTCGCCGGACTCGTCGTCGCCGGCGTCGCCGTCCACCAGTTCTACGTAGCAGTGAGTCGCCGGTTCACTATTGACATGGAACTCGAGCGCATGAATTACAGGATCAGAAGAGCAACGATCGCGTTTGGCGTGGCGGGCTACGCGGGTCGCGGAGTCGCGTTTTTCATTGTGGGGATGTTCCTCGTCTACGCCGGGTGGTATGTGGAGGAGGTCGAAGCGCGCACGATAGGCGACATACTACGCATTGTCGAAGCGCAGCCCTACGGGGTCTGGATTTTTATCGCTGTCGCCACCGGGCTGATCGCTTACGGACTGTTCCTGCTGCTGGTGGCGTGGTATCTGCGGCGGGTCGCCTCTTGGTAGAAACCTTGTGACTATTCGTCATGATCTCGAGCGTAACTTTCGAGTTCGGAGAACGACTTCGTGCAAAAGATCTCTCAAGCTTCCATTACTGGGACTGACAGCAGTGCGATCTCCCTCCGTCTCTTCCTCGATGACGGGCCTGCTGGCCGCGCGCTCGATCACAGAGTTGATCTCGCCACCGATGAAAAGCGCGAGTCCCCATAGATACAGCCAGAGAAGCAGGACGATTACAGCTCCCAGGCTGCCGTAGACAGCGTTGTGTTTCGGCGCAAAACGCAGGTATTGGGAGAAGAGAATTGAAACGATGACGGAACCCGCCACAGCAAAGATCGCCCCGGGCGTAATCAGCCGCCACTTCCTCTTCCTGTTTGGCGCAAAGTGATAGAGGAGACCGACGCCGATAAGGAGCAGCAACAAGCCAAGCAGGTAATCGATGTACTGCCCCAGAGTGACTAATCTGTCTCCCAGACCCAACAGGTTGGTTAACCAAATCGCCAGCCAGTCGCCGAACATGATTAATACCTGCCCACCCACGATAAACACCGAGAGCGAGAGCGTCAGTCCCGGGGCGATTATCTTCGTCTTCCAGTATGAGCGCTCTTCTTCGACATCATATGCTGTGTTGAGCGCGAAGATGACCGCCTTCATACCCTTTGAGGCAGCCCACAACGCCCCTAACAACCCGATCGAGAGCAAGCTGCCGCTGCTATCACTTATCACACTATTCACCCAACCGGTTACCAGATACATTGCCTCCGGCGGCATCAGTCTGGCAAACCAATCCAGCAGAGCCTCTTGTAAGCCGGGCATAAAACTGAAGGCGCTCAGCAGAAAGATCAGAAAAGGAAACAGCGCGAGGAGAAAGAAGTAGGCAAGTTCGGCCGCTCTGCCGAAAGCGTGATCCTTGTAAGCCTTTTCATAGACTTCAAAGGCCAAATCTATGAGCGTCAAGTTAGTTATTGTCTATTACCTCCGTACAAGGTAACCATAATCGAGCGGGTTCGTACTGTACTATCCGTAGATCTCCAGGTTTCTACTGGTAAAGTTTCGGGATTGCCCGGAAATTTTCGGATAACGGGAGAGCTGCACCGAAGTGATGCAATCGAAAGGCACGGTTATCGCTGCACCACGCGCTGAAGTTTGTTTCCGACACGCTGTTTGCGAATGCGCGTTGCCGGGTTTCAGTTCATCCACTTGCTAACTCGTCTCATGTCAGACTTTCTACAGCAGCTGTCAAATCTGACAGTATTCAGTCTTTGACCTCACCTATACAATTTCATTCGGATAGAGATGCACTCGTAGCAAAACCGGGCTCGCGCACGGCACTGAGGAATTCAGACCGACCCGTACTTGCACATGCTCTTCGATGAATGCTTCCACTGAGACACCGGGCGGGCCTCGGCACCCGCCGTGAGACGGGCTGAAAAGGTATCGTGCGAAGCAGATCCAGATCGGCACAAAAAAAATGCTGAAACCGCAACGACCGGAACTATCTCGCAATTGGACTCATCACGGCGGCTGTATAGAGATTGAGGTCGTAGGCTGTATTCAGGTGCCCCATAGCGCAAGAAAGGATCATCGCATGAAGCGCTCTCTTTTAATAACGGCGATCGTCTGGCTTATCACATCCCTAAACATAATGGCGCAAACCGGACAACCGCGCGAGAGTGCATCTCCCAAGACCGAAAGCCGCCAGAGTGGCGAAGCCGCTCCGCTCATCTTCTGGAACCGGAAGATCACGGTTTTCCGCGCTAATTACGAGCACCTCAGCCCGGCTCAGCGGGCGGCGAATGCCGAGGCACGCATCGAGGCGCTTCCGGAGGTCGCACCCGAATGGAGGGTCGAGGCCAACGAAGCCTTCACCGGCAGGTACACGGGTGTGCTCTTCACCGTCAATGGCCAATATGTGTTCGGCCTCATGCAGGAGGACCTGGATCCTGAATCTGGCGAAACATTGAAAGATGCGGCCGACTATGCGGTAGCCCAGTTGCACGCTACCCTGGATGCCCGCTCCCGGCAGCGGAACTGGTCGGTGCTGCTCCGGGCAATAGGGCTTTCCATCGCTGCGACACTCATCGCCCTCTTCGGGATATTGCTGGTAATTCGCGGCGGCCGCAAGGGTCTCTCACGTCTGGAAATGACATCAGGTGCGCGCGTGCAGCCCCTTACGATCGCCGGCATTAACCTCCAGCCGATGGCAGTGGTCATGCGACGCGGCGCGATCAAACTGACCGTGTGGGCCGCAGGAATCACGCTCGCTTACCTGTGGTTAACCTTTGTCCTTACACAGTTCCCTTACAGCCATCCATGGGGTGAACAACTCGGGACCTTCTTGATCAACCTGTTCGGAAAGCTGGGCAGCGGAGCGTTGCAGGCCATCCCCGGGATATTCACGGTGCTGGTCATCTTCCTGTTCACCCGGATCGCTGTCCGCCTGATCGACGGGATTTTCCGTGAGGTGGAAGAGCGCCGCCAGTCGACTGCCTGGCTCCATCCTGATACGGCGGGGGCGACGCGCCGCCTGATCGTGGTTCTGATCTGGATATTCGCCCTGATCGTTGCCTACCCATATATTCCCGGTTCTAGCACTGACGCCTTCAAAGGCGTGAGCGTTTTCGTGGGACTGCATGATATCGCTTGGTTCGGCGGGCCTGATCAACCAGATCATGAGCGGCTTGGTGGTGATCTACTCGCGCGCCTTGAAAACCGGGGAATATGTTCGTGTTGGTGACGACGAAGGTCTAGTTAGCGAAGTTGGTATGCTGTCGACAAAGATAGTTACATGGAGGCGCGAGGAGATCACTATCCCCAATGGCGTGGTGGTCGGTACGAAGACAGTGAACTTCTCGCGGCTGGCAGCCGGGGATGGGGATGTCGTCTCAACGGCAGTGACGATCGGTTACGATGCACCGTGGCGGCAAGTCCAAGCGATGCTCATGCTGGCTGCTGAGCGGACGGCGGGCGTGCGGAAAGCCCCACGCCCACGCGTAATGCAGAGGGCACTAGCTGACTTTTATGTCGAGTACCAGCTTGTCGTGAATCTGGAAATTACCGAGGATCGGGCGCTGGTCCTCTCCAAACTTCACGCGCAGATTCAGGACGCTTTCAACGAGTTCGGGGTACAGATCATGTCACCGCATTTTCAGACCCAACCATCCGGCAGGGTCTTCGTTCCCAAATCGCAATGGTTCTCTGAACCAGCGGATGTCTCTACCAATTCGGGTCAGCCAGAAATCAGTGACCTGAGGTCGTCTCGGATTGACCGGTAGCAGTTTCCGTTGGGGGACTCTCTCTGGTCTAATCTCAGATCAATCAGTCTTGGGTGGATTTACCCCGCCTTGCATCGCTTCTATTAATTCAGCTATGATTTCTCAGTCATTTACGGTTCCTCCCGTACAAGGGTTAATCACCCCAACCGATGTAATCTTCTAAAAACGGTTGCCGCTATCCGATTTCACAAACCTCCTGCAGATCGGTAAGTGTTTGCGAGAACAAAATAATTGCCTCGCAATGGCGTTGTGGGTATTGCGAGTATATGGATAACATTCCTGCGAGCGCGGCAGTTCTGAATGAATCAGGGACCATTCTCTATGTGAATGAAGCTTGGCGATTGTTCGCCAGTGAACATTGTTTGGCTGATCGAGGCTATGGTGTGGGCAGGAAGTATCTGGATATCTGCCAGGTGATGTTCGACCGGGAATCCATGGATATGGAGGCTATGATGGCGAAGCTTTCGCAGGTGATGAAGAAGGAGCAGGTTGAAGCATGCCTTCAGTTTAGCTGCTCCCCCAATTCCAAACGGCACTGGCATAGACCAACGACAGATCGATTACACGGATAAGAGGTCGTCGATGAGGACAACTGGTGAATCAGTAACGCGAGCGGTAGCGAGCGTGGTTTCCGGCCTCAGGCGCTTCCGGAAACTACGATCGCTATCGCTCGCGCTACTGATTGCACCCGATCATCACGAACTGGGTGAAAATCAGCCGCTTATCCGCAGATCCGGGCCAGACAATTCGCGCTACAGATTTATCTTAGCCACTCTCTGTGCGGCATGCGCCTTACTCTATTGGCCGGGTCAACCCGCCGCGCAGATGAAGTCCCGAACTCCGCCCCCACGATTACAGGCGCAGCCTGTGGCCTCCCCCGATCAGGCGGCTGAGCTGGCGATCCAACTGCCTGAGATTGTGGCTCGCGCCGAGGAGTTGAATCTATTATTGCGTGAGATGAACGAACGGTTAGAGCCCGATCCTACCTTGGACTCTATTGATCAGTTTCTACGGACTCATGATGAATTGGTTCGCGCCCGGCGGCGTGAGGTGGATGAGTTGATTGCTGCCAATCCCACTCTGACCGAACTCCAGGAAATTGATAAGGATTGGCAGGCGAAATACCACCAATACGCTGCCTGGGGTCAGACGCTGACCGGACGCGTGAAAGCCGTCGAAGAAGATGTCCGCACGCTTGCCAGCCAACAAGCTCAATGGGAAGCCACTCTCAATCAGATCAAAGGCGAGGGTGAGATTAAGGCGGTCATCGACCGCATACGGGTTTCGCTCCACGAAATCCTGGCCACCAGATCAAAGGCTAACGAGCGACTGACTCTCCTCGTAACACTGCAAAACCGGGTTTCACAACAGGCTCAGGCGGTGGCAGACGTCTTGGAGAGTATCCGTCAGGCAAAAGGGCGGCTCCAACGTAGCATGTTGGAACGCGATGCCCTTCCATTGTGGGAGATCCGCTCTCGCCGGCAAAACGAAGGGGCTCTCGATATTCCGTTTAGCAGGTCGCTCAATGGAGCCATGATCCGTGCCAAGGAGTTTCTCAAAGCCAGGCGCCCGGCCGTATCAGCGATATTCGCTTTTTTTCTTGCCGCCCTGGCAATCTGCATCGCCCTTCGTCACAGAGTCCTGCGCAAAACACCGGGAGAACCCCACAGGGCCGCCCATCTTTTCCAACACCCGATTTCGCTGGCGTTGCTCACGACTTTGACTATCACCCTGCCATTTACCGCCAACATGCCGGCTTTGATCAGGAACCTGGTGGCTGTTCTTTTTGTAGTACCAGTCTTGCAGTTCCTGCCCTCTCTGATTCTTCCGGTCTTCCGGCCGCTTTTGTATTTACTGGTTGTCTTCGGCATGACGGTTTGGATATCCGAGTTGCTTCCTATACCAGCGGCTGTGAAGCGGGAGATCTCGGCGGGCTTGAGTCTTGCTGCCATCTCTCTGTGCGCCTGGCTCATCCGTACAGCTCGGACCCGCCCGCTTCAACCATACGTCAGAAGTGTATTTCTCGTCCTGATAGGCGCCCGGGCGGCCCTTGTGCTTATTCTCGGCTCGTTGCTGGCGAATATCTTTGGCTACGTCGCGCTCTCCCGCGTTCTCAGATCAGGCGCCATTCTCAGCGCTTTCTTCGCGATCGCTCTTTATACAGCTTACATCGGTGTAATCACGCTCTTTTCCCTGTTTTGGCAAACCCGCTGGCCACCTTTGTTCTCCTCTATCCGCACGCATGGAGGGATGGTCGCGAAATGGGGGATGCGCTTGCTGGTCGTAACCGCTTTTGCCATCTGGTTGTACGCAACGCTCAGTTTCTTCACCATCAGGGAGAGCGTTTTGGGCGCGCTTTCATCCGTGCTCACGACCCAAATTAAGTGGGGCGCAGTCAATTTCTCTCTCAGAGATGTGTTGACCTTCGTTTTGATCTTAGTGCTGGGCGTAATCTTCGCCAACATTATCCGGGTCATCTTGCGAACGGACGTGCTGGTGCGGCTCCCGCTCAAGCACGGCCTTTCATATGCGATCTCGACTATCACCTATTATGTGCTCTTGCTGGCGGTCTTCCTGCTGGCCCTGGCTGCTTCAGGGGTTGAGCTCTCCCGCTTCACGCTGCTGACCGGAGCCTTCGGCGTCGGGGCGGGCTTTGGCCTGCAGAATATTATCAGCAATTTCTTCTCGGGGATCATTCTGCTCTTCGAGCGGCCAATTCGCATCGGAGACTCATTGGAGATAGGCGAGACGTCGGGTGACGTCGAACGGATCGGGATGAGGTCGACTTCCATCCGGACTGGCCAAGGCGCCGAAGTGATCGTGCCCAATTCCATTCTGATCTCCAGCCAGGTGACTAATTGGACGCTGACGCAGCAGCGCCGGCGTGTAGAGCTGGCGGTCCCCGTCGTCTATGACACGGATCCGGACCTAGTGCTCAATTTGCTGATCGAAGTGGCCGGGTCGCATCACGACGTGTTGCGCGATCCCGAACCAACCGCGCTGTTCCTGGGGTTCGGCAATAACGCGCTCAATTTCGAGTTGCGTTTCTGGGTTGCCCAGGCCGGGATAAATCAGCAGGTGAAAAGCGAGCTTGGTGTGAAAGTCGCTGCCGCGCTGAAGAAGTCCGGGATCGAAATCGCACTGCCTCGACAGGAGATGTATATCAAAAGCATCGACGCCGTGGTGAACCGAGAAAGCCTCTCCCTCGGAGCATCTGCTCCGCGCGGCGGCGGTATGATGGAACAACGAAAACAAGAAATAGAATCCTCACGTGAAAAATAGAAACAGCCCAAGTTCGAATATCTAGCGTAAGTGGAGTATTCCATGGACGAAACTGACTTTTTATATCCGACCAATCCCTTGCTTACTGTATGTTTATTGTTTGTTCTGATGCTGCTCGCCACCGAGGCCGGCGTCCAGTTCGGCGCTCGTGCGCGTGCCAGGCGGAGAGAGGAGGACACGTCGTACCTCGGTTTCATTCAAGGGGGCGTGCTGGGTTTATTGTCCCTGCTGCTTGGATTCACATACGCGTTAGCAGCGGACCGTCATGATGCTCGAACAGAACTACAGGTTAGTGAAGCAAGCGCTCTCGGGACGGCATACCTGCGTGCCGGTCTGGTGACTGATCCCGGTCGCAGCGAGCTTCGGCGGATCCTCCGAAAATATGTGGATTCGGCTGCACAATTTGATGTCAGTGATGACAAGGGAAAGGCTATCGAGAGCATTCAGGTGGCCGAACGGACATTGCAAACTCTCTGGTATGCAGGCTTCCGCGCAATCGAAGGCCGGGAGCCGACGGAGTCTGACAGCCTATTGCTGCAATCGCTCAATGACGTCATCGACCTACACGAGCGACGCATTGCAGCATTTGAATATCGGGTTCCCAAGGTCATTCTCTGGCTCCTGTTTTTTCTGGCCATCGCATCTTTGGCGCTGACCGGGTACGGTATCGGATTGAATGGAAGCCGTAAGTTCTTCCTCACTACAGGGATGTCGATTCTAGTGGCAGCTGTCCTTTTGGTGATCATCGACCTCCAGCATCCGCAGCAAGGCTTCATCCGCGTCAGTCAGAAAAGCGTGAATCGATTGCACGACAGACTGCAGGCTGAAGAGGCTGCGGAAACAACGCCGAAGCCGCCATCAATTCCGCAGAGCGATACCAGGTGAACGCGGAGCACAGTTTTATGCCATAACCACGATTGGAAGGCGCCTGGCTTCCCTCTGGCAAAGAGATAAGGTCGAGTTCCATTTCCCGCGCCTCGAGAAGAGCAGCAGCGTTGCCCGTTTCTAAGTAGACGATGAGCCTGACTAGCACTATTGGCAGCAGCGCCCAACTATCAGAAGATCAAAGTCCTGTAGTTGAGCGAAAGGAACAGACGCCACAGCCAATAAAGAACCCCGGTTGCTGCTGCTCCCCATCCTTCAGGCGGCAGAGCGCATGCGACTATTTGCCTATGCACCTGCGCTCAAGGCGGATCCAGCGCCGGCGCGCCGGATCAGGAACTCCGACAACAATGGGACGGGACGGCCGGTGGCTCCCTTCGATTCACCGGACACCGAAGCTGTCCCGGCTATATCGAGGTGCGCCCACTTGTACGCCTTGGTGAAGCGCGCCAGAAAGCACGCCGCAGTGATCGCGCCGGCGGGGCGACCGCCGATATTGGCCATGTCGGCAAAGTTGCTCTTGAGCTGGGCCTGGTACTCGTCGAACAGCGGCAGCTGCCAGGCGCGGTCGCCCGTATCTATGCTGCACTGGAGCAGTTCGTTGGCGAGCGCATCGTCGTTGGCGAAGACGGCGCTGGTGAAACTGCCGAGAGCGATCACACAGGCACCGGTGAGGGTCGCGACGTCGATCACGCATGCCGGCGCGAAACGCTCGGCATATGTCAGAGCGTCGCACAGGATGAGGCGGCCTTCCGCGTCGGTGTTCAGTATCTCGATGGTCTGCCCTGACATCGAGGTGACGACGTCGCCCGGCCGGGTCGCGTTGCCACCGGGCATGTTCTCGACTGCGGGGACGATGGCTATGACGTTGATCGGCAACGCGAGGCGGGCTATCGTCTTGATCACGCCGAACACAGTGCCGCCGCCGCTCATGTCGTACTTCATCTCGTCCAGGTCAGCGCCGGGCTTGAGGGAGATACCGCCGGTATCGAAGGTGACCCCCTTCCCCACCAGCACGACAGGTTTGGCCGTCGACTCGCCGCCGCGGTAGTGCATGACGATGAACTTGCACGGGTTGTGCGACGCGCGGCCTACTGACAAGGCCGAGCCCATGCCGAGCTTCTCCATGTCCTCGCGCTCGAGCACATCGACCGCGAAATTGAACTCCTGGCCCATCGCCTGAGCTGTCTGGGCGAAATAAGCCGGGGTGCAAACATTGCCCCCCAGATTGCCGAGATCCTTCGTGAGGGCCATCCCCTCGGCCACCGCCTGGCCGCGGCGCACTGCGCGCTCGAGCTCCGAGTCGGCCTTGTCCGTCACCAACAGGCTGATCTTGCGCACACCGCGATCATCTTGCTTTGTCCTCCTCATGCCGGGAGCATCGAACTGGTAAGCCCCGTCAGCGAGAATGCGGCTTGCTTGCTCGACGCGCCAGGCGAGAGAACGGCCGGGCAACTCGATATCGGTGAGCGCTATAGCCGCGTCCCTGGCGGCTCCGCCGGCGAGCATCTTGGCCGCACCGGCGAGTGCATCGCGGAACGCTTTTTCGCCGAATTCGTCACGCGGCCCGAGACTGATAATCAATACTCGCTCCGCCGCTGTACCGGGCACGTCATAGAGCATTAGCGAAGCGCCCGCCTTCGCCTCGAGATCGCCCCGCTTGATACGATCGGAAAGTTTTCCCTGCGAGGCATCGTCTATGGTCCGCGTTGAAGGGGGTAGAGGACCATCGCTGAAAGCGCCGACTGCGAGCACGCCTGTCCGAAAATCTTTCGGAGATGCGGTATCTATGATGATGTTCATGATTTAACTCCTTAAAAATAGTTATGTTGATGAATATCTTCCTAGAAGAGGGCAATCCGATCGTTATCATTCGATGTTTTCTCTCAACGGAATAATTCCCTGCTGATTTCCGATACGAGATTCAATATCGGAGGCACCATCCGGCGCGAGCGGCTGCGAGAATGGAAGCCTCCGAAGCTGGCGAGTATAAATAATCCGACTCCAATTCCAGCTCCGAAAGCTATGAGAGCGGTAGCGACTGGATGATCTTTGCTATATTCCATCGCCTGATCCCAGGTCTCGTTCATCCCCTTGCTCGCACCGATATAGGTTTTATTGAGTTCTTCTCGGCCCTGCTGTCCTGCCATCTCAGATGCACGGCCTCTGAACGACTGCCGGGTCTGACCCATCTGCCATTCAGATTCGCGATCCATATTCGATACTTCTCGAGCATGCGCCGCCGTTGCGCCGGCGCCCTGTTCACTGGTTTGTCTAGTCACGAATGGTTGAGGCGTTGTCTCCGCCTGGTATGCCTCTGACTTGGGTTGTTCTTGTCTTGTGTCTGCCATAGTTTCTCCTTTTATTTTTAGCGCATGGATATGCGTCAGGTTTCATCCAGCGACTTTTTATCGACGCGGAAAATGCTGTAAGTGGCGCGTCCGCTGGCGCGGTAATACACCCTCACAATTAGTTGAGTGAAGACGATGTGAAGAAAATTTTAGTCATCTACGTTTCGTCCACGGCTCGCTACTCCTTGGATGTCGTCGCTGATGACTCGATCGCGCAAATAGCTGCTCGCCGATTTGGTAATCGCCCAGAAAGCCGCCGATTTTACTGTTCCCATCAGCCCCGGCCCTCTCGATACGGCGGTATCGAGCCGATACCGAACTCGGTCAGTCATGTCTTCGATGGTATTGGCTAAAGCATCAGTAATACGCTCCTTCGATGAAACGCGATGCCTGAATAATCCCGATGCTAAAAATCCGATCCCGGCCGCCACGCCCAAAGCAATCAGTGGATGATCCGCCACATAAGTGCGCCAATCTAAAGTCTGCTCGAAACGATTGTTCAATTGATCCACCGTATCGGTAATCGACTCGCGCGTCGAAGCTATGTCTCGCCGAATCTCTTCCGCACTACGCACCGGCGCAGCCGGGGCCGCAGCCGATTCGCCGGTCGTCAGAAAATTTCTTTCAGCCATATCTTTGATCCTCCCGTAACTTTTAAATCTGCTCAAGGCGGAGACTGTTTTGTTTCAACCGTCTTTCCCTGGAGTAATCATCGTGAGAAGCACCGCTCCCAATATGCATTCACAGGGCCGTGAGCGGGGTCATCACGCAGCTATTATTTGTATGAGTGAGACGTAACTACACTGTGCTTAATTTATTGAAGGGTATTCGATGAATGGGATGTCAGGTGAAATGCTTATCCTGACCTGGAAGCCAGATTTATTTCTGACAACCAGCCCCGCAGCATTGCTATCTGGGAGGATATTCGATCTGGGATATGCCAATAGCTCTAGTCGTGACCGGCAATTTTATTGATAACCGTTTCTCAAGTTTTTTCTAGAGCAGTATCAAACAAACGCCGATTCTTCGTCGCCGTTGGGTGGCGATGTAGGCAATCAGGTTGATACAAGCATGATGGCGCAGCGACCGGGAAAGCAGCGGTCTGAAAAAGTTTCGAGGAGATGTTCTGATCACGCATCCGGTCGCGAGACGAACAGGTCCAGACCCAACTGTTGGGACAGGAATTTCGCAACGAGCTGCCCATTGACGCTGTTGCCGGCACCGTCAAGCCGCGGTGCGAATGTCCCCAGACCGCCTTTGCCCGGCGATACCGTGACGATCCCACCGCCGATGCCGCTCTTGCCCGGCAATCCGATGTCGTAGAGCCAGTCGCCCGATGTCTCATACAAACCGGCGGTCGCCATTACCGCCAACGTGTAATGGCAGATGGCAGCGTCCACCACCTGTACCTTGGTGAGCGGATTCACCCCGCCGTCCGCCAGAGTCGCTCCCATGACCGCCAGTTCTCTGGCGCTCACGTTTACGGAGCACTGCCTGGTGTACAGATCGGTCGTCTCGACCGGGTCCATGTAAATGCGCCCGTAGCTCTGCAGGAGGCGGGCGATGCTCCGATTCCGGTGGTTAGTCGCCGACGCGGAAGCATAAACTTCCTTGTTGAGTGGAAGGGATCGGCCGGCGAAGCGCGATAACCCGTCGTGAATGAACTGCCATTTGGCCTCGAGCGTCGCGCCCGGCACCAGGCTGGTTGTAGCGATCGCCCCCGCATTAACCATCGGGTTGGTTCGTCCGTCAGGGTTCTGTTCGATAGCCGACAGCGAGTTGAAAGCAAGCCCGGTGGCATTCACACCGATTTCCTGGCGCACCTTCTCCACGCCGATCTCTTGACACACCAGAGCAAAAACGAACGGCTTGGAGACGCTCATGATCGTGAAGTCGTAGTCCGCGTCCCCAGCCGCATAGATATTGCCGCCGGTGTCCACCAGGCAGATACCCAACAACTCACTGGGTACCCGAGCCAGCGCCGGATACACCTGCGAGTTCTGGCCGTCAGCAGTGGCCCGATACAGCTCGTACGCCTCCGCCACCAATTGCTTTACCCGCTGAGGCGCAGGCAAGCGACCGGTGGACACATGCGCAGTGCCGGTCGCCGTACCAATATCGGATCGTATAGGCATAGCTAGCGCTTTTACCTGCTCGCAAAATAAGTTGTTTGAGTCAGTGCGCCCCATCCGCTGGCGACTATGCGCCCGCGGGTTTCGCCCCTTGGAGCGCTTGCTGCAGACGAGCCTCCTCCTGATTCGAAAGAGACGTCCGCAGAACCGTCCCACCAAATGGCTGGAGCTCGGGTAGGACCTTATCGGCAGTGACGCTGCGGATCAGGACGAAGAGCGCAGACGTGCCGGGCACGATCGTCGAACCCAATGACTTGATAAATTTTTCGTCAATACCGTAATCCGATAGAGATCCGGCCAAAGCGCCGAAGCCAGCCCCAAATGCCGCTCCGGTAATCATTCCGAGCACCGGGTTGAGGAACAGCAGTCCGATAAGTGTGCCCCACAAAGCGCCTCTAATGCCGCCGCTTGCCGCACCGACGCCCGTTAGGTTGACCGCCTGCTTCATATGCACCTTGCCAGCCATATCGCGCACCACTACGCACGCGTCTTCGAGGTCTATCAGGTGCTCCTTCTTCAAGGCATGCAATTTGTTTAACACCTGGTCCGCCGTGTCCTCTCCCTTGAATCCAACTACGATTAGATCGCTCATTCTCTCCCTCCCTTTTTTTGTAAAGACAGCGCCCTAGCCCATAATTTCTAACGAAATCAATAAGCTAATGAGGCGCTGCTAATAATTTAAGCGGTGCCGGATCATAGCCCAGCGCCATATTTTCGTCAATAAATTAATTTTTTTAATCAATGATTAAAACTGATTACTGCCGTCGCAGTCTCGTCGGCTTCCATTCAACTTCCCAACCACCGACAAAATGAGATATCATTAGAATACTCTCTTACTTCTTAGATATAACCCGCAGATAACCTCCGGAGTCGCGGCCCAATTCAAGAATCATTAATTTATCCTCCTTTTACGTAACTTCCTCCGCGTTTGGTTGCGCAGTTGCGGCACTGGTCACGGCAGAGAACGTAGGACCGGCGGTGCAGCACACAGCGCGCCAGGGTGCGGAGGGGAAGGTTTGAAAGGATGGTCCTATGGAACAGACGTACGAAGCATCACCGAGGGAATCGAAGACCGGTCTGCAAAAACTACTTGACGGCGTTGAAAAGGTCGGAAACAAGGTCCCGCATCCGGTCGTGATTTTTCTTCTGCTGATAGCACTGGTTGCCGTGCTTTCCCATATTTTTTATTTGATGGGAACAAGTGTCACCTATCAGACCATCAACCCGGAGACGGATGCTGTCGAAGAGGTGACGACGGCGGCTCGCAGTCTGCTCACGGCGGAAGGAATCCGATTCATGTTCACCGGCGTTGTTCAGAATTTCATGAACTTCAATGCGGTTGGCGTGATCATCGTTGCCATGCTGGGGGTCGGCGTGGCCGAGGCATCCGGACTGATTGCTGCGCTGATTCGTAAGCTGGTGATGGTCGCGCCGCGGGCGTTGATGACCTATATTCTGGTGTTCATCGGGATAATTTCGAGCATCGCCGCGGATGCCGGCTACCTGGTCCTGATTCCACTGGCTGCGGTTGCGTTCCTCACCCTTGGCAGACATCCATTCGCCGGGCTGGCGGCCTCCTTCGCCGGTGTTGCCGCCGTCTTCAGCGTGAACATTTTGATCAAGCCGCTCGATGGCATCCTGACGGAGATCACCAATGACGCCATCCACCTGATGAATCCAAACCTCTCGATCGATCTGGCGGCCAACTTCTGGTTCTCGGCCGCCTCGGTTCTGATGCTGACGATCGTCGTCTCGCTCATCACGGAAAAGATGGTCGAGCCGCGTCTGGGCGAATACAGAGGGGAGCGTCCTCCGGAGCACGGCGAGGGGATGACTCCGGAGGAGTCGCGAGGGTTGAAGTACGCGACGTATGGGCTCATCGGAGTCCTGCTGTTCTTCGCGCTCCTGACGCTGCCTCCGGGGGCGCCGCTGCGGAACCCTGAGACCGGGGCACTCATCGGTGATTCGCCGTTTATGAACAGCTTGATCGTGTTCATCGCGCTGGTGTTCCTGGTGGTCGGATGGGCTTATGGGATCGGCGCCAAGACCATGAAGAACTCGGTCGATGTCATCAAGGCGATGGAGAAGGCAGTTGCCGGCCTCGCCGGTCTGATCTTTCTGTTGTTCGTCATCAGCCAGTTCCTGGCGTTCTTCACCTACAGCAACATGGCGACGCTGGCGGCCGTGAATATGGGCGACATGCTGGAGATGGCAGGACTTGGCGCCCTGCCGTTGCTGATCGGGTTCGTGGTGGTCGTGGCCATCCTCGATCTGATCATGACCGGCGCAATCCCGAAATGGGCGATCTTCGCGCCCGTCTTCGTGCCGCTGCTGATGCGGCTGGGCGTCGAACCCGAAGCCGTGTTGGCGGCCTATCGGGTCGCCGACAGCCCGATGAATGCCATCACGCCGATGAATGCGTATTTTGCGCTGATCGTGACATTCTGCCAGAAATACGACCCGAAGGCGGGGGTCGGCACGCTCATCGCCCTGATGCTTCCGTATGTCGTGATCATCTTCGTCATATGGACGGTACTCCTGGCGTTGTGGCAGATACTCGGGCTTCCCTGGGGGTTGTGATAAAAATTCACAGCTCAACTTGCAATTCTGTCAGTCTTGGCGAGCTCCATTCCGGGGCTCGCCTGGAGGGTCTCATATCATGACTGCAGTTAAGAGTGCCAGTGCCCTTGCAGGCTTCAAAACTATTATTCCTTCGATCAGGCATTCAGCCGAACTGACAATCGGCGTTTCCAAATCCATACCGGCAGATGCCGGTTGCGTCGGTTTTCCCGTCGGAGTCGATGGCGCCGTGCCCCGCCAACTCGGCCTCGACCGGGCCACAATGGTCGAATCGGGCTTCGACGGCAAGGTCGGTCAAACCATGGTGCTGCCACGATCCGACGGACCGACCATCGTCGCCGTCGGCATCGGCGACCCGGACGAGCTCGACGAGGCCAAGCTGCGTGACGCGGCCGCGGCGTTTGCCCGTGCGGTCAGCAAGCACGAACGTCTCAGCACGACGCTGGCGGACGTGGCGAATGTGCCTCCCGAGGACGCCGGGCAAGCGGTCGTCGAGGGAGTGCTCCTGGCCCGTTACCGTTTCGACGCCTTAAAGGAAAAGGCTCCCGGCCCCCTGCTCGCCGAGCTCAATCTCGTTGCCGGGTCGAAGCGGGCCGATGCCGTGGCTAAAGGCGCCGAGCGCGGCCGGATCGTCGCCGCTGCCGCCCAACTCGCGCGCGACCTTATCAACACGCCTCCGGCATATCTCACGGCCAGTCAGTTGGCCGAGGTGGCTGCGGCGATCGCCGCGGACCGTGGGCTGGGCATCGAGATATTCGACGAGGAGGCGCTGGCCAAGCTCGGTTGCGGTGGGATACTCGGGGTCAACGCGGGAAGCGTCGAGCCGCCGCGCATGATTAAGCTGACCTATCGGCCGAAGAACGCCAGCGGCAAGCAGGCCAGGGCGGCCCGTCACATTGCCATTGTCGGCAAGGGCATTATGTACGACTCGGGTGGGATCAATCTGAAAGCGGCTGATTCCATGCATGGCTTGATGAAGATGGACATGTCGGGCGCCGCCGCCGTTTTGTCGGCGATGTCTCCGTTGGCCGCTCTCGGGTGCCATACCGCCGTCACCGGCTACCTGATGTGTACCGACAATATGCCGTCGGGTTCGGCCATGAAAATGGGCGACGTGCTCACGATCCACGGCGGGAAGACCATTGAGGTCCTCAGCACCGACGCGGAGGGCCGGCTGATCCTCGCGGATGGAATCGTGCTGGCAGTCGAGGAGCAACCCGATGCAATCGTGACCATCGCCACCCTCACGGGAGCCTGTCTCCGGGCGCTCGGTGACCAGGTGGCGGGCCTGTTCAGCAACTCACAGGCGTTCGCCGATCAGGTGATGGCGGCGTCGCACAACACCGACGAGCTGGTGTGGCGGCTGCCGCTCGAGAAGCGCTACCGCAAGCAGCTCGACTCCAACATCGCGGACATGAAGAACATGGGTGCTGACAACCCAGGTGCGATCACGGCCGCGCTCTTCCTGGAAGAGTTCGTTGACAACCTGCCCTGGGCGCACATCGACATCTGCGGCACGATGTACGCCGACTCCGACGAGTCGTGGCGTCCCAAAGGTGCGACCGGCTTCGGCACGCGCCTTCTGATCGACCTCGCGATGAACTTCACCCCGCCGGCATCCAGAGCCTAAACGAGGATGCAGGCGCGCATCGGGCCCATCCCCGATCGGGTTTCAAACGAATCGCAGATATAGATCGTCGCCCGTAAACGCCTGCGACGAGGGAGGGCGACTTTGAGTGACATTGCAATCATCTTCATCATCATCGCTGCGGTCGTTGCACTCTTCGTCTGGAACCGCATTCCGGTGGTGATCGTGGCCTTGGGAACGGCGCTCGCTCTCTACGCCACCGGTGTACTCGACCCGGACCAGGCCGTCGCCGGTCTCGGCGACCCCGCCGTCATCTTCATCGCTTCGCTCTTCGTGGTCAGCGCGGGCATCGACGTCGCCGGGGTGACGGCGTGGGGGGGACAACTCCTGATCGCCAAGGCAGGGGAGAGCCGGGCGCGCCTACTTATCCTCATTATGTTGCTGGTCTCGCTCCTCACCGCATTGATCAGCGTCAACGGGGCGGTCGCCGCCCTTCTGCCGGTAGTCATCGTCATGGCTCTCCGGCTCGGCCGCGCGACATCGCAGCTGCTCATACCCCTCGTATTCGCCGCTCACGCCGGGTCGCTCCTGACACTTACCGGGTCGCCCGTGAACGTGCTTGTGTCAGAGGCGGCGGCAGGCACCGGCGTGGGCGCCTTCGGATACTTCGAGTTCGCCATCGTCGGGGTCCCGCTACTTCTCGGTACCATGGCTATCATCTTGCTTTTCGGGGAGCGCATGCTGCCGACGCGAAGCGGCGCGACGATGCCGGCAGACCTCAGCCGTCATGCCCGGACCCTTATCGAGCAGTACCGGCTCAAGGATGGACTCCTCCAGCTCCGGGTGCGGCCCGGGTCGCCCTACGTGGGAATACAGGACGACGCCCTCGACCTGAAGGAATATCCCGACCTGAACATCGTCGGCATCCAAGCCGGAGATGGGAGCGACTTGCTGAGGGGACGCACGATTGCCTTGGGCGACATTCTGATCCTGCTCGGGAACGCGGAAGCGGCCGCCAGTCTGGCTATCGACAAGAAACTCGCCTTTCGGTCAGAGGACAAAGTTGAAAATGTCGCGGATACGCTGTTCAACCGCGCGTCCGGCCTCGCCGAGGTCGTCATCCCGCCCCGATCTGACCTGGTCGGGCAAAAGGTCTTTCCAGGGATGATTACCTCCAGCTGCGATCTCATCATCCTGGCCGTGCAACGCCGCGGCGAGGACCAGGGCCCGAATGAGACGAAGCTCGCCGTCGGCGATACTTTGCTGCTCCAGGGGACGTGGAAGGCGCTCGACGAACGACTCGACTTCCCCGACCTCCTCGTAGTCGACTCGCCCGAACTGGTCCGCCGGCAAGCCTTGCCCCTGGGTCCGGGAGCGAAGCAGGCCATAGCCGTGCTTCTCGCAATGGTGGTACTCCTCGCCACCGGCGTGGTGCCCCCCGTCATCGCGGGGCTGTTCGCCGCCTGTGCCATGGTCCTGCTGGGGGTGCTCACGATCGGGCAGGCCTTCCGCGCCATCAACTGGACCACCGTCATCCTGGTCGGCGCCATGATGCCTTTGTCGACCGCCATGATTCAGAGCGGCGCCGCGGCCTTGATGGCCGAGACGCTCGTGCGCGTGGTCGGTGACGCCGGTCCGTATGCCCTGTTGGCCGGACTCTTCGCGTTGACCGCTACTCTCGGTCAGTTGATCAGCAATACCGCGACCGCGCTCATCATCATCCCGATCGCAGTGTCTGCTGCCACCGGGATGGGAATATCACCGCGGCCGGTGCTGATGAGCGTGGCTGTGGCCGCCGCTGCCGCTTTCCTCACTCCTGTTGCTACTCCCGTGAACCTGATGGTAAAGGGACCCGGCGGATACCACTTCGGGGACTACGCGAAGCTGGGCATGCCCCTGCTGCTGTGGTTCTTTCTGGTGGCAACGTTCCTCGTCCCGGTTTTCTGGCGATTCTGATCGGGTTTGGGATCCACTGATCTGTATTTTCAAACTTTCAAATTTGCTGCCCGCATCGGATTTTGTAGGCCAGCCCCGGTGGGCCTTTCAGGTAGTCCGAAAATCATGTACGGAAAGGAATGACGGCGCAAACGCGGAACTCCAAAGCGCGATCTTCATGTTAGGTTTCCAAAATCGCGTGCTGAAAGGAATGACCGCTTAAACGCGGAACTCCAAGTGCGTTATCTCAAATTGCTCCTACTTTACTATCTTCGATTACCCGTGCTAGCATCATCTCCTCCCAATCTTTTATCTCCAAAAATCATCACCGGCTTTTAATTACAACCTACCAGGATTGTGACTCCCCATGTTCCCCATGATTTCTGAGTTGACTTGAAGGGTAATCATGGACCCGACACAGGGGACGCCATCTATACGCCCAAACTGGTACGCGAGACACAAACTGGCGCTTGCCATAGGTCTCGGTTCGCTTTTACTCATTACACTCCTCGTCCTTGCCGGCATCAACTTCATCACTTCTGGCAAGATCAATCGCTACGTTGCAAATCAGGTTGTTGAGGCACTCGCAGAGTACGGTCTGCGCACAGAGATCGGAAAATTCGATATTGCCTGGAGAAGACAGACGGCAAAGATCAGTGATACTAAAATCTACAATCAACAGACGGGACAGCTGATCGCGACGGTCGACCACGCGGAAATGGTCGTCCAGATTCTCGATCCCTTCGCTCTGCGTCTACACCGGGAAATCGTCTTTAATCGCCTCGATCTGAACAACCTCATCATCCGCCTCGACGTGGACGAACAGGGTCGTTCAAATCTGGATGGCTTACGCCCGGCGCCTCCGAGCGCACCCAGCCGAATCACATTCGATTTTTCGAGTCTCATCGGATCGCTGAATGGCGGAGCACTCTACATCAATGATCGAGCGCGTAATATCGTAGGCGAGCTGGAAAATTTGCAGGCGAACGCCCAGCCCCTTCCGGGAGGCACAATGGTGAAGGCTCAGTTGACCACCGGTGGAGGCCGCTTTCGCTATCAAAATCGCGAGATGAGTATCGATGGCTTGCAACTCGCCGTTAGGGGTGGAGAGGCCGGAGCGGAGGTCGAGAGTCTTACGCTTCGCTCGCCGATCGTTCAGGCATCAGCTGTCGGACGGATCGATGATTGGGATGCGTTGCGCTATAGACTCAGCCTTCAAGCGCGCGTAGCACTGGATGAGGTCGCGATCATCGAGCCAGGAAGCGGATTGCAGGGTGCGGCCGGGTTCGACGGGCGGATCGAAGGGGAAGGCGCACGCTATCGGATAACTGGTGAATTAGACTCAGACGATTTCACGGCAGCCGGCGCTCGAGCACGCGGCGCGAAGGTAGAGGGAATCATCGTTGCGTCTGACGGTGAGAAGCTAAGTTTTGGAAGCAAGCAAGCGCGTTTCCAGGCTATGAGTGTGCAGGGCGCCAAAGTGACGAATTTGTCAGCCGGCGCGATTCGGGGAGAGATGATTAATGGCCACATACGTGGGGAGGTGCCACAGGTATCCATCGAGCATATTGAAATTGCCCAGGGGCAGATTTCGGGGGTCGCGCTGCAGAAAGTGACCGCCAGCGTAGAAGAGGATATCTATCAGGTGCGCGGGAATTTAGCGATCAAGAGCGGAGCCATAGGGGGCGCTTCTTTGGGCCCGCTGAACGGAGAGCTGATTGCCGATAACAATAAGATCGCGCTCAACCAATTCAAGGCTTCCCTTTTCGGCGGTAGCGCTGCCGGTGACATCTCAATTCAAACAGGGCAAACGGGGCAATCGGGGCAACTGGGGCGCAGTGGCAACTCGCATCTGAAGGCGAGCTTCACTGGGGTCGAGACGGGCGACGTTTTCACTCTCGTATCGACAAGCCCACCACCTCTCGCAGGGGTCGTGGAGGGCAAAGTAGATGTTCGTTGGCCCGGAATCGATCTGCTCGCGGCGAGCGGCACGGTTACCGCCCACCTGAGCGGTGACACGACACAGACTCCTGACGCGATTCCGGTCAAGGGGGATGTGGGAATCACGGCTAGCAGCGGCGTCTTCGAGGTTAACCGATTCACACTCTATACCGACGCCACGAGATTGAGTGCTACCGGGCGATTCTCGCAGGAGGGCGAATCAGATATGCGCTTCTCGCTCAACTCGGCGAGCGCCGAGCAATTGCAGGCCATTGCCTATTCGGTCGATGAGGTGAGGAAGGCGCTCGCAGAGTATGAACCGCAGCTCGTCGGCGATCTCAAATTCGAAGGCCGTCTCACCGGACCGATCAAAAATCCGACGATCGACGCAGATCTGAATGCTGCGAGTATTTTGCTGCACGATGAGTTGCTGGGCAGTCTCACTGGCCATCTACTCTTCTCTCCCGCGGAAGTGCGTTTAGATAATGGGCTGCTCACCGCCGCCAATAACGGGACGGTAAAATTCAGCTATGCGGCGCCGCGCAATAAGCTCGCCACGGAAGGACGGCTCGATGCCGCTCTCGATCGCATTCCAGTAGATACTTTGATCGCCGCCGCCGGTCTTCCCATCGGGCAGAAGCTCATCTCCGGAGATATCTCGGGCCAGGCGCACTTGACAGCTTTGCCAGCGGCTCCTCAAGGAACGGTGACCGTCAATCTAGTAGATGGTGTGATTGCCGGACAGGCAGCCGAGCTGGCGACGGCCAATCTGGTTCTCGATGGTCAGACTGCACGAATCGACCGCGCCGAGGTCCGCCTGTCTCAAGGCCATCTCGTTGCGAATGGCAGTCTCGACCTGAAGAGAAACACCTTTCAATTGCAGGGGAAGGCTGACAGCATCAATTTGGGTGTACTCTTCACCTCTCTCGAGGTCGAGAATCCGATTATAACCGGGACGGCCACAGCCACCTTGCAAGCGAGCGGCAGCACAAATGACCTCGACCAGCTGCAAATCGAATTAACGGCTAGCGGAAAGGATGTAACGATCAACGGACAGCCGGCTGGCCAGCTCACCCTTACCGCGCGCACGAGTCAGAGCGGGCGCATTGACCTTGAGCTGATCACCGGCATCGCGGGCGCGCCGCAGACGGTGCGCGCGAACTTTGAGCTGCGAAAGCCAAGTCGCCCCATCGAAGTCGAAACCAATATTACGGATTTGGATCTAGGTCCTCTCATCGCCGCATTTGCTCCCAATCTCGCTTCCTCGATCGATGGAGTCATCGGCGGTAGACTCCGCGTCGCCGGGCCGACAGTCAATGATCGAGGGGAGGTAACCCTCGATGGTTTACGCGGCAACCTTACGTTTACCGGTATCTCGCTGCTGGTCACGGGAAGAAAGATAAATGTCGAGACGCCGTTTACAGTCACACTCGACGGGCCTCAACTCACGCTTCAGCGAACACGAGTTTTCGGTGCTGGTGCCGATCTCAGCATCGGCGGCACACTCGCCTTGAGCGAGGATGCAAAGATGAATTTCGCAGTGAATGGAACGGCCAATCTCGATGCTCTCAGCGAATTGGACCCCGACTCATTCTTCAGCGGCACTCTGACGATCAATGCGAGAATAGAAGGATCAGCGAACGAGCCGCGGTTTGCCGGGGATGTGAGTATGAACGGGCTCGCCTTCTCCAGCATCGATCCTCAATTCAACATCGAAGACGGTAACGGCCGTATTCTTCTATCCGGGGATAAAGTAACCCTCGAGAGCTTTACAGCGCGTGCCAACGACGGAAAGATCAACGCGAATGGCACTCTCACGCTCGCACAGTTTCAGCCGAAGGAATGGCGATTCGGTCTCAACGCCAGTGGCATCCTTATCTTCTATCAGGGAGCTCAGGTGATACTCGACGGCGACCTTACTCTGACCGGTACTCCTCAAGGACAATTGCTCAGCGGTAAGCTCACCATCCCGCAGGCTGAGTATACGACCGACTTCGATTTTGAGAGCCTGGCCGCAACCAGGCAAGGCGGTCTCGATTTCGGAGGCGGTGGCGGCAGGAGGAGGACTTACGGCCTCGCTCCTGTGAGTTTGGACGTGCGTGTTGAAGCGAACGAATCGCTTTTCGTAAACAACGCGCAGATCAACACTGTCGGCACAGCCTTGCTCACCGTCGGCGGCAGACTCAATGACCCCAGCATCACCGGCCGCGTAACGTTCGAAGGCGGCACGGTCAGGTTCCGCTCTCAACGCTATGACATTACTACCGGTACGGTCGAATTTCCCATTGGTGCCGGGATGACTCCCGTTATCAACGCCATGGCCGAAGGCGATGTGAGCGGTCATCACGTTTATGTCGGTCTCGCCGGCCAGCTCAACGATATGGATGTGACGCTGCGTTCAGAGCCAGATTTGCCTCGGTCAGAGGTACTCTCTCTGATCACCACCGGACGCACCGACTCGGACAATCTGGGGAGTGAAGAATTGGCGCGTTCGGGTGTGGGAACGGCGGCATCGCTCCTCACTCAGCAGCTCATCTCAAAGCCGACCGAATCATTACTTGGCATCAGTCGCTTTCAGATCGATCCGGTGCTGCGCCCTAACGACAACCCGGCGGCGCGTATAACGATCGGCCAACAGGTCACGCGCGACCTCACGTTCACCTACTCGACAAACCTCGCCTCGGAGCAGGATCAGACCGTTCTTCTCGACTATGCTGTGTCGAATCGCTTCTCCGTGGTCGGGTCATTCACCCAGGGGAGCAACTCGGCGCAAGGTGGCAGTAACAACAATGACCTCGCGATCGAGATGCGCGGTCGCAGGCGTTACTCGCTTGGCTATTTGGGAAGTGGTTCTTTGGGTGCCGCAGGCACAGGCCGCCCCTCGACAAAAATACCCTCGCGCCCCACACGAACGCCTCTTCCACCCGCCGACGTATCGATTGAGAAACCGGAAGACGTACGTCTGAACGATAAAAAGTTGCGCGAACTTTTACCCATCAAGAAGTCCGGCTACAGCCCGTCACTCGCCCGTTTGGGGGAGCGCAATCTAACAGATTATCTTCAGGAACAGGGTTATTTCTTTGCGACTGTGAGTTACAGGTGCGTGCCCGCAGACTGCAGCGCCCCGAACCTGCGCGTGATTTATAATGTTCAACCGGATCAACGACACGCTATTAAGGAGATCCGCATTGAAGGAACCGACCGGATCAGCCTCGGCGATATCAGGGGGCAGTTCCAATCGCAGACGGCCAGCATCTTCGGTGGTATCCCTTTCCTCAGGAAACTCCCATTGATCGGCGGCTATGCGCGCGGAATTACGAGCGACGACCGCCTGCAACACGACCGCGAGGTCATTCGACGCCGTATGGTCAACCAGGGCTTCCGCTCCACGCGCGTCGATTCGCGATTGGCGACCAAGGCGGAGAGTGCCGACCTGGTTGTGATCTTCGATGTGAAAGAGGGGCCGCGTTCGATCATTTCAGGGGTTGCGATCAAAGGCAACGCGGTCGTCACATCTTCCACATTGCGTGAGACTGTTCCGATCAAGGACGATGACCCCTTCTCAGTGACCAAATTGCGTCAGGGCACGCAGAATATCAGGAAGTTCTATACGGATCGCGGCTATCTGGCTGCTATCGTCGAACTAAATCTCATGAATTTGCCTGATGATCGCGTGCGAGTGACCTATAACGTGACCGAGGGTAGCCGAAGCGTGGCGAGCGAGGTGCTCATAACAGGCCAAACTAAAACGCGTGAGGATTCGATCCGCCGATTCCTCCCCTTTAAACCCGGCGATACGCTCACGCCCGAGGTCATTCGCAGCACTCAGCGCGACCTCTACGCCACAGGGGCGTTCCGCGAGATAAACATTCGCACTGACCCCGTGGGAGGCGATGATGCGAATGCGCGCCGTGTGACGGTGGGAGTGACGGAGGCGAAGCCGCTGCTCTTCGTTTATGGCACGGGATATTCAACGGATGACGGCCCGCGCGGGCTCGTCCAACTGTCCAATACCAACCTCTTTGGGCGCGTCAATACCGCCTCCGCTCGAATGCGGGTGAGCGGGCGCGAACAATTCGGGCAAATTTCTTACATTGACCTTCGGCCGTTCGAAACCAGATGGGCGACCACCGTCTCGGCCTACTACGACCGGAACACGGATCTGCAATCGATCGTCAGGCAGGTTATCGTGGACGGAGAGGTTGAGAATGGGCCGACGCAAAGCTATGGCATCAATCGCTACGTCGCCTTTATTCAAACGGAGCGCAAGCTTTCTGAGATCTTCTCAGTGCGGTTCCGGTACAACTATGAAGATTCGAGGCTCTCCAATGTCCAGAATATTCCCATTGCAGAGATCGGGCGGAACGATCGCCCGATCCGTTTAGGACTTGTCTCCGCCGGCTTCACGCACGACACGCGCGACAGCGCGCTGAATCCCACACGAGGACAACTCTTCAGTGCCGATCATTCCATTGCTGCGCGCAGCCTCGGAGGGAACGAGGCCTTCAACAGATTCTTCGGCAACTACCAGTACTACCGGACGCTCCCTCAATCGACGCCGTTACTGCGCGATTCCGTTCTTGCCGCCGCTGTGCGCATCGGGTTAGCGGATCCCTTCAAGGTTACGGTGACCGGAACATTTGATGACAAGCTGTTGCCGATCAGCGAGCGTTTCTTTGCGGGAGGCGCGACAACGCTTCGCGGGTTCCGCTTTGAGCAGGCCGGGCCGCAAGCTGTTCTTGAGCCGCGCTTCCCAGGTGAACTGCCGGCGCTCGTAGCTGTCGGCGGCAATGCGCTCACTATTTTCAACTTCGAGCTGCGCTACCCGCTGACACGACGATTCCGGGTAGTTCCCTTCTATGATCTCGGGAATGTGTTTCCGCTCGTGAGCGATATCCGCTTCGGTGGAATGACTAATACCATCGGTCTCGGGCTGCGCATCAACACGCCGATTGGCCCGATTGGAATCGACTACGGCTACCTGCTCGATCCGCCTTCATTTGTAACCGCGTCAGGCGCCGTGTTACGACAGCCAAGTAGCGCTTTTCACATCCGGTTCGGCCAGTCATTCTGAAAGATAAAACGCCTGCATATTTCTAAAATCCGTCAGTCAAGAAATCCTTAGCCCTGGCTCAGTAGAAATCCCACCCTCCCTACATAGTCATACCGATATCAATGGTTATGCCTACCTGTTACCTTGCGTCCCTTGAGAGTCGGTCCTGACGCTATGGATGACACTCAGAAACAAGAAAGATAGGCGGGAATATTCTCGGGTTCGATCCACGAAAACCTGACGAACACTCGGAAACCTATCTATTTATCCGAGTTATCCGAGGAGGGATTTTCCGAGGAGGGAAAAATGAGTACAGCAATGGAAGCAATACCGCACGGGTCCTCAAAATCGTCACTTATTTTGGCGATCATACTGATCATATTAGGGCTACTGGCAATCACCTTACCGACAGCGACATCGATTGGAGCGGTACGGGTGCTCGGATGGTTGATTATCTTCGACGGCTTTGCGCAGCTCGTTCATGCCTTTCAGTCCGAAGGAGTCGGGCGCATTACCTGGAAGATTCTGGTCGCAGTTTTGTACCTCGCCGGAGGGGCATATTTACTGGCCAACACCCTGATCGGGGTCGCCGGCCTGACGCTTGTGTTGGCGATATTTTTCTTCGCGGAAGGCGTTATGGACTTGATCGCCTATTTTGGGTCGCGGAGGCATGAACGCTCCGTTTGGCTGCTGATGCATGCAATCATATCCGTGTTTCTCGGCTTATTGATCTGGAGGCAATGGCCTGTCAGCTCGTTCTGGGCAATCGGAACAATCGTGGGAATCAGCATGTTTATAGGGGGCATCAGCCGCCTGATGATGGCTCTCGAGTCGCGCAAGCAATCAAGATATTTCGACAACAGACCCATCGCGGGAGACCTCCATCCCCAATAAACGAGAAGCGCAGTGAGAGACGCGTGTGAGCGAACTTTTAGCCATTGTCTTTAAGGATCAATACCGGGCTTCTGAGGTCCTCAACGATTTGCTGCGGCGAGAATGGGATTGGGTGGTCGATTTGGATAAGGCTGTAGTTGTCAGGCAAATAGATCAGGATAAATTCAAGGTTTTGTTCAGCTTTGACCCAACTACCGAGGAGGAGGAGAGGTGGGCCAGATTGTGGGGATCATTACTCAGTCTGGTCCTTTTCCATTCGATGACGGACGGAATCGTCGATACTGCCAGGAGTCTGGCTGATGCCTGCGGGACGCAGACAAGCGGGGAGATTGAATCGCGGAAGGTAGTGCCTGATGTGAAGTGGTGGAGGGATATCCTGTGTCTGTCTGATGAATTTGTAAGAGATGTCGGGGCGATGATCCAACCAGGTGACTCAGCGCTCTTTACCCTATTGCATACGGGCAAAGGTGGAATCGTGTTTCAGCAACTCCGCAATTATGGTGGCACGCTGGTGAACACCACGCTCAGCCCGGAGCAGGACCAGACATTGAACAATGTGTTGGCTCTCAAGTAAGTACCTCGACAATGTCATATTTTCGCGCTCGCTAGACTGAGCGCTATGGAGGAATTTCATGCGAAACATGAATGGCAAGCTGCTAGGCGCTGTTCTCGTCCTTGGCTGCTGCTTCACATCCGCCGCTCTCACGCAGGACTCGCCGCCTACTACTGTGCTTTTCGAGAATGTCCGTGTATTCGATGGCAAGTCCGCGCAGCTCTCAGGCACTACCAACGTCCTGGTCCGCGGCAATAAAATCGAGAAAATCTCTACCTCGCCCATTCCGGTAGACCGAAGCGGTAATACTCGCATTATAAACGGCGGCGGGCGCACGCTGATGCCCGGGCTGATCGACGCACACTGGCACACGATGCTCGTGCGGCCGACGCCCGCGGAGGCGATCGTGTGGGATATCGGCTATGCCAATCTGGTGGCGGGCGATGAGGCCACGGACACGCTGATGCGCGGGTTCACCACCGTTCGCGACCTGGGCGGGCCGTCATTCGGGCTCAAGCGCGCCATTGACGAAGGCGTCGTCGCCGGCCCGCGCATCTATCCTTCCGGCGCCGTTATCACCATCACCAGTGGTCACGGCGATTTCCGCCAGCCTTTCGAAGTGCCGCGCATCCTTGGCGGCCAGCTGACGCGCATGGAGCAGACCGGCGGCAGTATGGTCGCCGACAGTCCGGATGAGGTCCGCGTGCGCGTGCGCGAGCAGCTAATGCTGGGCGCGACGCAGATCAAATTGACGGCAGGTGGCGGCGTCGCGTCGCCTCACAGTCCGCTCGACGCGATCACCTTCACGGAGGCCGAGCTTCGTGCCGCCGTCGAAGCCGCGGGAAACTGGGGCACCTACGTCACGGTGCACGCATACACCCCCGCCTCGATCCAACGCTCAATCGCCGCAGGCGTGAAGTGTATTGACCATGGCTCCCTGATGGACGAACCCACTGCTAAGTTAATGGCCGAGAAGGGTATCTGGCTGAGTATTCAGCCGTTTCCTCCCGACTTGGCCGATGCGTTTCCTCCGGGATCGGAGGAGCGGGCCAAGTTTCAGGAAGTGTACAAGGGCACGGAAACAGCCTATTCATTGGCGAAGAGGTATAAACTCAAGACCGCATTCGGTACCGATGTCCTATTTTCCCAAGCACTGGCCCAGCGTCAGGGCGCCATGTTGGCAAGCCTCGTACGCTGGTACAGCCCCGCGGAAACGCTCGCCATGGCGACGGGGACCAATGCCCAACTGCTGGCGCTATCCGGGAAACGCAACCCGTACCCCGGCAAGCTCGGCGTGGTCGAGGAAGGCGCCCTCGCCGACCTCTTACTGGTCGATGGCAACCCCCTGGAGAACATCCAGCTGATCGCCGACCCGGCGAAGAACTTCGTTGTGATTATGAAAGGCGGGAAGGTGTATAAGAACATTACCGTCCAAGATGTAAGAGCCGGCAGATGATAATCATGACCAATCCCGAACAAATGGACTCTCATAGGTAAACCAAATTAGCGCGCGAGGTAAGCAGTACATCTTCGGAACTAACGACTGTGATTACGGATCGAGGTCCTGAGCCCTTATATATGCCTCAGTAGAAATCCTATCAATCGTACATAGTATTCCTGATATCAATGGTTATGCCCGCCTGCTATCTTCAGCGATCGGAGATTGAGAAGGATTGTATCGTTTTAGGCCTTCGAGATTACCGGCGGGCTATAAACGAATTGTCCGTTCTCATTTGAGGAGGTAATAACAATGAAAACTCGAATGCTAGTTTGGGTACTTCTTAGCATGATCTTCGCCTCGTGCCTCGTGCTTCTGGCGCAAGTGAAACCGTCCACACAAGAGCCGAGCGGGCAAGCCGCGGCTTCTGCGGCAACCGATACGGATAAGATGAATATTGAAGCATACATCCAGCTGTTGCGCGAGGATGTGTGGGAGGAAAAGGCTCAGCTGATGGGAGCGGTTTTGCAACTCGATGCGGCTGAAGCGGCGAAATTCTGGCCGATTTTCGACGAATACAATGCCGAACTGTTCAAACTCCATGAATCCGATGCGTGCCAACGTAAAATTTTATGCCGGCGAGTACTCACAGATAACCGACGATAAGGCGAATCGCGTGATTAAGGGAGCTATAGATCATCGAAGACAACAGCTCGAGTTGCTCGACCGATACTATGAGCGGTTCAAGCAGGCGCTGGGCGCCGTCACAGCCGCACGGTTCGTTGAGATTGAGCACCAATTGCTCCTGCTTATTGACTTGCAGTTACTAGCGCCTTTGCCCATTTAGGGACAAGGAGTGATCTTCCGGAAGGAGACATCGACATGAAACAAAGTATCGTTTTGGCAATCGCACTAGTGACCGGCATCACTGCCGTGCCGGTGAATTCACCCACCGCGTCTTCGGGGGGACAGGCTACGGTTCAACGCGTCAGGAAAGTGACTATTCCCGAGGGAACACGAATCCTGATACGAACGATTGACCCCCTGGATCCGAGTCAACAGCGAGCCGGGCAACTATTTGGAGGGGTACTCGAAACCAATATCCTGGTCGATGATGTGATCGTCGCGACCAGGGAGACAATTGTTCACGGCAAGCTGACGACTGCCATGATGGGCGGCCAGGCGACGGGTGGTTCAAGACTGGTGCTGGAATTGACCGATATTTTGATCGGCGGGACACCGTTTCCGATCGATACCGACACTTTTGATGTGCGTTCACGAGGTTTAAGAAATACAGGAAGGACAAAAGGTGAAAAGGCAAAGGTAGTCGCTGGGGTCGGCTTGGGTGCGTTGCTTGGTGGCGCAGTCGGTATAGGAAGGGCGGCTGGGGCTGGTATTGCAGCGGGAACGGCTGCTGTCTCTGCAGGGAATCTGTCAGGTGAGCTTTCAATCCCGAGCGCATCTTTAATCGAATTCCGGCTTGAAAAACCCGCGTCGATTCCGGTGGACACCAAATAGCTCTTTGACGAAAGCGTAATTCACCCATTTTGAACCAGCTTACAGACGACAAACAGGAAGTGAAGCCAGATTCGAACGTCCAGCCGCTCGAGCCCCGGCGAGAGCCAAATGGCTTCGGCCGCATTCACCGCGGAGCGCATGCGCCTGTCGCGATCCGCTGGTTCGGCATGACGGCCCTGGTCGGCCACCTTAAACACCTGGTGGCCGTGGCGGCAGCGAGCAATGACCTCGACACGCGCGATTGGATGCAGCCGGAAGAGGCGGCCGGCCTCCTCAACCGGGTGGGTCAGGTCCTCGGCGCTTCGACATCCGGAGGCAGCCTGACCGAGCGCCTGGGTCGCGAGGTCTGGATCGACTTCGTGGCCGACACCGGCGACGACCATGACGTTAGTCTGGCCGTGGGACGCATGATCTTCGCTGAGTACGCGCTTGCGGGAGATCAACCCCGCACCCTGCCGCGGGGCGATCTGCTCGTCTTCGGAGGCGACGTCGCCTACCCGGATTCATCCGTGATGGAGATGCAGCGCCGCCTGCTCCGCCCCTGGAACACCGCCCTGTATGAGGCAGCGGAGGATGGCCGCCGCCGCGTGCTGCTCGGGATCCCGGGCAACCACGACTGGTACGACGGGCTGGACGGCTTCGGGCGACTCTTCCGGAGGAACCCTCTCGAAGATATAGACGAGCCGGCGACCGGGAACGGAGGATCAGCTCCCGCAAGCGGCGATCTGTCCTCCGGGCGTGTCGAAGGCAACCTCCAGCGCCTGCTGCATGTCGATGAGCTCAGCGAATCTCTGCACCTGATAGAGGAGGCCGCCGAATCCGTAGCGGCATTCCTGCTCCGCTCCACCGTGAAGCGAGCGGGCAGGCTGACGCTCAAGGGTTACAAGGCGGTTCAAGAGGCATCCTACTGGGCCCTGGCTCTCGCGCCGGGCCTGGATCTCTGGGGTGTCGACCGCCACCTTCGCACCGCCGATTTCCGCCAGCGCGTCTTCTTCGCTCAGCGCCGTAACGAAGCCCAGCCGCACAAGTTGATCTTCGTGGCGCCCGATCCGGCGCTGGCCTATGACGAGCCGTACGAACCGGGCATGCAGACTCTCGAGGCCTGCCACTTTTCGCTCGACTCGGATAAGCTGCTCTACCTGACCGGAGACGCCCACCACTACGAACGGCTCGCGGTGGGCCGCTCGATGCACGTCATCGCCGGCGGCGGTGGAGCTTTCGTCCACGGAACCCGCATCCCTCCATATGCGAGCGGCCCACCGCCCCAATGTGTTTA
Source organism: uncultured Acidobacteriota bacterium (assembly GCA_963796275.1). GTDB lineage: Bacteria > Acidobacteriota > Blastocatellia > RBC074 > RBC074 > JAKEHZ01. The sequence continues at coordinate 314,204 of CAWCKY010000006.1, read as the reverse complement.
TCCAGATCGGAAAACCAGTCTTCGGTTGGCTCTGGGAATGCCGTTGCGACTCGCGGCAGGGACAGCAGGCTTCCTGCCCCACGGCATGTTCGCCCTGCTCGCCGCCCTTGAGCTCTATGCTCTCCGGCAGGGACCGATTTGGGGCAGCGTGGCTGCTACCGCTATCACCCTTTTTGCCACCGTCGCAGCCAGCTTTGCCGTGCGCGCCCGACTCGAGCGCCCGGTGGCGACCTGGGCAACTTCGAGTATCTTCGGTCTGATCCTTGGGATCGCCCCGCTGGGGCTTCACTTCTTCCTGTCGCGCATCATACCCCTGCCCTGGCCGAGCGACTTTTGGGTAGTGGTTTTGGCGTCTGCCGTGTTCGGGAGTCTAGCCCTGGGCGTGTTCCTGCTCGTGCTGATGCTTACCGGCCTCGAACATCAGCAGGGATTTGCAGCACTGGGCCACCCGGGTTACCGCCACTTCGTCCGCCTCTGCGTACACCCGGGAGGCAAGATCGAAGGCTTCGTGATCGGCAAGGATGACCCGGTGGGAGAAGATCCGCCAGTCCTCATCGACCGGTTCAGCTGGGACTGAGAGCCTATTCCAAAAATGAGTTATTCCACCTGAAGCCCCAACAGGGCCTTCTGAGAAGCTTGTAAAACACGTGCTGAGTAACAAAAAAGCACTCCCATTTCCGCTTGGCGCGTGCTTGAGATGAGGTGAAGATTTTTCGATCTCATTCTCTTCGAGCTCTATGCGTATGCGTTCGATTGCTCGTGAGATTCTCCGGGGACAACATCGCCGTCACCTGCTCCCGCGTAAAGATGCCTGACCTCACCACGAGATCCGTGATATCGGCATTGGTTGCCAATGCTTCCCTGGCCAGTTCGCTGGCTGGTCCATAGCCGATATGCGGGATGAGTGCGGTGATCACCCCGACGAAGGAACTGACCTGTCCGGCAAGGCGATGCGTGTTGGCGGTAATTCCTTTGACGCAATTGACGCGCAGCGTCGCGATTGCTGCGGTCATCCACTTGAGGCTCTCAAACAGGGCGTGGGCGATCACCGGCACGAAGGCATTGAGCTGGAGCTGGCCGGCTTCAGCCGCCATGGCAATCGTCACATCGTGACCTGCGACCGCAAAAGCGACCTCGTTGACGACCTCAGGAATAACGGGGTTTACCTTGCCCGGCATGATGCTTGAACCGGCTTGGCGCACTGGCAGATTGATCTCGTTGAAGCCCGCTTGAGGACCTGAGCACAACAACCGTAGGTCGTTGCATATCTTGGACAGCTTCATCGCCGTGCCCTTGAGCGTTCCGGATAGTTCAAGGAAAACGCCGACATCGGTTGTGGCTTCGATGAGATTGAATTGACATCAGCATAAGTATAAAATGTGTAAACCTTACGGACATATTGATTCTTGCATTAGCCGCATTTGCGAATATTCTCAGTCGCGTCCCAACCTAATGTGAGATGTTATCAGTTACTATTTATCCCAACATATCCAAGGCAACCCTCCGCAGCCAAACGATGGACGCACCAGGATAAATCTAGAGGAGAGTATTCTATGAGCAAAGTTCGCTATTCAACGCTATCGGGTTATGCGTCCCTTGACGAGGGTCAGATTAACGACGCATCGATTTTTGCGGTTTTGTGAAGAATGGCACCGGGATGGGGGCAGAATATTCTTCAAATTATCAATAGTGTCGCCTTATCACATAGTTCATGAGATTCAACTTGTCGAAGTTAAAGAATGGAGTTCGTGCAACACTCGCGCATTCTTCTTTTCGGTTTCTCCAACGCTTCTACACAGGCTTTGGCAGTTGCCTCCTCTATCATCGGGTAACCACTGAAACGAATGGACCGTTATTGCTCAGTCCATACATCAGCCTTGCTGTTCCCGTAAAGGAGTTCGAGCGACAGATTGTCTATATCAGTAAGCATTATGATTGTGTCGCACTTCCGGACGCCGTCGAGAGGCTTGCTGAAGGCACGCTTTCGAACAGAACCATCGTTGTTACCTTCGACGATGGATATCACGACAATCTCGTTCACGCTCTTCCGGTCCTCGAGCGATACGGCGTTCCGGCAACTATCTTCGTCACCACCGGATTCATCGATGGAACCTGTGTGCCGTGGTGGTACGAGCTGGATGCTATTCTGAGGAAGCTCGATGCCGCAGAAATTTCCTGGAAAGGGAGATTGTTCTCCTGGAAGCTCGAGACTCCCGCTCAAACATTTTCGGCGTTCAGCGAGCTATATATCCTCTTCAAGGAGATGAGCCCCGACGACCAGAACGCTTTCATGGAGAAGCTTCGCAATCTCTGCCCGAGCACATCCACATCCGAATCGATGTTCCTCTCGTGGGATGAGTTGATCGAGCTCAGCAGTCATCCATTGATAACGATAGGCGCTCACACGAAGAACCATCCGGTGTTGAGCTGTTTAACTGCCCAAGGAGTATGGGCCGAACTAGCCGGAGGGAAGGAGATACTCGAGAGACGCCTCGGACATTCCGTCGACCACCTCGCTTATCCATTCGGAGGCGACACTCAGGTCTGCCACCGGGAATTCGAAGTGGCGCGCGAGGTCGGATTCCGATCGGCCTTCACCACGAGATTCGGCCACCTTCACGCAAAGCATCGAAAATTTCTTCACTCGCTTCCCCGCATTACGATAGGCTGTGGAGATACGATCTCCGTGTTCCAGCAGAAACTTATGGGCATCGAATCGGTGATCAGGCATAGGGGGAAACGAGTGGTGGTGGACTGATGTGAGCCACGAGTTTTGCTTATTCGCTGCAGGTTTAACTGCCACCGTGGAAATCCCGAAACAAAATACGATGAAACGTATATTTTGGTTGAGAGCGTTAACGGGAAGAAACGAATTTCAGAATACGAAATAAATGAAACTGCGGGAATGAAACCCATTCGGCCCTTTTCAAAAGATGATATACCGCAGGTCGTTGATATGTTTCAGCGTCTCCTGCTCAGAAATAAGGAAGGTATGCGACTGCAATCCCGCGATTTGCTGCCGGACTATTTCGAGCAGATATTTTTCCACAATCCCTGGTACGACGAAGAGATAACATCATTGGTCTATGAGAGCGCCAGCGGCAAAATTATCGGATTCCTGGGAGTCACTCCCCGCCCGATGTTACTACGGCATCACCCTATCCGCATGGCAATCAGCCTTCATTTTATGGTCGAGCCGGAAAGCCGGACAAGTCTAGCCGGTATCCAGTTGCTGAAGGCATTCTTCGCCGGCCCGCAGGACCTCTCTTTAACCGACGGCGCCGGAAAGGTCGGTCGCACAGTCTGGGAAGGTGTGGGAGGGATGACGACTTATCTCTATAGCCAGCGATGGACCAGGTTATTGAAGCCCAGCCAATTTGTAGTTACCCAGCTTGGCGAACGAACATCATTTGCGACCCTGACATCTGTGCTGACACCGCTCTGTCGTCTTATAGATGGCGGCACCACAAAGCTCGTGCCTAAATATTACCCTAGGTTGAATTCGGAGCATTCGGAGGAAGAGTTGGATGCCAGGACTTTGCTCGCTTACTTGCCGCAGATGGCCGGCAACCGGGCGATTCAACCGGTATATGACAACCATTCCCTGCAATGGGTCTTAAATCATGCCCGGCAGATGCATTTATTCGGCACTTTACAGAGCATTCTGGTTCGCGAACCGAGTGGTGAAGTTATAGGATGGTATCTGTACTACCTCAAGTCAGGTGGTACAAGCACAGTTATACAGATCGCCGCCAGGAAGAATTCCTTCGATGAAATTCTCGATCATCTCTTTGAACATGCGCGACGGCACGGAGCAACGGCGTTGATTGGCCGACTCGAGGCGCAATACATCCAGGAATTGAGCGATAAATACTGCTGGTTCGACCGGTTCAGCGGTTGGACATTGATCCATTCGAAAAATTTCGAAGTGCTCCACGCTATCCAGCGAGGCGACGCCTTCCTCTCGAGGTTGGAGGGGGAATGGTGTCTGCAATTCTGACGAAGGTAGCCAGTTTCTTTGTCGCATAGCGCCGGCGTGAAATTTGCTATGGGTTTCAACCAGGTTTTGACCCCTTGTCACCACCCATAATTTCGGTTTTGCGCCAGAGCCGTAGCGGATTTTAGCCGGGTGAAGCATAACGTAACCACCGGACCGACCGTCGTCATTATCTTTGTGCCCCGGCAGGTGCGCCGGATCAGGAACGACGAAAAGAAGAATCTGCACCTCAGTACCCCATCCAGCCCCCCTGCCGGGGTGCGATGTGAGAGAACTCAGTTACCGGCGGTTTCGCCTATGCTCCACCAACGGCTATTATCTACCGCCCTTACCAGGGCGAAACGCAATGATCGCAAATCGCGAGAGATCATTACCCAGATACTGTCACACAAGAACACATTTTCTTCGCCGCCTAGCGACGGCGCGAAATTTGCCGGGGTTTCAACCAGGTTTTAACCCACGCGGTACCATGGAGTAAGCAATATTCTTCGCCGCGTTAGCGGCGATTGATTGTACCCTTATGTTTTAACCAGGTTTTAACCCACGTGGTACGATGGAGTGAACAATATTCTTCGCCGCTTTAGCGGCGATTGATTGTACCCATGTTTAACCAGGTTTTAACCCACGTGGTACGATGGAGTGAACAATATTCTTCGCCGCTTTAGCGGCGATTGATTGTAGCCGTGGGTTTTAACCCACGTGGTACGATGGAGTGAACAATATTCTTCGCCGCGTTAGCGGCGATTGATTGTACCCTTATGTTTTAACCAGGTTTTAACCCACGTGGTACGATGGAGTGAACAATATTCTTCGCCGCGTTAGCGGCGATTGATTGTAGCCGTGGGTTTTAACCAGGTTTTAACCCACGCGGTACCATGGAGTAAGCAATATTCTTCGCCGCTTTAGCGGCGATTGATTGTAGCCGTGGGTTTTAACCCACGTGGTACGATGGAGTGAACAATATTCTTCGCCGCTTTAGCGGCGATTGATTGTAGCCGTGGGTTTTAACCCACGTGGTACGATGGAGTGAACAATATTCTTCGCCGCGTTAGCGGCGATTGATTGTAGCCGTGGGTTTTAACCCACGTGGTACGATGGAGTGAACAATATTCTTCGCCGCGTTAGCGGCGATTGATTGTAGCCGTGGGTTTTAACCCACGGTAGTATGGAGATAAAAGTCGCGTCGCGTCAGCGACGCTTGAATATTTGATGAACGGCTTATGGCATAGCAAACACATACACTGCTTTGTATATCACATTGTTTCAGTACGAAAAAATTGAGTTGAATTCATCCATCCAAATATTGAAGAGCGCATATGGTCTTATTTAGGCGGTGTCGTACGCTATCATAAGATGAGCCCAATCCAAATAGGTCACATCGAGGCCCATCTTCATGCATTGATTGCGGCTCCGCCTACGCTCGCGCCGTTTGAGATTGCCAGGTACCTCAAAGTCGATTCGTCAAAATGGATCCCGCGAAGATCCCGCGAAGAGTTTCCTGATGCCGAATTTTTGTTGCCAGGATGGATATACCGTATTTAGCATTAGTAAATCGAATGTGCCGAAGGTCGCAAGTTACATTCAAAATCGACGTGTGCACCATCAGACGCAATCCTTTATGAGGAGCTGTACTGGATGATGAGGGATAATTCAAGCGTCGCTGACGCGACGCGGAAAATACTGTACACCGACCGTGGGTTGAAACCCACTGGTATCTACACAAGTTTTTGCGTTTGGTTGCAAAGAGTTATCGCAATCAAACCTACCGAAGAATATGCTCTTTGAATGTTTCTCCTCAAACCTCCATTTGACCCCCGTTTGCAAAGACGGTATGAGAGGCTGGTGAATGAACATCTCCATACAAGCGAGAATCAAGCTGCTGGATCGCGTGCGCTGCCGAGCGTTAATGAAGCGTTTGCCAGCACGCAAGCGGCCTGGCGATTTTATGCCAACCCCAATGTGAAGCTGACGGGGCTGGTCGAACCGTTGGTAGAACAAGCTCGGCGGGAGATGCCGCTTGTCTGTCGACGGTATGGACTGGCGATCCACGACTGGTCTGATCTGCGCTACGGAACGCACACGAGCAAGAAGGATCGGAAAAAAATCGGCAGCGACTTGGGCTACAAACTGGCGACCACGTTGCTGCTGAGCGACCAGAGCGGGGCGCCGATAGCGCCGATCAGCCTTGGGCTGTGGGCCAATGATGGATGGCACACAACGCTTGATGAAGAGAGGCACAGAGATTGGTCGCCCCTGGGATTGGTGAGCCAGACAATGCGGGCTTCGCAGAAGCAAAAACTGTCGTTGCCGCTGGTCCACATCATTGATCGGGAAGGCGACTCGATCTTTCACTATCGTCAATGGAATAGTGAAGGCCATCTGTTTGAAGTACGTGCCAACGGGGAACAGAGAGTTGTTTGGCAGGAGCGGACACAACCGTTGAGCCAGGTCGCAGCACAGGTCGCCTTGCGCGCTAGCCAAGCGGTAGAGATTTCGGCCAATCTCATTGGGCAACTGTTTGTGGGCGAAACCAGCATCGTCATTGATCGTCCGGCCTTTCCCCGCGCGCGCGACGGGGGCAAGCGTCAATGGATCAAAGGTGAGCCGCTCGAACTGCGCTTGATTGTCTGTCAACTGCGCTTGCCCGATGAAACGATTGCGGCTGAATGGTACTTGCTCAGTAACGTGCCGGCTGGCATCAGCGCTGAGCAACTGGCCGAATGGTACTACTGGCGCTGGAGAATTGAATCTTACTTCAAGTTGCTTAAAAGCCATGGTTTCCAAGTCGACCAGTGGCAGCAGGAAACTGCTGAGGCGATTGCCAAACGTTTGTTGGTGGTGGCCATGGCTTGTGTCGTAGTCTGGCACATCCAACGCGCAACGGATCCGCAGACGGTCACCCTGCGCAATCTCTTGGTGCGATTGAGCGGTCGACAAGTTCGGCGTGGGCAACCCACTGCACCAGCATTGTTGGCTGGGTTTTGGAGTTTCTTGTCGACACTTGAATTGCTCGAACATTATGACCTCAATGACCTTAAACAGATGGCCCGGCTCATTGTGCCAGGCTATTCCTAACCGTCGGAAATGTGTAGATACCAGTGGGTTGAAACCCACGGCTACAATCAACCGCCGCTAACGCGGCGAAGATAGGTGGTGCATCGGTGCGCCGCACGGTGATCATTGATGGGAACGGCTAACCGTCAATGAGAATCCGGTTTGTGCATCAATGCGAGCCCATAACCGGCGAAGATAGGTGTGCATCGGTGCGCCGCACGGTGATCATTGATGGGAACGGCTAACCGTCAATGAGAATCCGGTTTGTGCATCAATGCCAGCCCATAACCGGCGAAGATAAGTGTGCATCGGTGCGCCGCACGGTGACCATTGATGGGAACGGCTAACCGTCAATGAGAATCCGGTTTGTGCATCAATGCCAGCCCATAACCGGCGAAGATAGGTGTGCATCGGTGCGCCGCATGGTGACCATTGATGGGAACGGCTAACCGTCAATGAGAACCCGGTTCATGCGTCACATGCGAGTCCAGATGAGCATCGATGAAAAGCCTGCGTAAGCCACAATGCGAAATTATGTTAGTTCAATGCCATTGATCCTGCGGTTGCGATGATGAGGGCTCTCAGTTACCGGTGGTTTCGCCTATGCTCCACCAACGGCTATTATCCACCGCCCTTACGAGGGCGAAACGCAATGATCGCAAATCGCGAGAGATCATTGCCCAGATACTTCCACACAAGGCACATTTTCTTTCGCCGCCTAGCGACCGCGTGAAATTTTGCTGTGGGTTTCAACCAGGTTTTATACGATGGAATGAAAAATATTCTTCGCCGCGTTAGCGGCGATTGATTGTACCCTTATGTTTTAACCAGGTTTTAACCCACGTGGTACGATGGAATGAAAAATATTCTTCGCCGCGTTAGCGGCGATTGATTGTAGCCGTGGGTTTTAACCCACGGTAGTATGGAGATAAAAGTCGCGTCGCGTCAGCGACGCTTGAATATTTGATGAACGGCTTATGGCATAGCAAACACATACACTGCTTTGTATATCACATTGTTTCAGTACGAAAAATCGAGTTGGTGCGCCGCATGGTGATCACTGATGGGAACAGCTATACGTCAATGAGAACCCGGTTCGTGCGTCACATACGAGTCCAGATGAGCATCAATGAAAAACCTGTGTTAGCCTCAATGCGAAATTATGTTAGCTCAATGCCATTGATCCTGCGGTTGCGATGATGAGGGCGCTCAGTTACCGTGGTTCCGCTACGCACCACCAACAGCTAAGGTCCATCGCCCCACTTCGTGACGAAGAACAATAATCGCCAAAGGCAATCCCCGGAGGGTGGAAACGCGAGTGCAGGTTCCGCTATGGGACCTCAATCGAATAAGCGATGATCTTCCACTGATCTTTTTCCCTGCCCCAGAGCAAGTACAGGGCAGCCGGCGTACCGTCGACTTTCAACTCGAAGATCGTGCCGTAGTAGTTGCCGTAGACCGCAGTCCCTTCGGTTTGTTGCGCGATCTTCCCCCCCTGCGCCTGACTCGGGCATTTGAAGTCTCTAGCTATTTCGTCCGGCACACTGACTAGCGTATAAGCTTGCTCCTGTGCGTGCGTGACGATCTTTAATGCAGGATGCGCAGGAACAATGCGCTCGATCGCATTCGACACATCATCCTTTCGGCCGATCTTTTTAGCTATATTCCTCATCCCCTCGCGTAGTTTCTGCCGCCCCTCCTTCCAATTCCGCACTTTTTTCACTCCCTCGTCGAGGTAGAGATTGATACATGGATAGCACTGTTCTGAAACATATCCCATCGCCTGATCGAAGTTCTGTTCGACGAACCATGCGTCGAAGAAGCCCGCAGCGGCGGCAATCATGCCCGGGTCGCCTGCCACGCGCTCGAGTTTCGTCTCCGCCGCAGCCGCCTGAACTGCCTCCGGCGCCTCCTTGCCCGCGAGCTGATCCGGCTCGATGCTCCAGGAGATGATCTTCCAGTAACCGGACTCCTTCGTCCAGAGGATCAGCAGCCGGTCGCCCTTCGCCTGCGGCAATTTCAGCCGCAATGACGCACCGGCGAAACTGCCATACCGCCTTTCCGGCTTTACCTTCTCAGTCTCGCCCGGTAGCCTGTTCCGGTTGGCGCACTCGAATTCGAAGGCTATGTCCTCCGGCGTCTCGAACAGATCGAACTCCGCGCGGTGCGGATTTCTGATAGGCCTCAGCGCCGGCTCACTCGGGCGTACGCTCTCTGTGACTTCGCCCAACTTCGCCGGTCTGCCGAGAGTGCGGTTGATTTTCTTCATCCCCTCCAGGATGTAGAAGGGGACGAGGCCCGGATTCATCTTCTTTTGTTCATCGCTCGCCACCTGATCGATGCAGGAGAAAGCTCTCGGCGAGATGTAAGCAACCGCCTGGTTGGGCTGCTGCTCGACCAACCAGGAGTTGAGGAAATCAAAAACCGCCTCCTCAATCTTGCCTCTGCCGGCGCGCGGGAATCTCGGGATGCCGTACCGCACTTCCCTGGCTTCGTCATCCTTGAGGTCGGCTTCTTTGAGCCGTATGCCGAAGATGCTCCTCCACCAGTTGCCGAATCCGGTCCACCGATTGACGTGCCTGTCGTGATTGTTTCCGGCCCGTACATCGGAGTTCGAGGCCGTCAGATGGCCGTTGACAATCGCCGCCGGGAACTTCGACGAGCGGTAGTCGACGTCGATGTCCGTGCGCTTGCCGTCGGGCGAAATGGAGAATTGGATGCTCGGCGCTCCACCCTCCTGGCGGTAATTGACCGGATAGCCTCTGTGAAAGACGGTGTTGTCACGGCCGCGCCTGAACTCGCGCGAAGCCTCCAGCACCTCCACGGCCGTCGGCTTCAGCGCAGCGTAGATGCGGAACTGGAGGTCGCCGCGGGTCTGTGGGATCTTGCCGTGAACGGTCTCCACGTATGCGACCAGGTCGATCGCCGTGCCTAGCGAGCGGCCGCTCGGGTCAGTCAGCTTGGACGTCAATAATGCGTGCGTCACGGCTTCGAAGGTCGTCCTGGTCGAAAGCGAAAGACCATCGTATTCTTCCGCCGGCTTCAGATTCTGTTTTGTGATCTCGTTGTATTGCCGGAACCACTCGTCAACCAAACGCCGCTGTTCGGGTTTGAGGTTGGCATAGGTGCCCCCGAACTGAATGTCTTGTTCCTGAGTTTCGGTTCTCTGATTGGTTGACTGTGCCGAGGCGGAAAAACCGGGCGTGATTAAGAGCAGAACGCAGACCATCACAATCAAGGAGATTTGGCGTCTTATACAGTGAACACACGCAACTGAAAATGTTTGTTTGGTCATAGAACCTAATTACAATGATCGTCATTCGCAGTTAGGGATCGATCAATCCGTTACGGATAGCATAACGGACGAGGTCCGCAATCGAATCAAGCTCGAGTTTACGCATGATCGTGGCGCGGTGTGTCTCGACCGTCTTTACGCTGATGTCCAGCGCGGCAGCCACTTCCTTATTGGCTTTCCCCTCAGCCAGCAGTTGGACGACTTCACGCTCCCTATCTGTCAAAACCGAATCTCTCAAGGAAGGTCTGAGGAGATTATCAAGGAGGGCTTCGGATGCCGTAGTGGTGAAGAAGGTCTTATGTCGCGAGATTACCTTGATGGCCTCGACGAGTTCGAGTTCGTCATCAGACTTGAGGACGAAACCTCGCGCTCCTGCCTCGAACGCGCGGAGGATCATCTCCTCGGTCTCGTGCATCGTGAAGATCAATATTTCCGTCTGCGGCAGAGACTTTTTGATCTGCCGCGTCGCCTCGATCCCATTCAATTCGGGCATAGTAAGATCCAGCACAACGATATCCGGTTTCAACTCCAGGGCGAGCTTGACGGCTTCGCGCCCGTTAGACGCCTCTCCGCAAACATTCCAGTCATCGTACTGCTCTAAAGTACCTCGCAGTCCTTTACGTACTACGTTGTGATCGTCAGCCAGCAAGATGCGGATCATGGTTAACTCCGTTCGTTATAGGCACTATGGCGGTTACTACCACTCCGCTATTGCTCGACTCTATTAGTAGACTTCCGCCGACCTGGTGGAGCCGCTGACGCATTCCAGGTAAACCAACCCCCAGCGACTCGGATCCGTCCGGCTCTGTTAATGGGATATTCGACGGTGCCCCGCGACCATGGTCTCTGATCTGCAAAATCACCTGATCATTGTCTTTCTCCAGCCTGATGTTGGCCGAGCAGCTGCCGGAGTGACGCCTGATATTGGTCAGGCTCTCCTGGACGATGCGGAATAGTGCAATTTCAATCTCAGCCGGCATACGTCCGATCTCGTGGATCGTAAGCACCTCGACGCTGATCCCGCTGCGCTTGATGAACCCGTCGACATACCATTTCAAAGCGCCGACTAATCCAGCCTGATCGAGCATCGGCGGATGAAGTAGGTAAGAGAGGGTGCGAATCTCCTGCAGTGACTGGTGGCCGAGCTTCCTCGATTCGGCTAATATCTCCCGCGCTTCGGACGGTTCCACGCGCCCCCGCTGCAGGCGCGACAGGTTCATATTGATCGCAAACAGATTCTGCGCTGTGACATCATGAAGCTCCAGCGCGAGCCGCCGCCGCTCTTCATCCTGCAAGTTTAGCAGGCGAGCCGTTAATCGATGTAATTCCTGTTCAGACCGCTTGCGCTCCGTAATGTCGCGCGCGATCGTCGCAACTGCGATGACTCGCCCCCCCATATCTTGAATGGGCGAGGCGCTCAGAGAAACGTCGATGCGAGTGCCGTCTTTCTTGATCCGCACGGTCTCGAAATTTTCGATGTGTTCCCCGCTCCTGAGTTTCCTTATGTTCTCGGCGCTCTCTTCCATGCGATCGGGAGGGACGATGACCGAAGCCTTACGACCCAACATTTCGGCGACCGTGTAGCCGTACATCAGCTCACCGCCCAGATTCCAGCTCAGGATTCGCCCGTCCAGGGATGTACCGATGATGGCATCCCTGGAAGACTCGACTAAAGCGGCTAATTGGAGACGCCCCTCTTCTGCGCGCCGTAGCCTGCGGCGCTCTCCAAGTAACCCGCAAATAATCCCAGTCTGAATCATAATGAACGAAACCGCGCCGACGACATACCATCTGTACAGATCCCAGAGTCCCAGCCCCTCGGAACGGGCGGTGCTATCAAGAAGAAATTTATCATCGTATTGCGGCTCTGCGCCTATGCGATTGTTATTATTACTTTTTATAATCGCGGGTGTATAAGCAACATCAGCGCGTGCTATCCCACCCCTGCTCAATAAGGGCAGAAGAATAAATAACAGAGTTAGTGCGGTCATTTTCGAGATAATGGTAACCATCGAATTTCATCTCGAACCGGCAAAAGAGCTACCTCTCAGCTCGTCGTGGGGTAGATCGTGCGCCCCGCGACAGTCCAGCCTGCCCGCGCCGCTTGGCGCGCCGATCGCCTACTTCTACCACCCCGCGATATGCTATGTAGTACTTATAAATGTTACTCACATAGTAGACGGTCTCCCGCCCGATCTCGCGCGCGGCTACGAACTCGACGTTATTGAACCATAAATTCGGATCCAGCCCCGCTGCTTCCGCTCTCCGCCTCATCCCGGCGACGCGCGCGGGCCCGGCATTATATGAAGCGAGGGCAAAAAGACCTTTATTTAAACGATCCATTTGTTCATCCTGGAAATACCGGTCGATGACGAACCGCAAGTACCTGACGCCGGCATGAATGTTGTTCTCCTTCTGATGGATGTCGGGGATACCGACATTGGGATCGGCGGCAGTCGAGGGCTTGATCTGCAAGATCCCGATCGCTCCAGCTGGGCTCCGCTTGCTCTGGTCAAGTCTGGACTCCTGATAGCCCAGCGCCGCGATCAGAAGCCAGGGCAAATCGTATTTGTTTCCATACTTACGGAAAAAGCCGGCAAGATCGTAGAATCGCTGCATCCCCTCCTGCGCAATTGGGTTCCTCAAGCGATCGGCATTGCCGAGGTAGCGCTCCAGCATGATATTGCCGAATAGCGTGCCGGCACGGCGCGTACTGACAAAGTCATTAATTACACGCTTGAATTCGGGTGTGTTTTTCCGCAATGCCCAGGCGATGCGCCCCCCCTCTCGCAACGCCAGGTCTTCGTGCACCTTGACGCTGTCATAAATCTGGTTCCAGAACTTGGCGATGTGACTGTCAATGACTGTTATCGGGATAATCCCGGCATCAACCATCTCCATAATGTCTTCGTCTTCGAGCAGTTCATCGGCCAAGCGGATTTTGACCGGCGCTTTGCCCGAGCTGTGGAAGCGCTGGTTGAGCGATTTGAGGCTCTCGTGATAACTGCTCGATGCGCGCACCTGCACCTCTTTCCCCGACAATTCATCGATACTCGAAATGGCCGGGGCTGACGGCCCGCTCACAACCAGCTCCTTGACGTTATCGAGGATGGGGTCAGAGAAGTCTACGAGCTCCTCTCGCTCCGGAGTGATAGTCAGATTGCCGATTGCGATGTCACCATAACCGGCCGCCAGGGCCGGCAGTAAGCGATCACGGGTCGTCGGGATGATGGCTATCTTTGTCGTGATATGTCGCCTGGTGGCTTGCGGACGCAGCGATTTCTCGAATTCGACGAGCGATGCGAAGGCATAGCCGCGTTGCACACCACGATCGACGAAGTATGACGTATCATTGACGACGACGAGCGCTCGGATGTATCTCCGTTCGCCCAGTTCGTTGAGATCGCCGGTCCAAGGATTTTTGACCTTTTGTAACTCCTCGGGGATGAGGTCTACGACCGGGACGATGTTGCTACTTTCAGCAGCTGGTGTGAGCGCTCCGCCCTCTCCCTCTGGACCGGCTCCGCTATCCGGCTTCGCCTGTCGGGAGCAACCGCTGATCATCGATATACTCACAATAAGCGCTAGACCATACATCGCCAGTTTGTGGATTGGGCTCGGAGTTCGGGCAAGGGGTATAGATATCCTCATCCGCATTTTAGTCTAATAACTTTTGACCTTATGACTAATCGGACGTTCATCAGTGTGGTTGTACGGACGCCGTCCTTCCTATTTGCCTGACCCATGACGCTCCTCCGGTTCATCTCGGAGGCCATAGGACTGACTATCCAGACCGGGTGGTAGGTTGTTCGCCGGGTGATAATGCAAGAGTAAAATTTGGGAGTGCATGATGTTAGCACGGGTAACCGATGCGCGGGAAGCCGCGGCATACTGCCAGTTTTTGACTCATATCTGAGCGCTTCAGCGATCGAAAATATGCGATCAGACACTCACCTTTTTATAAGCGATATTTGAAAAAACAGTCTTCCAATCGTTTTTGATGCTGACCTCGGTCCACCCATCCCTGCGGGAGCGTTCGTGCGATTTTTCGGCTCCGGCCAGGTATGCAAATTCCCGGTTCTCGTCGTCATGATTGACCAGCAGACTCAGGGAAGGTCCGGGCGGATGCGCACAGAAAGACAGCATAGGAATGTCGCCGTTCGCATTCCCCACGGCAAGAATCGGGCGGCGACCGATCCGGCTCCAGATGCGCACCGGATTGGCGGGGCCGTCGTCGAAAATGACCGATTCCTGTCGAAATACGGCGGAGTTGGCGCGCTTGCCTTTGTGGAAACGCAGCACGCTGGAGTTCCCGAGGACGCGTTCAGCGGGAATGCCGTAGATATCAGGTATCAGTGTCTTCATGAAGTCTCGATCGCCGCCGGAAGTGACGAATGTAGAAAAGGCATTCGCCTCCAGATATCGCACCAGCTCGATCATCGGCAGATAGCTACAGTCACGGAAGAGACATCCGAGAGACGGATGCCGTACGCTATGCAGGAAAATATGGGCGGCAGCCTCGTACGCTTCGACAGTTTGGCCTGCGAAGGCGCTCAGGATAGCACTGACGAGAAGTTTCAAGTCGCTGTCGTCGCCGCGATTGTGCATGGTAATAGCATTGTTCAGCCAGGCGAAGTCTTTGTCGAAGGAGGCCTTCCATGGTTGCCGATTGCGCAAGCTGGCGTCCTGATCGGCCATGGCGGCCAGCCTTTGCAAGATGAAGCAGAACTCGATGGGTATCGGCTTTTCGCACCAAAGCGTGCCGTCGTTGTCAAAGACCGCGATACGCGCATCTGGCGGGACATAATCCGGCGAACCTTCCCTGGTAACGCGCGCGATAAAATCCATAATGGCGCGCTTGGTTGCACCGTCATTCCACGAAACGAGCAGATCATCGGGCATCGTTGCGCTTCTCGTCTCTGAAAAGGGCTCGCTCATTACTATTCGCCCGTATGGTCGATATGGCGACTCTGTCCCCATCACGCGAACAGGCGGCAATTTCCATCTGCCCGACAATACCGCGTTTTTCGGCCCGTACAGCCGAACGATGACTTCGAAAGGTCCGGCCGGTGTGGGAAGCCAATTTGCGCGCTGCGCGTTGTCATCCGGATCGTCTTGCTGCAGGCAGATCTCAAGCGACCCATCCGCGCCATATACGAGTCCCGGCGTGCGGTCGCCAATCGAATAGCGGTCAATCGGGTTCGCTATCAGAAAGCGCTCCGGCAGCCGGTACATCGTAGCCGACCAGAAGAAGTTAACTGGCGGTATCTGGTGGCGCTCGAAGCGCCAGACATAGCGATTGGCGCCGGAAAGCAAATTGCCATCGGCGTCGGCATGCGCTCGCCCATAGACCGCCTCCTCGATAGAGTTGCCGTAGATGCCCAATTTTGCGGCCACCGCGCGCCTCAGGTAATTATTCTGTAGAAACTCGCGCGTGCCGAATAGTTCACGTGAACTCGTCGTCCGCGCGCTCTCCTCGTCTATCTCCCTAAGACCCGCTGCAGCGCCCTCTTCGATTGCGTTTAGCACCTCAGCCGGCGTCTCGGCCGGCCGGAACGGGCGCCCCGGGTCAATGCCAATGCGAGCAAAGCGGCAATACAACTCAGCCTCGGATGGGTGTGGAGAGACGAATTGGAGCAGGAAATTCAGATACCCGATGAACGCACCAGATAGCGCGAGCCTCTCATCCCATTCCGGGAAACTGATGGCCGGTGCAGGCTGCGGAGGAACGGCGGCGGCGAATTCAGAAAGTGGCTGAATGATGTAACTCATCTGCAGCGCCCGGACGTTTGGGAGGTCTGACGCGCCGTTGAGCGAAGTGCGGACCAGCATGCCGATTATTTCGGTCTCGGACCGTATGACTCGTCCGATTCCTTCCGGAGTTGCTCCGTTCCACTTCGGCCCCGCGATTAAATAGTTACCCGCATCGTACCCGGTAGACCGGACGCCGATGTATGCGAAGTTATAAGTGAAGAGGTCGAAGAGCTGAAACACAATATAGCGGTCGCGCGTGACGGCTGGCACACGCAACACTACCGGCTCAAGTCGTACATCTAGCCACGCCCAGGAATATGAAGTGTCGATGTTCGGCGTGGGGATATCGGTGTTTGCCGGCGTGTATGCGTGCGCGTAGTGGCGGAAGCGGTTGAAGCCGCCCGTGTACGCAGTAGACAGATAGTCCTGCGTGTGCGCATACATTGTCTTATAGTTGTACAGCATCGCGTAGGCGAATATCATCGCCTCTCTTGCGATTGCTCTGACCTCATCAGGAGACCTCTTCTGTTGCCGTGATTGGAGCATCTGATGTAATTGTTGCTTCATAGCATGCCTTATCTGCTTGCGGTCGCGGAGACTGGCTCCATCTCTTTTGAATCGCCATCGCGGGCGTTAAGCCCTCTTCCGGCTGGTATAATTCGCCATCGTCCGCGATCGCCATGTCGATCTCCATTCAGTTCACGTAAGACTTGTGGCCTCGTATCTCCCACCATTGCGAGTTTGTGCGTCATGTCGTCGGAACTCGCGCCCGGCAGTTTACTCCCCCCGCCGGGGTTTTCTCCGCGTAATGGAGCCCCCACCCTTCGTGCCGGGTTCGGATATCCGAAACCGAGTTATCGTTGGGATCGATGTGTCGCTGACGAAGAACGGATCGCTATCGATGTCAGGTTTCGAGGAGTGATATCAGCGATCATAATGCGTAAAACGCGCGTCCGCTCCGCAACTGCCGGCCGGGATTTCGAGTTACCAAGATCGTTCGTGTTGTTCGACCTTTCATTACGGCCTGGCTGTTGCCGTCGCTCTCGGTGAAGCGGTCGGACTGCCGCTTGCACTTGTGGTAGCGCTTCTGTCCGGCTCGACGATAATGATGTCGTCTTGGACTACTTCCATCTGGGCCAATCCGCATGCGGTACGATTACCATTCGCGTCAAACTTGCAGCCCCACAGCGCCGCCGTCTGTGCGGCACATTCACCCGCATCGAGTTCCACCATATACCAACCGGAGCCGGCGGGTCTATTGCGCGTATTTCCCTGGCCGTTTATAGCAATCAGCATCGAACCGCGCCCATCGTTCTGGCCATCCGCGCAGGCGAAGTCTGTCTCGGCATAGAGATACAGCACTTTGTCCTCGTCATCGTAGAGCAGATCGGTCTCCTCCATTTCGCCATCGCCGTTTATATCAAGCTCTTCAACCCAGAAAGAATCAGTGTCGGCTGCCGAATTGTCGGTCTTCACCGCAAGCTTACCCTTGCCGATAGTATTTGTTTTCTTCGCGCCGGCAGGAGGCACGGGGGCCTTCCCTTTGGTGATGACAGCCTGATGCGGCTTTTGTTTGGGATGTAATCCGACCTTCCTGCCCGTTTCGGTCACGCCTACTGTGGCCGTTGCTGCCGGAGTGATCGTCGCGCTGGCAACGATAGGGGTGGGTGTTCCGGTTGAACTCGTCCTTTCGCCGCCACATGCAGCAGCGAAGCTCAATGAGATCGCGCACGCTATAAACGTCAATTTTCTATTCATAATTGTTTCCTCTGAAGATTTGGCCGTGAGTACGCGCATTTGATGCGCATAAAAAAACCCTGTCTGCCGGACAACCAGCGTGCATCGCTGCCACCACGGATGAACACATTCATATTTCATCTCCGGCAGTCAGCACGCTCACTGTTTGCGGCCACAGGATATTGAACACAAACAAACTTCGTTTGATAATCCTGGTACGCGTTGCAAATCGCATAACCAATTTCACTTCGGTTTTATCTGCAAACTTCAAGCCAAACGCGCTGTCTGCCGGCCGGTTCGGATAAAACGTTGTCCGATTTTGATCTTTAGTTATATATGAAGTGGTAGGAGCAGCTAAGGTTCAATCGGGCGCGTCAAGGCAGATAATGGAACCCATGATATTTCCTGGAAACCTTGAAATGTATCGGATGGAGAATGTTGAGAATGAAATGAGTAACATGGGTAACTTGGATTTTAATATCGAGTCTCGTAATCACCATCGCCATCCGCTCGACTGATTCATTTGTATAAATTGAAAGCCATGAATATAGACGGAGGCGATCGATTTTGCCTCCGTCAGATATATATCGAAAAGAGCTCGTGGTAGAGCGCGTAGCGAGGAGCGGTAATCCACACCGATGCCATCGCGTCGAATGATATAACGGGAAATCAGAATGTCAATTTCAGACCGAACTGGAGCTGACGCGACGATGTTCTCGTCGTGGTGATAAAACCAGCGCTCCCGACCTTAATACTGGTGCCCGAAATATCGACGCCCGAGAAAACCGTGCGCTGGCTGGGAATCGAAAAGTTCGGGTGATTGAGCGAATTGAAGACTTCGGTGCGAAATTGCAAATTGAGCCGTTCGCGCAAATGGAACGTTTTGTTCACAGCCAGGTCAAGCGCGATCAGTCCCGGCCCGATCAGCGTGTTCCGCCCCAGAGTCCCGTAAAATCCCGCCGCTGGCAGCACGAATGCCGCCGGGTCGAAGTATTGACGGGGCCCGCCCAAAATCGGATTGCCGCTGTGGCCGGCCGCAAGGTCGGGGCGCTGCGGCGAAGTTCCACCCTGGAAACGGGCCCTCGCCCGATCGAAACCGACTACAACGGAAAATGGATTGCCTGAGGCCAGACTGGCTATTGCGTTGAATTGCCAGCCGGCGGTCAGCCATTCCGGCCCACCGAAACGCGGCAGTTCCGTAGTCAAGTAACTGACAAAGTAATGGCGCAGGTCGTAATTGGAAAGGCCGCGTTCGGCGCCGCGGCTGTCCGGGTCCTGCGGCAGGTCGTTGTCGCCACCCTGCGTGGTGACGATCGATCCGTCGTCGATCGCCTTCGACCAGGTGTAGCTGGCGTGAAACGAAATGTACCTGCTACGACGATACTCGAACGAAGTCTGCAGGGCGTTGTAAGAAGATTGGCCGTCCGTCGTTTTATGCCGGATGCCCGAGAAATTCGGGTTTCTGACGACGGAATTTTCCGGGAAGAATTTACGGCCGTCCGCCAGGATGGTTGGGATCGCTTGATTGTGATCAACCAGGCGAACCTCGTGCAGCCCGCGCTGTCTGACAAAGGCGACGGTCAACGTTCCGCCTTTCACCACCTCGCGTTGTAGGCTGAAGTTGGTATGCAGTGAATAAGGATTCGCTGGATCAAATATCAGCGTGTCCTGGCGCCCGAGCACGAAATTTGGGCTCGAAGTCACGGCCGACGCGTTCGGGAATACCGGGTTGCGAACGCTGCCCAGCGTGTAAAAGGGCGGCGTACGGTTCGCGGCGTTAGCGTAAAAGTCCGTCCACAACGGATCGAAGAAGACGCCAAAACCGGCGCGCACGCTGGTCTTGCCGTCACCCAACGGATCCCAGGCCAATCCGACGCGGGGGGCGAAGTTCAGATTCGATGGGTTACGGTAAAGCTGGCCGACCGTCGTAGTAGTGTCTGTCAGCGGGTTGCGAACGTTCGCTTCCAACCCATCCATTTCATGCGGAACGCTGGTGCGCTCATAACGCAGCCCGGCGTTCAATGTCAGCCGGCGCGCGAGCCGGAAATCGTCCTGAACATAAGCCGCCGTCATCGATTGACGCCAACGGCGCACGACCTCGGACCCCGGCAGCGCCAGCTCGACCTGGGCCGGTATCGCCTCCAAGAAATTGGCCAGCGAGTTGAACTGGTAAAAACCGTATGGCGACTGTGGACGGCTGGTTGGCAGATATATCTCGCGATGGTCGAACCCTATTTTGAGCGAGTGGCGGCCGACGACCCAGGAGAGATCGTCGCCTAGTTGAAAAAGATTCAACTCGTTGAAGCTCGGCCCGAAGCGGCTGGGCCCCAGCGAAAAAAATCCCGTGACGCTGATCTGCCCCAACGGCTGGCCGGGAAAGAAAGAAAGCGCCGGGTCGATGCTGCGCAGGGCCTCAGGGGTCGTTCGATTGGTAGACCGGTTATAACTGAAGCGCACGTTGTTGAGCAGTCGCTCATTGAAGATGCGAGTCAATTGCACCGTCGCGTACTGATTACGCGATGTCGTGCCGGAGCTGAATAGCTGCATGTTATCCGGGATTTGAACTCTCGCGTTGTTGAATGTGAAACGCCCGAAAATCGAGGTCCTCTCCGAAAAACGATGATCAACGCGTCCGGCGACGAAATCTTCGTCATCCAGATTGGAAGCAGAGGAGATGTACTGTCCCGTTCCATCGCCAAAGTCGCGCCCGTTGGGTAACGGGATCAGATTCAAATATCCGGTTACCGCAGGATTGACCGTGATTTCCCGTTGCGAGCGGCGGTATTGGGCACGACGGCCTGATTTGTGATTCCCAGCCGCTGCCGCAGACCTTCGTAACTGGCCAGGAAAAAAGTCCGGTCCCGCATAATCGGTCCACTGAGGACGCCCCCGAACTGATTGCGGGCGAAATGCGGAATCTTTTGCTCGGCCGGATCGAAGAAGTTTTTCGCATCGAAGGCACTATTACGCGCGAACTCGAAAGCCGAACCGTGCCACTGGTTGTCGCCGGAGCGTGTTACGGCGCTGATTACGCCGCCCGCGCTCCGCCCGTATTCGGCGCTGTAACCGTTGGTCAGCACGCGAAATTCCCTCAGAGTTTCCACGCCAAGCAGAACGCCCGAGACGCTGCCGGGCGTGTTGTTGTTGCCGTCGTTGATATCCGTTTGATCCAGCACAAAACTTATCTGATTGGGACGCCTGCCTCCGACCGATAGCTGGACGCCGCTGCCCGCCGAATCCGAGGTGCGGCGCGAAGGGGCCACCCCAGGTTTGAGCAACGCGAGCTGGACGATATCGCGCCCATTGAGCGGCAGTTCGCGGATCGAATCTTTGTCCATGACGCTGGAAAGCGACGCGCTCTGCGTTTCCACCTGTGTGGCGCCCGACGTAACCACGGCTTCTGAACTGAGCGATCCCACGCGCAGCTTGAAATCGAGCCGCGCCTTTTGCCCTACGGTGAGTTCGTTGCCTTCACGGATTTCGGTCTGGAACCCGGTTTGAGAAACAGTCACGGTATAAACTCCCAGAGGAAGCTGGGTGAACGTGTACAGGCCGGCGGTGTTGGTATGAGTATCGCGCGAAAAGCCCGTCAAAGGCTGCCTGACACTGACCCGCGCGCCGATCAGCACTGCCCCGGCGGAATCGGTCAGGGTCCCGGAAAGTTCCGCGGTGTTTTGCCGGGCATTTACGACGATACCAAATAAAACCAGACAGGCCAGGGAGAGTATTGATTTACCGCTTTTCATTGATCTCTCCCGTTCGGGCGCTGAGTGTCGCCGCCGGCAGCTTGCGGTTGGTGATTCGCAGACTTGGGCGCGTTCAGGCGGCCTCGAGCCATAATCACTTTTTGACCGTCTTCAGTCCCTTCGGTCCAGGCGACAAAAAGATGGTCGGGGTTCTCGAAAAGAATCGTGGGATAGGTGGCGCTGCCGGCAGCGTGCCCCAATCTCTGTAGAGGCGAGAGCGAGTCATCTCGATCGATCTGGCGGAAGTAAGCATCGAATTTGCCCCAGCCGTTTTCACCGGAGGCTTCGCGCGCCTGAAACACCAGCCCAACTGAACCCTCCAGCGCCTGCAACTGCGGATGGTTGGCATCGTGAAGATTTGTATCGGCTTCGACCTTCCGGGCGAAATGCGCGCCGCGATCGGTGGACGACGCGATGAATACGCGGCCACGGCCGTCGATAACGGTTCGCCAGGCTACAAACAGCTTCTCGCCCATAGTCGCCATCGACGGTCCCGAATGCGGGCAGCCGTTGATCCGCCAGTTGTCCTCGGCGACGCGAATCGGAGCGGAGAAGGTGGCGCCGCCGTCTTTCGAGGTGCCGACGAAGATGTCGCGCATATCATCATCGATTACTCCTCGCCAGCCGATGTGGATCGTCTTGGCATCGGTGAAAGCGATCGACGGACGGCAGCATGGACAGACATTCAGTGCGACCCGCACGCTTTTTTCGAACGACTGGCCGCGATTGGTCGACCTGGCGACGTAAATCGCGGAAGAACCGGACGTGCCCTGCCCGCGGTCACGCCCATCCAACCAAGCCGCGTAAACCGAGCCATCGGGTCCCACCCCCAGCGTGTAGAACGACTGTGAGGCCGTCCCCGAGGGATCAACTGGAATCGATTTGTTGAAGGACCGACCCCAATTCGTCGATGTCGCCAGCCGCAACGAGGAGTGATGATTGCCGTCAGCCGCGGTCCAGAGTACGTAAAATTCGCGCATGGAGCGCACAATCATCAGCGGCGTGTTCTCGGCGTGCGAAGCGACTTCACCGCCGTCGTTGACTCGCAAACCTTCGTCAAAGCTGTCGCCGCCATCGGAAGACGTCTGCAACCATATATTGCGGTCCTTGAGGCGCAACAGGAACAAATCGCCCGAGGCGCGCACGCCGAGCTGCGGATAACTTCCTTTCGCCAGAATGCGCCCCTCGGTTTCGAAGGTGAATTGTCGATCTGCCTTGCGCCCCGTAGCTGTAAACATACTTAGGGCGGCAATCATTATGGCGACCATCGACGGCAATGCTTTTCTAAAAGCCCATGCAACTGTTGCGATGGTCAAAATTTTTACGGTATTTCCGCGATTCATTTTCCCTCCCGATGAAATATGACAGAAATCAGACCATTCGAATTCAACCTCCTTGACCTCTCGTCTGCTTTGAATGCCGAAGGAACGGGTGCGATCGCAACCGGCATCGAATTGAGAGCGGCGCGGCATCGAAAACGGGCCTATTCCCGTCGCTCGGGTAGGCGCTCATCGACATCAGTCAGCGCGAGGTTGAATCAATGATGGTTATTCAGGCGAGAAGCCCGTCACAGGCGGGGGGTGCGCGGGGAGAGGAAGGTCGCGCGGCAATTTGATGATCGAGCGGAGGCGGTATGCGAAAGTGCTCTTGTGATTTGAATGGCGGCGTCAACAGCGGCGCGTGCGCCTGCCCCGCACGAAGTATATTCTTTTTGGCGGAAACTCCCGAAGCGGGGCAAGTGGCCGGGCAAGCGTTGATCAGACTACTTTCAATCGTGAGAGAGACATCACCCGGCTTCGGCTCACGCCCTTTGACATAGGCGTGCCGCGTCGCGCAGCAACAATGGCCTTCCGCAATGCAACATTCCATCTCGCAGACATCTGGCTCCCATGAAGCCATCGAGAGAGGCGCAGAGAGCCCACCTAGAGCCAGCGCCACCACCAGAACAGCTCCACGTAACCTCAGCCAGATTTTCAGCATGATGGTCATTGAAAGTTGGCTATCGTAGCAACTTGTTTTAGAGAAAGTCAATAATAATAAGCGCGAACGGCATGAGAAAGAAGCGTGAGGTCGAGCGACGGGCAATCTTCAGTATCCAGGCTGAAAGTCTTTGAGAGAGAAGGCTTCACCCCTGGCCGCCCCCGCCACCCCTGGCCACCCCTGGCCACCATCACGACTATTGCTTAACCGATTTTGAGCCCTGTAGCGACCACTTGAGCGCAGGAGGCGTAACAAGCGTGGTAACGATGACCATGATGACGAGCGCACCGAAAGTCCCCGCACCAATGACCGGCTCGCTCACGCCTTGCTCGTTCGGCAATTTGAGCGTCGCTCCGATGCCCGCGAAAATCAACCCCACCTCGCCTCGCGGTATCATGCCCAATCCGATACTAAGCCGATTGATGCGGCGCTCTAGCACCGCGAGCGAGCAGACCTGTTTGCCGACAACCGCCGCAGCAGTCAGTACGGCAGCAAAGCCCAATAACCCGGGCTTGGCGAAGGCTCGGAGATCTACTTTGAGACCCATCAATACGAAGAAGATGGGAACAAATAATGTACTGACCGGTTTGATTAGTTCGTCCAGCCGGCGTTCTCCCTGATCGCGAAATGATTCGAAATGCGCTTCATCCAGAACCAGCCCCGCAGCAAATGCGCCGACAATCGGAGCAAGCTCGACCAGCGAAGCCACCCATGACATAAGAAAACAGAAGGCAATCGCCAATGGCAGTAATACTCCACGACTCACCAATCGTCCCGTCTCGTGAAAAACATGTGGCACTATGTAGTGGCCGATGACAATGGCGCCGGCAAGAAAGACCAGGGATTTAGCTGCAATGATCGCAACGCTGAGAAACGAAAGGGATACTCCTACCGCAGCTGCTCTGATCGCGCCAGCCACCACAGCCAAGACCAACAATCCCAGGACATCATCGATGACGGCAGCACCTAGTATGATCCGGGATTCACGCGCCTGTAGCCGATCTAGATCCTTCAAGACGCGCGCTGTGATTCCGACGCTCGTAGCGCAAAGTGTCGCACCGATAAAAATATGTCCGAGCTGAGACTGACCGGGCAGATAATAGGCAGCCACGCCCCAACCCAGCAAAAAAGGGGCGATTACACCCGCCGCGGCGACCAGTAATGACGACCACCCGACTTCCATCATCTCGCCCAGGTTCGACTCCAGTCCAACTTCAAACAGCAGAATAATCACCCCGATCTCAGCCAGCGCGTTGATCACTTCGTGATTCTTTAACGGCTCGGCGGCCGTAATACCGAAAAGCGCCAGGTTGCCGAGGGTGATGCCTCCAATGAGTTCGCCCAGAACGGCCGGTTGCCGGAGCCTCTCAAATAGTTCTCCGCTCAGCTTGGCGACGATCAGAATTACTGAAATTCCGACCAGCACAGTCGGATCCAACCCGTTTCCGGCATCGGTAGCCCCACTTTCTGCCATAACAAGAGATGTGCGCGCTTGTAACAGCACCGCGCTTATTGAGATCAAAAGAAGAATGAATATTACTCGTTTCATATCGCGGGCAGAGCCGTTAATCATAGAGTTTTCTTTCCCGAGGCTTCATCGCTATAAAGGAATGATTTTAAAAATACTACTAAACCAGCCAATCCGCCGTCTCATTCATTTCGATATCCAATCTCTTGAGACACAAAAATGCTTCCCTCTAGTAATAGCACGCTCGCGGGAACGGCTGCATTCAGATTGCTCGCTGTGAACTATGGCGATGATTCGCTGAATTACAAGCGATGTCAGGAAACATTATGAGATCGATATCACTCCCCTTGATCCGGGAAACATCGTGCGGTAGATGCCGGCAAACTCCACCACGGCAGACTGAAATTCTTCAGAACGGAATAATCCACATTCCAGAACGAGATCGTAATTCCCGGTCGCTGCGCGAGTAAGCACGAGACATTTATCGAACTGATAAAATCGTAATGGCGGCAACGGTTCTGACAGCTACCAGGCCATGACATTCATCCACGCAAACGCCCGCAACCCGCAAGAGGAATCAGCCTGTCGCAGGCTAAATAATTACACACCGATTTTTCTCATGATTGAAAAACTCAGCGGAGGCAGCGAAGTCTTGGGGGACTTATCAAAATTCACTTCGCAACCTCCGCTGAAGCTGTCACTTAGGTAGGTTAACTAAAATCCACACTGTTCTTTTCATAAATAAAGCAATGAACGTGCCGCTCAGTATCTATTTCCAAAATAGAATTTGTTTCGACAAAACCGAAACAAGCATCGACTTTTGTCATATTAGATGGCCACAATCAAGCAGTATCAGCGACTTATGCGAACGTTTGCTTCCGCGTGATAGAGAAGGAGGAGAGGAGATAGTGAGTATCCAGGTGGGGTTTTAAGCCTCACAATGAGGCAGAAAGCTACAATTCCAGCCAATAGCCATCCGCACCATATTCTTCAAGTTTTCGATAAAGCGTCTTACGATCCAGTCCCAACATTTCCGCCGCGCGCTTTTTATTTCCGCCAGTGCGACGCAACATTTCGAAAATATATTCGCGTTCTAGATCGCGCAGGGAGAGATTCTGCTCGCTGGAACGAGCAATAATCGCCGATACGCCGCCGCCCGCTAAGACTCGTTTGGGCAGATCTTCAGCCACCACAGTCGCTCCCTGGGCGAAGGCCACGGCGCGTTCGATTGCATTCTCCAATTCACGAACATTCCCCGGCCATGGATAGGCAGTCAACAATGCGAGCGCTTCCGGCGAAACCCTGAGGATGGGCTTACCTGCGCTATGACAGGAGCTGGCGATGAAATGTTCAACGAGCAGTGGGATATCGAAGGCGCGATCTCGCAGCGGCGGCACGTTGATCAGGATGACATTGAGCCGCCAATACAGGTCTTCGCGGAAGCGCCCGTCTTTGACGTCCTGTTCCAGGTCGCGGTTCGTAGCGGCGATCACGCGCACATCAACCCTGCGCTCGTGGTTTTCGCCGACGCGCCGCACGGCCCCATCCTGCAATGCGCGCAGCATCTTCGGCTGCATTGACATCGGCAATTCCCCGATTTCATCTAGAAAGATCGTCCCCCCGTCAGCCGCTTCAAAGAGCCCTGACCGCGCCTGTTTCGCTCCCGTAAAAGCGCTGCCCGTGTGCCCGAATAACTCCGCTTCGATCAGGTCGGCCGGAATCGCCGCGCAGTTGACCGGCACGAATGCGCCCTTGCGCTCCGACATCTCATGAATAGCCCGGCCCACCAGTTCTTTACCCGTGCCCGATTCGCCTGTTATCAGAATCGTGCTGGTATTACGCGCTGCGACGGAGAGCAGATCGAATAACTGTCGCATCGGCAGGGAGGCGCCGATGATCTTCGCCGGAGTGACGGGGGATTCGCGTCGTAACCGCGCCTGTTCGCGATGCGGAGCGCTGAGCTCGAGCGCTTCATCTATCAGCCGCAGAAGATCGGCGGACGGGAAGGGCTTGGTTAGATACTGGAAGGCGCCCATTTTGACCATCTCTACCGCCTGCTCGACCGAACCGAATGCGGTGATGACAATGACGGGCGTTTCGGGACGATGTGATCGGATGATAGTCAACAGCTCATCGCCCTTCACGCCGGGCATCTGGACATCCGTTATGACGAGATCGATCATCTGGCTGATGCGTTCGATGAAGGCGAGAGCCTCACGCCCATCGATGGCCGAAACTGTGTTGTAACCCGCGTCCTCAAGGACCTCCTGCAGAAACTCACGCATATCCGCATTGTCTTCTGCGATCAACAATCGTGCGTTCATATTGCGGTCCTCCCTCTTTAATCAGTAGGTAGAGCAGTTTATTTGAACTGCCTATTTCCAGCTGATATTCATTGCTTCAGGAGTCACAGGCGACTCCTCGGATGCTTCTTCTGCAATGCCTGCCTTAGGTAGATAAACCGTGAACACCGCACCTCCCGCTTGCTGGTTCCGGACTTCAATCCATCCGCCATGTTCTTCGACGATTCGATGCGAAACGGCTAATCCGAGACCCGATCCCTGCCCGACATCTTTGGTCGTAAAAAACGGGTCGAAGATGTGATGCAGATTGTCAGGTGAGATTCCCGGCCCGGTGTCTGAAACCTGAATCGCTACGAAGTGACCATCATTTCTGATGACATCTCCATCGAGCAACTCCATATTCAGCCTCCCGCCTTCCTCCATTGCCTGCAAGCCATTGAGACAGATGTTCAACAATATTTGATGCAGCAAATCCCGGTCACCGTCTATCTGTTTTTTCACGCCGGCCCTGACCTCGATTCGAAGTCCGTCTTTAGCGGCTTCCGGCTCGATCAATTCGCGCACATCGTCAATCAATTGCGCCGCATCTAAAACTTCCCTCCTCAGATTGAATGGGCGCGCGAGCGTCAGCAATTGGCGAACGATGCGGGCGATCCCGTCGGCCTGCGCATTGATAATATCCAGATTGCGGTCGCGCCGCTCCTGCGGCAGATCATGACGTTGCCTTAATATCTCAGCGCGACCTTTGATGACATTCAACGGCGCTCCCATTTCGTGTGCAATGCCTGCCGCCAGGCGCCCGACTGATGCCAGCCGCTCTTTGTGACGCAGCTCTCGTTCAAGCGCGAGCCGCCCCTCAGCCTCGCGCGATACAGCGTGCATCTGCTCATCGAGACTATCCGCCATGCGATTGAATTCACGGGCCAGCTGCGCCAGCTCACCGCCGTGTTCAGGGACAATGACGCGGTACGCGAGATCACCGTGACCGATGGCGACTGCGCCGCCCAGCAGTTCATTGATAGGCTTCAACAGACTCCGGCGCATTACGGCCAGCACTACCAGAACGATGGCAGCAAAGAGCGCGAGCGCAACGTAGGCGATATCCCGGCGCGCACGCGCGAAATCGGCTTTTATGAATGACCTCGGCTGGGTTATTTCAAACGCCCCGCGCCGCGATTCGCCGACGCGGATCGGAATAATCAACGAAACCAAATCCTGGTTCGAATCGACTTCTGCCGTCCGGCTGGTCGCGATCACCTCCTGAGCCTGTGGAGGATTGCGAACTACATCAGCCGCAAGCGGATTGGATGACATCATCGATCGCCCGGTCTCGTCGAACAGCGTCACGCTATATACCTTCGGGTCCTCGCTCAGCCGGTTTATCAGTCGCTGTACATCGCCGGTGCGCCCGCTGCGATATGCGTCTTCGAGCGCTATCTTCAACGTTGCAGCGTGTGCGCGCAGCTCATTGCGCATTGCTGTTTCTAAAATCGCTTCGCGTTGACGTAGCATGTAATACCCGCCGAGCGTCATTACCGTGCCCACGGCCACAGTCAGAAAGATAATCAGTTTTGTGCCTGTGCGCATTCCCCGTACCTATATCTGCTGCCTGTATTGCTGCTAGTCGTCCAACCAAGCAAGTTAGCGCATTTCAGCTGTTTTTAAAATGGATAACGTATGTCGGAATAGCTCTCATATCTTCAATTCTTCATTCACATTAATTACACTAATTACAATTTGCAATTTTCTTGCCACATTCAACAGAATCGCGCGTTCCGAACGGTTCCGTGAGATCCGTGAGATATCATTCAGTCCATGTTGCAGAATGCCACAACTACCGATCGTCCGAAACATAAGGACCTGTGGTCAGGAAACTTCAAGAATTGTCAATTATGAATCTGGAACAGAAAGGAGACATATTCAGAGCGATCGCCCGACCTTGAGTCTGGAAGGATTCTGGATGGATTATTGATGGCTTATTGATGACCGCATCACTAAGCTTCCCGTACTGAAGATCTTGGTTACTGCGTCTAATACTGTTTGCTCGGGAACTTTCCATCTAATACCGATGTCCGTTGTTATCTGAGGCTTTTCGCGTACCACCTCAACCGTGCATTGAGCTTTGAAGCAACAGCCGCCGCAGTGCTGCCGAAAAACAATTTCCTGAAGCCGCCGCGATCATCCCCGCTGAGAAAGATGCAGCGCGCTCCATACCTCGCCCCCTCGTCCAGTATCACCTGCCGGGGCGATCCCTCTCTAACTACCAGAGAGACGACTAACTCTGCGGTTCGCAGCATCTCAACCGCCATACTCAGACGCATGCGCAGAAGCGGTTCATCGAAGGCGAAGCCCTTGGTACGCTCGTGATATAGTTTGGAGCCCATGAAATGGGCGACAGAGTTTGGGATCAACGCATGCAACCTTGAGGTTTATCGCGCACTCCGTGGGCTCGCATGACCTGATGAGACACAACCCGGGGCTCCGCCTTCGACTCCATCCTGGGCTAGGGTTTTCCCGCACTCCGTGCGCTTATTTGGTTTGTGAAAAGCCGTTAGCTGAAGATCAAAAATACCGATGCGAAATAGTTTTTAGAGCTGTCGACTCATTTTTTCACCCAACTCTTATTACTGATTCAAAGCGAAGTATTTCGCTTTTTTCAGTTTAATTCAGACCGTTTTTCTCATACACTTTCTTCCCCTGGTTCATATCCTCCTGACGGAATTGATCGGCAAAACTGTGCCGGGAAACCCGAATTTGTATCCTCCCATCACAGTATGGCACTGGCTATATACGCGAGATAAGATTTCTCCGATGAAAAGACGCAGGCCATATTAAATAAAAAAAGTGTGCAAATTATTAGCAACTGGAATCGATGCTTTTCGGCCCTGAGCGCCAGCGATGCGCAATGTCGATAGTCCTTGATCTACCAATCTCGCGAGTTCAGGAGGAGCGGCAAAATACGGTCATCAAACCTTTAACAATCGGGCCTCTTCCGGAGCCGTACAGAAGCTATTAACGATCAACCACGAGCACTTTAATTGCACAAGCATGAAGCACATGGAGATTAGCTATGAAAGTAGGAGACTTGATGACCGGAAACGTACAATCCTGCCGTCCTGAGACCAATCTGTCCGCGGCTGCGGCAATTATGTGGGACACCGATTGCGGCGTGCTTCCTGTGGTGGATGAGTCTGGCAGAGTAATCGGCCTGATTACCGATCGCGACATCGCTATGGCTGCGGCAACCAGGGGGCGGCACCCTTCGGAGATCGCTGTTTACGAAGTCATATCCGGGCATGTCTATGCCGTTTCACCTGACGAAGATATCCAGTCGGCCCTCAAGACGATGCGGCAGAGCAAAGTTCGGCGTCTTCCCGTAACCGATAACGACGGAATACTTCAGGGTATCCTGTCGCTCTACGACATCCTGAACCACACTGAGGAAGCTGGCGGTAAGCAGATGTCAGGTTTCACAATCGAAGATGTATTGCGCACTTGCAAGGCGATCTGCGAACACCGCCCGCGACAAGCTGCAACGCGGGTTTAAATGAGGTAATCCCGGCGAAGTGAATGTCTGAACGGCTGCGAGAATGCGGAACATACGAGAATCGATATAACGACGCACCGGGATAGCTGCACCCTGGGCAACCTGGTTGCTCGGCTCATTTAGTAGCTCCTGTCGTTTCGCATACTCTGACCGCTGCACGCCGGAAATCTCCCGGAAACGCGTGCATCCCCACCTGCCGCTATCAAAGTGTCAGGCGGAAGACCGGGCGTGCGCCGGGAATAAGATCGATAGATTGCTTCAGCCTTGATCTCCCCCCGTAGCCGCTGTTTTCGACTAACACCACTGAAGCGATCTCCGGTTTGTCGCGCGGCGCAAACTGACGAACCATGCGTTGAAAAAATTAAAAAGTGATCGGTGAGTGGTATTGATGGACGGCGGTGTGGCAGTTTGGGACAGCCTGTGGCCGGCCCTCCAGTACTACGCCGGCAACAATCGGGCGATTTATTATTGCATCTTCGGATCCGGCAGGCTGACCCTAGAATGATGATGGGTTGGAATCGATGCACAAGACGACGCCGCTTCCGCACTACGTTACGACAAACTGAAACCGACATCGCCCAGAAGGACGATCAGGATGATGTGTGCATCGCCGGGAAGCCACTGGTCTTTCTCACGGTGTTTATGAGTAGACCTCAAATTTATCTCATCTCTTCTCGATATCTGACTGCTGACAGGTCCGATACGAAAATTCTTTCACTACTTTTTACTTCTTGAAGTCGAAGTTGTAGGACATGCCCACCATAATTCGCGCATTCGTCTGGCTGTCACTCTGTAAGTGCGTCTTCAAAAGGTCTACCTTCGCGCGCACTGCCCATTTCTTGTTGACCCAGTAGTCCACTCCCCCGCCCAGAGACCAGGACCAGTTGGTGTCGGAGGAGCTGCCTATTTGATCATCCTCTTCCGTAAGCTCGAAGTCTGTGCTCGCCCGGCTCACGCCGAACAGCAGATGTGCGAATGGAACCAGCTTGGGCTGGCGGAGGGCGCGTGGAAAGAAGAAGCGCGGCCCTGCCTGAAAGTTCTGGGCGTTGGTGGATACTCTCATATTAACAAACCCAGTAGGACTGAGATTCGTCCGCACGTTGTTGACGGTATCGCCCGTGAACAGGAAGCTGCCTTCACCCGCAATTGCCAGGAATTCCCGCAACCGGTAATCGAGTCCAACCTCGAATCCATTGGGTCCGAAGTTTCCCGTCTGCGTTGTGTAACCGAAGCTTAAGTGGTTCTCCGTGCCGTATTCGGGCTGCTGCTGTGCCCAAGCTGGAAGTGCGGTCAATAGCATCAAAGATATGATCGTAATCAATTTTTTCATATTAATTCCTCCCTCGTTAATTCCTCTTTCGGTCTACGGCGAGCGCGAAGATTACCGCGCGCTCAAATTCTTTTCCCTTCAAGTTCTCCTGCCCGAGTAAACCGACACTCCGGCGAGAGCGTTACCCTGTTGCCCCGAAGGGCACCCAACGTGTCCGCCTCTCAGCGGCGCCCATAAAGCGCAACTCAGTATTGGCACGCGCTTCCTCTGCATAATAAGCCTCAATGATTCGGAGAAATCCGATCGGCTTCCCTTCAATGAAATGCGACACACTGTCAAAATCTGCCGGCCAGCGCATCATACAATTTTGCATCCTGTTCCAGACTGAATGATGTGCGCAGCAAAGTTCCGCCATAGTCCCTAAGCTTCTTCAAAACAGCTATCGGATCGTCTGTTTGCAAAATCATCAGAAGCGCTGATCCGCCCGGTTCTATAATTGCGCCGGCACCGCTTATGAATTGAGGGGAGATGCCGATCCCCTTGATCCACCAATTCACGGCAATCTCCGATTCATCGAAGCTGTAATCGGAAGGTGATTCCAGGCTGTAAATGTTTGTCAGGCCTCCGGCTGCCTCGGCAATCCCATGATTGACAGTTTCAGCAAGAATCATGTTGAGTAACGTTCCCCATAGTCGGGCCCATGCCACATCCTCCTGATTTCTCGGATCAATGCTTAGATCTACTCGAAGCCTATTTTTTCCGTCGTACCTTACGACGACCGCGTGATTCAGATCGGCGACCCAGTCCCAATCCCGCTGACGCAGTTCATTGAGGACTTCAGAGGCTCGGTGTAGTTGTTTGAAACTGATGATCATCAACTCACTCATACTCGCCATCCTTCAATGTTATAGGGAGCAGACTTCCGCTTCGTGGATGAGAGTAACAGTGGGCTAAGGCTACCGCTATTCGTTGTCCCTGCTATTTAACGTACTGATTTTACGTAGACAGATGAGCCATTACTACGTAGTGGGCTTTCCGGTGTGAGATGAATCCGATCGGTTACCGTGCATTTCCCTAACGTTGGCGGTAATTTCTTGAATGGAATGTTATAGATCGAATGGAACCGTCCAAAAATACTACACACTGATCATCTTATTTCGGATCGCATAGTGGACCAGCTCGGCAAATGAGCCAGCCTTGAGCTTATTCATTATCGCCCTGCGATGTGTCTCGACTGTTCTGATGCTGATTCCCAGAGTCGCAGCGATCTCTTTATTCGATTTTCCTTCCGCCAGCAGCTGGACAATCTCCCGCTCCCTATCTGTCAGTACCGCATCTTCTTCAGATTCGGTGGCGCTCTTGACGAAGCTATCAAGCACCGTCTCGGACGCCTGGACATTCAGGAACGGCTTATGTCGCGATAGCGCTTCAATGGCTTCGATCAACTTATTATAAATATCGGATTTGAGAACGAAGCCGCGCGCTCCGGCCATCAGCGCTCGGCGAATCAATTGCTCGGCGTCGTGCATAGTATAGATAAGCACTTCAGTTTCCGGCAGAAGCTTCTTTATCTGACGGGTCGCTTCGATCCCGCTCAACTCGGGCATGTCAATGTCCAGCAGTACTATATCCGGCTTCAACTCTTCAGCCAGTTTGACGGCTTCCCGCCCATTGCTCGCCTCGCCGCAAACATCGAGGCCTTCATATCCGCTCAACATTTCGCGAATTCCCAGACGCGTTATGTCGTGATCATCTGCCAACAGAATACGAATCATGGACCAACTCCTTCGCGCCCGTCAGCGGCACGGTCGCCGTTACGGTAGTTCCCTCGCTGTCCGACTCGATCTCCAACCCCCCGCCAAGCTGGCGCATCCGTTCGCGCATCCCCGGTATCCCGACTCCCAAAAGGAAGCTCTTGGTTGACTCTTGCGGCCTGTCCCTGAGCGGTATTCCCTGACCGGCATCTTTTATCCGAAGGACGAGCTGGCCTCCCTGTTCCTCCAGACTGATGCTTGCCGTGCTGCTGCCTGAGTGACGTTGAATATTAGCCAGGCTCTCCTGAACGATACGGAAAAAAGCGATCTCGATATCCGGCAGTAGGCGATCGATATCCTCCGATACATCCAGGTCGACATAGATGTCGCTGCGTTTGATAAACCCATCGACGTACCACTGTAAGGTATCGGCCAGACCGGCATGTTCAAGCATGGGGGGGTGGAGCAGGTACGAGAATGTCCGTATTTCTTTGAGAGATTCATTAACAAATCTATGGCAATCCACCAGCTTTTTATTCACCTCAGCCGGCTGATACCGGCCTTGTATCAACAGCGACAGGTGAGAATGGATCGCGAATAAGTTCTGTGCCGTCACATCGTGCAGTTCTCTCGCGATTCGACGCCGCTCTTCGTCCTGTAGCTTGAGTAACCTCGCCGTCAGTTCCCGGAGCGCATCCTCCGCCTTTTTACGCTCGGTGATATCGTGAATTATCGAGATGAAACACGGCTCGCCATTGATGACGATTGTCTCGGTGGCGATGCTTGTCTGTCGCATCTCCCCTGAGCTGGTCCGGATAGCCGCCTCCACGTTGTGCAGTGATCCCACTTGATCGATCAGGTGGCGCAATCGCTCACCTTCTTCCCCATTGGAATATGGCTCGAGCTCGACTGGCGTGCGCCCGATGATTTCCCGGCGGCTGACTCCAAACATCCGCTCGCAACTGTCGTTAATATCGATGACTCGCCGGTCGGCCTGGCGGATGATGATGATGACATCAGGGCTGGCGCGGAAAGCTTTGGAAAATCGCTCCTCCGAGACTCTTATCTCCTCCTCCGCGCGCTTGCGCTCGGTGACGTCACGGAGAATGCCCAGGTGCAGACCGGGCGCGAACCGGCAAGCGGTGAATTCGCTCGTTCGATGCTCTCCATCGTGACGCACAAAAGACCACTCTCCGATCATATACCCTTGCTCGCTATAGCTCTGTAGATCGAAGTCCGCGCCTGGAGAGATCGCCGAGATTACGCCTGAGATGTTCATCTCCATCAGCTCTTCCTTAGGGTAGCCCAGTAAAAAACACGCGGCCTGATTTATCTGAACGAAGTCTCCCTTATCGTCCGCGATCAGGATCGCGTCTTTACTATTCTCAAATAACAAGCGGAATTGCTCCTCACTTTTTCGCAGCCCTCGCGTGGCCGATCTTCGCCTCTGACGCTCCAACAACAGTAAGCCGATGAGCAGGCCCTGGGCGGTCATGATCGAGAACGCGGCTATCACATAATATTTATACTGCTGCCAGAACGTCGGGTCCCGGTAAACGATCAGGCTTCCGCGCGGTAGTCTATTTTCGCTGACACCCCACCGCTTGAGCTGAGGCATGCTCAACGTGATGGCATCAGACCTATACTCTTTGATCGGAATATTCGTCGGGTTCTCTCCCCGCAAAACCTGTAAAGCCATCCCTGCCGCCTCACCGGCAACCGCGTTAACATCCAGCATACTGCCCCCCACTACTTCAGGGATCATCCAGGCGTCGATCCAACTGTAGGTAGGCGCGTTCGCCGCCGTTGCGATCTGATAAATGGCTTCAGTAGCATTGTATCTGTTACCAGTTATATCTTCCGCGTAATTTAAGAAAAATACGATCGAGCCTCGCGGTAGATTGGCTACCTTCTCTTTAATCTCATCCATCCTCATACCGTTCAGATAGGTGAAGGTGAGACGGTCATCGAATTCTCGGACATCTTGACTAAAAAGCTTAAGGTAATTCTTGCCGAATTCTGACTCGTCGTTGACTACAACCACGTGATTCACATCGGGCTGCAAGTGCATGGCAAGGTCGATCGTGTTCTTAAAATTCACATTGGTAATGACGCCGGTGGAGTTCATCCGCGCTCGCGATTCCACGGGAATCTCGCGCGAGCCGCCTAAATAAACGACTTGCGCCTCGGGAAATATCTCGTCCCCATAATTCCCGACCAAATCGACCGCCGCCCCCCCGACGGGGATGATCAGATCGAGTCTCTTTCCCTGGTATTTCTGAAATAGAAAATCGCGAAGCGCAGAATATAGATCCGGATCAGTGAATCGTTGAGAGTCAACGAACTCCTCGTAAAAAACGATCCGGCCGGTATAACGATCTGTGATGGCTCGCTTGAGAATACCACCTACATAATTCTGAAACGGCGAGTCTTTTCGCGTATGGCCGATGATTAAGACCATTTTCTGCTCTCTATCTACCGGCTCGGCCAGTCCCAGGTGCCCCATGACTGAAAGCGAAAGAATAGCCCAGACCAGCAACCGAGCCACAGATATTTTCAGCGAATAATTACCGCTGATCTTCATTAACGCTCCGCTAAAGAATACGAGGTGAGTCGCGCAATTTATGGTTGGGGATAATCCTTGCTCAACTATTAAGGATAGAGGTCCATCAAATTTCGGAGGATGATGACGTTCGGCTCATTCCACTTCTCTCAAAACTTTGTCTAGAACCGATTTCGAGGGCTTCACTGGAATATTATAAATTCGCAATGAGAGGTTTACAAATACTGTCCAGCGCCTGGCGCGTAATCCAGGTACTACCTGCGGCGGGAAGGGTTGGGGGCATTTTGCCGGAGAGGGGCTGGCCAGGCTGTGACTGGCTCAGGCGTCGGTAAATGATTCTAAATCCCACCGATGGCACCCGGTGAATCGTTAAGGCCCAACCTAGACTCAAATTCTTTTTCTTTTCCTCCAATCCCACCGACGGCAGTCGGTGGATAGTTAAGGCCCAACCTAGACCCAAATTCTATTTCTTTTCCTCCAATCCCACCGACGGCAGTCGGTGGATAGTTAAGGCCCAACCTTCACCGTCTCGTAGGTCGGACTTTAAATATCCACCGACTGCCGTCGGTGGGATTAGCTTTTCGTCTAAAACTATCGTGTAGGTAGAAACTTAATCATCCACCGACTGCCGTCGGTGGGATTGTCAATAAATATCTGTTCATGTCTAGGTTGAGACTTAAACATCCACCGTCTGCCGTCGGTGGGATTGCTCAATAAATATCTGTTCAGGTTTAGGTTGAGACTTAAACATCCACCGTCTGCCGCCGGTGGGATTAGTCAATAAATATCTGTTCAGGTCTAGGTTGAGACTTAAACATCCACCGTCTCACAGCTTGAAAAAACCGCATGCAACGATCCACCTTTATTTTCGCTGAATTTTTTTCTAGACAATGAGGATACCTCACGCATCATCCATAAATTTGCACATGGACCACATACCTCTGAATTAATGGTTGTGAGTAAACTTGCCACTCGAATGTCGCATTTCACCCCACAGCTCCGCGTTTGAAGCGCCTGGGATGGTTCGCTTCCGAACTATCGATATAAATAACAATGAGATGGGCAGTGTGAAGATTTACCGGCATAACGATTGCCCGAAATAATTTTTAACCACTCTTGCCAATGATATGTGTCCCCGAGTTTATAACCCCGTGTTTATAAGAGGAGGTGAAACCATATGATTCTAAATAAACGGACGATATCGGGCATGTTGCCTTTTCTGTTGTCCGCAAGCGTCGTCTTGGCCGAGACTGCATACGGATCAAAATCGGCTGATGTTTCGCAAGTGGAAAAGGAGCGGTGGACTCTTTCGCCCGCGGAATCAGAATCGCTTCCGAAAAATTCTTTGACGATCCGCTCGGCATTCCGTTGATTCCCAATTGGAACCGCGTCGCTTCGGCCTTCCCCCATTTCCTGGAGGAGCTGAGGGCGGCGGTCGAAGCGGACAATGAACGGAGAGAGGATTACTGAATTTATGAGTCAGATTAGCAAGATCATTATTTACACCGATCTGGACGGCACCTTTCTCGATGAAAAAAACTATTCGTTTCTGAGGTCTTTGCCGGCATTGCGGGCTGCGCAGAAAAGAGGCATCCCGATCGTTTTCTGTTCGAGTAAGACGCGCGCCGAGATCGAATATATTCGCAAGGCCACGGGGGTGAACGATCCATTCATCGTGGAGAACGGCGGTGCGATCTATGTGCCGGACGGATACTTTCCCTTCACCATCGAGAATAGCACTTCACGGGCAGGTTACACGGTGATCGAAATGGGCGAACAATACGAGAAGCTCGTCAATCTCTTCCGTAGTTTTCGCGCTGAATTTCCCGGCATCAGCATCGTCGGTTTCAACGACATGACGGTCAAGGAGAT
The DNA here is from genome assembly GCA_963796275.1 of uncultured Acidobacteriota bacterium. GTDB lineage: Bacteria > Acidobacteriota > Blastocatellia > RBC074 > RBC074 > JAKEHZ01. The sequence continues at coordinate 275,864 of CAWCKY010000006.1, read as the reverse complement.
CGCCCACGAATGCTCCATGACTATCGTTGAAGCACAGCGTGCCAAAGACCGCGAATATAGCGAGCCATTCCGCTTCTCCGACTCCGCGCCGGAAGAGACCCGGGAATTCTTGCAACGAATCATCCAGGCGGGTCTGCAATACTTGACGGGCGGTCGGTATTACCATCTGCAGGGCAATTACGACAAGGTATGGCAGTCAAGTTTCTCAATGACTTGTTCATTCGCGCCTCTGGCCTGATCACCACCATCGGCATCGGCGACAGTCCTAACGACGAATCCATGCTCGACAGCGTCGAGTTGCCGATCATCGTCAAACGCCCCTCAGGCTTTCACGACCCGCAACTGACAGCTCAGCGGCGGCAACGTCCTCGCCGTCAGGGCCGACCAGATGCCCGATACCGCTTCGGCCGCTCCATTAATGAGCGATGAGAGAGAGAATCAGCTTTGACGACGAAATATCTGACCATGCTTATATTGTCGCTGCCGGTCTTTTGGCTTGTCGTCACACCTGTGCTGGCGGATAAGCCGCTAAAAAAGAAAGATAACCCCCAACTGATCGGCAAGCGTGACATCAATAAAGGGCATCTCAATCTCTACTCGCTCGAGAAGGAATTAACGCTCGGCCGGAAACTGGCTGCTGATATGGATCGGCATTCGGCATTAGTCACCGACCCGATTCTGCTCGAGTTCGTCAACCGCGTCACACAAAATATCGTAATCAACTCGGACGTTAAGGTTTCTGTTACGGTCAAGGTGATCGATTCATCACACATCAATGCTTTCACGCTGCCGGGAGGTTATCTATATATCAATCGAGGGTTAATCGAGGCTGTCGACAACGAGGCTGAACTCGCGGGAGTGATCGCTCATGAAGTGGCGCACATCGCGGCACGGCACGGAGTCGAACAAGCCTCAAAAAACGATCTGATCCATTGGGGAGCGATACCTCTGATATTTTTTGGTGGCTGGGGCGGTTTCCTTGTAAATCAAGCTGCCGGCCTCGTGATTCCGCTCTCGTTCTTCAAGTTCTCTCGCGGTTCAGAAAAAGAGGCCGACCGCCTGGCAGCCCAGTATTTATGGAAAACAGGGTACGATCCTAACGGATTGATATCTTTCTTTGAGAAACTGCGAGCCTCGGAAAAGAAGATGCCCGGCACAGTGAGGAAGGTCTTTCGCACACATCCGATGAATAGAGACCGCATTGAGGAAGTCCAGAAACTCCTGGTGCGTTTCCCGGAGCGGCGGGAGTATCAAACTAACAGCTCGGAATTCATCGCCGTGAAAGAGCGCATGGGAGTTTTCATCAACGGACGGCGGATAGAGGCGGAAAAAGATGATCGGCACCCCTTCCGGCCTCATGGGATAGATTAACTTGAGCCTTTGCATAGCACCGAAGTTACTTCCCACTTCGTCTTTCGCCGCATCTCGCCAAATTTAGCGAAGGTGGAGGGCGGATTATAGGAGTTCAGACTGGGTCGGTCTTGGAACTATTTGATGGATCAACGCTGAAGTCACAAAAATCAAATTTCTCTCAAAACAAGACTATTCGATTGTTCGATTCTCTGCAGTCCACGGCTCGCGAATCAGTGTGATGACCTTCTTCACACGAGCTTCAAACCCGAGCCGGTTGCGGTTTGTATTCCCGCCCACATAGATATTCCCGTCCTCGACCACGATCCAGATGCGCTGGTGTGAAAAGAAGAAGATTCCGATCAGTGCGAACCCGAGGATTGCATAACCTACATACATCAGCTTTGTTCCGGGATAGTGCTGAATCGAGAGCATGTGTGCGTACGACACCTTCTCGAAGTCAGTCAGGACCAGTCGATAAGGGCCGTCGTCCAAAAATTTCGATTTAATAAATGACGCGTTCGAGATCGTATTGATAAAGTCCGCAGTGAAGGCCCACATCTCACCGTGCTCTCCTCCCGGCTTGAGATAAGCCAGGTGCGCGGCCGGATTGACATAGTCGCGCGACGTGACCCCCACTTCCTGGTCGGCATTGACGGTGAAGCTCGGATTGAATTCAAAGTAGTGCAATTGCGTGCCGTCAGAGAGCTTCGCCTTGCTGTTGCGCCCGAGGGTGACCTCTTCCGAAGCGCCGCCCGAAGCGAGCGATACCTTCAATCTGATTGTGCGGGCATTTCCCATAGGGCTGAATGCAACCTGGAAGAATCGGTAGCCGTGGTAATCAAAGGGGTTGTTAATGCGGATCGATGCCTCCGTCTTCCCCCCCGTTTCGTGGTCATGAATGCGTACCCTGGTGATCCAGTCGACCGTGTTGCTTACGTCGATCGACAGGTTGTCATTGATCAACTTCTGCTGAATATCGAGCCCTTCGACCGTAAAGGGCAACCGCAATTCTAACTGGTCGGTCTCATGTTGCGCCGTCACGTTCTCGACGTTGAACATCTGCGCGGCCATTCTGTCAGACCTTTTTTCGGGCTCGATCCACATCCATCCAGCGTACCCGCGGTAATGATCCCAGAGGCTGGAGACGAAGATCGTTAACAGAGCGACGTGGAGCGAATAGCTGCCGAGACGATTCCAGGCGCCGCGTTCGGCGAAGATCGTCGTCATCGTCATCTCCGGGGTGACCCGGAGCGTGAACTTCATCGCCCCGGCCGCTGCCGCCGCCCGCTCGACCAACTGGTTCTGGCCGAGAATCGGCAATTCGATCTTCTCCTTGAAGTCTTGCGCCATTGCGAATGTCGGAGAGACGGTGGCTCGTTTGTGCAAAATATATCTCCACGCGTCCGGGAGATGATCGATCGACACCAGGATGAAGTTGATGCTCAATAGGGCCAATATCAGGTTGAAGAATTTCGTTTGATAGATATCGCCGATCATAGAGGCGATGATCAGAAGCACCAGCAGAACAATCCCGAACGATACGGAGCGAAGCAGGTTCAGAATACGGTCAACCAGCCTATTGGCAGAGGGCGCTTGCCGCCCTCCGGTGCCGCTGCCGGAGCCATTGGACTCGGATAGCTCGTCTACAACATGGGTATCATCCAGTTCGGGCGATGCTGCCGAATCTTCGGTCGCCTCGGAGGCGCTGACCAAATCGTCAGAGTTTTTGGATGATGAACATTCTGATGCCATTATTCGCCTTTAGCATTGTCAATAATTAGCTGATCATTTCGCAGTACGATCATCGGATCCACTCTCGCTTCCCGCCGCGTTGCCCAGCCAACAGGCCAGCCGCGTCGCTCCTGCCAGTATGAAGGAACCCAGGATGTGCCCTTCATGTCGATCGTGTCGTCTTTTATTTGCGCATAAGCTGTTCTAATGGGTTCTCTTCTTGAGTATTGGCCGGCTTTGGTAGCATGTCAATAGGAGCCATATGTTCACGAGCGACCGGAATGCGATGATGCGTCGAACACCACCTGGTCATATTGCCAGAGCCGCTCAAAGAAACCCAGGGCTCGGCGCTCGTCACAGCCCTTGCCTACAAACTGCAGAATTTCACCCAGTGTTCGCTTCCCGTCGATCGCACCTAGCAGTCGATCCTCAACAGCGTTGACGGTGAGAATGAGATCGGTGAAGGTGTGGGCCTTATTGATCAAGACGGCCACGCTACCCGGTGGCACCCGCTCTCGGACGCAGACGGTCCAGGGCAGCCGGATTGGGACGTATTCGCGCCAGCGATCGCCGACAAAAGCGATTGGCTGGCTCTCGCCCGCGCGATCGTCACGGTAGGCGACTACATTGTGTTTGACCATCGTCCCACGGAACAACTCCACGGCCGCATGCTGTAATGGCACCGGAAGCGACGCCAGACGCGCGCTATGAGGGATATTAGCTATCATCCCGCATTGGATCAGGTATGGGGCCTGCTCCATCCAGCGACCGAAAGACATCCCGCAGCGCTCGAGCCAGGCATACAGCTGCGGTACGGTGTAGGCGCGCTCCATTGGATGAAATAGCGCATCAGCAAGGGAGTCGGGATGCCTGAAGTCCGCCACCCTCCGCATCATGTTACTGAGCGGATGGTTCATAGGTAAGGACTCAAGCGTGGCGCCGAGATCACGCAGATCCTTATCCGAGGAACTAATGCCGAGCAGGCGACAGTAATCCTGGATCATATAGATGCCGGCGCGTCCGTACGCTGCATAGACCATCAGGTGCATCGCGCCCTGCCGATTAAGGACATCACGGAGGGCATGGAGCCCGATGTCCGGATCCGGCAGGTGATGGAGCACTCCGGTGCAAATGATCTGGTCGAAAGTGCGCCCGAGCTGCCGGACGTTTTCAATCGAAAGCCGGTGGAGATCGAGGTTTTTCAGGCCATACTTTCGCTGGAGGTCGCGCGTGTAGCGCAGACTCGTCTCGCTGATGTCGATTGCTGTGATTTGAGCATCAGGCTCGCGAAGCGCGTATCTGGCTGCCTGCGACGTGCCGCAGCCGGCAACGAGTATCTCCTGTTTTTGGCGCAGCGGCTCGGTTGGCCACATCAGATGGAACTGGGTCCGGCGATGGTCCGGGTTCTTGTATAGTTCACGGTGTTCATCCAGGCTGGTGAGCGGCCTCGGATAAGGCAATCGTTCGTAAAAGGCTCGGACATCCTCGGAAGAACCGGCAGGTACACCTTGCCCTTGCTCGCTCATATCGATCTCGCTGCATACCAATTCATTATCGCCGCCACGATCACGGTGTACTTTTGACACCTCATAACCATGAATTTTCTAACCGCCTGAAGGCGGAACTCCAAACAAATCGCTTGCGCTTGGAGTTCCGCGTTTACGCGGTCTTTTCTTTCCGCACGCGATTTTCTATTTAGTGGTGCGCGACGAATGGGCATGCTTCCATTCAGTTTGTAAATCGGATACCCCGGCGCCCCCCTGTCCGCCGGTTATGTATCTCTTCATTTGACCCGCGCCATTGCGGTTCAATGCGGTTTACTTTCCGCCTTTTCCCGCAGCCTTCGCCGCAGCTCCGGTTGCGGCTACTACTTGTGCCATCACTGCGTCCAGGTTGAACGAGGCAGGTTTCTGGCGCGGCGGAAACTTCGCGAAGTTCTCGATCTGCTCCGCGACGACATCCTGCATCATGTACATCTGAGGAACATGATTCACCATCCAATCAAAATAGGTGTTCGAGTTGAAGTCGGCCCGCTCGAACGGGTCGCGACGGAGGTTCACTATATGCGGTAGCCGAAGTTTCTTGAAAGGCTCCGCCCAAAGTTGCATCGTATTGGCGTTTTGTATCGACAAATTGAACTTGTAGTCGCCAACCCGCACCGCAATGACGTCCCCGTCGTCGCTAAAGTAAAAAATAGACTGCCTGGGGCTCTCCTTCACCTCGCCCGTGAGGTACGGGATCATGTTGTAGCCATCGAGATGCACCTTGAAGGTCTTGTCACCGACCTTGTAGCCTTTGAGCAGCTTCTGAGTGATGTCAGTGTCACCACCTGCCGCAGCGAGGAGGGTAGGAAGCATATCAATGTGGGAGACAATGCCGTTCAGGACTGTGTCCGGCTTGATCTTGCCCGGCCAGCGGATGAATGATGGCACGCGCCATCCGCCTTCCCAGTTGGTGTCCTTCTGGCCGCGGAACGGGGTGTTGGCGCCGTCCGGCCAGGTGTCGTTCTCCGGGCCGTTGTCAGTGGAATACATGACGATCGTGTTATCGGCGATGCCCAGCTCATCGAGCTTGTCGAGCATCATGCCGATCTGCTCGTCGTGGACAACCATCCGATCGCTGTAAGGGTCCTGCCCGCTCTTGCCGATGTTCTTTTCGGCAACGTGCGTCCGGAAGTGCATGGCCGTGGAGTTGTACCAGAGAAAGAACGGCTGCTTCGCCTTGGCCTGCTTCTCCATCCACGCGAGAGCGCGTTCAGTGATCTCCTCGTCGATAGTCTCCATGCGCTTCTTGGTAAGCGGACCGGTGTCCTGTATCTTCTGCTTGCCCACCTTGCCCCAGCGCGGCTCATCCGTCGAGTCGTCCTTGTCGGTCGCTAGGCAGTGAAGCACGCCGCGAGGACCAAATTTCTTTTTGAATTCCGGATCCTTCGGATAATCCGGCAGTTCCGGTTCTTCTTCGGCGTTCAGGTGATACAGATTGCCGAAGAATTCGTCAAACCCATGCACTGTCGGTAAATATTCATTGCGGTCACCCAGATGGTTCTTCCCGAATTGACCGGTGGCATAACCAAGCGGCTTCAACAGTTCGGCGATGGTCGGGTCCTCCGCCTGGAGGCCGACAGTGGCGCCGGGCATTCCGACCTTGGTCAAGCCAGTGCGGATGGGGTTCTGGCCCGTGATGAAGCTCGCGCGACCGGCAGTGCAGCTCTGCTGCGCGTAGTAGTCGGTGAAAGTCATCCCTTCTTGCGCGATGCGGTCGATGTTAGGTGTCCGGTAGCCCATCTGGCCGCGACTGAAATGGCTGATGTTCCACATGCCAATATCGTCGCCCCACAAAATCAGTATATTTGGTTGTTTTGTTGCCATGGTTTTGGCCTCCCTTTCTGTTTTTTCATGATGGATTCAATCCGATGAAAATGATTTTTGTTTATCAGCCGAAGCCAGTCTCTGTGACTGATCAGTATCCGGCGTTTCTTCCCAATTACTTCTGCGCCATGTGCAACCTGTTGGGAGATCGCTTTTGCATGTCATCGGTGTGTTTTTGAATTAGTAGCGCCTGTCTTCACCGCTTGAGGAGATAGCCTGATAACTGATCCGCAGCTTACATTCTATCGGAATAGTCGTGACACGAAACACTGTTAGAATTGACAGTCCCTTCTAAAAAGGATATCTGCGCGCCACCCGTTAACATCATCGATTCACCACACCTAATTGATATGTTACGTGTTGCAGCAATCAGTCAACGTATTTATCGCGAGTTGGATAGAGAAGGCTATTACGCCGAGCATTTATGCGGTGAGTCCAGATCCCTGCCCCCTGGTCCTGAGATATTTCAAAGTTTCCTAGACATAACGTAACTTCCATCAAGTATCAAGCTGGCAATCTACAACCATGGGTTAAGGCTGTCTCCGTTAACCGCTAAGCTCGTAAACTGGTTATCCGGGACTCTCCAGAGAGATATGGGTCGTGGCGCACAATTTGCCAATAGGCATCCATTGCGGAGACGCGGGAGGCCTCGTTCGCCGCGGAGATATATCCAATGATCTTGAACAAGAGAACGAACGCAGGATTATTGCTGGCCGCGCTAATCACTATGCTCATCGGGAACGCGTTGGTGAAGCGGCCCGTCACAACGGAGAGCCATAGCGGCTGCCACCTGGCTGTGGCGCAAGATCCTGGTCAGGAGCCTGGCCAGGAAGAGGGCAACCCCGGACACAAACGCCCAGAAAAAAGTTGCAGCCATAAGCCAAACAAAGAGCAGGTAAACTGCCACTGCAAGACTGACTGTAACCAGGACGGCACCCAGAGGGAAGACTACCGCTGCCGCTCATTTTGCCACAAAGACATGTGCAAGTGCCCGCGCAAACCCTGCGATTAGTGGGAGTACCGAAGTCCGCTGCCAGTGGGAATTCGGGTCTCGATCATTGTTTTAGCCAATGCCCCGGCTTTGAGATGGCAGCAATCAGAATGCCTAGTAGCAGCCTAACCGACGATCAATAATATGCCTCCATCAATTCCAACTGTTCAGAGGTTAGATATAGGAGGTTACTGTCATGGTGCGAAAGTTGGAGAAGGAGTTCGCTCTCTTATTAGTGGCTGCAGCGGTCTCTTTGCTCACCCTATAACGTAGGTAGTGGATAGAAGCCTCGCCATTACCAAATTTTTCATTTTTGTGGTGGAGCCGTAACCCTACATACCCGATCGGACGCCGGGTAGCGGGTGCTGGGGTATTGGAAAAATTCATAAACGGTTTTAGGAGAAGAGCTCAGTTGCAAGACTCTCGTCCGCTCGAGTATTTCTTCAACCTAGTAGATACAACTCGAACCGTGCTGCCAACTCCCCAGCAGTCTGAAAACTCGAGTCGACCTTTGAGCGTCAACAATGACGCTCTCGCCATCCAATATTGCGCTTGTGACCCACCCACTTAACCGACTCCACGACATTCAGGAACTTCTGGGTCCAGTCCTTGCGGCTCCAACTCCAGAATAATAACCGGAATAAGAGGACATCAAAAAGCACATAACGATGGAGGCTGATGGATGGCATGTGAGTCGACCTGATTCAACGGAAATATGCGCCATTTACCTACTCAGCATCTTTACCTGCTTTTGATGTCCTTTTGCGATTTTTGTGGTGTATTTCCGGTTCTCAATATTGCGTACACACAATCATTTCTCGCGCGGTGGAAAGTTCTTCAACAACTTCGCAATGCCCTTCTGCAAATGCTCCAAGTTCTTCTCCTCGTTCTTGCCCGGGTTTATGGTTTTGGTTGCATCCCCACGCCAGACTTGTTTTTTCGCTGCCACGTCATACATGTCGATAACTAGAGTGCCGATATCGATGGTCGAACTAGTCGCCGTCGCCATACCACCACCCCACCCCCAGCCTCCGCCCGTACCATAGGCGTTCCATTGTTTCTGCTGATCTATCGCAATCTGGTACGTGACATACAGGTCAACATTCTCGTTGTCGCTCCTGGTCAACCCTTTCGCGGCCAAATCCGTTTCAATAGCCTGTTTGATTTGCCCATCAACGATCTGATTGGGGTGAGCGCCGCTCGGGCTTTCAACCACTTTGAAGGTCCTATATTTAGAGAAATCGGTGCCTGGAACGAAGTTGTAATGCACACTTTGCGCCTGCGCAGCCCCAGCGCAATAAAACACGACCGCACAAAGAGCGATCCATATTGGAAATGCAATGCTTCTTTTGTTCATCTTCATGTCTGTCTCCTATCTAAAACTCTGAAGGCATACGAAGCCTCATCAGACGGCCTGGCGGAATGCCAACGTGCGCCGCCCTGAGTTCGTCAGCATGCATCCTACGATGGGCCGAGTAGTAATAATACTGTCAGTTTTGCCAGTTTTGGCATGAATGAATGACAGGATAGATATTCCCGCCTGATAGGCCGATCGGAATGATTCGAAACTGATACAGTGGCATGGGTGTCGCACATGATAACTCGAACAGTTGCACATCGAGCAATTGTCGCAATATTGAGGGTAGTTTAAGCGGGTAACATCGAACTCTTCATTGCAAACTGGATCAATTCCGCACTGGACTTGATCTGAAGCTGTTCCATCATGGTGTACTTATGGAAAGCAACGGTCCGCGGAGTGATGTCCAGAATGTAGGCCACCTCCTTCATCGTGCGGCCTTCGGCTAATAACTGGAGCACCTCTTTCTGACGTATGGTAAGTCTGTTGCGAATCTTCCCTCCCACATGATTCAGGATGAATGAATCGACAATATCTTTATTCATCAGTTGCGTCACATAGGTTCTACCGAGGAGCGCCTCGCGTATTGCGATAATAAGTTCTGAAGCAGCTGAGTTCTTGAGAATATATCCCGACGCCCCCAATCGCAGAGCTTCGGCAGCCACATCGGGATACTGATTCATCGTCAAGTAGATCAATTTGACTCTCGGCATCACCTGCTTCAGCCTTTTGCCCGCGACCAGCCCATTCATCGTTGGCATTCCGATGTCAAGTACAATCACATCAGGACTAAGCCCTGGCGCAGCCTCAAGCAATGCGTGCCCGTCGGTAAATGCCCCAACCACTTCGAATTCGGGTTGGAGCAAATTCTTGAGGGCATCCAGCAATATGGTGTGTTCATCGGCTAATATGATCCTCGCAGGTTTCATAGTTCCTCCAATTTAAGTCACACCGACAAAAGACTTGGCAGCAGCCCTGTGGCCGCCGCCAAGTTGAATAGTGCTCTCTCCTCTGAAAGGATAGTAATTCACGAGACCATGATCTCTGGACCGCCGCTACGCCGTATCCCAGTCAAACCTTGCAGTACCCATTTACTACTTCACTATGCTCGATCTGCCTCCCTGTATCGAAGGGCGGATGTCAGCGCGGTTGGATGATCCATTATCTCCAATTCGTAATCGTGGGTTACCCCACACACCAGACATGTTGCAAGCCCCAGGCCAATTGCATTTGTCATTTGCCAGCTGACATTTACCATTTGCAATTGTCACCTATGCTCGGATTATCAATCGACCATACATGACTGGCCCTCTGACATTTCACAGAAGTTGCGGGATAGCGCGGGAAACACGAATTAAGCCTGCCGCGCATTACCCCCTACTTAGGCGATAGAGGTCGGCGAATGCCTAACTGCTTCAGTCGTCCGAGGCCGTAAACCCAGGATCGCTACCGCCCCGTGCTCGCTTTCCACCCGCCTGTATGTCCGCTCGATCAACTCCAGAAGCTACCGGGAGTTGATGGTATGGGCGAAGAAGTTCCTTTCCGGTGCCGGTTTTCCTGTTAAGAGGTCTGTGGAGTGAGTTGGCGCGACCTTGCTCTGGCTGAACCGGTGCCAACTTGAACGTGATGCCAAATTCCCCTTCTTACTTATTTACAGTAACCTAGTTGTCGCCGTGCTTCCCATTTCGTCTGGACACTAGTTCGCTCCAGATCATCATCTCGATCGTTTCCGCGTGTTCCTCCAGCTCGCTCAGAAAATGGTCTCGTCTTACGATTCGCCGCAGCATCTCCGGTTTGAGATTCGCATGTCCGTATCGTCTGACGTGCGAGAGGAAATCCACGTAGGTCTGCTCGATCATCTCTTCAACCATTCGTGCGCGTGTCAGGTCGCTCAAAATGTGAACGGCGTGCGCCAGTTCATGCCCGAGCACTTCGGCGTACCGCTCTTCCTTGGTCAGTCCCTGAAAAGGAATAAACCCGTTGGGGCGCGCGGCTGCCAGCTCGACGCTTACCAAATCAATTGTAGCGATGTAGAGTCGAATGACGGCCACGTGCCTTTTGCCGATCGGGTCGAATACCTCAATACGAAAAGCGCCGCCCAAATTTGAGGATGCGCGTCTCTTGCGATACAACTCGATATAGACGACGTGGCCGCTCCGGTCGATCTGCTCCCACAAAGATCGAAGCCTCGGGTGTGAGGGGAAGCCCATAATATCTTCGGCAAAGACTATGCGTTCGATCGCATCCCACCGCCTGAAATCCTTAGGTGAGATACGATCTAATAGGATGCCTGACGGGAGCACGCGGCCAGGGCGCAGCGAAACTTCATTAGACTGCGCCCTGGCGACAGCACCCACAAGACCTAACCCAGTCAATAATGCAATTACCCCAGCAAGCTGTTTAGCCCAAATCAACAAGCCATTCTCCTAACCGGAGAGCAAAGTCATTCTACGATTTTCTTTTTAGTAAATGGGTGAAGGGAAAGATGGCAAGTCTCGTGCCCATTCAGCGTATGGGCAGACTCGCGGATTGTCCCGGAGCAGTGGTGGCGCAAAACCATGCAGGCACACGGGTCTTGCCCATACTTATATCTTCCGAGTCGCGCAGATAACGGTGCGAGGGTATCGGCGCAACCCACGACAATTTTGAAAAGCTGCGTAATTTCCCCGGAGCCCTGAAATATAGCGACATCAATCCATGCCTGAATCCTATATCGCATTCATCCGCGGGTTGAGCATATGCCAGGACGGCAAGCTCAATTGTGGGAGGTAGATCTTTGAATGCCGAGTTTTTTCATGCGGTTACGAAGAGTGCTTGAATTAATTCTAAGAGATTCAGCCGCTCCACCTACTCCATCGATCTTCCAATTGGTCTGCTCCAGCCTCTTAATAATGAATTCTCTTTCCATCTCTTCGAGACTCCTTGTTTCTCCGGGTTGAGAATTATTTTCATGAGGTACGTCAAGTTTGTCCGCCAGAACGAGCACCGCCCCCGGAGAATTAATCACCGCCCGTTCGATCACGTTGGACAATTCACGGACGTTGCCGGGCCAGGGATAATTTTGCAAATCATTCATTGCGGTCGGTGCCACGCTCTCGATGCTGCGACCCATTTTCGTACTAAATTTGCCCACGAAATAACTTATCAGCAATGGAATGTCCTCTTTCCGTTCCCGAAGCGGCGGCAGAGTGATGGGAAAAACATTGAGCCTGTACCATAGGTCTTCACGGAAGAGAGCTTTCTCGACTGCCATTTTCAGATCCCGATTGGTCGCGGCGATAACCCTGACATCGACCTCGATCGTATGTGATCCTCCCAATCGATCGAACGTCCCGTCCTGAAGCACTCGCAGCAGCTTGGGCTGAAGTTCCAGCGGCATCTCGCCGATCTCATCCAGAAATATGGTACCCCCATTCGCTAACTCAAAACGACCGATTTTGCGCGCCTGGGCGCCGGTAAAGGCGCCCTTCTCGTGGCCGAACAACTCGCTCTCAATCAGGGTAGCCGGCAGCGACGAGCAGTTGACCGTGACCAGCGGGCTGTCTTTTCGCGCGCTGTGGTCGTGAATGGCGCTGGCGGCCAGGTCTTTCCCAGTCCCGGTTTCACCGAGCAGAAGGACTGTGGTGTCAGTCGGAGCGACCTGCATGATCTTGTTGAGCACATATTTAAGTGAATCGCTGTTCCCGAGAATCTCACTGAAGCCATGGACGAGTGTAATTTCATCCTGCAGGAAAACGTTGGCCGCTTGTATGCGATCTCTTAGCTCCCCGATTTCATTGAGTGACGATCTAAGCGAATCATCCGACCTCTTACGGGATATCGCGTTGGCGAAGATTTCGCCAATGAGATAGCTCTGTTGCACGAATTCACCGGGCCAGGTTCGGTAGGAGCGAACCATACTGAACGTCAGGGCTCCAATACTCGATCCACCGATCGAGAGCGGGATGGCCAGATGAGATTTTGCCCCGATCTGGAGAAAATACTGTTTCTCAGCATTCGCCTCCTCCGGCAGATCATGTGGCAGGGTTGATAAGACTAGCGCCTTCCCGCTGCGAAGCTGTCTTTTATACCAGTGAAATTGATCAGCCGAAATTTTCCCATGAATAGATTGAAACTCGGGCGCCTCGTAGGAGCGAGTGAAATAGAGTTTTGTCCTATCGCGTGAGAACTCCATGATGGAGCTTTGATCAGCCCCAAGAAATTCGACCAGGCGTTGTAACCACTTTTCAAGCTCACGATCAACTTCACGAGGTGGTAAATTTACAAAGGCGGCTGAAAGTTCCGACAACAGCGTCTGGAAGCGCAAGCCTTCATCGCGCTGTCGCTCTGCCCCGCGCCGCCTGCCCCTTTGAATGAGAAGCCCCCCGATGAGCAAGGTTTGGAGGATGATCAAGGAGATGGCGCCGAAAATGTACCCCTGATAATGCTCCCAGACAGAAACCTCTTTATCCCGGATAATGCTTCCTGGCGGCAATTTGTGCTCACTGATCTCCCAACGCCGCAGTTGGCGCGAGTTGAACATATAGAAATTCGTGCCTGTGTCGATAATTGGCAGAGTCGACGGATTCTCTCCGCCCAGAATGCGTATCCCATATTCCGCGGCCATCCTCCCCTGCGCCTCGTAATTGTGCAAATAGCCGCCGACAATGCCCCGCTCAAGGTATGGCTCGGCGATGCCATAGATAGGGGCATTCGCCGACTGGGCGATCGGAGACAAGGCATCGGCCGGTACAAAATTCCCACCGGCGCGATCCTGAAATATCGTCACATAGAAAATGACCGTATGTTCGGGCAGATGAGATACTTCCTGTTGTAATTCTTCGATAGAGAGATCAGTCAGATATTTGAATTCAATCTTTCCCTCATATTTTCGAAACTCCTCTCGCGTCTGCTCAAGAAAATATTTATCCTTTTCGGACATGCCGGCGATGACTGCCACTCGCCGTGTATCCGGGTGCAGGTTGAGGGCGAGTTCCAGGGTCTTCAGATATTCGATTTTCAGAAAGATGCCAGTGATGCCCGGTCCAAGGGTTTTGTTTTTGAGAGCAGACCGATCATCTTGACAGAAAATGAGCGGAACGCCGGAGAAGACTTCCCTGGCGAAATCAATCGTGTTAACGAGAGGGCCGGGCCCGGTAGTGATAATCAAATCGAACGTCCGGTGTGAGTAATTCAGCCGATAGAATTTGTACAACTCTTGGCGAGAAGCCTCATCAGCAAAGCGGGTCAATTCCAGGTATTCAGTGTAGAAAGCGATGGGGTTTGATGAAAGCGATTTGAACGCCGCGCGTAGACTTTGATCGAAAATGACATTCCCGGGCATGAACTTTTCATCTGTATAAATTATCAGTACCGATTTATGGGGTTCGGAACCGACAGCCGTGTCAGAGTCGAACAGGCATCTGGCGAGGGAAACAACAAGAGCAACTAGCCCGCACCTCAGCACCCGCGAAAATCTGCTTCCTTGTTTTCTGGGCATTCCACTAAACCAAAAACTTTGAGATTTAGCACAAGTAGAGCCACCAATATGTACTTGTAGATCAGCTCACTGCTTAGCTCACTGTATGCGAAGAATTCCATAAGACCTATAAAGGTGGCTAGTTCTGCCGAATCGTGAAATGGTGATGGGGAAATCCTTCCATTTGGGTGGTAATGGGAGCCTTCCATTCGAGTATGCAATAAATCAATCCAAAAGCAGGTCCTCCTGTCTTCAAGAGTGACCGCGATATCCAACGTAAAGGTCGGAGGTCAATGTCGAAATCTGCTGGGATATTAATAGGGAGATAAAATTCTAATCTTTTAGGCAAACTCAGTCAACCGAGTGAGGATACACCCAATCTTGCATTGGCTGATTTAGGCATTTTTGCGACACCTGCCATTTCAACCCCTGTCAAATTTTGATCAGTATATCGTCAAAACTGACAGTACTCAGGACACGTCAAAACAACACCTACTGAACAAAATAACGAAGGGACGTGCGCGCGATTCTTTCGACTTTATCCTCTTAAATATCAGGCTGAGGTAGATTCACAACCCCTCGGAATCGGTAGGATGCAACCCCACGATGATGACGATGGTTGGCTACGCCAGGAATTAATTGTTGAAAACCACCATCTCTCAAGAGGCCGCGGATAGCGGCGTAACGATCGTAAAAATTCAGGAATCGCACTACGGAACGAACACGCGGAAGATTATGTGCAAGTAATTGTATTTTTGCTTCGGCGCTTTACTGGCATCGGAATGAAGCAAGGGACGGATGGCTAAGCTATCTCTAAAAACGTAGATATTTATATAGATTCGAAGGGACCCAGGGAGACCGGCGCTTCCGATACTTCTGCGAGTTCATCTGAGGCATATCAAAGTTTCTTTGATATATCTCGCGATTCAGGAATAGTCATTATCATCCCTCTCACTTCTGCACTCTCACCACTGGCCCAATTCATGATTAAACTCAAATCACTCAGTGTGTTATCTGAACACGCTCGAGGACGGTGTCCTATGGCGTGGATATTGCAGAGTTCTAGGAAGGCAGGTGGATAGGGAGCACTGTCTCCGCGTTAGCCGTCTGCCGTTATAAAAAAAGTCGAACATCATTTGCGATGTATCGATGGTAAAGACTTCTCTTCAAGGAGGAAGGATGAACCCCATTCGGACCAAGATTTTGTGGCTTTCTATGTTGGATGAGAGTTGTGCATACCACATGCGTTCTCGGAGATGGTTGAGTGGCCTTGGCCATGCGACCCTCACTCCGGCCCGCGTACGGATTGCATTCTCGTTCACCCTGGTTATGCTACTTGTGATCACCATTGTCGCACTCTCGCCGATGAGGGCCGACGGCCAGCAGATTCCAACTACCAATAAGGGATGGCTTGGGCTTAACTCAGGCACCCAACCTGCTCCCGGTCATTACGTCACATTCCTGCTTTGGAACTACAATTACGACACACTAGTGACCAGCAATGGTACGCAGATCGGTGACAGAGGGCTAGGCAGTGTCAACCAAATGGTACCTGCCTTTGGGTATACTTACGTTTCTGAACTGAAGATACTCGGAGGGAATTATTCCGCCTCGTGGTATCTCCCATTAGCTAGCACAGCCATAGATTTCCCGAGACTGAATGCCTCGACCAATTGGGGCACCTCCGATATGTACATTCAACCGATCCAACTCGGCTGGCATTACAAACATGCTGATTTGGTGGCGGGCTACGCTCTCTATATGCCGACGGGGCGTTTCAACCCCAACTCCTTTAATAACACCGGGCTCGGGCAGTGGTCCAACGAATTCAGCGGCGGTTTTACCTTATATCCGAGCGAAAAGAAAATAATCAATCTGGCGACTCTGGTCCAGTACTACGTTGAGTCAGGTAAAAGAGGCTCACAACAGAAGGTCGGCGACAGCTTACAGCTTCAGGGTGGGGCCGGCGTGGGGTTTAAGGATGGTTTGATAAACGGCGGCGTGGCTTATTACACCCAGTGGAAAATAACTGAGGACAGGATTCCCAGCGACTTGCCTGCTTTCCGCGGCAAAAACAGATATCTGGGGTTCGGTCCGGAATTCAACACTATATTGCCGATCAGCGAGAAGACGCCGGTATTTGCGACATTCAGGTACATTTTCGAAACCGGGAATCGCGTCGCCACGCAAGGAGACACGCTGTTCTTCCGTCTGACTATCGTGATACCTACAAAGAAGTAGCGTCGGTTATACAGAATATCAATTGCGAGATTCCAATGACTGAGCTGTAGAAGCGCTCGCATCTTAATCCTCAAAAGTATCTCTCAAATTTGTAACAAACCTGGGAAGGCGGACGGTCCTGGTGCAATTTTTCGTGAGAAGGCAGATTGAGCCTATTTTCAACTTCTCCTTTACGCGGCAAGCACTGCTTCCCATACCTGCAGGATCATAGCCCCTCAGTGATCCCCCGTCGTGTCGAATTGCCCTTTTTTGATTTTGTTTGCCAAGCGGATGGCAGATAACCTCTGCCGCAAGTTCCTCTTCTCCGTGAATCGGGTACAGCCGAGATTCGCAATTATGCCTTATGTCGCATAAACACGTATCTAAGCTGTACCCGAAATGGGCCGTTGTCGCACGTCAGCATTATGAGCCTCTTCGTGTGCACTCTGTTTTGACAACGCTTGATAACAATCCCAGAGATATTTGGTCCCCGGAACAGTAAATGGGAACTCAACGAACGGGATTGCTTTCAGCATTGGAAGAAATGCTGTTGAGAGCAATCCTTGTGTTATTGATTAGCACCGAGAGACCATTCGATCCGCGATCAACGGTGACCAGGTCGAGAAGATGATCGCCGTTGAAGTCGCCTCCAACCAGACAAGCAGGATTTGTGCCAACGCCAAAGTGTGCCGGGGGTGAGGTACGTACCACGATAGATGGCTCAATCTCATCAGCTATAGCTAAAAACGCACTACCGGCATTCAGCAGAACAGAAACTGTGTTCGATCCAGTGTTGGTCACCGCCACATCAACACGCTTATCAAAGTTGAAGTCTCCGAGCGTCAGAGATGACGGATTTCCGCCAACTGCAAAATTGAATGCAGCCTGGAAGCCGCCGCTACCGTTACCCACCAAGATCGAGACGTTACTCGAAGCTGAGTTGGCCGTCATGATGTCGGCGAATCCGTCGCCATTGAGGTCGCCCACAGCTACGGCCAGCGGGTTTCTGCCGACGGGAATGTCACTCATCTGCGAGAATGTGCCATTCCCGTTGCCGAGAAACACGCTGACGCTATTATTATTGGGATTCACGGTTACCAAGTCTGGCCGGCCATCGCCATTGAGTTCACCTGTGGTGAAGGCAGAAATCGGGGTAGCGGTCGTAAAGCTATTAGGCGCTTGGAAAGTTCCGTTCCCATTGCCTAAGAAGACCATTATCATGCCTGGGTTGAAACTGGACCCTCCAACCATAAAGTCCAGATTGCCATCTGAATCTAAGTCTGCGACGGCCAGAGAAGAAGGGCTGATGTTGGTATTCAATATCTGTGGCGTCGAAAAAGTTCCGTCGCCATTTCCTAGCAGGACTGCAATAACTGATGAGCTTGGGACGACCAAGTCTGGGATAAAATCGTTGTTAACGTCGCCGACAACCGGTGGTAAGGCGCTTGAGCTTAAATTAAGTGTAATGCTTGTTCCCGCACGGAAAGTTCCCATACCAGTTCCAATAAGTATCGATAACACATGTAGGCCGAAGTTGCCGCCGTCAACAACAAGGTCAAGGATTCCATCTCTATCAAAATCGGCAACAGCCACGGAGGTCGGCGAGTTAATGTTAATTTTCGCCGCTGATTGGAATGTGCCATCACCCTTCCCAAAAAATTCGGAGAGTATGCTGACGCTCGAGAAATTCGAAGGCTGGGGTACAACCACGTCCCGGAATCCATCATCGTTAAAGTCGCCCACCTCCAGCATCGTCGGACTCCCGCTTAAGGCATGGTTGGCTGGGGTTTGAAAGCTTCCGTCGCCGATACCGACCAAAATCGACATACTCCCCGCGCCGCTGAATTGGGAGGAGTGGGCAACGACAAGATCCCGGAATCTGATCCCCGTTAAAGTCGGCCGCCTTTACGAAGACGGGATTTAGGCTGACGGCAACGTTTAGCGGAAATTGGAAGGTTCCGTCGCCATTCCCAGCCAAAATCGAAATCTCGTCCAAGTTCGAAATCACGACGGCCAGATCAGGGTTGAGGTCACCATCGAAATCGGTAATCGTTAGCGATCTCGGACTGCCATCCACGGCACTATTAATTTCCGGCAGCAAAATCCCATTGCCCATTCCCAGCAAGACAGACACGCTATTAGAATTCACGTTCGCTACTGCCACGTCTAGCTTTCCATCACCGTTGAGATCACCCAGATCGATAGACCCTGGGCTGTTGCCCACTGGGAAACTCTGACGTGGACTGAACGTTCCATCGCCATTGCCCAAGGACAGGGAAACTGATCCGCCCGGAAAGCCGGTAGAAGTGACCGCCAGGTCTGGTTTTCCATCACCATTGAAATCGCCTACGTCAATCCCGGCGGGCTGGAAGTCAACGGGAACATTGATCGGCAATTGAAAAGTGCCATCCCCTCTGCCAAGCAACAATAAGCCTGTACTACTAAACTGGGTCAGTGCCACCAAGTCCGGCTTACCATCGACATTGATATCGGCGATCGCGAGTAAAAATGGAGACTGGCCTGAGGCAAAATTTGTTCTTATCGCCGGTTGAAATGTTCCGTCCCCTCTGCCAAGCAATACTGAAATAGCGGCAGTGCTGCTCCCATCAGCCATGATTACGTCGGCTTTGCCGTCATTATTCATATCTGCGACTACAACTCCTGATCCACCAGGGACTAAGTCTCGGCGCGCATTGAACGACACCGACTGGGCCACGGACTCGGATTGCAACAATCCGCTTAAGACAAATATCGACAATACTTGGGTTATCAGGATTCGGACAAAGTATTTTGATCGGATAGATATCATGATCACTCTCCTTTGTGCAGACGAAATCTAATGCACAATGTGTGGTTTTTGGTGTCTCTTCAATATGAAGAGAAAACGGATTCGGATGTTAATAACCATGAAGGTTTTTCCCGCGAGGCCTGAATCTCTACGGAAAACTATCTGAGCGTGAGGACGCGCTGTAGGTAAATACTCCAAGTTAAAGCAAGGAGACTTCTTAGGCACGCTCGCCGCAAACGGCACAGGCATCAAGGAAGTACCTCCGAAGAGAAGTCTCGTAGCGGACAAAAATTCAACAACCGGAAGGCTTTCTTGTCGACTTGCTCTCCAAGACCACATCGCCTGAAAGCAACGTCAGTTCGCGAGAAAATGCTGCTGAAGACCTTGCATCCTCTCCGTGATGGTCTCGCCCTGGCCAGTCGTGCTTCTGATAGCCATCTGAATATTGAGTGATTGATTTACTGGAAATCTTTCAGATTAATTCTTTTCTTCGCGCATGGTAAGCCGGCGCGCAAGAGCTCTCGCGATCGAGAGTGGGCGTCATGAGCGGCATGATGTAGGTGATTTTCTTTTGAACCGGATCCCGATTTGCCTGATTGAGTGACAGCCTTCCGCCATCCACCTATGGACATTCCAATGAGGGAAGGGTATCTTCCCTTGCATGTCCAAAGGGAAAATACCGAGAAATCGGAAGTCCTCCAATGTACGCTCGACCTGATGGTGCTGAAAGTCCTCGATGCGCTAGGGGCGCAGTACGGCCGTCGGATCGGACAGTGGAGCGAGCAGGTTGTGCAATTGAATGCAATTGAATGAAGGAACGGTTTGCATTTCGCTCTTGCGGCTCGGGGATTGATCGCTTCAGACCGGTGGACGTCGTAAACAATCGCAAGGCGAAATTCTATTCGATCACCATAGAGAGCGGCCGAAAACATCTCGCGATAGAGACGGAGAATCGGGAGCGGATCGCCGAAGTGATCATTGCGCCTGTTGAGGCTGGAAGGCGAGGAGTATAGATGATCCATCATTTGCGCGCCCTCTGGGCGAGACTTCAGGGATTATTCGGAGATCGAAAAATCGATCGGGAGTTCGATGATGAGATACAGTCTCACCTCGAATTACTAATCGAGCAATATGTAAGACAGGGTATGACGCAAGATGAGGCGGCTTCAGCCGCCCGGCGCCAGTTTGGCAATGCTACACTGCTCAAGGAGGCGCATCGCGAGATGCGTGGAATAAGATTCATCGAGACTCTTATTCAGGATGTGAGGTTTGGCCTCCGAATGTTATGGAAGAAACCAGACTTCACCTTGATTGTCGTCCTGACGCTGGCGTTGGGTATCGGCGCGAATACGGCGATTTTCACGCTCTTCAATGCGCTTTTTTTGCAGCCGCTTCCGGTGGCGGACCCGGCGCGGCTGATGTCGGTCTTCGGCATGGATGAAAAGAACTCCCAGATCGACTTCAGTACGATCTCATGGCCGAACTTCAAAGACTACCGTGATCAGAACGATGTCTTTACGGGAATGATCGCCTTTCAGTACGCAAGCTTGAATTTCTCGGGCGGTGGCGAACCACAGTGGATCTACGGGATGATCGTCACGGGAAACTATTTCGATCTGCTCGGCGTCAAGGCCGCGATCGGGCGCACGTTTCTGCCGGAAGAAGACCGTACGCCGGGGACGCATCCGGTCATCGTGCTCAGTTACGGCGCGTGGCAGCGCCGCTTTGGCGGCGATCCGGCGATTGTCGGTCGGGCGATCAAACTCAATGGGCTTGAATACACCGTAGTGGGCGTCGCGGCGGATGGATTCAAAGGAACGGATGTGATCGGCGGAGTGGATTACTGGGTGCCCATGATGATGCACGATCAAGTTCTCGACGGAGTTTACCGGGAGGGGTTCAACAGCCGGCGAGCACTGACTCTCGCCGTAATTGGCCGTCTCAAATCCGGCGTCACAGAGCAACAAGCCGAAACCGCTATGCGGGCCATTGGCCGCCGGCTCGAACAGGACTATCCGAAGGACAATGATAAGCGCAACGTCACGCTGATCCCCTTGAATCAGTCTCCGCCGCAGCAGCGATCAGTATACCTGAGAGTGAGCGGGTTCTTGTTTGCAGTTGTCGGTCTGGTGCTGTTGATTGCTTGCGCCAATGTTGCGAACCTGCTGCTCGCCCGGGCGGCGGCGCGAAGAAAAGAGATATCCCTGCGAATCGCGATCGGCGCAAGTCGCGCGAGGCTGATCCGGCAACTGCTGACGGAGAGTTTGATGTTGGCGCTGGCCGGCAGCGGCGTCGGGTTGTTGCTGGCGGTTGCCGGCCGCGATCTGTTGTGGGCGTTCAGGCCGCCTTGGATCGGTGCCGGCGATCTCAATCTGAGCATTGATCCGCGCGTGCTCGGCTACACGCTGCTCCTCTCGCTGCTGACGGGGGTCATCTTCGGTCTTGCGCCCGCGCTTCAGGGGTCACGCGTCGAACTCATCACTGAATTGAAGGAAAAGGGCGGCCAGGCGGTAGGTGGTCAACGCTGGTTTAGTCTGCGTAATCTGCTTGTCGTCGGGCAGGTGGCGCTCTCGCTCGTCGCGCTGATCTGCGCGGGGTTGTTTCTGCACAGCCTCAGCAATGCGCGGCGGATTAATCCTGGCATTGAAACTGAAAAGCTGTTGGTGCTTTCGTTTGACGTGGGCGTGCAGGGATACGACAAGGCACGTGGGATGGAGCATTACCGCGGCGTGGTCGAGAAGGTCGAGGAGATTCCGGGCGTGATTTCGGCGGCGATTGCTTCGGCCCGCCCTTTTGCCTTGGGATTTGTGCGCACCGTGTTCGTCGAGGGGCAGGAGCCGTCGGGCGGCGGGCGTGGCATTCTGACGATCCATGGCATAGTCGACCCGAAGTATTTCGAGACGATGGGTATTCCCCTAGTGCGCGGCCGCAATTTTACGACAGCCGATCGCGAGAAAGCACCGCCGGTCGTCGTCATCAACGAGGCGATGGCGAACCGCTTCTGGCCGAATCAAGACGCCCTCGGGAAGCGGTTCCGGTTCTTCGGGAACGACGTTTCGCAGGAGGTCATCGGCGTGGTCAAAGACAGCACGGCGCTACACATCGGCGAAGTTCCGCCTCCGGTGGTGTACCTGTCGCTGCTGCAGGAATTTCCATCTTGGGTTACGCTGCACGTGCGCACGGCGGGTGATCCGAGCGAATTGCTCGCCACTGTGCGGCGCGAAGTCCAGTCGCTGGATCGCACGATGCCATTGATGAGGTCGGCGACGATTTCTCAATTGATTGGAGAAGAATTGTGGAGCGCGCAAATGGGCGCTGCGCTGTTGTCCGTTTTTGGCGTCCTGGCATTGGTCCTGGCGTCGGTCGGTATTTACGGCGTGCTCGCGTTCTCGGTCAGCCAGCGCACATCCGAATTCGGCATCCGCCTGGCGCTCGGCGCCCGCCCGTCGGATGTGCTTCGGCTGGTGCTCAGCCAGACACTGACGCTGGTCGCCGCTGGCACGACGATCGGCATCACAGGCGGGTTGATTATGACGCGGATGGTCACGAATCTGCTTTACGGCGTGAGCGCCGTTGATCCGATGACGTTCGTCGGAATGCCGGTGCTCCTGTTGCTGGTCGCGCTGCTGGCGAGTTTTCTGCCTGCTCGGCGGGCGACGAAGATAGATCCGATGATCGCGCTGAAATGCGAATGAGTCCGACTCAACACGGCAACACAATATATTGTGGATCGGGATGGTTTGCGCTCTCTCGAATCCGCAGGTAATGGGAACGATGTCTTTAACGGGATAGTGGCTGAGAGTCTTCAACAAAAAATTCCCACCACACGTATTTGATAATTGAGGGAGAATTTATGCAAATACTCTGGCAAGACCTGCGCTTCGGCGCAAGGATATTACTGAAGAGGCCCGGTTTCACATTGATCGCCGTCATTACGCTGGCGCTCAGCATAGGAGGGAACACCGTGATCTTCAGCGGCGTTTACTGGATGCTGTTTCAGCCGTTGCCATATCCGAATGCGGAAAGAATGGCGGTGGTATCGCAAGTGAACCGGGAGGAGTCAGAGTTCGGAATTTCGTATCCCGACTTCACAGCCTGGAAAGAACAGAACGCCGCGTTCGAGCGGATGGCCGCCTCGAGTGGGATATACGTCCATCTGACCGCCGGCGATAATGTCGAGCGCGTGGTCGGCAGCCGCGTCTCCACGGAGTTCTTTCCGCTGCTCGGCGGAAGCGCGCAACTGGGCCGCGTCTTTCTCGCGGAAGAGTTTCGCCCCGGCGCCGGCAAAGTCGTCCTTCTCAGCGACAAACTATGGCAGGAACGCTTCGGCGCGGATGCGGGCGTGATCGGTCGAACAATTAAACTCGACAATCGAAGCTACACAGTCGTTGGCGTAATGCCGCCGTCTTTCCTCTATCCCTTCCGTTCCGTCTTCTGGACGCCGCTCGAATCCGAGGAGGAACCCGGAGTGCTTCAGGATGCGACGGCGAATCATTACCAGATCATCGGCACGCTCAAGCCGGGTGTGAGCCCGGAAGCGGCGACGAAGGAGATGGCCGCGCTCGCGCGGGCCGCATGGCGCGAGAAGCCCGCGGGACAGCCCGAATTGACCGTAAAGGTGGCGCGTCTGCGCGATACGGTCCGCAGTCTTACCAAATATCGAACGCCGATACTCGCGCTGCAATTCGCCGTTCTATTCGTGCTGCTGATAGCGAGCGTGAATCTGGCCAACCTCCTGCTGGCGCGCAATGCGACGCGGCGCCAGGAATACACCATCCGTATGGCGCTCGGCGCGGGCCGGGGCCGGCTCGCGCGACAACTGCTGGTGGAAAGCCTGACGCTCGGCATGCTCGGCAGTCTGTTCGGAATATTGCTCGCGTCATGGGGAATGAGCGCGCTGCGCCTCGAGCGGGATATTAGGCTGCCCGGCGCGGGAGAAATCGAAATCAACGCGCCTGTGCTGCTGATTACTCTGTTCGTATCGTTGTTGATGAGTCTCGCATTCGGACTCGGCCCGGCGCTCATGGCGGCGCGGCAGGATTTGAACGAATGTCTCAAAACACGCGGCGCCGGCGCCGATCCGCGCCCCAGGCGGTTGAGCGGAATCCTGGTTGCGGCTGAGGTCGCGCTGGCGGTGGCGCTGCTCACCGGCTCCGGATTGATGATTCGCACTGTTCTCAATCTGGCGAATGAGTCACCTGGCTTCGATCCCAAACACGCGGGCGCGGTCACGATCTCGTTTCCGCCATCCAACAATGATGGGCGCCCCGAATACCAAACTCGTGCCTCATATTTCGACGAAGCCATCAGGCGGATTCGCGCTTTGCCCGGAGTCGAATCGGTGGGGGGCGTGGCCTATCCGCCGATGGTCGGCTATAACCCCGGCGTGGATTTTACGATCGTCGGGCGCTCGTCAGCATCGTACAGAGCAGACATCCAGCCCATTACGCCCGATTACTTGCAAGTCATCGGCATTCCGCTCCTGCACGGGCGACCATTCACCGAGGCCGAAATGAAGCCGCAACCAGAAGTGGCGATCATCAATAACGCGTTCGCGAAAAAGTTCTGGCCCAATGAAGATCCGATGGGCAAACAGATTCTATTGCAGGACGACAATCTGCCGCGCGGACCTCTGGTCGTGGTCGGCCTCGCCGGTGACGTGAAGCAGTTCGGACTGGCCACCGAACCGCGCCCTGAAATCTATCTGCCGATGCGCCGCGGCTCGATGACACTGATCGTTCGTACCAGCGGAAATCCGGCTCAATGGGCCGCCGCTGTGCGCGAAACCATCCAAAGATTGGACAACCGGGCGGCGATAAACTTAAGGACGCTGGAAGAGATGGTCAATCGTACAGCCATATCACGGCGCGTCCTTGCGTTGCTGATGGGAGTGTTGGGAGCAGTCGCGCTGCTCCTGGCGGCGATGGGAATTTACGGCGTGATCTCTTATCTGGTCGCGCAGCGCACGCGCGAGATGGGCATACGCCTGGCGCTCGGCGCGCAGAGACGCGATCTGCTCAAACTCGTCCTGGGACAAGGGCTGAGGCTGACAATGATCGGCGTCGCAGCAGGCCTGACGCTCGCGCTCGCACTGACACGTTTTCTTTCAAGCCTGCTTTACGGCGTGAGCGCCGCCGACCCTCTCATTTTCGTATTGATCGCGCTGTTTTTTGCGGGCGTGGCGCTGACGGCGAGCTATCTGCCTGCCCGGCGCGCGATGAAGGTAGATCCGATCACGGCACTGCGACACGAATGAGATTTCCCGGGATCTGAACTAGTCGTCGAGGTCGCGGGATCGCGAATCTCAGGACAAGACTCACCCCCGCCGTAAACTTTCAAGCACTTCTAAGGCCGCACGCCTGCCAGTGGCAATGGCCCCATGGACAGTGCCGTTATGCCCGTCACTGTTAGTCGCTTCGCCAGCGAAAAACAACGTACCTTCAACGGGACGTGCCAGTTCTTTCTGCGCACTGAGCCCATCCACTGTGACGTAAGAATAGCTGCCGCGCGCATAAGGATCGGACTGCCAGTCGTGCACGTACTGAGCTTCAAGTAATCGCTCGATGCTCTTTCGCTCAATTCCAAACAATTGTGCGAGCGCGTCCAACGCATGATTCAAAACGAAGCTCTCAGGTTGTAGTGTGAATTGCTCCGCCACGGGTCCTCCCACCCAACCGACCAGGATCGGCGCACGAACCGGAAGCTGAGTCCACCACACGGGCATCCACTCGTCAGCGGAAAAAAGGAAGCTCATTTTCGCAAGATCTGCGTCGGTCGGCTTGAGAGCTATAACCTGTCGGCCATCTTCCCACCATCGCTCACGAAATCTCAGTATCACTCTCACCGCCGCTCCCATCACAAGATGGCACATCGCTTCCTTCTTACTCGCGAGCGCGGGGCGGAATCTGATGCTGCCCTCGGCGTGAGGCGGCGCTTGCAGCACTCCCAACGGCAGCGTGATGACGGCACGCCGCGCGCTGAAAATTTCCTCTGATGAATCTACTCGCCTGAAAGCTCTGACCTCGACATGACCCGCGCCCCATTCGATGGTCTCAGCGGCGGCGCCCAACCGGAGCGTCACCCCGTTCACTCCCATCTCAAACCGCAATCGTTCGATGATGCTATCGTAGCCATCGCGCAGACGGGAGGCTACATCACCTGAGATTTTCCGAGCGGCGTCTTCACTCCTGGCGAGCGCCCGCGCGCTGATAAGCTCCGTGCGTGCGGCGTGAAAGCCTTCGACGTACCGCGTGGCCGCTGCGCGCTCCCGTTCGAAAGCTGCGCTCTGGAAATGCGTTTCGATGAACTCACGAAACGAGAGATCAGGAGAAGCGGAGCGATCAATCTGCCGGATGATTCCCTTCCCTTGGATATCCTTCATCCCTGGATCGACGCACGGCGTGAGACGTCCGCCTTCTGCAAACCAGTTCTCACCCGCCACTTGGCTGGTTCTCAACTCTGCCTTGTGAACTATCTCCCAAATTTCGTTCGGCCGGCCATGAATGAACTCGGCTCCCAACTCGATGGGTATTTCAACTGAGCTGTCATGCAGTGTGTGGATTCGCCCGCCGATGCGATCACGCGCCTCAATCACACAGACTTTCAGTCCCGCGGCCCCGAGGTCGCGCCCGGCAGCAAGTCCCGCCGCACCGGCACCAACCACAAGCACATCCGCTGTCTTTTCTGACATGAGCGGCCACCCTTTTCCGTGCTCTCAGTATCGACTTTCATCGCCCCTGCGCTTTTGCAGCGCTACTTTCTTCCACGCGTCAGATAGTGTTTCCGGCATCATCGGCAACGTCGGCATAGATCGTGACGCGAAAGCCTTGAGCCGCAAGCGGAGCGTGCTCTCCTTTCGGGATCGGTTGCCGCCGATCGCATCGCACACCTAGTTGAGCTGTGACCATGAGGACCAAGAATGATATGCAGCGCAATAAGCTAATCATTCAGTATCAACTCCTTCTCTTTTCTTGTGCTTCGTTAGCCCACCACCCCGGCGCGTACCCACGTCGATCTCCTGCATACGATCCAGCCATGACTTCGGCGGCAGGCTTGCTCTATTCGGGATGATGGCGAACATCAAGAGCAGCATGCCTATCAGCAGATCGTTTTGCAGCGCGGGCGGCAGCGGGTGCGGTGATCCGAAATAGCCGAACCCCATAAGCCATATGGCAACCGCCGCGATCGCCAAATGTGCGTGGCGCATTCGCTGCCAATATGACAGCAATGCGAGCGTGACGATGGCGATGGCGCAAAACAAGTCGTTAACCCATAGAGCCCGCTCATCCGCCGGATGGCGGAAGATGAACGGGCTGACGGAAAGCCAGAACCCGAGCATCACTTCAATGACTCGGGCCCACATTACGCTTTCCCCTCAATTCCTCTATGCATGGAGGAGATCACAGCGGGAGTAACCGAGGCGAGCGCCGCGTCCTCAGCCGCACGGGATGGCCTGCCCCAGAATGTATTCCACACGACGCTTAACTTGCGCGTTCGCTGCCATACGCGACGCAGATACAAGATGCTCGACCAGACCTCATCATACGAGAGCACGATAAGAGCGATCGAAATCACTGCCGTCACCAGACACAAAAAACACCATGCCCCTACTGCTGTGCCCTGCAGCACGACCAGCACCACGCTGACTAGGCCGAGCGGAATCACGTCCAGCCCGAAGAGCAAGACCATCCACGGGCGGTACTGCCAGCGACGCGTCGACCCGGCCAGCCCGAAGATCAAATCGCCCAGATATGCGATCGCTCCCAGCGCCGCATCAGGTAAACCGATCCAGCGGCGCATCCGTTCCGAGACATCGGAATCGAGCACACGCTTCGTCTGCTCGCCGAAGATCGGATCCCAGACGTCGGCTATCAGCCGCCACTGATAGAGCGCCATATAGGTCGCAATGAGAAAAGCCACGCCTGCGAGAATTGCGATCGGCACACGATCTCTCCATGACGACGGGTTGTGCCTCCACGGTGGAGCCGCGACGTCGAGATCTGGCCAAATGCCTGCATAATGATTCATCTTCTACCTCGTCTTCGCGCTCTTTCTCTTCTTGCCTTTCCCCTTGGCCAATCCATTGATCTCATACCATCGCTCGGGATCTCGCTTCAGACTGCCTATCATCTTATTGAGCGTGTCGCGCAATTTGTGTTGCGGCTCCCACCCGAGCCGGATCCGCGCCCGCTCGATTTCGACCGGGTAATGAGTGTCGGCCATATCCACCATCCACGGTTTGATGAACGTCTCTTGACCCAGGATATTCTCCTGCGCCCACGCGCCAGCCTTGGCGACGACCTTAGGAATGCGGATCGCCGGCCACTCCTCACCGTGAATCAACTCGCCGATCTGCTCCTGCAGTTCGTCATAGCTCATCACTTCCGGTTCAGCGATCAAGAAGATCTCGTGCGAACCAAGCTCGTAGCGCATCTCAACGGTCAGCTGAAATAGGTTCACCAGATCATCTAGATGCACAAACGCCTGGCCGTGATCGGCGTCGCCCGGGAAGAAGTAGCTTTCCAGTCTCTTCTCGTAGATACGGCCGATCTGTTGTGCGAGCGGGATCGAATGACATTCTTCGTCATAGACGCCCGCGATGCGAAGGATCACTGCCGGAATCGAGCCGCGCTCATCCCGGATGACGCGCTCGGCTTCGAGCTTCGAACGCGGGTAGTCCCACGCCTCTTCCTCCGATTCGACCGGAGATCGCTCGGTGATGATTTCGTCTTCTTCCTCGACGGGCTTCATCACCAAAAGCGTGCTCGAAAAGATGAACTGCTCGACTTGAAACATCTGCAGCCCCTTGAGCACTCGCCGCGCGCCTTCGACTGTGAGCGTGCGATAGAGCGGGCTGGGGGCTCCCAAGAAATCATAATAGGCGGCCAGGTGGATTACGCTCGCTATTCGCTCGCCGTATTTGTCTCGTACTTTGCCGAGCGCCTGTTTAACGCTGCGGTCTTTGGTCACATCGCACTCTATCCACTCGGCGCCGGTTACTTCCTGCTTCGGACGCTTCACGTCTAAACCTATGACCCGGTAGTATGGCGCGAAAGATGCAACTATTTTCGCCCCGATCAGCCCCGCACTGCCTATCACCAGCACGATCGGCTTCTCCGCTTCCGCGAACTCTATTTCACCCCCCACCGGGAAATCTTGCGACTTTGATTTGATTTCAGCTTCTGTCTCCATATTACCTGCTCCTCTTCAGTTCTTTCTTTCGTCGATCTCAGTGGAAACAGCAAAATAGGCTGATTTTGCTAAATACAATGAAATCTCCTAAAGACTGAAAGTTGTTAAACTCGAGCTCAAATAGGTAATACAGCAAGCAGCGAGCCATGGTGGTCCAATTACTCAACTATGCATCTTGAACCAGGCCGGATGTATGGAAACATTAGATATAGTGTATGGCTTAGATACCGCCTGTATTGCTCATCTCAGATTTCGCGCTATGTCTCCATTATGGCATTCCCCTTGCAACTTATTTCTGATTTACGGCTTGGAGAATTTCGTTTCGTCGAGATCATAGTTCGCACAACTCAATCAATATGGTTCCAGCTTGTATCAGGTAATCGTATGAGATGGGTACAAGCCGCTACTTCCAGCAAGGAGCAATTTTCCCCGAGGGAGAAGATTGACATGGATATTCAAGTTTTAAGCACCGCCTTTCACCATGGTGAAACCATACCGGTTCAATACACCTGCGATGGCAACAATGTTTCCCCTTCGCTGCGGTGGGGAAACATTCCGAAGGACGCACAAAGCCTCGCACTCATCTGTGAAGATACCGGATGCGCCTTCGGGAGTCTTCGTTCATTGGCTTATTTTCAACCTGCCGCCGATAGTTTCGGATCTGCCTGAGGCGTTGCCGACTACTGGGCCTCTTGAGGTGAGCGGTGCCAGCCAGGGCCAGAATGATTTCAAAAATATCGGCTACGACGGGCCATGCCCTCCTCCTGGCAATTTCCATCGTTACGTCTTTCGCCTCTATGCGCTCGACATCGAGCTCCCGTTGCAAGAGGGGGCGACAAAACATGAATTGGCGCGCGCGATGGAGGGACACATCCTCGCAACAGGTCAGTTGATGGGAACCTACAAACGCAGGGTGAGCCAGGCTGCCGGGTAATACAGTGCCCCCCAGCGCCGAGGATCAACTAAAGCTCTAAATGGCAGAGAGAGTGCTGGTCAGCGATGCAAGAGAAGATCATCAGTCAAAACGAGGCGGTGCAGACGATCAAGCTCTGGCAGGACGAAGGCCGCGACGTAGAGTTGCGGCTGCGCTTCAGCCAGGGGATCACGCAAACCCATACCGGCTATGTGAGGGTCGAGCCGGATGGGCGAGTGGTCGTAGCCCATGTCGAGGACCGAGATCGTTACTACACGACCGTGATCGAACTCTCAACTTTCACTGCGATCAAGCTCATTGAGAGTGAGAGCGCGATTATTCTCGCGGAGCCACAGGAGTACCGGCGCACGTTCGAGTCCGTGATCATCGCCTGTCGAAAGCAGGGGGATCAATCGATCTATAATTTTTGTGAATAGGATTTGCGAATAGGAAAAGGATATGCCGACACGCGCAAACATGAGCACCGCTGAAAGATATAAGGAGCACCGTACGGATTTGATGTTCGCGGCGCTCGAAGGCAAAACCGAGACTGTAAAAACATTGCTGAGCCAGGGCGCCGATGTGAATGCGAAGGACGATGCTGGACGGACAGCTCTGATGTTTGCCACGATAAATCTGCATTCAGAGACCGTGAAAGAGTTGTTGGAGCACGGGGCAGAGGTGAACGTAAGCGATAACGATGGAATGACGGCGTTGATGCTGGCTGCTTCAAGCGGTAGCGCAGATATCGTCCAAACTTTGCTTGATAAAGGCGCAGACTTGAATGCAAAACTCGTTACGAGCGGCAAAACGGCCCTGACGTTGGCAGAAGAGCACGGCCATACACTCATCATGGAATTGTTCAAAAGCCACGCGTCGCGCCAATCTTCCCGCTGATACTCTGGCCGAATGGATAATGCGAAGCGAACAACACTGGGCGCTGCTTTATTCGTGCTGATCTGCTTCTTTCTACCATGGGTACAGATGAGTTGCCTTGGTGTGAAGGATTCGGAGAGTGGCTTTGATCTGGCGCGGAGCGGCGACCGCGCGCTCTGGCTGGTGCCGATCCTGATGATTGCGGTCCTGTTGCTTTACTTGAGGCGCATCGTATTGGATAGAGCGCCTTGGCTTTTTTCGTTGATTGGGATGTCGAGCGGGCTCATCAGCGCCTGGCTGATCTATCGCGCGCGCGCAAGCGCCGGGTCTTCATCGGATCTAATCCCCACTTTCTGGACAGTGTGGTTCTGGCTGGGACTGGCGGCTTCTCTTGTTGTCGCCACCGGCGCGCTCCGGTTCTATATCCGGCGCGTCAGAGCGCCGTGACCGTTCGCAGCAACTTCCGAGCAAGGTAATATGATGGGGATGGGACGGAGGCTATTTAATGCGACTGCCGTTGGAGCTTCTTCAAACGCGCGAGCGTATCGGCTTCGCGCGTGCTTTTATCGGTGCGTTCGCGCCGGAAACGAGGGATGCGCAATGCATAACCCGAGGTATAAGCTGTCGTCTTCTGTATCCCTTGAAAGTCAACCTCGATAACCACGTTCGGTTCGATCTCAACGTGACGCCCGTGCGCGGTTATGATCAGCGGTTCAAGCCTGGCGGTCAGACTCTGTAAAACCTCTTCCGAGAAACCAGTCCCGACTTTCCCTACTGTTCTATACTCATCCTTATCGCGAACTGCGAGGATGAGGCTGGAGAGCGAGCCGCGACGCCGCCCTGAGCCCCAGATACCGCCGACAACCACTACATCGAGTGTCTCGAACTCAGGCTTTAGTTTCATCCAGTAATCGGATCGCTTCCCCGGCAGATAAGGCGCTTCCGGGTCTTTGGCGATCAATCCTTCGTGTCCGGCCTTGATCGCCTGTTTGAAAAACCGCTCTTCCTCTTCGATCCTGTCGGAGACTATCCCTTCGGTTAGCTTCACGCGTTCAGTTGCGTTGAAGAGTGTTTTGAGCCTTCGGCGGCGCTCACTCTGTTCCACCTCCATCAGATCCTGCCCATCATAATAGAGCAGGTCGAAGAGATAGAGAATGAGCGGCACCTGCCGCGCTTTCTCCGCGACACCGTGCTTGCGCCCCAACCGCATGAGCACTGCCTGAAACGGCTGTTTCTTCTTCAATGCCGGATCGAAAGCCACTGCTTCCCCTTCGATGATCGCATCGCGTCCCTTCCAGGCTTTTTTCAAGGCTTGCGCTACGTCGGGTAGAGCCTCTGTACTGTCATTGAGCCGGCGGGAATAGAATTTGATCTCTGAACGTCGGTCATCTTTTATGTGGATCTGCAATCGCACGCCGTCGTATTTCACTTCAAAAAGAATCGGCTTCTTGCCCAGGCGCCTGAATATCTGCTGTGGATCGTCCACCTTATGCGCGCTCATAAACTGATAAGGGTGAAAGAGGGAGAGGCTCGAATTTTTAAGACCCCTGGTGCCTTGTTTGGCGCGGGATGCAGTAAGACCGATATCGTTTGTCATGACGTAGAGACGCTCTACCTGATCGGCCTCGACATCGAATGCTCTGGCGATCCCTTTGATCAGAGTTCCGCGGCCAACGCCGATGCGCATCTGGTTGAGCACTGCGCGAGTAAAGTATTGCGCGCCCTGTGACGAAGTGTGAGTGAAGATATACTCGAGCAACTTCAGCCTGTCATTATCCTTTTCGACTGTGCGATTGGTCAGTTGCCATAACTCATCCACCGCGAGATGATCGGCGCCGTCCGTCAGCTCTGCCACAACATCGCTCAGATCGCCCGTCTCTTTTATTCTTTTCTCGATCTCACTAGCTTTTTTGCCTGAAGCTGCAGTAAGGGCTGTCCGAATCGTTCCCGGCCCGATGCCAAGTCGATCCGATAGCTGCGGATCGATCACTTCGCCCGCCGTTATATGCACGGACGCTCTTAATGTCTTTTGATCCAACCTTCTGAATAGGTCAGCGAGAATGCTTATCCTCTTCGCCTCACTGCCTGTGTGCAGAATACGATCGTAGATTGCAGCCAATTTAGAGAACTTCATTCGCAGTGGTAGTACGCAAATTGCATGCCATATCGTTGTTAACGAATGATCCGGAAACGATGAGTTTTCAGTTGTCTAACCTAGTGATACTTGTGTCACAAACTCCTCGATTTCTTAGGAAATCGAGACAAATTCAACTGATATTCAGAGGTGGCGGAGTCTTTTTGGAGTGCGGTAAGCTTGGTACCGCTTTGGTAATCCATTGCTTTATTGGCTGTCTCCTGGACAACTGATCAATCCTCAATCAGTGGTTGTGCAGGCTTACTGGATGAGTTTAAGCGACTGCCTGAGATGAGATAATTTGGAGGTATACGGCGCACATCAGGTCTGCACAAAAGTACCCGCTGCACGAGTTGAGGAGTAGCCGTATCCGATGATGGTGAGACATCTTCGTCAAGATGGAGGATAGAAGGAGGAGATATGGGACTGGTAACTTACCGCAAGAAGAGGGATTTCAAGCGTACGCCTGAACCTCAGGGGAAAACGGTTAAACCCGGGCGTCGTCGCTTCGTCGTCCAGGAGCATCATGCCTCACGGTTGCACTTCGATTTCAGACTCGAGATTGAAGGTGTGCTCAAATCCTGGTCGGTACCGAAAGGCCCAACCCTAGATCCGAAGGAAAAACGGCTGGCGGTTGCGACTGAAGATCATCCTGTTGACTATCTGAAATTTGAAGGACACATCGAAGAGGGAAATTATGGCGCGGGTGAGGTGCGAATTTGGGACGCCGGGACTTATGAGATAGTTCCGGATGATAAAGATAGTAAAAAAGGTGGTCCGGGCGCGGCTTTCAGAAAGGGCAAATTAAGCTTCATATTGCGGGGCGATAAGTTGCAGGGCGAATTTAATCTCATACGGATGAAGAACCGAGAGAGACAATGGCTGCTCATCAAGGGAAAAGATGGGTTTTCGGAGCCAGGATGGGAGCTTGAGACTATCTTGCAATCCGAGGTTAAGGATTTTACGCCGGCGTCGCAAAAGCGTGAAGTGCGATCAGATAAGAGCGAAGGCAAGAAGCCCGGCATTCGGAGGAAGAGAAAATCTGCTTCGAGTGAAGCAGCAATAGGCGAAAGGCCGATTTCAGCAGCACAGTTCTTCAGGGCCGGGAGGTTGAGCGGTAACGCAAATGTTAAAGTCAAGAACGACATTCTCGCATTGACAAACCTGGACAAATTTTACTGGCCGGAGAACGGTTATACTAAAGGCGACTTGATCAAATACTACTATGAAATCTCTCCTCACCTGCTGCCTCATTTACTAGATCGCCCGCTGATACTTAAACGCTTCCCCAATGGCATCACCAAAGGTTTTTTCTATCAGCACGACGTAGACAAAGCCCCTGAATACATTCGCACCTCGAGGATCAAAGTCGCAGACGGCCATCAGGTCGATTACAGCATCGGAGGCACAGTTGCGACTCTACTCTACACTGCCAATCTCGGAGCGATCGAGCAACATCCATGGCACTCCCGCATTCACAGCCTGGACCATCCCGACTGGATAGTCTTCGATCTCGATCCGGGAGAAAGCGTGCGCTATCGTACGATCTGCGAAGTGGCGCTGGGAGTGAAAGAGGCGCTGGAGCGATTGAGCCTCGCATGCTATGCGAAGACATCAGGATCACGAGGCATGCACATCTATGTTCCAATCGAAGCTGAATACGACTACGAAAAGGTGGCGCGGATTGCCAAGCAGGTGGCGGGGATGGTCGCCGGCAAGCTGCCCGAGATCTCTACCATCGAGCGCTCGTTGAAGAAGAGGAGAAGTGACCAAGTCTATGTTGATTACATGCAAAACAATCGAGGCAAGTCGATCGCCTCTCCCTATTCGGTTCGCGCGCGGGAAGGCGCGACGGTCTCGACGCCACTGGATTGGAGCGAAATCAAACGGATGAAGGTAACTCCGCAGGATTTCACCATTGAAAACATAGGAAAGCGAATTGAGCGCAAAGGCGACCTCTTCGCATCGGTGCTGGGCGATCGGCAGAGTTTGGCGGAAGCGATGAAAAGTCTGGGTAAGGGAGAGAAAGGGTAGATTTGACGCGGTCGCGCCCTCAACTGGATACTGGATACTGGATACTGGATACTGGATACTGGATACTGATAGTTACAATTCAGCCTGGTTCATATGTTTGCGTATTTGCGTCTATATAAGGTTCCGTGCGGTTCCAAATCCGCATCCGAATCGGCAATCAAGCTGCTAGCTCCGAATGCATCTGAAGCCATTTGACGATATCGCGGCGGCGCAGCAATCCGACCAGCTGGCCATCCTCCATAACAGGCACCTGGCGCACATCGCGCCGCGTCAGCTTTTCAAACGCCTCATTGGCGTCCTCTCGCGGAGATACCACATCGAGTTGCTCGGCTTTGGTCATAATCTGTTCGACCGGTGTGGAATCCCAGGCCTCGCGCGGGAGTTTGCGCGCATCCTCCAGACAGACCAGGCCAACCATCCTTCCTCCGATAACCACCGGGAATGCGCGTTCATCTGTCCCCATAATCCATTGATAAACGAGAGCGCTGACTGAAAGATCGGGAGGCACCACCGGCATATCCCTCCGCATCAAACGCCCGACCGGAACATCTTCAAGCAAGTCACGTATCACGACTTGCCGATAACCGGCAATTGCTGCTCCGTTGAGGAACCAGCCGATTAAGATCAACCAGAGGCCGTTGATCAATCCCTTCCCGAAAATCGGAAGCTGTGCGCCGAAGACGACCACGATGCCCGAGACGATAAAGATCCAGGCGATCGCCTGTCCGGTAGCTGACGCCCAGCGAGTCGCTTTGCGTAAGCTGCCTGTCGCCATCCACAACAACGAACGCAGCACACGACCGCCATCCAGGGGGAATCCAGGTATCATATTAAAGATACCCACTAGAATGTTGATCGATCCCAACCAGAGCAGCAGCGTGGAGAACGGGTTGAGCCGCGCAAAGATCTCGGATGGTTCAGTCGGGACTGTCGATTCCAACCCGAAACTGATTCTACTCAACATCAGAAAAACCGCTCCGAGCAGAATGCTGGTAATTGGCCCGACTATAGTGATAAGGAACTCGGCCTTCGGAGAAGGTGGTTCTCGGTCGATGTTCGAAACCCCGCCGAATAGGAACAGAGTGATGCGCCGCACTGGCAATCCTTTCGCTTTGGCGACCAGAGAATGCGCCAGTTCGTGCATAAGGACCGAGGCAAAGAACAAAATCGATGCAGACAGGGCCACCGCCCAACTCAGCGCAGGGCTCCAATCGGGATGCCAACTCGGAAATAGGCCTACCGCTAAACTCCAGGTCACAAGCAGAAAGATGAAGACCCAGCTCCAATCTATCTGAATGTTGATGCCAAAAATTCGCCCGACGTGAACTCCGCTGTTCATATAACCCTCCGAACTTACCGGCATAAATACAAAATGCACCTCATTCTGTCCTCGTGTTACTCGCCTCCGCTCCCGCTTTAATCCATACCGTTTTGATGTTGACGAACTCACGAATGCCGTAACCGCCGAGTTCGCGTCCATATCCTGAATGCTTCATTCCACCAAAGGGCAGGCGCGGGTCGGAGGCGACCATACCGTTTATGAAGACCAGGCCCACATCGATCTCCTCAATCAATCGGCTTTGCTCCTCTTCATCTTTGGTCCACGCGCTGGCCGCCAAGCCGAATGTCGTGTCATTGGCGAGCCGAATCGCATCATCCAGATCTCGCACGCGAAAAAGCGATGCTACCGGCCCGAATAACTCCTCGCGATAGGCGGGCGAATCTTCGGGAATATCGGCAAGCACTGTCGGAGCGTAGAAATAGCCTGGGCGTTCCAATCGCTTGCCGCCGGTGAGAAGGCGTGCGCCATTGGCCACCGTTTGATTCACCTGATCATCGAGTGTGGCCAGGATATCTCTGGTGGCGAGCGGACCGATGTCGGTCGTCTCGTCCATCGGATCGCCTAAATTGAGCGATTCCATACCCTGCACGAAGCGGCGCTCGAACTCATCCGCAATTTCCGTGGCGATGATGAATCGTTTGGCAGCGATGCACGACTGACCATTATTGATGGTGCGCGCTTTGACTGCCGTCGCCACTGCTTCATTGAGATCAGCGCTCGGCATGACGATGAATGGATCACTGCCTCCCAGCTCAAGCACAGTCTTCTTGATCAGCTTGCCTGCGGCGCTCGCCACTTTGCTTCCCGCCGGCTCGCTGCCTGTCAGAGTGGCCGCCATGAC
This sequence comes from uncultured Acidobacteriota bacterium, assembly GCA_963796275.1. Lineage (GTDB taxonomy): Bacteria > Acidobacteriota > Blastocatellia > RBC074 > RBC074 > JAKEHZ01. The sequence continues at coordinate 238,267 of CAWCKY010000006.1, read as the reverse complement.
GCGCGGATCAGCGAGGAGGCCCTGGACTTGATCGGAACCGATGAGCAGGGTTTGAAATACGCCTTTCGGAAAACTAGCGCGCTGGAATAATTCCTCGATGGCCAGGGCACATTGCGGCACATTCGACGCGTGCTTGAGCAAAACGACATTGCCGGCCATCAATGCAGGCGCGGCGAAACGGAAGACCTGCCAGAATGGGAAGTTCCAGGGCATAATGGCGAGTACCGGTCCGAGCGGTTGGTAGCGAATAAAGCTGAGCGTCGCATTGGTAGAGATAACTTCATCGGCCAGAAAAGCAGCTGCGTTCTCCGCATAGAAGCGGCACCCCCACGCGCATTTGACGGCTTCCTCAATCGCGGCCCGCAAGGGTTTGCCCATTTCAATCGTCATTAATCGGCCGAAACTTTCCTTCTCCGTTTCGAGTATCTCTGCTGCTCGTACCATCATCCGAACGCGTTCTTCAAACGGCGTGTGCCGGTAGCTGCTAAAGGTATTAGCCGCAAGTTTGAGTTTCGCATCGATCTGAGCCATCGAGAGCGCCTCAAATGAGCGAAGCGTCTCTCCGGTTGCGGGATTGACAGTACCGATAGCCATCTCATATCTCCTTTCTGTGCTGCCAGGGAGGCCTCCTTCTTAGCAGTAAACAATCACATCGATGCCTCAGGTTTCACACGCGCTCTGACAGCCGCAATACGGCGATGGGCGATGAATGCCATGGAGAGCAATGCGCCAATCATCGCTGCGGTCATATCCTTCTGTGCATCCCACACATCTCCTTGAGTTCCCAGGTAAGCCGCGCCTAGTTCGGAGCTAACAATCTGCGCCACCCAGGATTCGAGCACCTCATAGAAGCCGCTCGCAGCCAGCACAATGGTGAACGGAAGAAAGTATGTCCAGAAGCTTGGTGCCTTCATCAGGCCCAGCAGAACCTCGCGTACCGGATACACGAGCAACACGCCAAAAGCGAAATGCACAATACGATCAAAGTGATTACGCTGCAGCTCGAAGATATCTTTTATCCAATAGCCGAGCGGGACATGTTCGTAAGTATAATGAGCCCCAATCGCATGCAGCGTCATAAAGATCGTGATCAGCAAATATGAAAGGTTGGAGAGCGGAAAGCTGCGATAAGTGGCTGCCAGCAACCCAACCGCGACAAAGACCAGCAGATTCTCCAGCAACCAGTCGGAACGATCCAACGGCGAGATAGCCATCGCGCCCCCGAACACAACATACAATCCCAGCAATACGACCACATAATCACGGCGCGTAGCGATCTGAACAACGCTGTATGACAAATTGCTCACCCTTTCAACCTTTCCGCTTGAAATCCTGCACCATCCGTTGCAATGGGTATGCCTGTGAGGTTGACGCAGCACTGGTGAAACAATTGCCTGGCAAATTATTTATTCATGACTATAAGTCATACATCTTTGATCGGCTTCGGAACGGTCTCCGGACAACCAATACTTCCATTACATTCATAGATATTACTTTTTTTACTTTCATACACTTTGCTGCGCGGAATGTTTTCAGGCGAGCCTCGGACTGCGCCACAGGTGGATTCCCGCAACTCTTCCAGGCTGACGAAACCTACCGCCGTGACCAATTATCGACGCGCAGCATTCGAACGAGCCGGGCGCGGACTATATCGACCGGCTGGGCGCCGAACTAAGCGAACATAAAAGCTTCATCGAAGCGGCAAAGCTCGTTCCGGAAGGCGCGCTCGGCCTGCTCTCCGCGCTCATCTAACCTGACGACGCAGGCCCCTTTCGAAGTATGGGTGGAGATCGGGCGCGGCGCTCATCGTCCACGCGTAGAATCACCGCGGCTGCGGATTCATTATTTCTCTAGATCTGCGCTGACCGAGGGCATCGAAGAACATCGGATAGAAGGCATCACGGTGCGCGTCTACCAAATCGCCAAGACAGTCGCGGACTGCTCCAAATTCCGCGACAATGTCGGCCCGGATGTGGCGCTCGAAGCACTGCGCGAATGCCGCCGTGACTGGCCGATCCTGTCCAGGCTTACCACCGGAATTAGAATGGCTGATCAACCGAATGATCGAGATGGATTGCGAGGTGCGCTGTCAAAGCGCAGCCGAGTTACGCGCGAAGTTGCAGCTGCAACGGAAGGTCGAGGAAACGGCGAATAATGCAGCCGTTACGGAAGGGACAACGGTGCCGCGGGAGCGGGAGAAACAATGCGGAGATACCAGCCATTGTTAATGACCGCGGGCGGATGAAGCGCCAGTCGGCTAAAAACGAATATAGTCGCTGGCGATCATCGGCCTGGCAACATTGGTGCTAACGTCGATCGTAGATGTGAAATTCTTCAAGACATCGAACATTCCTCATCGAAGTGCTCTCGGGTCAATTTGCAGGCGCAATCGCAGCAAATCGCTCGCGAAGGTTTGCAAAAAGTTCGCCCGCGAACTGTTGAGGTAAAAATGACTGCCGGGAAACATTCGGACCTCACAAGGTCCCACGGTCATATCGCTCCAGGCCACCAACCGCTCCGCTTCGACTTCGTGATCATCCAGCCCGCCATAGATTGTCATCGGGCATTCCAGCGGGAATTCCGGATGATACTCATAGGTCTCGCAAAGTTCGAAATCCGCGCGTATCGTCGGCAACATTAAATCCATCAGTTCGTCGTTTTGCAGCGCTTCCACAGGGGCACCGTTGAACTCACGAAGTTTTCTGACCAACGAGCTCTTCGGCAAGCCGGAAATCCATTCGTCCGGACCTCGGCGATGAGGCGCCCCAGTAGCCGAGACGAACAGATGGGCCGGTTGATGCTGATTCTCGCGTCGCAGGGTGCGCGCCGTTTCAAAACACAACAACGCTCCCAGGCTGTGCCCGAAAAAAACAAAGGGCTTGTCCAGGTACGGCAGTAGCTCTTGCGCAACAATGCGGCTGAGCGGCGCCAGCCGTCTGATATGAGGTTCGCTGAGTCTGTTGCCGCGTCCCGGCAGTTGAATCGCTCCCACCTCCACGCTCGGCGGTAGACGCCCGGGCCAATCATGAAAGGCCTGCGCACTCCCGCCAGCATAGTGAAAACAGAACAAACGAAGCGTAGCAGCCGGATTCGGCCTCGGGAAAAGAACCCATTTGTTTGACGACTTGTCGCTCATATCTCTTTCCTCTGACTAACATTGATGGAAACGCCGCCCGCCGGAGCCATGTCACATTCTTCGTTCAATAGACTCCGATAAGCGAGGTGAACTCAGGCATCCGATTTGCTCATCTTTTGATATCCGCCCGTCGAGGATCGAAATGACACGATGAGCATGAGCGGCGATATCGTGCTCGTGTGTGACGAGGATGATCGTGTTTCCGCGTTTATGGAGCACATCGAGGAGCTGCATGATCTCTTCCGATGTCTTCGAATCGAGGTTTCCCGTTGGTTCATCGGCCAGGATGATCGACGGGTTATTGACGAGCGCCCGCGCGATGGCTACGCGTTGGCGTTGACCTCCGGAGAGTTCGTTCGGTTTGTGGTTCATGCGCTGGCCGAGGTCGACCGATTCGAGCGCCCTCTTAGCCATCTCTATTCTTTTGGCCGCCGGCGTGCCATTGTAAATCATCGGTAATTCGACGTTGTGCAATGCGGTCGCGCGCGGCAGCAGATTGAATGTCTGGAAGACGAACCCGATCTCCTTGTTGCGGATGTGCGCCAGTTCGTCGTCATCCATCTGCGAGACCAGTTTGCCGTTGAGCCAATATTCTCCTTTGCTCGGCGTATCGAGACAACCGATCAAGTTCATCAGCGTCGATTTGCCCGAGCCCGATGGGCCGATGATGGCGACATATTCGTTGCGCTTAATCTCAAATGTGACTCCGCGCAGCGCGTGAATCTCCTCTCCTCCCATGACATACGTCTTCCATAAATCTTGTGCGCGAATCATCGCATCCTGCATCCTGCTTCGCACCACGGAAATTCTAGACTGCTCTTGTATTGTGCCTACCAACATTTGAAGGGACCTCTGGTTTATAGCTGATAGTGTGCAGCTCTGAGATTACTGAATTATGCTTTACTTTCTTCGCCGGCTGGTTTTTTGCTCTTATCTTCCCGCTTGATCTGCTGATCGTTCTTCAGTGTGCGTAGCTGGCGATAGGGGCCGGTGACGATCTCCTGTCCTTCTTTCAGTCCGCTCTTGATCTCTATGTCGTTCTCCCCGGTGATCCCCGTCTCGACCGGGACAAATACCGACTTGTCATTTTGGATGGTGAAGATGCCCTTGACCGGCTTCTTGTCCTTCGGATTTTGGGTTTGACCGGTGGGTTTTCCCCCGCCCTGTCCGACCTGTTGCGAGTCGCGTTCTACCAGCGCCTGAAGCGGAACGGCGATGGCATTCTCGCGCCGGTCGGTCGTAATCACTGCGGTGGCTGACATACCCGGTTTCAGGCGACTACGTACTTCATCGGTGGTCAAATTAGTGAGCCGAATAACGACTTTAAAGTCCTTCGCCTCCTGATTCGCTGCGGCGGCAGTCAGAGCCGTCGTCTGTCCCGAACGATTCTGTGCCCAGGCAGCCCGCTCAACTATCTCGCCTTCGATCTCTCTGTCTCCCAGGGCATCGACTTTAACCTTGGCCTTCTGGCCGAGCGCGACGTTCGCGATGTCGGTCTCATCGACGCGGACCTCGATGTTGATGACAGACATATCGGCGATTAGCAGTAAAGGCGTTGACATAAAGTTTGCGAGGGCGAATGTGCCTTCCTTGACGATGGGGCCGGCCACGATCCCGTCGATCGGGGCATACTGCGTTGTCCTTCTGAGCTGGTCGGCCGCCTGGTCGAGGCTTGCCTGCTGCTGCGCGACGCGTGCCTTCGACGAATTGAGTGTGGCGCTTGCCTGTTTGATGCGAATCTCCGCATCTCGCACCTGGACCTCCGACTGCTTTACCCGGGCTTTCGCCGCATCGACTGAGGCGCAAGCCGCATCAAATCTCATTTTGGCGGTATCATAAAACGACCGCGACTGGATTCCGCCTTCGAGCAGTTCAGCGGCGCGTTTGAGCTCGATCTCCGCATTGTTTTTTTCGACAGCCGACTTATCGAAATCCGCCTTCGATGTGTTGAGTTGCGCGCGCGCGGTATTGACCGCATTCTCAGACGCGTCAAGAGCTGCCGTCTGAGTCTGGCTTTCAGCCTGTGATGCGCGCAGCGCGGCTTCCTGAAATGATGTCGATGTTGCCAGCTGCGTCGGGTCAACGCGAAGGAGCGGGGAACCCTTCTTCACCTTCTCCCCTTCTCTGACGAAGACCTCGGTGACGCGGCCGGGCACTTCGGCTGTGAGTTCAAAGTATCGAATCGGTCGAACCTCGCCATTCGCCGTCACCTTCGATTCGAGAACGGCGCGCCGTTCGATTTTGGCGGTCTGAACCTCGACCTGATTATTACGGCTCGAGAAGACCCCGGCGACAATTACCCCAGTCAGCAAGAGGGGCACCGCTATGACGATCGAAGCAATGATCTTTTTTTTCCTAGACATGACCATAAGTGTATTTTCCTCCTAAAAATAATTGATGGAATGAGGCGTACAGAAACGTGCCTTGAGGACCATGAACACGCAACTTCGTCTAACGATGCTCTCCAGGTTTTGCGGTACGGCTTTCGACGAGCGGTGGAATCCACTTGGAGAGCGGTTCCCTCATCCTGACGCCCGGGAGTCGGCCGGGACTTCATAACCCCGTTATTCATCACCCGCCCTATCAGGAAGCCGACTGCTCAGCTTCTTCCTGCTTCATCGTAACGGGCTCATAGACAGGAACATCGAATTGCAGAGTGTTTTTGCAAAAATCCATCCACCCAGGAGTAACATCGTCAAAGATGACGTTCTCATCAATGAAGATTCCGTCCGTTACAAAGTAGTTCTCCTGAAGATATAAATGACTTTTCTCAGGTTCCCGACTGTCGCCCGGCGCCTCTATCTCTATCCGGAAATTTTCAGTCTTTTCAGCCCATCTCTGGTATTCACGAAAACGATTGATCGGATAAGCTTTGCAGTACCTTCCCATTTTGCTCATGGTTTATTCCTCCCAAAAAATCATTGATAGTCCGTCAACAAATACTCCGGCATCTTCCTATTGGCCTGCTCTTTAACAGGAAAATGCTGGAGCAAAAAATATTTAGATGAATTTCGTACGCGATGTACTAAGTCCAAGTTATTTTGATTATCGACGAATCAGTACCGCGAGCGGTAGCGAGCGAGTCTCAATCAATCAACTGGTTCGGGTACGACGCTCGCTACCGCTCGCGGTACTGATCGATTCACTTACCAGTTACCAGGGCTCACCTGTCGCTCTACCTCTGGGCATTACATACTGCCCTTTCAGGGCTTCAAGGAACTTTTAAACCTGCTCTTAGCTTAGGCTACTACAGGATCGAGATGACCTTTGCCTGTCAGCGTATTCAGGTCTATTTCAGCGATGAGGCGAACCTTTACGTAGTCGAGCGTCAAACCTCCAGCCAGGCGAACCCTGCCAGTCTGTCCCTCGAAGTCAGCGTTGCCCAGATCAGTCGCCTCCCGATCGAGTCTGACGCCCAATTCCGTGCCTCCCCGGGTGTCAGTAAACTTTATATGCACGTAGCCGCGGTCGACTGCCTCTTTGAAGAGCTTTGCCGTCTTTTCAGGGCGTAGGCTGACTTCGACGGGATGATCGCCCTCGCTGAGCCTCTGCACGAGGCTCTTCTCGCGCGGCCTGTCAGGATCTGGTGGCGGAAGCGGAGGAAGAGGATTTCTAGCCAACTCTTCCATCTTTCGCCTGAGACTGAGCGGTCTCATATCCGTCCATACCTCCTTGATGTAGGCCAGACATTCGGCTTTCGGTCCTGCCTTCCCGATATCCTTCCAACCCAGCGGGTTCTCCTTGTATTCAGGCCAGATCGAATACTGCTCCTCGTGGTTCAAAACCACCTTGTAGACTGTCGTATCTTCTTTCTCTTCTCTATTCATTTTTCCTCCTTCTATTGCGGCTCGTAAGCCAGAAATTCCCGGAATTCGCGGCTCATTGAGACCAAGAGTGATAACAAAACCATGACCACGCCGCATCCCGCATAGATGAGCGTGATATCTTGATTTACCAGGTCGTACATGAAGCCACCCAGCCCCATGCCGATCGGTGCGAGACTGCCCGAAAGTGTGTGCAGCAATCCGAATGCGCGCCCGCGAATCTCGCTCGGCGTACTCAATTGCAGGATCGTCGCAATGTTGATCCCGTTGAACGAACCGAGCGCACCCATCAGAAACGCGAGAATAAGCGCGACCTTCACGTCGGGAACAAAACCGAGTGCCCCGACGATCAGAGAGTTGAAGATCGCAAACCAGATCATCAATCTCCCGCGAACTTTCCCCCTCAGCTTGACGAAGCCGGTGGATAATGCCCCCGTCAGTACGCCAACTCCGAAGGTCGCGATCAAATAGCCATACCAATCAACTCGTAGCTTTAGAAAATCCTCCACGTAAAAAGGTAGAAGCACGACGACCGGCATGGTGAAAAAGTTGAAGATAGCCGAAAAGAAAAAGAGCCGTCTCAGCCCCGGCCCTTTCCATACGTAACGCAATCCTTCCGCAATCTCCTTCTTGAAGGCGGCGAATCGCTCTTTTCGCCCGCCGCTCCTTTCCGGGATCTTCTGGGGAATTCTGATGAAGGATTCGCTGACGGCGGCAAACAGAAAGCTCAAGCCGTTGACCAAAACGAGCAACGGCGCCCCCAAAAGGCGAAAAAGCATCCCGCCCAACCCTTGCCCGATAAATATGGCCAACTGCGCGGTGGTTTGGCGTAATGAGTTCGCCTTTCCAATTGCGCTCTGCGGCGTCAGGTCGGGAATCGCGGCCGACATCGCCGGAGTAAAAAACGCCGCCGTGGCGGACATGCAAAACGTCACTCCCATGAACCAGACAATGATGGTATCCGTGGCGTTAGGCGCCAGATAGAGCAGTCCCGCCATTGAGAGAACGAGACCGCTTCTCAACAGATCGCTGCAAACGATGATTTTGCGGCGAGAATGGCGGTCGGCGAATGCGCCGCCGATCCCGCTGAGAATCACATTCGGAATGCTGGAGAGCATCATCATTGACCCGATCAAACTGGCGGAGTCGGTGGCGTGTTTGATCCAGAACATCATCGCTATCACATAGACCTGCGAGCCCAATTGACTGACGGCCTGCCCCATCCAGAGTAAAACGAAATTTCGATTCAGCAGCTTGTCAGGACGCGCCGGCGCGGTCTTCTCTCTCGCCGGCGCTGCAACCGGTTCAAAGGCGGTCATACTTGCGATCAAATTTACTATTACAGTCTTCTGTTTAATTTGCTCCATATCCTCAGACTACCCTTCCACCGTGATCGGCCGTCTTGCGTATGCTAAATCGGAGCATACGAGATTTGATTTAGCTGCTGGCTAGAGACAGTGTGCGATCAGACGCCGCAATTCCTTAGCGAAACTCGCGGCCAGGCGTTCGATCGTGCTCCGCTTGTGCAGGTTCGCGCTGTAGCTCCAGCGCATACTCAACACCCCGCCACGCACATTCCCCACTGCATAGAGCCGATAACTCCTCTGCCCTCTCAAGCTCCGCTCCGGTCCCTTGTTTTCCCGCGCCTGCCGGAATGACATACCATTGCGATTGGCCCCCTGCTGATCAAGCTGATCAAGCTGTCCCTGAAAATTGAAATTCACTTCGGCTCGCGGCGCCGCGCTCATTCGCCTTCTCACTTCCTCGTCATCGCAGAGATAGCGCAACAGACCAAAGCCGATTCCCCGATTCGCAACGCGCCGCATTTGCGCTTGAATAATACGCAGCGCCTCGCCCGGCTCAGCCGCGTCACCAATGTCCAACAACATTGGATAGACGCTCGTAAACCAGCCCACTGTCCGCGAGAGGTCCACGTCATCCAGTATGTATTCGCGCCCGTGCCCGTCTACATCAACGAGCAGCCGCTGCTGCCCCGTCCACCGCGCCCACGACCGGGTGAGCGCCGTCAGCAAGAAATCCTGCATCCGTGCGCCGGTAGCCGCCGGCAGCTCCTGCAACAGCGTCCGCGTCTCATCCACGCTGAACGCGGTCAAAACCGCTGCGGACGAAGCCTCGCTGTTAACGCCCGTCGGGTAATCGAGTGGTAAAGACGGTCTTTCGCCGCTCAAACTTTCCATCCAGTAACTCAACTCCTGTTTCAACTCACTCGATTGCGCATGCTCGGCCAACCGCAACGACCATTGGCGGAAAGAGGTCGTCTTGGGCGGGAGTTCGACCGCTTCACCGAGACTGAGTTGCCGATAGATCGTCTGGAAGTCTTCCATCAGGATGTGGGCTGAAACCACATCAACCGCCAGATGGTGGAAGATCAGCAACGCGCGATCAGTCTGCTTTCCGCCCATCATGAAGTAGGCCACACGCATCAATGGCCCTTCCGAAAGGTTCAAACTGCCCTGCAGCGCGGCGGCAGTGGATTCCAGGGCCGCGACCTGTTCTTCACGTCCAAACTGCGACAGATCAATGAATGTTAAAGGCGCGCTTTCATCTAAACCGTGGTTGAATTGCCGCCAGCCTGACTCTGAGTGATAGAACCGCAAGCGCAATGCGTCATGATGGCCGAGCAAATGCTTGATGGCCTGTTCCAGCAGCGCGGGATTCAAAGGTTGCGGCGTTTCGCGCAGGAAGGACCAATTCCAGTGATGCGGATCCACCAATTGCCGTTCAAAGAAGGAGCGCTGAATCGGCGTCAGCGGAACCGGCCCCGTGACGATGCCCTGTTCCGCCCGTGTTGGTTCAGAAGCGCCAGCTGACTGAACCAACTTTGCAATCGTGGGATGCTGGAACAACTGGGCGGGTGTGAAGTGGAGTCCCACCCGGTTGGCGCGGGCCACCACCTGAATGCTTTTCATGGAATCTCCGCCCAACTCGAAGAAGTTATCGTAGACGCCCACTCGCTCGACGCCGATGACCTCTGCCCAAATCTCAGCCAGGATTTCCTCTTTCCGGTCGCGTGGGGCGACCAAGTGATTAGCCAACTCCGGTCGAGTCTGATCGGGTTCCGGCAAAGCTCGCCTATCCACCTTGCCGTTGGGCGTCAGCGGCAAGGCGCCGAGAAAAACATAAGCTGAGGGCATCATATACTCGGGCAGCTTCTCTTGTAGAAAACTACGCAGCTCGCTGATGGCCGGCACAACCTCCGATTTAGGAACGAGGTAAGCCACCAGGCGCTTATTGCCGTCCACGCCCCCTAGGGCCATAACCACCGTTTCTTGAACGGCGGGATGCCCACTCAACGCCGATTCAATCTCTCCCAGTTCAATGCGGAAGCCGCGCACCTTCACCTGGTCGTCGATGCGACCTAAAAACTCGATGGCGCCGTTGGGCATATAGCGAGCCAGGTCCCCGGTTCGGTACATGTGAGCGCCCGGTTCTTTGCTAAAGGGGTTGGGGACGAAGCGTTCGGCAGTGAGATCAGCTCGATTGAGATAACCGTAAGCCAATCCGGCGCCGCCAACATAAAGTTCTGCCGGCGCGCCGGGCAACGCAGGTTCGCATCCCTTGTTTAAGATATAGATCAAATTATTGGCCGACGGCTTCCCGATCGGGATATTCGCGAAAGCCTTATCCTTCCAGGCTGACCTATTGCCGACCTCAAAGATGGAACAATTGATGGTTGTTTCAGTAGGACCATAGCCGTTGTATAGAACACAGCCGCTTCCGACTTTGTTAAATACCTCATCAACCATGTTCCCGGTTAATGGCTCACCACCCAGGTGGAGCGTTTCCAGACTCTCCAGCTTGTCACTAAAGGTAAGAAGATTTCTAAAAAATGACGGAGTGGAGTGGATGGTATTGATTCTGTGTTTATCGATATAGCCGGCATACTCCGCAAAATCGCTCAACTCATCTCTGTCCACGAAATGTAATGTTCCACCGAAAAGGACAGTAGTTAGTAACTCGAAGACTCCGAAATCAAAGCAGTAGTTGAGATTTTGCAGTACCTTCGTGCATTCGCCGAGGTTGAAATATTCCTTGCTCCAGCATAACAACGGGCTGAGATTTCTATGTGTGATCGGAACGCCTTTGGGAACGCCGGTCGACCCTGAGGTATAGATCACATAGGCCAACTGATCAGGCTCTACGTCGCACTTTTCCGGCGCCCGTTCTTTGGCGGCATAATCGTTACAATCGTAAATCTGAACCTCATCGCGATGGGCAGCCTCCTTCCTCCTCACCTTATCCAGGCAGATAATATTCTTCAGCGTAGGGCTTTTCCTGGAGATTTCAATCGCCCTGGCCAGGCGTTTTTCTTCTGTGACCAGAATCTCGATCCGGCAGTCGTCAATGATGTAATTGATCCGTTCGTCCGGATAATCCGGATCTATCGGCGCAAAACCGCTTCCGGACTTCAATATTCCAAGCATCCCTATTAACAGATCGGGACGCCGGTCGGCCATCAGTCCGATCAAACTATGCGACGAGTTGTTCCTCATAAGCATCCCCCCTCCCGCTCAGCTGATCCTGACTCTCCGCTCCAACCGAATGTCTCAATGTTCGTAAAGGTCTTGATATGCCTTCGAGACTTATCCCCTTCTTCAAAGCCAGGATGATGCCGGCGGCTTCGGCGTAGTTGCTTACCTCGACAACGTTATTCAACCGAACCATTGACTGAGTAATATTCAAGATCGTTTCATTCTCCCGGACGGCAATTACGGGTATCTTGTATTTCCTCGTGGAGAGCACGGGAATGCTTCCCAGACAACCCGCCGGTGTCACTATCGCCAGGAGGTTATTGATATTGATTATGTCCGCGACACGGCTATCCGGCCGAGGCGTGATCTGCGGCGCTCTTTTCAGGCCGATCAACACGCAAGCCAGGCCGCTTAGAGACGCCATCTCGCCGGCTCCCCTGGCGTCAACTATGTTACGCGCCAGGTCCAGCTGCTTTATATTCAGCAGTGGCCCGTGAGCCGCAGGTACCTGAAATCGCTTGGTAATCAAGTGTGAGATGACCGCTTCAACGCCGCCGACGGGGTTTGGATACTCGCCGGCGAAATGCTTCGCATAGTTTTCCGCGGGCAAGTCTTGAATATTGCTCGTGACAGCAATAGCGTCAACGCCTTTTGCTATCAGTTTTTCGCAAGCTTCAAACAATACGCCGGGGTTATCAATCGTTCCGACAAACGCTCCGACATTGTTCTCGACGCAGCGTCCGCCAATTGGCTGGTCCGTGATCACGTAATCCTGGATATCGACTCCGTGCGTCGCTCTCACCGCGTTGAGAATGTTGAAAACGACGTCCAGCCCGCTGGCAACCGTTTTTTCAATGATCAGACCGACTCTGTTTGAGTATGGCCGGTACAGATTAACGAGCCCCTGACAAAATAGGTCGATTGAGAAGCCTTCGGTGTAGACGACATTGTCATCCATCTTGATAAAGTCCGAAGCATTGACTGCGTTGGGATTCGTGATCAAATAGTCCGCGGTCGAGGCCAGCAAGCTGGTGGCTGGCGCGGCATCGCCGGCGTAGCCGCCGAGATTACAACCGACGCCGGTCGGGATAATGCTTAGAACGACGCTTTTACCCGGATAATGGTGAGCGACCACCGATTCGCTGAAATGGCCGATCCGTTCATCGCAAATCGTCGCTTCAACGACGATTTCGTCATCGGTAACTTGGCCGATGTACCAGCGGAGAGCCTTGTCGCCTAACATTTTTCCAATCACCTCGGGCAAAGCCTCAATGGACTGGAGCTCTGATCTTTTGATTACATATTGCCTGTTTCGAATCATTTATTTAACCTCCTGATCAAATTAGCTAACTTATCCGCCTGTTCGTTTAACTCCTGAAAAGTCAGAGAAACGTCCTGGTAAACTGCGGCGATTTTCGCCGGCGTTTCTTCGACCTGCTTTTCAAAGAGTCGTGTGATGGTCTGGTCTTCGGGAAATATCACTTCTTTATGATTGAACCCGACCAGGATGCGTTGTCTCTCCTCAGCCGAGAGAAGATCAACACGATCTATTGATTGCGTACGATCCTCCAAAAAAGAATCCAAAATTTTGAGAAAGCATTGAATCGTATGGCTCCGCTGCTCCTCGTTGAAAACATCGCAATGAAAATCGAAACCCAGAACGAAGTTTCCAGTTGAAGCGTCCTCGTGCAAATTGAGGGTTAAGCTGTCAGTTTCGTGTCCGGAGTGAATCCTCTTCAGATGCGCCGGCGCGCCATCGAACTCGGAAAATTTCGCTGTACGGTAGTTGAGAAATACGTCATAAGCCTTCTTACTGATAATGAATTCGCTATGCTTTAGGGTTTCTCGTGCTTCGGCCGCCACTTTTTTAACCAACGAAAGGAACGTATCGTCGCCCTCAATCGCCAGGTACAGCGGATGAACCTCCATGAGAACGCCGATCGTCTCTGTGAATGCCTCCGAACGACGATTGTGAGACGCGACTCCGAGCGAAAAGCGCCGGCTTCCACTGATGTGATAGAGATGGACCCCAAGAACCACGGCCAATACATTAAACAGCGATGCTTTCTCCGTCTTCACGAAGACGTCCGCGGAAAGCGCAAGGACCTTAAGCTTTCGTGTTCGTTCTGAATCCAGCTTATAAGTCACATGTCGGATGCGCGTCGTCGGCTTATGAGGAACTTTGCCATAGAACGCAATCGGCTCAGGCTCGTCGGTTAGTTTCCTCTCCCAATAGGCCCTTGATTTCAGATACTGCAATGAGCTCCGATACTCTCGTTCGTAATCCAGGTAATCTTGAAAGACGGGCAGTTTCACCTTCTCTTCCAACCGCCCCTCCAGAGCGCGCCCGTAGAATTCAGACATCCGTTGAAAGATCAACCAGATCGACTGATGGTCACAGATAATGTGGTGCTGATTTAGATACCAGGCGAATTTCCCGTCCGATAGCTTTATCAGGGCTGTATCGAATAAGCGTTTCGCGAAGTCGAACGGCGCAATACGTCGTTGATACATCCAGGAATCAAACTCCGCTTCAGGATCAACTTTCTGTGAAAAGTCGAGGTATTCGACGGCGTAGGGTAGATCAGGGATGACTCGTTGCCGCGGGACGCCGTCTCTCTCCTCGATCACTGTGCGCAAAGCGTCGCTGGAATTGACCAGCGTCTGAAACGCTCGCTGGAAGTTCTCGAGCGAAATCTTACCCTGGATAACGAAGGACAACGCCGCGTTGTAGATTGGCGCATCCGGCCTTAATTTCTGCCCGGTCCAGATCAGGAGCTGATTTTTTGTCAGGTTCGAGCCTGCGTAGAGTTGATCGAGTTCATCCATGCGGGACGGTTTGACCGAAGATAACAGCATCCCAGGCGAGGGAGCGAGCATCGAGATGCGTTGCTCCGGGTCAGCGACGATGCTCTCCAACATTGTTTGGAAATGGCCGGCCATCCGAGCGATGGTCGAAGCCTCGAAAATATCCGTGTTGAACTCGAACGAGCCTTGGAGTCCGGCTGGGCGCTCCGACAGAGATAGGATCAAATCCGTCTTGGCCGTCGCGCTTTCGATTTTTAGCGGGCTGAAGATCAGGCCCGGAGCCGCAAGCGATGCGGTCGAGGCGCTCTGTAAAACGAATGCCGTCTGAGTCCAGGGCGTGCGGCTTTGGTCCCGCTCCGGCTGTAGTTCGTCCACCAGTTTTTCGAATGGGACGTCCTGGTTGGCGAATGCTCCCAAGACCATCTCGCGCACCCGACCCAGCAATTCACTGAAACTCGGATCGCCCGAAAGATCGGCGCGCAGCATCAGCTTGTTGATAAAGAAACCAATCAACCCTTCGAGTTCGACATTGGCGCGACCTGCAGTGGGCGTGCTGACAACGATGTCCTCCTGGCCCGTGCAACGATAGAGCAGCGTATTGAACGCTGCCAATAATGTCATGAATAACGTCACGCCTTCCCGGCGACTTAGCTCCTTGAGCGAGCCGGATAAAGTAGCGGACAGCGCCAGTGGTTGATGCGCCCCCCGAAAGGTTTGAACCGCCGGTCGCGGACGATCCGTAGGCAATTCCAGGGAGGCAGGGGCGCCCCCCAGATGCCGCCTCCAGTAAGAGAGCTGAGCCGCGAGCGTCTCTCCCTGTAGCCATTGCCTCTGCCAGTACGCAAAGTCCGCATACTGGATAGGCAACTCCGGCAATGGCGAAGGGCGGCCGTCGGCGAAGGATTCGTAAAGCGTTCCCATTTCTCGCGCCAGCACGCCCATTGACCAGCCGTCGCTGATGATGTGGTGCAGGGTGAAGAGAACCACGTGGCGCTTCCGACCCAGCCGCAACAAGACGGCGCGCAGGAGCGGCCCTCGGGAAAGATCGAAAGGCCGACCGGCCTCACTCGCGGCCAGACGCCAGGTTTCCGCCTCTCGTTCCGTCTCCCGGAATTCCTGGAGGTCTACTATCGGCAGCGCCAGACGAAGCGTTGGAACGATAACTTGAACGGGATTTCCGCTCACCTGGAAATCGGGCGCCGCGAAAGTCGTGCGCAAAATTTCGTGTCGCCGCACGATCTCGTTCAAAGTTAGCTCGAGCGCGGTTACATTGAGCCCACCATTCACTTGAATTGCCTGGGAGATGTTGTAGAGAGCGCTGCCTGGTGACAGTTGTTCTTGAACCCACAACCGCTGCTGAGCGAAAGATAACGGCGCCTCGCCATTGCGTGAGACCGGCAGGATGGCGGGAGCGGCGGGCTTCACTGCCGCTTCCGCCCGGCGCAGAAATGCAAGAATATCCGTCTTGCGTTCAGCCATCTCCGCGCGCAGGGCCGGTGTTATCACGCCGTCAGGCGCGCTATAGCGCAGTCGTTCAGCCTCGGTCCAAAGTTTAACGTCGAGACCGCGAAGGCGGGACAGAAGCTCAATGGTTTTCATATCTACTCTGAACTTATTAGATTTCTCCCTCTTCCCGGTCATCTGCCGCGGAGTCGAGGGTGGACTGTGAGCGATGCGCCGCCCACAGGATTGATTCAATGTTTTCGGCAAGTCCGGCTACCGTGGGAGTTTCAAAGAGGGAGCGCAAAGGGAGTTCTATCTCGAAAGACTGACGAACGCGGGAAATCACCTGCGTGGCAAGCAGCGAGTGACCGCCAAGATCGAAGAAATGGTCGCTGATGCCCACTCGCTCAAGACCCAGAACCTCTGCGTAGATTGCGGCCAACTGTTCTTCCGTTGGGGTGCGAGGCGCGACGAAGGCTGCTTCCAACTGCGGCCGCGTCTTATCCGGTGCGGGCAGGGCGCGCCGGTCAATCTTCCCATTCGGAGTCACCGGCAGGGACTCCAGCCAGACATAAGCACTCGGCGCCATATACCAGGGCAGTTTCTGCCGCAGAAAACTGTGCAACTCCTCAATGGTGGGCGCCGCATCCCCTACGCTTACTAGATAAGCTACTAAGCGCTTATTACCAGGCTCATCCTCCCTGGCCAGAATTACTGCTTCCTGAATCGCCGGATGCTGTTGTAGCGTGGTCTCGATCTCGCCCAACTCTATGCGGAAACCGCGGAGCTTCACCTGATGATCGAGCCGCCCCAGGAACTCAATCGCGCCATCCGGCAGGTAACGGACCAGGTCTCCCGTCCGGTAGAGCCGCGCGCCCGGCCGCTCGCTATATGGATTCGGGACGAACTTCTCCGCCGTCAGCTCCGGCCTATTGAAATAACCGCGCGCCAGTCCATCCCCACCGATGTATAACTCGCCCGCAATCCCTATGGGCGTGGGCTGTTGGTTACGATCCAACAAATATGTTTGCGTGTTAGAGATAGGTCGACCTATGGGAATGGAGCTCGCTCCTTCCGCCGCCTCTTGCGCCAGGTACCAGGTAGTGAAGGTCGTGCCCTCCGTCGGCCCATACCCGTTCACCAACCGAGCGGGCGGGTCATTCTTGAGCGCCTCTCGCACCCGGTGGGGATCAAGCGCCTCGCCCCCAATGAGCAGGTGTTTCACGGCGCCGAAAGCCTTGGGGACTTCGCGCGTCATTTGATTGAAGAGGGCCGCCGTCAGCCACATCGCGCTTATTCCGTGATCCCGGATGGAGGCGGCGAGCTCCCGAGGCGATATGACCGCCTCTCTGCTGACCCCCACTAGCCGCGCTCCGTGCAGCAGCGCGCCCCACAACTCGAAGGTCGCCGCGTCGAAGGCCGAGTTCGACGCCAGCAGCATCCGGTCCTCGGGCGTTATCTCGATGTAGTTGGTATTGAAGACCAGCCGGTTGATGGCCCGGTGCTGGATGGCGATCCCTTTCGGCCTGCCGGTCGAGCCTGAAGTGTACATGATGTAGGCCAGATGACCGGCTGTCGCCCCGCTCGCCCGATTCGCCTCGCTCTCCTCTGTCATCAATTCCCAGTCTGCGTCTATTCGAACGACACTGGCCTGATGCTCCGGCAGGTGCTCGATCAACCTTTGCTGAGTCAGGATCACTGGCGTCCGAGTATCTTCCAGCATGAAGGCCAGGCGCTCTTTGGGATACGCCGGGTCTAACGGCACGTAGGTTCCACCGGCCTTCAAGATGCCGAGGATACCGACGACCATCTCCGGGGAACGCTCCAGGCAAAAGCCCACCGGCGTTTCCGGCCCGACCCCGAGCTTTCCGAGGTAGGCGGCGAGTTGATTGGCCCGGCGGTTCAACTCCCGGTAGGTAAGCTGCTCCTCCTCGACCACCAGCGCAATCGCGTCGGAGCTTCGCTCCACCTGCGCCTCGAACAACTCATGCACGCATTTGTTGCGCGGATACGCCGCCCTTGTATCATTCCACGCGGTCAAGAGCAGGCGTTGCTCCGACTCATTCAGGAGGGGCAAATCTGAAATACGCCGGTCCGGGTCGGCGACAACGCCTTCCAGCAAAGTCTGAAAATGTCGGAGCAGGCGTTCGATGGTCGCGGCTTCGAAAAGATCGGTGTTGTATTCCGCCGTCGCGATCAACCCCTTGAAGTCTTCCACCATTGTCAAGGTCAGATCGAAGTTCGAGGTTCCCTTATCTATCTTCAAGACGCTCAGCGTCAGCCCATGCTCGCCGATTTCAACCTTTCTGGGCACGTTCTGCAGAATTAGCATGACTTGGAAGAACGATTGGCGGCTCATATTCCGCTCGGGCTTGAGATCTTCAACCAGTTTTTCAAAAGGCAGGTCCTGATGGGCGTAAGCGCCTAGAGCCACTTCACGCGCGCGCCACAACAGTTCGCGGAAGCTCGGATCGCCCGAGAGATTGGTTCGCATAACCAATGTGTTGATGAAACAGCCGATCAGGCCTTCGATCTCGGCCCGGTTGCGGTTGGCGACCGGCGTCCCTATGCTGATGTCGTCCTGGCCCGTGTAGCGATGCAGCAGAACCTGGAAGGCAGCCAGCAAGGTCATAAACAGGGTGGCGCCCTCGCGCCGGCTTAGCTTTTGCAGCGTATTCGCCAGAGGTTTCGAGAGTGAGCGGGATAGTTTGGCGCCGCGCGCGGTATTCACCGACGGCCTAGGATAATCGGTGGGAAGCATCAGCGGCGGAGGATTGTCGCCCAACCGCCCGCGCCAGTAATTGAGCTGCGCCTCCATCACCTCGCCCCGCAACCAATCCCGCTGCCATTCCGTGAAGTCGGCGTATTGAAGAGGCAGATCGGGAAGTGGCAATGGCTTCTCTTTGGAGAACACGTCGTAGAGAATCGCCATCTCCCGGATAAAGACTCCCTGCGACCAGGCGTCAGAGACGATGTGGTGCATTGTCAGCAGGAACGCGTGGTCTCGCTCTCCCAGTTTCAGTAACGTCGCCCGCAACAAAGGCCCTTCAGAGAGGTTAAAAGGCAGTTGAGCTTCCGCCATTACCCGGCGATGGATTTCAGCCTCTCGCTCAGGTGCCGGCAAACGATGAATATCCACTCGGTCCAGGACGATGTCCATCGCCGGCCCGTCTTTATGGATCACCTGAACCGGCTCGCCGTCCATGACGGCGAAAGTGGTGCGCAAGGACTCGTGCCGCCGGACGATCTCCTTAATCACCTGTTCCAGCGCAGCTACGCGCAACGCGCCTTTAATGCGAACCGCCATTGGAACATTGTAGAAAGGGCTTCCGGGCTGGAATTGATCCAGGAACCACATCCTTCGCTGTGCGAAAGAGGCTGGGAAGACATAAACATCCTGATCCGAAATCTGATCCGAAATATCCATATGATTTTGATCACACCTCAGAATTTTTGCCTACACGCTTAGTTGATGAACGGCGAATCAGTACCGCGAGCGGTAGCGAGCGGATCTTTCGCAATCAACCCGCTCGCTACCGCTCGCGGTACTGATCGAATCGCCATCTAAACATCGAATAACTTAGTCTTACTTGATGTGGTACTTATTCGTAACTCAGGCATTCAGTCGGTTCCAGACGGGCAGCCTTCCTCGCCGGCCAGACGCCGAAGACGAGGCCCGTAACGGTCGCGACCGCTACTCCGGCGCCGACCGCCCACAGAGGTATCGAGGCCGGAAGCTCAGGGAGGAAAAGTCTGGCGGCGGAGCTGATCGCCAAGGCGAGCGCGACTCCCAGTATTCCGCCCAGAGAAGTCAACGTCATGGCTTCGAACAGAAATTGCCCCGCGATGTCACGACGGCGCGCTCCGACAGCCTTGCGGATGCCGATCTCTCGCGTGCGCTCCGTCACGGTTACTAGCATAATGTTCATAACCCCGATCCCGCCGACCAGCAGCGAGATGCCGGAGATCGCGATAGCCACCAGACCCACGGTTCCCGTGATGTTGTCGAACTGCTCCGCGAACCTGTCCGCCGTTTTCAGATCGAAATTGTTCGGCTCGTCGAATCCGATTCCCCGCTGGCGGCGCAGAATCTCTTCGGTCTGATTCAACGCCTGCCTCAGTTCTCCAGCCCTGGCGCGGATCATCAGCATCAACGACTCGTCTTCAGGCGACAACTTACGCGCTGTCTGATAAGGGATGAACGCGACGTTGTCCTCCTCGTTCTCGATGAAGAAGCCGCTCTTTCTCTGCTCCAGCACGCCGATAACTTCAAATATCTTGCCGCTCAAAACTATCCGCTGCCCGACGATCCGGCTCAGATGCGGGAAGAGGGCTTCGACCACGTTGACGCCGACGACAATGACGTCGCGCCTGTGTACGTCATCAAGCTCATTTATGAAGCGCCCCTCCCGCAAATTCAGACCGGCAACTCGCGCATAACTGGGCGTGACGCCCTGCAGGTACGCCCGTTTGTAAGTCGCTCCCTGATAACCTAGGGTGCGATCTATTCGCGAGACGTAACCGATGTTAGCGACATCCTCGACCGCGTCCGCCCGCGCGAGGATCGCCTCGCCATCTTCCGGCCGCAGCGGTTTTCGTCTGATCTCGCTGCGATCCCTTGATCTGATACTGGGCCCAGTCGAATAGTGGAATGCGTAGATGTTGCTGGCGCCATACTGTTCTATCAGGCCCACCAAGCTTTTGCGCATGCCGGTGAGCAGCGAGGCGACTACGATCACGGTCATCACTCCGATAACGATCCCGAGAATGGTCAGAAAGCTGCGGAACTTGTGCACCCGCACGCTGCCCAGCGCGATCACGACCGCTTCGCCTAACCTAAATTTATAGGACTTCATGCTCTTCCCCTCTTAAGTGCGCAGGCAAAATTTTCAAAGGTGTAACGGTTTTACCGCGCAGCTTTCGCCTCACTGCTTAAACAACTTTATTCCTTGTTCAACGCCACTATCGGATCAAGCCGCGCCGCCTTGTAGGCGGGGTAGACGCCGAAGATCAATCCAATGCCTCCCGAAACCAAAAGCGACAGAATAATGTAAAAAGGCGTGATCTTCATCGGCACGGTGGTCGCCACGTTCATCATCCATGCGACGGCGGCCGCGAGGGACAACCCCAACACTCCGCCCAAGAAAGCCAGCAGCGCCGATTCGATCAAAAATTGCAGCAGGATATGTTTGCGCCGCGCGCCCATGGACTTGCGCAGTCCGATCTCGAAAGTTCTCTCGGTGACGCTGACCAGCATGATGTTCATAATTACGATCCCGCCCACGAGGAGCGAGATGAGCGTGAGAGGCGTCACCACCAGGGTGATGATTCTGGTGAACTGATCAACTTGAGTGCTGAGTTCTTCCACGTTGGCAATGGCGAAATTGTCCTCCTCACCGGGCGCCAGTTGGCGCCGGTTACGCATACTCATACGCGCCTCTTCTATCGTCGTGTCGAGCTCTTCGCGATTCGCAGCGCGACCATGCAGCTCCAAATTCAGCCGCCGGCCGAACAAGCGTCCGAAAGTCGTCAGCGGGATGTAGGCCTGGTTATCCATCGAATCGCCCAGAAACGCCCCGCGTCTCTTCTCCACGCCCACGATCCGCAGCGGCAAGCCGCTGACCTTGATCGTATGGCCGAGAGGATCGCGGTCGGGGAAGAACTTCTCACGCAAGTCCATTCCGATGACACACACGAGAGAGGCGTGTTCGACTTCGTGAGGGACGATGAAACGCCCGTCAACGATCGTCTTGTTCTCGATATCCTTCATATTGTCGGTCACGCCGACGATCCACGCGCCGGTCAGTTCCCGCCCCTCGTGATCTAGATCAACCCGAAGCCGGGCCGCCGCCCCAACCTCGGCGCACGACGCGCAATGACGTTTCAGCCACTCGTAATCATCCCACTCGATCTGCTTGTTCCGACGGGACATCTCTTCCAACCGTTCCTGGCTTATCTTTCCCGCGTAAGCGATCCGGGCAATCATGAAGTGGTTGGGCCCGAACAGTTCCGAAATCCGCTTCGAGATATAAGCGTTCAGCCCGCTGATGGCGGCGCCCACCAGCACTACTGAGGACACCCCGATGATGATCCCGATCAAAGTCAAAAAGGCGCGCAGTTTATGGGCCAATATCTCCTGCAAAGCCATCCCCACTGCGTCCAGATAAAACGAAACGGAGCTTTGGCGGTTTTCTTGTGCGGCGCTCATCCTGTGCCCTCTATTCATTTGGATAATGTTGTGGTTTTGACCCGTCTTGTCTCTCTGGGAATTGCTTTCATCGCGGGCGCGGCCGGCTCAAGTCCGCCATCCCTGGCCTTCTCAATCGCTTCGGCAAGTTCGGCGATCGTGGGTCCGGTAAAAACGCTCCGCAGAGTCAACTCCACCTGGAAAGCGTTGCGCACGCGGGATATGAACTGAGTCGCCAATAACGAATGCCCGCCCAATTCAAAGAAATTGTCGTGAATCCCTGGCTTTTCGATCCGGAGAATCTGCGCGGTGATTTCGGCCAGCTTTTCTTCTATTGGATTGCGAGGCGCGGCGAATGCGCTCTCCAAATCCGGGCGCGTCTTCTCGGGAGCCGGAAGCGCACGGCGATCCACCTTCCCGTTCGGCGTCAGCGGCAGGGCGCCCAATTCGACGAAGACGGACGGCGTCATGTACTCAGGCAGCCTTTGCCGCAAGTAGCTTCTCAGTTTTACGCCGTTTGGCGCGGCGCCCCCCTCGATAGGATCGAGCGCGACGTACGCCACCAGTCGTTTCTCGCCGGCCACCTCCTCGCGGGCCAACACGACGGCTTCCCGGACGGCCGGGTGTTGAGCCAATACCGCTTCGATCTCCGCCAATTCGATACGAAAGCCGCGGACTTTGACTTGATGGTCGCTGCGGCCCAGGAACTCTATGTTCCCGTCGGACAGGTATCGAGCCAGGTCGCCAGTCTTGTATAGCCGCGCACCTGGTTCATGACTGAAGGGGTTGGGGACGAATGCTTCGGCGGTCAACGCGGCTCGATCGAGGTAGCCGCGAGTCAACCCTCCGCCGCCAACATATAGTTCTCCAGGGATACCTATAGGCGCAGGTTCGCAATTCTTATCGAGGATATAGAGAAGATTATTGGCTGACGCTTTCCCAATCGGAATATTCGTCAAAGCTCTATCAATCCAGGTTGACCAATTACCGATTCTAAAGATGGAACAATTGACGGTGGCTTCAGTAGGGCCGTAGCCGTTGTAGAGTACGCAATCGCCTCCGACTTTATTGAATACCTTATCAACCAAATCCCCCGTTAACGGCTCGCCGCCGAGGTGAATCGTTTCCAGATTCTCCAGTTCATCACTAAAAGGGAGAAGATTCCTAACGAATGACGGAGTAGAATGAATGGTATTAATTCGATGTCTATTGATATAGCTGGCATACTCTGAAAAATCACTCAGCCCATCTCCATCCACAAAATGTAATGTCCCGCCAAATAGGACTGTGGTTAATAGCTCGAAAACGCCAAAATCAAAACAGCAGTTGAGATTTTGCAGTACCTTCGTGCACTCGCCGAGGTTGAAATATTCCTTGCTCCAGTGCATTAGTGGGCTGAGATTCCTGTGTGTTATCGGCGTACCTTTAGGAGCGCCAGTTGAACCCGAGGTATAGATGACATAAGCCAGGTTTTCAGGCGCAGCTATGCAGGTTGGATTCTGCTGGCTTTCCAGGGCGATGAACTCCCAGTCTGAGTCCAGACAGACCGCTTCGGGAACGCGGAATGCGGAATGCGGTTCGGAGGTTGGGTGGTGGGGTATTAAGATTGAGTCTTGAGCGATACTACTCGCATTCCGCCTTCCATCTCCAGCGTGCAGATCGGAGATTGAGTCTTGAGGATTGAAGATTGAGTCTTGAGCGATACTACTCGCATTCCGCCTTCCGTCTCCAGCGCGCAGATCGGAGATTGAGTATTGAGGTTTGAATATGGAGTTTTGAGCATAACTCTCCGTATTGTGCGTTCCGTTTCCGGTGTTTCGTAATTCTTCGACCAGCCGCTCCTGGGTCAAGAGCAGCGGCGCCCGGACATCATTGAGTATGAAGGCCAGGCGGTCTTCAGGATAGGCTGGATCCAGTGGTGCAAAGGCGGCGCCCGCCTTAAGTATGCCCAAGAATCCCAAAACTATCTTCGAAGAACGCTCAACGCAGATAGCCACCGGCGTCTCCGGCCCGGCGCCATGCTTAAGCAGGTAATGCGCCAGTTGATTTGCGCGTCGGTTGAGTTCTCCATAGGTCAGGTGATTTTCCTCGCCCACTATCGCAATCGCTTCAGGTCTACGCTCAACCTGCGTCTCGAATAACTCATGAACGCATTCATGGCGTGGATACTCAGACACAGTGCCATTCCACTCTGACAATAGGCGGTTACGTTCCGCACTGGTCATCAGCGGCAGAGATGACACACGCTGATCCTGGTTGGCGATCAAGCCTTCCAGCAACACGAAGAAATGCTCCAACATCCTCGCCATGGTAGAGGCCTCGAACAGATCGGCGCTGTACTCCACGTTCGCCGTCAGTCCATCGCGGCCTTCGATGACGAACAGTGTCAAATCGTATTTCGCGCTATTTCCCTCCCCCCTCACAGGCCGCATCTTCAGACCCGGAAGCTCCACCGCCTCCGTTGCAAGATTGAGCATCACGAAGGCCGCCTGAAACAGCGGCGAGTGGCTCATCTTCCGTTCAGGTTGCAACGCCTCTACCAATTGCTCGAAGGGCAAATCCTGATGGGCGTATGCTTCCAGCGATGTCTCTCGCACCTGCCGCAACAACTCGCGAAAGCTCGGGTCGCCCGAAAAATCCGTCCGGAACACCAGCGTGTTCAGGAAAAACCCGATCATCCCCTCCGTCTCCGGGCGCGTGCGGCCCGCGATGGGAGAGCCGACATTGATGCTCTCCTCCCCTGTGTAGCGGAACAGCATCGCTTGATAAGCCGCCAACAGCGTCATAAAGAGGGTGACGCCCTCGCGCCTGCTCAGATCCCACCACCGCCCGCGACAGCCCTTCGGGTAACGCCATCGCCAGGTCGGCCCCCCGATATGATTGAACGGCTGGCCGCGGACGATCCGTGGGCAATTGCAAAACTGATGGGCTGCCCGCCAATTGCCGCTTCCAGTATGACAACTGCTCATCGAGAACCTCTCCCTGCAACCATCCCCGTTGCCAGTGCGCGAAATCGGCATACTGAACCGCCAATTCCGGCAGCGGCGACGGTCTTCCTTCGGCGAATGCCTGATAGAGCGCCGCAACCTCTCGCGTCAGCACCCCCTTGGACCAGACGTCGGAGATGATGTGGTGCGTGGTAAATAGCAAAACATGATCCTCGGCCCCCAATTGCAGCAATGCGACTCTGAACAATGGGCCTTCGGCCAGATCGAAGGGCCGCAGGGAGTCTTCCGTGACCAGACGCGCGACCGTCGCCTCTCGTTCCTCTTCCGCCACCCCTCTCAAATCAACCACCGGCAGCGTGAATGAGTATGAGTTTGTGATCACCTGTACCGGACTCCCCTCGACTGTTTGATAGACCGTCCGCAAGACTTCGTGACGTCTGATGATTTCGCCAATGGTTTGCCGGAGCGCCGCCACATTGAGCTCGCCCGTGAGGCGCACCGGCGCGGGCACGTTGTAGAAAGAGTTGCCAGGCTCCAGTTGATCGAGAAACCACAACCGCTGCTGCGAAAACGAGAGCGGTAGTTCCCGATCGCGTGGGATCGGCGTGATCGGCGGCAGATCCAGCCCGGGCTTCGTCATCCCGACGATCGCTGCCGCCAATTGCGCCACCGTCGGCTTTTCAAAAAGTTGGCGCAGCGACAGTTCCACCTGGAAGATCCCACGCATTCGCGTGATCAGTTTCATGGCCAGCAATGAGTGTCCGCCCAGCGAGAAGAAGTTATCGTGAATTCCCACTCTCTCCACCCCGAGGACACTGGCCCAGGTCTCCGCCAACAACTCCTCGACCGGATTGCGCGGCGCGACAAAGGCGCTCTCCAAGTCGAGGCGCGCCTTTTCGGGAGCCGGAAGCGCGCGCCGATCGATCTTCCCGTTCGGCGTCAACGGCAATGCGTCGAGCGTCACGAAGGCCGACGGCGTCATGTACTCCGGCACCCTCTCCTTCAGGAAGGCGCGCCAGGCGCCGGCTGTCGGCGCCGGCTG
This sequence comes from uncultured Acidobacteriota bacterium, assembly GCA_963796275.1. Lineage (GTDB taxonomy): Bacteria > Acidobacteriota > Blastocatellia > RBC074 > RBC074 > JAKEHZ01. Next base: position 212,386 of record CAWCKY010000006.1, on the reverse strand, counting down.
CTGGTCGCTGACCAGATAAGCCACCAACCGTTTGTCTCCGGCCGCGTCCTCACCCTCGTCCCGCGCCACGACCACCGCTTCCCGCACCGCGGGATGCTGGCTGAGCGCCGCCTCGACCTCGCCCAGTTCGATGCGCACCCCGCGCACCTTCACCTGATGATCGCTCCGTCCCAGAAATTCGATGGCCCCGTCCGGCAGGTATCGCGCCAGGTCTCCCGTCCGGTACAACCGTGCGTCGGGCTCTTCACTGAAGGCGTTGGGAACGAACCGCTCGGCGGTCAACTCTGGCCGATTGAGATACCCGCGAGCCAGATTGGCGCCGCCTATGTGCAGTTCGCCCGCAACGCCCACCGGCGCGGGCTGCATCTCAGAGTTCAGCAGGTAGATTTGTGTGTTGGCGATCGGGCGGCCGATAGGAACGATAGCCGCCCCCCGCGCATCCTGGTGAGGCCAGCAAGTCACGTCGATGGCCGCTTCCGTCGGGCCGTAAAGATTGTGCAACTCCGCGCCGAGGCAGGCGTTGAACCGCGCCTGTAACTTGGGTAGCAAAGGCTCGCCCGCGCAGATGACGCGCCTCAGGCTCTCGCATCGCTCAAACCTGGGCTCGTCCGACAACGCTCGCAGCAATGATGGAACCAACTGAAGAATGGTGACCTGGCGCTCGATCATCGCATCGATCAGGTAGGCGACGTCTTGATGCCCTCCCGGCTGGGCCAGAACCAGTCGCGCGCCGGCCAACAGCGGCAGGTAGAACTCCGTGCCCGAAGCGTCGAAGCTGAAAGCCGTTTTTTGCAGAACGCAATCGTTCGCGGTCACGGACAAATGGCTCAACTGCCATAACATATGATTGCAGATCGCGCCGTGGGAGATGAGCACGCCTTTGGGCTGTCCCGTTGAACCTGAAGTATAGATCACGTAAGCCGGATGCTCGGCGTCCGGCCCACTCGCCGGATTCTCTACGCTCTCTTCTGCCAGCATCTCCTCTATCGCATCCACACAAATCACATGGCATTGCGAATTGCTCGTTGCGGATAACGAATCGAGCAGCCGCTGCTGAGTCAACAAGACTGGCGCTTGGGAATCTTCAAGCATGAAGGCCAGACGCTCCGCCGGATACGCCGGATCGAGTGGAACGTAAGCGCCCCCAGCCTTCAACACTCCGAGAATCCCCACCATCATCTCAAGCGACCGCTCCATGCAAACGCCCACCAGCAACTCCGGCTCGACGCCCAGTCGCCGCAGATGATGGGCCAGACGATTGGCGCGATCATTCAACTCCCGATAAGTCACTTGCGTGTCTTCATAAACAAGCGCCACAGCCTCGGGCGTTCGTTCAACCTGCGCTTCGAACAAGGCGGGCAACGAGTGTTCCACCGGATATTCAACTTTGGTATCGTTCCACTCGACCAGCGCCTGCGCCTCCTCCCGCTCGGTCATCAGCGGCAGGGATGACACACGCTGATCCTGGTTGGCGATCAAGCCTTCCAGCAACACGAAGAAATGCTCCAACATCCTCGCCATGGTAGAGGCCTCGAACAGATCGGCGCTGTACTCCACGTTCGCCGTCAGTCCATCGCGGCCTTCGATGACGAACAGTGTCAAATCGTATTTCGCGCTATTTCCCTCCCCCCTCACAGGCCGCATCTTCAGACCCGGAAGCTCCACCGCCTCCGTTGCAAGATTGAGCATCACGAAGGCCGCCTGAAACAGCGGCGAGTGGCTCATCTTCCGTTCAGGTTGCAACGCCTCTACCAATTGCTCGAAGGGCAAATCCTGATGGGCGTATGCTTCCAGCGATGTCTCTCGCACCTGCCGCAACAACTCGCGAAAGCTCGGGTCGCCCGAAAAATCCGTCCGGAACACCAGCGTGTTCAGGAAAAACCCGATCATCCCCTCCGTCTCCGGGCGCGTGCGGCCCGCGATGGGAGAGCCGACATTGATGCTCTCCTCCCCTGTGTAGCGGAACAGCATCGCTTGATAAGCCGCCAACAGCGTCATAAAGAGGGTGACGCCCTCGCGCCTGCTCAGATCCCACCACCGCCCGCGACAGCCCTTCGGGTAACGCCATCGCCAGGTCGGCCCCCCGATATGATTGAACGGCTGGCCGCGGACGATCCGTGGGCAATTGCAAAACTGATGGGCTGCCCGCCAATTGCCGCTTCCAGTATGACAACTGCTCATCGAGAACCTCTCCCTGCAACCATCCCCGTTGCCAGTGCGCGAAATCGGCATACTGAACCGCCAATTCCGGCAGCGGCGACGGTCTTCCTTCGGCGAATGCCTGATAGAGCGCCGCAACCTCTCGCGTCAGCACCCCCTTGGACCAGACGTCGGAGATGATGTGGTGCGTGGTAAATAGCAAAACATGATCCTCGGCCCCCAATTGCAGCAATGCGACTCTGAACAATGGGCCTTCGGCCAGATCGAAGGGCCGCAGGGAGTCTTCCGTGACCAGACGCGCGACCGTCGCCTCTCGTTCCTCTTCCGCCACCCCTCTCAAATCAACCACCGGCAGCGTGAATGAGTATGAGTTTGTGATCACCTGTACCGGACTCCCCTCGACTGTTTGATAGACCGTCCGCAAGACTTCGTGACGTCTGATGATTTCGCCAATGGTTTGCCGGAGCGCCGCCACATTGAGCTCGCCCGTGAGGCGCACCGGCGCGGGCACGTTGTAGAAAGAGTTGCCAGGCTCCAGTTGATCGAGAAACCACAACCGCTGCTGCGAAAACGAGAGCGGTAGTTCCCGATCGCGTGGGATCGGCGTGATCGGCGGCAGATCCAGCCCGGGCTTCGTCATCCCGACGATCGCTGCCGCCAATTGCGCCACCGTCGGCTTTTCAAAAAGTTGGCGCAGCGGCAGTTCCACCTGGAAGACCTCCAGCTTCCGCGCGATCAGTTTCATGGCCAGCAATGAGTGTCCGCCCAGCGAGAAGAAGTTATCGTGAATTCCCACTCTCTCCACCCCGAGGACACTGGCCCAGGTCTCCGCCAACAACTCCTCGACCGGATTGCGCGGCGCGACAAAGGCGCTCTCCAAGTCGAGGCGCGCCTTTTCGGGAGCCGGAAGCGCGCGCCGATCGATCTTCCCGTTCGGCGTCAACGGCAATGCGTCGAGCGTCACGAAGGCCGACGGCGTCATGTACTCCGGCACCCTCTCCTTCAGGAAGGCGCGCCAGGCGCCGGCTGTCGGCGCCGGCTGCTGGTCGCTGACCAGATAAGCCACCAACCGTTTGTCTCCGGCCGCGTCCTCACCCTCGTCCCGCGCCACGACCACCGCTTCCCGCACCGCGGGATGCTGGCTGAGCGCCGCCTCGACCTCGCCCAGTTCGATGCGCACCCCGCGCACCTTCACCTGATGATCGCTCCGTCCCAGAAATTCGATGGCCCCGTCCGGCAGGTATCGCGCCAGGTCTCCCGTCCGGTACAACCGTGCGTCGGGCTCTTCACTGAAGGCGTTGGGAACGAACCGCTCGGCGGTCAACTCTGGCCGATTGAGATACCCGCGAGCCAGATTGGCGCCGCCTATGTGCAGTTCGCCCGCAACGCCCACCGGCGCGGGCTGCATCTCAGAATTCAGCAGGTAGATTTGTGTGTTGGCGATCGGGCGGCCGATGGGCACCGTTTGCTTGTCGTCTTCCTTCTTGCAACGCCAGAACGTGACGTCGACAGACGCCTCTGTCGGGCCGTATTGGTTATATAGCTCCGCCTCCAGCTTGGCGAAAAAATATTCCTGTAGCTCGACGGAGAGAGCTTCGCCGCCCGAGAAAACATATCTCAGAGAGTGACACGTCTCGACGCTCGGCTGATTCAGAAAAAGCCGGAGCATGGAGGGGGCGAAGTGGGCGATTGTGATCCCCCTCTCGGCAATTAGTCTCCTGAGATAAAAACTGTCTCTTTGTCCCTCCGGCTGCGGCAGGACCAATTGAGCGCCCGCTATGAGCGCGCCGAATATCTCCCAAACTGAGAAATCGAATCCGAGAGCGGCGCTTTGTAATACCTTGTCATCTCCGGTCAGACAGTAAGCCGATTGTCCCCACAACAACCGATTCACGATCGCGCGATGAGAAATCATCACGCCCTTCGGACGGCCGGTCGAGCCGGAGGTATAAATGGCGTAAGCCGGGTTGGCATCTGTGACATCATTCGTAAAAATGTCACCTGAGCTTGCGCCGGATTCGGACGGTAGCGAGTCAAGGAGCACGACTTTCGCATGATGCTCTGGCAACAGTTCGAGCAGCCGCTGCTGAGTCAACAAGACTGGCGCTTGGGAATCTTCAAGCATGAAGGCCAGACGCTCTGCCGGATACGCCGGATCGAGTGGAACGTAAGCGCCCCCAGCCTTCAACACTCCGAGAATCCCCACCATCATCTCCAGCGACCGCTCCATGCAAACGCCCACAAGTAACTCCGGCTCGACGCCCAGTCGCCGCAGATGATGAGCCAATCGATCGGCGCGATCATTCAACTCCCGGTAAGTCACTTGCGTGTCTTCATAAACAAGCGCCACAGCCTCAGGCGTTCGTTCAACCTGCGCTTCGAACAAGGCGGGCAACGAGTGTTCCACCGGATATTCAACTTTGGTATCGTTCCACTCGACGGCGGCGGTTTGATTGAACTCGACCAGCAATCTTCGGTCATCCGCGCTGAGCAGATCGAGCTCGCCGGCCAGAGCATCGGGATCGCTGGCAGCGCTCTCAGTCAGCGCGGCGAAGTGGCTCCCAATGCGTTTGACATCGTCGCGTTCGTATCGGGCGGGGTCGTAGTAAAGTGTGATGTTCAGACAGTCCCCTGCGCGATCGCAGGATAGCAGTAGCTTGAAACGCTGAGTGAAGCTGGATTGCTTGTAGATTGAGATTATGAGATTAGCCGCGCGGCGTGGCTCGACCAATTCCATGAACTCGAACCCGATCGGCGCAATCGAGTTTTCGGATCCCAGCCCTAATTCTTCTGACCAGGAGAAGTATTCCTGCCATTCGTACCCATCCCAGACCGCCTCACCGGATTGCGACAGGATGTCGACGAACGAAGTGTCGCTCTCGAAACGAGATTTAACCGGCAGCCACTTGGCGAATAACCCAATGGCGCCCTGCAGCATCTCATGTTCCCTTCCGTCACGAACGTGGCCAACGAGAACATCCGGCTTGCCCGTGAGCCGCCAGAGCAGCGTCTGCCAGCAGGCTAGCAGGAAGGTCTCCATCGTAGTCTCATATTTCTGGGCAGCCGCCTCTATCCTGTATACAGATTCAGCATCAATCATCAAACCCAGCGACTCCGGCTCAAACCCTGATGTTTCCGGAGATGCGCATTCATACGGAAGTTTCAAGGCATGCGGGGCGGAGAGATTTTGTTGCCGCCAGTATTCTTTCCCTTCTTCCGCATCCTCTCTTTCGAGCATTGAATTCCGCCATTCGGAGAATTGGACATACTGTATCGAATTGTCAGGTGCCAAACCGCCATCAAAAGACGCGGCATAGAACTGGCCGATCTCGTCCGCCAGGTTCCTTAGCGTCCGGTTGTCTGCGCAAAGCGAAGGCAGCGTGATCAGCAAAATATGCCGTCCCGCCGACAGGATGAGCAGGGTTGCACGTAAGACAGGGCCTTGTTCAAAGTCGAGAGGATGGCGCCGCTCCGCCAGGAAAAGCTCTTCGATTCTGGCGGCCTGGCGCTTGGAATCCAGCTCGCCTAATTTTCTGCTCCGCCAAGCCATCGCGCTTTTGGCGCCGATGACCTGTACTGGCAGCTTCATGCCAGGTAAGCGGTGAAAGGTCGTACGTAGAATCTCATGCCGAGCGATGACCTCTCGCAAAGCCCCTTTCAGAGCTTTGATTTTCAGCTCTCCCTCGAGAAGTAAGGCACCCTGGGTAAAGTACGCCTGGCCATCGTAATGTGACTGCCAGAGTAGTTTCTGTTGCGGCGAGAGCCGAAATCCTTCCGCTTTTGTTTGCATCTGTCTCTCCATTGTTGTGCCGAGCCCACTTATAAAATAAGTTTTTTGCCCTGTTTTGCCCTGCTTAGCCTTTTTTACTTCTTCCCTGGCAAACTCATCTCAAACTTCCTACCGTAATCTTGCCCTTTGGGGTTTTGCTACACTCTCGATCTACTTGAGCTCCAACCATGTCGAGAATCTCCTTAATTTCATGCTTATCGTTACTATAAACACCGAGCTTCTCGACACAGTCATTCCTTATCAAATACACCTCTGATTCGGTATAAGCCATTCGGCTGGATATTGATAACCGTAGCTGCGAGATGAAAACCAATGTGTGGCTTATCGCTACCGGATCAAGCAAGTGCTTTTGTATCTGCTCTACCATGGCCTTGATAGCGCTTCCCCGGCGAAACACCACTATATCCTTTGTATATGAAGAGAAGTCGACGGACTTTATTTCTCCATTAAAAGACTGTCCATCAAGGACAATGGTCTCACCGTTTACAAATAGCGACGGCCGATTTCGCTTAATAAGCGAGCTCACCCTCATTTCCGTTAAAGGTCCACTATTCGCGCCGATCAGAAACACGTTGATGTATGTATCTTCCGGAGGTATGCTCGCATACATCCCCCATCCTCCCAGCTTCCAGGAATTAAGACCCCCAAATAACGAAAGCGTTATATGCGCAACTGGCCAGATAAGAAGAACGCATGCTAGTGTTATGACCAGTTTGACTCTCAACCGATCTATCATAAGTACCTGCCTTTGCTAAATGCTCGTTACTATAACGTTCCAACGCGAACGCCCGCGAATAGAAGAGACAGCGACCAAACTATATGGGCTGCCAGTAACATGCTGTAGTTACGTATCCCCTTGTCGTGGAAAAATAGAAGGGCGCAACCAACCGATGCAAACATAAATTCCGTTTCGAAAGCGAGGAGGCCAATAATTATTGTCAGAACGAGCATCAAGCGCAGGCCGATTTTCCGGGTCCGGCGGAACACGACAAGCAGCGGAATAGCAATCTCACTTGCGATCGTAACCCAACTCATGCCAAGAAAATAAACAACTACCCAGCTCGGAATCGTTATCATGACCATATGCGCGTCCAGAGATAGGTTGAGCGGTATTTCAACAAGCGGTGATCCCGAAATACTCGCGATAAATCTAAGCATATATTGCGTGGTAAGAAGTGTGCCGTTGGTTACCTCAATAAGGCTATGGGCAAGGTATTCTCCGTTAAGCCAGATTCCATGAATAAGTTTTTGGATACCGGCGAAGAAATAAACGGATAGGACGAGTAACCGAGCGAGATGACAAGATTCGCTACTCACTTGTTTCGTCTCTTGTTTGTCGGTCCCTTGACCAATCGATCGATCAGGCCACAACAGCAGAAAAAGGAGCACGTACAACTCCAGAAAATGATGGTTCGCTGTCATTGGAAATTTATAGGCAACTCCATATAACTTAAGCAACAACAACAAAAGGAGGCCAGGATAGTAGAGTCGTCTGTGAAAATTTGCGAAGACAGCGGCAAGCGCCGCCAATTGCACGAATAATACGATCCGGCTGCTAATACCAAATGGTACCCAAGAGAGCTTTAAACTTTGTAAAAAGATATGACACGCGAAGAAAATCCGGAACGCTTTCATCAAATTGGCCGGAACTGGGTTGGTGAAAAATCTCTGGACGGATTCGATAGCATTGCTTACTTGCAACTTCGAAAAAGACTTCAATTCAACTACTTGTAAAGCTTGCATAACACTCTCACCCTTACCCTAACTGCAGTTTTCTGGTGAATAAGTATGTCGTAGCATGGCAGAGCCTTTAGAGTACGGCGTCGCGCATGCAGACTGGGCTGATGCTAAAGACCCCGCCATCCCATAATTCTCCGCGTAACTGAAAATCGCTATAAGCTGAGTAACCTGTTAACTAAGTTTCTCGATAATCGACGAAACAGTGCCGAGAACGGTAGCAAGTGTTGTACCCGAGCTAGTTGATTGAAGACTGTGCAAATAAAAGATAATTGGAATCAGCATTTTCGGTCCTGAGCGCCAGAGGCGCGGGATATTTATAGTATTCGATCACCAAAGTCTCACGAGCTCCGGAGGAGCGACATGTAGGCAATCAGATGTCGCTCCTCCGGAGCTCAGGTATGGTTAGGATCGTGAGCTATAGACATTACGCGCCTCCGGCGCTGAGATGCGAGACTATTGATTCTGTTGGATTTTAATTTGCACACGTTTCAGTTTGATTGAGACAAGCTCGCTACCGCTCGCGGTACTGTTTCGAACTTGAAGCGCGCATTGAAACATCAAATAACTTTGTTTACAGAGTACTAAGCTGTTATGTTTCTGGCTTGGTTTAAAACAGACTAACAGCTCTTCCTCTTTTGGTTGTTCCGATGTATTGAGTTTCAGGCAATCGGATTATCAAAGATTGTCTGCTTCGATTCCGCCCCATCGCGATGCTATGGATGTAACCCAGCATTTCAACGCCTTCTTATATCCAAACTTTCGCACGAAATGTACACCTTCTTCGTCGCGTAGCGACGATGGATGCCCGTGCAGCGTTGAACGCCGGATAAGACTCATCCCTGCCGCTACGCGGCAATTCGGCATGGGCATTAAAACGACCGAACTGAATGTCAATAGGAATCGCGGAGATCATCAATCGTCATCATTTCCGCCATCGCCACCACGATCTTCCGCTCCCCCTGAAACGGGTTGCGCGCGTGCGCGACCAGCATGTTGTCATTCATCAACACGTCTCCCTTACTCCAGGGGAAGGCTACCGCCGTATCCCAGTACACAGATAGAATCTCTTCCATAACTGAATCCTCAATCGGAGAGCCGTCACCGTAAGAGACATTGCGCGGAAACCATTCAGGCTTGAATAGAGACTCGACGGAGTGACGAAGCGCGGGATCCAGGAAAGCCATGTGGTGCAACTGGACCTGATTGAAGAAGGACATTTCACCCGTCTTAGGGTGTCTGGCTACGCCCGGACTGATCTGATAGGTACGCAGCCCACCGTCGCTGGTCCATTCAAACTCCGTCGAATGAGCGAGGAGGCCCTGCTCGACCACTGCCCGCTCGGTTGTGCGAAAGAAGGTCTGCCAACTCACATCCAGGCCTTCGTGGAAATTTCGGACGTACCTCAGCTTCCTTCGCCTAAAGTTTTCCACGATCCTCGGATCGAGGCGCTGGTAAACCTTTCGACAATCAACGATCGGCGTTTCTCCTCCCACCTGCGCCGGTTTCACACAGTAAAACCATTGCTTCATCGGCCAGCGGTCCGTGTGCGAGCCTTCGTTATGAAACAGAATCGTCTTGTTCTCGGGGTAAGGGGTTGATTTGTAGACTTTGTCGCTGACTCCCTCGCGAGGCAGGTCTCCGTATTCGCCGAACAGATCCGGGCGAATCGCCGATGCGAATCTCTCGAACTCGGATGTCGAGTTCACGCCGAATCCGCGAAAAAGAATGCTGCCATGCTTCAGCAATTCCGCTTCGATAAATTTCAGGTTGCCTTTGGCCCAGTCCGCCAGATCGATATCTTCCAGCGCGGGTTGTATTACCAGCGGGAAGGTTTGATCGGCTTTTAGATAACCGGTCTTGACCACCTCTTCTCGTGACAGGCCGACAGCCCTGGGCGTGACCTGCCTGAAACTCGCCAGATTGGCCTCTTTGCGTTTTCTCTGTTCCATAACTCGCTCTCCCCTTTCCGTTTCCATAACGATTTTTTCTAGTTCGCCAAGCTGGGCTTCGGGCCGGGCAGCCATGCTGTTGAGAAGCATTTTCAAACATCGCAGCAGTCGAGCGATGGTTGCGTCGTCAAAGAGATAGCCATCGTGCAATGTTCCCAACGAGAGCGTTGCACTCAGCCACGCTTTGACCACAAGCGGGTAATTCAACTTCGCGAGATCCTGAAAATTCCTTATCTTGAGGCTTGGACTCTGCCCATCCGAGGCTCCATTTACAGGGTAGTTCTCAAACACCAGAATGCTCTCGAACAGTGGGCGCCCCCTTGGCGCCTCGCTCCAGCCCTGAACCTGCGCCAGCGGGCTATACTCGTACTGCCTCATCTCGACCTGCCGGGCCTGGAGTTCCTTGAGCCATGGTAGTAGTGGAGCCTGAGCTGTTATCCGCACTCGCACAGGAAGGGTATTGATGAATATCCCGAATATCGTTTCGACCCCGGCTAGTTCAGCCGGACGTCCGGATACGGTAGAGCCAAAGACCACGTCTTTTTGCCGGCTATAACAGCTTAGGAGCAGCCCCCAAGCTCCCTGAACCAGAGTGTTCATGGTGAGTTGATGCCGCTGCGTCAAAGACTGCAGAGCGAATGTCTCCTGCTCGGATAATGTCAAGTGTTGCTCGCCGTAGATCTCATCATCGCCAGACGACCCATCCCGGCTAACCCACAAGGGAGTTGGGGTGGTGAAGCCTTTAAGCTCATTCCGCCAGAAAGCCTCGGCTTGCGAGAGGTCCTGATGCTGCAACCAGGCGATGTAGTCCCGGTAGGGACGGCTCTTTTCCATGTGCAGGTCGGCGCCCTGCCGGAACGCTTCATAAAAAGCGAAGACTTCCTTAAAGAGGGTGGGCATGGACCATCCATCCAGAAGTATGTGGTGGTGAGTCCAGGTAAATTGGTAAGCGTCATCAGCCAAACGGAATAATGCCAGACGCATCAGCGGAGCCTTGGATAGTTCCAGGCCCTGCGTTCGATCCATTTGCAGGAAAGCCGACGACTGCGCCTGCTGCTCCTCCGGCGAAAGCCTGCGCCAATCTTCCCGCGTCCAGGACAGTTTTACCTTATGGCGGACAACCTGCATCGGTTCATCCAATCCTCGCCATACAAAGGCAGTCCGTAAAACTGGATGCCGCTCTACCACGCGCTGCCAGGCGCGTTCAAATGACGTAACATCAAGGTCGCCGTGCAAAGTACAGGTCTTTTGCTCCAGATACATGCCTCCCTTCGGATCATACACGGCATGGAAGAGCATCCCTTGTTGCACGGGCGACAGAGGGTAGATATCTTCAACGTTCTTCATTGCGATGCCTCTCCTGCAAAGACTTCAAACTCACCCTCATTTTCATCAGGGGATGAAACAACCGAAGCGTGAGAAGCAAAAAGGGCAAGAAAGGGAGAAGGTCTCCCCTTTTTTGCCCTTTTGCTTTCCTGCTCTTGCAAGTACTAGAAACTCTTGTAAATTAAGTTATTTGATGTTTTATTGGGCTTCAGGCAATCGGTTTTACAAAGATTGCCTGCTCCGCTTCCGCCGCGACGCGATGCTATGGATATAGCCCGGCGTTTCAACGCCTTATCATTGCCCAAACTTTCGTACGAAATATTCACCTTCTTCGTCGCGTAGCGACGGCGTGAATGTAGCCGTGCGTTTTAACGCACGGAAATCCAGGAAAACGCTCCCCGTCGCGTCAGCGACGGTTGAGTCAAGCGTCGCTGACGCGACGCGGGGACAATCTCACGTGTCTACCGTGGGTTGAAACCCACGGCTACACTCAATCGCCGCTAACGCGGCGAAGAATGCCGGTGCCGGCGTTGAAACGCCCGATTAGACTCATCCCTGCCGCTACGCAGCAATTCGGCATGGGCGTTAAACGACCAAACTGAATATCAATAGACGGGGAGTCAAGTTCGAATCGGTACCGCGAGCGGTAGCGAGCGTTGTACCCGAGCCAGTTGAATGAAGACTGTGCAAATAAAAGATAATTTGAATCAGTATTTTCGGACCTAAGCGCCAGAGGCGCGGGATATTTATAGTATTCGATCACCAAAGTTTCACGAGCTCCGGAGGAGCGACATGTAGGCATTCATATATCGCTCCTCCGGAGCTCAGGTTATGGTTAGGATCGTGAGCTATAGACATTACGCGCCTCCGGCGCTGAGATGCGAGACTATTGATTCTGTTGGATTTTAATTTGCACACGCTTCAGTTGATTGAGACATGATCGCTACTGCTCGCGGTACTGTTTCGAACTTGAAGCGTCATTTAAACATCAAAAACTTTGTTTCCACAGTACTAGCTACTGACCAGTCACTCCATTACCGCTCAGCGGGATTTCGACTGTGCCCTCATCTGGGTCATTCGAGCTTATAACAAAAACGGCGGTCTTCGCTCCTACTGTGCTCGGGTGGAAATTGATCACGATGTTCCTGCTACTCCCTGGCCCCAGGATAACTGGCGTAGCGGTATTGAAGGAGAACTGAAGCTGATGCCCATCCAATTGGAACATAGATAGAATAAGAAGGCCCGTACCTCGATTACGCACCGTAAAAGTCCTAGTCACGAGTAAACCTGCCACCACGTTACCGAAGGCGAGAGAGGATGGTGTGGCCTCTATGTCGGGCGCGGAAACGTTACCGTTCAACGTCACGGTGAACGTGTGTTCATCCGGATCATTGCTGCTGATGTTCAAAAATGCCATCTTCGCCCCAGTCCGAGTCGGTTTAAAACCGATCACCACCTCTCGACTCCCGCCGGGAGCCAAGACGAATGATCCGCCTCCGATTTCGATCGAAAACTGGTTCGCATGCAGCCCTCCCAGCGCCGTTGAACTGACCGTCAAGCTCTGCGCGCCGTCGTTCCTGACCACAAATGTCTGGAAGCTGCTCGCTCCGACAGTCACAACGCCGTAAGTGAAAGAGGCGGGAGTAACCGCGATGTCCGGGGGACCGGCCTGAGCCGATATCGTGACCGTGCTACCCGAAGTGGTTAAGAGGGGGAGAAGCCTCTCGACATCTTTACCTTCCATTCTCGAAAATTCCAGGTTCAGGTTAGTGCTGGAACCTGCCCCTCCAATCACGCTGAACTTGAGTTGAAGAATCAAAAACGTACCACCCACCGCGGCGGTTGCTACGTCATGCCATGTTGCATTGCCGCTTGACTGACTGATCGACACGGGACTGCTCCAGGGCTGTTCCCCTTGAGAAAATCCGTGAAAATCCAACACCGCAGGATCCCAAGACAGGCTGGCCTGGTAGGATTGAAGTAGATCAGCAGGCGGGTTAGCCTCACGCATATCAACACGGACATCAACCGTAATCGAGGAGCCCGGGGTCGGATTAGATACGTTTGAAGTTGCTGACGCAGTAATCCGCCCCAAACCCTCCAGACTGAGACCGTTGCCACTCAACTGCACATCCACCTGCGCCTGGTTCGTGGCGCTGCTCCTGATCTGCAACACCGCCCCCTTTTGACCTGTAGAAGTCGGCGCGAAGCTGACTATAATTTGGCGTCGGTCTCCCGGGGCCAAGGTGAACGGCCATTGGGCGAGAAAATGAAACTCCATCGGGTTCTGCCCCACCATCCTAAGCTCATTCACCACCAGGTTTGAAGGCCCATCGTTTAGCACCTCAATCACGCCGGTTACTTCCTGGACTTGCTCCACTATACTGCCGAAATCATGGGACAATGGACTCACTACTATCACTCCGCTGCCCTGCGAAGCGCTCGATGAAGTAATGGGCGGAGAGCCGGCGAAAGATAGGACTAAACCGATAACCAATCCGAAACTTAATTTTGTCAAGCGAACCATTCCTTCCTCCTGATATTTGACCGCTTGCTTACGCTCGCGGCACTGTTCAAACGTTATTTATTCTCACTCTGCTTCCTGCATGTCATCAATTTCATCAAGAAGGCTGGATATTCGATCCAGCTTCCGCTCATCCAGTCTCGCCAGCGTAAAGTCGGAAGGCGTAAAGCCGCCCGCTTCAGCCGACTGGCAATGAGTGATGATCGATCGAAGCGCGTCCACGATGTTCCCGGTCAACTCTTCAATCGTGGCGCTGCGATAAAGGTTGCGGCTGTAGATGCAGGTCAGGCGCATCTGCCCCCCTGCTACGTTTCCACTGAAATAGAGCAGGTGGCTGCGTTCTCCCCCTGAGCTTTGGAGAGGGCCAATGGATTCACCGGCCGGCCGGAACGGAGAGGTGTCGGGCAAAGCCTGATCGAACTGACCCAGGTAATTGAAACTCACCTCGGGTTGAGGCGCCGCTCGCAGCGGCTCAACGATCTCCTCCTTCCTGCTAAGGTAGCGCAACACACCATACCCAATCCCGTGGTTCGGAACGGCCCGTAGTCGCTCTTTTATTATCTTCAAGGCAGCGCCCGGATCAGCGCTAATCCCAAGATCGAGTAATACCGGAAAGTGGGTAGTGAACCAGCCAACCGTTCGCCAGAGGACTACATCCTCGATGATCTCTTCACGCCCATGTCCCTCCAGGTCTATCAGCAGAGAGCGCGCTCCGGTCCACCGGGCGAAGCCTTGCGCCAGAGCGGCCAGCAGCACCTCATTGATCTGAGTGCGGTAAGCTTCCGGCGCCTGATGCAACAGCGCTCGCGTCTCCTCCTGGCTGAGCGAAACCGTCACTGTAGCGGATGAATCCACGGTGTTAGCGCCCCCAGGAAAATCCACCGGCAGGCGGCGGACTCGTTTGCTAGACTCCGTCAGCCAGTAAGCCGCCTCCTGTCGTAAAGCTTCCGACTGCGCGTATTCCTCCAACCTTTCAGCCCAACGCTTGAACGAGGTCGTCTTCGGCGGCAACTTGAATTCCGCCCCGCTACTCAACTGCTGATAGCCCGTATGTAAATCTTCCAGCAGGATTCGCCACGACACGCCGTCAACAGCCAGATGGTGGATGGCTATCAGCAGACGGCACGGTTTCTCCTTGCCACGATCGAAGAAGGCGACCCGCAGGAGCGGCCCTTCCGACAGGTTCATACTGGCTTGCAGCGCAGCAGCGGCGACCTCAACCGCCGTTTTTTGCTCCGACTCGGAGAGCGACGACAGGTCTAGATGCGCAAAGGGCGCCGGTCCCTCCAGGTCGGAGCTGAACTGCCGCCATCCCAAGTCTTCATTAACGAAGCGCAATCGAAGCGCGTCGTGATGCGCAAGTAGCCGCCGCACCACCTTCTCCAACAGCGCAGGTTCCATGGCCTGTCGCGCTTCAAACAGCAGAGCCTGATTCCAGTGATGCCGGTCGGTAAAATTTCGCTCGAAGAACCAGCGTTGGATGGGAGTGAGCGGAGCATCGCCAGTCACCAGGCCTTGCTCCGACTCAATGGTCGCACCGGCTCCGGCCACCTCGGCCAACCCGGCGACCGTCTGACGCTCGAAAATAATCCTGGGGGTAAGCTTGAGACCTGCCTGATTGGCTCTGGCGATGATTTGAATGCTGAGAATCGAATCTCCGCCCAGCGCCGAAAAGAAGTTATCGTGAATTCCCACCTTGTTGACTCCGAGAACTTGCGCCCAAATGTTCGCCAACAGTTCTTCGGTCGGAGTGCGCGGCGCGACGTACTCTCTCTCACTCCTCGCTTGATCGGGCGCCGGAAGCGCCTTACGATCCACTTTTCCATTCGCCGTCAATGGCAACGATTCCAGGGTCACGATTGTGGATGGCGCCATATAATCCGGCAGCCGCTCACTGACATAGCGCTGAAGCTCACTCGCGCTCGGGACATTTCCATTCTTCCTGACCACATAGCCCACCAGCCGCTTGCGTCCCGCTTCTTCATCCCGCGCTATAACTACCGCCTGCCGCACAGATGGATGTCGTCCGAGGATCACCTCGATCTCTTCCAGCTCCACCCGGTATCCTCGGATCTTCACCTGATTGTCCGTCCGACCCAGAAACTCCACCTGGCCATCCGGCAAATACCTTACCAGGTCGCCCGTCTTGTAGAGTCTCGCGTCAGGATCGTTTGAATATGGGTTCCTCACGAACCGCTCCGCCGTCCGATCAGGCTGATTCAGATATCCTTCCGCCAAGCCCGCACCGCCGATGTACAACTCTCCAGCCACTCCGATCGGGACTGGCTTCAGATGCCGGTCCAATATGAATACCTCGGTGTTCCCTATCGGACGCCCAATCGGAATCGTCGCCGTCGCCCGTCTCATAGCCTTTTTCTGGCTCACAGTCGCCGTCAGAGGATCCGACCGTCGTCTCCGTCGGGCCGTAGTGATTGATCACCTCGCACCAGGCCGCCTGAGCGGTTATCCGCTCCACCAACTCGCGCGACAACGCCTCTCCGCCCAATATCAGATACTTCCTCGGCAGGATGTTCTTCCCCGCGGGCTGCGACGCCAGCAGCGCATTCAGGTGCGACGGCACGATCTTCAATACGTCTATCGGATACTTAGCCACATAGCTCGCCATCAACCTCCCGTCCGTCGCCGTCTCGATAGTCAGCACGTGCAGACAACCGCCGGAGATCAGCGACGGATAGACACATGTGTTGCCCAAATCCGCCGTGATCGTCGAGACCGTTGCGAAACGCAATCCATCAGCGTTCTTCGGGTCAGCCAGTTTTAACCGCCCGCAGATGTATTGAGTGTAATTGACCAACCCGCGATGGCGGACCACCACTCCCTTCGGCGCGCCGGTCGAACCAGACGTGTAGATCACATAGACCGGGTCTTCAGGCCCGGTCACGCATTCCAGATCAGTCTCTGCCTCCTCGGCCCACAACTCACAATCCTGATCCAGACACAGCGCCTCGCCCGCGAACTCAGGCAGTTTTTCGAGCAGCGCCGCCTGCGTCAGCACGACCGGCGCCGCGATCTCCTCCAACTGCGCGGCCAGGCGCGATCGTGGATGCTCGGCGTCCAACGGCACGTAAGCGCCGCCGGCTTTAAGGATCGCCAGGATGCCGACGATCATCTCCACGGAGCGATCCACACACAGCCCGACTCGGACTCCCGCTCCCACTCCGCGCCGGCGCAGATGGCGCGCAAGCCGATTGGCCTGCACGTTCAGCTCGGCATAGGTCAACCGCCGTCCCGCGCAAACCACGGCCGTCCGGTTGGGAATCCAGGCCGCCTGCCGCTCGAACAACTGATGAATGAGCCGATCGCGGGGATAATCGGCGGCGGTTTGATTGAACTCAAGGAGCAGTCGTCGCCGCTCATCGGGGCCGAGCAGATCGAGCTCGGTGGCCAGGGTGTCGGGGGCACTGGCGGCGCTCCCGACCAGTATGGCGAAGTGTCGGACGAGGCGTTCGACATCCTCGCGCTCGTAGCGAGCAGGGTCGTAATGCGCGACGACGGTGAGAGAGACGCCCGCGCGGGCGCAACTCAACCGCAGCTTAAATTGCTGAATGACGCTGCGCAGTTTATGGATCGTGAATGAGACGCCGACCGCGGAATTGGTCGCGGGCCATTCGACAAATTCAAAGCCGAACGGAGAGTCTGGGCTGACCGTCGAGTCTTCAGGCAGATCTTCCCAGGTGCGGTAGTCTTGCCACTCGTAACTGTTGAGCGAAGCCTCATTGACTTGCGACAGGATTTCGCTGAACGAAGTATCCTCCGCGAAATGAGATTTGACCGGCAGGCTCCTGGCAAAAACTCCGAAGGCTTCTTGCAGACCGCTATCTCTTCGGCCGTCGCGAACGTGGCTGGTAAGAATGTCCGGCTCGCCCGTGAGCCGCCAGATCAGCGTCTGCCAGCAGGCCAGCAGGAATACCTCTGCCGTGGTCCCGCACTTCAGCGCGGCCGCGTCAAGCTCGGCAACCAAATCTGCATCTATCTTCAGAGAGAAAGAGCCGGGCACAAATCTCGCAGCGCTATCCGGCTCGACCTCAAAAGGAAGCTTCAACGCGGACAGGGAAGATATATTCTGCCTGCTCCAATATTCGCGGCCATTCGCGGCGTCGACGTCTTCCGTTTCAGACAATTCGCGCTGCCATTCGGCGTAATCAACATACTGCAACGGCGCTGCGAGCGGCGGTCGGTCGTGAAAACAGGCGCCATAGAAATGGCCGATCTCCCGCGTCAGGTTCTCGAGTGTCCTTGCGTCGGCGCATAGCGAGGGCAGTGTAATCAGCAGAGCATGCCTGTCCGCCGACAGAGCGAGCAGCGAGACGCGAAGAAGTGGGCCATCCTCGAAAACGAAAGGACGGTCCCATTCTTCCTGTAATAGAGCTTCGAGCTGGGATTCCTGTTGATCAGGGCCCAGCCATCTAAAATCAAGCTCCCGCCACGATGGCGCTCCCTCGTCTGCGATAACCTGAAACGGGAATTTCATTCCGTGCGGATGATAAAAAGATGTCCGGAGAATCTCGTGGCGAGCGATTACTTTCTCCAGAGCCGTCTTTAAACTCCTGGTATGCAGATCCCCTTCGATCAGAATGGCGCACTGAGCGCAATAAGCTGGGCTCCCTTGCGGCAGCAGCCAGAGGCGTTTTTGTTGCGAGGAAATTCGATAACCTTTCATATTTCGTTTTGGCGCATGAAAAAATCGAGCTCAAATACAAAGGGGTCAAAGTTTCAAAGGGTCAACGTCTCAGAAAGGTCGTTAGTCATTCCCTTCCCGATTTTTCTTTGACCTTTTGTGCCTTTGACCTTTAGTGTTGAAAAGAGAGATGTTGATCAATGTTCATCGGGCATTGGCCGAGATGGCTGCGGGCAATCTCAAATCTCCTGGCCGCAGCGGATTTTGTGGGTGTTTCATTTGGGAGCGCTGAAGGTGAGCCAGATAATAGCCAGGGGTGCCCCTGGAAACATGTCATAATCGATGCGAGCCTGTAAGGGCGGGAGAACCCGTTTTCGCCCTTACAGTGGTCGAAGAACACCGAAATTTTCCCAGGGTTTTCACCCCTGGCTTTTATCTGGCTACCTTTGCAGCGCTAGGCTTCATATTTCAAGTCACCCACAAAATCCGATGTAACCAGCAAATCTCATATGATAAATGGAAAATGCTCTCCCTTTCTCATTTCATAGTTCACCGACGGCGCCGAGCGCGACAGCGAGCAGTTGAGCACGCAAGCACCGCTTGCTTACGCGCTCGGCGCTGAACCGGCGTCCCCGAGATCAACGGATTCCCGGCGGACGCTTCTCAACTTCCTGGCCCTATCCTCCCGCCGCTCCCTCTCCTCGCCATCCTGTCGCTGCCTTTCCGCTTCGGTGAGCATCTCCAGGCTATCAAGCCGGACATCGGGATTGGCGGCGATACTTCCCAACAGAGTCTCAAAGTGACGGCCTATTCGCGCAATGGCGGCGGCCTCGAACAGCTCGGAGCTGTATCGCCAGAGGCCACCGATGCTCTGTCCCTTATCGCTCATAAACAGCGTCAGATCGTATTTCGATAAGATCAGATCGGATCGCAAGGGACTCAACGTCAACCCTGGGAGCTCCAAGGTGGGCAGCGCCGGGTTGCCGAAGACGAACAAGACCTGGAATAACGGCGTCTGGCCAGGATTCCGTTCCATGCGCAAAGCGCTCACCAGCTTGTCGAAAGGCAAATCCTGATGAGCGTAAGCTCCCAATGTCACTTCACGGGCTTGCCTCAGCAGCCTGCGAAACCCCGGATTGCCGCTCAGGTCGGACCGCAGGACCAGATGATTGACGAAGAACCCGATCAGCCCCTCGGTCTCCAGCCGGTTGCGATTGGCCACGTCCGTGCCCACGACGATGTCATCCTGGCCGGTAATGCGATGCAACATGGTTTGCAAGGCCGCCAGCAGCGTCATAAACAGCGTGGCGCCTTCCTCGCGGCTCAGGGCCTTGAGCGAGGCGGATACTGCGGGAGACAGGGCGAATGAACGGGTGGCGCCGCGATAGGACGGCGCCGCCGGACGCAGATGATCGAACGGTAGTTGAAGCACCGGGAGCTTACCGCCAAGCCGCTCCCGCCAGTATCCAAGCTGAGCTTCAAGCGCCTCCCCCTGAAGCCATTCTCGCTGCCAATGGGCGAAATCGGCATACTGAATGGGTGGTTCCGTGAGCGGCGAGGGCTGGCCATGACGAAAGGCCGCATAAAGCGCCGCCAACTCACGCGCCAGTACTCCCAGGGACCATTCATCGCTGATGATGTGATGCATTGAAAATAGCGCGATGTGCTCCGTTTCATCCAACTTGAGCAGGTAGATGCGGAACAATGAGCCGCGCGACAGATCGAACGGTCGCAGAGCCTCTTCGGCGACCAGCTTGCCGACCTGCGCTCCTCGCTCGGTCTCGGAGAGTTCACTGAGATCGAGCAGTGGCAAGGTCCGTGGCGAATACTGGGTGATGATCTGCGCCGGTTGCCCGTCGGCCGTTACAAAAGTCGTCCGCAGGCTCTCGTGTCGGCGAACGATTTCGTTCAGGCTCTGCTCCAGCGCTGTGATGTCCAGTTCCCCGCTCAGGCGAATGGCGCTGGGTATGTTGTAAGCGGGGTTGCCCGGTTCCAACTGGTCCATGAACCAAAGCCGTTGTTGTGCAAAAGAGAGTGGCAGGCGCCCGTCCCGCGAAACAGCCACAATGGGAGGGGCTTGAAGCCCTTGTGCGGCGCGCATCGCCGCCTCGACGCTCTCCGCCAACCCGGCGACCGTCGGCGCCTCAAAGAGGCTTCGCAGTGGCAGTTCTAACCCGAACGCCTCGCGCACGCGTGAGATTGCCTGCGTGGCCAGCAACGAATGTCCGCCCAGATCGAAGAAGCTGTCGTGGGCCCCTACTTGAGCGACGCCCACAACCTTCGACCAGATTCCGGCCAGCGTCTCTTCGACCAGGGTTCGAGGCGCGACATAGACTCCCGCCAACTCGGGTCGCGCCATGTTAGCCGGGTCGGGTGCGGGCAGCGCCCGGCGATCCACCTTCCCGTTTGGCGTCAGCGGCAGGGCGTCCAACTCGACGAAGACGGAAGGTGTCATATACTCAGGTAGCTTTTGCCGTAAGTAGCTTCTCAGTTCTATGCCGGTTGGCGCGGCACCCCTCTCGATAGGATCGAGCGCGACGTACGCCACCAGTCGTTTCTCGCCGGCCACGTCCTCGCGAGCCAACACGGCGGCTTCCCGGACGGTCGGGTGTTGAGCCAATACCGCTTCGATCTCCGTCAATTCGATGCGAAAGCCGCGAATCTTCACCTGTTGGTCGAGCCGCCCCAGGAACTCGATGGCGCCATCCGGCCAGTAACGCGCCAGGTCTCCAGTCCGATAGAGCCGCGCTCCCGGTTCCTGGCTGAACGGATTCGGAATGAACTTCTCAGCCGTCAGCTCCGGCCGCATGAAATATCCCCACGCCAGTCCATCGCCGCCGATGTATAACTCGCCCCCGACGCCCACCGGCGCGGGTTGTAAACTACCATCCAGCAAGTAGACCTGCGTGTTGGCCAGCGGGCGGCCAATCGGCGCGGTTACGGCCCCTTCCGGCAGCCCTTGCACCGGATACCAGGTGGTGAAGGTTGTGCTCTCGGTCGGCCCATAGACATGTAGCAATCGTGCCGGAGGGTTATGCTTCAGAACCTCTTTCACCAAATTGAGGTCTACCGCTTCGCCGCCGAACAACACGCTCCTCACCGACCCGAACGCCGCCGGGACTTCGCGCGCCATTTGATTGAACAGAGCCGTGGTCAAAAACATCGCGCTGATCCCCTGCGCGCGAATCTCCGTCGCCAGATCGGCGGGCGACAACGCCACATCTCTGCTGATCCCCGCCAGCCGCGCCCCGTGCAGCAGCGCGCCCCACAACTCGAAGGTCGCCGCGTCGAAGGCGGAATTCGACGCCAATGCCATCCGGTCCTCGGACGTCATCTCGATGTAGTTGGTATTGAAGACCAGCCGGTTGATGGCCCGGTGCGGGATGGCGATCCCTTTCGGCTTGCCGGTCGAGCCCGAGGTGTACATAACGTAGGCCAGATGACCGGCTGTCGCCCCGCTCGCCCGGTTCGCCTCGCTCTCCCGTGCCATCAATTCCCAGTCTGCGTCTATTCGAACGACACGAGCCTGATGCTCCGGCAGGCGCTCGATCAGCTTTTGCTGAACCAGGATCACCGGCGTCCGGGTATCCTCGAGCATGAAGGCCAGGCGCTCTTTGGGATATGCCGGGTCTAACGGCACATAGGTTCCGCCGGCCTTCAAGATGCCGAGAATCCCGACGACCATCTCCGGGGAACGCTCCAGGCAAAAGCTCACCGGCGTTTCCGGCCCGACTCCCAGATTTCCGAGGTAAGCGGCGAGTTGATTGGCCCGGCGGTTCAACTCCCGGTAGGTAAGCTGCTCCTCCTCGACCACCAACGCAATCGTGTCGGGGCATCTCTCCACCTGCGCCTCGAACAACTCATGCACGCATTTGTCGCGCGGATACTCCGTCCTCGTATCATTCCACGTGGACAAGAGCAGGCGTTGCTCCGCCTCATTCAGGAGGGGCAAATCTGAAATACGACGATCCGGATATGCGACGGCGTCTTCCAACAGAATTCGATAATGTTCGAGCAGACGGGCGATGGTATCGTCGTTGAGTAGATCGGTGTTGTACTCGACTGAAACGTTCAACCCATCCGGCGTTTCAGTCACGGCCACAGTCAGATCGAACTTCGTCGTCCGATGCTCCAGTTCCACGCGGCGTAGCGTCAGCCCCGGCAGTTCTAACGCTTCCGTAAACACGTTTTGATAAGCGAAAGCCACCTGGAAGATTGGAGTGTGGCTCATGCTTCGTTCCGGCTGGATCTTCTCCACCAGCGTCTCAAAAGGCAGTTCCTGATGCGCGTAAGCGCCTAAAGCGCTCTCACGCACTCGCCCCAACAGATCGCAGAAACTCGGATCGCCGCCCAGATCGGTGCGAATGACCAGCGTGTTGACAAAAAATCCGATCAGTCCTTCGGTCTCTCCTCGATTGCGGCCGGCGATGGGCGACCCGACGCAAATATCCTCCTGTCCGGTGTAGCGATAGAGCAGCGTTTGTAAGGCCGCCAGGAGCGTCATAAATGGCGTGGCTTTTTCTTGCAGACCCAGAGCTTTGACCGCATCTGAAAGCTTCCTGGACAGCGCTATCGACCGATGCGCTCCCCGGAAAGAAGCCACAGCCGGGCGAGGCCGATCGGTCGGCAGATCCAACACCTGCGAGTATCCTTCCAGGCGACGCTTCCAATAATCGAGCAGCGAATCGATCCTCTCGCCTTGCAAATGTTTGCGCTGCCACCGGGCATAATCGGCGTACTGAATCGGCAGTTCGCCGAGCGGCGAGGGTTTGCCAAGTAAAAAAGCGCTATACAAAGCCGCCACCTCCCGGATCAGTACGCCTGTAGACCATCCGTCGGAGATAATGTGATGGACGCCAAAGAGCAGAACATGATCCACCTCGCTCATCCGGTACAACGTCACTCGCAGAAGCGGGCCGGATGTAAGATCGAAGGGCCACTGGCTCTCCTCAGCGATCAGTTGTGTAGCTTGCGCCTCGCTTTCATCAGGCGGCAGTTCGCTCAAATCCACCAGCCTCAGTCTGACTGGTCGATGCCTTCCTACAATTTGCGCTGGATTTCCATCCACGATGGTAAATGTGGTCCGCAGAGCTTCGTGGCGGCGGACGATCTCGTCAAAGCATCGCTCCAGAGCCCACGAGTCGAGGCTGCCGGTGAGCCGTACCGCGGCGTGAATGTTGTAAACAGGGCTTCCGGGCGTCAACTGGTCGAGGAACCACAACCGCTGCTGGGCGAATGAGAGAGGAAACGTATTGAACTGGCTGCCTCGCTCCTTGAGTTTGAGCGCCAGCAGCGCCCGTTTCTCCGGAGACAGAGAAGAGATTGTCCTGGCGATATCAGTCATTATAGATTTCTCCGGCTAAATTCATTTCCTCAGCAAGCATAGCCTGCACATCGTCATCCGATAGATGGGCCAATTCGGCGACAAGCTCCTCGATGTTTTTCTCTCCCCGTTCTGATCTTTCTATTCGCGAGCCGTCTGTTCCCGTGGCGAGTTGCAGTTGCGATATCGTTGTCGTCAAATCCACCATCCTCGGCGTCTCAAAAAGGCTGCGCACGGGCAACTCGACTTCAAAGGTCTCGCGAACGCGGGAAACAACTTTGGTGGCCAACAACGAATGACCGCCCAATTCAAAAAAGTTGTCATAGATTCCGACCCGATCAACGCCAAGAAGCTGAGTCCAAATCTCGGCCACCTGCTCTTCCATCGGTGTGCGTGGTGAGGCGAATTCAACGCCCAAATCCGATCGGGTGTATTCCGGTTTCGGAAGCGCACTGCGATCCACTTTACCGCTGGGGGTTAAGGGGAAAGATTGCAGGGTGACGAATGCCGACGGCACCATATAGTCTGGTAATCGTTCCCGCAGCAGGTTTCGCAGTTCGTTTATCGGGGGAGATTGCCCAGGTCCCACCGCCAGATACGCCACCAGTCGCCGTTCTCCCGGCGCATCTTCCCTCGCCATCACAACCACTTCACGTATTTCCTCCCGCCCTCTCAGCACC
Source organism: uncultured Acidobacteriota bacterium (assembly GCA_963796275.1). Taxonomy (GTDB): domain Bacteria; phylum Acidobacteriota; class Blastocatellia; order RBC074; family RBC074; genus JAKEHZ01. The sequence goes on along the minus strand of CAWCKY010000006.1, from coordinate 188,255 downwards.
GCTTCGATCTCTCCCAACTCGATGCGAAATCCTCGAACTTTTACCTGATGATCGATTCGCCCCACATATTCCACATTCCCGTCACTCAGCCGTCGCACCAAATCCCCGCTCTTGTACAATCGCGCCCCCACTTCCTCACTGAACGGATGCGGGATGAACCTCTCGGCCGTCTGCTCCGGCCGGTTCAGATACCCGCGCCCCAGCCCTACTCCCCCGATATACAACTCCCCAGCTATTCCCACCGCCGCCGGTCTCATTTGCCCGTCCAGTACATATATCTGGAAATTCGTGATCGGCCGCCCGATCGGCGGGTTTTCGGGGTTAGCTCCTCTCCCCTCTCTCCCTATCACATCCTTCTCCCCCAGCTCATATATTGACGCGCATACCGTCGTCTCCGTCGGGCCGTAGGCGTTCAAGAATCGCCGCCCCTTCCCCCAAATCCCGGCCAATGCCCCAGGACATTTCTCTCCCGCCGTGATGATCGTGTGTAACTCCGGCAGCCCCTCCTCCGGCATCACTCCCAGCATTGACGGCGGCAACGTCACTATCGTGATCCCTTGCTCCCTCATCGTCCCCACCAGTCCCTGACCCGTTGCCAGCGATTCCCGCCTCGGCAATACCAGGCTTCCTCCCGCCATCAGCGCCATCACCACTTCCCATACCGCCGCGTCGAAGCTCAGCGATGAGAATTGCAGGATTCGATCGCTCGCTCCCGGATTGAACCCTCGCCTTTGCCCCTCGATCAGATTGCGCAGGCCTCGATGATGGAGCATCGTCCCCTTGGGTTGGCCCGTCGACCCCGAGGTATAGATCACATACGCCAGATTCTCGGGCGTCGCCCCCGCCTCCGGATTGGCTGTGCTTTCCCGCCCGATCATTTCCCATTCACTCTCCAGCCGGATCATTTCCTCCTCTCTTTCCCATATTCGTCCTTCACTCGTTCCTCGCGTCAGGATCACCTTCGCCTCGCTATCTTTGATCATGTATGCCAGACGTTCGCTCGGATATGCCGGGTCCAGCGGTAGAAATGCCCCACCCGCTTTGAGGATTCCCAGCAAGCTCACCGCCATATCGATTGAGCGCTCCATGCAGATGCCGACCAATACGTCCGGGCCGATTCCACGTTTCATCAGGTAATGAGCCAGCTGATTGGCCCGCTCGTTCAGCCGGTCGTATGTGAGCTGTTCCTCTTCGTAAACCAGGGCGGTGGCCTGCGGATTCGCTCCCGCCACTTCGGCAAACCGCTGGTGGACGCATTGACTCTCGGTACATTCGGCCGGGGCGCTATTCCATTCGACGAGTTCTTGCGATAACTCCCGCGCCGTTAATAGTGGGGCGTCGGAGATTCGCCGTTTCGGGTCCGCGACAACTCCCTCCAGCAAAGTCTGGAAATGCTCGATCATCCGGCTGATGGTGGTGGCGTCGAAAAGATCGGCATTATACTCAAACGACCCGGTCAATCCGTCCGATCGATCGACCAGCGATAGCGTCAAGTCAAATTTTGCCAGCTCATTATCAAACGGCAGCATGCTCAACTTTAAACCGGGTACATCCAACGCTTCCCGCGGAGCATTCTGAAGAACGAACATCACCTGAAACAGTGGTGTGCTGCTTAAATCCCGTTGCGGGTCCAGCTCCTCCACCAACTTTTCGAAAGGCAGGTCTTGATGAGCATAGGCTCCCAGCGCCGTTTCGCGGACCTGAGCCAACAATTCCTGGAAATTCAGATTGCTGAAAAAATGAGCGCGTAGGAGTAAGGTATTGACGAAGAACCCAATAAGGCCTTCTATCTCGGTCCGATTGCGATTGGCGATTGGCGTGCCTACGAGGATGTCTTCTTGTTCCGTATAACGGTACAGCAAGGTCTGGAATGCTGCCATCAGAGTCATGAATAGAGTAACGCCTTCCTGGCGGCTCAAACTTTTAAGCGCCTCGGAAAGTGCCTTGGGCAGCGCCAGTGCTTGACGCGCGCCTCGGAAAGTTCGAACTGCTGGGCGCGGATAGTCTGTAGGCAGCTCTAAGATGGCAGGGATGCCTTTGAGTTGTTGCTTCCAGTAGGAAAGCTGCGTCTGCAAAACTTCGTCCTGGAGCCATTGCCGTTGCCAATGAGCAAAGTCCGCATACTGAATCAGAAGCTCAGGCAATCGGGAGGGGATTCCAGTTGCGTAGGCTTCATAAAGCGTTGCGATTTCCCGGAAGAGCACCCCCATGGACCAACCGTCAGTGACGATATGATGCACAGTCAGCAACAGCACGTGCTCCTCGTCGTCCAATTTCAATAAGCCAACGCGTAACAATGGGCCTTGGGCGAGGTTAAAAGGCCGCCTGCTCTCTTCCACTGCCAACCGCATGGCTTGCGCCTCTCGGTTGCTCTCAGACAACGCCCTGAGATCCAGCACCGGTAGAGGCAGGGTTAGAATGGTAGCGATAATCTGGACCGGTTGGCCCTTGAGCTCACTATAGATCGTGCGTAGCGCTTCATGACGCCTCACGATTTCATTAAGGCTTCGTTCTAGCGCCGCCACGTTGAGTGAGCCCGTCAGGCGAACGGCAATGGGAAAATTATATGCGGGATTGCCGCGGTCTAACTGATCGATAAACCACAAGCGCTGTTGGGCAAAGGATAAGGGCAAATCCTGGTCTCTTGAAACGCGCTCAATCGGTGAATTCTGCGAATCCTCACCTGCGCGCAAGACCATTTCAATGCGCTCGGCCAGCCCGGCTATGGTAGAGGCTTCAAAAATTCGGCGTACAGGCAAATCGACTTGGAAAGTATCGCGCAGCCGGGAGATCACTTCGAGTTGCCAGCAAGGAATGCCCTCCTAGCTCGAAAAAATTATCGTGAACGCTGAACTGCTCAAGCCCAAGTACCTCCGTCCAAATTTCTGCCAGCATCTCTTCCACCGGGCTGCGCGGCGCTATTAAACCTTTCTGGTCCGATATGATTCCGTCGTCCTTAGGTAGCGCATGCCGATCTACCTTGCCGTTGGGTGTCAAAGGCAACTTCTCCAATATCAAAAAGGCCGAGGGGGTCATGTACTCGGGCAGCTTTTCCTTAAGAAAGCTACGCAACTCACCAGGAGTGGGCACTGATTCCTGATTTGGAACGACATAGGCCACCAGGCGCTTGCTTGCTCCGATCCCACCCGGATGGGATGCCAAGTCGCCAGGCTTATCCTCCTGAGCCAGGACGACAACATGCTGAACAGCCGGGTGTTGGCTTAGCGTGGCTTCTATCTCTCCCAATTCAATGCGAAAGCCTCGAATCTTCACCTGATGGTCGATACGGCCAAGGACTTCGATATCGGCATTGGAGAGAAAGCGGGCCATATCTCCGGTCTTATACAGGCGCGCCCCCGGCTCGCGGCTATAAGGATTCGGGACGAACTTCTCGGCCGTCAGCTCGGGTCGTTTGAGATAGCCTTCAGAAAGGCCGTCGCCGCCAATGTGTAGTTCGCCGGGCACACCGATTGGTAGAGGCTGCAAATGGCGATCTAATATATAAATCTGCGTGTTGGGGATCGGACGTCCGATAGAGACAAGGCCATGACCGGGTCCGACTTCATTAACAGCGGACCAGATGGTGGTTTCCGTAGGGCCATATAAATTCCACAGAGAAAGACCCATCTCTAACAAGTGATCCGCCAATTCTCGCGAAAGCGCTTCTCCGCCGCAGAGTATTTTCAGTCGTTTGCTGCCCTGCCAATCGGCTTCCAGAAGCAGTCTCCAGGTAGCCGGAGTCGCTTGCATGACCGTAACACCAGAAGCGATCAGTTCCTTCAATCGGTCTCCATCAGCGGCGACTTCGCGACTGACCACAACCACACGAGCGCCCACGGTAATAGGTAAGAAAAGCTCGAGCGCGGCAATATCGAAGGATAAGGTGGTGACGGAAAGAAGTGTATCCATGGCTGTCAGCCCAGGCTGCTTGCGCATGGATTCCAGGAAGTTGGCCACGGCACGATGGGGAATTTGAACCCCTTTGGGCTTACCTGTCGAGCCAGACGTATATATGACGTATGCCAGGTTGTCAGCCCTCACCTCACAGACCAGGTTTTGCCGGCTATTTTGTGAGATCGTCTGCCAATCGTTGTCCAAGCAGACCACCTGGCAACTATGATCGAGGATGGACGTGATATTCGATGATTGAGAATCACTACCCTCGACCTTCGATCCTCGATCCTCGATCATCCTTTCAACCAGCCGGTGGTTCGTCAACAAAACCGGTGCCTGAGTATCCTGCAACATGAAGGCTAAGCGCTCCTTCGGATACGCCGGGTCGAGAGGCACGTAAGCGCCTCCGGCTTTGAGAATCCCCAAAAGCCCTATCAGCATCTCCGGGCTGCGCTCCACGCAAATTCCGACGAGGGCCGCGGGCCCCACCCCAAGCTTCTGCAGGTGACGCGCCAATTGATTGGCACGTTGGCTCAGTTCGTTATAGGTTAATTGCTCATCCTCAAATACTGCCGCAATGGCCTCAGGCGTTCGCGCCACCTGAGCTTCAAACAATTGATGGATGCACTGATCCAGTGGGTAATCGCTTTCGGTGTCATTCCACTCGACGATCAATTGCCGCTGTTCTGGTTCCGCCATCAGCGTCAAGTTTGAAATCCGCTGCTGCGGGTCAGCAATGATGTGGGCCAGCAAGGTTTGGAAATGTCTCTCCATCTGAGTGGCCGTGGCCGGGTCAAACAGGTCGGTGTTGTATTCCAGAATTCCGCTTAATCCTCGCTCGGTGTCGGTCAAGTACAAGGTCAAATCAAACTTCGCGGTTCTTCCTTCTGTCTGCAAACTACTCAAAGTCAAACCCGGCAACTCTAATGTCTGACGCGTCGTGTTCTGGAGAACGAACATGACTTGAAATAAAGGTGAATGGCTCAAAGCCCGGTCGGGTTGCAAGGCGTCCACCAACTGTTCAAAAGGCAAATCCTGATGGGCATACGCCTCAAGCGTTACCTTGCGTACCTCTCCCAACATTTCTTGAAATGTCGGATCGCCGGAGAAGTCAGTACGTAATACCAAGGTATTCACAAAAAACCCGATGAGATCCTCAATCGGCGCTTGGGTGCGGCCGGCAATGGGAGAACCCACCAGGATATCGTTCTGACCACTGTAACGATGTAGTAAGGTCTGGAAAGCCGCCAGCAGCGTCATGAACAAGGTCGCGCCCTCACAACGACTCAGCTCTTTTAATGACTCGCTCAATCCCTTGGGAAGATTTATCGGTTGCGTGGCGCCTCGAAAAGTTTGAAATGCCGGTCGAGGCCGATCCGTCGGCAATTCCAAAACGGGTGTGCTTCCACTTAATTGCGTTTTCCAGTACGACAATAGATTTTCTAAAACCTCGCCCTGCACCCAGTGGCGCTGCCAATGGGCAAAATCGGCATACTGAAGCGGCAAATCAGGAAGCGGTGAAGAACTCCCTTCGGTAAAAACCTTGTAGAGGGTTGAAAACTCCCGAACGAGAACTCCTGAGGACCAGCCATCGAAGATAATGTGATGCGTGGTAAAGAGAAATATGTGATCCTCTGCTCCAAGACGTAGCAGGGTAGCTCTGAACAATGGGCCTCGAGCTAAATCAAAAGGGAGGTTCGTATTTTCAACAGTCAACCGCCGCCCTTCTGCATCGCGATCGCCTTCCGACAACTCAGTCAAATCAATCAATGGTAACGTCAGCGACACGGCCGGCGAGATGGCCTGAATCGGTTGCCCGCCCACGCTCGAAAAAGTGGTCCTCAGCACTTCGTGGCGCCGCACGATCTCGTTCAGACTCCACTCCATAGCTGCCACATCCAATTTTCCATTTACCCGGAATAGGGATGAAACATTATAGAAAGAACTACCTTGCGCCAGTTTGTCGAGGAACCACAGCCGCTGTTGGCCGAATGAAAGCGGTAACTTTCCGTCCCGTGTAACGCGCTCAATTGGAGGCGCCTGCAGACCTTGATCGACCCTCATCAGCGTCTCGATCTTTTTGGTCAGGCCGGCAACAGTAGGTATTTCAAACAGGTCGCGCAGAGCTAGCTCCACCTTAAAGGCTTCGCGAACGCGGGAGATAATCCGGATAGCAACTAATGAATGCCCCCCCAACTCGAAGAAGTTGTCATGGACACCTACCCGATCAAGTCCGAGGACGACGGTCCAAATTCCCGTCAACATCTCCTCTGTGGCGTTACGCGACGCTTTAAAGGCGCTTTCCAATTCAGGCCGGGTCCACTCAGGCTGGGGCAGCGCTTTCCGATCCACTTTGCCATTTGGCGTCAACGGCAAGGATTCCAACGTCATAAACACCGAAGGCATCATGTAATCTGGCAACTTCTCACCGACAAGATCGCGCAATTCACTGATGGACAATTCAGCGTTCTGGTTAGCGATCAGATACGCCACCAGGCGCTTCTCCCCAGGTCTTTCTTCCTGGGCAAGGACCACGGTCTCCCGGACAGCCGGATGCCCGTCCAACACGGCTTCAATCTCTCCCAGCTCAATCCGGAAGCCGCGAATCTTCACCTGTTGGTCGAGCCGCTCCAGGAACTCGATGGCGCCATCCGGCCAGTAACGCGCCAGGTCTCCAGTCCGATAGAGCCGCGCTCCCGGTTCCTGGCTGAACGGATTCGGAATGAACTTCTCAGCCGTCAGCTCCGGCCGCATGAAATATCCCCACGCCAGTCCATCGCCGCCGATGTATAACTCGCCCCCGACGCCCACCGGCGCGGGTTGTAAACTACCATCCAGCAAGTAGACCTGCGTGTTGGCCAGCGGGCGGCCAATCGGCGCGGTTACGGCCCCTTCCGGCAGCCCTTGCACCGGATACCAGGTGGTGAAGGTTGTGCTCTCGGTCGGCCCATAGACATGTAGCAATCGTGCCGGAGGGTTATGCTTCAGAACCTCTTTCACCGAATTGAGGTCTACCGCTTCGCCGCCGAACAACACGCTCCTCACCGACCCGAACGCCGCCGGGACTTCGCGCGCTATTTGATTGAACAGAGCCGTGGTCAAAAACATCGCGCTGATCCCCTGCGCGCGAATCTCCGTCGCCAGATCGGCGGGCGACAACGCCACATCTCTGCTGATCCCCACCAGCCGCGCCCCGTGCAGCAGCGCGCCCCACAGCTCGAAGGTCGCCGCGTCGAAGGCGGAATTCGACGCCAATGCCATCCGGTCCTCGGACGTCATCTCGATGTAGTTGGTATTGAAGACCAGCCGGTTGATGGCCCGGTGCGGGATGGCGATCCCTTTCGGCCTGCCGGTCGAGCCCGAGGTGTACATAACGTAGGCCAGATGACCGGCTGTCGCCCCGCTCGCCCGGTTCGCCTCGCTCTCCCGCGCCATCAATCCCCAGTCTGCGTCTATTCGAACGACACGAGCCTGATGCTCCGGCAGGCGCTCGATCAACTTTTGCTGAACCAGGATCACCGGCGTCCGGGTATCCTCGAGCATGAAGGCCAGGCGCTCTTTGGGATATGCCGGGTCTAACGGCACATAGGTTCCGCCGGCCTTCAAGATGCCGAGAATCCCGACGACCATCTCCGGGGAACGCGCCAGGCAAAAGCCCACCGGCGTTTCCGGGCCGACTCCCAGATTTCCGAGGTAAGCGGCGAGTTGATTGGCCCGGCGGTTCAGTTCGTAATAACTTAGCTGCTCGTCCTGAAAGACCACCGCAATCGCTTCTGGATTGCGCTCGACTTGCTCCTCAAACAAATCCTGGATACATCGATCTTTGGGGTAGTGAGTCTCGGTATCGTTCCACTCTACCAGCAGCTGGCGCCGCTCAGTCTCGGTCAGGAGTCTTATATCTGAGAGCCGCTGCTCAGGATTGGCCACAATGTCTTCCAGCAAATTTTGCAAATGCTTCAGCGTTCTCGCAGTTGTCGCTGAGTCAAAACGGTGAGGATCGTAAAGGATCTTGAGCGCCAATTCCTGGCCTGGTCCGGCTATGAGAGCCAGGGGATAGTTGACCTTTTCAATAACATGATAATCATACGCCTCCAGACTCATTTGACTCCCCAGGGCTGGCGCCTCCACCGGGTAGTTCTCAAAGGCGAACAGGCTTTCGAACAGCGGTAAGTCTCGTGGGGCTCCGCTCCATCCCTGCACCTGAACCAACGGACTATACTCAAATCGCCGCATCTCAACCTGTTGCTCCTGTAATTCCCGCAACCAGCTCAAGAGCTGCGCCCCGGGCTCTACCTTTACCCGCACCGGTAGCGTATTGATGAAGAGCCCCACTATCTTCTCAACCCCTGGAAGTTCCGCCGGGCGACCTGAAACAACCGCTCCAAAGGTCACATCCTCTTCTCCACTATAGCGACTGAGCAGCAACGCCCAAGCGCCCTGGACCAGGGTATTCAGTGTCAGCTGGCTCCGCCGCGCCAGGGACTGTAAAGCAGCTGTGGTATCTGCTGAGAGCCTGACTCGTTGTTCGCCAGGTGACTCATCCCGGGTAGAGGCGCAGCCATTAGCTCGACCCACGCCCAGGGAAGTCGGGGCCTGAAAGCCCCGCAGTGCCCGCCGCCAGTAGCTTTCAGCCAAAGCCAGATCCTGCTGCCGGAGCCAGGCGATGTAGTCGCGATAAGTGCGGATTGGTTCAAGGCGAATAGCTTGGCCGCGGCATAAGCCTTCATACAAAACGAATACTTCTTTGATCAGGTGATGAACAGACCACCCATCCAGCAGGATGTGATGATGGCTCCACACAAAGCGGTAGGTATCTTCAGCCACCTGGAATAAGGCCAGGCGCATCAACGGGGCTTTAGAGATTTTAAAACCGCGACGACGATCGGCCTCCAGATAGGCGGCGAACCGCTCTGCCTGATCCAGCGCCGACATGCCGCGCCAGTCTTGCCGTTCCAACGGCACGCCCACTTTACGTCCCACCACCTGAAGCGGTCGGTCCAGATTTTTCCAGACGAAGGCCGTGCGCAAAATCGGTTGCCGGTCGGTAACCTGGCGCCAGGCGCGCTCCAGCGCCGGGACGTTCAAGTTGCGCAGCGTACACGTGACCTGAGTGACGTAAACGCCGGAATCCGGAGCGAGCAGGCTGTGGAACAACAACCCTTCCTGCAGCGGAGAGAGCGGATAGGTATCTTCAATGGTTCTGCTTTTTGTGCTCACTTGGTCTAACTCTCTTCAAACTCAAATTCCGCGAACGCCTGATCAAGTTCGACCTGATCGAGTTGCGCCAACGGGAAATCCGATGGTGTGTGGCCTCCCACTTCGGGAGACTGACAATGCGCGATGAGCCCCCGCAGTGCCTCGATATAGCTCCGGGCCAGGCGCTCGATAGTGGCGCGGCGATGTGCGTTTTCACTGTAAGTCCAGACCAGATGCAATTGACCCCGCGCGACGCTTCCACGCACATCCAGTAAATGTTTGCGGAGCCCATGCGGGCTGTGAACCGGCCCGCTTGATTCGCGCGCCGGCGCCAGCAGCGAATCCGCCGGCAGCGCCTGATCCAACTGCCCCAGATAGTTGAAGCTCACTTCGGCCTGCGGCAGGCGCCGCAACGCCTGGGCAATCTCTTCATCTCCGCTTAGGTAACGTAGCAATCCGTAACCAAGGCCGCGTTGGGGAATGGCTCGCAACTGCTCCTTGACCGACTTCAAAACCTCTCCCGGATTGAACGCCTTCTCCAATCGCAGGAATGCGGGATAGATCGTGGTGAACCAGCCCACCGTGCGCGACAGGTCAGCGTTATCGAATATGTCCTCGCGGCCATGCCCTTCCATGTCCACGAGCAACGAGCGGGCGCCCGTCCACTCCCTTAAAGACTGTCCCAGAGCGGTCAGCAATATATCGTTGATCTGCGTGTGATAGGCTTCAGGCGCCTCCTGCAAAAGCGCTCTGGTCTCTTCAACGGTGAGCGAGACAGCGACGCTACGCGCCGACGCTTCAGTGTTCGCGCCGCCGGAATAGTCCACTGGCAGCCTGGCGGCTTGCGCGCGGATTTCGTCCAGCCAATAAAATTGCTCCGCCATTACCGTTTCGGATCGCGCATATTCGGAGAGTCTCTCAGCCCAGCGCTTGAATGAAGTCGTCTTGGGCGGGAGCGCGATCGCTTCGCCATGACTCAACTGCCGGTACGCCATCTGCAAGTCTTCCAACAGAATCCGCCACGACACGCCGTCAACGGCGAGATGATGAATAATGATCAGCAGGCGGCCCGCTTCCTGATTCCCAAGATCAAAATAGACGACCCGCAACAGCGGCCCTTCAGACAGGCTCAGGCTGGCCTGTAGTTCGGCCGCCTTCGCTTCGAGGGTTGATAATCGTTCCGCTTCGGGTAAGCCGGACAGTTCGATAACGGTGAAAGTCGTCGATACGCCCGATTCGGCGATAGTTTGGCGCCAGCCCGCTTCCTCCGGCGTGAATCGCAGCCTCAGAGCGTCGTGATGCTCAATCAATCGCTGAACCGCCTGTTCCAGTAGCGCGGGTGATAACGCCTGCCGCGTTTCAAACAACAACGCCTGATTCCAGTGGTCATGCTCGGGCAACCGATGTTCGAAGAACCAGCGCTGGATCGGAGTGAGCGGCGCCGGGCCTGTAACCAAGCCCTGCTCGGCTTCAATGGACGGAACCGTCTCGGCCGCCGCCGCCAACTCCGCGACTGTTTGGCATTGAAAGACCTGCTTGGGAGACAATCGGAAACCTGCCTGGTTCGCTCGGGCGATGATCTGAATGCTGAGGATGGAATCCCCGCCGAGCTCGAAGAAATTGTCGTGAATGCCGACTCGCTCAAGCCCAAGCACCTTGGCCCAAATCTCCGCCAGCATTTCCTCGCGAGCATTGCTCGGAGCGGCATAGATTTCTTCCAACTCGGGTCTCGTAACGTCGGGGGCGGGCAACGCGCGGCGATCCAACTTGCCGTTTTCCGTCAACGGCAAGGCGTCGAGCGTCACAAATGCTGCCGGCGTCATGTACTCAGGCAGTTTCTGTCTCAGGAATTCGCGCAACTCGCTAATCGAAGGCGCTGTGTCCGGCTTCGTCACAAGATAAGCGACCAGGCGTTTCTCGCCGGGCGTGTCCTCTCTAGCCAAAACAACAGCCTCGCCAATCAGCGGATGTGTATTGAGCATGGCTTCGATCTCGCCCAGTTCGATGCGAAAGCCGCGAATCTTGACCTGATGATCGATCCTGCCTAGATACTCCAGATCGCCGTCCGCCAAGTAACGCGCCAGATTCTCCCGTCCGGTATAAACGCGCCCCCGGTTCAGCTCCGAATGGATCGGGGATGAACCGCTCCACGGTCAACTCCGGACGGTTGAGATAGCCGCGCACCACTCCGGCACCGCCCACATACATCTCCCCTGGAACGCCGATCGGCGTGGGCCGTAAATGCGCGTCCAACACGTAGACCCACAGGTCAGGAATCGATCCGCCGATCACGCTTCCCTTGCCTTCGTCCAAATCTGCCGCCCGAATCGGCCGGAAACTGACGTGCACCGTCGTCTCAGTGATCCCGTACATATTGACCAGTTGCGGGAGCTCGTCTCCGTAGCGGTCAAACCAGGGCTTCAGACTGTTCAGCTCAAGCGCTTCTCCGCCGAAGATGACCAACCGCAACGCCAGCGCCGGCGCGGTCTCGGCCTGCTCTTCCACCGGGGCTGACGGCAGCGCTGCCGAGCGAATCAATTGGCGGAAGGCCGATGGCGTCTGGTTCAACACGGTCACATGCTCGCGGCGCAACAATTCGTGGAAGGCTTCCGGCGAACGGCTCACCCAGTAAGGAACCACAACCAACCGCCCGCCATAGAGCAGCGCACCCCATAACTCCCAGACCGAGAAGTCGAAGGCATATGAGTGGAAGAGCGTCCATACATCGCGTTCATCGAAGTGATACCAATCCTGCGTTGCTGAAAAGAGGCGTACGACGTTGGCGTGACTGACCAGCGCTCCTTTCGGTCTGCCGGTCGACCCTGAGGTATAGATCACATAGGCCAGGTTATCGGCCGTCGCCTCGTTTGTCGGATTCTCCGCACTCTCCCGCTCAATCAACTCCCATTCGCTGTCTATACAAATCAGATGCGGGCAGTTCGCCCCCGACCGATGTTCAGGCAATTGCTCCAGCAGGCGCTGTTGAGTCAACAGCACCGGCGCCTGACTGTCCTCCAACATGAAGGCCAGCCGATCTTTGGGATAGGCCATATCGAGTGGCAAGTAAGCTCCGCCGGCCTTGAGAACGGCCAGGATTGCGACAACCAGATCGAGGGAACGTTCCAGGCAGAGACCGACCAGAACATCCGGCCCAACTCCCAGCGCGCGCAAGTGGTGGGCCAATTGATTGGCGCGGGCGTTGAGCTGTTGGTAGCTGAATCGCTCATCATCAAAAGTGACCGCGACAGCATTGGGCGTTCGCGCCGCCTGGGCTTCAAAGAGTTGATGCAGGCAAGTCTTCGCCGGGTAACGGACGCTCGACGCGTTCCATTCCAACAATTGCCGGCGCTCGACTTCGCCGAGCAGCGGCAATTCGGAGAGTCGCTGGCGTGGCTCAACGACCACGCTTTCAAGCAGGTTTTGAAAATGCGTAAGCATCCGGCGTATCGTCGCGCCTTCGAACAAGTCCGTGTTGTATTCGACCTTCGCCATCAGCCCCTGATCCGTCTCGCTGAGGCCCAGAATCAGATCGAATTTCGCCGTCTCGCCCTCGATCTCCATCGGAGTCAGAGTCAGCCCCGGCAGCTCCAGAACCTGCCTCGGCGCATTCTGTAACACGAATACCACCTGGAATAACGGAGCACGGCTCAGGTCACGCGCGAGTTGCAATTCATCAACCAGCTTCTCAAAAGGCAGATCCCTGATAAGCGGACGCCTCCAGCGCTACCTCTCGCACCCGGCTTACCAGCTCTCGAAAACTCGGATCTCCTGATAGATCGCCGCGCAGCGCCAGTGTGTTGACGAAGAATCCGACCATCCCCTCGATCTCGATGCGGTTGCGGTTGGCGATTGGCGAGCCGATGATGATGTCGTCCTGCCCGGTATAACGATGGAGCAACGCTTTGAACGCTGCGAGCAGCGTCATAAACAGCGTGACATTCTCCTGTTGGCTGAACGCCTTGAGAGCCTGAGAGAGGCCCGCGCCCAGCGCCAAAGCTTCATGCGCTCCGCGAAATCTCTGAACCGCCGGACGCGGTCTATCCGTGGGCAGTTGCAACGCCGCCCTGTCGCCGCCCAACTTCCGTTTCCAGTACGCAAGCTGTATGTCCAACGTCTCGCCCTGCAACCACCGACGCTGCCACGCGGCGAAGTCTGCGTACTGAATGGGCAGCTCCGCGAGCGGCGAGGGCAGCCCCGCATTGAAGGCCTGGTAGAGCGCGGCGAGCTCACGGATCAGAATCCCGGCCGACCAACCATCCGAAATGATGTGGTGCAGAGTTAGCATCGCCAGATGCTCGTCTTCATCCAGCCGTAACAACCGCGCCCGCAGCAACGGACCGCGAGCCAGATCGAAAGGCCGCTGCGATTCCTCTTCGGCCATTCGCCGCGCTTCGGCTTCTCTTCGCTCCGGCGGCAAATAGCTCAAGTCAGTCACCGGCAAACTAAGCGGTCTGGCCTCGGCGATCACCTGAACGGCGCGCCCTTCCACCGTCCGGAAGGTTGTCCGCAGCGCTTCGTGGCGCCGTACAATCTCCGTGAGCGTACATTCCAGCGCCTGTAGATCGAGCCGCCCTTTCAACCGCACGGGTGCGAAGATGTTGTAGAAGGGGCTGCCCGACTCCAACTGATCAAGGAACCACAGCCGCTGCTGGGCGAATGAAAGTGGCAATTCCACGTCCCTCGGATATCTTTCGATTGAGGTGGGGGGTGCCCACTTTCCGGCTCTGATCGCCGCTTCAAGACTTGCGGCCATACCGGCCACTGTCGGCGCCTCAAACAGACTGCGGAGCAGCAGCTCGACACCGCAGGCTTCCCGCACGCGAGAGATGAGCTGTGTGGCCATCAGCGAGTGTCCGCCCAGCTCGAAGAAGTTGTTATTCACCCCCACCCGCTCCAACCCCAGCAATTCAGCCCAGGCGCCGGCTACCAGTTCTTCGATCTGCGTCCGCGGCGCCACATACTCTCCCTCCATCTCACTCTCAGGCTCCGGCAACGCCCCTCGATCCAACTTCCCGTTCGCCGTCAACGGCATCCGCTCCAACTTCACTATCGCTCCAGGTACCATGTACTCGGGCAATCTCTCACTCATATATCGCCGCAACTCGCTCCCCTCGATCTCCATCCCCTCTCTCGCCGCCACATACGCCACCAGCCGCTTCTCCCCATCCGCGCTCTCGCTTATCACCACCACGCTCTCTCCCACTCCCGCATGCTCTTTGAGCGCCTCCTCGATCTCTCCCAACTCGATCCGGTACCCTCTTATCTTCACCTGATCATCCGCTCGTCCCAGAAACTCCACTCGTCCATCCGGCATGTACCTCCCCAAATCTCCCGTCCGGTACAACCTCTTCCCCTCCTCCTCACTGTATGGATCCGGCACGAATCGCACCGCCGTCTGCTCCGCTTCATTCAAATAGCCGCGCGCCACCTGCTCCCCTCCCACGTACACCTCTCCCACTACCCACACCGCCGCTGGCTCCATCCGCCGGTCCAGCACGTACACCCGCGCTCCCTTCAGCGGTCGCCCCAACGGCACATTCCCACTCTCTTGCTCTCCCTCTTGCTCCACCTCACAGGTCAACACTCCCACCGTCGTCTCCGTCGGCCCGTAGTGATTCATTATCCTCAGCTCCGGCGCCAACCCCCGCACACGCCCGATCAACTCCCAGCTCGACGCTTCTCCCCCCAACACCAGCCGCCGCCCAGGCAATGCCTGCGCCCCATCCTTCACCCCCAACAGCGCCTTCAAGTGCGACGGCACTATCTTCAGGCAGTCGATCCGATGCCGCCTGAAATACTCACTCATCCCCCACGCGTCTGCCGCTCGCTCCTTACTCACCACGTGCAGCGTTCCTCCCCCGCACAGCGCCGGAAAGATCGCCGTGTGCCCCAAATCGGCCGCGAAGGTCGTCACCGTCGCATAGCTCGCCTCTTCCGGCAGTCCCAACCGCTCCCGCACTCCTTCCAGATATGCGTGCAGCTGCCGGTGCTCGACCGCCACTCCTTTCGGCCTCCCGGTCGAACCCGAGGTGAACAGCACGTAAACCAGATGCTCCGGCCCCACCTGGCTGCCGGGGTTTTCATCGCTTTCACTCCCTATCATCTCCCCCTCCGCATCCAGACAAACCATCACGGGTTTGCGGTTTGCAGATTGCGGATTGAGGATTGCCGTGGACCCTTCTGCTCGTGCGCGACGCCCGGATACAACGAATATGGGGACTCGGAGCTGGCGCAACATATCTGTACATTCCCAGTCCTCAGCCCCCAATCCCCAGTCATCATTTTCTGTGGTGGAGGCCGCCCAATCCCCTATCCGCAATCTCTCCTGCGTCACCACCACCCGCGGCCTCGCGGCCGCCATCATGCCCGCCAGCCGCTCGGCCGGCAGAGCCGGGTCCAGCGGCAGGTATGCCCCTCCAGCTTTCAGAATCGCCAGCATCCCCACCACCAACTCCACCGAGCGTTCGAGGCTCAAGCCCACCACCTCTTCAGGACCGACGCCCAGCATTTGCAAGTGATGGGCCAGTTGGTTGGCGCGACGGTTGAGTTCGCCGTAACTCAGTTGCTGGTCTTCCACCACCACCGCCGTGGCTTCGGGCCTGAGCGCTGCCTGAGCCTCGATTAGATGATGGATGGGACGGGGCGAGAAGCTGGTGGGCGCCGGATTGAACTGGCGCAGGATACGCTCCCGCTGTGTCTCTCCGAGCAGGCTCAACTCCTCGAGCGCGGCGCCGGGAGCCGCGACGGCGTTGCCGAGTAAAGTCAGATACTGCCGAGCCAGTAGGGCGATGTCATCGCGCGTGAAGAGGTCGGCGTCGTAGTGGATGTCCAGGATCAAGCGATCGGCGCGATGGAGCGCGGCGAGCTTGAGTTTGAAACGGTCAACGCAGGCGTCTTGACGCGAGATCGAGAAGGCGCCTGCGCCCGCCCGGTAAATCGCGGGTTGTTCTGAAAACTCGAAGCAGACGTGGAAGAAAGGCGTGGCATTGAGATGTCCATTCGATCCGGCGATCTGTTCCCAGGTGAAATACTCTTGCCATTTATATAGCTCGCGCGCTGAGTTGTTGATCTGCTCTAAAACGTCGATCAATCGCCTGTCCGCTCCCAGGAGGCAATGAACCGGTAAATACTTGGTAAAGAGTCCGAGCGCCCCCTTGAGTTCGTCGTGTTTCCGCTGCTCATAAGCGACGCCGGCGATGATCTCTGTCTGACCGGTAAGTCGCCAGAGCAATGCTTGCCAGCAGGCCAGCAGAATGTTCGATTCAGAACTATGCAGCTCGCGGGCCAGCGCCTCGACCTTCGCCGCCAGTTCGGCATTTACCGTCGCGGACAGAAGCCGCGGCGCAAATTCCGCCAGCTCACCCTCGCCGTCCCCGCGCCGGTTCTCGAACGGCGCCTTGATACGCAAGAGGCTCGAAAGATCACGCCGCCGCCAATACTCCCGGCCGGCTTCCGTCTCCTCCGATTCGAGCAACTCGTTCTGCCATTCGGCCAGGTCGGCGTATTGCGCTGGCGCGGCTGGCAGTTCGTCGCCGTTCAGGTAAGCGGCGTAACAGAACCCGATCTCCCGCGCCAGGTTCTCCAAGCTCGCCCGATCCGCGCACAACGCCGACAGCAGCAGAAGTAGCAGGTGCCGATCCGGCGCCAGTTTGATGAGATGAGCACGCGCCAGCGGCCCTCGCTCAAGGTCGAACGGCGTCTGGTCCGCCTCGCGCTCCAACAACTCGAGCCCGGCATTCTGCTCCTCCTCCGCCCATCCGCTATAATCTTGCGTCCGGATCACCAGCCTGCCATCGCCCGCGATCACCTGCAGCGGGAGCATCATTGCGGGCAAACGGTGAAATGTGGTGCGTAGGATTTCATGCCGCTGAACTACCTGATTGAGCGCCGCCTCCAAAAGCTGCGCATCAAGCGCGCCCTCGATCGAGATGGAACATCGGGCCGTGTACGGCGCCGATCGGACATCCTGCTGCAACATCCAGAGGCGCGCTTGTTGAGGCGAAAGACGAAATCCTTCTATGGTTGTGTGGTTTTTCTTATGCACCTTACTTACTCCATCACTTCATCAGCATCAGCCTAAATGTCTTGGCTGGCGAAAGACTCGGCCATTGCCACGATGACCTTTCGCGAGCCGGCGAATGGGGTTCGTCCATGTGCGGCAAGCATATTGTCGAGCATCAAAATGTCACCCGATTGCCACGGGAAGGTGACCGTCTCTTGCCGGTAAGCCTGACGAATCGCTTCCAGGGCTGACGGTTCGATCGAAGATCCGTCGCCGTAATAGACGTTGCGCGCGAGTTCTTCTTCTTTGAATTCCGCAAGAAACAGGTCGCGCATTTCCGGCGTGAGGCTCGACACATGGAAGAGATGCGCCTGATTGAACCAGACCATCTCGCCAGTCCTCGGGTGCCTAGCGACGGCCTGACAGACCTGGCGCGTCCTCAAACGGTCTCCGCCCCTCCACTCAAATTCGATTCCGGCTCTGAGACAGAACGCCTCAACTTCCGATCTGCTTGTGGTCTGGAACACGTTTTGCCAGGAGAGGTCCAGTCCGCCCCCATAGTTGCGAACGTAGAGCACCTGCTTCCGCATGAACTGCTCGCGAACTCGCGGGTCAATGCGCGCGAAGACTTCCCGGCTGTCGGCTATCGGCGTCTCCCCGCCCACTTCGGCGGCTTTCACGCAATGAAACCAGATCTTCATTGGCCAGACGCGCGAGTACGCCATCTCGTTGTGCAGAGGAATGGATTGATCTGCGGGGTACTCGGTTGAAGTGAAGATTTTGCCGCTCACCGCGCTCCGGGGCGTGGAGCGATAGGAATAATCCATCAAATCTTCCCCGGCGACGGCAGCCGCAAACCGCTCGAATTCGTCAACGGAGTTCATCCGCCAATCCCGGAAAAGTATTGCGCCGTGTTTGAGCAACCACATATCGATAGACTCGGGATTACGCTGCGCCCATTCGATTATGTCTACCCCGGGATAAGCGGGGCTAATTACCAATGGAAGCGAAACGCCCGGCCTGAGCGGTTCCATCACAATCAACCTTTCCGTTGAAACGCTGACAGTCTTACGCTTGACGGCGCCCATTTTTCCCAAGCCGGGCGCCGTTGATTTTGTTTTTTGCATAACTACCTTGATGTTTGGCGAACTGTTAGTTCGCGCTGCTTTCGCCACCAGACCGACTGATCTTCTATGGGCTTTCCAAAGAAGCCAACTAACAGTTCGGCGTAGACCCAACCCATGGTTCGGGCAGAAACGACCGGATGAAAGTTCCACATCCCTGTTCGAGCGCAAGGTCCCGGACGAGCTGGCTAACTGCCAGGTCGAGCACTCCCAGGCCGAACGGGGTGAAGACGGCGATGCTCTCGGCGTCGCTGCGGGCGGCGGTCTTGCCCATCAGAATGTCGGCCAGAGAGCAGCGGATGAAATCCCTACCACCAGTGAGCTGTTCTGCCAGGTGGATAGAAGTCTGGGCGCGGCAGACGTGATCAATGTCGTCCACCACGTTGTCGCAGGAGAGAATGACCTGGGGCGAGAGGTCTCGCAGCGAGACGTGGAGGATCGTCGCGTTTGGAGAGACATCCCGTAGGTCGCCGATGTGCGGCGTTATCGCCGTGGTCGCCAGCGAGATGAGCGGGCAGCGTCGCAGAACTGTCTTCACGTCTTTGGCGATCTCCACCTCGACCTTACCGAATGTCTGTTGGAGCCTGGCCTTGAACAGCTCTGCGCGGGCCAGGTCCAAATCTTGAACGACGAAATGACCGATCTCAGGCGTCGCCGCCAGGAGGAACCTGGCGATTTCGAAATTGATCAACCCGCATCCGATCAAGCCTGCGGGATTGGCGTCTTTGCCGTTGTGCAACCATTGCGCAGCCAGAGCAGCGCTCCCGGCGGTTCGCTTCGCGCTGATGATGGATCCTTCGAGGATGGCTTGGGGCCTGCCAGTTTCCGTCGAATTCAATACCACCAGCGCCGAAGCCCGTTCCAACTCTCTTTCCAGATTGCCGGGAAATGAGGCCACCCATTTGACGCCGGCGACCCCGAATGGACCGCCCAGGTAAGCAGGCAAGGCGATGATCCTGTCCCGCTGATTATCGGGAAAGCGCAGAAACGTGGAGTGAGGCAATGAACTCTCGCCTCGGGCGTGCGTCTCGTAAGCGCTCTGCGCCGCCTTTATAATCTCGATCTCGCGTCCGGCAAGCAGCGTCTGGACGTCAGGACCTTTCAAAATCAGAATGTCGCAACTGTGCATTGTTCCACTCCCACCTGGCTATGCCAGAGATTTGACACTTCACCGAAATGCTCTTCGACCCAATCGTCCGAATAGATCGTGTCGAGGTAACGCTCCCCGCGGTCGTGAAAAATAGCGACACACGTCGCGCCGCGTGGGATACGTGGCCTGATCTTATTCACCGCCATCAGCACGCCGCCCGATGAGCCGCCCACCAGGATGGCTTCGGTGCGCATAATGCGGCGGCAGCCGACCACACAATCCAGATCCGTGACTCGGATGAGGTCGTCAGCCAGTCCCGGTCGATAAAGCGCGGGGCGTCGCGACGCGCCATGCCCCGGGACGAGCCGTTTGGCCGGCCTTCCGCCGAAGATCACGCTGCCCACCGCGTCAACCGCGACAATCTTGGCGCCGAGATTGTGATCTCGCGCGTATTCGGCGCAGCCTCTGAGCGTGCCGCAGGTGCTGGTGGCGCAGAACAGGTAATCAATCTTCCCGCCCAATGCCCCCAATTCCTCGGCTATCTCGCGCATGGTTGTTTTGTAATGGGCGCCCGCATTGGCCAGATTGGCGTATTGGTTGGGCCAGAAACTGTCTTTGATCGTTCGAAGGAGCGTCCGGACACGATCAATCCGGGATTGAAGAAACTCCCCGGTTTTAGGATCGGATTCCGAGACGAGATCAATTTCGGCGCCATAAGCCCTGAGGATGCGGATGTTTTGTTGAGTGGTCTTTGGATCCACCACGCAGATAAAGCGCAATCCAAAATACCGGCAGACCTGCGCCAGACCGATGCCCAGATTTCCGGAACTCGATTCGACGATCACGGTTCTCGGCCCAATGACTCCCGCTTCTATCGCTTCTTCGAGAATGTTCAAGGCCGGCCTGTCTTTGGCGCTGCCACCCGGGTTGAACCCCTCCAGCTTGGCGAAGAGCTGAAATTGGAGATCCTTGAATACCCGCTTCAATCTGACCAACGGAGTGTTACCGATCGTGGACAAGATACCTTCGCTCATAATTTTCTTCACCCCAACCTTCAGCGGACCGCGAAATGGAAAAAGTTTTTCTCCCATTTCCAATTTCTACGGCCCTTACCCAGGCCTTAGGCTCCGGCAGCCAAACACCATTCCAGGACGGCCATGGCGCTGAACATCTTATGGCGCGCCTGTTGCCAGGCGAGGCTCTGCGGGCCGTCGAGCACTTCGGAATCAACATCCTCGCCGCGCACTGCGGGCAGGTCGTGTAGAAAGACTGTGTCGGGTTGAGAGACCTTCGCCATCACTGCCGGAGTGACGCGGTAGGACCAGAACTTCTCGCGCCAGTTCAAATCGGAATGAGTCTCGCCCATGGTTTGCCAGCGCGTGGCGTAGACGGCGTCGACGTTTCTAGGCAGTTCGTCCGGGCTGTGATGATGCTCGATCATTGCGCCGTGTTTGCCTGCCAACTGGCAAGCCTCTTCCAGGAACGGCTCCGACAGGCCGTAACCTTCGGGAGTCACGAATGTGACCCTCATGCCAGGCGTTTGGGCGACGGCGAGCGCCAACGCGGTAGCCGTATTGTTGCCCTCGCCGAGGTAGAGGATATGAATGTCCGCCAGCCGGCCGAACCGCTCTTTGATCGTCGCCAGATCGGCGATCGCTTGCGTGGGATGCTCATTCTCGCTCATGGCGTTGATCACAGCCATTTCGCTCTGATCGGCCAAATCCCGCATCTCGGCGATGCTGCCGTTGGTGCGGATGACGAGCGCGTCCAGGTAGCCAGACAAGACCCGAGCCGTATCTTCGATGGTTTCGCCAGTGACCAGTTGCAGGTCATTCGGGCCGTAGGCGATGGTTCGCGCGCCGAGTTTCATCGCCCCGACGGTAAACGAGCTGCGGGTGCGAGTGGACGGTTTACGAAAGTATATACCGACGATCTTGTCGGTCAGTGGTTTCGGCCCCTCGCCGCGGGTCTCCGCGAACTTTATGGATCGATCCACCAGACGGGCGAGTTCCGCCTCCCCCAGTTCCGCCAGGGAGAGCAGGTGTCTTACCGCCGGCGCTCCATTTCTCGCATTGGTGTAAAGGACGGGCCGTTGTGACGGTTGCTCGTCCAGTCTGATTTGCTCCGTATTAACCATAGTCTTTCTCCTCCTTCTTGCTCCAGGTTGTTGGTTTGCAGAATTTCCTCTTCCGTTATTTCCGGAGAAGGAATCTATTGATCACCAGCGCATCTATCCCTGAACAGGAATATCCGCGAACCGCTTCCCGAGGCGTGCAAACAACCGGCTCGCCGAAGAGGTTGAATGACGTGTTGAGGAGAATAGGAACACCCGTCATCTCACCGAACTTATTGAGCAACCGCCAAAAGAGCGGGTTTGTCTTACGACTCACCGTATGGACGCGTGCGAGTCCGCTGGCAAAATAAGCGGCGGGAATCAGATGGCGCTTCTCGTCTCTGACCCGCGAGACGGTGAGGAGAAACCGCGACAGCGGGCCGCAGCTCTCGAAGAATTCCCCCGCCCTCTCTTCCGGGATCGAGGCCGCGAATGGGCAGAATGCCTCTCTATGTTTCACGAACAGATTGAGGTTCTCTTTCATGTAATCCTGCAACGGGCTGGCCAGGATGCTTCTGGCGCCGAGCGAGCGAGGCCCGAATTCGGCGCGGCCTTGAAACCACGCGACGATGTTTCCTTTCCTGAGCAGTTCGACCGTCTCGCCCAGGAGCTTTTCATCGCTGACAATGCAGCGATAGATCAACTTACAATTGTCGAGAACCGGCTTCACCTCCTCGTCCGAATACTGAGGTCCGAAGAAGACGTGCTCCAGCGGATGGGGCTCGCCTCCGTTAAGCTGGTGATGCCAGAGGAAGAGCCCCGCGCCCAGGCTGCAACCGGCGTTCCCGGCCGCTGGTTGAACGAACACGTGTTTATAGCCGCTTTCTCGCACCAGCCTCGACACGAGCAGGCTGTTGAGGGCGACTCCGCCGGCGAGGCATAAAGAATTCACCCCCGACTTCAACCGGACATTCTCCGCCAATGCCAGGACGACTTGCTCCAAGCGCTGTTGAAGACTGTGAGCCAGGTTCCGGCAATAGCTGGGCGCCCGCGGCCCAATTCGGGATTCCAGGCTCAAATCTTCGATTCTCTCCACCCAGGAGCATCGCCTCGCTCCATTGAACCGCCGATCTTTCCACCGCAAACAGTCGCCAAATCTTCGATAGAACGCCTCTGAAAACGGATCCGGCCCTTCGCCCGGCTTTTCGCTCGGCTCTTCGAAGGAAGTGGCAAAGTAGGAAGTCTCCACCGCCGGAATGCCGGTTTTATCAAGTCTGATCAGGTCACCGAAGGCCGGAAGGAATTCCGGCTCGCCGGTTACGCTGAGCCATTGCGTCTTGTGCTCTCCGCCGTTGGAATGAAAGCCGAGATATTCCGTCACCAGGCTGTAGACCCAGCCCAGGGAGTTGGGAAATTCGATGCGGTTGAAAAGACGAATCTTCCCTCCTTCGCCGATCCCCGATGCGATCGGGGTCAGATCTCCCCTCCCGCCGAGCGTCAAAATAGCGGCGCGGTCAAAGCCGGACATATAGAAAGAGCTGGCCGCATGGGCAAGCTGATGATCCACGGCGAAGACCTTCGAGGATTCGCTCAACAATCGCTTGATCAGTCGCCGCGTCCACATCCTGTCGCGAAACTCATGGACGCTGGCGGCGTTGCGGTCGCCCAACTCAGAAAGGCTGCCCCGCGCAAACCGCTCATTGAGCTTATACTGCCGACGCAATAAGCGCTGTGGCTTGAGGTAATACGTAACGTAATCGACATCCTCGATCCCTATCTCGGCCTCCGCCAGGCAATATTTAATAGCTTTATAGGGCAGGCCGCCGCACTGATTCATTCCGACGCGCTTGATGCGGGC
The DNA here is from genome assembly GCA_963796275.1 of uncultured Acidobacteriota bacterium. GTDB lineage: Bacteria > Acidobacteriota > Blastocatellia > RBC074 > RBC074 > JAKEHZ01. The sequence continues at coordinate 165,038 of CAWCKY010000006.1, read as the reverse complement.
GAGTTTCTCCTCTTCAATGGCGGCGATGACGCAGCCATCCTTAAGAAGCGCAGCCGCCGCGTCGTGATGGTGGCCGGAAATACTTAGGATATACATTCTTCTTTTCAGGGCTGAGATATGAAGATATAGATTTCAAGATATAGGATATTGGCTATCCTTCGCGCTTAATGCGGCTTTTCGTCTCTTGCTTCTCAGCATCTTCAGGCTGGCTTCTTCCAATTCTTTCTCTTCCTTCATCTTTTGGTGCCTGCCCTTTTCAAGCAGCCTTTCTTCCAACACACTCAGCCTGGCGTCCGGCTCTTCCATGATCATTTCAAGAAGGGCAACGAAATCGCGCGCGATCCTCTCTATCGCGCCGGCGCTGAAGAGGTCGATGTTGTACTGCAACGCGCCGCTCAACCTTTGCTCGCGCTCCCACATTGAAAGGTGCAGATCGTGTCTCACCACTTTGTGCTCGCTCTCCATAGGTGACAGCGTCAAGCCCGGAAGCTCGAGGATGCGACTGATGCCTTCTTGCATCTCGAATTTGACCTGAAACAACAACGAGCGGCTCATATCTCGGCGCGGCTGTAGCTCTTCAACCAGCTTCTCAAAAGGCAGGTCCTGATGACTGTACGCTTCCAACGCTACGCGACGAACGCGGCTCAGCAACTCTCGAAACCCTGGATCGCCCGACAGATCGGAGCGCAACACCAGCTGGTTGACGAAGAACCCCACCATGTCCCCGGTCTCAGAGTGATTGCGATTGGCGACGTTGGTCCCCACCACGATGTCGTCCTGCGAAGCGTAGTAGCGCATCAGAACTTTAAAGGCCGCCAGCAGTGTTATGAAAAGAGTCGCACCTTCGTGGCGGCTCAGCGCTTTGATGGCATCGGTCATCGGTCGAGAAAGCTCCAGGAAATGCCGCTCGCCGCGAAACGTCTGCGTCGCCGGTCGGGGCCGGTCGGTGGGCAGTAGCAGCGCCGCTGGAATGCCGTCGAGCCGTTCCTTCCAGTAAGACACATGACGATCCAGAACCTCTCCGCGCAACCACTCGCGCTGCCAATGCGCGTAGTCCGCGTACTGGACGCGTGGCTCGAGCAAGGGCGAGGGGCTCCCTGCGGAGAAAGCCGCGTAGAGCGCCGCCACTTCTCGAACCAGCGCGCCCATTGACCAGGCATCGCTGATAATGTGATGCACTGTGAATATCAGGATGTGATCATCCTCCTGGAGCCTTAATAATCCGCCTCGCAACAACGGTCCCTGATCCAAGCGGAAGGGCCGCACGGCCTCCTCCGCAACAAGCCGACTCGCTTCAGCCTCCCGTTGCGACTGCGGCAGATCGCTTAGATCGACTATCGGCAACCTCATCGGCCTGGCTTCGGCGATCACCTGCGCCGGACGCCCGTTGACCGCCGGGAAACTGGTTCGCAAGACCTCATGGCGCCGCACGATCTCACTGAGCGTTTGCTCCAAGGCTCGCGAGTCGAGCCGCCCCGCGAGGCGAACCGCATCTTGAATGTTGTAGGCGGAGCTGTTCGGCTCCAATTGATCGAAAAACCAGAGCCGTTGCTGGGCGAAAGAGAGAGGTAATTCCCGATCTCGCGCTACCGGCAGTATGGGCGGCATTCGCAAACCTTGTTCTCCTCGAAGGGCTGCCTCGATGCTCTCGGCGAGCTCGGCCACCGTCCGCTTCTCGAAGAAGATTTGAAAAGGGATCTCTATCTGAATGGCTTCGGACAAACGAGAAGCGACGCGGGTAACCAGCAGAGAGTGCCCGCCCAATTCGAAAAAATCATCGTGAGCACCAATCTCATCTAGCTTTAAAACCTCGGCCCAGGCGCCGGCTACCAGTTCTTCGATCTGCGTCCGCGGCGCCACATACTCTCCCTCCATCTCACTCTCAGGCTCCGGCAACGCCCCTCGATCCAACTTCCCGTTCGCCGTCAACGGCATCCGCTCCAACTTCACTATCGCTCCAGGTACCATGTACTCGGGCAATCTCTCACTCATATATCGCCGCAACTCGCTCCCCTCGATCTCCATCCCCTCTCTCGCCGCCACATACGCCACCAGCCGCTTCTCCCCATCCGCGCTCTCGCTTATCACCACCACGCTCTCTCCCACTCCCGCATGCTCTTTGAGCGCCTCCTCGATCTCTCCCAACTCGATCCGGTACCCTCTTATCTTCACCTGATCATCCGCTCGTCCCAGAAACTCCACTCGTCCATCCGGCATGTACCTCCCCAAATCTCCCGTCCGGTACAACCTCTTCCCCTCCTCCTCACTGTATGGATCCGGCACGAATCGCACCGCCGTCTGCTCCGCTTCATTCAAATAGCCGCGCGCCACCTGCTCCCCTCCCACGTACACCTCTCCCACTACCCACACCGCCGCTGGCTCCATCCGCCGGTCCAGCACGTACACCCGCGCTCCCTTCAGCGGTCGCCCCAACGGCACATTCCCACTCTCTTGCTCTCCCTCTTGCTCCACCTCACAGGTCAACACTCCCACCGTCGTCTCCGTCGGCCCGTAGTGATTCATTATCCTCAGCTCCGGCGCCAACCCCCGCACACGCCCGATCAACTCCCAGCTCGACGCTTCTCCCCCCAACACCAGCCGCCGCCCAGGCAATGCCTGCGCCCCATCCTTCACCCCCAACAGCGCCTTCAAGTGCGACGGCACTATCTTCAGGCAGTCGATCCGATGCCGCCTGAAATACTCACTCATCCCCCACGCGTCTGCCGCTCGCTCCTTACTCACCACGTGCAGCGTCCCTCCCCCGCACAGCGCCGGAAAGATCGCCGTGTGCCCCAAATCGGCCGCGAAGGTCGTCACCGTCGCATAGCTCGCCTCTTCCGGCAGTCCCAACCGCTCCCGCACTCCTTCCAGATATGCGTGCAGCTGCCGGTGCTCGACCGCCACTCCTTTCGGCCTCCCGGTCGAACCCGAGGTGAACAGCACGTAAACCAGATGCTCCGGCCCCACCTGGCTGCCGGGGTTTTCATCGCTTTCACTCCCTATCATCTCCCCCTCCGCATCCAGACAAACCATCACGGGTTTGCGGTTTGCAGATTGCGGATTGAGGATTGCCGTGGACCCTTCTGCTCGTGCGCGACGCCCGGATACAACGAATATGGGGACTCGGAGCTGGCGCAACATATCTGTACATTCCCAGTCCTCAGCCCCCAATCCCCAGTCATCATTTTCTGTGGTGGAGGCCGCCCAATCCCCTATCCGCAATCTCTCCTGCGTCACCACCACCCGCGGCCTCGCGGCCGCCATCATGCCCGCCAGCCGCTCGGCCGGCAGAGCCGGGTCCAGCGGCAGGTATGCCCCTCCAGCTTTCAGAATCGCCAGCATCCCCACCACCAACTCCACCGAGCGTTCGAGGCTCAAGCCCACCACCTCTTCAGGACCGACGCCCAGCATTTGCAAGTGATGGGCCAGTTGGTTGGCGCGACGGTTGAGTTCGCCGTAACTCAGTTGCTGGTCTTCCACCACCACCGCCGTGGCTTCGGGCCTGAGCGCTGCCTGAGCCTCGATTAGATGATGGATGGGACGGGGCGAGAAGCTGGTGGGCGCCGGATTGAACTGGCGCAGGATACGCTCCCGCTGTGTCTCTCCGAGCAGGCTCAACTCCTCGAGCGCGGCGCCGGGAGCCGCGACGGCGTTGCCGAGTAAAGTCAGATACTGCCGAGCCAGTAGGGCGATGTCATCGCGCGTGAAGAGGTCGGCGTCGTAGTGGATGTCCAGGATCAAGCGATCGGCATGATGGAGCGCGGCGAGCTTGAGTTTAAAACGGTCCGTGCAAGCGGACAGATGCACGACTGAAAAAGCGCTCGAACCTGCTTGATAGCCGGTGTGCAGGTCCGAGTATTCATAACAAAGCGGGAAGAATGTAAGACCGTTATCATCTTTCTGTTCCCAGGTGTAGCATTCCTGCCACGCCTGCGCCTCACGCGCCGATTCACCGAGTTGGTTCAGAACCTCAACGAATGTGAAGTCTTCTTCCAGGTGGCAATTTATTGGCAGGAAGCGTACAAACAATCCCAGTGCGTCTTGCAGCCCTTCATAATTTCTACCGTCGTAAGAGACGCCGATGGGAATCTCTCCGGCGCCGCGCCAGAGCAGGATTTGCCAGCAGGCTTGCAGTACGATCTTGATTGAAGTTCCGTGTCTATGAGCCAATGCTGCGATTTGCGCCGCCAGATCCGGATCCACCGCGGCCGGCAGAGATCGCGGGGTAAAGCGGCCCAGCGCCGATCCGGTCTTATTCTTTTCCGCGCGCCGATTTTCAAAAGGAAGAGGCGCGACGAGAGGCGCAGCCAACGATCGCTCGCGCCAATAATCCCGGCCGGCCTTTGTCTCCGCCGATTCCAGCAATTCATTCTGCCATTCGGCAAGATCGGCGTATTGCGACGGCTCATCGGGCGCCTCAGCGCCATTGAAGTGAGCCGCGTAATCGCGGCTGATTTCCCGCGCCAGATTTTCGAGCGACGCCGCATCGGCGCACAACGCCGGCAGCCTGAGCGACAACAGATGCGTCTCCGGCGTGAGTCGCGCCAGTGTAGTTTGCAACATCGGTCCCCGTTCAAAATCGAAGGGCGTCCGACCGGCTTCGTCAAGGCCGGTCTCTTTAAGTAATGATTCGATCGAGCCTTCTTGCGCGTGAGCCACCGGGCCGTTCAAATTGCAAGTCCGCATCATCACCTGCCCCTTTTCGGAGATGACCTGTAGTGGCAGGGTCATCGCGGGCAAGCGGCGAAAGGTGGTACGCAAGATTTCATGCCGCCTCACGACCTGATTGAGGACCGCCTCTAACAACTGCGCATCCAGGGGTCCCTTGATCAACACGACACATTCGGAATTGTAAGGTGGATATTGGGCCTCTTGCTGCAACAACCACAGATGCGCCTGTTGCGGGGACAGCCTGAATCCCTCGATCGTCGCCTTGCTTTCCTTTTCAATGTTCTTATCTCGTACTTCTACACTAGAGCTGAACATATATGCTTTACCTTTCATCACCATTACTCGATTGGGTGCTGTCCATCGTTTTCCGCCTGATATTTCGCAATTTCTGACGGCTGACAGCTTTGAATTCTTCCTCTTTCATGCCCCGGCGGCGGCGGTCGGCTTCGGCCAGCGTTTCCAGGCACTCTGACAGTTTGACCTCGGGCTGAGCGACGATGTTCCGCAACAGCATTTCAAACTGCGCCAGCGCCCCGGCGATGGTATCGGCCGCAAATCGTCCGTTGTCATACAGAATATTCAATAACAACCGTGAACCAGGCACGACTCTCAGCGTGAGAGGGAAGTTGTTCCTAATAATGAAGCCGGTGTTGACAAACTTCAGACCTCGGTCCTGGAGCGACTGGACGCCATCCATCGGAAAGTTCTCGAAAACTACGATGCTTTCAAACAGAGGCTTATCCTGTGGAACATCGCTCCACCGCTGGACCTCATTGAGCGGGCTGCTCTCATATGGCAGTATCTCCGCTTGCTGCGCTTGCAGTTCTCTCAGCCACTGCGTCAATGGCATCTCCGGCGCGACTCGCGCCCTAACCGGCAGCGTGTTGATGAACAAACCGATCATCGTCTCCGCGCCCGGTAAATCGACCGGCCGTCCCGAAAGGGTAGCGCCGAAAACAACATCCTTGCTGCCGCTGTAATGGGACAACATCAATGACCAAACCGCCTGCGATAGAATGTTCAGGGTCAGCCGCTGACTTCGAACAAAGAAATAAAGGGCGTCCGTCGTCGCTTCATCCAGCCTGACTTCTTGCTCGGCATACCCGCTCTCCTTCAGCGATTGATCCGTTATCGCCCCGAGCGACCCCAGTGGTGTGGGTGAGGCGAAGCCTTTGAGCAACCTCCGCCAGAACGCCTCAGCACTGGAATGGGCTTGCCGCCTGTGCCATTCGATATAGTCACGATAGGGACGGCCGCGCTCCGCTTGTAACTCCTGCCCTTTGTCAAAAGCTTCATAGAAACTCAGAAATTCTTTGACCAGCAATGGCACAGACCAACCGTCAAGTAATAGATGGTGGTAGGTCCAGACTAATTGATAGCTAGTCTCCGACGCCCGGAAAAGCGTCATCCGCATCAGCGGCGCCTGGGAAAGCGGGAAACCGCGCGAGGACTCCGCTTTCAAAAAGTTGTCAAAGCGCTCTTTTCGCTCATCAGGAGATATCCCGCGCCAGTCTTCTTCCTCTATGCCCAAATCCACCCGCCGGCGGACTATCTGAAGCGGGTTATCGAGGTTCTTCCAGACGAAGGCGGTTCGCAAAACCGGATGACGGTCCAAGACCCGTTGCCAGGCCCGCTTCATCGCTTCGACGTTTAAGCCTTCCAGTTGATAGATCATCTGAGTGACATAAGCTCCGGACTCCGGCGTTAAAAGAGTGTAGAAGAGCATCCCCTCCTGCACGGACGCCAGCGGATAAATGTCTTCGATTTCGCGATCCGCGCCGGTCAGCCAATCCAGCTTCGACTGCTTCAAATTCGCCAGCGGGAAGTCCGAGGGAGTGTAACCGCCTGCTTCTGCAGACAGGCAATGGGAGATGAGCGCGCGCAGGGCCGAAGCATAACTTTGGGCCAGATATTCGATTGTCTCGGGGCGATGAATGCGCTCGCTGTAGGTCCACTCCAACTGCAATCTGCCTCCGGTGATGAATGCATTGATTTCCAGCGGATAGCGGCGAGATCCCGCGGGCTACGTGCCGGCCCGACGGATTCCGTGGCTGGCCCGAACAGCGCCCCTTCAGGCAGCAGTTGATCGAACTGGCCCAGATAGTTGAAGCTCACTTCGGCTTGCGGCAATTGTCGCAACTGCGCGGCGATCTCTTCATCTCCACTCAAGTAACGCAGCAGACCATAGCCGACGCCTCGGTTCGGAATGGCGCGAAGCTGCTCTTTGATCGACTTTAAAGCCTCTCCCGGCTCCCAAGCTTCCAGATTCAAGAGCACCGGAAAGATCGCCGTGAACCAGCCCACGGTGCGCGAGAGGTCCACGTCGTCAAATATCGCTTCCCGTCCGTGGCCTTCCAGATCAACCAACAGCGCTCGCGACTCGGTCATTTGCGAGAAGGATTGTGCGAGAGCCGTCAATAATAGATCGTTGATCTGAGTCCGATATGCGCTCGGAATTTCATGCAACAGAGCCTGTGTTTCTTCAACGGTCAACGAGACCGACACGACGCGGGCGGAGACTTCAGTGTTGGCCCAGGGCCCCTCCGGATAATCCATTGGCAGGCGAGGCACCCTGACGCGGGCCGGTGCCAGCCAATACCCCAACTCCTGTTTCAGCTCGGTCGTTCGCGCATACGCCGCCAATTTTTGGGCCCAATCTCCGAAGGAAGTCGTCTTGGGCGGCAGTTGCGCATTCTCGCCCCGGCTCAATTGCTGGTAGGCGGTCATCAAGTCTTCCACCAGGATGCGCCAGGCGACTCCATCAATCGCCAGATGATGAATCAAGATCAGCAGACGGCTGGATTGCCGTGGTCCGAGATCGAAGAGCACCACACGCAGCAGCGGCCCTTGCGATAAATTCAAACTCTCCTGCCACTCTGCCGCCTTGGCTTCAATAGCCGCGCTTCGTTCACGTTCGGTAACGTCCGCCAGATCGACGCGGGCGAATGTGATCAAGGATCGATCCGCTTCATCCCATCCGGCATTGTTCTGGCGCCAACCCGATTCATATCGCTCGAAGCGCAGCCTCAGAGCGTCGTGATGCGCAAGCAATAGCCCGACAGCCCGCTGCAAGAGCGAGGGGTCCAGCGCCTGCCGCACATCTAGCAAAATCGCCTGGTTCCAATAATGCGGTTCAGGAAGATTCTGTTCAAAGAACCAATGCTGGATCGGCGTCAGCGGGAATTGCCCCTTCACCAGCCCCTGCTCGGCCTGGATCGTCACGGCTGTATCCACCACCAAGGCCAGCTCGGCGATAGTCGGATGCTGGAAGATATGCCTGGGAGTTACACGCAGCCCCTCCTGATTAGCTTTGCTGACTACCTGAATACTGAGAATGGAATCGCCGCCCATCTCGAAGAAGTCATCGTGTATTCCCACCTGCTTAATGCCGAGAACCTGAGCCCAGACCCCGGCCAGAATCTCTTCCACCCTATTGCGGGGGTCGCGGGCGCCTCCTGACGAATCGCGCGAATCAGACCGTGATTCATGCAACGAGGGCAGCGCCCGGCGATCAACTTTACCGTTCGGCGTCAGGGGCAAAGCATCCAGCAATGCAAAGGCCGAAGGCACCATATAGTCTGGCAGCTTCGTCTTGATGAATCCGCGCAACTCTTTGCTTGAAAGCTCGGAAAGCGAGGCCGCGGGATCGGTGACGAGGTAAGCTACCAGACGCTTATTACCGCGTTTGTCATCTTGAGCGATGACCGCGCTCTCACACACCGCGGGGTGCTGGTTCAGCACCGATTCGATCTCTCCCAACTCGATACGGTAACCTCGAATCTTGACTTGTTCATCAGCGCGTCCCAGGAATTCCATATTCCCGTCAGCGTGATAACGCACCATATCTCCAGTCCGATACAGTCGGGCCTTCGGCTCATCAGAAAATGGATCGGGGACGAACTTTTCGGCGGTCAGCCCGGGCAGATTCAAATAGCCGCGCGCCACACCAACGCCGCCGATGAATAATTCACCTGCCACCCCGATCGGAACCGGCCGTCGGTGACCATCCAGAACATAAACCTGCGTGTTGTGAATTGGCCGGCCGATGGGCACCGAGCCTCTTCCCCGCCATTGGCGCGCCTCGAAGACCGCGCAGCCCACCACGGTCTCGGTAGGACCATATTCGTTAAATAAAAGCGTATCGGGCGCATGTTCTTGCCAAAAGGCGACTCGATCCGCCACCAGGTTTTCTCCTCCGATGATGAATGACCTGGCAAGTGCGCCAGCTTTTTCCGGCGACAATTGGTGGCTGAGAATTTCCAGGTGCGCCGGAGTAATTTTGATCAGACTGTAATTTCCTTCCTGGCCCAGCGCGGTCCCCAGCGCTTCGACGTCGATAATGTCAGGAAGCAATCTGACGGTACGTCCGGCCAATAATGGGCTGAAGATCGCGGTGATGGTGGCGTCAAAGGCAATGGTGGAGTTAACCAGCGAACCGCGACCTTCCTGCAACGGGTAAGCAGAAAGACACCAGTGTAAGTAATTGGTCAATCCGCGATGCGTGATCAATGTTCCTTTAGGCTTGCCCGTGGACCCAGAGGTATAAATCACATAAGCCAGATTATCTGGTCCCGATTGGTTGGCCGGATTCCTTCCACTCCGTTTAGCGATGCTCTCACAGTCGGCATCGAGGCAAACGACTTGGGCCTGACGCTTGGGCAGTCGCTCCGCCAATTTTTGTTGCGTGAGCAAAACCGCCACGTCGGCATCTTCCAGCATAAAAGCCAGACGCTCTTCCGGATAGCTCGGATCCAACGGCACATAAGCGCCACCTGCTTTAAGTGTGCCCAACAAGCCCACCATCATTTCGATGGAAGGCTCCAGACAGACGCCCACCAACACCTCCGGCCCCACGCCTAGGTTGCGCAAATGATGCGCCAACTCATTCGCACGTTTATTCAGCTCCTGATAATCCAGTTGGTTATCTTCAAAAACGACGGCCACCGCATCGGGCGTGCGCTCGGTCTGCGCCTCAAACAACTGATGAAAGCATGCCTCTGTCGAATGCTCAGCCTGAGCGCGATTCCACTCTCGAACAAGCTGCCGCTCTTCGGCCTTCGTCAACAGCGGCAAATCCGAGAGGCGTCGTTCGGGATCGGCCAGGACGCCATCTAACAAGGTTTGGAAACGCATCTGCATTCGCTGTATCACGTCGGACTTGAAGCGACGGCGATCATAGGTAAATACCACCAACACACCCTCGGGGCCTGGCTCGATCACCACGGTGAGCGGATAGCCTGTGATAGTGGCGTAATGGGTCGAATAGCTGATCTCCGGGCTTCCTTCCTGACGGCCTAACCGGACGCCCATTGTCGGGTTTTCAAAGACGACGATGCTCTCAAACAATGGCAGCCCGCGCGGCGCTTCACTCCACTCCCTCACTTTGACCAACGGGTTGTATTCGTACCGGCGCGCCTCGATTTGCCGCGCCTGGAGTCGCTCCAGCCAGGACAACACCGAAGTTTCAGGGGATACCTGCGTCCGCACTGGCAAGGTATTGATGAACATGCCCACCATCGACTCCGACCCAGCCAAATCAGGCGGGCGGCCGGAGACAACCTCTCCAAAGACCACGTCCTGCTCCCCGCTATAGCAGCTCAGCAGCAACGCCCAGCCCCCCTGCACCACGGTATTCACTGTCAAACGATGCCGGCGGGCGAAAGCATCCAATCTTTCACCCGTCTCTATTGAAAGGCGCATCTGCAGCGATTCGTAGTCCTCTTGCCGTCCAGTCAGGTCGTCGTGCGCTCCGTTCATCGAGATAGCAGCTGGAGGGGTAAACCCCTTCAACGCTTTGCGCCAGAAGGCCTCGGCTTCGGCTTGATCCTGGCGCTTCAGCCAGGCGATGTAGTCGCGATAGGGGCGGATCTTTTCCAATTGCGCATTCTGTCTCTGGCAGAAGGCTTCGTAGAGCGTGATGATCTCGCCCAGAATCAAGGAGACCGACCACCCATCAAGCAGCAGGTGGTGATAGCTCCAGATAAACTCGCTGATCCGGTCCGACATTTGGATCAGAGTCAACATCTGAAGCGGCGGCCGGGAGAGTTTGAATCCTCTCTGCAATATCCCAGCAAGATGAGCCTGCAACCGCTCTTCCTGCTCGGCGACAGGCGCACCGCGCCAATCCTGGAATTCCAGGGGGGTCTCTACTTCGCGGAATACGGCCTGCAGCGGCTCATCCACTTCTTCCCAAATGAAAGCCGAACGCAAGACCGGGTGACGCTCCACCACTTGTCGCCAGGCCTGCTCGAACGCCGCCACGTTCAGGTCTCCCCGGATCGTGTACCTGAGACGTTCGACATACATCCCAGACTCCGGGGCGTAGAGATCATGAAAGAGCATCCCCTGTTGCAACGGAGACAGAGGATACAAATCTTGAATTTCCATACTCACCTAAGCGGTCAGGCAAAAATTGTTCGGTATTTTTCATTTTCCATTTGTCATTCGTAATTTTGTCATTCGTCATTCATTCGCCCCTGAATGATGCAATCAACGACAAATGACATATGTAAAATGATAAATGTAAAATGAAAGACAATTGCGCCTCGAAACTTTTCCGTCAGCGCTTAACTGAAGTCTGCGTCTTACTGAATCTGGCTATCAGGCCGTCAAGCTGTCTCTGGCTGACATTGGCCAGCGGAAAATCGGATGGGGTATAGCCACCAACTTCTGGGCTCTGGCAATGCGCGATCAATCGCCGCAACGCTTCGACGAAATCCTGAGCGAGACGCTCGATCGTCGCACGGCGATGCAAATTTTCGCTGTAAGTCCAATCCAGTCGCAGCCGCCCTCGCTGGGTGACGCCGTTGATCTCCAGCAAATGACTGCGATCTCTTCGCGGGCTGCGGAGCGCGCCTATAGTGCGGCGGCTCGGCATAAACGGAGAAGATTCCTGCAAAACCTGATCGAACTGGCCCAGGTAGCTGAATCTCACCTCCGCCTGATGTAAAGATCGTAGCCTCTCCGCTATCTCTTCATTCCCGCTCAGATAGCGCAACAGGCCGTAGCCGAAGCCGCCCCCGGGAACGCGGCGCAGTTGTTCTTTGATCGCCTTCAACGATTCGCCCAACGCTTCCATCGGATCGCCGCCATCCGCCAATTCGAGTACTATCGGATAGACCGCACTGAACGAACCCACCGTATGGGAAAGGTCCAGGCCTCCGACCAGGGCATCACGACTGTGGTCCTCCAGCTCGATCAGCAGCGAGCCATTTCCCGTCCACCGAGCGAAAGCCTGCGCGACGGCAGTCAGCAGCAGGTCATTGACCGTGGCGTGATAAGCCTGCGGCGCCTCTTGCAGCAAGGCTTGAGTCTCTTCGACCTCCAACGAGACCGAAACGACATTTGCAGACGCCTCCGTATTGGCGCCCGAAAAGCGCTCAATGGGCAGAGGATCGACGCGCCTGCTCGATTCCAACAGCCAGTAGTCGCCCTCTTGCCGCAGCGCATCCGATTGCGCATACTTCGCCAAATTTTCGGCCCATTGCTTGAACGAACTGGTTTTGGGCGGAAGTAGAAATGGCTCGCCCCTGCCACTTTGGGCAAGTTGCTGATACGCCGTGTCCATATCCGACAGCAGAATCCCCCACGAGACGCTGTCAATGACCAGATTGTGAGCGACGATCAGTAACCGGTTGGGAGTTCCTGCTTCAGCCAGTCTTTGTGACCCGACAAACTCACCGCCTGAAGGCGGAGCTCCAAATTCCTTTTTATTGAAATCTAGAGTTTCAAACTCAAAGAGAGCGAATCGCACAAGCGGGCCGCTGCTGAGATCCAGGCCAGCCTGCAATTCGGCGGCTTTGGTCCTGATGGCCGATTCTCGCTTCGACACGGGCGTTTGTGACAGATCAATCCGCATGAACGGGATCGTCTCATCGGTTCCATTGTTGATCTGTGTCCAGCCAGACTCATTTTGTTCAAAGCGCAGGCGCAACGCGTCGTGATGCTCCAGCAGCTTATGAACGACAGCCTTCAACAAAATGGGGTCTATACCTTGCCGCACATCCAAGAGCAACGCCTGGTTGAAATATTGCGGGTCCGGCAAGTTCTGTTCAAAGAACCATCGCTGGCTTGGCGTCAATGGGACCAGCCCTGTGACCACTCCCTGCTCGATCTTTACGGGCAGGGTTGAGCCAAGAGCCACAGCCAACTCGGCGATGGTCTGATTCTGGAAAAGCTGCAGCGGCGATAACTGATAGCCCGCCCGTTTGAAACGGGCGGTCATTTGAATGCCGACCACGGAATCACCGCCCAGCTCGAAAAAGTTGTCGTGGACGCCTACTTGCTCGATCCCGAGCGTCTCTTGCCAGATATCGGCCAGGGTCTGTTCCAGTTCGTTGCGCGGAGCGGCATAGGCGGTTTGCACATCGGGCCGCGCATGCCTGGGCCGGGCTACATCGAGACTCCCCAGATCTTCCGTCAGGCGCATTTCTCTCACGGCCTGCGACTGCTCGATTACGGCCATTAAATCATTGGGCGAGACGATCACCTGCGGCGACGTGTTGTAGGCCAGAATACGTCTGAACGCTTCGACCCCTTCGCGGAGCGACATTCCTTCGTTGAGTATCTCGCGCCCATCACTGCTGGTCCCTCCATTCGCGCTACTATAGCGGTTCGCGCCGTTACGATTGGCAACATTGCGGCGGGCTTCCTGAATGCCCATCGCTTTAATTGACTCGGCGACTTCTCTCACCCGTTTCTGACTGAACTCGTCAATCTCCACCAGTTCCAGTCCGTCTTCATCCATCAGGATGACGTCGAAGGTGATCGTTTCGAACAATGGATCGCCGTTCGGTTTGTATCTGGCGTACGCATAGATCTTGCTGGGTAATGGCCGTTTGATCCGCAGCCCCCGGTATGACATCGGCAGGTGCAACCCCTCGGCTGCCAGGAAGACTTTAGCTGTGAAATTGGCCTTGTCCAGCAGGGCGGGATGCAGTTTGTACGTCTCGACATCCGCCGCGAAGGCTTCTGGCAACTCCAACACAGCGACCAGTTCGTTGTGGCCGATGAAGACCTGTTTGAGACTTTGCCACCTGGGACCCAAGTCTTCGTAGGTGACGATTGGATTGTCGTCCGTGATAATGACTTCCCTGATGTTACACTTTTCGATGAGCGCTTTGATGTCGTGACGCTTCGGCGGCTCCGGCTCTGTCAAGCGGGCTTTGCCGATCACGAACTCCTGCCAGGTTTCGTCGCCGGCCGACTGCATTTTGCTCAAGACCCTGAACTCGAATTCGTCTTCATTCTTGTCTCCGCTTTTTTCTATGACAGCCCGAACCTCCCTGGTCTCGTCTTCTCTGACGGGCAGGGCTGAGAGGAAAAAGACATCGCGCAGTTCCGGGGTGCGGCCATCCGCGTGCCTCTCCAACGCGGCGCGAATCATCTCCAGATATGTCGTTCCGGGAATGACTGGCTGGCGCATAATACGATGGTCATCCAAAACCCAGTGAGTGCTGACGCCGAATTGGGTGGAATAGGTTGCGCGTTCAGGCGTAGCTTCTATACATCTCTCCAGCAACGGATGCCCGATCTCTATAACTGTGGATGGTTGCTGATTCGTCTTGACTCCCAGTTGGGCCAGTGTGTCAGCGCGCATGCCTACTTCCTGCCAGCCAGCCCAATTGATCGAGACAGTGAAGGTATCGCTGCTGGCATTGTGGTAGTGGGCGAATGCGTCGAGAAACGCGTTGGCGGCGCAATAATCCGCCTGGCCAAATCCCCCTAGGATCGAGCTGCGCGAGGAACAGAGCACGAGGAAATCCATCTTCTGGTCTTTTAATATCTCTTCGAGCACGCGCGTTCCTTGTACCTTGGGAGCCAGAACGCCGGCCGCCGCCTCCGGCGTCTTCAACTGGATCATGCCGCCGCCGGCCACGCCCGCTGAGTGGATTACGCCGTGAATCGGGCCGAAACGCTCGATCACATCTCGCATCCGCTCTTTATCAGTTACATCTGCGCAGAGGACCGATACTTCCGCCCCAAGATTTTCGATAGACCTGAGCTTCCGAATCTTATAGCTCACCGCGTCCTGTTCATCGTGCGCGGCCAGCCATTCATCCCAAGTCTCTCTCTCTGGAAAAGCAGAACGTCCGGTCAAGATCAGCTTGGCACGCACGGCGCGCGCCAGATGTTCCGCCAGCTCGAGACCGATCCCGCCCATCCCACCGGTAATGAGATAGGCGCCGCCCGTCTGCAGCCGCAACCAGCGCTCGGCCGAACCACGCAGTGACATAGGTTCAAAGGTCTGCGACCAGCGATGATGGCCGCGGTAGGCTATTACACTTTCAGATGGCTTCGGCCCGGCTGCGACTTCCGAGATGAGTTGGTCAACCAATCGCTCCTTCGGCAATCCCTCGCTATCTGTCAGGGCCGAACCTGGCAGGGCAATATCTATACTCCGGCAGGCGATGTTCTGGTATTCCTGCGAAATGGCTCGGCAGGCGCCGATGGCGGCGGCCTTCTCCGGGTAGAGGGTCTCGCCGCCGACAACTTCTTGCATGTTATTGGTAACGATTTCGATTTGGAGTTGATCAGTTATCTTCTCCGCGCCGATCGCCTGGGCCAGTAACAGCAGGCTATGGAAGCCGTTGTTTAACGCCTGCTCGGGTTCCGCGTCCTGCGCGACGCCCCACAGGTGAACTATCTTTTGCGGAAGCTTTTTCCGCGCTCGCAGCAATTGCAGCAGAGCTTGATAGTCGGCGCCTTGTCGCGGGTTAATCATGTATGCGCCATCGCCGCGTTCGCCAAACTCCTCTCCCATCGCCACGCAAATAACATCCTGGCCCATCTGCTCCAGACGGCGCGTCATTTGATTGCCCAGCCCACATTCATCGACGAACAACAGCCATGGCGCTTCCCGATCCGCCAATTCAAGAGCCTCAACGGGCGAATGCGGCGCCGACCTCCTCCAGGAGGGTACATAAAACCAATCGGCGATGTTCGGCTTCTTGAGCAACGCCGTTTGCGTGTGAACGCCCCCATATGTCTGAGTCTGCGGTTCTACCCAGTAACGTTGACGCTCGAATGGATACGTCGGAAGCGGGACGCGGCGTCGTTGCTCGTTGGAGTAATACGCGGTCCAATCCACCTCCGCGCCCGCAATCCAGAGCCGGCTCAGGGTCTTCAGCAAGAACGCGGAATCCACATTTTCAACCAAATCTTCCGGTAAACTTCCATGGATTCGCTGGGTCACATCCTGCGCCGCCGGCGCCGGCTGCGGCAGCGAAGTCAGCGCGATCTGCCCGGCAACTCTTTCGGGATGCCATCTGACCAGCGTCATCAACGTCTTACCCGGGCCTACCTCCAGCAGAACCCAATCCTGATCCTTGACCAATTCCCGCGATCCATCGGCGAATCGCACAGTCTGGCGCAGATGTTTCGCCCAATAGTTGGGGTCGGTCGCCTCATCAGCCCTGATCCATGAGCCGGTGACATTGGACAGATATGGGATATTCGGCGGACTCAGCTTGATCTTTTTCACCTCTTCGGCAAATGGATCCAGGATGGGGTCCATCATCTGCGAATGAAACGCGTGCGAGGTATGCAGGCGGCGGCAACCCAATCCCCGTGCCGTCAGTCGCCGCTCCAATTCGACTACGTCGTCAGTAGGACCGGAGATCACGCACGTCGCCGAGCCGTTGACCGCAGCCAGTGAAAGCCGTCGCGTGAGCAGCGGCAGTAACTCCGGCTCCGAAAGCGGAACCACGAGCATGGCGCCTTCGGGAAGGCTCTGCATCAATCGCCCTCGCGCAGCCACCAGCGCCAGAGCGTCCTTCAGCGAGAGAACTCCCGATAGACAGGCCGCCACGTATTCTCCGACGCTGTGGCCGATCATCGCCCGCGGGTGCACTCCCCACTCCATCCACAACCGGGCCAGCGCGTACTCGATCACGAACAACGCCGGCTGCGTGACCCAGGTCTGCTTCAATAACTCCGCAGCCTCCTCGATCCAATCCTGACCGCGCCAATTCTGACTCGGCCAATCCTGACCTGGCCAATCATCGCTGAGCGGATCCTGACTTGGATAAAGCACATCACGCAGATCAAACCCAATATGAGTCTTGAGCAGTTCGCAGCATCGAGCGACATGCTCACGGAAAACCGGCTCCACCTGGTAAAGGTCCAACCCCATATTCACGTATTGCGCGCCCTGCCCGGGGAACATGAAGACCACCGGTCTTTCCCTGGCTTCTTGAACGCCGGTGTAAACCCGCTTGGGGTCTAATGTCTCAAGCGAAACAACCGCGTCGCCATTGCGGCAAATAACTGCCCGACGCCGTCCGAAAGCCTTTCGGCCGACCTGCAACGTGTAAGCGATATCGGCGAGATTGGCTTCCGCGTGTCCCTGCAGATATTCGGCCAATTGTGCGGTCGCATTCTCCAGCGCGGAGCTCGTTCTGGCCGAAAGCAACAGCGCCCGCCAGGCTCTACCATCGCCTGAATCCACGACATCGGACGCGCCGGACAGATCAAGCTCGTCGGGCGCCTCTTCAAGCACGATGTGGGCATTGGTCCCGCCGAGCCCGAAAGAGCTGACGCCGGCCCGGCGCGGCGTCTCTCCCCTTTTCCACTCGGAAAGCCTGGTGTTGACGTAGAAAGGGCTGTTCTCGAAATCGATCCTCGGATTGGGTTGATCGTAATGGAGGCTGGGCGGAATCTGTTTGTGTCTGAGCGCGAGCACAGTCTTGATCAACCCCGCCACGCCGGCGGCCGTGTCTAAATGCCCGATATTGCTCTTGACCGCACCGACAGCGCAGAATCCCTTTTTATCAGAGTCGCCGCGAAAGGCGCGCGCCAGGGCTTCGATCTCGATCGGATCGCCCAGATTTGTTCCCGTTCCGTGCGTCTCGATATAGGAGATCGTCTCAGGCTCAACGTCGGCCACCGCCATAGCTTCAGCGATAACCTGGGCCTGGCCGTCCACGCCCGGTGCGGTGTAACCGACTTTCATAGAACCGTCGTTGTTGATCGCCGATCCTCTGATCACGGCGTGGATGCAATCGCCATCTGCCAGGGCATCTCCCAATCGCTTCAAGACGACGACGCCGGCGCCGCTGCCCGGGACCGTTCCCTGAGCCCTGGCATCAAAAGCTCGGCAGTGTCCATCGGGAGAAAGAATGCCTCCCTCTTGATAGAGATACCCGGCTTTTTGGGGAATTGCGATGGTAACGCCGCCGGCCATAGCGATATCGCATTCGCCGCCTAGTAAGCTCTGGCAGGCGAGATGAACAGCAACCAGCGAAGTAGAACAGGCGGTCTGAACGGTGACCCCCGGCCCCCTCAGATTGAGTTTGTAAGAGACCTGTGTCGCCAGGTGATCGGTTCGATTGCGAATGGAAGTCTGTAGCGCGCCCACGGATTGTCTGAGGCCGGGGTTTGAAAAAACGTTGACCATTGCGTATGTGGGCACACCGACGCCGGCATAGACGGCGATCGACCCTTCGTATTTCTCAGGGTTGTAGCCCGCGTCCTCAAGCGCCTCCCAGGCGCACTCCTGGAAGAGGCGTTGTTGAGGATCCATGATCCCGGCTTCGCGCGGATTGACGCCGAAGAACGGTGCATCGAACCACTCGATTCCATCGATGGCGCCGTGCGCTTTGACGTAGCCAGGGTCATCAAGTAGCGCGGGATCCACGCCCGAAGCCTTCAGCTCTTCGTCGGAGTAGAATGATATCGTCTCCATCCCATCGCGCAGGTTCTGCCAAAACTCGTTTATATTTCTGGCGCCGGGAAACCGTCCGGCCAAGCCGATGATGGCAACGCCATCTGCTGAATTGTGTGTCTTCGATTTACTCACCGTTCTTCCTTCCTCCGAGATCAATGATTGAAGATCGCTGATCCCGCCGGATTTTGTGAGTTAAGCATCTGGGGAACGCCAGCGGCGCGGAATGTTTATAGTTCCAGCAAGGAAAAGCTCTCAAACTACCAGCGGAGCGACATCTAGCCGTGAAGATGCCGCCCCGCTGGAACTAAAGACAACTTTTCGATAAGCGAACAGCTATAAATATTCCGCCCGTCAGGGCTAAGCCACAAAATCCGGGGGGGTCAGGAAGATCGAGGTTTGAGTCTATCCTCAATTCTCGATCCTCAAACTTTAAATCTGCGTCTGCCTACCCCGCGCCCTTCTCCGCTTTTGAGCGCGGTCATGAGCCTTCTGAAGCAAGGGTTGCTGGTCTCCCTCCCCGGCAAAGTACCGGGCGAGTGAGCCAACAGTAGCGTTTCTGAACATCTCGATCAGAGAAATCTCCTTGCTGAAAGCTTCGCGAAGCTTGCTGTGAACCTGAACCATCAGTAATGAATGGCCGCCTAGATCGAAGAAGTTGTCGTTTACTCCGACCTTCTCGACCCGCAACACCTCCTGCCAGATAGCGGCGATGGTTCCTTCGATGCTGGTCTTGGGCGCCACATAAGACGCGCGCAACTCCGGGCGATCGCTTTCGGGAGCAGGCAGCGACTGGCGGTCTACTTTCCCGTGTCGCGTCAAAGGCAGATCATTTAGCCGGACAAAAGCCGAAGGGATCATGTACTCTGGCAGCTTTTCTTTGAGGAAATCTCTCAACTCGCCGATAGATAATGCACGCCCCCGGGCCTGGACGACATAAGCGACCAGGCGTTTATCGCCGGGTGTGTCCTCTCGGACTACGACCACGCCGTCCCGCACGTCCGGGGCCCTCTTCAACGCCGCTTCAATCTCCCCCAATTCGATGCGAAAGCCGCGGAGCTTCACCTGATGATCCGTGCGGCCGAGAAACTTGATCATCCCATCGGGCAGGTAGCTGGCCAGATCGCCCGTCTTATAGAGGCGCGCGCCCGGCTCTGCGTTGAACGGGTTCGGAATGAACTTCTCGGCCGTCAAATTCGCTCGATTGAGATAACCGCGGGCCAGCCCATCGCCGCCGATGTGCAACTCGCCGGGAACACCAAGGGGAACGGGATTGAGGCGTTCGTCAAGCAGAAAAATTTTCGCGTTTGCGATGGGCCGTCCGATCACAGGCTCCGCCGCCTCTCGCACACTGCACACCGTGGCGTCTACCGTGCATTCAGTCGGACCATAGACGTTATGGAAATTCGTCTCGCCCTTCTCGACCAGTGATCCCCAAGTCGCGTCGTCAATCGCCTCTCCGCCCACCAGCGCCAACTTCGTAGCCGCATCCGGGCGAGTGCCAAATCCGGCCCCCAGCAAAAGCTGCAACTGGGCTGGCGTACAATCGAGCGCATCGAGCGAGTGGCGATTCAGATAGGAGAACAGTTCTTTCCCGTCGAGCCGGACTTCTTCCGGCAATATGCATAGCGTGTGGCCGTAGAGCAATTGCAGCAGTTGCTTGACCGACGCGTCGAAGGTCAACGGCGCGTTGAGACTCACCCGCAGAGGCGAGCCTTGACCGGCGTAAACAGTCCGCATGAGGCCATTGGCCAGATTCACGACCGAGCGATGCTCGATCATCACCCCTTTCGGCTCTCCCGTGGAGCCGGAGGTATAGATCACATAAGCCAGGTCCCGGGCGGTCGCCTCACTGGCCAAATTCTCTTCGCTCTCCTGCGCGATGTTCTCCCAATCCACATCCAGGCAAACCACCCGAGTGCCGAATGCGAAATATGGAATGCGGAATGTCTGGCTCTGAGTCTTCGCTTCCCAATCCCCATCCCCCATTCTTTCGACCAATCGCTCCTGAGTCAGCAGCGCCACCGCCTGCGTCTCCGCCAACATGAACGCCAGTCGTTCTTGTGGAAGGGCCGGGTCCAAGGGAAGGTAGGCGGCGCCCGCTTTCAGAATACCCAAGATACCCACCACCGCTTCCACCGAACGCTCCAGGCAAAGGCCGACAATCGCTTCCGGCCTCACTCCCATTCGCCGCAGGTAACGGGCCAACTGATTGGCTCGGGCGTTGAGTTCGGCGTAAGTCAATCGCTGTTCCGGTTCCGGCCCGAACGATTCAGAGAAGACCACCGCGAGGTTTCCCGGAGTACGCTGAGCCTGCTCCTCGAAAAGCTGGTGAACGCATTGGTCTTTGGGATAATCGGCGTTCGTATCGTTGAACGCGACCAGCAACTGATGGCGATCCGCGTCGCTCAGCATCTCCAATGCGCAGATGGGCGTCTCGACGCGCTCGACGGCGCACGACAACAGTGCGTAGAATTGGCCTGCCAGGCGTTCGATATCCGCGCGGCGAAACCGTTCGCGATCGAAATGAACCTCCGCCATGAGCAGATCGCCCGTCCGGTGGCAGGAGAGCTTGATGTGAAACCGTTCCGCACAACTACTCTGTCGGTGGATTGAAAATAACAGGCCGCCGGCCAGATGCGGCGACCAGCGTTCTTCAAACTCGAATCCGATGGGAAAGAACGGCGGCGTGTCATCCCTTAAAACCTCCGAGGCCAGGGCATCGTCCCAGACGAAATATTCCTGCCATTCGTCAGCTGCCCGTTTGGAGGCTGCGATCTGAGACAAGACCTCGCTGAACCGAAGATTCGCCCCGAAGCGGGAGCCGATCGGCAACCATCTGGCGAACAATCCGAGGCCGCCCTGCAATATCTCGTGCCGTCGGCCATCGTGGGCGTAACCAATGACGATGCGGGATTGCGCCGTCAGTCGCCACAACAACGTCTGCCAGCAGGCCAGTAAGAAGACATCGGTCGAGACGCCTTGTCTTTCGGCGACGGTCTCGAGACCGGCCACTATCCCCCGATCCAGCGCCAACATAAAAGAGTCCGGCTCAAAGCCATTTTGCCCCGCGCGCTCGTTTTCAAACGGAAGCGCAACAGCCGGCGGCGCCGCGAGAGTTTGCTTGCGCCAGAACTCCCTGCCCGCCTCGGCATCCTCGTCCTCGAGCAAGTCATTCTGCCAATCGGAGAATTGCGCATATTGTATCGGCTCGCCGGATAGCGCCTCATCCATCAAATAAGCTTGATAAGACAGGCCGATTTCAATAGCCAGATTTTTGAGCGTCCGGGCATCGGCGCAAATTGAAGGCAGGCTGAGAAAGAGAATATGTCTCTCAACCGAAACCCTCAGCAAAAACGCGCGCAGGAGCAGGCCCTGACCCAAATCAAATGGGTGGCAGAGATATTCCCGGGAAAGCTCCTCAATCTTCTCCGCCTGTTCCGCCGCGCTCCGATCGCTCAGGTCGTCGTCCCACCACAATGGGAGAGACGAAGGCGAGCTCTCTTCAGCCACCACCTGAACCGGCAGCTTCATGCCTGGCAGACTGTGAAAAGTCGTGCGGAGGATCTCGTGCCGCCTGACGATTCGATACACCGCTTCCTTTAAAACCTCCGGTCTGAGGCCGCCTTCAATCAGAATGGCGGATTGAGCGCAATAGGCGGAGCTCCCTTGCTGCAATAACCACAGCCGCCTTTGTTGCGGTGAAAGCCGGAATCCGTTGATGATCTCCCGCTGCATTTCCTTGTTTCTCTTTCTTTAACAGTTATCTAGATGATCCGACCTGCTCGCGCTGCGATTTCGCAAGCAATAAAGGCCACGCGCTCTGCCCAAAATACCGCTCTACTCGCCGGATGGCTCGTTTGCAGCGCTGCGTGCGCTCGTCTCTTACCAACGAGCGGCTGAAGCCGTATTCGGACGCGAAAGCTTGCTCGCTCGCGGAAAAAGCGAGCCACTGGCAGAGCGACGACGACGCGGCGTGCCGTGCGTCGAATAACAGCCAGGTGTAATCGAACCGGCCGGGGACGACGAAGCGGTGATGCGCTTCGAGGATCATCCGCACCGGGACGTCCATCCCGCGATAAGGCTTGAGCACGGCGAGTTGGGTATAGCGCGCCGCGCGAGTGTGCGGTGCGAAGCCCAAACGGTAGCTCTCGTGGAGCTGTTGATCGCCGCTTGTGTCCACCACGGTGAGCGCCGCGACCGGATATTCGCCAGGCTCGACCAGGGCGAGTAAATGTAAGGCGGTCTCGTTATAAGCCCGCAATTGCGCGAGCCCGATCCCCCATTCGCGCTCGAAGACTTCCTGCCGTACGCGGAACATCGAGTCGCGCTCTTCGTTGTTGATCGCCGGTTTGATAACTATCTCCATGACATTCCTCCGAAAATAGATTTAAGTTTTTGGTTTTAAGTTTTTAGTTTTCGGTCGAGGTCACCGAACCGAAACTGAAAACTTAAAACTGAAAACTTAAAACTACGCACTACCCCACCGCCGTGCCCGCCGTTAGATTTCCAACATCCGCCGTCTCGCTCGCAGCCGCCAAGTTAGAGGCGGAGGTCGCGGTTGATCGGGCGTCCAGTTGGTCGAGGATCTGCCCCGCGAGGTGGGAGAGATTCGGGGTCCGGATGAGGGCTATGGTCGGCAAGTCCATCTTCAATTCATTTCCGATCCAATGGCTCATCTCGACCGCCATAATCGAATCGAGTCCAAAGCTGGTCAGAGGCTGCTCGGTATCCAGCTCAGCCACCGCGGCTCCCAGCACTCTCGCCACCTGCTCGCACAACCGCATCGCCAGCGCTTGCTGGCGCTCTTCCGGTTTTGCGGCGAGGATCAAGTTGAGGAGCGAACCGCCGATTTCTCCCTGATCGTCCATTGCCTGCTGATCTCCGTTTGTGCGAATCAGATGAGAAAACCGCGGCGAGGCGGCCGCCTCAGGCATAAACCGGCCCCACTTTTGCCAGTCAATGTTGATCACGCCCGCCTGAGCCGGGTTCCGTTGCAGCAGATGTTCCAGCATCTCTGTGGCGTCTGCGATGGATAATGGCGCCAGTCCCTGCCGCTCCAGCTGCTCACTGACCTCACCATGCCGGGCGAGGTATCCGACTTCACCGATGGCGCCCCAATTGATGGTCAGGGCAGGAAGGTTCAGGGACCGGCGGTAGTGCGCCAGAGCGTCCAAAAAGGCGTTTGCGGCGCAGTAGTTCGCCTGCCCCGGATTCCCGATCAGTGACGTGACCGAGGAGAAAAGCACAAAGAAATCCAACGGGCAGGTCAAGGTCTGGGTGTGCAGATTCCAGGCGCCCACGGCTTTGGGCGCCATTACTTTCTTGAAGCGCTCCTCATCGAGTTGGAACAGATAGCCATCGTCAATAACCATCGCCGCGTGGACGATGCCCCTCAACGGCGGCATGAATCTATGTATGTTGTCGAGAACCTCGGCCAACTGCCGCTCCTTACTGACATCCGTCCGGGCGACGACGACCTCGGCGCCGGCTTGTTCCATTGCCTCCAGGGCTGTCTCCGCTTCGCGAGACGACGCCCCGCTTCTTCCCATCAAGACCAGATGCCGCGCTCCTCGCTCAACCATCCACCGGGCGATTGCCAAGCCGAACCCGCCCAAGCCTCCTGTGATGAGATACGTCCCATCGGAACGGAACGGGAGAACCTGCCCTTCCTCCTGATGGACGGCGGGCGCCACCCACACCTCCTGGCCTTGCAGCGACAGCACGATCTTTCCCGTGTGTTTCGCCTGGGCCATGTAGCGGAAGGCGCTCACGGCATCTGAAATAGAGAAGGGTTGATACGGGACGGAGCGGAGAGTTCCGTCCTCGAAATAATGCATCAGCTCGCGGAAAAATTTGCCGGCCACTTCAGGCGTTCTGAAACATAGCCGAGATATGTCAATGGCGAAATACGACAGGTTGTTTCGGAAAGGCCGGAGCCCCAACTTGCTGTTCTGATAAATATCGCGTTTGCCGATCTCCAGGAAACGCCCGTAGGCGCCCAGAACCGAGAGGCTCTTTGGGATGGCCTCTCCGATTAAAGAGTTCAAGACGACATCCACGCCCGTTCCGCCGGTGATCTCCATTACCTCATCGGCGAAATCAAGGGATCGTGAATCCATCACCCACCGCACCCCCAGAGATCGCAGCAGCTCACGTTTTTCGGGGCTTCCCGCCGTGGCGAAGACCTCCGCGCCGATGTATTGGGCGTATTGGATGGCGGCCAGGCCGACGCCCCCGGCAGCGGCGTGAATAAGCACTCGCTCGCCTTTCCGCAGTCGCGCCAGATGACTGAGCGCGTAATAAGCCGTCAGGAAAACAATCGGAATCGTCGCTGCTTCCTCAAAGCTGAGATGAGATGTTTTGCGGACTACCAGATTGGCGTCGGTCTTGACGAAGGCGCTGAAGCAACCGCTAGCCACCGCTATGACTTCGTCTCCGAGGCGAAATTCGCTCACGCCTTCTCCCACGGCAACGACCGTGCCAGCGCATTCGCTGCCGAGCCAGGTCGTTTCGCTGAAGTCTTCGGCAGGATAGATGCCTACCGCCTTCATTACATCCATGAAGTTGAGACCAGCCGCGTGTACTTTAATTTCAACTTCTCCGGGGCCTGGCGCCTCACGCCGTGTCGCACGCAGTGTCAAGGCGTCCAGGAGCCTTGGCTCTGAAATCTCCAGGCGGAAAGGTTGATCATCCCCGGCTTTGAATCTTTCCTGCGACTCAGCTTCGGAGACTTTGGCCGCCATTTTGTTCATCCTGTGGACGTAGCGCATGCCATCCCGAAAAGCGACCTCTTCTTCATGGTCGTCCATCCACAACTCGTCGAAGAGCAGTTGAATCTCTTGTGAGGAGTCCATTCGGCCAGGCGGGCACAAATCGACCATCCGGCAGCGCAGGTTCGGGTGCTCGTTGATGATCACTCTTCCGAGCCCCCACAGCGGGGATTGAGCGACCGAGGCTGGCTCAATGCCGGCCCTGACCGTGTTCGCGCCACGCGTCACTAGCCAGAGGCGGGGAGCATTTGTCCATTGGCGTTTGGCCAGCTCCTGAACCAGGCGCAGCGCGGCCCCACATCCGAGATTCTGCGCCGCCTCCAGCGAGATGTGCGTCAATACCTCGGGCGGAGCGGTATCCAAACTCCAGAGATGTATCACGCCGCGACAGCCGGCTCCGCCAGCGCGGTTTGCTCCGCCCGGCTCATCGGCGCACACGGCCTCAAACAGCTGGTGGATGTCATCCACTCGTTCCGGGCATAGCTGGAAGCGATCCTCACTGATGCGACGATAGGATTTTGCCGCGGTGATCAAAATCGGCTTCTGGCCGCGCGCCGCCAGCAACTCCGCCAGTTTCTCTCCGACGCCGCCGCTGTCCGCGAAGATCATCCAGCTTCCCGGCATCTCCTGTGTTGAGGAGATCAGTTCCCCGATTCGCGCTTCCGGCCGATCAAGTTGCCATTCGAACTCATACAACCAGTCTGTCATAGACTCTGAAGCGCTGGACCGCGCCGCTTCCAGAGCCTGGAGACGGAAGCCCTGTATCTCGATCAAGACATTTCCGGCTTCGTCAAGCAGCCAAACATCTCCCTCCAGACCGACGTCGGTTAGCTCAATCAGACGGGCATAGCTCCACAGTTTAGAGCCGTGGCGGCCGTAGACCCGAAGCCGCTCTATCCACACGGGGAGATAGAGCGGGCCTTTCCGGTTGTTATCCGCCCCTTCGGCAAGCAAAAAGGCGAGCAGCGATTGGAAGCAGGCGTCGATCAGGGTCGGGTGGAGTTGGTAGCCCTGAATGTCTTCGGCTACCGATTCAGGGACTTGTATCAGCGCCAGCGCTTCACTGTCTCCGCGCCAGAGCCGCTCGATCCCCTGAAAAGACGGGCCGAAGTCGAGGCCGAATCCCCGAAAAGCGGAATAGCAAATGTCTGAGAAATCCTTGTCGCAGCGACTTCGAATCTTATCTATAGAAAAGGGCGCGACCGGTTGAGCGGCGCCGGGCTCCTGGAGTAGCTTGCCAGCCGAATGGCGAATCCACGGTTGTCTGGCAGCCTGCTTGGTGTCTTTAATCCGGCTGAAGACCTCGAAAGCGGCCGCTCCTGGATCGAAGACCATCTGGAGCTTCGTCGTTTCGCCTTCAGTCAGGAAAAGCGCTTTTTGAAACTCTATCTCTTTTATCGCGCAAAGCCCGTCTCCGAAGACTTCCCTGGCGACGGCCAGCGCCGATTCCACGTATGCCGCTCCGGGATAGGTGACGGTCCCCTGCACCCGATGGTCGCCCAGATATGGCAGGTGTTGCATATCCAGATCGAGTTCCCACGACGGGTGGGCCGAAGCCATCCGGCGGCCCAACAGCGGGTGGATCTGTCGTCCCAGTCTGCTCTGTTCCGCCACTTCGGACTCTTGCCAATAACGCTCGTGTTGCCAGGGGTAGGACGGCAGCCTGACGAATCGCCCGCCCTCGGGATATAGTCTCTCCCACTCCACCTTATTGCCCAGCGTGTGGAGCACGCCGAGAGACCCTAACATCTGCTCCCGTTCCGCTTCCTGGCGACGCAGCGAAGGAAGGATGGTTCCCTTTTGTCCGCTCTGCATCAAGCATTGAGAGATCGAGCCGGCAAGGACGGGGTGGGGGCTTAATTCGACGAAAACGTTATGCCCGTCTTGAATGAGCCGGTCCATCGCTTCCGCGAAGCGAACGGGGTTCCTGACATTGCGCCACCAGTATTCCGCGTCCAACTCCCGGCTATCGGCGAGCCCTATGCACAGGCCGCTAACAGTGGAATAGAGAGGGATCGAAGCGGGCCGTAGTTCCAAATCGCGCAAGGACTGCGATAACTCGTCCTTGAAAGGCTCCATGTGACGGCTGTGATAAGGGACCTCTACCTGCAAGATGCGAGAAAAGACCTGCCTCAGCTCTAAAGTTCGGACAATCTCCTCGATAGCATCAGCGTCGCCGGACAAAGTGACTGACATGGGGCTGTTGATGGCTGCAATCGAGACGCGATCTTCATATCCCTCGATTGCGCGCCCAGCCTCCGCCAACGACAGGCTGACAGCCGCCATCTTCCCTTTCCCGGTCGCCCGCTGTTGCAATCGGCTGCGATGGAAGATGACACGGACCGCCTCTTCCAGATTCATCACCCCTGCCACGTGAATGGCCGCCACTTCTCCCGCGCTATGGCCGATAATCGCATCCGGCTCAATCCCCCAGGAACGCCACAGGGCGGCGAGCGCGACCTGGAGCGCGAAATTCGCCGGTTGAGCGATCTCCGCTTCGCTCATTCGTGATTGGGATTCATCGGCCAACAGCTCTTCGAGCAAAGACCATTTCGCGTGTCGCCGGAGCAACTCGTCACACCGTTCTATAGCCTCCCGAAAGACGGGTTCCTGCTCCAGCATCTGCCGTCCCATCGCCCACCACTGCGGCCCCATGCCGGAGAAGACGAAGACGATCCTGGGACGATGGCCGAAAACGGGATGGCCGGATGAGAGCCCGTGACGAGTCTCTCCGGCCAGAAACGCCGCCAGACTTCCAGCCAACTCTTCGTGAGAGCGGCCAACCAGCGCCAATCGGTAGTCGTGGTGGCTTCGCCGCAGACTGGCGGAATAGCACAAGTCAGAAAGGGGCGTCCCAGCGCCATCGCCGGCCAGAAAACTCTGGTACGCTTGCGCGACGGCCCGAAGCGCCTCGGGACTGCGAGCGGACAGCGGCAGAAGATAGGCAGACTGCGGATTGTGGATCGAGGATTGATCGAGGATTGCGGATTGCGATCTTCGATCCTCAATCCCCGATCCTCGATCTTCTTGGGGAGCTTCTTCCAAGACCACGTGCGCGTTGGCCCCGCCGAAACCGAAGGAATTTACGCCCGCCCGGGCCAGTCCCTTTCCGTCGGGCCACGGTTCGAGCGTTCGTGGAACCCGCAATCGGAGCTCTTCGAAGGGGATGTTTGGATTCGGATCCCGGAAGTGCAGGGTCGGCGGGATCGCTCGATGCCTCATCATCAGCGCGACCTTGATCAATCCGGCGATGCCTGCGCCGGCTTCGAGGTGTCCGATGTTGGTTTTGACCGAACCGATTACGCAATGATCACCGGGAGGACGCCCCTGGCCCAGCACCGCGCCCAGGGCTTGCGCCTCTATTGGATCGCCCACCGGCGTGCCTGTCCCGTGCGCCTCGACGTACTGCACGTCGCTTGGCACCACTCCGGCCTGTCGGTACGCTTGCCGGAGCATCGCCTCCTGCGCCTGGCGACCGGGAACCGTGATCCCGCTGGTGTGCCCATCCTCGTTGATCGCGGTTCCGCGGATGACGGCATAAATCGGGTCGCCGTCCGCCAATGCCTTTTTCAGAGGCTTTAAGACGACCATCCCGGCGCCTTCACCGCGCGTGTAACCATTGGCGCTGGCGTCGAAAGCCTTGCAGCGTCCGTCTGGGGAGAGCATGGAGGCCCGGCTGAAACCCATTGTTGTTTCAGGTTTGATCAGCGCGTTTGTACCGCCGACCAGGGCGAGTTCGCATTCCCCATCCCGCAGACTTCGGGTGGCGAGATGGACCGCGGTCAGCGACGATGAGCAAGCGGTATCCACGGCAAAACTCGGTCCTCTGAAATCGAAAACGTAGGAAATGCGGTTCGCGGCGATGCTCATCGCCCCTCCCGTGTTCGTATGAGCATCAATGAATTCGCGATCACTCACGCAACGAGTTATCTCCTGGTAGTCCATCGTCGAAACGCCGATGAAAACTCCGACCCCCGTGCCGGCCAACCGCTCCAGCGTCTGGCCGCCGTCCTCCAACGCCTCCCAGGCAACCTCCAGCAGCATCCGCTGCTGGGGATCCATGCGTGCGGCTTCCCGAGGGGAGATGCCAAAGAAGCGGGCATCAAAATGATCTATTCGTTCGATGAAGCCCCCCCAACGTGAATTGATCTTGCCTGGCCGGCCCGAGTCCGGATGATAGAAGGCTTTACTGTCCCAACGGTCAGCCGGAACCTCGGTGATCGCGTCCACGCCGTTCCGCTGCAATTCCCAGTAGGCCCCAGGACTATTGGCGCCTCCCGGAAAACGGCAACCGATACCGATAATGGCGATGTCGAGTCGGTTACTCGCATCGGAAACTTTTGGTTCACTATTCATCTGATTCGCTCCTTTAACTCCAATACATCTACCCGAGATTCATCGCGTCCATTTGCTCCCTGGCGCGCTGCCGACTCATCTGAAAAGAGGGTTGGCCGCCGTCTTCCCGGCTCAAATAATCGGCCAGGGCACTGATGGTGGGATATTTGAACATTTCGATCATGGGTAACTCGCGGTTGAGGACTTCCTGCATTTGACTGTGGATCTTGGCCAGCATCAACGAATGCCCGCCCAGGTCGAAAAAGTTGTCATGGACGCCCACACGTTCAATGCCCAATACCTTTTGCCAAACTTCCGCGATGACCCGTTCTATCTCGTTCCGGGGCCTCACGTAGCCGGCTTCCAACTCCGGCCGCGGTCTTTCGGGCGGCGGCAGCGCACTGCGATCCACTTTACCGCTGGGGGTCAAGGGGAAAGATTGCAGTGTGACGAATGCCGACGGCACCATATAGTCTGGTAATCGTTCCCGCAGCAGGTTTCGCAGTTCGTTTATCGGGGGAGATTGCCCAGGTCCCACCGCCAGATACGCCACCAGTCGCCGTTCTCCCGGCGCATCTTCCCTCGCCATCACAACCACTTCACGTATTTCCTCCCGCCCTCTCAGCACCGCTTCGATCTCTCCCAACTCGATGCGAAATCCTCGAACTTTTACCTGATGATCGATTCGCCCCACATATTCCACATTCCCGTCACTCAGCCGTCGCACCAAATCCCCGCTCTTGTACAATCGCGCCCCCACTTCCTCACTGAACGGATGCGGGATGAACCTCTCGGCCGTCTGCTCCGGCCGGTTCAGATACCCGCGCCCCAGCCCTACTCCCCCGATATACAACTCCCCAGCTATTCCCACCGCCGCCGGTCTCATTTGCCCGTCCAGTACATATATCTGGAAATTCGTGATCGGCCGCCCGATCGGCGGGTTTTCGGGGTTAGCTCCTCTCCCCTCTCTCCCTATCACATCCTTCTCCCCCAGCTCATATATTGACGCGCATACCGTCGTCTCCGTCGGGCCGTAGGCGTTCAAGAATCGCCGCCCCTTCCCCCAAATCCCGGCCAATGCCCCAGGACATTTCTCTCCCGCCGTGATGATCGTGTGTAACTCCGGCAGCCCCTCCTCCGGCATCACTCCCAGCATTGACGGCGGCAACGTCACTATCGTGATCCCTTGCTCCCTCATCGTTCCCACCAGCCCCTGACCCGTTGCCAGCGATTCCCGCCTCGGCAATACCAGGCTTCCTCCTGCCATCAGCGCCATCACCACTTCCCATACCGACGCGTCGAAGCTCAGCGATGAGAATTGCAGGATTCGATCGCTCGCTCCCGGATTGAACCCTCGCCTTTGCCCCTCGATCAGATTGCGCAGTCCTCGATGATGGAGCATCGTCCCCTTGGGTTGGCCCGTCGACCCCGAGGTATAGATCACATACGCCAGATTCTCGGGCGTCGTCCCCGCCTCCGGATTAGCTGTGCTTTCCCGCCCGATCATTTCCCATTCACTCTCCAGCCGGATCATTTCCTCCTCTCTTTCCCATATTCCTCCTTCACTTGTTCCTCGCGTCAGGATCATCCTCGCCCCGCTATCTTTGATCATGTATGCCAGTCGTTCCCTCGGATATGCCGGGTCCAGCGGTAGAAATGCCCCACCCGCTTTGAGGATTCCCAGCAAGCTCACCGCCATATCGATTGAGCGCTCCATACAGATGCCGACCAATACTTCCGGGCCGATTCCACGTTTCATCAGGTAATGAGCCAACTGATTGGCCCGCTCGTTCAGCCGCTCGTATGTGAGCTGTTCCTCTTCGTTAACCAGGGCGGTGGCCTGCGGATTCTCTCCCGCCACTTCGGCAAACCGCTGGTGGACGCATTGACTCTCAGTACATTCGGCCGGGGCCCTATTCCACTCGACGAGTTCTTGCGATAACTCCCGCGCCGTTAATAGTGGGGCGTCGGAGATTCGCCGTTTCGGGTCCGCGACAACTCCCTCCAGCAAAGTCTGGAAATGTTCCAGCATCCGTTCCATCGTCTCCCCGTCGAACAGGTCGGTGTTGTATTCCACCGTAGCTATCAGCTCTTCACTCGCTTCGGCCATCAGCAACAACAACTCGAACGGAGCGACCCGGGGTTCGAGGGCCATGGATTCAAACTGAAGCTTCCCCAACTCCAGCCTCCCTCCTCCCTTTTCGCCCACTGCAAATGCAGCCATCGCCTGATTGCTGATCACGCGAGTCGTCTGCTGCCAGGTAAAAGCGACCTGAACGAGCGGCGGCCGGCTAGGGTCCCGCGCCGGCTGCAATTGCTCAATGAGCAGCGGAAACGGATAGGCGCTGTGTTCGAAGGCTTCGAGCGCGGTCTGGCGCACTTGATCGAGGAAGGAAGAGAATGTCGGGTCTCCCGAAAAATCCGCACGCAATACCACCGGATTAATGAAATAACCGACCAGATTCGCCGCCTCACGCCCCCTCCTGATCATCGGAGAGGCAACCAGAATATCTTCTTGACCGGTGTAACGATGAAGCAGTGCCTGAAAGGCGGCCAACAGAGTCATAAACAGCGTGGCCCCGTGGGTTCTGGCCAGGACTTTAAGTCCCTGCGAAACCGTCTGGCCTAGCCTCAAAGTCCGGGAGGCGCCACGGTCGGTTTGTACCGGCGGCCACGGCCGGTCGGTCCGCAGATTCAGCATGGGCGGCGCTCCCGCCAACTGCTTCCGCCAAAACGCCCAGAGTCGTTCGCTCTCCGGGCCGGTCATCGACTCGGCTTGCTGGCGGACATAATCGATGTCATGCGTTGGCGGACTGGAAAGACCCAGGGGGCCGCCGGACTTTTCCGCCGAATACAGCGCCCCCAACTCAGACATAACCACCACCACCGACCAGAGGTCGGCCACAATGTGATGAGTCACCAGGAGGACGACATGTTCCCGATCTGACCGAGTGAACAGGAAGATTCGCAGCAGCGGGCCGTGCGCCAGATCGAATGGGCGGTAGACCTCCTCGGCCAGGCGCTCGTTCAACTGCGCCTCGCTCCACCAGGTCGCGTCCTCCGTTCGGAAATGGAACTCCGCGTGATCGTGAATCCGCTGCGCCGGCTCCCCGTCACGAGAGGGAAAGGTCGTCCTGAGCGCCGGATGGCGCCTCACCAGCTGCTGGATCGCACGTTGAAAAGCGATGATGTCCAACTCAGTCAGAATTCGGGCCGCATGCGCGAAATTGTAAGCCACGCCATTTGGCGCCAACCGCTGCACGAACCATAAAGCCCGCTGACCATGTGAGAGTGGATACAAATTGTCGGATTCAAAAATCGAGTCGCTCATGTGTCTGCTCCATCGCCTGCCTTCCATAACGTTGCTGACTATTACGCCATGGGTATGATCTCGTTGCCTTGTTCGTCCTCAGCCAAGGTGTAAAGGTGTATATGAAGAAAAACTCGTACCAGTATTCATCTTCGATACCTCCTGCGCGCCGTTTCAAGCCATCGCCGCCGTCGGTTGGAGACACGCGCGTCGATCGCCTTCTCAGTGTTGAATGGCTCCGCCATGGCTACCACAACCTGCCGCTGACCTGTATATGGCTCGCGCCCATGCGCCACGAGCATGTTGTCTACCATCAGGATGTCCCCCGCCTGCCAGGGAAAACTCACCGTCTCTCGCCGATACGCTTCGCGAATTTCACCCAGCGCCGCGGCTTCAAAGGGAGAGCCATCTCCGTAACAGGTGTTGAACGGAAGGTCTTCCTCCTCCAACCCGGACAGGAGCGAGTCGCGAGTAGCCGCCTCCAGGCTCGATACGTGGAAGAAGAGGGCATGGTTGAACCACACCTTCTCATCCGTCTTCGGGTGTCTTCTGATCGCCGGGCGAACCTGTCGCGTCCTCAGACGCTCGCCGTCCAACCATTCGTACCTGATCCCAGCCTGGCTGCAATACGCTTCCACTTCCGACTTTGCGCTGGTCTGAAAAACCTCCTGCCAGGGAAGCCCGAGGCCGGCGCCATAGTTCCGCAGGTACATCACCTGTCTCTCCTCGAACCTTTCTACAAGCTTCGGACTCAAACGCCTGAAGATCAGACGGCTGTCTGCGATCGGCGTGCCTCCGCCAGTTTGCGCCGGCTGAAGGCAGAAGAACCAAAGTTTCATCATCCAGCTCAGCGTGTACGATTGCTCGTTATGAAGCACTATGGGCTGATCGGCTGGGTGGTCGGTCGACGTATAAATCGAGCCGCTCACCTTGTGGCGTGGCGACGAGCGTTCGCCGTATTGCATTAGTTCGGGCGATATTGTCCTGGTGAATTGCTCGAATCTAGTTATTGAGGTGGCCCCGAAGTTGCGAAAAAGTATCGCGCCATGCTTCAGTAACTGTTCTTCGATCAGCCCCTTGTTGAACCCAGCCCAGGTTACTAAATCAACATCCTCCACGCTGGGTTGAGCTATCAGAGGTAACATCCGCTCCGAATTTAAGTAACTCAGCTTAACTAATCTCTCCTGCGACATGCTGACGGTCTTAGGCTTGACGTTCATCAGCTTCATCAGCCTCGCGTCTACGCCGCCAAGACGCCCTTTTTTCTCCGCTTCAGCTTCAAGGTTCAAGTCGCTCAGTTTCGCCTCGGGGTTCGCCACAATTCGATTCAACAGCGCCTCCAGACGCTCCAGCATTCGCCGTATCGTGGCAGGTTCGAACAAGTCGGTGTTATAGCGGCACAACACACGAATCCGCCCGTGCTCCGCATCAACAAACGACAGTGTCAGATCAAACACCGAGGTCTCTCCTTTAACGTCGAGAGGCGTCAAGGTCAGGCCCGTAAGTTTGAGCTCGGGCATCGGAGCGTTTTGGACAATGAACATGACCTGGAAGAGCGGGTTACGGCTCGGGTCTCGGTGCGGCTGCACCTCTTCGACCAGCTTCCCGAACGGCATATCCTGACGCCCGAATGCTCCCAGAGTCATTTCGCGCACCCGTCCCAGCAATTCGCGGAAAGTTGGATTGCCGGACAGGTCAGTACGAAGCACCAGTTGGTTGACGAAGAACCCGATCAAATCTTCGGTCTCGCGCCGGGTGCGATTGGCGATGTCGGAGCCAACCACGATGTCATCTTGATTCGTGTAATAGCGCAGCAACGTTTTGAAAGCCGCCAACAAAGTCATGAACAGCGTCACGCCCTCCTGGCGGCTGAGCGCCTTGAGCGAATCAGCCTGCTCGGCCGACAGAAACAACGATTGCCAGGCTCCACGGAAGGTTTGTACGGGCGGACGCGGGCGATCCGTGGGCAATTCCAATATGGGTAGACCCGCAAGCTGCCGCTTCCAGTAGGCGAGCTGAGTCTTCAGCGCCTCGCCTTGCAACCACTCTTGCTGCCAGACTGCGAAGTCCGAATACTGAATCGGCAGCTCAGGCAGCGGCGACGGCAGCCCTGCTGTGAAAGCTTGGTAGAGCGCGGCGAATTCGCGGATGAGAATTCCGATTGACCAGCCATCACTGGTGATGTGATGCATCGTCATCAGCGCGATATGATCTTCGTCGCCCAGTTTCAACAGGCGCAGGCGGATCAAAGGCCCGCGCGCCAGATCGAACGACCGTCGCATCTCTTCGTCGGCTAACCGTTCCGCCTCAAGCTCGCGCAGTGTTTCGGTCAGCCCGCCTAAGTCCGTCACGGTTAAATCCACCGGCCGCACCGGAGCGATCAATTGCGCCGGCTGCCCATTTACCGTGACGAACGTCGCGCGCAACGATTCATGTCGCCGCACGATCTCGTGGAAGCTTCGCGCGAACGCTTCCGTGTCGAGCGCGCCGGTCAGACGTACGGCGGCCGGGATGTTGTAAGCGGAGCTACCAGGCTCCAATTGATCTAAAAACCACAGACGCTGCTGAGTGTAGGAGAGTGGTAGATGTCCACCCCTCTGCACGATGGGCGTTAATGGCGGAAGCGACGAACCCGGCACCGTCCTCTTTGCCGATTCGATGCGCTCGGCCAGAGCGGCGACCGTGGGCGCCTCAAACAGAGCGGCCAGCGGCAGCTCCACTTGAAATGTGTCTCTGATCCGGGAGAACAGTTTCGTCGCCAGCAAAGAGTGTCCGCCCAGGTCGAAGAAGTTGTCGTGAACGCCTACCCGCTCAATCTCCAGCGCGTCCGCCCAGGCGGCAGCCAGCAATTCCTCCACTTGATTACGCGGCGTGACGAAGGCTTCGGCTAATTCCGGCCGTGACTGTTCCGGCGCAGGCAGCGCGCGGCGGTCTATCTTGCCGTTCGGCGTCAAGGGTAGAGCGTCCAGTGTCACGAAGGCCGCAGGGGTCATGTAATCAGGCAACTTTTGCCGCAAGAAGTTACGGAGATCATCAACTGTGAACGCCTTCCTCGACTCGGTCGCGAGGTAGGCTACCAGCCGCTTCTCGCCCGGCGCATCCTCCCTGAGGAGAACGATGCTCTCTCTCACCGACGGATGCCGGTTGAGCGCAGCTTCGATCTCGCCCAACTCTATGCGGAAACCGCGGATCTTCACCTGATGATCGAGCCGCCCCAGGAACTCAATCGCGCCATCCGGCAGGTAACGGACCAGGTCTCCCGTCCGGTAGAGCCGCGCGCCCGGCCGCTCGCTATATGGATTCGGGACGAACTTCTCCGCCGTCAGCTCCGGCCTATTGAAATAACCGCGCGCCAGTCCATCCCCACCGATGTATAACTCGCCCGCAATCCCTATGGGCGTGGGCTGTTGGTTACGATCCAACAAATATGTTTGCGTGTTAGAGATAGGTCGACCTATGGGAATGGAGCTCGCTCCTTCCGCTGCCTCTTGCGCCAGGTACCAGGTAGTGAAGGTCGTGCCCTCCGTCGGCCCATACCCGTTCACCAACCGAGCGGGCGGGTCATTCTTGAGCGCCTCTCGCACCCGGTGGGGATCAAGCGCCTCGCCCCCAATGAGCAGGTGTTTCACGGCGCCGAAAGCCTTGGGGACTTCGCGCGTCATTTGATTGAAGAGGGCCGCCGTCAGCCACATCGCGCTTATTCCGTGATCGCGGATGGAGGCGGCGAGCTCCCGAGGCGATATGACCGCCTCTCTGCTGACCCCCACCAGCCGCGCTCCGTGCAGCAGCGCGCCCCACAACTCGAAGGTCGCCGCGTCGAAGGCCGAGTTCGACGCCAGCAGCATCCGGTCCTCGGGCGTTATCTCGATGTAGTTGGTATTGAAGACCAGCCGGTTGATGGCCCGGTGCTGGATGGCGATCCCTTTCGGCCTGCCGGTCGAGCCTGAAGTGTACATGATGTAGGCCAGATGACCGGCTGTCGCCCCGCTCGCCCGATTCGCCTCGCTCTCCTCTGTCATCAATTCCCAGTCTGCGTCTATTCGAACGACACTGGCCTGATGCTCCGGCAGGTGCTCGATCAACCTTTGCTGAGTCAGGATCACCGGCGTCCGAGTATCTTCCAGCATGAAGGCCAGGCGCTCTTTGGGATACGCCGGGTCTAACGGCACGTAGGTTCCACCGGCCTTCAAGATGCCGAGGATACCGACGACCATCTCCGGGGAACGCTCCAGGCAAAAGCCCACCGGCGTTTCCGGCCCGACCCCGAGCTTTCCGAGGTAGGCGGCGAGTTGATTGGCCCGGCGGTTCAACTCCCGGTAGGTAAGCTGCTCCTCCTCGACCACCAGCGCAATCGCGTCGGAGCTTCGCTCCACCTGCGCCTCGAACAACTCATGCACGCATTTATTGCGCGGATACTCAGAGGCGGTGTCATTCCATTCTGACAAGAGACGGCGCCGTTCCACCTCGGTCGAAAGAGGCATGTCTGAAACGCGCCGATCCGGATCAGCGGCGATGCCTATCAACAGAACCTGAAAATGCTCCAGCATTCGCTCAATAGTCGCGGCATCGAAGATGTCGGTGTTGTATCTCAATTTGCCACTGAGCGCGTCGCCGTTCTCCATCAAACTCATGACCAGATCGGCATGCGCGACGCCGGCCTCTACCTGAAGCGCCTCCGCTTTCAGGTTCGCAAGTTTCAAGGCGCCCATGGCGCCGGGCGCGGCGTTGTTGAGATCGAATATCACCTGAAACAGCGGCGTGTGGCTTCTGTTCCGTTGCGGCTGCAGCTCTTCCACCAGCATTTCAAACGGCAGATCCTGATGCGCCAATGCGCCCAGCGCCGTCTCCCGCGTCCGCTCGAGCAATTGGCGGAAGCTGAGATCGCCCGACAGGTCGCAGCGCAACGCCAGCATGTTGACAAAAAACCCGATCAGCCCTTCGGTCTCGACTCGATTGCGATTGGCGACGGCCGCTCCTACGCAGAAGTCCTCTTGTCCCGAATAGCGGTAGAGCATCGTTTGAAAGGCCGCCAGCATTGTCATGAAGAGCGTGGCGTCGTTCTGACGGCTCAGTTCCTTCAGCGCACGAAAAACATCCACTGGCAGGTTGAAGAAGCGAGTGGCCCCGCGATAGGTCTGCGCCGCCGGCCTGGGGCGATCTGCTGGCAATTCCAATGTAGGTGCGGCGCCGGCTAGATGCTGTTTCCAGTAAGTCAACTGTTCATCGAGCCTTTTCCCCGTCAGCCACTTTCGCTGCCAGACGGCGAAATCCACATATTGAATTGGAAGTTCGGGCAGCGACGCCGGCGCACAGCTGGTAAAAGCTTCATAGAGCGCCGCGACTTCCCGAATGAGCACTCCGACCGACCAACCGTCGGATACGACGTGATGCATGGTCAGCAGGACCACGTGCTCCTCCTCGGCCAGCTTCATCAGAATGACGCGGAGCAGCGGCCCCTCAGACAGGTTGAATGGTTTCCGCGCCTCCTCGGTGGCTAGCCGCATAACCTCATCTTCCCGCTCGACCTCTGGTTTGGTTCGCAGGTCAACCACCGGAAGAGTTAGGATGAGTTTGGGAGCGATAACCTGGACTGGCTGGCCACTCACCATCGTAAAGGTAGTGCGCAAAATTTCATGCCGCCCGACAATCTCATTCAGAGCCTGCTCCAAAGCCGCCCGGTCGAGAGGGCCAGTGAAACGAATCGCGGCTGGATTGTTATAGAGCGGATTCCCAGGCTCCAACTGGTCGAGAAACCAAAGCCGCTGCTGGGCGAAAGAGAGCGGGAAATGATCGGAGCCTCTCTTCTCTTGAGGGACGATCAACAACTCTGAGAAAGTCACGCCCTCTTTCTGCAAGTACAGATCGAAGAGCCTGCGTTTCTCACCTGATAGTCTGGAGATTTGTTTATAAAGATCGCTCACGATACTCACCCACGAGACTGAAATCCGGCGAGCAGCGCGCCGGCCTCTTCATCTGAAAGTCCTTCCACCTTTTTCAACGCTTCAGTAAGTTTATCAACCGGGCTCTGCCCATCTCTTAATGCCATCTCGATGATCTTCGCCGCCCCGGCCACAGTCGAGTCCTCGAAGAGGCTGCGCATGGGAAACTCCGTCTGGAAGATGCTGCGAAGCTGAGCGATCAGCTGAGTGCCGAGCAAAGAGTCGCCGCCCAACTCAAAGAAGTTATCGTGGATTCCCACCGGCTCGATCCCCAGCAGATTTTGCCAGACCTCGACGATACGCCGCTCTAGCTCACTTCCGGGCTCGACATAGGTCGTTTGCAGTTGAGGCCGGGAGGCCGACGATGCAGAAGAGTTCGATCGCGCCTCGGCCTTCGGCTCCAGTTTCGCCTCACCATTAATCCATTTGCCGATCCGCGCTTGCAGGTCTCCGGTTGAAATGATGACTTGATTGAACCCGTCTACGGAGAGAAGGCGTTTGAAAACCTCGACGCCGTCTTCCGGCGAGATGGCTAACTCGACCGTTGCAGCGCCGAATCTCTTCTCCTCATCGAACCGCCAGCCGTCCCAATTCACGCTGACCCATTGGACGCCATTCGTCTGACTCTGCTTGCGGGCAAACGCGTCCAGGTAATGGTTGGCCGCAGAATAGGAGGCGAACCCCAGTCCACCCAAAACCGATGACAGGGATGATTGCAGTATGAAGAAATCAAGCTCCCTCCCGCTCAGCGTGCGGGCCAACACGTTCAGGCCGTGAATCTTCGCTTGAAATTGCGAGGCGCACTCATCCGGGTCTATCTCTTGAATAGTTCGGACCGCCTTCTCTCCAACTACTCCGGCGGCATGGATAACGCCATGTATCCGGCCAAACCGATCATCAGCCCGAGCGATCACTTTTTGCATCTGCCGTTCATTGGCGGCATCCGCGCTTAGAACCAAGACCTCGCCGCCCGCCTCCTCAATCCCCATCAGCCTCCGAATTATGCGGCTCGCCTGGTCCCGCTCTTCGTGTGTTGAGAGCCATTGATCCCACTCGTCCCTCAGCGGGAATTCAGAGCGACCTATCAGGATCAACTTCGCATGCGCCGTCCGAGCCAGATGTTCCGCGATCGTCAGCCCGATCTTCCCGAGTCCGCCGGTAATGAGGTACACGCCTCCTTGTCTTAACCGGGATAAGCCCCTGCTAAAGCCATCCGCAGGCGCCAGCTCATAGTTCAACACCCACCGGTGATTTCCACGATAAGCGATCGTGCGATCGGCCGAGATATTTGCGGAGAATTCTGTGATGAGCCTGTCTATCAGGATCTCATCAATCAATCCGGTCGGCCTTCGCGAATCGGGAATGATCAGATCGAGACTGTGACAGGCTATGTTCGGACACTCCTGAGAGATGACCTGGCAAGGCCCCAACAAAGTCGCTTTCTCGGGACATAGCAGCTCTTCACCCGTCACCTCCTGCAGATTCGTTGAGACGACCCAGAGCCGCAACTGGTCCGTAACATTTCGCCGACCGAGAGCCTGGGCGAGATAGAGCAAACTGTAAAAACCGGCCGCCTGCGCTTCTTCAAAAAACTCAGGGCCGGGCCTGACCTGGTCAGTCGGCGTCACGTTCCAGAAATGGGCTATTTTTTGAGGGGTTTTCTTCAGTTCGATCAGCGCTGCCAGTAGCGCATCATAATCGGCGCGCGCTTGCGGATCGAGAACATAAGCGCGCTCGCCGATCCGCTCGAATCGCCTGCCCATTTTGACTGTGATCACATCCTGTCCCCGATCAACGAGCCGCTCAGCCAGAAGAGAGCCAAGCCCGTGATCATCGATCAGCAGCAACCAGTTTACTTTTTCATCCAAAGCCTCATTTGGCGCCACATTCGCCGCGAGCCCCCTGGGTAAATCGGCGCGTTTCCAGGAAGGCACATAAAACCAGTCCGCGATCTCCCGCGAGCCTGCTCGCGAACCTGCCTGCGAACTTGATTGATAAACGTCGCCGGTGATCGCTGATTCCTTCACATCGAGCCAGTAACGCTGACGTTCAAACGGGTATGCCGGCAAAGAGACGCGTAGCCGCCTCTCCTTCGCATAGAAACCGGGCCAATCTATCTTGACCCCGGCAAGCCAGAGTTTGCCCAACGTGTTGAGGATGAAGGAAACGTCCGACTGCTGATCGTGCGGATGGCGTGTGGAATTGAGAATAACCCGTCCTCGCGCGGCACCGCTGTTCTCCCGCGCCAGAGCGCTTAAAGTCTGCCCCGGCCCGACCTCCAACAGAACGATGTTTGGATCATTCAACAGCTCGCCGATCCCATCCGCGAATCTGACTGTATGCCGAAGGTGTTTCGCGTAGTAGCCAGGATCTGTCGCATCCGCCTCCGTTATCCAGGTTCCCGTGAGGTCGCTCACGTAGGGAATCTGGGGAGACCGGAGAGTGGCTTTTTCGACCTCCCTCTCAAAGGATTTCAAGATGGAGTCCATCATCTCCGAGTGAAAGGCGTGCGAGGTGTGTAACCGGCGATGGTCCACGCCCTCCGCTGTCAATCGCTGCTCCATTTCAACTATCGCGTCGCGCGGCCCGGAAACGACGCAGGACGCCGGCCCGTTGACCGCGGCCAATGAAAGCTTGCCGCCGAGTAGATCGCGCGCGGCCGACTCTTCGAGTCGTACGCTGAGCATGGCGCCTTGCGGAGCCCCCTGCATCAAACGTCCTCTCGCGGCCACCAGCCTCAACGCGTCTTCCGGCGAGCAAACGCCGGCTAGACAGGCCGCGACGTACTCCCCGACGCTGTGCCCGATCATGGCCTGCGGTCTGATCCCCCATTCCATCCAGAGCCTGGCCAACGCGTACTCAATGGCAAACAAGGCGGGCTGTGTGACGCGAGTCTGGCTCAATCGCGCAGCGGCCTCTTCCACTTTTTCCGAAGTGGGATAAAGTAAATCGCGCAAATCCAAATCCAAATAGGGTTTGAGCAATTCCGAGCAGTAATCTATCGTCTCTCGAAAAATAGGCTCGGCCTGATAGAGGTCAAACCCCATATTCACATATTGGGCGCCCTGCCCGCTGAACATAAAGACGACTGGACGAGAGTCAGTCTCACAAGCGACGGAAGCTGAAAAGACTCGTTTGGGATCGCTTATTTCCAACGCGTTCCTGGCGCCCTCAAGCGTTTGGCAAACAAGGATTCGCCGATGGGCGAACGCCTTGCGGCCAACCTGCAATGTGTAGGCCACATCTGCCAGATTAAGCTCTGGCAGGTTGAGGTCTGAATGCCCTTTCAGATGAGTGGCCAGTCGCGTAGTGGCTGTCTCCAGCGCGGAATCCGTTTTCGCCGACAACACCAGTAACTGCCAGGGTCTCGATGCGAAACTGTCGATCGCGGGAGCTTCTTCGAGGGCGACATGCGCGTTGGAGCCTCCGATGCCGAAGGAGCTGACGCCGGCGCGGCGCGGCGCATCGCCCGCCATCCATTGGGAAAGCTCCGTGTTCACATAAAAGGGGCCCCCACTGAAATCGATCTTCGGATTGGGCTGCTCAAAGTTCAGGCTGGGTGGAATCATACCGCGATCAAGAGCCAGCGCCGTCTTGATCAAGCTGGCCACGCCCGCAGCCGCATCCAGATGCCCAAGGTTTGTCTT
The DNA here is from genome assembly GCA_963796275.1 of uncultured Acidobacteriota bacterium. Lineage (GTDB taxonomy): Bacteria > Acidobacteriota > Blastocatellia > RBC074 > RBC074 > JAKEHZ01. The sequence continues at coordinate 122,700 of CAWCKY010000006.1, read as the reverse complement.
GACCGAACCGATGGCGCAAAATCCTTTGGTCTCGGTCTTCTCACAAAAGACTTGCGTCAGCGCCGCGATTTCAATAGGGTCGCCCAATGAAGTTCCGGTACCATGGGCTTCAATATAGGTGATCGTCTCGGGATCGATCCCGGCGATCTCATGGGCGGTGGCAATAACTTCCGCTTGACCTGCGACGCCCGGCGCGGTGAACCCGACTCGGAGAGAGCCGTCATTATTCACGGCGGAGCCTTTGATCACAGCGTAGATATGATCCCCCTCGGCGATGGCGTCTGCGAGGCGCTTCAGAACGACAATCCCCACACCGTTACCGGGTACAGTTCCTTGGGCTTTCGCGTCAAAGGCCCGGCAATGTCCGTCGGGAGAGAGAATCATTCCCTCCTGAAAAAGATAGCCTCTCTTTTGCGGCAGACCGATAGCCACGCCGCCCGCCAGCGCCATATCGCATTGACGCCCGAGCAAACTCCGGCAGGCCACGTGGACCGCCACTAAGGAGGTAGAACAGGCGCTTTGGATATTCAGACTTGGGCCTCGCAAGTTCAGTTTGTAAGAGACTCGTGTAGTCAAAAAATCACTATGGTTCCCAATCGCAAGTTGGTACCATTCGGCCGCGTTTAAGCCTTCCAGCTTCTGAGAAAGGATTGATAACAAGTAGCTGTTTATTCCGGCGCCGCCAAAGACACCAACTACTCCTTCATAACTCTCGGTTACACAGCCTGCATCCTCGAGCGCCTCCCAAGCGCATTCCAAAAAGAGCCGGTGTTGCGGGTCCATCAGTTGGGCTTCTTTGGGATAGAAACCGAAGAAGGAGGCGTCAAACAGTTCGACGCCCTCCAATATTCCTCGCGCACCAACATAGTGAGGGTCTTTTATGGCTGAAGACGCTTCTCCGGAGGACATTAACTCCTTCTCGGTAAAGAAAGAGATGGATTCTACGCGGTCACAGAGATTCCGCCAGAACTCCTCTATATTTCCGGCTCCCGGAAACCTTCCTGCCATTCCGATAATGGCGATACTGTGTCTGTCAATCGAGTTTGAGATATTACTTCTGTTACTCATTAGCCAATCTATTTCTGAAGCAATTGTTCAAAGATCTCTTTGAGCGCCGGGTCGAGCTTCAACGCCTGGGCGAGATCGTTCTCCGCCTCTTCTCTATCTCCCTTCTCGAACCTGGCAATGGCGCGGTTGAGCCGGGCTATTGCCAGCCGCGGCTTCAACTTGATCGCCCGATCGTAATCGGCGACGGCGCCACTCAGATCACCCCGCGCGTGCCGCGCGAGGCCGCGGTTGAGCCAGGCTTCCGCGAGTCGCTTGTCATACTTCAAGGCGTTGGTGAAATCCGCTTCCGCCTTGTTTAAATCTTGCTTGAGATAGAACGCCATGCCTCGGTGCACGTATAGCTCCGCCCCCTTCGAGTCGAGTTCGATCGCCTGGTCGAAATCGGCAATGGCGGCGTCAATCTCGCCGTTGTCCCTCCGCGCGATGGCGCGATTGCTCCAGGCGAGGACGAGCTTCGGATTAATTTCGATGGCTTTCGTGAAGTCACGGATCGCGCCTTCCACATCCGACTTGGAGATGCGGGCAGCTCCGCGATCCAACCACGCTTCGGCCAGTCGCGAATCGAGCCAAATGGCCTGGTCGAAATCGCTGATGGCGGCGTCATACTCTTTTCTGAAATATTGAATCAGCCCGCGATTGTAGTAAGCGTGAGCCGGTCTGGGATTAGACATAATTGTCATGCTGAAATCCGCGTCTGCTATCTCAAGCTCTTCGATTGTCAACCACGATCTTCTCCGTGGGTCGCCTGAGAACCAACCGGAAGGCACACCTCACCCCGCTCAAGCATCAGTAAAACCCGCCATAAGGCGCACTTCACCCCACCTGATCGGACCCTAAAGGAAACCTCATGTCGAGGCAGCATTTCGGTTATCGCGCCCTTCCGGCTCCGAATCTAACCAACTCTTTGCCACAACTCTTCTTCCAGAGAGGAGCTGTGTTTCATTCGCGGATGGGCACTCTGATAAATAGAGCGAAGCTATTGCCTGCCTACTTCAACTGATTAGTTGTGGTGTTACACAGATAAAGACGGAAATGCCACTCGGGAGGAGGCCTGAAGATCATGCATTTCGGCTTGTCGTCTTTTCGGTTGTGAGTGAAGGCAAAGCGCATCGAGCTTCAGTCTACAAAAATAATATAGTTGAGACTTCGCTGACTTTGCGCTATGATGCGTGCCGATCAGATGATGCACTATCAAAGCGCGAATGTGCGGCGAAGATTGTGTTGTCAAACATGCTCCGTTGTTACCCGACAGTAGCAACGGGGCTTTGTTTTTTCTACTCTGCAATCCTATAACATCGATATAACACTGATAATAACATATGCTACCTATGCCATATCGTAACTACCATATGACGCCAGACGAGCCTTCGCGCTACACCTGCATGGCATAGCAGGCGCCAATCATAGTTATTCATTTTGAACTACCGGCTTATTGGTGCAAGAAATCAGCGTGGAGGTGAAATAGTACTGTGCGCGGAATGAAATGAAAGCGTTTGCGGCAGAGATGCTAAGGATTTCTCTACTGGGCGACCTCAGACTACTGGGTGACCTCAGATTTCTCTATATCTCCAGCCGTTTAGGAGAAGCTTCATTATTCGGCTACGCAAAGCATGCTGATACTACATGCAATCATGTATCTCGAAGGGATGCGGCTCAGGGCTCTCTTATAATAGATGAATATATAACAAAATTGCGAAGTACTCTACTAGCTTGTATTCTAGAGTCACATCTGGATTGAGTTACATGAAACCTAGTATATGAAACGGACGCCAAGAGAGAAACCATCTCTTAACCTGGCAATCCGTATGTTTTTCTGACATCAGTCCCCGTGGTACCGTATGGTAACCACACAGCGGATAATACGGTAGTCATTTCAGAAAGTAAATACTCAAATTTCGAATTTTTATTAAATTTATTAACAGGTCAACCAGAGTTACTTTCCAGGTAAACCAGAGCGATAGACAAACCCCCGGATTTGATGCTCTCCTTTTATCAGCCATGACCTTCTCCGTGGGTCGCCTGAGAACTAACCGGAAGGCACACCTCACCCCGCTCAAGCATCAGTAAAACCCGCCATAAGGCGCACTTCACCCCACCTGATCGGACCCTAAAGGAAACCTCATGTCGAGGCAGCATTTCGGTTATCGCGCCCTTCCGGCTCCGAATCTAACCAACTCTTTGCCACAACTCTTCTTCCAGAGAGGAGCTGTGTTTCATTCGCGGATGGGCACTCTGATAAATAGAGCGAAGCTATTGCCTGCCTACTTCAACTGATTAGTTGTGGTGTTACACAGATAAAGACGGAAATGCCACTCGGGAGGAGGCCTGAGATCATGCATTTCGGCTTGTCGTCTTTTCGGTTGTGAGTGAAGGCAAAGCGCATCGAGCTTCAGTCTACAAAAATAATATAGTTGAGACTTCGCTGACTTTGCGCTATGATGCGTGCCGATCAGATGATGCACTATCAAAGCGCGAATGTGCGGCGAAGATTGTGTTGTCAAACATGCTCCGTTGTTACCCGACAGTAGCAACGGGGCTTTGTTTTTTCTACTCTGCAATCCTATAACATCGATATAACACTGATAATAACATATGCTACCTATGCCATATCGTAACTACCATATGACGCCAGACGAGCCTTCGCGCTACACCTGCATGGCATAGCAGGCGCCAATCATAGTTATTCATTTTGAACTACCGGCTTATTGGTGCAAGAAATCAGCGTGGAGGTGAAATAGTACTGTGCGCGGAATGAAATGAAAGCGTTTGCGGCAGAGATGCTAAGGATTTCTCTACTGGGCGACCTCAGACTACTGGGTGACCTCAGATTTCTCTATATCTCCAGCCGTTTAGGAGAAGCTTCATTATTCGGCTACGCAAAGCATGCTGATACTACATGCAATCATGTATCTCGAAGGGATGCGGCTCATGGCTCTCTTACAATAGGTGAATATATAACAAAATTGCGAAGTATTCTACTAGCTTATATTCTAGAGTCACATCTGGATTGAGTTACATGAAACCTAGTATATGAATACGGGCGTCAAGAGAGAAACCATCTCTTAACCTGGCAATCCGTATTTTTTTTGACAATCAGTCCCCGTAGTACCGTATGGTAACCACACAGCGGATAATACGGTAGTCATTTCAGAAAGTAAATACTCAAATTTCGAATTTTTATTAAATTTATTAACAGGTTAACCAAAGTTACTTACAGATAAACCAGAGCGATAGATAAACCCCTGGATTAGATTTAGATATCGTCGTTTTTGCAAAGAGGGGGCAACCCCATGATCAAATATCGTGTGTAATACTTCGCGCGTAAGCCGCTGAAACCTCGCCCATCTCAGGATGTCGCAGTCTTCACTCTTGAGATACTGCTGGCAAACTCCAAGATTTGGGCGTAACTTTTGAGAAATGGCCATCGTAAAAAGGGAGCAGATATTCTATGTCAGCATTTAGTGCACAATCATGGAGCAGAAGCTTCCAGGGATAAACATTAACTACGGGGTGGGCCGAATGAGGTGATCGAAATGGGCCAGCCCTGACCCACAGGAAGGTGCCATCACCAAAACTGCTCACCGAAGGCTCACCCTTATTGTAGAAGCTGGGCAATGGAGCGGATCGAATTGAATGCGCCATATATCGCCAATACGAATAACAGACCCATCACCACATTCTCCCACCAACGGTTGCGATACTTTGCGCCGATAAAGCGAGCGCTGGCGGTGATCCACCACAACCCGCCTGCCAATAGCGGCAACAAGACAACCTGCGCGCTATTGGCGACCAACGTCAGCGTGATGAAATCCGGCATACCGGGAAGTGTCCAAACCAGCGGGGAAACCAGACACCAGGCCGCAATCCAACGATACAACGGGTGCTGCCGATAATCGGTTTTGATCGGTGCGGTTCCGACTTGCCAGCGCAGGTAGGCGTGGCTGCCCATAAATGCCAAGCCTGCGGCGTGTCCGAGCACCGAAGTGTACACCGCCGCAAAAATACCCAGATAAAACAGCACGCCGCCACTGCTGCCCAATAACGAGCTCAGCAAATGCGGCAGGTCATCAAGCGTCTTGATTTGTTTATCAGGAAAGAGGAGTTCCGCACCCAATGTCCACACGGCTAGATTGAGCACGATCATGACCACGATTGCGAGCAGGAAATCGTAAAACTGCACACGGCGATATTGCGGCCCGCGCCAGCCTTTCTCTTCCAGAAAGTACGGATAGACCAGATTCATCAACGAACCGCCGACCGCGCCAATCATCGCTACTGCAATCAAGAGCGGATCGAATTGTCCGCGCTGTTCGGGCAGCCCGACGCGAAACAGCCCTTGCGCCAACCATTTGATGTCGAATCCAACCCACAATGCCGAGCCGACGAACGAAATCGCCAGCAAGCCTAAAAAGAACTTGAAGACCCATTCCAAACGATTATACGAAGGCCGAAACACCACCAACATCGCGACGCCACTGCACAGCAGCGCCCATTGCCACGTTTGCCCGAGGCCAAATAAATTGCGACAGACTTCGCCCGCGCCGACCAGCATATAAGCTTCGTACACATGTCCCATCACGATGGTCGCGACGAACAGCACGGGCGCATACCAACGATGCAGCCGAGCCAAGCCGTCCAGCACGCCTTCGCTGTGCGGGTTACACAATTGATACCGCGCAATGAGCGAGACGAACAAAAAGCGCATCAGGATCGCTATCACCAGAACCCACATCAGCGCATAACCATAGTTCGCGCCTGCGACGGCCATATCGACGACATCGCCTGCGCCGAGCCATGTCAGCACGATGATGATGCCGGGACCGAACGAGCGGAGGTAGTCCCAGAACGACTGGGGGACGGGCGGCGCGACCGCCTTCACCTGCACGACCTTTTCAACCTGTTCTTTCAAGTCGCTCACCTCTTCATCTGGGATGACAAATACTGCGACTAACCATTACCACAACTCGCGATTGATCGGGAGGTTCATCAGCTCATTCACGCTTTTTTCTCGAATGCACACGTTATTTTCATAATGCACCATTATTTTCATTATGCGCATCTCACGATTCTGTTCAAAATTTGCTGACGTTTAATACCTATGCTTGTTGACGAATGGACACCTTATTTTGAGTCTCGCAGATAACGCGGCTCGTCCGGCCTATGCAGCATTGAGGACTCGCAAGCTTCGCCTCAATAATCGCCGAGAGCGCTATCTATCGGTAGACGACTAATGAATATGCGATTAGGCAGGAAGGCGCATTTGCGCCGATTGTCATTCCAGCTCTCAACACCGGAATGAGAAGAGGTGAAATCCTGAGTCTGCGAATAGAGAAACTCGAGTTGGCGCATGGATCACTCCAACTCCAGGTCGGGAACAAAGTGGAGATTCTACTTGTTACGAGATTCTACTTGTTACGCTACGCTTCACCACCGGCAACATTCCGCTGCTGCTCCGGTGCAAAACCGAAAATAGTTTGGGTAATAACAAGCTTTCAAAGCCGGATATGGTCGGTTAAAACAGCTATGCTCTGCCGAGCAGTTCTTTCGCGGCCGCAGCCACATAGTCAGGCTCGAAGCCGAACTTCCTTTGAAGTTCTTTGAGCGGGGCCGAGGCTCCGAATGTTTTCATCCCAATGATGCGACCTGACGAGCCTACGTAACGCTCCCATCCCAAAGTCGAGGCCTGCTCTACAGCGAGCCGCGCTTTCACACCCGGAGGCAGCACGCTGTCGCGGTACTCTTCGGTCTGGTGGTCGAAAATTTCCCAGGACGGCATTGAAACCACGCGCGCACGGATGGCATCGGCGAGCAGCTTCTCATAGGCCAGCACGGCGAGGCCGACTTCGCTGCCCGACGCGATGAGGATCACTTCGGGTTCGCCGCCGGGTGCTTCTGCCAATACATATGCTCCACGCGCCAACCCTGATGCTGGCCCGTACCTGCTGCGGTCCAGGATCGGCAGAGCCTGCCGGGACAGGATCAACGCGACCGGCTCATGACGTAGCTGCATTATGAAGCGGTAAGCCTCAACAACTTCGTTCGCGTCTCCGGGCCGGAGAGTAATCAACCCCGGGATGGCGCGGAGCGAGGCCAGTTGTTCGATAGGTTGATGCGTGGGCCCGTCTTCGCCGACGCCGATCGAATCGTGCGTGAAGATGTGGATGACTGGGATTTCCATCAGGGCGCTCAAGCGTATCGCCGGCCGGGCATAATCGCTGAAGATCAGAAACCCTGAACCGAATGGACGGAGTTTCGACAGCGATAACCCGTTGATGATCGCGGCCATCGCGTGTTCGCGGATCCCAAAGTGGAGGTTGCGACCGGCGGGGTTTTCCGCGCTCAAATCGCCGGCGTCCTCAAATGTCAACCGCGTCTTGCACGAAGGGGCAAGGTCGGCAGATCCGCCCAGAATCCATGGAATGTTGCGCGCGAGCGCGTTGAGCACTTGTCCGGAGGCTTCGCGCGTCGCCATGCCTTTACCGCCAGTGGAGAACGTGGGCAGGTCGCGATCCCATCCTGCGGGCAACTCGCGCCGCAACATTTGGTAGCCCTGCTCGGCAAGCTCTGGGTATTCGAGCTGGTATTTCTGAAACAACTCGTTCCACTCATCGCGCAACTTCCCTCCGCGCTGACCGATACCAGCGCGAAAATGTTCGCGCACGCCATCCGGTATGAGGAACTTGGCGTCTTCGGGCCAGCCATAGTTCCGTTTGGTCGCCTTGATTTCCTCCTCGCCCAGGGGCTCGCCGTGGGCCGCACTGGTGTCCTGTTTGGTGGGAGAGCCATACGCGATGTGGCTGTCCACGATGATCAGCGTGGGCCGGTCGTTCGTGTTCTTGAAGGTGTTGAACGCGCGCTCAAGCATGTCCAGGTCGTTGGCGTCACCCACGCGCACAACGTTCCAACCGTAGCCGAGGAAGCGCGTGGCGACGTCTTCACTAAATGCCAGCGCAGTATTGCCTTCGATGGTGATCCTGTTGTTGTCGTATATCCAACACAAATTCGAGAGCCTGAGATGGCCCGCCAACGACGCCGCCTCACCCGTGATACCCTCCATCAAGCACCCATCCCCGCACAGGGAATAGACGTCGAAATTGAATAACTCAAAGCCTGGACGATTGAAGTGGCTGGCCGCCCACCGGCACGCGATCGACATGCCCACGCTTGTCGCCACACCCTGTCCCAGCGGGCCGGTGGTCGTTTCAATGCCGGACGTCCACCGATACTCAGGATGACCGGGACATTTGCTGCCGAGTTGCCGGAAGCGTTTCAATTCGTCGAGCGGCACGGAGAGCTCGCCCAGCACTTCATACTTGGGATTAACCGCCTTCACTCCAGTCAGGTGCAGCAATGAGTACAGCAGCATCGAGGCATGCCCCACCGACAACACGAAGCGGTCGCGATTCGGCCAGATCGGGTGTTCGGGGTCGAACCGCAGGAAACGCTGCCACAGACAATACGCAACCGGCGCCAATGCCATGGGCGTGCCTGGATGACCGGAGTTAGCCTCCTGCACCCCATCTATCGAAAGGGTACGGATCGTGTTAATCGCTAACTGATCAATGTTCATCCTTCTTTGCGTGGCGGAATCAGTTGTAGCCATACTCGCCTCCTCGGTAAATGGTTTTCAGTTTTCAGTTTTCAGTTTTTAGTTGCTGATCAAAGACAGGTCAGCTAAAAACTAAAAACTGAAATTAACTCCTCAGCCTCTTCGCCGCGTTAGCGGCGATTGATTGTAGCCGTGGGTTTTAACCAGGTTTTAACCCACGGTGGCGGTAAGATTTTTTCACGTCTCCAGTCAGGTGCAGCAATGAGTACAGCAGCATCGAGGCATGCCCCACCGACAACACGAAGCGGTCGCGATTCGGCCAGATCGGGTGTTCGGGGTCGAACCGCAGGAAACGCTGCCACAGACAATAAGCAACCGGCGCCAATGCCATGGGCGTGCCTGGATGACCGGAGTTAGCCTCCTGCACCCATCTATCGAAAGGGTACGGATCGTGTTAATCGCTAACTGATCAATGTTCATCCTTCTTTGCGTGGCGGAATCAGTTGTAGCCATACTCACCTCCTCGGTAAATGGTTTTCAGTTTTCAGTTTTCAGTTTTTAGTTGCTGATCAAAGACAGGTCAGCTAAAAACTAAAATCTGAAATTAACTGCTCATCCGCTTCGCCGCGTTAGCGGCGGATGATTGTAGCCGTGGGTTTTAACCCACGGTGGCGGTAAGATTTTTTCACGTCGCGTCAGCGACGGTTGAATTCAGGCGTCGCTAACGCGACGCGGGAATATCCTTCAAGCCTTCCGTGGGTTAAAACCCACGGCTACAATCAATCGCCGCTAACGCGGCGAAGAGGCTGAACAGTCACTTTTAGTTTTTAGTTTTAGATTCTCCACCAACTGAAAACTATTGTTTCAGGGCGTCGCTCACGACATTAACGATTCCTCGGAAAAAGTTTTCAGTTTGACTATTTCCAACAACTGAAAACTGAAAACTGAAAACTGTTCTTCCCGTCAGCGGACTTCCAGTTCATCAAGGGCCTGTCTGATAACCCGCGCGCTTTTACCCAATTGATCGTTCTCCTGTTCGCTGAGAGGCAGGGGGAACGTCTCAAGCACACCTGACCCGCCCACAAGCCTAGGCAGGGAGAGGGTGACGTCGGGAACACCCGCAACCTCGAGGGTGGGCAAGCACACCGTCATAACGGCGCGCTGGTCGTAAAGGATCACCTTCACGATGCGAGCCAGCGCACTGCCTACTCCGTAATATGTGGCTCCTTTACCAGAGATGATCGTGTAGGCTGCACAGCGCACCTGGCGGTCGATCTCCTGCCGCACAGGTTCGGAGAGGTCGATCGCGCGAAGCCTGACGAAAGTTTCCAGTGGCATGCCGGCCACAGTCGCGAGCGACCACGTGAGCACCTCCGAATCGCCGTGCTCGCCGATCACATGCGCGTGAATGTGTTGTGAATCGATGCCGCAGTGACTTCCGAGAAGGCTCCGGAAACGGGCCGTATCAAGAGTCGTACCCGAGCCGAAGACGCGCCCGGCGGGTACACCACAATCGGCGGCGTAGCGCGCGGCCAGGTGGGTCATCAGATCAACGGGATTGGTGGCGACGACGAGCACGGCGTCAGGTGCGTTCGTAAGCACTGCCGGTACCACCTCATGGAAGATTCGCGCGTTGCGTTGGAGAAGCTCCAGGCGAGACTCTCCGGGCTTCTGCCCGACGCCCGCGCAGAGCAGTACCACCCGACAATCGTCCAGTACCTCATAACCGCCCGCCTTGATCTCAAGAGGGTGCGCGAATGGCACGGCGTGGCGAATGTCGTCCGCCTCCGCTTCGGCGCGGGCTTCGTTTTTGTCCACGAAGACGATCTCACGCCCCACGCCCTGCATCACGAGCGCATACCCGGCTGTTGCGCCGACGAATCCGCTGCCTACAATTCCAACTTTCATCACGCCTTCCTTTCAGTGGTCGGCTCAGCCTGTATTCTGATTACCTCGCCCACCAGAACCGCCCGGCGTCTGGATGACCGTCGACCTGTCCGCGCAACCACAAATGCTGGCCAGAGAGGGCGAGCGAGTGCGCCCTGGACCAGTCGATGCCAAAGTCCAGCTCTAGAATTGTTGCGGTGGGTCTCCGATTGCTCAGCGCCAGCGCCGTACGACCCGAGTCGGTGGTACCTCCTCAGTCTCCGCTACTTACTACTTCTTCACCGCCAAATATTGAACCAGGTCCGCGACGCGCATCGAATATCCCCACTCGTTGTCATACCACGCCACGACCTTCGCCAGGTCGTCGCCGATAACCAGCGTATCGAGTGCACTGAAAATCGATGAATGCACATCGCCTTTGAGGTCACTCGAGACCAGAGGCTCTTCGGAGTAAGCCAGAATGCCTTTCATTGGCCCTTCGGCGTATTCCTTCATAACCGCGTTGATCTCCTCGACCGTTGCACGACGGGATAGTACGGCAGTAAAGTCGATGACTGAGACGGTGGGTGTAGGCACCCGGAACGCCATGCCGGTAAACTTCCCTTTCAGTTCTGGAATCACCAGCCCGACGGCCTTTGCCGCGCCGGTTTCGGACGGCACGATGTTCATCGCCGCGGCACGTGCATCGCGCGGGTCCTCGGCTTCGAGATCCAACAACTTCTGCGAGTTGGTATAGGAATGGACGGTCGTTAGAATGCCTTTCTCAATACCGAACTTGTCGAAGAGCGCCTTGGCCACTGGAGCCAGCCCATTGGTGGTGCAGGAAGCGTTCGAGATAATGTGATGCCGGGCCGGATCATACATCTTCTCGTTGACACCGAGGACTATGGTCAAATCTTCCCCCTTGGCCGGCGCAGTGATGATCACTTTTTTGGCTCCGGCATCGAGGTGGAGCTTTGCCTTGTCTCGCTGCCGGAACAGGCCGGTGGATTCGACGACAATGTCAACGCCCAGTTTGCCCCACGGCAGGCGCGCGGGATCCCTTTCGGCAAAGACCTTGACCTCGTCTCCGTCAGCCACGAAGCCGTCTTCGCGCACCTCGACTTCCCCGGGAAACCGACCGTAGTTGGTGTCGTATTTCAGCAGGTGCGTCATGATCTTGATTCGGCCGATATCATTAATGGCGACGACATCGATCTCCTCGTCGTAGTGTTCGCGGATCGCTTTGTAAACCTGGCGGCCAATCCGCCCAAAACCGTTGATACCAATTCGAATTGGCATATCGTCATCTCCTCTGGGAATCAGTTTTCAGTTTTCAGTTTTCAGTTCGCTCTTCACCGAGAACTGATAACCGAAACCAAAAAACTGAAAACTGAAAACTGTCAGAGCGGCCACCGCCACTCAACTACCTCCGGTTTGTCGATTCCATGCTCGTGCGCATATTGGCGACAGGCAATCTGCATATTCCTGAACCTCTCCTTGGCGTGGGAACCGGTCGCCTGGAGCTTCGGTACCCGGTCTATCACATCGTTCGCCAGAGTGAAGCGGTCTATCTCATTCTCGATTGCTAGTTCCATCGGGGTATTGATGTTCCCCCGTTCCTTGTAACCGCGCACGTGCAGGTTTTTGTGGTTTCTCCGGCTGTAGGCCAGCCTGTGAATCAGCCACGGATAGCCGTGGAAATTGAAGATGATCGGTTTATCAACCGTAAACAACCCGTCGAAGTCGCGATCGCTCAAACCGTGCGGGTGCTCGCGGTCCGATTGCATCTTGAACAGATCAACGACATTGATGAAGCGAATCTTCAGATCGGGAAATTCCTCCCGCAGCATGGCTGTCGCAGCCAAGGCCTCCTGGGTTGGGATATCCCCCGCGCATGCCATGACCACATCGGGTTCTTGTCCCTGATCATTGCTCGCCTGGCCCCAGATGCTGATCCCCTTCGTGCAATGCGTTATGGCTGACTCCATGTCCAGGTACTGTAAGTGGAGTTGCTTATCGCACACGATCACGTTGACGTAGTTCTCGCTCCGCAGGCAATGGTTGGCCACGGATAAGAGGCTGTTGACATCCGGCGGCATATAGATGCGGGTCACTTCCGCCCGCTTATTAACGACCACATCGATGAAGCCGGGATCCTGGTGCGTAAAGCCATTGTGATCCTGCCGCCAGACGGTAGACGTGATCAGCAGGTTGAGCGACGCGATCGGCCGCCGCCACGTGAGGTCATTGCAGATCGACAGCCACTTAGCGTGCTGGTTGAACATCGAGTCGATGACGTGGGCGAACGCCTCATAAGTAGAGAAGAAACCGTGCCGCCCCGTGAGCACGTAACCCTCCAACATCCCTTCAACCGTGTGCTCGCTGAGCATCTCAATCACCCGCCCGTCGACCGAGAGCTCCCCGCCATCCTTGTCTTCCGGAAAAGACTCGGCGATCCAGAACTTCTTGCTCGCTTCGTAGACCGCGGCGAGCTTGTTGGACGTATTTTCATCTGGCCCAAAAATTCGGAAGCTATCCATATTCAACTTCATCACATCGCGCAGGAAGTTACCCAATGGCGGCGTGTTCTCGGCTTCGATCTGACCCGGCTTCTCGAACTTGATCCCGTACTTCCGAAAATCGGGCAGCCGGAGAGCCTTCTTCAGCAGTCCGCCATTGGCATGAGGGTTGGCGCCCATACGGCGCAAACCCAGAGGGGTCAACTCGCTCAGTTCTGAGACCAGCCTGCCGTTTGAGTCGAACAGTTCCTCTGGTTTGTAGCTGCGCATCCACTCCTCGAGCATTTTCAGATGAGCGGGATTCTTCTTAACCCCCGCCAATGGCACCTGGTGCGACCTCCATAACCCTTCGAGCTTGTGTCCATCGACCTCCGATGGCGCGGTCCAACCTTTCGGCGCCCGCAACACAATCATCGGCCATCGTGGCCGTATCGCCGTCCCACTGCTCCGTGCATCGGTCTGCATAGCCCGAATATTCTTAATGCAGTGATCCAAGGTCGCCGCCAGAGCCTGATGCATCGATTCGACATCCGATCCTTCCACAAAAAATGGCGTATAGCCGTAGCCTTTGAACAGGTTTTCCAACTCCTCGTGACTGATGCGTGCCAGCAAGGTCGGATTGTTGATCTTGTAGCCGTTGAGATTGAGGATCGGAAGCACGGCTCCATCCCGAATTGGGTTGAGAAATTTATTGATGTGCCAGGAAGTCGCCAGCGGTCCGGTCTCCGCTTCACCGTCACCAACCACGGCGGCGACGATCAGCTCCGGGTTGTCGAAAGCAGCGCCACAAGCGTGTGACAAGACATAACCCAGTTCGCCTCCCTCATGAATCGATCCCGGCGTCTCGGGCGTGCAATGACTGCCGATGCCGCCAGGGAAGGAGAACTGTTTGAAAAAACGCCCCAACCCTTCCTCATCCTGACTCTTGTCGGGATAGATCTCCGAATAAGAGCCCTCCAGGTAAACCGGGCCAAGCACTCCGGGAGCGCCGTGACCGGGACCCGCCATGAAGATCATATCGAGGTCGTAATTCTTGATGACTCGGTTCAAATGTGTGTAGATGAACGAGAGGGCCGGGCTGGCGCCCCAGTGCCCGAGCATGCGGTTTTTGATATGCTCCGGCTTCAGCGGCTCGCGAAGTAGCGGATTGTCTTGCAGATAAATCATCCCCAGGGCCAGATAATTGCACGCCCTCCAAAACGCATGTGTCTTGCGCAGTTCTTCCGCTTTTAAAGGTGCGGCTTGAATCGTGGACCGGGCGACCCCATAACTGCTCAGGTCGCTGGTTACAGACCTACTCGGAATCATAAATCCTCCTTTGATGCCGGCGAGCGCACGGAGCGCATCGACGCGCCAGTCCGAAACGCCGCCCGAATCCACCCCGAGATCCGAGGCGGGAACATTGACATATATATGGATGCTAGATGCTACAGCAAAAAAGAAAAACATTAACATTTTTCATTTGTAATTTTAGATTTTTGATTTGTCATTGAAGAAAACTCTTTCGATCCGATCCTTTTTAAATGACAAATCAAAAATCTAAAATTACAAATGAAAAATGTTAATGTTTTTCTTTTTTGCTGTAGCATCTGGTCTCCAACATCTAGCAATCTACAAACCTCCGCCGTACTAGAGTTACTTGTCTGCAGCGCTGGCCTTGAGGGCAGCGCTCTTTGAGGCGATCACTTCCATCAACCCATTCCACGAATTGATGAACGCCTTAGCTCCGTCGTCCTGAAGCCGGGCAGCCAGCGTATCGATGTCTATGCCCGCCTTGGCGAACTCCGATAACACCTCTTCGCAATTGCCCCCGTCGGCCGACATGATCGCGCCCAGTTCGGTGTGCTCAGCCAGCGCTTTCAAGGTACCTTCAGGCATGGTGTTGACCGTGAAAGGCGCGGCGAGCGATTTGATGTACAGGACATTAGAGGCCAGGGGATCCTTGATCCCCGTGCTGGCCCATAGGAGGCGTTGCGGCCATGCTCCGGAGCTGTAGACGCGATGCCAGCGGGGCGAACTGAGCAGAGTCCGGGCGGCCTTGTAAGTACGCTCGGCGATTGAGATGCCGAGTCGATTTCGCAGCGCGTCGGGCACTTTATCCATGACGGCGACATCCCAGCGGCTGACGAACAACGATGCTACCGAGCCCACACTGGGCTTGAGCCCCGCATCGATGCGTCGCTCGATGCCGCGCAGGAAAGCTTCGGCAGCTGCCAGATAGTGCTCGCGAGAAAACAAGAGCGTTACGTTAATAGGAACCCCGGCAAAGATCGCCTCTTCGATGGCAGGCAACCCTTCTTTCGTGCCGGGAATTTTTATGAAGATGTTGGGTCGCCCCGCCCTGCTATACAGATCTTTGGCCGCGGCAAGCGTGCGGGCCGTGTCATAAGCCAGCAGGGGCGAGACTTCCAGCGACACCCACCCGTTCACCCCGTTCGTCTGGTCGTAGATCGGTCGAAACAGGTCAGCCGCCCGAGTGAGATCCCGCAGCGCCAGTTCGAAGAACAGCTCCTCTGCCGTCTTCCCTTCCTTGAACTTTTCGCGGATGTCGGCGTCGTATGCAGTGCTATTCTTGATGGCCTGCTCGAAGATGGTCGGATTCGAGGTGAGCCCCGTCACCGAGAGCTCGTCGATGTAGCGTTTGAGCGTGCCGCTGTCGAGCATGTCACGCGTGATGTTGTCGAGCCAGATACTCTGGCCCAGGTTATGAAGTAATGTGGTCGCTTTCATTTCGGTATCTCCAGAAAATCAGTTTTCAGTTTTTAGTTTTTAGTTTTCGAATTTCAGTGAAATTTTCTTCTTACTGAAAACTAAAACTGAAAACTATTTAAGTCACCGGGCATGGCTCTACCCTCCAAATGCCGGTGGCATATTCGGCGATCGTCCTGTCGCTGGAAAACTTCCCGGAACCGGCCACATTCAAGATGGCCTTGCGCGTCCAGCCGTCCTGGTCAGCGTACAATTCACAAAGCCGCCGATCCGCTTCGAGATACGAGGTCAGATCGGCCAGATGCCTGTAGTAGTCACCGCGCACAAGGACCAGATCGCAGAGAGGAGTGAACACTCCCGGCTCATTTCGGCTGAAGTGGTCGGAGAAGATCAGGTCCAACGCCTGGCGCGTCTCCGGTTCGTTTTCATAGTGCCAGTATGGGCTGTACCACGCACGGCCGCCCGCCACATCATCCGCAGTCAGGCCAAAGAGGAAGAAATTCTCCTCGCCCGCTTCTTCAGCCATCTCAATGGTCGCGCCGTCGCGCGTGCCGATGGTCAGCGCCCCATTCATCATGAACTTCATGTTGCTCGTCCCGCTGGCTTCATAGCCGGCGGTCGAGATCTGGTTGGAGACGTCGGTAGCGGGGATCAGCCGCTCGGCGAGCGAAACACAATAATCGGGCAGGAACACTACCTTCAGGCGCCCGCCGACTGCCGGGTCGCCGTCGATGGTACCGGCCAGGTTGTTGATCAGTTTGATGATGAGCTTGGCCAGGTGGTAAGCCGGCGCAGCCTTCCCGGCAAAGAAGAACGTCCGCGGCGTCATATCGTAGTCGGGATCGGCTCGCAGCCGGTTGTAGAGCACCACGATGCGCAGCGCGTTGAGGAGTTGTCGCTTGTATTCGTGAATCCGCTTGACCTGGCAATCGAAGATGGTTTCCGGGTCTACCTCCTGGCCGGATGTCGTTTTGAGCCAATCGGCAAACTTGGACTTGGCCTCGCGTTTAGCCTTGCGAAAATTTGCGCGAAAAGTGTCGTCTCCGGCAAGCGGCTGGAGAAGGCGCAATTGACTGAGATCGCTAATCCAGCCGTCGCCTATGGCGTCGGTGATCGCGCGGGCGAGCACCGGGTTCGCCTGCAGCAGCCAGCGGCGCGGCGTGACGCCATTGGTCTTGTTGTTGAATCGCTCGGGAAAAATCTCGGCCAGGTCCTTGACCGTCGTCGTGCGCAGCAGTTCGGAGTGAAGAGCGGCCACGCCGTTGGTGCTGTGCGAGCCGACAATTGCCAGGTTGGCCATGCGAATCTTAGGAGCGGTGCCTTCTTCGATAAGGCTCACTCTGGCGACGCGCCCTTCATCGCCGGGAAAGCGAGTCCGAACATCATCGAGCAGGCGACTGTTGATCTCGAGAATTATCTCCAGGTGGCGCGGCAACACCGCCTTGAACCAGGCCAGCGGCCATTTCTCCAAAGCTTCGGGTAAAAGCGTGTGGTTAGTATAGGCCAGCGCCTTTTGTGTGATATCCCAGGCCTCGTCCCATCCGAGGTGGGCTTCGTCAAGTAGTATCCGTACTAACTCCGGGACGGCCATCGCCGGGTGTGTGTCGTTGAGTTGTATGGCGACTTTCTCTGAAAGCGCGCTCCAATCGCTGTTGGTGCGCCGGAAGCGACGCACCAGATCGGCCAGCGAGCAGGCGACCAGAAAATACTCCTGCACGAACCGGAGCCCCTGCCCCTGGCTCGTGGAATCGTCCGGATAGAGGACTCGTGTGAGGGACTCGGCAGTGAGAGTTTCGGCCAGCGCGCCGACAAAATCTCCGCCGCTGAACTCCTGAAAATTGAAGAAGTCGGGCGCTGCGGCGGCCCACAGTCGCAGCGTATTGATGGTCTCTCCATCATAGCCCACGACGGGGCGATCAAATGGAATGCCGATCAGAGTAGACGGGCGGTTCCAAACCGCTCGCAACGTGCCGCCATGGATTTCGAATGAGCAGTTGAGCTTGACTTCCACCTGCTCCTCGGGACGAGCGACCTCCCACGGGTCCGGGCGCCGCAGCCAGTTGTCAGCCTCTTCGTGTTGCCAGCCGTCCCTGATGGATTGCTTGAATATTCCGTATTCGTACCGCATCCCGTAGCCCATAGCCGGAAGCTTCATCGTGGCCATCGATTCAAGGAAACAAGCAGCCAGTCGTCCCAATCCCCCGTTGCCCAGCCCGGCGTCTGGCTCCTGTTCGAGCAATTCAACCCAGTCGAGGTTTTTTTGCTTGACGGCTTGCTTCACATGGGGATCGAGTAAAAGGTTCGCGATATTGTTGGCCAGCGAGCGGCCAATGAGAAATTCCATCGAGAGATAGTAGACTCGCTTGGGGTTCTCGCGCTCGTAGGTCTTCTCCGTATGCACCCATCTCTGCGAGAGGATATCCCGCACGGAGCGGGCGAACGCCTCAAAGCGCTCGCGTGGACCAGCAGCCGTTAAATCGAGGACTTTGTCGAAGACGAGATGGCGTTCATAGAATGCGTTGTCGGTCCCCGATAACTCAACAGGGCCGCAGCCGTATTTCTGGAGGAGCTTCGACAGCTTATCGGATTCCATCAATCTCTGCGAAACCGACCTACTGTGTTTCTGTCCTTCCGCCATAATGTTCCTTTCTGAAAATGATCATCTGTTGCCAGTCTCTCTACGCAAGAAGCACTGTTCCCAACAATAGCTCTATATGGAAACCTGATTTTCGTAGTTTCATAGCCTCTACTTCTCTGAAGACGTGACCGACTCTTTGCTCAAACTGTCTTGAGTCCTTCGGCGCGAAACAGGGCGCAGGCGCGGTCGACCGCTTCGATCGTCGGAGGTTCAACATCATCGAGGGTGTAGTTGAGCTTGAGTTCCTTCCACTTAAATCGGCCCATTTGATGAAAGGGCAGTACGTCGACTCGCTCGACGATTCCCAGGCCGGCGGCGAACTTGGCAATCCCCGCGATGTCTGCCGCGTCGTCAGTCAATCCGCGCACCAACACGAAGCGCAGCCATACCGGTCTTCTCCGGGCGGAAAGGCGGCGCGCGAAATCCAGGGTCGGGCCAATATCCATTCCCGTAAGTCGCCGGTGGCGCTGATCATCCCAGGTCTTGATGTCCAGCAACATCAAGTCGATCGTCTCCAACTCCGCATCGCTGAGCCGTACGCCCAGAAAGCCGTTGGTATCCAAAGCGGTATGGATTCCCATCCTCTGTGCCGCTGTAAATAGCTTGACTGCGAACCGATCCTGCATAAGCGGCTCGCCACCGCTCAAGGTGAACCCGCCCGACATCGATTTGAGGCCATAGCGATACCTGCGCAGCTCCTCGGTCGCACGAGTCAGGGTCACGGGAATGCCGTTGCTCATATTCCAGGTGTCCGGGTTATGGCAGTAGAGGCATCGAAACTGACAGCCCGCCGTCCACGCAACAATGCGTAGGCCAGGCCCATCGACGGTGGAGCCGGTGGTGAATGAATGAAGGAAGCCCATCTCCCCGGTGGCCAGCGCCTTTCGCACGTCCGATTCAGGCACGCCCCGGCCCAGGTTCACCCGCAGGTCGAAAGGGCTTTTCGCCTCCAGCCGAACAGGTTGCGACATTTGTTTTTCGCTCATATCGCCCATACTCCGTGAAACGTGCGGTTGATCACGTCCATTTGCTGCTCGCGCGTCAGCCGCATGTAGTTAACGGCATATCCTGAGACGCGGATCGTCAGGTTCGGATACTGCTCCGGGTGATCTATCGCATCGAGCAGCGTGTCACACCAGGACTTTGGCCTGAATCCTTGCCATGCGGGAATAACTTGCTCGCGGGCGATTTCTTGTGATGCGGTATTAGCCATCGTGGTTCTTCTCACTTAAATTGCGCACGAGCGGAGCTATCCCAACCCGAGCAGCATTCCGGTATGCCGCGCGATCATGAGCTCCTCGTTGGTCGGGATCACCCAGACCGAGACCTTACTTTGCGGAGCGGAAATGCGCGGACCTCTGCCGGCATTCGCTTCCGCGTCGAGTTCTACTCCAAGCCATGAAGCGGTCTCGCAGATTCGCCGGCGGATATCGGCTGAGTTCTCTCCAATACCGGCGGTGAATACCAGTCCATCGAGGCCGCCCAATACGGCAGCCAGCGCGCCTGTCTCCTTGGCAATCCGGTAAACGAAGAAATCAACCGCCAGGCGGGCCTCCGGTTCACTCCGCCCAAGCAGGTCTCGCATGTCGCTACTGATGCCGGAAATGCCGAGTAATCCCGACCTCTTATAGAGGATGGTCTCCACCTCTTTGGCCGAAAGTCCGAGATTCTGAAAAAGATACAGAACTATACCGGGATCGATCGCGCCCGGCCTCGTGCCCATGCACAGCCCATCGAGCGCTGTGAAGGCCATCGTGCTGTCGATGCTTTTCCCCTCCTGCAATGCGCATAGACTGGCGCCGCTTCCAAGATGGGCAACGATGACGCGCCCCATGGCGATCTCCGGGGCCACCTCCGGTAAAACGGATGCGATATATTCGTAAGACAGGCCATGGAAACCATACCGCTGGAGGTCCGATCTGCAAATATCACGTGGCAGCGGGATCAACTCAGCAACGGCCGAATGGCCGCGATGAAAGCTGGTGTCGAAGCAGGCAACCTGCGGCACGCCCGGCAATCGCTCGAAGGCCGCTTCAATGGCTGCCAGATTGTACGGCTCGTGTAATGGCGCCAAAGGAACCAGTCGATAGAGCTCTTCCAGAACCTGCCTGTTCACGATCGTGGGACCGGCAAATCGCGATCCCCCGTGGACGACGCGGTGGCCGACACCCAGCACTCGCGAGCCGCCATACCTGGATTGGAGCCAGAATGCCAGAGCATCGATAGCGGCGCGCCCATCGCGGATAGCCCTGTCCAACTTATCATCGGCAAGGTTTGCGCCCTGAGCGTCTTTGACAGAGAGCCGCGGCGCGGTTCCGATACCTTCGATCTGGCCCCGCTCTTCCAATCGCCAGTTTTTTCCCTTCGGCCGCTGGAAAACGCAGAATTTCAAGCTCGATGAGCCGGCATTGAGCACAAGAGAGTAATCATCCATCAAAGCACCCCCTATGTCCTCCTTCGCCGCGCATGAGCCGCCAACATGGCAACTGCGCAACTGGCAGTCCGTGATCGCACACTATCGGCCCGGCCACAGTAGTTCGAATCGGATCCAAACTCCGGCAACGCTCCAGCAGGCGTTCATACTTTCCGGTTTCGGTTTCTCGATTCATCTTCTTCTCCTCCCTGGTCACTCCTGCCGACGTTATTCGAACTGCGGAACCAATCTCCTTCAACAGGAGAGATAGAATGTTCGCTATGACGACGCCATACAGAAACGATTCAAAAGCTCTGACCTTTTCCTGGCCATTCGCGGAAGAACAACAAGAAGACAAGTCAAAGATAATTGGATGACGATCGTTTTTTTCATAATGTCTCCATTGAGGGTTCCCACACTCCGAACCGTTATTCGAATTCATAGATAGCAAGCTTTGAGCCGAGGAGAAGACCAGGGGAAAAAGTGGAAAAGCTATTGAACACAATCACCTGCGAGTCGGATTAAAAAGTAGAAGGGCTCCTTGTAACCCAAGATATTGGGTTAGCCACGAAATATTGGAGGTCTTTCCGCTTCACCCGTAATATCAGTGTCATGGAATGGATATCAATTGGGTGATTCTACCTTCCGCTTGAGAACGACCGCGGTCAGATCATCCTTTTGCTCAGTTCCCTGGCAAAAGTTCATTAAGGTTGAGTACAACCGCTGAATTACCTCACAGGCTGGAAAATCGCACGACTCCCGAATCACCTCTTGAAGCCGCGTCAATCCGAACTCTTCACCCTGGGGATTCTCCCATTCGTAGAAGCCATCAGTTACCAACACGAGCATGTCCCCCGGAGCGAGAGGCGTCTCCGTAGGATGGCCGTACTCAATGCCCTGGATCAGGCCCAATGGAATGCCCTGGGCATCAAGGTTCCGGATTTCATCCGTGGCAGGCCTGTACCACAGGATTGGGCCGTGGCCTGCAGAGAGCAGCTGTAGTTTTGACCCGATTGGATCGAGCAAAGCGACCGCGTAGGTGACGAACCGGTCCGGGGGAAGGTCCTCAGCCAGCAACTGATTGAGGCGCTTCAGCACGGTGGCTGGATCACCATCGGCTAGAAAACTGGCGCGCGCATAAGCTCGACACGCCGCGGTCACCAGCGCGGGTCCGATGCCATGGCCGGCCACGTCACCGAGGCTGATGGCGAGTCGTCCATCGGGCAGCGCCTGCCAGTCGAAGTAGTCGCCCCCGGTCTGGTCGGCAGGTTGATTCCAGCCGGCAATCTCGAAATCAGTGAGCTCGGGTGAATGACGTGGCAGCAGTCCTTGTTGGATCGAACGCGCGATGCCAAGGTCGTGGTTCATCCGCTCGAGCTTGCGTTGCAACTCGGCTTCGCGCAAGGCCGCAGAGACATGAATCCGAATCTGCCCGGTCACGAAGGCTGCAATAATTCCGCCAATGAGCATCGAGACTGCATACATGACATAGATGGCCATGGGGAACACGCCGCTACTG
The DNA here is from genome assembly GCA_963796275.1 of uncultured Acidobacteriota bacterium. GTDB lineage: Bacteria > Acidobacteriota > Blastocatellia > RBC074 > RBC074 > JAKEHZ01. The sequence continues at coordinate 100,416 of CAWCKY010000006.1, read as the reverse complement.
GCGTCAGGATTTGGGTACTGCCAGCGCATATAGAATGTGGCAGCGAGATAACCCAATGCGGAAAAGAGACCGGTCAACAAGGAGAGATAAGGACTCAGCCGAAGCGCTGTAAGGATAATGAGAAAGAAATAGACGAGGACAACCGGCGCGACGAGCGCCTGGTACGGAGTGGTATACCGGCTTTCGGTCAGCATGAAAATAGCGATCGTGGGAAGAAGCGTCTCAACCAACACCATGACCAGCCACACTGAAGGCGTAAGGTCTCGCTCCAATCGGACCGCTCTTCTCACGATCAGCAACATCCCTCCTTCAAAGCCGGCCGCGACAGCAAGCAGCAGGATTTGCGTGAGGAGGAGTCGCAGCTCACCGGTAACGGCACCGCGAGCTATCGCGTAAAGGAACAATCCGCCCAAGACGCACAGCAATCCGAGGATACGGTACGACTCACTCTTCAGAGCCGCGCGTTGGAAGGCTTTGGATTGAATTGCATCGGGGCTCATACAGTTTCAGCCGCCGTTCCCCCGTCTGGATCGATCCGAGATGCGCCTGTCAATATTTTTCCGGGATAAATTGTCTTCCATTGAGAGCGGCCTGGTCGTCGTATGCCCCCTTTTCTGACCGCATTGGGAGTTTGACCTTAGGCCGGGTAACCTCTTTGTAGGGGATCAGACTAATCAAATGCGAGATGCAGTTCAGGCGCGCGCGCCGCTTGTCATCGGAGGGTACGATGTACCACGGCGCGAATTCGGTGTCTGTGGCCTCGAGCATCATATCGCGAGCGCGCGAGTACTTATACCATTTCTCGCGGGACGGCATATCCATCGGGCTCAATTTCCATTGTCGGAGCGGGTCATCGATACGCGCCTCGAAGCGACGCTTCTGCTCTTCATTGCTGACTTCGAGCCAGAACTTGATCAGAATGATCCCGCCGTTCACGATGTATTCCTCGATTTCCGGACAGAGTTTGAGGAAACGATCATGCTGCTCAGCGGTACAAAAGCCCATGACATATTCAACCCCGGAGCGGTTGTACCAGCTGCGGTCGAAGATGACGATCTCTCCGGACGCGGGAAAATGCTGGATGTAACGCTGCATATACATCTGGCTTTTCTCACGGTCTGAAGGGGCGGGCAGGGCCGCGAGACGGAAGATGCGTGGACTGACGCGCTCCATAATCGCCTTGATGGTTCCTCCCTTGCCGGCTGCGTCGCGCCCTTCAAACACGATGATTACCCGCAGTCCCTTGTGCTTCACCCACTCCTGTAGTTTGCAGAGTTCCACCTGTAGCCGCTCCAATTCCTTTTCGTATTCCTTGCGACTGAACTCAGGTTTGTCGTTATTGTTATTGCTATTCTTTTTTCCCATGGCTTCCATCCTTTGAATTGACTATTGCCAACCCCCGCCCAAGGCGCGATACACCTCGACGACGGCCAGCAGTTCGTTGCGCCGTAACTGTGCCAACTGCAACTGTCCCTCGAAGAGAGTTCGATCTGCATCCAGTACCTGGAGGTAACTGTCTAGTCCGCCAATCCAGCGGAGTTCGGAGAGACGTCTGCCCTCCGCGCGCGCCCTGACCACCAGCTCCTGCTGCGTGCGCTCCTCGCGCGTCTTGGTGTAACCGATCAAGGCGTCCGAGATTTCACGGAAGGCTGTCTGGATCGACTGCTCGTAGCGCACCAGTGCCTCTTGCCGGGCGGCCTCGGAGAACTTGACTCCGGATTTGATCCTTCCGGCGTTGAAGATCGGCGTCGATGCATTCGCGATGAAATCCCAGGCGCGCGTCGGTCCCGTGAATAGATTGCCGAGGTCTTGACTCTCTGTGCCCAGAAATCCGGTCAGCGTGATGCGCGGGAAGTAGGCAGCCTTCGCCACCCCGATGCGCGCATTGGCGGCGATCAGACTCTGCTCCGCCTCCCTGATGTCCGGCCGCCGCTCCAACAACGACGAGGGCAATCCGGCGGGAATTGCCGGAGGGATGTATTGATCATTCAGCGGCTTTCCGCGCACAATCTCTCCTGGATTCCGAGCCACCAGCAGGCTGATCTGATTCTCCTTCTGCTCGATCTGCCGCTCGATCCGCGCGATCTGGGACGTTGCCGAGTACAACAGGTCTTCGGACTGGCGCACTGCGAGGGAGCTATCTACCCCATAGTCGCGTCGCGCCGTCGTCAACCGCAACCCCTTCTCACGAGTCGCGAGCGTGCTGCGCGCAATCTCCAGCTCGAGATCAAGTTCACGCAAATCGAAATAGGCGCTCGCGACATCGGCCACCAGAGTCGTGATGACGCCGCGCTGCACATTTTCCTGAGCGAGGTACTCAGCCCGGGCCGCTTCGGTCAACCGCCGAATGCGACCCCACACGTCAATTTCCCAGCCCAGGCTCAGGCCGAGGCTGGTGTAATTGCTGGTTCCGGCGGTGAAGGGGTCCGGAAAAGCGAACCGGGCGCTCTCCGAAGGCCGAAACGAGATGGCGCCGACATCCGCGTTGACCGTCGGAAAGAGATCGGAGCGCGTAATACCGTAGAGCGCCCGCGCCTGAAGCACGCGCGCAGAGGCGATCCGCAGGTCGTAGTTCTGCTCGAGAGCCGTCTGGATCAGAGCCTTGAGCTGATCATCCTGAAACAGGTCGAACCATTTGGTATCGGCCAGGCTCGCCGCAAGCGGTCGGTTCGGATCCAGGACGGCTGCGCGGTATTCGGCCGGCATAGGCGCCTGCGGCCGTTTGTAGTTTGGCCCTATCTTGCAGCCCGCAAGCAGCAGGGCGATGGTCAAACACACGATTGTCCATATTTTCATATTTCAATCTCCGACGTGAGAAGGGCCCTCAACCGAAGCCTTCCGGGTCGTCGCCTCGGCTGTCTTTTGGGCTTTGCGGGAGAAGCGTTCGGTCGTTCCCTGTATGAACACATAGAGCGTCGGCACGATAAATACCCCGACGCAGGTCGCGATCGTCATGCCCCAGACGACTCCAGTGCCGAGCGCGGTGCGCGCGCCGGCGCCCGCCCCCGATGCTATGATCAATGGGATACACCCTAGGATGAAGGCGAACGAGGTCATGAGGATCGGCCGCAACCGCAATTGCGCCGCATCGGTCGCCGCCTCAACCACTCCGCGCCCTTCTTCCCGGCGCATCTTGGCGAACTCCACGATCAGGATCGCGTTCTTCGCCGCCAACCCGATGAGGGTGATAATCCCGATCTGTGCATAGATGTCGTAATTCAGGCCAGTCGACCATAGCCCGAGCATGGCGCCGAAGATGCCGATCGGTACCGAGAGTAGCACGGCAAAGGGGATCGACCAGCTCTCGTACAACGCGGCCAGGAAGAGCAGCACGAGCAGACCGGCCAGCCCGAAAATGAAGGGCTCCTTGCCTTCCGACTTCTTCTGCTGGAAGACCGTTCCGGTCCACTCGTAGCCGAAGCCTGAGGGGAGCACCTTGGCCGCCGTCTCCTCCATTGCGGCGTTCCCCTGCCCCGAGCTGTAGCCCGGTTTGACATCGCCGCTGATCTTCGCCGCGCGGAAGCTGTTATATCGGAAGACGACCTCCGGCCCGCTTCGTGTCCCCTCGGTGACCAGCGTCGAGAGCGGCACCATCGTTTCGTCCCCCGCGCGGACGTAAAAATTCTTGATATCATCCGGGGTTCGCCGGAATTCGGGCGCGGACTGCATCATGACCTTCCATGTCCGGCCAAAGGCGTTGAAGTCATTGACATATAGACCGCCGAGGAAGGTCTGCAGCGTATCGTAGACGTTGGTCACCGGTATGCCACGCGTCTTCGCCTTGTCCTGGTCGAGTTCAACTCTGATCTGGGGGACCGTGACCCGCAGGGGCGTGTACAGGCGCGTTAACTCCGGCCGCTGCGATGCAGTGACGATCAGCTCCTGCGTCACATTGTAAAGATCGTCGATATCCCTCCCGGCCCTATCCTCGACGCAAAGCTCAAACCCGCCGCCGTTGCCGAGCCCCAGAATTGGCGGCATATTGACGGCCAACACCATCCCGCTCTCGATCCCGTTGAACTGCCGTTGCACTTTCTCAACGATGCTCTCGATTTGCAGATCGGGTGCATGTCGCTCCTCCCAGGGCTCAAGGGCCACGATAAAAGAGGAGATATTCATGTTGTTGATCTGGTTGATCAGGTCGTAACCGCCGAGGGTATTGACGAACTTGATGCCCTTCGTATTGAGGAGTATCTCCTCCGCCCGCTTGAGCACCGCATCATTGCGCTCGAGCGAAGCGCCGTCCGGCAGCCGCACCATAACGAAGAACGCGCCCTGGTCCTCAAACGGCAGGAACCCGCCAGGCGTTATTTTGAAAAGCCCGTAGGTCCCGATGAAGAAGACGAGGAGAATAATGGCCGCGAGCACGAACCGCCGAATCAGTAAGCGCGCCCCCGATCATGTAGCGATCGGTCGTCCAGCCGAAGACGCGGTTGAAACCATTGTAAAATTTGGCCAGCGGACCGCGACTCCCACCCGCCGGCTTGAGCAGGAGCGCGCTGAGCGCCGGGCTGAGCGTGAGCGCGCTGAAAGCCGAGAGCAGCACCGAGACCGCTATCGTCAGTGCAAACTGCCGGTAGATCGGTCCTGAAATACCGCCCATGAAGGCGACCGGCATGAAGACCGCCGCGAGGATGAAAGCGATCGCGACCACCGGCCCCGAGACCTCCTCCATGGCCTTGAAGGTCGCCTCCTTCGGACTCATGCCGTGGTCAATGTGGTGCTGCACGGCCTCGACCACGACTATCGCGTCGTCAACCACAATTCCGATGGCAAGCACCAGGCCGAACATACTGATGGTATTGACCGTGAAACCGAGCGCCGGAAAGAGGGCAAAGGTTCCGATTATTGAGACTGGAACCGTCAACAGCGGTATGAGCGTCGCCCGCCAGTTCTGGAGGAAGACGAAGACGACGATGATCACCAGGATAAGGGCTTCGAAGAAGGTGTGGACCACATCCTCGAGCGAGGCTCGCACAAAGTCGGTCGTGTCGTATGAGATCGCGTACTCGATCCCGGCCGGGAAGTTCTTCTTCTGCTCCTCCATGAGATTGACCACGGCATCACGCGTCGCAATCGCATTCGCGCCCGGCGCGAGATAGATCAGGATCAGCGCCCCGGGCTTGCCGTTGATCCGGCTGAAGGTCCGGTAGTCAACCGCTCCAAGCTCGACCTGACCGATATCCTTGATGCGCAAGATCGAGCCGTCTGCTTTGGCGCGTAGAATGATGTTGGAGAACTCGTCAGCTTCCAGCAAACGTCCGCCTGCGTTTACCGGATATTGAAAATCAGTCCCCTGTGGGATCGGCGGCTGGCCGATTTGGCCGGCAGGGTTCTGCCGGTTCTGTTCGCTGATGGCGTTCTTGACGTCGGTCGCCGTCAGGCCGAGCTTCGTCAGCTTATCCGGGTTGACCCACACGCGCATCCCATAGTCGCGCACCGAGCCGAGACGCGCGTCCCCCACGCCGGGCAGGGTTCCGATCCGCTGCAGAAAATTGATCGTCACATAGTTACCCAGGAAGAGGTCGTCATAGCGTCCATCAGGCGAGTAGAGCCCGACGGCGAGCAGGATCGCCGAGGAGACCTTTTGCACGGTCACGCCCTCGCGCTTGACCTCCTCGGGCAGCAGCGGCAGTGCGATATTGACCTTGTTCTGCGTCTTGACTGTGGCCATGTCGATGTCGGTGCCCAGCTCATATGTAACATACATCGTGTATGAACCGTCGTTGGCGCTGTTGGAACTGAAATAGAGAAGGCCGTCGAGGCCTATCAACTGCTGCTCGATCGGCTGCGCTACGGTCTTCTCTACATCCTCCGCGCTGGCCCCGCGGAATGTGCAGCTGACCTTGACCTGCGGCGGAACGATCTCGGGATATTGACCGCGCGGAAGTATGAAGTAGGAAATTGCGCCCAGGAGCGTGATCACGATGGCCATGACCATCGCCAGGACCGGGCGGTTGATGAAGAGTTTAGCCATTACTCACTTGCTCCCTTCTTTGCTCGCCGCTTCCGCTACTTGTTGATAGGGCTTAGGCTTGACTGTGCTGCCGGGGCGGACTTTCTGCATCCCCTCGACAATTATGCGATCGCCCGGCTTCAAGCCCTGCTGGATGATCCAACGATCACCGACGCGTTCGGCGGTCGCGACGGTGTGCGCTACTACCTTGTTGTCACTGTCGACCGCAAACACCGTCCGCATGTTTTGCAGCTGCTGGATTGCGCGCTGCGGCACCAGCATCACATCCTGCCGCTCCTCGGTCTGAATCTGCACTCGCCCGAACTGGCCGGGGAGGATATCTCTTGTCGGATTGGGGAAAGTAGCTTGCACCTCGAGCGAGCCGGTCTTCGGGTCAACGCGGTTGAGCGTATTCTGGATCTTCCCCTTTTGGGGATGAATCTCCCCATTGGCGGTGATCAACTGGATTGGGATGGAAGCGAAGTAATTTCTCGCCCGGGCCCCTCGTGCAACCTCCCCGCGAAATTTGAGGTACTCGCTTTCGCTGACCTGGAACCTGACCCAGATCGGATCGAGCGGCACGATCGTCGTTAGTGGCTGTGGGGAGTTTTTCGTCACCAGGCCCCCTACCTCGATCTCTGAATCGCCTACGCGCCCGCCGATCTGGGCGCGGATCGTTGCATAACCGAGGTTCAATTCGGCTTGATCCATGGTGGCCTTGCTCGCATCCACCTGCGCCTGGGCTGCATCAACCCGAACGCGCGTGGTGAGGCGTTTCTGGTCGACATTGGCTTTTTTGGCGTTGTAGTTGGCCTGTGCCGCCGCTTGCGTCTGGATGGCATTCTCAAGATCTTGCTTGGGCGCGGCCTCCTCCTTAACCAGTGGAGTCAGACGAGACACGTCATTCTTCGCTTTGATCAGCTCGGCTTCTGCCTGCGCCAGTTGCGCCTCGGCCTCGATCAATTCGACCTGTTCTCTGGCGAAAGTCAGGTTCGCCTGGGTCTCCGACAGATCACCTTTGGCCTTCGCCACATCGGCCTGATATGGACGCAGGTCGAGGATATAGAGAATCTGGCCGGCCTTAACATATGAACCGGGTGTGAAAAGCCGTTTCTCGATGTAACCGTCCACACGCCCGCGCACCTGAACTTCATCGCGAGCGTAGGTTTCGCTGACGAAGTCGGTGTAGATCGGCACGGTCTCCGGCTGGACTTCGATCACTGAGACTTCGACCGCTGGAGCAGTTCCCTGCTCCGCTTTATTGGTTTTGCTACAGCCGACGAGCGAGACGGCGAGAATAAGCAAACTCATCGAGCTTTGTACTGATACTTTAGTTCGTATCATTCTGCCTCCTTCAGCCTCCTTAACGTATCAACCAGGCTCCGGCAGACTCCGGAGTTTTAAACGTCTTCAAATTATGCTAACCGGGTTCCCCAAGGTATGGCGCTCAGGTCCGGATTGTTCGACGATCAGTTCGCATTTTGGCGATTCTTTCAAAACGGTTTGCCGGAACTGGTCAGATCAAGATGCAGACTTGCTCCGCAACCAGAAGTTGCAAGCTTCAGTCCAAACAACAAGCCCTAAGGAAGTGATTTAAATCTCTATACTTGTGAGGCGAGTCGGAACGACCGGAAAATGAATGCTACGGAATATTGGAGTCCCCCTCAAATATTGGAGACCTTCGGCATTATTCTGATACGCGAGAGTATCTTGAATCGGCGCGTAAATGTCAGCAGAACCCATTAAATATGAAGTTTAGCGAAAGGGCAGCTATCATCGAAACAGAAAGCCAAATGGCGTGGCTTCTCTTTCTTGAAGGTTGGCTGATAGGAGAATCTCTGCGCGCGGGCAAAGACACCGGACCGCTCAATACTAACTCGAATACGCCTGACTTTGCCGCCACTTGCCGCATCAGGGGATAGGCGATCCCGGCCATCATACCCGCCGGCGTCGCTTAACGTGCAACTGTGTGAGCGACCGAGCTAAAGCCGCATTTACGGAGGCCACTTCTTCGGCCGAAAGCTTATCGCGGAGCTGGGCCGCAGCCCGTTGGCGCGCTTCTTCGGCCCTGGCCTCATCAATGTTTTCGACCGCCACGGCCATATCCGTCAGGATCGATACGCGATCGCCGGTCACATCCACAAGCCCCTCGCCTACGGCCAGAAAATGAGCGCGGCCGTCTTTGCGCACGATCATTTCGCCCCGTACCATTACGGTCATCAGTCGGACGTGGTGAGGCAGAATACCTATCTGGCCCCCGACGCTCGGCAGCATAACTACCTCCACGTCGTCATCGTAAACGGTAGCGTCCGGCGTGATGATTTGCAACTTTAACGTCTTGGCCATGTATCTAGTCCTCTCTATCGCTTTTATCGGTCGCGCTGCCATCCCATTTCCCTTAAGCCGCTTTGATCTCCTCAATAGCGCCCTTCATATAAAAGTCGCCCTCGGCCACCGAATCGTGCTTGCCATCCAATATCTCCTTGAAGCCGCGCACGGTGTCCGCCACCGGCACCTGTTTCCCCTCGCGGCCGGTGAATACCTGTGCGACGCTGAACGGCTGGCTCAGGAACCGCTGAATCTTGCGGGCCCGTAACACGGTCAGCTTATCTTCCGGAGAAAGTTCATCCATGCCCAGGATCGCAATGATGTCCTGCAGATCTTTGTAGCGCTGAAGCACTCTCTGCACGCCACGCGCTACATCATAGTGCTCCTCGCCGACGATTTCGGGAGCAAGGGCGCGGGAAGTTGAGGCCAGAGGATCGACCGCCGGGTAGATGCCCAGTTCGGCAATCGAACGTTCCAGGACGATAGTCGCGTCCAGATGTGCGAACGTCGTGGCGGGCGCTGGATCGGTCAAGTCGTCAGCCGGAACATACACGGCCTGGAATGAAGTGATCGAGCCCTTCTTGGTGGAGGTAATACGTTCCTGTAGGGCGCCCATCTCAGCGGCGAGCGTCGGCTGATATCCCACCGCGCTGGCGGTGCGGCCGAGCAAGGATGAGACCTCGGACCCGGCTTGAGAAAACCGAAAAATGTTATCTATGAAGAGCAGCACATCCTGATTTTTCTCATCGCGAAAGTATTCCGTGATGGCAAGGCCCGCCAGCGCAACCCGCAAACGTGCGCCCGGCGGTTCGTTCATTTGTCCATACACCAGGGTGATTTTGGACTCACCAAGGTTTTTTTGGTTGATGACGCCCGCCTCCGACATTTCGTTATAGAGGTCGTTTCCTTCGCGGGTACGCTCACCAACACCGGCAAACACCGACACTCCGCCGTGAAGCTTGGCGATATTATTGATCAACTCCATGATGACGACCGTCTTTCCCACCCCTGCGCCGCCGAAAGCACCCACCTTGCCGCCCTTTAAAAATGGGCAGATCAAGTCGATGACTTTGATGCCGGTGGAGAGCACCTGAGGAGATGTCGTCTGGTCGATCAGCGGCGGGGGCGGGCGGTGGATCGGATAGTATAGCTCCGCCTCAACCGGCCCACGCTCATCGATCGGGCTTCCTGTCACATCAAGCACTCGGCCCATGACGCATTCGCCGACAGGCACGGATATCGGCCGGCCGGTATCCATCACCTCATAGCCTCGTTTGAGACCTTCGGTGCCCGACATCGAGACGGCCCGCACCCATCTGTCTCCCAGGTGCTGCTGCACTTCGAGAGTCAGTCTGACGGGCTCGCCCTGAACTTTGTAATCGACCGACAACGCGTTATAGATCCCGGGCAGCGCCTCGGGAAATTCCACGTCTACTACCGGACCGACGACTTGCACGATCTTGCCTTTACTCATACTCAGACCTGCTTTCAATCTGCTATTAGCTTGCAAAGAAAAACATTTGTAATTTGCTATTTGTAATTTGCCATTTGTAATTGGATGAATGCGGATCGAACGATTTTCTTCAATTTCAAATCACAAATTACAAATGGTAAATTACAAATGTTTTTCTTGCCTGTTTTAGCCATAGTTGCCTTATATCAACCGGCCTGGCCTCCCGCGATCTCCAGCAACTCCCTCGTGATATTGCCCTGACGCAGCTTGTTGTATTCGAGGGTCAAGTCCTCGATCAGGCTTTCGGCATTATCCGTTGCGTTCTTCATCGACACCATCCGGGCGCTTTGCTCACTGGCCTTGGCATTGAGCATGACCTGATAGATGTAGATATTCAGGTAATGCGAGAGCAGATAGCCCAGGATATACTCCGGGCTGGGCTCAAACTTGTATTCTCTGGTGTCGGCCGCACTTGCGTCCTCGAAATCCGCGCCGGGGATTTTCATCCCCTTGATTTCGCCCACCGGTAGAAATTCCAGGGATACCGGGTACTGGGTGAGTGTGTTGACAAAATTAGTGGCCACAACCCGGACCTCGTCTACCTCCTTTTTCAAAAAGAGGTCGCGCGCAAAAGCGGCGATCGCCCTGGCTTCCGGGAATCGCGGCGTATCGGAGTAAGGAAACTCAGCGATGAGCTGCCGTCCGGTGCCAACTACATATTGCGATGCTTTCTTTCCAGCGGTGATGAAAACAGTGGACTCGGGATCGAATTGGGCGGCCAAACGAAACAGGTTGCCGTTGAGCGCCCCGCATAACCCCTTATCTGCGCCGATCAGGATAACCGCGCGCTTACGGATATTGCGCACTGCGAGCAGCGGATGTTTGAACTCTTCCATCCGGGTCGTCGCTGATCGCTGGAAATGGTACAAGAGGTGCGTAAAAGGACGTCCGGCGAGAGCGGCCGCTTGAGCCTTACGCATCTTCGATGCCGCCACCATCTGCATCGCTTTAGTGATCTGCGCCGTGCCGGAGGCTGATAGGATTCGTCGCCGGATATCACGTGTACTGGGCATAAGTCTTTACCTCCAGGTTTGTTTGAAGGTGTCGGCCGCATCCTTCAACTCGGCCTTCAACTCGTCGCTGATCGTTTTTTCGGACACGATCTTTTGGAGCAATTCGGCCTTGTACATGGTCAGGAACTCCGTCAGTTTGGTCTGGTAATCTTTGACCCGTGCCACCGGCACCTCGTCCATATATCCATTCTGGACAACCCAGAGCACGGCCACCTGGACCTCGACCGGAATCGGCCGGTATTGTGGCTGCTTGAAGATCTCCATAATCCGCTTGCCGCGGTCGATCTGCGCTTGCGTCTTGGCATCCAGGTCCGAGCCGAATTGCGCGAACGCAGCCAGTTCCCGAAATTGGGCGAGCTCTCCCTTGAGTTGCCCGGCAACCTGTTTCATCGCTTTCAACTGCGCCGCTGACCCCACACGGGAAACTGACAGGCCCACCGAAATGGCGGGGCGGACGCCCTGGTAGAACAAATCGGTCTCCAAATATATCTGTCCGTCAGTGATCGAGATGACGTTCGTGGGGATATAGGCCGAAACATCGCCCGCTTGCGTCTCAATAATGGGAAGCGCAGTGAGAGAGCCGTTGCCGTACTTTTCTCCAACCCGCGCCGCCCGTTCGAGCAATCTACTGTGCAGATAAAATACGTCGCCCGGGTAAGCTTCACGGCCAGACGGCCGTTTCAATACCAGGCAGACCTGGCGATAAGCGACGGCATGTTTGGACAAATCGTCAAAAATAATCAGAGCGTCCATGCCATTGTCCATGAACCATTCGCCCATAGCCGCCCCGGCGAATGGCGCCAGATACTGGCTGGTGGCCGAGTCGGATGCGGGAGACGCAACGATGATGGTATAGGGCATCGCCTCCGCTTCTTCGAGCACAGTGATGATCCGGGCGATGGTGGATTGTTTCTGGCCGATCGCGACGTAGATGCTATAGAGCGGGCGATAGTCCTTGTCACCGGCCGCTTCAGCCGCCTGGTTGAGACGAGCCTGGTTAATGATGGTGTCTATACAGATGGCCGTCTTGCCCGTCGAACGGTCGCCGATGATCAATTCACGCTGGCCGCGGCCAATCGGAATCATGGCGTCAATGGCCATGATTCCCGTTTGCACCGGCTGTCTAACCGGACTGCGCTTGATGATGCCGGGAGCAAGTTTTTCGACCGGATATGCCTCGTCACTCCTGATCGGCCCCTTGCCATCTAAGGGCTCACCCAGCGTGTTCACGACGCGTCCGAGCAGACCTTTGCCGACGGGAACCTGCAGTAGTTTGCCCGTGGTGCGAACCTCGTCACCTTCCTCGAGCCGTGTGTAATCGCCGAGAATGACCACTCCGACTTCGGTCTCATCGAGGTTCAGCGCGAGGCCGGTGATGTTGTTACCGAGGTCGATCATCTCATTGAGCATCGCATCGTCGAGGCCCTCAATGCGGGCGACGCCGTCGCCGATCTCACGTATGACACCCACATTTTGCCTGGCTGCGGATGCCTTTGCTCCAGCAATTTGAGCTTCAAGTTCCAGTAATAGATTGGCCATCTGTTTTTCCCCTCAATCAACCAATCGCTATCCCAAGAATCGCATCCTTACCCGGCTACGTCTGCGACTCGTTTCGCTGTAGCGATTCAAAAACTCTTCTCCAATGCGTCCAAGCCTGCTTTGACGCTGCCATCGTACACATCACTGCCCACCTTGATGCGCATGCCCCCGATCAGCGCAGGGCTCTGCGCGAATGAGATGCTGATTCCCGGGCCGTAGACTCGCGCCAGTCCGGCCCGAACGCTGGCTTGCAAGTCAGGGGGCAATGACGTGGCGCTCTCGACTTCGGCCGTGTGACGGGAGCGATCGATCTTCACCAACCGCAATAAGCGTGACAGGAGCAGATAGCCGCCACGGTGTTTGGATTGCAGGACTCCTTGCACCACTTTTTGAACGCGCCCCTCATCCAGAGAGCCATTGACGAGGCAGAGCCGAAACAATTGCCTGGCTTCGCGAGCGGCCTGTTTGGTCGTTTTCACCCTGGTCCTCCTCGAGCTTGTATATTCATTCCGTCCTTCAATTGCATGGTAGTCTCTTCAGCCAGGCGCCGTTGATCTTCCGATGTCAGAATCTTACCGGTGACTACTGAAGTCGTCTGCACCACCAATCGGCCGACCTCCTGTTTGAGTTCGGCAAGCATCCGGTTGTGATCCTGCGCGGCGGACTCACGCGCGTTGACTATGATCGCTTCGGCGGCGGCCATGGCCTTCCGAGTTTCCTGCTCCTGTAGGCGCGCGGCGGCGCGACGAGCTTCTTCTATGAACTGGTTTGCCTGTACATTGGCTTGCACCATCAATTCCTGACGCTGAACTTCGGTCCGCGCCAACTCGACTTTTATCTTCTCGGAGTTGGCCAGACTCTCGGCAATCACCTGTCGGCGTTCATCGAGAATCTGAAGAATTTTTTTGTAGGCAAACTTGTAAAGGAGAAGGCAGACGATGGAGAAACTGATGACCTGTGCAATCAGATGAGGCCAGTCCACGCCAAAGGTTCTGGCAATCTGTTGAATCTGCCCCTCACTACCCGCTTGTGCCAGTATGACAAGAACATTCATAGTCGTACCCTCGCCAAGCTAAAACGCCAGGGCGGCGTCGATATTGTGGTCCCTATCTCACAAGGAACAACACGTAAAACACGATCGCCTCAGCGAAGGCAATGGCCAGGATAGACTGGACCAGAAGCTTGGTGGATGCTTCGGGATTGCGTCCGACCGCATCACAAGCCTTATAGCCGATCATACCCACGGCAATAGCTACTCCAATAGCCGTCATACCTATGTATACATTTTCGCCCATCTGGTTAACTCTCCTTTTCTGGCCGACTCCGCGATCGAACGCTGTCGAGCCGGCGAAAGTCATGATTTCAAACATGCGTAGCCGCAGGCGCCTCAGTCTCATGCTGGCAAATCAACAGCGTGAAGACCGCTGTCAACGACATGAAGACCAGCGCCTGGACCAGGCCTACGAGCAACTCCAAAAAATAAAATGGGATCGGTATCAACCAGCCAAAGCCCGGGACCAGCTTGGTCATGGTCTCCAACATGTTCTCACCGGCAAAAATGTTGCCGTAAAGACGAAAACTCAAGGAGACCGGCCGGAACAAAATGGAGATGATTTCAAGTAACCCGACTGCGAAGAACACAACTGCCAGTAGCACCTTCAATAGTCCGGTGCTTTCGCCCTTGGGCGCGAACAGTTCCTTCAGAAATCCGAGCGGACCATGCTCCTGTATAGCCCAGACGATCCAGCAGGCGAAGAAGACAAGCGACATGGCCAGTGTCATGTTGACGTCGGCATTGGCGCCGCGGAACAACGGTTGATCGATCTTGAAGCCATCTGAGGTTTCGTGTCCCCAACCAACCGCGCCTACGCCGGGAATCAGACCGACCCAATTGGCAGAGAGAATGAAAATGAAAATAGTCGCAAAAAACCAAAACGTCCGGTTGACCAGGTGATGACCCAGTATCCCAGCGAGAAAGTTGTGCAGGCTTTCAACAAGCCATTCTAAAAAGTTCTGTGATCCCTCGGGAATTTGCTTCATGCGCCGCGTAGCGACCTGGGCAAAGATGATGAGACCAAGCGCAACGATCCAACTGACGATCATAGAATTGGTGATCGGGAAGTCGAAGAGACGGGCGATCTCGACGGCTTCTTGTGGTAAGCCGTGTTTTTTTACTTCTGGTACTGCCACCGGTCCCCCCGGTTGGGCATCAACGGCTAACAACGCGGGAGCGGTTTCGGCACCGGCATCCATTGCGAACGTCGAGTGGGCGCCCAGACTCACCAAAAAAGCGATCAAGAGCAGCCAGCCCCACTGAGCCTTCAACCAAAGAAACAGCCTGGCATCATCGCGGGCGGTATCACGCACCGCGCCCCGGTAACATGCTGCAACCGGGTTCGTGCGCTCGTAGTCGGGCTTCTCGAAGATCACGCGTTCACCCGGCCCAAGATCGCGCTCCCGGGCTCTCAGCGGATCGCCCGCGATTGGCGCGGCGCCGATGTACTCTAGATTCTCGCGAAACGGTAAGCATCCGATCATCTCCTGCAAAATGACGAAACCTGACGCAGACAGCATTTAGTATGCTGATAGTATGCCGGCAAGCTTCGCCGAATAGGCTTTGCGCATTTTGACTTCGTCTTTCATCAGCTGGAATCTGCAAGTTTCAGTCCAAACGAACAACTCACTCACGCCGGTAGGAAGTGATTTCACTCTCGATACTTGCGAGACAAGTCAGTGTTGGAGGCAATCGATTGATGCTACGGAATATTGGAGCACCCCTCAAATATTGGAGACTTTTTCCTTCTATCTCGAGCAATCAATCCTCAGAATTCGCTTGGAGTTCCGCGTTTACGCGGTCTTCCCTTCCGCACATGATTTCTGACCGCCCGAAGGCGGAACTCCGAACATCGCGTTTAAGAATTCGCTTGGAGTTCCGCGTTTACGCGGTCTTTCCCTTCCGCACATATTCAATTTTGTGATCCAAAAATGCGACGATGCCCAGTGCCGGCAAGGCCACCCTTGATCGGCGCGACTGGATTCTGAACGTTATTCTTGATGCCGACGTCCACCGGCGCATCATTCATGTAGTGAGCATGTAGTTCTCGCATGTAGTTCTCGATACCCTCGCCATAAGTAACCAGGAACTTCCCACGCTCTTTTTACCAAATTTGAGGTTAGAGCTCAGATTTAACCACCAGCTGCCGCTGAGATCGAACTGGTCGTCATTTGTATCTACCCACTTGATCCGCGTGAAGATGGTAGTCAGTGGTGGAGGGGTGTGAGGTGAGTTAGGTCGAAAATCCCGGATCGCGGAATATGACTACCAAAGCGGTTGCAAGCAAGCGATACTGCTGGCGAATCAGTACCGCGAGCGGTAGCGAGCGTGACTTCCGGCGTAAATCCTTTGCGAGAGCCACGCTCGCTACCGCTCGCGGTACTGATTTGCTGTCCAAAACGAAATCACCAGCGGCATCCCAAGCCAAGCAAGCAACCGCACTCCAAAAGCTTTGCAATCTTCAACCCTGCATACTCGTCTTAAAACCGCAGTACTATCGAAGTATGATTATCTTGATTTCACCAGGAGGGTCTCCAATATTTAAGGGGAAGCTCCAACATTTCGTAGCATCCAATCGGTTAATCATCAATCTGACTCACCTCGCAAGTATAAAGAGTTAAATAGCTTCTTGTGAAATCCCTACCTAATGCCTCAGCAGAGTTATTCATTTGGACCGAGGCTTGCTACATGTGTATTGGGAGATTTAACAATGAAACCGTCTATGCTCAGTAAGTGTTTGGTGACTTCGATCTTCGTCATGCCATCGATGAAGACGAGGTCAAGATGCCCATTCAGCGAAATTTGCCCGCGTACTACCCGTCAAGAAGGCAGCGCGCGAGCTGCAGATCGAGAACAATTTATGTGCTCTGCTGCGGTACGAACCAGCAGCCATTATTCCACTAGTGGAGTAATGGTGCGCTCGTGACCGCGGGCCGAGCCTCAGCATGTTTCCAATGTCGGACGGAGAATAAATGAGATCGCAACCTACGGTAGCACTGCTTTCCAATGGCTCGTACGGAGTGATGATCACGAACGCCGGCGCTGGCTACAGCACCTGGCGCGGCCTGGATGTAACACGCTGGCGCGAAGATGCCACGCGCGACTGCTGGGGTCAGTTCTATTACGTCCGTGACCTCAGCGACGGCAGCTTGTGGTCGATTGGAAGTCAACCGTTGTGCCGGGCCGCTGATGAATCTGACATCGAGTTTCACGCCGACCGCGCGGAGTTCCGTCGACGGGATGGCGACGTCGAGACCCGCTGTGCCGTTTGTGTCGTGCCGGATGCAGATGCCGAGGTACGCGTGGTGACGCTCGTCAATCACGGCCCTCGCCATCGCGAAGTCGAGCTTACGAGCTATGCGGAGGTGTGCCTGAATGACCGTCGGGCCGATCAGGCCCACCCTGCTTTTGCCAAGCTATTCCTGGAGACGGAATTCGATCCCCAGTACGGCGCGCTTTTGGCCCGACGCCGCCCCCGCGGCGCGAACGAACATCCAGTCTGGGCGATTCACACTTCGGCGGCGAGCGTTTCGGCCAGTGACGAGATTGATTACGAGACGGACCGAATGAGATTTCTCGGACGCGGTCGCACGCCGGCCAATCCCGCCGCGTTGGATCCTGGGTCTCGCTTGTCGCGAACCACCGGCGCGGTGCTCGATCCGATCTTCAGCTTGCGCCGGCGCGTCGGGCTCGAACCGGGAATGACGACTCGCATCGCATTCGTGACCGGAGCGGCTGACACGCGTGAAGGCGCCATCGGAATTGCCGAACAATTCCGCGAATTCGAGGCGATCGACCAGGCATTTGCAGGCGCCAAAGCCCACTGCCAGAGCGAACTACAGGAGCTCGAGCTCACGCCGGACGATATCGCCCTGTTCAACCGGCTGGCGGCGGCCGTCGTGTTCACGAACTCCGGTCTTCGCGACCTTGATGCCGTGGCCGCCAACCGGCTGGGGCAGCCGGGCCTGTGGCCGCACTCCATTTCCGGTGACCTCCCGATCGTGCTGGCCCGAGTCGCTCGGGTCGGCGATGAGAGGATCGTTCGGCAACTCGTCAAGTGGCGCATCTATACGCGCCGACGCGGATTGAATGTGGATCTCGTGATCCTGGACGAGCGTGCCGGCGAACCTGCCGAACGGTTACGCACGGAACTCCAAACGGGGATTGCCGGCGAGATGCTCGGCAAGTCGGGCGGCGTGTTCTTTCTGACTGCGGACAAAGTGCCGGCCGATGATGCGGTCCTGCTCGCAGCCGCCGCGCGGGCTGTGCTTGTCGGTGATCGCGGATCACTGGCCGAGCAGATCGATCATCGCGCTGCCCCACGGCCCGATCCGCCGCCGCAATTCGCTCCCGGTGCGGTCGCGACAAAGCCTGTCGCGCAGCCCACCCGACCGGCTGCTCGACAACCTGAAGGATTGAGTTTCTGGAACGGCTTCGGAGGTTTCACCTCTGATGGCCGCGAGTACGTGATCGTCATCGACGGCACTTCACAGATCGGACCAGCGTTGCCGCCAGCTCCCTGGACGAATGTGCTGGCCAATCCGCGGTTCGGATGTCTAGTGACAGAGGCTGGTCTGGGCTACAGTTGGGCAGGCAACAGTCAAATGAACCGCCTCACTCCCTGGTCGAATGATCCGACTTCGGACCAGCCAGGTGAAGTGGTCTATTTGCGCGACGAGGAAACTGGTGATTTCTGGACGCCCACGCCCTTGCCGCTGGGGCCTGGGGCACCGGTGACTGTCCGCCACGGCCAAGGCTACACTCGCTACACCCATGTCAGTCGTAATCTCAATCAAGAGCTTTTGGTTTTCGTTCCGACCGACGATCCGATTAAGTTGGTGTGCCTGACTGTGCGAAATGACGACGATCGCCCAAGGCGCTTGTCGGCGACGTACTACGCCGAATGGACTCTTGGATCGGCTCGTGAAAACGCTCCGCTGCAAGTCGTCTGCGAGCGCGATCCGGAGAGCGCCGCGATATTGGCGCGGAATGCTTGGGCCGGCAACTTCGCCGAGAAGATCGCCTTCGTGGCATGTGGTTCGCCGACGCAGTCAGTCACCGCAGATCGTACGGAATTTCTGGGGGAACACGGCTCGATTTCCATGCCCGCCGCCCTGCGGCGCGTCAGGCTATCCGGCCGCGCCGGCCCGGCCCTTGATCCCTGCGCGGCAATGACGACGGAAGTGACGCTGTCTCCTGGCGAGACGAAAGAAGTGGTTTTTGCCTTGGGTCAGGCGGACAGCTTGGAAGAGATTCATCGACTCATTAGTGCATACACAGAACCCCATCGAGCCGATGCGGCACTGGCGCAGGTGCATCAGCAATGGGACCGTTATCTAAATGCGTTGCACGTGACTACGCCCGATCCGGGCATCGACTTGATGCTCAACCGTTGGCTTATTTATCAGGTTCTGGCTTGCCGCGTTTGGGCCCGCTCTGCGTTTTACCAATCCGGCGGAGCGTACGGCTTTCGCGACCAACTTCAGGATGTGATGGCTTTGGTCTACAGCGCTCCGGCAGAGGCGCGTGCGCAGATCTTGCGATCGGCGGCACGGCAATTCGAGGAGGGCGATGTCCAGCACTGGTGGCACCCGCCGTCCGGGATCGGCGTTCGCACGCGAATCACCGATGACCTCTATTTCTTGCCCCTAGTGGTTCACCACTATGTTGTGACGACAGGCGACACGGACTTGTTAAATGAGGTCGTGCCGTTCATCACGTCGCCGGTGCTTCGCGAAGAACAGGAAGAAGACTTCAACTTGCCCGCAGTGAGCGAGCAGACTGGCACCATATACGAGCACTGCGTTCGCGCGCTGAAGCACGGCTATCGGTTGGGTTCCCACGGATTGCCTCTCATGGGCACCGGCGATTGGAACGACGGCATGAATAAGGTGGGCGTCCACGGAAAGGGCGAGAGCGTTTGGAACGGCGTGGTTCTTCATCAGCGTGTTGAACGCGTTTGCAGAATTGGCTGATCGGTCGCAGCCAGGCCGACGATGCAAATTGGTGCCGGGAGCGAGCCGAGCAGTTGCGGGTTGCTCTGGAGGCGAATGCCTGGGACGGCGCGTGGTACCGCCGAGCGTATTTCGATGACGGCACTCCCTTGGGATCTGCTCAAAACGATGAGTGCCAAATCGACGCCATCCCACAGGCTTGGGCGGTCATTTCCGGAGCAGCCAACCCGGCACGGGCTCAATCGGCGATAGACGCGGTTCAAAAACGACTGGTGCGTATCGGCGACAAACTGATCCAGCTATTCGACCCGCCGTTCGACAAAGGCGCCCTTCAGCCCGGCTACATCAAAGGATATGTGCCGGGCATCCGCGAGAACGGTGGTCAATACACACATGCCGCTACCTGGGTTGCCCTGGCGACGGCGTTGCAGGGTCATGGCGACCGCGCCATGGAACTATGGAACCTCATCAACCCGGTCTACCACGCCACGACGGCTGAGGAGGTGCAGCATTACAAAGTTGAGCCGTATGTGGTTTGCGCCGACGTGTATGGCGCCCCGCCACACACGGGCCGCGGCGGCTGGACGTGGTACACCGGCTCGGCGAGTTGGCTCTACCGCGTCGCCATTGAGACGATTCTTGGTTTCCAATTGCGGGGCGGCACACTTCGTTTCGAGCCATGCATCCCGCCGAGCTGGCCGGGATTTGAAATGAGCTATCGCCATCTGTCCGCTACCTACCGAATTCAGGTGGACAACTCGGCTGGCACGGGTCGCGGCGTCCGATCGGTCGAGTTGGACGGTCAGCGATTGCCGAACGACACGGTGCCGCTAAGCGACGACTCGAAAACACACAACGTCCGCGTGCAATTGGGCTGACGGAGAGCAACTGACCTATGACCGACACTTCCTGCGCCAACGACGATTCCGATCGACTGCTCACCGACCAAGAGCTGGCCCTGCTGCAGCTCTCCACGGTTCTGTACTATCTGCACGAATCCAACCCGGACAATGGGCTGGTCCGCGACAAGACTGATCCGAACGCTCCGGTCAGTATCGCCGCTTGCGGCATGGCGCTGGCGACGATTCCGGTCGTCGTCGAGCGTGGCGTCCTCTTCCGAGATTTCGCCGCCAAGATCACCCGGAAACGACTGCGTTACTTGTTCGAATGCCCGCAAGGCCCCGGGCCGGAGACCTCCGGCTACAAAGGCTTTTTCTACCATTTCCTGGACATCGAAACGGGTCGCCGCGTCTGGCAATGCGAGCTTTCCACCATCGACTCGGCGTTTCTGTTCGCGGGCGCCTTGACAGTCGGCGCCTATTTCGACCGTGATACGCCCGACGAGATCGAGATCAGAAACCTGGCCGATGCGCTTTACCAACGGGCCGATTGGAATTGGGCCCGGGATGGCGGACCGACTCTAACTCATGGCTGGACGCCGGAGACCGGGTTCATCCCACATCGCTGGCAAGGTTATGACGAAGGCTTGCTCCTGTACATCCTCGGACTCGGTTCGCCAACGCATTCGTTGCCCCCCGAGAGTTATCGCGCCTATTGCGCGACTTACCAGTGGAGGAAAATCTACGAACGTGAATTGCTTTACTCGGGCCCTCTCTTCACGCATCAACTCTCGCATATGTGGATCGACTTTCGCGGTATTCGCGATGAGTTCATGCAGGCGCACGGCAGCGACTACTTTGAAAATAGCCGGCAGGCGACGTTTGTACAGCAAGAATATGCGATCCGGAATCCCATGAATTTTGTCGGCTACGGTGAACACTGTTGGGGATTCACAGCATGCGACGGGCCCGGTTGTGTAAAGCGCGCAATCAACGGGACCGAATGCGAGTTTTTCGATTATTTCGCTCGAGGCGCCCCATTCGGTCCCGATGATGGTACCGTCGCCCCTTGGGTTGTCATCGCCTCGCTGCCGTTTGCTCCTGAAATCGTCATCCCGACCGTGCAGCATTTTGCGCAAATGGAATTGGGCATGACGAGAAAATATGGATTCAAGCCGTCGTTCAATCAATCGTTTGTTGTGCCAGATAGCCCGACTGGTTGGTGGGTCACGCCGTATCACTTCGGGATCGATCAAGGGCCGATCGTACTGATGATCGAGAACTATCGGACCGGCCTGCTCTGGAACATCATGCGTCGTTGCCCGGTGGTCGTTGCCGGACTGCTGCGGGCGGGATTTAGTGGCGGTTGGCTTTAGCTGAAGCGCTTTCGGCACCGCTCAGCCGACGATCACAGCCAGACTTCCCTCGCTTCTTGACATTCAGTTTGGTTGTTTAACGCCCATGCCGAATTGGTAAGCCAGGAAGATTTCAAAGGCGTGTAACTCCCGGGAGCATTTCAGCGCGCCGCTTCGATCGCGTTTATGACGCCAGGTACGCGCTCGTGGTGGAATAACCTCCAATAATTTGTGGGCGCTCCAATATCTTGGGGCGCAAAGAAATACCCACATCATCGCTTCGACTCGCAAATAAGCTAAGTAAATCACTTTCGGTCAGGCCGGGTAGCTATTTCCGTTTGGCTTAAAGCTTGCTACCTCAATCTTGAATCATTGCTTGAGCAAAGGGATACATCCACGGCTGTAAGGAGATGTAACATGTCCAAGGCGCCGCCGGCGACGATCAGCGGTTCCCAACTCCCGTGGGATGTTCCACTGATTTCAATCAGCGAATGGTCAATGATCAACGCATGGACATCCGCCAAATAGAGCTATACCTACTAACCATTCGCGCAGCTGGGAGCAGCATCCCAGGAGGTTCGAAATCGAGGAGAAGAAATGTTTGCATCGAAACCAAGATCACAAGCCACGTCAAAAATTGCACAGCGGAATTTGAATGGTAGGAGTTCGCCTCTGGGGACGACCCCTTCGGCTAATGGGACAAACTTCAGTCTTTTCTCGAGATACGCCACAGGAGTTGAACTGCTCCTCTTCGATCGAGTCGATGACGCTCGGCCTGCCCGTGTGATTCGCCTAGATCCCGTCGCCAACCGCGGTTATCACTATTGGCACATATTCATGCCGGATGTGCAGCCGGGGCAGATTTACGGCTATCGGGCCGAGGGCCCATTCGACCCGGCGAAAGGGCTACGGTTTGATCCTACAAAAGTTCTCCTCGACCCCTATGGCAAGGGTGTGGTCGTTCCCGGAAACTACACGCGCGAGGCGGCAGGTATCGAGGGAGGCAACGCTGCCACGGCGATGAAGAGCGTGGTGGTCGATCCGTCCGCCTATGATTGGGAAGGAGACGCTCCGCTGAATCATCCATCCGCGCGGACGATTATTTATGAAATGCACGTGCGAGGGTTCACCCGACATCCCAGTTCCGAAGTCGCCGAAAATCTACGCGGCACCTACGCCGGTTTGATAGAGAAGATTCCCTATCTTCAACGGCTCGGCATCAGTGCCGTCGAACTGCTCCCGGTATTCCAGTTCGATGCTCAGGCTTGCCCGCCGGGGTTGGTCAATTACTGGGGGTATCAACCGGTCTCTTTCTTTGCGCCGCACCAGGCATACAGCTCGCGCCAGGATCCGACCGGACCGGTGGACGAATTTCGCGATATGGTCAAGGCGCTGCACCGGGCGGGGCTAGAGGTGATTCTCGACGTTGTCTTCAATCATACAGCCGAAGGCGACCATCTGGGGCCGACGCTGAGTTTCCGCGGCCTTGACAACAGCACTTACTACATCCTCGATCAGGACAACTCACGTTATGCCGACTACACCGGATGCGGGAACACGCTCAACGCCAATCATCCGATCGTCCGCCGCATGATAGTGGATAGTCTGCGTTACTGGGTCGAGGTGATGCACGTGGACGGTTTCCGGTTCGATCTCGCATCAATCCTCGCACGCGATTCGTCAGGCAATCCAATGCCGAATCCTCCTGTTCTGTGGGATATCGAGTCGGACCCGGCGCTGGCTGGTACGAAGCTTATCGCCGAGGCGTGGGATGCGGCCGGCCTGTATCAGGTGGGCAGCTTCGTCGGGGACAGTTGGAAGGAATGGAACGGGCGATTTCGCGACGATGCACGCAGCTTCTTCCGTGGGGATAAGGGTTCAGCGGCGCACTTAGCCGACCGATTGATCGGTAGCCCCGAGATTTACCGTCACAAGGAGCGTGAGCCTGAGCAGAGCGTTAATTTCGTGACATGTCACGATGGTTTCACACTCAACGACCTTGTCTCCTACAACCATAAGCATAACGAAGCGAATGGGGAGAACAATAGCGATGGGGCGGATAGCAACCTGAGCTGGAACTGCGGCGCGGAGGGCCCGACCGATGACCCTGCGATAGAGAAGCTGCGAAACAGACAGATGAAGAACTTCTTGACCGCTACGATGCTCTCATTGGGTGTGCCCATGATTCTGATGGGCGACGAAGTGGGGCGCACCCAGCGCGGCAACAACAACTACTATTGTCATGACAATGAGACGAACTGGTTCGACTGGGCGCTGGTCTCGAAGCATGCGGATCTGCACCGGTTTGTATTGCTGCTCGCCGAACGCCGGCTGTTGCGAGACATCGAGCACGAACACCAGCGCCTGACCTTGACCCAGATGATCCAGGAGGCGAATAAAGCATGGCACGGCGTCAAACTAAACCAGCCCGACTGGGGCGAATTCTCGCATTCGCTGGCGTTGACCGTGGAGCTCAAGAGGGAAAAACTATTTTTGCATTTTATCCTGAATGCCTATTGGGAGGCGCTTGAGTTCGAGCTGCCGCCGCTGAATGAAGGGAACGGATATCCATGGCGCCGATGGATAGACACTACGCTCGATTCACCGCACGACATCGTCCAGTGGCAGACGGCGCCATCGGTTCCAGGCTATAGCTATCGCGCCGGGGCGCGCTCTGTGGTGGCGCTTATCGCGAACCTTGCGCCAGGAGCAAGCCCAGTTTTGTAATCTTAGTTGAGAGGAATAAACCTGTGCGTGCCCATGAAAAGGACTATTGAAATCGCCGGACTGAGCCTGGCGCTCATACTCTTGTTGCTCTCTATCTTCAGCGCCCTAGTCGCTTTGCCGGGGCAAACCGTCGCGCAGAAAAAGCCGAAGCTTAAAGCAGCTCCGAGTCCGACTCCGCAAGTCGAGCCTGCCGCCATCCCAAGTCAGATCCCGGCACCGGCAATCCCACTGCCGCAGATCATACCCCGCGCTGAAGAATCGATACAAAAATTACGTGAGGTGAACGACCGTCTGACAATTGATTCCACCCTTACCTCAATTGATCAGACGCTGAAGTCGCAAGAGAGTCTGATCGGCGAGAAGCAGCTTGAATTGGATGAGTTGATCGGGCTTACCCCGACCCGTACCGAACTCCAGGATGTAGAACAGGGATGGCTCGCTCAAAAGGAGCTGTACGATTCATTGCTCAAAAAACTGACTGAACGTGCGAAGGCGGTGGAGGAAGACGTGCACTTCCTCGATAACCAGCAAACGGAATGGCAGGCGGCACTCAACCAGATCCTGGATCCGGCAGCGATTGAGTCGGTCGTTGACCGCATTCATAACGTTCTGAGCGAAACCCAGAACACCAGAACACGAGCGAAGGAACTACTGAGATATTTGTTGGTACTTCAAGATCAGGTTTCACGGCAGGACAAGGTAGTCCAGGATGCCCT
This sequence comes from uncultured Acidobacteriota bacterium, assembly GCA_963796275.1. Classification (GTDB taxonomy): domain Bacteria; phylum Acidobacteriota; class Blastocatellia; order RBC074; family RBC074; genus JAKEHZ01. Next base: position 75,422 of record CAWCKY010000006.1, on the reverse strand, counting down.
GACCAACATTTCGCGTGAGGAGGATCGGCTCGAACGCAGCCTCTTAGATCCGGATAGCCCTCCTTTATGGGACGCTGCCTCAATAAAGCCAGCTGACCGGTCCTTCGATCGTATGGTCAGACTGTCTTTCAACCGGAACCTGGCCCGTACGCTGGAATTCATCAAGGGCAGGCGCTATACCGGCTTGGGCGTCCTGTCGCTCTTTCTGATCGCACTGGCGAGCGGAATCGCCATTCGTCACCGGATTCGAGGCTGGGTGAAGGAACACCCAGAGATTGCAACACCCATCCAGCCCTTACAGCGTCCGGTTTCCCTGGCGGTCCTCACTGTTTTGATGATTCTTTTACCAATGATGGCTACCTTCCCGGCGCAGATCCGCACGCTGGTGATCCTGCTATCTCTGGCGCCGGTGGTGCGATTGATTGCGCCTCTGATCAGGCCGGGATTCCGTCCGCTTTTGTATGTGCTGGTAGTCTTTGGGATGACGTCATGGCTCTTGGAATCGGTCGTCACTTCGCCGGAGTTGAAGCGTTGGGGCCTTGCTGTATTGAGCATAGCCGTCATCGCCATTGTTCTCTGGCTGACACGACGCGTTCGCCGCGAGCTTCGATCATCGGATAGAAAAGCCCGCCTGGTCATCCATGCCATTTATTTGTCGTTTGCTCTGATCCTGATTTCGCTGATGGCGAACATCTTTGGCTACGTCGGACTTTCTCGGGTCCTCAGATCAGGGACAGTCCTCAGCGCATACTCCGCGGTCCTTCTTTATACTGCTTATATCGTAACAGCTAATTTTCTCTGTGTGCTTTCCAGAACTCGCCAGACCGGCTCCACGTCCGCCGCCGGCTTGCGGGGAGAGACCATAGTCCCCTGGACCTTGCGGCTTATGAGTTGGGGAGCGTTCTTCTTATGGGCATTCATAATGCTCAATTGTTTTACGATTCGTGAAAAAGTGTTGAATGCCGCCTCATTCGCGCTCACGACTCCAATCAAGTTGAGAGCGGCGAGCTTCACTTTAGGGGATGTGCTGACATTTGTCCTGGTGATTGCGGCCGGCTTTGGTCTGGCCAGCATCATTCGGATAGTGCTCAGGGAGAATATACTGGGGCGGCTTAAGCTGAAACTCGGTATTCCATATGCAATCTCGACGATCACCTATTACCTGATTCTGTTGTGTGTATTCCTGCTGGCTCTTTCAGCCGCGGGAGTCGAACTCTCGAAGTTTACCATACTGACCGGCGCTATTGGCGTCGGTGCTGGATTCGGCCTGCAGAACGTCATCAACAACTTTGTTTCAGGAATCATCCTCCTCTTCGAGCGACCGATCCGCATAGGAGACTTTCTGGAAGTCGATCGCACTGCTGGAGAAGTCACCCGGATGGGGATGAGATCGAGTTCGATTCGCACCCCACAGGGCGCCGAAGTGATCGTGCCCAATTCCAGTCTGATCTCCAGTCAGGTGGTTAATTGGACATTGACTGAACAGAAAAGGCGGACAGAATTAATGGTCAAAGTGGCTTACGGCGAAGACCCCGAAAAGGTCGCCAAGGTATTGATCGAAACGGCCGTTTCGCACCCTGATGTCTTGCGTGAGCCCGAGCCATCAGTCTTCTTTCTGGGATTCGGTGACACTATTTCGCTCGGCTTCGAATTGAACTTCTGGGTGGCTAAGCTAGAAATGCATAAAAGAGTTAATAGCGAAGTTGCCATGAAGATCGCCCACGCCTTTCGGGAAGCAGGAATCGAGTTCCCCGCGCCAAAGCGAGTGCCCGTCCCTGGTACCGATGCTTCAGTGAAAGAGCAGTTGGCCGCGGTCATCAAATAAAAACGCCCGCTGGCGCCAGGACTGCCGGGAATACCTGGAGCGCCAGGGACCGTTCCCAGGCGCCGTAGGCCGAAGAAGGCGTAGACGCCGGCGTCGCTAAACACTCCAAGCACATCTCCAGAGGGCGCTACAGCATCCGCAGGAACGCGATCAATGCAGTGCGCTCTTCCGCCGACAGGTTCAGCCCGAATTCGTGGCCTTTAATTGCACGAGTCTTTACACCCGGCGGACTCCATCCTCCAGGCACGCGGGTATCTTTCAGGCGGTCCGAGTCGAACATCTCTTCCAAACTCGCGACTGAGCCATCATGTACATAATGCCCGCGATACCAGACACCTTTGAGTGACGGTACCTTGTAGTAACCGGTACCCTTCCGTGTCGCCAAAGCCATTTATCAGTATTACCGCCAGAACGGGCTTTGGCCTCAAGAAGTAAGCGGGTTCAATCCGGATTCGATTGCTCGGGAAATCGCGCCCTATGAGCCCGTCAAGAATGTGACACGCGAGTTCCCGCCGACATACTGGATGCATGGAACCATGGATACAGATGTGCCTTTCGAGGAATCTCTAAAGATGGCCGATCAATTCAAGAAGCATGGTGTTCCCTATATCTTGGTATCGATCGACAAGGGAGAACATGCCTTTGTCGGCGGCGACCGGACCCAGATTGAGGACGCCTACATTGCCATGCAGGAGTTCATGCTCAAATACCTTGGAGCGAAATGATGTGCATACCGTCAGAGAAAACGCGCCTCGCTGGCGGCTGGCCGCATAGGTACGGCAGATTATTCGCGATGGCATCGAATGTCTCAGAACGCAAACCCCACGCCTGCTTCAACCCTCTGCCGTGCACCTGCTGCGTAGGCTGGCTTCGACCGTTCCCACCCACGGGCGAAACAGAGGTTCGGTGACAATCCTCCCGAAACTCCAGTTCAAGAAATAAAATATTTCTTGAAATATTTGCCACTTTTTAGTCACGATAAGACGAGAGGGAATATTTCCTTGAACTCGTCATACTATTTTTCTTAATCGTAAAAGGCCATAAAGTCAGCCAGTCAGCGCCGATATGTAGATCAACGGCACGGGTCGCGCCGAATTTCAGCCAACTTCCCGAATTTCGATTAACCAGACACGACTTGGAAAGTTAACGATAAGAAGTGATCAAATAAAAACAAAGGATAAAACGATCGAAGAGGCAAAAGCCTGATTTGGTTTGTCTTCTTCGTCCCCTTTGTCTCTTTGCGATAAAAAACTTGATTGGTTCAGATTGATCTCCTCTCTCTAGGAGATCCCCTCGAAAGGAGTCTTACAATGCAAAGTAGCATGAACTTTTGGCGAAGCGCGGTGACAAGTATCGTAATCATCTTTGGGCTCGTGGTGCCGACAACGATGCCATTAACCCAGGCTGGCAACAATCATAACGCCAGCGTTTTTCCGCCGTACGCGACTGTGTTTGGCAAGACTTATGGGGAGTGGTCGGCGGAATGGTGGGAGTGGAATTTCTCGATACCCGTGCCTAGCAACCCAAGCTTTGATACCACAGGGGGAAATTGCAGAATCCATCAATCGCGCCCGGTCTTCTTTCTTGCGGGCACAGCTACGGGGGAGCCCGTAACCCGTGGGTGCACTGTGCCATCCGAGAAGCCCTTGTTTTTCCCGCTCATCAACGTGGAGTGCTCGAACGTGGAATCGCCTCCGTTCTTCGGCAGCACTGACGAGGAACGGCTCGGCTGCGCCCAAGCGTTCATAAATGACGTAGGCAGAAGCACCTTGAATGCGACCATCGATGGGGTAAAGGTGAAGCACCTGAAGCGGTTTCGCGTGGAGTCCCCGCCGTTCGACTTCAGGATGCCAGCACAGAATAATATCCTCTTTCTTCCAAATGTGACCTCTGGCCGTTCGGCATCTGACGGTTACTGGCTGATGCTCAAGCCTCTATCCCCGGGTACCCACGTGCTCCACTTTGAAGCGGCTCTTGTATCTGGTCCATTCGCTGGCTTTTCGCAAAACGTGACTTACCACCTCACCGTGAGGTAGGACGACTTTACTGTAGTGCCGCGAAGCAGTAAGCAGTCAATCTTTGTAGTGAAAGTTAATAACAGGCTCTAGCGTGTCGGGAAATTCCTCATACATTGATAGATAGTCGTCGTCGTCATTAGATGTTATCTGTGAGAATTAAAAGGCTGATGGAGTTTGGGCGAACGACAGCTCACTATGTGTAATACCTCACCAGCCATTCGGCGACGCAGCAGGGCTTATCTCCGCCTTCTCGCTCTACCGTGATGGCCCAAGCCAACTGCCGGCCCTCCGGGGTCTCTTCGAGCGATTGCAAGGTGGCGCGCGCGCGGATATTCGATCCGGCTGGAACCGCCGATGGGAAGCGGACTTTGTTCAACCCGTATAGGTGCTGATATGACAAAAATGCTTGCTTGTTGTCATTGCCCACAACCGCGAGCCGGCTTGGCTGAAATGTTATGGGATTGCTCGCTACGTTCTCCAGTAGAATCTCTATATACCCTACTGGGCTGAAAGGTCTTTGTCATCGAGTTTCTTAATTGTGATTACAAGTCCATCTACGTTGAAGGTTTTGGCCTTCAGTTCGGAAACTTTGATGGGTAATAAGGAACGAGCGTAGATTCACTCTCGGCTATGCTCACTCTAACAAGACCTGTTAAATGCTCCTGCTCACCAGAACTTTGCTCACCAATAGAGCCCCCCTCACCAACGATTTGCCGAGATTTCATCTTGCTCTTTACCGCATCGTGTCCCTTCGGGAGCCAGGATTGACACGGCAATAAATTAGTCAATCCGGCTCCCGAAGGACACAGACATCACAAATGGATCCCGCTCAAGGCCGGCTCGCTACGCCGCAGTAGGCGGTCCAAACCAGGTGGTTAGCGCGTCGGCGAGCCCTACCTGGATTAGATCTCCCATCCAGGCCACATATCCGTCGGGCCGAATCAACACGGCGGAGGGAGAAGTGACCGCCCCGAGTGCCGGAAGCTCCCAGATACCAGAGTATTCGGCGTCGATTAACTGAACCCGATCTGCCCATGGGGTAATGTCAAAACTGCCGGGCTCACCGAGGTTGAGTAACGCCGGCCTCGCATCGTGAAGGAGTGAGAAGACGCGCAGCGGGCCGCTCGCGGTGACCAGGTCGAGATCGGGCATACGGCGTCCCAGCAGCGGGTGTCCCTCGCCGAGGTCGTAATGAATGTCCAGGCCAGACATCTCCGCGGCTAATCGTCTGCGAGGCTCGTCCATGCTGAGGAGCTCGGAAACATAGTCGCCCAAGGCCTTCGTGCGGTCGTCTGGGCGGCGAATCGCCATTTGCGCCATCGTGTTGCGTAGCACGCGAGCAGCGACCGGGTGACGCTCGGCGTGGTACGTATCCAGAAGGCTTTCGGGCGACGTCCCGTTGACCACCTGGGCCAGCTTCCATCCCAGATTCACAGCGTCCTGCACACCGATATTGAGGCCCTGTCCACCCACCGGAGGATGCACGTGTGCGGCGTCGCCGGCCAGCAGGACCCGTCTGACGCGGTAGGCCGCTGCCTGCCGCGTCATATCGGTAAACCTGGAGATCCAGGTGGGACTGTGGATCCCATAGTCTGTCCCGTATACGGCGATCAGCGCTTCACTGACATCGCGCAGGGTCGGTTCGCTGGCCGGTCCTACCTGCTGTTCGGTCAGCACCACCCGCATCCGCCGCCCATCCTCCATCTTGCCGATCCCGTGGGTACCAAGGGCGTCGTGGCGGAAGCCCCATTCCGGCTCCTCGGACGTCTCGACCTCGGCGATCAACCAGCTCGTCGTCGGATCCCACCCGAGGAACTCGATGCCGGCTGCTTTACGGATCAAACTGCGTCCTCCGTCGCAGCCGACGAGATATTCCGCCCGCAGCGAGTTGCCGTCGGACAACTCGACGTCGACGCCGGTGTCGTCCTGCGCGAAACCTGTCACTTCATGTCCGCGATAGATCGGTACCGCCAGCTCACCGACCCAGCCGGCCAGGATGCGCTCGATATGGTTCTGCCACAGCCCGAGCACATAGTTGTGCCGGGTGGGAAAGTCGCTGATGTCCAGAGGGATGTGGAAGTGCACGACTTTATGCAACTGTCCCTGCGAGAGAAACCGGTCGGCAATTCCACGCTGATCGAGAACTTCGATGGTGCGTGAATGCAGACCGCCCGCGCGCGAGCCAATGATGTCCTGGCTGGCGCGCCGCTCGACAATGGCAACGTCGACCCCCGCCAACGCCAACTCGGCCGCCAACATCAGCCCCGTCGGACCTCCTCCTGCGATCACCACCGCATGTTCGGTCATGGACTTGTGATCTGTTCTACCATAGTCACTCATGATGCCTGGCATTATCATCTCCTGTATTTTCAATCAATAACGACAACTGATCGGTTGTGAGCTTCCGGCGCGCCGGTACGACACTGGCCACCAGTGCATCAAAGGCTCACAATCTTCTTTCATTAAGAGCGCTATCTGTGTGGAGAGTGCGCCTTCTTCGGCTCTGAAGTTAGCCTTCGACATCATCTACAGTGGGAAAATTCAGGCAAGTTTTTGATGGTGTTTTTTGAGGGCCTAAAACCTGCATTCCGGGCGAGACTTTGATATAATAAAATTGTCAGAGAGGGGTGTATATCGCGAATTCGAACTCGCTCCTCCTCTTCAAAGGCCACTCACGAGAAATCCTGATTTGATCACACGGTAAAGGCTCCCTTTTGAGGGTAAAAGTAGCCTCTTTCATAGGCATCGTAGTAATGGAGCTCGCCACAGAGGTCAGATGGAATTTTCGATAGGGACACGCGTTTTATTGCCCTGAAACAGCAGCGGCGCAAATTCACTCAAACATCGCCGCCAGATGGGCCACGTATGTAAACCGCCTACATAGATGCGAAAGTTATGGCGAATACCTTGTTGGTTGAGCAGGTCAGACGTTTCCTTCGCACGCGGAAAAACCGGGTCTTTGTCGCCGTTTGCGTACCAGAACACATTTAACTTTGAGTTAGTGCCTTTCGGATCATCCAGCAAAGCTTTGAATTTCGTAGCGAAATCCGGCCCCGGCGCCGAGCTAAACACCCCAAGCGCGCTGAACAATTCCAAATGCGCCAAGCCGATATTGAATGTCTGCCCGCCGCCCATCGAAAGTCCGGCCATCGCGCGATTCTGCCGCCCCGGCGCAACGCGATATTTCGCTTCGGCCCACGGGAGGATTTCTTTGAGCAGGTACTCTCCCATCAGCGGCGTGTTCTGAGCTGCGATTTCGCGTGGCGATCCAAACGGAACAGCGTGCCCAAGCGGCATCACCACGATCATTGGTTTCGCTTTTTTCTCGGCTATCAGGTTGTCGAGAATCACATTTGTTGCGCCAACCTGCGTCCAGCTCTCAGCCGTATCTCCGTTGCCGTGCAATAGATACAGCACGGGATAACGCTGCTTCGGATTCTTTTCATAGCCGGGCGGCAGGTAGACAAAGATTTGTCGCGTTTGTCCCTTGATGACTAGTGAGCGTTGCCAGTTCACATCCACGCTGCCGTGTGGAACATCGCGCACTTCCCAGATGGCGGCGGGATTGGCGGGCACTTCGACCAGACTCGCGGAAGTGCGTTGTCGCAGCTTGATACGCGGATTCACGGGATCAGCCATAGTGACGCCATCCACCGTGAACGAGTACAAATGGATCGTCGCTTCAATCGGCCCGACAGTAGTATTCCAAACCCCTTCACCATCTTTTGTCATGGGGTGTTTCGAGCCGACGGGCATCCAATCCCCAAAGAGCGTGACTTCCGTAGCTTTGGGCGCGCGTATGCGAAATGTGACATGGCCATCAGGGTGCACTTCCGGCGAGACCAGGCCGTCGGGCGGCGGCGTTTGTGCCAGACTGGATGCAGTGATGAAGAATATGGCGATGAGCAGGGAACATTTTGTTTTCATTGCGGTAGATGTTGAGTTAAAGGTTAAGTGAGCCATCGCTCCGTGTCAGCCAACAAATCAGCTTGAATCGTAACATCCCTCACAACGACACGGGAAGAGTTTTACGATACGAATAACGGCTCCATCAAGGTAACACATCTTACGCCAAGCAGACCTTTCCCTATTTCGTGGCGGGCAAGAAGTGGTTTTCCGACGAATGTGTATATCCCGGAGTATAGGAGTCGAAGCAACATGTCACGGATAGGTAGAGTGCTAACTGTATTTGTTCCCAGACCATGTCCAACAAGCATTTGATCAGCCATTTCGCCTTGATTTTTGTTGGCTATCTTTTCGGCGGCAAAGCGCACGACAATATAAATATCCTGGTTTATTTGCAACAGAACCGAGTCTTGTAACCGCAAGCCCGCCGTTTTAGAATCGCACGGCTTTGCGCTTCGTAACCGCCAAGTCGTCAAGGGAGAAAAAGTTTATGCCGGTAAGAGAGATCACCAGTGTCGAAGAATTGCGTTCGTTGACGGGGCTTGAGGTCGCCGTAAGCGATTGGTTCGAGGTCACGCAGGACCTCATCAATCTTTTCGCCGACGCCACGGGCGACCATCAGTGGATTCACGTCGATGTCGAACGGGCGAAGACCGAATCGCCATACGGAACCACAATCGCGCATGGGTTTCTGACGCTGTCGCTGCTCAGCCAACTGATGTCGGAGACGATCAAAATCAAACTGCCGATCAGGATGAGCGTCAATTACGGGTTGAACAAAGTCCGCTTCCCATCGGCGGTTCCCGCTGGATCGAAGATTCGCGCGCGCGTCACCTTGCAATCGCTTGAAGAGATCCCGGATGGCCGGCAGTTGGCTTGGGCCATCACGATCGAGCGCGAAGGCGGAGATAAGCCCTGCTGCGCCGCCGAATGGCTGGTGAGGTATTACACATAGTGAGCTGTCGTTCGCCGAAACTCCATCAGCATAGGAATGATTCAAAATGACAACTTGTTCGTCATTACTGGAGATGTCCAATGTCTGAAAGCAAGCTCGCTACCTTTCCCTATAGCTACGGAACAATTGTCGAAGTTGATAATGGCATCCATTTCTCCTTTCGAATGTGGCATCCAATTTTAAAAAGCGAGCTCATTACCCAATCCTTTGCTACGTCATGATTCAGACGAATCATTGAAGAAAGCATGAAGGGGTTAAGCCCTCCGTGCTTCCTTCGATCTCAACATCCCTCTCCACCCAAGCTCACCAAGTTTATTCGCTATGGATGGAGTATCCTTTTTGAGGGTTTAGATGAAACAATCCATTATTCATATGGCGCTGGTGGTTCGCGACTACGATGAGGCTATCGAATTTTTTACCAGGAAACTACGCTTCACGCTTGTCGAGGACACCTATCAACCCGAGCAGAATAAACGATGGGTTGTCGTTTCTCCTCCGGGATCGACCGGAACTACCTTACTACTGGCGCGAGCGTCAACGCCCGAGCAGACGGAATTCATTGGGAATCAGACAGGCGGGCGCGTCTTTCTCTTCCTGGAAACAGATGATTTTTGGCGTGACTATAATGAAATGAAGTCGTTGGGGATAAAGTTCGAGAGAGAGCCGAAGGAGGAAACTTACGGCACGGTCGCCGTATTTAAAGATCTGTATGGCAATCTGTGGGACCTGATAGAACGCCGTGATTCGTAGTGCGCCTCCTGACGGACGGTTCCGAACCGGGCAGAAACAATGTGCGCATGATGATGCCGGCTTATCGTTCCGACCGGCTCGCGTTCATTTTTTCTACGTTTTTGAGTGCATCGCTACAGTCACCACTTAATCTGACATTTCTTCTAAACTGAGCATGATGAGTGATCGATCTTATCGAGTTTAACTGCATCGCGGTCACTTATCGGCCAGGTCGAAACGCAAACTCGTATCACGTTCGATGGGGGATATGACTCTTTCCGTGATCCCCAAATACCTGAATTAGGTTAGCTACAATCGATCCCAAGCCTCAAAGCAAACACGACATATTCTGTCAAATCACTGCACCTCAGCGTGAAAGCGCTTATCAATTTGCAATGACTGATGCTGACTTATCACAGCATACACCAAAAAAATCAGTAGAAAATTTAATACAATGACAGAACAAACCCTTGCCTGGTATGAGGCTATCACTCTCAGCGAGCGCATCGAATCGTTGCGCGCGCTTTCACATCCTTTACCAGGAAAAATCGATGCTGAACGAGCCGCACAGTTATTGGAGCGATGGCGGACCGATGCGCCATTTGACCAGGAGAAGCTCTTCTTACAGCGGTTTGATATTTATGGAATCAATGAAGAAGGTTTGAAATATTTGTTGGGAGAGACCATCGAATCGCTACGTGAGCGTTGGCCAATAGCGCCCCCTTGGCTTCAGCAACTGAGCGAGGCGTTTGGCGGTAAGAGCGGAGAGAAGGAGAGGAGCGCGAAGCGGTTGTTCGCAAGCGCCCCGACGCAAGGGGAAAACAAACCGGATCAGTGGAAGTTGTTGTTTGTAATCGAACCACTGCTTGATCGTGCTCTTGATCGCTTGCGCGCGGGAATTGAAGCGGTGGCTGAGGAGCGGCAGGGATTGCCTTTCGACGCAGAAACCATCGATGCGAAATTTATCCCCAGTCTATTGGCATCGGTAATTCAGGTGCTGGCACCGACGCTGATCCTTGAGCTAAATGTTGCGCGGCTGCGCGGTCAACTCAACGGAGATACCCCGAAGGCGAGATTCAATAGTTTTGTGGAGAGTCTCCGCGAACCGGATAAGACGTTGGCGTTATTGGAAGAGTACCCGGTGCTGGCGCGGCAGATCACGACTCGCATCAATTGCTGGGTCGACTACAGTCTCGAATTTCTGCAACACCTCTGTCACGACTGGGATCTTATTCTGGCCGAATTCGGCGCAGGACGGGACATAGGCGTCCTGGCGGAGATTCAGGCCGGAGCCGGAGATCACCATAGAGAAGGCAGGTCGGTCCTGATTGCGACGTTCGGCTTAGGTTTCAAGATCGTTTATAAACCCAGATCGCTCGCCGTTGACCTTCACTTCCAGGAACTGATCGAGTGGTTGAATGACCATGGCGCCTCTCCGCCGCTGCGAACGCTGAAGGTGCTCGATCGTGGGAAGTATGGATGGGAGGAATTTGTCGCGGCGGAGAGCTGCGCATCGATAACCGATGTCGAGCGCTTTTATCGACGGCAGGGCGAATATCTGGCTTTGCTCCATCTGCTGCGGGCGACAGATTTCCATCTGGAGAACCTGATCGCCGCGGGAGAGCATCCGGTTCTGATCGATCTGGAATCGCTCTTTCATCCTGGCCTTGTCTCCGATCCGGGAACCGATTCGGAGTGGTTGGCCGATGAGTCTATGGAGCGTTCAGTGTTACGCGTCGGTCTGCTTCCCAGCCAGCTCTGGCTCAATGAAGAAGGTGAAGGGATTGATATCAGCGGCCTGGGAGGGGCTCCTGGTCAACTCACCCCATTCGAAGTGCCATATGTAGAAGATGCCGGAAGCGATGAGATGAGGATTTCGCGCAAGCGAACGGCGATACCGGTCGGACAGAATCGAGCGTCTCTAAACGGGGTTGAGGTTAACTTGCCGGAATATAGCGAAGCCATTATTGCGGGTTTCACGAATATCTATCGCATACTTCAAAAACATGGTTGCGAATTATTAGCTGAAAACGGCGCTCTTGCTCGTTTCGCGGATGATGAAATTCGCGTCATTTTGCGTCCGACCACAACCTACGGGCGCCTGCTGCAGGAGAGCTATCATCCGAATCTGTTGCGCCGCGGACTTGACCGCGACCGGTACTTCGACCGGCTCTGGGTGGCCGCGGAGCATCAGCCTGAGCTGGCTCGCGTGATTTCTGATGAGCACGATGATCTACAACGCGGCGACATCCCCATCTTCACTACGCGGGTTGGCGCGCTCGATTTATGGAGCAGTGCCGGGCGTAGAATTCCAGGCTGGATGCGTGATTCAGGGCTGGACCGGACCCGAGCTCTGATCTCAGAGTTGAGCGAAGAAGATATGGAGAGACAAGTATGGTTTATTCGCGCCTCATTAGTGCCACCCTCTCTGGAGCCACCGCGTTCGCTGAGATCGGTCCCTCGATCATCCGAGCCTCAAGCTCATCAATGCCCGGTTGAGCGTTCGGTCCTTCTGAAAATGGCCAGCCGGATCGGAGATCGTTTGGAGCGGCTAGCCATACGTGGTGGTGACGATGCTACCTGGATAGGCCTCACCTCGGTCAATGAACGATCCTGGTCATTAAGGCCTTTGGGAGTCGATCTCTACGGCGGTGTGGCGGGAGTCGCTCTTTTTCTCGCCTGCCTCGGAGACCTCACTGGAGAAGAGCGTTACATCGCCCTGGCGCGAGCCGCTTCCAGACAGATGGAACGACAGGTCGAGAAACTGCGGACGTCATTGACCTTGATCGGCGGCTTTAGCGGTTGGGGCGGAGTGATCTATGCCCTGACGCGTCTTGGCGCGCTCTGGCGCGACCGTGTTTTCTTCGAGCAGGCTGAAGATATCATCGACTTGGTTTCCAATTTGATCGAGAGGGATGACTCCTATGACGTAATCGCAGGCTCTGCCGGCTGCATCGGCGCGTTGCTGAGTATGCATCACTGCACCGGCTCAGCACGCAGCCTGGCCGTCGCTGCTCAGTGCGGAGATCGACTGATCGCCTGCAGTAAACCAATGAACACGGGCATTGGGTGGAGCGGGCGCGCCATGGGAGATACACCATTGGCAGGTTTCTCGCATGGGGCTGCCGGTATCGCCTGGGCGCTTTTGAAGTTGGCGGCGGTGACTAATGCGGATCGCTATCGGAGTGCTGCAGTCGCAGCTATCGAGTATGAGCGGAGCCTCTTTTTGCCGACGGGTCAAGGGTGGTTAGATCCGCGCCGGCGCGAAACTAGGGATCAAGGGCATATTATGACGGCCTGGTGCCACGGCGCGCCTGGAATCGGGCTGGGGCGATTGACTTCGCTCACGCGGATCGATGATGAAAAGGTGCAGGCAGAGATAAGAGTGGCCCTCGAACTGACACTCGCCCGGGGATTCGGCCAGAGCCACAGTTTGTGTCACGGCGACCTGGGCAATCTCGATTTTCTCTTGCAGGCCAGGGCCATGCTGAATGACGGCGGAGCCCTGATCGAGCGAATTTCGGCCATTATCCTTCAGGATTTAGAAATACATGGGCCGGTCTGCGGCGTGCCCTCGGGGATTGAATCTCCGGGGCTGATGACCGGACTGGCCGGCATCGGGTATGGGTTATTGCGAATAGCTGAGCCAGCCCGTATCCCTTCGGTTCTCACGTTGTCACCATAACTTTTGATTGACGGGTGTTCACCTGAATCGCCCGTCAAAGTATAAACAACACAAAATAAAGGAGCTTAATTATGCTGGAAACAGACAAAATCATTCGCGCTTGGAAAGACGACGACTATCGTATGAGCTTGAGTGCTGACGAGCAAAGGTCATTGCCGGAAAATCCTGCCGGCTTGGTAGAGATTTCTTCAGGGGCAGATATGAACCATGCCGCCGGCAGCTATCACTGTGTCAGTTACTACAGGAGTCTACATCTTCTCGTTTGTATCTGTGCTTGAAAACTGGAAGACGACGAGGCGTTCTTTTTTAGGGAGGCAAAATGGGCAGAAAGTTGCCAAAATAGCAAGAGCTTCTTTTTCGTTCTTTTTGCAGCTTATTCCCCTTTTGCTTCCCTAAAAAAAGAGCCTAAACCATTACCGATAGAAAGCTGACTCCATTGGAACATAACTCTGACGCTCGGGAATGATCTCGCCGAAGATCGGCTGAGCCGTCACCGGATGGCCAGCGCGCCGCACAGTTAGATATACAGCCTCTTCAGGGGCTGATCTCGTGATCACCAACTCCGCTATCGCCCTGCTACCAGATCGAAGGCACCGTCGACTCATCGAATTCCAGTTTTTTTCCATTGGGCAGAATGTGAATGATGTGTGCGCCACGCGCCCGCAGCCGAGGAGCTAGCAGGCCGACCCGGTGGCAGTTAGCTCTCGGTTGGCGTATATGACGGGTAAGTGGCTGAGACTCGGAACACATTAACACCGTCGTCATTTCAGCCGCGAGTTCCATCAGTCGGTCCAGCCCGCTGGCCAATTCTGGCGGCGGCGCCAAGACTTTGCCGCCACACTCGGGCAAGTGTTCATAGCCGATCCCGTGCTGATTAAGCACATCCGCCAGCACCAACCCATTGTACTGTGGCCAACGCGACCGCGCCGCCGTGCGCACGTCACACACAAATGCGATCTCATAATGCCGCAGTAGCTTGAGAAAATAGTCCGCCGGATGTCGCCCGTGCCCGATCGTGTAGATTGTGTAAATCGAATCCGTCATTAGATATACAACGAACGGATCTATTCTATCCCATAAGTTAGTCGTTCAGCCCTTCGGCCGGTGTCCACAGAATTTCTATTTCTCTGCTGTCATCTCGCTGCTCTTCTCTGCTTGAAACTCCTCCGTACCAGGCGTCCACGGAACATCCGGCGTATCCGTGGCGTATCCGTGGCGTATAGACAATCTATAGGAGAGGGTTTTAAGCCTTATTTATAGGATCCTTTCTATCTACCCATCCCCCTCTTCCCGACAAATCGGCGTTTACGTTGTGAGACTGTCTATCGTACGACGGGAGAAAAGCGACGTCGTCGTCCGAGCCAGTCGCAAGGCTCGTGCCAGCGAGTCAAAGGGCGCGGCCAAACACGCCGTCTATAGTGTTCGCGCCTAATAGACGTTGCACCGGATCGCGCGCAACAGGCTTGGTCATGACCTCCAAGGTTCCACCCGCGTCCGGTGAACAGGATTCGTTAGGCGCTATCCCGTCATTTACAAATAAACGTCTCGGAAGCAATCTTAGGATTGCCGTCGTAGCGTCGGGCTAAAATTATTATTTCTTGAAGGGGGTTTGGAGCATGAAGTGTGTAGCATGTGGTAGTTCCGCGCTTGTTGAAGGTACTCTGATGGAGACTTCGGGCGGAGGCACGACTGTCTTTAAGCTGGGAGCGGTCTCCATCTGGAAAAGTATGTTCGGGGTCGGCACTCGCAGTATCCGCGCCTACGGTTGCCCTCGCTGCCAGCATCTACAACTTGCTGTCAATTTTAGTGATGAGGACTTGCAGCGTTACCGGCATTTTGAAGGTGAGCAGCCCAATGTGCTGGAGCGAATAAACTCAGAGCCGAAAAAGTTGAGGGAATAAAGAGAAGAAGTCATGTTCCGGCGCCGCGCCTAACATACCATGTAGCCAACCGCGAATAACTGTTTCCCCATTTCGATATAGCCGTGCGGTGCTGCTACAATTAGCGCGCTCCATCCATCACTATCTTTAGCGTTGACATCAGCGCAACCGGCGAGCAACTGTTTCATAGCCTCCGCGCGGCCATATCCGGCGCTAAGCATCAACGCCGTCCAGCCGCCAGTAGACCAGAGGCCGGTCTATTTCGCTTCCAGCTCACTTCCTCCATAGTCATAACCTGGTAGACCGGTTGATCTTTAATCGCTCATTGTATTTCACGCTTAATCTGACCGATCAGGCCGGCAGGTTCAACATTTGTGCGCATCACCAGATTCATCCGGCGGCAACAGGTCTGATCCTGTAGATGCGAGAGATATACTTCCGGATTGATCGAGACGCTCGGTGACCTTTGGCCTGAATCTGCTACCACCCCTTTGACCGTCCTCCATATACCGGCAGAATTCGCTTCCCCCCTTTCAATCGCTTTCCCACCGCCTTTTCATTTAGCCAGAATCGTCGAGCCATCGTTTGATTGACTATTACCACGTTGAGAGCCCCCTGCTTGTCTTCTGCGGTAAAACCTTCCCCTTCGATCAGACTAATACCCATCAACTGGAGATAGTTCGTACTGATCGTACGGAATCAACATTCTCTGTTTGTGCGTCTTGCGCACCTATAGCCTCTACTGTGATCCGTGCAGTCAGTGATTCGATGAATCGCATAGTCTTCGCGAGGCCGGCGGATTGTACACCGGCTACCGTACTGATGCGCTCACTCAATTGTTGTAAAACAGCCATATTCCGATCGCCGCCCCCCGCTCTCGAGAGCGTAATATTGACCCGCATAGTCAGCACATTTTCGGGTTAAACCCCATATCCACTAACAAAAGCCTGCCTATGCTGCGCACCATTAGCCCTGCGGTCACCAGCAGCACCAACGAAATCGCTACCTGGAAGACCACCAACATGTTGCGCGCGCTCGCGTAGCCCAACCCGGCAGAGGTTTGCCCGCCCTCCTTCAAAGCATTATTTAAATCTGGCTTAGATGAGCTGAGAGCCTGCCACAGGCCGAACAACAGCGCACTTATGAGCGATACGATGAAGACGCCGAAAAGAACCGGTCCGTTGATACTTACATCAAGCTCTCCGCGAATTGTGTTAGGCGAGAGAATCGCAACGATAGCGTCAACCCCAATGAAAGCCAGGAGCACACCCACCGCGCCGCCCAACAGCGCCAGCGCCATGCTCTCCTTAACCAGTTAGCGTACTATGCGGTATACGGCCTGCGCCCAAAGTGACGCGAAGAGCCATCTCGCGCGTGCGCACCGTCGCTCGCGCCAGCAAGAGATTCGCGATATTCGCGCAGGCAAGAAGCAGTACCAGTCCTACTGCGCTGAGTAATATAGTTAAAACCTGATTGATCTGACCAAATAAGGCCTCTCTGATCGATTGTAGTATAAACAGTTCTACCGATGAGCACCTGATAATTGCTGCCATAAACATTTTCCTGATTCCGAGCCATCACTTCCAACTCCGCGTTTGCCTGTTCCAGCGAAACACCGTATTTAAGTCGCGCCACCACATATAAACGCCGTGAATCATTGAGATTGAATTCGAAGGGGAAATATGCCTCCCGGTCTTCTAAAAAGAAATGTGGCGGCATCACGCCTACGAGCGTGTACTGCTCATCATCGAGTAATACCTTTTGCCCTATTACTTCCTGTTTCCCTCCGAACCGGCGCTGCCATAAGCTGTGATTGATCACCAGCACCCGCTCGCCTCGAGTACCTTGATCTTCCGCCGTGATCGTGCGTCCCAGCAAAGTATTTACGCCGAGCAGTGGAAAGAAATCCGCAGACACCCTAGCGCCCGTTATCCGTTCCTGCTCCAAGCCGCCGTGAGATTGCGGCTTAAGGTTGCTTCTGCAGCTGCGACCCGTTCAAAAGATTCGCACCGTGCAATTTCTGTGAATCCTGTTCCTTACGCGCCGAAATAACCTTGCACGCCAATCTTCTGGAGATTTTGATACACGTAATAAATTCGCGAATGATCGAGATAAGGAAATGTATTGAGGAGCACTATGTTGGCAACACTGAAAATCGCCGTGTTCGCGCCGATGCCCAGCGCGAGCGTAATCACTGCAACCAGTGTGAAGCCTAGTTTCTTCAGTAGCATTCACACGCCGAAGCGCAGGTCTTGAAAAAGTGTTTCCAGCCTGCGCCACTGCCAGACTTCGCAGCTGCGTTCCTCAATCAGCGTGACATTCCCAAATTCCCTACGAGCTTTGTACGTAGCCTCTTCCCGCTACAGCCCGTCTGCCATCAGATCTTCTATCTTTTCATCGAGATGCTCTCTTGATCAACTCCGCAATCTCGTTATAGCGTCTGCTACGGGACAAGATTTGTTTGAGCCATCCCATAAAGACCTCCTAAGATTCAACAGCCGCGAGCACGCGCATGATGCCGGCGAACATTTTTTCGAAGCTGGAGAGTTCCTGTTCCAGATGTTTGAGGCCCACATCTGTCAGGCGATAAATCCTAATCGGGCGATTCTTCGCAGAGACACCGACTTCCGACTCGAGCCATCCCGCCTTCAGCATCCGCTGCAAAGCCGGATACAAATATCCTTCCTCGATTTGCAGCAGATCCTCCGAAACTTGCTTGATGTGTTTTGCCAGAGCATAGCCATGCATGGGCTTCGACCGGAGCGATTGCAGAATCATCATTTCCAACGCTCCCGGAAACAGATCGCGATATTCAGGATTTCTTGTCATAAACTCCCCTCTCCAGTATGCTATGCTTAGCTATACTATTTTAAAAATAGTATGTCAATATTATTTGTCAGTAAAACTTTGGTGCGCGCCAAAGAGAAATCTTAAAGCCGCAATCTATTGAGTTTGTGTCCACGCAAAAATTGCGTGAGCAGGAAAGCCCCATACGATCGAGGTTTACTCCGGGATGAGTTATGGCCTAGCTATGGTTCGCGGTTGGCCAAGATGGAAAATATTGGTGTTTCGAGTAGCCTCAGGGACAGAAAACTTGAGTCGTGAAACACTGTGGAACGCCGTCTGGCACTCCCTTCCCTTCTTAGCTGGCATCTCAATGCCAAGTCACCGAGATCCCGATTTGCCTGATTGATTGATTGACAGCCTTCCGCTATCTACCTATGGACATGCCAATGAGGGAGGAGTATCTTCCTTGGCATGTCCAAGGGAAAACTGAATAGAAAATCGGAAGTCCTACAGGGTACGCTCGACCTGATGCTCCTGAAAGTTCTCGTCGCTCTGGGGCTGCGGCATGGGTATGGAATCGCCCGCCGGATCGAGCAAGTGAGCGAGCAGGTTCTGCAATTGAATGAAGGAATGGCCAATACCTCTCTCTTGAGGCTCCAGCAGCGAGGATCGATCGCTTCAGAGTGAGGGGTGTCGGAAAACAATCGCAAGGCGAAATACTATTCGATCACAAAGAGCGGCCGAAAACGGCTCGCGAGAGAGACGGAGAATCGGGAAAGGATATCCGGGGTGATCGGGCGCCTGTTGAGACTGGAGGGCCACGGTAATGATGATCCACTATTTGCGCGCATTGGCGGCGAGACTGCGAGGATTGTTCGGAGATCGAAGAGCGGATCGAGAGCTCGACGACGAGATCGAGGTGCATTTGCGTCTACTCGCCGAGCGATACGTTCGCCAGGGGTTGACCGAGAAAGAAGCCGCTCGGACCGCGCGCCGCCAGTTCGGAAATGTGACATTGCTGAAGGAGGTGAATCGCGAGATGCGTGGAATCAGATTTATTGAGACACTCTTTCAGGATGTTCGGTATGGCCTGTGGATGCTGGGGAGAAATCCGGGGTTCACCGTCGTCGCCGTGATTACATTGGCGCTGGGCATTGGGGCGAACACGGCGATCTTTAGTGTAACGAACGCGTTAGTCTTCAACCCGCTGCCCTACCCCGAATCACAGCGGCTGGTTTGGGTCACCACCGTTTTCCGTCTATACGTATTCATCGGCGTTAGCCAGTACCGTACTTATCAGGCGCAGTCGAAGACATTGGACGGGCTGGCTGCTTTCTTGGTGTTATACCAGGATTTTGACGATGCAGGACGGGCCAGAGGAGATCAATTTCGCGGAAGCGACGGCCCGTCTATTTCCGACGCTCGGCGTCGCGCCGTGGTTGGGGCGCTCCTTCACGCAGGAGGAAGCTCGACCGGGTGGCCCGCCGGTAGTGATCCTGAGTCACGAATTCTGGCAACGGCGCTTTGGCGGCGACCCTTCTGTCAGTCGGTCGATCAGTTCCTTTCGGCAGGGGCAGCCGTTTGATTCTAGGCGTGATGCCGCCGGGATTTCCTTCTTACCGGAAAGCCGGTTGGGTGGAAATGTCGATGTCTGGGAGCCTTATCCGATCAACCTGCAGGGGGAGTTGAAGAAAGGGGAGGATATAATCCTCGATAATGTTTTTGTCGGCGCAAGCCCGGCGCTTCCGTCGAGCAAGCGCGGGCAGAATTCGACTTACTTCTTCAGCCTTCTATACAAGCCCATCCGGAAATGGCCGGCATGAAGGCCGGCGTGATGCCTCTTGCCGAAAGGCTGGTTGGCCATCTGCGGCTCGGTTTGCTGACGCTGTTTGGTATGGTCGGCATTGTCTTATTGATCGCCTGCGCCAACGTGGCGAATCTTTTGCTGGCGCGCGCCAGTGGGCGCCTGCAAGAGCTGGCGATTCGCGCGCGCTGGGCGCCGGCCGCGGACGCCTGGTCAGGCAGATGCTGACTGAGAGCCTGTTGTTATCCGTATTCGGCGGCGCGGCCGGATTGTTGTTGGCCCAGCAAGAGTCAAGGCGTTGGTCGCGGGGCCCTGATCATCTATCGCCATTCAAACTGAGCCGGATTGATGCCTCAGTGCTCGGATTCACATTTCTCAGCGTCTTGCTGACCGTGATCGTAGCGGGACTCGTCCCCGCGCTACGGCATCGCGAATCGATCTCAACGAAAGCTTAAAAGGTAGAGGACGCGGCGCGGCCTTCAGCAAATGCACGGCGCATCTCGCCCGTTTTTCTGGTCGGTGAACTGGCGTTGACGCTGATACTGTTAATCGGCGCGGGTTGCTAATCAACGCTTTCTGCGCTTGCTCGCAGTTGATCCGGCTATGATCCAAGAATTTCTTGACCATGGTGGCAGCACCCAGAGACTCGGTGCACCCGCGCTTCATCGGGAATTACTCGCGCGCCTCAACACACTGCCCGGTGTGCAGGGAGCGGCAAACAGCAGGACTTTGCCGCTGGCAGATGACGGGATAATTGGCAGAAACGGTTGACCATTGTAGGCTTCCCGCTTGTCCCGGACGAACAAAAGCCCTTGGCTGAAAGCCACTATGTCAGTCCCGACTATTTTCTAGTCCTGGGGATGCGGATGCGCGCGGGGCGCGGTTTCTCGAACAGGAGACTGAGAACACACCGCCAGTGGTTGTCATCAATGATACCCTGGCGCGCCGCTATATCGT
Organism: uncultured Acidobacteriota bacterium; assembly: GCA_963796275.1. Taxonomy (GTDB): domain Bacteria; phylum Acidobacteriota; class Blastocatellia; order RBC074; family RBC074; genus JAKEHZ01. The sequence continues at coordinate 54,876 of CAWCKY010000006.1, read as the reverse complement.
TGGAGAAACCCCGTTGTCAAGCGAATACGACTTGAAGGCAGCAACCCTGAATTGATTATCGTCGGTGTGGTTGCTGATGTGAAACGATATAGATGGAGGCTGAAACGCATGCAGAAATTTATCATTCGTCACTCCAAAATGGTGAATCCGAGGGTGACAGATGGGTTATACGCACGGCGGCGATCCACTGAAATGGAGTCCAGCCGTCCGGCAGCAAGTGCGGGAGCTCGCTGCGGACGCACATATTCCAACTGATGACGATGGAGCAAACCTGGCCGAATCGTATGCACCACGGCGTTTCCAGGTGTGGCTGTTCAGGATTCGCTGCTTTGGCGTTGATCATCGCGACGTCTGAATTTACGTCGTCATCTCCTACGCCGTCAGCCAGCGAACGCACGAAATCGGCATCCGGATGGCCCTGGGAGCTCAAGCGAAAGATGTGATGGGGATGGTGGTCTGGCGGGGAATGAGCTTGGCGTTGATCGGCGTGGCGCTGGGATTGGCGGCGGCGTTCGCCCTGACCCGCGTTATGAAGAGTCTGCTATTCAACATAAGTGCGACTCATCCGGCGACCTTCGCCCTCATCTCCTTGATGTTTTTGGTCGTGGCTCTCACTGCCAGCTACATTCCGGCACGCAGAGCGACCAAGCTCGATCCGCTTCAGGCTCTTCACCACAAATAGGAATCGAGATCATCCACTATTGCGCGCATTGGCGGCGAGACTGCGAGGGTCCTTCGGAGATCGAAGAGCCGAGCGGGAGTTCGATGATGATATCCGGGCTCATCTCGAATTGCTGACCGAGCGATATGTTCGTCCGGGGATGAGTGAGGCCGAGGCCGCCCAGGCCTCACGCCGCCAGTTCCGAAATGTCACTTTGCTCACAAGAGGTCAATCGCGAAATGCGTGGAATTAGGTCGATCGAGACGCTGTTCCAAGATCTCGCCGTATGGCGCGCGATGCTGAGAAAAAATCCCGGCTTCACCATCGTCATCGTGCTCACGCTGGCACTGGGCATTGGCGCGAACACGGCGATCTTTAGTGTATGAACGCGTTAGTCTTCAACCCGCTGCCTTACCCCGAATCACAGCGCTGGTTTGTAACCAATGTTTTTCACGGAGACGAACTTATCAGCACTGACCTGTTTCTTACCTTTCAGGCGCAGTCGAAGACTTTTGAGCATTTGGCCGCTTTCGAGGTAGATACGATCACCCTGAAAGGACATGCAGAGAAGATCAATCGCGTTCAAGCAACGGCCAGCTTATTTCCGGCGCTGGGCATCAAGCCTCAGCTGGGACGTGCCTTCACCCCGGAAGAGGATCGGCCCGGCGCTCCAGGTGTGGTCGTGCTGAGCCACGATTACTGGCAGCGGCGCTTTGGAGGCAATCCTTCCGCAGTCGGTCAGGAAGTTCCTTTTGACAACCAAAAATGGACAGTGATCGGCGTGATGCCACCCAGCTATCGCTTCCTCCCCGAACGCCGAACGGGAGGAAAGATCGACATCTGGGTTCCACTCGCGATCGACGCGCGGAAACCATATATCATCGAGAATGTTGTTTTCGGACGGCTCAAGCCCCGTGTTTCTATTGAGCAAGCACGGTCTGAATTAGACTTACTTCTTCAGCCTTATATACAAACCTATCCGGAATTTGCCGGCTTAAAGGCCCGAGTGATGCCTCTTGCCGAAAAGCTGGTCGGCCATTTGCGGCGCGGGTTGCTGGCGCTTTTCGGCGCAGTGGTGTTTGTCCTGCTGATCGCTTGCGCCAATGTGGCGAACCTTTTGCTTGCGCGCGCCCAGTGTGCCAGCCAGAAAGAACTGGCGATTCGCGCGGCGCTGGGGGCTGGGCGCAAGCGGCTGATTCAGGCAAATGCTGACCGAAAGCTTTTCTGTTATCCGCCCTTGGGCGGAGCGGCCGGATTGTTGTTGGCGCTGTGGGGCGTCAAGGTGCTGGTCGCGTTTAACCCCCTGAGAGTCTGTCGATGCTCAAACTGAGCAGCATTGATAAAACCGTGCTCGGCTTCACCTTCTTCGCTACTTTGCTGACCGGCGGCAGCGCAGGACTCATCCCCGCGCTGCCGGCTTCGCGGGTTGATTTCAACGAGAGCCTAGAAATTGTCGGCGCGCACGTTACGTCGAGCTAACCTTTCAGACGGAAAAGCGCTTTTGCCTGTGCTGGTCATCAGCGAGTTGGCGTTGGCATTGGTAGTGCTCATCGGCGCGGGTTTACTCGTCAAGACTTCTCGCTCATGCATGCGGTTGATCCAGGTTACAACCCGGAAAACTTGCTGACCATGGATGTAGCGATCAACCCCGTCAAATACCCATTCGACTCGGCGCAACGGAGCGTTTCAACCAGGAGTTGCTCGACACGCCTCCAGAGCTTTGCCTGGCGTACAAGCAGTGGCAAACAGTCGGACGCTGCTTTAATCGATACTGGAATCACCGGCAAGCCACGGTTGACGGCCGGTGGGCGGCCAACCTGTCCCCCGATGAACAAAAAACACCAATGGCCGAAAAACACACTGTCAGTCCTGATTACTTTCGAGCTATGCAGATGAAGTTCCGTGCGGGACATAGTTTCACTGAGCTGGATACTGAGAACACACCACCTGTCATTGTCATCAACGAAACGCTGGCGCGTCGCCTCTTCACGGGAGAAGACCCTATCGGCAAGCGCATACGGGACGAAAGCGGCAAACCTGATATGACCATCATTGGCGTAGTGGCTGATGTGAAACGGTATTTGGGTTGGAGGCTGAGTCGCAAGCGGAGTTTTATCGCCCATCTTTCCAAGATGCAAGCTTCCCAAGGAGGTCTATGGGTGATACGCACAGCGGGCAGATCCGTTGAAGTGGCTCCACTGCCGTGCGGCAGCAAATCAGGGCGCTTGAGGCAGACCACTGGTTCGCCTACGCGACGATGGAACAGCTCTTGGCCAATTCGTCTGCGCCGCGCCGTTTTCAAACGTGGTTGTTTGGCCTCTTCGCCGCCCTGGCGCTCGTCATCGCGATGGTCGGAATTTACGGCGTCATCTCGTATGCCGTCAGCCAGCGCACGCAAGAGATCGGCATTCGCATGGCCCTGGGGGCGCGGGCGAGCGAAGTGTTGTGGATGGTGGTCTGGCGGGGAATGAGCTTGACGCTAATCGGCGTGGTGTTGGGTTTGACTGCGGCGCTCGCCCTGACGCGCGTCATGAAAAATCTGCTCTTCGAAGTGAGTGCTACCGATCCGGCAACCTTCGCACTAATTGCCTTGCTCCTAGTCGGCTGTCGCCCTGATCGCGACCTACATTCCGGCGCGCCGCGCGACGAAGGTCGATCCGCTCCAGGCTCTTCATCACGAATAGGAGTTAGAGATGATTTACTATTTGCGCGCACTTGTCGGCGTAGACTCCCAAGAGAAATCGATTTTGAAGTTCGGAGATCGAAGGCTTCGAGGATGTGTTGACTGTACTTGTCAGTTTTGACCGCGATGCTCTCGACGTAAAGCCGAGCGGGATTCGTGATGATACCCGAGTGCGTCCTGGGTCTCGCTGAGGGATCCCGCGCGCTTAGACACTATCCATGCGAAGGTGTGGTGTCTGGTGCAGGTGAATCTTGCCGATCCCCGCCTCCCTCGCGCAGCGCTGCAGGCTCATCTCGAATTGACCAGGAGCGATATGTTCAGCCAGGGGATGACCAAAGATTAGAGAAGCGGAGAATTCGGACCGCTCAGCCTGCGCGGCGTCAATTCGGAAACGTCACATTGCTGACAGGAGGTTATTTCAAACGTATCGCGGGAAAACTGGCGTGGAATTAGGTCGAATACGAGACGCTTTTGTACGATGAGGCTATTCCTCAATCCGAGGTTTATGCGTGCGGATGCTGAGAAAAAATCCCTCGGCTTCACCTTGCGTTCGATAGTGCTCACGTTGGCACTGGGGATCGGCGCGAATCATGCGCGATCTTTAGCGTTGTGAATGCAGTCTTGCTGCGGTCGCTCCGCTTACCTGCAGACCCCGATTGGCTTGTGCTGGTTATGCTATTACCGAGCGCGTTTAGGATGATTACCAAAACGCAGCCTCACGATAATCATCCGAGCAATCGTGCTATGCGCTTTTAGTCCGCTCTCCGACGAGGCTGGCAATCATCATCACCAGTTCGGTAGGCTCAACCGGCTTGGCGATGTGCATGTTGAATCCTGCGCTAAGCGCGCGCACCCAATCATCCCTACTCGCCATTGACGTGAGAGCTATCGCCCGCATCCGCTGCGACATCTTGACTCGCCGCTCTGCCTCGAGCCTCCTGACACGTTTCATCACTGTGTAACCATCTTCCTTCGGCATGATAATGTCACATATGAACACATCGGGCCGTTGGCTGTCCGGCTGGTCATCCAGAATCGACAGCGCCTCGGCGCCGGAAGAGACCGTTGTCACGACTGCACCGTATTGACTCAGAAGCTTGCCGAGCAGTACGAGCGCATCTTCCTCATCATCCACCGCCAGCACGCTTACGCCTTCGATCGTTCCTTCACCGGACAATTGGATTTTCCCTTCAGTAAATAGGGCGGGCGGTTCTATCCTCAACAATCCGTTCTGCGCCGCCAGCGGGAGCTTGACAGTGAAGGTCGAGCCACACCCTTTACCTTCGCTTGCGGCCTCGATCGTGCCGCCGTGCAGCTCGACCAGATGCTTCGCCAGCGCGAGGCCAAGTCCGAGGCCTCCATGCCGCTTCGAACTCGAGGAATCGTTCTGGCTGAAACGGTCGAAGATGTATGGCAGAACCGTTGGATCGATGCCCACGCCCGTATCGCTGACCACGATGCAAAGCTCTTCGCCGCTGCGTTCCAACCATAACTCGACCCGCCCTCCTTCAGGCGTGAACTTGATCGCGTTCGAGAGGAGATTCCCAATCACCTGCTGCAGTCGGATCGAGTCACCGCCTACCATTCCTGGCGTCTCGCCGTAGCTCGCGCGCAGTTCGATGCTTTTAGCTTCAGCCATCGGACGCGCCACATTGAGCGCTTCGGCGAGCAGAGGAATGATGTCGGTCGGACGCTTCTCGATCCACAACTTGCCCTGGACGATGCGAGCAGTATCGAGCAGGTCTTCGATAAGTTGTAACTGCGTCCGCGCATTGCGTTCGATGATCTCGCAGGTCTGCCTGACCTGCTCCGTGCCATCTGGGTTCGAGCGAAGCATCTGGCTATAGCTGAGAACCGAGATGAGCGGCGAGCGCAACTCGTGCGAGACGAGCCAGATGAATTCGTCTTTCGCGCGCGTGGCGCTTTCCGCCGCCTCGCGCGCCCGCTGCTCCTGTTCGTAGAGTCGCTGGTTTTCGCCCGCGAGCTCGCGGTAACGCTCCTCGCTCTCCCTGATCTTCTCGCGCGCCTGGACCTGGGCGGAGATGTCGCGGAAATAGCAGACCACGCCGTGGCGGCCGTCAGGCAGCGTTATGCGGTCGAGCCGCCATTCGTAATATTCGACGACCCCGCGATCAACGCGGAACTCAGCGCGCTCCTGCGTATAGTACGGTTCGCCCGTCTCCAGCGTGTTTCGGAAGATGCGCACGATTTCATCCGCATATTCTTTCGTCCACAGGGTGTGAATCACCTCGTCGAAGTCCCGGTCGATCAGTTCGGGGATGTCGCCGAAGACGGGGAGCGCGACAAGATTGACTTCTCGAATCCGAAAGTCCGCGTCTACCAGATACACGCCTAGAGGCGCCTGATTGAGTAGCGTTTCGTACTGTTCGGAGTGATGGCGCAACCCCGCTTCCGCCCGCTTGCGCTCGGTGACGTCATGGAGCATATTGATGCCCCCGACCATCCGGCCTTCGCCGTCGCGCAACGGCATCGGATAAGGTTCAAACCAAATGCGCATGCCATCCGGCCGTTCGGCCACGGCTTCCCCGCGCATAACACGGTTCTCTTTAGGTGCGATGGCCATCGGACATTCGTCGTCAATCAGCGCGTCCGGCGCTTGCTTCATCATTACGGAATCGTCCTTCATACTGCCCTCTCGTTCAGATGGATAAGGTATCTTACCGTCAGTCCTTCCCACTCTTCCGGCGAGACAAGCGATCTCTCCCGGCCTTTTCGCAATGGTTCTGATTTGGGGTCATTGTCTTGAATCTCCTACAACACCGGACGTCCAAGTGGCGGCAACGCTTCAGCGGAGGATATCTTCAGTGCTGGTGATGAGAACGCAGGTGCAGCCGGTCTCGCTCCAGACGCGCTCGTCACCCGTTCCAGGCGCGCCGTAGTTGTAGCCGCCCGGGAAGAGCTTGCGCTCATCGATCCACAGCTCACCGTCGAGCAGATGCAGTGCTTCTACGCCGGCATGAGTATGCGCAGGGTAACTCGCGCCGGGCGCAAGGCGTACCAGCATGCTGACCCGGCGCCTTTCATTGTCGGTCGCGAGCAGCTTGCATTCGATCCCGGGCGCGACCTGTTCCCATTCCGGTTCGGACCACCGCCGCGCCGGCGGCGGCACTGGTTGCTTGCCGGTCTCCTCGGCGATGCGAAGCGCAAGGCGCGTCTGCAGCGATGTAGTCGGACGCAGCACATCGGTGGGCCAGGAGACGAACCGATTGATCACCGGGCGGAGGCTTTCCAACTCGCGCCGGCAATCCGCACACGAGGCGATATGCGTCTGGATCGCGGCAACCTCGCTCTCAGGCAGAACCTCTAGGGCGTAGGCGCACGCCAACTCTGCTTTTTTGCAATGGTTCTGATTTGGGGTCATTGGCTTGAATCTCCTACAACACCGGACGTCCAAGTGGCGGCAAGCGGGATTAGCGGCTGGCGATTGGCGAGCACGATGTCCACGGCTTGGTGAGGCAGGGTGGCGGTCATGTGATAGCGAACGGCCATGAGCTTACCCAGCAACGACTTGGCGATGCCTAGGCGCACGGCTAACTGCTTGGCGCCGCTCACAAATTCGGCGGCGGCCTGCAGCAATTTTCCGATGTCGGGGGAATGCGAGCCTTGCATACCCATAAAAACGTCAAACGCGAGCTTTTGGATTGGTTCGAGGTAGTGACGGGCGAAATGGCGCCCTTCAGCCGTTCCGGCGGCGTTCTTGATCTCGAGGGCGCCAAACTACTTCCTACAGGTGGGCGTAAACACCGACGACCGGCGCGCACGGGTGGTCGCCATCTGGGCGCATCATGCGCCCGAGGCGCTTCAGCGGAGGATATCTTCGGTGCTGGTGATGAGAACGCAGGTGCAGCCGGTCTCGCTCCAGACGCGCTCGTCACCCGTTCCAGGCGCGCCGTAGTTGTAGCCGCCCGGGAAGAGCTTGCGCTCATCGATCCACAGCTCACCGTCGAGCAGATGCAGTGCTTCTACGCCGGCATGAGTATGCGCAGGGTAACTCGCGCCAGGCGCAAGGCGTACCAGCATGCTGACCCGGCGCCTTTCATTGTCGGTCGCGAGCAGCTTGCATTCGATCCCGGGCGCGACCTGTTCCCATTCCGGTTCGGACCACCGCCGCGCCGGCGGCGGCACTGGTTGCTTGCCGGTCTCCTCGGCGATGCGAAGCGCAAGGCGCGTCTGCAGCGATGTAGTCGGACGCAGCACATCGGTGGGCCAGGAGACGAATCGATTGATCACCGGGCGGAGGCTTTCCAACTCGCGCCGGCAATCCGCACACGAGGCGATATGCGTCTGGATCGCGGTAACCTCGCTCTCAGGCAGAACCTCTAGGGCGTAGGCGCATGTCGCCTTGCTCTGCTTGCAGCGATTTCTATGGAACGTACTCATGGCTTCCTCGCTTCTGCGGTCAGCATGCGCCGCAGTTTGTGCAGTCCTGAACGAATGCGCGTCTTGATGGTGCCGAGCGGCTGATTGAGACGCGCCGCGGCTTCGGCATGCGTGAGGCCGCCGAAGAACGTCGTTTCGATCGCCTGGCGCTCGTCCGGCGTAAGCGCCGCCAATGCGACGCGCAACGACTCACCCTGCTCGCGCAGTTCGAGCACTTCGTGGGGATCGGGAGCCACGTCGGCAACCGGCGGCGCATCGTCACCTTGGCTGCGCTTCTTTCGGCTCTCGAAACGCCGGCGGTCGATAGCCCGCGAGCGCGCCTGGTTCATGATCCAGCCGAGCACTGTGCCGTTCGCGGCGTCGTAACCCGACGCGCGCCGCCAGATGTCATGGAAGACGTCGATGGTGAGCTCTTCAGCGGTTTCCCGGTTGGCCGTGATTCGCATAATCAAAGTGAAGACGATACGGTGAGCCATCTCGTAGAGCGCATGCAGCGCAAGCTGGTCGCCCGCGGCAATCGCTTGGACGAGCGTCGCCCAGTCCTGCTCCGGCACGGGAGCCTTGGACTTGGCATAGAGCACGTCGCCGAGTGTTTCCGGCTGCTTATGTGTGGGTTCCTTGGACATGCGACAGATTCACTATTGGCCGACAATTTACAAACTTCTCCGCCGTGCGATGGCTACCGACATGGTTACAGCAGCGAAGAATTTGAAATGAGCGGAAAAATTGTAAATCGGCAGCAGCGACCACAATAAATTGGGATTTCGCTCTTCGCCATTCAATGAATTGTGGCCGGTCCGCTCCCGCGAAATTCCCCCACTGGAAGGTGCGGTGTCAGTGGCCCATCACACTCAGCCGGTCGTTCGAGATCGGCGGTGGAAGATAGACTCTTCGCCGGCCCCGGAGGCGATAAGCCCAGGCGCCGCACAATGCCTGGTTCGAAAACGATTCGCACTAATGCATTATATGGCGTAAGTGCGATTATCTAAAGTTCCGTTAATCTTCCAAAATCAATGCGTGGCGGTGCAGAGGCTTAACGAAGATAGCTCTCAGCAGCAAGTACCAAATGGTCCATTGCGTAAGAATCGGCGTCATGGGTAAGATACTTCCACTCACCTTGATTTTGACGTAGGTCTCATCAACGGTAGGAGTTGTTCGTCAGTCTCAAGTGAGGACAAATTCTTTTCTCTAACTCTGGATAAGCCTGAACTCATCGGTAGATCGTCGTGTGATCGAGCGAGAGGCCACGTTCATTCATCACCTCTTCGAGATCGCGATAGCTGAGAGCATAACGCAGATACCAGTGTGCAGAGGAGGATGATCTCGGATTGGTAGTGTCGCCATTTGAACGGATTGGATTTGGTCAGAGCAGCCCCCAGTGATAATGGAATTGGGCCCCTCTACCAGCATTGAGGACCGGATGTCTGGTTTATTTACAACAGAACCCTCCATGCAAGGGCTTGGGGCGCCGCGTTTCAGGATGTGGATCGCAATGACCGGCCGGATATTATCGTGGCGGATGATAGCTTTCCGCGGCAACTCTTCCGCAATAGATATGACGAGACTTTTGAAAGTGAAGGAAGCGACGCAATGAGGATGTTGTTCTTGATCGCACTGGCGGCTTGGGCGGCCGCCGAGCCATTTTTCGTGGATGAGGCGTTGCGCGCGGGCTTGAAGGATGTATTCGTTTGTGGGGAGGAGCGTCAGAAGAATTACATTGTCGAGATGCTGGGTACGGGCGTGGCCTTTCTAGATTTCGATAACGATGGCCTCTTGGATATTTTCGCTGTGACTGCGTCGAAGCTGGATGGCTTCCCCCCGGGCGCAGAGCCCATCAATCGCCTCTATCGCAACAAGGGTGACCGCACGTTTGAGGACGTCAGCAAGAAGGCCGGTGTGGCCAGGGCCGGCTGGGGACAAGGCGTTTGCACGGGCGACATTGATAACGACGGATTCGTGGACATCTACGTCACTTACTGGGGCGCGGATGTGATGTATCGCAACCGCGGCGATGGGACGTTTGAGGATGTGACGCCGCCCGACATGGGGTCGCGCTGGGGCACGGGCTGCGCGTTCGTCGATTATGACCGCGATGGCAAGCTGGATCTGATGGTCGCGAATTATGTGGACTTCGATTTGAAAAATACATCGCGCCCGGATGGGCCGAGGCCTTGCCGCTGGAAGGACGAGAACGTGATATGCGGTCCGCAAGGGTTGAAGCCGGGGCTGAATCGGCTTTGGCATAATGAGTCAACCCCTGGGAAGGTTCGCTTTCTGGATGTGTCGAAGACGGCCGGCATCGAGACGCCCACGCCGCGCTACGGACTTTCGGTGACCACGCTCGACTATGACCGCGACGGTTGGGCCGACATCTATGTGGCGGTGGATTCGCAGGCGAGTCTGCTCTATCACAACAAACGCGACGGGACGTTTGAAGAGACGGGGCTGGAAAGCGGAGTCGCGCTAAGCGAAGACGGTCGCGCTCAGGCCGGCATGGGTACGGCGACCGCGGATTACGACGGCGACGGCTGGCCGGACCTGGTGAAGACGAACTTCATTGACGACATGCCAAACCTCTATCGCAACAATCGCGATGGGATTTTTTCAGAAAGCACGGCGCAGGCGGGTCTGGGCAAGTACACACAGTTTCTGGGCTGGGGCGTGGCCTTTGTTGATTACGATAACGATGGATCGCCGGACATTTTCATGGTGAATGGCCATGTGTATCCGAACTTGAAGTCGAGCGAATATCGCCAGCGGCGTCTACTATATCGCAATGGCGGCGAGGGGAAGTTCAGCGATGTGTCGGCCGAAGCGGGCGCGGCAGTGATGGAGAAAAATGCGGGGCGCGGCCTGGCGGTGGGTGATTACGACAATGACGGGCGACCCGACCTATTGATTAGCAACATGAATGAACGCTTGAGCTTGCTGCGCAACACGCTTGAGAGCCGGTAAGTCGATCACTCTGAAGCTGGTGGGGCAAAAGACGAACCGAAGCGGCATTGGCGCCGTGGCGCGCGTGAGGATAGGCGATCGAACGCTGACGGGAGAGGTGCGGTCCGGCTCGACATTTATGTCACAGAGCGATTTTCGTTTACAGTTTGGGCTGGGCGAGGCGAGCACAGCCGACGCGGTGGAAGTTCAATGGCCGGGGGGAAGATTGGAGAAGGTCGGCGCGATGCGGGCCGGACAGATCGTCACCATCACAGAAGGGAGGGGCGTGACCGACAGCGCGCCGTACACCAAATGAACGCCTGGTTATTGGCTTTTGCTTTAGTCCAAACGGCTCCGGATTGCGGGAAGCATTTCGCCGCCGGGCTACAAGAATATCAACGGAAAGACCTGAACAAGGCTCTCGTCGCTTTTCGCACGGCGGCGCAGTGCGACCCGAAGATGGCGCAGGCGTATCTGGCGATCGCTGACATTTACGCCGAACGCGGCAATGATGGCGAGGCGCTCACGGCGCTCCTACAGGCGTTGGAGATCGAGCCGAAAAACGTCCTGGCCTTGCGCGCGGCCGCTAATCTGTACCTGCGGAATGACGAGCACCGCAAGGCTTTGCCGTTGCTGGAAACGCTGGCGACGGTGACCCCGCAATCCGCCGAAGTCCACGCGGATTTGGGGGCGGTTTATGCAACCAAGGGCGATCACAAAGGCGCGGAGACGGAGTTTCGGCGGGCGTTGGAATTACAGGCGGATTACTTCCCCGCCCTGGCCGGCCTGGGCAATCTGCTGTCGCGGGCCGGCGATGATAAGGCAGCGATGCCGCTGTTACGTAAAGCTGTGCAATTGCGGCCGCAAGCTTATGAAGGGCACTTACTGCTGGGCTCCACGCTCAATCGTTTGGGTCAATTTGAAGAAGCGCGGACGGAGTTGGAACGGGCGTCGAAGCTGGGCGGCGTCAATGATCCACGTGTCTTCTATCAACTCGCGCGGGCGTGGGGCGGGCTTGGCAAGGCGCCGGAGCGCAAGGCGGCTTTAGCGAGGTTTTCCGAGTTGGCGAAAAAACAAAATGCCGACGAGGAATTGCAGCGCAAGGCGGCGGCCTGGATCGACGAAGCGCGCGCGCTGTTGCAAGCGGGCGACCTGGAGAACGCCGCCGCGCGCCTGGAGTTGGCGAGAGAGGCGAAACCGGGCGACGCCACCCTGCTCTTCCGCCTGGCGGGATTGAATTTTGACTTGCGACGCTACGACGCCGCGCGGGAATATGTACAAGCAGCCATCAGCATCAGCACCTCGACCTGGCTTTACCACTATCTACTGGGCTTAGTGGAGCGGAGCGCGAACCGACTGACCGATGCCAGGGCGAGCCTGGAAACGGCCGCCAAACTACAGTCGACGGAGGCGCCCGTATTCAACGCATTAGGCGAGGTGTTGATTGAGCAAGGCGAGCGCCAGGCCGCGATTGCGGCTTTTGAGAAGGCGGTAAAGCTCGCGCCGGACGACGCGACATTCCGGCAAAACCTGGAGTCCGCCAGATCTAGGCGATAATCTGTTCAATCGGTCCGTGGCCTTCTTCCACTAAATGGAAAGTGCGTCCTAGAGCTCGGACCTTCATCTTCTTATGATCCAGGCCCATCAGCTTCAAGATCGTCGCATGAAGGTCGCTGTAATAGTGCGGGTCTTCCACAGCTTTGTAGCCATACTCGTCCGTCGCTCCGTGGACCGTGCCGCCCTTGATTCCGCCGCCGGCAAACCAGGAACTGTAGCCTTTCGGATTGTGGTCGCGGCCGGTCGTATTTTGTGACCACGGGCTGCGGCCGAACTCGCTCGTAAAGACTACCAATGTGCGCTTCAGCATACCGCGCTGCTTCAGATCCTGAATCAAACCGGCGATCGGCTTGTCGACGGCTCTGCATAAAGGCTCATGAGTCTTCATATCGCCGTGGGCATCCCAGCTTCCATTGCCGCCGCCTGCGTGGCAGAGCTGAACGAAGCGAACGCCGTTCTCGACCAGTCGCCGGGCCATTAACAATTGACGGCCGAAATCGTCGGTTGGCTTCTCGCCGATGCCGTAGAGATCCAGGACATGCTTCGGCTCCTGCGAAAGGTCTACGACGCCGGGCGCGCTGAGTTGCATGCGGGCCGCCAACTCATAAGAGTCAATCCGTGCGGCGATGTCTGTGTTGAGCGCGTGCCGCTCGCGGAATTCGCGGTTCAGTTGGGCAAGCGTTTCCATCTGCCGGTCGCGTTCGGCGGCGTTGCTGCTGGCCGGCGGGTTCAGGTTCGGAATGGGCACTGGGCCTGCTTGAAACGGAGTAGCCGCGTAGGCCGCGCCCAGATAACCGCCCGTCAATTGAACAGGCGAAGAGGGACGGCCGATATTTATGTAGGTCGGCAGATTCTTATTGCCGGAGCCGAGCGCGTATGAAATCCAACTGCCGAAGGACGGATTGTCGAAGGCGCGTCCGCGATGACCGGTCTGCGTTTCGATGACGGCTGGGAAGTGATTGCCTTCGTGGCACCACATGGACCGAACGACCGCGATCTCGTCAATGACGCCGCCGACGTGTGGGAACCAATCGGAGACAGGCGTGCCGGATTGGCCATAATTCTTGAATGTGCGCAAGCAACGGATGACTGGGCGCTTCATCTCCGCCACGTTGTCGCCGAAACCGATGGCGTCGATCAATTTGCCGGCGTATTTATTGCCCTTGGGGTCGAAGGTGTCGATGTGGCTGACCCCGCCGCACATAAATAGAAAAATGACAGCGTCTGCCTTTTTATCGCCGGGCAAACGCGCGTCGAGTTTTCCATCCTCGGCCCAAAGAGCGCCTATGGAGGCGCCCATAAGAGCGCCCATCGACTGATGCAGCATATGGCGGCGCGAAACTTTGCCGCAGGGATAAAGATTATGATGATCCATATTTATTGGACGTAAATGAATTCGTCTAAATTGAAAATCAACCAGGCCAGGTTCTTCAGCCGGTCCGGATTGCCCCCCAGATAAGCCCGCGCGGTTTCCTTTTCACCGGCGGAAGGTGGCCGGCTTAGCGCGATCCGATAGGCGAGATCCACAGCTTTGTCCAGGTCGCCTTCGCTTTCCTTCTTGAGGCGATCGGCGAACATCGTGGTTGCCTTCTCGATCTCCGTGCTGTTCATCATGAACAGGCCCTGCGGGGCAGTGACCGTTCTGTGTGCGCACCGGACACGGAGCGCGTCCGTCGTCGACGTCGAAAGATTGCAGGAAGTTGGGCGTAATATCACGGCTGGTGGAAAAACCACGAATGATGTATGCGCCGCGCCGGTTCGTCTTGGCTTCCGCCCTGACCGCGACGCCGCGACCGCGCGGGTTGCGAGGCTCGGTATCGAAGGATGGCCCGCCCAGAGTCGTATCGAGATTGCCCGCGGCCGAAAGGATCGAATCCCAGATCGGCTCGGCTTCCAGCCGCTGCAGACGAAAGCGCCAGAGGAAGCGGTCCAAAGGATCGGCCGCCATATTCTTCTTCATCAATTCGTTGTCGCCGGAGCTGGCCAGCCGATAGACGTTCGATGTCATGACCAGCTTATGCATCGCTTTTTGGCTGTAGCCGCGCTCGATGAATTCGCAGGCGAGCCAATCGAGAAGCGGCTGACTAACCGGAACGCCGCCCAAAAAGCCGAAATCGCTCGACGATTTTTGCAAGCCCTCGCCGAAATGCCACTGCCACAGCCGATTGACAGCCACGCGGGCAAAAAGCGGATTCTCTTTCGCCGTAAGCCAATCGGAGAACGCGTCGACGCGGCCTTCGCGGAAATCTTTCTCGCCGTCATAAAAAGGCCAGCCGGGCTCGACGGGATGATCCTTTTCCGGCCGCTCCGGATCGCCGCTGGTAAGAATGTACGTCTTCTCGAGTTCCAGCCCGCGATCCACCTCCACTGTCCAGAACGCCGGCAAATCTTGGCCCCTCTTCTCCCCCAGCTTGTTCAATTGGCCGCGTAGATCCTTATAGGCTTTCTTGTCCGCCTCCGACATGACCTCTTCAATCTTGTCCGGGTCGATGCGGAGGACGGGAAAATAGTCGTCGGCGATCTTTTGTTCGGCCGGAGCGCGTTTCTTCTCCGCTTTGTTGATGACGACCTGGATCTCCGGGGGCAGCATGGCGACGCGGTCGGCGTAGAGTTTGGCGCGGTAAGGCTCGATCAGATCCGCGATCGTTTTTTCGATTGGAAGCCGAAGCTTGTCGTATTCCTCAATCTGCTTGCCGTAAACGACCATTTCAGCCGGCGTGGCCAGGACCTGCTTCTTGATCACAAGCGGATCGAAAAGCGCCTTCATGGCGTAGAAATCCTTCTGCCGGATCGGGTCGAACATGTGGTCGTGGCACTTGGCGCAGCCGACAGTCATCCCCATAAAGGCCGTGGATACGGTTTCGACCGCAGCGATTTGGAGTTCACCCAGGTCCTTGCTGTCCCGGTTGACCGCGCCGCGCGCGAGGAAGCCGAGGGCAAAGAGGTCGTCGGGGCGGGGCTCCAGCCGAGTGCGGCGGCCAACGGCTTGCATCGTGGTGCGTTCGGTAGTGCGATAGCCGGTCAGTTGAGCGCGGACGAACTGGTCATAAGGGACGTCGGCGTTGACGGCGTTGATCACCCAATCACGCCAATAATGAATCCCGGGCGCGGCGTACATGCGCTCTTCGGCGTCGGCGTAGCGCAGCACATCGAGCCAATGGCGGGCATAGCGGACGCCGTATTGATCGCTGGCCAAAAGGCGGTCGATCAGCTTTTCATAGGCGTCGGGCGATTTGTCGTTGAGATAAGCGTCCTGTTCGGCCGGCGTGGGCGGAATGCCGATGAGATCCAAGTAGACGCGTCGCAACAGCGCGCGCTGGTCAGCGGGGCCGACCGGCGTTCACCTTTTTTTCCACGTACAGCGCCTGGACGAAGGCGTCGATCGGGTTCACGCTGCCGGCCGGGGCCGCCGGAACTGCCGGAACTGATGGACGCGCCAGAGGCTGCAAGGACCAAAGTTCGGGGAAATCCTCTATCGACGGCGTCACGGGCAGCTTGGGCTTTTTGCCAGGGGACTGCGCGGAAGCCCTGGCGAGTGTTTTTACCGCTGACTTCCCAAGCGGGGTCATGACCTTCTTCTTCGGCTGGTCGACGGCATAGGCAATAAAGCCGGCGGCCGCCAGTGTAACTACGAGGATTTTGGGATTAAAGCGCATTCGGATTTACTCCAAATATAGATAACGCCGACGAGGGCCAAAGATTACGGACCATCAGTCAATTACCGCCGCGACGACCATTTCGAGGATTCGGCGGACGCCGTCATCCGTGCCGATGGGGCCGTCGTTGAACTGGCTGCGCGGCGGGGGTTTCCACCCATCGCGCGAGCCATCGTAAGGGTAGTCCTGCCTGAGGCCGGTGCGCGCTGGATCGTATTGCCCGTCATCACCCGCCATCTTATAAATCACCATGTCGAGCGAGGGAATCACGATGACGCCGTGACCGCCGCCGCCGGATTTAAAGAAAGCGTCCCGAGGCGCGCCGGCGACATGGCCGTCGGCGTTATTTTCCCACATAAGGCTCATGGGCGCATGGGTATTCCACTTGGTCGGTTTGCCGCACAATTCAATATAGTCGGCCGGAATCACCTGCTTTTTCCCCCAGCGGCCTTTCTTCAGGATGGCATAGAGGAAACGCAAATGATCGGTCGAACGCAAAGCGATGTCTGCGCCGCCTGGCGTATGAGGCAGCACATTCTCGCCGCGCCGCCGGGCCCACGCCCATTGTCCCCAGCCGAGCGGTTTCGCTAAACGCTGATCGATGTACTCATGCAGTTCCATGCCCGTCAGGTTGCGCAGGACGATAGAAGCCACATGGGGTGAAGCGGAAGCGTAAGAGTAACCGCCGCCGGGTTTTGTCCAGAGAGGAGTGCGCAGGGCCGTCAGGTCCTGCCCCAACGGCATCGCGGGACGCGGCAGTGGAGTAAGTTTGACGGACGGGACTCCATTCACAAAACCTGGATTGCTGCCCTCGCCATGCAGTCCTGCGGACATCGACAGCAACTGGCCCAGGGTGATGTCAGCCTTCGCCGGGTCATCCAGAGGCATGGCTTCCGGCAGGTACCTGGCGTTGAAGACCTTGGTATCGAGGCCTTCAGGAATCTGGTCTTTCTTCTCGGCCAGCATAATGCCGCAGGCGATGCTGGTATACGCCTTGCCAACGGAAGCGCTCGCCGGGTTGGCTTCGCGGTTACCACGGCCGTAATAACGCTCATAAACCAACCATCCGCGCCGCGCCACCAGCAAGCCGCCGTGTTGGCTGCTGCGGAAGGCGTATTCGAAGGCCTGGTCGAGCTTTTTTATATCCATCCCCGCGGTTTTCCTGATCGCGGTGGCGTCTTTCAGCGCGCGCCAGCCGCCTTCGCTGTCGGGCTTTGGGAAGTACTCTTCCGCGGGCGCGACAGATGCGGCGGTCCAAGCCGATACGGCTAATAAGAGTGAAGCCAGAATTCGTATCATCATGGTAAATGTGGTTGAAAAATCAGGAACCACGGATTTTACGGATGCGACGGTTACGGATAATCCGCATCGATCCGTCGCATCGTAGAATCCGTGGTCCTTCTCTCCAGCCGCGCCCCCTAAGGGCTAGAAGCTCACACGCAAGCTGAATTGCAGATTGCGCGGCAAGTTCGACTGCGGATTCGAAAACATACCGAAGGTCGCGTTGTTAATATTCGTATTCAGGCCTCCCAATAAATGACGATTGGCGACGTTGAAGGCCGAGGCGCGCAACTCGACGCTGTTTGTCTCGTTTTTACCGAATTTAAAGCTCTTACTGGCGGCGACGTCCTCGCCCAATTGCCCCGGCTGATAAAGATTCGGAATCACCGCCGGCACGTTGCCATAAGTGAAGTTGGCCGGCTGTACGAAAGCGGCCTTGTTGAGGTAAGGGCTGTTCGGATCCTTAGGGTTGAAGTCCGGATTCAGCAGCGGCTGCCCCGGAATATAGCTGCAACGCGCCGCGCCCGCGCCCGCCATGGTCTGGCTGCAGCCGCCGACGCCGATGGGCGTCCCGCTCTGATAACGATGAACGGCAGAAACACTCCATCCGCCTATAAAGGCGTTGAGAGCCGGATGCAAATTGGCGCCGATGGCCCTGCCCCTGCCGATCGGCAATTCATACACGTAGCCCAGCGTGTAGACATGAGGACGATTGGCGTTGCTGACGACCTTCTCGGTAATTGCGTCGTAAATGTTCTGGCCGTTCTGGCTGACCAGGGTTTTGGAGAACGTATAAGAAGTCATCAGCCAGAGTCCCCTGGAATAACGCTTCTGGAAACTGACTTCCAGAGCATTGTATGTGCTGTGACCAGCCTGCGAAGCCACAGCGCCGAAGCCGCTGTATTGCGGAAACGGGCGCAGCGCCTGCTGTAGTTGCAGCGTCTGCGGGAAGTTCGGATATGGCAACTTGAACCCTGACGCGACGACGATCGGGTCGTTGATGACCCGGTTGATCGGGCTCGTGAGCAACGAACCATAGATCGCGAAATACTTAGGGTCGAGCTGGTTGTAATCAATGCCGCTCTGAAAAATATTGATGCCGTAGTTGGCGTGGAAACTGGCTCTCAGCACGGTCGAAGGCGTGAAGCTGTGCTCAACCGTCAGGTTGTAGTCGGTGTAATACCCAGGCTTGCCGGATTCAGGCAGTTTGTAAGTCACGCTGCCGTTGACGCCCAGGCCCGGATCTATGCGGGGCGGACGCTGGCTTTCGACCAACGTGCGGAAATCATTCAAGCCGTTTTTCTGCGTGAAGGCGATGCCGTTTGACAGCGCGTTCGAGGTCGAGCCGAAGCCGCCACCGAAACCCTGGATTCCGTTGTCGGCGTTGCCATCCTCACGGATGATATCCCACATGATCGCGCCGCCGCCGCGAATGACCGTCTTGCTGTTGAGTTGATAAGCAAAACCCAGTCGTGGAGCGAAAGCGTTTTTGCGAACGTCGAGGAGCACCGGGTTGTCCTCGCTCGCGAATTCGAGGGCGCCAAGCAGGCCGCCAGCGGCCGGATTCGGGATGTTCGGATTGAAGTTGCTGTTCTGCAAGCGCGCTTCCCGGCGCGGAATGCTAATGTCGTAGCGTAGACCCACGTTGACGGTGAGCTTGCTCGAGAGCTTGAAGTCGTCCTGAATGTACCCGGCGTAGTACTTGTATCGGAAGTCGATGTCGGCGCCGAAATTGAAAGAGCCGCCGCTCGGCAATCCCAACAAAAAGGCCGCGTACGAGATGCCGGTCTGCCCGTCCACACTGGGGTTTCCGGTCGCCGCGGCGCTGTAGTTCAGGGAGCCGGCGCAGTTGTTGCAGTCGAGGCGCCGATAACTCACATCCATATAGGTAAAGCCGAACTTGAGATTATGACGCCCTTTGACCCACGACAGGTGATCGCTGAAATTGATGGTGCGACTGGGAGACTCCGTAAAGACGTGGCCGCCGTAATTGCCGAACTCCGTGTTGTACTTGGTGTAATTCGGGGCCTTCTCTGCACCGGACCCGTCCAAGCCCGGCAACAAGGTGGTCGCCCGGTAGGAGTCAGACAATCCCAGGTTCGGTCCTTCGCCGAGTTTGCGCTGGTTGACCGCGAAGGTGGCGTGGTTCAATAGATTCGGCTTGATGACGTAATCGCCGTTGAAGCGCCAGTAACGGATATGCCCGAACTCCTGGAAGGCTTCTGCCAGCGGACCGGGAATTGGTCCCTGAAGAGGGTAGCTGTCAAAATACTGTTTACTGAACATCCCGCTCACGCGCAGTTTGTCGTTCACGGCGTGGTCGCCCTTGATCGAGTAAACGCCCTGCCACGCTCCAGGCGTCCGCGAGCCGTTGTTGATCGCGCGCGTGTTGTTGAAAACGGTCGAAGGATTATCTGGCATAGGCAGTTCGGCCAAGATCGCTTTCGCCACCCCGTCAATGCGTTCCGGACAAATGACGTTCGGAACACCGTTGCATTGCATGGGCTTGCGGTCGGCGGCGGTGGCGATCACGTTACCGTTGGCATCGAGCGGGTCGTACAACGGAACCATCTGTCCGGCGGCGTTGGTGTAGCGGCTGAAGTCGCCGTTGCGGAACTCCGCGATCGGCAGCGAGATCAGGTCCGTGCTGCTGGAGTTTTTGGCGCGTGAACGCTCGCCCGCGAAGAAGAAGAAGGTCTTGTTGCGGCCGTCATACACTTTCGGGATATAGACCGGACCGCCGAGACTCACGGCTTCCACGTGCTGGCGTTGAACGGACTGGCCGCGCGCTCCCCAGAAGAAGCCCTCGGCGTTCAGATTCTCGTGGCGCAGTTGGACCATCGCGGAGCCGTGCAGCCCGTTGGTTCCGGACTTGGTAGTGTAGTTGAGCACGCCATTGGAAGAACGGCCGAATTCGGCGGAGTAGGCGGAAGTTTGCACCTTGAACTCCTCCACGGCTTCGGCGCTGACCACGCGCATTTGCGGGTCGTTGCGTCGCTCGCTCATTGATTCGCCGCCGTCAAGGAGGAGGCTGGCGCCATTGGCCTGGCCGCCCGCGATGCGGGGCGCGCCGCCGACGCTGTCAGGGTCGTTTTGCAAATTCATCGTGACGCCTGGGGCGAGGCTGGTGAACGCCAGGTTGCTGCGCAAGCCGCCATTGATAAACAGGGGCAACTGTTGAATGGCTTTGTTATCCACTACTGTCCCCAGGTCGCTGCGGTCAGTTTGCAGCAGCGGAGTGGAAGATTCTATCTGAACCGTTTCCGCCACCTCGCCCAATTCCAGCCGAATGTCGAGGCGCGTGGTAGTGCTCACCTGCACGAGGACGTTGGGAGCTTGCGCCTTGCGGAACCCTGCTTTTTCAGCGACGACTTCGTAGCGGCCAGCGGTCAGCGAGAGGAAGGTGTAGGCGCCTTCCGTATTTGTCTCCGCCATGATTATCTGACCGGTGGAGGGATTGATCAGCGTGACCTTGGCATCCGGCATGATGGCCCCGGAGGCGTCAACCACCTGACCAGTGATGGTTCCTCGGTCCTGCGCGTACAGCCACGCGCCAGGCGTCAACAACAGAAACATAAGAGGGATAAGGTTGCTTAATTTCATAATCATCTCTGAGCGCTAGGTATGGCTCTCGTTCCGTCCGGTCGTTCGATGTTTACGCGCGATCCGATCGCTCACAAGGACTGAACAAGGTCCAAGGAATTGCCATTGCCAATATTGATTGAGTCTCTAAAGGCTGTTAGAATTTTGTAAAACTACAATTTTTATTGCAGTACATTTATCAAACCTCGACATTGCGGGCAATGCGTCAGAGCAACCATAAGCGCATAGTTCATTTGAACCATGCGGGCGCCGGCTGAATCCGGGATATTGTTCGAGTTTACCCGCAACAAAGAGGGCCTTATCCGCTGAAGTTGTTATGACTGTGCGAGTTTCGGCCTGGGTGACGGGCGTCATCCTCCTCACAATACTGGGAGGTGGCGCATATTGGATACGGTCGCGCCGCCTTCCGGCGGTTCCGACCATTGCGGTTGTACCGCAGACCACGGGCGCCATGCTTTGGGAAGTGGAGCATCTCGGCGCCAAGACGGCGGCGGAAAGACTGAAGTGTCACCTCTACTGGAACGCCCCGACATCGGAAAACGATGTGGCGGGCCAGGTCATGCTGATCGACAGGGTCACCGGCGGCAATTACCAGGGGCTGATCCTGGCGCCCAACCACTCACGCGCGATCCTGGCGCCTTTGCGGCGCGCACTCGCGGCGGGACTGCATGTGGTTGTCGTCTCGGCTCCCCTGGACTTCCCCGCCAGCGACAAGCTCGGTTATATCGTGAATGACGACGAAAAGATGGGGGAGATTGCCGCCGCCGAAATCGCGAGGCTCATTCACGGCAAAGGCTCCATTGCGCTGGTCGGGCTTACGCCCTACGCGCCGGGCGTTATGCAGAGGGCGCGCGGCGCCGAACGTTTACTGGCCGGCCGTTTCCCGGAAATCCGCATTGTGAGTCGTAGAGGCGGGGCCTACAACGCCGCGAGCGTGGAAGAGCTTACCGATGGCGTAATGGATTCGCATCCTGAGTTGAAGGCCATTTTGAGTTTTACCGCCGTCTCCACGCGGGGGGCCTACGCGGCCCTTAAGAGCCGGTCGCTGCAAAAGGCGATCCCTCTCGTCGGCTGTGAGCAGGATTCCGATCTGATAGGTTATGTCGGCGCAGGAGAAATTGCGGCTATCGCAGCGGAAAACACGTATCGCATGGGCCACGACGCCGTTGAACTCATCTCGGCGTCCTGGGCCGGAAAGCCGATTCCCGCGAAGTCTGTGACGCCTCCACTGCTGATCACGAAGCAGAATTTCAATTCTGCCGAAGCGAGTCTCTTTACAAGTTTTCCAAGGTGACGATCTCATGAAGCGGAGCTCTCAGCGCAATCTGGTTATTTCTACGATGGCGTTATCCATCCTGACCGTGGGAATCATCGGCGGAAGGCATCTGTATATCAACAGTCCCGGCTACGGTCTTCCTTACTACGCCCGGTTCACGCCGGACGAAGAGGATCGCTGGACCGCGCTGGGCGGCACATGGGAAGTCGTCGAAGGCGTCATGCGCAATGACGCCAATGATCGCGGCGCCAAACTGCTGACTGGATCGCGGAACTGGAAAGACTACATCGTGGAGGCCGATGTCCAACTCCTGGGCGAGGGGAGCGTGGGAGTCCTGGCCCGAGTGAGTGAGGCCGAAATGGGCGAGAATTCCTTTAAAGGCTATTTTCTCGGCGTCCGAACCGTTGATAATAGCCTCGTTTTGGGCGCGTTCGACTTTGCATATCACGAAGCGGCCAGAGTCGTCCTACCCGATCAGGTTCGTCCATTTCGCTGGTACCACGTCAAACTGAAAGTCGATGGCTGCCAGATCACTGCGTACGCTTCAGCCGAAGGTATGGGCGAGATCAAAACTGCGCCCCTGAACGACCCGGATTGCTTTAGATCAGGCGCCATTGCTCTTCGTTCGAACGGCACGGGCGGTATTTGGCGTAATGTCAGGGTGGCGCCTGTCGATTCGGTCGCGGCGGCTCAAACTATGGATCCTCCCGCCGCCGCTACGTTCCAGCGTGCGTTGCCGCAAGCGGCGGGGCTACGCGGTAGAACTCAACCGGGCGGCGACCGGCCGCCATCCGCCCCGGTTCACACTATACGCTCCTTATTGTATCTACCTCCGTTCGGGTCGCCTCTGGCCTCGGTCCGCGGATCTGTGGTCCTGATCAGACCGGCGATCTATGTCCAGGACTCCACCGGCGGCGTTGAGATCCAACTCGACGACGCATCCAAGAACGCAACGGGGCTCAAAATCGGCGATGAGGTGGAAGTCACGGGAGAAGTCGCTCTCGATAAATTCAGTCCCGTAATCCGTAAGGCCCGATTCCGTCTGCTTCGAGAGTCTGTGCCTGTATCTCCAGCGGTTATCGCCGCGAATCAAATCGCGGAGGGTTTGTATGATAGTAGGTTTGTACAGGTCGAGGGCTATCTCCGAACGATATCCGAGGGGAAAGACGACGCCCTCACATTGGAGCTTGATGCAGGGACACAATCGTTTCGCGCAATTCTACCCCCAGGTCGCAGCCGGTCGCTGCTCCAGCACCTCGCCCAAGAGAGCCGGCTTCGCCTGAGAGGCGTTTCAGTTATAGACGCCCGATTCAATAAGGAGGCCGATCCGTTCGTCATCCTCGTGCGATCAGCCGAAGATGTAGAGGTTATGGCCGGGCCGCCCTGGTGGCGGCCTTCTACCTTGATTTTGGCGTCTCTGGCCTGTCTTACCCTGATCTTCATCCTCAACCATCTGTATCTTCTGGCGAAGCATTGGCGCCTCCGCGCGGTTGCCGAAGAGCGCGAACGTCTCGCAAACGAAATTCATGACACGCTCGCGCAGAGCTTCGCCGGAATCGGTTTTCAACTTCAGGCTATACGTAACAGCGTGCCCCACGGCGCCGAACTCCTCGAGAGCCAGGTCGACCTGGCGATTTCCATGGCGCGGACCAGCCATGGAGAAGCGCGTCGCAGCATTGCCAGCCTGCGTCCGAAATCGCTCGGGCCAACCTGCCTCCTTCTGGCTCTCCGTGAGTGCGCCGAGCGGATGGTCAAGAACGGGAACGTAACAGTCGAAGCGGATGGCGCCGATGGCGGCCAGACCGTGCCGCCTCGCATCAAAGACACGCTTTATCTGATCGGGCAGGAAGCGATTGCAAATTCAATCCGCCATGCGGCCCCTGGCGCGATCCGCATCAGTCTGCAGCGGTCGCGCGAATCCATCTGCCTGTCCGTCGAAGACGACGGTCAAGGTTTTATCGCGGACAGTCACTACACAGGATTCGGCATATTGGGAATGCGCAAAAGGGCGGAAAGTATTTCGGCCACGTTGACAGTCAAAAGCGCGCCGGGATCCGGTACCCGGGTGGATGTGAAGGTGCCTATCCGGTCACACCTCCTGCTCGGGCTCTGGCCGCGTCTCCGGCTTTCCGCTACCAGGCATATATGACGGACACCGCAAACATTCGGATCATGATCATCGACGACCACCCCGTCGTACGCGCGGGGCTGGAAAGCATGCTGAGCACCCAACCGGGCATGGATGTGGTGGCGAGCGCCTCCAACGGTCTAGAGGCTCTTGCGCTGCTTGAGACACACAGGGCCGATGTAATTCTGATGGATCTGCGTATGTCGGGTATGAGCGGGCTGGACGCGATACGCGCCATCAATCTGCGACCGGATCCGCCACGGATACTTGTCCTGACTAGCTTCGATGCCGAAGAGGATATTTACCAGTCTGTAGGGGCTGGCGCGCAGGGCTACATTTTAAAGGACACCCCTCAGGACCGTTTGCTGGAGGCTATCCATCTCGTATATGCGAAAATGCGCTATTTCCCGGCGGATATTGCGGCGCGACTTATCGAACGGATGGCGAGATCGAACCTAACTCCACGAGAGCATCAAGTGTTGCAGTTAGTGGCAAAAGGCCTTACCAATAAGGAGATCGGGCGAGTCTTGGGAATCAGCGACAACACTGCCCGAAATCACGTGAACAGCATCATTGAAAAATTAGATGTATCGGATCGCACCGAAGCTGCCACAATCGCTATACGCCAAGGTCTCGTTTCAATGACAGATTGATTTTCAATTGATCCTCCCCGAAGCTTCTCAAGAGCACAAGCCGTGGATCCGCTTTGAACATCCACACCCAAATGATCTCTGGTAAATGGAACGGCTTCCGTGCCGGTATACAACAGCACTCCGCGCATAAAGCGGAGCACTGTCGGATGTCGGATAAAAGGAGGCCGAACTACAAGCGATTCTCACGCCAGAATGGGCCGAGTTATATCGGTAAATTTTTAGAGCATACGTGCAGGAGCGGGGAAACGAGCGGATCAGGATTTGAGACTATAATCTCACGTTCTGTCTTCTGGAAAGCACTGCCGGCTTCATATAACCTAGGATGTCGCTCTCTCTCGGCGGGATGAAGACCAAGTCCTGCTCGAATTCGTATTTAATAAAATATCTCTTGAGCGCAAAAATTATCTCCTCATGGTCAGGATTGCCGCAATCTTCAAAATCTAATGTGGTCACAGTGCTTTGCTTACGCAGTTTTGGTTCTATACGTGCAAACCACCTCCGTTCGAGCTTGGGATCCTCTTCCCAGCGGCGATTCAATCTGCTGATTGGATCTACATTATAGTAACCAACTATCACAACGCACATTATGACACTCAGAATAGAGGCCACAATAAAGAGGAAGCTCTCTTGCATAGGAAGAATATAAACAAGCGGCCCATAGATCAGTACTAATGGTGCGAGCAATAGCGGGTATTTAATGATCAGATCCCTCACAAGAAACCCTCGATAGTCTTTTGATACTCCCGGATATGCTTTGTGCTTGACCCAGTAATTGCGTAGGAACTGTACATATGAAAGGAGAGCGCAAATCAACAACAATGTCTGATACCACCACCCAAGAGAAATATTGATAACCGGCACCTGAACGGGAGCTGGCTGCAATGAAAGCAATCCTGCGGTCAGAAGGGGCAACACATATCCGGCTATCTGAAACAGAAGCTGAAGGATTTGTGCCACATTTGCGGCAACGCTGAAGCGGTTTTCCCGGTTATCGCTAGTTTGATTATGCATTAGGCAATATTCTCCTAAATGGGAACGAAAATCGGTTATCGGCAATAAGAGTTTGGCGAATAGCTGGACAGGTGCGCATGTTGGAATAAAAGAAATGTAGGTAGTATAGGAAAGGCCGCATTTGACGCTGTTGCAGCCCATATCTTAGGATTCTTTCTCACCCCTTAACGACGCTGCCGGGTCGAGAGCACCACCTCCCGTATATATAGTGATGACTAAATAGCATTCTTTCAGAATTTAATTTTTCTGTTGGCTGTATAGCTGTTTGCTTTCGGCGCGACAGAGCTGACGCCACCATCCCAGAAGCCGTTTTACGCTGGCAGTTGCTCTGCATCCTCAACGATTGTTCCTTGGTGATACACGATCCGCCACTGATCGTCATGTTGCCGCCAGATAGTTGAGCGGCGCGTGACGCGTTCTCCCTGAAGCAATGTATAAGTAAGTAAATAGTTGTGCGGCGCAATTTCAAGGCAATGGAAATCCCGAGTATCCCAATTGTCTTCATGGGCGACGGAATAGCGTTTTTCGAGACCATCCAAAACATACGCGCGACTGTATCGACGACCAGATGCCCCAACTTCCCAAAACTCAGGTTCTGTCATGTTCTCGAAATGTTCCCTCGACGTTCCCAGTTCGGGGCGGTGGAAGATGGGTTCGCGAGCGATCAGTTCTTGTATGATCGACGCTAATCTTTGATCGGTTATTAAATTAGGATCCATCTCAACCATGCTCCAATGGATGTATAGCTAAACCGGGCTGATCCGCTCCCAGGCGATCGCGGACAATTGCCAGCGAGTCGATACCCCGCTCTCTCGGACTCCGCCGCGGTCTTGAAAAACACCCGGTTCCGTTCCCCAATGTTTTTATAAGCCGGACAATCCGGCCGGTGATAAACGCGACTGATGCGATTACCGATGATCTGCCGATTCGTCACCGGTTTGACTTTTGCCGCCGCCCGTCAGTCGCAATCCAATCCGCACGACACTCTTATACGTAAAGGTAGTTAAAAGCGAAGTTCGGTTACTAACAGATTGCGGAAACCCGATTGAAGTGGGTTCGGAGGGATTTTCCGCATTGATAGACTGCGGAAAGCGCCACAGCTCGGGGGAGTGGCTGTTCCGCAGTCTATTTAAATACGACGAGTTATTGACGTGCCCTTAATGTGACCATACCTTCCTCAGACAAACCGCCCTTCCCGCCTTTCGATTTTAAGTGGGCAATCGGAATCATTATCCTTATATCTTGTTCAGCCGCGCCAGAATGCACCAGCGATAGGCCGGAAGGATATATCAGGAAGTATAAGGCATGCGCCATTGGTTCGATCTGCATAAGTTCACCTGAGCATCACTTAGATTTGTATGACAACCGCCGGGAGAGCGAGCGCTCCCGGCGGTTGAAAAGAAATGATTAAAACAGATACTTCAACCCCACCTGCAAGATGCGCGGATCGCGTGCTGCCGTGATGCTTCCGAATCCCAACGCCG
The DNA here is from genome assembly GCA_963796275.1 of uncultured Acidobacteriota bacterium. Lineage (GTDB taxonomy): Bacteria > Acidobacteriota > Blastocatellia > RBC074 > RBC074 > JAKEHZ01. The sequence continues at coordinate 27,548 of CAWCKY010000006.1, read as the reverse complement.
TGCAAGATGCGCCAGCTGTTGTGCCGTCGCAGAACCGCGTGGGAATGTCGAAGTTCGGATGGTTGAAGAGATTGAAGACCTCCGCCCGGAATTGCAACCTGTGGCGCTCGTTGAGCGGAATGTTCTTGAGTAACGAAAAGTCCACGATGTTCGTCCCAGGGCCTTCCAGGATGTTGCGACCCGCTGTCCCGAGCGTGCCCACCGGTTGCATGACGAAAGCGGCGGTGTTGAACCATCGCTCGACCGTGCGCCGGTCGTCGGGCAGGCTCGGATCGCCGACCAGATTGGGTCTGATTGAGCAGACCGTTGTTGGCTCGATCAGTGTTGATGTTGACCGTGAAGGGTTGCCCCGACTGCTGAGTGACGATGCCTCCCGCCTGCCAATTCCCGAGCACGGCCAAGATCGCCTTGTTCTTGGACCTGAACGGCAGGTCGTAGGTGAAGCTGAGCACCATCCGGTGTCGCGCATCGAAGCTCGACAGGGCGCGTTCGAGGCTCTTGATGTTGCTCTGGTCCAGGTTCGAGGAGGCGACCGAGTTGCCGAGCGAGTCGTTGTCGATGCTCTTCGAGAACGTGTAGCTGCCCATCACCATCAGGCCGGACGACAGTCGCTTCTCGGCGCGCAGCACCAGGGCGTGGTAGTTCGAACTGCCCGCCGACGTCTGTAGCGAATTGTTGCCGAGGTTCGGAAAACGCGACCGCGCCGTAGGAGAAGGCGTCGGTGCCGGCGAGGGATCGGGCGTATTGAAGAAGATGTTGGTATAGAGTTTCGTGCCTTTCGATCCCAGATACTGCGCCTCGACCAGCAGGTTCGTTGTGAGCAGCTGTTGGATGCCAAGGTTCCATTGCTGGAAGTAGGGCGTCCGGAAGTCGATATCGAACGGCGCCCAGCCGGGGGTGCCCAGCAGCGGGTTGCCCATAATGGTCTCGATCGGCGCGGGAGCGGTCAACGAGTTGTTTGCGTTGATCGCTTTGAAGAACGGCGCAGCCAGGCTCTGCAACGACACCGAATTGAACGAGGCGCTATTGAAATAGATGCCGTATCCGCCGCGCATAATTGTCCGCTGATTGCCGAACAGATCAAGCGCCAAGCCGATTCGCGGCGCGAAGTTGTTCATGTCTTTATTGGCCAGCGATCGATCCAGGTGGGCAACTTCGGAAGTAACGATCGGCAGCGGCGCGAGTTGCTGCGCGATGCCCGGAATCCACAACTCCTGAGGATATGTCTGGTTGTCTTCGCTCGCAACTATCACTCGGCGGCCCAGAACGTCGAGCGTGGACCAGCGGTTGTATTTTTCTGAGAATGGCGAGGCATATTCATACCGCAAGCCTAAATTAAGCGTCAGTCTTTTCGTCGCTTTCCAGTTATCCTGCAGGTAGCCGTGCCATTCGTTGCCGCGCAGGTAGACGGCTGAGCTGCCCGCGCCGCCGCGGGCGTTGAATGGCAATCCGAGCAGGAAATCGCCGAACGCATTGCCCGTGTAGGTCCCGGTAAAGGTGAACTGCCCGCGTTTGCTGGAAGGAATCAGGGGATTGAATTGGAGTCGCTTGTACATGGCGCCGAAATTCAGGTTATGGCTACCGCGGGACCACGAGAGGTTGTAATTGAGCTGGTAGTCGTTGTCGCGGCGCGAGATGGCCGTGGTCGCGTCGCCGAATGTGTTGAATGGCGAGATCACGATGCGTGGGATGCCCTGATCGACGGGGGCGCGGCTTATTCCCGCGATATTGAATTGTGTGGCGAAATCCACGTCGCTGTTCTCCTGCAACTGCCCTCCGGCGGTCCGGTTGAATCCGAATTTGAGTTCGCCGATAAGCGTCGAGTTGAAGATGTGCGTCTCGCTAATCGCCACATGCTGCGATCGCTGCTTGATAAACAAGCCAAAGCCTGGCAGCGAAACCGGGCTAGTTGCGAATTGCACGAAGCCATACGGTTGATATGCGTCCACGTCATAGAACGTATAGCGCACGAAGGCCGTGTCGCTCTCGCCCAGCCGGTAATCGGTCTTGATCGTGAACTGGTTGTTGTCGTTGATCTCCTGCGGCGAACCGAGGAAGTTGTTGGCCGTCCCAGGCAGGTTCGCCCGCGGAACAAATCCGAGCAGCGCCTTTGCTACCGTTGAAATGCGAGCGTCGGGGATCTGGTTATTCTGGAAACAACCGCGCAGGTCGGCAGGCACGCCTTGAGTGGCCGGTCTACAGGGAAGTCCGGTCGCCGGATCGCGTATCAGCGTCGTGAACTGTCCACCCCGCAGACGATCGCTCGGCACAGTGAGCGTCCTCGTCAAAGCCTTGGCCAGCCGCAACCCCTCGTAATTGCCGAAAAAGAACGCCTTATTCTTGATCACTGGCCCACCTACTGTACCCCCGAACTGGTTCTGCCGAAATTCCGGCTTCCCTGCCCCATCGAAGAAGTTACGTGCGTCCAAATTGTCGTTGCGCAGAAATTCGTAGAGCGAGCCGTGCAGGTCGTTCGTCCCGCTCTTGATCGCGATGTTGATTTGCGCCCCGCCCAGGGTCCCGGTTTCGGCGGTGTAGAGGTTCGATTGGACCTTGAACTCCTGGATCGCATCCACGGCCAATGGCACGGAGAGCGTGTTGTAGAAGCGGTCTGTCACACTCACCCCGTCCAGTGTGAAGTAGTTGTCGCTCTCGCGCGCCCCCATCACCGTGATGCGCGGCCCGGAGACTCCGGCCAGTTGCTGGCCGAATCCGCCGCGCGTATTCTCCACCACTCCGGGCGTCAATTGCACCAACTGCAAGAACAGTCGCCCATTGAGCGGCAGTTCGACGATCCGTTTGTTCTCGATCACTTCGCCGGCCTCGGCCGTTTCGGTGCGCACCAACAACGCACTGTTAGCCTCCTCAATCGTGACTATTTCGCCGACCGGCCCGATCTCCATCACCACGTCAATCCTGGCCCTCTGATCCAATTCCAGGGCTACTCCCTTGAGCTGGTGCTGCTTGAAGTTCGCGGCTTCGAACGTCAATGTATATCGGCCCACTGGCAGCATCGCAATCATGTATTCGCCCGAGATATTGGTCGTCGCGTTTCTTGTCAAACCGGTCGCCTCATTGGTGACGGTGACTCTGGCGTTGCTCAGTCTGCCGCCTGATGAATCGGTCACGAAACCGAGGAATGTCCCGGTCGTCGTCTGTGCGTTGGCACTGAATGTGATCAGTGCGATTACCAGACTAGAAGTCAAGATACGGAAATACATGGGTGTCATCATGTCCCCTCCTGAATAATTCATGCCCAGTAGTGAATAGTTACTCCGCTACAACCAGCGGCAGGGGGAATTTCTATGATCGTCTCAGCCCGCGCCGATCCCGCACTGGTCCAGCGAGTGCCCCGGCTAGTCCACAGCGACGCATCTGTCGTGGCGATGACCGTGCGGTGACGGTCCAACTCGCTAAAGTTAGGTTTCGACCTCGCCGACGCCGTGAACGAAGCGTCGCCGTCGAAGAACCAGAGCGCGGTCGTCTCCTTCTCGACGGCCATTGGGCCGTATAAAACGCCCGCAGGGACGTAAGTGAAGCAGCGGTCGCTGAACCGGCGATCGCCGATCTTGACCGCGCCTTCGAGCACGAACATCTCCATGTCGCTCGCGTGATAGCCAGCCGCCGCATTCCTCCAACCGGTGGGGAAACGGGCGAGCAGCGACGCCGCACCCGATTTAGCGTCGCGACTTAGCAGCTTGATCTGGACGCCCGGTGGAACCCCTTCGACTTCGAATGGCCGCCATGCCAAGTCGCGCTCGTTGAAGAAACCGACATATCGGCTGCGCTCTTTATTCCGTAAAGACGAAGCAGGCGCAGGTTGTGTCGAAGCCGATTGTAACGGCGCCGCGATGGCGAAGAGGACGGCAAGCAGGACTTTCGGGTTCATCGTGGTTAGTTTTATCCAGCGAGACATTTCTTTGTATTTCTCAAGCTCGAGTGTCAACGTGTACCCCTCACAGGCGGCAGCCCGATCACGTATTCGCCGGAGGAGTTGGTCATGACAGGTTGCTTGGTAATCGATAAAAGCGACCTGACCGGGATTTTCGACCCAACATCGCCATCAAAATAACCGAGACAATCGAACAAACGGCCATCACTTCGAACGCCGCCCGGTAACTGCCAGTGGCATCGAACAGTAGACCGGTCAGCAGGTTGCCGCCGCTGCCGAAGATCATCTCGGCGCTCATCATAATGGCGAGCAGTTTGCCCAACGAACGCAAGCCAAATAGTTCCGCTAACACTAGCCTCGTCGTCACTGTGATCCCGCCGTATCCCAACCCGAACGACACGCAGAAGAACCACGTATTCACCTGATTGATGTCGAGCAGGATCAGCGCGCCGGCGAACATCATCACGCAACAGGCCAGATTGACCGCGCGCTTCGGGAAACGGTCGCTCAAATATCCGAAGAACGATTTGCCCGAGAGGCTGAAGAAGAACAGTGTGCTGTAGGCCCACGCGGCGTCGGCCGGACTGAAACCGACTTGCGGCGATTGCAGGTGCAGGACGAATTGCTGGACGATTGCAAACATGACGCAATAACAGAGTGATGAACCGAACAGCAGCGCCCAATAGGAACCATTACTCATCGCTTCGCTCATCGTCGCTCCCGAAGTCGGGTCGGGCTTCACCGGATCGGCGGCCGTGGCCGCGCCGGGCTTTGCCGCAAAGTATGAGGCCAGCGCGCTCAGACAAATGACTCCCAGAACGGCGAAGATCAGGATCGCGGCCTGATTGCCGAGCATGCCGGCCAGGAGCGATAAGATGGGCGAATAGATCAGCGCGCCCAGGATCGCGGCGGCCGCCATAATGCTTTTGACCAGCGTCTGGCGTCGCAGAAACCAATCCGATTCGTCAGGATCGGCTGTGTCATTGATTTCGGTGGGGCGGTTCTTGATGAAGAGATGTATCAACGGCGCGAAGACGACGAACGCAAAGACGGCATAGACGATCATCGTCAAGCGCCATTCGTAACGCGCAATCAGCCAGGTCGAGATCGGCGAAAAGATCATCCCGCCCAGGCTGGCCCCCATAGCCACAATGCCCATCGCGACGCCGCGTTTTCCGGTGAACCAGCTCGAAGCCAGAAATGCGGCCGGTCCCGTCCCCACAAGGGTCACCCCAACAGCCATTATCAAAACCATCAGGTAAAGATGCGACGGTGAGTTGATGAAGGAGCCGAAAATCAAGGCGACTCCAATGATCGCCGCGCCGATCACCATAAACCGCTTCGGACCGTACCGATCCCACAGCGGTCCGGTGAATGGCCCGGCCAGGCCGCGTGCCAGCGGCAGCGCTGCTCCCGCCGTGGCGATGGTCGTGCGGCTCCAGCCGAACTCGCTGATGAAGGAGCGATAGAAGAAAGGCAGGCCGCCAAGCAAAACCCCGTTAACCACGGCGACGGCGAAGGTCGCAAAGAAGACGACAACCCATCCGTAGAAGACTTTAGATCCGCTCTCTGAGACGGCGGCAGATGCAGGAGCAACGTTCATTGGTCACCCTTAGGAGCTGTCAAGTATGGTTATTCCGGATTACTCTCAAAGACACGGAAAAGTCGCGCCATGAACGCGTCGCAGTCTTTGCGAATCTCTTCCTCTTCTTCCGGCGTCGGTTTGTAGGCCTCGATGTCGGCGAGCGAGATCGCGTCTTTGGCTTCGAACATCTTTTCGATGACGCGCATCCGATCGCGTAGGGCGTAGACTTCATTGCCGAGCGAGAGCACAATGCTGAAGAGGATGTCGATTGCAGGATCGCCGAATTGATTTGGTCTTTTAGTCATCCTTGTCTTTTGCTCTCTCGGGATGGCGTTTCACTTCTCCGCCATCGTTATCCAATATGGAGACTTGCCCGAATAGGCGCCTCTGCCGGTATTTTTACTCTCCGCCGCAACTTCGCGGATGTTCTTGAACCCGGCCTCACGAAAGATCGCGGACAGATCCAGTTGGTGAAAGGCACGCCAGTAAGGCTCACCGTTGTTGTGCGTCTCCCAATCCATGAGGAACGCGTTGTAGGGCGACATTTGGGTTGTACGGCGGCAGGTTAAGGTGCGCGGTCAGCCCACCCGGTTTCAGTACGCGATAGATTTCGGCGATCATATTTCGGATCGCAGCGGGCGGAAGTTCGTGCAGCAGAATGGTCGAGAAGACCAGATCGAACCAGTCGGCGTCGAACTTCGTCCGCTCAACGCTCTGTTGGCTGAAATGAATCTTGCGCCCCATCCGTTCGGCACGCTTGTGCGCGTATTTGATCATCGGCGCGCTCAGGTCGATCGCATGGACCTCGGAACCGGGGAAAGCGTCAGCCACCGGGATCGTCTTCTGCCCGATGCCGCAACCCATGTCGAGAATCTTCTCATAGCGGTATGGCGGAATCATCGATGCCAGCGCGCGCCCGCTCTCGCCGCTGTCCGGCCCGTTGCGGCGCATCACATAAATGAGCACGCCTATGTCATAGACGATGCCTGCCAGATCGTCGCCGTGATAACTACGCGGCTGAAGATGGAAATCCACCGCCGTGTAATACTTCGGCAGTTCCAGGTCCGAGTCCAACTCGATGCTACCGAGTGCATTCTCGGTCGAGCGATTAAGTTCTTCGACGAGCTCCGCGCGACGTGGTTCGAGCGACTCATATATGGCTGCCCACATCAACTCCTGGCTGGCTTGTTGAATGGCGCGATTGTATCGATAGAGCATCATCGGTCGCATCACCTCGCCGACTTGCTCCATCGTTGCCGGTCTCTCGCCGTCGTGTGTTCGGGCATAACGCGCCTCGCCCAGCTCATAGGCAGTCCGCAGCCTGGGCATGAATTTTTCGGCGACGTATCGCTTCAAACCTTCGACGTATTCGAAGGCAGCACAGCTGGCGCGATTGGGTTCGATCTGCATAAAGTCCTTTCGACAGTTACTGATGAAGATGACGCCCAGATTCGTTTAGCTTTTACTTACACGCCGTCTTCTCCAAAAATTCCACATCCAACTTCGCGGGCGTGCGGAACAACCAGATCGCATAGCCTTTCGCGCCGGCACTCGGCCCCACGTGCGCCAGGCCCGCCGGACGGAAAAAGTAACCACCGGGCGTGTACAAACCCACCTTACTCTTTCCGTTGAGGCATTCGGCCAAGCGATACTCGCCTTCGAGCAAGTAGCTCTCCTTCCACGTCGGGTGTCTCTCCCAGGTGTAACTCGGATGGCCTGAAAGCACACCTGGAATCCACGTCCGAGCGCCCGTCTGTTCGTCCTGCCGCAACACTTTGATGAGTAGCGGCGGCGGCGTTTTCGACTGCGCGCGTGTAGCGCCCAGCGCCCACGGTGCATCGAAATAGTTTTTGTACTCGATCGACTGGTCAAGTTTCGAGCCGGGCTTCGACTCATTTGATGCGATCACATCGGGCTCCTGATAACCGGGAAATGCCGGTCCGGCTCGGGGAATGCCTTGGTGCGTCTGCTAGATCATAACCAGCTATTTGGCTTTCGGTCGGCGACATACTTAGTATTTCTATTGCTATCCCTCTAATGTCAGTCCAGTGGGTTATGAAACCTATGATCAATTTGTGGAGCTACTAATATTTGCCTCTATCTATTTTTTCCCCCAACTATAGTAACCATACCTTTGAGCTCCCAATTGATGAGATCGTCTATATTCTGGGCGCGCCAATCGTCGGGTCGCCTATATTTTCTTTAATCCCCTAACTCCATCTTTGGGGATCAGACGGTAAATTCCTTGACGCGAATCCTGCTCAATTGATGCTCGCCGAGTCCGAGGCCACCCGCGTATTCTATGTGTCCCGGCTCACGAATGATAATGTTGGTGTTCGGGTCTTCATCGCGTTTCTGGCCGTTGTTGAAATCGAGCGTCGCCTCGTTACGATCCCAGATCGAAATCACGCCGCGGCGTTTGCGTTCGTCGTCGATAATGTCGAGCAAGAGGCGGTCAATAGCCACGGGGTCTGTGCCGAACATAAGCGTTTTGGGAAAGAAGACATACTTCAACGTCCTTGCGCCCGGACCTGCGTGCCAGACGCCGCGCAGACCATCCATAATCTGCAAGACCGTTTTGGTACGCACCGGCTCCATGCTCGCCAGTGTGCCGACAAACCAGTAAGTATGCGACAGGCCGCGATAATGGGTGCGCGCGACGTTGGAATAGCCGCCATATGCGATATTTTTCAGACAGCCGGTCACTCCGGTCGCGCCATGATCTTTCATATTCGGTATGCTGATGATTTTCGTCAGACGATGCGAGATCAGCTTCATCAGGTTCGACCTCGTATCGTCTTCGCCAAACAGATCGCTTTCGAGATACACGAGCGGATCGTAGTGGCTGCTGCTTTCGCCAACATTACTGGCCTCGGGAGCGAAGAAATTGACGCCATCCGGGGCGTGCTCGCGGTAATTCGCCTCATCAAGCTGATCGCGAAAGCGGTCATAGATATAAATCTGTTCCGCCCGCAGTCCGACGGCTATCAGGTTACGCACCGTCTCGGCAACCACCGCGTGGGAGGAGACGCACCAGGGACGACCGACGACATTGACCTTGATGCCGACGATATCGTCGGGATGAATGAATCGCCGCCATGCGTCAAGGACGTGGCGCTCACCCGTCAGTTCGCGCATCCCGCGTTCCATCATCTCGCGAACAATTTCGGCATTTATCTGCAGACCGTCTTTGCTCATGCAATTTTCCGATTTGATGGAAACGACCTGGCCACGATACGGGCCGGGCATTCCGGGCGTCGCGGTGGGTTGGTACGGCGTGACAGCCTTGTGCCCGGGGATCTTGCGCGACTTCCACTCAGCCGCGTTGTCATCGGTGATAAGAGGTGTCGAAGCGAGAAGTTTGACAAAGGTTCGGCGTTTCATGAGAGGGCCTCCTCGTATATATTCCCGCTATTCCGGCGATACTTCCGCGCCGCTAATTTTGAAAGCAAAGGCGTACCGCGCAGGCGCTTGATCCGGTCCCAGGTCCGGCGTAGTGATCGTGAGCGTATCTTTGTTCAACGAGGTCTTCAACGCGCCCGGCACACCGAGCATTGTCACCGATGGGTTCGCGGGGGCTTTGATATTGCGTAACACGAGTTGTTTGCCGGGCCAGCCGGAAGTGATGGCGTATAATGCATTCGGTTTCTGCGTGAAGAACACCTGTTTGACGGCGACGCCGGATTTCGGATGCTGTCCGAGCTGATCCATCAGTTTGTATTTCACCATAAATTCGCCGTACTGCTGATCGGGCCGCTTCCCATCACTCCATTGGCACGGGCGTCCGGCGGCGCGTGTTCCATAAATCGCCTCGCCGTTGACCTTCAGCCAGTCGCCGATTTCCAACAGGCGCTGTTCCATCAGAGGCGGGATCGTGCCGTCAGCGTTCGGGCCGATGTCGAGCAGCAAATTGCCTCCGCGGCTGACAAGATCGATCAAGGTGAAAATGAATTCCCTGTCCGTTTTGTAATCGTCTATGCGTTCGGCGCGATTGACGCCATATGAATACGCCATCCCGCGGCTTTCTTCCCATGGATGTGAAGCATCTTTCAGCCCCGCCGCATACTCTGTCGTCCAATAGCCCCCGTGTTTGTGACGGGAGTCCTTGCCCCAGCGATCATTAACTACGACCTCGTCTTTGTTAACTGTTTCGTTGAAGAGCCATGCGAGCAACGCTTCACTGCCCCAATCTTTCGACGGCATCTCCCATTCCCCGTCGCTGAAGATAATCGCAGGCTGGTAACGCGAGACGACATCCTTGAATTGCGGCGTCATATGTTCGCGGACATAACGCGCACGGTCGGTTTTCCAAAGCGGGTTGTACCATTCGTAGAGCGAAAAATAGAAGCCGAATTTCATCCCTTCGGCGCGTGTCGCCTGGGCGAGTTCGCCCAGCACATCGCGCCTCGGCCCTATCTCGACGGCATTCCAAGGACGCCCCCATGTGATGCTCGCTTCAGCACTGGGCCAGAGCGCGAAGCCTTCATGATGTTTCGAAGTGATCACAACGTACTTGATGCCGGAGCGTTTGAAGAGATTCGCCCATTGTTTTGCGTCATATAATTCCGCTTTGAACTGCGGGGCGAAATCCATATAGTCGAAATTCGTGCCGTAATTTTTCTTATGAAACTCGCGCCACGGAGCGAACTTCGCATTATCTTCCATGATACGGTTCCAATACCATTCAGCATACTCACCCACCTGACCGTAACCGGGAACTGAGTAAACACCCCAGTGAATGAAAACACCGAACTTTTCGTCGAGAAACCACGTCGGCATCGGACGCTGATCCAACGATTCCCATTTTGCCTCGTAACGTTTTGCCTGCGCGTGTGAAGAGGATACTGTAAATGAATAATCAGTTGGGACCACATTTAAGCTGAATGCCAATAACAAAAAGGCCAACGTGAGTCTGAATTGACTTTTGATGTTTTTCATAGGCTCCTCGGAAGCACCGGATTTTGTGCTTATTATATCTAATTTTCGTGATAAGACGGTATTTGTTGCCTTCAATAGATTCCGGCGAAAGGCGGAAACCCGGCCGGTGGAATGAGAACAAGAAGCGGGATTGGCGCCCCTGAGTCATCAGTTTCACGTTCATATCATTTATACTTCCCCCAATATACTTCCCCCAATTGGCCTAATGAGCGCGTTCATATGGCGTGGTCTCAACTTGGTGCGACAATTGTTGGGCGTGCGCTACTGGGTGCAATGTTTGATCAACAGCGGTTCCTCCCGGCGACCTGCTCGAAGGATGCCGCCATCATCGCGATGAGATGTTGCATAACATAAATACAGGCCCTAATTTCTGCGCTGTCGGATATTTCGATCATTCATCTCATTCTGAGGAAAAAGGTAAGAGCTTCAAATCTCGCCGACCCTTTTTCATCTTTCACTAATCCATTAAGGTCGGAATTCGCATAAGGTAAGGCAGCAGTATATTAGTTAGTCCGTTCCCAAACGAGAACGGGGTGTTAGCAGCCGTTCGCGGACCGAGTGATCAATGTTCCGAACCGGCCGCTTCACTGCAATGCCTCCAGGTAGGGCGCATGACGTTCCGCACCCGGCAGACTTCGGCGTATCGCCAAAGGTCCTTCTCCGGAAGCCGATTCCTGAGGTAATCGCGCAGCGCTTCGATCGCCACGTCGACGCCGATCTTGTTGCGGAACTTGAAGCAGTCGGCCACCGTCTTGGCTGCGCTGTAGATATTCACCGGCACACCCGCGATATGTTGTGGTTAGCAATATGAGCTGAACGCCTTATGACACTGTCGGCATCAGCCTAGTCTCTTGGTTGATGAGACACAAAAAAAAAGGGTGACAAAAATGTATCCGGGTTGTGTCATTCGCCATGATCTTGCCTCCGATCATTTACAGTGATGGATGATTATAACAGCAAGGCTTAAGCAGCGTTCAGTCGGCGTGTGTGGGCGTTCGCACTGGCTTGCGCATGAGGTTCGGCTAGTAGGCAGGTCGAAACCCTACCCCCGGCCGACACATAAGGAGCGCGTGAGGCTGTACGGTTGAGGGTAACCGTTCAGGTGCATGCATGCTCCTTATTTCGAAATGGCTGCCAGAGTGTAGGTTTTATTTGCACTAATGCGACAACCGCTACTCCTGAAGGCAACCCGGCGGCGCTGGGTTGCCAGCTCGCCCCCAGGTCACTGCTCAGGGAGACGGCTCCTGGTGAGGTTCCTGCAAGTAGATTTGAGCCGGTACAACCCAGGACCCAAATCGGTGCTTCACTGGATATGCCGCTAGAGCGATTCCACGTCGCTCCGCCGTCAACAGAGCGGTACACGCCTCCCGGGTTGTAGCCAGCCAGCAGCGTTGTGCCCTGCACGAGAAATTCGAGCGGCGTCACTTGCCCCACCTTCGTCCACTGCTCGCCGCCGGAGTTGAGGCGGTAGAGGCCCTTGCTATAAAGGGCGGCGTAGACAGACGGGCCGCTGACCGCCAGGTCGAAAACTTGTGAGTGTTCAGGTAACCCGCGTCCGAACTGATCCCAAGACTCGGCTCCTCTCGCGAGTACAAACACACCCTGCTCATCAGTACCCGCATATACCTCAGGCCCAAGGTTAACCAACGACCGGACATTCAGATCAGTCAAGCCACGGGCAAGCTGACGCCAGGAGCGGCCACTATCTTTGGATACGAACACGCCCGCTTGCCTCGTCCCTGCAAACACCTGTTGTCCCACTGCAGTGATGCACTGGACGCGGGCGGCAGGTAACAGGGGGCTCTCTGACCACGTCTGCCCATCATCGGTCGAAATGAAGATGCCGGCGTCTGTGCCAGCGTAGGCGGTGGTGCCCCCAATAAATAGAGAATTGATCCTTGCCGACTGCGGCAGGCCTCTCCCGGCCTCTGCCCACGAGTAGCCCTGGTCAAGCGATTTGTAGAGGTGGAAGGAGCCGGTAGGCTTATGCAACAACAGGCGACTGTATACTCCTTGAGCAGCCAACCAGAAACAGCGGGCTGAGAAGAAAAAGCAAGATGGAAGAAGTTTTTATATGCAAGTGAGCCCTCTGGAATTGACCACTCAGGAATCAGGGAGAAGGCAGATCGAGCCACTCTCCTGAGTGAGAGCAGCACAGGCTGAGGTCAGATACTGCAGCACATCTCGACCTTGTTGCCACAGGCTGGTGACCACCGTCAGGATCCGCTTCACAAATCGACTGCCACTTTCGCTCTGCGTCCCGAATGATTTGCGTCGCCACAGCACTGCCCGCCGCAAGGGCCGTTCGGCGTCATTATTGGTCGGTTCCACGCCTGCCTCGCGGACGAAGGTCCACAATGAGACCTCGTGTTTGAGCAGGTTTTCGCACGTCCGCCGCGTCTTGCCTGCTCGCAGGTTGCGCCTATCTCGACCAGTCCCTTGACCTGAGATTGCACCGACTTCATCTCCTGATCAAACGCCTCCCGGCTCAGGCTCCCAGCTCGCAGTTGACGCCAGAGATCAAAGAGCGCTTTAACCTGCTCCAGCAATTTCTCCCCAATCTCGGCTGAAGTTCCCCCGCGCTGTTTGATCGCCTCAAATTCTCGCTTCAGATGCGCCCAACATAATTGCCGGCGATGCGCATCCAGCCAATGATAAGCGGCATAACTATCAGTATTGACCATCCCGAGATAGCCTTTGCCGATGACCGCTCTGGCCTGAGCCTGGCCGCGCCGCTCATAACTTGGAAGACCGTCACCTCCGGGGTCGCATTGATCCAGAGCCATTTCTGCCTCTCGCCTTCAGGCCATCCCGTCTCATCGTCATGGTTGACCGGTTGTTGATACATACTGCTGCGCTGTCTTCACCGGTTGCTCTAGTGCGTTCGAGACCTGTTGCTGGATCGCTGAGACGCTCCCCACTCCGAGGCTCATACCGTGCAATGTCTCAATCGCCTCGACCGCGTCACGATGGCGCAGCCCGAGCCTTCCGGTTAGATAAGCGACGATGGCCTGCGCACGCGGCCCGAAGCTTCCCGATGGCAGTTCTTCAGGCCACTCGGCTCGTGTTTGCGCGCCGCAATCGAGACAATGCAGAGTGTGTTGCCGATACTCGGTCACTTCCGCTTTGACCGGTGGCAGTTCGCTGAGCTGTCGTCTCGCCGGCTCAGGATCATCACCCAGTAAGAGCGATCCGCATTGGTGACAATTGACCGGGCGCAACTCGACGATCCGATCCACTTGTTCGGGCTGCAGGAGCGCCCGTCCGTGCCCTTGGTGGCCGCGTTGACCGCATTGCTTGCGACCACTCGGCTGATGCTTGCCTGGGCGTGAAACTGAAGGCGGATCAGAGGAAGGCGGTTTAGAAGAGTTCTGTGACTTTTGCCCTAACCGCTCGCGCTGTTCGGCCACTTCCAACTCCAGCTTTTTAAGCCGTTCCAGCTCGACTTCCAACCTATGGACTTGTAGTTCGTATGTGGCGCAGCGATTTTCCAGGCGTTGGTTTTGCTGGAGGAGAAACATCAACGCCACGCGGACTGAGGCGGGCGTTTGGTTCCAGTCTTCCTCACTGATTCCGAGTTGGTCGAGCGTCAACACGGTGGCAGATTAGCCCGGTTGCTTGCCGATGTCTATCAGTTCTGAATATCCCTCTGGCCCCCACCTGAACGGTTACTGACAAATGTTCTTGAACAAACTCCACATGGGCAAATAACAGCCCGACTCCATCAGGTTGCTTGCCGGACAATCCCCACCGCCGCCAGTCTGCTAACCGACACCTTCATCCTCAGAATGAGATGGAATGATCAAAATATCCGACAGCGCAGAAATCTGGGCCTGTAATTATGTTATGCAACATTTCATCGCTATGATGGCGGCGTCCTTCGAGCAGATTCGCCGGGGCAATTGCTGCTGATCAAACGTTGCACCTAATAGCGCCCGCCCAACAGTTCCATGTTGAGACGCACGATATGAACGCGCTCATTAGGCCAATCCGGGGAGTATGAATGAAATGGGAGTGAGCAGTCTGGCGCCAATGCTACGAACTTGGGATCTTCCGGGAACTAACCGAAGCTTTGATACGAGGCTCAAGAGCTAAAGTGGGGCTGCGCAACTCTGACTTGCGGCCTTGTCTCTGTCATGTTCTGCCCTCCGAACGAACATGATGGCGATGTTGCGCCTACGTTCACTGGCTCGCTTTACTTCCACGTGAGTGACGTAGGTGGTCTTTGGTCGCGGCTGAAGGACAAAGCTCGTGTTTGCTACCCAATTGAGACCTTGAATATGGGATGCGTGAGTTTGCGAATACAACGGCTATCTTCTTCAGTTCAGTCAAGCCGTCGTTGACGCGTGATGGATATTTGCGAACTGCCGATTGTTACGGGAAAACGCTCTGTGCATACAATAAAGATTACTTGCGGCGGCCTGCCAATACGGCGCTTCCCCATTAAGCGCGGCGTGAAAGGACAATTATGCTCATGCCGATAATCATTGCGAGATTGTATCAGCGGTATCGCATTATGGGGATTATCACTTCATCCCGAACTCAGCCCCCCCGGGTAATCCCTGAAGCCTGAACCAAGGCGCGGCGGCGCGGGCAGCAGGCCCCGGCGCTCATAAAATCTAGAAGGAAGCGGACCGGTCACTTCGCAAACTCATGGAAGATATTGCCGAGATGTTTACGAATCTCCCCATACAGCCCTTGCGGCGATATTTTGGGGGCAAAAACAACATTGTATTTGCAATCCCACTTCGAGTAGGACTAGCTTTGGTATGTATCGTTCAAAATGTTCTCCTTCTGGGTTAGCTCATCAAGCCACTAAAGGAGAACATTACTCAACAATTCAATAGCTCCAAAGGGACTCCCGGAACGCTCAAAGCTGTTCTGGTCTCACTGGTCGAATCAGTGGCTTACTTCCGTTTTCGGCGAGCGCGGCGCCTGAGGCCATCACGGCATCAAGGCCAATGAAAAAATCACGTGTGGCGAGAGCGCGTTCTTCACCTCATCTCTGCCCGTCACAAACACGAATACAGCCTTCCTATGATCTATCCACAAACCCGCTGTCGTCTTCATAAACTTCCCCTCTTCTATGGCGATCGCGGTTTCCCAACGTGCGCCTGATCGTGCGCCTTTGCAGATGCCGATCCCGCCGACTCCGCCGGTGGCAGTATCGCTGGTCGAGGGAGCGGAGCGCGAAGAGATCTCTTTATATGCCACCGAGGCGAAAGCGCTACATAAGCCGCGGTCAGCGTTCCGACAAGTAATAACAGAACGCCAACTGGGCCAATCCAGCCATCCTGTTTATTCGCGACCAGCAAGGCCAGGCCGATGATGCAGGAGACAATTCCTGAGCACAGCAGAATAGTCCTTCGGTGAGGCTTACTGGCCTCGCTCTTCACCGGCAGCAGAGCGGGATCGGTCGCGGAGGGATGTTTCGCGACCAGTTGAGAAATGACTGATAACTCCGTGCCACAAGATCGGCAGAATTTTTGATCCGTTGAAGTTTTTGTTCCACAAGTAGGGCAATGCATGATGATCTCCCAAAGCCACGACCTTTTCGGAAATGGTGCTGGCGCTCAGAGTTTTTCGGCAGCCTGTTTCGGCGCATCGTAGAAATTACGATGCTTTGTTCGGCCACATCATAAGGGGAGCGCGAACAGTAAGGACTCCGACAAAAGGGCCCCCTCCGCGATTAGAATGGTCCCCGTTTTAATGGTGTTTACTTTTAAACCTCCACGCTAAGGATCGGCCAGCCTGGGATATATTGCCGTCCAGTATTGGACAATGTCGGAAAGAAAGGTGGCGAGGTTGTGCCGGCCGTTTTTTACGCCCGCTCCAACAGTGGTCCAGGGCGCCGGCGAGATGCCGTAACCAAGGCAAGATGTCTTTCATTTCATTCAAGAACTCTGTGCGCGCGGACGATAAATCTCCTGGGTGCGGAGCCCACAAAATTGAACGGGTAACAAGTCACCAGGGTGAGAACATCGTCATCGTCATTATCCAGCACTTCAGTCTCCTCGGGCTCGACCACCTGGGTAGAGTCCACGCGATAGCGATAGGATCCACTTAACGTCGTCAATGTGATTTCATCATTTACTCGGATATTGCGCAGCCCTCTGAAAAACGTGTCCCGGTGTCCTGCAAGCGCGACGTTCCCTGGCTGACCTGGTAGCGGAGTGCCCGGAATATGTCCGACCGCTCGTCGCAAAGTCCCTTCATCTATGCCTTCCATCATCATCGCCGCCAGGCCGATTGTACTTATCTCGATTCGTCCCAACGGAGTGCCCTCACGAACGGCGACGCCAAGACTCTTCACGCGCGCAGCGTCCTCTTCTGCCAGGTCTAGAGGAAGGGACGATGTATAAAGATGCTCACCGCTGCCGGTAGCCGGCCTCAGCCGCTTCAATGCTTCTTCAAATCGGCGGGTTTGATCGGCTTGATAGACTCTCGCGTCGAGCAACGCGAGGCCGACGTAACCGAGCGCAAGGATGCCAATGATAAAAAAGAGGGCTCGGCTCCAACTGAGAACCGAACTGGTTCGTGCTGGCAGAAACCTCTGCCATTTAATCCCTAAGTTTATAAGTCTGATTGCCGTCACCGCCCTTTCAATCTGCGCCGGTAGATGGGCCGCTGCAGTCGATGAAACTCAAAGACGAGCCTCTGACCACTCTTCGGTGCGCTGGTCTGTCGTTAGTCAGCTTTGTCTTGACCTATCCGTAGGTCGGCTTCTGAGGCCAATCGGGGGGCGAGTCCTCAAAGTCCTGCTGCCGCCCATAGGGTGTCGTGTCGAGAAGACTGTACGCATCGGTGAGACTTTCCGTGCCGCGCGCATAAGTCGAGTAAGTGTGGAAAACATCATCGTCGAGGCAGAAGAAGACGCTCAGGCCGTGCTGCTCGCCCTTCATAAAGTAAGGCTCATCTTTCTGCCTCTTCTCGAGCTCCGCTTTGTCCAGAAAGTTGTGTTCGATGGGAGCGACTTTCTCGTCCAGTGTGACGTGAAAGTCGTAATTGAAATCGCTGCCAAACGAGGAAAACCACGGGACGCTCCATCCCTTTTGCGCTTTATAGGCCTCGAGCTTGGCCAGTGGGGCGCGAGATACGACCACGAAAGTCGTGTCGCGGTCGTTCAGCATCGACAGATCGCCCAGGGCGTCTACATAACCCGTGCAGCCTGAGCAGCCCTTGTCCCACGCCGGGTCGAACATGAAGTGATAGACGATGAGTTGCCGACGGCCGTTGAAGAGGGCTTTGAGACTCTGTTTGCCATTCGGGCCGTCTAAGACATAGTCCTTTTCGATCTTCACCATGGAAAGCCGGCGTCGCTCGGCATTTATGCGGTCACAGTGCTTGGTGAGCCCCTTTTCATGCGCCAGAAGTTTCTTCCGCTCGGCGAGCCATTCGCCGCGCGAGACGATTTTCGGATATGGGATTCTTGTCATCTATGGTCTCTCCTTTGATCTCGTTCATTGCCCTATCGATGAAAGAGTCGCAGTCGTCATTATGACTTCTACTTAATAGACTGGGAGAACTGGCGACGGCAAACTATTCTAGCCAGTGGCTACGTGCACTGCAGCTCCGCTCTGCATTATTGTCTAGCAACGAACGAATGATAGGTTGATTCGGGAGGTGTGGCGGTCCAGTATTGGACAAGGTTGTAAAGAAATATCGCGAGGCCCGCGAGCAGGCGCCCCTCTCTGATGTGGCGCGAAGTTGAGCAATTCTACTCGCTGGCAAATCGCTTCATGATGGCACCTGACAGAGATGAGAAAGCTAATAGGTATCAAACAAAACTACGGATTGCTCTTCAAGTGATGGTGAACCATCGCGGGCAAATCTTGGTTGCCAATAGCATCTCCATTCTACTCGTTACGGTGATCGCAGTCGTCGAGGTGATGACGATCTACTCGCACTACGCGGCGATTATTGATGCTCGATTGGCTGATCGGTCGTTGCTCTATCCGGCGGGCATCTATGCGGCGCCGTGCCGCGTGAGCCTGGGTGAGCGCATCACGAGTGATGCGCTCGTTGAGCGCTTGCTCCGTGCTGGCTACCAGGAGAGCGAGCGGTCGAACGAATTCGCGGCAGGAAGTTTTACTTTGCAACCGGACTCCTTGGAACTCCGCACCAACAATTCGCGGTGGGCCCGTGCCTGCCTGTCCTGATACGCGTCGAGATCGAGTCGGGCAGATCGAAGACGGCCATACTGATCAGCAACTGAACGCTGTTCATCTCCCCGCAGAGATGCTCACGGCGGACATCAACGCAAAGAAGCAAACGCGACGCGCCACCAGTTTCGACGATTTGCCACCGCTTTTCGTCAAAGCGCTCACCGCCATCGAAGACCGCCAGTTCTTTGCACATCGCGGGGTGGATGTCAGAGGGATCATCCGCGCCCTCTCCACAAACCTGGTCAGCGGCAGAATTCGCCAGGTGGTTCTACCATGACGCAACAAGCTGATTAAGAGTCAATTCTTGACCCCTGAGCGCACCTATGAGCGAAAACTCGCCGAGGCGATGATGGCCATCGCCATCGAGCGTTGGCTGATGAAAGAGCAGATATTTGCGCTCTACTGTGACCGCATCTACCTCGGTCATAGCGGCAACACCGCCATCTACGGGTTCGCGGGCGGCAGTGATCTTCTTCGGTAAAGAGCTTCGCGATCTCTCACTTAGCGAGGCAGCATGCCTCGCAGGGCTGGGCCAGACTCCTAACCGCCGTTCGATGCGCTCTAGCCTCGATGTCGCAACTGCACGGCGCAACGTGGTGCTGGATGCCATGGCTGATGCGGGAAGGATCAGCGCGGCCGAAGCCGCTTCAGCCAAGGGCGAACAACTCGTATTGCTTCCACCGCAGCAACTTGATGATACGGCTGCGCCGTACTTCGTTGATTACCTCAGGCGTGAGCTTAGTCGTCATCTATCTGAAGAAGAGGAATGGCCGCAACTGAGGATCGAAACGACGCTCGACCTGGATATTCAGCAGGCGGCGAATCAAGCCGCCACCCGGCATCTCAATCGTTTGAACAAGATCGTCGCCAGGCACAATCACACGGCGCGGCCTGAAGTGGCCCTCATCGCGCTTGCCCCGCATTCGGGAGAGATATTGGCCATGGTTGGCGGGCGCGATTACGCCGCGAGCCAGCTCAACCGCGCTACCGACGCGATGCGCCAGCCAGAGTCGGTTTTCAAACCGATCGTCTACGCGGCTGCCCTCTCGCATGGGATTTCACCGGCGAGGACCTTTATGAACGCGCCGCATGAGATTGAATTTGGTTACAAGGCAGCCTACCTGCCACAGAATTTCGGCCACTCTTATTCCAATCAGCAAGTGACGCTGCGCGAAGCCATCATTCGTTCGCTCAACGTCGTCGCGGTCGATGCTGCCATGCAAGTAGGTTTGGAACACGTCGCCGAGATGGCTGCTCGCCTTCTCGACCACAGATCTACACTTCAATGGCGCTCGGGGCATTCGAGACCACGCCGCTCAACATCGCTCGTGCTTACACGACCTCTGCCAATGGTGGCGTCAGAGTAGAACCCGCTCGCGATCCGCACGATCAAGGCCAACGGCAAGGTCTTAATCACAGGCGACGCGTCCAAAGTATGCGCGCCCCAGTCCTCGCTGGCTTACCTGGTGACCCACACACTCGCCGATATAGTCAACCGCGGCACAGCTGCGCGCATCCGCAGCCTCGGTTATCACGGCCCGGCGGCCGGCAAGACCGGCACTTCACGCGATGCCTGGTTTGTCGGTTATACGCCGAACTTGCTGGTCATTGTGCGGGTGGGTAACGACGACAATAGCGACCTCGGGTTGACAGGTGGCGAGGCTGCCGTTCCTATCTGGGCCGACTTTATCACACGCGCATTACAGTTGCGCCCCGATCTGGCCGCCAACGATTCTTTAAACCTGCGGGGTTGGAGACGGTGGAGATTGATGCCGAAACCGGCATGCTGGCCAATGAGTTCTGCCCGCAGCGACAACGCATGCTAATGACAAGTTTTCTAGTGCCGGGGAACTGCTTGCAACATCAGGCGCCGCTCATATCTACCGATTACGAAGAAATCAATCCTGCATTAACCACCCCGGCTGTTTCGAATACGGTTGAACTGCCGGCATTGAGTTTGGTCAGGCGACCGCGCTGCGTGCGCTCGACAATAAAGGTTCGCTCATATTCGGCGACTGCTCCACGCACTTGGAGGAGCGGTTGATCGTGCGGGTCTTGACTCAGGGGGCGGTCGAGAAATTCGACTTGGCACCCATAGCTCTGCATTTCTTCCAGGAGCAGGACCTGATGAACGTAATTGCGCGCGAAGCGGTCAGGTGCTGTGATCAGCATGCGGACAAAGCGACCTTGCGTCACGCAATCGATCCAGTGCGGGTCGTTTGAGCGAAAGCCCGTTGTAGCCTTCATCATCGAAGATGTTTTAATTAGCCAGGCTCATCCACTGAGTTGTAGGTGCCCACGCAGGCGCTCCAGTTGCTGAGCGCTGGTTTGGGTTTGGGTTTGGGTTTGGGTTTGGGTTTGGGTTTGAGCTTGACGTTGAGTCGAGACACGCACATAGATCGCGATTTTCACTGATTACCTCCTCGGTGATGGGTGGAGATTCCGTCACCGAATGAAGAATCTGACTCCGGTCAAGTAGGAGTTGATAAGCTTGATCCCCGCGCCGGGCGGCATCTGGGACCGTTTGGGCTGGCGACGGATGCTCCAGTAATGTTTCATTACCCTCTCTCCTGTTGAGTAACAGCGAGAGGAGACGTTTGAACAGAGTTCGCCAACCTGCTTTGCGATGCCCGGCGCGACTTAAGCTTCAGCCGCCCGGAGCGCGTATGGCAAAATTTGTTATTTGTGATCAGTCCATCTTGCTCTGATTTAGACGGAAAGCAGTCGGTCAAAGAATGAGCGGTAACGACGTATTGATACACGTAGATCTTCAGTCGAAACATCATTACGCTTGACCCATTCCTGTTCCAGATTTACTCGCTCATCGGCGAAGACCTCCGCGAGACGTTTCATCACCGCGGCTACCAGTTCGTCCGCCTGCTTTACTGCTCCAACCGGGTTATCGACGAACCCGGTCTGGATTGCTCCCCAGCGAGAACGGAAATCCTGGAGCGCGCTTTGCTCAAACAACGTCGCCGGAGCTTCTTCCGGCTGGCTGCCTACAGCGGCCGGTTGGCTGTCTATAGTGGATTGATAATCAACAGCGCCGCGCTCGCGATCAATATCTATTTGATCAAAAATTGGCATTCGTCTCGCAGCCCCGGCCGCAACACCGGCCATCTGCGCGGTTGTCAGTGGCTGGCTATTATTTGTTCCTCGCTCAGTCACGGGCATTTCTTCCGTATCAAATCCCCTCTCGATCATCTGCGACCTCCTTCAAATACCTCCGATTACTGCTGAACAGGATTCACTGCCTGCCTAAAGCCCCTACAGCGGTCACTTTTTGGTTTTCAGGTTCTGCTGCATCCCCTGTGAGTAAATCTTCAAAAGCATGCGATAGTGAAGCAAAGCCGTTCTCAACTCCTCCGTGCTTGTCTCGTCGCCGCTATCGCGGAGCGCGATGTCGTGAGCGATACGATAGTTCTTCACGGGAAGTGAGTGATTCACTGAGATGTCAGCCGCCCGCTGCTCGAAGTCGCTCATCGGGTAGCCGCGCACTTTCATAACCTCAGCCACCAGGCTGTCGGCATTAGCCACAGCGGCTCGGGGATCATCCACAAATCCGGCCTGCTCCTGTTGCCACGCCCCCGCGAATCGATCGCGATCTTTGGGAGACAAGGGGACCAGGTTGAATCTCTCCACCCGCTTTTCGCGTTCGTGAAGAGTCTTTCAGCGCGCCTCCGGCCGCCTTCGACCTCAGCGAGCCTGTCATACTCAGATCCAAACCTGGAACGCAGCCTCCCGGATTGTTTCTTCTGCAAATACATCCACCCCGCCGCTACGATTGCCGCGACAGCTATCAATGCGGCAACGATAATGATGATTGTTGTGTTATCCATTTTAGGATCCTCCTTTTCAGCCAGAATACGCCGAATGCCAATCCACCGCCGTTCAATGTTGGACAACTGCAGAAATAAATCCTCGACGAGAAGAAAGGCGGCAAGAGGCTCGGCAGTTGATGCCACCTTAAGCTTCACGCAGCGGAATCTGTTTTTTGGACGACCTCTCTGACCGCCTCCTTGACCGCCTCCTTGACCGCCTCTTTCACCTCTTCTGTCTCTGATATGATTTCCTCAACCTCAGTCTTCATCTCTTCAACCATCTCTTTGATTGCTTCTTTGACGGCCTGTTTGATAAATACCGCCGAGGACGAATGCTCACTGTCTTTAGCCGTCCGGTCTTGGGCAAGTTCTGTTGCCGCCCAATCGGTCTCAAACGTGGCGAGCAAGCGTTTGATCACCTTTGGATCGCGGAAGATGATCCCGGCTTCCCGGCGCGCGTCCAGTTCAGATTTCCGCAGACTCTGGCTGCCAATGAATGCTTGGCGCCCATCCCGGATGATAGTACGTGTGTGCAGGCGTATACCTTGCAATTTTCGCGCTGCCAGTCCGATGCCTCGCTTACCCACTCGTCCGATGATCTTAATCTCAACGCCCCCCTTGGCGCGGCTTTGCAGAAGGCGGATCATTTGCATGTCGGCAAGCTGGTTGTCATAGATCAGCAATTGTTTGCGCGCCCCACTGAGGAAGTTAGCGAGCTGTTTGCGAGCATTGACGGGACTCACAATAAAAGTGTCCAGCCCCGCCGTGTAAGGCTGTCGTGCGGTATCAGCCTCAAATAGCTTGATGGCTTCTTGCACGAACTTGCGGTCTTTAGTGATGATGCCGAAGCTCCGGCTGTGGTAGATGTCCACGTGGGTTAAATTGAACGCCATCAGATAAAGCGTGGAGCGGTCAATGATCATGAAGTTGTCATGGTAGCGAGCCAAATCGTCAGCGGTGCGCGAAACAGTGACGCCCGCCGCAAGCAAGCGCAGCTCTAATTTCCGGAGGCTTTTCTCCGCTGCTCGGTTGGTGTGAGCAATGAGCGCCTGCACTGCCATGCCGCGCGCGACAGCGGCCTCCAGCGCTGCCTCAAGCTCACTTTGGTCGAAACGGAAAATTACGATTTCGATACTCTTTTTCGCGCTCTTGATACCTGAGAGCAGTAGTGCGATCCCGTCGCCGGGTTGGACCATTACTTTCATCGGTTACTCTCTCCGTGTTCGTCCTATAGCTCGTTGCACTGATAGCCTTACTTTTGACTGAGCAAAATCGTATGGCCTCACTCACCTGAAGCCAACCTGTTAGAGAATCTGCATTTGAAGGATGCGATCCCGCAGGGCTTTCGTGAAGCACTGGCTTTCCTCCTGAGTCGCTCCGCTCGCCTTCAAACCCACGCGGTATCTGATTATCGCTGATCCGCCCGATATATCGGAGAAGCCATTTCATGTCACTCCCACTGATCCCTTCGGCGCCATCCTTCGTATGCTGTCCTGACCAACCCCAGATGACGAAGCCGCCTTTGACGCCCTTGATGAATTCAGGTGTTTGTTGCGCATAGCCCTTGCAATCCCACTTCTCACGGCTGAAGAAGCCACCCCACTTGCCCATGGATCCGCCCCAATCAGTAACAACATAGCGTGACTCCACAGTGTCGCCAACCGGATACTGAAAAATTGCCGTATTCGAGCCTCGGCCAAGGTCGCGGACATCTTTATTGTCGTAGTTTGACACCAGCATCATGATGATTTTGAGGCCATTGAATTCCCTGGTCCCAACCAACGAATTTCTATCCCACTGCCAGCTTTGCTTGCCATCGAGCTTGGTAATACCTTTTTCCTTCATCTCGAAGCGGGCGTCAGTGTAATTGCCATCAGAGTTAACATACTCCTTAGCGCGGCCCAACTTCTTTACGCCGTCAATCTTGCCGCTCGCGACAAAATATGAGGGCTCAACGAAGTAACCGGCGGCCCAGGCTATCCGCGAGGCGAAGACTTCGGCCTTAACCTCTAAACCCCATTTGACTGACCACTCGACACCGTTGGCATCCATCACCTTGATCTTCGGATTGGAACCGGTGCGATCTTCTTCAATGAATGCGAACGGTGGTTTAGGCACTTGCTCCCGCCCTCCGGGGCCGCCGACAAAGTCGAGCGTCTCGACCGCGCCGGGATCTCGCCAGACGATTGGCATGCCTGACGCTGTGGTCGAAAGAACTTTGGTCTTCCCCGGCGCCTTTTTAGCGCGCCCCTCGCTAGACTGCCCATAGAGAGCCGTGCGAGTCATCCCCAGCATAAGCAGGAGAGCTGTGGCGAACATGGCTTTCATCAAAATGGTTTGCCTCATATATCTCATTGGTTCACTCCAGTTATTTAAGTAGAGAAGTGCGGGGGGCTTCATTGGAAAGCCCTTTGAAAATCA
This sequence comes from uncultured Acidobacteriota bacterium, assembly GCA_963796275.1. Taxonomy (GTDB): domain Bacteria; phylum Acidobacteriota; class Blastocatellia; order RBC074; family RBC074; genus JAKEHZ01. Next base: position 2,726 of record CAWCKY010000006.1, on the reverse strand, counting down.
ACCAATCTGACGGCGGAAGTAGCGACAACAGTTCGCCGTACTTCCAATTGCAAACAGCTCTAGACTAGGCTAGCTAGAGCACCGCCCGGCGACCACTGAGCAGGTTGTAGACCAACACTATCGCCGCAATAACAAGCAGCGCGTGAATCATTGAACCGCCGATGCCGCCGACCAGGCCCAATAGCCACAGGGCGACAAGGATAACGATAATTGTCCAAAGCATAATTCTCCTCCAGGTTTAAGTATTTGCCCGCAAACTCCGGGTGAGTGGGGCCGATGCCTACCCCGACTCCGGCTTACGTTTGCAAGGATAGGCTGATTGGGGATGGGGTTCTGTTCAATATGGGACGAGTTTTAAAGAAGAATATCGAGGCCCGCAGAAATGCGCCCTCCGCCAGGCGACCTGAACGAGGTAATCAGTTCCGGGTCGAAACCCCGAAAAAGCGAATCCGGCGCTTCGGGGCGAGCTGCCATCAATGCCAAAAGGTGATCAACTACCATGTTGCTGTTGGGCAATCTTAGCGATGGCGATGGTCAGATTGTAAATTTGAAAGCCTGGAGCGCGAGTCATCGAGCGTCAATTTCGGCGACTTAGTGCCAATACTCCTTTTTGCATTCATACGATGGGCTGATTGGAGATGAGTTTTCGTCTAATATTGAACTCGTTTGAAAGAATTATCGCGAGGCCCGCAAACATGCGTGGTCGCGCTCGATTGCTCGGCCAGGTGCGCTCCCCACGCCTTCACCAACTTCAGGTGTGTGCGATAGCGCATAGACAGCCCTCGCCCGTCCTATAGTGTGTGGTGGTAGTTAATTTATCTTTGATAAAGTTCACCATTCGACATCGGGATCGGGCCGATTACCTCCTCCTTGTGCCGTCTGTTGGGTTCCCAAACATGACAGCAACCAGATAAGGAGACTCTTCATGTTTCGATCCACAAGAACACGCGAGCCGGTGACCAACCGGTTGCTCGCCGCCCTGCCAACCAAAGAATATCAACGGCTGCAGCCTCACTTAAAGGAGGTCACCTTACCTTTCGGTGAGATCCTATACGAATCCGGCGAGATCATCCGGCATGTCTATTTCCCGAATCAGGGCATTGTTTCTTTGCTCTCCATGGTGGCAGAGCGCTCGACCCTCGAAGTTGGCATCGTGGGCGACGAAGGTATGGTCGGCATCTCTGTCTTCCTGTGGGTGGGCGCTTCGCTCAACCAGGCGCTGGTGCAGGGAGCGGGCACGGCCATGAGGATGAAGGCTGAAGCAATGCGCAAACACGTCGGGCATGAGGGACCGTTACCGGATATGCTCCGCCGCTACGCGAACTCGTTACTGGCACAGATTTCCCAGACGGCTGCCTGTAACCGCTTCCACAGGGTGGAGGCGCGCCTCGCCCGTTGGCTGCTTATGACGCACGACCGTCTCCGGTCAAACCAATTTCGGCTCACTCAGGAGTTCCTCTCCCACATGTTGGGCGTGCGTCGCGAGGGCGTCACCAATGCAGCCCGTGCCCTCAAGCAAGGGAAACTGATCAGCTACGTCCGAGGCCAGATCACGATCCTCGACCGAGCGGGCTTGGAAGCGAGGTCTTGCGGATGTTACGAGATCGTCAAATTGGATATCTTGACTAAGGCTGACAAAAGGAGGTAGGACTCTTTATCCTGCTCCCTAGCTTGCGGAATTCTTTCGGTAGCCTGACCTCGCTCGCCAGCCTCAATGACTTGAGCCCACAAATCACATACCAGCCAATGTCGGTCTGCCACCACCAGCGCCCGAAGCGGGCCGAGTTAGCATCCCCGTGATGATTCCTGTGCCAGTTCTCTCCCCACGCTCCCAATTGCAATGGCCCCAGCCACCAGAGGTTCCGGCTTGAATCCACTCCTTCAGGCAGCCCGGGCGTCATGTGGAGCAAACTATTGACGAACATTTGTAAGTGCAGCACATAGACCAGGCGGATGGCTCCAATCCAAAAGAACCCTTCCCAGCCCATTGCCAACCCTGAGAAGATTGAAAGTATGATGATGGGAATTTGAAGCGGTCTCCAAATCCGATACTTGAGTTTGTCCAAATCAGGGCACCAGCGACGAACCTCTGAGCCTGACGTCTGATAAACCCATCTGATGTGCGCCCACCAGAAACCCCCATGGCGTGGACTCGAAATATCTTCCACGGTATCGGCTTTCGCATGGTGATTGCGGTGTCGCGCCACCCACGTCAGCGGCGCTCCCGAGGCGTTGAAGATGGTGAAAAAGATCAGCACATTCTCAACCACGCGATTCAATCGTAATGAGCGGTGAGCCAGGCAGCGGTGATAGCAGACTGAGGTCCCGACCCCGCCGATTGCAGCGACTGCCAGGGCCACGGCCAGAACGCGCCAGCCTGGTATGGGAAATAGGACCAGCCCGACCAGCGCCAGGGCGTGAATCATCACAATGTAGAAGAACGCCGCGTTTTTTCCCTCAGAAGGCTGCCACCAGGGCCTTATCCAGGGCGGCTCGTTCGCCTTGGGAGCCGTACCATTAGTTTGACCTTCAATTAAAGTTGCGGTTCGGCCGATTGCTTGTCGCCACATAAATGGCTCCTTTCTTCAAATTACTGGCTGAAAGCCGTCAACGCAGCCGGCGATGAACGCCACAGACAATGATCAGGCCGTCTCCGCCGTCATTGCTGTCCAATATTGGACGGCTTAGTAAAGCAAATATAAAGGAAAGCCCACCGATTTTTCACC
>CAWCKY010000005.1:0-17912 GCA_963796275.1 uncultured Acidobacteriota bacterium | reverse complement strand
GACGATGCGTATTGTCATTGATATGCAAGGAGCGCAAACCGAAAACCGGTCTCGGGGTACCGGGCGTTATACGATGTCGTTTTCCCAGGCTGTCGCGCGGCACCGCGGCGAGCATGAAATCATCATCGCCTTGAACGGTCTTTTTCCCGACACCATCGAACCCATCCGCGTGGCTTTCGACGGTCTGCTCCCGCAGGAAAACATCCGTGTGTGGTACGCGCTCGGGCCGGTGCGGGAATGTCAGCCGGGTAATGACTCGCGGCGAGGAGCGGCCGAATGCATCGCGAAGCTTTTCTCGCTAGCTTGTCGCCGGACGTGATCCACGTTTGCAGCTTGTTTGAAGGCTATGAAGATGACGCCGTAACCAGCATCGGCCGTTTCGACGGCGACGCGCTCGTCAGTGTGACGCTTCACGATCTAACCCCTCTGCTCAATCCCGATCACTACTTAAAGCCCAATCCACTCTTCGCAGAATACTATCAACGCAAGCTCGAATACTTCAAACGCGCGGCGCTTTACCTCGCCATTTCTGACGCTTCGCGGCAAGAAGGGCTCGCTCATTTTGGCCTCCCCGCCGGCCGAGTTGTCAACACTTCAGAAGCCTTAAACGCATACTTCCGGCCGATCCGGGGCGGCGATACAAGCGCCGCGAAGTTTTCCTGGGACGAACGGCCGGGCGGGCGATGGCGGCGTGGGAGTCATTGAGATCGGAGCGGCGGACTAATCCAACTCGTCGATCGACCGGGCGGAAACCGAGACTCGCTTTCGTAACTTCCTTACCGCCGGAACGCAGCAGCATCGCCGATTACAGCGCTCAACTGCTGCCCGCCCTTGCGGAACACTATGATATTGATGTTGTGGCAGCACAGGACCGTGTCGAACCGTGGATCAATGAGCATTGCGCCATACGAGACGTCCCATGGTTGCTTTCACACGCCGGCGATGTTGATCGAGTGCTTTACCATATCGGCAATTCGCTATCTTATCAGCATATGTTCGAGTTGCTGCGGATGATTCCGGGCGTGGTTGCGCTGCATGATTTTTTCCTCCCCAACGTTGTCGCTCCCAGGGAGATAGCCGGGATCGAGCCCAATGTCTGGACGGAAGCGCTTTATTATTCCCATGGATATGGCGCCGTTCGCGAGCGGTTTCGCGCCCGGGATCTTGAATCGGTCGTCGGGAAATATCCATGCAACCTCGATGTCCTGCAGCGGGCGCTGGGCCTTATCGTTCATTCCGGTTCTTCACTGGACCTGGCAAGACAGTGGTACGGATCAATCCAGGAGGCTGACTGGGCGGTGATCCCTCATGAGCCGAGCGCCGAATGCGCTCAGCGCTATGCGGACGCCATCGAGCACTTCCATCGCCGAGCCGAGACGGCGGCGCCCGGTTTGATACGCGCCATCGCGGCTGAAATGTTTGCGCCGAACGATACCCAGCTTCAAGACCTCTCGCAGACGCTTGCCGCCACGCTGCCGTTACCGCGCCGGTCCAGACGCTTGTTTCTCGATGTCTCTGCCACCTCCCTCATCGATCGTAAAACCGGTATCGAACGGGTGGCGCGCGCGCTGACCCTGGCGCTGCTGGATGACGCGCCCGGGGGCTACCGAGTCGAACCCGTTTATCTCAGCAATGAAGAAGGGGGCTGGCGCTACCGCTACGCCCGCCGCTACACCCTCGGCCTGTTGGGGTGTCCGGCGGATGTGCTCGCTGACGAAATCGTTGAACCCGAGTGCGGTGACGTGTTGGTTGGACTCGATATATCCGGCGATCTGCTGATTCAGGCGGAGCGCGAGGGATTGTATGCGTATTACCGCAACCGGGGCGTCATGGTGTATTCCATGGTCCACGATTTACTACCCATCACAATGCCGGACGTATTTCCGCCGGGAGCGCACGATCGTCACGCTGAGTGGCTCCAGGCGGTCTCAAAGTTTGATGGCGCAATCTGCGTTTCGGAAACTGTCGCTGACGACTTTGCCATATGGCTGAAAGATTCGGGGCTCGAATGGAGCGGCCGACGCCCCTTTCGCATTACCTGGTCACATCACGGCACCGAAATCGAAAACATTGCCGCCAGTCGCGGTCTGCCCGACAACGCTGAATGGACGCTGGGCCAGCTCCAATCCCGACCGAGTTTCTTAATGGTTGGCATGATCGAGCCGCGCAAAAGTTATTTGCAGGTTTTAGAAGCTTTTACTGAGCTATGGCGGCAAGGTCTGGATATCAACCTGGTGATTGTCGGGAAAGAGGGTGGGCAGATATGTCGGACGACAGGCGGCGGACGATTCCGGAAATCATCCGTAAGCTGCGCAGCCACCCGGAGCTAGGCAAGCGGTTGTTCTGGCTCGAAGGCATTAGTGATGAATACCGGGAGAAGGTTTACGACGCCAGCGCCTGCCTGATCGCGGCCTCTTACGGAGAAGGTTTCGGCCTGCCGCTCATCGAAGCGGCGCGCCACAAGCTGCCGATTATCGCGCGTGACATTCCGGTCTTCCGAGAAGTGGCGGGAGAGCGTGCCTTTTATTTCAAGGGCAATGACCAGGAAGCGTTGGCAAATGCGATCGAGGAATGGCAGGCGCTACAGCACAAGAATAATCATCCGAAATCAGACGATATGCCGTGGCTCACCTGGAAGGAAAGCGCGGGGATGTTGTTGCAATGCTTATTGGGAGAGGATTATCGCCTGAATGAACGATGCTCGAGCACACGGCCACTCTGGGAAGATTCGCAGCGAGATCGTCCATTCGCGGGAGCGCCCCGCAGGCGGCAAAACGCATCCATGGGCGACGAGGCAGTAAATCAGCTAACGGAGTACGGATACGCCTACTTCGAGGAGATGAATAGGTATGACGTCGCGGGTGAAAACGGAAACCTGAAGGTCGCTTTTAAGGCGCCACTCAATGTATTTGATGATTTTGTGAGAAGCGAACATCTGGAGTCGGGACGCTGGGCTGGAGAAGCGGTAGCGAAGGCCAAGGAAGTCGAACATCGGGCCAGTCAGGCCGAATCCCACGCCCAGCTAGCCAAACTCCTCGCTCGGCAAGCCGAAGAACGGGCGGCGGAGGCCGAGGCTACTTTACAGGAAGTCTTTAGCAGTCGTTCGTGGCGCGTTACGGAGCCGCTTCGCTGGCTGGCAAGTATTGTGCGTCCTAAACGTGAGAAAGCGAATGCAATAGGCATGAAATGTGCCGGTGGCCGTGCACAAACTTCCCCCAATTGGTCTGGAACATCGGCTGATTCGGTCATGCTTGACGTCCGTGTTTCTGGTGGCCAGGAATGCGCCACCTTGCGGCCCGGCCTGCGGGGCATCAATGCGGACCAGCGTACCCCTCTTGAATCGAGCTTCCATTTCTATTCAGACAAGCTATGAAAATGAAGAAGATTCTTGCGTTCTGTTTTTTTCCTGCATTTGTTCCTCCATCCAATGGAGGTCAATCCCGCTTGTTCAATTTTTACAAGGCGTTGAGCGAGTGGTTTGAAATTACGCTCGTGACCTCGACTCACTCGGGCGTCGAGGAGGAGGTTGTGAATCATGGAGTCGGATTTATCGAGCGGCGAATTCCGAAAGACCAGTTCTTTAGTGAACAATGGACTGTTCTCGATGAGTATTCCGGTGGTGGTGATTTGTCGGGGCCGTGCATTGCGTCTTGTGGAAATTTTCCAACCCGCTTACATCAGGCTTATCTGGAGGAGTACGAAAGAGCGGATGTAATTATTCATGATTCCCCGTTCACAGCGGCATACGATCTATTTGCCGGGATCGATAATAAACTCCGCATATATAACTCCTATAATTGCGAAACCCAGTTGTACCGGCAGTTGCATCCTGGTGAAAAATCAGGGCTGATTCATGAAAATCGTGCGCCAGGCCGAATTACGCATGCTGGAATGGGCGGATTTGCTGTTGTATTGCAGTGAAGACGATCTGATCGCTTTCCGTGAAATAGCCCCGGAAGCGAATTTTCATGCGGCCTGCGCGCCGAATGGCGCCACCCTCCTTGACGCTCCGGCGCGCGCCGGAAAATTTGAAACCGACGCCTTTACCGCCGTATTCATGGGTAGCGGCCATCCGCCGAATGTGAGCGCAGCCGAATTTATCGCGCGTACCCTGGCGCCTCGGCTTCCGGAGATTACATTCGATATTATTGGCAGTTGCTTGCCCGAAGGGAAATACCCGTCGAACGTCTGCCGCCATGGCGTGGTCGACGACGAGTTGAAAAATCGTCTATTGGGCCAGGCGAGTCTGGCGCTCAATCCCATGATGTCGGGAAGCGGTTCGAACGTGAAAGTGCTGGATTACTTCGCGCGCGGGCTGCCGGTGTTGTCCACGCCCTTCGGCATGAGGGGCATTCAAGCCAGGGCTGACGCCGAATACCTGGAAGCATCACTGGACCAGTTTCCAGAAGCGATCCGGGCAGCTGCCGCGAAGCCAGTGGGCCTGGCTTCTGTGGGCGCTGCGGGAAACGCTTTGGCGCGGGTGCGCTACACCTGGCAGGCGATTGCGCAGTCCACTGCGAGAGATATCGAAGAACTCGCCGAAGCCAAAACTGCAATGCCTTCCAAACGCTTTGTGCTTGCCCTTAACGACTATGACGCGTTCGCAGAGATTGGTGGAGGGGGCACACGAATTCGTGGACTCTATGCGGCGGTTCGTAAATGGAGCCCGGTCGTCCACGTCAGCTTCTCCGGCAATGGCAAGCTGCAGGCGAAAAAGTTGGCGGGGGACCTTACCGTCATCAATGTGCCGAAGACACCCGATCACCTGGCGGAGCTTGAACGCGTCAATTCTCAATTTCCTGTCTCCGCCGATGACATCGTCGCCAGCCGAAATTGCTTGGCCAATCCCTATCTCAAGATTATCTACCGGGTGCTCAGGCAATCAGCCCGGTGCATCGTTCTGGATCATTGCTACATGGCGGATTTGCCACGCGCCTGGGGAGATCGCTTCGTTTATTCTTCGCAGAACAACGAGACAGAACTCAAGAAGCGCCTTCTGGAGCGGCACCCTTTAAAGGAGGAATTGATAGCGGACGTCGAATGCAACGAGCGCTTTGCCGTAGAGCGCTCCGCGGCAGTGGTCGCTGTCTCCCAGGAGGATGCGGAAAGCCTGGTGCGCGGCAAGCGGACCGCCGGGCCGGTGGTTGTCGTGCGCAATGGGGCTGCAGCGCCTGAAACGGGCGTAGCGGTGGACAATGCGCAAATGACCTTGCGAGGAAAAATCAATGATCGTTCCGTGGTGTTTCTTGGCTCCGCGCATATGCCGAACGTGGAAGCCGCTCAATTCATCATGGAGCGGCTCGCGCCGCAGTGCGGCGACGTTCAGTTCCATCTGATTGGTTCGGTCTGTGACGCTATTCAGAATGCGGCGCCCAATGCGCATCTGTGGGGCGTGTTGGATGATGTGACTAAAAGCGCTGTGATGCAGGCCTGTAGTCTGGCCGTCAATCCTGTGATGTCCGGCAGTGGCTCCAATGTCAAACTGGCCGATTTCCTCGGCAATGGCCTGTATGTGGCAACCACTGAATTCGGGCTGCGTGGCTATCCAGCTTCCATCCAGGAACATGTCGCGGTAGCGTCCATTGAAGAGTTTGCCGAAACCATACTGTCAATATTGAGCCGCCCCGAACTCCTTGCGGCGCAAGCGAGGGCGACAAGGCGAGACTTGTTTGATCGCGAGTTGGCGATGCAGGGCCTTGGCGCGCGTTTTGTCTCTCTTCTCCAAAACCTCGAGGTAAAGCGAAAAAGGCTTCTCTTTGTAACCTATCGATATACATCTCCTCCGCTCGGTGGAGCAGAGTTGCTTATCGAGAAATTTATCAGGGCATTGGGTAATAGCGGCCAATTTGATGTGGATGTGGTGGCTCCCGAAATCAGCGGCATACATAACCACATGCGGTTTAGCGAGACTTATTCTTTCGACCGGAAATGCGGCGCCCCGGTGGACATTCCGAATGTGCGGTTTGCGCGTTTTCCCGCTGAGACGCCAGGACAGGCCTTGATAGACGCCTGTTTACGGAGCGCATGGCGAGCGCAACCGAGATTTGAAAGGTCAGTGAGCCGGCGACTGGCCAGTGACTACTTAGAAACAGGCCTGACCTGGGGATGGGGAGATCCGGAAGTCAAAGGGGAGTTCACGTCGCGCTGGACATTTGCCGAGTGTGGGATTTTCCTGGCTGATCCTGCGCGGATTCAAGTCGTCGGCTTCGCCCCCGCCTCGGTGATGATCACCGCCCACAGCCAAAATAAGGCCGTGGCAGGCCCTTGGACGGTGGAGGGCCATTTTCGTCTCGGTTTTCAGGCGAGAGCTGGAGAACTCGAATTCTCTACATCCGCCGCCGCGCAGAAGCATGACCCTCGGCCGATTGGTTTTCTGGTGACTGGCCTTAAAGTCGCGGATAGGGCTATTGACCTGGCGGCCCCGACGCTGGCCCAACAAGTTTTACCTCGCATGGGGGCAGAGAGCGCCTTCGAGATACTCCACCAGACGGCGGAGAAAACACGAGCCGCGCAAAACGTTCGACTGACTGACGGACGTGGGCCATGGAGCTCGAGTATGGAACGGTTCATCGCAGACTATGTGGCGGAATACGATCTAGTGGTGACTCACAATAACATTTTCAGGCCAGCCGTCGTTGCCATTGAGGCGGCGAAAACTAAGGGTGTGCCCTCGATTCTGATTCCCCATTCCCATTTGGACGACGACTTCTATCACTTCCCGGATGTCCTGGAAAGCGCGCGGAAGGCCAGCCTCGTTCTGGCTGTGCCCAGGCTGGCTTGCGACTTTCTGGCTGGTAAGGGAGTCAATGTCCTCTATCTACCTGGGGGTTGCGACATCCGGGAGGATTTCTGTCCGCAAGATGTTGAAGCATTCAGGGAGGTTTTCGGCGGCGCCAGGCCATTCATCCTTGTACTTGGTCGCAAGGCTGGCGCCAAGGGATACCAAAAGATCATTGCTGCCGTGGAGGAACTGAATCGCGATGGGGTTAATCTACATGTCATTCTGATTGGCCCGGATGATGATGGTGTTTTAATCGATTCCCCCAACGCAACATACCTCGGTCGCCAGCCTCGATCCGTAGTCAGAGGCGCACTGATGTCCTGTATTGCGTTATGCAACATGAGCGCCAGCGAAAGCTTCGGCCTCGTTGTTCTTGAGGCCTGGCTGGCAGGGAAGCCTGTGATTTTGAATTACAACTGCGCGGCGTTTCATGACATGGCTGTGGATGGCGAGAATGCGCTGTTAGTGGATGATTCGTCCTTGAAAAGCGGTCTCGCAGCCCTAGTCAATGATTCGGATTTGTGTACCAGGTTGGCAAAAAATGGCATCGCTGTTGCGCGTAAATTTGACTGGGTTAGCGTAACGGACTCGTTTGTTAATCAATGTATATCCCTGGCCGCTGGATGGTTCAGCCAACCGTGGACGGAACCTGATTTGGAAATCGATCAAGCGCGCCATGGACAGCAAAACGTCGCATCGAGTCAATCCGGTAACGGTTCTGGGATCGCGACCAGGGGAGCAGTGGCTGTGATCACTAACCTCACCGGCGCCGAAAAAGCGCGCGAGGTTTAGGCCGACCGATGCCGGATTGAAGAGATGTTTTCCGATCATAAGAGTTGTGGACTGAAACTGGAGTCAACATGGATAACCGATCCTGATCGCCTTTGACGCTTGCTGATATCTGGCGCCTTGGATCAAGGAGGTCGGGATTTTCGTTTGGAAGAAACTTGAATAAAACGCCCCCCGTCAACAGGTGGGACAAATCAGAGGAAACAATGAACAGAAAAAGTGCTCTTATTACTGGTATTACCGGACAGGACGGTAGTTATTTGGCTGAACATTTGCTGGCGGAGGGATACGACGTGCATGGCATAGTCCGCCGCATCGCAATAGAGGATCCCGACCGCAGGTTCGGCAGGATTACCCATTTGTTGGATCGAATCAAATTGCACGCCGCGAGCCTGGAAAGCTACCCCAGCATCTTCCAAGTCTTCAGCAAGCAAAAATATGATGAATGTTATCATCTCGCGGCGCAGAGTTTTGTAGCCGAGAGTTTCGCCGACGGGTTCTCTACTTTGAACACCAACATCAATGGAACGCATTACATGCTGGCCGCGTTGCGTGAGTTGCAACCAGGTTGCAAATTCTACTTCGCCGGGTCGAGTGAAATGTTCGGCAAAGTACATGAAGTGCCGCAAAAAGAGACCACACCATTTCATCCGCGCAGCCCTTACGGCATCAGTAAGGTGGCCGGGTTTGAGTTAACCAGAAATTATCGTGAAGCTTACGGAATGTATTGCTGCAACGGAATCTTATTCAACCACGAGGGGCCACGGCGCGGGTTTGAATTTGTCACGCGGAAGATCAGCAGCGGAGTTGCGCGCATCAAGATGGGGCTGGCGACTGAAGTCCGGTTAGGGAATCTGGATGCGCGGCGTGACTGGGGGCATTCGGCGGATTTTGTGTGCGCAATGCACATGATGCTGCAACAGCCTGAGCCGGATGATTATGTTATTAGCACCGGAGAAACACACAGTGTGCGGGAGTTCTGCGAGTTGGCTTTCGCCGAAGTCCAGCTTGATTATCGCGATTTTGTCAAAATAGATGACGCGTTTTATCGCCCCGCGGAAGTCGATCTGTTGATCGGGGATTCTTCCAAGGCGCACCGAATACTCAGCTGGGAGCCGAAGTACACATTCCGTGACCTGGTTGCTGAAATGGTTCAATCAGATTTAGCGAATATACAGCAAGCAGCCATAGCAGAATTCGCTTGATTTCAAATTGGCGCTGATCTTTAGCCCAGAGCGAAAAGATTCGCCGCGCCGCAACAAATGCGCTCGGTCGGCGACTTCAAGCGGCCTTGTTTTTTTCACTTGACCGATTGCGTATAGCGGAGCGCATCGAAACGTATGCTGCGCGACGCCGCCGCGTCCCAACCGGGGCGCGAGGAAGCGAGGGATTGCCATGTATGATGAGGCAGCAGATTTCACCGAACACCGTACACAGATAGTGAATATGGATGCGACCCTCGCAGCCTGCGGCGTCTTCTTAGACTGGCCGACGGCGACCGTCTGCGATGTCGGCGGCGGCGGTGGCCTCCGCGCAGGCCTGCTCGCGTCGCGGGCTAAACGCGTGCATTGTGCCGACATAATCGATCAGCAGGCCCGCTATGGGGGCGAGTTCGCGAAACTCCTCGCCGAGAAGCTCGAGCGACACAGCCATCACCTGCCGGTCGATCGCTTCGCCTTCGACGTCACCGACGCGACGCGCCTGATGTATCGCGACGGGTGGTTTGATTTCATCTGCTCGGTGAACGCTTTCGAACACATCCCGGATCCGAATCTCGCCCTGGCCGAGATGGCGCGGGTCTTGCGACCCGGCGGGCATGCCTACATCTCATTCGACCCGATCTGGACGGCGGACACCGGCAACCATTTCCAACACCGGGTGCCGGAGCCGTGGGCGCATCTGGTGCTTGACGAGGAGCAGTTCGTGGCGAAGATGCGCGAGGCAGGCGCGGAGGACTGGGAGGTGAACGACTTTCGCTGGGCGATGAACCGCAAGCGCCTCGAGGTCTATCAGCGACTGTTTGGCATCCGCGCCGAAGAGCTCGGTCTCCATGTCCTCGCGCAGCAGTCATGGAGCGGTGTCGTCGACGAGGCCCACCTCTCGCATGAGAACTGGGAGCTTGCCTTAAAGACGTACTCGCGCGAGGAACTGCTCACCCGCGGGATGTACGTGCTCATGCGGAAGCGCACGCAGAGGTGACGCCACCGTGAACCTGGACGATGTGCCCTGACATCAGATTCGCATTCACAAATCACTCGAAGCTATGAAAGTACTTAAAACAGAAGATCTACGGGAAAAATTGGATGATAAGCTCCTAGCAGAAAAAGAATCTACCGGCGATCGGGCGCGTATTATAACCGCCGTCACACTAGTCTTACTGCCGCTCGTCTTTTTCTACCCGGCGGTGATGGGCAAAGCCATACTCGCACCCGGCGACGGCATGGACTCTGATTCTGGGCCATCGCATATTGATCGGCGAGGTGATCAGAAATGGCGATCTGCCATTGTGGAATCCATATCTCTTTAGTGGAATGCCTTTGATGGCGGCGATCGTATCGGGAGCGTTCTATCCTCCGTCATGGCTGTTCGCGATTTTTTCACCGATTAAAGCGATGAACTGGATGGTGATCACAACCTATCATGTCGCGCTGATCGGCGCCTACCTCTACGCGCGGCGCATCGGTTGTAATCGTGTCGGTTCGATGATCGCGGGAATCGCGTTCGCCTTCGGGGGTTATATGACCGCGCATCTTGGCCCAATCCGATCGGATTGCGGCGGCGGCCTGGCTGCCGTGGATCGTGCTGGCGATTGAAGAACTCTATCTGGAAGCTCGATGGCGCTGGGTCGCGCTCGGATCTTCTGTTTATCGTGCTGCAGCTTCTCGCCGGCGAGCCGCAAATGAGCTGTTACACGGCGATGGTCGCCGGGGCATACGGGCTTTTTTCGCTCATACTGCGTGAAGAGAAGGAACGGCGCATGCGATTCTTGTTCACCTCTCTCGCTATGTCCGTCTGCGGCATCTTGCTCTCGGCGATTCAACTTATGCCGAGCCTTGAATTGGTGAAGCAGGGGGAGCGCGCCGCTCTTACTTATGATTATTTCACCATCGGCTCTTTCCCACCTTGGCAGCTTTTTCAGATGATCTTCCCCTATTTTTACGGCGGCGGTCTGGCGACCCCATACAAGATCGGTTATTGGGGGAACTGGAACGTGACCGAGACCGCGGGGTATGTCGGAATGTCGGTTATGATCTTCGGCCTGATTGCGTTGATCGGACATTTTAAGCAAAAGAATTCCAACCGCCTGGTCTGGTTCTGGGGATTTTGCGCGGTCATGGCGATGTTCCTTGCGTTCGGCCGTTACTTGCCTTTCGATATTTATCAGGCGTTCTACCATGTGCCCGGCTACAACCTGTTCCGCAGCCCTGGCCGGCATCTGCTCGAATTCAACTTCGCTTGCGGCGCACTTGCAGGATTGGGCGTGACCTGGGTTTCACGTAACAGTAGCGATTTTATATGGCGCGCGATCAGGTCCGGAGTCGGAGTGATGGCTCTGCTTGTCCTTATTACCGCAGTCGCCTATCTACAATTCGCTGACTATCTCGTCGTGGAGACGCCGTTGCCTGCGGGCGCAAAATCGACTTCGAATCCCGAATTTCTGATCCCGGTTATCTTTTTCGTCCTGAGCGCCGCAGCGGTCTTTTTCTACGCGCTGTGCAGAAAACGATCCACGATTCTGAAAAACGTGACGGGAACGGCGATGGTCGCGGTGCTTTTCGCGGATATCGCGTCGTTCGGGTTCTTTTACGAATGGCGGATCGCTTCATCGAATCCCGCCGAGAGGCTCGCCGACCCGCCCACGGTAAAATTAATCAAGGAGCGCGAGCCCGACCTCAATTCTTTCCGTGTGCTCAGTCACAGTTTTCCTGTATTAATGAATTCGGAGAATGCAGACCTGCTCGACGCCATGAACAACTCGATCGCGCGCGGTTTGCAAAGCGCCAACGGATATGACCCGATGTATATTTTACGCTACGCGGCTCTGTCGGGCGATATATCAATGGGTGGGGACGTACAGAGACCAAGCGCCTTCGGCTCTGATGATCAATCATTCAATCTGCTCAATGTGAAATACCTGTTGATCGAACAGCCCGATATCGGGAACGGCGCGCCCACCATCGAGCGTGACAGGATACGCTTCCTGGAAACACCGATATACTTCAAATTGGAGCCGGGCGTCCGGGGGAATGCCAGGGTGAACGCGATGGCGACTGAATTGGCGATCATCTCCTCGATGGGAAATTCGCCTCAAATTCCGAACGGAGCGCCCATCGTGACGATCAGTCTCTACACCAAAGACGGGCGCGTTATCGAACGCCAACTGCGAGCCGGAGAGCATACTTCGGAATGGGCCTATGAGCGGCCGGATGTTCGTGCATCCATCAAACACGACCGCGCTCCTGTCATTGAAACTTATCCCGCTGACGGCTTTGTGGGGCAGCGATATATTGCGCGCATTCCCTTCGAACGATCCGAGATCGAGCAAGTCGCTTTTAAATACGAAGGCGAAGACGAAGACGCCAATGTGATGTTCCATCGGGCATCGTTCCAAGACGCCGAGACCGGACGATCGACGCCGCTCATTATCTGCATGGATTTGCCCGCTGATCGTTGGCGCAAGATTGCCGGGTTCAATGAGGTCGAGCTTTTTGAGAATACAAAATCTCTTCCGCGCGCCTGGTTTGCACGGCGCGCGGTCATCGAGCCGGGCGCTGATGCGCTACAGATAATCAGAAATGGGAGGCTGAAAGATGGCTCGCGATTCGATCCGGCGGAGACGGTCTTGCTTGAGCGAGAGAGATTCGCCGGTCGAGAACCGACGCCGCCGCAGATCGGCGATCCGGCAAACGCTGAGGCGAAGCTTACACGCTACGAGCCACAACGGATCGAGATACAGACGAAGAATTCTCAGCCTGGCTTTCTGGTCCTGAGCGAAATCTTCTATCCCGGCTGGGAGGCCCGGGTTGACGGGGCGCAATTTCCGGTCGAGAGGGTGAATTATTCACTGCGCGGCCTGTCTGTTCCCGCCGGCGACCACCACATCGAGTTCGTTTTCCGCGCACACAGCTTCCGCACGGGTGCCGCCTGGAGTCTCTTGGGCCTTCTCTTGCTGTTTGCCGGCGCAAGCAACCTGATCAGGCGCGGTTCAGCCAGGATCGTATCGATAGGCGGTCGCATCAAGCGAGCAGTTTTTACAAGCGCCCTTTGACCACGATCGACCCGATGTCGAAGATGCGGTATTCCGGAGATTGACTGAAACTGTTCGAAACGGAGCGCTGTGCTGTCATTAATCTCGATCGCTCAAAAGTCCGAATATAAGGCGATTGCCCCGAGCTCAGAGATGCCAGGTACCCCGTCGACGAGAAATTGCTGTGCATACGGTTCGACGCAGGTGAAGTGTATCCGATTGTCAAAAAACCAGCGGTTTACTTCAGCAGTAACAAGCAATGAATATCCACATCCGACCTCGATGATATTCAAACCCAGTCGCTAGATAAGCCCCGGACTTTGGAACGTTACAGGAATGTCCCTGGTCACTTTCAGCTTCTCTGTCGGACAAGTTTCTCCGGGCTAGTAACCGACAATTTCAAGGAACCTCGACGCCGCTTCGGTCACATGACTTCGCGCGTCGAAAAAGAGATAGATGGTCGCCGTGCTTTTCCATTTGCAAACGCGCGTTCGGAAGCCGCTCGGCGACGAACCTAGATCCGGCTGGGTGCGCCGTATTGTCATCGTTACTCGTGACCACGAGTGACGTTTGCGTCACCTGGCTAAGCAGCGATGACACGTTCGTCTGCATGATGTCTCCGTTCGACTTGCCGTAGCGATGCAGCAGTTTCGCGTTTGCATACGGATATAGCACGATGTGCGCAATATTTTGCGGAGGTTCTTTGGCATGCTGTACGAGAATACCTGGTGGATATATTCAGCCTGCGATTGGCTGCTGGCGACGACAGCCATCAACGCCTGTAGGTCATTCTGGTGTCTCGTCTTCGGAACCGAGCTCATAATCGCCATGCCACAAGCTCAGTGATTGAACCCGATCGCGCCGTTTTGCCGCCGCGGCGATCGCTACCACTGCCCCGCCGCAAAGTCCCATCAGGTGCGCATACTGCACGCCATAATGGTCCATGACGGCAAATAGGTCCGCAACATGCGCGTCCACATCATACGCCCACTCTTGGTCCGCCGTGAGATCTTCAAACAACAGGCGGCTTTCCCAAGTGATGACAAAATGATTTTCGCCCAGAAAGCGCATCCAGCGCTCGCATAGCTTCGCCGGCATGCCGCACGCAGATACCAGCACTACCGCCCTTTGTCGCGGCGCTCCTGCGCTATAGCTGCGCAGCATTGCTCCGTCGAATGACCGTACCTTGGCGCGCGAAAACTGTGTGTCGAAGTCTTCTTCGACTGCCTCTGACACCATACGCGCGCCAGCCCGGCACCAGCCAGGTAGAGCTCACCCACGACTCCCTCATTCGCTATGTCAACTGGAAGAACATCGCCACCGACTATGAGAGCATCAAGTCGAACAGTCCAACTGCCATTTTGTATCAGATGCTCCACTAGGCCAGGGGTGAGATCAAGCACCGAGAGCCGATGCTCTACAGCATATGCGCTAAAGCGCTCAGCATCATCACGGATGCTATCGGGAACGATCACTGATGTCCCGCCCGCACAGAGCGGGCAGAATATCTGCTCCAACAACGGGTCAAAGATGATGGGAGATGTCGCGGCATAACGCGTTGCCTGGGAAATATCAAGGTAGCCGATGAGCGTGCTGATCTTGTTGACAATCGCCGAGTGCGGGATGACTACGCCCTTAGGAGCCCCTGTGGAACCGGAAGTATAGATGACATAAGCGGGGGTTATCGGAGCGAGTGTGGTTGCACGATTCTGATCTCCAGGATTGTTCGTCGGGCAGCGGGCTAGTGCGTCGATCATCTCCTGCCCGTCAAGATGGAGCAGGTGACGGCCGCCATTCAGCCGTGACGTGAACTCGGTCATGGTGAGCACACAGTACGGCTGCGCATCCTCCAGCATATAGGCCAGCCGCTGCGCAGGATAGTCTGCGTCGATCGGCAGATAAGCGGCCCCGGCCTTCAGTATCCCCAGCAGCGCCACCACCATCTCCAGCGACCGCGGCAGGGCCAGCGCAACCACCACCTCCGGCCCAACTCCCTCACCGATCAGCAGGTGCGCCAAGCGATTGGCCCGCTCATTCAACTCTCTGTAGGTTAGCTCCTGCTCCTCATAAATCACTGCCTCCGCCTCGGGTGTTCTCCGCACTTGCTCCTCGAACAGCTCCACCAGCGTCACCTGCGGAATCGCGCGCGCCGTCTTGTTCCGCGCTTCCAGTATCTGTCTCCGCTCCTCGGCTGTCAGCAAGTCGATGCGTCCTATCCGCTCTTCGGGATTACCCGCTACTGTCTCTAAAAACATCAAAAATCTTCGTTGATGGGTCAGCAGATCATCGATTGTGTAGAGATTCGGGTTCGCATCGAAGTCAACCCGCAGTCCGCCATCCTCGGATCTGCCATAGACGACGATCGAAATATCTTCGGCCACTCCGGTTGAAAGATTATGCGTAGTTGCCGAATGGCCGGAAAAAGATAGGTCGTAGTCGAACAACATGACGTTGACCGTTGGACCGAACAACCTCCGATTCGCGGCGGTGAGGCCGAGTTCCCGACTCAGCTCCTCCGACCTATAACGTTGGTGGCGCAGTCCCTGCCGGCTTTTCTGTCCGCCCTGTTGTATGAGTTGAGAGACCGTCATGTCTGCGCACGCCATCAATCGCAACGGCAACACGTTTGACAACATACCCAAGTTTCGCGTGACTGCCCCGAGGCGGGCGGTGACAGTCATACCGAGGATAATTTCATCCGCACCCGTCAATCGATTGAGATAGGCAGCTATCGCTGCAGTAATGATCTGAGACAAAGTTGACCCGGCGCGGGACGCAACCATCCGCAGCATATCCGCACCGGCGGGCTGAATATACCCAGTCTGGCGTAGAAAGCTGCGGACTTGACTGGTGGCTTATCTGCAAGGCTTACCGGCTCTGGCATCTCGGCCAAACCTTCCACCCAATACTTTTGATCTCTCGCGAACGGCTCTGACGCGCGGTATTTTTTTTCATCCTCGAGAAGAAGCCGCAGAGAACCAAGAGGGCTGTCATTGTCTGGTAGATTATTTGCTCTTGATGTGTAAATCTCAGCAACGCGTCGCGCAATGAGCCAGGCACCGAAGCCATCATTTACAATATCAGGCACCGAAGCCATCATTTACAATATGATGATACCGCTGGTACCAAAAAAACCGCTCAGGGCCCGTCTTGAGTAGGACAAAGTTGAAAAACGGGGCACTTGTCAGATCGATTACCCGAGCCAGATCGGTCTTCATCCAATCAAGAGCAGCCGCCTCGGGGTCCAATTCTTCACTGAGATCGATAAAAGGCATCGACCAATTCCGAGAATCATCAATGACTTGCCGCGGGCCATCAATCTCCTCGGAAATCCAAACCCGAAGCGCTTCAGCCTCCTCAAGAACCTTTTGTACCGCAGTCTCGAAAAAAGTAGGATCAATCGCTCCTCGAATATCTATGTATTGACCGATGTTGTAGGTAGGATTGTCGGGATCGACCTTCTGTGCTAACCAAACTTCGCGCTGAGCGGCCAAGAGCGGCATACCTATATGCTGATTTAACATTCTAGATCCCTGCTGTTAAATATATTGAATAAAAGCGGTGGTAAATCTGAAGAGGGCACAATAGAGCGAGGTACAACCTAACTGTGGGTGGCGAAAGTACCGTTGGCAAAAATCATACCTGATACTCAATACTCTGTAACTTAAGATTTTTGATATATTGCTGTAGCCCGCGAAGCGGGCAATAGGATAAAGCCCAGGGTGGAGGCGAAGCCGGAACCCTGGGTATCTCGTCACCATGTCGCGGGAGCCCACGAAGTGGGCGATAGCCCTTAAAATTGCGTGGTTGATCCCAAACTCTGTCGCCCATTTCATGGGCTTGAATCAATTTATCATGACTCACCCAGGGTTCCGCCTTCGGCTACACCCTGGGCTTTATCCTATCGCCCGCTTCGCGGGCTATAGCAATATCAAAAATCTTAAGTTACAGAGTACTCAATAGGTTTTCATTTTTAATTCTACTCAATCAAATATTGGTCTACTCGAAAACAAGAGTGGGGAGAAATCGATCGATTTTTCCCCACTCTTCGTTCATTGTTATAACTCGGCATTACAACTCGCCGGAGGTAATCAACAGTACGATGTGCCTCGTTTAATCTCTGCGTCATCCCCGTGTTTGATTTAAAGACAATAAGTGTTCTCGTTTCGATCAGCAGATTGAAAAAATTTCCTTTCTTGACGATAGAAGATGTGCAGCATTGGGCGCCGGCTCCAGGGGATCGCCAACTTTATTCCCCGAAAGATGTTATTGGGGTTGATGGTTGAGCCATAACATTCTCCGGCGCGAACAGATATGAGAAGGGACTGAGGCATAGGACGGTTGTCAGAAATGGGATAGTTTTCATAGGCAAATGGCTCCTCCAGTCGATATGAGAACCAATGGATGGCTTGGTGATTAGGCGGTGAGTTGGCTTACGGCTGATTTATATGTCTCTTTCCGTTCATACTGGTGCATAAATGACATGAATTAATTGATGACTGTGCAAAGTAAAGTTGGTTACTGTCAACAGTTTCTGATTTGCTCCGGAGGAGCCTGATGTATCTAGCATTCGATTACCCAAGTCGCACAAGCTCCGGAGGAGGAGCGAGCTATGAATGCCTGTATGTTTGCTCCTCCTCCGGAGCTTGTGTGATTTGGGAGAACGAGTTCGATAAACATCCCGCGCCGCTGGCGCTCAGGAACCAGAACGTTTTTCAATTATCTTTTATTATCATACTCTTCAATTAGTCGCTGATCTTCATGCCTATAAGACGTGGAAAATTTCGGCTGATATATATATTGCTGAATTAAAATTTACTAGAGCTGCCTGGAATGAAAAAGGCTGTTCAAATGGTATAGAGTGATCTATAGCTCTTCATCTTTGGCCCATTTTGTCGTTGTTCGAAGTTATCATTCGCGAAAGAATACTCCATCCATATAGAGCATCTTGGCGAGCTTGGATGGAGATGAATTTCGCATCGTGGGCTTCTTGTCCACGATTAACGCTCATTACAATAGCTGCCAGTAAAATCTAAAATACCTTTGTGCTAGTACAGAAGGCCTTTAAGTACAGATTCTATCCAACTAACCAGC